>CP175779.1:0-2437616 GCA_046097355.1 Corynebacterium tuberculostearicum
TTGAAGTGTCCCGGGTTTTGTTCCTAGGCATTTGCCTTGATTTCCATTATTTCTTGGGCCGGGTTGGTTTCCCAAAACTCTGACTCAACCTCAGCTGGCGTGCGATAGCCGAGACTTTGGTGAAGCCGTACCTCGTTCCACCAATTAACCCATTCAAACGTCGCGATCTCCACGTCAACCACGCTGTCCCACGACCGCCGATGAATCAGCTCATTTTTGTAGGAACCGTTGACGTTTTCGGCCAAAGCATTGTCATAGGAATCTCCTACTGTCCCGGTAGAGGCAGCAATTCCATACTCAGCCAGCCGTTCGTTGTAGACAATGCTGACGTACTGTGAGCCATGATCTGAATGATGAATCAGCCCCGTTGTTTCCTTCGCGCTGACAATCGCCTGATTAAGCGCCTGCAGCGGCAGCGCCTCGGTACGCATTGAATCAGATAGTGCCCACCCGACGATCCTTCGGGAGAACACGTCGGTAACAAAAGCGGTGTACACGAATCCTTTTCTAGTGCGCACATAAGTAATATCGGCCACCCACAATCGGGCCGGTGCCGGGGCGTTGAACTTGCGATTAACTAAATCAGGACGCAGATCTGGTCCCTTCGGCTTGCGGGTAGTAATAGGAGACTTACCTTTACCTTTGCCTCTGACTCCAGCAAGACGCATCAGGCGTGCGGTCTGCTCACGGCCAATGTCGATTCCTTCACGGCGCAGAGTATGCCACATCTTACGGATGCCGTAGACGCCAAAATTTTCTTCATGGACCTCGGCGATGTGCGCGACTAGAGCAGCGTCACGAAGACTGCGGGCACTCATACCACGGGCTTTTGATTGGCGGTATCCACGGGACGTGATGAAACCGCCAACACGGTGGGTGTTTAACGTCTCGCAAATGAACTCGATGGAGAAACGATCCCGATACTCATCGATGAACCGGATCATTTCCGACGTTTTGGGTCGAGTTCCGACGCGAAAAAAGCCGAGGCAGCCTTCAGTAGCTCATTGGTGTCGCGTAGCTCTTGATTTTCACGGCGTAGCCTCGCGTTTTCCGCGGCCAAGTCTTCAGGCACAGGTTCTGGGATGCTTCCCGCACGACGGGCCTGCTGGGTCCACTGACGAGCCGTGTGCCATGAAACCCCCAACTTTGGAGCTACTGCCTTGCACGCGGCTTGCATCGACATATTTTCCGCCAAGATACGGTCCTTTACAAGACTGGACCAGCACGGTCCTTTGCATCCTGGTCAAATTTTCTTGGCATATTCCAGATTTTCCCATCTACTCAGACGGAACAAAACCTGGGACACTTCAGTTGGGTGCGGGAACACAACCAGTCGCCTGAAGTGTTCTCCTGGGGAGCCTAATAGCTATATACTTCAGCGACGAAGAAAGACCGCAGCATGCAGCTCGCCCCGAGCTCCGTCGCGTAACACCGGCTTCCGCAAAACGTGGAAAAAGGGAAGAGGACGGTGGTGTTCCGTTCTCTTCCCTTCTTTTGGGTTATTGAGTTGTTTTTGTTGTTTGGTGTCGGCGGTGACTTACTCTCCCACAACCTCCCGGTTGCAGTACCATCAGCGTGTGCAGGCTTAGCTTCCGGGTTCGGAATGGGACCGGGCGTTTCCCTGCAGCTATTGACCACCGACAAACATACGAAGCAAAAATACCCTTTTTGGGTGCCCTTGCTTGGGTGTTGTGTCAGATACTGCATAGTGGACGCGGTCACGACAGTGACTGTTTCTTCTTCTTTTATTCTTTTTGCCAGTACACGAATGTGTGTTGGTGTTTGTTGTGGTCAATTAGTACCAGTAGCCTTCACACCTTACAGTGCTTCCAGGTCTGGCCTATCTACCCTATCGTCTTTAGGGGACCTTAACGAAACCTCATCTTAAAACAGGCTTCCCGCTTAGATGCTTTCAGCGGTTATCCCTTCCGTACGTAGCCAACCAGCGATACCCCTGGCGGGATAACTGGCACACTAGAGGTACGTCCGTCCCGGCCCTCTCGTACTAGGGACAGCTTTCTTCAAGTTTCAACGCGCGCGGCGGATAGAGACCGAACTGTCTCACGACGTTCTGAACCCAGCTCGCGTGCCGCTTTAATGGGCGAACAGCCCAACCCTTGGGACCTACTCCAGCCCCAGGATGCGACGAGCCGACATCGAGGTGCCAAACCATCCCGTCGATATGGACTCTTGGGGAAGATCAGCCTGTTATCCCCGGGGTACCTTTTATCCGTTGAGCGACACCACATCCACAAGTAGGTGCCGGATCACTAGTCCCGACTTTCGTCCCTGCTCGACATGTCTGTCTCACAGTCAAGCTCCCTTGTGCACTTACACTCACCACCTGATTGCCAACCAGGCTGAGGGAACCTTTGGGCGCCTCCGTTACATTTTGGGAGGCAACCGCCCCAGTTAAACTACCCACCAGGCACTGTCCCCAACCCAGATCATGGGTCAAGGTTAGATGCTCAATCCGATCAGAGTGGTATTTCAACAACGACTCCACCACCACTAGCGTGATAGCTTCCAAGTCTCCCACCTATCCTACACAAACCGAACCAAACACCAATACCAAGCTATAGTGAAGGTCCCGGGGTCTTTTCGTCCTGCCGCGCGTAACGAGCATCTTTACTCGTAGTGCAATTTCACCGGGCCTGTGGTTGAGACAGCAGAGAAGTCGTTACGCCATTCGTGCAGGTCGGAACTTACCCGACAAGGAATTTCGCTACCTTAGGATGGTTATAGTTACCACCGCCGTTTACTGGGGCTTAAATTCTCAGCTTCGCAGTCAAAGACTACTAACCGGTCCTCTTAACCTTCCAGCACCGGGCAGGCGTCAGTCCATATACATCAACTTAACGTCTTCGCATGGACCTGTGTTTTTGATAAACAGTCGCTTCCCTCTATTCTCTGCGACCCCACAACGCTTCCAGCCGCTTGGGCCTTCACGTCGTGAGGCCCCCCTTCTCCCGAAGTTACGGGGGCATTTTGCCGAATTCCTTAACCACAGTTCACCCGAACGCCTTAGTATTTTCAACCTGACTACCTGTGTCGGTTTAGGGTACGGGCCATACACACACATCGCTAGAGGCTTTTCTCGACAGTACAGGATCACCACCATCAACCCTAAAGGGTCTACGCATCACGTCTCAACCATACATGTGGCGGATTTACCTACCACACGATCTACACGCTTACACCACCAATCCAATAAGTGGCGTGGCTACCTCACTGCGTCACCCCATCACTTGAACCACACATCAGGCCCCACGACATCAACACCACCAACACTCAAAGAGTATCAACAGTGCATCCGCGGTGGTTAGTATCAGTGCTTTATCATGGGCGCGCATGTACGGGTACCAGAATATCAACTGGTTATCCATCGACTACGCCTGTCGGCCTCGCCTTAGGTCCCGACTCACCCTGGGAAGACGAACTTGACCCAGGAACCCTTAGTCATCCGGCGGATAGGATTCTCACCTATCAATTCGTTACTCATGCCTGCATTCTCACTCGCACACAGTCCACGCCTCCTTACGGTAACGCTTCAACCCATGCACGACGCTCCCCTACCCAAACAAAAAAGTTTGCCGCGGCTTCGGCGGTGTACTTGAGCCCCACTACATTGTCGGCGCAGAACCACTCGACCAGTGAGCTATTACGCACTCTTTCAAGGATGGCTGCTTCTAAGCCAACCTCCTGGCTGTCTTCGCGATCCCACATCCTTTTCCACTTAGTACACCCTTAGGGGCCTTAACCGGCGATCTGGGCTGTTTCCCTCTCGACTATGAAGCTTATCCCCCACAGTCTCACTGCCGTACAACACAATTAGTGGCATTCGGAGTTTGGCTGACATTGCTAAGATTGTAGTCCCGCTCAACCAACCAGTCGCTCTACCTCCACCAAGCTATAATACGACGCTGCACCTAAATGCATTTCGGGGAGAACCAGCTATCACGGAGTTTGATTGGCCTTTCACCCCTACCCACAGCTCATCCCCGCAGTTTTCAACCTACGTGGGTTCGCGCCTCCACAACCTCTTACAGCTGCTTCACACTGGCCATGGGTAGATCACCCCGCTTCGGGTCCAGGACATGCCACTTAACACCCCATTAGGATTCGGTTTCCCTACGGCTACCCCACACGGGTTAACCTCGCGACATGCCGCTGACTCGCAGGCTCATTCTTCAAAAGGCACGCCATCACACACACACGGTGCTCTGACGGATTGTAAGCACATGGTTTCAGGAACTATTTCACTCCCCTCCCGGGGTACTTTTCACCATTCCCTCACGGTACTCATACACTATCGGTCACACTGAGTATTTAGGCTTACCGGGTGGTCCCGGCAGATTCACAGCAGATTCCACGAGCCCGCTGCTACTCGGGCAACCCAACAACCCACATGCCATTGTCTTCAACTACAGGACTCTCACCTTCTCCGGCAGGCCATTCCAAACCACTTCACCTAACAACAACACACGAGCACGATGATGGTAGTCACCGCCAATTAGGGCCCACAACACCGCACACACAACCCCTACCAGGTATCACATGCACACGGTTTAGCCTCATCCACGTTCGTTCGCCACTACTAGCAGAATCATTATTATTTTCTCCTCCTACGGGTACTGAGATGTTTCACTTCCCCGCGTAAACCCCCACAACAGCTATGAATTCACTGAAGGGTAACCCCACATAACCAGGGCCAGGTTTCCCCATTCGGACATCCTCGGATCAACGCTTAATTGACAACTCCCCGAGGCTTAACGCAGCCTTTCACGTCCTTCATCGGCTCAGCATGCCAAGGCATCCACCATGCGCCCTTAATAACGAACACACAAACCACCCACACAACAAAAATGCAGATGGCCACACAAGTGAACTTGACAAAAAATTGATTAAAGAAAAAAGAAATCACACAAACACACACAAACAAACCACACGGCCTATTCATCTGTGTTTAATGCTCGCGTCCACTATACAGTTCTCACACAACACCCCAACCACACCCCACCAACACAATAAGTGTCAACAAGAATAATGGTCAGGCACAAAAAAGGGGATAATGCCCCAGACACCCAACAATGCACCAACATACAAACAACATTATTTCTTGTTCAACTGTGCATAGACAACGTGTGTCACAAAGCGCCATTCAAACACTTAGTTCGTCTCTTGAGCGTGTGTTTCACCCGGACAATTTTCATAATAAAAAGGCCGGCAGCATGACACTCGCATACTCAACCAACCAAGGGTGCAACTGCACCCGAAAAATAAAAGCTCCTTAGAAAGGAGGTGATCCACCCGCACCTTCCGGTACGGGTACCTTGTTACGACTTCGTCCCAATCGCCGATCCCACCTTCGACGGCTCCCTAACAAGTTTGGGCCACCGGCTTCGGGTGTTACCAACTTTCATGACGTGACGGGCGGTGTGTACAAGGCCCGGGAACGTATTCACCGCAGCATTGCTGATCTGCGATTACTAGCGACTCCGACTTCATGGGGTCGAGTTGCAGACCCCAATCCGAACTAAGGCCGGCTTTCAGCGATTCGCTCCACCTCACAGTGTCGCTGCGCGTTGTACCGACCATTGTAGCATGTGTGAAGCCCTGGACATAAGGGGCATGATGATTTGACGTCATCCCCACCTTCCTCCGAGTTGACCCCGGCAGTCTCTCATGAGTCCCCAACCAAATGCTGGCAACATAAGACAAGGGTTGCGCTCGTTGCGGGACTTAACCCAACATCTCACGACACGAGCTGACGACAACCATGCACCACCTGTACACCAGCCACAAAGGGAAAGACTATCTCTAGCCCGATCCAGTGTATGTCAAGCCCAGGTAAGGTTCTTCGCGTTGCATCGAATTAATCCACATGCTCCGCCGCTTGTGCGGGCCCCCGTCAATTCCTTTGAGTTTTAGCCTTGCGGCCGTACTCCCCAGGCGGGGCGCTTAATGCGTTAGCTACGGCACGAAAGTCGTGAAAAGACCCTCACACCTAGCGCCCACCGTTTACGGCATGGACTACCAGGGTATCTAATCCTGTTCGCTACCCATGCTTTCGCTCCTCAGCGTCAGTAACTGCCCAGTAACCTGCCTTCGCCATCGGTGTTCCTCCTGATATCTGCGCATTTCACCGCTACACCAGGAATTCCAGTTACCCCTACAGTACTCAAGTTATGCCCGTATCGCCTGCACGCCCGGAGTTAAGCCCCGGAATTTCACAGACGACGCGACAAACCACCTACGAGCCCTTTACGCCCAGTAATTCCGGACAACGCTCGCACCCTACGTATTACCGCGGCTGCTGGCACGTAGTTAGCCGGTGCTTCTTATCTAGGTACCGTCACAAAAAGCTTCGTCCCTAGCGAAAGGAGTTTACAACCCGAAGGCCGTCATCCCCCACGCGGCGTCGCTGCATCAGGCTTGCGCCCATTGTGCAATATTCCCCACTGCTGCCTCCCGTAGGAGTCTGGGCCGTATCTCAGTCCCAATGTGGCCGTCCACCCTCTCAGGCCGGCTACCCGTCGCCGCCTTGGTAGGCCATTACCCCACCAACAAGCTGATAGGCCGCGAGCTCATCCTACACCGAAAAAACTTTCCAACCATCACACTAAAAATGGCTCCTATCCGGTATTAGACCCAGTTTCCCAGGCTTATCCCGAAGTGCAGGGCAGATCACCCACGTGTTACTCACCCGTTCGCCACTCGAGTACCCTGCAAGCAGGGCCTTTCCGTTCGACTTGCATGTGTTAAGCACGCCGCCAGCGTTCGTCCTGAGCCAGGATCAAACTCTCCACAAAAAAATTTCAGAACAAAATCCGAAACAGGCCGTGAAAAGCCCGAAACCCAACAAAAGAACAAACCACCACAAACCACAAAAGCCTGTGCTGGCGTCCAAAAAATTACTACAAAGAAAAAAATAAGTTCCCTCAACCCGACGGGGCAAAAATAAGGAAACCAAAAAGTTGAACACAATCACATGCCAACCAATCCATCTCAATGCAGCCGAAACACCAAACAGCATTCAAATGAGTACGTGTTCCACATACCCAACCGGCACACACCAACCAACAAACCACCTAAAGGCCCATTGGCAGACAAACCAATCAACACACAACCATGCACACAAAAAATAAAAAAGTACATTGGCACACTATTGAGTTCTCAAACATCATCACCACACAACAACCACACACACACTTTGGCATGTAGCTCGTTGTGAGCAAAAAGAATTTTGTTTTGTCAGGGCCTGTTTTCCTATCGCCGCTTCAGCCAGGAACTTTCTAGTTCCTGTGGGGCGCTGTCGGTCGCGCTGACTCGTATTAAGTTACACAGCGACTTAAACAAACACAAATCCCCAGGCCAACCCTTCTTTTGAGCGGTTTAATTTATGCCCATCCAAGCGCTCATTCCCCCTCGGTGCGCGTTCGCTCGGCGAATGTAGGCGGGGAACGTCAATGCCCAGGCCGCATAGAAGGCCACCGCCAAGAAAAGCTGGACAACCGCGGGAACCGCCACCTGAGTACACAGTAGGGCCATCCCGGCGATGACGAACCGCATAGAAGGCGAATAGGTGCCAATTCTTCTTTCCCAGAAATTCCAGACTGGCCACTACTGGGGCGCAGGTGGCGCTAGGCAGCGCGACGGCCGCAACGAGTTCACCGTCTTTCCCTAGTACTGCGCTGAAGGTTAAGGCGACGACGACAGGGATCAGTCCGAGCACTGCAGTGTGGCGGGCCCAGACGGTACGGCTACCACCAAGCACCGTGTATCCACGAAGGGATACCCGCAAGCTGTGCAAAGCCGCAGCGAGCGCTACCGCTGTCAGTGCCCAGCATAAACTTCCTAGGAAGCCTAGGACTGGGATTTGATCCTCATACCTGTAGAGAGCAAGACCGATCGCAGGAGCCAAACACGCTGCGCCCCACGCCTTGACCTGGGGGCGATAGATTGCTTGCCCGGCCAAGGTACGAGGGAACCATCCAAATCCGTTTGAGGGTTGGGAACCGGTCGTGGTGTACCCGACCCGTTTAGGAGTAGCCCTGCGGTACATGGCCCACGCCGCTGCGACGGCATAAATGGGCAATGCCCACCACAACTGCACGGTGAGGGCACCGATAGCTGCCGCTAGTGCGCACAGGGCAACGAGAATGCGGCGATGCTCATTCCAGATTTTCGAGCCTAGGCCCACTAGCTGGTACTTCTTAAAGTCTGGTGTCAGGGAAAGTATTAGTGACAAGGAAAAGATCACCGGGAGCACGTTCCACGTTCCCTGCGCCATGACGGGCATGACGAGCAAAGCGAAAAGGAAAAAGGTCCAGCGCCACCAATCGCCTAGGTACCACAGGAGTTTCATGCTTTCTCCTCCAATGCCATAACCGCACGTTCCAAGGAAACTTCATTGATCCGCAGGCCATGGGCCTGGGCCGTGCGGAAGATAGGCTCGGTGGCGGCAGAGCGGGCGTCGGCAAGCAGGCGATCTCCTACAAGCGTGGTTTCTCTACTCAGTACTGGGAGATCGAGCTCTTCGACCGCTGCGTTGAGAGCCTCAGATGGGCCGGTGAGCTCAAGAATTCCCTCGATGAAGTCATCAATGGGGCCTGAAATCGGGCTGTCCCCCATAAGAGCGACGGTGTCGAGGAGGCCCGCTACCTCATTGAGGTGATGGGTGGAGATGACAATGGTACGACCGTGTTCCTCGCGCAGCACCTGATAAAAGAGCTCGCGGCGCTGTGTATCAAGGCCGAGATAGGGTTCGTCGAGAAGCATGACCTCGCAGCCGGAAGCTACGGCAAAGATGAATCCCACCGCAGACTTTTGCCCGCGGGACAGGGAAGAATAGGCCTTGGCCGGTACGTCGAAGCGAACCAACAGCTCATTGAAACGCTCCTCATCCCAACGCGGCCAGCGCGCCTTACCAATGACGCCCAGCTTTCCGATGCCCCAGGAATCCGGCAGTGGGTTATCAATCCCCATCAAAATAACCCGGTTAAGGACCGATTGCTTGTCAAAGGGCTCTTCCCCGAAGACCGTAATACCGCCAGATTGGATTTGGCCAGCGATTTTGCGCAGGAGCGTGGTCTTGCCAATGCCATTGGGGCCAACTAAGCCATGTGTGAGGCCATCGGCAAAGGTGAAATCTCGTGTTGTAATCATGAGTACATTCCTCGGCTTTCTGCAACGCGATCAAATAGGTCGTGGAGTTGGACCCGGTTGTAGCCCAGGCGAACGGCTTCGTCGACAAGCGGTGCCATATATTCCGCCGCGAAATCGGCGCGGCGGCGCTCGCGGATCGTTTTCAGGGCGCCTTCTGCCACGAACATGCCGATGCCGCGGCGCTTATCCAGCACCCCAATATCCACCAGGAGGCTGATGCCCTTGCGGGCAGTGGCCGGGTTGATGTTGTGGAAATCAGCAAGCTCGTTAGTAGATGGGGCCCTATCCCCCTCGCCCAAGGTTCCGTCCACGATGGCGTCCTCCACCAGAGAAGCAATCTGACGGAAGAGTGGTTGCGTGGAATTATCCATTGACCCTCGGTTCGTTGGTTAGTTACTTGTGTAACCAACCATATCGGCAACACCCCACCCCTGCAATACTTCCAAAGAGAAAACTTTTTTGCTGCCACTGCGCTGGGATTTTGTCCAAGGTTATCGACGTTTTGTGACTAATGGGGCACACTGGAAACCACAAAGAATTTTATTTAGAACAATTAGAACGGAACTTAGGAGCCATGCTTGAACGCACACTCGTCTTTGTCGATACCTCATACTTGCTCGCTAGCTTTTATAATTCGTGGGAAACGGGTGCCCGCGCACAACTAGAGATTGATCTGCCCGAGGTGGTCAGCACCATGGGCGGGATGATCGAGAACCAACTTGGGCCCCCCATCCAGCGCCAATACTGGTATGACGGCATTCCCGACACCGGCCCGCACCGCTACCAGCGCGCACTGCGCACCTGCGAAGGCGTGCAACTGCGCACCGGTCAACTCATCGAATGGGGCGAGCGCCGCACCCAGAAGGCCGTAGATACCCGCCTCGTGGCAGACATGGTCATCGCCGCCATGAAAGGCCAATTCACCGACTTTGTCCTCGTCAGCGGCGATGCGGACATGATTCCCGGCGCTCAAGCCGCCGTGGATAACGGCATCCGCGTACATCTTTATGGGTTTGGCTGGGACTCCATGTCCTCCGCACTGCGCCATGCCTGCGATTCCACCACCATCTTGGACCCTCGCGAGGACTTCGCAGACGCTATGGAATTGCAGGTCCTAGAAGGCCCGCTTCCTCCAGTGGTGCGCGAAAATGGGCATAAAGAGGGCGAGGAAATGCCCGAACCGGATGAATGCGGCGAGCCTTCAGAGGTGGAGGCAGCCTTCGGCGCCACAGAAAAGCCCACCCCGGCCCCAACGCCCAAGCCGGCTCCTCCCAAGGCGGATGCCGCAGAGGATTCCGCCGCCGAGGAGGACTCCCCCGCGGAGAAGCCGGCGCCCAAGCCATCCATGATGGCACCGCGCCGCAAGCTGCGCTCTAAGTATGTGCCGCTGCCGGAAGAAGTATGGAGCTCGGCCGGCTTCCAATCCCCATTCGACGTGGGCCAGCAATACGCCTCGTGGTGGTTCGATAACGCTGCTAGCACCGAGCAGCGAGATCAGGCACATCTACTTTCAGGCGGCGGGCTTCCCCCGGAGATCGACCGCCCGCTGTTGCAGTTTGCCTGCGAAACCCTGCACGAATACACCCTGACCGAAACCCAGCGCGTGAACCTGCGCGATGGATTCCACTCAGGGATTCGTGGGGTTCTCATTAACGTTCGCCGGCAGAATTAATCGCCGGATTCGAGCTCTTTCTTCTTTTTAAGATCCGCCCGGATGGCATCAAGGCGCGCAGTCGCCTTCATGTCATTGCCGGCGGCTTGAATCTCATTAATGCGATCGCCGCCGGTGGCGTGCTGCAATTCTTGGGCGCCAAGAGCATCGGCGTAGCGCTTTTCAATCTTGGCACGCACAGAATCAAGAGTAGGAACGGAATCGTCCGGGTTGAGCTGATTCATGGAATCAATAGCCTGGGCGTTCTTTTCTTGCATAGCCGCCTGGTCCGCCTGGGCCTCCAGCTGGCTAACTTGCGCTAGTTGTTCCTTCAAGCGCGCCTCAGACTGCTGCTGCTGGCTCTTGGCCTGCGCGGCAGCCTGTTCTGCGGCGGCGTACTGCTGCTTAACGTCTTCCAGCTCCTGCTCCACCGCCACCAGCTGGGAGGCAACCACTTCCGCAGCCTGGTTATACTCGGAGGCCTTTTGCGGATCCTCCGCAGAATCCGCCAGCTCCAATGCACGCTGGGTTTGAGACTGGTAGTCCTGCTGGGACTTAACCAGCCGATTCATCTGCATCTCCAGCTGGGACTTATGGCCGATGATTTCTGCAGCGTGATCAGAAATCTGCTGGTGCTGCTCCTTGGCGGCCTGGACGGCCTGCTGGATCTGCACCTTCGGATCAGCGTTCTCATCAATCTTCTGATCGAAGGAACTCATCATGTACTTCCAGCCCTTGCTGAAGGGGTTAGCCATTATCTTCTCCTTTGGACATAAAAAGACGCTTTCTAGCGAGTTTAGCGATACTCACCAGAAAGCGCCCAGGAAGCTAGCGGGGATTAACCCTGCGCGTTCTGCTCTTCTACCTGGCGGCGAACCTCCGCCATATCGAGTTCCTTGACCTGCTTCAGCAGGTCTTCCAATGCTGCAGGTGGCAGCGCGCCAGCCTCGCGGAAGACCAGGATGCCATCGCGGAAGATCATCAGCGTAGGAATGGACTGAATCTCCAGCGCGGATGCGAGGCCCTGGTTAGCCTCGGTATCGAGCTTGGCAAAGGTAGCATCCGTGTGCTCTTCGGAGGCCTTTTCAAAAACCGGCGCAAAGCGCTTGCAGGGGCCGCACCAATCGGCCCAGGCGTCTACGAGCGTAATGCCCTCGCCGGTAACGGTTTCTTCAAAGTTTTCTTCGGTGACGTCGATAGTAGCCATGGTTGTTCTAACTCCTTTGCGGATTGCTTTATTCCCCAACGTACATGAAAAATCCTTGTCATATACCCCTAGGGGGTATAGAATGGGCCCAGAAACCAACTCTAAGAAAGGATCATCATGAGCACCAAGAACTACACCGTAGAGGGCATGACCTGCGGACATTGCGAAATGTCGGTAAAGGAAGAGGTCGGCGAAATTTCTGGCGTTAGCGAGGTCACTGCGGACCATACCACCGGCGCCGTCACGGTTACTGGCACCGATTTCACCGATGAACAGGTAGCGGCCGCCGTGGCTGAGGCCGGCTACACGCTGAAGTAGGAACCACCATGTCCCACTTGAACCTTGGCGTAACAGGAATGACGTGCACCTCCTGCTCCTCCCGCGTCGAGCGCAAGCTAAACAAGCTCGAGGGAGTAAGCGCCAGCGTCAATTTCGCTACCGAGGCGGCGGCCATCGAGTATGACTCCCAGTCGGTAAGTCCACAGGAGCTCATTTCGGTGGTAGAGAGCGCAGGATACGGCGCCTTCGATATGGCGGGGGCGAAGGCGGAGGAGCCCCAAGCCGAGAAGAGCAGTGACGGAGGGCTACTGCGCCGCACCATCATCTCTGGTGCCCTATCGCTACCGCTCATGGTGGTATCGATGTGGCCGGCACTGCAATTTCCCAATTGGCAGTGGGCCTGCGCCATCGTGGCCACCATCGTTTTTATCTTTGGTGGCGCGCCTTTCCACACCGCTACGTGGACAAACCTCAAGCACGGTTCTTTCACCATGGACACGCTTATCACCATGGGAACCTCAGCGGCCTACTTTTGGTCGCTATGGGCGCTGTTTTTCGGCAATGCAGGCGAACCGGGCATGAAGATGCACATGACGTTGGATGCGAACGCGGCGCAGATGGATCACATCTATTTCGAGTCCGTGGGCATGGTCGTTACCTTCCTCCTACTCGGCCGGTGGTTCGAGGCACGAGCCAAAGGCCAGTCCTCCGAGGCGCTGCGGGAGCTGCTCTCCTTAGGTGCTAAGGAAGCTTCGGTGCTGCGCGAGGGAGGCGAGCAGCGCATTCCCATTGCCCAGTTGCAGGTAGGCGATGTCTTCGTTGTACGCCCGGGCGAAAAGATCGCCACCGATGGCATCGTCGTTGCCGGCAACTCGGCAGTCGACGCCTCCATGATCACCGGCGAGCCCGTGCCCGTCGAGGTCAGCTCCGGCGATGCGGTGACCGGCGCAACCATTAATGCCTCCGGCAAGCTCGAGGTTCGAGCAACCAAGGTGGGCGAGGATACGGTACTGGCCCAAATGGCCCAGCTGGTCACGGATGCACAAACGTCCAAGGCGCCGGTACAGCGCCTCGTGGACCGCATTGCGCAGGTCTTCGTCCCAGCGGTCATGGCCGTAGCAGTGCTGACACTCCTTGCCCATCTCTTCTTCGGCGGGGTGGCCCCAGCCTTTATCGCCGCGGTCTCCGTCCTCATTGTGGCCTGCCCTTGCGCTATGGGCTTGGCGACGCCCACCGCGATCCTCGTCGGCACCGGCCGAGGAGCGCAGCTGGGGCTTGTCATTAAAGGCCCGGAGATTCTGGAATCTACGCGGCAAATCGATACCATCGTCATGGATAAGACCGGCACGGTAACGGCCGGAGAGATGTCCGTTACCGCCGTGCACGGCGACGTCCTCGACGTGGCCGCGGCCGTGGAACACAACTCCGAGCATCCCATCGCTCGCGCCATCGCTAGAGAGCGCAGTGTAAAGCCGGCTACCGACTTCGCAGTGGTTCCGGGTGGCGTGGAAGGAACTGTGGAGGGGGTCCGGGTGGGCGTCGGCAAGCGGCAAGGCCCGTTGGGTGACCTGGAAGCGCCGTTCCGCGCCGCACAGGACGCTGGTGCCACGCCGGTGGTCGTCACCGTCAACGGACAGCCCGCAGGCGTCATTGAGGTGCGCGATACCATCAAGCCCAGCTCGGCCGCCGCCGTGGCGCAGATGAAGGAACTGGGGCTAACCCCTTACCTGCTGACCGGTGATAATGCCGGGGCCGCTCACGCCGTGGCCGCCGAGGTGGGAATCGATCACGTCAGCGCTGAGGTCCTGCCAGAGGACAAGGTGAACCACATCAAGGAGCTGCAGGCCGCAGGGCACACCGTGGCGATGGTGGGCGATGGCATTAACGACGCCGCCGCGCTGGCCCAAGCCGACCTCGGCCTGGCCATGGGCGCGGGTACCGATGTTGCCATTGAAGCCTCCGATATCACCCTGATGAACGGCGATTTACGCTGCGCCGCTGATGCCATTCGGCTCTCGCGCCGCACGCTAGCAATCATTAAGGGCAATCTCTTCTGGGCCTTCGCCTATAACGTCGTACTCATTCCCGTGGCCGCGCTCGGCTGGCTCAATCCCCTGCTGGCGGGCCTGGCCATGGCGCTGAGCTCGGTTTTCGTGGTTACTAACTCGCTGCGGCTGCGCGGCTTTTCCGTCCGTCGCTAAATAAGGCCGCCGAGCACCCCTGAGCAGGCTAGCATTGGCGGGGCGTACACTCCCCCGCCACGAAAGAAAGGACTAGCGCGTGCTCAGCAGGGTATCCCTCGCCGCGTGGACCGCGGTCATGGTCGCGTTAACCACGCTCAAGCCCTTCTACCAGATTGGCTATTTGTGGAAACCGGAAAATCAGCGCGCCCGGGATTTGCGCTGGGTTCCTTTCGATGAATTTTCCGGCGGCAGCTGGTTTGGCCCGCTATTTGAGTACGCGGGCAATACCGCATTCTTCATCCCCTTCGGCATGCTGGTCTTTAGCCTCTGCCGCTCCGTTAAGAAGACAGCTGCGTGGGGATTTGGTCTGAGCCTAGTGCTGGAGGTGTGCCAATATGCTTTCGCCCTGGGGCGCACGGATATCGATGATCTTCTCTTCAATACCCTGGGCGCGCTTATCGGTGCGGCGTTCGCCCGCCTGTGCGGCGAACGCCTTTTCCCCGTGT
Organism: Corynebacterium tuberculostearicum; assembly: GCA_046097355.1. Classification (GTDB taxonomy): domain Bacteria; phylum Actinomycetota; class Actinomycetes; order Mycobacteriales; family Mycobacteriaceae; genus Corynebacterium; species Corynebacterium tuberculostearicum_K. The sequence goes on from CP175779.1 coordinate 14,995, forward strand.
GGCGATGGCTGGCGATTGCCGCAGCTGCGGTTTTCTTGGTACTGGTCATCCTTGGCCCACGATTGGGAGACCCCAACGCGGTGGTGAACCTGTAATTTATCCGTGCGCCATATTGACAAACTTGGAGTAGTGCAGCTGGTGCGCCACCTGCACAGTATCGATCGGACCGCCACGGTGCTTGGCTAGGATAATATCCGCCTCGCCGGCGCGCTCATTATCGCGGTCCTGGGAATCGGGGCGGTAGAGCAGCATGACCATATCGGCATCCTGCTCCAGCGAGCCAGACTCACGGAGATCCGCAAGCTGCGGCTTTTTATCCGTACGCGCCTCAGGTCCACGGTTCAGCTGCGAGATCGCGATGAGGGGAACCTCCAGCTCCTTGGCCAAGAGCTTCAGCTGACGGGAGAACTCGGAGACCTCTTGCTGGCGGGACTCGACCTTTTTACCCGAAGACATCAGCTGCAGGTAGTCCAAGACAATGAGATCCAAACCGTGCTGCTGTTTGAGGCGGCGGGCCTTGGACCGAATTTCCATCATCGTGAGGTTCGGAGAGTCATCAATGAAGAGTGGGGCGTCTTGCACTCGGTTGAGGGTCTCATCGATTTTTGCCCAGTCCTCGGTGGAAACTCGGCCACCGCGCATATCGGCCAGCTTTACCTCTGACTCCGCCGAGAGCAGGCGCATGACGATTTCAGAAGCTGACATCTCGAGGGAGAAAATCACAGAAGACTTGCCGTGCTGCAAAGAGCAGGAACGCATGAAGTCCATGGCCAGGGTAGATTTACCTACACCTGGACGTGCTGCAACGATGACCATCTGGCCCGCGTGAAGGCCGTTAGTTAACTTATCGAGGTCGATGAAGCCAGTAGGCACACCTAGCTCCACGCCGCCGGCTTGCTGCAGGGCGGCGAGCTCATCAATGGTGGGGTCAATGAGATCCCCCAGGACTCGGTAATCTTCTGCCGTCTTGCGCTGGGCGACGGCGAAAACTTCCTGCTGCGCACGGTTCAGCACGGACTCGATTTCTGCATCTTCGGTGCCGGAAAATCCGAGCTGTACTACGCGCGTACCGGCATCAACAAGCTTGCGCAGCACTGCCTTTTCCGCGACGATTTCGGCGTAGTAGCGTGCGTTCGCAGCCGTGGGCACCGTGGCGAGCAGCGTGTGGAGATAGGGGGCGCCGCCGACGCGCTCGAGGTTATTAAAGCGGTCGAGCTGGGAGGCCAAAATGACGGCGTCGACGTCCTTGCCCTCGGAATATAGATCCAGCATGGCGCGGTAAATCAACGTGTGCGCCGGATAGTAGAAATCCTCCGGCTCTAGCTCCTCGATGACCTCCATCACCGTATGGGGGCTCAGCAACATTGCGCCTAGGACGCCCTGCTCCGCTTCGCGGTCTGCGGGAGGCTGGCGGAATTCGCCATAGCGCTTTGGCTCTTCCTGCTGATAGCGGCGGCGTGGGGCCGGTTCCTCCTCCGGCGGCGGCTCTGGTGGCAGGTGTTCATCATCAAAGCTGGCGTTGGTCATGACTTCTCCCCCTTGTGGCTATTTGAGCGTCCGAGCGTATCGGAATCTCAGTGTAGTCTAGTGCCCGGACACCACCCCCTGGGCATAACTTCCACAGTTATCCACAGGGTGCTGTGAAAATTGCAGGTCGCGAGAGCCTTTGCCCATATTTGCCCTGCATAGGCCTGTGGATAACTCTAAAGGCCCATGACCTGCACAAATCAAAATCCCAGCTCAGGGTATGTTTTTCCCGGTGTGAAAATAGGCACATCATCCGTGGATAAGGGGCCTGACCTGCGAGTTAATAAAGCGGCCTCCACGTAAACAGAAAGTTAAACGCACAAAGAGTTATCCACAGAATTCCACAGTTATCCACAGGCCGGTGAAAACGCGCTAAAGGCCCCAAGTTCCTGCCACCTCACATAGCAGGAACTTGAGGCCTAAAGCGTTGCTGTTGTCTTTGGGTCTATGTGGACCGTCGTGCGCCTAGTTAGGCAGCAACGACCGAGAAGTTCACCTTGCCGATAACATCAGCGTGCAGCTTCAGCTCGACCTGGTAGTTGCCGGTCTTCTTGACCAGGCCCTTAGGAAGCACAACGATGCGCTTATCCAGCTTAGGGCCACCAGCCTTGGAGACGGCGTTGACAATGTCTTCTGCTTGAACGGAACCGAAGAGCTTACCGGATTCGGAGGTCTTAACCTCTACCTTGACATCCGTCAGCTGCTCGAGCTGGTTACGGACCTCACGTGCGTGATCCAGGTCGCGAATCTCGCGAGCTTCCTGGGCGCGCTTGATGCCCTCAATCTGCTTCTCTGCGCCGCGGGTAGCCACGATGGCCAGGCCGCGAGGAAGCAGGTAGTTACGTCCGTAGCCGTCCTTAACCTCAACAATTTCGCCAGCGGCGCCGAGGTTCTCAACGGCAGCGGTGAGGATCAGCTTCATGATCCCTGCCTTTCAATTGAGTTAGTTGAATAGTTGCGGGTGACAGACTTAGAACGGAGGTTCAGAATCAGCGCCTCCGAAACCACCTGCAGGTGGTGCGGAGTTCCACGGATCCTCAGAAGGAGCCTGGTTCTGCTGCGGCTGCTGTTGCTGGCCGCCTCCAAAACCGCCCTGATTATTGTTATTCGAGCGCTGTTGGCCGCCGCCGCCAAAGTTATTGCCGCCCTCACGCGGATTGCGGTTTACCTGAGCGGTGGCGTAGCGCAGAGACGGACCGACTTCGTCGACGTCAATCTCGAATACGGTGCGGTTATCGCCCTCACGGGTCTGGAAGGAACGCTGCTTCAAGCGGCCGGTAACGATGACGCGCATGCCCTTAGACATGGTCTCGGCAACGTTTTCCGCTGCCTGACGCCATACGTTGCAGGTCAGGAACATAGCTTCGCCGTCTTCCCACTGATTCGTCTGCGAGTTATAGCGACGAGGGGTGGAGGCGACGCGGAAGTTAGCTACTGCCGCACCCGCCGGGGTGAAGCGCAGCTCGGGGTCAGCAACGATGTTGCCTACCACCGTGATATTGGTATCTCCCTGTGCCATGTCTTTACTCCTTATCGGTTACGTGGATTGTGCTTGATCCCAGTATCCGCTACTTGCTGTCGGTGCGCAGAACCTTGGTACGCAGGATGGTGTCGTTCAGGTTCAGACGGCGGTCGAGCTCGGCAACCGAAGTGTGCTCGCACTCCAGGTTGACGACGGCATAAATGCCCTCTTCCTTCTTGTTGATGGGGTATGCAAGACGACGCTTGCCCCATACATCAAGGTTCTCAACCTTGCCGCCTTCCTGGCGGACGATTTCGAGGAACTTATCCAGGGACGGGGTTACGGTGCGCTCATCCTGATTAGGATCCAGAATGATCATGACTTCGTAGTGACGCACGGACCTCATCACCTCCTATGGTCTAGTAGTTTTCGGCTGCATCACCTTTGCGGATGCAGCAGGAGGGTACGTTGCGTCAAGCAACCCCACTACAGTACCGCAAATGACCGGCGAAAAGAAATCTAACCAGTGGTCGTTGCGGCGAAAAACACAGCTGCCGTCGCCGGAATGATGGTGAGGAAAAGAATGGCCAAGAGCCCCAGCACGATGGGCCCGCGACGATCCTCCCGATTGTGGAAGAGCCAGAAGGCCCCCATCACGCAGAGGAATCCCAAAAAGATGGATGCCATTCCGATATAGGTAACGATCATGCGAATGCTCCTGCCAAGGGGTCGCGGCCGGCGTGCGCATCGCGCACCTTATCCGTGGTCTTGCCGCACATCTGGCGAATAACGAGGACAGCCATGGCGATAATGAGGGCGTCGCGGGAGATAATCGCAACGTCAAGCAGCTCGTGCGGAATACCCTTATTGTCTGTACCCAGCATGTGCCACATGAGTAGGGGCCACACTAGGGCGTCGACAAGCGCCCAGCTAAAGACCAAGCGCCAGCGTGGCAGGGCTAGGGCCGCGGGCACTACCAGCCACAGCGAATACTGGGGCGACCATACCTTGTTGAATAGTAAGAAGGCTGCCACGATGAGGTAAACCAGCTCGGCCATGCGCGGGGTCCGCGAGCTGCGCAGGCCCAGCACCGCAATCGCCGCACAGAGAGCCAAAAACGCCACCAGGCTGAAGGTATTGAGGAACTCAGGGCTAAAGCTAATCCCAGTATTGCGGCTGAGCACCGAGTAGATGGTGGTCCACTCCGCACCGCGCTCTTGGTTGAGGCGGAAGAATTCGCGCCATGCCTCCGGGTACTTCAGTGCCACCGGCGCGTTGACCACAATCCAGGTCACGGCCGCGCCGAGCAAGGCATAGAAAAATTGCGGCCAGCGACGATTGCGCACCGCCAAGACCAGGAACGCCCCCAAGAGAAAGAGCGGCCACAGCTTAAATGAGGTGCCAAGGCCGATGAGGATACCCGCTACGGCAGGGCGCTTGCGCGCGGCGGCCAAGAGCGCACCTACGGCAAAGGCGATGGAGGGGATATCCCAGTTACTGAAGGCATGAATGATGACGAGGGGGCTGGCGGCAACGAGGATGGTGTCCCAGGTACGGTTGCCCACCAGCAGGTAGACCATGTAGAGCACGCCTACCCAGATGCACGCCATAACCAAGGCGGTCAGGCCGAAGTACCATCCGGCCTCCGGGATGCCGGCCCACTCAACCAGAGAGTACGTATTGCGGGCAATCCAGCCCATCAAGCCCTGGAAAAGGCCCGCGAGGACTGGGTACTCCATATAGCGGGTCAGGTCACCCTCTTGCCAAGAATAGGCATAGGGGAAGCCGCCTTCATCGAGGCCGCGGCCGCCGTAGAGCGGGATGATGTCGTTATAGCAAAAAGAGGTGTACTGGCGGTTGCCTGCCCAATTTAGGTTAATGACCCCGTCATCACCGCGGGTGCCGCCGGCGCAATTAGCCTTCGAGAGGAATCCGCACGCCAGGAAAACCCAGCCGACGGCGATAATGGCGCGCAGCGGGGTCCACCACTGGGTGCGGCGTACACCGGCAAAACGGCCCCTTGGCCCGCCGAGGAATTCAATTACCCCGCGGGCCAAGGGTTCTGAGGAGGCGGGAATGCGCTGGTGCGGATTCGCTGTCACTGCCGCCTACCCTAGAAGATCTGCCAAGTCGCTATCGGGGCCGATGAGGTCATCCAACGACGGCGCCTCTGGCTGGGCCGGTGCCTGGTTGCTATTACCGCTATTGCCACCATTGCCGCTATTGCCATTACCGCGCTGCGGATTCGGGGCTGGCTTCGGGCTCTCCGGCTTGTTCTCCGGCTGAGCCGGCTTGGTTTCCTCTTCCGGAGCTGCTTGCTCAGTCGGGGCCTCGTAGTACTGGGTATCGTCAGCGCCGCTATCCCAGCTCGGGTCATAGGCTGGGGCGGAGGTTCCGGCGCCCATGTTGCCGAATCCCAGCGGATAGGCAGCCGGGAAGTTCTGGAATTCAGAGTTGGCCAGGGAGTTATCCAGCACGGCCTTCCAGATCTTGGTTGGTGCGCCGGCGCCGTACATAATGCCGCCGTACTGATCGAAGATGGCGGAGGTGTTATCCGCGGTACCTACCCACACGGCGGTAGCCAGCTGCGGGGTGGCACCGACCATCCAGGCGTCCTTGTTATTTCCGGTATCGCCCATCTGAGTGGTACCGGTCTTGGCGGCGGAGACACGGCCACCGGCAAGGGCGCCATTAGACCATGCGGCAACCGGCTCCATGGCTTCGAGGACGTTATTGGCCACGTTGGACGATACGCGGCGCTCGCCCTCGTCTTCGGGGTGCTCGTACAGCACTTCGCCGGCAGCGTTTTCTACGCGCTGCACAAAGTGCGGGTTATGCCACACGCCCTGGTTGGCCAGGGTGGACATTGCGGTGGCCATATCGAGCGGGCGGGACTGGTACTGGCCCAGAACAATGCCTTCGAATGGCTGCTTGCCGTTTTCCGTCAGCGTCTTTTCAATGCCCGGCAGGGACTTAGCCACGCCAAGGGCGTGCGCCATATCTGCGGTGTCCTGCGTGCCGTTCTTGAGGTCCTCCTGCAGGCGAAGGAAGGAGGTATTCAGGGATTGCTTGGTAGCCTCGCGCAGGTTGCACACGCCGCAGCCGCCGCCCACGTTGGTGACAACATCCGAGCCAGGCAGCTGGTACGGAGCGGACGAGTAATTGGTATCTAGGCTGATGCCCTGCTGCAAGGCGGCCGCAAGGGTCATGATCTTGAAAGTAGAACCGGTCTGCAGCGGGGAGTTGGCGTAGTCCCAACCATTGGAATCGTGGCCGCCAAAGTATCCGCGACCGCACCGGTCTTCGGGTCGATGGTCACGGAAGCCGCACGCGCATCCTCTTGCAGCGGAGCCATCTGGTCATCGACTGCCTGAATGGTGTTGCTTTGCACATTCATGTCGATGGTGGTGGTGATGCGCAGGCCGCCGGTGGACACCTCGTTTTCGGTGATGCCTACCTCTTCCAATTCGCGGATGACCTGATCCTTGATGTGGCCATTGGCGCCGGGCGCCTCGGTGTAGGCGGAGTACTCAGCTGGGTCGCGGGTCTCTGGGAAGACCATGCCATCGCGCTGTTCCTGGTTGAGGTCACCCATGTCCACCAGGCCATCAAGGACGTAGTTCCAGCGGTCCTCGGAGCCCTCCTGATTCACGCGCGGGTCGAGGCCGGACGGGGACTGAATGAGGCCAGCGAGCATGGCGCCTTCCTCCGGAGTGAGGTCCTTGGCGTCCTTATCAAAGTAGGCGTTGGATGCCGCCTGGATGCCGTAGGCATTGCGGCCGAAGTACACGGTATTGAGGTAGGCGTTGAGAATATCCTCCTTATCCCACTCATTGGTCATCTTCACCGAGTAGATGAGCTCGCGAATCTTGCGCACGTAGGAGTATTCGTTGCCCACCAGCGTGTTTTTCACATACTGCTGGGTAATGGTGGAACCGCCGCCAGCATCTTCATTACCGGTTACCTTACCCACCACGGCGCGGCCAAGGCCGGTGAAGGAAAAGCCGGAGTTTTCCCAGAAGTCACGGTCATCCGCGGCCAGCACGGAGTCCTGCACGTATTCCGGGATTTCATCCAGCTTCACGTGGGTGCGGTTGCCTTCCGGCGGCACCAGGCGGGCGAGCTGGGTCTGATTATCACCCGCATAGATGGTGGAGACCTGGTTATTGGCTGAGGTCCTTGGGCTCCGGAACGGAGTATTGCGAGTATGCGTAGGCAAAAAGGCCTGCGGGCAGTGCCACAAAGACCAGTAGGAACGCCAAAACGACCCACGGCCAGATGCGGCGCTTCTTTGTCGCCTGCTTTTTGCTGGGGCGAGCCACCTTAGTGGACTTGCCGGTAGATTCCTTCTCGGTCACTGATTCGTGTCCTCATTCATCCCTGATCACAAACTAAATAATTGCAGCTTACTGCCTAAGGGGGTGCGCTGGAAACTAACACGCGTTAAATGCAGTAGCAGAACGCAACAAGTGGTTCCACCGGCACTGGCGGCATACCTCCACCTCGTGCACCGTAAACTCCAAGCCCTCGGCCACAAACTCCGCTATTTCTTTCTCACTGCGGGCGCTCCCGGCGCGGCGGCCGAGGTTCTCGCCATAGACCCAGCGCGTGAGCCGCAAAGGCTCGCCGCACACGGGGCATTCCTTATCCATGGTGCGCCCATGGTGCTCAGCTGCCGCGCGTAGCAAAAAGTCAGCATCGCACACGTCCTCCCGCGTGAGCTGCCCGGCGCGAAATTCGCGCAAGTGGTGGGCGCGCTCCCACTCATGGGAGAGCACGTGCTTATAGGCAACGGAATTCACCCGGATCATCCTAATTACCTCTTCTTGATCGATCCACATGGTGTTATGCCACCGTAGGGCATAATTTTCGGCTTACTCTTGCGCAGTCACTGACAGCCACAACTCATGGAGTTAAAGGAGTAGACCGTGTCCGAAAAAGTAAAGGTCGCCATCGTGGGCGTCGGCAACTGCGCCACGTCCCTCATTGAAGGCGTGGAGTTTTATCGCAACGCCGCGGCCGATGCAGATATTCCCGGTTTGATGCACGCCCAATTTGGCCCGTACCACGTAGGCGACGTGGAATTCGTTGCCGCTTTCGACGTGGATGCGGACAAGGTGGGCAAGGACCTAGCGGAGGCTACGCGCAGCTCCCGCAATTGCACCATTTCCATTACCGACGTCCCTGAACTGGGCGTTACCGTGCAGCGCGGTCGCTACCCTGGACGGCCTCGGCCGGTACTACCAAGAATCCATCGTGGAATCGGAAGCCCCGCTTGCCGACGTCCCCGCCGTACTCCGCCAGTCCGGCGCCGACGTCGTAGTCTCCTACCTGCCGGTGGGCTCTGAAGAAGCGGATAAGTTCTACGCCCAGGCGGCCATCGATGCCGGCTGCGCCTTTGTCAATGCCTTGCCGGTCTTTATTGCCTCTGATCCGGTATGGGCGAAGAAGTTCGAAGACGCCGGGCTGCCCATCGTGGGCGATGATATTAAGTCCCAGGTGGGCGCGACCATTACCCACCGCGTCATGGCGAAACTTTTTGAAGATCGCGGCGTGCGCTTGGAGCGCACCATGCAGCTCAATGTGGGCGGCAATATGGATTTTAAAAATATGCTCGAGCGCGAGCGCCTCGAATCCAAAAAGATCTCCAAGACGCAGGCCGTAACCTCTAACCTGCACAACTCGCCCATCGCCGGCAAGCGCGAAGACCGCAACGTCCACATCGGGCCTTCCGATTACGTGGAATGGCTCGATGACCGTAAGTGGGCCTATGTCCGCTTAGAGGGCTCCGCCTTTGGCGAAGTACCGCTGAACTTGGAGTACAAGCTGGAGGTCTGGGACTCGCCTAACTCCGCCGGCATCATCATTGACGCCGTACGCGCCGCCAAGATTGCCCTCGACCGCGGGGTGGCGGGCCCGGTACTGGCTGCCTCGTCCTACCTGATGAAATCCCCGCCGGTACAAAAGGCTGATGACGTGGCGCGCGCCGAGCTAGAAGGCTTTATTGCCGGAAACTAATTTTTTGACTTCCGAACTACCGCGCAGGGAAAACGGGCTATACAATCGTTTTCTATGACGCAGCAACATGAGGAGAAGGGCCCCGCTCAATCCCCGTCTACGTACGAGGATGCCGTCGAGGTCGCGCGTTCCATCCAGCCGTCGCTCAATAAGCTCATTCTTATTTTCCAGCGCACGGCGGAAGGCTCCTCATTGACCACCTCCCAGGTGTCCATCATGAACCAGCTGCGTATGCGCGGACCGTCCCGCGTTTCCACCATCGCGCAGGCAGAACTTATCCGCATGCCCACCGCCTCCAACGCGCTCTATCAGCTAGAGCGCCGCGGATACGTGGAACGCCACCGCGATGAAGAGGATCGCCGCGGCGTCTTGGTAGCGCTGACGCAACTAGGCGAATCCGAACTAGCCATCGTCTCGCAGCAGCGCGCCTCCGCCCTAGCAGAGATCATGCGGTGGCTCGAGCCGAAGGATTTGGAGACCGCGAACGACGTTGCCACCGTCATCTCCAAGCTCGCTGATGTCTATCGCCCCACAATGAACGACGAACAGCGCTAGTTTTGCCCGCGGTGATTTCATTTTTCTTGGGCTTAACGTGATAATTGAGAAAACGAAAACCGTAATCTCTCACTAGTTCACTCCGTATGGCAACTGATTCTTCCGATGGGCATCTGCCAGCCTTGAACAAGGGCTCGGCCGATAAACCCCTTCGTATCCTCATTTCTTGGAGCCCTTCTTCCTCCGGCACCGAGGCTCTAGATTGTGCCGCGTGGCTTTCCCGTACCGCCACTACCCAGGTACGGGTCATCTCTACCGTGTTCCAGCCGTGGACTACTACCTCCCTCAGCAAGCTGGGCGGAAAATATAAGAAATGGTTTAAAGCACAAAAGGAGGCCTGCGCGGCCGCTACCCATGCCGCCCTCGATGAAGCCGGCGTGCCGCGTAGCTGCTGGGATGACAAGCCTTCCCTCTTGGTCGACGGGCCTTCGCGCCCCCAGCTACTGACGGAGATGGCCAAGAAGTTCCAGGCAGACCTCATCATTTTGGGGCCCAACCAGGCCGCACCGAAGGGGCGTTTCTTCGCCGGATCTACGGCCGATACCTTGCTGCATTATTCTCCTCAACCATTGGGCTTGGTGCCCCGCAAGGTAAAGCTGTCCAAGCACGGCGTCACCCGCTTCAACTTTGCCATCACCGAACGCAGCCCGCGCGAAGATCATGAGATGCTCGCCGCGGCGGAGCTCGCGAACCGCTGGAACCTGCCGCTGCGCCTGCTTGCCTTCTCGGCAAACGGTCTGCTCAATACGCCGTCCAAGGATAAGCACGATATGGCGCTTAAGCTGACGGCCGAGTGGCTCGAGGATTCCCTCGCCATGCTGGACCGCGCCCGCGATTGCATCCAAGAGCAATTCCCCGAGCTGGATGTCACCTCTGAGATTGGTTCCGGCGCGGGCTGGGGCGGCGCGGTGGATTCGCTCAAGTGGAAGAAGGGCGATCTCATGCTCATGTCCTCCACCCCGCAAGGCCCCATCGCCCGCGTGTTCTTGGGATCTACCGCCACGGAGCTGCTGCCGCATATTCGGGTGCCTATCTTGGTTCACCCTGCCTGTGGTTAGGATTGGGGCATGAGCCTGCGACCAGAGCATCCCGAAAACGATCTGACCTCCGATGCGGACTATGCCAATCTGCGCCGCCCGGAACCGCGGAGCTTTGATGAGCTGGCCGATGAGCCGGACCCTTTAGAGATTGCCGCTGCTAACCGCCGCTCCACCCGCCAGGCCGTCTGGTACATGATCGGCGTTCTTGTGCTCTCCGCGCTGTATGGTTTCGCAGTTGCGCTCGTCACCCGGCTCTCCGGCGGCCCCTTGTGTGAGGATGGCACCGCCACGTGGCTCTGCACCGACGGGCAGCGCACCTTCTTTAGCCTGACCACCCCGATCATTCCCTTCTTCGGCATGATCGGCTGCGCCATCATCATGGTGCGCAAGCTGCACCGCTATCTGCGGTGGCGCAGTTGGATGGCCATTTTCTGGGTAATGGCCTGCAATTTCATGCTGTGGACTATCACCGATATCCAGCTGTTCCTCATGGACTCGGCCGCCGCATAGATACTTTCCGCCTCCCTATGATCCTCCTGCTTGATAATTACGATTCTTATACCTTCAACCTTGCCCACCTCATCGCGGAGGTAGCAGGACGCGAACCACTCGTCGTCGCTGCCGGTGAAGCGGACGGACTGGCCGAGCGCGTCCGTGCCGGCGAATTTTCGCATGTGGTGATTTCTCCTGGCCCGGGCACGCCGGAACGCGAGGAGGATTTCGGTGCTGCCCGAGGCATTGTCGCCGCCGCAGCCGCGGCCGAGATTCCGGTACTGGGTGTATGCCTTGGTCACCAGGGGCTAGGTCTGCTGGCCGGTGCCCAGGTGTCGCGCGCGCCGCAGCCGCGCCACGGTTTTGTCTCTACCATCAGTCACTCGGGCGAAGGCATCTTCGCCGGAATCCCGCAAGACTTCGAAGTGGTGCGCTACCACTCCCTGCATATAGAGGAGACCCCCGGCATTACCGTGCATGCCCGCAGCGAGGATGGCGTCATCCAAGCGCTGAAGGTCGATGGCTTGCCGCACTGGGGCGTGCAATTCCACCCGGAGTCGGTGCTTACCCAGCACGGCCGGGAGATTATGCGCAACTTTCTGGGTGGGTTTCACCTGCTCCACCGCGAAGTCCCCGGCGCGGTGGACTGCCCACGGGTCTTTGCCGCCCTTCGCGCCGAGGGCAACGATGCCTTCTTCCTCGACTCCGCGGATCCCCGCGGGCGCTATTCCATCCTCGGCGATACCGCCGGCGCATTGAGTCGCTCTTTCCGCTACCGGCTTGGCGACGCCCCCGATATCCTCACCCTCCTCGACCGCGAGCTCGCCACCCGCATCATCGACGCACCGGCCCTCCCGTTTACCGGCGGGGTCATCGGGTATTTGGGCTACGAATGCGCCCAGCTCACCCTGCCCATTGAGCTACGCCATCGCTCCCCTTACCCAGATGCCTACTTTGTGCGGCCGCAGTCTTTCATCGTCTATGACCACCAGGCAAAAACCGCGCACCTGTGCTGCCTTGCCGGCGACGGCGCCGAGGATCTCCTGGACCCGCCTGGAGACCGCCTTGGATGCAGAGGAACCACGGCCAACGGGGGAGGACGATGGGGCGTCGCTAAGCGCGGGCTCCTGGCGCAGCCCTGGCTACCTGGAGCGGATTAAGCGCGCCCAGGAATTCCTGCACGCCGGCGAGAGCTACGAGGTCTGCCTGACCGATACCTACACGGCCGCGTCCAAGGGCGAGCTCTATCCCCGACTGCGCTCGCACAATCCTGCACCCTATGCCGCACACCTCGTCTTCGACGGCGTGGAAGTCTGCAGCGCCTCGCCCGAGCGCTTCCTCACCGTGCGCGGCCGTGAGGTAGAGGCCAAACCGATTAAGGGCACCATCTCGGCCGACCAGGATCCGGCGCTGCTGACCACGGATCCGAAGACGCGGGCCGAAAACCTCATGATCGTTGATCTACTGCGCAATGATCTCTCCCGGGTATGCGAGCCCGGAAGCGTGCGCGTGCCGAAGTTGATGCAGGTAGAAAGCTATGCCACCGTGCATCAATTGGTCTCCACCATTACCGGGCAGCTGCGCGCCAGTGCCACCGCGGTCGATGCCCTCCGTGCCACCTTTCCTCCTGGCTCTATGACGGGCGCGCCGAAGCTGCGCACCTGCGAGATCATTGACCAACTCGAAACGGGACCGCGCGGCGTGTACTCCGGCGTGGTGGGCTACTTGGGGTTTGACGGTCAATCCGATCTCAGCGTGGTCATCCGCACGGCCGTGCGCGCGGTCGGTGAGGTCACCATCGGCGCCGGCGGGGCCATCGTCCTGGATTCAGAATCCGGCCGCCGAGCTGGAGGAGCGCAACCTCAAGGCCCAATCCGTGTTGGGGGCGTGGCAATGAGCACCTATCTCTGGCACGAGGGCAGCTTCATTCCAAGCCAGCCTCACCCCGGGCCCTTTGACGTGGCGGATTCTTGGCGGATGCTTGGCGACGCCCACTCCAACGCCCTCCCCCTGCACCTCCAGCGCTTCGAGTCGGTAGCCGGCCCACTGCCCGCTGGCTTCGTCCCCGCGATGCTGCAGCTTTTCGGCCCCGGCGATCTCTTTCCCCGCATCTCGCTAGCCGGCGGACAGCTGCGCCTCGACATTCGCCCTGCGCCCCCTGCGCGCCGAACCACCCGGCTGACCTATGTGCAAGCCCCCGATCCACGCACGCAGCCTTTAGTCAAGGGCCCCGATTTTCCAGCGCTGGCACGCTACCGTACCGAGTACCAGGCAGACGGCACCGATGACACCGCCATCGTGGATGCTTCCGGTGCCATGGTGGAGACCACCACTGGCGCGCTCGTTGCCTGGGACGGGGAAACGCTCATCCTCCCCACCGGTCCGGCGCTGCCCAGCATCACGCTGCGCCAAGTTGCCCGGCGCGCTGCGGACCTTGGAATTCACACCGAAACGCGCCCCATCACCCCTGAGCTCGCCGCCGAGTGCCCCCTGTGGTTCCTCAACTCGCTCCACGGCATCAGCCCGGTCAGTAAGCTACACGCCCCCACCGGCGTCATCCATCCGCCGAGCAGCCCGCGTACCACCGCGTGGCAACACTGGTGGTGGGGCTGCTTCCGCAAGGAACCGGCGCGCGACTAGCTCTCCTGCTTGGCTAGCTGCGCTGCCACTTCGGCGCAATCCGGCCGGCCGCAGTGCTGGGTTTCTACGTGCTGGATGCAGTCATCACAGATGAGTACCTGCTGGCGGCAGGTATCTTCATTGATGCAATTGTGGAAGGTATTCGTACCCTTGCCGCAGTGCACGCAGTGACCCAGCTGGATGAAGCCGGGGTCTTGGAGTCCTTGACCAAACTCGTGGTGCATGCGCTTGTCAAAGACATACATGGAGCCTTCCCACAGGCCATCATTGCCGTACTTTTCGCCGTAGCGCACGATGCCACCATCGATCTGGTAGACCTCTTGGAAGCCACGGTTCTTCATCAACGAGGACAGGATCTCGCAGCGGATACCACCGGTGCAGTAAGACACCACCGGCTTATCCTTCATCCAGTCATACTTGCCGGATTCGATTTCCTCGATGAAGTCATGCGTGGTTTTCACATCGGGCACGACCGCATTTTTAAACTTGCCAATCTCTGCCTCCATGGCGTTGCGGCCGTCAAAGAAGACGACCTCCTCGCCACGTTCTTCTACCAGCTTATTTACCTCTTCTGGCTTGAGGTGCACGCCGCCGCCAACGACGCCGTTTTCATCGACCTTCAGCTCGCCCGGCGCGCCAAAGGCCACGATTTCATCGCGCACCTTGACCGAAAGCCGCGGGAAGTCATCCGCGCCGCCCTCGGACCATTTAAACTGCATGCGCTTAAAGCCGGGGTATTCCTTGGTCTGGCGGACGTAGCGCTTGCAGGCTTCCATATCGCCGCCAACGGTGCCGTTGATGCCGTGCTCGGAAATGAGGATGCGCCCCTTGAGCCCCAGGGACTCGCACAGGGTGCGCTGCCACAGCATGATTGCGGTGGGATCTTCGATGGGGGTAAAGCAGTAATACAGGAGAACTTTGCCAATAGTCACGCCCCAATCTTAGGCCCGCAGCTGCGCAGATCCCCAATCTTGTAGCTCTCCCTTATATGACTGCGGCCCCTCCAGTACAAGCTGAAAGGGCCGAATCTTGAGCATGCGAAAGTTAGCGCTTTTGGTACAGCGCCTTCTTGCGGGCAAAGACTGGGTCAGAGGTCACGAGCACGCCGAGGTTGCGGAAGATTCCCTCATCCACAGAACCCAGGATGGTGGTGGTGTGGACGTCGCAACCAGCAAGCTCCTTGATCTGCTCCAGCGCCTTGCGGGCATTGTCATCCTTCGCCGCAGACACGGACAAGGCGATCAGAACCTCGTCGGTATGCAGGCGTGGATTCTTGGAACCCAAATGCTTGGTCTTGAGCGTTTGAATCGGCTCGATGGACTCGGGCGACAGCAGATGAATATCGTCATCGATGCCCGCCAGGTGCTTCAGCGCGTTGAGCAGCATCGCCGCCGAGCAGCCCAGCAGGGGCGCGGTGCGGCCGGTGATCATGGTGCCGTCGTGCAGCTGCATAGCGGAGGCGGGCTCCCCGGTTTCTTCCGCGCGCTGGCGAGCAGGTGCCACCACGGGGCGGTCTTCTACCTTGATGCCGGCCTTGGCCATGATGACCGCGGCGCGCTCGGATTGCTCGGTGCCCAAGCCCGCACGAGCCTCTTCCACCTGCGCCTTGAAGTAACGGCGGATGATTTCTTGCTGGGCGGCGGCGCGGCACACGGCGTCGTCAGTAATGCAGAAGCCCGCCATGTTCACGCCCATGTCCGTCGGGGACTGGTACGGGGTGGTGCCGGTGAGCTTTTCCAAAAGCGTGCGCAGCAGCGGGAACGCTTCCACATCGCGGTTGTAGTTCACGGTGGATTCGCCGTGGGCGGACAGGTGGAAGTGGTCAATAATATTGGAATCATTGAGGTTCACCGTGGCTGCCTCATAGGCCAGGTTCACGGGGTGTTCCAGGGGGAGATTCCAGATAGGGAAGGTTTCAAACTTGGCGTAGCCGGCATTATTGCCGCGCTGGTGCTCGTGGTAGACCTGCGAGAGCGCGGTGGCCAGTTTGCCGGAGCCGGGACCCGGCGCGGTAACCACGACGAGGTCGCGGGAGGTTTCCGCAAACTCATTGCGCCCAAAGCCCTCTTCGGACACGATGAGGTCCGTATTGGTGGGGTAACCAGGGATAACGCGGTGGCGCGCCACCTTGAGGCCGAGGCGCTCGACCTTTTCGATGAAGGCCTCCGCCTGGGAGTTGCCTTCCTCCAGCTGGGTCATGACGATGTTTTCTACCAAGAATCCGCGGCTGCGGAATACGTCCACCAGGCGCAGCAGGTCATCTTCATAAAGGATGCCCAGGTCCGCGCGCACCTTCTGGCGGGAGATATCCTTCGCGTTGATGCAGATGAGGATCTCAACGTCCTCTTTGATGCGCTCCAGCATCGCGATTTTATTGTCCGGGGTGAAGCCGGGCAATACGCGGGAGGCGTGCATATCGTCAAAAAGCTTGCCGCCCATCTCTAGGTAGAGTTTGCCGCCGATTTCCTCGCGGCGGGCGTGGATGTGCTTCGACTGCAGCTCAATGTATTTCTCGCGGTCAAAGCCGATTTTTTGCGTCATGATTTGAAAGCCTTCCCCTGAGTTAAATCATTCCGCATTTCGAGTTTACGCTATTGTCACCCCGCAAATAAGTGAGCTGGTTAGCGCCCGGTTTGGCCGAAAATTCTTCCCGATTAGACTGGATTCCATGCCTGAAGGTCACGTCATCCACCGCCTAGCTAATAAATTCAACGCCGATTTTCGCGGCATGCCGCTGCGCGTGACCAGTCCGCAGGGCCGCTTCGCGGCGGAGGCGGAGCTTCTCGATGGCGAGCGCATCGAGCTGGCAGAGACCTACGGCAAGCACCTTTTTGTACACTTCAGCGCCCAGGATCCGCGCCATATCCTCTATATTCACTTAGGCCTGATTGGCAAGCTGCGCTTCGAGCCCCGCGCGGAAGTAGGCGGACAGATCCGGGTGCGCATTGATAATGGCGCCGAGGCCGCTAACCTGCGCGGGCCGCAGTTTTGCCGCCTGCTCACTGAAGAGGAGTACCGCGCACAGCTAGCCAAGGTAGGCCAAGACCCGCTGCGCGCGGATGCCGACGTGGAGGCGCTCTGGGCCAAAGTGCATAAATCGCGCCGCAGCATCGGCTCCCTCATGATGGATCAGCACCTTTATGCCGGCGTGGGCAATATCTACCGGGCGGAGACCCTCTTTCGCCACGGCCTCTCCCCTTTCCTGCCGGGCCGGGACGTTTCCCGTGAAACCTTTGACGCCACGTGGGCGGACTTGGTGGTTCTCATGGAATACGGGGTGGAACACGGCCGCATCGATACCGTGCGGCCCGAGCACTCCCCCGAGGCCATGGGCCGCGAACCGCGCAAAGATGACCACGGTGGCGAGGTCTACGTCTACCGCCGCGCCGGCCTTCCTTGCTATATCTGCGGCACCCCGGTGGCAGAAAAGATCATGGAAGGGCGCAACCTATTTTGGTGCCCGACCTGCCAACCGGCACCTTAAAGGCCTATCCTGGCGGGCATGCGACATGCCTATAGCGTTGCCGCCGTCCGCGCGGCAGAGCGTTCCCTTCTAGCCCAGCAGAACTTTGACGATGAGCTCATGCGCTTAGCCGCACGAGGCGTGGCGGCCACTGCCGCGAGCATGCTCGACTCTGGACGGCGCGTAACTATCCTTGCCGGGCCAGGCGGCAACGGCGGCGATGGCCTCTATGCTGGCGCTTTCCTGGCAGAAGAGGGCTACTCAGTGGAGGCCATTCTCGCAGCGGATAGCGCCCACGAACCCGCGCTAGAGGCATTTGCCGCGGCCGGCGGAACCATTGCGCACGGTCTAGGAAACGCCGATCTGCTTATCGACGCCGTCGCCGGCCTCGCCTCCACACGCGGCCTTTCCGGTGCCCCACTGAGGGCCTATACCGAGGCCAAGGAGCGTGGGGTGCCGGTATTAGCTGTGGACATTCCTTCGGGCATTAACGCCGATACCGGCATGGCCGCAGCCGATGCCGTAGACGCAGACGTGACTATTAGCTTTGGCTGGGCCCGTGCCGGACATATCTTTGCCCCGGAATGCGGTGCGGTGGTGCTCTGCGATCTGCTCCTGCCCGGCGCCCCTCGCTCCTTTGCAGAAGAGCTTTCCGCTACCGCGGAGCCGGTGGGCTATATCGCCAATGAACCCACTATTCCCCTGCCCTACCAGTGGCCGACTGAGCCAGTGCTTTCGGGAGAACAAGGCCTGGTCACCGCCCCGAAGCCGGTGGGCTGCACGGGACCAATCCTGGATCCGACTCCGGGAGCGAAAAGCACCAAGTACACCGGCGGAGTGACCGCAGTATGTGCTGGCAGCAGTGCTTTTCCCGGCGCGGGCATCCTCGCCGCCACGGGCGCGGTGCGCGCCACGCCGTCCATGGTTCGCGTCGTAGGCAATGACTCCGTGGTCACGAGCCTGCCGGAGGTAGTGCCCCATGCCAGTGCCCAAGAAAAGGCCCACGCCCAAGCCTGGGTCGTAGGTCCAGGGCGCGGCACCGGACCGGAGGCGGCCGCGGAATTGCGCGCCGTGCTAGAACGCGGGCTGCCCACCATTATCGACGCCGATGCGCTGACCGTACTCTCGACCGACGGCGATCTACGCGAACTCGTGCGCGATCATCCCTGCGCCGTCCTGACCCCGCATGCCGGGGAGTTTGAGCGGCTCTACGCGGCAACTCTCGGCCGCGAACTTGATCTTTCGGAAGGCCTCGGGGTGCGCCTGCGGGAGCTTTCCGATGCGCTCGACTGCTTTATCCTGCACAAGGGCCGGATCACCACCGTCACGGCCCCAGACCAAAAAATTTATGGCATGAACGCTGGGCACTCCTACGCGGCCACCGCCGGTTCTGGTGACGTACTTTCTGGCATCCTCGGCGCCACGCTCGCGCAACTGGATGCCGCCGAGGCGGATGCGGAGGCGATAATCATGGAAATCCTGCACGCGGCAGCCATCCACCAACACGCGGCGGCCATTGCCGCCCACACCCCAGACGGCTTTGGCCTTTGCTCCGCCTCCCAGATTGCCGCGGCCGTGCCGCAGACAATCGCACGGCTATTAGTAATGCAGCGCTAGCTGAGCGCAGAGACCTTCTCCTGCTCGGAGACATGGCCATCCTTGACCTCCACCACGCGGTCAGCGAAGTTCAGCAGGGAGCGGTCATGGGTCACCAGCACGGTGGCGGTGTTCATCTCCTGGGTGACATCGCGCAAGAGGCGGATGATCTCCTGCGAAAGGTGGGAATCGAGCGCAGAGGTGGGCTCATCGGCCAAGAGCAGGTCCGGCTGCTCCATGAGCGCTCGGGCGATATTGACGCGCTGGCGCTGGCCACCGGACAACTGACCCATGCGGCGATTGCCCATTCCTGCCAGGCCAACAAACTCCAATAACTCATCGGCGCGCTGTGGGCGCAGCTTGCGGCCAGCGATATGGTCCATGATCACCAATTGGTCGCGCACATTGAGCGAGGACAGCAGGTTGGCCTGCTGGAAAATGATGGAACGGGTACCGTCCACGTGCACGGACCCGGAGTCTGGAGTGATGAGGCCTGCGGCTACGGACAGCAACGTGGACTTGCCGGACCCGGACTCACCCACGATGGCGGTAAGGGTAGTGGATTCGGCGATGAGGGAGGCGTCGGCAAGCGCGGTGGTAGTGGTCTCACCGTCTTGGTAGGTCACGGTGGCGTTGCGGATATCAAGAATGGTGGACATGTTAAGCATTTCCTCCAAGGGCATCGAGTGGGTTGGCTTTAGCTACGCGGCGGGTAGCAATAAGGGCGCCGGCCATGCCGAGGGCCCAGATGCCAACCGCGGGAACGGCGATGGTGCGCAGAGAAACGTCAAAGGGCACGGTGCCGGAAGCAAGCGCGCCGAGCACCCAACCAACGACGGCGCCCGCAATGGTGCCGGCAGCCAAAATGATGGCGGCTTGTGCCAGGGCATCGCGCAAGAGGTAGCGCACGGTGGCGCCGAGCGCGCGCAGGATGGACAGGTCGCGGGTGCGCTGGATGGTCCATACGGTCAAGAAAGCGACGGTGACCAGCGCGGAGATACCGTACAAGAAGCCCTGCATGGTAAGCAGCGAGCCGCGCTCAGACTGATAGGCCGCTAGGCCGGAGAAGGACGTGGACACCTTCACGGAACCTGGAACCTCGTACTTATACAGCGCTGCGGTGCCGATAACGCCTTCCGGAGCATGGCTAATCTGCTGCCAGGACTCGGTGGAAGCCCACACCACCTCGGAGTGGGAGTACATGGTCTCTGGGACGGTGCCCTCCACCGAAAAGTCGGCGCCGCCTAGGGTGACGGTATCGGCCGCGTCGATGGACTCCGGCAGAAGCACGCCTTCCTCCGGGATGGCCTTACCGGTACCCGGAACCTGAGTTCCGGCCGGCAGGCTGAGAACAGCAACGCCGCCGTGGCCCTCCAGCTTGGTCTGGGCCGCACCGAAGGGAATGCCATCGCTGGCGATATCGCCGGCGTGCATCTCGGATTCGCTAAAGGAAGGGTCCTCGGTGGAGAAAGAGATATATGGGTACTCCTTTTCCAGGGCCTCCAATGCGGAAGTATTTTGCTTGGACAGGCCCTCCGTGAGGCCGGAGAGCATCACGAGCAGAAGGGAAATGAGCGCAACCGTGCCGCCGATGAGCGCGAAGCGGCCGCGCGCTGTGGTGATTTCTCTGATTGCTAGGAACATAGTTCTATATTCGCTTTGTGCAGGTCAGAAGTAATCGGCCAGCTCGCTGAACCTCGAGTCAACCAAGTAGTTGATTCACGGTTCACCGGTGCGCGGATATCCTGAGTGGTTGTGTTTAAAGGACAAAAATTATGGGTCTTTGGCCTGCACGCCATGTTCGCGTTTCTGCTGGTCTTCGGCGTGACGCGCGCCTATGTGGATGACCGGCTCGACGCCCGGGTGATCGGCTTAGCCATCGCCCTCGCCGTGGTGTATGCCGCACAGCGTTGGCTGCCCACATGGTTATGGCTGGGTGGGCTATGCCTCCTGTGGCTGGGCCTGATGGTGCATGCGCAGGATTTCATGTGGCTGGAATTCCCGCTCATTTTTGTCTTTCTGCGTGCCCTGCCTACCGTGCCTGGGTTGGTCTCCATCGCCGTGCTGTGGGCAGCAGCGGCATTTATTCCCGCCTGGCTGCACCCCGAGGGCTGGTCCATCGCTGCGGCCGTGGGACCGCTTATCGGTACCGCCTTTGCGGCCACGGTCTTTTTCATCCAGCGGCGGCTGCAGGCAGAGGCGGCGCACCACCGGGACATCGCCAAGCAGCTGCGCGAAACCCAAGCCGAGCTGGCCGCCAGCGAGCACCAAGCCGGCCGACTAGAGGAGCGCGAGCGCCTCTCCCGCGAAATCCATGACACCGTTGCGCAAGGCCTCAGCTCTATCTTGTTGCTCTCCCGCGCGGCCCGCGGCACCGATGATCCAGCGACTAAAGAGGAGCAGCTGGCGGTTATCGAGGATGTCGCGAGCGAAAACCTGGCTGAGGCACGCCGCTTCGTCCGCGAGCTTGCCGGCCCGGATGAGCGGCTGGAAACTCAGCTCACTTCCCTGTTGTCCCAGATGCGCAGCCGGGTGAAAGCCTTGGGGGAAGAGACCACCTTTGAGCTGGTGGTTTCCGGCAGCGGCAAGGTTCCCGAACACATCAAAGAGGTCATCGTGCGCGCCGCCCAAGAGGGCCTGAATAACGTCATCAAACACGCCCACGCCTCGCGCGCCGTGGTCACGCTCGGCCTCTTCGAGGATGCGGTGACCTTGGACGTCGTTGATAATGGACGCGGACTATCCACCTCCCCTGGCCCCAATGGCAGGGATCATGGTTTCGGGCTTACCGGCCTGCGCGGCCGGGTGGAAGCTGTGGGCGGCACCATGAACCTGGAATCCGGCGAGGGCACCGCCCTAGCCGTCCGTATCCCGCTGAAGGAGAAAAGCAATGGTTAATGTCATGCTGATTGATGATCACCCAGTGGTCCGGGCCGGCCTGCGCGCCATCCTCAATACCTTCTCCGATGTCGAGGTAGTCATGGAAGGCTCCACCGGCGCGGATGTGGATAAGCTCTTTACCGATGATGCCCCACAGGTAGACGCCGTGGTCTGCGATATCCAGATGCCCGGCATGGATGGCATCACCGCCACCAAGCGCGTAGTAGAAGCCGGCGGCCCACCCGTGCTCATCTTGACCACCTATGACACGCAGGCCGATATCCTTGCCGCGGTGGAGGCCGGCGCGATGGGCTATCTGCTTAAAGATTCCCCCGAGCAGGCGCTGCACGAGGCCGTGCTCAATACCGCCGCGCACCGCCGCACCCTAGCACCGGAGGTAGTGGACCTCCTCGCCCAACGTGTGGGCCGGCCGCAAGAATCGCTGTCCACCCGCGAGCTAGAAATCCTCCGGGCGCTGTCTACCGGTTCCTCTAATAAGGAACTAGCCAAGCAGCTCTTCATCTCTGAAGCTACGGTCAAGACCCACCTCATCCATATCTTCCAGAAGTTGGGCGTGGAAACTCGCACCGCCGCGGTGACCGTGGCACGGGAGAGGAAGCTCATTTAATGCTGGACTGCATAGTCATCGGTGCCGGCCAGGCGGGTCTTGCGGTGGGCTACTATCTGCGCAAGAAGGGGCTGGATTTTGTCATTCTGGACGCCGAATCCGGCCCCGGCGCGGCCTGGCGCCACACCTGGCCTTCGCTTACGCTTTTTAGCAATTCCGCCTCCTCTAACCTGCCGGGATGGCCCATGCCCCACCACGAGGGCTTTCCGCCGGCCAGCCACGTTATTGATTATTTTGCGCGTTATGAAAAGCGCTATGAACTGCCCATTCGCCGGCCGGTCAGAGTGGATGAGGTGACCCATGATGGCGCGTGCTTCCACGTCTTTGCCAGTACAGAGCATCTGACCGCGCGCACGGTCGTGGCGGCCACAGGCACGTGGTCTGCGCCCTTTATCCCCTACTACCCCGGCGACTTTGCCGGTAGGCAATGGCATTCAGCCTTCTACCCCGGCCCCGAGGCCTTTGTTGGCTCCACCGTGGCGGTCGTGGGCGCAGCAAATTCCGGCGCCCAGATCTCGGCCGAGCTCCTTCTCTCCGGCGTGAAGACAACCTGGTATACCCGCAACTCCCCGCGGTGGATGCCCGACGACGTTGACGGCCGCGTGCTCTTTCAGCGCAATCGCGCCCGCCTCAACGCCATGCTCCGCGGCAAACCAGACCCCGGCGCGGATACCAATCTGGGCGATATCGTAATGGTCCCACCGGTCCTACGCGCACGGGATTCCGAGCTTTTGCAGGCCACCCCGATGTTTACTTCTCTTGATGAAGTCAACACAGATCACCTCATTTGGTGCACCGGTTTCCGTCCCGCGCTCCGCCCCATTCGCCGGCTACTCGACGGCACCTCCCCCACCGTCGACGGCCTTTTCCTCGTGGGCTATGGCACTTGCTGCCGGTCAGGCTCCGCAACCATTACTGGCGTTAGCCCCTTTGCCAAGCAGGCAGCGCAGGACGTCGCGAATATATGTGACTAAAGCAATAGGTTAGTCCCAGCTAATTCGACTAAACTGCCTTTTGGCAGGTAGTGCGACACGATTTGGGAAAGCTGGTTTATACATGTCTGCCTGGGATCTCTACGATGACCTCATCGATGCCATTCCCCGTGACATTACGGTCTCCCGCGCCGCCCAAGGCCCACGGTGGACCCGCATATTCACCGAAAGCCCTAGCTGCGGTATGGCAATGACGATGTCAGCCACCTCCCGCCCAGCCCAGATGCGCGCCGAGTATTCCGGGGTTCCCCTACGCGCCATCGCACAGTTAGCTAAGAGTTGGAATTTCTCGGAGGCTTCCTTTGGCATGGCCGCGCTGAATTCCTATTACGCCACGCCCTCCGTGGCAGATTCGCATGGCTTTACGCTTGCCGACGCCCCTTGGCCCCACATCTTCGATCCCTTCCGCGAGGCCGTCGCTGGAAAGAAGGTCGCGGTCATTGGCCACTTCCCTTTTGCGCCCAAGGCGCTCACCCAAGCGGCGGATTTTTATATGCTGGAGCGTTCGCTCAATGAGGGCGACTACCCCGATTCCGCTGCCGAGTACATACTGCCCGAGTGCGATTATGTCTTCATTACCGGGTCCGCCTTTGTGAATAAGACCGCTCCCCGCCTACTGGAGCTCTCCCGCGATGCCTTTAATGTCATCCTAGGCCCCACTACCCCACTGGCCCCGGTACTCGTTGAGGATTACGGGGTATCACAAGTCACCGGAATGCTCCCCACGTCTCCCCTCGCTATGTTCGAGGGCTTGAGCGGCACCGATGCAGCCACCGCCATGTTCGAATGGGGTCACCGAGCGGAATTATCCGCCTAAGAACGCGCCTCCAAAATCGCCTCGCATGCCGCTGCATAGATCTCTGCTAGCTCGTCTACGGTTTTCTCCCGCAAATAGGGAACGAGAATCACGTTGCGGGTAGTTGCGACGCCAACCAGCATGGCGCCGATATAGGGAATGCGTTGCCGTTTTTCTGGCGTATTGAAAACCGTTGAACCCAATTTAGATTGGGACACCAGCTCCAAAAACTGCTCGTCCATATAGTGCCTCAAAACTCCGGCGGCATGAGAGGAGCCCACTCCAGCGCGCAAAACCGCCTTCAACCGCGAGCCCATGTTTTCTGCTTCCCAAAGCCTTAAGTACTGGGCAATATAGCCTTCTAGGTCTGCAACGTCTTCTAATTGCCCTGGAAGTTCTTGCAGGCTAGAGACGACTGCGCCAAATAGGCCTTGTTTGTTTTTGAAGTAGTGCATCACTAACGCGGGGTCTACCTCGGCTTCTGCTGCCACACTCCGAATTGTTGTGGCTTCAAAGCCTACGTCGCCAAAGCGCGTACATGCTGCAGACAGAATTCTCTCTCGAGTCTCCTCATTTCGAGGCCGACGCCCTGCAATTTTGTTTTCCATGACGGCTATTTTACCGCTACCCAATCGAGAATTCTCAACACCTGTTGAATTTCAACAGGTGTTGAATTAGCATGTTCAACGTCCGTTGAATTGCGGTTAACGGACTCCCCGTACGAACCGAAAGCAGGTACCCCATGCAAAACGCAAAGAAGGCGCTAACCGTCGGGATTCTCGCCCCCTTAGCGCTCACGCTCTTCCTTCTAGCCTTCCTCTGGCCGATGGCTACGATGGAACCCCGCGATATTTCCACCGCTGTTGTTGGCGAGCCGCAGCAAGTTACACAGATACAAAACGCTCTCGATGAGAAGAAACCCGGCTTACTTAAGACACAGCCCGCCGCGGATCGAGCCGAAGCTGAACGGCTCATTCAACAACGTGAGGTATCAGGTGCAATCGTCCTTGGCCAAGAGCCCGAGGTTCTTTTCTCTTCGGCAGCGGGCTTGCCCCAGGCGAATATCATCAAAAACCTGTCACAGCCATTGAGTGAGATGGCAAATCGCCAAGCCAAGGCCGCCGCTCAAGCTAAGGGTCTTCCTGAGAGCAAAGTTCCCTCCGTTGAGGTCAAAGCAACAGATGTAGCCCCCTTGGATAGCCGGGATCCACAAGGAACGGGCATCAACTTCTCTATCCTGCCCGTTGCTATCGGCGGCATGATCGGCGCGGCACTGATCTCCTTCACATTGCAGAAAAACACCCAACGCCTGCTCGCTTTCGCTGTATACGCACCGCTCGGAGGCCTCCTCGTTTCCTGGGTCTTTAGCGGGGTATTCGATCTGCTGCCGGCTGGCTTCTGGACTTCAGCGGGCGTGTTTACTCTTGGCATCGCCGCCTCCTCATCCTTCATTGTTGGACTCCGTGCCTTGTTCGGAACTGCAGGGTTTGGGCTCGGCGCACTTGCCATAATGCTGATTGGCAACCCCTTAGCCGGAACGATGGCCCCCAAGGAATTCATTGCCAAACCATGGGGAGCCGTAGGTCAGTTCTTCCCTAATGCGGCCACCGCTTCCCTAACCCGCTCGGCAAACTACTTCCCCATCGCTCCGATTAGCGCCGAAGTATGGATTCTCCTAGCCTGGATTGCGGTTGGCCTTTGCGCCTTAACGGCAGGCATTGTTAAAGAGCGCAAGCAGTCTTAGCATGAAAGTCCGGCTCCAGAGGATCCCAACCAGCTGCAACCGGCCTAGGGCTCACCGCTCACCGCCCTACCCCAGCGCGTGCGGGCGTCCACTCGTCTAGCTTCTAGACAACGATCCCTGCAATAACGGCAACCAGTAAAGCACCCAAGCCCAACGCTGCCAGCCACCCGATTACTCGTACGGTTCGTAGCTGCGCTTTCGCGCTGCTGCGGCTTACTAGGAACGCGCCCAAAGACGCGCCAAGCGTATTGAAAACCAAGTCATCAACATCGCTGAAACCCAATGAGAATATGTACTGGGCGATTTCAATGCCTAGGCTGAGCATCATCCCTAAAAGGATGGTGCCGCCGCGTCCGAAGCGGACGCGCCGCGAATTTTGTCCCATCACCACCAAGCAGGCACCCAGCGGCATAAAGAGGAAAACATTACCCAAAGTATTGGTTCACGCACCCACCACGGATGAGGGTTATTAAACCCGTTAAACATCTGCAAATCTAGGCTGCGGCGTGCGTGCGCTGACGCATCGACCACACCGGGGATATCTATGAAAGGCTTGCCCACCGTAGCTACTGCAATAGCCACCATGACAACCACGCAGGCTACGGCTGCACTGCGCCACAGCGTGCGCTTAGCTGGCATGCCACGCGCACCAATCTGGCGCGAGGCGCGGGTAGGCATCGTGGTCATCGTCATGTTGTTCAAATTAACAAGCGAGCCTGAAAATTCTCCGTGAGATTCGCTGTTAAATGTCTGCATCACATTTAACGTACGATGGTGAGCATGAGCACTCTACTAGTTACTCGCAACGAAGATAAATCCGTTACGACCTCCTTTGAAGAGGGAGAGTTCCTCGGCGAGGGCGACCTTACCGTCGATGTGTCTTATTCTTCGCTGAACTACAAGGACGCCATGGCGATTGCCGGCGATCGTGGCGTTATGCGCACCAGCCCGCTGGTTCCGGGCATCGACGTGGTCGGCACCGTTGCCGAATCCAGCGTGGAACGCCTCCCAGTTGGCACCCTAGTAGCTTCCTTCGGTGATGGCCTAGGCGAGTTTCGCCACGGTGGCTACACCCCAAAGCAGTGTGTGAATTCCCAGGCGACCGTCGCGCTGCCAGCAGACTTCACCGCAGAACAGGCGGCCGCCGTGGGAACCGCAGGTTACACAGCCGCCCTGTGTGTTAACTCCCTGCGCGGACTTCCCGATGGCCCCGTCCTGGTCACCGGCGCCACCGGTGGCGTGGGCTCCATCGCCGTGAATCTGCTGTCCAATGCCGGTTACGAGGTTCACGCGATGACCGGCCGCCCGGATGACTATTCCCAGTACCTCCACGAGCTTGGTGCCCATACCATTGTGGACCGCGCCGAATTTGCTGAGGCCGGAAAGCCCCTGCAGAAGGCAA
This sequence comes from Corynebacterium tuberculostearicum, assembly GCA_046097355.1. GTDB lineage: Bacteria > Actinomycetota > Actinomycetes > Mycobacteriales > Mycobacteriaceae > Corynebacterium > Corynebacterium tuberculostearicum_K. The sequence goes on from CP175779.1 coordinate 42,230, forward strand.
CGTATGCCGGTGCGGTTGATACCTCCGGCTCCCACGTCTTGGCAAATGTATTGGCCCGCACTGTGTGGGGCGGCACCGTCGCCTCTACCGGTATGGCCGCCGGTCCAGACCTGCCCACCACCGTCTTGCCGTTCATTCTGCGCAACGTACACCTTGCCGGCGTCAACTCTGTAGACGCCCCATTGCACTACCGCCAGAACGCTTGGCAACTGCTCGCACGCAAGCTGGACCGGCCGATCCTTGAGTCCCTGACCAATACGATTCCATTGTCGGACGTCGTCGAAGAATCCAAGTCCCTCCTCGAGGGCACCCACCACGGACGCACCGTTCTTAAGATTTCCTAGATCCCGCCTAGCCAATCTTGTAAGGCACCTGCTGTTATGGCGGGTGCCTTTTTACATGCACCGGTCAGCGCGGACAGCTAGCTTTCCGAAGCCCCGCTTTTAGCAACCCCTCTCAACAATTTACGGGAGATCCTGCCCAAAGTATGTAGGTCCTCGTCACTAAGGGTGCTCACTACTATTTCATCGACTGCGGCGGTATGGCGCGCGATGGCTGCACTGAAAGCGGCACTTCCCTTTTCCGTCACTGTGACTTCAATAGCTCGAGTTCCCAACTCCGGCGCGTCCCGCCTGGAAACCAATTTTCGGGACTCCATGCGCAACAGCTGACGATGCAATCGCGACTTCTCCCACCCGAGCTCCACCGCCAATTCATGCGGTCTCGTATGAATTTTTCGACGGCGCTGCAACACCGCCAAAACCGCGTAGTCCGCTTCACTCAGGTTAGAGCCGCTCTGGAGCTGTCCAGACAGCCGCGCATGCAACGCCTCTTGCATGGCGACAAAGTCGCCCCATGCTGCACTCTGCTCCAAGCGCATCGCGTCCTCCTAGAGTCGGTTGTATTTAACAGTTTATACAGCAAGGTTGATCTAGCAACTCATCGTTGCCATATGGGTTGATATGACAACTCCTACTACTTCCCTGCGGGGTGGGTATACATAGACAACAATTTCATCAGCCAACATATTTGGCTAGAAAACATATTTTGTTTCCTTTTGTATAGCTATCTCTAGAGATATTCCACTATGTAGAACGGGATAGTCTTAGGTTAGAAATTGAATGGGTGATGAGGTTTGCCGATTAAAGTTGTCCCGCAAGGGCACTAAGCGCGACCGGCCAAATGGAGCGAAGCGTTTAGAATTGCGGTCATGGATAAGCTATTTGGCACGTGCGGATTCGACTTTTTAGATATAGATGAACTCATTGCGGAGCTGCCGACAGAACACGAACTGTGGGATGCGCCAGGATTCGATCGGGTGATTTTCTACGCGGACCCGTCCGGCATGGCGGTCACAGGGATGGAATACGAAGGGGAATGGGCTGCTGTTCCTTCGTATCGCGGTGGGGAAGAGACGCCGGGGCCATATACCGGGCAACGCCCTATATCGGCATTGTAGAAACGGGGGATTTGCGGTTCGCGGCCCTTACGGATGCACCGTTTGCGCTGCCGGCGGGCAACCCGGTCGGCGGAGAAAAGCTAGAGGGGACATTGCGGCCGACGGTGGCGGCGTTGAATTACGAAGTAGGGGAGCCAGAGGAGTTTTCCTTCACTTCGCCCGCTACCGAACGCTTTTACCGGAACTTAAAGCCCAGCATGTTGAACCCGCAGGTGGAGGTGGCGGGGACTATTGGGGGCGTCGCCAAGCACAGCAACGAGCTAGGCATGGGGGAGTTTTGGGTATGCGACCTCGACGGCCTACCGCTGATTGTGAACGAAAAGCTGGAGGTCGGCCAAGGAATCCGGGCGCACGGCATTGCGCTGTGCGCCACGGAATTTTGGGACTAGATTTACCCTCTACTTGACCACGAGGTTGACCATGCGGCCCGGAACGTAGATCTTCTTCACCACGTTCTTTCCGCTGGTCAAATCAGCAATCTTGGCGTCGGCGAGAGCAACGTCGAAGACGGCCTCCTGGTCCGCGTCCGCGGCGACGTTGATGCGGGCCTTGACCTTGCCATTGATCTGAACCGGTACCTCAATCTCATCATCGACCAGGTACTTTTCCTCAAAAGTGGGGAAGGGCTGGTAGGTGATGGTCTCATCATGGCCGAAGCGCTGCCACAATTCCTCCGCGATATGCGGGGCAATGGGGGAGACCAACTGTGCGATCGGCTCCACGGCGGCGCGTGGGGCCTCGGTGCGGTAGGTCTTGGTCAGGTAGTTGACGTACTCGATGAGCTTCGCCACCACGGTATTAAGCCTCAGGTTCTCGTAATCATCGCGCACGCCTGCGATGGTGCGGTGGAGCTGCTTGAGGTCATCCTCGCTCAAGGCGGCGTCGGTAGTCGCCAGCTCGCCGGTGTCCTCGTTGACGGCCAGGCGCCACAGGCGCTGCAAGAATCGCTGGGAGCCTACGACGTCCTTGGTAGCCCACGGGCGAGACGTATCCAGCGGACCCATGGACATCTCATAAACGCGCAGGGTATCGGCACCGAAGTCGCGGCAAATATCGTCCGGAGCCACGGCATTCTTGAGGGACTTGCCCATCTTGCCGTACTCCTGATTGACCTCTTCGCCGTTGTAGTAGAACTTGCCGTCCTTTTCCTCTACTTCAGCGGCCGGAACGTACACGCCGCGGGAATCCGTATAGGCATAGGCCTGGATATAGCCCTGGTTATACAGGCGGCGGTAGGGCTCTTGGGAGCTAACAAAGCCCAGGTCAAAGAGCACCTTGTGCCAGAAGCGGGAGTAGAGCAGATGCAGCACCGCGTGCTCGACGCCGCCGACGTAGAGGTTCACGCCGCCCGGGTCCTGCGGGCCATGCTGCTCCGGACGCGGGCCGGTTCAGTAGCGCTCGTTCTCGATATCGCAGAATGCCTCATCATTGCGGGGATCGATATAGCGCAGCTGGTACCAGGAAGAACCCGCCCACTGCGGCATAACGTTGGTATCGCGGAAATAGGTCTGTGGGCCGTCGCCCAGATCCAGCTCGACCTCTACCCAATCGCGCACCTTTGCCAGCGGTGGTTGTGGCTCGGAGTCCTTGTCCTCTGGATCAAAGGAAACGGGCTTATAATCTTCTACCTCTGGCAGCTCTACCGGCAACATGGATTCCGGCAGGGCGTGGGCAAAACCGTCCTTGTCATAGACGATGGGGAAGGGCTCGCCCCAGTAACGCTGGCGGGCGAAGAGCCAATCGCGCAGTTTGTACTGCACCTTTTCGCGGCCGGAGCCGTCCTTTTCCAGCCATTCGATGGCCGCGGCAATGGCCTCGGCCTTGTTCAGGCCGTTGAGATTCAGGCCCTTGTCGTTGGAGGAATTAATCAGCGCGCCGTCTTCGGTCCAGGCTTCTTCCTCCACGTTTCCGCCAGAGACAACCTCCGTAATTGGTAGGCCGAAAGCCTTGGCGAACTCGTAGTCACGGGTGTCGTGCGCCGGAACTGCCATGATGGCGCCGGTGCCGTAGCCGGTCAGGACGTAGTCCGCGATGAAGATCGGGACCTTCTTGCCAGAGACCGGGTTGGTGGCATAAGTACCCAGGAAGACGCCGGTCTTTTCCTTGTTTTCCTGGCGCTCCAGGTCGGACTTGGCGGCAATATCGGTGCGGTAAGACTCCACGGCCTCCTTCGGATCATCGTGGCCATAGGCTCACCGCTCATCCACGTCATCGTCATAAGGGATGGGGGAGAGGAGGGCGTCGACAAGCTCATGCTCCGGGGCCAGCACCACGTACTCGGCGCCGAAGAGGGTATCCGGGCGGGTGGTAAAGACCTCGATCTCGTAGCCCTCGGCGGGGAAGGAAACCTCTGCGCCGCGGGAACGGCCGATCCAATTGCGCTGCATGGACTTGACCTTGTCTGGCCAATCCAAAAGCTCCAGATCATCCAGCAAGCGATCGGAGTAGGCGGTAATGCGCATCATCCACTGCGAGAGGTTCTTGCGGAAGACGGGGAAATTGCCGCGCTCGGACTTACCCTCAGCGGTGACCTCCTCGTTTGCCAGCACGGTACCCAAGCCCGGGCACCAGTTCACCGTGGAATTAGACAGGTAGACTAGGCGGAATTCATCGATGGCCGCGGCCTTTTCCTCTTCGGTGAGGTCCTCGTAGTAGCGGCCGTCCTTAGTGGTGCGCTTATTGGCCTCTAGCTCCTTGATGAGCTCTGCAATCGGGCGCGCCTTCTGCTGCTCCTCATCGAACCAAGAGTTATAAATCTGCAGGAAGATCCACTGCGTCCACTTGAAGAACTCCGGATCGGTTGATTCCACAGAGCGGCGCGGATCGTGGCCCAGGCCCAACATGTCCAGCTGGCGGCGCATGTTTTCAATATTCGCCTCGGTGGTGGTGCGCGGGTGGGTACCGGTCTGAATGGCGTACTGCTCGGCCGGCAGGCCGAAGGCGTCGTAGCCCAAGGTGTGCAGCACGTTCTTGCCCAGCATGCGGTTATAGCGGGCGTAAGTATCGGTGGCGATATATCCCAGTGGGTGTCCCACGTGCAGGCCCGCACCGGAAGGGTAGGGGAACATATCCTGCACATTGAGCTTTTCCTTAGGCAACTCGCCCGCATCGGTGGCGAGCTCGCCTACCGGGTTCGGGGCATTAAAGGTGCCATTGTCTTTCCAGTACTGCTGCCAGGTCTTCTCGATCTGGTTCGCCAGCTCCGGGGTATAGCGGTACGAAGTGGAATCGCTCTGGGTAGTCATAATCACACAGTGTAATAGCCGCATCCCGGCGCGGGGTAGTTCGCTACGCTTTCCGCGCTCCGCAGGACACGCACACCCAAAATCCCCGCCGTAATCGCCCCCGGTTTTCGCGTCATTTCCGCCGCTCGCAGCCAAAATGCAGATCTGCATGAAAATGTTCTAGGCTGGGGTAAATGAGCCAGGAGAAGTTTCGCAGCCAGCTATCATCTTTTGCAGACGCAGCGGCATTTCAGGGGATCCCGCACCTGCGCCTCTCCCCAGCTACCGACACATTGGAGCTGTACCTACCGGCCGTAACCGCAGGTTATGAGCCAGAAGATCCCCAATGCAACCGTGACCGCACAGCTGCTCGACGGCGGCGAGGACACCCGCAAGTTCTACTACGTGGAGGGCGAAGAGCCCGGCTTGTGGATCAGCATGCCGCGTGCCTTTAGCCACCTCAGCGTCTCCTTTGAGGAGCACACCGTGGAATTCGCCGGCGTGGCCAATGGCGGATTGCTGCTCGATTCCACCCATCGACCAGTGGATACCACCACGGCGGTGGCCAAGGGCTCTTATACCTTTATCGCCCCGGCCGGCACGGAGCTGGCCAAGGCCAAGGTCGGCGAGGCCCGTCCCCACGGCGCATGGGAGGGCTGGGCCGATCGCCCCGGTAGAGGTCAGCCAGTCTTTCACCGTGGAGGTTCCGCGCCAGGAACCCGCGACCATCAAGGTGTCCGGCAGCCCTGATTTTGCCTGGGACATGGCCGTCAAGACGCTACCCAATGCCCATGGCCTCGATGGCGAACTGGTCTATACCCAGTCCCCGCGGGTCATCGCCAATACGGAACTCAGCATGGAGCTGGCCTATGTCCCCATTGGTGGGGAAGAGGAGGCCGTGCTGGAGGACGAGCTGCCGGAGGGTATTCACGAGGTGCTTCCCGCAGACGCCTTCGAGGATCCCTGGGTAGGCCGCTACCGCTTCACCCTGTACAAGGACGAGGAACTGGTGGATATCCAGTACCTCAATTTTGCGGAGTCGCTCCACATGCGTGCCAAGAACGAGGGCCCGCGCGGCACCAACTTCCGCTTTATCGATGCCCTGGGCAACCTTTCGCCGTTTAGCTATGCCTTGGCTTCTGCGCCGGGCAAGGCTATCCAGATGGAAAAGGGCCAGCGCGTCTTTGGCGAGGACGAAAGCGTGCGCGAGGAGACCGTCGGCAGTGAGGCCGGCTATGAGCTGACCTTCCAGGTGGAACCGGCGACGATTCGTACTCGCGTGAAGCGCACCGCGGCCGAGCCCGTGGATTACCTGGATAAGCAGGTCATCCTGGCGGACCAGCTCGATGCGGATGCACTTTTTACCATCCACTCACCGGAGCCACTGCCGCTGGCAAAGTTCGTGGTCATTGACAAGAACCAGAAGATTAGGGACCTGGTCACCGCCAATGGCTCGACGGAAGCGGCCACCAGCCTGTCCGTACCAAACCGCGCGCTGAAGTCGGCGCTGACGAAGAAGACCTCGCTGGAGCTCTACCTCCTGTGGTTCACGTTGTCCTATGAGGAATACCTCGAAGGACTGCCGGAAAAGGAGCGCGCAGCGCACCAAAAGCGCAGCTTTGAGCGTCGCGTCATGGAATATGAGGCCACCGCGGCCAGCGACCTCATTTATGCCGCCATCGCCACCGTGCGCAAGGCACCGTTGGTCGCCCGCGCAACCATTGAGGACGGCATCCTCATCCCCGAGCAGGCACACGAGGAAGAGGTAGAGCTATTGGCTTGGGCGTGGCCGCTGGGCAATCCTGCAGGTGAGCCGCTGCCGCTGGAGCCCACTGAGGAAGGCTTTGAGCTGCCCGAGGAGCTGCTGGACGCCGGCCACCTCATCGTGGACTTCCGCGAGGATGAGCCGGCCAGCGACTTGGCCGCGCCGCAGTACCCGCCGACGAGCGCACTCATCATCTTCCACGACGGTGAAACCGAAAACACCGAGGGCCTGTGGCCTACCTACGCGGCCATGCGCCGCCTCGCACCCAAGGCCAAGGAAACCTTCGAGGGAATCATCAAAGAGATTGAGGCCGATCCGCGCGCCAGCATGGATGCCCTTATGGCCGCGGACTTTGAGCCGGGGCAGCGCATGCGCGCCTTTGTCCGCACCGGCCTGGTCTCCCGCACCTTCCGCCGCGAGGAGCCGGCCGGCGAGCCTTCCTCGCTGTTGGCCGCGCTTGCCGACGCCGCCCAGGACTACGTCGAAGCCCACGGCTCCGCCTCCCTCGCGCGCGTGCCGTCCACCGGCGTCGACGATGTCACCCGCCCCATGCTGTTGATGAGCGCCACGGGCGAGGCACCTACGCCAGCAACGGACAGCGACCAGCTCTGCGATGATGCCCACCGCATCGCCGCACTGCGCGAGTGCTTTGCCAATGACCTTGCGCTCACCCGCTTGGGCACCATTTCCAACCTGCGTAGCACCGCAATGCAGCTGCGGGTAACGCTGCAACAGCTGGGCGTCGATAAGTCCGTCCTGCATACCCTGCTCGCGCTGGACGCCTTTGGCGATGGCAATTCGGAGCTCGGCGATTCCGCCTGGATGCCGTTTATTTCCTATGTCTTTGCCATCACGGCGCGCGGCGTGGCCAATGGCAAGCTGGCGCACCTGCTTTCGCCGCCACGCTTGACGACGCCCTCCCACAGCTCGCCGAGGCCGTCTCCCTCGCCCCGCAGCTGTTCTACCGCGATATTCTCACCGCGGAGGCGCTCACGCTCAGCTAGGGTGGCAGGCATGCAGGTCATCTCTACCAATGTCGCCGTCCGCCGGCCGGGCCCGAGCGGGCGGCATGAGTTCTCGGGCATCGACAAGCAGCCGCAGGACTTTATCGATCTGGCAGCGCCCGGACCCCATTACGGCGATGGGTCCGGCGTGCGCGGCGATATAATTGGTGACACCCAACATCACGGCGGCAACGATAAGGCCGTCTACGCTTACTCCCGCGAGGAACTGGATTACTGGCAATCTGAACTTTCCCGCCCGCTGGCCTCCGGCGGCTTTGGCGAAAATCTCACCACGCAGGGCATCGAACTGTCTGCTCTGCTCATCAATCAGCGCGTGCGCATCGGCACCGCCGTGCTTGAGGTATCCGTGCCCCGCCAACCGTGTGCCACCTTCGCCGGCTGGCTAGGGGAGCGCGGCTGGCTCAAGCGCTGGACCGCGCGTGGCGACTGCGGCACCTACCTGCGCATCATTTCCCCCGGCCGCATTCGCCCCGGCGACGCCATTGAGCTGGATACCCCACCCAGCCACGGCATCACCATGCGCATGGCCTTTGCCGCCAAGATGGGCGACCGCGCCCTTGCCAGGCGCGTTATCGATGCTGGCTGCCTGCCCACCCACCAACAGAACTCGCTTCGCACCTAGTTACACAAGCGCTCTTAGCCCGCTATGTCGAGCTCATCAATGTCCCGTTGTCGCACCCGCACTCGATGAGCCCAAACATCCAATAGGGGAATGGGACCGTTAATCAGCACATCCGTGCGCAGCGGATGTCGACGCATACTCTACTTCCGGAACCACAGGCGGTGTCAGCGCCTTTAGCTTACCGGCGAGGCCAGCACGCTCTTCTTGCCCGGAGTGCGCGCAAAACAAAAGCACGCCAGCGCTAAGCGCTGGCGTGCTCTTCATGCTGAGTGCGAAGGAGGGGCAGTGGCTGTGTTACTTGCCCGCTTCAAAGCTCAGATGGTGCCCCTTCGCCTTAGGGAAGCGGCCGTGCACGAAGAAGTAGTAGATAGCGGCGATGACCACGAGACCCGCGAGAATGAGATACATCGTGTCAAAGCCCGTTGCCCCGACAATGGGGCCCAGGCCGAACGGGGCCAGGCCAATGCCGAGGTCCATGAGCAGGAACATGGTGGAGATACCGGCGCCCAACTGCGCGGCAGACACCGAGCGCACGGAGATGGCTTGGCAAGCAGGGCTGAGGGTGCCGAACCCCAAGCCGGTGCAGGCGCCCGCGACCACCAGCATGACGTCATTGGTGGGGAAGCCCATGATCAGCAGGGCCACGACAAAGGCGGCCAAGCCGAGGTACATTACGGCATTATCACCCTTATGGTCCTGGATACGGCCCAAGAAGAAGCGCATGATGAGCATCGTGACCGCATAGCCGATAAAGAAGAGCCCTGCGCCGGTGGCCAGGTCTTCCTTGCGGGCGTAGGCGTTGAGGTAGGTCACCACGCCGGAGTAGGCGATGCCGACTAGGAGCATGAATAGACCGATAGGAACCACGTTGGGGTGCACGGCATTGCGCAGACTAAAGGCCGGCTTTTCGGAGGAAACCTCGGCCGGATAGCGCAGCACCAAGGCCAGGATCAGGGAAACAATATTTGCACCAAGGGCGACAGCAAAAAGCGTGGTGTAGCCGATGTTATTAGCCAATAACAGGCCGATAGCTGGACCAAACGCGGTTGCCAGGGTAGTGCCCAGGGCGAAGTATCCGGTGCCTTCCGCACGGCGTTCGTGTGGGATAACGGACTGCGCCACCGCCATAAGTGCGGTGGAGGTCAAGGCATAGGCCGCGCCGTGCACCATTCGCACGATAATCAAGACCGCAACATTATGCGCAAAAAAGTACGCCACAGCTACAAGTGTGACGAAGGCCAGGGAAGCCAAGGCCGCCTTCTTGTGGCCCACGCGGTCCACGATCCAGCCGGAGAACACGCGCATGCACGTCGCGCCCAGAACAAAGGCACTGGAGGCGAAACCGCCCACGGTATCCGATGCCCCGAAACTCTCTACCGCGTAGAGGGCCATGGTGGTTACGAACAGGTAAAAGACCAAGAACTGACAAAAATTAGCCACCCACGCGAGGACAAACGTAGGCGTAATCAGCGGCGGCTTAGCCGCTGCAGATTCTGTAGGCGTCATATACTCACTCCAAATAACAAAAAGAAAATTCCTTCTCCACGCGCTGGCCATAAGGCCGCGCATCGCAGACGAAGGAAATAGAAATTGAATTATACGGAGAGGCACTATACGCCCCGCAGGCTACAAAGGTTAATTGAAAAGCTTTCCAGGCCCTTATCGAAGCCGCCCGTACACGGGCGGCTACCGGCAACCGCTACACCTTGAACTGGAAAAATGCTACGCACTGTGTAGGTAGCGTTGACTTATTCACGCTTAAGAAAAGTTCTTGAATCCTAGGCGCCGGCATAAGGATCACGGATACCCAAGTACTGCACCGAGGTATATTCCTCAATACCTTCGGCGCCGCCTTCGCGTCCTAAACCAGAGTGCTTGACTCCACCGAATGGGGCAGCGGCATTGGAGATGACACCGGCATTGAATCCCATCAAGCCAAACTCGAGGCCGTCGGCAACGCGCCAGAGGCGATCGGAATCCTCCGTATATACATAGGAGGCAAGTCCGTACTCCGTATCGTTCGCAATCTCTAGCGCTTCCGATTCATCCTTGAAGGTAAGGATGGGCGCGACCGGTCCAAAGATTTCTTCTTGAGCCACGCGAGTTTCACGTGAAACATTGCTCAGGATTGTGGGCGCATAGAAGTGACCCGCACCCTCGCCGCGAGTGCCACCGGTGACAACGGTCGCCCCCTTGTCCACCGCATCCTCAACCAGGGCTGCGACATTGTCGAGCGCCTTAGCCTCAATCAGCGGACCACACGTCACGCCTTCGTCCATGCCATTGCCGACGACGAGCTTCTCAAACTCTGCTGCCAGCTTCTGCGTAAACTCTTCCGCCACGGACTCGTGCACCACGAAGCGGTTGGCCGCGGTGCAAGCCTCGCCAATATTGCGCATCTTCGCGCCCATGGCTCCCGCAACCGCTTGGTCGATATCCGCATCCTCGAAAACAATGAACGGTGCATTACCGCCTAGCTCCATAGAGGTGCGCAAGACATTATCCGCGGCACCCTTGAGAAGGGTTTTGCCCACTGGAGTAGAACCGGTGAAGGAGAGCTTGCGCAAGCGGGCGTCGGCAAGCAAGGGCTCCGAAATCGCCGAAGCGGAGCTGCCGGAGACAACATTGAGCACACCCTGTGGCAGGCCGGCATCGAGCATGGTTTGCGCGAAGTACTGCGCGGTGAGCGGCGTCAGCTTGGCCGGCTTCAGGACCATGGTGCAGCCCGCTGCAACGGCTGGGGCAACCTTTCGGGTGGCCATGGCGAGGGGGAAGTTCCACGGAGTAATCAACAGGCACGGACCCACGGGCTTGCGGCGGGTAACCATGCGCAAGGTGCCTTCTGGGACAGGGGAGTAGCGGCCATAATCGCGCGTGGCTTCCTCACTAAACCACCGCAAATATTCCGCACCATAGGTGACCTCACCTTGGGACTCAGCAAAAGGCTTTCCCATTTCAAGGGTCATTAGGGTGGCGAATTCATCGGCGCGCTCGTGTAACAACTCAAAGGCGCGGCGGAGAATATCGGCGCGCTCGCGCGGGGTGGTGCGCGCCCACTCATCTTGTACCGCACAGGCAGCATCGAGGGCAGCCACCGCATCATCAGAATTCGCCGACGACAGCGTGGCGATGGTCGCGCCCGTTGCCGGATTTTCTACGTCAAAGGTCTCGCTGGAAGACGCGTCGCGCCACTGTCCGCCAATCAATAGCTGGGTGGGGACCTTCGCTAGTAGTTCCTTCTGATCGATGCTCATATTCATCACCTTTCTCCATTGCGTGAATGCACCCCACAGTACCGCGAATCGATATTCGGTCTTCTTGGTCCTGCGCCAGGCACGGCAACATAGGGGAGTGGGCGAATATTTTTATCAATTACCTTCCAAGCTATAGAAATATAGGTTAGTATGACCGACATGAAGAAGATGACTACTGCTTGGTGGTGGCGCGCGTAACCCGCGGGCCTTATTCCACCTCCCATTTTTAGGCTCGCATTCTGCGGGCCTTTTGGCGTTTTAGTGCCTCTGCTCGCGGAAGCCCATTATCCGTTTCCCCGTTCCCCACACCCACCGAAAGGGCACTGCAATGCCACACACCGCTACTCGCGATATCTCCTACGGCAGCGATGCGGCCGCAATCTTTGACGCCCTCGCACAACCGCACGACTCTCTATTGCTCGAGAGCGCGGACATTGAGACGAAGAAGAATCTCAATTGCCTCGCCGTACTCAAGGCGGCCCTGAAAGTAACGTGCCACGGCCAGAGGGTCGAGGTACGCGCTCTCACGGAAGCGGGGGAGTCGCTCCTTCCTTCCCTGGAGGAGCGGTTCCACCATCGCTTAGTTTCACGTGAAACTACCACCGCGGCTTTCGAGTTCTCGCTGTCCACACACCCCGACGAGCGGGAGCGGCTTCTTGCCGAATCTACCGCTGATATTCTGCGGTTCCTGCAATTAGAAGCCAACTATTCCTCTCCTTTATTGCCGTTCCTTGGGGGCGGATTCGCTTATGACTACCTCGCTACTTTTGAAGAACTGCCCGAGGTTGAGCCCGGGGCCAACACCTACCCGGACTTTGAATTCTTGGTAGCCCAAACGGTCCTCGCAGTGGACCACCTACAAGGAACTGCACACCTAGAAGGCTGGGACATCGACGACAAGCGCCTGCGGGAAGAGTTGGATTCTCTTGCCTTACTGCCGGTGGCTGCTCGTCCCACGGCGCCGCAAAGGGAAAGGATCCGGGCGGTGGCCGATGTGAATGATGCGGGGTTTCGGGCGGACGTCGACAAGCTTAAAGGCAATATTCACGCCGGCGATATCTACCAAGTAGTGCCCGCGCGCGCCTTCACCGTGGAATGCCCCAACGCCCTGGCTGCCTACCGGGCGCTGCGCGAGACTAACCCCTCGCCCTATATGTTCTACGTCCGCGGTGCCGACTATGAGCTCTTTGGCGCCTCGCCCGAATCAAACCTCAAATTCGCGCCGAAAGATAGGCAGGTCCAGCTCTATCCCATCGCGGGGACGCGTCCGCGCGGGCTCAACCCGGATGGCAGCATCAACCATGAACTGGATATTCGCAACGAGCTGGACATGCGCACAGACCAGAAGGAGATTGCGGAACACACGATGCTGGTTGATCTTGCACGCAATGACCTCGCTCGCGTGGCCGTGCCCCGCAGCCGGCAGGTGGCTGAACTCCTGCACGTTGACCGCTACTCGCGAGTGATGCACTTGGTCTCCCGCGTCACGGCGACGCTCCACCCAGACTTCGATGCGCTCGATGCCTACCGTGCGTGCATGAATATGGGAACGCTTACGGGAGCACCCAAACTGCGCGCCACCGAACTGGTCCGCCGCACAGAGGGAAAGCGCCGCGGCTCCTATGGCGGGGCGGTGGGATACCTGCGCGGGGATGGAGCCATGGATAACTGCATCGTCATCCGCTCCGCCTACGTCCAGGACGGCACCGCAGTGGTGCAGGCCGGCGCCGGTGTGGTCAAGGATTCCGTACCGCAAGCCGAAGCCGATGAAACAGTATATAAGGCCTACGCCGTTCTCAATGCCATCGCTATGGCGCATGGAGCCGAATTGGAGGTACAGCGATGAGTTCGCCGCATATTGTGCTTCTGGATAACCACGATTCTTTTGTGTACAACCTGGTCGATGCCCTCGCAGGGTTCGATACCACCGTGTTTCGCAATACCGTTGCGGTGCACGACGTGCTGCGCGCGCAGCCCGACATCATTGTGCTTTCCCCGGGCCCCGGCCATCCGCGAGACGCCGGCTGCATGATGGAGCTTATCGACGCCACCCTAGGCACCATCCCGATCCTCGGCGTGTGCCTCGGCTTCCAAGCGCTACTTGAGCACCACGGCGGCGCGGTCGAACCGTGCGGGCCCGTACATGGGAAATCCGTGCCGATGACTCTTACCGAGGCCGGGGTTAAGCACCCCGTCTTTCAGGGCCTTGCCACCGATACCGAGCCGGACCAACCGGATCACCTTGGTACGCAAGTTCCGGTGGCGCGCTATCACTCCCTTGGATGTACGGACCTCCCTCGGGGGATGCGGTGTCTCGCGCGTACATCCACGGACATCGGAGAGGTAGCCATGGCGGCCGAAACGGATGACGGTAGGGCCCTAGGAGTCCAGTTCCACCCCGAGTCCATCCTCACGCCCCGCGGCCCCCTCATGCTTGAGCGTTGCATCAATCAATTATATACGCACACCACTATGGATACGGAGAACTAAAAATGAATCACGCACCCCTACGCACCTTGCAAGCCTTCCTGAATAACCCGCAGCCCACCATCGAAGAAGCCATGGAGGTATTTACCCCCTTGGCCGTGGGCGACTACGACGATATTCATATCGCGGCGCTGCTTACCCATATCCGCACCCGCGGCGAGACCTTCGCAGACATTGCCGGCGCGGCCAAAGCATTTTTGAAAGTGGGCTATCCATTCCCCATCACCGGAGAAGGACTCATGGATTCGGCCGGAACTGGTGGCGATGGCGCGAATACCATCAATATCACTACCGGCGCCTCCCTCGTTGCCGCCGCCGGGGGAGTGAAGATGATCAAGCATGGCAACCGCTCGGTCTCTTCCAAGTCCGGATCGGCCGATGTTCTCGAAGCCCTGAATATCCCACTGGACCTAGACGCCGCCCGAGCAGTGCGCCAATTTAAAGCTTCCAACTTCACGTTCCTATTCGCCCCGGCCTACAACCCAGCAGTCGCCCACGTACAACCGGTGCGCAAGGCGCTAGGTATCCCCACCATCTTCAATACGCTAGGACCGCTCCTGTCCCCAGGACGCCCCTCTCTCCAAATCATGGGCATCGCCAACCCGGCGCAAGGCCAACTCATCGCGGAAGTCTTCCGAGAACTCGGCCGAAAGCGCGCCTTGGTAGTCCACGGTGCTGGCACCGATGAGATTGCTACCCACGGCACTACGCAGGCCTGGGAGCTCAACGACGGCGAGACTGTCACTTATGAGCTCACCCCAGAAGACCTTGGCATCAAGCGCCACGAGCTGACGGACCTGACCGGAGGCGACGGAGCCGCGAATGCCCGAGCCCTTCGTGCGGTCTTTGCCGGGCGCGGCGAGCCCGCCCATTGCGACGCCATCGCCGCCACCGCTGGCGCCATGTTTTACCTCAACGGGACCAAGGAGACTATCGCGGCGGGGGTCACTCACGCAAAGGAGCTGATCGGCAGCGGAACTGTTGAACAGTGGCTCACCCTTCACGAGAACGCCAACTATGCAGTAGGGGAGGAGAGTTAATGTCGGAGAATACTTTGCCTACGGTGCTCGAGGAGATCGTCGCCCAGCGCCGCACTCACCTGCCCGCACTCCGGGAGCGGCTGTCCCACGTGGACTTGGCTCGCGTGCCACGCTCGGAGCGTTCGCTTGCCGACGCCCTCCGTGGAACCAACCGCTTCATCATGGAGTGCAAGTCCGCCTCGCCGTCGCTCGGCATGATCCGTGAAGACTATCGGCCCGGTGATATCGCCCGGATCTACTCCCGTTACGCCTCCGCCATCTCAGTGTTATGCGAGCCCAATCGGTTTGGCGGCGACTACGACCACTTGCAGACCGTCGCGCTATCCACCCATGTGCCGGTGCTGTGCAAAGACTTTATTGTCGATCCCATCCAGGTCTATGCCGCGCGGTATTACGGCGCCGATGCCATCTTGCTCATGATGTCTATCGTGGACGATGACACCTACGGTGAGCTCAAGACACTGGCAGACAAACTCGGCCTAGACGTCTTGACCGAAGCCATCACCGAGGACGAGGTGGATCGCGCGGTGAATTTCGGTGTCGATATCATCGGCATCAACAACCGCAACCTCCACGATCTCAGCATTGATCTAGGCCGCACCGAACGCCTAGCCCGCCATGTTCCAGACGGAAAGGTGATCGTTTCCGAATCTGGAATCCGCGATAATGCCACCGTCCGCCGGTTAGGAGCCCACGCGCACGCCTTCCTTGTAGGCTCCCAGCTCACCTCCCAGGAGGACATCGATCGGGCGGCGCGCGACCTCGTCTATGGCACCAATAAAGTATGCGGCCTTACCACCGCCTCTTCCACACAAGCAGCCCGCGCTGCTGGCGCCCGCTACGGAGGACTCATCTTCGCACCGGGTTCACCCCGCAGTGTTTCACGTGAAACCGCACAAAGCATCATTTCCGCGGAACCAGAGCTGGAGTACGTAGCCGTGACGCGGTCTACGGATTTGGAGACGCTAGGAAACCTAGCCAGGATCCCCGGCCTCAAAGTTCTCCAGCTTCACGCCCCATTCCAAGGCAGTAGGGAAGCAGAGCTGGAATTCCTTCAAGATGTTCGAGGCGTCGCTGATGGTCTTAGCCTTTGGCGGGCCATCGACATGAATAATCCTGACTTCGCTGCCTTGACTCCGGACCTAGTACCAGAGGTGGGCGCTCTTGTCCTCGACTCCGGCAGTGGCGGGACGGGAACCACATTTGACTGGCGGACGATTCCCCCTGAAGTGAAGGAGAAAGCTCTCCTCGCCGGCGGGCTCCGGCTAGACAACCTCGAAGAGGCGTTGTCGATCGGCACGAAGGGACTCGACCTCAATTCCGGTCTGGAATATGCGCCTGGGCGCAAGGACGCCTCGTTAATCGCCCAAGCCTTTAGCACCATCCGAAACTACACACACCCATAGAAAGAAGAGAACGATGACAGTTTCACGTGAAACGCTCCTTCCGGCATATTTTGGCGAATTCGGCGGACAGTTCGTCCCCGAATCCCTCATCCCGGCGCTCGACCAACTTGAGAAGGCCTTTGTCGACGCACAAAACGACCCCGCATTTCGCGAAGAGCTAAGCGCGCTATTGCGTGACTATCTCGGCCGTCCCACACCAATTACAGAGGCGAGGAACCTCGGGGGTAAAGCGCGCATCTTCCTCAAGCGGGAAGACCTCGTACACGGTGGAGCACACAAGACGAACCAGGTTCTTGGTCAGGCACTGCTGGCAAAGCGGATGGGGAAGACACGCATTATTGCGGAGACCGGAGCGGGCCAGCACGGCACCGCTACTGCACTCGCTTGCGCATTGCTGGATCTTGAGTGTGTGGTCTACATGGGTGCGAAAGATGTGGCCCGACAACAGCCAAACGTATTCCGTATGGAGTTGATGGGCGCGAAGGTCGTCGCCGTCGACACCGGATCCGGAACTCTTAAGGACGCGGTGAATGAAGCCCTCCGTGATTGGACCGCCACCTTCCATGAATCCCACTATCTCCTCGGTACCGCGGCCGGCCCCCATCCATTCCCAACCATCGTCCGAGAGTTCCACAAGGTCATCTCCGAAGAGGCTAAAGCGCAAATGCTTGAGCGCACCGGTGGGCTACCGGATGTAGTCGTGGCGTGTGTCGGAGGCGGCTCCAATGCAATCGGTACGTTCGCAGATTTTATTGAAGAAGAGGAAGTGGAACTCGTCGGCGCCGAACCTGGCGGCGAAGGTCTAGACTCCGGCAAGCACGGTGCCACCATCAACAACGGTACGGTTGGCATCCTCCACGGCGCACGCAGCTACCTCATGCGCAACGCGGACGGCCAAGTGGAAGAATCCTATTCGATTTCCGCCGGACTCGACTACCCAGGTGTAGGACCACAGCACGCTCACTTACACGCCAGTGGCCGCGCGCAATATGTCGGCATTACTGACGCCGAAGCACTCGAAGCATTCCAGCTTCTTTCCACTAAGGAAGGCATCATTCCGGCCCTCGAGTCCTCTCACGCGTTGGCCTACGCCCTGAAGCGTAAGGACGAGGACATCACCATCTTGGTCTCCCTATCCGGTCGCGGCGATAAGGATATCGACCACGTTCGCCACACCCTTGAGAACCACCCAGAATTTAAGCTCCAGGAGAAGAACTAATGAGCACCCGATACGAAGACCTATTCCGCTCACTACACAACAGGGGAGAGGGCGCCTTCGTCCCCTTCCTTATGTTGGGCGATCCCACGCCGGAACACACGCTGGCCATCGTGCGAACCGTCGTCGCGGCCAGAGCCGATGCATTGGAGCTCGGCGTTCCATTTTCTGACCCAGTGGCCGACGGCCCCACCATTCAGGCCTCCCACCTTCGCGCGCTCGACGGCGGCGCCACCGTAGACTCCGCCTTAGAACAGGTGCGAGCAATCCGCGCGGAATTTCCCGAGCTTCCCATCGGCATGCTCATCTACGGCAATGTGGCGTTCACTCGCGGTTTCGACCGGTTCTACGCCGAGTTTGCAGAGGCGGGTGCGGACAGCATCTTGCTTCCCGACGTCCCCGTGCGCGAAGGTGCTCCATTCATCACCGCAGCAGAAAAGGCCGGTATTGATCCAATCTTTATCGCCCCGGCCCGCGCTACTGCGCACACCCTCGAGGGCGTCGCTCAATGTTCGCGCGGCTATATCTACGCAGTTTCACGCGATGGAGTTACCGGTGCCGAAAAGCAATCAGAAACAATTGGCCTCGAAGAAGTCGTCGCCAACATCAAAAGATTCGATGGCACCTCCGGTACTGCTAGGATTCGGCATTTCCGAGCCTGAACACGTGCGCGATGCCGTGACCGCTGGGGCAGCGGGCGCCATTACTGGCTCCGCAATCACCAAGATTATCGATCGCCACGTTTCACGTGAAACAGACGCGGAAGGCAGGCCAGTGGAAGGAACTCCAGTCCGCATTTCCGACGAGAGAGCATTGCATAAGGAACTCGCCGAGTATGTAGCTCGCATGAAGGCAGCGACTCAAGAGTAGTCCTGAAGACGCGAAGAACCCTCCTCAGCTCTCGGCAGCTGAGGAGGGTTCCCTATAAAAAGCCTCTACGCGGTTGCTTCTGCAGATTCCTCTTCGGTGTGGTCACTTCTTGGAGCCCGCGAACTTGTCCACGATCATCGCGATAGCGCCGTCGCCAGTAACGTTGGCAGCTGTGCCGACCGAGTCAATGGCGATGTAGGCCGCGATCATCAGCGCCACCATGCCATCGTCAAAGCCCATCATATCCGCCAGTAGTCCAGCTGCGACCATAACCGCGCCGCCAGGCACACCTGGTGCCGCAATCATCATGATTCCCAACAGGAAGATGAAACCAAGGCCGGTGCTCGTACTAATATCCAGGTTCGCCATGTACACAATCGCAAAGGCATAGAGCGTCAGCTTAATCATGGAACCAGAGAGGTGAATGGTCGCACACAGTGGGATAACGAAGCTTGCCACCGGCTTCGAAATGCCATTCTTCAAGGTGGACTCCATAGACACCGGGATGGTGGCGGCAGAAGAAGAGGTTCCCAGTGCGGTGAAATATGCCGGCACCATATTGCGCAATGCCTTGAAAGGATTCTTACCGGTGATGGCACCAGCGATGATGTACTGGAGCACCAGGTAAACCAGAGTCATGACAACCGCCAGGATCAGGACCTTCGCGAAGGCCGAGAGTACTGAGCCCAAATTGCCATTCATGCCCAAGCCCAAGAACATGCCGAAGATATAGAAGGGCAGAATTGGCACTACAAAGCCCCAAATGACCTTGACTACTACGCTCTCCAATTCCTTTGTGACCGCATACAAGGTATCGGACTTCACTGTAGTCATCGCTACACCGATGCAGAATGACAACAAGAGAGCCGTCATAACCTCAAAAGGCGGCGCCATTTCCACCTCGAAGTACGGAGTGAGTGCCCCCTCATCAATATCGGAGACATTTGTAATCAGATCCTGACCACTGAGCATGGTGGGGTAGAGCCAGTGCGCAAGTACGTAGGCAAGAAGACCCGCAACAATCGTTGAGCCGTAGGCAATACCTGCAGTAACACCCAGCCATTTTCCGGCCCCTCGTCCCAGACCAGCAATCGACGGGGCGATAAGCGCGAAGATGAGGACCGGAATAAAGAAACTGAGGAAGTTACTAAAGAGTCCATTGAAGGTGGCGAATACGCGGCCAAACCATTCTGGCGCGAATTGGCTCACCACCACGCCAAGGATGATGGCGACGATGATGCGGAACAACAGAGATTCCGAGAGTTTCTTGAAATTCATGTACTTACAATCAAATCGGGTGTTTCGCCCCTTGGTAAAAGTTCCAGAGTGAAACAGCGCGGTACAGAGGCAACGGCCGCTTCAATATCTATCGATCGACCTTAAAGGCATACTACCCGACTGGAGGCATAGTCAGAACACTCACCCCAGCGACGATTTTCATCTTGGCGCTACAAGGTTAAACTAAGTACATGATCGCTGTGGGAATCATCTTTTTAATCCTCGCCGTCTTCCTCATCATCGTGGGAGCCTTGGCCTCAACCAAGCGCCTACCTGGAAATAGCTATATCGGCTTGCGCCTGCAGGAGATTCGCAAATCCCGCGAAGCATGGGACAATGCCCATCGCATTGCCGGGCCATTCTGGATGCTGAGTGGCGTCTGCTTAGTCTTCGGCGGCATCGTCGCGCTCCGCGCTGAGGGCTGGATGTGGCTCATCCCGGTTCTTACTTTTGTGGCCGCTGTACTAGCCCTCTCCATCGGTTCCAACCTCGGCTCACGTGCCGCGTTCCTCTACGAACAAGCACACGCAGACGAGGACGGTTGCGGAGACTCCTGTAATTGTGGTTCCGACGGTTGCGGTGGGGAAGAGGCCGCCGCAGCACCCGCCCCTCAGGTTGATGTCGACGCGCTCCGTCACGCCGCTCGCGAATCCGATAGGTGACCAAGCACTGCTGCGCAATCTTCCCCTTCTGGAAAAGAATCACATTTCATCCAGAAGGGGAATTTTTGTAGCCATCGTATTCGTGCCAAACTATCGCCGAGCACTTTTCAGAAGTCACAGTGACGTTATTAATCCGGATAGTTGCTTACCTATTTTTAGTAACTGTCGATATTTTAATCCGAGTCACTGTCTGGAATTAATCACTTCCTGGAATTAACCTATACTTGACTTACTCTATAGTTGAGTTACTGCACTAGCGCGATTCCTGCGAGAGAGGATAGAGGTTACGTAAAGCTGCCATGGAACCCTGGCAGGCAAGAGCACAACCAACCCCCTAAAGGGCAGAATATAGTCCATGAAGAAAAGTACCGCCATAGCGGCCATCGCCGCTTCAACTTTTGTTATCGGCGCTTACGCTGAGCAAGACCATAAGGTAACGACGTCCGTAGCAGAAGCACACGAACAGCAATCTGCACAGAGCATCGTAGATGATTTAGGCTTCGAGTCTGGCACCTATGAACTTGTCACTACTTCCGAGGGCTCTCCGGAGACTTGGGAAGGACTCCTAGCTAACTAACTACAGTGTTTCACGTGAAACTTTGATTTCAACCGAGCGAACGGGAACGGCACAACACGCAAGACCGACAGGCTAGAGTAGAAGCATGATCAAGTGCTCCCGTCGAATGTTCTTGCTTGGATCCGCCACCACATTTGCAGGCGCCTACGCCGCGGCCTGTGGCTCCTCTCCATCCGCAGAAATTGCGGCTACCGAGATTCCAATTGGCTCCGCGAAGATTGTTGATGGCGTGATCTTCACCCAGCCCAAGGAAGGCGAGTTTAAGGCCTACTCCCAAACCTGTCCCCACCAGCACAATCCAATCACCGAGATCGATGGCATGACGGCCACCTGCACGGCGCACAACACCTCCTACAATCTCAGCGACGGAAGCGTGATATCCGGCCCGGGGCGCGATCCATTGGAAGAATACGAAGTTAAACAAGACGGTTCTAACGTCACCACGGCCTAAAGAGTATTTCCGGTGTAGTTTCACGTGAAACTACACGGGTTGTGTTTCTCGGCCCGAGTATCTGCAGCATGTGAAGACGAATCGGGTTTAAACTCTTAGCATGCTGCAGCGTTTGAAGAAGCCCGACCCGCTAATTGTCCTGATTATCCTGGCGGTCATCATTGCGATAATCGCACCAGCCCGCGGGAACTTTGCCGACATTTTCAGCCAATTAACAAACGTGGCCATCGCGCTACTCTTCTTTTTGTATGGCGCGAGGCTTTCCACTCAAGAAGCTCTCAACGGACTAAAACACTGGCGGCTACACCTCACAATTCTCGCTTTCACCTTTGTGGTTTACCCGCTTATAGGCATAGCTCTGCGCCCACTCACCGCTGTCATATCGCACGACATGTACCTGGGCATCTTATTCCTCACGCTGGTTCCATCCACGGTGCAGTCGTCGGTTGCCTTCACCTCAATCGCGAAGGGAAACGTGGCAGGCGCAATCGTATCGGCTTCTGCCTCAAACTTAGTGGGAGTGATCATCACTCCATTGCTCGTCATGTTCCTCATGGGAACTGGGGGAGGAGTTCACATCGATACGTCAGTATTCGGCGAAATCGCCCTTCTATTGTTAGCGCCATTTGTTTTAGGTCAGCTTACTCGGCGCTGGGTAGGCAAGGTTGCACAAAGCAAGGCCACTAAAGTCGTGGACCGCGGCTCAATCGCGATGGTGGTGTATTCCGCTTTTTCCAAGGGCGTTGTGGACGGAATTTGGTCCTCTATTTCTCTGTGGGACCTGGCGTTCCTCGTCGTCTTCGCCGCAATCTTCGTCGCCTTCATGCTGTGGCTCACCAGAAAGGCAAGCCAAAAGATGGGTTTCAACCGCGCCGATACTATCGCAATCGAGTTCTGTGGATCGAAAAAGTCACTAGCCACGGGACTTCCAATGGCCTCGGTCATCTTCGCTTCTGGCGGCGCATCCCTTGGCCTACTCATCCTCCCGTTGATGATTTATCACCAGGTTCAGCTGATGATGTGCTCGTGGCTAGCGGCCCGCTACGCGCAGCGTTCTAGCACGTAGCTACACTTAGAAGCCATGACGAACTACCTGTATGTACGAACCGAACTGAACGTGCCCGGCGTGGGCTCAGCGATCCACATGGCGGAAATGGAAGAGCGCGACGCAAGCAGCTGCCGCATGGTGCGCATGATTGCGCTTGATCCCTCGGATGCCATCGTCGGGGTAGCAACACCTACCAGTTCCACGGGAAACGTGGATCAGCCGCAAGAGGTTGTCCCTCACCCGGACACCTACGACGATTTTCCGGACATCAGCGCGCAGTACGTGGACCAGTCTCGGTTCGACGCCCTGTGGTCCGAAGCCACCGCCAAGTTCGGCCTATAAGAATCGCAAGGGCTAAAAGACTACGTTGACGAGGAGCATATAGAAGGCGGTTCCTCCGAAGATGGACATCGCTGAGTCCCGCTTCCACAGATGCAGCAGGAAAGTGACCACCACGCCGAGGAGAGCCGCCCAGATGCCACCGGGGGCGCTGGACTGCCCGTGGACGGTATAGACGACCAAGATGGTCATCACACCCACAGGCATCATCATGCCGAGCACGGAAAAGAACTGACTATCCTTCATCCATTTCACAAAGGAGAAAGGAAGTTGGCGTAGTACAACGGTAACGAGGCCGACGGGAACTAGGACGGCCGCGATGGAAGCAAGGGTGACTCCAGCGGGCATTAGTACTCCTCACGGAATCTCTTAACGTCGCCTCGCCTACGCAAGGTAAAAGCCGCATCGACGCGTGGGGAAAGGTACCGAATAATCAGCAGGATGAAGTAGGCGCTCAGGGCCACCATGAGGAGTTGTCTAGGGGCGAAGGCGGCCGCGAGGACTCCCACCAGAGCCGCGCTTAGGGGTAGAGAGAAGTCCTGGTTATTGCGGAAGGAATCCATCGCCAGCACGACGAACAGCGCCACTAGGGCGAATTCCATGCCCTGCACGGATGAGGGAATCACCTGGCCGGCAAGAGCACCGACAATGCCACCGCCTACCCACAGAGCCTGACAAAAATTTGAATGGTGAGGATCCGAGTCCCTGTGGGACGGTCATCGGTGGGGAGGGAGGAGACGATGGCATAGGTTTCGTCGGTAAGCGCGTAGGTGGAATAAGCCCTGCCCAGGCGCGAGTGAATGCGGTGGCGAGGAAAGGTGAGACCATAGAAAATATGGCGGAAGTTCACCATGAAACCGGTAACCAGGGAGGCCACGGCTGTGGCGCCACCGGTGACCATGGAAATGGCCAGGAATTCCATCGAGCCGGCGTAGATGACGATGGAGAAAATAGGCGTCCACCACCAACTGAAGCCAGATTGGACCATGAGCAGGCCGAAGGCTAGGCCGAGGGGAATAAGGCCGATGGCGGCGGCCCAGGTATCCCGCAAGCCTTGTGAAATATCCTCACGCATGCGGGCTAGTGTAGCCCACTGCCTGCAGCGCGATAGGAATTAATTGTCTTCCACGTTGACGGGGTAGGTGGAGTACAGCGGCAACGGCATGGGTTGGCGCTTCATCACATCGGACCAGAGGTCGGCCGGGCCCGGCGTAATAACGTCTTGGGCCAGAGCAGGGGAGACGAACCATTCGCCGGCCTCGATTTCCTCCTCGAGCTGACCCGGGCCCCACTCGGCGTAGCCGGCAAACATGCGCATGCCCGAGACCAAGGGCTCAATCTCTTCTGGGTCGGCGCGCAGATCCACATGCGCAAGACGCGGGGCGAGGCGGGTGAGTCGGTCGTGCTTGTCCGGATCGACGCCCTGGTTGGTCTGCGCGAGTCCTACGACGGATTGCTGATTGAGCGGGCCGCCGATGTACAGCGCCTGCGGCTTGGCCACAACGGGAAGCCATTCTGGCAGCACATTGAAAATCGCCACCTCGGAGCGCTTGGTCAGATCCACGCCGAAGGTCATCATGTCATTGTGCTCAATGACGAGGATGACGGAACGGGCGAATTCCGGCGAAAGCATGCCCGGAGCGGCGATGAGCAGCTGGCCGGGGGCGGGGTCATTGCGCTCGAGGGCGTTGAATAATCTATCGGCAAACATCACTGTTTAGAATCCCACCACTCGCGCAACTTCGCAATCGCGTCCTCGCGCTCGAGGGGTCCATGCTCGAGGCGCAGCTCCTTGAGATAGGACCACGCCTGGCCCACCTCAGGGCCGGGCTGGAGTCCTAAGATCTCCATGATCTCGTTGCCGTCGAGGTCTGGACGCACGCGCGCCAGGTTCGTCCTTGCGGCCGATCTCTTCGATGCGCTCTTCCAGCTGATCGTAGGTGCGCTGGAGGCGGCGGGCCTTCTTGGCATTGCGGGTGGTGCAATCGGCGCGCACCAGCTTGTGCAAACGAGGGAGGAGATCACCGGCGTCGGTGACATAGCGGCGCACGGCGGAATCAGTCCACTGATTTTCCCCAAACCCATGGAAGCGCATGTGCAAATAAACCAACTGGCCGATGGACTCCGTGGTGGCCTTGGGGTATTTCAACTTCCGCAGGCGCTTGCGGGCGAGCTTGGCGCCCACCACCTCGTGGTGGTGGAAGGAGACCTTGCCATCGGTGTTATCAAAGGTATCCGGCTTGCCAATATCGTGCAGCAGCGCCGCCCAGCGCAGGACAAGATCAGGACCATCTTCCTCTTGATCCATGGCCTGGCTTAGCACCTTGAGCGAGTGGGCATAGACGTCCTTGTGCTGCGCGTGTTCGTCCGCGGTCATGCGTAGCGCGGGGATCTCCGGGAAGATATAGTCCGCGATTCCCGTAGATACCAGTAGATCAATGCCATCCCACGGGGCCGTGCCGCAGATGAGCTTATCCAGCTCCACCTGCACGCGCTCGACGGTGATGCGCTGGATCTCGCCAGCCATATCCCGCATGGCCTCCACGACGCGATCGGCCACGCGAAATTCTAGCTGAGAGGCAAACCGAGCCGCACGCAGCATGCGGAGCGGATCATCGTGGAAGGAGATCTCCGGCTTATCCGGGGTATCGAGCACCCGGTCAGCTATGTCTTGGAGGCCGTGGAGGGGATCGTGGAACTTAAAGGAGGCGTCGGCAAGCAGCTCAATGGCCATCGCATTGGCCTTGAAGTCGCGCCGTACTAGGTCGCCCTCCAAGGTGTCACCGTAAACCACCTCTGGATTGCGGGACTGGCCGTCATAAGAATCGGAGCGGAAGGTAGTGATCTCAATCTGCTGGCCCTTGTAGGCCGCGGAGACGGTACCGAAGTCTATGCCGGTATCCCACACGGTTTCGGCCCACTCATCCAAGATCTCTTTAACCACGTCCGGGCGGGCCGGAGTAGTAAAGTCCAGGTCATTTCCCAAGCGGCCCAAAAGCGCATCGCGCACAGAGCCGCCCACGAGGTAGAGCGAGTAGCCGCGCGCGGCAAATTTCTCCACCAGTCCGCCCAGCAGGCTGCTGAGGGAGGAGACGGTGGATTCCGCGCGGGCAAGAACGCCGATTAGCTGAGTGTCCTGAAAATTCACGGGTGAGAGTCTACTACGATTGGCAGGGATGACTAACCAAGAACAGGGCCCCTCCAAGGGAGGCGGCCGCAACCGCAACCGGTCCCGGCGCAGGCGGCGCCGCCGGCCGGATAATCGCGCGCGCCGCACCACCCAGCAGCGCAAGCCCTACCGCGGTGGCAATGGCCAATCCACGGCCATGGAAACCCGCGATGAAACCTCCGCGGGTGGCCTCGTTGTCTCCGGCTTGGCGGAGTGCGTCGATGCCAATGGCAACGTCGACCTTTCCCGGCTCTATGTGGCGCTCATCGGCCGCCTCGACCGCCGCGGGCGCCTGCTGTGGTCCATGCCCAAGGGCCACGTGGAAAATGGCGAGGCCAAGGAGGTCACCGCTGAACGCGAGGTATGGGAAGAAACCGGCATTTCTGGTGAGGTTTTTGCGGACCTCGGCATGATTGATTACTGGTTCGTCTCTGATGGGGTACGCATTCATAAAACCGTGCACCACCACTTGCTGCGTTTTGTGGACGGCATTATGAACGATGAGGATCCAGAGGTCACCGAGGTCTCGTGGATCCCCGTCTCCGAACTCATCGAGCACTTGGCCTACGCCGATGAGCGCAAGCTGGCGCGCATCGCGCATGATCTCCTTCCCGATCTCGCACGAAAGGAAGCCGCGGCGGGGAAAGTGACGCCACGGTAATGCGCCAGCGCCTGAAGTCTTGGGCCGTCGTGGGCGGCTGCATGGCGGTAGCGGGGTGGGGCGCGTGCCTGCCGCTACCAGAGGCCGCCGCGCAGATGGACTCGGCCGCCGAAAAGCAGCAGGATATCCAGGCATGGTTGGGCGCGCGCGGGCCGGAGCGGGCCACTCTTGATCTCCTTGCGGCCGAGCCCTTTACCGTGGGCAAGGACCTGAAACTGACCTTCCGGCTGCACAATCCCACCGACGAAACCATGGAGGATCTCCAACTCACGAGCCGCCGCGGCGATGCCGTGCAGGACACCGCGCAGGCCCGCACGCAGCTGGCCACCGGCGAATTCCCGTATTACGGCCCCAGCACTACCACCGCACCCCTGCAGCCGGGCGAATCCCGGGAGGTCACCTTCCAGGTTCCCACCTCCCTGCACGGCGAGCAGACCCTGGCCATCGAAGAGCCCGGCTCCTATCCGCTGCTCTTTACCCTCACCGGCACTGTAGGCGGCGAGGCGGTCAGCTTTGCGGAGGAACGCCTTGTGGGCCAGGTGAAGGGGAAGGAGCAGGCGCTTGGCGATGCCCCCTCGGATCCCACACCCCACGATCTCACCGTGGTCTATCCCATCAGCGCCGATATTGACTCGGTACCAGGCGGCGCTGGGGGAGAGGACCTTATCCTCTCCTCTGATGAGCTGGCCGGTGAGCTGGCGGAGGGTGGCCGGCTCGATCGCTTGGTCAGCACGTATGCCAACCATGATCTGCGCGGGGCAGGCTGCGTAGCCATCGATCCCGCCCTCTTGGATACGGTCAACCGCATGGCGGAGGGCTATAAGGTAGGTTCGGCCCGCCCACCTCAAGCCGAGCGCCCTAAGCGCCTGCGCGATTCGTGGTTTACTAACGAGGACGATGTGCACCTCGAACCCGGCACGGGGAAAGAGGATGCTGCCCGCTGGCTCAAGCGCCTGCGCGAGCTCGATTGCTTTATGTCTATGCCGTGGGCGAACGCCAATGCTTCCTCCGTGGCCAAGGCGAATAATCCCTTCCTTACTTATGAGGGGCTACAACGCGGCAATCACACCATCGAGCGAATCCTCGGTGCCAAGCCGGCCACCACCGTGCTCGCGGTCGGCTCCGGCTATGTGGATCAGCAACTGCCCCTGCCCGCGTTGGTGGCGGATAATACTTCGTGGCCCGGCCGCGCCGTGACTTTCGACGCCTCCCTGGGCGCCCTCCTCGCCCAAACCGGCTCCAAGCCACAGACGGTGGGATATTCCAACCCGGAGTTGCGCTACGATTACTCGCTCGATTCCGATCTTTCTCGTGCCATCACCGGCGGCGCCGCACTGAGCTTGGCCGCGAGCGATGACACCGTGGCACGCTTGCCCAATTACTTGGATCCCAGCGCGGCCGAGTACGCACTCGACTCTGCCGAGGCGCTCATCGCATCCGGTAAGTCCCATCCGCGCACCGTCGGCAGCCTGAAGCAGGAGACCGCGGAGCCCGGTTCACTACCTGGCGGCCCCTTTAGCGATCCCGCCGCCTTTGCCGAATCCGACATCGTCCGCGTGGAGCAGCAAGCCCGCTATACCGATGAGCTGATGAATATCATGGTCGATGATCCAGATATCGCACTCACTCGCTATGAATTTGTCTTGCCTTTGCGCCGGGATCTGCTCGCCGCCCTCTCGCTGACCAACCGCGATAGCTTGGGCGCCAATGCGGAGGCGCAGCGCCGGTTCACTGACACGATGGACGTGCATTCGGATACGCTGCGGGACCTGCGTTCTTCTGTGGCGCTTATCCCACCGGGCAATGTCTATACCCGCGTATCTGAGTCATCGCCGCTGCTCATCGTGGCAGAAAATGGCCTGCCACTACCGGTGGAGGCCAAGCTGCAATACGATGCCCCCGATGGCGCGCGCCTCAACACACCCAAGAGCGTCCGTATTCCGGCCAAGGGCTCTATTACTGTATCCATGACCGCCGATATGCCTAAGGACGCCGATCGCACGGACATTGGCCTATGGCTTGCTACCCCAGAAAAGCAAACCATCTCCGAGCCCATCAATATCGCTGTGCAAACGCGTGCCGGTATCGTAGGCGTGTATGGCGTCGGCATAGCCGGCGCCCTTGCGCTGGTCTTAGCCACGCTCTTCCGGCTAGGCCGCCATCGGCGCAAAAAATCACAAAGGCTTAAAAAGTAAGTTGAAGTTGTATCCTCTATGACTGATAAGACTGGCCGCGAGGCCGAACACGTGGAGAAGTCACCTGCGGGTGTAGTTGACCCGAAGGATGCCGCCGTGCCGGCAGAGCACCCCGCCCCGGCGGGTGCCCGCGGCCGCATCGTCCAGGCCTCTCCTCCCGCTCCGGTACCAGAAAAGCGCCCCACCCCAGCGGTGAAGGACACCACCGTTCCTCCTGAGGAGGATAAGTCCGCGCTCACTGGACGCAACGCGGACAATGAATCATCCAATCAGGATGTCATCCGCGCAACAGGCACGATGGCCATCGCGACGCTGCTGTCCCGCATCACTGGCTTCTTGCGCCAGATGCTCATCGGCGCCACGCTCGGCGCCACGGTGGGAACTGCGTTTAGTAGCGCCAACCAGATCCCCAACCTCGTCACCGAGATCGTTTTGGGTGCGGTGCTGACCTCTCTGGTCGTGCCCGTCCTCGTGCGGGCCGAAAAGGAAGACACGG
Organism: Corynebacterium tuberculostearicum; assembly: GCA_046097355.1. Taxonomy (GTDB): domain Bacteria; phylum Actinomycetota; class Actinomycetes; order Mycobacteriales; family Mycobacteriaceae; genus Corynebacterium; species Corynebacterium tuberculostearicum_K. The sequence continues at coordinate 71,474 of CP175779.1, forward strand.
ACCGCGGTGAGACCTTTGTCCGGCGGCTATTTACCCTGGCCTTTTCCATCCTGGGCATAGTTACCATCGCCTCAGTGGTGCTAGCACCCTTCTTAACCAGGATGATGCTGCCGGAAGATTCCAAGGCCAATGCCGTACAGGCAACTTCCTTGGCCTTCTTGCTGCTGCCGCAGATTCTTTTCTACGGCCTCTTCGCCCTCTTCCAGGCCGTCCTTAATACCAAGAATGTCTTTGGTCCGGGCGCCTGGGCGCCGGTGATCAATAACTTCATCTCCATTGGCGTGCTGCTGGCTTATCGCTTCCTGCCCGGCCAACTAGACCCGCATGAGCCCACGCCGGTGGCCGATCCCCACGTCATGCTCTTGGGCTTGGGCACCACCACAGCGGTGATGGTGCAGTGCCTCATCCTATTGCCGTATCTCAAGAAGGCCGGCATTAATCTGCGCCCCAAATGGGGCCTGGATGCGCGCATCAAGCAATTCGGCGGCATGGCTTTGGCCATCATTACTTATGTGGCCATCTCCCAGCTGGGCTACGTGGTCACCTCCCGCGTGGCCGCCTATGCGGATGCCGGCGCACCGCTGGTCTATCAGAATGCCTGGCTCATGCTGCAGGTGCCTTATGGCGTTATCGGCGTGACGCTCCTGACGGCAATTATGCCTCGCCTGTCCCGCAACGCCGCCGACGGCGATGTAGATGCCGTGGTCCGCGATCTCACCCTGGGCTCCAAGCTGACCTTCATCGCGCTTATCCCCATCGTCATCTTCATGACCGGCTTCGGCGTTCCTATCGCCCGCGCCCTCTTCCAATACGGCGCCTACGGCGCCGAGAGCGCCGAGCAGCTCGGCCTGACCATCAGCTTCTCCGCCTTCACGCTCATCCCGTATGCCTTGGTGCTGCTGCACCTGCGCGTGTTCTATGCCCGCGAGGAAGCCTGGACGCCTACCTTCATCATCGCCGGCATCACGCTGACCAAGATCGTCCTCACGCTCTTGGCACCATTGATGACATCCAACCCGGACCGCGTGGTGATTCTGCTCGGTACGGCCAATGGCTTTGGCTTCGTCTCCGGCGCGGTCATTGGCGGCTTTCTGCTCAAGCGCAAGCTCGGCAGCCTCGGCGGCAAGGCCGTCACGCAGACCGTGCTGTGGGCTTCCGGTGCCGGCCTGGTGGGCTTGGTCGTCTCCTGGGTGCTGTACTGGGGCGTGAATTACCTCCTCCCGGAGAATCTGCCGTCCATTGTCTCGCTGATCAAGGTCGCGGTGCTCGGCGTCATCTTCCTCATCGCCACCGGCCTGGTGCTGTCCAAGTCCTCCTTGCCGGAGGTGCAGAACTTGGCCCGCGCCCTGCAGCGTATCCCGGGCATGTCCCGCTTCATCAAGGTCGATTCTTCCAAGGCCATCGAGCTGGAGGAGCCCGACGTACCGGAAATCCGGCCGGTATTTACCCAGGACGCCTTCAATGCCACCCTGGTGCCGCCGCCGATGTCCGCCGGTATCGTCCGCGGCCCACGCCTGGTCCCAGGTGCCCCGGTTTCGGATGGCCGCTTCCGCCTGCTGCAGGATCACGGTGCGGTCACTGGTGCGCAGTTCTGGCAGGCACGCGAACAGTCCACCGGTCGCCTGGTCGCCTTGACGTTCGTCGATACCAATAGCCTGGCGCCGATTGCACCGTCGACGCCGGGAATCGCGGCGCGCCGCTCCGCGGAGATCTCGCGCAATACCCGCCGCCTGGCCGAGCTGAAGCTCGATACCGTGGCGGATAATATCCAAGTCCTGTCCTACCGCACCGGCTGCCTGGTGGTAGCGGATTGGTTCGAGGGCACCTCCCTCAAGCAGGTAGCGGAGGCCGATAACCTCGATCCCCATTCCGTAGCACGAGCTACTGCACCGCTATTTGCTGACGCCGCCGCTGCCCACGACGCCGGCCTCACCCTCGGCGTGGAGCACCGCGACCGTTTCCGCGTCTCTACCGATGGCGTGGTCAAGGTTGCCTTCCCCGCCGTGCTAGACGGCACCTCCGCAGCCACCGACCGCGAGGCTTTGAGCTCCGCCCTCGAGCTGCTGGTGGAGTCCACGGAACCTTCGCCGAAGAAGCTGCGCGATATTTCTGAGGACGCTAACCTTCCCGCGGACGAAGCCGCCCAGCGCGTCGAAGATGCGCACTACGCGCTCGATAGTGCTGATGAGGACAGCCGCGAGGAAAAGATGGAGGAGCTGCAAGAGGCACAGGCGCTAACCTTGGCCGGCATCGCCCAGCGCCTGCGCGACTTCGCTCCGGAAGAGCCAGAAGAAGCACCTGAGGCCCTGCCGGTGAAGGCACAGGTAGAACCGGATCAAGAGGATGACCCGGCGCAAGAACCCGGCTTTGGCGGCCGCGGTTATTCCGGTTCCGGCGTCATCGTCATCGGCATCTTCGCCACTATCTTCGTCGTAGCAATGGCCGCGCTCACCACCTGGATCATGTCCTTGCTCAGCAATGTGGAGGCATCCAACCCGGTCAGCGAGACCATCCACGGCAGCACGGACATTCCGGATACCCCGCCGGTGCGTCTCCAGCCTTCCTCTGCGGTTACCGTCCCCGATAACCAAGACGATGCAGCGCTTATCGACGGCAAAACGGCCACCACGTGGTCCACCGCCGAGGAGGACACCGGCGTCCTCGTCACCTTGGATACGCCAACGCACCTTGCGGTCCTGCCGGTGGTGCAGTCCAACTCCACTGGGGCGAAGTACGCCGTCTATGGCGTAAACCAGGACAGCTTCAATCCGGAGAACCCACAAGCTGGCTCCCTGCACCAACTGGCCCGGGGCAAGTTCGAAAGCGGCAAGGAAGATATCGAGCTGGAGGAAACCACCGAGCAATTCGATGGGATCCTCCTCATGATCACCGAGCTGCCCAAGTCCGATAAGGCAACCATCGCAGACATTGGTCTCGTCGGGCAGCCCTAGGCACAACCCACACCGCTATCGGATTCGTCGCCAAGCATGCAATGGTCACCAAGGTTCGCGGTAACTTCGCAGACTTCGAAGGCACCATTACCGTGGCCGAGAACATCGCTGAGTCCGCTGCTAAGGCCACTATCCGTACCGCATCCATCTCCACTGGCAACGACGACCGCGATGCGCACGTAAAGAACGAGGACTTCTTCGCGGTAGAGCAGTACCCGGAGATCACCTTCAAGACCACCAACCTCAACGTTGACGAGAATGGCAACGGCACCGTCACCGGTGACCTCAGCATTAAGGACACCACCAAGTCCATCGACCTCGACGTTGAAGACGTTGCTACCGCTGAGGACCCCTTTGGCAATACCCGCCTGGGCTTCGAGGCAACCACTAAGATCAACCGCAACGACTTCGGCATCGACTTCAACGCCCCGCTGAAGACCGGCGGCGTGCTGGTCTCCGAAGAGATCAAGATTGAGCTCGAGGTCTCCGCTATCAAGCAGTAGACCCATAACCCCAGACACACTAGAAGCATTGAGCTTCCCCAAGCCCGCAGCCACCTTTGGCTGTGGGCTTTTTCTTGGTGCTGTTGCAAAGTTGGGCGGAGAGCCGAGACGACCCAGTTTCTCATTTCCTGATGGCCGCTGCGTGCCGGCGTTCTCAGGCCGTCTCGAAGACCCGGTTGACGATCACCGCGTCCGGATTGGGGTGCCCATAAGCAAACATCGTGCCCTGACCTTTCCGTAATGAATGCATCGCTTCCATCCCTTTCAACGTCCGGTAGGCGGAAATTCGGTTTTTGAACGCCCCCTTCGGTCCCAGGATTCTTTTAAGTCGGCCATGATCTCCCTCGAGAACGTTGTTCAGGTATTTCACCTGCCGGTGCTCCACCGTCTGAGGGCAGATTCCCTCCGCCTTCAGCTCGGATATTGCCTTGGCCAGAGCTGGTGCCTTGTCGGTGTTGATGACCCGCGGGGACCCGGCTGTCGTATTCGATCGCAGCGTCTTGGCCAGGAAACGCTTGGCCGCAGCCACATTCCGTTTTGGTGAGAGGTAGAAGTCTAAGGTCTGCCCACCGGCGGTGATCGCCCGATAGAGATAGCACCACGTGCCGCCGACCCGGATATAGGTCTCATCCACCCGCCAGGAACTGGCCTGCCAGTCAGGTACCTGCCGGTACCAGCGAGTGTGCTTATCCAGCTCAGGGGCGTATTTCTGCACCCAGCGGTAGATCGTGGTGTGATCGACTGGCACACCCCGCTCGGTCATCATTTCTTCGAGGTCGCGGTAGCTCACGCCGTAGCGGCAGTACCACCGCACCGCCCACAGGATGATGTCACGGGGGAAATGCCGACCGGAGAAGATGCCCATGGCTCTGATTATTTCACGCCGGTCTTTCTACTGCCCCAACTTTGCAACAGCACCGGCGCAACACCCCCGCCGATACGATCGGGCTCATGACAATTCGGGTACTTGTGATCGACGACGAAGCCTATCTCGCCGACGCCATCGCCACCGCACTCAACAACGCAAACATGCAGGCTAGTGCCGTGTATGACGGCTTGGAGGCGCGTTCGCGTATCGACGACACCCGCCCCGACGTCGTCGTGCTCGACCGGGCCCTGCCGGGGTTGCATGGTGATGAGGTGTGCAGGTGGGTCGTCGATACGCATCCCGCGACCCGGGTGATCATGCTGACCGCGTCCGGCTCCCTGGACGACAGGCTGGAAGGCTTCGGGCTCGGCGCCGACGATTATCTGCCCAAACCGTTCGAGGTGCCGGAGTTAATCGCGCGGGTTAATGCGTTGGCGAAGCGCAACGCCCCGGCGCGCGGCGAGGTGTATCGCTGCGGGGATGTGCGCCTAGACACCTTTCGGCGCGAGGTCACCCGTGGTGGCGAGACGGTGCCACTGAGCCCGAAGGAGTTCGCTGTGCTCGAGGTACTCATGGAGGCCGACGGCGGGGTGATCTCTGCCGAGGACCTGCTCGCGGAGGCGTGGGACGAAAACGCGGACCCGTTCACCAACTCCCCGCGCGTGACGGTGTCGCACCTGCGCAAGAAGCTAGGCGAACCGCGCATCGTGCACACCGTGGCCGGCGCCGGCTACTACGTGGCGGAGGAGGAACGATGAGGCTGAGTTTGCGGGCCCGCATTACGGTGATGTTCGTGGCCACGGTGCTTGGGATGGGGTTGGCTCTGATCGGGCTGGTGTATGCCTACCTGAAGCTCACCCCGGTGCCGGTAACGGCCACCTTCCCCACGGTGGAGGACGGTGTCATCATCGACGGTGCCGTGCCGATCACCAGCGAGATCCTGCGCCGCGTCCTCCTCGCCTCCCTGTCGGTACTTGCCCTGTTGACCCTGCTTGCGGGTGTGATCGGCTGGTTCGTGGCAGGCCTGGTGATCAAACCTCTTCGCGACATTGCCGACGACGCCGCCTCCGTCACCCGCGGCGACCTCTCAGCCCGCATCACCCACCATGGTCCCGACGACGAGGTCGGCGAACTCGCAGACGCGCTCAACGTCATGCTCGACGAATTGGCGGGCGCAGTGGAGCGCCAGCGCCGGTTCGCCTCCAACGCCTCCCATGAGTTGAAGACTCCGATCGCAACCATCCAGACCATGGCAGACGTGGCCCTGACCGGCGACGACGGCGGGCTGCGTCCCACGCTAACCCGCGTGCGCGAGGTCAACGCCCGCAGCGCCGACACCGTCGCCGCCCTACTCCAGCTGGCCAACGTGGACGTGCGCGACCGGCAGCGCCTCGACCTGGCAGAACTGTGCCGCGAGGTGTGCGCCGACCGCAACGTCCCCGCCGACGCCGTGCCCGTGACCGTGGACGCCTCCCCCACCCTGACCCGCCAGGCGGTGGACAACCTGGTGCGCAACGCACTCACCCACGGCAACAACCCCGCGCTCACCCTGCGCAAGGTGGGCAACTTCGCTGAGGTCACCGTGGAATCCGGCGGCGAGACCTACTCCGCGGCCGAGGTTGCAACCTGGACCGAACCATTCGCGCGCGCCGAACGCACCGCAGGTGCCGGCCACGGGCTCGGGCTGGCACTCGTCGATGCGATCGCGAACGCCCATGGCGGATCCCTGGTGCTTGCGCCGCGGGCCGGTGGTGGGCTCGTCGCAAAGCTATCGCTTCCGGCCTAAAGCTCCCGGATGTAGAGCAGCATGCGGGAGCCTTGCTCGATGTTGGTCAGGCCGTGGCGTTCGTAAAAGCGGCGCGCATCGGTGTCTACCTCGTCGACGTTGATTTGTAATTCGCCGGCGCTGTGCTTGCGGATCTCCTCGAAGACCCGCTGCAGCAGCGCCGTGCCGACCCCGCGATTGCGGTGGGCAGGTGCGACGTAGAGCTCGTCGAGCATCGCCACCGGCCCGTCGTAATACGGGCTCGGGCGCAGGGTGACGTAGGCGAAACCAATATCGCCGGCGAGGAGAACGAAGGCGTCGTCGTGTGCGATGATCTGCGCAAACCGCTCCTCAAGGCCTTCGGGAACCGGGGTATCAAACTCTGTGTTGAAATCGCGCAATAGCTTTGCGACGACCCCCGCGTCCGCTACCTCCGCGACCCTGATCTCGTTGGTTGTAGTCATATGCGCACACCTTAACGGATTGAGGGTGTGAATCCCACTGTCGTGGGTTTGATGAGGTAGTCGATGTTGCGGAAGCTTTGGCATCGGCGTGCGTTGTGCTCCGTACGTTGTTTCAAAAACGGGTTTCATCAAACGGAACAAAACCTGGGACACTTCATATCCCACCCCAGGCCTAATGACTTGGGTGCAGCGGCAACGCTCATCCGATTTAGGCAGAGTCGTTGCAGGATCCAGTGGGTCACCTGGTCCGTGGTCTTTGAATTGTCGGGCGCGCAGGCAAGGCCAGCACGGAAGATCTTCTGCAAGCAACGCTTGTTGGTGCACCGGTAGCGTGGAAGGCGCACATGAAGTTGTTGGGTGGCCGACGATGGGCAGATCGACCAGGCTGCGGATGACGTGGTCGCGGAATACTCCAGGCTGCCCGCAGGTAGGGCATTCATTGATCGGCTCGACGGGTTCGGCTTCAATAACAGTGACGTCACCGTTTTCTGTGGCACCGGTGATAGTAGTTCCTAGTTTTGCGGTGCGGCAGATGGTATCGACGATGACATTTCCGTTAGGCTGCACAGTAGGTCCTTAGTTTTGTACGGATGGATTAGATACCTTTTTCCTACAAAGCCAAGGACCCCAATATCTTGTGCCACGCCCGAACCCCCGGCGAACTAATCAATGCACTCTAAAACCGGAAGAGCCCTTTTAGTACTACTGGTGGATTTCGGTTTTGGTGGGGATTAACGCCGCCGGCTTCGGTTTTTCCGTTGAGGAGGTCGTTGACTACTTCCCGATGGTGAAATGGGTCGATGGTGAGGTAGAGAGGAACCAGTCACCTGGAAGAGATCGATCCAGTCGTTGGTGTGCAATCTGGGAGGTAGGGTCGCGGGGTCGATTCCTCGCGAGCGCAACCATGATTGTGTTTCTGAACGTGATGAAAACAACCCTGCCCTTCGGAGAATTTCCCCTATCCCGCGTCCCCGGGCAGTGAAAACGGTGTGCACCATCGCCTGAAAGGCTTTGCGCTGCTCTATCGGAATCTTCGGGTCACCCACCCGGCGGATCACTAAGATCCCCCCGTCAACGTTTGGCTGTGGCCGGAAAGCAGTCCTTGGTACCCGAGAACCCAGGTGAAATGTGAACCATGGGGACCACTGAGCCGTCATCATCGTGCTTGCGCCTACCCCGGCCCGGCGGCGAGCGACTTCCCACTGCATGAGGAGTACAGCGTCAGTCCATGCTGGCGCATGCAGCAACTTTCGAAGAATGGCAGTGGTGAGGTGAAAGGGAATGTTTCCCACAATGACGCAGGGAGTGGCGGGTAACCGGAAGTTAAGGAAATCATCATGGACCACTTCGACCGCCGCCGAGGAGGTTTCTTGTGTGATTTTGGCAGCTAGTTTTGCGTCCACTTCAACTGCCGTTATCGCCCTCCCCAAGTGGGCCATCGGGTGAGTGAGGGCACCGCTTCCTGGTTCGATCTCAATGATGGGGCCGGAGGTTTGTTTCACAAGGTCGATGATGGAGTTGATGATCTTGTGGTTGGTGAGAAAATTTTGGCCATGCTCGTGACGGCCGTGTCCGTATGCAGACATCAGGTGTGCTCCTTGGATTTGAAAGGGAGCCGGGCATGAGAAATAGCCGCCCGGCTAAAGGACCGGAGCGGTTTTTAACCTACGGGGTAGGAAACCGCCTTAGCGGTTGGTGCGCAACCGCAAGAAAGCGGTACCTGAAATCAACATGGGTCTAATTATATCCATTTAAAGGGTTAAGGGTCAAAATGTGTGTCTGGCTCGGCGTGTCGCGGGGGTTAGATTTGGCCTTTTTGAATGCCGATTGAGTGGGTGTAGTCGGTGTCGATAGCGTTGTCGTAGAGGGCCGGGCGTCCTGTTTCGTGGTCGGCTTGGTTCTCGGTTTGGGTCAGGGTGGATACTTTGGCGAGTTGGCCCTGGCCCCAGTCGGACTGCCTGGCGATTCGTACTGGATCGTCAGGCAGTTCCGTTTTTAAGTAGAGCCACCAATCCAGCATGCGGCGTTGTCGTTCGCCTGATCTGCCGCGGTGGGTTCTGGCGAGCAGTTTGAGCTGGGCGTTGATGCCGCCTTCTAAGCTGTTGGTGGTGGATTTGATCCGCTCGGGCGCAAGGACTCCTGCTGGCGGGTTGAGGTAGACAAACAGCATCTCGGACCGCCAAAGATGGTTGAGGCTGTTGTAGGCCTTGCGCACGTTGTGGTGGGTCCACACGCGGGTCCATGCACCTGTTTTGGGGTCTTTGATCATGGTTTTCTCGTTCATCCATTCCCGGTAGATCGTTGAAAACTCGTGCAGTTGCACACCCCACGCGGCGGCTTCATCCAGTGTGGTGATCCGGGTCAGTTTCAGCGCAAGTCGGTAGATGGTGCGCCCGGCATCGGTGCGTGGGTTGGTGGTGGTGTAGCGGCGGACCACGCGTTGGGCGTGGACGAGGCAGCGTTGAATTTTCGTAGTCGGCCAGCACTTTTTGATTGCGCTGTATGCGCCTTGGCCGCCGTCGATGACGGCGATGAGTGGGGCTTCGATGCGTTCAAGCAGCAGTTGGTAGTCGCGGGTGGTTTCGTGTTTGCACCAGTGCCAGGCGATCACGTGGTCGATGGTCGCCGCGACGATCAGGCAGCCACCGGCGGTGTAGGTGCCATCGAGAAATACCTGGTCGTAGATCCGCTTGTGGTGGCCGGCGGTGGGGTCAGGCACATCAACGAGCCAGCACCACTTGAAGCGCCGCTTCATGGTGGCGCGGCTAACACCGTTTCGTTTGGCTAGGTCGTCGAGTGATATTGCGGTGGTGCAATGCTCGATGAACTGGGTGAACACTGCCGCGTTGGTGATGTCGTTTCGACGTTTGACGCTGGAGGCGCCGCATTGTTTGCAGCGCCATCTGGTGGTGCCTTTGCTGGTGGTGCCGTTGCGTTTCATTTCACCGCCGCAGTGGCAGCGTGGTTGGTTCTTCGACATTGCGACACCACACCACGCCGCGCATAGCACATCACGGCTGCCACACCGAGGATTTCCCGTCGGGGGCTAGATATATGCTTCCGGAGCATATACTTTCCGGAAACCTACAGGTCAATCCGTGAAAATCCGCGATTCCGGACACACTTTTTGACCCTTAACCCTTCTTTGAGACTGGTGGCTAAGTTTAGAAGTTCATCTGGATTATCTGCGGGGCGTTGCTGAGGCAGATTTCTCTGTGCTGCGCGAAAGCAAACATAGAATTAAAGGGTGGATTCGCCGCAGTCAAGAACTTAGCCAGAGACCTAGCGGCCAACAATCCTTTCAATAACACGACTCTCGAGGGATTCGATAAGACTGCCCCAGGCGTCAGGCCCCCTGTCAACCTTTTCATCACTTTCTGCGAGGGTGTCATCTATCAGAGTGTTTGCTACTTTTACCCAAGTATCGCAATCTGCACCGTTCGGCACGGAGACTTGTTTTACCGTCCGGGCAGTGTCCCAGTCCGGACTCCTTTCAGGCACATATTTATTTGGAAATTCCGGACCGTACACCCTACATTCCAAGAAGTTATGGTCTGCTTCACGTAGAGCTTTCAGCTCAAGCCGAGGGGAAAATAGATCAAATCCAGGGTCCCCGTTCATCTCCGATCTCTCTATCAAATTAATTACGCGAGAATTATCATTTTTACTGCTATCAATATGCATACCGTCAACAGTATCTAGTTCACGATCCTCCTACCATTGATCGCCCCTTTGAGGTAAACCCCTCGAATCGTAAAGGACAATCATGAAAAACTACGCCAACCTTTTTGAGTACACTGCACAGCCAGCAGACAGTCAACGCATCCTTGAATTTGAAAGCAAGCTTGGCAAAAAGCTACCTGATGATTACAAGATGCTGCTTTCAGAAACTGGAGGCGGCATCCTCAACCTAGAAAAATGCTTCCTTACAGATATTTCCCTGCCTGATGGGGACACCTTGGAGGTCGTTGTTGAAGATATCTTCGGCAACGGCACAGCAAGCAATGGCGCTCATGTTGATTTGATTGACTACGCAACCTTCCTCATGGATGAGTGGGAGATTCCCGAAGAAGTCCTTCTCTTGGCTGCTAGCGAAGACGGAATGCATCAATGCTTTGTCATTAACTACGGCTTGCCAGATTTCCCAGAAGGCGCCGTATTGTACGTGGATACCGATCCCGATGGGATCATCATGCCCGTTGCAGAATCAGTCGACGCATTCTTGTCTAAGCTAGGCCCCTACCCAGACCAAGAAGAAACGGTTGAAGATGCAGAGCCGGATAACATCGGGATCAATGGTGTTCGATATGGATCCCTTTCTGAACCTCTCCGAAAGGCGATATCTGCCACTCCAACACCAGGAATCGAAAAGCTTTTAAAACAGGCCACAGAGCTCATCACCAAAGATTTAAATCCAATAATCACCGAGAATAGCCCTGAAAGTCGAACCTTTTACGACGTTGTGTACTGGATTGTTCAGCATATTGAGCCCCAACACGATCCTGAAACATTTGCCAACGGAGGCCGAGAAGGACAAATACTAACCTTCCCAGAACTCATGAAGAACTCATTTATAGTTCCTGGTCAGAAATACGAACTCGGCTACACGCTCGCATCCTTAATCATGTGGTGGGATCGCAGAGTCAAAGAAGGAGTTCTCAAAGAAACCGACAACGGTTTCATCCTCGACGAGAATTACGCCGGTAGCGTCTTCGATCGGCTTCGCCAAGGAGAGATCCAAAACTAGCTTTTCCAGAATTGTTGTCCCCGCGCCCAGCATTTGAAAGCAATCGCCCAAAGTAGAGGACACCATTACTAAACAATGGGGTACACCCAGTGCGACAGATGTGTCGCAAAAATGGCGAGACCGAGCCTATTGGCAACAGCAAACTACTGCGCCGTAACTGTCCCGCTGGGGTGCCCCTGTATGGCACTGACTCGACGAGGCCGCGAACGAGCAGCCTCTTGAGAAGGCGAAAGGCAGCGGCAGCGAACCTGGATCGGTTCAGATCTGCGAGATGGATGCGCTCATCGGTTCGCCGCGTTGCTCGAGGTTCCGGCTGCGTCCGCAACGGAGTGGGCGAGGTGCTCTGCCAGCGCGGCGCGCAGTTCGGGCGGAAGGGGGGCGGCTCCGACGGATTCGCTAAGCCAGAGTCCGTCGGCGGCAAGGTACGCGACCATCTTCTGCAGCGCCCGAGGGTCAGTCGGGTCAATCTCGGCAGGGTCGGGTATCCATCGGGAGATGACCCTTCTCCACGGCTTGTTGAGCTCGCTGTCGGTGCTCGCCTCGAGCATGAACAGCAGCTCGGGGCCAGTGGCGCTGCGAGCGCTCACGCGGGCGTAGGCGGCGACGCGCTCGTCCTGCGTTGCCTCGTCTGGGTCCTTGCCCAGGACGTTGATCATCTCGTGGTCCCAGCGCTCGGCAAGATGCTCGTGCAGCGCGAGCACCAGGGCGTCCTTCGAGGGGAAGTGGTAGAGCAGCCCACCTTTGGTGAGTCCGGAGGCGGCGGCCACCGATTCGTACGTGACGGCCGTGACGCCGTCGGTTTCGACAACGTGGAGGGCGGCTTGGAGGATGGAGTCTCGTTTGCTGGTCCGCATGAGCCGGTCCTTTCGTGGTCAGTGCTCGGAGTGCAGCTGCGACTGCGTGCCAGGCAGGTACCGACGCAGCAGCACTCCCGTGATGACAGTGGCCGCTGCCAGGACGCCGGCAACGACTAGCATCACGACGAGGTACGCGGAGTCGAAGGCCGTGGAGGCCGCCTGAATGATGGCGGCGTCTCCCTGCGCCGCCTCCAGTGCCTCAGCGATACCGTCACCAGCCGCCGCCGGTGCGCCGTTGGGGAGGACAACACTGGCGGTATAGATGGCCGTGAGCAGGCTTCCGAGCACGGACACGGCGATGAGGCTGCCGAACTCGTAGGAGACCTCTTCGAGGGAAGCGGCCATGCCTGCACGGCGCACCGGCACGTTCCCGATGATGGCGGTGGAGGCGACCGACAGGGCAGCTCCGAGACCGGCACCCGTCACCAGAAGGCCGAGAACCAGCACGCCGAAGGATGATTGGAACCCGACTACCGTCACCACGACGCCGCCGGTGGCGACGGCGAGACCACCGGTGATCAGCGCGAGCAGCCCGACACGGTGCAAGAAGGCACCACCCAGGAGCGCTGTCGGCAACGAGCCCACGGCAATCACGGCAACCAAAAGCCCAGCCTCCAGCGGACTGAAGCCGACGACCTGCTGGAACCGTTGCGTGGTGACAAGCTCGATGCCACCGATGGCGAACATCGCGAACGCCGCGGCGAGCACGCCAGCACTGAACGCCGGGTTGAGGAAGATGGAGAACTCCAGCAGCGGATTCTCCAGGCGCCGCTGACGGCGCACGAAGAGCCAGAACCCGATGGCAGCAACGAGCAGCGCAACAACAATGGTCGCGACAGACGGGGGCGCGTGGCCGATCTCCTTGATGGCCACCACCGTTCCGACGAGCCCGATCATCACCAGTATCGAAGACACGGCATCCCAGCGCTTCGAAGGATCCGGGTCATTGGCCGGGCGGATCAACCAGGTAGCAACCAGCGCCAGCGCCACTACGGGCACGTTCACCAGGAACACCGAGCCCCACCAGAAGTTCTCGAGCAAAGTTCCGCCGAGGATGGGGCCCAGCGCGGCACCCACCACGGAGAGGCTGCCCCAGATCGCGATCGCGAGGTTCCGCTCGCGCTCGACCGTGAAGTACGTGCGGATCAGTGCCAGGGTTGCCGGCATCATCGCTGCCGCACCGACAGCGAGCACAGCGCGTGCACCGATCAGCACCTCGGGCGACGGCGCCAACGCTGCGAGCAGGGACGCCAACCCGAAGATCACCAGGCCGACGACGAACATCTGCGTGTGGCCGATGCGATCACCGAGGGTCCCGCTACCGAGCAGCAGGCCCGCCATCACCAGGGGGTAGGCGTTGATGATCCACAGGCTCTGGGTGCTTGATGCCTGAAGGTCCTCGGTCAGTGTCGGCAATGCCGTGTACAGGATCGAGTTGTCGAGGGTGATCAGTAGGACCCCGCTCCGACAGTCACCAGCAGCGACCAGCGTCGCCGTTTCGTCATCGTGGACATGCGCGTCTCCTTAATCGTTCAATCGTGAACAACGTAAGTGTACCGGATGGATGGTGTAGTTATGTCTACTGCGAGAGAGATCCGCGTCACTCCCTGTTCACGGCGCCTAAGGCCAGTGACTACGAGCGTGGCGCTCATTTGGGTACACCCTATTGTTACGCCGCTTTGGAGCAGAATGTTTCCTGTAAAATAGGGCGGTTCCTAGCATTGTTTTACACGCGTCTAGTGGGGTCTAGGCCTTATGTTTACAGAAAGTGGTGAGTGTGGTGTTATCGTCTGACGGTTTCCATAGGTTGCATCCCTCAGTGTGGTGTGACGCTTGCTGATGGTCACTGACATCTTGCGCCACTTGAAGAGTGTGAGACGGCAAAAACTAATCCAACTGGTCCACAGCGAGGTCCCAATACCCGCTGGGTAGTTTGCCTCTAAAAGGCAGCGGAACTTAGACCCCAACCCCGCACCCTACGTGACGGCGGTAACTATAGTGCGTAGATATGACCGCACCACAAGACAAGACGCAGCACGAGTTGCTCCAAGAACGCGCAGCGGCGGTGAACCTGCGCGCCTATCACCTCCACCTCGATCTCTCGGAGGTACTCGATAGCCCCACCTACCGCGTGACTACCCGCCTCGAGCTCAGCAGCAGCGAACCCGAGCTTTTCCTTGATTACCTGGGCGAATCCGTCGCGGAGGTCAGGGTCAATGGCACCCCGCAGGAGGTGGATTTTGATGGCAGCATCATCCGATTGCACGGCCTGCCAGTAGGGGAGGAGCTCGCCATCGAGGTCACCGGCCACTCGCGCTATTCGCGCACCGGCCAGGGTCTGCATCGGATGCACGATCAGGCCGATGACGCGACCTACCTGTATTCACACCTCGAGCCTTCCGACGCCCGCCGCATCTTCCCCTGCCTGGAGCAGCCGGATCTCAAGGCCGTCTTCCACGTGCGCATGACCGCACCGAAAAAGTGGCAGATCCTTTCCAACCAACCGGAAGTCGAACGCAGCGAGAGGGGGAGCTCGCCACCGTTACTTTTGCGCCGACCCCGCCGCTGTCGACGTACCTGACCTCTTTCGCCGCCGGCCCCTACCAGTACCAAGAGCGCACGTGGACCGCCCCGGATGGCAGCCACTCGGCGAAGCTGCGCGCCTTTGCGCGCGCATCCATGTTTGAGCACCTGGACGAGGAAATCCTGGAACTTACCGCCCAAGGCATGGACTTTTTCCACCAGAACTTTGGCTATCCCTATCCGTGGGGCAAATACGATTCCATCTTTGTACCCGAATACAACCTGGGTGCCATGGAAAATCCCGGCCTGGTGACGTTTACGGAGAACTACATTTTCCGCTCCCGCGCCACCCGCGCGCAGCACGCCGGCCGCGCAAATACCATCCTGCACGAGATGTCCCATATGTGGTTCGGCGATCTGGTCACTCCGCAGTGGTGGGATGATCTGTGGCTCAAGGAGTCCTTCGCGGAATTTATGGGCGCGGATTCTTCCGTCCACGGCACCGACTACACCGAGGCCTGGGCCAATTTTGCCGGCGCCCGCAAGAATTGGGCCTACCTGCAGGATCAGCTGCCCACCACGCACCCCATCAAGGCGGAAATCCCGGACGTGGATGCCGCACGCCAGAACTTCGATGGCATCACCTATGCCAAGGGAGCGGCGGTGCTCAAGCAGCTGGTGCACTACGTCGGCCGCGATAATTTCTACGCCGGTGCGCGCGACTACTTCCAGGAGCACGCCTTTGCCGCCGCCACCTTTGATGACCTCCTGCGGGCGCTCAAGAAGCACACGGACCGCGATCTTGATGCCTGGTCCCAAGCCTGGCTGCGCACCTGGGGCCCGGATACCCTCACTCCGGAGTTGCACACCGAGGGCGAGAAGATTGCAGAGCTGGCCATCATTGCAGACGCCGAGGACGTCACCAGGCCGCACCGCCTGACCGCTTCGCTTTTTGATGCGTCCCTGCACAAGTACCGCGAGATCGACATCGATCTCCCAGCCGGTGATGGCACCACCCGCACCATCATCGATGAGGCTGCCGGCCTTCCGGCACCGGCATTGCTGCTGCTTAACGACGCCGACCATACCTACGCCAAGATCCGCTTCGACGAGGCCTCCCTAGACACAGCGGGCGAGCGCCTGACCGAGATCGAGGATGAATTGACCCGCGCGGTAATCTGGACCGCCCTGTGGAACCTCACCCGCGATGGGGAAATGTCGGCGATTGACTATCTGGGGGTCGTCGTCAAGCACGAAGCCTACGAGACCAATACCACGCTGCTGGCTGCTGCCTGCGCCAATGCCAACTTTGCCATTGCGCATTATGTTGCAGACGCCGACCGCGAGCAGGTCCGCACCGACTATGCCGAAGCAATCTGGGGCCACCTAGACGAGGCCGAGCCAGCCTCGGATGCGCAGCTTGTGCTCGCTCGCGCCGCCATCCGCGCCCTCGCCGCAACGCCGGAGGAATCCGGCACCGAGCGCCTTAAGGCCCTGCTCGACGGTGACATTGCCGGCCTTCGCGTGGACCCCGAAATCCGCTGGTCGATCTTGCGCGCCCTCGCGGCCCGCAATGCCGTAACCCCGGCCGAGCTCGAAGAGGAAAAGCAGCGCGATAATACGCTGACCGGCGCGACCGAATTCCTCGGCGCCAGCCACGCCTTCCCCACGCCGGAGACCAAGCGCTCCGCGTTCGATAAGGCCCTCACGCCAGGCGCATATTCCAATGCCGAGGTCGACGCACTGGTCGCCGGTTTCAACGCCCCGCGCTCAGCTAGCCTGCAGGAGGCCTTTGCGGAGGAGTTCTTCTCCCGCGTGGAAGACATCTGGGCCGCGCACCCGATTGAGATTGCTAACCGCCTCATCCGCGGCTTCTACCCAGAGTTGCCGATGGCCGATGCCGCCACCACGCGCCTGCTGCACCGGGAGCTGCCAGGAGCGCTGCGCCGCATCTTGCTGGAATGCCGCGATAACCTGCGGCGCACCCTACGCGTGCGGGCTGGTCAATAGACTGTACCGCCCAGCGCTCGCGCCCTAATTCCCCTCGGGCCACACTGTGTATAACAGTTGTTGATCCGGGGGGAATCTACATATGACGCTCAGTCATGACCGCAGTGACGAAGAACTAGTTGATGCTTTTATTGAGGGAGATAATAAGGCCTTTTCCACCATCGTGGAACGCCACCGCACGCGGCTGACCACGGTGGCGCGGCGCTACACCAGAAACGATCACGATGCCCAAGATGTGGTCCAGGAGGCCTTCCTGCGCGCCAGCTGCAACCTGCACTCCTATCGCCGCGAGTCTGCGCTATCGACCTGGCTGCACCGGCTGGTGAAAAACTCTGGCTATGACTACTTGAACCACCGTTCTAACAGGGAAAATGCTTCATTAGATGCGGAGGACTTTGATGACGATCGCAACCCGCTGCTCGCGCATAACCCTTCCGAAAACCTTGCGGAGCAGCTGGTGGTGCGAGAAGCCATGCAGCTGCTGCGGGAGGATCAGCGCGAAGCGCTGGTGCTTACCGACGTCGCCGGGTTCCGCGTCGGCGAAGTTGCCACCGCCCAAGGGGTAAAACCCGGCACCATTAAATCCCGTCGCGCCCGAGCGAGGGAAGTCCTACGCGCCGCCATGGGGTGAGTTTGCTAATACCGACGTTTGTCAGCGCGGCGGGTAGACTCAGGGCGTTACGCGAAACCACACTCTGATTTAAGGGAGTTAGCAATGACCGTCCACGATGTTGCCATCGTAGGTTCCGGCCCTGCCGGTTACACCGCCGCGCTGTACGCGGCACGCGCCGAGCTCAACCCGATTGTCTTCGAGGGCTTCGAGTACGGCGGCGAGCTTATGAATACCACCGAGGTAGAAAACTACCCCGGATTCCAAAAGGGCATCATGGGCCCAGAGCTCATGGAAGAAATGCGCGCCCAGGCCATCCGCTTCGGTGCGGATTTGCGCATGGAAGTCGTTGACTCCGTAGAGCTGGAAGGCGATATTAAAAAGCTGCACGTGGGTGACGAGCTCTTTGAGGCCCGCGCCGTCATCCTCGCCACCGGTGCCGCCCCGCGCCACCTCGGCGTACCAGGTGAGGAAGAACTTACCGGCCGCGGCGTTTCTACCTGCGCTACGTGCGATGGTTTCTTCTTCAAGGGCCACAATATTGCCGTTATCGGCGGCGGCGACTCCGCCATGGAGGAGGCCACCTTCCTCACCAAGTTCGCGGACTCTGTCACCATTGTGAACCGCTCCGAGAACTTCCGCGCCTCCAAGATCATGCTGGAGCGCGCCCAGGCCAACGAAAAGATCAAGTGGGAGACCAATAAGGTCGTCGAAGAAGTTATTGAAGCCGATAGCAAGGTCGGCGGACTCAAACTCAAGGACGTCACCAACGGCGAGATTTCCACCTTGGACGTCACTGCCATGTTCGTAGCAATTGGCCATGATCCACGCTCTTCCTTCCTCAATGATCAGGTCAAGCTCAATGACAACGGCTATGTTGTAGTTGAACAACCCACCACCAAGACCTCCCTGCCAGGCGTTTTCGCCTGCGGTGACTTGGTGGATGACCACTACCAGCAGGCAATTACCGCGGCCGGCTCCGGTTGCCGTGCGGCAATTGATGCGGAACATTTCCTCGCAGAAAACCGTTAATTCAGTATGAGCAACGTCAAGAAAGTAACCACCGATACGTTCCGTAAGGACGTCATCGAGTCCGATAAGCCCGTCATCGTCGACTTCTGGGCCGAGTGGTGTGGCCCGTGCAAGAAGCTTTCCCCCATCCTGGAAGAGGTAGCGGAGGAGTTGGACGGCCAAGTCACCGTCGCCAAGGTTAACGTCGATGAAGAGCGCAACCTAGGCGCCATGTTCCAGATCATGTCCATCCCCAATGTGCTGATTTTCAACCACGGCGAGAAGGTAGACGAATTTGTAGGTCTGCGTTCTAAAGATGACATCGTGGCGCAAGTGAAAAAGCAGCTTTAACTGTTAATCTAATTCCTATTAGATTAAGCGTGTAGAAATTCTGGAATGCGGCCCTAACTAAAGCGGGCTGTGAAAGGGGTATAAGGCGTGAATCGCGTTCTTCGAGTCGGCGATACAAGCGTGCGTGTAGCTGAGGCTCGCGCTACCTTGGCCCGTCTCGGCCTCTTGTCAGATTTCAAGGGGGAACTTTCTGCATGGAAGAAGCAGAAGTACTCCGAGAGCGACAAGAGCTTTGATGCCAATTTGTCTGAGGTCCTCAAGGCCTTCCAGCAATCCCGCGGTATCGTGCCCACGGGCGAGATCGACGATCTCACCCTGCGCGAACTGCGCCAAGCCTCGTACACGCTCGGCAGCCGCGTCCTTAGCTACGAGCCTGCGAATGAGCTGGTGGGTGACGATATCTCGCAGCTCCAGCAACAACTGCAGGAGCTCGGCTTCTACCAGCAGCGCGTGGACGGCCACTTCGGTACTAATACCCACGCGGCCCTGAAGGAATATCAGCACAACTGCGGCCTGCAAGAAGATGGTGTGTGCGGCCCGGCCACCATCCGCGCCCTTGGACTGCTCGGCCGCCGTATTACCGGTGGCTCCGCGCACAATATCCAAGAGCGTGAGCGCGTCCGCAACGCCGGCCCAAAGCTGGCGGGCAAGCGCGTTGTCATCGATCCCGCCTTGAGCGGCGGCGAAGCCGGCCAGCTGGTCAAGGGTCGCTTCGGTGATATTTCCGAGCAGGAAATCCTGTGGGACCTCACCCAGCGCATCGAGGGGCGCATGATTGCCGCGGGCATGGAAACCATCATCTCCCGTCCTCGGACCTCCGATGCGGACGTCAAGTCCCGCGCCGAACTGGCAAACGCCTTCGATGCGGACATGGTCATTTCCCTAGCCTGCGATTCCTACCCCAATGAGAAGGCCAATGGTGTTGCCACCTTCTACTTCGGGTCCGAATCCGGCAACTCCTCACTCATTGGTGAGACCCTCTCCGGTTTCATCCAGCGCGAGATTGTCGCGCGCACTGAGCTGCTAGACTGCGGCAACCACGGCCGCACCTGGGATCTGCTGCGTTTGACCCAGATGCCGGTCATCCAGATCGTTCTGGGCTACCTGACCAACCCAGAGGACTTAAAGATCCTCACCAACCCGTCCTGCCGCGATGACATTGCGGAGGCGATTGTGATTGCCGTAAAGCGCATGTACCTCATGGAGCAGGACACCGCGGTAACCGGCACCTATAAGTTCTCCGAGCTGCTCCAGGCCGAACAGTCCTAGGCCTAGAATCTAGGCCAAAGCGCGGGCCAGGAGATCTTCGGCAGCTGCCGCACTGAGCATATCGTGCTCGGGCGGCAGCTCGAGCCGCAAGCGGGGGAGTACTGGGTGATCTGCGGCTACCTCAAAGCCGGCGGAGCGCAAAGTTTCATAAGACATCAGCCCGATATAGGCCGGTTTGTGGCCCAAGAAATCCGCCGCTGCCGCAGGATCGCCGTAATAGCCAAAGGCCTCCACGGCGGCGCTGCCGCGGTTAGTGAGGTGCATAATGGCGGCGTCGACAAGCACTGCTTCAATGCCACGCCCCATTAAATGTGCCTTAACGAAGAGCGAGGTAATGATCTCCGCATCGTTTGAAATGGGGGCGGTGGGAAGCTTGGCGGCGCCGGCAGCATCCTCGCGGGAGCAAAAGAGAATGGTGGCGTCCTCGCCCACGGTAAAGCCGCACTGACCAAAGGAGAGCAGGGTAGTAGCCAGCCACGCCTCTTTTTCAAAGGCGGGATCGAGCACGGAGGCCTCCAGCTCCCAAAAGGTACTGCGCGCGGCCTGGCGGTGAATGCGCGCGCCTTCGCGTACCGGCTCGAGGATCATCGCCCCAGTTTAGTGCTGGCCCTCGATGAGCGTCATGATGCGCTCGAAATCTTCTTGGTCACCGAATTCCACGACCATCTTGCCCTTGCGCTTGCCCATGGTCACGGTGACCTTGGTATCGAAGCGATCGGACAGGCGCTCAGCGGAATCGGTAAAGTACTGCGGCTGCGGTGCCGGCTGCTTCTTCTTGGATTCGGCCGGCTTACCATCGCGCTTGTAGAGGGTGACTGCCTCCTCGGTGGCGCGCACGGACAGGCCCTCCGCGATGATGCGGTTGGCAATGTATTCCATGGCCTCAGGGTCATCCAAGGACAATAGCGCACGCGCGTGGCCGGCAGATAAGGTACCAGCAGCTACACGCTTTTGAACCTCTACCGGCAGCTTGAGCAGGCGCAGCATATTGGTCACCTGTGGACGCGAACGACCAATGCGGTCCGCCAGCTCATTCTGAGTAACACCGAACTCTTCCAGCAGCTGCTGGTAGGCGTGCGCTTCCTCCAAGGGGTTGAGCTGTACGCGGTGAATATTCTCCAGCAGAGCATCGCGCAGCAGGTTGTCATCCTTGGTATCGCGCACGATGGCCGGAATCGTGGCCAGGCCCGCCTTGGAGGAAGCGCGCCAACGCCGCTCACCCATGATGAGCTCGAAGCCACCTTCCTCGGAAGGACGAACGACCACGGGTTGCAACAGACCAAACTCGCGGATCGAGTGGACGAGCTCACCGAGTTCATCCTCGTCGAAGACCGTGCGCGGCTGCTTCGGGTTGGGGATGATATCCCCAATGGAAATCTCACGGTAGGTCGCACCGATAGGAGCCGGGGTGGCCTGGCGCTTCTTGGAGGACTTAGAGCCAGAACCCTGCTGAATGGTGGGAGCGCCCTTTACGCGCTTGCCTTCACCACCCTTCCGGCCCGGCTGCGGGGTGGAATTTCCCAAGATGATATCCGCGGCGGAATCGCCCAAGCGCGGCTTGCGGGTAGGAGCATCAGGCCCGGACGGGATGAGTGCGGCTAGGCCCTTGCCAAGGCCGCCTTGCTTCTGTTCTGCCATGAGTTCCTATCCTTCCAATTCCGCGTAAATCTGTGGGCTCACGCCAATCGCCCCGGTGGTCGGGTGCGGGCGGTAATCGCCCCGCCGGTCAAGCTCGCGCGCGGCCGCAAGGTAGGCGCGGGCACCGGTGGACGAGGGAGCGTAATCAATAACCGTAGTACCGTACCCCGGTGCCTCGGAAACGCGCACGGAGCGCGGGATAACATTGGCCAGCACCACGGCTCCGAACTGTTCGCGGACGTTATCGGCCACGTCCTCGGCCAAGCGCGTGCGGGCGTCATACATGGTCAACAGCACGGCGGAAATATGCAGATCCTCGTTGAGGTGCTCGCGAATCATGGAGATATTGCCCAGCAGCTGGCCCACGCCCTCCAGCGCGTAATACTCGCATTGAATCGGGATGATGACCTCTTCAGCGCAGGTCATCGCATTGATGGTGAGCAAACCCAGCGATGGCGGGCAATCAATGAAGACATATTCGAAGCCGTGCTCTTCAAGGAAGCCATTATGTAGGGCGTCGTACAGCCGAAATTCACGGCGTACCAAGGAGACCATTTCAATCTCTGCGCCAGCCAGATCAATGGTGGCGGGGATGCAGAAGAGGTTCTCGTTGTGCGAGGAGGGCTGCATGGCCTTCTCGGCGGTGCAGTCTCCTAGGAGCACCTCATAGCTGGAATCGGTGCCGGAATTATGTTCCGCGCCCATGGCCGTGGAGGCGTTTCCCTGCGGGTCAAGATCGATCACCAGCACTTTTTTGCCCTCTGTGGCTAGCGCTGCGGCCAAGTTGGCGGCGGAGGTGGTTTTGCCTACGCCGCCTTTCTGGTTAGCAATGGTGATAAGGCGCGGATTAGTCATGCCGTCTACTTTAGTTCACGCGCGGGACACGAATGATCGTGGTTCCCTCGATGGTGCTGACCTCGGCCTTTCCACCGCCGGCCTTCTTAATGTCGGCGGCATCGCGTTCCAGTTCCTCGTGTACCGAAGAACCCTTCAGCGCGATCATCTCGCCACCCTTGCGCACGAGCGGCAGCGACCACTTCGCCAGCTTGCCCAGGGGCGCGACGGCGCGGGAGGTGACCACGTCTGCTCCCGCCACGGCCTTTTTAATCGGTCCCTCTTCGGCACGGCCGCGCAGGACCGTCACGTTGTCTAGGCCCAGCTCTTCTACGACTTCGTTGAGGTAGTTATAGCGCTTGAGCAGCGGCTCGATCAGAGTGATCTGCAGGTCCGGGCGCGCAATGGCCAGCGGAATGCCGGGCAGCCCGGCACCCGAGCCGACGTCGATAACCGTGGCACCCTCCGGGATTGCCTGCTTGACGACGGCACAGTTAATAATGTGCCTGTCCCACAAGCGTGGCACCTCGCGGGGGCCTATAAAACCACGAGTGGACCCGTCTGTAGCGAGCGAATCATGGTAAGCCTGCGCGAGGGGCAAGCGGGAGCCGAATACTACTGACGGGTCCATCTCGGACACGATGGGGTTCTCCTCCGTGTTTATTTGTTTTTGCGCTGTTTCTTGGTGCGGTTGTCCTTCTTGCGGGCACCCGGCTTAGGCGCGGAAGTGCGCTTGGCCTCTACCTTAGCGGCTTCCTCTTCTTCTTCCTCGCGGTCCATCTTGGCATAGACGATGCGGGTTTGGAAGAAGGTCCAGACCGTATTGGCCATCATGTAGAACAGCAAACCAATCGGCCAGATGGAGCCGGAGAAGACCAGCATGGCCGGCATGACCCACAGCATCATCTTGGACATCATGGCCATTTGCTGCTGCATCATTTCCGCATTTTGACCCTGCGGTGCTTGGGTCTTGCCAGCAGCACGGCGCTTTTCCTGGCGGTTCAGGCTCATGCGGGCGTTGAAGTGTGTCATAACCGCAATGATGGCGATCATCGGAACGATGATGACGGCTGCCTGGGTGGTGGTTACGCCCTCCACAATCGGCGAGTTCAAGCGCAGGTTGGTCACCAGCGGAACATCAAAGATCTTGGCATCCAAGAACTGCTGGACTAGGTCCGGCTTGAAGATGTAGTTCGCGGTATTGGCGTTATCCTCAATGGACATTGGGTCGCCACTGGGGTGGCCGATGCCACCGGCTACCGCAACGGTGCGGTCGAAGGAGCGCAGCACGTGGAACAAACCAACGAACATTGGAATCTGCACGAAGACCGGCAGGCAGCCGGCCATCGGACGAACGCCGGACTCCTTGTAGACCTTCTGCATTTCCTGCGCGGCCTTGGTTTGATCATTACCGTACTTCGCGCGGATTTCCTGCACCTTAGGCTGGATTTCCTGCATCTTGCGCGAGGAACGAATCTGGCTAATGGTCGGCTTGACCATGAGTGCCTTAAGCGTCCAGGTCAGCAGCACAATGGCCAGAATCCAGGTAATGCCCCAGGCGGGGTCCATTACGAGGGACAGCAGCCAGTGCCAGAACCACAAAACGGCCGAAATTGGCCAGTAAATGAAATTAAGCACGAGTGTTTAATCCTCAATTGTTGTTGGTACCCGGGACCGGATCGAATCCGCCCGGATGCCAGGGGCCGCATTTGCAGACCCTGGCTATTGCCATCGCCGTACCCTTGATTGCGCCGTGTTGAGAAAGCGCCTCTAGGGCATAAGCACTGCATGTCGGCTCGAACCGACAGGTCGATACCATCTTAAGGCCAGAGACATGTTTTTGGTAGAAACGAACCACTTTGACCATTGGTTTGGCCAATCCTCTGGCTGGGGGAATTTCCTCCCCGCGGGAATTTAGATATCCCATTGCTTGCGCAGTGCTTTGGCAAGATCTTTTTCTAATTGCTCACTGCTAGCAGTGGCGCTGGCGGGCAAGGCACGGATAACAACGTCCACGCTGGCGGGCAGCTTGGGAATGAATGTCATACACACATGGCGAAGCCGCCGGGAGGTGCGGTGGCGAACCACTGCATTCCCGACGGCTTTAGAAACAATCAGCCCAAATCGCGGCCCAGTGGCGGCGATATCGGCTGCCTTGTCCGTACCTGCGTTGTCGTGCGCATGCACGACGACCGTACGAGTGCCCGCCCGGCGACTGCCCTTCATCGTGCGCCGAAATTGCGTCGGCGACGTGAGCTTGTGCTGGGCTGGAAGCATAACTTATGCAGTCAGCTTTGCGCGGCCCTTCTTGCGACGAGCTGCAACAATGGCGCGACCTGCACGGGTGCTCATGCGGGTGCGGAAGCCGTGCTTGCGAGCACGACGACGGTTGTTCGGCTGGAACGTGCGCTTACCCTTTGCCACGTTAATTCTCCTTGAAGTTGTGCGTAGGCACACCACCGCGATGCAGCGGCACGCCCACTGATGAATAGATTCCATGAACCTGACGCATCACAGTCTCTCCGGTGCACGGCGAGCCGACGGGCCCAGCCGGTGCGAGGTGACGCAGTCACTTTCACGCGCAACTCTTTGTTGCAATAGACCATGCCAGATTACGTGATTTCTGCCGCTGGGAACAAATCGACACCCGGGTACACCCGAAATTACATAAATGTTTTTTCCTGCAGCTAGAGGGCCAGATTCTGTGCTCTTACTGCACCTAATCCGTCACACAGTAAGACCCACCCCAACCCACACCCGGGTGGTGAATTTTTCTCGCTAGACACACCCGCCGTTTCGGCGGTAGAACAGAAGAATCAAATTCCACAGCCCAACCGGTCATGTGGATAACTCTAAATCAACGCTTGAGACTTGTGCAGTTTCCGCAGCATAGGGCCATAAACTGACCAATGAAGAGTTATCCACAGTCATGAACTAAGCTGTGAATAACTATTTAATCCACACCTGTGGATAACTCTGTGGAGATCGAGGTGACTCGATAAAAACCGATGTGAAAACCACGGTGGAATCCGCAGTGAAAATTGTTATTCAATGTCCACCCGTCCCCGACTAAATTCCACAAAGGTAGCCTGTTGTGACTGACCCACAAGCGAACCTGCATGCCGTTTGGCGCGCGGTCGTTGATGACCTGCTCGCACAATCCGAGCAACCCAATTCCGAGGTCCCCAGTTTTTCGCACTCACAGCGCCTTTACCTCCAACTGGTTCGCCCCATCATGATGGTTGAGGGCTACACCCTCGTTGCCGCCGAAAACCTGGATGCCAAAAATGTGGTCGAAAATGAGTTGGGCGAGCACATTGCCAAGGCATTAACCCGCCACCTAGGCCGGCCGTGTTCCTTTGCTGTTACCCTTGCCACCCCGCAAGAGCCACAGCCGCCGGCCGCGGAGCCTGCACCACAGCCAACGCCCCCTCAACAACAGCAACCGCCTCAAGCGCAACCGCCGCAGAACACGGAATCTACCCAGAACTACATTCCGCGCCCGCAGCAAACGGATGCCGCTGCACAGCAGGCCCCTTCCCAGAACAATTGGCAGTCGAGTCACGCCCCTGCAAGCCTGGATGAGCTGGCCCAGCACTATAACCAACAGCAAGCAGAATCCGCGGGAAATTTCTCCGGTGCTGCCACCAATTCTGCCCGTATCCCGCGCGAGGCCCCGGCGCACGATCCCAACCGTGAAACTTCCCTCAATCCAAAGCACACCTTCGATAGCTTCGTGATCGGTTCTTCGAATCGTTTTGCCAATGGTTCCGCCGTGGCTGTGGCCGAGAATCCCGCCCGTGCGTACAACCCACTATTTATCTGGGGTGGCTCTGGTCTGGGTAAAACGCACCTTTTGCATGCCGCCGGCAATTACGCCCAAGTACTGCATCCAGGTCTGCGCGTGAAGTATGTGTCTTCGGAAGAATTCACGAACGACTACATTAATTCCCTGCGCGATGACCGTCAGGAATCCTTCAAGCGGCGCTACCGCAATCTCGACATTCTGATGGTCGATGACATCCAGTTCTTGGAGGGCAAGGAATCCACCCAGGAAGAGTTCTTCCATACTTTCAATGCGCTGCACCAAGCCAATAAGCAGATCATTTTGTCTTCGGACCGCCCACCGAAGCAGCTAACCACGCTGGAAGATCGCCTCCGCACTCGCTTTGAAGGCGGTCTTATCACCGATATTCAGCCGCCAGATCTAGAAACGCGTATCGCGATTTTGATGAAGAAGGCGGCCAATGACGGCACCGAAGTGGATCGCTCCGTGCTTGAGCTCATTGCCTCTCGTTTTGAGTCATCTATTCGTGAGCTCGAGGGCGCACTGATCCGCGTTTCGGCCTATTCTTCCTTGGTGAATGAGCCGATCAACGTGGAGATGGCAGAAATCGCGTTGCGCGATTTGGCCCCAGATTCCGCCGATAGGCAAATCACCGCTACCTCGATCATGGAGGTCACTGCAGAATTCTTCGATATTGATGTAGAGACTCTGCGCGGCGCTGGCAAAAAGCGTGCGGTGGCGCATGCACGCCAGTTAGCTATGTATCTGTGCCGCGAGCTCACGGAGCTATCCCTTCCCAAGATCGGTGAACAGTTCGGCGGCAAAGACCACACCACCGTCATTTACGCGGATCGCAAGATCCGCAAAGAGATGACTGAAAAGCGCAATACTTACGACGAGATCCAGGCGCTTACCCAGCGCATCAAGAATCGCGGCCGCGCCTAGATCTCGCCACCTTTTCTACAGCGCCTTCCTTATATAAAGGAGGGCGCTTTTGTCTGCCCCTTGTCACTTCGAGGATTCTGCTCGCACTACTTAAAGGTGAGACCAGAACTACCAGATCAGAGATTCTTGACTGAGACGCCGAAACCTGGTTCAAACCGTCCACACAGCCGCCTACACCTTCGTGTAATTCCACAAAGAACCCAGAAGGTTCGCGAAAAGTACTCTCTTAACTGCGAAAAGAGTTATCCACAGCGTTATTCACACTTGTGTAATTTCATCTTTGTAATTCGTAGATCTTACTCACAGTTTTAAATTCCACAGGCTCTATACTGGGAGAACCGCCCTGTGATCAGCGCTGTGTGTAGATCGGTGATCAAATGACAAAACCTGTGGATAAAACGGCGATCCCGTTAGTTGTCCACAATTAGCCCCGATTGATCACAGCAAGATCACAAGAATTGGCACACCCCGGATCTGTGTCCTGAACTTGTCATTTACCTAGTTACCCACAGATCCCACAGCGCTTATTACTACTACTAAATTATTTCTCTAATCTGTATAGAAGAAAGAGGGTGTGTGGAATTCGGCCCGGCCTGCCTTCGGCCAGGCGCGGATCGGGCGGGCAAAGATGGAATTACACGTTGTGGCGCACCGCGCCCGATGCGGTAAGTTGGAAGCCAGTCTTTTGTAAGTAACAAATTTCCTACTTGCCCCAGAGGAGCTCTTCGCACCATGGATGAAGCCGTGTCATTTCGCGTTGCCAAAGATGACCTTGCCAACGCCGTAGCGTGGGTTGCTCGCAGCCTGCCGTCCAAGGTCACCCAGCCCGTGCTCCGCGCGATGCTGATCACCGCGGATGACAATGGTCTTGAGTTCACTGGCTTCGATTACGAGGTATCCACCCGCGTCCGTATCGCCGGCATGGTGGATGAACCCGGACAGATCGCGGTAGCCGGCAAGCTCCTCTCTGACATCGTCGCTTCCCTTCCCAACAAGGAAGTGGAGATCTCCCAGGTAGATTCCAAGGCCCTGGTTACCTGTGGCTCTTCCCGCTTTGAGCTACCACTGATTCCACTGGATGATTACCCGCAGCTTCCGGTCCTGCCGGAGGTTACCGGCACCATCCAGCCACAGCTATTCGTCGAGGCCATCCACCAGGTCGCCGCCGCGGCCGGCAAGGATGACACCCTGCCCATGCTCACCGGTGTGCACATGGATATCCGTGGCAAGGACATTGAGATGACGGCAACGGACCGCTTCCGCCTGGCCATGCGCACCTTGGAATGGGAGCCGAAGTCGCCGGATGTAGAAGCCAAGCTCTTGGTGCCTGCGAAGACCCTGCAGGAAACCGGTCGTTCCTTGGATCCGCACCTGAATATCCCAGTGGAAATCGCTGTGGGCACCGATGACAATATTGGTGCCGATGGCCTCTTTGGCCTGCACGCGGATAATCGCGAGACCACCACGCGCATGCTGGATGCGGACTTCCCTAATGTGCAGCCCCTGTTGCCGAAGAGCCACACCAATATTGCCTCCATTGAGGTCGCCCCGCTCCAGGAAGCAATTCGCCGCGTGTCTTTGCTGACGGATCGCAACGCGCAGATCCGGATGGAATTCGCCGATGGCCAGGTAACCCTTTCCGCCGGTGCGGATGCTGGTAACGCCACCGAGACCCTGCCGTGTGCATTCCATGGCCGCGATGAATTCCTCATCGCCTTCAATCCGGGCTACCTCAAGGATGGCTTGGGCGTCATCAATACCGACCGCGTGGTCTTCGGCTTTACCGAGCCTTCGCGCCCAGCCATCATGATCCCAGAACCGGAAGAGCTGCCTGAGGCCGATGAAGATGGCAACTTCCCCACGCCGGAGACCAACTTCACCTACTTGCTCATGCCGGTTCGCCTGCCGGGCTAATGTACGTCAGGGATCTCGATGTTCGGGATTTTCGCTCGTGGCCCGAACTTAATGTGCAGCTAGGGCCGGGGATCACCCTTTTTGTCGGGCGCAATGGCTTTGGCAAGACCAATATCGTTGAGACCATTGGCTATACCGCCCACCTTTCTTCCCACCGCGTTTCCCACGATGCACCGCTGGTGCGCCAGGGCGCGGATAGCGCGCGGGTATCCATTACCGCGGTGAACCAAGGCCGCGAGCTTACTACCCATTTGCTGATTAAGCCCCACGCGGCCAATCAAGCACAGATTAATCGCACCCGCCTGCGCAGCCCTCGTGAGTTGTTGGGCGTGGTAAAAACTGTGCTCTTTTCCCCGGAGGACTTGGCCCTGGTGCGCGGGGAGCCGGCCGGGCGCCGCGCCTATCTCGATAGCATCATTGCCTCGCGGACTCCGCGCCTAGCGGGCGTGAAGGCCGACTATGACAAGGTGCTCAAGCAGCGCAATGCCCTGCTGAAATCGGCCTCCGGCAGCCTGCGGCGCGGTTATTCCGATAGCGATGGCGCCGCTGCATTGGCCACCTTGGATACCTGGGATGCGCAGCTTGCCCGGCTTGGCGCCCAGGTGATCGCCGCACGCCTTGCGCTTGTCGACGCCCTCTTGGATCACATCCCCGCCGCCTATTCCGGCCTAGCGCCAGAATCGCGACCGGCGCACGTGGAGTATAAGTCCACGATCGATACCTCCGATCGCGAGGTGCTAGAGGCCGTGCTGCTCACCGAGTTGGCCGCCGCCCGGCAGCGCGAGATCGAACGCGGCATTTCCCTGGTGGGTCCGCACCGCGATGATCTGGTGCTCAACCTGGGGGATCAGCCGGCCAAGGGCTTTGCCAGCCACGGCGAGACGTGGTCTTATGCCATCGCGCTACGCCTGGCGGAATTCAACCTCCTGCGCCAGGAGGGAGGATCCGATCCGGTGCTCATCTTGGATGATGTCTTTGCCGAGCTCGATGCCAAGCGCCGCAAGCAGCTGGTCCACTTGGCCGCCGAGGCCGAGCAGGTGCTTATCACCGCGGCCGTGGATGAGGATTTGCCCGGAAACTTGGAACCCATCGTGCGCTACCGCGTGAGCGTAGAAGACACCGAGACCGGCCGCATCTCCAAGCTCAGCGCCGAGGAGGGTGAGGGGAATGAGTGAGGATCAAGGGGGCGTCGGCAAGCAGCGCATTGATCCCGTAACCCAGTACTTCAAGCTGGTTCGGTTCACCTCCAAAACCCGCCGAAGCTGACCCGTCCGGTGCCGAAGATGCCGGTGCCTTCGCTGGAGAAGGCGCAAAAGCAGGGGTATATGGGCTATCAACGCGGCTTACCCACTGGCCCAGATGGCAGGAAAAAGCGGCGCACGCTGGCCGTGCCGAGCCTGGGGTCCCAAATTAACCGCGAAGTTGTCAATCGTGGGTGGGAACATGACTTAGCCAATGGTTGGGTGATGGGCAATTGGGAGCATCTGGTGGGCGAGCGCATTGCCGCGCATACGCAGCCGCAGCGGATTAAGGACAAGATTGTCTATGTATCCTGCGATAACTCCACGTGGGCAACGGAGCTGCGCTACCTGCAGCGCCAAATCCTGCGGAAAATCTCTGACCGCCTAGGTCCCGATGTCATCGTGGAACTGCGGATTCACGGGCCGAAGCAAAGGCGCAATTATGAGGGGCGGCAGTGGGTCAAACCGCAAGGATCACAAGATACCTACGGCTAATAGGCTGAGGTTTACTCAGACCTGCACAATGTAAATAACCTCAGAGCGCGCCAGATTCCTATCTCTCACGGGTGTGGGGTGTCTTTCAGTAGGGGGTATCCGTGTAGAATAGTCAAGGTCTTAGAATTAGCTATAGCCAAAAGGAGAGCACGAATCCGTGGCTGAAGAACACGCATATGATGCCGGGTCAATTACGATCCTGGAGGGCCTCGAGGCCGTCCGTAAGCGCCCCGGCATGTACATTGGTTCGACCGGTTCGCGCGGCCTGCACCACCTCATTTGGGAGATCGTTGATAACTCCGTCGATGAGGCCATGGCCGGCTACGCCGATAAGGTTACCGTCAAGCTGCTGGAGGATGGCGGCGTCGAGGTCATCGATAATGGCCGTGGCATCCCGGTAGAAATGCACGCCTCTGGTGCGCCTACCGTCCAGGTGGTCATGACCCAGCTGCACGCCGGCGGTAAGTTCGACTCCGACTCCTACGCCGTTTCTGGCGGCCTGCACGGTGTCGGTATTTCCGTGGTGAACGCGCTTTCTACCCGCGTGGAGGCGGAGATTAAGCGCGACGGCAAGCACTGGTACCAAAACTTCCAGAACGCCATCCCGGACGAGCTCGTTGAGGGCGGCAATGCCCGCGGCACGGGCACCAAGATCCGCTTCTGGGCGGACCCGGAAGTTTTTGAAACTACCGAGTACGATTACGACACCATTGCCCGCCGCCTGCAGGAAATGGCCTTCCTGAACAAGGGCCTGAGCATTGAGCTCATTGACGAGCGCGTCACCGAAGAGCAGATCGAGCTGGAAGAGATCGCCGATGCAGAATCTGGCGAAACCAGCGCGGATGAGACGTCCTTCGATGATGCCCCGGACGCCGGCGATACCTTTAATGAAGAATCCGGCGAGGCGAAGGACGCTGCGGCGGATAAGAAGCGCCGCAAGAAGGTAACCTTCCACTACCCGGATGGCTTGACCGACTACGTCAAGTACCTCAATAAGTCCAAGACCGCGATCCACCCGACCATCGTTTCCTTCGATGCGAAGGGCGAGGATCACGAGGTCGAGGTAGCGCTGCAGTGGAACCAGGGCTATAAGCAGTCCGTTCACACCTTTGCTAATACCATCAACACCCACGAGGGCGGCACGCACGAAGAGGGCTTCCGTGCGGCCCTAACCTCCCTAATGAACCGCTACGCCAAGGAGCATAAGCTCCTCAAGGAAAAGGACGGCAACCTCTCCGGCGATGACTGCCGCGAAGGCTTGGCGGCCGTTATTTCCGTCAAGGTGGGCGATCCGCAGTTCGAGGGCCAGACCAAGACCAAGCTGGGCAATTCCGAGATCAAGGGCTTTGTCCAGCGCGCGGTCAACGAGCACGTCAATGACTGGTTCGATGCCAACCCGGCAGAGGCCAAGGCCATTATCAATAAGGCTGTGTCCTCCGCGCATGCTCGCATGGCTGCCCGCAAGGCTCGCGAGATGGTGCGCCGCAAGTCCGCCACCGACCTCGGCGGCCTGCCAGGCAAGCTTGCAGACTGCCGCTCGAAGGATCCGAAGATTTCCGAGCTCTACATTGTGGAGGGTGACTCCGCAGGTGGCTCCGCTAAGGGCGGCCGCGATTCCATGTTCCAGGCCATCCTGCCGCTGCGCGGCAAGATCCTGAACGTGGAGAAGGCCCGCATGGATAAGGTGCTCAAGAATGCCGAGGTGCAGGCGATTATTACCGCGCTGGGTACTGGCATTCACGAGGAATTCGATATCAAGAAGCTGCGCTACGACAAGATCGTGCTCATGGCCGATGCCGACGTTGACGGTCAGCACATTGCCACGCTGCTTCTGACTTTGCTCTTCCGCTTCATGCCGCAGCTGGTTGAGGATGGCCACGTGTTCCTGGCTAACCCGCCGCTGTACAAGCTCAAGTGGTCTAAGGGTACTCCGGGCTATGCTTTTTCCGACGCCGAGCGCGATAAGCTGCTGGCCGAGGGCCTGGAGCAAAACCGCAAGATCAACAAGGATGATGGCATCCAGCGCTACAAGGGTCTGGGCGAGATGAACGCCGCCGAGCTGTGGGAGACCACGCTTGACCCGAGCACCCGCATCCTGCGCCGCGTGGATCTGGAAGACGCGCAGCGCGCCGATGAGCTCTTCTCCATCCTCATGGGTGATGACGTCTCGGCCCGCCGCTCCTTCATTACCCGCCGCGCGAAGGACGTCCGCTTCTTGGATATTTAAAGCGCAGCACAAAGCCCACCGTGGAATTTACCGCGGTGGGCTTTAATTGTGGCGTCGAAAAGCGCGAGGCCTAGGCCTGGGAGCTGCGCTGGTCTGCTATCGCGAATCCCAAAGACGCTAGGCACATGGCCAAGATGACGCCGAAGCCGGCGATGATGGACAGCGGCCAGTCCGCGCTTGTGCCGTGCAAGGTGGCAAAAACGATGGCCGTAATAACGGCAAGCCCAATGGCCGTACCGATGCGCTGACCGGTCTGGAGGACGGCGCCAGACGAACCAGCATAGGCCTGTGGAACATGCGCCAAGGTGAGCGTTTGGTTGGGGGAGATGACCGATCCTTGCCCGCCGCCAACAAAGGCCAGCGAAAGGACCATCCACCATTCGCTGGCTCCCCATTGCTCGGTGGCCCAGATAAGCGCAATGGTGGCAATGAGGCCGGAGATGGTCACGAGCATGCCCAGCACCACCACCTTGCGGCCGTGGACGGATACGGATCGGCCGGCCAGCGTGGCAGATATGGAGCTCAACAAGGCAGCCGGAATGCCTACGGAGCCGGCAGCCAGGGCGGAGTGTCCGAGTCCGCTTTGGAAGTAGAGTGCCACGAGCACCCAAATGCTGGTAATACCCATAAACCACAAGGTGGCGATGATGGTGCCATTGCGAAAACTCGGGGTGGCGAAGATAGTGAGATCCACCATCGGCGGATGGCCGGTGGCCTTGTGGCGGCGCTCCCATAGCACCCATCCCACAAGGAGGACGGCGCCCAACAGTAGGAGCCACCACACCGCCGGGGAAGCGGACGATTCCATGAAGGGGAAGAGGATGGCCCATACGGCAGCGCCGAGGATCAGCGCGCCGATGGGATCCAGGGTGGCTAGGGCCTTGAAGATGCCCAGTTTATTGCCATTTTCATCGCGCACGCGGGAAAACAGCGGCCGCGGAAACCACAGCAATCCTAAGATGATGGCAATAAGGCCGACGGGGAAATTGACCAGCATGGTCAGTCGCCAACCTAGGTCCGCGCCGCCGAGGCGAATGAGCAGGCCGCCCAGTACCGGTCCGATAGCCACGGCGATGCCCACCGTGGAGCCAAAGTAGCCGAAGGCGCGGGCGCGTTCCGGACCGCGGAAGTACTGCTGGATCATTCCCACGCCCTGCGGATTGAGCAGACCAGCGCCTATGCCTTGGATAAAGCGGGCGGCGTTGAGTGCCTCCGCGTTGGGGGCAAAGCCGGCGACGGCGGCGCTGAGGGAATAGATGGCAATGCCTGCTAGAAAGATGCCGCCGCGGCCGACGAGATCTCCGGCACGGCCGGCCGCCACAAGGATGACGCCAAAGGTGAGCGCATAGCCGGAGAGCACCCATTGCACATCGGATTCAGAGGCTCCCAGGCCCGATTGAATCGAGGGCAGGGCTACGTTCACGATGGACACGCTCAGCAGGGACATGAAGAGTGCCGTGAGCAAAACGATAAGTACCCGCCAGCGGGCGGGATCTTGGCCGGCGGGGTACTCGGTTTGGTTAGCTGCGGAAGTAGTCACTTCCACACTTATACTCTGCGGTTTGATTTAGGTTCAAGCGTGCGGAAATTACATGTGTTTTTGCAGCACGCGGCCGAAATCCGGCACCGCAGGGGTGAGGAATTTCGAGGCCTTGCCGCGCAAGGAGTTATACGGCTTAGACAGCGCGGGGGAGTTAATCTGCTTGGCGTGCTTATCGGCCACCGACATGATGGAATCGCTCACCTGGGCGCTGCGGGGCTCCAGGAAGGAACCGAAATCCTGCTCGGAGGTTTCCGAAAATTCCTGCCAGTGCGGATCCAGGGCATCGAGGATATCCGGCAGCACGCGGCCTAGGGCCTTGGTGATGATGGCGGAGTCGACCTTCTTCGCGGCGGCGACGGCGCCCTTGAGCGCCATGCCGGTAATGCCCGATTGCTTGGCGACGACCCCCTCAACCAGCTCGCCGCAATCGTTAATCACCGCAGTGCGCTGCGGACCTGACATAAGTTCAGAAAGATGTGCCATGCTGCACCACCTTACGCGAGTTAGGCGGGCTGGCCCGGCAGGCCAGGGAGGTTGGCCTGGATGGAAGCAATCTGATCGGCGATCTGGTTCAAGCCAGCATCGCGGGCAGCTTTCTCCAGATCCACGTTAGGGGAGTAAAGGGCCACGGCGCTGGCCAGCGCGGTGACGCCGGCGGCCGCTGCGGTGATAATCAGGGTGAGATCCAGCTGGGAAGAACCGGTAGAGGAACCACCGGCCTCGCCCGGCTGAAAGTCCGGATTTACCGTTTCTTTCCAGGAATCGGCATCAGCGGCGGTGGCGGTAGGAGCAGTGACGGCGGTGGCAGCTAGCGCCACAACGGTCAGGCCTGAGGCGGCAATCTTCTTGAAGCGGGACATGGTGGTAGTTCCTTTCTTGGGTCACTATCCCCAGTAACTTAGGTAACTTCTTTAACACTAAGGTAGACGCGCGCGCTGAACTTTGCGAACTCTGCGTTATACCCGCTCAGCGCCGGCACGCGGGCTAATACCTCCGCCATGGCGCGGGCGGCATCGCGGTGGTTGTCATGAATGGCTATTCCCTCCACCTTGGCGGTGCTGGCAGCCGCCGCGGCCGCCAGGGCGGCAAAGTTGGTGATGCGGACGTTAAGGCGAGCGCAAAACTCGCGGGCCAAGAGGTAGAGCTGTTCAGTAGTCATGCTTGCCTAGGACTGTGCGGGCCGGGCACGGCGGATTTCCGCCTCCAGCTCAGCGCGGCCGGGGAGGAGGGCGCGGGCGGTGGACTGCACGTGGGCGTCGGCAAGCGTGCGGGCTGCCGCCGCAACAATGGCCCGCACCACCGCCTCGTGCTTGGAGGTGCCCTGCGCGGAGGCCAGCAGCGTGAGCGCGTGATCCTGCTCGTCCGTAAGTCGCAATGTCATCGCCATGCCTAAAGTGATACCACGGTGATACCACCCGTGCGGCAATTCGAGTCCTGAAAAGCGCTAGAGGGTAGAATTTGGGGCTATGAGTGACAATAACGACGATCTTTTTGATCGCATATTTCCCATTGACATTAATGAGGAGATGGAGTCGAGCTACATCGACTACGCCATGTCCGTCATCGTTGGCCGCGCCCTGCCGGAGGTGCGCGATGGCCTGAAGCCGGTGCACCGCCGCATCCTCTACGCGATGTTCGATTCCGGTTACCGCCCGGAGCGCGGCTACGTGAAGTCCGCCCGCCCGGTCTCGGACACCATGGGTCAGTTCCACCCGCACGGTGACTCCGCCATCTATGACACCTTGGTGCGTCTGGCCCAGTCCTGGAACATGCGCTATCCGCTGGTGGATGGCCAGGGTAACTTCGGTTCCCGCGGTAACGATGGCCCGGCAGCAATGCGTTATACGGAGTGTAAGCTCACCCCGCTGGCCATGGAGATGGTGCGCGATATCCGCGAGAACACCGTGGACTTCTCTCCCAACTACGATGGCAAGACCAGCGAGCCAGACGTCCTGCCGTCCCGCGTTCCGAACCTACTCATGAACGGTTCGGGCGGCATTGCCGTGGGTATGGCCACCAATATTCCGCCGCATAACCTCAACGAGCTGGCCGAGGCTATCTACTGGATGCTGGATAATCCAGACGCCGATGAAGAGGCTGCGCTGGAAGCCTGCATGGAACGCGTCAAGGGCCCGGATTTCCCCACCGCTGGCCTCATTGTGGGCGATCAGGGCATCAAGGATGCCTACACCACTGGCCGCGGCTCCATCCGCATGCGCGGCGTGACCTCCATCGAGGAGTCTGGATCCCGTCAGACCATCGTCATTACGGAGCTGCCGTTCCAGGTCAACCCGGATAACCTCATCTCTAATATCGCGGAGTCCGTGGCCAGCGGCAAGATCGCGGGCATCTCCAAGATTGAGGATGAGTCCTCCGACCGCGTGGGCATGCGCATCGTGGTCACCCTTAAGCGCGACGCTGTGGCCCGCGTGGTGCTCAATAACCTCTACAAGCACTCCCAGCTGCAGACCTCCTTCGGTGCCAACATGCTCTCCATTGTTGACGGCGTGCCGCGCACCCTCCGCCTGGATCAGATGCTGCGCTACTACGTGGAGCACCAGATCGAGGTCATCGTTCGCCGTACCCAGTACCGCCTGAACGAGGCCGAGAAGCGCGCCCACATCTTGCGCGGCTTGGTCAAGGCCCTGGACATGCTGGATGAGGTCATCGCCCTTATCCGTCGTTCGCCCACCGTAGACGAGGCGCGCGAAGGCTTGAAGGAGCTTCTCGACGTCGACGATATCCAGGCCGATGCCATCCTCGCCATGCAGCTGCGCAAGCTGGCTGCACTGGAGCGCCAGAAGATCATCGATGAGTTGGCCGAGATCGAGCTCGAGATTGCTGACCTGAAGGACATCCTTGCCCGCGAGGAGCGCCAGCGTCAGATTGTCCACGATGAGCTGGCAGAGATCGTCGATAAGTATGGCGATGAACGCCGCACCGAGATCATCCCTGCCACCGGCGACGTCACCGATGAGGACCTCATCGCCCGCGAGAACGTCGTGGTCACCATTACCTCTACCGGCTACGCTAAGCGCACCAAGGTGGATTCCTATAAGGCGCAAAAGCGCGGTGGCAAGGGCGTGCGCGGCGCTGAGCTCAAGCAGGACGATATTGTGAAGAACTTCTTCGTCTGCTCCACGCACGACTGGATCTTGTTCTTTACCAACTTCGGCCGTGTCTACCGTCTTAAGGCCTATGAGCTGCCCGAGGGCGGTCGCGCCGCACGCGGCCAGCACGTGGCTAACCTGCTGGAATTCCAGCCGGAGGAAAAGATTGCCCAGGTCATCCAGATTCAGTCCTACGAGGACGCTCCTTACCTGGTCCTCGCCACCCAGCAGGGCCGCGTGAAGAAGTCCCGCCTGACCGATTACGAGTCCGCGCGTTCCGCTGGCCTTATCGCCATCAACCTCAACGAGGGCGATGCGCTCATCGGCGCACAGCTCGTCTCCGAGGGCGATGACATCCTGCTTACCTCCGAGCAGGGCCAAGCTATCCGCTTTACTGCCGACGACGACCAGCTGCGCCCCATGGGCCGCGCTACCGCCGGTGTGAAGGGCATGCGCTTCCGCGGCGATGATCAGCTGCTATCCATGTCCGTGGTCCACGATGGCGAGTTCCTTTTGGTCGCCACCTCTGGCGGCTATGGCAAGCGCACCGCCATCGAGGAATACACCCCGCAGGGCCGCGGTGGCTTGGGCGTTATGACCTTCAAGTACACCCCGAAGCGCGGCAAGCTCATCGGTGCTATCTCCGTCGATGAGGATGACGAGATCTTCGCCATCACCTCTGCCGGCGGCGTCATCCGCACCGAGGTGGACCAGATTCGTCCGTCCTCCCGCGCAACCATGGGCGTGCGCTTGGTGAACCTGGCTGACGACGTCGAACTGCTTGCCATCGACCGCAACGTCGAAGAAGATGGTGAGGAAGACGCTCAGGCTGTAGCCAAGGGCGAAAAGACCGTGGATGAGGTCCAGCAGGAGCACAAGGCTGGCGATGCTTCCAAGGATGAGGAGTAATTAATGGCACGACGAGACATAACGATTACGCGAATCTCGCCCACCTCCGCGTTCCGCGTTGGTCTGGCTTTGTCACTCGTCGGACTCATCGCCTGGATGCTGGCCGTATGCCTGCTCTACATCGGCCTGAACCAGGTGGGCATCTGGGAATCGCTCAATAGCCTCGTCGGCGGCGTCGGCGGCGGATTCGAGGTCACCTTCGGTGTCGTTATCTCCGCCTCCGCGCTCATCGGCGTTATTTTCGCCGTTCTCCTTACATTGCTGGCGCCTCTGATGGCGGTTATTTATAACGCCATCGTGGACGTCTTTGGCGGCCTGCGAGTCGACCTAGACAACCGCTAGCGCCTCTCTCGCCATAGCGGATGCCGGCACCTTCGGGTGCCGGCATTTTCCTTTCTTCAGCAGGAATCTTTCTCCTTTGTTTGATGGCGTAAAATGCTCATTGAGCAGGCGATTTGTATAAATCCGGGGATAGTATGTAGAGTTAATTCCCGTTCCGCACAAGGGCCTATAGCTCAGTCGGTTAGAGCGCATCGCTGATAACGATGAGGTCGCTGGTTCGATTCCAGCTAGGCCCACCACGGAACAATGGGGCATTAGCTCAATTGGTAGAGCATCTGCTTTGCAAGCAGAAGGTCAGGAGTTCGATTCTCCTATGCTCCACAGCATGAAGTCCGGCTTCCTCTTCGGAGGGGCCGGACATTTTTTATTTCCGCGGTCGTTCCCAAGCGCTCTGAGAAGTGACACAATGACGAGCACTCTACTCGGATCACCATTTTCGTCCATATAGACCAGCAAAACCGTCGACGAAAACCGAGTTTTGGATGGACGATATCGTTGAAGACAACGCTAAGCCAGTCTCGAAAAGGGGGGTGTTCCTATATAGGTTGTCAACTCCGTGGGTGGGCTTGTTGGGGGTGTGAAGGGTTTCTGCTTCGTCTCGTAGATGTTGTTTTGGGTACCTTGAGGAGCCGGTTGGGCTTGCTGTGCAATCGGCTTGGATGGGGGTCTGTTGGCTTTAGGCTGCTGC
The DNA here is from genome assembly GCA_046097355.1 of Corynebacterium tuberculostearicum. Classification (GTDB taxonomy): domain Bacteria; phylum Actinomycetota; class Actinomycetes; order Mycobacteriales; family Mycobacteriaceae; genus Corynebacterium; species Corynebacterium tuberculostearicum_K. The sequence continues at coordinate 111,076 of CP175779.1, forward strand.
AGCCTCCTGAGCTGTAGAGATGTCTCGGTAGTGCTCGCCGTTTCGCATCATGGAGAAGAGAGCGTTGAGGCGTCGGCGTGCGAGTGCGACGACTGCGGCGTTGTGTCTTTTGCCTTCTTTGCGTTTTCGTTCATAGAATTGCCGGGAACGCTCGTGGAATCTGATCGATGCAAAAGACGATTGCCATAGGGCGTTCTTTAATTTTTGTTGCCAGCGCGGTTGGGCGAATTCGACATAATGGACGTTCCTGATTGATTTGTCCGTGGTGATAGGCCTGCATAGGACGCTAGGTGCGCTGCATCGGGGAGGTCGGACATATCGCCAACAGTCATGAGGATCTGTGCTGCGCTACGTGGGCCGATGCCGGGCATGGATAAAAGAATCTCGGTTTGAGGAATGTCTTGAATGAGCTTGAGTACCTGTGCTTCTATTTCCTTGCGATGCTCTAGTTTGGCCAGTGCGTCTTTGGCGGACATTGCTACGCCAAGTTCGGCGTATTCTGCGCCGGCAATGGACACGGTCTGTCCGTGGATGGCAGCAAGCATGGCATCGATGACAGGCTCGGGATTGCGCGCTTTGTGACTGCGCGCAAAGGCTGCTAGGCGTGTTTTACCGATGCGTCGAATCTTGGTGGGGCCGCCGTATTTTGCAAGTAGGTGGAGGATCCATTTTCGGTGAATCATCTGTCCGCGCAGGACATGTTCGAATGCAGGATAGGTTCCCACGAGCGCGGATCGCATCTGGTTAATTAGGCGTGTGTAGGCCCGGGCGAGGTCTTCGTCGATACCGTTGAGAACTTTCAGCTGGGTAAAGACTTCCTCAACGCGGTCGACGCTGCGCAGGGAGTCCGGAAGGTTAAGACCGGCATGGGCGATAACGTAGGCGTCGCGTACATCGGTCTTTGAGTTGCCGACGTGGATGCGAGAGAGCTGTCGCATCGCAAGCCCTGGTAGATAGCGAACATCTGCCCCCATGTCTTGGGCGACTGCGACGGTTAATCGGCCGATGTTGTTGGGCTGATCGACAATGACAAGGACTGAGGTGTTGTCGGCGAGGAATTGGCCGAAGAGCTTGCGGAGCGAGCCTTTATGCTGATTGATGCGTTTGGACAGGACTTGCCTGCCTTGGGGATCGAGGACGCAGGCGTGGTGGAAGTATTTGCCGACGTCTACGCCAATGACGAAGTCATAGGCCATGGGTGTGTTCCTCCTAGCGATGAATTAGAAGTTGGACTATTTGAGCTTCATCGCTGGGGGTGGTCGGACATACTTAGTACTGGCATCTACATTACTGTGAGACCTCATACCACCTGGGCTGGGTCAGGTTCCTATTGAGCTGTTTGAGTATGTCACTGTCTTCGGCGGCATCACCCCCGGATCATTTTCAGACAGGGGCGGGAATAAGCCATACCGAAGCCAGCGACTAGTTCTACTGTCCTTTCAGACGGAGGGAACGGAAATAAACATAGCCCGCCCAATCGGGTGGACAGGCTATGAATCTTCGGTGCCCTGAGGTGGAACTGCTAACAACGAAATGGGGGCGATGTTGGACGGGAGCGGCATCTACAAGGTTGCGCGGCAGCGCGCCGAAGAGATGCTCGGCTCGCAGGTGCTGCATCCTTTTGGTCCCGACTGGGACGTATTTAAAGTACGCGGCAAAATTTTCTTGCTGTTGACAGCGGTGACCGGTCAACAGCAAATGATCATTAAGGCCGAGCCGGAGGACTGCCAAGCGCTACAGCAGCAGTATCCATTCATTGCGCCGGGCTACCACATGAATAAGCGGCATTGGGTTTCTGTCTATCCACACGCAGATCTGCACGAACGGCTGGTAGAGGAGTTAGTCACGGACTCCTATCGTTTGGTGGTGGAAAAGCTGCCGAGAGGGCGGCGGCCGATCGATCCGTCCTCTGTGCACTAAAGCCCTTTGTATTAAGGACAATGGCGAGTCACTTTAAAATTAAAGCCATGTTGATAGAATAAATCCCATGACCGAGCGCGATGACTACTGGCTAAATGATGAAGAGCTCGCATCATTTATGTCCTTAATGAGCGTAAATATTCGCTTGACCAATATTTTGGATGCTCAGCTGCGTGATGACGCAGGCCTGAGCTTTTTTGAATACACGGTGCTCTCTCGGCTATCTGAGGCGGAAAATCGCGAGATGCGTATGCGTGATTTGGCGATTACCGCCAATGGATCTTTGTCTCGCTTGAGCCAGGTTGTTACGCGCCTAGAAAAGCAGGGGTGGGTCGTGCGCCAGCCGTGCCCGACTGACGGCCGCACCACCATGGCACAGCTGACGGATAGCGGCTGGGATAAGGTAGTCGAGACCGCGCCTGGACACGCTAAGCAGGCGCGAAGGTCCGTAATGGATAACCTGACCCGCACGCAGATCCGCCAGATGCTGCAGATCAATCGGCGGATCATAAAGGCCATTGAGAATGATGAGCGCTATGGTGGGCGCTATTAGGCAGTGTGCCTTGCGAGGCTATTGCTTGGGATAGCCGCGGCGGCCCGAGACGGTTTTATCGAATGGGATCCAAAACCGCAGGGCTGCTTCCTTGTTTTTCGAGATGCCGATGCGCGGTCCGCGTACCCATTCTGGTTCGGAGGTTCGCTCAATAATCTGAATTGGTTGGTGGTTATCTTCCAGCGTGAAGCCTAAGGCCTTACCCAAGTTGCCTGGTCCGCGGGCGAGATTATGAAAATCGGTGGTGCCGCGGCGGGCGAAGGCGATATCGGCGCCCTCGATGATTTCGCCGCCGCGCAGCAGGCAGCCTTGGCCGGTGCCATCAGGGGCGCAAACGATATTGACGTTGCGGTGGATACCATAAGAAATATAGACGTAGAACCTACCCGGCGAGACCAACATGGCCGCATTGCGCGGGGTCTTGCCATTGAAGGTATGTGCAGCGGAATCCTCGGCACCGAGGTAAGCCTCAACCTCCGTGAGGCGGATGCTTACCCCGGCATGGGTGAGGGTGCAGCCGAGGAGTTGGGGAGCGACGGCGTCGGCAGTCAGGGCAAAATCAATCATTAACCACGAGCGTAGTAGCGCTTACCTGCTACAGGGGTGCGCAGGAGGCGATCCAAGCTCACGGGCTCGAGGCCCTTCGCGCGCAGGCCGTCGATAACGCAATCGGCGGCGTCCACGGTGGTGGGGTGGATATCGTGCATCAGCACAATGGAGCCGGCGCGGGCGCCTTGCACAGCCGCGGAGCACACATGGTCGGAGTTGCGGTCCTTCCAATCCACGGTGTCGACGTCCCACAGCGCTTGGGAGACGCCCTTATCGCGGGTGGCCTGATCCACGGTGGCGTTGGTCGCGCCATAGGGCGGGCGTACCCAGCGCGTGCCTTGGCCGGTGGCCTTTTTGATGGCGGCATTGCCGGCGTCGATTTCCTGGGATACCTGGTCATAGGACAGGGTGTTGAGCTGGCGGTGGCTCTTGGTGTGGTTGCCGATGGTGTGGCCCTCGGCCTTCATGCGCTTGAGCAGCTCAGGATGCTGATATGCGTTGGGGGCTAGCACCATGAAGCTTGCGTGCGCGTTCTTTGCCTTGAGCTTGTCCAGTAGGCGGTTGGTCTCGGCACCGGGGCCGTCGTCATAGGTGATAGCTACGCAATTGGCACAGTCGACGCCACCTTCGCTGCGCGGCTGCGGCTTCTTTGGAGCTGGGGCGGCGGGTGCCTTCTTCCCGGGGGCAGAGTGTGGAAATGCCTGGGAGCTGAAGTCTTCGACCTGTGCGCGGGCATCCTCGAGGCGATGGTTGATTTCTCCTTGAATATCCGCGCTTGAAGACGCAGGCAATCGTGGGATTTGCGGTAACTGTGCATGAGCGGCTGCTGGCATGGCGGCGGCAATAAGCACGGTGAGTGCAGAGGTGAGGATGCGGCGCATAGTGATCCTAAAGGTCAGGGATAGTGGACATGATGTGCCCATGACCCTAGCGCCTGCGTGTTACTGACGTGATAGGACATGCCTAAAGTGTCCAAAGTGATTTGAGTGGTTCAGGTTTTAAGCGGTTTGTGGTTGCTTCGGCTGCGGTAGTAAAGTGTGTAGGCACTGGGGCATTAGCTCAATTGGTAGAGCATCTGCTTTGCAAGCAGAAGGTCAGGAGTTCGATTCTCCTATGCTCCACAGCATGAAGTCCGGCTTCCTCTTCGGAGGGGCCGGACTTTTCTACGTGGCGGGGTTCAGGGGGGTTAAGCGAGGGTTAAGCGACAAAATGTGTGTCTGCTATCGGCGTGTCGCGGGGTTAGATGTGGCCTTTTTGGATGCCGATTGAGTGTGTGTACTCGGTATCGATACCGTTGTCGTAGAGGGCTGGTTGTCCTGTTTCATAGTCGGCTTGGTTCTCGTTTCGGGTCAGGGTTGTAACTTTGGCGAGTTGGTTCTGGCCCCAGTTGGACTGTCTGGCGATTTCTATTGGATCGCCAGGCAGTTCCGTTTTCAGATACAGCCACCAATCCAGCATTTTGCGTTGGTGCTCACCGCGTCTGCCGCGATGAGTTCTTGCAAGGAGCTTCAGCTGGGCGTTGATGCCGCCTTCAAGACTGTTGGTGGTGGATTTGATCCGGTGCGGCTCGAGCACACCTTTCGGGGGCTTGAGGTAGACAAACAGCAGGTCATTGCGCCACAGGTGGTTGAGACTGTTGTAGGCCTTGCGCACGTTGACATGGGTCCACACGAGTGTGTCTTTTGCTGTTTTCGGGTCTTTGACCTGTGTCTTTTCGTTGAGCCAATCCTTGTAGAGCGTGTGAAACTCTTGCAGTTGTGCACCCCATTGTGCAGCCTCGTCCAGGGTGGTGATGCGGGTGAGTTTCAGCGCGAGTCGGTAGATGGTGCGGCCAGCATCAGTGCGTGGTCGTGAGGTGGTGTAGCGGCGTACTCTGCGTTGGGCGTGCACGAGGCAGCGTTGGATTTTGGTGTTTGGCCAGCACGTTTTAATTGCGCTTGTGGCTCCTCGGCCACCGTCGATCACAGCGATCAACGGTGCTTCGATGCGCTCGAGCAGGCGCTTGTAGTCGTGTGTGGTTTCTTGTTTGCACCAGTGCCAGGCGATGACGTGGTCGAGCGTTGCCGCCACGATCAGACAGCCACCTGCGGTGTAGGTGCCGTCGATGAAGATCTGGTCGTAGACCCTGCCTGTATGGCCGATGGTCGGGTCAGGCACGTCAACCAGCCAAAAGGCATCGAATTTGCGCTGCAGCGTACGTGTCGAGCAGCTCATGTTGCCGGCGATCGCCGCAAGACTGGTCCCGGCGGTCAGGTGCTGGATGAACGCACGAAATAGGGCTGCGTTGGTGATATCGCTGCGCTGCTTGGTCAGTGAAGCACCGCAGATTTTGCACCGCCACCGGGTCGTCCCGTTGCTGGTGGTGCCGTTTCGTTTCATATCGCCGCCACAATGGCAGCGTGGTCGGTTCTTTGGCATTGGGCAACCGAACCACCGCTCCGTAGCACACCATGGCAGCCACACCGGGGATTTTCGCAAGAGAGGGCCAATATATGCTTTTGGAGCATATATTTTCCGCAAACGCGGAGTTCAGAGCATGAAAATCAACGATTCCGGACACACATTTTGTCGCTTAACCCGTTCAGGGGGTTGATTTAGCGATTTTCGTCCATACAAACCGTAGTTTTCGTCGACGGTTGTGCCGGTTTATATGGACGAAAATCGTGATCAGCGAAAGAGGAGGGCGGAAGTGCGCAAGGTCGCGGGGAAGAAACTTTCAGTACAGTGAATGGGGAATCATTACTGTCCCCGATATCACCAGGAGACCAACCATGACCGCCAACGTTCGCTACAGCGATCCCTTTACCTCCGCAGCCAAGGAAGTTGCGGCGCCGGAGGGCGCGGAATTTGTTGTGGTGCGCAAGCGCGGCGAGGCTGCGGTAGATGGCGAGGTTGTGAGCTTTCACGGCACCCGCGAAGAGGCGCGTGAGGCGGTTATGGCTGGCCTGACCGAAGAATTTAAGACGGCCGTGGATAACGAGCCGATTTACGTCACCCACGCCCGCCTGCGTTCGCTTTAAAAGCGCTTGACCATCACAAAGTGATCCTCGTGGCTGCCCACGTGCTCGAAGCCGAGGTGTTCATAGAGACCCTTGGCGCGGGGATTATCGGGGTGGACGGCTAGCGAGATGCCGGGGGCACGCAGGGTCTGGGCGAGGGAAATGGCGGCGTCGATAAGCGCGGTGGCAATGCCCTGGCCCTTATAGCGGGCCTCGACCGCGATGGCGAGCTCCGGAATGGCGGGCTCGACAAAGCCAAAGCCGTGATTGTCCTCCGTACCCCAGTTGAGCCACACGCCGCCGGCCGGGACGAGCTCCTGCCAGGCGATGAAACCGCCCTGGTTGGGATCCCAATTTTCCACGTAGAAGGCAAAATCATCGGCGAAGTCGGGGGAGAGTTCGCCGTGCTCGTCACCGAAGGTATCGGTAAGGAAATTGAGGCGGGCGAGGTAGGTGCGGTCAGATTCCTGCGTTGCGCGAAGTTCCATAAGATCCACGATAGACGGCGGGGCAGCAGCGTGGGATGGGCATGCGAAAATCCCCTCCGCACAGGCTGGTGACCTGCGGGGAAGGGATTGTGCTAACGCTTAGGCTAGGTGGTAATTGCGGACGTCGTGACCGTTAAACTCGCGTTCGATGCCGGCCTCATCCACGGAGTGGAAGGTGGTTCCGTTATCGATGGCGAAGCGCAGGTTATCCACGCGAGAGGAAGGGTCTTTGGACACCGCGCCCGCCGGGAAGTAGTACGTTGAGCCGTCTTTGAGCTTGACGGTGAGGGACTCAAAGCTCATTGTTCATCTCCTTGTAGAAAGATCCCTAATGTGGGAATTCAATCAAGAGATTTTTGTTTAGGCAAAGCAATGAGATCTAGACAACGCTACGCATACCCCCACGGCGGGGTGGTAAGCGTATTTATTCCTCGGTTTACAGGCGGTGCTTGCCCTCGTTTTGGTGGTCATCGGTAACGCGGGTGGTATCGGCCGGCTGAGCTGCTTCTTCCTCGCGGTGCTTGGCCAGCTGCTCATCGATGGAACCGAGGAGCTCCTCATCGCGTACGGCACCTTCTTCAACGAGGTCAGACTGGGTGTCATTCTCGCTGGTGGAGGTGTAGACCAAGGTGGACTCCGGAGCGGTGTGGGAATCGGCCTGGAAGTCATCCACGCGCGGCGGGGTCTGGGAAGGCTTGTCGTTGGAGCGCAGCCAGTAGTAGGCACCGCCGGCCGCAGCGGACAGCAGGGCGATGATGCCGGCGAAGATCCAGCCCTTAGAGGACTTCTTATTCTTCTTTTGCTTCTTGGCTACCTTGGCGGACTTCTTCTTGAGGTTCTTCTGGGCCTTCTGAGAATCCTTCTTGGCCTGCTTGCGGGCCTTCTTAGCCTTCTTGGTGGCCTCTTCCTTGGCGTCGTTCAGGCGCTCGGTGGCGTCTTCGCGGTAGTCGTTGAACTCCTCCAGGGCGCGCTCGAGGCGGGAGTGTGCAGCGCGGGTAACGGCGCCTGCCTGGCGGCGTGGCTCGGCGAAGGTGCTGTTATCGCGCTCGTCCATCTTCTGTGCGGCCTCTTCCAGGGCGGTGTAGGCCTCGCGGGACTTTTCCTCGCGGTAGTTATTGAACTGGCTCCACAGGTTCGATGCGGTCTTAAAGGCCACGTTCAGCGTGGTGGGGTTCATGGGGTGGAACACTCCTTAACTCAGATTTATCAATTCGCTTTCACCCAGCATAGTGACGTGGTGGGCGGTGTACCACCGTTGGCGTCGCGGCGTGCAGCGGGAACGCGCTAGAAATAGACCGCTTGGTTCAGAATCCACGATTATTATTCACCTGATTTTTCGTCAACCTCGCAGTTTGCAGGCTTGCAAAGGTATCACCATTACAGAATCGCTACCGCGCAAACTGAACAGCTTGGTACGTTTTTTCTCAACGCACCAACGACGACCAGCAAAGGAGGTGACCATGAGCCCGCGACTTTCGGCTTCCGCGCCCTTGGATTTTGAAAGCGAAGAGGAAGCACCTGCGCCCGAGCGCCTGGCCCTTTCCTTTGAGGTAATCCCGCCGCGCCACGATGCCGATGCCGCCAAGATCGACCGCTTACTAGAGGTGCTGGAAAGCTATCACCCTGATTACATCGCGGTGACCAGTTCCCAGCGCTCCGGTTGGTTGGAGGGAACCGCGGCCTTCATTGAGAAGATTTCGCAGAACACCTCTATGCGCCCACTGGCGCACCTGGCCTGCACGGCTGGTACGCGCGACGAGCTCATTGGGTGGATTAATCGCTTGGTGGATGCCGGCGTGCGCGGCCTGCTGGCCTTGCGCGGCGATCTCCCCGAAGGGGGCATGCCTGAGCACTACCTGCAACATGCCGATGAGCTGGTTCGCCTCATCCGCCAGCTGGAAAGCCACCAAGCCGCCCGCTTCGCCGCCGGCCGCCTCGCGGTAAGCGTGGCGTGCTACCCCAGCGGCCATGCCGAGTCCAAGAACGAGGACGAAGACTTCGACGTCCTGCTCAATAAGCAGCGTCTCGGCGCGGACTTCGCCATCACCCAGCTCTTCTTCGATGCGGAGGACTTCCTCCGCTTCGCCCAAAGGGCGAAATTGGCCGGGGTGAAGATCCCCCTCATTCCGGGGATTATGCCCATGACCAGCCTGCGCCGGTTGGAGCGAATGGGGCAGCTGTCCGGGCTGACCGTACCCGAGAGGGTGCGCACTCAGCTCGCGGCAGCGACAACCCCAGAAGAGGAATACGAAATCGGCATGGAGCTTACCGCCCAATTGGCCCGCACCATCGTGGCCGGCGGCGCGGACGGCCTCCATATCTATACCCACAACAACCCGGACATTACGCAAGACCTGTTATCTCGAATCGGAGTAGACAATGACGAACACTAACTTCCCCAAGGCGACGATTGAGGGCTACCCTCGCGTCGGCGCTAACCGTGAACTTAAGCGTGCGCTGGAATCCTACTGGGCCGGGCGCATCGATGCGGAAACCTTCGAGTCCGCCGCACATTCCCTGCGCCTGGATACTTATAACCGCCTGCGCGACCTGGGCCTTACTGAGGACTACGCCATTCCTGCTGACGTCGCCTACTACGACCAGGTGCTCGAGACCGCACTGACCGTTGGCGCCGTGGTCGGCGAGACCCTGGATGATGAGTTCACCTTGGCCCGCGGCAATAAAGACACCGCGCCGCTGGAGATGACCAAGTGGTTCGATACCAACTACCACTACATCGTCCCGGAAATCGCCGATGACCAGGACTTCAAGGCGCATCCGCAGCGCGTTATCAAGCTGGTAGAAGAGGCCCGCGCGGCAGGTCATACCGTGCGCCCATACCTCGTCGGCCCGGTTACCCTGCTGGCCCTGTCCAAGCAGGCAGAGGGTGCTACCAAGTCCCCGCTCGACCGCTTGGATGATGCCGTCAAGGCTTATCAGGAGGTACTGGCTGAGTTGGATAAATCCGGCGTGAAGTGGGTACAGCTAGCTGAGCCTGCCCTAGTGGCGGATCTGACCGTTGCCACCGATGAGGAGCTAGCCGCCCATACCAAGCACGCCTATGAGGCCATCTTGGGTGCGGACAACCGCCCGCAGGTCTACCTCACCACCCCGTATGGCTCTGCGCGCAAGGGCCTCGAGGTCCTGGCCGAGCTCAAGCCAGAGGCCGTCCAGGTGAACCTTTCCGTAGGAACCCTGGCACTGGATGAGGGCTACCTCGATCGCGTGAAGAACCTGAACTCTCACGTGGTTGCCGGCCTTATCGACGGCCGCAATGTCTGGGCCGCCAACCTGCGCGACCTGCGCTCCAAGTACGAGGACCTAGAGAGCAGCCTCGACTCCCTGTCCGTATCGACCTCCGTATCCTTGCAGCACGTGCCGCACACCGTGGAGGCAGAAACCAAGCTGCCGGCCGACGTCGCTACCTGGTTCTCCTTCGCCAATGAGAAGGTCAAGGAAGTCGTCGCCCTCTCCCAGGGTCCGCTGGAGGCACCGGAGGCGTATAGCATCAGCGACCGCGCGGTGCGCACCCGTGCCGAATCCGAGCGCATCCACAACGCGGCGGTGAAGGAGCGCATCGAAAAGCTGTCGGCCGGCGAGGTTAAGCGCGAGCCTGCCTTTGCTGAGCGCAACGAGGCGCAGAAGGAACTCGGTCTGCCGCAGCTGCCAACCACCACCATCGGCTCCTTCCCCCAGACCAAGGAGATCCGCCAGGCGCGTGCGGCGCACCGCAAGGGCGAGCTTTCCGACGCCGACTACAACGCCGCCCTCAAGGACGAAGTCAAGTCCGTCATTGAACTGCAGGAGCGCCTCGGCCTGGACGTCCTCGTCCACGGCGAACCGGAGCGCAATGACATGGTTCAGTACTTTGCCGAGCTGCTCGATGGCTTCGTCACCACCGAAAACGGCTGGGTCCAGTCTTATGGCTCCCGCTGCACCCGTCCACCAATCGTTGTTGGTGACATCTCCCGCCCGGCTGCGATGACCACCGAGTGGTCCAAGTACGCGCAGTCGCTTTCGGAGCACCACGTCAAGGGCATGCTCACCGGCCCGGTGACCATTCTGGCCTGGTCCTTCGTACGAGATGACGTACACCAGTCCGTCTCCGCGGACCAGCTCGGCGTCGCGCTGGCAGATGAGGTGCATGACCTGGAAGAGGCCGGCATCGACATCATCCAGATCGACGAGCCCGCCCTACGCGAGCTGCTGCCGCTGCGCGAGGAAGACCGCAAGGCCTACTTGGACTGGGCCGTGCGTTCCTTCCGTCTGGTAGCCCTCGAGGCCAAGCCGACCACTCAGATCCACACCCACCTGTGCTACTCCGAGTTCGGCCAGATCATCGATGCCGTTGCCGGCCTGGATGCCGATGTCACCTCCATCGAGGCGGCGCGCTCCCGCATGGAGCTGCTGGAGGATATCGACGAGACCTTCCACTCCGAGATCGGCCCGGGCATCTACGATATTCACTCCCCGCGCGTGCCTTCCGTCGCGGAGATGGCCGAGCTCATTCGCGCCGCGCTCAAGCACGTGCCGGTCGAGCGCCTGTGGGTCAACCCGGACTGTGGCCTGAAAACCCGCGGCTACGAGGAAACCGAGGCTTCCCTGCGCAATATGGTGCTGGCTCGCGATGAGGTGCGCGATTCCCTCTAAGGCCTCGTAACCCCACAGAATCCCGGCTGGGAAATGGGCAGAAAGTCCCTACCTGGCCGGGATTTCGCGTTTTGCCTTGCTGCGCTTGTTGATCCACCCGATGATCATCGGCAGCACGGAAATTGCCACCACGATGAGCATGATGATGTCGATGGAGTGAGCTATGCCCGGGATGCCGCCCAGCAGTACGCCGACGAGCAGCATGGAACCTACCCAGCCTATGCCGCCAAGGATATTCCAGCGCAGGAACGAGGAGTAGCCCATTTCTGCGGTACCGGCGGCGAAGGGGACGAAGGTGCGCACAATCGGCACAAAGCGGCCCAATACCAGGGCCACCGGGCCGTGGCGCTGGAAGAAGTCCTCCGCGCTATCGAGGTGTTCGGTGCGCAGGACGCGGGCATCGTCCTTGAAAAGCTTGCGGCCAAAGCGGCGGCCTAAGTAGAAGCCCACCTGGTCGCCGGCAAAGGCGGCCACCGCGGCCACGACAAAGAGCAGCCAGGCATTGATATCGAGCTCGTGGCGCAGGATGGCCGCGGTCACGAGCAGTGAATCACCCGGCAGGAATGGGAAAAGCACGCCGGACTCGATGAAGATGACGACGGCGACGCCGAGGAGGATATAAGGTCCGAAACTCTGGAGCAGCGAGCCTGCGTCCATGAGGTTGTGGAGGGAGGACAAGAAATCCATGTGCGGATCCTTTCTTAGTGGTTCTTTTAGTATCCTCCCCAAACTGCAAAGTGGCTGCGAATCCGCTGGGTGTCCGAATGGAACCGGTATGTTTCTTTTCTCCTCCTAGCTTCCGGGTAAGAAACATCACTAGCGTGGGAGTATGAACCACTCCGCATTCCGCAATAGTCAAGACACTTTCCTCTCCGATGCCCTTGCTGGGCTCATCGCCAACCACCCCGATGCTCGCTGGCACGACGTCGGCTTCATTGGCCGCACTACGCCGCTGCGCACCGCGGACGGCGATCCGGCAGTGGCGGTGATTTCCGGTGGCGGTTCCGGTCACGAACCGATGCACGCCGGGTTCGTCGGCCAGGGCATGCTCGCAGCGGCCTGCCCGGGACTGCTGTTTACCTCCCCGAACGCGGTCCAGGTCAGCGAGGCCACCCAGTGGGCTGACCAGGGCAGGGGAGTAGTCCACGTGGTGAAGAACTACACCGGTGACGTCATGAACTTCACCGTCGCCCGCAACGCCGCCGAGGCGGTAGACACCCGCACGGTGCTGGTGGCCGATGATATTGCCACCGATGGCAACGAGGACGGCCCCGGCCGCCGCGGTACCGGCGCGACCATCCTGGTGGAAAAGGTCGCAGGTGCCGCTGCCTACCGCGGCGATGACGTGGACACGGTCGCTGAGTTGGGCAAGCGTGCCGCGGAGAATTCCCGCAGCATGTCCGTGGCGCTGGGCGCCGGCTTCATGCCGACTACCGGCCGCGAAACCTTCGATCTGGAAGCCGGCCAGATGGAGGTGGGCGTGGGCATTCACGGCGAGCCGGGCACGCACACCGAGCAGGTGGGTAGCGCGAGTGCCATTGTGAACCAGGTCCTGGAAAAGATCGTGCCTGCCCTCGACCTGGGCCAGGGCGATGAGGTGGTGTGCCTGGTCAATGGCCTCGGCGGCACTACCCCGCTGGAGTTGAGCCTGCTCTTTGGCGAGGCCTCCGCGCAGCTGGCCCAGCGCGGCGTCACCGTCGCCCGGTCGTTGGTGGGCTCCTACGTCACCGCGGTCAATATGCACGGCGCTTCCTTTACGCTGCTCAAGGCGGATGCGGAGTTGCTCGAGCTTATCGACGCCCCCACCTCCGCCCCCGCCTGGCCCCATACCCTAGGCGGTGCGAAGGCGGTGGATCCGGCCACCATCACCTTCCAGGACGAGCTGCCCACCGAGGGCGAGGAAAATCAGTGGCTCACCGCCTTTGTGGAACGCCTCCAAGCCTCCTTTGAGGCGTTGACTGAGCTGGATCGCAAGGCCGGCGACGGCGACTTTGGCCAGAACATGGAGGCGGCCTTTGGTGGCATCGAGCTTCCCCTGCGTGGCACGGATACTGAAATCTTCACCGGGTTGGCCAAGCGCCTGCTCGTCCTCGCCGGCGGTACCTCCGGGGCCGTCTTCGGCACGCTCTTTACTGAGCTGGCCCGGGCGGAGTCGCTGGCGGATGGACTTACTGCCGCGGCCGACCTCATCCACGAGCTTGGTGGCGCCCAGCGCGGTGATCGCACCATGCTCGATGCCCTCATCCCTGCCGCAGAAAAGGCCCGCGAACTGGGGGCGAAGGATCCGGATGCGGAGACTCTGCAGGCGCTTTTCACAGCTGCCCATGCCGGAGCCCTCGATACCGAGGGACCTCGCGGCGAAGAGGGGTCGCGCCTCCTACCTGGGAGATCGCAGCAAGGGAGTAATCGATCCGGGCGCCCTCGTGGTCAGCTGGCTCTTTGGGGGAGAACCTCTTTCAGCGCGCTAAGCGAGCGCAGATCCCCATTCCCCGCACGGTCGAGGTGGAGCGCGTGCAGCCCCGCCGTGCGCGCGCCCTGCACATCGTTGGCTAGGGAATCGCCCACCATGAGCGTGTCTGCGGGGGCCGCACCCAGCTGATCGCAGGCGGCGAGGTAGGCCTCCCGCTGCGGTTTGGGGCAGCCAAGGTCGACGGTGGGGATGAGGAGGACGTCGGCAAGCGCAAGGCCCGTGGCCTCCAGCTTGGCCTGCTGCATCTCGCGCTCGCCATTGGTGAGCACGCCCACCTGAAAGCCGGACTCGAGGGCCCAGGTGAGGGTGGGCAGGGCGTCGGCAAAAGCGCGCCACTGCTCCCGGTAGGCGGAAAGATAGCCGTCATAGGCGGCCAGCGCCTCAGCATCGTTCATCTCCCGGCTGAGGAATTCGCGGCAGCGCGCCGCCCGCTGACCCTGGTGGGTGACCTCGCCGCGCTCGTAGGCGCTGAACCAGGTGCGCTCGATGGCCGCAAAGCGCGCATGCTGGCCCTCGGGCAGGCCGAGTTCGCGGCACCACTGATCCACTGCGTCTCGGGCCGCGCCGGTGTGGTCGAGCAAGGTGTCATCCAGATCAAAAAGTAGCGCGCGAATCATGCCTTCAGGCTAGCGCGATCGCTGACAGCGTTATGTCATGTACGGCAGGCGCGCGTTAAATTCTTTACAATGGCTGGCATGACTCAGAAGACCGCAACTGCAACGATGCATACCAACTACGGTGACATTGTTATCGATCTCTTCGGTAACCACGCACCGGTAACCGTTGAAAACTTCATCGGCCTGGCCAAGGGCGAGAAGGACTACTCCACCCAGAACGCAAAGGGCGAGCAGTCCGGCCCGTTCTATGACGGCGCAATCTTCCACCGCATCATCGAGAACTTCATGATCCAGGGCGGCGACCCTACCGGCACCGGCCGCGGTGGCCCGGGCTACCAGTTCCAGGACGAGTTCCACCCGGAGCTGCAGTTCGACCGCCCATTCCTGCTGGCCATGGCCAATGCTGGCCCAGGCACCAACGGCTCCCAGTTCTTCATCACCGTGGCGCCGACCCCGCACCTGAACAACCACCACACCATCTTTGGTGAGGTTACCGATGCCGCCTCCCAGGAGGTTGTGTCCAAGATCGCCAAGGTTGATACCGACCGCATGGACCGTCCGCACGAGGACGTTGTTATCGAGTCCATCGATATCGCGTAATCGCCTTTTCCCTCGGGCCCGTCACCGCATTATCCATGCGGCGGCGGGCTCGTTGCAGTTTTACCCCGAGCTATCTACCACTAGACCCGCCCCAAGGACTGACAACTTCATGACCATGGTGAGAAACTATGTCCGCACCACCCCGGCGACCGCGCTCATCGCCGCCGTCTGCATCATTGCTTGGCTTATTACCGCGGTGCAGGCCCGCACGCTAGGAACCACCTTCTATGATTCCCCGCTCGCAGCGGATTGGGGCCTGTGGGGACCGGATTATCCCTTCCGCCCTCAGGCTGCGCTGTCTTCGGAGTTTATGCACCTAGACGCGGGCCACTTGGCGGTGAATATGGTCATGCTCTTGCTCATAGGCAGGGAAGTGGAGCGGGCGCTTGGCACTGCGCTGTACCTCGCCGCCTACCTCATTTCTTGCCTCGGCGCGTCCGCCATGATCCTGACATTCGACTTTGAGACCCCCACCGTCGGCGCCTCGGGTGCGCTCTTCGCGCTCATGGCCATGCTGGTGGGTGCTTACCGCCAGCGCGGGCTCGATCTCCGCGCGCCCATTGCCCTCGTTCTGGCGAATGTGGCCTATACCTTTCTAGCCGATGGCGTATCCCTGTGGGGACATCTTGGCGGGTTGTGCACAGGCATCGTGTTGAGCCTTTTCCTCTATCGAAAAAGCCCCGCCCTCCGCTGGGGCGGCGTTGCTGCGGTGGCCGCGGTAGTCCTCGCACTATTAGCCCATCAAGCTGGGCTTTGGGGATAACTGTGGAATTTGATCACCGGAAAGCGTGTGCGAAAGAATTCCACAATGGTTATCCACATTGTGGATAACTACATTTTTGTAATTTACCGAACGTCTTTCCGGAGTTTTCCCTGATCACGCTGGTCTGGGCCGTGTGAAAGCGCGAAAATCAGCTTGTGGAAGCCCGTGAAAACAGTTATCCACAGGGTGTTAATAATTGTGTGAAATTCACATTTCACAGGTTTTCTCCACAGCCTGTGGATAACTTTCTACCCATTGTGTTAACAAGACTGATAAATTTGGGCATTGACCTGCATAAGGAGCATTGTGGATTATCAACCTCGCGCTGTGATCGTCGGCGCAGGCCCGAATGGGCTCACGGCCGCGGCTCGGCTGGCTATGGCCGGATGGCGGGTGGATATCTACGAGCGCGCCGGCCGGGCCGGTGGTGCGGCGGCATCCTCCGCGGAGATTTTCCCGGGCACGATTGTGGATCTCGGCGCGGCCGGGCACCCCTTTGGCGTAGCGAGCCCGGCCTTTCGCGCCCTCGACCTGGAAGCCCACGGTCTGCGGTGGCGCACTGCGCCTTATCCCATGGCCCATCCGCTAGAAGGCGCGCCGGCCGGGATCTTGCACGGTTCCTTGGCGGACACGGCGGCGGAGTTGGGAGCCGATGCCCAGGCGTGGAGGCGGCTACACGGGCACATCGTCCGCCACATCGATGAGCATGTGGAAAACGCGCTTACCCCGCTGGTGCGCTGGCCCCATCGCCCTGTGCGCTTGGCGCAATTTGGCGCGGCCGGAGTCTTGCCCGCCAGCAGCTTGGCGCGGGCGGCCTTCCGCACGCCCCAGGCCCGTGCGCTCTTTGCAGGGAGCGCGGTACACGCGATCACCTCGCCCACTACGCCTTTGACCTCAGCGTTCGGCCTGCTCTTTGGCGGGCTGGGCATGACCCGCGGCTGGCCCGTGGTGGAGGGTGGCACCGGTGCTCTTATCGACGCCCTCCTTAACCTCCTCCGCTCCCACCATGCCCGCCTCCACACCGGATGCGAGGTCACCGACCTGCGGGAGCTTCCTCAAGCCGATGCGATCATTGTGAACCTCACCCCGCGCCAGATTCTGCGGCTGGGTGGGCTGGAACTGCGGGACGGCACTCGGCGGAGCCTGGCGCGCTGGCGCTATGGCAGCGCCGTCTTCAAAGTGGACTTTCATCTCAGCGAACCCGTCCCGTGGGCCGATCCGCGCGTGGGTCAGGCCGGCACCGTGCATGTGGGTGGCACCTTGGAGGAAATATGTGGGGCTGAGGGGGACGTCGGCAAGCGGCGCATGCCTAAGCGCCCCTTGGTATTGGCATGCCAGCAATACGTGGCAGACCCCTCCCGAGGGCAAACGCTGTGGACCTATGCGCATGTCCCGCACGGCTATGTAGAGCGCTATCCGGGCGAGGCCACCGAGCTGATTGCCGCCCAGATCGAGCGCTTTGCCCCCGGATTTCGCGATACCATCCTGGACACCCACGCCACGAGCCCGGCCGATCTAGAGCGATGGAATCCTAACCTGGTGGGCGGCGATATTGCTGGCGGTGCCATGACCGGGCTGCAAACCCTCCTGCGACCACGCTTGTCGGCCCATCCGCATCGCCTCGCGCCGGGAGTATTTATGGCCTCTAGCTCCGCCGCTCCCGGCGCTGGCGTGCACGGCATGCCGGGGTGGTGGGCCGCCGAAGAAGCGCTTAGCGCGTGGAACGACGCTGCCAAATAAAGAAGCCCGCACCGATGAGCCAGAGAGTCGCGGCCGCGAAGTACCCAGGAATGGTCGTGGTGCGGGGCAAGTAGGAACTGCCTGGGACGAGCCCTGCTATGACAGGCTCGAGGAGGAAGCCAAGGACGGCGAGATAGTCGAACCACCGGAACTGGGCCGAGGCCGCGCCGGCTAACCCCAATACCGGTCCAGAGATGAGAGCCAGGATAAACCACTGGGCGTTGTACTCAAATGCCTCGCGCCAGTTGTACACACCGAAGACCACGAGCAAGGCGTAGTGCACGGCCAGCATCAAGACGATAATTCCCGTACCGGCCAGGAGAGCCTTGAGCCACCGGCCCGAGAAACTCTTGCCTATGAGGAAGCTAAAGATTCCCCACACCATGCCCGAGCCCAGGACATTGCCTAGGTAGTTACGCACGGAAAGGCGGAGGGGAGCGGCGCCGGTGAGTAGGGTGGTGTCGGAAAATGCGATGTGCACGGCCGCGTAGGCCACCGAAATGATGAGGCCAGCAGCAATAATGTGGCGAGACATGTGGCTCCTAGATATGAAAAACCCTCGCCACCTACAGGAAGTAGGGGCGAGGGAACAGGCTGGGAGATCTAGCTTAGCGCCAACCCATGGTCATCAGCAGGCCGATGATGGCCAAGCCAAAGCCGATGCCATAATTCCAAGCGCCGAGGTTCGCCATGAATGGGATGTCCTGGCCAGCGAGGTAGTTGACCACAAGCCACAGCAGGCCGATGACCATCAGGCCCAGCATGATGGCGACGTACCACTTCGGGGTGCCCTCAGAATTGATCTTGACGGGCGTGCGGTTGCTAGCAGAGCTCGAGGTAGGGACGGAGGAGCTCTGGGAAATCTTTGACTTCGGCATAAGATACCTTTTCTAGATTTAAGTTCTTATCTAAGTTCGTACTGAGGCCTTAGGATACCAGCAGTTATGGCTGCGGCAGAAGTGCAGCGGGGTCGAAGTTCCACAGGCGGATATCAATATTTTGATCCTTGCGCATGGTATCGCCTGGATTCACAGAGGCCCAGCCAATCTTATTGTTATCCACCAGCGCGCCGGTAGGCACGGGCTCACCCGGCACCAGCTGGCCAGTCCACCCAGCCGCGCGGAGTTCATCTTCGGCCTGCTTCTGACTCTGTCTTACCAGGTCAGGGGCCTTAAAGAGCATGCCATTGGATACCTCAACGGTAACCGGCTTGCCCTTTTCCAGCTCCGCGCCCTGGTTGGAGACGCTCAGCACCGTGCCCTTCGGCTCCAAAGAATCGACCTCGCGCACGTCTACATCAAAGTCACTGGATTCGAGGCGGCTCTGAGCGTCTTCTACATTCATTCCGGAAACATTGGGCACGCGCTTCTTTTCGACGCCCTTAGATACCGTCACCCGTACCTTCGATCCCTTAGACAGCTGCGTGCCGCCGGCCGGATCCTGCTTGATGATTTGGCCGGCTGGTGCTTCATCGTTTTCCTCCGAAACGTCGGAGTTGAGTGCCAAGCCTGCCTCTTCGAGGGCATGGGAGGCTTCGTCCAAGGTCATGCCGGTGATATCCGGAACGTCCGTAATCTCCTTGCCGGAGGACACAGTCAGCGTGACCGAGGCATTCTTCTGCAGCTCGGAGCCTGGGGCCGGATTAATGCGGATGGCATTATTGCGTGGAATATCCGGGTTGGCCTCCTCATTGACGGTGACCTGCAGACCCATGTCTTCTAGTTCCTTGACAACTTCGTTGCGCGGGCGGTTTTCCACCTCGGGCACGGTGATTTTGTCCTCGCGGGCCGATTGGGTCTGGCGTGGCTTATCTTCAGAGTCTTTATCGTTGGAGAAGAAATCCCAGGCGAAGTAGCCCACGATGGCCACCAAGAGGGCGGCCAGGAAGGCTGCCAGCCACTTCATCCAGCCGCCACCCTGATTGTCATCGTCCTCGGTGGGGCGGGTGGACTGGATTGGCGCGCGGTGCGCCGCCGCAGCGGGTGCGGCGGCGCCGACCATTTCGGTAGGCTGCTCGTCTTCTTCCTCGTTGACGTGCATGCGCGCTGCAGCGGTGACCTGTCCGTTGCGCAGGCGCTCCAAATCGCCGGCCATCTCCCAAGCGGACTGATAACGATCCGCCGGGTGCTTAGCCATAGCGGTAAGTACTACCGCATCGATATTGACGCGCTGGGTAGGAGTCAGCGAGGGATCCGCGATGAGCTCCGACGGCGGCGTCGGCTCTTCCTGCACATGCTGGTACGCAACCGCAAAGGGGGTTTCGCCCTCAAAAGGAGTATGGCCGGTGAGTGCCTCATAAAGTACGCAGCCCAGCGCATAGACATCGGAGCGGGCATCCGCGTTTTTACCGCGGGCCTGCTCCGGGGAAAGGTACTGGGCGGTGCCGATAACGGCGGAAGTTTGCGTCATCGCCGAGGTGGAATCGTCCAAGGCACGGGCGATGCCGAAGTCCATCACCTTCACCTGGCCGGTGTTGGTGAGCATAATATTTGCCGGCTTGATATCGCGGTGGATAATCCCGGCCTCGTGCGAGGCTTGCAGCGCATCCGCTACCGGTTTGAGGATATCCGCCGCTTCTTGGGCGGACAGGGCGCCATCCTCGCGAATGATATCGCGCAGAGTGCGGCCGTTGACCCGCTCCATGACGATATAAGGGATGGTCATGCCATCCAGTTCGGTTTCGCCGGTGTCATAAACCGCCACGATATTGGGGTGATTCAGCTTGCCCGAGTTCTGGGCCTCGCGGTAAAAACGCTCGCGGAAGTTGACGTCGCGCGCCATTTCCGGGCGGAGCATCTTTACCGCTACTTGGCGGCCTAGGACGGTGTCTTCGGCAGCATAGACCTCAGACATGCCGCCGGTGCCGATGATCTCGCCTCTCCGATAGCGGTCATTGACCATCGCTTAGTCACCCTCCTGTGTAAGTAGATCGGCCAAGTCTCCGGGGAGCTCATTAGCCTGCGAGTTTACTGGAGTATCCAGCTCAGGTGTAGTTTCAACGTGCGTATCCTGCGGATTCTGTTGCGTCGGCACGGCTGGGGGCTGTTCCTGGCGGGTAGGCGAGTGGCGCGTGGGTGTCTCGCGGTGAGTCGTACGTGGGGCCTCTTCCTGATCGGGTTCCTGCGGCTCGGTCTCTGTCACCGTCACCGGTGCAGGGGCCTCTTCCGTCTCTTCCTCCGGGGTGTCTTGCGGGGTGGTGGTGGGATCGCGGTACTCCGTAACCACCGAGGTCTCCGGGGTGCTAGAGGGCTCGCTGTCGCCCTCGTTATCGCTCAAGTTGTGGTAGGCAGCGTAACCACCACCGGCCACGGCTGCGAGGAGCAGTGTGATACCCAAGCCTTTCAGGAAGGAGGATCCGCCCTTGGACTCCTTGTGCGCAGCGGTGCCCGCAGCCGGATGGATCGTGGTGGGCTGGGCAACGTTGCCCAACATCTCCGTCGATGCGGACGGAGAGGGCTCCGGTGCGCGTTGCGTAAGCGGTGCCGACTTTGGCTGCGGCGGGCGCTTGCCCAAGCGAACCGCGGAAATGGCCAGAGTGAACTCATTGCCATCGGCGTAGCGGGTCGCTGGGTCCTTGCGCAACGCAATGCGGATGAGCTCGCGAGCCGGGGCGCTGATATTCGTCGATAGTGGCTCCGGCTCCTGGTTGATGTGGGCCAAGGCGATGGACACGGAGGAATCTCCGGTAAACGGGCGTTTGCCGGCGAGCATTTCATAGCCGACGACGCCGAGCGAATAGACGTCGGAAGCCGGCGTGACGTCTTTGCCCTGTGCTTGCTCGGGCGATACATACTGCGCGGTACCCACCACCATGCCGGTGCGGGTCAGCGGCACGGCCGCGGCCGCCTTGGCAATGCCAAAGTCCGTGATCTTGACTTGGCCATTTTGCGTAATGAGGAGGTTGCCGGGCTTAATATCGCGGTGAACCAGCTCCATGCGGTGAATGATGGATAGGCCATGCGCCGCCTGCTCGAGGACGTCGAGAGCGAGCTCTTCTTGCAGCGTATTTTCGCGCGCCAAAAGGTCTGCGAGGGATTCGCCGCGCACATACTCCAAGGCCATGAAGCAGAACTTGCGGCCGTTATCCTCTAGCTCGCGGTAGTCATAAGTGGCCACCACGTTCTCGGACTGAATCGATTCGGCCGATTTCGCCTCATTGCGAAAGCGCGAGAGGAACTCCTGGTTATCGGAAAATTCCGGGCGCAGAACCTTGAGCGCTACCTCACGATCATTGCGGGTATCATCGGCCAACCACACGGTGGACATTCCGCCGTGACCGATGACCCACTGCAGCTCGTAATCGCTGCCAATCAGTGCCTGGAGATGTTCCTTATTCTCGGCGCTATTCATTACTGCTCCCCCTGGTATGCGCGCAGGATGGCGCGGCCAATTGGGCCGGAAACCTTGCCGCCCGTCGCGGACTCACCCAAGTTACCACCATTTTTCACCACGACACCTACGGCGATATCGCGTTCCGGATCGAAGGCAACGTACCACACGTGCGGGGCCAGGCCCTCGCCGTGCTCGGCGGTGCCGGTCTTCGAGGCAAAGCCATTACCGTCATATCCGGCGGAGGAACGCTCGGAGGCGTACATCAAGTCAGTAAGCGTGGCCGCAGTTTCCTCATTAACCGCCTGGTCTGCCTTCTTTGGCTTGGTGGTGCGGACGTCCTTCATCTGGGCGTCGGTAATGCGATTGACCAGGTAGGGCTGCATGCGGGTGCCCTTATTGGCCACGGTGCCCGCCATGACGGCTGCCTGCAGCGCGGTCATGGTGACGTCGCGCTGGCCAATGGCGGACTGCGCCGTGGCCGCCCCATCCGGCAAATCGCCCAAGGTGCCGGCGGAGGTAGACACGCCGAGGTCGTAATTCTCGCCCACGCCAAAGGCCTTGGCGTACTTGCGCAGTTCATCAGCGCCGATCTGCTCCGACATCTCCACAAAGGCGGTATTGCAGGACAACGCAAAGGCGGTCTGCAGGGTTACCGCATCCTGACCATTGCACTTTTGGTTGGCGTAGTTAGTCAGCTCCGTCACCGTATCCGGCAAGGTAATGACATTGGAACCGGTCAGGGTGGAGGAAGGATCAAAGCCATTGTTTAGGCCTGCTGCGGTGGTAATGATCTTGAAAATGGAGCCAGGAGGCAAGGTCTCTGCACCGGCGTGGTTGACCAGCGGCTGTCCCTCCTGCTCCTGCAGGTTGGCCCAGGTCTCCTCGGCAGAATCTCCCATTAGATCATTGGGGTTATAGCCAGGGTTGGAGGCCATGGCAAGGATCTTGCCCGTGGAAGGCTGAATGGCCACCGCAGAGCCCTCGTAGCCAGGGCCCACGAGTTGATCGTAGGCCGCCTGCTGCAGCGCAGGATCGATGGTGACCTCTACGTTGGCGCCCTGCTTCGGCTTATCGGCCAGTGCGTCGAGCCAATTCTGCTTCATCAGGGAGTCATCGGTGCCATTGAGGATGTCATTTTGGGATGACTCCAATTCGGAGGCGCCAAACTGGGTCGACAGGTAACCGGTCAGGTTGCCAAAGGCCGGCGAATCAATGGGGTAGGAGCGCGAGTAGGTCTCATCCGGGTTTTGCGTGGACTGCGCCAGCACGGTATTGCCCGCAAAGATCTGGCCGCGCGGGGTGGTTTGCATCTCCATAAACCCACGCATATTGCGCGGATTATGGGCGTACTTATCCTCAGAAAAAGCCTGGATTACCGTCATATTGACCAGCAAAATCGCGGTCAAAATGATGGCGAACAAGGACACTAGGCGGATGGATCGATTCATCGGTGAGCCTCCTGGACCGACGGGAACATGGAGGTATCGCTCGGAGCATTGCCCGAGGTCTCCTGCATGGGGCGACGAGCCGCGTTAGAGATCCGCAGCAGAATCGCCAACAACACGTAGTTAGCCATGAGAGAGGAACCACCGGCAGACATGAATGGCGTAGTCAGGCCGGTCATCGGCAGCAGGGCAGAGATGCCGCCGGTGACCACGAAGACCTGCACGGCCAAGGTAAGAGAAAGACCGGATGCCACCAGCTTGCCGTAGGTATCGCGGGTGCGCAGCGCGGTGCCGAAACCGCGGGTGGTCAGCATG
The DNA here is from genome assembly GCA_046097355.1 of Corynebacterium tuberculostearicum. Taxonomy (GTDB): domain Bacteria; phylum Actinomycetota; class Actinomycetes; order Mycobacteriales; family Mycobacteriaceae; genus Corynebacterium; species Corynebacterium tuberculostearicum_K. The sequence goes on from CP175779.1 coordinate 134,517, forward strand.
GCGAAGAGCACCAGCACGGCGGCGAGGCCGATGAGGCCGAACTCCTCACCGATTGCAGCAAGGATGTAGTCCGAGTGGGCCACCGGAACTAGTTCTGGATGCCCCTCGCCCAAGCCGCTGCCAGAGATGCCGCCGGAAGACAAGCCGAATAGCGATTGGGAGAGCTGGAAACCCGTGACGTCATAGTTACCCAGCGGATCCAGGAAGTTGGAAAAGCGCTGCTGGATCTTGGAGGAAATCTGGTAAATGCCAAACCCGCCGACGCCGACGAGGACCACGCCGATGAGCAACCAGCTCACGCGGCCAGTGGCCATGAATAGCATGCCGAGGACGGTGCTAAACAGCAGCAGTGCCGGGCCAAAGTCATTGGAAATGCCCATGATGACGATCGCGATGGCCCACACGATCAGGATGGGCGCGAGGTCACGCAGGCGCGGCAGGGAGATGCCGAGTACGCGGTAGCCTGCCACGGTAAAGAGGGAGCGCTTCTGCGTCAGCAGCATGGCGAAGAACAAGATCAACAAAATCTTGGAGAACTCGCCCGGTTGAATGGAGAAGGGCCCAGATTTAGCCAGATGCGTGCCTCCACGTCTGGGGGCTGCGGCCATACTAGCGGCAGGGCCAGCAGGATGAGGCCGGCGGCGCCCAAGATATAGGAGTAGCGCGTCAGTGACCTGTGGTCATTTAAAATGGCTACGACCAGTACAAATAACACGAGTCCGACGATGGTTCACATGACCTGGCGCACGGCGAGCCCGCCTTCATTGACCAAATCTAGGCGGGCCAGCATGATGAGCCCGATGCCGTTGAGGATCGCCACGATGGGCAGCATGATCTGATCGGCATACGGCGCTAAGAAGCACATCACCAGGTGGGCAACGGTAAAGACGCCGATGAATCCGCCGATGAGATAAACCAGATCCATGGTCAACGCGTTGTCTTGGGATAGCTCCAGGCTGACCAAAGTGATAGCGAAAACGATGGCGGATAGGATGAGCAGGCCGAGCTCGGTTCCTCGGCTAAAAAACTTTTTCACAACCTACACCTCCCGGCAGGTAACGCCAGGCTTGTTTTTCTTGGCATCCTTTTTATCTTTTTGGCTCGGTGCAGTGATACATGGTTTGAGCGCCTTATCGCCCAAATCATTGATCTGTTGCTGCACTTCACCGAGATCACCAGTGGAGAGATGGTCGACGGCACTGCGCTCAGATTCCGGCAGGTCCGTGACCTTCAGCGGTGCGAAGTCGCCCTCGCAGGGCTGGCCAGAAAAGAGCAGCGAGTTGCTGTCATTGATGCACACGTTTTGGTGCGTGGAGTGTAGTTCCTTGCCAAAGACGGAGTAGTCAGCACCCTGTTGGATGGTAATTTCCTGCGTCTCGTTGGTGGCCACGTAGTAATTATTGGACAAGAAGTTCTTCGCCCACAGACCGAAGCCGATGACCAGCGCGAGCACGATGAGCAAGGCAATGAGCGACCTTCCAGCCGATCTTTCGGCCGGAAGTTTCGTCCTCCGTGTCGTCGTCGGCATGCTCGGGGAGCTCGTCCTCGCCCTCGGCCATGACGGCCGGTGGAATTACTTGTGGCTTGCGGGAGAGCTTTGCCGCCCGCGAAGCGGAAGAATCCGGGTGGGTGGGCTCTTCCGTCGGGCCGGCGAGCGCGCCCACGCGGAACGGTTCATGTTCCTTGGGCTTTTCTTCAGTTACTTCACCGATTACGACGGTGACATTATCCGGGCCGCCGGAGCGAATAGCCAGGTCCACTAGGGTGGATCCGGCCTGCTCGATGCTGCCTTGACCCAGCGCGGTTTCAATGGTGGACGCGGTCACGGGGTCCGAAAGGCCATCGGAACACAGCAAGATGCGGTCGCCCGGCTTGGCGTCGAGAGTAAACAGCGTTGCTTCAACCGGGCGGCCCGTATAGGCCTTTAGGATGAGGGACTTTTGCGGGTGCGACGAGACGTCGCCCGGGTCCAGCTCGCCTTTATCCACCAAGGACTGCACGTAGGTATCGTCCTTGGTGATTTGCTTGAGCTTGCCGTCGCGCAGCAGGTAGCCGCGGGAATCGCCCACGTGGCAGACTCCGAAATCCGTTCCGTTAAAGAGCATGGTGGACAGCGTGGTGCCCATGCCTTCGGTCTCTGGATGCGCCTTGACGTGGTCACTGATGGCCTCATTGGCCTGTTCGGCGGCCGCTTCCAGCAGGGCCTTGGTGTCTTCCTGGCCCGGATCTTGGTCCAAGATTTCTAGGTGGTTGACCATCAGCTCGGAGGCCACCTCGCCCGCCGCATGGCCACCCATGCCATCGGCCAAAATCAAAAGGTGAGGACCGGCGTAACCTGAGTCTTCGTTGTTATCGCGAATGAGGCCGCGATCGGACTTAGCAAAGAAGTTCAGCTTCAGTGTCATGCGTTCAACCTCACGGTAGTGCGCCCCAGCTTAATTTCGGAGTCCGCGCCGACTACCTCGGGTTGGTCGATGCGCACGCCATTGACAAAGGTGCCATTGCGAGATTCCAAATCCTCCACAACCCATTCGCTGCCGCGGCGGAATAGCCGGGCATGGTGGCCAGAAGAATAATCGTCGCCCGTGACAAAATCGCAGTCAGAGGCGCGGCCCAACGTGCAGTCCTCCAACGTGCCCAATTCCATATGGGAGCCCTGCAGGGGCCCTCCACGATGGACAGCTGCTTAATCGCTTCCCGACGCCGCGGTGCGCCAACCTTCTTCGACTGCTGGCGGATAGCACCGGCAGACTTATTAGTATCGCGGCGCATGGCGTTCAAGGCCACCAGGATAAAAATCCAGAGCAGAGCCAACAAGCCGATACGAAGCGCCAGCATGATGACTGCATCCATGGCGACCTCCCTTCCTTAACTGAACTTAGTAGCTGTGCGAATCAAGGCCCGTAATGCGGACCTCGATGTGGGAATGGCCCATGGTGATCACGTCGCCATCGGCAAGCAGCCAATTATCAATCGGCGTTTCATTCACCGTGGTGCCATTGGTGGACTGCAAATCCACCAGCACTGCGTCTTGGCCGTTCCAGGTGATCTCCGCGTGCTGGCGGGAAACACCCGTATCCGGCAGGCGCAGGTCCGCGTCATTGCTGCGGCCGATAATATTGGAGCCTTCCTGGACGTGGTACACGCGGGACGAGCCGTCCTGCAGCATCAGGTTGACTGCTGGGCCCTGCGGCTGCGGGGCGGGTTGACTATCTGGAGCAATGAAAGTGGTAGTTACTGCATCATCGGCAGTATTGTCGTGCTGCTCGGTCATCTGGTCCTCCTGACCATCAAAGTCGTGGAAAATAGCCTCAAAACCGGTCTCTTCCGTGGGCTCGTGATCAATAAACGAGGACACGCGAAGCTGACCCGTACGCAAACCAGATTCCTCCGCCACCCGCACGATCACGGGGCCCGCAAGGGACCATCCGCTATTGCGAATAAAGCGCGTCAACTGGTCTGCACAATCGGCCGGCAGGTTGCGATCCTGCGACAAGTTCTCCAAATCCTTGGAGGAGACACCTACAGTCATCACGTTTGGACTATAAAGATTGTCATCGTCGCCGCGCGCGAGATTGTCTTGAGCCTCTTGCTTCAAAAGCTCATCAATTTCCGCGGGAACGACCTTGCCGCCGAAGACAAGTGCCATGCCGTTATCAAGGCCGCGTTGCATGGCGGAGTCCAGCTTCGCCAGCTTTTCCAAAAACGCCACGAGCCATTCTCCTTTCCACCATGCAGCGATCAGTAGCGATCAGTATAGTTTGTTCACCCCCTCGAAACGTAGATGGCGACGCGAAAGTTCCCAGAATTTTCGCCGCTGCCTCCCCGAAATAGTCTAGTTTTCCTGCAGATTTGTAGTCCAGTGCGCTCTTCGTGGTATCTTTATCAAGTCGCTAAGACAACCACACCCTGCCCGGGTGGCGGAATTGGCAGACGCGCTGGCTTCAGGTGCCAGTGTTCGATAAGGACGTGCGGGTTCAAGTCCCGCCCCGGGCACCATCGAAATCCGGAGTGGAAACCACAGGAGTTTCCACTCCGGCTCTTTTTATTTTTCCTAGTCGCTCCTTTTTCCTTAGTGCGCAGCATATCCATGCTCATCAATCATGTACTGGGTAGCAGTATTTAATTCCTGCTGGGAAATATCCCGCAAACTCGGCCCCCGCCGCTGACCCTCCCCAGTGGTCGTAGTAGCGGGGGTTGGGGTGGAGTTCGGATAGTCCTGCGAAGTGCTCATAGCACTAAGGCAACCACACCCACGCCCGCTACGAAAGGCCAACCACATTAACCTTGTGGACAACCCGCACACGGCTAGTGTGGTTATCCACAGAAATCCACGTTGGTTGCAGTGTTCGATAGCGTTTAGGCGGGCATGTCGGTATGGGCCTCTAGGCTTGGGGCCATGGGCTTTTTAGAAAACCTCCTCAACCGCTACACCCCACGCATGCCGTGCGAGCCGGTCTTTGCGGTCATTGATACCGAAACCACCGGCTTTAACAAGCGCTACGACCGCATCATTGAACTTACTGCCGTGCGCGCCGACGCATACTTCAATCCCGTCGACTCCTAGCACACACTGCTCAACCCTGACGCCAACGTCGTGTCCACTACTCGGGGGGTGTTCCTATATAGGTTGTCAACCTCGAGGGTGGAGAAATCGGGGGCGGATTCTCTCTGCGGGGTTGTTTGGTCGTGTTGTTTTCGGGCATGGCTGCTAGCCGACTGGGATTTTACCCGGTCGGCTATCTTTACTCTTAGTGTCTAGGCGGCTAGGTCTTCCTGTGATGGTGTGGGATCGTGGTAGTGCTCGTGGTTGCGCATCATGGCGTAGAGGACGTTGAGTCGTCTGCGGGCTAGTGCTACTACTGCGGCGTTATGTCTCTTGCCTTCACGGCGCTTTCGTTCATAGAATTGCCGGGAACGCTCGTGGAATCTGATCGATGCAAAAGATGATTGCCATAGGGCGTTCTTTAATTTTTTATTGCCGGCTCGGTTCAGTGAGTTCGACATGATCGAGGTTCCGGACTGATTCGTTCGGGGCGATAAACCAGCGTAAGAGGCCAGGTGCCCGACTGACGGAAAGTCGGACATATCGCCAGCGGTCATGAGAATTTGTGCTGCCGTCTTTGGTCCGATTCCTGGCATGGATAGCAGGATTTGAGTGTGGGGGATGTCGTTGATGAGCTCGATGACTTCTTGCTCGATTTGCTTGCGGTGCTCGAGCTTTAAGAGTGCGTCCTTCGCTGACATTGCTACGCCCATTTCGGCATAGTGTGCACCAGCAATGGCGACTGTTTGCTCAGAGATGGCAGCGAATATGGCATCAAGGACAGGTTCAGGATTGCGTGCCTTATAGCGTCGAGCAAAGGCAGCTGCTTTGGCTTTTCCGAGGCGCTTTATCTTGGTCGGTCCGCCGTAGCGTGCAAGTAGGTGCAGAACCCACTTGCGGTGGATTATCTGACCGCGAAGGGCTTGTTCGAATTGCGGGTAGCAGCCCACTAGCGCACTTCGAATCTGATTGATGAGCCTGGTGTAGGAGCGCGCTAAGTCTTCGTCGATACCGTTGATGGACCTTCAATTGGAGGAAAGCTTCTTCGACACGGTCGACGCTGCGGAGGGATTCCGGAAGGTTCTTTGCAGCATGGGCGATGATATAGGCATCCCGGATATCAGTTTTGGCATTGCCAGCGTGGATGCGTGAGAGTTGACGCATGGCCAAACCGGGAAGGTAGCGCACGTCGATCCCGAGATCTTGAGCAACCGCGACAGTTAGTCGACCAATGTTATTTGGCTGGTTCACGACGACAAGGACCTTGTGGTCGTGTGCGCTGAACGTTGAAAACAGTGCGCGCAGGGATTTTTCGTTTTGGTTGATGCGCTTAGATAGCACCTGGGTGCCGTCGATATCTAAGACGCAAGCGTGATGAAAGTATTTACCAACGTCCATGCCGATGACATAGTCGTAGGTCATAGCAAACCTCCAAGCGAATTGAATGAGTATGGGACTTATTTCATCGCTGGTGGTCGGACATACTTCACGCTGGCATCCACATTACTTTGAGACCTCGCACATTCTGTGCGGGTCAGGTTCCTATTAGCAGTCTGGAGTATGTCACTGCCTTCGGCGGCATCACCCCCCGGATCATTTTCAGACAGGGACGAAAACAAGCCATACCGAAGCCAGCGACTAGTTCCACTGCAACAAGGCAGAAGGAACGCAGATAAACATAGCCTGCCCCAGCATGGGGCTAGGAGTACGAATCCTGAGTTCCTTCAAGCGGAACTGCCAACAACGTAATGGGACGCTCCGCCCACCTCGGCACTCAACCCTGCTGTGGGGGTTACTCGTAGCGAAGCGAGCTGAGCATCCCGGCTTCCATGTGGTAGGCGTTATGGCAGTGAAATGCCCACTCACCGGGGTTGTCAGCGATCAGGTCGGCGATCATGGTTTCACCGTGGCGGAGAAGGACGGTGTCCTTGCGTAGCCCGCCGCTGCCGGGCAGCGCCCACGTGTGGCCGTGGATGTGCATGGGATGGGGCATCATGGTCCTGTTGCGCATGACCATCCGCAGGCGCTGGCCCTCCTGCACGGTCGCGGAGGAGGATTGGCCGTCGGTGAGAATGCTCCATTCATACGGCATCATCTGCCCGCCCAGATCGATGCTGACTTCTCGGTTTGGTGTGCCCTCGGGCAGGAGTGCACGGTCTGCTGGCTTCAGGGAGGACAGAAGCAGTCCGGTGGACGACAACTCGGGGAAGTCGACATCGGGGTGGGGGGCTTGGCCGCCAGCGGTGCGGATGACGGCGAAGGCGCGGTCGTCTTTACCCACCGCTAAAGCCGTGAGCGGGAAGATGCCGTCGCCGAGGATGACCTCGACGTCGACACGCTCGCCCATCGACAGGTAGATCGATTCGGTCTCCCGGGGCTGGACAGGGAAGCCGTCGGTGTGGGTGACGGTCATGCGGTGACCACCGAGGGCCACCTTGAAGATGGTGTCACCGCCGGAGTTGATAAACCGCAGGCGGGCCTTGTCGCCCGGGCGAGCCTCGAAGGTCCGGTGAGCACGGGGGATACGTCCGTTGATGAGGTAGTGCGGATACATCACATCGCCGGCATCCCCGCCCAGTACCCGGTCCGGGGTGCCGTGCATCATATGGCCGTGACCTCCCATCCCCTTCTTCCCGTTATGGTCGCCCGAACCCATTCCGGTGAGCTTGTCGAGCTCATCGTCGGGAGTGCCCTGAATGCCATCGACCCAGTCGTCGAGCACGATGGTTCACTCGACGTCCTGGTCCTCAGTGTCTTGCGGGTCACGGACGATCAGTGGGGCGTGGAGGCCGCGATCAAGCTGCAGGCCGGAGTGGGAATGGTAGAAGTAGGTGCCACCGTGGGGGACTTCAAAAACATAGGAGAAAGACTCGCCAGGTTCAATGGGGTCCTGGGTCATGCCGGGCACACCGTCGGCTGCGTTGTGGAGTGCGATGCCATGCCAGTGGATGGAGGTGCTCTCAGGCAGTTCATTGGTGATATCGACCTGGAGGACGTCGCCGGCGGTGGCCTCAATGGCCGCATCCCCGGTGTCAGAGACGTATCCCCACGTCTTGGCTTCGATGCCGCCGATATCCAGAGAGAGGGGCCGGGCGGTCAGTGTCCGGCGCACCGTCGGCTCACCGAGCGCAGTGGGGGTGGGAGTGGGGCGAAGGGAGGAACCTGGTGCCGAGGCAGCGGGCCCAGGGTCGCTGGTGCAGGCGGCCACGGCCCCGGTGCCGGCGAGGACGAGCCCGCCGAGCAGAAACTGTCGTCGGGAAAACGCGTTTATCATGATTTCACCTTCCTTGGTGCTAGGTTTCAGTGACACGGGAGACAGGCGCAGGTGAGGACCCTGCTGAGCCATCACGTCAGGTGCAGGTCTGTGACACAGGTGGCACCGTCGTCGGCGGTGGAAAACTCCGCGGTGCCGGTACGCCCCTGGTAGCTCACCTCAATCAGGCCGGTGGCATCATCGGGAAGCCAGAAGCCAATAAACCCGTTGTCGAAGGTGGTTGTCGCCTCGTCCGCCAGAACCTCACCGGTCGCCTCATCGGTGATCGTGACCTGGATATCCTCATTGTCGAGTTCCCCCTGGCAGGTCGTGAGGCTGTGGTAGAAGCAGTCGTGGGTGGAGGTGAGATAGGGTGCGATCGAGACATACGTCTGATTGTCGGGAAGATCGACCACGACTTCCTGGTCATCGCTCGAGAGCAGCAGTTCATCGGCACGCACTGAAGCGTTCAGATCCGTGGGACGCTCAGAGACCTTCTGCCGGTCGAGGTGATCAATGATCTCCACCGCGTCCATGCCGGCCAGGCCATGGGTAGTCAGGAATGTATCCTGGGACACCGTCCCGTCGGCGGTGGGTTCCGGGTCGGCGGCCGAACACCCCGTGAGGGCGAGGGCAAGGGCGGCGGCTGCGATCGCTGCTCGTTTCACGTCAATCTCCTTGGATCGTGGTAAGACCGTGAGAAGACACCGCCTCAAGGTCGATGCCATACCTTTATCTAGCACGGGTGCCTGACGGACTAGAAATCAAAAACCCTGCTCACAGCCTTATAACAGGGCGAAAAGGGGGTGAATTCGGTGGGCTGGGTCACCACCGGAACACCACCCCACAGCCGTGGGCGATGTCCTTCTACCCGCCCTAGGTATGCGGTGCAGACAGTGAAATCCCTGGTGGCGCCTGCTGAACCGAACAGGGGAGGCGATACCGCCGACCCGGGGTGGGGCACAGGGGTGACGGCGGTCGAAGGGTGATGTTTGAAGATTTGATGAAGATTTCCCCGCCGGGCACTGAGCGAGGGTGGTATTCCCCCCTGACCGGAGCGATACTGGGGTCTATGGCTGACCGCACACCGACCACCGCCACGCCCCCGGGGCGGGTGCTGGTCGTCGATGATGAACAACCCCTGGCTCAGATGGTGGCCTCCTACCTCATCCGGGCCGGCTTCGATACCCTCCAGGCGCACACCGGTACCCAGGCCGTGGACGAGACCCGTCGCTTTTCCCCCGATGTTGTGGTGCTGGATCTGGGGCTGCCCGAACTCGACGGCCTGGAGGTGTGCCGACGGATCCGCACCTTCTCGGACTGCTACATCCTCATGCTCACCGCGCGTGGCAGCGAGGACGACAAGATCAGCGGTTTGACCCTGGGGGCGGATGACTACATCACCAAACCTTTTAGCATCCGGGAACTGGTGACCCGGGTGCATGCGGTGCTGCGCCGTCCACGCACCAGCACCACCCCACCGCAGGTGACCACCCCCTTGATCGTTGGTGACCTCATCCTTGACCCCGTCGCCCATGAGGTACGGGTGGGGGAGACGACCGTGGAGCTCACCCGCACTGAGTTCGAGCTGCTGGTTGCCCTGGCCCTGCGCCCCGGCCAGGTGCTGACCCGCCACGACCTGGTCACCGAGGTCTGGGACACCACCTGGGTCGGTGATGAACGCATCGTCGATGTCCACATCGGCAACTTGCGTCGCAAGCTCGGCACCGACACCCAGGGCCGGGGGTTTATCGACACCGTGCGTGGCGTGGGCTACCGGGTGGGGCAGCCATGAATCACGGACCCGGCCTGACCTTCCGCTTCCTGGCCGCCCAGGTGTTGGTCGTGGTGATTAGCCTGCTGGTGGCCGCGGCCGTGGCCACGATGGTGGGCCCGACCCTGTTCCACGATCATATGCTGATGACCGGCCGGGACGGACCCTTCGCTGGAGCTGTTCCATGCCGAGCAGGCCTACCGGGGCGCCAACCTGATCACCCTGGCCGTCGCCCTACCCACCGCCTTGATCAGTGCCCTGCTGGCCAGCCTGTGGTTATCGCGTCGTCTGCGCACCCCCCTGCAGGATCTCACCCGCGCCGCTACCAGCCTAACGGCCGGCAACTCCCGTATCCGCGTGCCCGCCGGAAAAGCAGGCCCCGAGGTCACCACCCTGGCGCATGCCTTCAACACCATGGCCGACCGGCTGGAACACACCGAACAGGTCCGCCGCCAGATGCTCTCTGATCTGGCCCACGAAATGGGCACCCCCTTATCGGTGCTCACGGTCTACCTCGATGGTCTCCAGGACGGGGTCGTGGACTGGAATAATGCCACCCACACGATCATGGCTGACCAACTCACCCGCCTGACCCGGTTGATGGAAGACATTGACGATGTTTCCCGGGCCCAGGAACGCCGGATCGATTTGGACCTGGCGGAGGAAGGGCTCGGGGATCTGCTCCATACCGCCGCTGCTGCCGCGAGGGAAGCTTATGCTGACAAAGGCGTCGATTTACAGGTCGAGACCATTACAGACACCACCCGGATGCTCGTGAACCGGCAACGCTTCGGCCAGGTGATGAGCAATCTCCTGTCGAACGCGCTACGGCACACCCCGGCCGGCGGGCAGGTCCGGATCAGCGTCCACCGACAGGGGGCGTCCACCGCGCTCATCCACGTCGCCGATGACGGCGAGGGCATCCCACCTGACCAGATCGGACACATCTTCGAACGCTTCTACCGGGGGGATGCCGCCCGCAGCCGGGACAACGGCGGGGCCGGTATCGGTCTGACCATCTCCAAGGCATTGATCGAGGCCCACGGCGGCACTCTCACCGCCACCTCCCCCGGGCCCCGGTCGCGGAGCGGTGTTTGCCCTCCGCCTCCCGCTGTCCCCTCCCGACAATGAGGAGGCTGCTCGGTGACTACACCCTGCCCCGCGTGAGGGCCGTGCCCTCCACCCCTTGAAAATATACCCCCAGGGGGTATGCTGAAAATATACCCCCTGGGGGTATACGCTAGAGAGCGGCATCGCCGCACCCCACCGAACCGAAGGAGCTTTCCTATGATCACCTCCGCGCCCCGCCTCTTGCCGATGGCCTCCCACGGCTGCAGCTGTTGCGGACCTGCCTCACGTGCCGACACCGCCTCCATCCCTGCCGCCAGCGACTCGTCAGCGGGAGGGCTCGTCCCCTAGCTACCAGGTTACCGGCCTGACCTGCGGGCACTGCGCGAAAAGCGTGACCCAGGCCCTTCAGGACCTCTCCCAGGTTGACGACGTCCAGATTGATCTCGCTGCTGGTGGTGTTTCCACCGTCACGGTCTCCGGTGTCGTACCTCCGGAGATGGTTCGCCGGGCCATCGAGGAGGCCGGCTACACCGTCTTATCCTGATCAGTTTTACCCATCATCTCGACCCCGACCGGGTTGAGCGAAAGGAACGTCATGAGCACTCCCCACCATTCGGGTGATCACCATGGTGATCACCCCGCTCCGGAAACAGACCACACCCACCACCCGGATCATGCCGGCCAGGAACACCACGCGGATGCCGACACCCACGGCCAAGCGATGCCCCACGATCACCCACACTCCGCCCTGGACGAAGACCACCACGTTCATGGTCACGGCGAACACGCCGGACACAGCACCGCAATGTTTCGGGACCGCTTCTGGTGGTCGCTGATTCTGTCCATTCCCGTCGTTATTTTCAGCCCCATGGTCGCCAACCTGCTCGGCTACCACCTCCCGGCATTCCCCGGATCCACCTGGATCCCCCCGGTGCTGGGCACGATCATCTTCGTCTACGGCGGAACGCCTTTCCTCAAGGGCGGATGGAGAGAACTGAAATCCCGCCAACCCGGGATGATGCTCCTGATCGCCATGGCCATCACCGTGGCGTTTGTCGCCTCCTGGGTCACCACTCTGGGGCTGGGCGGTTTTGAGCTGGACTTCTGGTGGGAGCTGGCTCTGCTGGTGACCATCATGCTGCTGGGCCACTGGCTGGAGATGTCCGCTCTCGGGGCCGCGTCCTCCGCGCTTGACGCGCTGGCTGCCCTGCTGCCGGATGAGGCCGAGAAAGTCATCGACGGGACCACCCGCACCGTGGCCATCTCCGACCTGGTCGTCGACGACGTCGTGCTGGTGAGGGCCGGTGCCCGGGTGCCGGCCGACGGAACCATCCTCGATGGAGCCGCCGAATTCGATGAGGCGATGATCACCGGCGAATCCCGTCCCGTCTTCCGCGACACCGGTGACAAGGTGGTCGCTGGTACCGTGGCCACCGACAACACCGTCCGCATCCGGGTGGAGGCTACCGGCGGTGACACAGCCTTGGCCGGGATCCAACGCATGGTTGCCGACGCCCAGGAGTCCTCCTCCCGGGCCCAGGCCCTGGCGGATCGGGCGGCGGCGTTGTTGTTCTGGTTCGCGCTGATCTCCGCTCTGATCACCGCGGTGGTGTGAACCATTATCGGCAGCCCGGACGATGCCGTCGTGCGCACGGTCACGGTGCTGGTCATCGCCTGCCCGCATGCCCTGGGCCTGGCGATTCCGCTGGTCATTGCGATCTCCAGCGAGCGGGCCGCGAAATCCGGGGTGCTCATCAAGGACCGTATGGCGCTCGAGCGGATGCGCACCATCGACGTGGTGCTCTTCGACAAAACCGGCACCCTGACCGAGGGTGCGCACGCGGTCACCGGTGTCGCGGCAGCTGTCGGCGTCACCGAGGGAGAGCTGCTGGCCCTGGCCGCCGCCGCGGAGGCCGACAGTGAGCACCCCGTGGCCCGCGCCATCGTGGCGGCCGCGGCCGCCCATCCCGAGGCCTCCCATCGGCAAATCCGTGCAACTGGTTTCAGCGCCGCCTCCGGCCGGGGGGTCCGGGCCACTGTCGATGGCGCTGAGATCCTCGTGGGCGGGCCGAACATGCTGCGCGAGTTCAACCTCACGACCCCGGCCGAGCTCACCGACACCACCAGCGCCTGGACCGGGCGTGGGGCCGGTGTGCTCCATATTGTCCGCGACGGTCAGATCATCGGTGCGGTGGCCGTCGAGGACAAGATCCGCCCCGAATCCCGCGCCGCTGTGAAAGCCCTGCAGGACCGCGGGGTGAAGGTCGCGATGATCACCGGCGACGCGCAGCAGGTGGCCCAGGCGGTTGGTCAGGACCTAGGCATTGATGAGGTCTTCGCCGAGGTCCTGCCCCAGGACAAAGACACCAAGGTCACGCAGCTGCAGGACCGGGGTTTGAGCGTGGCCATGGTCGGTGACGGTGTCAATGACGCCCCCGCTCTGACCCGCGCGGACGTCGGTATCGCCATCGGTGCCGGCACGGATGTGGCCATGGAATCTGCCGGGGTGGTCGTAGCCAGTGATGACCCGCGGGCAGTGCTGTCGATGATTGAGCTGTCCCAGGCCAGCTACCGCAAGATGATCCAGAACCTGATCTGGGCCTCTGGCTACAACATCCTCGCCGTGCCGTTGGCCGCCGGAGTGCTCGCCTCGATCGGGTTCGTGCTGTCTCCGGCCGTGGGCGCGATCTTGATGTCTGCCTCGACCATCGTGGTGGCCCTGAACGCCCAGCTGCTGCGCCGCATTGATCTGGATCCGGCTCACCTGGCTCCGGCCGAGTCGAAGGAGGAATACGCCACGCCTACTCCGGCATCCACCGCCGTCCACTGATCCACCACTTCTCTCCACTGCCCCCATATGACCCTGAAAAGTACTGTTGCAAAGTTGGGGCAGTAGGAAGGGCGACGTGAAATAATCACAGCCATGGGTGTCTTCTCCGGTTGTCATTTCCCCTCGTGGCATCATTTTGTGGGCAGTGGGTGGTACTGCCGCTACGGGGTGAGCTACCGCGATCTGGAGGAAATGATGACTTCAGCGGGGCGTGCCGGTCGATCACACCACGATCTACCGCTGGGTTCAGAAATACGCCCCTGAGCTGGACAAGCAAACACGGTGGTACCGGCAGGTACCTGATTGGCAGGCCCGGTCCTGGCGGGTGGATGAGACCTATATCCGGGTCGGCGGCAGGTGGTGCTACCTCTATCGGGCGATCACCGCCGGTGGCCAGACCCTGGACTTTTACCTCTCTTCGAAGCGGAACGTGGCCGCAGCGAAGCGCTTCCTGGCCAAGGCCGTCAGATCCAATGCGTCAGCCGTGTATCCCAAAGTGATCAACGGCGATAAAACACCCTCCCTAGCCAGGGCAATCGCCGAGTTGAAGTCAGAGGGAATCTGCCCGCCAACAGTGGAACACCGGCAGGTGAAATACCTCAACAACATCCTGGAAGGCCACCATGGTCGGCTGAAGCGAATCCTCGAGCCGAAAGGCGCGTTTAAGAACCGGACACTGTATATCGGACGTTGAAAGGGATGGAGGCGATGCACTCATTGCGGAAAGGGCAAGGCGCGATGTTTGCCTACGGGCACCCGAACCCGGACGCGGTGATCGTCAACCGGATCTTCGAGACGGCCTAACAACGCCCACACGCAGCGGCCATCAGGGAATGAGAAACTGAGTCTTCGCTGCTCTCCGCCCAACATTGCAACAGCACCTTTTTATTTTCCTAGTCGCTGTTCTTTTGCTTAGTGCGCAGCATATCCATGCTCATCACAGCGCCGAGGATGGCGGCGTGCTGTTGCTCGCTGAGTCCCGGCGTGATGCGCAGGCGGTACGTGTTTTTGCCCATGAAGAAATTACCCATGCCAGTCCATTCGTTAGAGACGTCAGCAAGCAGGCGATCTTCTGAAGTGATGGAAAGGTTCCAATCCCAGAAGTCGCCGTGAATTTCGACGTCAGGAAAGCCCTCCATGGTCAAGTCCAATTTTGTCTTGAGCATGGAAAAGCGCTTGGTGATGACGGCCATAGGTTGCTCAATTCCCGGCAAGTGCACCTCGTAGGTATCCCGCAGAAAATTCGGCGGGTCCGAAATCGTCATGACCGTTTGGAGGGGATTGCCCTCGGCGTCCGTGATGGCAACCTCCAAGCTGCGGGAGGATTTCAGCACCATGTCTTTCAGGCTGGTGGACTGCAGGATGGTGCCCACAGGGGTGCCGTCAAGATCGGTGATCATGAACTGATCGTTGAGGAAGGACTTGGTCTGGGTAATTACGAGCTCGTCAAGTGTGAATAAATTTTGCGTCATGCCAGCCACTGTAGGGAAGCTGGCGGTTTTATTCCTCCTCCCTAGGGGTGGTTTTCTGCTGGCGCATGAGCTCTTGGGCCTCTTCATATGCCCGGGTGCGGTGGGCAGTCATGGTTTGGGCGAAGGTCTGCACCCAGTTCTTGTTCTTCTGCGCCAGCGGGCCGGAAGGTTCGGTGGTGGTCCAGGTGCCGTCCTCAAAAAGCCAGATGATGTCGCGCGTGTGTGGGTCCATGACATAAAAAGCGCGGCCATCGGTCTTTATGTTGTGGTGGTGCTGGCATAAGCAGGCGAGGTTTGCCGGCGTGGTCGGCCCGCCGTCCGCGTGGTTGATGCGGTGATCCTTCTGGCAGGCAGATGCCGGGCGGTTGCAGCCGGGGTAGCGGCAGGTGCCATCGACGCCTTCCAGGTACGCAGCCATGGCGGTGGGAGTAACATAGCCCTTGACCTCGTGGTTAGGGTCCATCTCCCGGATTTTGGTGTAGGGCAGCGCATTGGAGCGCGCCGGGTCGAGCCAGCCCACGGACTCGATAAACGCCGGGGAATTGGGCACATCGGTGGCCTTGTAGGCGTTGAGGATGATCTCGGGGGCTTGGGTGCGGCCGGTAAGGAGTGCAACGGCGGCGTCGGCAAGCGAGCAATCTAGCTCCAGCGCGGTCTGCCGGATGCACTTATCGACGCTCGCGATAACCGCCGGGTCCGCACTCAAAGTCACCGCCGAGGTGTTATCGCCCCAGTTTTCCATGGTGTAGCGCGGCTGGGTGGGGCCCTGGGTGACGGCCAGCGTGTCATCGGCGAGGTTGATGAGCTCGTTGAGCTTGCGCTTAATCTGCGCCTGCGTGCGCATGGCCTGGTTCGGCCGGGTAGGGGTGAGGTAGGCAGTGAGCTGCTCATCGATGCGCGCCACCACCTCCGGTGTGGGGTTTCCCAAGCGGTTGAGGGACTTATTGATGGCAATAATGCGGTCGAGGTCCAAGTGGTAGAAGCGGTGCTGCAGCGCCTGGAGCTCGGGCAGCTCCTCCAGACGGTGCAGCGCCATGAGGATATGGCCGATCCGGCCTTCATTAACGCCGGTAGTGCGGTAGAGGGATTGGGTAACTAATTCGAAATCAGAGTCGAGATCCGGGACTTGGCTCACCCAGAACTCGTATTCCGCCTTTCGCATTTCAAAGGCTGAGCGTGTGATGGGGTCGGCGGTATTGGTCGTGGAAAAGTAGGGTTCTTCCATGGCGCATCGTACCTAAATCATCGTGTGAACTTGTGTACGATTCACACCTTATAACACCCCTCGGACACGAGCCTTTTTCTCCACATTGAACCAGTTCAGGAGCTATATTCCGGATCTTTAGCGGGAAGGGAATTTTCGCTGCTTTGTGCCGCGAATTTCTTGTTCTGCTTGCGCATGAATCGCAGGCCCCAGATAATCAGTGTCCACGTAATGAGAGCGGTTAGGAGAATGGTCACCGGCCAATCACCCGTAATGATCAGCGAGGCATTGAACAGGGTATGCAGGGCGATAGCGGCCAGCCAGAATCCGGCCACCTGCCAGTATCCGTGGCGTGCCCCCGCGTAGAGCTTGCCGACGCCCCACGCCGCAACCCCCGTATACAGTGCATGGCTAAAGGCACCAGTGAGGATTCGCCCGGTACCGGTAATAATGGCGCCCCAGAGATCGCCATCCAGGTTAGTGATGGTCGCGCTCAGGAGGAATGGAATATTCTCCATGGCGTCAAAACCAAGGCCTACCGCCATTCCGATCGCGGCGGCGTGGTAGGGATGCCGCACGTTCCCAAAGGCTGCAATAATAATAACGACGCCGAGGAGCTTGATGGTTTCCTCCGGAAGCGGCGAGTATAAGGCCGCGTCTAGGTGGGTGAGCCCCAGCTTGTCCGAGATCCCCACCATCTGATCGTTGAGGCTTACCACCACCGGCTGGGCGAGCGCACCCCATAGGATGCCCTGCCACACTGGCCGCGGCCTAAACCACCAGAATCCCAGTCCAAGCGTCAAGCCAGCGCAGATGAGCGCACCGATGAGCCCCACCTCGGTAAAACGGCGATCAACAAAGAAAAAGCCGGAAACTACCAGGCCGAAAGCGATAGATAGCCAGTACAGATTCTTCATGCTTTTTCTACCTCCTGGGCAAGTTCTTCAGCCCGCGGTCCGTGCAAGGAGAGGAACGTGGTGAGGCCATCGCCCTCAATGCTGATGGCTACGAGGTCGCCATCGCTAAGCGTGCGCTTATCCCCGTCGCGGTCGATGTCTCCTTCCGGTATGGCCGTACCTTCCCCCATTGCCCGGAGGTACCGGCGGGTGGCTTGGTCTTTGTCCTGTACGCCGACTTCTTTAGCGCGGATCTGGGTGCCGTCACAGTCCCAGCGTGGTTCACTGCTGGTGGAGCCATCTTCTTCCGTGCAGGATAATCCGGGGATGCGGGCCGAGCCGACCTGCACTTCAGACGTAGGGTTGTCATAAAAGTCTGGCAGGAGTGCATTGGTGCCATAGATGGCGCCAAATACCACGCCCGCCGCGAGGATGAGTGGTGTGCTTTTCATACACTCAACGCTAGGTATGCCCTGCTCATCGCGGTATCCTCCGCGGGGAGGATTAAGCCGGACATAGGGAGGATTTCTCCCCCATAAGTTCTGCCAAGCCCTGTGATAGGTTGGGTGCGTGTTTGAGGAGCTAGAAGAAGAAGCGGAAACAAAAGACGAGCCTAGCCGCGTCTGGTGGCAATGGTGGGCGCCCATCGCCATGGTCACCGTTTTCATCGTTGTTCCGCCCGCTGTCTACCACCTTGTCTCCGGCCTTATCCTGCTCATCTTCATGGCCGTGCTGACGGTGGTCATTGCTCTTGCCGACGGCGCCACCTTCCGCGCCTCCTGGACCATCTTCTGCGTGGCAGGGCTGGCCTATTTTGCCGCCATGTCCCTGTACTTCAACGAGGGCACCTGGATATACCTCCCAGTATTCGTGTTCCTAGCGTGGGCCGCGAGCAGGCTGGGCGCCGTGGTGGGCTCTAAGGCAGGGAAGAGCTAATGGAGACGTGGCGCCTAGAGCACCCCGAGGTGGGCACCATCGAGGTGCAGCGCGGGTACGATGCCGAGTTCGCGGAGATGGGCGAGTGGCCGAAGAAGGCCAAGGATTTCACCCCGGTTCCAGGCGATGCTTCGCTGCCGGAGCGCCTTCGGCTTTGGCAGAAGAACCCCAGCCCACGCCTGCAAATTGTGGTGAATGGTCAGGTACGCAGCCGCCACGATCGGCCCCGCGCGGGCCGCTATTCGCTCAAGAAGAAGATTGAAAAAGACCTCACCCTTCTTGAGAATTCCGCCCCGCGCAGCAAACCTTATCTGGACATTCAGGCATCGCCCTTTGGCGAGCTCCTGGACGTGTACTACCGCAATGGCGAGGAGGCAGTCGCCCTCGACCCGCCGGCCGGCTCCTTGGGGGAGAAGTGCCGCCATGCCATGGAGGAAAGTTCCTTCAAGCGGGTGCTGTATCCGCTTCTGGGCGGGCTGGGCAAGTCCGGCTGGGCCATTGGCGTTATCGTGCTCGGTCCGATTATTAGTCGCATTTTGTCCCGGTTGCTGCCGGATTGGGAGCTGCCAGAGATTAACCTGCCGGATATCGCGCTCCCCGTACCGGAGTTTCCGCAGATAGAGCTGCCGGTGCCGAATCTCGACTTCAACATCGACATCGATCCGCCCGACTGGTTGGTATTCCTCATGGATTACAGCAAGGTGTGGGTACCGCTCATCATCGCCATCGTGGTGGGCGTTCAGGCCGTGCGCAATGCCAAGAAATCAGAGGAAAAGAAGCAGCAGTGGCAACAGGATGGCGCGTATGCTGACGGCCATGAAGATTCACGGCGCGATTGATGCGGAGGGCCGGTGCAAGCACTGGCATTCACCGCTGGATGTGGTGGCCAATAAGTGCGCCACCTGTGGCGAGTATTTTGCCTGCGCGCTGTGCCATGCCGAGCTCACTGAGCATGAGTTTGGGCCCATGCTTGCCGACGCCCCCTCGGTACTCTGCGGCGCCTGCCGCACCGAAATGAACTACCACGCCTATTCCGCCGTGCCTGCGTGTCCCCACTGCGGGCATAAATTTAATCCCGGCTGCAGGGTGCATGCCGGGATCTATTTTCAGCTAGACCGCTAAGCGGTTCGGCCAAGTGAGAGTCTTAGAAGGAAGACAGCTGCTGTAGCTGCTGGATCTGCGGGATCTGTGGCAGCTGGAACTGGGATACGGCGTTCTGGGCAATCTTGGCCGCGTCCGGGATGCGGAAGGTCTGGCCCAGGAAGGGGACGTCGACAGTCGGCTGGCCCGGGATGGTGCCCAGCTCGATGACCTTGGCGTTCTTGGCTGGAGCTGGTGCGGGGGCCGGTGCCGGTGCCGGCTTCGGTGCGGGAGCATTGCCGCGCTGGCCGCCGGTGTTGACCGGCTTGCCCTGACCGGTGGTGCCGTTTAGGCCGCAGCGGGCAATGGCTTCATCCATGCGGCCGATGGCGCCGCGGACCTCGTTGCCGCGTGGGTGCACGGTGGCAACGGCGAGGGCCTGGGACTTCTTCTGGTTGTAGTCAGCGGAGTTGGTCCAGTACTGCTGTGCCTGGGAGCAGGAAATCTGGCCGGCAGGCATCTTGTCGAGGAGATTATCAACGGCGTCGGCATGGGCAGCGGCAGGGGCGGCGAGGGTTACGGTCAGGGCGGTAGCTGCAGATAGCAGCGCGGACTTACGTGCAAAGCTCATGCCGGACATTTTGCCACACTTGTTACGCCTGTGACAGGCCGAGGAAGCGATTGACCAGGCTGCGGTAGGCGCGCACGGTTAGCTCGAGGTCCGTCCAAGTAGAGGTGCTCGTCATGGCTGTGCAGCTGCGAATTGGCACTAGCCATATTGCGGCCCTCGGCGTGCATGGCAAAGCCATAGGCATTGCCGCCCTTGCGGCGGGCGAAGCGCAGGTCCGAGCCGCCGGTGGCGTGAACTGGGACAACGTCCTTGTCGGGGAAGAATTCCTTGGAGGTGGCCTCAATGGCACGCCAGAGCTCGGTATCGGTGGAGGATTGCGTGGCATCTTCGGTGATGAGGTGCTCGATTTCTACCTCATCGGCCATGTCCCCGAGCGCGCTGCGCAGGAAGTCATCCAGATCCTCTTGGGTCTGGCCGGGGAAGGGGCGCACATCCATTTCCAGGTAGGCATGCGAAGGCAGCACGTTGATGGCGCCGCCAGCGCGCAGGACGGTCTCGGCGATGGTGGTGTGGCTAAAGGCGTGGGCATAGGCGTCGAGGTTGCCGAACTTGGAGTAGTCACCCGTGCCGTCGATAAGCTCTTGCTCCGTCTGGGGGTCAAACTTGAAGGTGCGCACGAAGCCCTCCCAGATCTCATTGGAGGCCGTGGGCGGCTCAGCGGTGGCGATGCGGCGGGCGACCTCGCCGATCTTCACGATGGCAAAGTCCTTGCCATAAGGCGTGGAGCCATGGCCGGCATCGCCATGCACGTGCAGGCGGCGCTGGCCAGCGCCCTTTTCTCCCACGTTGAAGCCCACCGCGCCGGGCAGGTGGCTGCCGCCGGTTTCAGACAGGCAGTTCTTCCACGAAAAGGCGTCGGGGTGGTTCTCGGACATAAAGCGCACGCCGAGGCCGCCGCGGGCCTCCTCATCGGCCATGCCGACGAAGGCGAGGGTGCCGCCCGTGTTACCGGCGCGGGCGACCTCGCGGGTAACCGCTGCCATGGTGGCGGTAATAAAGAGCATGTCTACGGAACCGCGGCCGTAGAGCTTGCCATCCTCGATAAGGGCCTCGAAAGGCGGCTTGGTTCACTTCGGCTCGTCCACGGGGACGACGTCCGTGTGACCCATGAGGGTGAGCGGTTCCTTGTCCGGATCGCCGGGGACGGTCACCACGATGGAGACGCGGTCCGGGTGGGACTCGAAGCGCTCAATCTGCACGTCTTCGCCCGCGAAGAATTTTTCCAGGCTATCCGCATTGCGCACTTCGTGGCCGGAATCCGGCGTGAGGTCATTAACGCAGGCATTGCGGATAAGCTCTTGGAGGAGGGAGAGGGTGTCATCATAAAGCGTCATGCCCCCGAGGGTAGTTCCGTACAGATTTATATGTGTTTTTAACCAAAGTTGAACGCCGTTCAAGTAGGGTTTACCACCATGAGCATCGTTGACATCGCCCGTGAGAAAGCCCTGGAGCAAGGCAAAGGCCTTAACCAGGAAGAGCTACTGCAGGTATTGCAGGTACCGGATTCCCAGCTGGAGGAGATTGCCGATATTGCCCACCAGACCCGCCTGAAGTGGTGCGGCCCAGACGTATCGGTGGAAGGCATTATCTCCATTAAGACCGGCGGCTGCCCAGAAGATTGCCACTTTTGTTCCCAGTCCGGCCTTTTTGAGTCCCCGGTGCGCGCCGTGCGCCTGAACATCCCGGAGCTGGTTGAAGCGGCGCAGAAGACCGCCAAGTCCGGCGCCACCGAGTTCTGCATTGTTGCCGCGGTGAAGTCCCCGGACGATCGCTTGCTGGACCAGGTGGGCGAGGCGATTGCCGCGATTAATGACGCCGTCGATATCGAGATTTCCTGCTCGCTGGGCACCCTGACCCGCGAGCAGGCGCAGCGCCTGAAGGATATGGGCGCGCAGCGCTATAACCACAACCTGGAGACCTCCCGCTCCTTCTTCCCTAATGTGGTCACCACCCACACCTGGGAGGAGCGCAAGCAGACCCTCGACTACGTGCGCGAGGTAGGCATGGAGGTCTGCTGCGGCGGCATCATCGGCATGGGCGAGTCCCTGGAGCAGCGCGCCGAGTTCGCCGCGCAGCTGGCAGAGATTGATCCGTGCGAGGTACCGATGAACTTCCTTGATCCGCGCCCGGGCACCCCCTTCGCGGATCGCCCGCTGGTTCCCTTGGGTGAAGGCCTGCGCGCCGTGGCGGCGTTCCGCCTGGCCATGCCGTCTACCACCTTGCGCTTTGCTGGTGGCCGCGAGCTTTCGCTTGGCGACGACGGCACTGAGCGCGGCCTCCTCGGCGGCATCAACGCCATTATCGCCGGCAACTACCTGACTACCCTGGGCCAGCAGATTGAAAAGGATGTGGACATGTTGAACCGCATCGACCTGCCGATTAAGGCCCTATAGTGCCTGGTTTATCCGAGCCAACATCAGAATTGGCTGCCGCCGTCCTTTCAGGGGACGAGCCGATTTTCCATCCGAATACCGGCAAACCGATCGAAGAGGTCTTCACGCTGCACCCCGCGGCTGCAGCCGGCCTCGACGTGCCGCGCTACTGCCAGATCTGTGGCCGCCGCATGGTGGCCCAGGTGCGCCCCGATGGCTGGCACACCAAGTGCTCGCGCCACGGGGAGCTGGATTCGGAGTGGCTTTATGTAGAGCAATTGCCCGAAAGCTAGCATCGGGGGCATGGATCCAGCCGTCTCCCTTGCCCACCAGTCTGCGCTGCGCTCGATCGCGCGAGTGGTCGAAGAATCGGCGCCGCATACGGAGGAAGGCAAGGCCTTAGGGGACGTCGTCAAGCAGCTGCGCGACGGCCCCGTAATGGTGCTGACCGGGGCTGGGGTATCTACGGACTCAGGAGTGCCGGACTATCGGGGGCCGGGCGGCTCGCTCAGTAGGCACCGGCCGATGACCTATCAGGAATTTCGGCATGACCCGGCCGCGAGCCATAGGTATTGGGCCCGCAGCTTTGTGGGGTGGCGGGTTATGGATTCCGCGGTGCCGAATCGCACGCACTATGCGCTCGTCGAGCTGGAGCGCGCCGGGCTGGTCAATGGCGTGGTCACGCAGAACGTGGATGGCCTGCATAAACAGGCGGGAACCGCGAACTTGGTGGCGCTGCACGGCGATATGGAAACCGTGGTGTGCTTGATGTGCGGGCACCGGGAGGCGCGGCCGCACTTCGACGCGCGCCTAGCTGCAGCGAACCCGGGCTACCTGGAGCGCCTCGTCGTGGAGGCGGATCAGGTGAACCCGGACGGTGACGTGACGCTCGCTGAAGCAGACGTGGCAGCCTTCCGCATGGCAGGGTGCGAGCGCTGTGGTTCTGCCTTGTTGAAGCCGGACGTCGTCTACTTTGGCGAGCCCGTGCCGGCGGAGCGCCGCGATGCTGCTTTTGCACTACTGGGCCAAGCGCGTTCGCTCGTGGTGGCCGGCTCTTCGCTGGCGGTTATGAGCGGGTACCGCTTTGTGCTGGAGGCAAAGAAGCAGGGCAAGCGCGTGGCCGTTATCAATGGCGGGCCCGGCCGGGGTGATCAGAAAGTGGATACCCTGTGGCGCACCCAGGTGGGACCGGCCTTTGACGCGGTACTCGATGAGCTGGGGCTATAACTAGCGCGGGATGCTCTCCACCAGTTCCAAAATGGTGCGCACGATCGCGCGAACGCGCTTATCCATCGGCATATCCTCATGCATGACCATCGCGAGGCGGTCGAAGTCTTGGACATAAATATTGCGGACCGTGCCCTCTGCGACGCCGCGGGGGTCGAGGAAGCAGGTCTCGGGCGGGACAACGACGGCGTCGGACCGCGTGGCAATGCAGGTATAGCTCACGCCGGATTCTAGATCGCCGTCCCGGTTGGTTTCGCGCAGAGCCTCACTGCCGACGACCTGGTCCATGCCCGCCGGCCCAAACCAGCCATCAATGATGGAGCGCAGCACCGCTTCCTGGCGCGGGGTGCGGATGAGGCGGCTGGCGATGCCGCCATAGGTGGTGCCGTGATTCGGCGCGCTAATGCACATCAGGTGCAGGACGTTTTCGGCCCCGCCCTCCATACGCATCCAATAGCGGGCAAGCAGCCCGCCTTGGGAGTGTCCAATGAGAATAACCTTGTCCGCGCCGGTAGCTGCGCGCACGGCATCAATATAGGCGCCAAGTTGGCGTGCGGATTCCGCGAGCGGCTGGGTAGCGCGGTGTCCATAATCAGGGGCGAAGACGGCCCAGCCGTCCTGGCGCAGTTCATTGCCGAGGATTTGCCATACGCCTTTGGTATCGCAGGTGCCGTGGATGAGGATGACCGGCCAAGGCCGCTCCGCAGTAGGACGCGCGCTCCAGTCATCTTCGAAGACGCCGCGCGGTTTGATGCGGGCGCCAAGGGGAAGGGTGGCGGCGGCATCGGCGTCGAGGGCAGTATCGCCGGGGCTGGTCTTGACCTTCTGGGCTTTGATGAGGTCCGCGATTTCGGCTGCGACCTCCTCGCGCAGTGCCGTGGCCTCGGCAGGGGAGGCGACGCCGCGACGCGGGGAATCGGTCAATTCCTTGTCGTTGGCACGCCAGAATTTGCGGAGTTGCTCGGAAATAGTGGATTTCAACTCAGCCATGGTTCCCGATTGTACTCGTTATTGCAGGTTAACTGCGCTTTTGCCAGGGGTGAAGAAATTTATGGGTAAACCCTTGACCATCCTACGAAAGGTTTATAAACTTAGGCTTGCCTAATCACGGGCGGTGCTTGCAGGAGGGTGCGCTCCACTCCCTCCTTGGGTGCCGAGAGATTAGTCATGGGGAGAAGGCCCACCGATGCGCTGTCGGTGGGCCTTCGTGTATGCAAGAAATCTTGCACGAATGTCTCGAATAGCTTAGTGTAGCCAATCGTTCAAGAATTCCTGCACGATTGGAGTTGGAATGAGTCCACGAAAATATGAGCATCCGGCCACCGAGGATTTAGAATTCGTCCGCGTATTGGCTGCAGTAAGTGATCCCATCCGGTTGGAAATGGTCAAGCGCTTAGCAGACGGTAAGGAGCACGATAGCTTGACGCTTGCTGACGACCTGCCTCGGTCGACCCTGACTTACCACACTCGGCAGCTGCGTGAAGCCGGTGTGACGTGGACAAGAAGCCAGGGGCGCACTTGTGTCATCTCTTTGCGCCGAGACGATCTAGACAAGTGCTTTCCAGGTTTGCTCGACATGGTGATCTCTAATGCTTAAACAGCTATGGCCGTTAGTTTTGGGCAGCGTAGCACTCGGGTTGGATGCGTATGTTATTGCTGGGCTGCTGCCGCAGATTGCCGAAGACTTGGGTGCAAGTGGCAGCGTGATTGGCTTGGGTGTTACCGCTTTTACCGGTGCGTACGCGGTTTGCGGCCCACTATTATCGGGTAGGGCGGGCAAGGATCCGCGAAATGGACTGCTGGGCGCTCTTGCTGTGTTTTCTCTGGCCAATGTTGTGACCGCTGTATCCCCTACGGTGGGTATTTTTATAGTTTCGCGGCTGATTGCAGGTGCGGCAGCGGGAATCTATTCGCCATTGTCCGCGGCGGTAGCGGGCATGTCGGTCGCAGCGGAGCGTCGCGGACGTGCGCTTTCATTGGTGCTAGCCGGTCTGGCGGTGGGAACCGTTGTGGGTGTACCAGCGGGACTGGGAGTGGCCAAGGAGCTAGGTTGGCGGGCTGCCATTGCTTTGGTATCGGTGGTTGGCATGGCGGCGTTGGCAGGTTTAGCGATACGTAAAACGAGTGCTGTACCAGCTGTGCCTTCTTCCTCGCTAGGGCAGCGACTCCGAATCATTGGTCGGGTGGATAATTTCCTAACGGTCTTGGTTACTTTCTTCGTGGGAGTCGGTTCGCTGGGACTGTATACCTATATTTCCGCGGTGCTCGAACGAGTGCAGGTAGACACCATTGCTGGCATGTGGATTTGGGGAATTGGCGGTGCAGTTGGTGCATTTGGAATCGGGCGGGTGCTCGATAAGGTAGATAGTTCTCGCAAGCTAACGACCATAATCATTGTTTTGCTTGCTGCTGATTTTGCAATGTTGTTGCTATTTCCCTCGAGCCGTGTGGTGGCACTGGTGTGTCTTTTTGCATGGGGGCTTTTGGGATGGTCTTCCATGGCGCCGCAACAGCATTCGATGCTCAGTGCAAATCCTGATGAAGGTGCGACTGCCGTTGCTGCTAATGCGTCCGCGAATTATCTGGGTTCGGCTGTTGGCTCCGCAGTAGGTGGCCTATTTTTGCCCTCCTCCACGGGAATCTTATTGGGGGCGCTATTCGTAGTCTTATTAGGAATCGTCTGCAGTATCGGGGCGAGAGCCTCGTCTTTCCCTAAGCCTAGGGACAATGAGAATTAGGAATCTCGCGGATCAAAGGCAGGATGCCTTTGTCGGCAGAGGCGCATATATTTCTCATGGGGCAGTGTGCCGATAGGGGCCGGCAGACCGCAATTCTTTGCGTGTTAACCGTGGCAATCTGCTTGCCGAATGCGAGGTTCGAACTCCATGGCCTCTGAAATGACGTTCGTATCGACGATAGTCACTGGAACCCCTCTGTCCGCGCTTCATCGTTGCGCGGTGGGACGGGAAGATCTGCAGGTTCTTCGCGGGAGGCCTCATAGAGCGCCATCCCAATATTGCTTGGTCGCACCGTATCGCTGAGTATAAAACGCACTTCTGCCTCCATGGAGTGGCCGCCGTTCTTGGCCCGTTGTGCAAGAGCCTCTTTGACCGCTCCTTAAAGAACTCGTACTACCAAGGACGACAAGGTTGTTGTGCTTCCCAATGATATCAGTGGTGATCTCGCCCAAACTATGGCGAAGAGAGGAATGAAAAGCGCAGACCGCTGCCGCGCAGCTAAGTCCCCGCTACACTCACGTCTATGACCGACCTGCAGCATGTCCACTCCGTTGATGAGGCGGTAAACCGCCTGATTGAGCTCTATGAGAATTCCTGCGAGCTTGCGCGTAAGACGTTGGAATCAGGAAACCTGGATGACTATCGCTATGTGGTCTACCCCAAGGTCACGGTGGATATCCGCAAATGGCAGCCGATCGATCGTTCCGAGCCTTTCGGCTACGTCAACGAGGCAGGCAAGTATTCGGCGGTCATTTCCAAGCCGCACATTATTCGGGACTACCTGCACGAGCAGCTGACCCGCCTAGCGGGCAATTATCCGTGCGATATCTTTGTTGGCCAATCGGACCAGCGCATCCCGCCGGAGTACATCAAGGACACGGCCACGGCCCCGCAGGAGCGCGGGCCCATTCCACGGCCGACGTTGGATGAGGTCAATGATGCGATCATTGATGGCGAATGGGATGCCTTCCATGGCGAGGAAAAGCCGCTATTCCACTTTGGTGCCCAGCGCTTCGATATCGCCTGTGCGCGCATCGAGCATTACACCGGTATTGAGGTCGATACGGTACAGAAATACATTCTGTTTACTAACTACGCGATGCACACCACCGAGTTTGTGAAATTCGGTCTGCGCGAGCTGACCAAGGAAGACTCGCGCTATACCGCCTTGGTGCTGCCCAATGGTGAGACCATCCATCCCAATGATGCGGTGAACCTTGATGTGGACGGTCTGACTTTGACCTCCCGGTACCAGATGCCCCGCTTTGACCTGATTACTGCCGGTGGCGATGGCATCACGATGATCAATATCGGCGTAGGCCCTTCGAATGCGAAGACCATTACGGATTGCTTGGCGGTGCTGCGCCCGGAGGCATGGATCATGATTGGGCACTGCGCCGGCATGGACGGCCGCATGCGCATCGGTGACCTGATTTTGGGCAATGCCTATCAGCGCAATGACCACATCATGGATCAGAAGGTCGCGGCGACCTCGCCCATCCCGGCGATTCCAGAGGTACAGCGCATGCTGGAATCCGCGGTAAAGGCGGTATACGGCGACGATAACTCGCTCATGCGCACCGGCACGGTGCTCTCCACCGATGATCGCAACTGGGAGTGGCGCACCAATCGGGATCTGTGGGAGTGGCTGCGCACCTCCACCGCGGTGGCAGTGGATATGGAATCGTGCACGCTTGCAGCCAATGGCTACCGCTACCGCGTTCCTTATGGCACGCTGCTGTCGGTCTCTGATCTGCCGCTGCATGCGGTGCCGAAGCTGCCGGCGCAGGCGCAGGCTTTCTATTCCAATTCGAAGGAAGCCCACGTGATGTGCGCGGTGCGCGCCATGGAGCATCTGGCCGAGAATCCGGAGCGCTTGCGCACCCGCAAGCTGCGCCGGACTTTGGGCGAGGTTCCATTCCGGTAGGTGCCTTTCCTTTGGCAGGCATCGCTCGTTAAACTACAAAGAAAGCCCATGACGCAAAAGGAGCCACACAATCGTGACTGAAAATTGGATCCACCCGGATCGGGAAAACCTCACCTGGGAGGTCTTCGGCGAGGCGAGCCGTAACCTGTCGGAACAGATTGTGGAATCTGGCTGGTTCCCAGACCTCATCGTGGGCGTCGCCCGCGGCGGCCTGATCCCAGCCGGTGCTATTGGTTATGCCATCGGGGTGAAGGCCATGGGCGCTATCAATGTGGAGTTCTACACTGACATCGGCCAGACCCTAGACGAGCCTGTAATCCTTTCTCCGCAGCTGGATACGGATTCGCTCAAGGGCAAGAAGGTTTTGGTTGTCGATGACGTCGCGGACTCCGGCAAGACCCTCGATCTGGTGGTTAACCTGCTCAAGGAAACCGCAGACGATGTGCGCTCGGCCGTCATTTACACCAAGCCGAAGACTATTTTTGAGCCGGACTTCTCGTGGAAGAAGACCGATCAGTGGATCAACTTCGCCTGGTCCGTGCTGCCCGTGATCACCGCGGATGGCTCGTTTAAGGAAGGCTCTTAAAGTCCACTAGGATGTGCAGGCGTGATTAAAGAACAGCCTGCTCCTACCGGCGTCATCGCCAGTTTCCGCTATGCATTTTCCTCGCCTGCGCGCCTGCGCAAGGAGGTCTTCGGCGGACTGGCGGTGGCGCTTGCTTTGATCCCGGAGGTCTTAAGCTTTTCCATCCTTGCAGGGTTGGATCCGCGGGTGGGATTGTTTTCTTCCGTGGTGATGGCCATGTCCATCGCCTTTACCGGCGGCAGGCCGGCGATGATTTCCGCCGCGGCCGGTGCGGTGGCACTGGTGGTCTCACCGCTCGCGCATGAGCATGGGCATGATTATGTGGTCGCCGCAGTGCTGTTGGCGGGAATTATGCAGGTGGTGCTGGCCGCGGTGGGCGTCGCTAAGCTCATGCGCTTTATCCCGCGCTCGGTGATGACGGGATTCGTCAATGCGCTGGGCATCATGATGTTTACTACGCAGCTGCCGCACCTTATTGATGTGCCGTGGATGGTGTATCTGCTGGTGGCTATTGGCCTGGTCATCATGCTGGGGCTACCGCGGCTGACCACGGTGATTCCCGCCCCGTTGATTACCATTCTGGTGGTCAGCATTATTGCGGTGGCGGCCGGGTGGAAGGTGCCCGATGTGGCGAACCAGGGCGAGCTGCCAACCTCGCTGCCGGGGCTTTTCGTGCCGGATGTTCCGTGGAATTTGGATACCCTGCAGCTGATTGCGCCCTATGCCTTTGGCATGGCATTGGTGGGCCTGATGGAATCGCTGCTGACGGCCAAGCTGGTGGATGACATTACGGATACCCACTCCGATAAGACGCGCGAGTCCTTTGGCCAGGGCGTGGGCAATATCCTCGCCGCGGCCATTGGCGGCATGGGCGTGTGCGCCATGATTGGCCAGACCATGATCGGCGTGAAGGCATCCCAGGCGCGCACGCGCTTGTCGACGTTCCTCGCGGGCGTCTTCCTCCTCATCCTCTGCCTGCTCTTTGGCGAGACCGTCGGTCGCATTCCGATGGCCGCCCTGGTGGCGGTGATGATCATCGTGGCCGCAACGACGGTGGATTGGCATTCGGTTAGCCCTCGCACTCTGAAGCTCATGCCGCTATCAGAAACGCTCGTGATGCTGGTGACGGTGGTAGGAACGCTGGCCACGCATAACTTGGCGGTGGGCGTGGTGCTCGGCGTGGTGGCAGCCTCGATCGGCTTTGCCCGCCGCGTGGCCCACCTGGTGGAGGTGGAGCACGTAGGCGATGCCGAGTATGCGGTGCGCGGCCAGCTCTTCTTCGCCTCCTCCAATGATTTGGTCTATGCCTTTGATTACACGCTGGATACCCAGCGCGTGGTGATTGATATGAGCAAGGCCGAGGTATGGGACGCCTCCACCGTGGCGACGCTGGATGCGGTGCAGAAGAAATACGCCGAGCGTGGCATCGAAGTAGAGTTCCGTGGCCTGGAAGGGGCGAGCGCGCAGCGCCTCGATCGCCTCAGTGGGCGCTTGGGTGATTAAAGTCACATTATTGGCCTAGGGTGCGAGCGCTCAAGCGAGAAGCGCCGAACTGGACTCGGGCGCGCGTCGGCGTAAATGTATAGTTTCCGCGATGACCTCGAGTTCTTAGGGGAACTTTGCCCGCGCTTGGGGGCTAGCTTTGTCTTGGCTAACTTAGGTTATCCAATCTAAAAAAGCATAATGACGTGCAAGTTTACTTAAGTAGACCTTGCTGGATCGCGGGAGAATCTCCGGTAGTGTGGTGCTTAGCACTTATTGATTTCCCCCACACAGAAAGGTTTTTACGATGGACGAGAAGCTGCAAACCCTGTTGAATGACCAGGTTATTAGCGAATACGGCGCTTCCATGGTCTACACCCAGCTGGCCTTCGAGATGGATAACCTCTCCTTCCCGGGCATGCGCGATTGGTTCATGGGCCAGGCCGCCGAGGAGCGCGAGCACGCCGAGAAGATTGCGGACCACTTGCTCTCCCGCGGCTACCGCGTAGAGCTCAATGACATCCCGGTTGGCTCCGTCAAGGCCGCTAACCCGCAGGACGCCTTCCAGGCTTCCCTCGAGCACGAGCAGAAGGTCTCCGAGGAAATCCGCACCATCGCCCGCGCGGCGCTAGACGCACAGGATCTGGAATCCCGCCAGCTCGTTGACTGGTTCCTGAGCGAGCAGGTGGAAGAAGAGGCTACCGTTTCTGAGATTCTGGACCAGATCAAGCTGGTGGGCAATGATGGTTCTGGCCTGCTACGCATCGATGAGCGCCTGGCGGGTCGCACCGAAGGCGGCGCTTAAGCCCGCGTGGGTGAATAACAAACCCATCAAGATTTAGAGCAATCCTCCCACGGCACTGCGGTGCGGTGGGAGGATTGTTTCTATGTCAACGCAACGCAAGGCTGTGTGCGCCATAAGCCTGTTAGTTCTGGCGCTTTTCCTCATCGTGGGAGCGGCGATTATGTCCACCCACGTGGCCTTGGGGGTATTTTTGACCACCGCGGCGCTGATGCTCGGCCCATTCGCCGGGCTCGCGCTGCTGGTTTATGGCGTCGCCGGCAAGCGTGGGGTAGTCACACGCTCGCTCTATAGCCTCGGCGGCATGCTGCTCATTGGTGCCATCGGCGGCATTTTCGCTTTGTCCATGGAGCAGGCGCCTGCGATGCTGCCTCTTTTTGTCGCTGGTGCGGGTGTGGGAATCGTAGCCGTGCTGACCCAAGCGCCGAAACGCGCATAAACTGGCCCCCGTTATGCCCAAACTCCTCTTTGATATGTACGGCGTGCTCATGCGCCCGGCAACCCCAGAAAGCCACGCGGACTTGGAGCGCCTCCTTGCGCCGCCAGATCCAGAGGCGATGTGGGAGGCCTACGGGTTTTATCGGCCGGACTACGATGCCGGCATTTTTAGCGATAGTCACTACTGGAATGAGGTAGCAGCCCGCGCCGGGTTGGGGAAGGTACCCGTCGCGGAGGCGGTAGCGTGCGAAAACAGCGGCCTACTGGAGGCGGACCCGGACATGGTGGCGCTGGTCAAGGGGCTTATCGGGGAAGGCTATAGCGTGGGCATCTTGTCCAATATCCCCACCACGCTGGCGGGCCAAGTGCGAAAAAAGCAGCCGTGGCTGGAGGACTGCGCGGCGGTGACGTTTAGCTGCGATATTGGCGTGGCCAAGCCGCACCCAGAAGCCTATCGCGTGGCCGTGGATGCGCTCGCCGCGCAGCCGAAGGATACGCACTTTTTTGATGACCGCATCGACTACGTGGAGGGCGCGAACTACTGCGGGCTCAACGCCCACCTCTTCCGCGGCATCGACTCGGTACGCGAGGTCGCTAAGCGTGCTGGAGTGAGCGGCCTAGCTCCAGCGGTTGGCGCAGGAGCTGGTCGGTGGCCACGGTGCGGGCTACCGCGCGGACAATCTCCTTATGGCCCGGAATCATGCGCAGCTGCAACTCATCGCCCGCGGAGGCGCGGACGGTGGCGGCGAATTGCTTGGGGGCCTTCGGGTCATCGGTAAACGCGCCGCCGGCGATAACCACGGTGGCCGGGGAGTGGGCCTTGACCAGTTCCGCGGTGATGGCGCCCAACTGGCGGGCGCGCTCGTCCAAAATGGCGCGGACGGCGGGGTGGGAGTCGGCTACCTGGGCGGCGTCGGCAAGCGAGGCTGCCTTCACGCCCTCGTGGCGTATCGCCTCCAGGATGTGCTGGGTCGCCAGCAGGCGCTCGGACGCGCCGTGGCCCAGGAGCTCGGAGTGTGTCGCAGGCACGGGAATAATGGGGCTGACCTCGTCCTCCACCGAGAGGGCGGAGCCGATGGAATCGTCCGCGAAGAGCACGAGGACGCGCTCGCTGGCGCCAATCTCGGCCGCCTGGGTTTCGGAGCCGAGGATGGCCGGGATGGCGGAGGAGACCACCACGGGCACGCCGAATTGGAAGCGCAGGCGCTCGGCAATGTCCACGCCGTGCCAATTGAGGTTTTCCGCGGTGACCAGGCCGTTGTCATCCACGGTGCCGGAGGTGGTCACGCCGAGGGAGACCAGGTGGTGGTTCAGGTTGGTCATCATGCGGTTGATGCCGGCCATGATGTGCTCGAGGAAGTCATCCTCGCTGAGGTTTGCCACCGGGGTGGTCAATTCCTCTTCGCTCAACGTGCGGCCCTTGATGTCATAGAGGCCGATGTAGGTCTGTTTGGTGCCCACGGAAATGCCGCCGAGCGCCCAGTCATTATCGGCCGCCTCAAGCGGCACGGTGGGCCGGCCGCGCCCGCGGGACTGGGTGAGGTCGGTGCGTTCCTGGATGAGGCCCGCGTTGAGTAGGGAAGTAGTAGCGCGCGTGATGGTGGGCTGGGAAAGTCCGGTGGCTTCCACCAGCTCGCTCCGGGTGATGATCGGGTTCAGGCGCACCAAATGAAGGCACTTTGCGGCCGGTGTGCGGGGGCGCGTGAACACTGGGCCAGGTTTGATCATAAAAAGAAGTATAAATATTCCAGACTGCTTTGTCTAATCTCATAAACTCACCATGTACCGAATGGTCTAAAGGTGGTGGTGGCTGCACAGATATCTATGCTGGAGAGCATGCAGTCAGTAGCGGTTTATTGTGGTTCAGCAACAGGAAACTCCCCGGCCTATACGCAGGCGGCACAGGAATTGGGCGCGGAGCTGGCCCGACGCGGCCTGACCCTGGTCTACGGCGGCGGTAATATCGGCCTGATGCGCGAGGTAGCAGAGGCCTGCCTGGCCGCCGGCGGTACCGTCACCGGCGTGATGCCACAGTCCCTGGTGGATCTGGAGATTTCCCACCCCGGTCTGACCACCCTCGAGGTGGTCGGCTCCATGGCCGAGCGCAAGACCCGCATGGAGCAGCTTGCTGATGCCTATATTTGCCTCCCCGGCGGCGTCGGCACCCTCGAAGAGCTCACTGAGGTGCTCACCCTGCAGCAGCTGGGCCACATCCGCGGTCCGGTAGGCCTTGTTAATACGGAGGACTTTTGGCGCCCGTTTCATGCCATGTACGCCGCCATGGCCGAGTCCGGCTTCATCTTGCCGCGTTTTGTCGATGCCTTGGTGATGGAGGAGAAACCGCAGGATATCCTAGATAAATTCAGCGGCTGGAGCTACCCCGGAACAAAGTGGGACAACGATT
Organism: Corynebacterium tuberculostearicum; assembly: GCA_046097355.1. Lineage (GTDB taxonomy): Bacteria > Actinomycetota > Actinomycetes > Mycobacteriales > Mycobacteriaceae > Corynebacterium > Corynebacterium tuberculostearicum_K. The sequence continues at coordinate 168,186 of CP175779.1, forward strand.
AGTTAACAAGTTCGCAACTTCAGCCCGCCCGGGTGGCCTATAGGCGATACTTAGGGATAGACTTCCTCGTTATGAGTTCTGAGCAGACCGCTAAGCGCCAGCCCTCTCTACTGGACGCTTCGTGCGATAACTTCGTTCACGACCTAGCCGAGCTTTCCCCCACCGACGCCACCGCGTGGGGCATTGACGGCTACGAGGGCGAATTGCAGGATTTCTCCCCCGAGTACTTCACCGCCATCGCCGACCGCACCCGCGAAATGGTCGCGGACCTGGATGCCCTCGATGACACCACCGATGAGTCCGATGATGAGGATGACTTTGATGACGTGGACTATGTCACCGCGGCCGTCCTGCGCGATCGCCTCTGCCTTGATTTAGATCTGCACCACCACAGCGAAGATGTACGCTGCCTGAATAACATCGCCTCCCCGGTGCAGACCATCCGCGATACCCTGCTGCTCATGCCGCAGGATACGGACGAGGACCGCGATGCCATCCGCTCCCGCCTGTCCAAGGTTAAGACCTCCCTGGCCGGCTACCGCAGCTCCCTGGAGGAGGCGGCCTCCCACGGCATGGTGGCACCGCACCGCCAGATCTCCGAGGTCATTGTGCAGTGCGAGCGGCTTGCCGACGCCGATTCGATGCTCGAGTCCCTCGGCCTCGACGCCGACTCCGCCGAGGTGCAGCAGGCCAAGGAGGCCTTTGGCGAGTTCTCCGATTGGCTCTCCAATGATCTGCAGCCCCAGGCGCCTAACAAGGACGCCGTGGGCCGCGAGCGCTACGAGCGCTTTTCCAAACTTTTTGTGGGCGATGCCGTCAACCTCGACGAGGCCTATGAATGGGGCCTGGACCAGGTGCGCAGCCTGCGCGCGGAGCAGGAAAAGATCGCCCACGAGCTCTACGGCTCTGAGTGCTCGGTGCGCTCGGCGATGCGCAAGCTTAACCACGAGGAACGCTACACCCTGCGCGGCACCGATGCGCTGGTGGAGTGGATGCAGTCCACCGCCGATGGCGTCATTGCTGAGCTCAACGGCAAGGAATTCGATATTCCGGAGGAAGTAGAAGAGATCGAGTGCTGCATCGATCCGGCCGGCACCGGCGGCATCTTCTATACCCCGCCGAGCGATGACTTCTCCCGCCCGGGCCGCATGTGGTGGTCCGTGCCAGAGGGCCAGGACACCTTCCACACCTGGCAGGAGCTGACCACCGTCCACCACGAGGGCGTGCCGGGCCACCACCTGCAGCTTGGCTCCGCGCTGGTGCAAGAAGACCTCAACCTGTGGCGCCGCGCGGTGACGTGGAACTCCGGCCACGGCGAGGGCTGGGCGCTCTACGCCGAGCAGCTCATGGCCGAGCTGGGCTACATGGATGACCCGGGTTTCCGCATGGGCATGTTGGATGCGCAGCGCCTGCGCGCCGCCCGCGTGGTCGTGGACATCGGATTGCACTTGGGCAAGCAGCTGCCGGATTGCTCTACCTCCGGCGTTTGGGACAAGGCGCACGTAAAGACCTTCATGCGCGAAAACACCGCCATGGATGATGCAAACCTCAACTTTGAGGTCAACCGCTACCTCGGCTGGCCAGGCCAGGCGCCGTCCTATGCACTGGGCCAGCGCCTGTGGCAGGAAACCCGCGCCGAGGCCGAGAAGCAGGGCATGAGCGCGCGCGAGTTCCACTCGGAGGCCCTCGCCCTGGGTTCCGTGCCGATGTCCGTCCTGCGCGAGGCCGTGCTGGGCAACTAACGCCGCAGCAGGCGCTTCGCCAGCCGCAGCAGCTGCGGCAGGTAGCCCGCGATGACCAGCACCGCGATGAGCCGGGTGAGCTGTACCGCGATGACCGCTGGTCCGGCTCCGCCCTCGGCGGAGAGCGCAAGCACCGTCTCCAGCGCGCCGGGGCTCGTGGCCAGGTAGGCCTCAAAGTAGGAGATGTGCAGCCACTTAGTCAGCGGCCAAGCGGTGGCCGCGCAGATGCCGATGATGACCACGATGAAAAGGACCGTGGCGGGCAATTGCTTGGCAAAGGCCTTGAGCGCGGGCAGCGAAAGCCCGCCGCCACAGACCCAGCCGATAGACAAAAACGCCATCACTTTGAAGACATAGAGCGGCTCGAGCGTGTGGCCCTCCGGCAGCACGAAAGAGGCTAGAACCGTCAGCAGTAAGGGGCCGAGCACCGCGGCGGCGGGGAGATGGAGGAACTTGCCTACCTTTTCTCCTATGCAGGCAATGACAACCACTAGGGCAACTATCCACCATGTGGTTTCGCCGTCGACCGAAAGATCCGCCCCCTCGCCGGCGGGCGTGTCCAATAAGGCGACCACGGCGGGTAGCGATACCGAGACTACTAACAGGCGCAGGTATTGGGTGAGGGCGACGTAGCGGAAGTCGGCACCGAGTTCGTCGGCAAGCGCGGGCATGATCGAAGCACCACCCGGCAGCATGGATAAAATACCGGTTTCGGAGGAGACATCGTCTGGCTGCGCGCGGTGTAAGAGTTGGCCGCCGATAACTCCCACCATCAGTGTGACAAAGGAGATTGTCAGGGCGGCAGGCAGGAAGCCAAGCAAGTGGCCCACCGGTACAACGGTCAGCGGAATGGCAGCCATCATGCCGATAAAACCACGCGACATGCTATAAAAACTGCGGTTCACGCGCAGATCTTCCCCAGTAAAAAGCGCCATGGCGCCGGAGGAGAGGATCGCTGCCAAGATCCAGGCCGCGGGTACGTGCCACAGGCTAAAGAGCCAGCCCAGTACGACCGATGCCGGAACGACAATGGCCCACCGTGCCACGGTATGAGCACTGAGCCCAGCGCCTTCCTGCTGTGCGGCCATGCGAGCCTCCTAGTTCTGCTGCGACAAAAGTATAGTGCCTCTTTCTGCTCCACTACGGAGAGGGCGATAGGCGGGTTATCACCTTACATCATTTAAGATTTATGATCGGGGGCATGGAAATTGATCTGGTGCAGTGGGTAATTCTCTTCTTTGGTACCGCGGCCGCGGGTTGGGTCGATGCGGTCATCGGCGGTGGCGGATTGATCCTGATCCCGATGCTGCTGGCGGTCCTGCCGGGCCTTGCCCCAGCCGCCGCTTTGGGCACGAGTAAGCTCGCCGCGGTGACTGGCACCGGATCCGCTGCCGTGACTCTTGCGCGCAAGGTGAAGCTGGACAAGGCGGAGATGGCGCGGTTCCTCCTCATCGCGCTGGTCTGTTCTGGGTTGGGGGCCAGCGTGGCCTCGAGCCTTGACAAGGACGTCATGCGCCCCATCATCATCGTGCTCATGGTGGCCGTGGGCATCTTCGTTGCCTTCAAGCCAGATTTTGGCAGCAGCGATGCCGCCGGAACCCGTGGTGGCTGGCGGACCGTCGTAGTGCTGGTGCTCTCCGGCATCATTTCCTTTTATGATGGCATCTTCGGCCCGGGTACCGGAATGTTTTTGATCATGGCCTTTACCTCTATTTTTGCGCAGAACTTCCTGACTTCTGCGGCTATGGCCAAGGTGGTCAATACCGCTACCAACCTCGGCGCGCTCGTCGTGTTTATTATTGGCGGGCACGTGTGGTGGACGCTCGGCCTCGTGCTCGGCGTAGCCAATATTGCCGGCGCACTCCTCGGTGCACGTACCGTACTCGGTGGCGGAGCCAAATTCATCCGCTACGCGCTACTTACCTTGGTCGTGGTCATGAGCTGCTACCTGGGTTGGCAGCAGTGGGGCTAACTACATTCGGTTTTTGGTGCGCGCGGTAGCAATCGCATTCCACGGGTCTTCCGGCCACGGGTGCTTGGGGTAGCGCCCGCGCATATCGGCGCGCACGCCAGCATAAGGGCCGAACCAGAAGCTGGCGAGATCATCGGTCACCGCGAGTGGGCGGCCAGCGGGGGAGAGCAGGTGGAATTGCACGCGGTGGCCGCAGTATTCGGGGGACTCGGCTAGGCCGAAGCATTCTTGTAGCTTGATGTGGACCACGGGGCGGTCGCCGGACCAGTCGATTCGTGCGTCCCGACCGGAGGGGACTGGGAGGCGCTCGGGGGCGAGCTCGTCCAGATGGGTGGCTTCCGGCCAGGGCAGGAGGCGTTGCAGCGCGGGGTACATGTCGAGCTTGGCGGCGGGGGTGCCCTCCGCAATGTGGTGGAGCTCGGGGCCGAGCCACTCGGCGGGATCCGCGGAATCGACATCGGGCCACGGCTCGCCATAGTGGGCGTGCAGGTGGCGCAATCGGTCTTTTAAGTTTTGGGCTTTCTCGCTGAAGGTGAAAAGCCCCAACCCTTCCTCGCGGATGCCGGCGGCAAGGGCTTCCTCGGCCGCGGGGCCGGTGACCTTGACTGGGGTTTCTGAGAGAGTGATGGCGCCCGCAGCCTTGACCTTGATGCCGCGTACGCGTCCTTCGTGCAGGTAAGCACGGGTTTCCTCGGTGACGCCGATGGTCTCAAGGGCTGCGGTTTCCTCGATGCGAGCGGCCGAGCGGATGATGGCATTACCGGCGTTGGACAGGGATACCTCTGCGATGGCGAGCCACGGGGCACCGGCTAAGCCCGAGTTATCGAGCAGGCGGGCGCGGGTGCCGCTGGCCAGAAGGTAATCCTCGCTCATGTGCTTGGCCACCTGCTCGGGAAAGGCGGTGGCGACGACCTCGCCGGGATCGGCGGGGCCGAGATCGTCGACGAGGCGGGCGAGCCGCTTGACTTCCCTTTGGAGTGGGCGGTGACGGGTGAGATTGGGGGTTAAGGGGGCGTCGGCAAGCGAGGCGATAATGGGCGCGGCCTGGCTGCCGTGGCGGAGCAAGGAGGCGCCGAGGCGCGGATCGGTGGGCAGGAGGGCGAGCTCCTGCGTCGCGCCAATGCGCTTGAGGGTCGCATGCGCAGATGCCAGGGCCGGGGCCGGCGGCGGATCGAGCAACGGGAAGTCCGGGCCCGCGCCCCAGCAGTCCATAAACAGCGCGGCCTGGGTCAGATCCGCGGAGAGGATCTCCGGGGTGGTATGCGGAGAAAAGTGCTGGTAATCATCCTGCGAGTAGCAGCGAATAACGGTGCCGGGTGCCTCACGGCCGGCACGACCAGCGCGCTGATCAGCACTCGATTTTGAGGTAGACACCGTCACCAACCCGGACATGCCACGCTGCGCATCGCGCCGGGGAACGCGGGAGAGCCCGGCATCGACCACCACGCGCACGCCCGGTACGGTAAGCGAGGACTCCGCGATGGAGGTAGCCACGACGATGCGCTGCTCCTCGGTATACAGGGCGGCGTCTTGCTCCGCGGTGGTTTGCTTGCCATGCAGGGGAAATACATTATGGCCTGCTAAGGCATCGCACACGAGGTTGACTTCGCGCACGCCGGGCACAAAGACCAGCGTTGATTCGTGCTGGTGGGCTGCTTGCTTGGCGACGTCCCCGTAAAACTCCCTCGCCCCCGCCGCCCTGCCCGGCATGGGGGCGTAGTGGATATCGATCGGGTGGGTAACTGCCTCGGTGACGTGGACAGGCGCGTCCATGAGCTGGGAAAAGCGTTGCGCATCCACTGTGGCAGACATGGCGATGACGCGGAAGTCCTCGCGTAGCTCGGCTAGTTCTAGGCACATGCCCAGCACCAGATCCGTATCGAGCTGGCGCTCGTGGACCTCATCGATGGCAACGGCGGCTACGCCCTCGAGCTCCGGATCCTTCAGCAGGCGGCGCAGCAGCACGCCCGGCGTGACGAACTCGACCTCGCTGCCCTTGCGGGACTCGCCCCGGATGGCAAAGCCCACCTTGTCCGGGGTGCCGCTGAGAGTGCTCAAGCGCTGCGCGGCCGCGCGCACGGCCACACGGCGCGGGGCGGTCACGATGACCTTGCCGCGCCCTGCCGCATGATTGGCTAGCGCCGGTGGCACGAGCGTGGTTTTACCCGTACCGGGCGGTGCCTGAATGACAACGTTGCCGGTGCTCGGCAGCGAATCGATGGTCTCGGCTACGGGCAGGCCCGCGCCGATTCTGGCGAGATCAAACATTTAGTGCGCGGCTCCAAAACCTTCGACAGGACCGTTGAGATCCTGGCGTTCCCAGGCCTCTTCATTGTCTTCCAGCGTGCGCACCACGCGGCCGGGTGATCCCAGGACCAGCGAATTATCCGGGATATCGGTGGTAATAAGTGTGCCTGCGCCTAAGACGCAGTTCTTTCCAATGGTGATGCCCGGCAGCACGGTGACATTGGCACCGAGCCAGGTGTTGTCACCAATGGTGATGGGCTTGGCTATCTCCCACCCACCAGCGCGCATTTCATGATCGTTTACCGGATGCCCCACCGTAATCAGGGAGCAATTGGGACCCACCATGACGCCATCACCGAGCATCACCTGGGCCTGGGCCAAAATGGTAGCGCCAAAGTTAATGAAGACGCGCTCGCCGCATACGAGATTGCAGCCATACTCCAGGTTGAGCGGCACGTGCAGGCCCGGCACCGCAGATTCCTCCGGCAGTATCTCGCGCAGGATGCCTTCGGCACGCACTTGGTCCGTATTCTGTAGCTCGTTGAGCTGCTTAACCAAGCGAAAAGTGCGCTGGTGCTCTTCCTTCGCCTCCGGCATGCTCGGCAAGAACCACTCCCCACCGGTCATCCGCTGCCATGAGCCGTAGCGTTCCAAGTCCTGCCGCTCCTGTGCATCCATGGGTGTCATTGTAGAGGGTGGGTGGATCGATTTATTGGGGTGCTGGGATTAGGGTGAGGTCATGCTTTTTGATTCGCTGCCGCGGCCGAGCGTGCGTGTGGCTCCGGGGGTGGGGCATGTGCCGGGATGGGTGGGCGTCGATAAGCAGAAGGCCTTGGTAGAAGAGATGCGCGGCATTGCGCGCGAATATGCGGCTACGCCGATGGCGATGGTGCGGCCGCGGCTGAAATCCGGCGGGCAGATGAGCGTTTTTCAGCTGCATCTGGGCAGGTATTGGCATTATCCCAGCTATCGGTATGTGGACAATATGGAGGGCACGCGGGTTCCGCCGGTGCCGGAGAGTCTGCGGCAGATTGCGCCGGGGGCGCTGCGCGGCGCGGCCGAGGTAGCGCCCGAGCTTGCAGCGTGGGTGGATACTTTTGTGCCGGAGATGGCACTCGTGAATTATTACCCGCCGGGATCGGCGATGGGCATGCACGTGGATGATTCTGAGGAATCGCCAGCTCCGGTGATTTCGTTGTCCATTGGGGATGAGGCCCTCTTCCGTATGGGCCACACCGAGGCACGCACGCGGCCGTGGGACGATATCACGCTATGTAGTGGTGATTTGGTGGTCTTTGGTGGGCCAAAGCGCTTTGCCTACCACGGGGTGGTGCGCGTAAACGATGGCACGCTGCCGCAGGGGTGCGGGCTGACGGAGGGACGTATCAACATCACTATCAGACAAGTTTCGGAGCGGGCGGTAGGCTAGAGGCGTTACATAAAGCTTGAAGGAAAGAGGGTTTTCTCATGTCTCGCATTGGCATCATCATCGGCAGCACCCGCGATAAGGCCGCCGGCAAGGAAGTGGGCGAGTGGCTTTATGATCTGGCCCAGGGCCGTAAGGACGGCGTGGAGTACACCCTGCTGGATCTCAAGGAATTCGATATTCCGGTCCTGACCACCGAGGTTGTTCCCGCTGCTGCTAATAAGCAGTACGCGGATGAGAAGGTTCAGGCATGGTCCGATGCGGTTGATGCCTGCGACGGCTTCGTCTTTGTCACCCCGGAGTACAACCGCTCCGTGCCGGGCCCGTTTAAGAATGCCTTCGACTGCCTGGCCGCGGAGTGGGCCGGCAAGCCGGTGGCGTTTGCAGGCTATGGCCCGGGCGGGGCAGTCCGCGGTGTGGAAGCATGGCGCTCCATCGTGGTGAACTTCTCCATGCCGCAGCTGCGCAACCAGCTGGAGTTTGGCTTCTTCACCGACTGGGCCGATGGCGAGTTCCGCCCCGCAGATTTCAAGGTGGAGCGCACCAATTCCCTGCTGGCTGAGCTGGAAGACGCCCTTTCCGCGTAGTCAGTCCGCGTCGGTGCCTAGGGTGTGGCGCTGCGTGCGAAACAAGCACGTTTCGTAGATTTCCTGCCGCGGAATCGCCGCTATGTGCTTGTTATGCATCAGGGAACTACATAGCGGCCACGTTGTGGCCCGCTTGGTAGGTGAACGAGGCCGATACCGTGGCCGCAACTTGTCCCTCGCGCAAAAATTCAGCCCCCGCGCTCATGAACTGCTCCCCATTAGTTGGACTGAGAAATCAGTTTCCGATTAGTGGGGAGTAGTTTTCATTGAGAGCTCGAAGTTTGGTGAGTGAGCATCAGCGGGAGCAGTTGGTTGAACTATTTGAGCAAGGCGTGGGCTATCGTGCCGCTGCTACTGCTCTTGGTGTCTCCACATACGCCGCCCGTATGCTCTGTCGTCGGTTTAAGCTGCATGGCAGACTATGTCTTGTGGAAAAACCGACTAAGCAGCAGTATTCGTTCGAAATCAAGAAGGAAGTTGTCCAACGCCACCTTGCTGGTGAGACAGCGATGGATCTTGCGCGCGAGTTTGGCCTGTCATCAGAGCACTTGGTCGGCGGATGGTCGAGGAAATGGCGTAAAGGTGGCGATGAGGCACTAAAACCGAAGCCGAAGGGCAGGCCCAAGGGTTCGGGCACGCCGAAGCCGCTTTCGGAGGAAGCGAAGCTGCGTCGCCAGATCGCGCGGTTGGAAGCGGAAAACGCATATCTAAAAAAATTGCGGGACTTGAGGAATCAGGGACACGCCTGAAGGTCCAGGCGATTGTCATCCTCAAGTCACGGCATCGTCTGCACTACCTTTTGGATGCGGCCGGCATGGCACGGTCGACATTCTTCTATCACCAGAAACGACTCAGCGAGCCGGATAAGCACGCTGCGCTCAAAGACGCGATCTGGGAAAGCTTCGAGCGTAACAAGCATCGCTATGGCTACCGACGAGTGCTACTTGACCTGCGCAACCAGGGGTGGGTGGTCAATCACAAGCTCGTCTACAAACTCATGCGCGAGATGGGGCTTCGAGCCAAGGCTCGCCAGCGCAGGCCATATGTTTCTTATAACGGGACGATCAGCCACATTGCCGAGAACACACTTTACCGCAAGTTCACTCCAGATAAGCCAAATACCGTCTTTGTTAGCGACGTCACCGAGTTCAGGGTCGCAGGCCGCAAGGTCTACCTGTCACCGGTGATGGATCTGTTCGACCGTTCAATCGTTGCCCACACCGTGGCTACATCGCCGTCGACAGCGTTTACCGCCGATTCTTTAACTAAGACGATTAAAACGTGTGCGCCTGAGCCTGGGTGGATGATGCATACCGATCAAGGTTTCCAGTACCAGCATTCGTCCTGGCGCAACCTGATTCATGACAACGGTGGTGTTCAGTCGATGTCGCGTAAAGCCAACTGTTACGACAACGCGGTCATGGAGAATTTCTTCGGGCACTTAAAAACCGAGATGTACCACGGAGAAGTCTTCGACACCGTCGCAGAGTTCAACCAGGCCATCGACGAGTACATCCAGTGGTACAACACCGAACGCATCCAACAACGACTCAAGGGTCTGACCCCGATGCAATATCGAAATCAGACCCTTGAAGCCCTAACCGCCTAGAATTAAACCAGTCCAACTTTCGGGGGCCAGTTCATTTCTGAGCAGCGGGGGCTGAATGCTAGGTGGCCGGCTTAGTTACTGCAGGCCAAACTGATCCCAAGCGGCAGGGGAGAGGTTCTGGTACACGTGCTTGTGCTCCTGGTACTCGGCCAGGCCGGTGGGGCCAAGCTCGCGGCCATTGCCGGACTGCTTGAAGCCGCCCCACTCTGCCTGCGGCAGGTAGGGGTGGAAGTCGTTGATCCAGATGGTGCCGTGGCGCAGGGCGCGGGCAACGCGCTCGGCGCGGCCGGCGTCGGAAGTGTAAACGGCGCCAGCCAGGCCGTACTCGGTGTCGTTGGCGATGGCGATGGCCTCCTCCTCGGTGGTGAAGGTCTCGATGGTCACGGTCGGGCCGAAGGCCTCGTCGTGGACGCAATCCATCTCGCGGGTAGCGCCATCAATGATGGTCGGCAGGTAGTAGACGCCGGCGCCCAGGTCGGTGGTGCCGGTGCCGTGCTGGCCGTTGGTGTCCTCGCTGGTGGCGGCGCGGCCACCGGTGAGGATCTTGGCGCCCTGCTCGCGTGCCTTGTCTACGTAGGCGGCGACCTTCTCGCGGTGCTCGGCGGAGATGAGCGGGCCGGTCTCGGCCTTTTCGTCGGTCGGGCCGCCGATCTTGATCTTATTAGCGCGCTCTACCAGGGCGTCGACGAACTTATCGTGCAGGGACTCTTCCACGACGATGCGGGAGCCTGCGGAGCAGACCTGGCCGGAGTGGAAGAAGGCGCCATTGAGGGCGTTGTCCACGGCGACGTCGAAGTCGGCATCGGCAAAGATGACGTTCGGGTTCTTGCCACCGAGTTCGAGCGCGGTGCGCTTGACGGTCTCGGCTGCATTCTTGGCGATGATCTTGCCGGTGACCAGGCCACCGGTAAAGGAGACCATGTCCACGTCTGGGTGCTGGGACAGCGGGTTGCCGCAGTTAGCGCCGGCGCCGGTGATGAGGTTGCCCACGCCGTCCGGCAGGCCGCATTCCTTAAGGGCGGCCATGAGCAGCATGGCGGTGTGCGGGGTGAGCTCCGCCTGCTTGAGGACGAAGGTATTGCCGGCGGCTAGGGCCGGGCCGACCTTCCAGGAGACCTGCAGCAGCGGGTAGTTCCACGGGGTAATCAGGCCGCAGACGCCAACGGGCTCGGCGTCGATGCGCGAGCGCAGGTTGGGATCCTGCGGGTCGACTACGCGGCCGGCCTGGTGCTGGGCCAGGGTGCCGAAGAACTCGAAGGCGTTGGCGATGTCATCCATATCGCCCAGGGATTCCTCGTAGCGCTTGCCGGTATCGGCGGACTCGGCCTGTGCGAAAAGTTCCTTGTGCTCGCGGATGAAATCGGCCACGCGGATGACGAGCTTGCCGCGCTCGGCGGCCGGGGTATTAGCCCACTCGCCATTGTCGAAGGTTTCACGTGCAACCTTGATGGCGCGCTCGGTGTCCTCGTCGGATGCCTCGGAAACCAGGCCCACGGTGGAGCCATCGGCCGGGCAGATGATGGTGCGGGTCTCGCCGCTCTGGGCGGCTTCCCACTTACCGTTGATGAACAGGGACTTCGGGGCGCCGTCGGCATGCACGCCCTTCAGCAAATCGGTCTGGGTGGGGTCGAACAGAGTGTTCTGGGTGCTCAAGTGAAAAGCAACCTTTCTCTCATAGAGGTAGTTGTACTGGCCAGCTTAGCTATCTTCGCGCCAAGTGCGCTCGGGCTCGGCGCCATCGGAGACATCGGACTCACCCGGTTGGGTCTGCTGCATGTGCAGGAAGGCCAGGTGGCGCTCGTAGAGGTCCAGCACGTTATTGATGATTTGGTTCTCGGAGTAGCCGTAGACGTCATAGCCCAAGGAACCAGTCATGTCATAGACCTCGAGGCGGTAGTACTCGTCGCCTTCGCCCGTGCTGAAGTCGGGGCGCTCGGCCGCAACCGGGAAGAGCTGATAGCGGAACATGCGCTCATTGTGGAGCTTAACTTCGAGGTCGAGCTGGGGAAGTTCGACGTCGGGAAGCTCACTGGTGAGCAAGAGGGCATCGTAGCCGCGGCTGCGCATGTGCGTTGCCACCTGCTGGAGGGCGTAGGTAGCGGTCTCGCGCAGGTAGGTATCCATCTCCTGCTTGGAGGGGAAGGTATTGGCGCGGTCGAGGCGGTTCTTCCAGAGGTCGCCATTGGCCGGTTCGCGCTCGGTGCGGGAAGAAATCACGCCATGCATAGCGGTGGTGCGGGCCTCGCGCTGGATATTTTCCAGGCGCAGGGACTTCCACAGCGAGAACATGATGAGGTAAACCACGAACGCGAAGGGCAGGCCCATGACGACGGTCGCGGACTGCACGGTAGCGATGCCATCGATCTGCAGCAGGGCCAGGGTCAGCGCACCTACGGTTACGGACCAGAAGATGCGCAGCCAGCGGGAACCGTCCTGGCGGTTATCGGTAATGCGGGAGGTGAAGTTGGACATCACCAATGCGCCGGAGTCGGCCGAGGTGATGTAGAGCAGCAGGCCGATGAACGTGGTCAAGAAGATGACGATGGCAGAGCCCGGGAATTCCTGCAACATATCGTAGAAGCCCTGCTCAGGGACGTTGATCGCATTTTCGGCGAATTCGGGGTAGTCACCGGAGCGGACGATGTCCAAGGCGGTGTTGCCGAAGAAGGACATCCACATCAGGATGAACAGGAACGGGAAGGTCAGGGTGCCGAAGATGAACTGGCGCAGGGTGCGGCCGCGGGAGATGCGGGCCAAGAAGAGGCCAACGAAGGTCGCCCAAGCAATCCACCATGCCCAGAAGAAGAGGGTCCAGGACTGCATCCAGGTATCGGCGGCCGCCTGGTCCTCGGCGAAGGCAAAGGTTTCCATGGTTCAAGACGGGAACTTCGAGACATAGTCGCCGATATTGGTCACGATGGCATCGAAGAGGTAGGCGGTCTTGCCAAAGACCACGACGTAGACCATCAGCGCGATGGCCAGGTAGACGTTGAGCTCGGAGAGGAAGCGAATGCCCTTATCCACGCCGGATACGGCCGAGAGGGTCGCAATAGTAATGGCGATGATGATGAGCGCGGCCTGCAGACCGAAGCCCTGCTCAAAGCCGAAGATGAGGTGAATGCCATAGGACAGCTGCACCACGCCGATACCCAGGGAGGCGGTCACACCGAAGACGGTGCCCAGCATGGCGGCGATGTCGACAGCGGAGCCAATAGGGCCGTGCACGCGCTTGCCGATGAGCGGGTAGAGCGCGGAGCGGATAGCCAGCGGCATGTTCAGGCGGTAGGCAAAGTAGCCAAAGGCCATGCCCATAAGTGCATAAAGCGCCCAGCCGGTGAGGCCATAGTGGAACATGGCATAGACCACGGCTTCCTTGGCGGCCTCCATGGTCTCGCCGTCACCGACCGGTGGCTGCATATACATGGTGACCGGCTCGGCCACGGCGAAGAACATAAGGTCCACGCCGATGCCGGCGGCAAAGAGCATGGACGCCCAGGAGAAGGTATTGAATTTCGGCCGCGAGTGATCCGGGCCGAGGCGGATATTGCCGGCATTGGAAAAGGCAATATAGAGCACGAAGACCACGGCGATGGTGGCGGTGAGGACATAGAACCAGCCGAGGTTGTGGCCGATCCAGCCGGTCACGCTGGCGAGGGTTTCTGCTGCGGAATCGCGGCCGAGCCCGGCATAGAGCGCCATGGCAATAATAAGGACGCCAGAGATGATAAATACCGGCCAGTTTGTCTTGGGAGCAGGGACCTGATTCGCGCCTACGGCATCGCCGGTTTCAGCCTTGTAGCTGCCGACGAGGGCACGGACTTGGTAGCGCGGGTTGCGCTTCTTGGGCTCTCCAGAGGGGCTTGCGAGAGAGGTGTTTTTACCCCCTTGTTGGGGGTCTTTATTTGAAGTGTGAGACTCCTCAGGATCGTGAGGGTCAAAGTTAGCCATCTACTTCTCCTATTGTTGGTTGGTTTGGGCCGAATCTTTCGCACGAGTGCCCCAAAAGTCTCACAAGATCGCAGGGAGAGATAGGTGAGTGAAATGAATCATATGAGGGCGAACTATGCGCAAAGACTTCGAAATTCATCTCCAGAGATATCCATCCGGACAAGGTAAATATACATTAAGATGGGCAAACTTCTAGAGGGATGTGTACTCTGGAGGTAGTGCCCGCACATAAGGCGATGTGAATAAATGCAGACTTTTGTATAAATTACAATATTTTCACTTCCGGTGGGGCAATCTTGACGTGTGAAATATTTCACAGAAAGAAGGGGATTTATGGGTTTTATGGACAAGCTGACCAAGAAGCGCTCCGCTAAAAAGGTCACCGATGAAGTAAGCGACGTAGTCGTCGTTGGCGGCGGCTCCGCAGGCTCCGTCATCGCCGCACGCCTGACCGAAGACAAGAACACCCGCGTGCTGGTCCTTGAGGCCGGCCGCCCAGATTCCCTGTGGGATCTGTTCATTCACATGCCATCCGGCTTCTCTTTCCCGATTGGTGCAAAGAACTACGACTGGATGTACGAATCCGATCCAGAGCCGGAGATGAACGGCCGCCGCGTCTACCACGCCCGCGGCAAGGTCCCTCGGCGGATCTTCTTCCATCAACGGCATGATCTACCAGCGCGGTAACCCGATGGACTACGAGAAGTGGGGCCAGAACCCAGGCATGGAAAACTGGGACTTCGCCCACTGCCTGCCGTACTTCAACCGCATGGAGACCGCCGCTGCGGCCGAGCCGAACGATCCGCGCCGCGGCCACGATGGCCCGCTGTACCTCTCCCGTGGCCCGGCTACCTCCGAGCTCTTCCAGGCCCTGTTCAAGTCCGTACAGGAGGCCGGCTACAACCTGACCAATGACGTCAACGGTTACCGCCAGGAGGGCTTCGCGCCGTTCGATCGCAACATTAAGAACGGCAAGCGTTGCGTCCGCTGCCCGCGCTTACCTGTACCCCAACATGGATCGCGAGAACCTCGAGATCCGCACCCGCGCCTTCACCACCAAGATCCTCTTCGAGGGCCAGAAGGCCGTCGGCGTTGAGTATGAGTGGCAGGGTGGCGTTCACCGCGTTTACGCCGAGAAGATCGTCCTGTCCGCCGGCGCCATCAACACCCCGCAGCTGCTGGAGATCTCCGGCATTGGTGACCGCGAGATTCTGGAGAAGCACGGCATTGACGTCGTCAAGCACCTGCCAGGTGTGGGCGAGAACCTGCAGGACCACCTCGAGGTCTACATCCAGTATGAGACCACCAAGTCCACCGCTTCCTCCCAGCCTTACCTGGATAAGTGGCGCTGGCCGTTCATGGGCCTGCAGTGGCTGCTGACCCACAAGGGCCCGGTTGCTACCTCCCACTTCGAGGGCGGCGGCTTCGTGCGCTCCAATGAAAATGAGGATTACCCGAACCTCATGTTCCACTTCCTGCCGATGGCCGTGCGTTACGACGGCCAGAAGGCGGACGTCAAGCACGGCTTCCAGTGGCACGTGGGTCCGATGTTCTCCGATACTAAGGGCCACGTTCACATCAAGAGCGCCGATATCCACGACAAGCCGTCTATCCTCTTCAACTACCTGAAGACCGACCAGGACCGCCGCGAGTGGGTTGAGGCCGTGCGCGTTGCCCGCTCCCTGCTGGATACCAAGGCCATGGAAGAGGTCGGCGCCCGCGAGTTCAGCCCGGGCCCGGATGTCCAGACCGATGAAGAGATCTTGGAATGGGCCCGCAACGATGGCGAGACCGCGCTGCACCCATCCTGCACCGCCAAGATGGGCGCGGAGTCCGATCCGATGGCCGTGGTTAACCCGGACACCATGGGCGTGTGGGGCGTTGAGGGCCTCTACATTGCGGATGCCTCCGTCTTCCCGTCCGTGACCAACGGCAATATCTACTCCCCAACCATGATGGTGGGCGAGAAGGCTGCCGACCTCATCGCCGGCCGCACCCCGCTCGAGCCGAACCACGCCGAGTGGTACAAGGCTAAGCAGGATATGCCGCTCTACGCTGAGGGCGAAGCAGTCCGCGATCACAAGCACTCCATCCAGGGCGCTGACCACTAAGCACCATCCCGCTGGATTGCTCTAGCGCCGCGTTTCCCATCCTTGGGGCGCGGCGCTTTTGCTTGCCGACGTCCCCCCTTCCCGCCGCGCACCCCTCCGCCTGGCCAGAACCATGATTTAATCGCCTGGCAAGGAATCAGGGCCAATGTAATGAAGCGCCAGAGTAAAGGAGGACAGTGATGCTCAGCATTATCGCTGTAGTCATTAGTATCGTTTTCGCCGTTGCGGTTGTTAAAAAGCTCGATGACATCGATGCGCATTTGAAGGAGCTGCTTGCCTCGCGTGAAGATGGCGAAACACCGCGTTAATCGTGCGGGTGGCTAAGGAGATGGTGAACGAATTTCGAATTAGCCAACTGCAAAAGGCCCATACCGACCGTGAAATGGAATTTTCCTGCGATGCAGCTTGAAGGCTATGGCTTCGTAGACCAAAGTGGTTTCCAAGCAGCAGTTCCAGTACTTCGTACGTGGGGTAGCCAACACCGCCGACTTCAAGGAAGTATCATTCCCGGATACCAGCGAAAAGAGTTAGTCATTTGGCTATTAGAAAGCTTCGCTACGTGTGGTTCGACCCGTACGCAATGTCCGTGAGTGTCTAGCCCTTGATGGAGAACCTGGTGTCAGTGTCGCTGGCCGCACCTACGCCGCCGTCATGTCCGCCGACACCCTGTTCATCACCATCCCCACAGGGGTGGGTGTGGACATTCACGTGAAGATTCTGGAGAATTTCGCCGCCCACGTCGCCCCCTCGTTGTTGGCAGCCGAACCGTGAAGGACCAGTCATCGCCTATCCCATCGACTAATTCTTGCAGGTCGCAGGACTTTCGCGTGACTGTTAGTTCAGCCCATTTTAAATAGTTCACCGCACACTGTATAGTTCAGCATATGCTGACTATTGCTTCGCGCCTCGACGTCATGAACCGGCTCGGCCGGGCCATGGCTGATCCGACGCGCTCCCGAATCCTGCTAACCCTACTAGACGGTCCGAGCTACCCGGCCGTGCTCGCGCAAAGCTTGGATCTGACCCGCTCGAACGTCTCGAACCACCTATCCTGCCTGCGCGATTGTGGCATTGTCGTAGCTGAGCCGGAGGGCCGCAAGACCCGCTACGAAATCGCCGATCCCCACCTCGCGGCAGCGCTCGAAGCGCTGGTTCACGCGACGCTGGCCGTCGACGAGAATGCCCCCTGTATCGACACTGAGTGCTCGGTGCCCGACTGCGGCGAGAAAGGAACGAACGCATGAGTTCAGCATGTGGATGCGAACACGAAACCGGCACGGAGATTGACGAGCTCGATCGGCCATGGTGGAAGGACCCTGAGCTACTGCTGCCGATCTTCTCCGGCGTAGCCCTCATAACAGGACTGGCGCTGGACTGGTCCGACTTGGAGACGCCCGCGACGGTACTGTATTGGGTTGGCCTGCTGTTGGGCGCTTACACGTTCGCGCCTGGAGCGATCCGAAACCTTGTCACGAAGCGCAAGCTCGGCATTGGCTTGCTAATGACGATCAGCGCGGTCGGCGCGGTGATCCTCGGATTCGTCGGAGAGGCCGCGGCGCTAGCGTTCCTGTACTCGATCGCCGAAGCACTGGAAGACAAGGCGATGGACCGGGCCCAAGGCGGACTGCGGGCACTGTTGAAGCTGGTACCGCAGACCGCGACGGTGCTGCGCGACGGCACAGCGGCCGAGGTCGAAGCGAAGGACCTCGAGGTTGGCGAGCTAATGCTCGTGCGCCCCGGGGAGCGGATCGCCACGGACGGCATCATTCGGTCCGGGCGCTCCAGCCTTGACACCTCAGCGATCACCGGAGAATCCATTCCGGAGGAGGTTGCGCCCGGCGACGAAGTGCCTGCGGGAGCGATCAACTCCGCCGGGGTGCTGGAGGTCGAGACGACCGCAGCTGGAACGGACAACTCGCTGACCACACTCGTGGACCTAGTCGAGCAAGCGCAGGCGGAAAAGGGCGACCGCGCCCGGATCGCCGACCGGATTGCCCAACCCCTAGTGCCCGGGGTGATGATCCTGGCGGTGCTGGTCGGCGTTATCGGCTCGCTGCTGGGCAACCCTGAGACGTGGATCACCCGTGCGCTGGTAGTCCTGGTCGCAGCGTCGCCGTGCGCGCTGGCAATCTCCGTGCCGCTGACGGTCGTGGCCGCGATCGGCGCGGCCAGCCAGTTCGGAGTGGTCATCAAGTCCGGCGCGGCGTTCGAGCGACTCGGCGGCATCCGTCACCTGGCAGTGGACAAAACCGGAACCCTTACCCGCAACCAGCCTGAGGTTACCGGAGTGGTCCCGGTAGACGGATTCGATCGGACGCAGGTGCTTTCCTTCGCGGCAGCAGTTGAGCAGCAATCGACACACCCCCTCGCCGCAGCGATCGCGGCAGCGGGGTCCGAAGCGCCCACCGCCTCGGACATCAGCGAGGAAGCTGGGCATGGCATTGGCGGCACCGTCGAAGGCCGACGGGTGCTGGTGGGCAGCCCCCGATGGATCGACGCCGGGCCACTGAAAGCGGACGTTGAGCGCATGGAGTCCGAGGGCCAGACCTGCGTCCTGGTCACCGTTGATGACGCTCTCGCCGGGGCGATCGGGTCCGCGACGAGTTGCGGCCCGAGGTGCCCGAAGCCGTGCAGGCCCTGCACGCCAACGACGTGGAAGTAAGCATGCTCACCGGCGACAACACTCGCACCGCCCGGGCGCTGGCTGGAATCGCCGGAATCGACGACGTGCGCGCCGAGCTGCGCCCTGAGGACAAGGCAAGCATCGTCGCCGAATTCTCCTCCAAGACGCCGACGGCGATGATCGGCGACGGCATCAACGACGCGCCGGCACTGGCGGGTGCGACGGTGGGCATAGCGATGGGAGCGACCGGCTCTGACGCCGCGATCGAGTCCGCTGACGTCGCCTTCACCGGCCACGACCTCCGGCTAATCCCGAAGGCGCTGCAGCACGCCCGCCGAGGAAGCAGGATCATCAACCAGAACATCGTGCTGTCTCTGGCCATCATCATCGTGTTGATGCCACTGGCGATCAGCGGCGTGCTAGGCCTGGCCGCCGTCGTGTTGGTTCACGAGGTCGCCGAAGTGATCGTGATCTTGAACGGCCTGCGGGCTGCGCAAGCGAAGCGCTGAGGCTGCGACCGGCAAGTCTCATAAGGGTCAAACCACACGCCGAGCGGACACACCTTGGGCCAGGCACGTCATTCGAGTTCACGGTCCGTCTCCGTGGAATCGGGACCGTACTCGGTGACCTGTCCCTTCTCGGTGCGTGTGGGCATGGGGGCTGTGGGCGAGCCACCACCCGGCACGTGCCTCAGCCGGTCAAGGGCCCCGAGCGCTCGGCGTCTCCAGCGCAGATCGTGGAAGGATCGAACTTGCTCAGGGACCAAGCGTCACTGCGAGACTCTTTTCGTCCCGCAACTTGAATAGTTCAGCGGCCTTTATACCACGGACATCCATTCGGAGTGCTGCCGAGTCTCATCGACACAGCCTGCGACTACCTGGTCAGTGTGTTTGACAAAGGACCCCACCCTCATCAGCGTTGCCGAGCCCTCGCCGTTCCAGTTTCCGTAACCGACTAGATGCAGATTCTTCACCGCGGTTTCGCGGCCGCGCATGAGGTGGCGGAATAGACCGAGAGCCGAACGAAAACCAGCGCACCAGATCAGATGGTCGTGGTCGTGTTCACTAAAGCTATCGAAGATGGGGTATGTCCCCGAGGTTCGGGCCGGAATCGCCGCCGAGAATCCGGCGTCGGCTGCGTCGGTGAACGAACAGACCGCGCTTCAACCTACCCCCAATAACGCGAAGTGTCATCAGCTCCCCGCGTTACAGGTTTAATTTGAACTCCAGAGAGTGTCGGCGCAGTTTAACGTGTGCGAGATTCATTTCTGCCCCCAGTCGCTGGCGTGAACCTTGCACACAACTACGGCAATGGCCCCTGGACGGCCTTGCCTACTGAGCGCGCGGCACCCCGCATTGTTGCAGGCGCGTTACCGCAGCCCCACAATGGAAACCATGAGCGTCGCCGACTTCAAAATCCGCCAGATCACTTTCGACTGTCACGATCCATCAAAGCTCGCTGAGTTCTGGTCCGCTGCCACAGGCTGCGAGATCGCCGCAGATTACGGGGACTTCGTCATGGTTGATTCCACGCCCGCTCTGGGATTTCAGCGCGTGGAGGATCCCACTCCTGGGAAGAACCGCATGCATATCGACGGCGGCGGGGCTGACCGCGAAGACTTGGTGGAACGACTGAAGGGGCTAGGCGCTACCGAACTCGGTGCCCACGAGGCGCCGGGATTGGTATGGACCGTTATGCAGGATCCAGAAGGCAACGAGTTTTGCGTGGGCAGCCCAGACGCGTAACTACACGTTGAACTTGAACTCGACTTGGTGCAAGTCATCCGCGTGGCCCCGCGGTCGACCCGCGCCGGGTTAATGTGTGCGTCGGGGTGCGCAGCGGTACAGAGTTTTGGGTGACGGCATCCTTGGCTGGCTCTCCGCGGTGATCACTGCACGGCCTGGTGTGTTGGGTGCGCTGCAACTCATTGGCGGGCTTTTTCTTGTCTATATGGGCGTGTCTTCGATTCGTTCCGGTTTTACGTCCGCCGCGGACCCACCGTGGTGGTGGGCACCGAGGATTACACCGAACAGGCCATCGCGGCCGGCGGTGTTAATGACATGACTGGGTGACGCGCCTATAAGCTCGGGGTGGTCACGAACCTATCCAATCCGAAAGCGCTCGTTTTCTTCGGTGCGGTTTTCGCGCAGTTTATTCGCCTCGATATGTCGCCCACGTGGACCGTTGCGGTGGCGGTAATCCTCGTGGCGATGTCGGTGACCTGGTTTTCTACTTTTACACTCATTGTGCGCGCGGCATCGCGCTGGATTGCGCATCATTTCGCGACCATCGATATCGTTTCCGGTCTTATCTTTGCGGTGCTGGGATTCATTATAGCCGTGGAGGGCGTCATCGAGCTCTTTGGTTAGTGCAGGTGGCGGATTTCTATAAAAGAGTTGATATAGGAGCTACCTAAATCACAGGACTTACCTGTTTCGCTGCAGGTGAGAGCGTCCTTATAGTGGCATGCGTTAATCCAATAGCATGCGAGTATGGAGGTGTTAGGTGGCTATTAGCGCCCTCGTGACCCTGATGGGCGTGTGGTTCGCGGCGATGGCCTCGCCGGGCCCAGACGTAGTGCAGATCATTCGCCTAGGTGCGCGTTCTACGCGCGCAGCCGTATGGGCGGCGCTTGGTAGTACCACCGGCCTTACTATTTGGACCGTGGCCTCCTTGGCGGGGCTATCCGCGCTGATTTCTGCGCACCCTGGCATCCTCGTGGCGCTACAGGTTCTCGGTGGCGGTTACCTGCTGTGGATGGCCTATACCGCCATTACCGGTGGCATCAAGGAGCGCCGCGCGCCTGCAACTGTAGTGGGGACCGAAACCAGCGCCCCGCAGCCGCGCGGGTTTACGCCGGACGGCATCATCAAGGCCGGCACCGCCTATCGCATGGGTTTTATCTGCGATCTCTCGAACCCCAAGGTGGTCATTTTCTTCGGCGCTATCTTTGCCAATTTCATCGACCCCGGCATGGGCATCGGCGCCAACCTGCTGGTGGGTGCCGTCCTGATCTTGGAAAGCCTCGTGCTCTTCGTGGGCGTGGCCTTGAGTACCCGTGCGGTATCGAAGTGGATGGCCAGGAATTCGGCGTGGGTGGATATTGTCAGCGGCGTGGTCTTCCTGCTGCTGGGTGTCATCATCCTTTTTGAAGGAGTCCGTGGCCTTATAGCCATGTAATCTGGGGCCATGATTTTTACCACTACTAATACCGTTGATGGCTATGAAATTACGGACTATATCCGCATCATCGCCGGGGAAACCGTCATCGGTATTAATATGCTGAAGGATTTCGGGGCATCCCTCCGCAATATCACCGGTGGACGCTCCGCTGGATACGAAAGCGAAGCCATCAAGGCGCGCGAGGCGGCACTCGATGAGCTATGGCGCCGCGGGCAGGAGCTTGGGGCCGATGGCGTGGTGGGCATCGCCTTTGATTATTCGCCCATGGGCACCTCGAATGACATGCTGATGGTCACCGCGACCGGCACTGCGGTGAAGCTGCGCACCCGTGATTAAGGTCGGCAAGAAAACACTGGCTCTATGCGCTGGGTTATGCGCGGCCGCCGGGCTCATTGCAGGGTGTGGGGAAGAACCGCCGCGGCCGGGCAGCGTGCCGAATGAATCGCACGGAGCGGCCGATGGCTATATCACCACGCTGCCGGATCAGGGCACAACGGCTAATGGCCGCTACCAGATCATTAACCTGCAAAATCATCGCAGTTTTGTGGTGCACGTGCCGTTTAATGCGGATAAGCGCCACCGCTTGCCCGTGGTTGTGGCGATGCATGGCTATGAGATGGACGCTGGCAATATGTTCAAAGGCACCGACCTCTCCCAGGGCGATGCCATCACGGTGTTCGTCCAAGGCGCGGGCAAGGCGTGGGCGCCGGCACCGTATGCGGTAACCAGCTTGGACGATGACCTCAAGTACGTGGATGACACGATTGATTTCGTCCGCCGTCACTATCCGGCTTCTGAGACCACCTATGGCGTGGGCTTTTCCAATGGCGGCGGATTCGTCCGCGCGGTGACCTGCAAGCGGCCGGGCTTATTTGATGCGGTGGCGACGGTCTCGGCGGCCAAGTATGACCGCGTGGAAAAAGACTGCGCCAGTGAGCCCACCGATTACCTCGATATTCACGGCACGGACGACGTGCTCATGAAATACGGTGGCGGGCACCAGCACGGCGCGCACTACCGCTCGGTGAAGCAATCGCTACGCGGAATCGCGAGGGAGAATGGGTGCAATCCGTTTCCAAAGCGGCGTCGGAAAGAAGCGGTGGAGCACTTCACCTGGCGGGTATGTGATGCGCGCACCGAGCAATACACCATCCACGGTGGCGCGCACACGTGGAATGGCGGGGCCACTGACCACTCCGGGCTGGTGAGGGCGGAGTGGACTACCGATACGGTCCTGGATTTCTTCCATATCACCCACCCGTAGCTATAGCCGCGCGCGGGCTGGGTAAGCTGGGCGGCATGCTAGACATTCCTATCAACGGCGACTCCATCAAATTGGGCCAGTTCATCAAGCTGGCCAGCTTGGTGGCTACCGGCGGCGAGGCTAAAGAGCTCATCGCAGAAGGCGTAGTTACGGTCAATGGCGAGCCCGAGACGCGCCGGGGCGCCATGCTCCACCCAGGCGATGAGGTGTGCATCGAGGACGCCTGCGCGCGCGTGGGCGAGCCGGACGATGACGATGATTACTTTGATGAAGCCACGGCCGACGATGACTTTGATCCGGAAAAGTGGAGGAATATGTAGATGCCAGCATTCGAAGCTGAAGTGGGCATGCCCT
This sequence comes from Corynebacterium tuberculostearicum, assembly GCA_046097355.1. Taxonomy (GTDB): domain Bacteria; phylum Actinomycetota; class Actinomycetes; order Mycobacteriales; family Mycobacteriaceae; genus Corynebacterium; species Corynebacterium tuberculostearicum_K. The sequence continues at coordinate 191,252 of CP175779.1, forward strand.
ACTGGATCGACCTGACCACCTCGGACCCGCGCAAGTCCGCGCACTTCTATGAGCAGGTGCTGGGCTGGGAAATCTCCGCCGAGTCCGGCGAGGATAATCCCTATCAAATGGCGCGCCTGCAGGGCCTGCCCATCGCTGGGCTGATCCCGCAGCCGGAGGAGGCCCCCATGCCGGATACGTGGGTGACCTACTTCCTGTCCAAGGACATCGCGGGCGATTGCCAGCGCGCGCAGAACCTGGGCGGGCGCATCCTCGTGGAGCCGCAGCAGGTGCAGCTGGGGCACATGGCCCTGCTTGTCGACGCCGCCGGGGGCATGTTCGGCCTCATCCAACCTGCCGGCCGAGAACACTTCGTGGCCGCCGGCGAGCCCGGCACCCCGGTTTGGCACGAGCTCACCGCTACCTCGGGCTTCCAGAGCGCGATGGATTTTTATGGCGAGCTTTTCAACTGGGAAATCCGCGCCATGCAGTCTGAGGATGAGAACTTCATCTACGCCACCGCGGAAGAAGACGGGGCGCCGTTTGCCGGACTGTGGAACGCCGAGGGCCAGTTCCCGCCGCAGGTCCCGAGCTTCTGGCAGACCTATTTGGGCGTGCGCGATATCGACGCCGCTGCGAAGAAGGCCGTGGAATTAGGTGGCGAGGTTATCCGCGAACCATGGGATTCGCCCTTTGGCCGCATGTGCCTTTTGGCCGATTCCACCGGTGCAACCATCACCCTCACCGAGGTCGAAGACGCCCCCGAAGAGGAGCTGACCGAAGCGGATGACGTGTTGGGCCTTGACCCGCAGTAATCGCGATGAGTGAGTCGCCTCTGGTCAAGCGCGTATTGGCGGTCGTTGCTGTAGTCCCACCCGGCAATGTCACCTCCTATGGCGAGGTGGCCAAGGTGGCCGGTTGCGGTGCGCGCAACGTCGGCACCGTGTTAAAGCGCCACGGCGGCGGTGCTGCATGGTGGCGCGTGGTCCGCGCCGATGGCGCCTCCCACGATCCCGCCCGCGCCGCGGAGTTCTGGGATCGCGAGGCCATCGCGCACGCCAACGGCCGCGTTAAAATGCACGAGCACGGAATCGACGCCCGCGAATTACAGGAGTTGATGGAGTGAGGGCCTGGGTCATTCTCTTTCTCGCGATTGCGAGCGAAGTCGTGGGTACCGTCGCGCTGAAATATGCCGTGAACCATTTCTGGATCTACGGCGTGGCCGCCATCTGCTTCATCCTCGCCTTCGTGCTCCTGCACCGCGTGATGCAGGAAGGCGTCAACGTGGGCGTGGCCTATGGTCTCTGGGCATCTGGTGGAGTCATTTCCACTGCGCTGTTTTCCGCCGCGCTATTTGGCGAGCCGCTCGGCGCGGTAAAGCTCGCCGGCATCGCGCTCATCATGGGCGGCGTATTCTGCGTAGAAATGGGCGCTAAGCCGGACAAGGACCACGACCACACCGTGGAGGTGGCGCCGCAATGATCTGGTTCCTCCTTTTCCTCGCCACCGCCATTGAGGTCACCGGCACGTTGTGCCTGCGCATGTCCGCGGTAACCGGGCGCCGATTCTGGGTGGTGCTCGTTGGCCTGTGTTATGTCTCTGCCTATGGATTCTTGGCGCTCGTGCTCAAGGCCGGCATGGATCTCGGCGTGGCCTACGGCATCTGGGCGGCCACCGGTGTTGCCCTGACCGCCATCGCCTCGTATCTCCTGTTCAAGGAGCCATTTACCTGGCTGAAATCCCTGGGCGTGGTGCTGATTGTCGGGGGAGTGCTGCTCGTAGAAGCCGGGGCGTAATACTCACGGTGGCGCTAGGATATTTTCATGATGAAAAAGCTGGCGGTAGGTTCCTTGGTTACCGCACTCTCCTTCGTTACCATCCCCGCCGCCCAGGCTGTCACGCTCGACCCGCACGCTGTGCCCGCGCGCACCCAAATCACCGTCCGGCATGATTCTGGCGCGACTGTATCCACCGCAAATGCCCATGAGTCTCGCCCCGCGCTGTCTTTGAGCAAGCTCTACTTGGGCTATTGGGTCCTAAAATACGGTGCGCCGGCCGACAAAGCCCGCGTGGAGCACATGATCCGTGTGAGCGATGACAACGTGGCTACCGACTTGGATCGCCGCTACCCGCAGGCCATCCCCAGTACCATCCACGAGTTCGGTCTGCGCGAAACTCATTACACTGGTTACTGGGGAACGACCACTACTTCCACCGAGGACGTAGCGCGATTTACCTCGCGTATCCAGCACGATCCCATTGCCGCACCCATTCTGACCGGCATGGCTAATGCCGCCCCTGTGGCTGCCGATGGCTACCGCCAAGATTTTGGTACCTCACGAATTCCGGGCGTTATCGGTATCAAGTTTGGCTGGTCCGATGATCGCCGCATCCATGCTTCGGTATCCACCGCCCCTGGTTTTACCGTCGCCGCCAATACCTATGGTGACGCGGGCACTCATACTGCAGATGTCACCCGTGCCGTACATAATGCCCCAGGCGCACTACCTGCACCGGGTGGTTCTAGTGAAGCCATTGGCGCGCGCATCGAGCACGATTTGAATCTACAAGGCCCCGCACGGCAGGCCGTCCGTGATGCCACCCGCACGGCAGCGAACTACGAGCGTCAAGCTTGCGCGAGCGCGAACCAGGCGTTGGCTCAGGTAACGCCGATGCGCGTGTGCAACTAGGACTTGCAGAGCTCGACAGCACTATAAAGCGTGCTGGCCTGGGATGGCGGGGGCGGATTTAGCGGATGAAGGCGAGGCCGTTTCTGCCACAATTTATTGCCGCAGTCGTCCTGCGGATGGAGCCACCAGCAAAAATCTTCATAGTGCGCTAGTCGTCTACGACCTCGCCGTCAATGATCTTTGCCTCCTCTTCTTCGAGTTCCTTTAGGAACTCAGGGTTGAGTTCGTTCTTGAGGTCGAAGGTGCCGTTGAGGTTGTTGACGAAGACGTCGGTGAGGCGTTGTCCCATGGGGCGGAAGGTGGCATAGGTAAGCGTGCCGGCGGCGACGCCGCCGAGGACCGGGACGACTTTGGTGACTGCAGAGCCGACGCTTTGCTTGGTGATTTTCTGGCCGAGCATGGCGGCGACCTTCTTCACGACGGGGTACCAGACGGTCTTGGTGAGTGCCTTGTTCGTGACCTTCTTTCCAGCTTGCGCGGCGGCCATGCTGGCGGCCTTATTGATGAGGGCAGCGCCGCCGGCGATGCCGAACATGGCGCCGAGGTAGCCGAAGACGCGCAACTTGGCTTCATCGTTGAGCGTGGAGTCCTCGCCGGTGAAGAGGTCTTTCTCGCCGAAGAGATAGCTGATTTGCTGGGCCATGCGGAGGGCGAAGCCGAAGAACTGGGCGACATCGGCGCCAGCGGCGGGGACGGCGACGAAGGCGTTAGCAGGCAGGCCAGCTGCGAAGGATACCGCGGTGGTGTTGCGGGTGTTGGTGGAAACGAGACGCTTGGCGCGCTCGGCAAGGGCTTCTGTGGTGAAGACGGCCTGTGGCCCGCGCTCAAGAATGATGTCGAGGTGTTCATGATCCTTGAATTCGGAACGGAGGAATTCCTCGCGATCGACCTTGACGAAGGGGAGCTTGACCGCGGCGGTGACGGTGGTCATCGCGGTTTCTGCAAGGGATTCCTCGTCCGGTTTGAGTTTTGTGAGGACTTCTTTGTTAGGGAGCTTGGCTTTGACGTCAGAGAGCTGGACGTCGTCGAGTTTGGCTTTGATGCTGGAGAGGTTGGGCTTGGGGATTTGCATGGTTCCTTCCGAGGTGGATGAGTCATTGTGGGGTTGACCGCAATTCGTGGACACGTAGTGGGGCTACCTAGTGTTTAGGCAGCTATTTCTTTTCTACTGGTGGTTAGACCAATGTGGTTTTCGAAGTCGACGGGACTGACCATTCCTAGTGCAGAGTGCCGGTGCCGACGGTTGTAAACGACTTCAATCCAGTAGGCAACGGCCTTGCGCGCAGCATCGCGGGTAGGCCAACGCTTACGGTCGTAGAACTCGGTTTTAAGCGTCGACCAGAACGACTCAGCCATCGCGTTATCAAAGCACACACCAGTACGCCCCACAGACTGAGCAATGCCCAGGTTATGGCAGACTTCCCAGAGCTTCTCGCTGGTAAATTGCGTTCCGCGGTCAGCGTGGAACACCAGCCCATTAGGAACGTCACCGCGCAGTGTATATGCCATCCGCAGGGCCCGTTCGACCAGGCATGTATCTTGAACGCTATCCATTGCCCATCCCAGCACCCTGCGGGAATGGCCGTCGCGGACCGCACACAAGTACAACCATCCCTCGCTGGTGCGTAGGTAGGTAATATCCGACATCCACACTCGGTTGAGCTCACCAGTATCAAACATGCGCTTGACCAGGTCAGGAAGAGCTGACTTACGCTTGGATTGAATCGTTGTCACCGGGACAAAGGCACGCGGTGAAATCCCTTCAATGCCCATCATGCGCATCCGCTTAGCCACAGTCTTGCGATTCAGGGTGATCTGGTAGCGCTCGGTAAGTTCTGCGGTGATCCGGGGAGCACCATAAACCTCATCGGAGTCTTTCCAGATCTGATGAATCTTTCGGTCAACGTCATCGTAAAATGTTGCACGATTATCTTTTCCGGATAGTCGTTTCTGCTGCGTATCAGCCCATTTGTAGTATCCAGACCGAGACACTTTTAATAGCCGTGCCATGCGTTTGATGCTGTAGTTTGCCTTCTCCTGCTGCATCAATTCGAACTTTTCTGCTCGCGTTGCTTCGCGGCGAAGAAGGCTGTCGCTTTTGACAAAAACTCATTATCCATCTTGGCTTCCGCCAACTCACGGCGCAGACGAGCATTCTCAGCACGAAGATCCGCCTCACTCATCCCATCCGAGGCCCCTCGGCGTTCACGCTCGAGTTTGACCCACCGGCCTAAAAGCCCGGCGGAGACGCCAATCTCCTTAGCCACATGAGCGATCGGGCGCTCTGACTCGATTACCAAGTTCGCGGCTTCACGCCGGTACTCCGGCGTGTACTTCTTGCGCTGTTGACTCACAATGAACATCCTCTCCTACGGACACAGGATCCGTACAAATAGGGTGTCCACTAAACGAGGGTAACCCCAATTGAACTGATCTTATCGTGTGGGGTGGTTGTTTCTCTGACGGTAGAGTCCTTGTGGTGGGGCTGTATCTTCGTTTAAGCCTTGGTTTTCGGGATGAAAAGGATTCTTGGTTAATCGTTGGCTTTCTATGGTGTGCTGTGTTCCGATCGCTGCGGCATTTTTCGGGGTGTAGCGGCTCTGCGGAGTCTGGAACATTTGCGAATCCCCAGGTAGAAGCTGGAGGAATTGTCGCTTATGGATTGCATGTCCGGTGTACTGGAACTGGGTTTCTTCCTTTAAGCGCAAAGATCGAGAGTGTCTGATGGTTTGTGTGTGGGTACCTAACCTGCATAAGGAGATAAGCCAGAATGACTACTGTGACAAGACGAGATCCGGCTGATAAGGCCAAGATTGATGCGATTGAAAAGAAGCTGCTTGCTAACCCTGAAATCGCGAAGCTGATTGATGACCTAGGCACGTCTACAACGGATGCCAATGACCTGGTTCGCGGCATGTTACAAGCCTCGATTACCAGGGGACTCAACGCTGAAATGGATGCCCACCTGGGCTACGAGTCTGGCGACAGGAGCGCTAAAGCTGCTGCTGGAACAGACAATCACCGCAACGGGTCATATCCAAAGACCGTGGATTCTAACTACGGGCCAGTCACCGTTGATGTCCCACGCGATCGGGCTGGAACATTCTTGCCGACTATGGTTCCTAAAGGTTCTAGGCGCTTGACTGATGTCGATGACATGATCGTTAGCTTGTACGCCGGTGGGATGACAATTAGGGACATCCAGCACCATATGGCAACGGCGATGCGTGTTGATATTTCCCATGAGACGATTTCAGCGGTTACTGACGCCGTCCTCGATGAGGTCATGGTCTGGCAAAACCGCCAGCTAGACGAGTTCTACCCGGTCATTTTCCTGGATGCGCTGCGCATTAAAGTCCGCGATGGCGGCCGAGTGGTCAATAAGTCCGCGTACATGGCTATCGGCGTGGATCTCGACGGTATCAAGCACATTTTGGGATTGTGGATTGCCAAAGAAGAAGGCGCTTCATTTTGGGCGCAGGTATGTGCCAATCTTTCCAATCGTGGGGTCAAGGACGTCTTTATCGTCTGCTGTGACGGGCTTAAAGGTCTGCCTGAAGCAGTTGAGGCAACGTGGCCGAACTCTATGGTGCAAACCTGTATCGTGCACCTGATTCGTGCCGCTAACCGGTGGGTAGCCTACGGGGATCGCCGGGGCGTATCAGCCGCGTTGAAAAAGATTTACACCGCCACGGATGAGTCCACAGCTAAGGCTGCCTTAGACGAATTTGAAGCCTCTGAATTGGGAGAAAAGTATCCACGCTCAGTCAAGGTCTGGCGAGATGCTTGGGCGCGTTTCGTACCGTTTCTGCAGTTCCCACCAGCGGCCAGAAAAGTAATCTATACGACGAACTCGATTGAATCATTCAACAATGAACTGCGTAAAGCTACCCGCAACAGGGTACAGTTCACCAACGATGAATCAGCGCTCAAGACGCTGTGGCTGATGATCTGCAATATCGAAGACAAACGAGCTGCAAAGAGAGCGAAGCAGGGCAAACGAGTCTCAGCGACAACCGGCAGACTCATGGAAGGAGCCCGAGTTTCCGGCTGGAAACAAGCCATTAACCAAATGGCCGTGGCCTACCCCGACCGCTTCGACAAATACCTATAAACCTAGCCCCACACACAAACAACTTGACGCTGATAATGGGAATACAGGATCGGAACCACGTGGAATGACCCACTTCTTGACTGGCCATGATCTCCTCATGTGCCTTCAGCGTGATCTGTCTTCCATGTTAGTTCCGACCCTGTACCGCAATCTGGTGAATCCGCCCATGACCTTATAGGAGCGTGACGTCTCCACCGTGACCACCCCGGCAGGTGTCTAGTGTAGTCGTCCCATCAGCGTCTTGTCTGCCCGGAAACCCCGGATCGCGGGTCACCCGCACGTTTGCTCACAGACAGGCCTGATCCCCAATGTCTACCACTTTCGACTGCCCCACCGGCCCCGTTGCCGGAATCGACACCCACACCGATACCCACACTGTTGCCGTTATTTCGGACACCGGCCGGCACATCGCCACCGACACCTTCCCCGCCACCAACCCTGGCTACGTGGCGATTTCAGAGTTCATGGCAACCTACGGTGTCACCACCGTCGGTGTGGAAGGAACCAGCTCCTATGGAGCAGGCCTGACACGCCACCTTCGCACCCAGAAATACTCAGTCGTAGAAGTCTTACGCCCTACCCGGGCCGTTCGACGCCGGGACGGCAAATCAGACCCCGTTGATGCTGTCGCTGCCGCCCGCCAGGTGCTCACCGGGGAAGCCTTAAGCATCCCGAAAGACACTTCCGGGCCAGTGGAATCCCTCCGTGGGTTGCAGATCACCCGCCGTCAGCTCGTGATGACAGCAGCGAAACTGATGACAACGATCAAATCGTTGCTGGTCACAGCACCCGATGAGATTCGACGCCGCTATAGTGCGATGTCCACATTGGTCATGGTGGAGGCCTTGTCCCGGTGCCGACCATCAGCTGACCTGGCCGACCCCAGAAATGGGGTGCTCCTCGCGTTGAAGACATTAGCCACCACCTATCGTGATTTACAGAAACAGGGTACGCAGCTGGAAAAACACATCAGTATCCTGGTTGAGATGATCAATCCGCATGTGACCTCGATATTTGGGTGTGGTTCCGTGGTGGCTGCTGATCTGATTGTCAGTGTGGGGGATAATCCAGGCCGGATTCACTCCGAGGCAGCATTAGCTCATCTGTGCGGGGCCGCACCGATTCCGGCTAGTTCTGGACGGACTCATCGGCACCGTCTCAACCGGGGTGGTGATCGTCGGGCGAATTCTGCGTTGCATCGGATCGCGTTGGTGCGGATGCATCATGACCAACGCACCAGGGACTACGTAGCCAAACGCACCAAGGAAGGATTGTCGAAAAAGGAGATCTTACGGTGTCTGAAACGCGCCATTGTCAGGGAGGTCTACCGGGTGTTGTGCTTGGGTCAGGCCGTTCTTCCAACGGGCCAGGTAGAGGTTGATGAACTCAAAGCTCGACGGATCGAGAGGCAGTTATCGCAAGCCCAGGTTGCTGAAAAACTCGGGTGTGCCCCGGCGAGAATCAGTGATATCGAAACCGGCAAGCGCCCTTTGCCGGAGTTGAGGTTGGCTTATGAAGAACTTCTCAAATCAGCTTGACACAACATAGGAGCATCACGCTCCAAAGATCAGGCTTCAAGAAGAACATCTCGGATTTACTTATGAGACCGTAGATGAAACCTCTAGGAATCTTACTGAGTGTGTCTACGGATTTGTTCGTGGAGAAGCGATCTGTGACCCAACTACTTCAGGGCATGATTATCGAATTGATGGAGAGATTTTTGCAGGAAAGCATCATGACATTGGTATCTCCAAAGAAGTCCATCTTCCATGCAATGTGCACTAATTACTCTGCATAAGCCAGGCTTTTAGTTCCTCCTCTGCGCGCTTACACCCACCTGGGTAGTTTTCGTTCAGCTCTTCAGCTACGGAGTCAAAGATTTTCTTAGCGATAGCCTCAGCATGGTCAGGTTGAAGCTGCCCTCTTAAATCATTTAAGGGGGCAGAGAGAGTGGCATAAGGGCTGGGGCGTAAAGAATAAGACCGCATGTCAGCGGCATATATTCGAGGAGTTGTCCCCAAAAACTGAGATTCAAGGACGACGTTTCCGAACACTAATGACGATAGGTTTTTCTCTTCCATAGTCGGCAGTTTACGGAAAATAAGGTGTGTTAACTGCCGGCTTATTCGACTTGGTTACAGGCAACTTAAACACGTCGAAGTAGTTAGAACTTCTTCACTGCGGTCAAGTCCTGGGTAGTGGTGTATCTGTTTTCGAATCTGGGGTTAGTTTCATGGCGGTGGTTTAGGGGCCATCTCGGGGATAAGGGGTGAGGGTATTCACGCGGCGATCTCCTGGTTGTTGTCGCGGTCCTCGTCGATGACCCCAGCGGCGATGATCTCTTTGGTCTGTGCCAGGCTGGTCAGTGACATATAACGCTTCTGTTGGATCCAGTCATCGTGCTGTTCGGCCAAAACCGCCCCAACAAGGCGCACAACAGCGTCTCGGTTTGGGAAGATTCCTACGACATCGGTACGCCGGCGGATCTCCCTATTGAGCCGTTCAGTGGGGTTATTCGACCAGATTTTGGTCCACACCGCTCTCGGCGCAGCGGTAAACGCCAACAGCTCGTCGAGACACTCCTCGAGGTAGGTGGCAACGCGAGGGAATTTCTGCTGGCAGAATTCAATAACCTCACGAGCTTGGGCCCACACACTAGCGGCATCGGGTTGCTGAAAGATTGTGTGAAACATCGCTGACAGAGTCGGCCATTGGGTTTTGGGAACCTGGGCCGAGAGGTTCTTCGCGAAGTGCGTTCGACACCGCTGCCAACTAGCCTGCGGCAGGCAGTCACCCACGGCTGCTTGAATACCAAGATGGGCATCACTAGTAACGAGGAATACCCCGGTCAGGCCACGGGCGATGAGGTCCCGAAAGAACCCGGTCCACGACGCGGTAGATTCCGCGGTGGCAACCTGCATGCCCAAAAGCTCTCGGTAGCCGTCAGCGTTGACACCTGTGGCCAGCAACACGCTGGTCTTTACGACACGTCCGCCTTCCCGCACCTTCATTGTCAGCGCGTCGCAGGAGACAAAGTGGTAGGGGCCTTGGTCAAGCCGGCGGGTGCGGAAGTCATCGACCATGTCATCGAGTTCTTTGGCCATCTGGCTGACCTGAGACTTCGACAAGTTGTTGATCCCAAGGGTGGCCACCAGGTCGTTCATCCTGCGAGTGGAGACTCCTTTCAGGTAACAGGTGGCGATGACTGTGGTCAGGGCACGCTCGGTGCGGCTGCGGCGCTCTAGCAGCCAGTCAGGGAAAAATGCGCCGGTGCGTAGCTTCGGGATTGCCACATCAATGCTGCCGACTCGGGTATCAAGTTGGCGATGACGGTAGCCATTACGTGTGTTGGTGCGCTCGGCTGACACGGTGGCGTAATCAGCCCCGCAGACGGTGTCTGCTTGGGCGGAAAGAATCTGGTTGATGAAGTCAGTGAGCATTTGGCGCATCAAATCTGGGGACGCTTGAGTCAGTAGCTCTTCGAGATACGCGGTCGGATCGATATGATGAGGGTCAGTGGCCATCGCGGGTTACTTCCTTTCGAGGATAGGTAAGAGTTGATTCGAAAGGTACCCGCGGTGGTCGCCTTCATGCACACCGGCACAAGACTTACCGCGGGCTACAGATACACCACGTTAGGGGACGCAACCTCACTGCTCGTTGAGTGATTCGTCAATCATGTCGTTTTCTGCTCCTGTGCCTCTTTGACGCAGCGATGAACCGTGCCGACTGAACAGCCCAACTCGGCAGCAATTGCGCGCATAGTTAGCCTTTTTGTCCTTAGCTCTTGTACTGACCAGCCATTTCTAGGATGTTTCTTAGTCATGGTGCCCCTCCTCGATGAGAGCAGCGACGGCATTGCGTGCAGCACCATTGCCCCAACGCTTTGCCGCACGCTTCTTGCCACGTGCGCTTTGAATCGTGGTGAAGGTGGCTTCGTAGACGGCGGGGCATGTCGGTGTCAACGTCTAGGGGTATTGAGCAGAGTGATATTTAGCCCGCTGCGTTCGGCTTGGTCGATGTGGATTTGGTTAGGAAACTAGGATGAGGCCGCCGATCCAGCTAAGGAAACGGACGGTGCCAAACGGTGCCAAATGGTGCCAAATGGTGCTACCCTAGTGTTATTGCCACCTGTTACGACAGGATCGGAAGAAGACCCTGGGGCCCAGCCGGACGACTGGACCCAGGGTCTTCGCCTTTCTCTAGAGGGAATCCGGGGTGGGACGGTTGAGGACCACTTTCTCGTGCAGCTTCTCCCAGTACTGCTCTTCCCCTAGATGGACGGAGTTCAGTGCTCCCAGAACGGCATCTGGAATCCAGAGCAGTGGATCATCGCCACCGCGTACGTGTCGCAGTCGGATGCCAGCACTTTGCCCCTGGCCCTGCAGGGCAACTATATGGGCGATGTCTCGCTTGTTTTGTGCTTCTTGCCGGCTTTCCAAAGTGACGTTGTGGACGTGCATCTCGGAGAGCTCGAAGTACATTTGCTCCAAGCATTTCCTGCGGTGTCTCTCCGTCTTCTTGCTCACTTCACTCTGGTGGGTGATGATCGCTTGCATGGAGTCGATCCCAGAAAGGGTGTCCACAATTTTCCGGCGTCGGCTATTACGTTCGTCGGTCCAGTGAAGTTTGACCTGGCCAGGAAGCCGTAGTGGACGCAGCTCCTCGCGTACTTTTTCCAAGTCTTGAGTGTCGATGATGGCTGCACACACCATGTACTCCTGCCGGTCTGGGGGCCTGAGGGCGGAGGACTCGTCGATGTAGGCGACTAGCTGGGATTCCACCCTGAAATTGTAGCCTAGTGTTCAAAGACAACTTCCATATGGCGGGATGCAAGCCACGATCGCTGTGGTCAGAAAACAGCCACCGGGGAACTAGACAGCTGCTGTCTGTGCATAAGGAGAAGAAGGTGCTTTTACCACCAAGACACTATCCGCTTTTCGGCTGTAGCAGTTCCGCGGCGAGATGATAGGCCAAGTGTGCATCCATCTCCGCCTGCAGACCAGCGTTGATCGATGCCTGTAGCAGGCCTTTAACTAGCTCGCTTGCATCATCAGCGGAAGCCGACAGATCGCTTATCAAGCTGCCGAGCTCAGGGGTTTTCCATCAGCTTCTCGCTGATCTCGTTGACCCTCGCCGGGTCATGGCTTTTCTTCGGTGACACCGTAGTCATTATCGGTGAAACTCCTTCTAGATCAGAGCCACACACAAACTTCCTGACGCTCTGGCCATTTTGCTTGCACGGCCTTAGAACAACTGGGACAAGAATTGCGAAGCTTCTTGGCCGCCGCGGTGGCGTAATAGGACAAGCACAAAATATTGTGCAAATGCTAACGGATGAAGGCGAGTGCATCTTCGGCGGTGCTGTGGCTGTAGCTCTCGTCGGTTTTGGCGAGCTTATTACCGCGCAGGACCAGCCACATGCTCAGCGGGTAGAGGATAAGCGCTACGGCAACGGCCTGGATGATGGCGGCCACCTCCGAATCGTGCAGGTAGTTCCAGCAAAAGTGCAGGAGGAAAGCGGCGGCTAGGCAGCCGAGAAAGACGCCAATGCGCCACCACAGCGGCTTGGCGGCGGCGTAGAGCGCCCAGCCGATGCCCCAACCAGCCAGCGCGGTGAGCAAGACGTGTAGGCCCGGGCCGGCGACAAGGCGCAGACCCCACATCTCAAACAGTCCCTGGACATCGCTATCGGGATGCATGGTGGCGCCCATGGCGCCGTAGAGGATGTTTTCGCAGGCCTCGAAGCCCAGGCCCACCACTGCGCCCACCATCCAGCCATGCCACGGGCGGTTGAGCTGGCGGAAGGACATGAGCACGAAGATAACGCCGGTGGCCTTGGAGATTTCCTCTGGATAGGCGCCGCTCCAGGACATCATGGCATCCACCCAGCCGGTGCCGATGGCGAGCTGCATGACCGGCCCAGCGCTAATAAGCGCTAGGGCTACGGCCACCCCGCCGCCCCAAAGGAATGCGAGCGTGGCCCATAGGCGCGCCGGGCGGGCCCACATGGGGCTGCGCTGTAACAAGTAGATGATGAGCGCCACGAGTATGGCGGCGATGAGCAGGCTGAGCAGGCCCATCAGGGGAGAGATTAAAAATGTGCTCAGCGTCTGGACCAAGAACGCGATGAGGCCAATGCCGGAGAGGATCCACAGCGTGGTGCGAAATAGCTTGGACATCTAGTACATCAACTCCCCGGAGAAGTCAGCGAATTCTGCTTCGGCCCCAGCGGGCAGATCCTCTTGGCCGAAGGCATGCCAGATGCGGGAGGTGGTGGCCCGGGCCTGATCGCCCTTGCCGGTCACGGTGACCACCCAATCCTTGTTTTCATCTTCGCCGGTGCCGTCGAGGGAGAGGGCGGCGGTGGAGGAGGGGGCGTCGGCAAGCAGGAGCGCTCCATTCGTGCCGTCAAAGGTGGGGGCGTCGGCCGGCAGAGAAGCCATGGCGAGGGCGCGAACCATGCGGCGCAACGTGGTGGCATCGTCCTTGGCATCCTCGGTGAGGGTGGCCTGCACGCTGACATCACCGCAGGTTCCAGCCGATGCTGGCGAGGGATTCATAATCGCGCTCGCAGTAGAGATCGGCAACGTCAATCTCCCAATCCTGGCTGGGCTCGGTCAGGGTGACCTGCTCGACGTCCGCGGAGGAATCCGCCAGCGCCGCCTGCACAATTGTGGGCAAAGCGAGAACCACCGCCACGAACGCAATGACGGCGAGGAAAAGGCGCCGCGGATGCGCTGGAGGAAAGCGATAAAATTCCATAGCCCACACCTTATCTTGCTGCTTTGACCTAGAGTGGCAAGCATGAAAGATCTTTATCAACTAGTCAATGGACCCTGGCTGGAAAGCCATGTCATTCCCGATGATCGCGGCGTGGATGGCACCTTCCACGCGCTGCGCGATGAGGCGGAGGAACTCGTGCACGAGATCGTGGACAAGGACACCGGCCGCCCGGGCAAGCTCTATGCCTCCTTTATGGATACCGAGGGAGTCAACGCGGCCGGCATGGCTCCATTGGATGCGGATCTGGACCGCCTGAGCGCGGCCGACCCAGAGGAACTGGCACAGCGCCTGGGTGAACTCGAGCGCACCGGTGTTGGCTCCCCGGTGACCTTCTGGGTATCCAAGGATTCTGGTTCTGAGGACGCCATTGCTTATGTCATTCAATCCGGCCTGGGCCTGCCGGATGAGGCTTATTACCGCGAGGAAGCCCACGCGGAAACGCTGAGCGCTTATGAAAAGCACGTGGCCGAAATGCTGGAATTCCTCGACCCAGCCCGCCTCTTTGGCCTGGGCGCCGAGGTAGCAGCTCACCGCATCGTCGGCTTGGAAAAGGAGCTGGCCGCTGGCCATTGGGACGTGGTCTCCACCCGCGATGCGGTCAAGACCTATAACCCGTGCGAGTTTAGCGAGCTGCCCACCATGACCCGCGCTTTGCTCTCCGGCGGCAACCTGCCAGAGCACCGCGTGGTCAATATGATGCCGTCCTACCTCGAGCACTTCGAGAACCTCTTTACCTCCGAGCGTATGGCCGATTGGCAGCTGTGGGCCACCTGGCACATCCTGCGCTCCCGCGCGGCCATGCTGCCCGAGGAAGTAGGCGCGAAGAACTTCGAGTTCTACGGCACCAAGCTCTCCGGCGCCACCGAGCAGCGCGACCGCTGGAAGCGCGCCGTGGGCTTGGCCGAGCCCCTCGTGGGCGAAGAGATTGGCCAGGTATTTGTGGATAAGCACTTCCCGGCCTCTTCCAAGCGCGAGATGGATGAGCTGGTGGACTACCTCATCGCTGCCTACCGTGAGCGCATCTCCCAGTTGGAGTGGATGACGCCCGCCACCCGCGAGCGCGCGCTGGAAAAGCTGTCCCAGTTCAAGGCCAAGATTGGCTTCCCGGATTCCTGGCGCGATTACTCCGGCCTCGAGGTCTCCGGCAAGGGCGCGGACCTGCTGGCCAATGCCCGCGCCGGCTCCGCCTTCTCCCATGACTTTGAGCTGGCCAAGATTGGCAAGCCGGCCGACCGCGATGAATGGGTGACCACCCCGCAGACGGTCAACGCCTTCTATAACCCGGTGGTCAATGACATCACCTTCCCAGCCGCCATCCTGCGCCCGCCGTTTTATAACCCGGATGCCGATGCCGCAGAAAACTTCGGCGCCATCGGTGCCGTCATCGGCCACGAGATTGGCCATGGCTTTGATGACCAGGGCTCGCAATTTGATGGCCAGGGCAACCTGAACTCCTGGTGGTCCGAGGACGACCGCGCGGCCTTTGACAAGCTCACCGCGAAGCTGGTGGAGCAGTTCAATGGCCAGGTACCGACGGTGCTCAAGGAAGCCGGCATCGACTCCACCGGCGTCAACGGCAGCTTCACCCTGGGTGAAAATATCGGTGACCTAGGCGGTTTGGGTATCGCTGTGGTGGCTTTCAAGAACTACTGCGCCGATAAGGGCATTGATCTGCAGGGCAAGGAGGAAAAGTTCGAGGTAGACGGTGCCGAGCCGGAACTGGCCGAGCATACCTACAACGGACTGCAGCGCTTCTTCTTGTCCTGGGCCCGCGTATGGCGTACCGCCATCCGCCCGGAGATGGCCACCCAGTACCTCGCCATTGACCCGCACTCGCCGGCGGAGTTCCGCTGCAACCTCATCGCTGCCAATATCGCGGAGTTCTACGAGGCCTTTGACGTAGCGGAGGATTCTGCGATGTACATTGCGCCGGAGGATCGCGTCACCATCTGGTAGCCCTTTTAGCCGGTAGGCGGTGCGCGTAGGCTCGGTGGCATGACTAACGCAGATGCTAACCAGGACCCGCACCGCCCGCTGGAGCCCGGCCAGGAGTGGCACATCGGCGGCCAGGACCGCCAGATGGAGGAAAAGGAACAGCTCGAGCAGCTTGTTGCCTATATCGACGCCCACTATGACACCCCGGATTTTCGCCCGCCGTGGGCCGGGGGAGGCTCCCCTGAGGCGGATCAGTATTGCGCGCTCTTGCCGGATCGCATTACCCATGCGGCAATGATGGTGCTCGGTACTGCGGTGAACCATGCGCTACCGGGCACTGCATACACGGAGGGCATTAGCGTAGAAGAGTCTGAGGTGGGCGCCATTTTCCGGCCTAGCACCCCCACCGGCCGGTGGGCGGTCTCGCTCCATTCGGGCGGTTGGTGGCGCGGCAGTGGTCAAGCGCTGGAGATGCAGTGGCGCCCCGAGGTAGCCGCCGCCGCGCAGCTATCCGGCACCACCATTATTGACGTGGATTATCCGCTCGCCCCCGAGCACACCGTGGCGGAGATGGTCACTGCCGTGCAGCAGGCCATTGACTATGCCCGCGCGCAGGGTGCTTCCAACGTTACTACCTGGGGTTATTCCTCCGGCGGCGCGCTGGCCGCGCTTGCGCCTGCCGACGCCCTCCTGCTCACCTTCCCCGATTTCGGTGCCCTGGAAAATCTGCCGGAGGACCTGCGCGCCGGATACAACATCCCGGCGGAGCTATCTGAGCTAGGTCCGCACACTTTCGTACAGACCGCCACCGAGGATGAGATTGCCGCGCGTGTTTCTGTGCCCGGCGCCGTGGCACGCGATTATGTTTCCACCCACCGCGTGTCTACCCCGGTGGTTGCCCGTCAGCGCGTGCGGGATGTGGCCGCGTTTCTGGCAGGCGAGTTGGAAAAATAACAATTCCCTGGCGGTTCCATGCTAAAAGGGAACTAGTTTCAATAGGCTTGCGACTAGTTCCGCATGACCATATCCACTCATGGCGCGCTATCGCGCCTGCATAAATTCGCCGGCGTAGTCATTGCGCCTTTTCTCATAGTCGCAGCGTTAAGCGGCTTTCTCTATGCCTTGGCACCCACCTTTGAACCGTGGATTTACCACGATGAGGTAACCGCCACCGCGCCAGGTAACCCACGCAGCCTGGACGAGCAGATTGCCGCCGCCCAGCGCGAGCACCCAGCTGGGCACGTGGTTCAGGTCGAGCCTTCCGAGGATCCGCAAGAGACCACTCGCGTGCTTTTCGACGACCCCACCGCTCCCAACTCCAGCTATACCCACGCCGTTTTTGTAGACCCGGTGAACCTACACATCACTGGCGAACTACAACAATATGGCGGCTCGCGGGCGCTGCCTTTCCGTACGTGGGCCTCCGATGGCCACCGCACCCTGTGGCTAGGCGAGCCTGGCCGCCTCTATGCCGAACTTGCGGCCTCGTGGCTCGGTGCGCTGAGCATCCTTGGCACTTACCTGTGGCTTAAGCGTAAGCAGAAGAATAGAAAGCGGCTTTCTAAGCCGCTGACGTTGCATGCCCGCGTGGGTGCTTGGTTGCTGCCGGGCTTCCTCTTCCTGACCGCCACCGGCCTGACGTGGTCGCTGGTGGCGGGTACCGCGATTGGCAAGGTGCGCGAGGAATTGAATTGGAAGGAACCGTCCGTGGCAACCTCCGTGGCGGAAGTGGGCGCTAGCACTGAGACGGGGGAGCGTTCCGGCCACGCTGGTCACAAGGGCCATGCGGGCCATGCGGGACACGAGGGCGCTGCGAAACTTGCCGGGGCCCAAACCGCATTGTCGGCAGCACGCAGCCAAGGATTGACCGGGGCTCTGGAGATGACCCCACCGGAAAAGCCAGGCGATGCGTGGGGCGTGCGCGAGGCTCGTGCGGCTTTTAAGCTGCGCAGTGATGCCGTAGCAGTGACCCCGAACGGGGAGGTCATCGACCGCATCAATTCCGCCGACTGGCCACTTGCCGCACAGCTAACCTCGTGGCTCATCCAGCTGCACATGGGGACGCTCTTCGGTATCTATAGCCAGATCGCCTTGGCGGCGCTGGCCTTGGGATTGCTCGTGGTGAGTATCGCGGGTCTGCGGATGTGGTGGATAAAGCCGCGCCGCGGCCTGCCCGAGCTAAAAATTACCCCCGCCGTGCTGGCGGGGGTGGTGGCCTATTCGATCATCGCGCCGCTCTTTGGCGCCTCGCTTGTGATCTTTTTCCTAGGCGATTGGATTGTGCGGCGGTTGCGCGCCCCGCAGCGGGGCCGAGGCGCTGCCACAGGTGAGACTACTCCTCGCCCTCGGGGCGAATCTTCATCTCGGAGTCTTGCCACAGACCGGAGCGGGTAATGTCCTCATAATCGATCTCGGCGGGGACTGGGGCATTGCCCTGTGAATCGGTACGCAGCTCGTACTTTTCAATGGCGCCCCAGTCGCGGGCCCAGTCATTATTGAGGTAGCTCGGGATCTCGTAGGAGTAGTTGACCGCCTCCGCGGTGGACATGGCGCCACCGCCGGAGAAGGACTGGAAGTCCGTCAGCGAGGTCTGTGCCGAGGAATCCGGCAGGATGCGGTACTCCGGGATCTCCGTGACACCGGCAAAGTGGTCGAAGGTGCGCTGGCACGGGAACTGCAGGGCTACGGCCCAGTCCAGCAGCGCCGGGGTGTCCTTGGAGAACTGGTTATTGATGGTATCCAGCTCCGGCACGCGCGGCGGGGTAAAGGCCAGCCAATCATCCTCATCGGTTGAATCATCCGTGGCTACCAGGCGCACCACATTGGCATCCTGCGGCAGCTTATCCAGCGGCAGGCGCAGGTTGCGCCACTTGGGCGTGGCGCCGACGGCGGAGAGTTCTTCCTCGCCGGTATTGGTGACCTTGCCGGAGTCATCGATGGTGCCGTACTCGAGGCTAAGCTCCATGCCTTCCTGCTCCACCCCGTTGACATCGTGGTGGTGGATATTGCCGGCTGCGGACACGGCGAGCACCGGGGTATTGTCCTTGGCCTCTGGCAGGTTGTACCACTTGGTGGTCACCTCAGAGGTGGAGTCTTGGTCTTCGTTATAGGAACCGAGCACCGGCACCTTGGTGTAATCCAGGTTGAACGGCAGGTGCATGGTGGAACCATTGACGCCCTGGGTGCCGCGCACGCCGCCCTCAGAGGTATTGGTGGTTTCCTTGGACTTCTTGTCCTTCTTTTCCTTCTCATCCTTCGACTCCTGGGAATCGGCGGAACCGCTCGCGCCGCCGGATTCAGCATCCGCGCCGGAGGTAGCGGTCTCGGCGCTATCGGAGGAGGAATCGCTGGAGCCATCCGCGATGGCACCCACGGAGGCGGAGTTTTGGTTTTCCGGCTCGATGGATTCGGGGATGAAGTTCGGGTCGAAACCAGTGTGGGTTTCGTCCTCATCCACCAGGGAATCGCCCAAGTCGCCGTCCACCGGGGTCAGGAAGGAGTCATTGGTATTGGTCTCCACCATGGTCTGATCCGCCAGCGCGCAGGTGTTGCCGCGCAGGGAAGCCAGGTTGCCCTTGCCCACGGAGTAGGAATCCGCCTGGGAGACGGTGGCCTTGGCAAAGGAAGCACAAGAAAGCGCTACCACGATGGCGCAGGCCAGGGCGATGGGCGCGGACATGATGCCGGCCGAACGCGAAACCTTGGCGGCGGCATTCTTTTCAAACTCAGCGAGTGCGCCCGCCTCTTCTGCTTGGGACTTGCGGTAGCTATGGCGCAGGGACTGCACCACGCCGATGGCGAAGATGATGAGGGCGATGGCGAGCAGCACCTTATTGGCCTCGATGGCCTTGAGCTGCACCGTGCGATCCCACCACGGAATGCCAAAGGAGGATACGTACCACCAGGCGTTCCAGCCGGCGAAGGAGATCGCGAGCAAGAAGACCACCGCGGCGATGGCGAAGGTGCGAGCGCGCGGCGAACGCAGCGCAAACTGGGAGAGCACCACAGCACCGAGGGCGGCGATGACACCGGCCACGCCGGCGTAGATGCCAAAGTGGTGGGTCCACTTGGTGGGGGTGAACATGAGGAAGAACATGGACAGCGCCACGATGATGAGCAGGCGCTGGGTCGGGCCGACGGCAGCACCAACGACGCGACGGTTCTTGATAAAGGCCGCCACGATGAGCACCAGGCAGAAGAGCATGGTGAAGACCGCGAAGCGGCGGGTCAGCGAGCCATCCACGGATTCCTGGAAGAGGGTGGAGTAGCGCGCGTACTCGGCGTACCACGGCAGGGAGGGGCCGACCTCGGAGCGCACGCGGGTGGATTCCAGCACGGTAGACAGCGTCTGGTCACCAAAGGCGGCGACCATGATGGCGGTGCCAGCGCTCAGGAACGGCGCGATGATCGAAAGCCAGCCGAGGGCTCCACCGCCCATGGATGGCACGCGCTCGGCCATGGCGCGGAAGAGGTGCGGCAGGCTGACCAGGAAGACGCCCACGGCAAAAAGGCCGGTGGGGCCGGCGGCCAGAGTGATGGTTGCGGCGATGGTGCCCACGGCCGCCGGAAGCAGGCGGCGGGTGGCAATGGCACGCTCGAAGGAGGCCCAGGTAAACATCACGCCGAGCGCCACGATGGGCTCTGGGCGGGTGCCGTTGTTATACGGCAGCCAGAAGGCCAGGAACATCAGCGCTGCGGTCCAGTGGGCGACCCGGAGGCCGTCGACAAGCTGGCCAAAGCGCGGCAACATCTCGCGGGAAAGGATAAACCAGATAATGAGCCCGGAAATCAGGCCCGGCAGGCGCACGAAGACCGAGGCGGTAGAAATCTGGGAGAGTACGGCAACTAGGTCATAGTAAGGGGCGCCGAAGGGCGCCTCCGGCACGCCGTACCAGCGGTAGTAGTTGGCCATGTAGGTCGCGTGATCGAAGACGCGGCTCATGGAAAAGATGAAGCCATCATCGGAGGTATTGGCGCCGAGGATGTACCAGAATCCCAAAATGGCGGCGACCACGCCATCGAGCGGGCGTACCTTCTTCCACGTCTCGGGCATGAAGCCGAAGCGGCGGCCATCGAGGCGGTCGATGCGCCACAGGCAGAACAGGGACACGACCACCATGGCGATGCCCAGCCACATGGCAATGGTCTTGAGCAACGTCGGGGACGAGGTAAAGCGGGAGTTGATATCGACGTGGACATTGAGGCCGTCGTCAAGCAGGGCTTGCACATCAGCCTTATCGTCGATTTCGGTATAGACGCCGGTGACCTGCGGGCGCAGATCCTCCTCGGTGGTCTTTTCATGCTCGCCCACGCTCACGGAGGTGCCATCGCCCGTAGCGGAAATTTCAATTTTGGCGTCCTTGGGGAGCTTGGCTACCTCTTTGGCGTTGAGGGTAAGCAGCACCTCATCCAAGGACACAACGGACAGGCCCTCGTCATTCGCGCGGACGAAAAGGCCGCGGTTGGAGGCCTTCTTGGACTCCGGTGGGACGGTGCCGTAGACCATGGACTGGCCCTCGCGCAGTTCATCGACTGCGGAGATGGGGATGGTGGCCTTCAGGTCCTCCGGGGCGACGGAAATGAGCGGCGCGTTGATGGACTGCACGGAATCATGCTGCGGCCAATCATAAGAGGACTGGGTTTGGGTCACCGGCAGTAGCGGGGTCGCTACAAAACACAGGAAACCAATCAGCCCGGCAATGATTGCAGTCCACCGCAGGCCCGCGGGGGCGGCGGTGAAGCGGGAGCCGGCAGCGGCAGGTCGCGCTTGGGTGGTATTCGTAGTGAGGCTATCTGACACGGCGATTAGTTTACGTCAGATAACCCCCAGGCCCGCGGGCACACCCTGCCGCGGGCGGGAAGTGTGGGTGAACTTACTTGGTGCGAACGGCTGTTACAAAGGGGCCGGTTTGCTGCAACTTCCAGCCCTTATCAAAAACGTCGGCATTGAAGAAGACCGCGCGGTAGCGAATATTCGGCTGGTTGGGATAGATATCTTCTGCTAGGTGGAGCTTGAAGCCATCGTCCTTATTTTCCAGATCGCCGCGGAAAATCATGACATCCGGGCCGCGCCAGGGAGCAGAATCCAAGGCCTTGCGGAACTCCTCCGGCTGCATATCCCAGGAATCATTGGCCCAAGTTTCAATCTGCTCGTTGCGGGTGCTGAACTCGCCCAAGGGATTGGCGTAGTGGCTGGTAAAGGCGTTAAAGCCCCAGTAGGGGTAATAAGACATGAAGGTCTTTTCATCCGTGAGCACCACCGTCTCATCCGGCGTATAGCCCTGGTCCTGAATGAAGTTGTGGATATCCAGGTAGTAGTGGGCGGAATCGCTGGTGAAGCGGTCCGCGCGTTCGCCATAGCCATCGGTATCGCTATAGGCGTGATCGATGGCGTCCTCGTTGGCCTCTGGGATCTGCTGCGCATAGAAGACGCCGGCCAGCGCCAAGATGATGCCAAAGACCGCGGTGATCTGCTTATTGGTGGTGTGGGAGAAACGCGCCGGGTAGAGGCGGTGCACGCCGAGGAGGCGAATCTCTGCCAGGGCCAGGATGCCGGCGGTGGCAAAGAGGAGCACCACGATGACCTCGAGGCGGAAGCTGAGCAGCGTGGTGCCGGCCAGCGTTGCCACCATAGACACCACGGTCCACAGGTAGATGCCAAGGAGGGAGATGCCCAGCGCGCGCACCTCTGCGTCATTGAGGCGGATGACTATGTAAATAAGCCCCATGAGGCAGAGGAAGCCCACAATGCTCAAGGACAAGAAGGGCACCGGAATTTGCGTGCCTTCCTCCGGCAGGTAGTGCTGCGCGGTGGTTTGCAGCGGCACCGGTGAGTGCATGACCGACCATACGTAGGGTCCCCAGGCGATGAGCGCGATGGCAATGGAGCCTACCGCTATGATCACCAGGCGCAGGATGGGGCGCCACGTATGCTCATAGAGCGCGGTAAACAGCGCGATGAGGCTGACTACTGTAAGTGCGGCCGCACCGGTGAAAAGGGTATAGAACGTAGCGGAAATTCCCAGGTAGAGCGTTATTCCCAGGGTGGCCAGCCAGGAGCCGCGGAAGGCGCGGGCGCTCAGTACCGCAATGGCGGGCAGCCCCATGGCAATGACCGCGGAATAGGGCTCCTCGGCCGCGATGGTGAGCGTAATTGCGGTGGTCACCAGGGCGATGGCGGTGGCGACCGGCAGGGAACTGGTCAGGCGCTGCCAGATGGGCACCAAAATACAGCCGGCCACGGCAATGGAGATGAGCGCCCAGGGCTGGTAGACCTCCCAGCCCGGAATTCCCATGAGCGCACCCAAGCGGCCGCCCAGCCAGAACCAGCCAATCGGATAGAAGGACGGCATGTCCTGGTAGTTCATGTCCGCATAGCCCATCTCATCCACGGAGCGGGTGAGGAACTGGGTGCGGAAGGCCTGGTCCACCTGCACGCCATCGAGCCACAAGCGGGAGGCGGACAACGGCAGGCCCACGGCGGCCAGGGTCAAGAGGGCCGGGGAGAGGTAGGTGACCGCGTAGGTCAGCCAGGCCCGCCAGCGCGGCCGGGTAAAGGAATCCTTGTAGTGGTCATAGAGCCACCACACGCACAGCCCGCCGGCTAGGGCCAGCGTGAGCACCACACCCACCGTGGTCAACGCGCGGGTGACCATGGAGGTATTAAAGGACGGCAGCGAGACCGTCTTGAAGGCAAACCAGCCCAGCAGCGTTACCACGCCACCGGCCAGGGCGGCCAGCACAATACCCAGCAAGGTCGCGCGAGGGGTCAGCGCATCGGCGCGGTAGGCTTCGGTGCGGTTATCCTCGCTCACGGGCGTTGACTGGGCGGGTACAGCGGTGCTTGTCATGCCCATTAGTTTCGCATACCCAAGCCCCCCAGCCCAGATTTGGCGCGGGCAGGTGAGCACTTGCTTGCCGACGTCCCCCTGATACACCACCGCCCCCGTCACCTCCCTCGCCGCGGGCGTGCGGCGAGGCGAAAGAGCGGGGGCGGGGCGGAGGCGAGCCGGCCGGCTAGCGCCAGCGCGGAAAGCTGCGGCGTTTTAGAACGGCAGCTTGCGGAAGATGGCCTGCGGGATGAACTTGAATGCCAAAGAAACGTACTCAAACAGCGGGTGTACGAAGATGGACTGCTTGCCATCGAGCACGGCCTTGACGGTGGCCTCGGCAACGTCGGAGACGTTGACGGTCAGTGGGGCGTCGCCAGCTTCGGCGGACATCTTGGTGCGCACCTGGCCCGGGCGCACGACTAGCACGTTGGCGCCGGTGCCGCGCAGGGCCTCGCCCAGGTTGATGTAGAAGCCGTCCACGCCGGCCTTGGAGGCGCCGTAGACAAAGTTGGAACGGCGCACGCGCATGCCTGCCACGGAGGACATAGCGATGATGGTGCCGTGGCCCTGGTGCTTGAACTTCTCGCCCAAGAGCACGCCTACGGACACCGGTGCGGTGTAGTTGGTCTGTGCGGAGGCGACGGCCTTGTCGTGGTTCTGCCACAGCTCTTCCTGGTCACCCAGGGTGCCGAAGGCAACGATGGCCACGTCGACGTCGCCGCGGGCCCAGGCCTTATTAATAACGTCCGGGTGGGAGTCGAAGTCGGTGGCATCGAAGTCCAGGACCTCTACGTCAGCGCCGCGGGATTCCAGGTCAGCCTTGGCCTGGGCGATGCGTGGGGACTCCGGGCGGGCGGCCAGGGTGACCTTGGCTGGGCCGCGCTGCAGGAACTCGGAGACGACGCCGAGGCCGATCTCGGAGGTGCCGCCCAGAAGCAGGATGTGTTGTGCTTGGCCTACTGCATTAAGCATGGTCAGTAAATCTCCTTAAAGGTGTTATTTCCAGTGATTAGTGCAGCTCGAGGCGGCGGGACATATCGGAGGCAAAGACGCCGGTCGGGTCGATCTCGTTGCGGGTCTTCAGCCAGCCTTCCATGCCCGGGTACATCTTGTGGAAGTTCTCCGCGGAGGTGCGGGATTCCTTGGCCAGGTAGAGGCGGCCGCCGAATTCCATCACGCGGCGGTCCAGGTCATCCAGGAACTTGCCCAGGCCCGGACGGATGGGGAAGTCCACGCAGACGTTCCAGCCCGGCATCGGGTAGGACAGCGGTGCGCGGTTGCCTTCACCGAAGAGCTTGAACACGTTGAGGGCGGAGTAGTGGC
Source organism: Corynebacterium tuberculostearicum (assembly GCA_046097355.1). Lineage (GTDB taxonomy): Bacteria > Actinomycetota > Actinomycetes > Mycobacteriales > Mycobacteriaceae > Corynebacterium > Corynebacterium tuberculostearicum_K. The sequence goes on from CP175779.1 coordinate 215,911, forward strand.
CGGAGCGCTGCATATCGCGGATGATCTCCTTGAACGGCTCCACGGCCTCGGTCGGTACCACGAACTGGTACTGCAGGAAGCCCTTGGAACCGTAGCCGCGGTTCCACTCGCCGATGAGATCCAGCGGCTGGTAGAACTGCGTCAGGTTCTTGACCTGGTTCTTCGCCGGTGCGCCCATGGTGTAGTACGCCAAGCCCACGGCGGAGAGGGAGAGCTTATTCATGGTCCAAGACGGGAAGATATCCGGCACCGTCATCAGCTGCGGCGCATTGAACTTCAGTGGGTCCTTGGCCAGCTTCGGGGCGAGCTCTTCCAACTGTGCCAGGGTGGCCAGCGAGCCGCGGGAAATGGTGGAGCGGCCCAGCTTTGGTTCTGGTGAGATGACATCGAACCAGGCGGAAGAATAGGTGTAGTTGTGCTCGGAACCATCGGAGTGGAAGGCGATGGTCTCATCCAAGTTATCGGTGCGGTCCGTATCCGCGATGAAGTAGGCGGTTTCCGTCTTGGTCATGCGGATGGTGGCGCGCAAGATGATGCCGGTCAGGCCCATGCCGCCGACGGTGGCCCAGAAGAGGTCGCCGCTCGGGTCATCCTCGGAGCCCTCTGGGGTCAGGTGCAGCACGCGGCCATCGGACACGAGCAACTCCATGGAGACCACGTGGTCACCAAAGGAGCCGGCGGAGTGGTGGTTCTTGCCGTGAATATCCGGGCCGATTGCGCCACCGATGGTGACCTGGCGGGTACCCGGCAGAACCGGAACCCACAGGCCATACGGCAGGGCGGCCTTCATCAGCTGGTCCAAGGTGACGCCGCCATCGACGTCCACCAGAGCGGACTCCGGGTCGATGGAGTGGATCTTATTGAGTTTTTGCATGTCGATGACCAGGCCGCCGCCATTTTGGGCGGGGTCACCGTAGGAGCGGCCCATACCGCGGGCGATGACGCCGCGGCGCAGGTGGGCGGGCTTATCCGAGTTATCTTCTGCAACCTGGGCCACGGCCTTCTTGATTACGTCCACGTCTTCGGTGGCGAGAACGTGGGCGGTCGTCGGGGCGGTGCGGCCCCAGCCGTGCAGGGACTTTTCAGTAGTATGTAATTCCATCTCTTACTCTTTGCTCGACGGATTTATGTCGCTTCTCTAGCCTACCTAGCTCACAGGAGGGTGGCTGGAGTGACGCGAGTGATATTCGGAACAAAACGGACGCTTGTACTGCCCGAATGTGCCCGTTTACAGATCCATGAGTGTGCGGATCTCCTCCGGCAGTTCCTCCTGGGATTCAATAATCGGGCCGTCGTACTCCCGCAAAAGCTCATAGACGCGAGCGCGGGAGGAGGAATCCAGCATGGGCAATTCCTCTGCCATCAGGCGAGTCATGAAAGGGCTCAACGGCACATCGGTATGTTCTGTGGCCTCGAAGTGGCCGTTGCGCTTATCGTCCTCTGCGCGCACATCCTGTGCCGCTTGCTGCGCCGGCGTCATATGCTTTGTCTTTTCCGAGTACATGCGCATTAGCTTACCGCCGCTTAAAGTAGTCGCTATGACCAACAACCGTGAGACGCATGATCAGCGCCAAGACAACTACGCCCTCGATGACACGCTGGCTGGCCGCATCACCCAGGCCGCCGCCGTGGGCATTGCGACCTCCTATCCGGATTGGATCAAGTCCAAGGGCGGTTTGATCACCGCGTATACCTTGTCTTTCTTTGGCTTTAGCGCCCTAGTGGCCTATACCAACGCGCACGCCGAGCAGGACGGCGATGAGCCGCGCTCGCCGCAGGATAGTGACGATCAAGGCCTCAAGCCGTGGGCCATTTTTGCCGCAGTGGTGCTGCTGCTCATCCTGGGCGGCTGGATGAACGTTGCCCTTTCCCGCCGCATGGTGAAGTTCCTGCGCAAGCGCGGTGCCAAGCGTCCGTGGACCCTCTTGGGTGCCATAGGCGCGGCGCTGACGTTCCTTATTAGTGAGCTGGAAGCTCGCGATATTGCAAAACTAGCTTCCTAAAATTTGCGTATGGTGGGGCTCATGAACGCAGGGGTCACCGATATCGCACAGGCGCGGGCCAAACGCGCCGATAGCGTGGTATCCCTCAAGCGCGAGCCCCTCACCATCATTTGCCAAGCCGCGAATATTCGCGCCGATGGCGAGGTGCACCGCCAGATTGGTTTTAGCGATGCCCTGACCTTCACCGAACTGCACCGCGTACTGCGCATCTGCTTTGGCCTGCCGGAGGAGGAATCCCCCTGGCACTTTTATGAACACACCGAGGCCCGTGGCCCGCGCATCGATCCGGAGCGCCAGGCCTCCGAATTCCTGTGGAGTGAGGGCGATCAAATCGACTTCGCCTGGGGACTGTGGGACTTCGAGCTGGTAGTAGCCGAGATTTATCCCCGCGATAATGGCACCCCAGAGGCATTGTGTGTGGGCGGCTCCGGATCGCTCTTTCAGCCCTTTGAGCTGACCAGCGTCAACCGCGAACTGACCGGGCAAGAGGTTACCGATGAGGTCTTTTCCGCGGTATCGTCCCCCGTGCGCGATTTGATTGAGCGCACCAAACTCTATGACTTCGTCCCACTGCTGCAAGCGATGGACCTAGGCAGGGAAACCGACCTCACACCGCATACTTCCCGCGTGCTCGCCAGCCTGCCGCGCGAGGTGACCCATGAAGGCAAAGACGCCTTTTGGTCCATGGCGTTGGCCCTATCCTGCATGGGTGGCGCGGAGCTAACCGATTCCGTCGTGGAGACCACCATGGATGCGCTCGGCTGGGTCAATGACGATGGCACGGCGCTCTCCGGCGCCGACGTGCGGGAGCTGTGTGCGGCCTCGTTACAGCAATTGGCCGGGATAGGCGCCTATGGTGCCGAATCCGCCGCGCCGGTGGATCGGTTGGACATGTACCGAGCGCTCTTGCGCGGGTAGGCTACTCACTCGTGACTAATTCCGCTGACGACGCCGTAGAAGTAAAGCCCTCGTCCACCTCGCTGCACACCCAGCTGGTGCGTTTTATTTCCGTGGGCGTATTTACCGCCGCCATTGACTATGGTCTCACGCTTCTATTGACCTATCTGGGCCTGCACCGTTCCGCCGCCAAGGCCATCGGTTGGGTCTTTGGCACCATCGCTGCCTACCTAGCCAATGCGCGGTGAACCTTTGGGGCCAAGGTATCTGGCCGCACGGCCGCGACCGTGGGCATCCTGTACGCCTCTACCTTTGCGGTCCAAAACTTCCTGTACTGGGTGCTCAATGAGCCGCTGATGGCCCTCGGCTTTGAGGGCGCGGTGAAAGACACCATCGCCTTCGTCATCGCCCAAGGCGTGGCCACGGTGACCAACTTTGCCATCCAAAGGGCCTTTATCTTTAAGGAAAAATAGAGGGCAGCAGCCTCCCCACGGACGTGGCGTGGCGCGGCCCAGCGGGCTTCGCGCTCGACCAGCCTGCGCGCGCAAAGCGCCAGGTTCGCGGTGACGGGGGCACTTGCCGCGCTTATCGACGTCTCCTTAACCTGGCTCCTGCAGATTGGCTTCGGCCTGCTTAGCGCCGACCCCGCCCGTGCGGTTGGCTTTATTATCGGTACCTGGGCGGCCTATCTACTCAATCGCCGCTGGACCTTCCGGGCCGAAGCCACCGCGGTGCGCTTCGCCGGCGTCCTTGCCACCTACGGCGTGACCTTCGTGGTCAATATGGTGGCCTATAAGTTCCTTTTTGAGCTTTTCGACGTCCACTGGGAGTGGAACTCGACCCTGTCCCTCGTGGTGGCCTTTGCTATCTCGCAGGGCACCGCGACCGTGGTGAATTTTGCGGTGCAACGCTGGATTATTTTTAGGAAGGCGGGGGTCAGGGTCGTCGCCAAGCAGGATCCGTCCTAGCCCTGGTTAGGGCGGCGGAAATCTTCTTGGCGCCCGCGGTTGTGGAGCTTTAGCCATTCGATAAAGCCGGCCGGGTCGTGGCGCTGGACCAAGAAGAACCAGCCAAAGCGGGCAAATTCCTGCGGCAGTAGCTTGCGCATGCCGCGCTGCCACAGCAGGTAACCGCGATTGCGGTAGGTGAAAAAGCGCTTGAACTCACCTTCTGGGTACTGGGTATGCATCTTGCCGCCCAGGATGGGTTTGAACTCATCCGATCCGTCCGGGTGTAGGTAGCTGGTGGTCAGCGCCGTACCGAAGGAGAGCCCGGAGTTGGCCAGCCGGCGGTGGTATTCCACCTCATCGCCGCGGATAAACAGGCGGTAGTCCGGCACGCCAATGATCTCCATGGCCGCGGCGGAAATCAGCGCACCGTTAAAAAGCGAGGCGATGCCGGGCAGGAAATCGCCTTCCAGTTCGTCCATCCGGCGGCGCCATACCAGCCCCTGGCGCAGGGGGAAGGCGAGGCGGCCGGGATCGTTAATATTGCATACCGCCGGGGAGATCTCATGCAGGCGGTTGGCTTCGGCCACTCGATACAGCTCCGCTAGTACCGTGTGATCGGCGGGGCGGCCATCATCATCGGCGCACCACACGGCATCGGCGCCCAAAGACAGCGCGGTGAGAAAACCTAGCGCAAAGCCACCGGCGCCGCCCAGGTTGGTTTCCGAAGGCACGTAGACACCCCGGTCACCCGCCATGGATTCGACGAGTTCGCGCACCGCATCTTCCGCGCCATTATCCACCACGACTACCCACTGCACGGGGTGGGTTTGGTGGACTACCTGTTCAAGCGAAGCCCGCAATAGCTCGGCGCGCTGATGGGTAACAATGACGGCGGCGGTGGAACCGGTGGAAGTCAGGGTGGCAGTCATGGGTTCCATCTTGCCACCGGGGTAGGGGGACCAACGCAGAAACACTCCGTGCGGGTGAAGCGAAAACTAGATATGGCCGCAGCTTTGTGGATACTGTGAAATGTATGGAAAATATCTGGCCGCCTTTTGCGGTGACCATTCGGGCCAGCGATGATACTGGCCGTGGAGTCGACCTGCGCGTCATGCGCGATGAAGACATCGCGTGCGTGGCCACGGTAGGTGCGGCAGATATCTATGGCACCGACATTCCCGAGCACGCCTTTCCCTGGCTCTTTGATGAAAAGCGGAATACTCCCGCTGCCATGGCGCAGCACCGGTGGGAGCACCGAGCGCAGCTGCGCGCCAATAATTGGACCCTGGATTTCATTGCCCGCGACGCAAAGACCCAAGAATTGGTGGGGGTGGTGAGCCTATCGGCCGAAAACTTTGCGGCCGCGCGGGAAGTGCAGACCGCATCATGGGTACTGCGCCGCTTCCAAGGCCAAGGCTATGGCACGCTTATCCGCCAAGCGGTGGTCGAGTTTTCCTTTACCCACCTCGATGCGCATTCGCTGCGTACTTGTTGGATAGAGACCAATCTTGCCTCGGCCCGGGTGAGTGAGAAGATGGGCTACCGCATAAGCACCGAGAAAAAGGAAGAGCCTGCCGGCCCAGAAAAAATTAACCGGCCGGTGGTCAGCGCGCGCCTTAGCGCCGCGGAGTATCACCGGCCGGATGGCTTGCAGCTGGAGGTAACCGGAGTGGGCGAGCAGCTGCTGCATATGCTCAGCTAGTTGCCGCTGGTGTCCTCATTTTCAAAACGCTCGCGCAGGTCGCGCACATACTCGCCCACCTCAGGGCCTTCGTATTCGCCGACGACCTCGGAAACCTCGCCCACCGAGCGGATCTCGCCATGGTCGATCCATAGCGCGGTATTACACAGCTGCGCCAAAAAGTCATTGGAGTGGGAAGCAAAGACCAGGATGCCGGAGCGCTTCACCAGCTCTTGCAGGCGCACACGGGCCTTGGCCATGAAAGCGGCGTCGACGGCGCCGATGCCCTCATCCAACAGCAGGATTTCCGGCTCAATGGACGTCACTACGCCGAGCGCCAAGCGCACGCGCATACCGGTGGAATAGGTGCGCAGCGGCATGGAGAGATAATCGCCGAGTTCAGAAAACTCCGCAATCTCATCCATCTTTTTCTTCATCTGCTTGATGGACTGGCCCAAAAAGAGGCCACGGATAATGATGTTGTCGTAGCCAGAGACCTCCGGGTCCATGCCTACGCCCAAATCAAAGACGGGGGCCACGCGGCCGCGCACATCGGCAGAACCACGGGTGGGTTCATAAATGCCAGACAAAAGGCGCAGCAAGGTGGACTTGCCGGCGCCGTTATGGCCCACCAAACCCACGCGGTCGCCCTCGCGCAGGTGCAGGTTAATATCCTTCAGCGCCTCCACCACGACGGTGTTCTGGGCATTTTTGCCAATGGCGCCGCCGGCGGAAGAAAGCATGGCCTTCTTGAGCGAGCGGGATTTGGCATCAAAGATGGGAAAGTCCACGCACGCGTTATACGTATCAATCGAGACCATCAGTCTGTATCCTTTCGAGGAATCTCAGGAAGTGCAGGGCGTGGGCTTAAACCCAGTAGCTGACGCGGAAGCGCCACTTGCGCATGACCAAGCCGGCGATGAGCAGGCCAAGAACGGTGCAGCCAATAACGATCCACCAGTGGTAGGCGGCCACCGGCTCACCGATCATGGGCGCACGGACGATTTCCAGGTAGTGGTAGAGCGGGTTGATTTCCGCGATGCGGGCGCGGCTGGACACCGCACCGCCCTGGTCCTTCAAGGTATTGGTCATCCACACAATCGGGGTGACGTAGAACAGCAGCTGGGTCAGTGCTTCAAGCAGCGGAGCGACGTCACGGAAGCGGGTAGCGATGATGCCAAAGAACATCGTGACCCACACGCCGTTGACCAGCAACAAGGCCAAGCCGGGGAGGAAGAGGAAGAACTCCCATCCCAAGTTGCGCGGGAAGATAAGGATAAGCAGCAACCAGATGATGAGGTTATGGCCCAAAAACAGCGTCTGGCGCCACACCAAGCGGTAAACGTGCACCGACAGCGGGGCTGGGAGCTGTTTAATCAAGCCCTCGTTGTCAATGAAGACCGTGGAGCCTTCTTTGATGCAGCCCGAAATGAAGGTCCACATAATAAGGCCCACGGTGACGTGGGGGAGGAACTCCGCGACGGGAATCTGGAAGAGCATGGAATACAACAGGCCCAAGGCGAGGGCCATCACGCCGGTGGCGATGGTGATCCAAAACGGGCCCAGGACAGAGCGGCGGTAGCGCTGCTTAATATCTTGAATGCCCAGTTTGAACCACAGCTCGCGCTGCTGTGCACCCTGCACCAGGTCCGCGAAGGCGGCCTTGAGGGTCTCGGACTGGGACGCTGGGGTGGCCTCGCCGTCTGGCTGGGAGGTCATGCGGGCGATATCAGCGCGCAGTTGATTGTTATCTTGCACGCTCAACACCCTAGCGCGCGGGCTGGGCAAACGGGAACTACACGCCGCCAGCCTGCGAAAACAGCGATATCCAGCGAAAATTCAAATTTGGGAAACTTGGGCCAAACGCGTATACAGTAGGGAACCGACCGCCACTGTGTGGCGATGCCTAGCGCGATAAAGAAGGGGACCGTAATGCCAGCAGGAGCTTCGGCACACTACGACGTATTCAGTGTGCGCGGTTTATACACCGGGCTATCTGATGGTTGGACCTACCTCAACGCGCACGCGGTGCCCCAAATTTCTGAGCGCGTCGCCTCCGGCGTGGCGCGATCCTTCCGGATGTCCACCGCAGTGGCCACCCAGGAGGGCCCAGGCGGCGCCCACTCCGCCACGCCCGCGCCGGGCCGTTTGGAAGGCGATGGTAATTACACCGCCGCACGCATGGCTGTAGCGGATCTGACCGGGTCCAAGGCAGACCGCGTAGTGCTTGGCCCGTCCTTGCCCGTGTTGTACCAGTCCTTGGCGCAGACGGCCCGTCCGCTATTGGGCAGCAATTCCTCGGTGGTGCTCTCCAAGCTGGATCCGCCGTCTTTGTACTCGGCGTTTTCTGAGGTCAAGGCAGAAACCCGTTGGGCCCAGCCAGACTTGGGTACGGGTGAGCTGCCAGGTTTCCAATTTGCCGAGCTGGTCGATGGCTCCACGCGCCTCGTTGCCTTCTCCGCCGCGCACGAGCTTTTGGGTACGGTATCCCCGGCCGCTGAGATCATTGACACCGTCCATGAGCGCTCCCGCGCCTGGACGCTTCTCGACGTCTCTGCGATCGCTCCCTACCGCCCCATCAACTTCGATGATCTCGGCGCCGATATCTTAGGCCTCGACCTGGGATTGCTGGGCGGACCGCAGCTAGCGGCGCTTGTCTTCCGCGATACCCGCATGTTCCGCCGCCTCGACGCCCTCGATCCGGTGCATACCGGCAAGGGTTCTCGCAAGCTGGAAACACCCATTTCCTCTGGCTTGGCCGGCGGTGTCGGACCGCTCGTGGACCATCTTGCCGCCCTCGCCGGTGGGGAGAGCGGCTCGCGCCGCAAGCGCCTGCGCACCTCCATGGATGCGCTCAGCGTCTACTTGGAGGATCTGCGCGCTGACCTCTATTCCTTCTTGAGCACCCTGCCCGCCGTGCATATTCTTGGCGTGACCGGGGAGGCTGCCGCAGGCGCCTCCGACGATCGCCTGCCGCGCCTCACCTTCGCAGTAAAGGGTGTTCCGGCCGAGACCGTGCACAAGCGCCTCTTTGATAACGGCCTTGTTACCACGCTTGCCCCGCAGACCCCGTTGCTCACGGAGATGGGCGTGGAAGAAATTGGCGGTGCCGTTACTGTTGCGCTCGGCCCCTTCAACACCTATCACGACGTTGAGCATCTCATCCGCGTCGTAGCCTCGCTGGCTTAAACGGTAAGCACCAAGGTGCCGGTGACCTCGCCACTGTCTAGGGCGGTGTGGGCCTGGGCGGCGTCGGCAAGCGGGTAAGTGGCGTGCAGCGCGTGCTTTACGCGGCCGTCTTCCAACATGGGCCATACATTTTCTACCGTGCCCGCCACAATCTGTGCCTTGTCTTCTAAGTCGCGGGCGCGCAGCGTCGTGCCCTGGACGGTCAGGCGCTTGGGCAGCATGGCGCCCAAGTTGATTTCCGCCTTGGTGCCGCCCTGCATGCCAATGATGATGAGCTTGCCGTCCTTAGCCAGGCACTTCATATTCTTTTCCAGATATTTCGCGCCGATGATGTCCAAGATGACATCGCAGCTTCCCTTCAACTCTTCTACGAAGTCCTGCTCCTTATAGTTGATGAGAATATCGGCGCCCAGCTCGCGGCAACGCTCCAACTTCTCCTGCGAGCCAGCCGTAACCGCCACCTCTGCGCCGAGCGCCTTGGCTACCTGAATGGCAAAAGTGCCAATGCCGCCGCCTCCGCCATGGATGAGGACGCGCTGGCCCTCGTGAAGGCCTGCCTCAATGCCCAGGTTGGACCACACGGTGCATCCGACCTCAACCACCGCTGCAGTTTCCTCGACGCTCAACCCCTTGGGCACGGGAAGCAGCTGGCCCTGCGGAACCGCAACGTATTCGGCGTAGCCACCACCGGCAAGCAGGCAGCCCACCTCGGTGCCTACCTCCCAGTTCGTATCTCCGGCATCGGCAATGGTGCCTGCTGCTTCTAAGCCCAAGATTTCCGACGCCCCCGGTGGCGGCGGATAGGCACCCATCGTCTGCAGGATATCGCCGCGGTTAACGCCTGCTGCCTGCACCTTCACAAGCACTTCGCCTGGACGCAGCTGCGGGACATCGACTTCGTGGAGCTCTAGTGACCGACGATCCTGCGGGTCGGTCTGAACGATGGCCTTCATGCGTGTTGTAGTCATGGATCCAATCTAACGAACCTGGTGTGTCCTGCGCCACGAAATTCGGAGTATCCAGCGGCGATATCCAGTGCTGCAGGTGGCTTTTTGGGAAACCGGGCTATCTATTTAGTACACTGACCAAGTTGCTTCGTAGGCACGATGAGTGTTTTCGAAGAACAACATGGAGACGTGGCAGAGCGGCCGAATGCACCGGTCTTGAAAACCGGCGAGGTAATACCTCCGCGGGTTCAAATCCCGCCGTCTCCGCCGCAGGCACAGTCCCTAGTCAGTGATGGCTAGGGACTGTGCTTTTTCTATTGCGTGCCGGCTTAATGCAGTGACGATGCCATAGCGCTACCAAATGGGAATTTCTATTACGTAAATTCGAGCCCGGTAGTTGAGCCGTCAACAGTCAAACTCGCTGTCGGATATGCGGTATTAGAATCCCCATTCGACGGCATGTATTAGTTCTTTAATACGTTTGTCTATTCAGTATTAGAAAGAGAAAGGGCCACCTAAGAGTCCTGTGAGATTATATGTCAAATCAAAGCCTGCACCACTAGGTACATTGGTGCTGGTGAAGGTGCAACTAGGTGCATAGTTTGCTCTATAAGGTATGCAAAAATGCAACTTAGATAGAGGGAAAGTTAAGCGGCCCCTAAGTCAGCATTAGAAAGGATGAAAACAAAGTGCCTGCATACAGATCTGCGGTAGTCACCTTTGTGACTGGGCTGGGTGGCCTGAAGCGCCTTCTTGGGAGGGGTGGCTCGGCTGGGGTAAATCGAAAATGTATAAAAATAAATAAATTATGCACTCCCCGTATGGGGGTAAAACTGTGTCTCAATATTCACAATTGTCACACGGACGCTGGTTCCTATTTTTTCAGGGGCTTCCAATTCTGTGTGCGATGACCAGCAAAAATGGAGGATTTCCAGTCTGGATTGCCTGAAAATTACCTGCCAACGCGATTGGATTGGGCTGGAAGCGAGCTTGCTTGTTGGATAGTGTCATTTCCAGCGACAAAAGCTGCACTAAATGTTGAGAATGAGAAGTTCATTCGTTGGAACATCGCTCGCGTCGCCCTACACGACGGTTATCGAAAAGATAATTCTCACTGACCCAAACTCAAATCTCTTTAGGGGAAAATATGTTCAAGAACCGTGTTCGTACCGCCGCTCTTGCCGGCGCTGTTGCAGTTGCTACCGGTGTCTCCGGTCTGGCTGTTCCTGCTTTCGCAGAAGACAACGTAGTCGCTCAGACCCAGGGCGAGGGCTTCAACGAGGCTGACAACTCTGCGGCTGAAGAGGTCAAGGCTATCGACAACACCGAGGCAGCTCTGCTGAAGGCTACCGGCGCTACCAAGGACTACATCGATGGTCACGCTCAGCTGGATCAGATCATCGACGAAGTTCTGCAGGACGCTGAAGATGGCATCGACCCATCTGAGGAAGCTACCTACGGTGACTTCAAGAAGCAGGGCGAGGTAGCTACCCAGGAGCTGGCTAAGGCTCGCAAGAACGTGCAGGACGCACGCGCTGCTGTGAAGTTCGCAAAGCAGAAGGACGACGCTGCTGACGCTGCTTGGAAGAACGTTGACAACAAGAAGGCTGAACTGAACGCTGCACAGTCTGCTGCTGCAGCAGCCATCTCTGCCAAGGTGGATGCAGTAAATGTTGAGGGCCGCAAGGGTGGCCTGGCTGACCTGCAGGCTCCATCCCCAGCTTCCGTTAAGGAAATCAAGGCTGCACTCAAGACCTACGAAGACGCATACGACCACGCTGGTGAGCGCGATGCTGATCAGGCTGAGAACAACTTCATTCCGCGTTCCTACCTCGCACCGCTTGAGGACCTCATCGCAACCACCAAGGCTCAGCTGAAGAAGGTTGAAGATGCTCAGGCAGCTGTCGAGCAGGCAACTGCTGCTGCGAAGGACGCCACCCGCGAGTCTCAGAAGTCCGACGTTCTGGTTCGCCAGGCACTGCTTGATCGGGCACGCGCTCAGGTTCACGTACTGCGCCTGTACGAGGCACGCTTCACCGTACTGACCCGCGTGATTGAGCTGCGCGAGTCCGATGCTGACCGCAACATCACCATCGACGGCAAGGACATCACTCTGCGTCAGGCTTACTGGAACGTTCTTCCTACCCTGAACAAGAACACCACCGACTACGCACAGTCCCTGAGCAACACCGAAAAGAACCTGCTGGACGGCTGGAACGGTGACCTGGACAACTTCGACGGCGCTAAGGAAGACGGCGAGGCTAAGGCCTTTGACGCAATGCGCACCGCTACCAAGACCAACGCTTACGCAAACTCCTTCAGCGCTGTTGAGTGGGAAGAGGCACTCAAGCTTGTCCTGAACAAGGACAACGAGGTTACCAAGCAGATTGCTGCCGAGCTGGAGGCTGCGGAGAAGGAGCAGGAAGAGGACGCTACTGAGGCTCCTGAGACCTCTGAGACCTCTGAGACCCCTGAGACCCCTGAGACTCCTGCAGACAATGAGCAGACTGAGAACCCGAACAAGGACCCGAAGGACAAGTCCTCCAAGCTGTCCCCGCTGGGCATCGCAGGCATCGTCCTCGGCGTGCTGGGTGCTGTAGCAGCTATCTTCCCGTTCCTGGGCAAGCAGCTGAACCTGCAGCTGCCGCAGCTGCCTAAGCTTCCTTTCTAAGTTAAAGGAGCATAGAAGCTTATAGCTTCTGAGTGAGGGAGTGCAGTATTAAGGCACCCTACCGATTCGGTAGGGTGCCTACTCACGTTTTGGACGGTTTCGCTGGGTGACAGTGAAAGTTAAGTCCACGGCCAGACAGCGTTTACATTGAATTCCTACCTTGAGTTACGAACTTTCAAACACCGTTAACGTTGAGGCGACTATGACAAATTATATTTCCTACTTGGCCGATGGCCAGATACCGGCATCGTATGACTGGCTATGGAGCGGGCTAGGAGCCGTCATCGTCATCGCCTTGTTGGTCTTTTGGGTGGCCTCTCTCATTTCCATCATCCGTTCGGGATATAGCGGAGGCGTCAAGATATTGCTGGTGATGGCGGCGTTTGCCTACCCGTTCCTCGGGCCACTTGTATGGTTCCTTTTTGCGCGGAATAAGGAGCGTAAGACCAAAATCGACCGATAGGCTGCGGTCTTGCCAAGGGGAATTCGGTTACTGCTGCTCGAGCCAGGAATTGATGCCGCCGCGTAGGGAGACGACGTTGGTGAAGCCGCGTTTGCGGAGGATATCCACCGCTTGGGCGGAGCGGATGCCGCTGGCGCAATAGATAACGGCCGCAGCATCTGGTTCGATGTCGGGGTCTTCGCCGGCGAGGATGCGGTCGAGTTCGAAGTGTGTGGAATTGGGGATTGCGGATTGGGCACGCTCGGGGGAGGTGCGGACGTCGATAAGCGGGGCGTGTGGGGGAATCTCGCGGACCTCGGGGGCGTCGGCAGGCTGAGTAGGCTGTGCGCCGGTGGGCTGGAGGGGAATGTATTCCCAGGTACCCGATAGGGCGTCGAAGTAGCCGAGCGTGCCGATGAGTGGGGTGCCTACGCCGGTGATGAGTTTGAGGGCTTCGAGCGCCATGGCTGAGCCGACAACGCCGACCACTGGGCCTAAGACTCCGGCCTGCGAGCAGGAGGGAACCTCGCCGGGTGCGGGAGCTGTAGGAAAGACATCCTCGTAGACGGGGCCGTGGCCGGACCAGAAAACGCTGAGCTGGGCATCGAAGCCGAGGATGGAGGCCCATACGTGCGGGATGCCGAGCTCGTGGGCGGCCCAGGAGCTGAGGTAGCGGGCGTCGAAATTATCGGTGCCATCGAGGATGAGATCGCAGCCGCGCAGCTGCTCAAGTGCCGTCGCTGATTCGAGGCGGCCGTGGCAGGTGATGTCCACCTCTGGATTGAGTGCGCGGACGGTGGCCGCGGCGGAATCCGTCTTCGGTGTGCCGATGGCGGCGGTGGTGTGGATGACTTGGCGGTGCAGGTTGGAGGGGGAGACCACGTCGTCGTCGAAAAGCGAAATGCGGCCCACCCCCGCGCCGGCGAGGTAAAGCAGGGCCGGGGATCCCAGGCCACCGGCGCCGATGACCGCTACGTGCGCGTCGCTGAGCTTGCGCTGGCCTTCCTCGCCCCAGAGCGCTTCCTGGCGGGCATAGCGGATGCTCATTCCAGGCCCACCCAATTGGTGGAGCCATCGCCGTGGCTTTGTTCCTTCCAGATGGGGACTTCCGCCTTGACGCGATCGGCGCATTCCTCGGCGGCGCGGAAGGCATCGCCGCGGTGCGCGGCGGCCGCTACTACGGCAAAGGCGAGGTCGCCGACCTTGAGATCCCCCGTGCGGTGGGCGGCCCACAGGCGCACTGGGTGGTTGGCAGCGACGGAATCGGTGACTTCTTGTAGCTTCTCCGGCGCGGATGGGTGGGCGCTATAGGAAAGTAGGGTGACATTCGGCCGGCCGCCATCGTGATCGCGGACGATGCCCTCAAAGGTGACGACGGCACCCATAGCGGCCGTGGCGGCCTCTTCCTTGGCAGCGGCAAGGAGGGATTCAAGGGGTTGATCGCTCAGAAGCGTGCCAATGGTGCAACCGGTTTGCTCGGCCACATAGGAGGGATCAGTGCTCATGTTTTCCTTCTAACATATCGACGATCGGAACGATTAATTCTTCCAAAACCGCGCAGCCGTCTTTTACCCCGCCGGTGGAACCGGGAAGCGTCATGGCAAAGGTGGAGTCATTGACGCCGGCGATGGCGCGGGAGGCTACCGCGGTGGGTACGCTTTCCAATCCCTTCTGCCAGAAGGCCACCGCTATGCCGGGCAGCTCGCGGGTGATATGTGGGGCGACGGCCTCTACCGTGCGGTCATCGTGCGTCAGCCCGGTGCCGCCGGAGGTCAGGATGACCGCGGGCTTTTCGGCGAAGGCGGCGGCAACGGCGGCGGCGATTTCGGCATCGGGGACGATGCGCGCCTCGGGGCAGTCAAAGCCCTTGCGGCGCAAGAAGTCCACCGCGATGGGGCCGGAGCGATCTTCGTAGATGCCCGCGGCGGCGCGAGTAGAGGCGACGATGACGATGGCAGTGCGCTGTGGGCTCATAGTGGGTAGACCTCCACTTCCTGGCCTGCTTCGATGCGTTGACCGGCAGGGATGCGGATGAGGTGGGTGGCGTCGGCCGCTTGGGCGAGCAGGTGGGAGCTGCCGCCACCGAGGATATGGGCATGGGAATCGACACGCCCGCGGCGAAATTGGTCCTTGTGCGGGAGGCCGTCGATGCCCGCGGCCAGGGGGACGCGGAAAGGCTGCGGGGCCCAGCCGAGCGCAGGGGCAACGAAGAGGCGGAAACTTACCAACGTGGAAATGGGGTTTCCCGGCAGGCAAACCACAGGCGTACTGCGGAATGCGGCGATGCCCTGCGGGCCGCCGGGTTGCTGGTTCACATGGCCGAACCAGCCATTGAGTACCTGGCGGACTACTTCAAATTTCCCGGCGGAGATTCCACCCGAGGTAATGATGGCGTCTGGGTGGTGTTGCGCGATGGCTTCTGTGAAGGCTAGTTCTAGGGCCTGCGGGTCATCGTCGGTAGTGATATAGCCCGCGACGTCGATGCCGGCGCGGCGGGCCATTGCCGTTAAGAGTGGCGCATTGGCATCCGGAATGGCGGCGCTGCCGTGGCCGATTTCCGCGCCGCCGGTGCAGATGAGGATGCGGGCGGGGCGGTAGACCTCTACCTCGTCGATTCCTTGGGAAGCGAGGGCGGCCAAGCGCACCGGCGTGAGCTTATCGCCGCGGGCGGCGAGGAGGGCGCTTTCTTCCAGGTCCGAGCCGGTGCGGCGGATGAATTGGCCTGGCGACGTCTTTGGCACGGTGATGCGGCCGCCCGGGGAGAGGAATTCTTGTGGTTCGCAGCGCTCGATGGGCACGATTGCTGCAGTTCCATCCGGCACCTTGGCGCCGGTCATGATGGGGCAGGCGCTGGCAAGCGGGCCGTCGAGTACCTGGGCGGGCTCCGTGCCGGCCGCGATGGTGGGGCCCACCGGGTAGGTCCCGGCCGCGCACTGCGGGAGGGCGTAGCCATCCATCTGGGAGTTATCAAAGCGAGGGGAGGGGAAGCCGGCGTGTATGTCTGCAGCTAGAACCATATCCTGCGCCTGGGTGAGGGGCACGGTGGTGGCTTGGCGTGCGGGCAGGGCCGCTGCGACCTCGCGCGCGTGAGTCTCGGGTGTGCGCATGGCGGCTAGTTTACCCGCGGTCTCGACATGGCATGGGCGTGCGGGGCATAGTAGAGGGCATGTTGACCGTTCACTATTTCGCCGCCGCCCGCGCCGCTGCGGGCGTGGCTTCTGAGCAGGTAGAAGCCCCCGCCACCTTGGGTGATCTGGTGGCGCAGCTGAGCGAGGAGCATACCGGCACCACCGAGGCCGGCATGAGCCTGAAAGAGGTCTTGGGGCGCTGTAGCTTTCTTATCGACGGCGCCGGGAACACCGCCATGGATTCCCCGCTGGCTGGTGTTACCCGGGTGGACGTCCTGCCGCCGTTTGCGGGCGGCTAGTCGCGCTGCCGCAGCGGGCTAGTAAAGAAGTTGATGACGCTGCTGACTATGGACAGCACGATGGCGCCGATGATCGCGGCGCCCCAGGAGTCGATGACGAGGTGGCCGATTCCCAGGTCCAGGGAATTGAGCGTCCACTCCACGATGATGAGCGCGGCGCCGTTGATGACGAGGGAGAAAAGTCCGAGCGTCAGGCAGGTCAGCGGCGCGCCGAGGACGCGCAGGACCGGCATGACCACGGCATTAATAATGATGAAGACGATGGCGATGGCGATGAAGTTGCCGGTCTCTGCTGGGGTGATGGTGATGCCGGGAATGACGGCAACTACCGCCCACAGCGCCACCGCGATGGCAAAGACATTCAGGGCAAAGTTGATGAGTGAGCGCATTTAGCCTCCTATGGTTGCGTTCCACGCCTGCAGCAGGGTGTCGGTTTCTTCTTCGGTGGTCACGGTAATGCGTATGCCTTCGCTAAACGCGCGCACGAGCACGCCGCGTTCGGCCAGGCGAGCGGCCACTTCCTGCGGGGTACCAAGGCGGGCCAGATTCGCGGCCGGCAGCCAGACATGGTTTGCCTCGGAATGCGGCACTCCCCAGTCCTGCAAGGCTTCTTCTAGGCGCTCGCGCTGGGCGACGGCCTCATCAGTGCGCTCCCGCAGCGAATCCTGCGCTGCCAGGGCTGCGCGGGCGCCAACCTGCGCCACGGTGCTGGCGGAAAAGGGGATGGCCACCTTATTGAGGGCCTCAATAATATTTTCCGGGCCAAAGGCATAACCGATGCGCACCCCGGCCAGGCCATAAGCCTTAGAGAAGGTGCGCAGGCACACCAGGTTGGGATAGGTGCCCACTAGCTCCGTACCCAGCGGAATGTTGGTGGCGCGGTTGTATTCGATATAGGCCTCGTCGAGGGCAACGAGGACGTCGGCAGGCACGGCATCCATGAAGGCGGCGAACTCGTCCTTGGTCACCGTGGTGCCGGAGGGATTATTGGGGTTGCACACGAAGATGAGTCGGGTCTTGTCCGTAATCTTGTGCGCCATGGCCGGCAGATCCACGCGCTGGTCTGCACCTAGCGGAACCGGAATGGGGTGGGCGCCGACTACCTGGGCGAAGATGGGGTAGGCCTCGAAGGAGCGCCACGGGAAGAGGACTTCTTCACCGGGGGTGGCAGCAATTTCTACCAGCTGTTGGCACAGCGCGGACGATCCGGTGCCCACCGCTACCTGCTCATAATTCACACCTAGGTGCGCGGCGAGGTCCTCGCGCAGCGCGGTGGCCGCAATATCCGGGTAACGGTTGGCCTTCGTCACGGCCTCCGCCATGGCCGCGGCCGCCTCCGGCAGCGGCGGGTGCGCCGCCTCGTTGGAGGAGAGCTTGAGCGCGTCATCGTTGCGCGCACCGGCGACGTAGGCGGGGATGGCTTTCAGGTCTGGGCGAATCATGCCTCCCACTTTAGGGCCTGCGCCTTTGCTGCGGGCGCGAAAGCAGGGGGCTAGTTTGGCAGCGGCGGGGTAGGCAGGTATTCTCAAACGAGGTTCCTTGTGAACCGAGGAGATGTGCCAGAGCGGCCGAATGGGGCTCCCTGCTAAGGAGTTGACCCTTCTGGGTCCCGGAGGTTCGAATCCTCTCATCTCCGCCATCTAATCCCGAGCGTGCGAGCTCGGGATTTTCTTATTTCAGGTGGAGGCGCAAAGCTCGGGTTAAGGGTTAAGAATTCTGCTATTAGCGCTGGTACGCGGCGCAGCGGCGGAAGAGCACGAGCATGCCGGTGCCGAAGATAAAGCTTCCGGTAAATGCCGCAGCACGCAAAGAAGTGACCTCGTGGAAGAGGGCGGGCACCAAGAGAATCGCGATCACAGAGCTAATAACTCCGAGGACGAGGAAGCAAATCGTTGTGATAGGCCCAGGTGTGGAAGGTTGCGGCATGGCGGGAAGTCCTTTCATCAATTAATCCTGATGGAAATAATTCTAAGTTGACCTCCTTGGAGGCGCAATAGGAAGCGAGAAAGCGCTTTAGAACCGGTCGGGGGTTTAGGGGCGCAGGGCGGGAAAGACCTCGTCACGCAAGAGGTGGGCGAGCTCGCGGTCCGGGTTGGTCGGGTCTACCCACGCGACTTCGCCAATTTCTGCGGCAGCGCGGGCAAGGACGGGGCGCGGATAGGTAAAGATCTGTCCGCGCACGGTTTCGCCGGGTTCATTGGCGGCCGGGGCGTCGAAGGTGCCGAGCAGGGATAGCTCGGGGAGGCGGACATCAACGCCGATCTCTTCTGCGACCTCGCGGGCCGCGGCCTGTACTGGGGTTTCGCCAGCCTCCAGCTTGCCGCCGGGCAGCTGGAACTTGGTGGAAGACTCCTTGCGCACGGTGAGGACATGGCCAAAGGAATTACGGAAAACTACGGCGGCAACTTCAATCATGGGCCCGACTATAACTCGCTGCAGCGGATTAATTCAGAAAGCCTGGTACCCATTCGCGCCCCACCCGGGAAAGCGCTGCCCCTATCTGCCGCCGTTTGAGGCCTATGTCGAGGACGCCTTCAGAAACCGGATCGCCGGCGAGCACGGTCAAGAGCAGCCAGCCGTTATTCTCGGCGGCGCTCACGCGCAGATCGTCAGGGGTTTCCGCTACAGCGGCGTCATAATAATTCATCTGTGTAGGCGAAAAGGAAAGAAGTCTCTCCGTTGCGAGTTCTGGCAGGACTTCAGTGGAACCATCAGGAAAGAACACCATGACGCGCGCGTGGTGGTAGTAGAAGCGATCATCGTCAAAGGGGTTCTTCGGTTTCTTGGTGTCAAAGTGATGGAAGTTTCCCACTAACACGGGATAAAACTCCAGCCAGTTGTTCTTCCATGCCTTGCGGAGCAGGGTGCGCTCCTTGTGGGTGGAGATCAGCCAGCGAACGGGCATGGAAATTGCGAACGCGAGGATCGGCAGGCTGATGAGCGCAGCGATGCGGAAATCGAGGCCCGTAAGGGCAAAGGGGGTGAGCCCTATAACCACCCAGCAGGCCATAAAGAAGAGCTGAGTGATGAAATCGGACATCGTATGATGTTTGGTGGGGCAGGGGCCATTGCTGACCACGGCCTCGCGCAAGCCGGTGGCATCGGGGCGGGTATTTGGGGTGCTGACGCGCGCGATGTTTTCGTCGCTGAAAAACTTGTCTTCGTTAGGGGAGGTAAGTTGGAAGTCGCATAGGGGCAGGTACATAGTATCGGTCCTTATTTCATGCGGCGCGGAAACCGGGAGCGCTCGAGTGGTCCGAGTGTGTTGGGGCTGTGCGGTGGGTACGTAGGGCGTGGATGCTCCATTTCTCAGGGGCTGGCCTGCACCTTTGAGACTACGGGAAGGCTATGCGTTGCGCGGTCTTATCGCGACGCGGATGGCAAATGAATATAAAGTGGTACCCATGAGTGACTCGAGGTTTCCCCGCTCGGTGTTTGCGGTTGGCACCGACCCTGATCCGCGTTTCACGCTCGCTAATGAGCGCACGTTTTTGGCTTGGATCCGCACGTCTTTGGCGTTGATTGCTGGCGGCGTGGCGCTCGAGGCCTTTGACGTTCCGCTGCCGGCCGGTCTGCGTTCTGCGGTGTCGGTATTCATGCTGGTCGTCGCCATTATTCTGCCGCTGGTGGCGTGGGTGCATTGGAAGCAGTCCGAACGCGCAATGCGCGAGGAACGCCCGTTGCCCTTTAGCTTTGCTATCCCGGTGCTCGTCGTGGTGATCATGGTGGTAGCGGGCGCGCTCGTAGTGGGCGAGTTCCTTGGCTAGCCCACTTTTTGATCCCGGCCTGCAGCCCGAACGCACCCGCCTATCGTGGCAGCGCACCCTTTTGGCGTTGTCCTTGGTGGTGCTGGGCGTAATGCGGGCGGTAAGCGTGCATGTCTTTTTGCCGCTGGTTTTTCTCGCCGCCGGCGTTGTGGCGTTGGCCTTGGCGGTGTGGCAGCGTGCCTCGCTTGTCGACGCCGCCTTATCCGCCCACCGCTCCCTCCCGCACGCGGTCATCCTTGCGAGCACCGCGGGACTCGTGTCCCTGCTGGCCTCCTTCGCACTGTGGGGCCTTTTCTTCTAGGTTTTCACCCGGCTCGGGGAACCGTGTCGCTGTATATTATGCCTATGCCTAAATCCCTATCTCTCCCTCTTGTCGTCCTCGCGGCGACCGCCGTCGCCGCCTTGGGTGGGTGTTCCAATTCCCCTGAGTCCGCCGGGCCCGCGGATAAGCCGAATTTCACCGGCACCGCCCCGAGCACCTCTGCGGCGGCCGCGTCCGATACTGAAGCCGAGACTGAGTCCTCGGCCACGGGCTCCCCAGCAGTAGAAACCACCACCAAAGCCGCAGCGGATAAAGATGAAAACGATGCAGACAAAGGCACCGAGGATGGTGGGGAAAATAAAATCATCCCGGTAGAGGCCCTCGATTCCCTGTGGGTGCCGGCGTTGTGCAATAACCAAGCGGGCAACTTGGAAGGCGGCCAGCTGCCGCAGCATCTTAAGACCGGGATGCTCTTTGACGTCGCCGCGGCGGGCCTGAAGCTGAATCAGGACGATACGCCAAAGGGCGCCTACGCGGATATCAACGGCGATGGCAGGGACGAAGCCGTCATTACCTACGTCTGTAATCAGGGCGGTACGGGATGGCCGGATAACCTGCTCATCTATGACAACGATCTGAACTACATCACCAAGGTGGATGATTGGGAGCGCGAGGGAATGCCACCAGCTCGCGGGCATATCCAGCAGCTGCAGTGAACCAAAGACACGGTCACCGTTACCTGGCGTGCCTACGCTGACGATGACCCAGCCTGCTGCGCTACCCAAGAATTCACCGGAAACCTCACGCTGGACGGGGATACGCCGCACCTTGAGGTAACCGGTCACCGGCAGGTTGCCAGCTAGCGGCATTCCCTGCAGTATGGCGTAGTCTAAATGGGCTGTATTAATACTCAGGGAGCTCAATCCCAGAGGAAAGAAAGGCAGGGCAGCGCGATGGCGGAGACCACCGAGCAGGCTAGCGATATCGTCGAAGCGTGGCTGAAACAAGAAGACGCCATCGACCCACAAAAGGCCCCGCGCCTGCAAGAACTTTTGGATAGGGTGCCGCTGCAGGATCTCATCGCCGTCGTCGAGCGGCAAAATGCCATCCGCGCGGCGCTGGCCCTGCGCCTGCTGCCGCGCCAAAAGTCGATCGCCGTCTTTGATGCCCTCGATGCTAAGCACCAGGCGGATATCATCGATGAACTGGGCAATTCTGATGTCTATGAGTTCTTTGATGAGCTCGATCCAGAAGACCGCGTGGCCTTGTTGGACGAGCTGCCCGCGGAAATCGCGGACCGCCTGCTGCGCTCGCTGACCCAATCCAAGCGCGATGTCACGGGCGTGGTGCTGGGCTATGCCAAGGGCTCGGTGGGCCGCCGCATGTCGCCCGAGGTTCCCGTCGTCCACCCAGAGATGAGCGTGCGGGATGCCCTGTACAAGCTGCGGGAAATCGCGCACGAGCTAGAGACCATTTATACCGTGCCCATTACGCGCGAGGATCGGCGCTTGGTGGGCGTGGTCAGTCTGCGCGAGATTTTTACTGCCGATGCCGCTCTCACCATGGCCGATATTATGCAGGAACCCGTCTTTGCCCAGGCCGGCGATGATGCGGAGGAAACCGCGCGCTGGTTCCTGCCGCTGGATATGCTGGCGCTGCCCGTTGTGGATGAGTCGCACCGCCTTGTCGGCCTGCTGACGTGGGATGACGCTACCGACATTGTGGAGGAAGAAGATAGCGAGGACTCCGCTCGCGCCGGCGGTACCGAGGCCCTCCAGCAGCCGTACCTGTCCACGCCGCTGCTCAAGCTGGTGCGTTCGCGCATCGTGTGGCTGCTCGTGCTGGCCGTCTCTGCGCTGCTGACGGTGCAGGTACTCGATTCCTTTGAAGACACATTGGCCAAGGCCGTGGTCCTGTCCCTCTTTATTCCGCTGCTGACCGGCACCGGTGGAAATACCGGCAACCAGGCGGCTACCACGGTGACGCGTGCCTTGGCGCTGGGCGACGTCCGCACGCGCGATCTCCTCGCCGTCATGTGGCGCGAGCTGCGCGTCGGCATGCTACTCGGCGCCGTGCTGGGACTCGCTGGCCTGGCGCTGGCCACCCTGGTTTATGGCCTAAGCATCGGCCTCGTCATCGGCTCGACGCTGTTTTTGATCTGCTCCATTTCCGCGACCGTCGGCGGGCTTATGCCCATCGTGGCTAAGACCATCGGCGCCGATCCGGCGGTCTTTTCCAACCCCTTCATCTCTACCTTCTGTGATGCCACGGGCCTGATTATCTACTTCCTGATTGCCAAGACCGTGCTGGGTATCTAGCGCGCCTCCCTACGGTTCGGGGGTAGGGAAGTGGTGGGGTCATTTCCGGTTTCGGGCAGGTGCAGTGTGTGCTCTACGGGGGTGCGGGGGTGGCTGCGTGTGGCGGGATATGGTTTCTGCGTCACATGTTTTGTATGGTCAGTGCATGCTTCGCAGTGAACTGGATAACTTTCGGTCTGCTGCCTCGGCCTAGCTAATAAACTGGGAAATACGGAGCATATCCCACAGCACAATCCTCTCTAAGTGAAGGAGCGCGCGGTATGACCACCCCGCATACTCACGAATCTACCGCCCACACCGAAGGTGACGAGGCCCCCGGGGCGCCGCGCAGCGAGTGGCGCCGCCAGTTCATCGGCCTTTTCATCGGCTTGGGTTTGGCCGTACTGGTTTTCTTTATCTTCCCCTCGAATGCGATCGAGACCGTACAGGGCTCCGCGGGTGCAGATCCGGAAGCCGAGTACACGCTCAGTGCCATCCGCACCGTCGCCGCAGTAACCATCTTGATGGGCGTGTGGTGGATGACCGAGGCCATTCCGCTCGCTGCCACCGCGCTACTGCCGCTGGTCATCTTCCCGCTCGCCGGCGTGGGCACGATTAAGGAAGTGGGCGCCCCATATGCGTCCGCGACCATTTTCTTGTTCATGGGTGGCTTCCTGATCGCGCTTGCTCTGCAGCGCTGGAACCTGCACCGCCGCCTAGCGCTGTACGTGGTGAAGATTATCGGCACCTCGCCCAAGCGCCTGATCTTGGGATTCATGCTGGCCACCGGCTTTTTGTCCATGTGGGTATCCAATACCGCTACGGCAGTGGTGATGCTGCCGATCGGTACCTCGGTGCTGGCGCTGACCGCGGAAACCGTAGGTGGTTGGGATAAGCAAAAGAAGTTTGCCACGGCGCTAATGCTGGGTATTGCCTACTCCGCCTCTATCGGTTCGCTGGGTACGCTCATCGGCACCCCGCCGAATGCCTTCCTCAATGCATATATGGCCGATACTTGGGGCGTTACCCTCGGCTTCGGCCGGTGGATGGCGGTCGGTGTGCCGCTTGCGGCAATCTTCTTGCTGATTGCCTGGGCCCTGCTTATCACCATTTTCAAGCCGGAAATGAAGGATATTCCTGGCGGCCGCGAGCTTATTAACGACGAAATTGAGGCTCTCGGCCCCTGACCCGCCCCCAGATCATGACCGGCATCATCTTCGTCCTCGCCGCCGCAGCCTGGGTTACCCTGCCGCTGGTGCTCAAGGAATCTGAGAACTATGACGATGCCATCGTGGGCATTGCCGCCGGCATCTTGCTCTTTATCCTCCCCGCGGATAACCAGCGCCGCATCCGTTTGCTGGACTGGAAGACGGCCAATGAAATGCCGTGGGACGTCCTCCTGCTCTTCGGCGGCGGCCTGTCGCTGTCCTCGGTCTTTAATTCCTCCGGCCTGTCCCTGTGGATTGGTGAGATGGCCAAGGGGCTTAGCGTGCTGCCCGTTGTCCTCATCGTCTCTGCCGTGGCTGCGCTGGTGCTCTTCCTGACGGAGATCACCTCCAATACGGCGACGGCGGCTACGTTCATTCCGATTATGGGTGGCGTCGCCGTGGGTGTGGGGCTTACTGCCGATGGCGATATCAACGTCCTTCTCCTCACCATTCCGGTGGCCCTCGCGGCAACTTGCGCATTCATGCTCCCAGTTGCCACCCCGCCGAACGCCATTGCCTATGGCTCTGGCTACGTCAAGATTGGCGAGATGATCAAGGGTGGCCTTGGTCTCAATATCATCGGCATCGTCCTCATTACCCTGACGGTGTACTTGCTGGCAGTGCCAATCTTCGGCCTGTCCATCTAGTTCCAGAGCGGAGTCCGTAGCCATTCCCTAAAGAGCACCAGCGTCATTAGGGAATGGCTACATCCGTTACTGTGCTGGCTGAATTTTTAGATAGCGGGAAAACAACGCTCCTGAACCACCTGCTTGCCGGGCGGGAGCGCGCAAGCTTGCCTTCGTCGTCAATGGCCGCTCTGAGGTTAATAAGCGGAGTAGCCCTCGGCGCCTCCTAGCCGCCCTCATTCCAGCCAGGTAAACACCGGGTGAACAGGCGATTTGTTAGTTTTCCGTACCGTGGGTATAGTAAATTCTCGTTGCACAGCAGAGCACACGCACTGCTTACCAACGGTCTGCGCCCGTAGCTCAACGGATAGAGCATCTGACTACGGATCAGAAGGTTGGGGGTTCGAATCCCTCCGGGCGCACAAAATCAGCCGCCTTCGGGCGGCTTTTCTTGTATCTCAGCCCGTCCCACCCAGGTCTCGATCTATGAAGTCTTCCGCCCTCGTCTCCGGCCTCATCGGGTTAAGCGACAAAATGTGTGTCTGCTATCGGCGTGTCGCGGGGTTAGATGTGGCCTTTTTGGATGCCGATTGAGTGTGTGTACTCGGTATCGATACCGTTGTCGTAGAGGGCTGGTTGTCCTGTTTCATAGTCGGCTTGGTTCTCGTTTCGGGTCAGGGTTGTAACTTTGGCGAGTTGGTTCTGGCCCCAGTTGGACTGTCTGGCGATTTCTATTGGATCGCCAGGCAGTTCCGTTTTCAGATACAGCCACCAATCCAGCATTTTGCGTTGGTGCTCACCGCGTCTGCCGCGATGAGTTCTTGCAAGGAGCTTCAGCTGGGCGTTGATGCCGCCTTCAAGACTGTTGGTGGTGGATTTGATCCGGTGCGGCTCGAGCACACCT
Organism: Corynebacterium tuberculostearicum; assembly: GCA_046097355.1. Lineage (GTDB taxonomy): Bacteria > Actinomycetota > Actinomycetes > Mycobacteriales > Mycobacteriaceae > Corynebacterium > Corynebacterium tuberculostearicum_K. The sequence goes on from CP175779.1 coordinate 241,182, forward strand.
TTCGGGGGCTTGAGGTAGACAAACAGCAGGTCATTGCGCCACAGGTGGTTGAGACTGTTGTAGGCCTTGCGCACGTTGACATGGGTCCACACGAGTGTGTCTTTTGCTGTTTTCGGGTCTTTGACCTGTGTCTTTTCGTTGAGCCAATCCTTGTAGAGCGTGTGAAACTCTTGCAGTTGTGCACCCCATTGTGCAGCCTCGTCCAGGGTGGTGATGCGGGTGAGTTTCAGCGCGAGTCGGTAGATGGTGCGGCCAGCATCAGTGCGTGGTCGTGAGGTGGTGTAGCGGCGTACTCTGCGTTGGGCGTGCACGAGGCAGCGTTGGATTTTGGTGTTTGGCCAGCACGTTTTAATTGCGCTTGTGGCTCCTCGGCCACCGTCGATCACAGCGATCAACGGTGCTTCGATGCGCTCGAGCAGGCGCTTGTAGTCGTGTGTGGTTTCTTGTTTGCACCAGTGCCAGGCGATGACGTGGTCGAGCGTTGCCGCCACGATCAGACAGCCACCTGCGGTGTAGGTGCCGTCGATGAAGATCTGGTCGTAGACCCTGCCTGTATGGCCGATGGTCGGGTCAGGCACGTCAACCAGCCAAAAGGCATCGAATTTGCGCTGCAGCGTACGTGTCGAGCAGCTCATGTTGCCGGCGATCGCCGCAAGACTGGTCCCGGCGGTCAGGTGCTGGATGAACGCACGAAATAGGGCTGCGTTGGTGATATCGCTGCGCTGCTTGGTCAGTGAAGCACCGCAGATTTTGCACCGCCACCGGGTCGTCCCGTTGCTGGTGGTGCCGTTTCGTTTCATATCGCCGCCACAATGGCAGCGTGGTCGGTTCTTTGGCATTGGGCAACCGAACCACCGCTCCGTAGCACACCATGGCAGCCACACCGGGGATTTTCGCAAGAGAGGGCCAATATATGCTTTTGGAGCATATATTTTCCGCAAACGCGGAGTTCAGAGCATGAAAATCAACGATTCCGGACACACATTTTGTCGGTTAACCCGCCTCATCGCCGGTGTCATCCTTGGCCTCATGCTATGGCTGGGGTCCGGCATTTTCTGGCTCTTCCTGGTTGGCCTAGGCATTGGGGTCGCTGCAACCCCGCTCCTAAAACTGGCCGCCGATCCTTCTCGTTCGCGCAAGCGCCGCGATAGTTCCTTCCGCGACTAGGTCCGCACCACGCCGCTCCTCACGGCACCCGCATAAGTCAGGCACAAGTCTCACGCAATCCACTTATAAAATGCAGGACAAGTATAAAATATTCGCAGCAACCTTCCAGACAGACTTAGTAGAAAAAGAAAGTCTTTATTAACAAGGGGAGTGCGGCGACGCGTTCCCCTCCGTCTTGAAGGAGAACGCTAGGTGTTAGCATCCTCGCGCATTGTAGGGCTCGATATAGCCCGTTCACTTGCGATTATCGGCATGATAGTTCTGCATATGGCCTCCTTGGTGTGGCATACCAAGGTCATTTTAAATGGCCTGCCCGCCGCACTATTCGCCGTTCTAGCCGGCGTCACGTTGATGCTTATGTCCCGCGATTTCACGGCGACGACGTTCCTGCGCATCATCGCTCGCGGCTGCATAATTACGCTTATCGGCCTCGTCCTGCTGCCCGTGGGCGGAGAGATTCAAATCGTCCTCGTGGTCATCGGTATCACGATGATCCTGGTGTCCTGGGTCCCGCCGCTGCGCTGGTGGTGGAAGCTCCTGCTCCTCGCCGCTGCCACCGCCGCCGCGACCATAAAATATGCGCCGCTGACCCTGCCGCAGGTCTATCCGCTGCTGGCCTATTGCGCCTATTTCCTCGCTGGCATGCTGCTCTATGAGGTCTATATCCGCAGCTCCCGCGCCGCTGCCCAGTGGGTGTCCACTGGCATCGCCGCCGTGGTTGCCGCTGCCGGCTTTTACTTCCGCTTTGCCCCGGACATGCCTGGCTGGCTGCGCTTTACCGGCCACACCGGCGTGCTGGGAGAGATTGTCCTATCCATCGCCGTCGCCGCCATCGTCCTGCACTTATGCCTGCTTATCGGTCGAGTGGTGCCTAAGCTGGCGTATCCCTTTGCTGCGCTGGGGGCAATGTCGCTGAGCATCTACATCCTGCATGTGCTCACCGCTTACTACTGGCAGAGCCACGTCTCCCTCCACAATACCGGCTGGGCCTGCGCGTTCATCGCCCTCTTCCTCGTCTTCGCGAGCCTATGGCGCCGCCTGATAGGGAAGGAGCCGGCCGAATGGGCCGTCGCTAAAGTTATCGCCATCGCCGTTCCTGCCGGAAAGAAGGACTAATCATGCAGCACAAAATCTTCCCTGCCTTGCTCGCCGCCAGCATCGTGGCACTGACTGCCGCCCCGGCCACTGCACTCGAACACGGCGAACCAGCTCCGGACTCCCCGGAAGCCCGTACCGTCGCCCAACTCAAGATAGGACGCGTGGGCAGCTTCGGCGATTGCACCGGCACCCTCGTGGCCGCCCAGTGGGTGCTCACTGCCCGCCACTGCCTCGAGTCCGTCAATAACGAGGGCACGCAGGCCCGCATCAATGGCACCACCTACGACGCCGATTCGTGGGCGCTATCCCCGCTTTCCGACGCCGCCCTTCTCCACCTCACCACCCCCGTCACCGACACCACCCCGGCTGAGATTTCCGCTCACGTGCCAGAACCTGGCCAGCGCGGTACGCTTTACGGCTGGAGCAGCAGTTCCTCCATGGCGCGCCGCGGCCAGCTGCCGCAGGCGGAGATGGAAGTGGCTGAGCTCCTCGGCGTCGGCCCTGCTGGCCCCGCTAGCTCCACCGAACCAGGCGCCGCAGACGCGGCCGAGGATGGCGCCGAGGATGCCGCTGGCGGAGAAAGCATTCCCGCGGCCGAGGCCATGCCAGGGCTCAGTGCACCAGAGGGGACAGAAAGCGTACCGGCCGGCGAAGCGATGCCGGGTGGGGCGCCAGATGGTCCGATGCCACTAATTGAAAGCGCCATCCTCGACGTACACTCCACCGGCCGAGCCGGCATGCAGGGCGGCGACTCCGGCGGTCCTTTCTTCGTAGACGGAAAGCTTGCCGGTTTGGCCACCGCGGGCACCGCGAACGGGGACCCAGACCTGCCTTCACCTAGTGCGGCTATTACCACGCTGGCCGGCACCAAGGACTGGATCGAGGGAGTAGTGAGCGGGCGCGATAAGGAAGCGATTCTCACCGCGGAAACCACTCCCGAACCGCCGAAAACCCCGCAGACTAGCGCCGACCACCCTTGGCTTTATGCCGGCATAGCAGTGCTAGGTCTTATTGCCGCCGCGGTAGCATCTCGCATTCCTGGCCTGCGGGGCCGAAAGCGTTAGAAAATCTCGATGCGCCCGCCCAGGGACTCGGATTGGCGCAGCTGCGCCACCCAGTTCGGGCCGCCTGGGTGTAGGCGCAGCACTGGGCGGGAAGAAATCTTGACCGGGGAAACCGATTCCTTGCGCGCGCCGGAGCGGGCATCGATGCGGGTGCGGGCGCGATAGCCGGCGTCGGAAAGCTCAGCGATGGAAGGTTCGGGGGAGTCGAGCTTCTCGCGGGCATCGCGCAGCAAGTCCAAGGCTTCGTCCAATGCTTCCACCAACGCCGGCGCATTGGTCTCGCACATCTGCTGTACCAGCTCTGGGTGCGTGCCGGCCACGCGGGTAGCGTCCTTGAAAGAACCGGCAGACAGGGACTGTGCCAGGATTCCGCCGTTATCGCCCACCACGGCGAGGATCTCCGCAAAGACGTGCGGCAGGTGGGAAATGCGCGCCACCGCGGCATCGTGATTAGCCACGCGGATAGGAACCGCCTCTGCGTGCACCATCTGGGTCATGCGCACGACCTCGGTGAAGGTCTCAATCCACTGCTTCGGAATCTTTTCCCCGCGCGCCTCACACTCGGCGGCGTAGTCATAGGTAATGCCCCACGCCGCGCGGCGGAACAGGTCCTTCTGCGAGTTATCCCAACCGGACTTGGACGTGCCCGCCATCGGGTGGCCGCCCACGTAGCGCGACTCCATTCCGCGCTCCAGTACCTGCTGGCGTACGGCCGTCTTAACGGAAACGACGTCCGTAATGCCGCAGCTCGGCGCGTGCTCCTGAATGGCGTCGAGCACCTCGCCCACCGCGTTCATAGGCACGGCTATGACAATGAGCGCGTTCTCCGTCTCCGCGCGGGTCAAAATCGTCGGAAGATCATCGGTGACGCCAAAACCCTGCTTTACTGCAGTGCGGGCGCCAGAAGTGGAGTGGTTGTAGCCAAAAACGGGGTGATTGTATCCGGCGAGATCGCGCAGCAAAGAGCCGCCGATGAGGCCGAGGCCAATAATGCAGATAGGGCGTTGAACATCTTGAGAACTCACGATGACAATTGTGGCACAACACGACTAATCTCACGAGGTATGAGCAACGAAAATTACTCCTTCGCAGTAACCGTCGCCCGCAACGCGGGCCAATGGCTGGTGCGCAGCTTCAACGATGACTTTGAGGATCCGCAGACCTCCATCAATGCGGTGCGCAGCCTGCGTTCCGAGGGCGCTGCGTTCGCGCTGCTGTGCGTGGAGGATGCCTATTTTATTGCCGTGCGCCCAGTGCCGGGCGGGGTAAAGATGCTCATCTCGGACGCCACCTATGGTGTCGACGATGACTTCGCCGCCGATTTCATGGATATCAACGATCATGAAATCCCGGATGTGGACCCCGAAGAGGCCGATCCTTATGGCGAGGGCGATTTCGATATCTTCGCCGACCTTGGTCTATCCGAGGACCAGGTGGGATACATCATTGACAATGATGAGGACTGGCCTTCCGATATGTTGCTGCGCATCGCCGGCGAGCTCGGCTTTGGCGATGAGTTGGAAGACGTCATTGATAACGCCTGAGCCCTTGCTGCGCGCTGAGGCTCGGATGCGCCGCGCCCTCGACGTCGCCAAGCGTGCGCCGGCCGGCGACGTCCCCGTGGGTGCGGTACTGTACGACGCCGCCGGAACCGAACTTGCCACCGGCGTCAACCGCCGCGAAGAGCTTGCGGACCCACCGCCCACGCCGAGGTCGAGGCCATTCGCCAGGCCGTCCGCGTGCACGGCGATGGCTGGCGGCTTTCCGGCTGCGAACTCGTTGTCACCCTAGAACCATGCGCCATGTGTGCCGGTGCGCTGCAGGCCGCGCGGGTGTCTTCCGTGGTCTTCGGCGCCTTTGAGCCCAAGACGGGCGCGTGCGGCTCGCTTATCGATGTCCTCCGTGCCCCCACCGCCCCCTTTACCCCGCAGGTCCGCGGCGGCGTCCTCGAAGGCGAGTGCGCTGGGTTGCTCCGAAACTTCTTCGACGGCCTGCGCTAAACGTGCGTACACTGGTGGTCATACAACAACTGTCTACTCAAAGGAGTGATTATGGGCGATTTGGAAAACAAGAAGGATGGCCTCGTAGGCAAGGCAAAGGAAGCCTACGGCGAAGCTACCGACAACAAGGACGTAGCTAACGAGGGCAAGGCCGACCAGGTCACCTCCGAGGCTAAGGACAAGCTGTCTGACGCCGCTGAAGGCATCAAGGACAAGGCCAACGAGGTTATCGGTGGCCTGAAGGACGACTAATCCTCGTCCCTCGTTTCCGCATCTCGCTGCGCTGGCACCCCGCCGGCGCAGCGATTTTGTCGCTCGGGCCTACTCCCGTAATCTGGAACGCGGTGGCGTGTCCGAGCGGCCGAAGGTGATCGCCTCGAAAGCGATTGTTGGGTAACCCCCAACCGCGGGTTCAAATCCCGCCGCCACCGCACTGTGAAGTCTCGAGACATCGTTCCGGTCGGTGTCTCGAGATTTTCTGCTTTTGGTTGCCCCAGACTCCCGAAAACCAGGCATTCGCAACGTCGCGAGTACTGCGAGAGTCAGGCGACTGTGCGGGCCAAGATTGTGCCCCGTTTGCGGGTTTTCAACACGATAACCGGGACCTGGTTCTGGCTTCAGTTGTCGTTAGTTGTTAGCGACACACACCTAGAACTGCTCCTGAAGGCGCTAGAAGTACCAGCGCTGGGCCTAGCACGGACATACTCTCAGAATCCCCCACTTCGGAGCAGAAAGCCACAGAGGATCGATGTCTCGAGACATCGCTTTTCGTCGTGTCTGGGCAGTTTTAGCTTCAGGGTTTTCAACCGGATCGATGTGGTGAGACATCTGAGCTGGTAGGACCGGAACGATCTCATGAGACATGCGGAACGATGTCTCCGAACCAGACACCGCCGCCACCGCACCGGAATCCCGGCCTGTTTACGCAGGTCGGGATTTTCTTTTGCCCAATTTTCCGGCAGGCGCGGGAAATCCGGCTGGCTGGCCGCCAGCTGTGAAAACTGGGACGCAGGTGGCTTCGTGATAGGGGATTGTGGGGTATGGCCACTACACTAGGGCAAAGTTCAACCCGTCCCCCACGCGAATGCGAAGGTACATCTACCCGTGGCTAAACTGCTTTATCGTCTTGGGCGCTGGTCTTTCCTCCATAAGTGGAAGGTCATCGTGGCATGGCTGCTGCTGCTCGCCGCCGTCGGCGGTGCCGCCGCCTTGCTGATGAAACCGATGACGAGCGAGTTCTCCATCAAGGGAACCCCGTCCATCGACGCCACCTACAAGACCATGGACCTCTTCCCAGAGGGCGGAAACCCTGCAAACTCGCCCTCGGTCAACGTGGTATTCAAGGCCCCAGACGGCCAGAAGCTTTCTGATCCCGCAAACCGCGAGGCCATCGACGCCACCATCTCCTATCTCGAGGACAACCTAGAGATGGGCGATACCACCCGCTTTGGCAACCCGCTTGAGGTCTCGCCTCGCCTGCAGGACCAGGTGATTCATCAGTTCACGGACATGGGATTGCCGGAAGCATCCGCCCGCGCGGACGCGGACAACCTCGCCATGGTCAATGATGACGAGACCATTGCCTATACCACCTTTAATTTCGACGCCGAGTCGCCCTATAGCGTGGAGCAGGCCGATAAAGACACCGTTACCGAGGCAATGAATATTGCCCGCGACCGCGGCCTCACGGTAGAGGGCAATGGTGCCGGCTTCGGCGATGAAATCGCGGTCAATTCCACCTCTGAGATCATCGGCCTCGGCGTTGCCTTTATCGTGCTCATCTTTACCTTCGGCTCCCTGGTGGCCTCGGGTATGCCTTTGGTGTCCGCCGTCATCGGCGTGGGACTAGGCGCGCTGGGCATGCTCATTGCCACCCACTGGATTGAGCTCAACAATATGACCCCGGTCCTGGCCATCATGATTGGCCTTGCCGTGGGCATTGACTACGCGCTGTTTATCCTGTCGCGCTACCGTGCCGAGCGCCGCCGCATGGACGGGCCCGATGCCGCAGGCATGGCGGTGGGAACCGCCGGCTCCTCCGTGGTCTTTGCCGGCGCGACCGTCTTTACTGCGCTTTTTGCGCTCCTCATTGCGCGCATTGGCTTCCTCACGGCCATGGGCCTGGCCGCCGCAGGCACCGTCGCCATCGCCGTGTTGGTCTCGCTTACGCTCATCCCCGCCATGCTGGGCTTGCTGGGCGATAAGGCCTTCAACGGCCGCATCCCCGGCGTGGCCGGCAACCCGACCCGCAAGGGCAAGCGCCGCCGTGGTCCCACTATGGGCAACCGCTGGGTGCGCCTGGTTCAGAAGGTCCCCGGCCTGGCCATGGCGCTGGTTGTGCTCTCCCTGGGCGCGATGACCGCGCCGGTGCTCCACATGGAGCTCGCCCTTCCGGCCGATACCACCTCCAATCCCGATACCACCCAGCGCAAGGCCGCCGACATCATGTCCGAGGGCTTTGGCCCGGGCGTTAACGGTCACTTTCCTCGCCGTGGTCGATGCCCACACGGTCAACGCGGAATCCGGCGCCTTGGCCCCGCTTGTCGACGCCCAGTCCCAACCCGAACCAGCCCCCGCTCCCGCTCCTGCCCCCGAAGAGGAGATGCCTGAGCAGCCGCAGGGGACCAGCCCGCGGCCGAGGCCGAGCCGGAGATTGCCCCGGCCGCCGAGGTAGTAGACACCTCCGCAGACGCAGCGGACAATTCCTCGCCGGAGGATAAGGCCGCGCTCGCGTCCTTCCTGTACACCGCGGACCAGCTCAAGGGGCTGGGCGGCGTGAAGCACGCGCAGATCGTCGGCCTGAGCCAGGACCAGCGCGCCGCGCAGATCATGGTCACCCCAGAAACCGCGCCGACGGACGCCGCGACGGTCAACGTCGCGCACGCGCTGCGCTCGGCCACCAGCGAGATCGAAGACGCCACCGGTACTGACATCGGCTTGACCGGCCTGACCGCCGTGCAGCTCGATATCACGGAGCGCCTCGAGGAAGCCATGGCGCCGTACCTGGCCATCGTCGTGGGCCTGGCCATCGTGCTATTGCTGTTGGTCTTCCGCTCCATCCTGGTGCCGCTGGTTGCGGGCCTGGGCTTCCTGCTGTCCGTCGGCGGCGCCTTCGGCCTGACCGTCCTGGTCTGGCAGGAAGGCCTGTGGAACCTGGTTCCCGCGCCGGGCCCGCTGATTTCCTTCATGCCCATCTTCCTTATCGGCGTGACCTTCGGCCTTGCGATGGATTACCAGGTCTTCCTCGTCACCCGCATGCGCGAGCACATTTCTCGCCACCCGGAGGGCACCGGCGGGCGATATAACGCCGTCGACGAGGCCACCATCACCGGCTTTACCCAAGGCGCCCGCGTGGTGACGGCCGCGGCCATTATTATGATTTCGGTTTTCGTGGCCTTTATTAATCAGCCGCTGCCCTTCATCCAGATCTTCGGCTTTGCCCTGGCCGCCGGCGTGCTTTTCGACGCCTTCTTTATCCGCATGACCCTCGTCCCCGCCACCATGTTCCTCATGGGCCGCGCGACGTGGTGGATGCCGAAGTGGCTGGCGAAGATTCTGCCCACCCTGGATATCGAAGGCACCGCCCTGGAAGAAGAATGGGAAGCTAAACACGCCACCCCAGCCCCAACCCCTAGCCCTGCACACAAGGAAGAAGAATAAAGATGGACTTGAGTTTCGACGTCGGCAAGCGCCTGCCCGAAGGCCCCGGTAAGCACGGCCGCAGCGGTGTCATCCACACCCCGCACGGTGATATTAAGACCCCCGCCTTCATCCCGGTGGCCACCAAAGCCACGGTCAAGACGCTTACCCCGGAACAAATTCGCTCTACCGGTGCGCAGGCCATCTTGTCGAATGCGTACCACCTCTACCTGCAGCCGGGCCACGACATCGTGGACGAGGCCGGCGGCGTGGCCAAGTTTGAAAACTGGCATGGCCCGACCTACACCGACTCCGGCGGATTCCAGGTCATGTCCCTGGGCGTGGGGTTCAAAAAGGTCCTGGCGATGGATATTGCGGATCTCAGCGATAAGGACATCCGCGCCGCAAAGAAGGAACGCATGGCGCAGGTGGACGAGGATGGCGTGGATTTTAAATCCGTCATCGACGGCTCCAAGCACCGCTTTACCCCCGAGAAGTCCATGCAGATCCAGCACGGGCTGGGCGCAGACATCATGTTTGCCTTCGACGAGCTGACCACGCTGGTCGATACGCGCACCTACCAGGAAGAATCCGTCGCGCGCACGCACCGCTGGGCCAAGCGCTGCCTGGATGAGCACGACCGGCTCACCCGCGAGCGCGCCCACCGCCCGAAGCAGTCGCTGTGGGGCGTTGTCCAAGGCGCGCAGTACGAGGGCCTGCGCCGCCAGGCCACCCGCGGCCTGCTCGACCTCGACCGCGCCGCCCGCGAGGACGGCAAGCGCGGCTTCGGCGGCTTCGGCATCGGCGGCGCGCTGGAAAAGGAAAACCTGGGCACCATTGTCGGCTGGGTCTGCGATGAGCTACCCGAGGACAAGCCGCGCCACCTGCTCGGCATCTCCGAGCCGGACGATATCTTCACCGCCGTCGAGGCCGGCGCCGATACCTTCGACTGCGTGGCGCCCACCCGCTTGGCGCGCCGCGGCGGCGTCTACACCTTGGATGGCCGCATGAACCTCACCAATGCGCGCTTCAAGCGGGATTTTGCCGGCGTGGACGAGGAATTCGGCGGCTACGTATCCGAGAATTACTCCCGCGCCTACCTGCACCACCTGCTCAAGGCGAAGGAATTCCTCGCCGGCACGCTGTGCACCATCCACAACGTGGAGTTCATGATTCGCCTGGTGGATAATATCCGCGCCGCCATCGACGGCGGATATTACGAGGCCTACCGCGATGAATTCCTCGGCCGCTACTATGCCGGCAAGTAATCCTCGCGCTTTTTCACCCATTTGATGACCGCGGCCGTCACCGGCAGCATGACGGCCTCCATCAGGGTCTTCCACACGAAGCCCACGATGACGTAGTTAATAAACCCGCCCACGGTGTCCACGCCGATGACCGGCGCGGCGATGGCGCAAAACAACAGCGTATCGCCGAATTCGCCCACCACGGTGGAGGCGATGAGGCGCGCAAAGAGGCCCTTTTCGCCGGAGCGCTTCTTCATCGCGGTCAGCGTCCAGGCGTTGAGGAGCTGGCCCACTAGGTAGCCGGCCAGCGAGGCGGCCAGGATCTGCGGCATCAGGCCGAGCGTGGCGGCGAAGGCCTCTTGGCCCTCGTAGAAGTCGGCCGCCGGCAGCCAGATGGCGATATAGAAGCACACGGCCGCCAGGATGGCCATCGCAAAGCCGATATAGACCGCGCGCCGGGTGGATTTGAAGCCATAGCACTCGGAGAGCACGTCGCCGACGATATAGGCCAGCGGGAACAGAAAGAAGGCGCCGTCGGTAACCAGCGGGCCGAGCTGCACGCCCTTAGTGGCGTTGATATTGGAAATGAGGAAGGTCACCACAAACACGGTGACCAGCCAGGGGTAGAGGGTGGAGCGGACGGGAATGAAGCGCACTTCAGCGCCGGTTGATTTTTCCATGCCCGCCATTGTGCCAGCCCGTAGACTGTGGGCATGAATTCCGCGACCACTGGCGCCGGCCGCTATGCGCCAAGCCCCTCGGGCGATCTGCACTTTGGCAACCTCCGCACGGCGCTTCTGGCGTGGCTTTTTGCCCGGTCGACGGGGAGGCGCTTTGTGGTGCGCGTGGAGGACATCGATAAGCAGCGCTCCTCCCAGGAATCGGCCGAGCGTCAGCTCGCGGATCTGTGCGCGCTCGGGCTGGACTGGGATGGCGAGGTCATCTACCAGCACGACCGCGACGCCGCCTATGAGCAGGCCCTGGCCCAGCTGCCCACCTACGAATGCTATTGCTCCCGCAAGGATATCCGTGAGGCCTCCCGCGCCCCGCACGCCATTCCCGGCCAGTACCCGGGCACCTGCCGCAACCTCACCGAGGACCAGCGTGCGGCCAAGCGCGCCGAGCTTGCGGCCCAGAATCGCCAGCCCGCCCTTCGCCTGCTTGCCGACGTCCCCACATTCACCATCCACGACGCCCTCCACGGCACCTATACGGGCGACGTCGATGACTTCATCCTGCGCCGCGGCGGCCAAGACACCGGCTGGGCCTATAACTTGGCCGTCGTCGTCGATGATGCCTACCAAGGCATCGACCAAGTGGTCCGCGGTGATGATCTGCTCTCCTCCGCGCCGCGCCAGGCCTACCTCGCCTCGCTGCTCGGCATCGAACCGCCGGAGTATATCCACGTCCCGCTCGTGCTCAATGCATCCGGCGAGCGTTTGGCCAAGCGCGATGGGGCAGTGACCATGCGGGAGATGGGGGAGGAGGGGGACGTCGTCAAGCAGCTGGCGGCCTCGCTGGGGTACGAGGCTCACAGTGCCGCGGAGTTGCTCGCGCAATTCGCGCCCGATCGACTCAGCCCTGAGCCTTATATCTGGCGGGGGTAAAATCTGGGCCCATGGAAGTTCTACTGGTGCTCATTGGGCTCATGCTGCTGACCGTGTTCGTCGTCGCCATCGGTGACAAGATTGGGCTGCCGTGGCCGGCCCTGCTGACGATCATCACCGCCTGCGCCGTCTTCGTGCCCGGCCTGCCACAGTTCGAACCGCCCACCGAGCTCATCCTGCCCATCTTCCTGCCGCCGCTGCTGTGGGCGCTGGCCCGGCGCACCTCGTGGGGTGTTATCCGCGAGCAATGGGTGACCATCTTGAGCCTGTCCGTGCTGCTGGTGGTCGCTACCACGCTGGCCGTAGGTTTTACGGCCTATGCCTTCCTGCCCGGCATCAGCCTGGCCGCGGCCATCCTTATCGGTGCGGCCATCGCCCCGCCGGACCCCGTCGCCGTTGACGCCGTGGCTGAGCCCGCCGGCATCCCGCGCCGCATCATCACCACCTTGCAGACCGAGGGCCTGTTTAACGACGCCGCCTCGATCGTCGCCTTCAATCTCGCGCTGACGGCCGTGACCCAAGGCGATGAGCTCTCCTTCGGCGGCGGCGTGCTCAACTTCTTCTACTCCGCATTCGTCGCGGGCGGCCTCGGCTGGGGCGTCGGCCGGCTGGTGGCGCTGTTTATTACCCACGTTCACGACGTCACCGCGCGAAACGCGTTGACCTGGGTGACGCCGTTTGCGGTCTACCTCATCTCGGAAGAACTCGGCGCCTCCGGCGTTATCGCCGTGGTCATCGCGGCCGTGGAGCTTAATTCCCGTGCCGATATCCAGGCCGAGGACCGCCTGTCCGGCCAGTCTTTTTGGGAGACCGTTGAGTTGCTTTTTACCGGCGTGGCCTTCGGGCTCATTGGCCTGACAGTCAGTACCGCCATTGGGGAAGTGGGTTCGGACCTGTGGCACTCCGTGGTGGTGGGCGTCATCTTGTCCCTTGTGGCCTTCGTCGTCCGCTTGGTGTGGATGTACATCTATTACCGCATCAACGTCTCCCGCGGCCGCCCGCGCGTGGCGCCGCTGCGCCTGCAGGAGGTGCTGCTGATGACGTGGTCCGGCATGCGCGGCCTCGTCACCCTGGCGCTGGTTTTGTCCATCCCGGCCGGCGTGTTCAGCTTCCACCACGAGCTCGCAGTCATCGCGCTGACCGTGCTGCTGGTCACTATGGTGGTGCCCGGCCTGCTCTTGCCGTGGCTGATGGAGCGCCTCGACCTCACGGAGGCCTCCCAGATTGCCAGCGATAAGATGCGCGCCGCCGTGGTGAGCCGCGCGCGTGCGGCCAGCATCGAGGCCCTGTCGCACTTCCGGCCCGACGGCCACATTACTGCCGACGCCGAGAAGGTCGACCCCGAAATTTCCGCCAACGTGATTCAGTGGTTCGAGGACCGGCTCGGCGATGGCGAGGATGTTTCCGATGACTCCCGCAAGCAGCGCGCTTGGCAGGCCCGCCACGTGGCTCTGGAGGCCCGCCGGACCGCTTTGGCGGCGGCGCAGGAGGAGCTGCTACGCATGCGCGGCGATCGGGCTTATAACCCGGCCATTGTGGACGAGGTGCTCGAGGAAATTGACCGCATGGTTCTAGGCGCCAAGCGCCACTAGGCTGGGCGGCATGGATCCCTTCGATTATGCGCAGCTTGAGGACGCGCTGGATTACCTCTACGACTTCCTCGACCAGGACCTAGCGGACCGCGTGCGCGCCGAGCGCGAATATGTCCCGGCTGGGCTGGAGGGCCTGCTTGCCGACGACTCCCTCGACGACTACGTCTGGCTCTGGATCAAAGACCCAGGCCCGAATGGCTTCCGGCAATACCTGCGCGATGGGGGCTATTCCGAGGCCGAGGTCTCCCAGGCTTTCCTCTGGGCGCGCACCGAGTGGGGGATGAATACGCCGCCGCACGTCGCGTGGTTGAAGGGTTAAGGGTCAAAAAGTGTGTCCGGAATCGCGGATTTTCACGGATTGACCTGTAGGTTTCCGGAAAGTATATGCTCCGGAAGCATATATCTAGCCCCCGACGGGAAATCCTCGGTGTGGCAGCCGTGATGTGCTATGCGCGGCGTGGTGTGGTGTCGCAATGTCGAAGAACCAACCACGCTGCCACTGCGGCGGTGAAATGAAACGCAACGGCACCACCAGCAAAGGCACCACCAGATGGCGCTGCAAACAATGCGGCGCCTCCAGCGTCAAACGTCGAAACGACATCACCAACGCGGCAGTGTTCACCCAGTTCATCGAGCATTGCACCACCGCAATATCACTCGACGACCTAGCCAAACGAAACGGTGTTAGCCGCGCCACCATGAAGCGGCGCTTCAAGTGGTGCTGGCTCGTTGATGTGCCTGACCCCACCGCCGGCCACCACAAGCGGATCTACGACCAGGTATTTCTCGATGGCACCTACACCGCCGGTGGCTGCCTGATCGTCGCGGCGACCATCGACCACGTGATCGCCTGGCACTGGTGCAAACACGAAACCACCCGCGACTACCAACTGCTGCTTGAACGCATCGAAGCCCCACTCATCGCCGTCATCGACGGCGGCCAAGGCGCATACAGCGCAATCAAAAAGTGCTGGCCGACTACGAAAATTCAACGCTGCCTCGTCCACGCCCAACGCGTGGTCCGCCGCTACACCACCACCAACCCACGCACCGATGCCGGGCGCACCATCTACCGACTTGCGCTGAAACTGACCCGGATCACCACACTGGATGAAGCCGCCGCGTGGGGTGTGCAACTGCACGAGTTTTCAACGATCTACCGGGAATGGATGAACGAGAAAACCATGATCAAAGACCCCAAAACAGGTGCATGGACCCGCGTGTGCACCCACCACAACGTGCGCAAGGCCTACAACAGCCTCAACCATCTTTGGCGGTCCGAGATGCTGTTTGTCTACCTCAACCCGCCAGCAGGAGTCCTTGCGCCCGAGCGGATCAAATCCACCACCAACAGCTTAGAAGGCGGCATCAACGCCCAGCTCAAACTGCTCGCCAGAACCCACCGCGGCAGATCAGGCGAACGACAACGCCGCATGCTGGATTGGTGGCTCTACTTAAAAACGGAACTGCCTGACGATCCAGTACGAATCGCCAGGCAGTCCGACTGGGGCCAGGGCCAACTCGCCAAAGTATCCACCCTGACCCAAACCGAGAACCAAGCCGACCACGAAACAGGACGCCCGGCCCTCTACGACAACGCTATCGACACCGACTACACCCACTCAATCGGCATTCAAAAAGGCCAAATCTAACCCCCGCGACACGCCGAGCCAGACACACATTTTGACCCTTAACCCTGGTTGAAGGCGGATGGCTACGAGCCGCCGGTCATCGATTAGGGGAGAGGGGCGTCGGCAAGCGCGGCTCGCGCCCGTGTACAACAAAAATCCCGGCTCCATGCTGTGTAGCAGGAGCCGGGATTTCCTGTGGCGGAGGATGTGGGATTTGAACCCACGAGGGGCGTGAACCCCGCACGCGTTCCAGGCGTGTGACATAGGCCGCTAGTCGAATCCTCCGAGAAGAAACATTAGCAGCCGTGGCAATTATTTTACCAATCGCCAGGTCAGGGCCTATTTTCGGCGATCTAAAGCCGTTTTGTGTCGAATGGTCCTTGGGCCGCGCGCCGGTGGGCGGTGGCGGCCCGTGCGGCCGGAGGCTCATTTGGCTAAACCGGCGCGCGGGCGTTAGAGTATGAGGCAGGATTCCGCGTGGCGTCCATCCTCTGAACTCCCCCAGGGCAGGAATGCAGCAAGGGTCAGGAGGCTCTGGCGGGTGCGCGGGGTCCCCTTTTTGTATGGCGTGCGTTACTATTGGGGGCTAAAAGTCGCCCTATACATGGAAGGTAGACATACGCATGTCGCTTCTTACTTTGGAATCGTCCGAACTCGCGGAGCTCGCCGCCCAGGTCCGTAAGGACTACGAGGACCTTAAGGCTAAGGGCCTGAAATTGGACCTGACCCGCGGAAAGCCGGCCAAGGCACAGCTGGACCTCTCCAATGATTTGCTGGCGCTGCCCGGCCAAGGACATTACACCGATGCGGCCGGAAACGACCTACGTAACTACGGCAACCAAAAGGGCATCAAGGAACTGCGCGACATCTGGGGCAAGCTGACCAACATGGACCCAGAGCTGCTGGTTGCCGCAGACTCGTCCTCGCTGAACATCATGTTCGACCTGATTTCTTGGGCGTTTCTCTTCGGCACCAATGATTCCGCGAAGCCGTGGAGCAAGGAAGAAAAGCTCAAGTGGATTTGCCCGGTGCCGGGCTACGACCGTCATTTTGCCATCACGGAGCAGTTCGGCTTCGAGCTGGTTACGGTGCCAATGGAGGAGGACGGGCCGGATGTAGAGGCCGTCGAAAAGCTGGTGGCGGATCCGGCAGTCAAGGGCATGTGGGTAGTGCCGATGTTCGCTAACCCCACCGGCGCCGTGATTTCTGAAGACAAGGCCCGCCGCCTCGCCCGCATGGAGGCCGGCGCACCGGATTTCCGCATCGTGTGGGATAACGCCTACGCGGTGCACACCCTGACCGAGGACTTCCCGGAAATCCTGCCGATCCTGGATATCGCCGCAGAAGAAGGCAACCCGAACCGCTTCTGGGCCATGTCTTCGACTTCGAAGATCACCTTCGCGGGCGCGGGCGTGGGTTTCTTCGGCACCTCGGAAGACAACCTCGAGTGGTACCTGGAGCACGCCGGAATCCGCGGCATCGGACCCAATAAGATCAACCAGCTGGCGCACCACGAGTTCTTCGGTTCCGCAGAAGGGGTGCGCGCGGTGATGCGCCGCCATGCCGCGCTGATCAAGCCCAAGTTCGATGCCGTGTTGCGCATCCTAGAAAAGCGCCTCGGCGAGTACGAGGTGGCGCAGTGGACCAACCCGAAGGGCGGCTACTTCATCTCCCTCGACGTCGTCGACGGCACCGCCAACCGCGTCTGGGAGCTGGCGCGCGATGCCGGCATCCTGCTCACCCAGGCCGGATCCGCCTACCCTTATGGCCAGGACGATAACGACCGCAATATCCGCCTCGCCCCAACCCTGCCGCCGCAGGAGGAGGTCGAGGCCGCGATGGACGGCGTTGCCACCTGCGTCCTGCTCGCCGCCGTGGAGAAGCTGGGGGCCTAAAATCAACGCCGACGAGTCTGCCCTGTGGCTGAGCGAGCTTATCCCGGCGCCGCTGGAGTTCCGCTACGTCGATAAGCGCCGGCTAGGCCTTGCCTCGCTTGCCGACGCCCAATCGCTCGCCCTCACCACCACCTTCAACACCACCGACACCGGCCTGCAAAGCCAGGACGACGGCACCGATGTGCGCTGCGAGCTGCTCACGGTGGCGCGCACCGGGCAGCCCGAGGTGGCCGCCGCCATCAACGCCGCGGCTGACACCTTCGAAAAGGCCGACGGCCTGTTGCCGGCGCAGCCGGGCGTGATGCTGCCGTCCATCCTCGATGTCCCAGATATCACCGTGCACCACGGCCTGTTCATTGCGCCGTACCTGTGGGGCGGGCAGACCCCGCAGTTTCGCGAAGAGGGCCGCCTGACCCTCATCTTGCAGCTAGTCATGCTGACGGATTCGGAATATGCGTTTGGGGTAGAAGAGGGCGTCGGCAAGCTGCAGGCGGCGGTGGCCGAGCAGGGCATTGACCTGCTGGACTGGTCGCGCGAGGGTTAGCCGGTAAACTGACTAACCGTGGCTTTATACCGGAAATATCGTCCAGCAACGTTCGCGGAGGTCGTGGGCCAAGAGCAGGTCACCACGCCGCTATCCGCCGCCCTTGATGCAGGGCGCATCAACCACGCCTACCTCTTTTCCGGCCCGCGCGGCTGCGGCAAGACCTCCTCGGCGCGGATTATGGCCCGCTCGCTCAACTGCGAACACGGGCCGACCTCGACGCCGTGCGGCAAGTGCGATTCCTGCGTCTCCCTCGCCCCCGGCGGTCCTGGCAACCTGGACGTGACGGAGCTCGACGCCGCCTCGCACAACGGCGTGGAGGACATGCGCGAGCTGCGCGACCGCGCCTACTACGCGCCGGCCGAATCGCGCTACCGCATCTTCATTATTGACGAGGCGCATATGATTTCGCCCTCCGGTGCGAACGCGCTGCTCAAGGTGGTGGAAGAGCCGCCCGAGCATGTCATTTTCATCTTCGCGACCACGGAGCCGGAGAAAATCATTGGCACCATTCGCTCGCGTACCCACCACTATCCCTTCCGCCTGCTGACCCCGCCGGCCATGAAGGGCCTGCTGCAGCGCACCGTTGCGGCTGAGGGCGTACAGGTCGAGGACGCCGTGTACCCCATGGTTATTGAGGCGGGCGGCGGTTCCCCGCGCGATACTTTGTCTCTGCTTGACCAGCTGCTGGCCGGCGCCGGGCCCGATGGCCTGACCTACGACCTTGCCCGGCCGCTGTTGGGCGTCACCGATGTCTCGCTGCTTGACGACGCCATCGAAACCCTCGCCAACCAAGACAAACCTGGCCTCTTCGCGATGGTCGACCACGTCATCGAGGCCGGCTACGACCCGCGCCGCTTCGCCGTCGATTTGCTTGACCGTTTGCGCGATCTGATGATTCTGCAGGCCGTGCCCGGCGCCATCGACGCCGGACTCGTCTCCGCGCCCACCGACCGCGCCTCCGTGCTCACCGCCCAGGCGCAGCGCTTTTCCGGCCCGCAGCTGACTTACCTGGCCTCCACGGTCAACGATCGCATCAGCGACCTCACTGGTGCGACTTCACCGCGCCTGCTGCTGGAAATCATGTGCGCGCATCTGCTTATCGGGTCCACCGGCCCCGCTGGCGCCGGGCCTGCACCCGCAGCGGCTCCCGCCCCCGCCTCCGCCCCTGCTGCCAACGCTGCCGCGGCCTCGCCCGCGCCGGCTGGCCCTGCGACCCCGGGCGGTGCTCCCGCGGCCAACTCCGCCGTCGCCGGTGCCCAAGACCCCCAGTCCGCCGCTGCTGCCATCATCGCTCGCCGCCGCGCCAAGTCCCAGGAGCAGCAGGCTTCTGCCCCGTCTTCTGCTCCAACCTCTGCACCGGCCGCTCAGCCGCAGGCCCCGTCCCAACCGGAATCGCAACCGGATGCGCAGCCGAAGGCGCAACCCGAGCAGCCGGCGGCCGCTGAGCCGCAACGCACGCAGAAGCCTCAGGACCAAGAGCCGCAACCGCAACGGGACGAAGTGGCTGTGGCAAAACAGCCGGCAAAGCAGGAACAGCAGCAAGAGGCTGGGGACCCGTGGCAGCGTGAGCGGCAAATCCCGCAAGCAGAAGCGCCCGCGCAGCAAACGCCGCAGCCGGCACCGGACCAGCAGGAGCGTCGCGAGCCACTGGAGAAGCCTGTGCCGGCCCGCGCGGAGGAATCCGCCACGGAAACTGCGCCGGAACCTGCCGCGCAATCGCAGGCGGCGGAGGAGCCGGCGGGTGACTTCGCAGAGGCCGTGAGGGAGAAATGGGTGGCGTTGAGGGGGAGCGTCGGAAAGCGGAATAAGGTGGCCGAAATCATGCTGGCCGAAGCCCGCGTGCTTGGCTTCCGCGATGGCACCCTGACGCTGGGACACACCACCGGCGCGCTGGCCGAGCGCATCAACGCGCCCGCCAATAACGCCGTCATTGTGGAGGTGCTCAAGGAAGAGTTCCAGCGCGATGTGGCCGTGAACTGCGTGGTGGGCACCGACCCGAAGACCGCCGGTTTCGATGCCCCGCGGCCGCCACAGCGCAAGGAAGCGTGGACGCCGAATCAGCCGGCGCGCGAGCCGGCCGACGACCAGGAGGCGGAGAGTAAGCCGGAAAGCGCGCCCGGGTGGCGCTCACGCATCGCACGGGCGACGCAGGCGGCCAAGCAGCGCGATGAATCGCAGTTCAGCAATGGCGTGCCGCTGCCGCCCGAGCCTGAGCCAGACTTTGGCGCTCCACCCGAGGAGCCGCCGGCCTATACCCGCGATGACGAAGAGCGGGACATGATGGAGGCCGCGCAGTCGACCGGCGAGATGGATCATCGCAGCGCTACCGAGGTAGCTATGGAGCTGCTGGAGCGCGAGCTGGGCGCACGGCGTGCCTAACCGGCAAGCACGGTACACTCGGGCGGTAGCGAAATTTACAGTTGAATTAGAAAGGAAACAACATGGCTGACCAAGACCCAATGCAGCAGGCAAATGACATGAACGATCTCATCGCGCAGGCCGCGCAGGTGCAGGCGGACCTGCAGAAGGCGCAGGAAGAAATCCTCGCCACCAACGTCGAGGGCCAGGCAGGCAACGGCCTGGTTAAGGTGACCATGACCGGCGGCGCCGAGCTCGTGAACCTGCAGATCGATAAGTCCGTCGTGGACCCAGAGGACGTCGACACCCTGCAGGACCTGGTCATGGGCGCGTTCAAGGAGGCCCACGCTGCGGCCGGCCGCCTGGCACAGGAGAAGATTGGCCCGCTGTCCCAGGGCATGGGCGGCCAGGGTGGCCCGTCTTTTGAGGATGTCTTCGGCGGCAACCAGTAGTCCGCGCGATACGATAAAAGGCCGTTGCCCCGGGTGGGGCCGCGGCCTTTTGCTGATTTTGGGAGTAATTGATGTTTGAAGGACCTTCTGCAAGACCTCATCGACGAGTTTTCGCGCCTGCCGGGCATCGGGCCGAAGTCGGCGCAGCGCATCGCGTTTCACGTTTTGCACATGGAGCCCGAGGACATTGAGCGGCTGCAGAACGCATTGGGCGCGGTGCGCGATGGCGTGACCTTTTGTCGCATCTGCTGCAATATCTCCCGCGAGGATGTCTGCCGCATCTGTATTAATTCGCAGCGCGACGCCTCGACCATATGCGTGGTGGAAGAGCCGAAGGATATCCAGGTCATCGAGCGCACCGGCGAGTATGAGGGCCGCTACCACGTCTTGGGTGGCGCGCTGGACCCGCTGGCGAATGTGGGCCCGCGCGATTTGAATATTTCCACGCTGCTGCAGCGCCTCGGTGGTGTGCTGCCGGACCGCGAGCTGGCGGATTCCACCCCTGAAGCCCCGCTTTACGACGCCACCCCCACCATCCACGAAGTCATCCTCGCCACCGACCCCAATACGGAGGGCGAAGCCACCGCCGCATACCTGGTGCGGTTGCTGCGCGACTTCCCTGATTTGAAGATCACCAGATTGGCCTCCGGCATGCCGCTCGGAGGCGATCTGGAGTTCGTGGACGAGCTCACCTTGTCCCGCGCGCTCTCTGGCCGCCTGACCATTTAGCGCGGGCTAGGGGACGGCGGCCGTGGGCCCGGTTCGCCCGCGGCCGGTGAACACTGGCGGCCCGTGTGCTTTGCTTGCCGTCCCGTTATCTGCGCTGCTGTGTAAACCGCTGTGGCCGCTATGCATGCTGCTTGGCGAAGCGTTGTGCCGGCTGGCGGGCGGAAGCCAGGCGATTCGGCCATTGACGCGGGCCATGCGGCCGCGGCCCGGCAGGCCGTTGATGGAGTTGTGATATGGGCACAGCAGCGTCATGTTTTCGGGGTGGGTGAGGCCGCCGCGGGAGTATTCGAAGAGGTGGTGGGCTTGGCATTCGGAGGCGGGGCGTCGGCAAGCGGGCCAGGCGCAGCGGGCGCCTTCGGCCTCGAGCATGCGGCGCTGCTTCGCGGAGGCCTGCCGGGTGCGGTAGAGGTTGACCGGCCCGCGCTCGGGGTGGATGAGCGTGAAAAGGCCGGCGCCGGCGAGGGTGCGGCGGACGAGTTCGGCGCCGGTGATGGTAGCGCCGTTGGTGAGAGCGAGGCGGATGTCGTCGCCGTCGCCGGCCAGGATTTTCAGGTAATCCGGCAGCTCGATGATGACATTGGTGGTCACGGTCGCGGGCGCGGCGGCGCGGGAACCGGTGAGCCAGGCCAGCGGGTCGGATTTGGCGGCGGCCCAGATATCGGCCATCTGCGCGGCGGGGCCGGTGAAACTCAGGGTGGTTTTCTCGCCGTGCATGATGCGGCGGCCGCCGTCTTCGCGCTCGGGCGGCGGGTTGATTTCGCGCAGCAGCCGCGTCGCCGCGCGCGAGACCTGCGCGGTGGTGCCGGCGGTGGCGCATAGCTTCTCGCGGAATTGCCAGCGCTTGGTGGGGTCAGAAATGCCGCGCGAGCGGCGGGCGATGAGCGCGAGGGTTTCCAGGCTGTGTTGGTTGCGGCGCGCGGCGGCCAGGGCGCGGGATTGATAGCGCGAGTGGCTGGTGGGCGAGAGGAAGGCCGCGGCGGTGCGGCGCACGGTGCGCGCTTGGTCCGCGGGCAGGGGCAGGCTGGAGGCGGCGTGGGCCTCTTCGAGAAGTTCCACGCCGCGCTTAGCGATGTCGCCCAGCTGCTCCAATAACGTCATGCCCCGCAGCCTATGGGCGGGGGCAGGCGGCTACAAGGGCAGGCGGCCGAGCCTGTGGATAACTCGGGGGTTCCGGGGCTGCCGGGCGAAGTTATCCACAGGCGCGGGCCTATCTTTGGGAGCGCGGGGGCTCGGAGGCGTTGAAACGTTCGACGCGCAGGCGGTCAACGGCCGGGATCTCAATCGGCTCGAGGTCCGCGAGGGCCACACCCATCGCTTGGGCGAGGAGGAGATCGGCCAGCTGCGGGTTTCGGGCCAGCGCCGGGCCGTGCATATAGGTGGCGATGACGCTGCCTTGGACGGCGCCTTCGTAGGTGCGCTGGGCGGAGCCGTCGCTGAGATCGGCGGTGGCAGCCTGGTCGGCGTTGCCATTGCCGCGGGTGAGCGTGCCGAGCGGCTGCGCAGACGGGCCGAGAATGGTGGCACCTAGGTGGTTTTCGAAGCCGGTCAGCGGCTCGGTGAGGTCCGCGGTGACTCCGGCGCGGGTGGGCTCGGAGGCTACCTCGCCAATGGCGCGGTCCTGCATGCCGGCCGTGGTGGCGTCGATCAGCCCGACGCCGTCGACGATGCGGCCGGAGGCGCGGAAGGATTCGCCGAGGACCTGCAGGCCGGCGCAAATGGCAAAGACGGGGCGGCCGGCGTTAGCGGCGCGGGTGAGGCCGCCATCGGAAATCAGGTGGTCCGCGGCCAGGATCTGTGCGGTATCTTCACCGCCGCCGAGGGTGTAGATATCCAGCGTTTCGGGCACGGGCTCGCCCAAGCGGATGGGGTGAATCTCCGCTTGCAGGCCGCGCATGCGGGCGCGCTGGCGCAGGACGAGGGCGTTGCCGTCGTCGCCGTAGGTACCGAGGACGTCGGGAAGCACTAGGCCGATATTAAGCATTGTTGGCCTCCTTGGATAGCGCCTTTTTCAAATCGCGGAAGGCGGTGTAGTTGGCGAGGACCTCGATGCGGCCCTCCGGGCAGGCGGCGAGCGCATCCATGGGATCGGGGATGAGCTCGTGGGAGATATCGGCGTAGACCAGGCGCACGGCCAGGTCGGTGCCGCGTTCGCCGGCGGCCTTGACGCTTAAGCCATTGAAGCCTTCGAATTTCACGTCCCAGAGCCAGGACATGTCGATGCCATCGGCCACCTGGCCATTGGTGGCGATGACTAGGCCATCGGCGCTGCGGTTCACCATGGACAGGGCTTCTTGCCAGCCGGCCGGGTTCTTAGCCAGCAGCAGGCGAATTTCGCGGCCCTTCCAGTGAATGGTGGAGTAGCGGCCGGCCACGTCATCGATGCCCTCGGCGGCCGCAATGGCCTTATCTAGGTCCACACCGAAGCCCTGCACGGCCGCGGCGATGGCCTGGGCGGCGTTGCCCCGGTTCGCGCGGCCGGGCAGCGCCAGGTTCAGCGGGCGCTTGGCGGTGGGGCTGATGATGCCATGCTTATCGACGCCCCAGGTAGGCTGCGGCCGGCGGAATTCGCGGCCGTCGGCAAGCGGCTTAACGGCATACCAGTCATCCTCGGTGCGCACGACGTGCCCGCCGGTGCGCGGGCAGGTGACAGAATCGCCGAGCCAGCCGGCGCCGGCCGAGACCCAAATGACATTCTTGGCGTCGTAGGCCACGGAGGTCATGAGCACATCGTCGCAATTGGCGATGACGAGCATGTCCGGGTGGGCCTCCACGGCGCCGCGCAGCGCGCGCTCAATCTTGTTGATTTCACCCACGCGGTCCAGCTGGTCGCGGGTGAGGTTGAGCAGAACCAGGGCCTGCGGGTTGAGGTTATCGGCCACGTGGGGCACGTGGAGCTCGTCCACCTCGAGGACTAGGTGCGAGGCGTCTTTGCCGGCCATGAGCGCGGAGATGATGCCGGCGTCCATGTTATCGCCGCCGTCGTTGGTGGCTACGGTGTGCTCGGCGCGAACCGCGGCGGCCAACATGCGGGTGGTGGTGGACTTGCCGTTGGTGCCGGTAACTAGCACGGCCGGGCGCCCACCGCCCAGGTTGGTCATGATCGAAGGGTCAATGGCATTGGCGATTAGACCACCGATCATTCCGCCGGCGCCACGGCCGGTGGCGCGGGAAGCGGTGGTGGCCAGCTTCGCGGCGGTAGTGGCGGTGGTGGTGCGCAACTTCTTCAGCGCACCCGGGACTCTAAAACTCATGTCCCCTAGGGTAGTCGGGCGGGCGGCCTAGTCGTTCTTTTTCGCCGCCGAGCCGCCAGAATTTCGTCGGCCCCTGCCGCGACCACCGCGGCCGCCGCGGCGCCGGCGCCGCTTGTTGTTCTTCCCGCCGCCCTTTTTGTTGTGCTGCGGCGAGCGTTGGGCGCGCGGCGCAGGCTTAGCGGATTCGGGTTCGGGCTCGGCGTCTTCGATGCGCGTGAGGGCGTCAAGAAACGCGGCGTCCGACATCAGCGGAATGCCCTTGCGGTGGGCATGCATGGGCTTTCCCACCAGATCCGTGGTGACATTGCAGACGACCAGCGAGGACTCGCGGGTAAGCTTCTCGGAATAGTTGAGCTCTTCGCGCATGAGCGCGGCGATGATGGTGTCTGGGTCCTCGAGGATTTCCGGTGCGACCACGATTTCCATGCCGCGGCGCAGCTCCTTGCCCGGTTCGTATTTGCCGGGGTTGTGGTGCTGGACGGGGGCCTCGGCGGCGTCGACGCGCACGTGGGAGCGTTGCAGGCCGAAGCGATCGGCGCGCACGTCCTCCGGCGCATAGCTGCGCACAGTGCCGCCTTCTTGCTGGCGGTAGAGCGCGATGAGCAGCTCGGTTTGCTCGCGGGAGGTTTCTGGCTCGGGCCGGCCGGCGCGCTCCACCGAGGCTTTCGGCGTGGCGTCCAGGCCGCTCTGCTTGGCGACGCCCCCCAACCGCACATCATTCGACCGCACCTGCTGCGCATAGGAGGTGGCCAAGGTATCGATAATGCGAACCGGCGTGGGGACGTGCCCGACCTTTTGGCGGCGCCGGCGGCCCTTATTGCGGCCGCGGTTGCGCGCCCGGTTTTGGCGCGCGGCGGCCATCATGGCGCGGCGGGCCTCGGCGACGAGAAAGCCCCAGGTATAGGGGAGATCGTGGACGATGAGCGTGCGGCCGTCGATAAGCTTGTCTAGCGATTTAAGGATCTTGCCAAAAGCCGGTGCCTGCTCAATATCGGTGGTGCTCAGCCCGTGGAGGTGGCGCGGCCCGGCGTCGATATCGGGCTTGAGGACGGCGTGGAAGAGCTGGCCTTGTTCGCCGGCGTCGTTGAATGCGATGGCGTCGATAGTCACGATGCGCCCGGTGCTGGGATGGATGCCGGTGGTCTGTAGGGTCAGCGCCACGTAGGGGTAGTCGGCCGCATCGGTGGATGAGTCGGCCTGCTGCGGCTGCTGCGGCTTCTTGTTAGCCTCTTTTGGCGTGGCAGGCCGCTCGTGACGGGCAGGTGGGTGCGGCTTCGGCTTCGGTTTTGGCTTGGGTTTTGCGGCGTCCGGTTCACCGGACGGCCGCACCGCGCGGCGCGGCCTAGCGCGTCGCTGTTCCGCGCCCGGTTTGGGCGCTGTGGACCTGGCCGCGTGGCGCGAAGCCACGGTCGCGGGCGACGGCGCTGGGGCCGGCGCCGGCGTGTGCTGCGGGGAGGGGCCAGGTGTGTTGTTCATTAAACTCAGTGTAGTATCCCGCATTTCGCGCAGGGGGACAGGGCGCGCCGCTTAATTTTCCACGACGATGACGATGGCCTTCGGCGGAGTCGTTGGCTCCTCGGGCTCCTCAGGCCGCCCCGGTGCTTCCGGCTCTGCGGGCTCTGCTGGCTCTGCCGGTTTCTCCGGTTCTTCCGGCTCTTCCGGCTCGGACGGTACCAGCGGCACCTCCGGTTCGAGCTCTACAGTGATCTCTGGTTCGGGGGTGGGGTCGATTTCTGAGCCAGGGATCGTCGTCGTAGGAGCAGTAGTCTCCGGCTCTGGCGTCGGCTCGAGCTCGGAACCTGCGATAGTGGTGCTTGGCGCGGTGGTAACCGGCGCCGGCTTAGGCTCAGGCTCGGACTCCGAGGTCAGCAACGGAGACGTCGTGGTAGGTGCGGTCGACTCCGAGGGCTTTGAATCCGAGGACGCAGGCTCTGAAGATTCGGGCTCGGGCTGTGCCGAAGTGGACGTAGAGGACGCAGAGGTAGAGGTAGACGTAGACGAGTCTGCAGCCTGGGTCGGCTTAGACGTTGGCTCGCTCGTGGCAGAACTGGTGGCGGAGCTGGAAGGCTCTGCGGTCTGCTTTTCCGTCGCGGCTGCGGTGGTAGTTTCAGTCGTCGTTTTCTTGGAAGTTGGCTTTTCCGAGGTAGACGTGCTTGAGGTCGGCAGATCGGACGGCTCGGCAGGCGAGGATGCCTGAGAGGACGGCTCTGCAGATGTCGTGTTCTTCGTGGTCTCCGTGGTCTGGGAAGGTTCTGCGGTCTGCTTTTCCGTCGAGGTTGCGGTGGTAGTTTCAGCTGTCGTTTTCTTGGAAGTTGGCTTTTCCGAGGTAGACGTGCTTGAGGTCGGCAGATCGGACGGCTCGGCAGGCGAGGATGCCTGAGAGGACGGCTCTGCAGATGTCGTGTTCTTCGTGGACTCGGTGGTCTGGGAAGGCTCTGCGGTCTGCTTTTCCGTCGAGGCTGCGGTGGTGGTTTCAGCCGTCGTTTTCTCGGAAGTTGTCTTTTCCGAGGTAGACGTGCTTGAGGTCGGCAGATTGGACGGCTCGGCAGGCGAGGATGCCTCAGAGGAAGGCTCCGCAGATGTCGTGCTCTTCGTGGACTCCGTGGTCTGGGAAGGCTCTGCAGACTGGGAGGACGAGGAGGTTGCGGTCGGCGCCTTGGCCGCTATCTGGGGTGTGGGCGCCGAGCTGGAGGATGGCGTTGCGGCAGACGTGGTTTGAGGCGTTGCCGGTACCGGTGCCGGGGCTGAGGTTCGGGCTGAGTCGACGTTGTCGGCTGCGGCACTGGCGGCAGCAGCGGCGGCAGAGGCGGCGCGAGAAATCGCGTGGGAATTGTCGCCGTGGTGGCTGTCGCGGGGCTCGCTGTGGTGGCCGCCTCGATTGTCAGCAGCAGGGGCCTGGGCACGGTCAGCGTGAGGAGAGTGCGTCGCGCTGGGCTTTTTCGTGGTCTGCGAAGGGGAGGTGTGGTGGTGCGGCGCTGGAGAGGAGGGGGCGTCGGCAAGCGGGGGCTGAGCCGAGGTACCGCTGGTGGGGCCGGCATCGTGGATGCGCGGCGTGGCGGGGTGCTTGGGACCATTGCCGTTGAAGTGGGAAGAATCGAGGGAGGAATGGTTGCCTTCCGGAGCAGGAGCGGTGGAATGCGCGTTGGTGTCCGAAAGGGCTTCGTCGTCGCTCAGCAGGTTGGTGGCCACGGTGGCACCGCCACCAACGAGCACGGCGACGCCGGCTGCGGCCAGCAGGTTCGAGGTCACGGCACCGGATGCGCCGGCGGCAGAGGCGACGCTGAAACCGCCGGTTGCGGAGGTGCCGGCGGTAGAGGCACCGGCAGCGGGGCCGCCGGGCACAGTGGATGCGGCCTGAGCGCGGGCTGCGGTAGCGGCGGACATGACGGCGGTGCCACCGGCGACGACACCCAAAATTAGGCCGGCGTGGTGCCTATTGGCGGCGTTGTGTGCGTAGACGGTGAGCGCGGGGCGGTCATCGGCGTTGTAGTGGAAGTAACCGTGGGCAATGGCGAGGCGGCCGGTCTTGGTGCAGTCGAGCACGGCAGGGGCAATCTCGTGAGCGGCGTCTCGCGGGAGGGAGCCTAAAAAGGTGCTATTGACATAGACATCAACGGTATTTCGACGCAGGAAACCGCGGGTGCGCAAAGAAACGAGGTAGTGCTCGTCGGTTTGCGGAAAGGCGGTGACGGCCTTGGAAAACTCCGTCAGCGTGGCGGTGGTCTCGCCGGGCAGCATGGTCCAGCGCTGCGCTGGCGGGTTATTGGCGGGAATGCACAGGTGCGGCGCCGGCAGCAGCAGGTTGAGCGTGGGCCATTCTTCCCCAGCGGCATCCGTCATGCTCACATGGGCGGTGGCGCGTGGGTGCAGGCCGGCGCTGAGAATCCAGTCAAAGAGGGCGTAGGCCTGGGAATCGGCGGCGCTGAGGTGGCCCACAAGGGAGTCACCGATCCGAATCGCGAAGCCTTCCTCGGCGGTGCGGGGGCCGAGTTCTGCGGATAGGTACCCGTCTTCCGCAGCGGTGGACTCGAGCAAGTCGCTGAAAATCTCCGGCGAAACATCCGCAATAGGCAGCTTATGGATCACGCCAAAACCGTGGTCAGGGACCACGTAGGTGGCGGAATCCAGCGAAGTCATTGGGGCCTTTCCATACGAAACAATAGTTACTTCGCATTTTAAGCATCGCTAGGGGCGATTTCCAAGTTCCCAACCCGGCGAGAACGGGGTGTTATCCTGCCCAAAAGTTTCTACAGAATAAAAATAAGTACGGCGATAAGCGCGGCAATTACCAGTAGGGCAATGAGGGCGGGCCACCACTGCTGGCGGCGCGGTGCGGAGTCATTGACGTTGACGGCACGGAAGCTGGTGGTTTCGAAGGTTTCGGTGGCGGCGGGGGAGGTAGGGGTGGCGTCGGCAAGCGAGGCTTCCTTTGAATCCGGCAGCGGCGCACCCGCATAGATGCTGAGCACGCGGCCGGTGCTGCGCGGCGCATGGTAGGCATGGGCCAGGGTTGCGCCCTGCTTGGCGACGTCCACCCCATCCAGCCGCCCCACCCACTGCGGGCCCAAATAAGCATCGGCGCCGGATCCGGTGGTGCTGGGCGAAAGCGTCACCAATACGTGCATGCGGGCGTGGGCGGGAATATCCAGATCCGCAGGTAGCTCGGTGATGTTGATGGGCGGGGCATAGCCCAGCATCGTCCACGGGCCGGCCGGCGGGTTATTGGCCGGCAGGCAGAGGCCCGGCCGGGGCAATAGCAGGGACAGGGAGCCATCGGGCTGCGGCGCGGCTGTGGCTGCAGGGGTGAGCCCGGCGCGAAAGAGTAGATCTATCTCGGGGTATTCGGCGCGGTCGGCGCTGGTGATGTGCCCGATGGGGGAGTCGGTGCGCACCTCCAGGCCACCGTCCTGGCGGGGCGCCAAGGTGACGGTGAACTCCTGGCTTTCCTTCGTCTGCGCACCATAGATGGGTAGGGCCTGCACGGCGCCCAAGCCGCGGTGCGGAATGAGGTAGGTAGAAGAAGGCATACCCACCCTTCTACCACGCCGGGGCGCGGCGCTGGTGTGTAGCGCCGGCGAGCGCGCTTAGGCCAGGGCGCGGTTGACGGCGGAGTTAATCGCGTTAATGGAAGCCCGCGTGGTGGAGCCGGCGATGCCGGCGCCCCACACCTTGCTCTGGTTGACGTCGGCGGCGATATAGCAGGCGGCCTCGGCGTCGTCACCGGCGGAGCGGGACTGCTGGGAGTATTCCATGACTTCGAAGTCGATGCCCAGGGATTCCAGCGCGTTGGCATACGCCGCAATGGGGCCGTTGCCGGTGCCGGAGACGGTGGACTTTTCCCCGCGGAAGGCCACGGTGGCGGTCACGGCGACGTCACCGTCAGCGGCCGGGGAATTGTCTATGTGGAAGGCCTCCACGACCAGCGGGGTCTCGCGGTCCAGGAATTCGGTGGCGAAGATGTCCCACATATTCTTGGAATTGACCTCGCCGCCTTCGGAGTCGGTGATTTCTTGTACCACGGTTGAAAACTCCGCTTGCATGGCGCGCGGCATATTGATGCCGTGGTCGGTCTTCATGATGTAGGCAACGCCGCCCTTGCCGGACTGGGAGTTGACGCGGATGACCGCCTGGTAGTCGCGGCCCACGTCCATCGGATCGATGGGCAGGTAGGGAACCTCCCAGATGGCCTCGCGCAGTTCTTCCCACGAGACCTCGGTATTGTTCGCGCCGGGGCGGATGGTGGCCGCCAGCGCATCCAAGCCCTTGTTGATGGCGTCCTGGTGGGAACCGGAAAAGGCGGTAAAGACCAACTCGCCGCCGTAGGGGTGGCGCTCCGGAACGCGCAGCTGGTTGCAGTATTCGACGGTCTCGCGGATCTGCGGCAGATCGGAGAAGTCAATCTGTGGGTCCACGCCCTGGGTGAGCATGTTCAGGCCCAGGGTGATGAGATCGACGTTGCCGGTGCGCTCGCCGTTGCCAAACAGGCAGCCCTCGATGCGGTCCGCGCCGGCCATGAAGCCCAGCTCGGCGGCGGCGATTCCCTCGCCGCGGTCATTGTGCGGGTGCAGTGAGAGCAAGATGTCCTCGCGGCGGGCCAGGTTGCGGTGCATCCACTCGATGGAATCGGCGTAGACATTGGGTGAAATCATCTCCACGGTGGAGGGCAGGTTGATGATCATCGGATTATCCGGGGAGGGGTTCATGATCTCTACTACCTCATCGCAAACCTCGCGGGCGAAGTCCAGCTCGGTGCCGGTAAAAGATTCGGGGGAGTACTCCCAGCGCCACGTGGTATCCGGGTAGTCCGCGGCGATGGACTTGATGAGTGCGGCGGCGTCGGTAGCCAGCTTCTTGATGGCGGGCTTGTCCTTGCGGAAGACCACTCGGCGCTGCAGCTTCGAGGTGGAGTTATAAAAGTGCACGATGACGTTCTTGGCGCCCTCGCAGGCCTCAAAGGTGCGGCGGATCAGGTGCTCGCGGGCCTGGACTAGGACCTGGATGGTGACGTCATCGGGAATCTTATTGCCCTCGATGATTTCGCGGACGAAGCTGAAATCCGTTTGGGAGGCGGACGGGAAGCCGACCTCGATTTCCTTGTAGCCCATCTTGACCAGCAGGTCGAACATGCGGTGCTTGCGCTCTGGGCTCATGGGATCAATCAGCGCTTGGTTGCCATCGCGCAGATCCACCGCGCACCACTGTGGGGCGTGCGTGATTTTCTTGCTGGGCCACGTGCGGTCCGGCAGGTCGATGTCTTCCACCTCGACGGCGAAGGGCTGGTAGCGCTCGTGGGGCATGGCGGAGCCGCGCTGCTTATTCCACGCGGGCTGGCCTTCGCGGCGTGGGCCGTTAGGGGTGGTGATATCGCGAGGGGCGCTGATAAAAGAGTCAGTGGGGGACATGCTGCGGTTTCCTCTTCTGTGGTGTCTATGGGGAGACGGCCAGCTGGGCTTGGGCAGCCGGACTCCGCGACGGGGCGCTGGCCAGTGCTTAGGCCGAAATCCCGCCGCGGCAGATAAGGAGTAGGTCAATCCGCTGTGTCATATCGGTCACACTACAGGCTCTCTCACTATGTGACAAGAGATTTCATTCAATGAGACACGGCGGCGGTACGGTACTATGCCTTTCGTGTCTACAGCCCGCCATGCCGCACCCACCTCACCGTCCTTACTGCGCTCCTTGTGGGCGCCTGCCGCGCTCGTTGCGCTCATCGGCGCCGCACTGCGCGTGGGCGTGCTCGCGGCCGTGGCCGCCGTGCAGGACGATAAGCTCTGGGGCCTGCTTAATAAGTGGGACGCCAAGCACTACGTAGAAATCGCCCGCGGCGGGTACTTCGGCGCGGATATCTCAACGGATGGGCCTGTCGATGAGACGACCATGGCCTTCTTCCCGGGCTTTCCCTTCCTGGTGCGTGCGGTGAGCGGCATCCTGGGAACCGGCGAGGCCGGCACTGCCATCGCGCTCAACGTGCTCTTTAGCATCGCGCTGGCCGCCGGGGTGATGGCCCTGGCCGCGCAGATGGGCATGGGAAAGTGGGCCCAAGTGCTCAGCGCCGTAGTGGTAACTAGCGCGCCGATGTCCATCGTGTTTTCTATGCCGTATACCGAGGCGCTTTTCGGGGCACTGGCTATCTGGGCGGTGGTGGCGCTGGTGGGCGAGCGCTGGTGGGCCGCCGCGGCGTATATCTTTGTGGCCGGGCTCGTGCGCCTTACCGCGGTGGACCTCGTTGCGGTCTTTGGGCTTATGGTGCTGCTGCGGGCCCGAAAGGACTGGCGAGCCTGGGCCGCGGTGGCGTTTTCGGTCGTGCCGCTGGTGGGCTATTTGTGGTGGTCGAGCAGCCACTTGAAAGATGTCGGCGGCTACTTTGGCATTCAGAAGGAACATTGGAATTCCGGCTTCGATGGCGGCAAAGCCACGGCCATTTGGCTGTGGGAGACGCTCACCGGGGCCACCAATGGCGGCTACCTGCTCAGCGCCGGCGTAATGATCGCTGCCCCGGTATGCCTGGTGCTGGCGTGGCGCCGCCTGCCGTTGGCGGCCTGGCTATTTTCCGCCGTCCTCATGGCCAATGTGCTGCTTTCTGATGGCATCATGCACTCGCGGCCCCGGCTGCTCCTGCCGGCGGTGATCGTGTTGTTGCCGTGGGTGAAAAAGGGGGCGTCGGCAAGCGTTGCGGTTATTGCCTGGGCCCTGTTTGGCGCGTGGTTTTCGGCCTACATGCTCGGCGTATTTGAGTGGGCCATCTAGCCGCGCTGGCTTACCGGGCTGCGGGAGAGCACGATGGTGGACAGCACCATGACGGTCAGGGCGATGAGCATAATTGCCCAACCGACGGCCGTATCGATGAGGAATTTCTCTCCCAGAACCATGTATCCCAAGCCGAAAGCCACGATGGGCTCAAAGATGGTCATGGCCGGCAGGGAATGGGCCAGGGGGCCGGCGTTGAAGGAATATTGCTGTACCACCGTGCCGGTGAGCGCGAGGCCGATGAGGCCGTAGAACTGCCAGCTGGCCAACAGGGTGGTGAGGCCTTCGTGGGTGAAAATATCCACCACGGCCTTCGAGAGCAGGGCGACGAAGCCATAGATAACGCCGCAGGCCGTGCCCAATGCCAAGGGGCGCTGATCTGGTAGCTTTGCGGCTGCTGCGCCGAGGATTGCGAGGGTGGCCAACCCCACGAGGAGCGCCGGCCACCAGTCGCTCCATTCGGGGCGGGGATTGCCGGCAACCGGCCGGCCGTAGATGACCATGATGCCCACCGCGATGGTCAGCGCAATGAACCAGAAAACCTCGTGGAAGGGCATCTTGCGGCCGGAATACCACGCCGATAGCGGCAGGGTAAACATCAAGGACAGTACCAAGATGGGCTGGACCACCAGCAAGGTGCCGAAGCCGAGCGCGATAACCTGCAGGCCATAGGCGCCAATTGCGGCCGCGGTGCCCACCCACCACAAGGGGTTAGACATGGCGGCGCGCATGACCGAATCATCGGCGTCGAGGGCGATGCGGTGGCGGATGACCGTGCCCCAAGCAACCGTCAGCGCGGATGCGAGCGCGAAAAAGATGGCGAGGAGGTTGCTTAACACCCGCTCAACGGTAGTAAAGATTCCTGTTATATGCATATTCTGCGCTGTATGGCGCGCGTTTTTCTCCTTGGAGGCGGCCGGCGCATGGCGCGCTTTACCCTTGAGGCGTGTGAATAAAAAGCAAGCATTGTCTAGGAATTATGATGAGGACTAGACCCCTGCGGGGTAGCATGGGTATTTGACTAGTGACCGACAGGTATTTCTGGTGGTGTGCGGACGCGCGCGCCAGGGTGCCTTGAAAGACGAAAGGCGGCATCCTTACCGTGGCCCTGATCGTGCAAAAATATGGCGGCTCATCCCTCGAATCCGCAGACCGCATTCGCGCCGTTGCGGAGCGCATCGTGGCCACCAAGAAGCAGGGCAACGACGTCGTCGTGGTGTGCTCCGCCATGGGCGATACCACCGATGAGCTGCTTGACCTTGCCGCCCAGGTCAACCCCGTTCCGCCACGGCGCGAAATGGACATGCTGCTTACCGCCGGCGAGCGCATCTCCAATGCGCTGGTGGCCATGGCCGTGGAATCCTTGGGTGCCCATGCCCAGTCCTTTACCGGCTCCCAGGCCGGCGTGCTTACCACCGAGCGCCACGGCAATGCCCGCATCGTGGACGTTACCCCAGGCCGCCTGACTGAAGCGCTGGATGAGGGCAAGATCTGCATCGTCGCCGGATTCCAGGGAGTTAATAAGGAATCGCGCGATGTCACCACGCTGGGCCGCGGCGGTTCCGATACCACCGCGGTGGCGCTAGCGGCCGCGCTGAATGCGGACGTGTGCGAGATTTACTCCGATGTCGATGGCGTGTATACCGCAGACCCGCGCATCGTCCCGGACGCGCAGAAGCTAGACAAGCTCTCCTTTGAGGAGATGCTGGAGATGGCCGCGGTAGGTTCCAAGATTTTGGTTCTGCGCAGCGTGGAGTACGCCCGCGCGTTCAATGTACCGTTGCGAGTTCGCTCGTCTTATTCAAATGACCCCGGCACCCTAGTGACCGGATCGATGGAGGATATTCCTGTGGAAGAAGCAGTACTCACTGGTGTAGCAACCGATAAGTCCGAGGCAAAGGTCACTGTCCTGGGCATCCCGGACCGCCCGGGGGAGGCCGCGAAGGTCTTCCGCGTCATTGCCGATGCAGAGATCAATATCGACATGGTCTTGCAAAACGTCTCCTCCCTGGAGGATGGCACCACCGATATCACCTTTACTTGCCCGCGTGCCGACGGCCCACGCGCCATGGAGCTGTTGACCAAGCTGAAGTCCGAGGGCGGCTGGGCCAATGTGCTTTACGACGACCAGGTGGGCAAGGTCTCCCTCGTCGGCGCCGGCATGAAGTCCCACCCAGGCGTGACCGCCGAGTTCACCGAGGCCCTGCGCGACGTCGACGTCAATATGGAGCTTATCTCCACCTCCGAAATCCGCATCTCCGTGCTCACCCGCGAGGCTGACCTAGACAAGGCAGCTCGTGCGCTGCACGATAAGTTCCAGCTCGGTGGCGAAGAAGAAGCCACGGTTTATGCTGGAACCGGACGTTAAATACCCAAAAGCAACTACAGAGGATTTTTAAGTCATGACCACTGTTGCAGTCGTAGGCGCTACCGGCCAGGTCGGCCGCGTTATGCGCTCCATCTTGGAAGAACGCAATTTCCCGGCGGATAAGGTGCGCTTTTTCGCCTCGTCTCGCTCCGCCGGCACCGAGCTGGATTTTCGCGGCGAGCAGATTACCGTAGAAGACCTCGCTGAGGTCACCGAGCAATCCGTTGCCGACGTCGATATTGCCTTGTTCTCCGCCGGCGGCTCCACCTCTAAGCAGTGGGCCCCGGTATTCGCCGCGGCCGGCGCGACCGTGGTGGATAATTCCTCGGCTTATCGCAAGGACCCAGAGGTTCCCCTCATCGTTTCCGAGGTCAACCCCGAGGCAGCCAAGAACACCCCGAAGGGCATCATCGCGAACCCGAACTGCACCACCATGGCGGCCATGCCGGTGCTGAAGGTCCTCCACGATGCCGCTGGCCTGAATAAGCTCCACGTGTCCTCCTACCAGGCGGTGTCCGGCTCCGGTTTGGCTGGCGTGCAGGCGCTGGCCGCGCAGATCTATTCCGTTGGTGAGCACAATGTGGGCTTGGTTCACGATGGCTCCGCGCTTAATGACGAAGACTTTGGCCCGTACGTGGCACCTATCGCCTATAACGCACTGCCGATGGCCGGCAACCTCGTCGATGACGGCTCCCTGGAAACCGATGAGGAACAAAAGCTGCGCAACGAATCCCGCAAGATCCTGGATATTCCGGAGCTGAAGGTAGCGGGCACCTGCGTGCGCATCCCGGTCTTCACCGGCCACACTCTGACCATTCACGCCGAGTTCGATAAGCCCATCACCCCAGAGCAGGCCACCGAGCTGTTGGGTGGCGCTCCGGGCGTTACGCTTGCCGACGTCCCCACTCCGCTCGCCGCCACCGGCATCGACGAGTCCTTGGTCGGCCGCATCCGCCAGGACCAGACGGTGGACGATAACAAGGGCCTCGTGCTCGTTGTCGCCGGCGATAACCTGCGCAAGGGCGCTGCTCTCAACACCATCCAGATTGCAGAGCTGCTCGTCTAGCACAGCGCTACTTCGCCGCCTGTCGCATTACAAAGCTCGGCGCCCTCCTTTCCTAATAGCAAGGGAAGGAGGGCGCCGAGCTTTTGGCCTATCAGCCGTGGACGAGGGGGCTAGTCCTCAGAAACCGGCTTGGCGGTGCCAGTGCCGGAGTCGGCACCAGTGTCCTTCTTGCCAAAGTCGAGGTCGCTAGTGGACGACGGAACCTCCGGCTTGGTGTGCTGCACGTAGGTCACGGACGGCTCCGGATCTTCGCGGTCATACTCAATATCATCATCATTTTCGAGCTCCTCGTGGATCTCTTCTGCGATATTGGTAACGAACTCGGTGGTTTCCATATTGGATGCTGCAGCCAGCTTGCGCAGCTCGCGCTCGTTCTTCTTGGTAAAGCGCTTGCGCGGATCCAGACGACGGGACACCAGCTCGTGTGCGCGCATGCGGCGGTCAGACTCGTCCGAGAGCTTGCTGCCGTTCTTGATGCGGTTAAAGACCATCACCACGATCATCAGCAGTCCGAGGTAGCCCAGGATCGGGTAGACGTTGCTGACCAAGGCCTGGAAGCCCACGAAGGACAAGATGAAGCCGATGATGCAGGCGCCGGCATAAACCGGGTAGAAGCGCTTGGGGTTATTGCGGGTCAAGCGCTTGCCCAGCGCGTAGAACATGCCGATGGCGGTATTGAAGACCATGCCGTAAATGACAAAGGTCATCAGTACGCCGAGTACCGGGTGGATGCTGGTAATCAGGCTTAGCACCGGCATATCCTGGCCGTTGACGGTCTCGGCCTCGAAGAAGAGCGCAAAGACCAGCAGGGCCAACAGGATTAGGTAGAGCAGGCCGCCAATGAGGCCACCGATGCCGACTGCACGGTTATCCAGGAAGTTACCGCCAATAACGATGGACATGGATACTGCCGTCATCACGTTCAGGCCGGTGTAGTTCAGTGCGGCTAGCCACCAGTTAGGCAGCGAGGTATCAACATTGTTGACCGCCCAGTCATTCATGGCAGAGAAATCAACGTCTGCGTTCAAGATGGTATAGCCGGTGGCAATCACCACAAAGATGATGATGAATGGGGTGATGGTACCGATGACCGCGGTTACGCGGTCGACATCCATGAGGCCGACGAGCAGCACCAAAATCAGCATGGCGGTGGCGCCCACCCACACGGGGATGGACGGGAACTGCTGATTGATATTCGCACCACCGCCGGCAAACATGACGAAGCCGATGGCGAACAAGGTCACCAGGGTGAACCAGTCCAAAATCTTGGCGGTAAATGGCGATGCGACCTTGTCGTAGACAGCGGTGTGCTCCTCGGCTTGGAAATACGAGCCGAGCTGCAGGATGGAGATGCCGGTGATCATCATCAAACCAGCGGCTAGGGCGATACCCCACAGGCCCCAGTTACCAAAGGCCACAAAGTACTGCATGGCCTCCTGGCCGGAGGCGAAGCCTGCGCCCACGACGACGCCGATAAACGCCATGGAAATTCCGATTGAGCGTTTTAACATGAAAGGGAGAAACTCTCTTACTCACACGCGCCGGGCCCGCCATTGGTATCGCGCGGGCCCGGATCGACGGTCGATTTATCACGTGTGTTCACATCTAATAAACCACACATCGGACAGGTATTTCGGGCAAGAATCGCCACAACTGTGGTCTCGTTCACCCCGGCCGTAGTACGCAAAGCGCAGCTAAGTGCCAAATTTTGGGGCCCGTGGGATACAAGGTAACCAGAGCGTAACAATTTGGGAGTGAAATTAACTCCGCAATCACAGGGGACTATTTGGGGGTATTAACCTGTCCCCGCAATGAGATCCTTGCGGGCGCGCGCCACTCGGGAGCGGATGGTGCCCACGCGCACGCCGGCAATCTTGGCCGCCTCCTCATAGGTATAGCCCAGCACTTGAGTAAGGATGAGGGCTTCGCGGCGGTCGGCCGGGAGGGCGTCGATAAGCGTACGCGCGTCGATCCACTCGCTCCACGCCGCGGATTCTTCCGGCGCCGCGCCCATTGCGTCCTCATACTCCGTGGCAGACTTTCGCGGCCGGGCCATATCGTGGCGAATATTGTCCACCCACACGCGCCGGGCCAAAGAGAGCAGCCACGTGCGCGCGGAGTGACCCGCGCGGCAAAGCGCGGCAGGGCGCTGATGACGCGCAGATAGGTCTCCTGGGTGAGATCGTCGGCCCCCTCGGGCCCGCCCAGGTGCGCCAGCAAGCGCCACACATCATCCTGGGTGGCCTTGATAAACTCCGTCAGCGCCGCGCGGTCGCCGCGACCGGCCCGAAGGGCGAGGTCGGTGACGCGGGCGTCGTCTGCTGCGGAGTGGTGAGTCACCTGAATGAATCTACCAGCACCCTTTACTCTCTTTGGCGAGCCCTGACAACCGTGCAAAGTTTTGCCACACTGGGAAGAACTGACCGCGAATTGCCAGGAGGCAAAAATGAGTGACTTTACCGCTGATGACATCCTGAACAAGGGCCAGCGCCCCGCTGGCAAGGGAAATACCACCCGCCCCTCGGGCCAGCCGGTGCCGTCCGAGAACACCTCGGTGACCGCCGGCCAGCAGGGCCCGGTGGCGCTCAATGATATCCACCTCATTGAAAAGCTCGCGCACTTCAACCGCGAGCGCGTGCCAGAGCGCACGCCGCACGCTAAGGGCCACGGCGCCTTTGGCGAGCTGCACATCACGGAAGATGTGTCTGCCTACACCAAGGCCAAGGTCTTCCAGAAGGGCACCGTCACCCCGATGATGGGCCGTTTTTCCACTGTGGCCGGCGAGCAGGGCTCCCCGGATACCTGGCGCGATGTGCACGGCTTTGCCCTGCGTTTCTACACTGAGGAGGGCAACCTCGACATCGTGGGCAATAACACCCCGGTCTTCTTCGTTCGCGATGGTCAAAAGTTCCCAGACTTCATCCACTCCCAGAAGCGCTTGGGTACCAATGGCCTGCGCGATGCCGATATGCAGTGGGACTTCTGGACCCGCAACCCAGAGTCTGCCCACCAAGTCACGTATCTGATGGGTGACCGCGGCACTCCGAAGTCCACCCGCCACCAGAATGGCTACGGCTCCCACACCTTCCAGTGGGTCAATGAAGAAGGCGAGGCCTTTTGGGTCAAGTATCACTTCAAGTCCCGCCAGGGCGTGGAGAACTTCACCGATGAAGAGGCCACCACCACCGCCGGCCAGAACCCGGATTGCCACCGCGAGGATCTCTACAACGCCATCGAGGAGGGCAACTACCCGATCTGGGACGTTAAGGTGCAGATCATGCCGCTGGATGAGGCGGAGAATTACCGCTTTAACCCCTTCGACCTGACCAAGGTTTGGCTCAAGAAGGACTACCCGCTGCACGATGTGGGCTACTTTGTGCTCAACCGCAACCCGCGCAACTTCTTCGCGCAGATTGAGCAGGTAGCACTCGACCCGTCCAATATCGTGCCGGGCGTTGGCCTGTCTCCGGATAAGATGCTGCAGGCCCGCGTCTTTGCTTACGCTGACCAGCAGCGTTACCGCATCGGCGCGAATTACAAGCAGCTGCCGGTTAACCAGCCGCAGAATGTGGACGAGGTCAATACCTACGAGCACGAGGGCAGCATGCAGTTCCTCTTCAATGCTCCGGAGGATCCGGTCTACTCGCCCAACCGCCATGAGAAGGGTACGGGCGTGCTTGACGACGCCGCTGTAAACGACCGCTCCCAGCTCGAGACCACCACCGCGGCAGAGCTCTACATCAATCCGGAGTCCCACGGCAGCGACTTGGTGCGTGCACCGTATGTTCGCCACGCCGAGGACGATGACTTTGTGCAGGCGCGCGACCTGTACGAAAACGTCTATGACGATGCCGCCAAGGAGCGCCTGGTCACCAATATCACCAACGCGATGGCCGGTGTATCCGAGGAGACCGAGGAGCGCGTCTACGAATACTGGACCAACGTGCACCCAGCCCTTGGCCAGCGCGTGCGCGAGGTCTACGCCGAGAAGAAGTAATCTTTTCCCGGCAGCGCTTGTGCGCTAACGACGCCGCCCCCGTACCGAGTTGCTTTACTGCACGGTACGGGGGCGGTTTGCTGTGCGGCTAGTCGCAGCGGCGCATCTTTTCCGTAACAAAGGCGGGAGCGCCCTCGGCGGCCCACTTATCCACGTCGTAGCACGGGGCGGCCATGCCGGAGGTTGCCTCGCCAATGGATTCAATGGCTACCCACTGGCCGCCCTCGTAGCGCGCCCAAGCAGTCCAGTCCGTGCTGTCTTTGGCAAAGTGGGCCCACTGGCCATCGCAGTTATTGACTCGGATATTGGTCATGGTGGGAGCTGCGGGCTGTAGCGCTTCTGGGGAGCAGTCGCCGCGGCCGGTGTCGGCGGGTACGGCGGCCGGGGCTTCGCTTTCCGCGTTGCCGGATTCCGCGGTCTCCTCAGCGGGAGCTGCCTCTGCAGAAGTGGGCTCGGCCGCTGCGGTCTCGGTGACGGTGTCTGCGGCTTCCGAGGTAGCGGGCTCGCTCGTGGTTTCTTCGGATGAGGTCTCCTCGGCCGACGAGCTTGCGGCGGTGGCGTCGGAGAACTCCGGTTCTGCCGAGGTATCGGCGTCGTTGGAGCAGGCAACAAGGCTGAAACACAGCGGCGCGATGGCCGCAGCGGCGAGGTAGCGGGAAGGGGCAAGGGAATAATTGTGGGACATGCCATACATCGTAGAGGAACTGCCATTGCGGGGGTGCTCGGCGCGCCTGCAACAGGGGAGTGACCTGCGAGGATAGGTTCAGTACCATGACCTCACGCCTTGCCTCCCCAGACGCTGCGTCCCCCTCCCGGTGGCGCAGCGTCCTCTTGATCCTCCTGCTCGCCCTGCCGCTCATTATTGGCGCTGCGGTGGCGGGCCTTGCGCAGTGGGAACCCGCCCACACCTGGTCTAGCGCCGCGCAGCCGTTTGGAGCGCCGCGGGAAAATTCCGCCTCCCCAGAGGTGAAGGAAGCCGCCGAGGCGGCCAGCCGCGCGCAGGCACAGGCGAGCATGCTTAAATCGGGCGCCACGCAGCTTAACGACGGCACGGGGGAGCTGAATAAGGGGGCGGATGAGCTTGGAGGGGGCGTCGACAAGCTGGCAACGGGCTCCCAAGAATTGGTGGCCGGCCTCAATCAGCTGCAGTCCGGAACTAATACGCTCGGCGGCGGTGCAACGGAGCTGGCCAATGGTGTCGGCGGTGCCGTGGACCAGGTAGTGGGCCTCGGTGCCGTCCAAGGGCAGATTCTGCAGGCCATCGATGGCACGATGCGCGACCTGGAAGGAAATAAGTCCAAGGAAGCGAAGGAAATTCGCTCGCAGCTGGGCGATCTCCGTGCGCAGGTGAATAATTTCCGCCTGGATAATTCGGTGA
Organism: Corynebacterium tuberculostearicum; assembly: GCA_046097355.1. Taxonomy (GTDB): domain Bacteria; phylum Actinomycetota; class Actinomycetes; order Mycobacteriales; family Mycobacteriaceae; genus Corynebacterium; species Corynebacterium tuberculostearicum_K. Next base: position 282,515 of record CP175779.1, read on the forward strand.
CCGATCAGCTCAAGAAGCTCAAGGACGGCTCGCGTGATCTATCCAATCAGTTGGCGGTCAACGGCTATGCCTATCACGATGGCGTGAACCAGGCCGTATCCGGTGCGCAGGAGCTCAATGAAGGAATTGCGGAGTTGAACAAGCGCGTCGGTGAGGCGCAGGAGGGCGTGGACAAGCTTGACGACGGCGCCGGCAAGCTCTCCACCATGGCGGCCCAAAACCAGACCAACGTGGGTGACATTCAGCGCGCCCTGCCGCCGGCGCATACCGCGACCGACGGCCCGGCACATCTGCTCAGCCCTATCGTGGCGATGCTGGTCTCCGCTTTGGTTCCTGCTCGCAGGTGCCGCGGCCGGTGTGGCCTGGCAGGTGGGGTTCCGCCCATGGCTGACGGTCTTCGGCGGCACGCTGGCCGCGGTCGCCATCGGGGAAATCCTCCTCTTTGTGCTTGCCACCGGATTTACCCCTGTGGCGGCGGTGTGGGCCGGCGCGGCGCTCCTTCTGGGCGCGCTGTCCATGGCGGCCATCACCCGCGGCCTACTCGGGCTATGCGGTATTACTGCCGGCAGCATCCTCGCGGCGCTGTTTGGCATCGGCCAGACCGCGCTGGTGGGATGGTTGTGGAAATCCGCGGCTATTGCCGGTGTTTCTAAGGTATGGCAGGTCGTTTCTAATCTTTTGCCGCTGAATTGGACTACCGCGGCCGTCACGGCGGCGGGCAACGAAGGCGAACAGGCCGTCTTGTGAACCGGCGTTGCGGTATTGCTCGCCATCACTATCATTGGGTTGAGTGCAAAGTGGTGGGCTCCATCCACAGGAAAATTCAAACCTACGGTTCATTATGTCTGAAAAAGCACACCTAAGAATAAGAAACATTGGTGGAAACTGGGAATTTTGATTCGCGCTACCGTTTGCATTGTGCGAGTGCTACAGTTGGTCTTGCTCACAAAGCCTACTTAGGGGGTAGGCGAACGGTTTCTCCAATCCGTTGTGAGTGATAGGGAATAGGGACGACGCGGCGCTGTAGGGGCACCGCGTCGTTTCCCATATGTGGGGTGTCTAGCTGCAATTTTTGCGGAAAAATCCGTGTAATTCCTTGAATGCTTTTGCTGGGGTGGGGACTTTTTCAAGCAGTGCGAACTGCTTCGTGGAGACGATTGTCTATAGGAAATTCAATTTAAATCGGTGTGGGCTTTGGGGGAGCCGTAGTGCCTCTGATAGTTAGGGTTTAACCTGGAGCACACTCGCTTGCCCGCGTAGCGTAGGGCATGGCAGGTCGTCAGCGTGTGAAGGGGCACTAAGGAGGCGCTGCTCGGGCTCGCGGACATGGGTCCCACCCGCACTTCTGCGGCGGCGGGAATTGTGATCCGCGGCCGAGTAAATCCCATTGTTTCTTTGGGGCTGGTACCCGTCGTTGGTGCCTTGATACGGGGATTTGGTCTAGGTGAAAAAACATCTGACTTTTCAGCGAGGTTTAAGTTCAGCGCTCAAAAGCCCCCGGGGAAAAGTAGGAATGCTGGCGTAACAACGAAAAAGGCCCGCAGCAAAGCTGCGGGCTGTTGGTCGGGATAACAGGATTTGAACCTGCGACCTCTTCGTCCCGAACGAAGCGCGCTACCAACCTGCGCCATATCCCGGCGTTCCGCCTTGAAAAGCGGTACCTGGATACTTTAACGCAAGCTGAGCGCAATCAACAAAACGGCAGGTGGCTGGGTTTAGTCCACCTCGGTGATTTTCAGCAGAGTGGCGGAAGGTCGGCAGAAAATGCGCACCGGGGCGAATTTGGAGGTGCCCAGACCATTGGAAACATGCATCTTCATCGGGCCGAAGTCGTGGAGGCCCTGCACGCGGTCGCGGTCGATGCCGCAATTGGTTACCAGTGCGCGGGAGCCGGGCAGGCAGATCTGGCCGCCGTGGGTGTGGCCGGACAGGGAAAGTTGGTAGCCATCGTCCGCAAACTTTTCCAGTACGCGGGGCTCGGGGGCATGGAGGAGCGCCAGGGACAAGTCGGCGTCCTCGTTGGGCGGGCCGGCGATTTCGGAGTAGTCATCCAGATCGTGGTGCGGATCGTCCACGCCGGCGGCGGCAAGGCGGACATTGCCTACCTTGAATTCATGCCGAGCCTGGTTGGCATCGTGCCAGCCGTGCTCCAAGAAGGCGGCGCGCATACCGCGCCATGGCAAGTCCACATAGGAGGGCTCGCGCTTTTTGCCCAGCAGGTACTTGAAGGGATTGACCGGCTGCGGTGCCCAGTAATCATTGGTGCCGAAGACGAAGAGTCCGGGGCGGGCCAGCAACGGGCCGAGGGCACGCAACGTATCGGGAACGGCCTGCTGATCGGAGAGATTATCGCCAGTGTTGACCACGAGGTCCGGCTCTAGGGCGTCGAGGGCAGAAACCCAGGCAATCTTGGTCTCCTGGCCGGGAATCATATGCAGGTCGGACAGATGCAGCAGCCGAAATTCCGACTTACTGCGCAGCGTGCCCTTGGGCAGGAGGGGGAGCGTATATTCCTTGAGCTCGAATTTGGTCAGTTCGCTATAGCCCCATGCCGCGGCGCCCAGGCCGGCAGCGGTGAGGCCGCCAAGAATACGTAAAAGTTTCACGGCTACCACACTACCTGGCGTACATTGATAGGCATGAGCGAGCTAAAGCAAACCATCCGTGCAGATCTGAAAACCGCAATGAAGGCCAAGGAGAAGCAGCGCACCAGCGCCATCCGCGCCTTGCTGGCCGCCATCCAGGCCGAGGAGACCAATGGCTCCCGGCATGAGCTGGAGGACGCCGATATCCTCAAGGTGATTGCGCGCGAAATCAAAAAGCGCCGCGAGTCCGCCGAGGTCTATGCGGACAACGGCCGTCCGGAGTTGGCGGAAGCCGAGCTTGCCGACGTCCCCTTCTTCGAGGCCTACCAACCCCGCCAGCTGGACGAGTCCGAGCTTAAGGCCCTAGTGAAGGACTCTATCGCGGAGGTTGAGGCCGAAAACGGCGAAGCACCCACCATGAAGCAGATGGGTGCAGTAATGAAGGTGGCCAATGCCAAGGCCGCCGGCCAGGCGGATGGCAAGCGCCTGTCCGCTGAGGTCAAGTCCCAGCTGAGCTAAAGCGGACGAGACCGCAACGGGCGAGGCTTAGCGGCCAAGGAGGCTGCGGACATCGTTAGCAAAGCTATCGATGTCCTCTTGGCGGATGCCAAAGTCTTCCGGCGAGAACCCGCCGCCGGTATCGGTACCGCCACCGTCGTTGCCCGTTCCGCCGCCTGTGTCGCCAGTCGAGCGGCTCGGGCTCGTAGCACCGTCGGCATTACCGCCGCCGGTGCTATTTTGTGCGCCGGTGGAGTTGGCGTCGGCCACGCCGGAGGAGGGGGATTGGGAGGCCCCGGCGCCGTCGGAAAGCTGCAGCGTAATCTCCGCGCCCTTCTTCTTGCCGTCCTTGCCGGTAATCGCGCGAACCACGCGGCCATAAGGAACATTTCCGCCAATGACCCGGGAGGTCTTGACCACGTAGCCCTTGGACTCCAAGGTCTGGCGGGCCTCGGCCTCGGACTTGCCGCGCAGGCTATCAAGGGTCTTATCGGCCGTGGTGCCGTTGTCGTACTTCTTGTTGTAATTCGGCAGCCCGGCCTTGGTCGCTATCGGCAGCTGCGTAGCCATGCTGAAGAAGGTCTGCGCCGGCTCCAAGCCGCCGTAGAGGTTGCCCCAACCCGCGCACTGGCGCACCGGCCCGGTACATAGCGGGACGGTGGAGGTGCCATCGTTATAGATATACGGCGCGGCGGAAATACCCTCGTTGAATCCCAAGAATGCGGAGGACTGGTTGGACTCGGTGGTACCGGTCTTGGCCGCGATTGGGCTGGAGTAACCGGCCGCTTGGGCGGCATCCTTGGCGGTGCCTTGCTTGGCGTCCTCAGACAAGGCATTGCTCATCGCGCGGGCTACGTCCTTATCAACGGCCTGCTCACACGGGGTTTCCTTGAGATAGACCTCGTTGCCTTCCTTATCCGTGACCTGGGAGATGGGGTTGGGCTCGCACCACTTGCCATCCGCGGCCAGCGTGGCACCCACATTGGAAAGCTCCAGCGGGTTGACCTGGTCCGGGCCCAAGGTGAAGGAGCCGGAGTTGGCCTCCTTGGTGTGCTGGGCAATCGAGGTGTCTTTATCAAAGCTGCCCTTGTCCTCGTAGGAGCGCAGGCCCAAGCGCACGGCCATATCGACGATGGGTGCCACGCCTACCTGCTCCGTGAGCTTGATAAACGGCGTATTGGGGGAGTGTGCCAGCGCTTCCTGCAGCGTCATCGTGGCCTTATAGGCACCAGCGTTTTCCACGCAGTAGCGGTCCGCCGGGCAGCCGGCGGCGCCACCATGACCCAGGCCCTCCGCCTCGTAGCGGGTGGGCACATCCACGGTGTTTTTGATGCCATAGCCCGCTTCGAGCGCGGCCGCGGCGGTAAAGACCTTGAAGACGGAACCTGCACCGTTGCCCACCAAGGAGTAGGGCTGCGGCAGGATGGTCTCATTTTTATCCAGGTCCAGGCCGTAATCGCGCGAGGAGACCATGGCCAGTACCTTGCGGTCCGACCTGCCTGGCTTGATGACGTTCATGACTTCAGCCACGCCTTGTGCGTCCGGATTGGTATGGCTTTGGACGGACTCGAGGGCCTTATCCTGCACCGCTGGGTCCAGCGTGGTTTTGATGGTGTAGCCACCGCGCGCCAGCTGCTCCTCGCTAATGCCCTTCTTATCCAGGTATTTCAGCACATAATCACAGAAGAAACCGCGGTCGCCGGCGCCGATGCAGCCATTGGCTAGCGTATTGGGCTTCTTGCCGACGCCCAGCTTCTCCCCCTTATACCTATCCGCTTCCTGTTGCTTGATATAGCCGTTATCCGCCATGGATTGCAGGACGAGGTTGCGCCGCTCGGTCACTTCCTCGGCATTGGTATAGGGATTGAGGCGCTCAGAGGATCTGGACCATGCCGGCCAGCATCGCTGCCTGCGGCACCGTGAGCTCGGAAGCATGCGTGCCAAAGTAGGTGCGGGCCGCCGCCTCGACGCCATAGGCATGGTTACCAAAAGAGACCAGGTTGAGGTAGTTGGTGAGGATGTCATCCTTTTCCAATTCCTCGTCCATCTTGGTGGCCATGCGCATCTCGCGCAGCTTGCGGGCCACGGATTGTTCGGTGGCCGCGGCGCGCTCTTCATCGGTGGTGGCAGAGACCAGCAAGAGGTAGTTCTTGACGTACTGCTGATCGATGGTGGAAGCGCCCTGGGAGACGCCGCCCGACGTCAGGTTTGTCCACAGGGCACGGAAATTGCCTTGGAAGTCCACGCCTTCGTGATCATAAAAGCGCTCGTCCTCAATGGAGACGATGGCGTTTTTCATGGCTTTAGAGATCTTCTTGCTCTCCACCGGGTGGCGGCGCTGGCTGAAGACATAGGCCATGTCCTTGCCCTTGGCGTCTTTGATCGTGGTGACGCCTGGGATATTGCCGGCAGTCAGATCTTGCAGGTCAGATTGCATGGTTTCGTTAGTGCGGGCAATCGCTACACCGGAAATGCCCGCGAAGGGGGCAAGAGCCAGGGCGATGAGCGCGCCTACCAAGACCGTAGACAGGGCTATCTTGGCCAAAGATTTGATGACAGTCACGCCCCATACCCTACGTGGTCGCCCTTGGTAGGTGGAAGATCACTCGCACCCCCTAAAGTGTGACGTGTTAGACAATCTTCGACCCGGATGAATAGACTTAGATGCGTTACATAGTATTCCGTCTGGGAAGGAGCACACTCACCCATGACCGTTCGTGTGAAGACTGCTGGAATGTCTAATACAGCCCGAAATCCCGAGCGTGGTGAGTGGGTCACCCAGGCCAAATGCCGCAAGGGTGACCCGGATGCCCTCTTCGTTCGCGGTGCGGAACAGCGCAAGGCGGCCGTCATTTGCCGCCACTGTCCGGTACTGACCGAATGCCGCGCTGACGCCCTAGATAACCGCGTCGAGTTCGGTGTGTGGGGCGGGCTGACCGAGCGCCAGCGCCGAGCCCTGCTGCGCAAGAACCCCCACATCACGGATTGGGCTCACTACTTGGCCCAAGGTGGCGAGCTCGTCGGGATTTAAGAATTTAGACGGCGTGGGGCGTATTTAATAGTTAGAATGGGCCCATGACTAAATGGGAATACGCAACCGCACCTGTTCTTACCCACGCCACCAAGCAGATCCTCGATTCTTGGGGTGAAGATGGCTGGGAACTGGTCACCGTCACCCCGGTCCTAACCCGGAAAACGTCGTGGCCTACTTCAAGCGCGAGGTGGCAGAGTAAATGGGCTTTCATGCTCGCTTGCGGGAGCTGGGGTATGAGCTACCGGGCGTCGCCAAGCCGCTAGCGTCCTATGTGCCGGCCGTGCGCGTGGGTGATCAGGTCTGGACCTCTGGCCAGCTTCCCCTCGTGGAAGGCGCCCTGCCGCTGACCGGCAAGGTTGGCGCCGAAGTCACCACGGAACAAGCCCAGGAACAGGCACGCATCGCGGCGCTGAATGCGCTTGCCGCTATTGATGCCGAAGTTGGTTTGGACAATGTCTCCCGCGTGGTAAAAATCGTGGGGTTTGTGGCCTCCGATCCGTCCTATGAGGAGCAACCGGCAGTAATCAATGGTGCCTCCGATTTCATCGGTGAGGTCTTTGGGGATGCTGGAAAGCATGCTCGCTCCGCTGTGGGCGTGGCCGCGTTGCCTAAAAACGCCCCGGTAGAAATCGAACTAATCGTAGAAATTACTGCTTGATCGGATAGGCTAGTAACTATGGAGCACCCCGCATATAGTCAATTGCGTCCCGTCAGCCAATCCGTTGGCGTAGTCCTTTGTGATAACCCCAGCTACACCGCCCTTGAGGGTACGAATACGTGGATTATTCGCGCCGCTGAAGACTCTCGGGCGATCGTCGTGGATCCGGGTCCCGAGGATGAAGGCCATCTCAACGTTGTGCACCGCAACGCAGGTGAGGTGGCTTTGATTTTGATTACCCACCGCCATGATGACCACGCTTCGGGCGCACAACGCTTGCGGCAGATGACCGGCGCCCCCATCCGCGCCTTCGATCCGAGCTACTGCAATGGTGCCGAGGCCCTCCAGGACGGCGAGCACATCTCCCTCGATGGCATCACCCCAAGTCTCGAGGTCGTGCACACCCCAGGCCATACCGCGGATTCCACCTGCTTTTTTGTGTGGAGCGGTGAGGTAGGAAATTCCCGCCTCGAAGGCATTATCTCTGGTGACACCATCGCCGGCCGCCACACCGTTCTGCTTTCGGAGACGGACGGTAACTTGGCCGATTACCTGCACACCCTCGACACCTTGGAAGAGCGCGGCAAGGATATTGCGCTGTTCCCAGGACACGGTCCGGACTTGGATGACACCTCTCAGGTGGCCCGCAAGTACATTGACCGCCGCCACTACCGCCTCGACCAGATTAAGGAGATCCGCTCCCGCCTAGGCGATGATGTGGATTTGAATACCCTGGTCAACGAGATGTATGACGACGTGGACCCGGTGCTGCGCCACGCTGCGGAGCAGTCCACGCGCACCGCGCTGAAGTACTTGGACGGCGAGGCTAAATAAGCCTGTCTCAGTTTGCCCCTCTTCCTCTTTGGTGGGGAGAGGGGCTTAACTGTGTTTGTGGGCTGAGGCAGGAGGCGCGCAGGGCCGGCGTACGGCCGCGGTGGGGCGGGGCCCGCAGGCGGTGCGGAGTGGAGCCTACCGTGGCCACAAGTGCGGTGCGGAACTGGTTAAAGGGAGCAAAACCAACGAGACCCCGCCGAAGCGGGGTAGCGGGCTGGCGCGGTCTTAGCGAGCGCGGCGGGCGAGGTGCTCGGTATCGACGATGAGCACGGACTTGCCCTCGAGGCGGATCCAACCGCGGTGCGCGAAGGTGGCCAGCGCCTTGTTGACGGTCTCACGGGAAGCGCCCACCAGCTGGGCAATCTCTTCCTGGGTGAGGTCGTGGTTCACGCGCAGGGCGCTGCCTTCCTGAACACCGAAGCGGTTAGCCAGCTGCAGCAAGGTCTTTGCCACGCGGCCCGGAACGTCGGTGAAGATGAGGTCAGCCAAGTTGGCGTTGGTGCGGCGCAGGCGGCGTGCCAGCACGCGCAGCAGCTGCTGGGCGATTTCGGGGTGGTCACCAACCCACTTCTTGAGCAGCTCGGAGTTCATGGTGGCGGCCTGAACCTCGGTCACGCACACTGCGGAGGAGGTGCGCGGGCCCGGATCGAAGATGGACAGCTCGCCAAACATATCAGATGGGCCCATGACGGTCAGGAGGTTTTCGCGGCCATCCGGGGCGTGGCGGGCGAGCTTAATCTTGCCCGAGGTGATGATGTACAAGCGATCACCAGGCTCGCCTTCGTCGAAGATGGTGGTTCCGCGCGGGTAGCGCACGGTCTCCATCTGCTCGATAAGGTGCTGCACTGCAACGGGATCAACGCCTTGGAAGATTCCGGCGCGGGAGAGGATGTCCTGTACGCCTTCCACGTTTTACTCCTTGGATGTCGACTGCGAAAGTCCATAGATGAGCCTGTGCCACATCTGGGTGCGGTCTTTCATGCACTCGACAATGCGGAACAAGCGGGGTCACTGTGTACCGCGTTTCATCTTACAGTGTAATTGGTCACTTTTGGTACTTCACAGAAATTTTGTCACACTATAGAAACTCTACTCGTGCTAGTGCACGGTTCAGGCCAGCAGTTTTGCGGCCTAGTCAGCAAAAACGACTGCCTCGAGCTTTTCCATCAGGAGGGCGAAAAGGGCGATGGCAAGTGGTACCAGAATCACGAGTGAAATCATGTTTTCCTAGTCTACTAAGCTAAACCCCATGAATTCAGCACTGTCAGCGGCCAGCGCGCCGGAGTTGCGCGCACCGGAGGTAAATCGGCGTTTGGCGCAGGAGTATCCGGATGCACGGTGTGCCTTGGATTATGACTCCCCGCTGCAGCTGCTCATTGCCACCGTTCTTTCCGCACAATGCACGGATGAACGCGTGAATTCGGTGACCCCTGAACTCTTTGCCCGCTACCCCGAGGCGGCGGATTATGCGGCCGCGCAGCGTTCGGACTTGGAGAGCATCCTGCGGCCGTTGGGCTTTCAGCGCGCCAAGGCGGGACACCTTTTGGGCATCGGGGAGAAGCTGGTGGCAGATTTTCAAGGCGAAGTCCCGCGCACCGTCAAGGAACTGACCAGCCTGCCCGGTGTTGGTCGCAAGACCGCACTGGTGGTGCTCGGAAATGCCTTCGGTATCCCCGGACTGACCGTGGATACGCACTTTAGCCGCCTCATGCAGCGGCTCGGGCTGACGGGGGAGAAGACGCCGGTCAAGATTGAGCGGGACATCGCTCAGCTCGTGCCGGAAGAAGAGTGGACGATGTTTTCACACCGCGTCATCTTCCACGGGCGTCAGGTCTGCCATGCGCGCACACCGGAGTGCGAAGCATGCGTTCTGCGGGATATGTGTCCAGCCGCTCGTGGGCGCTAGGCTAACGGTATGAAGAACTACGTCCTTGGCACGGTGATTGCCGCGATCCTCATCGCCGTCATTGCGGTAGCTGGGGTCTCGCAGTTGCGGGGCGGGGACGGATCTGAGGAGGCGTCGCTAAGCGAAGCCCCTTCGCAAGAAGTCCCACAGCGCCCGGACTGCCCGGCCGGCACCGTGGCCGGGGTGGAGCTGGAATGCTTGGGCGGTGCGGCCACCGGAAAGCCCGCCGATGAGGGCATAGCCGTGGTTAACGTGTGGGCGTGGTGGTGCGAGCCGTGCCGCGCGGAACTTCCCTACCTGCAGGATGTGGCGGACGCGCACCCGGACTGGCAGGTCGTGGGCGTGCACGCGGATAAGAACGCAGGAAATGGCGCAGCCTTTTTGAATGACTTGGGCGTCGAGCTGCCCAGCTTCCAGGATTCGGATAATAAGTTTGCCGGTGAGCTGGGCCTGCCGAGCGTGGTGCCGGTGACCGTGGTGCTCAAGGATGGTGAGGTGCGCAAGCAATTTGCGCAGCCGTTTAGCTCCGCAGCGGAGATTGAAAAGGCCGTGGAGGAGGCGATTGCGGCATGAGTCAACTCCTTCCCGAGCACACACCAGAATGGCTCAAGCCGGCGCTGGGGGTAGACCCCAGCCAGGTGCAGGATCTCATTGGCAACCGCCAAGCTTCGTCCCTCAACGGCACCAATGTGCAGGTGCCGGTCAAGCGGGAAGCAGCCGTGCTCATGCTGCTGAGCGGCGAGAGCGCGGAGGAGGCCAGTATTTTGCTCACGCATCGCTCGCCGTCCATGCGCTCGCACTCGGGCCAGATTGCCTTTCCCGGCGGCCGCCGGGATCCCGCGGATACTTCCCTGGTGGATACCGCGCTGCGGGAAGCCTGGGAGGAAACGGACCTGCAGCGCAACTCCGTGACCCCGCTGGAGCAGTGGGAGCAGCTGCATATCCGCGCCACCGGCAATCCGGTGAGCCCCATTTTGGCGCATTGGACCCAGCCGGGGGAGGTCTATCCCGCCAGCCCCGATGAAACCGATGACGTGTTTCTCGTGCCTATCCGGGAGCTGGTCGATCCGCGCAACCGCTTCATGGTGGGCTTTAGAAAATGGCAAGGACCAGCATTTCACGCCAATGGTTACGTCATTTGGGGCTTTACCGCCGGCGTGCTCTCGGCACTATTGCAGCACGCCGGGTGGAGCGTTCCATGGGATAACAATTCAGTCATGAACCTGCGTGACTCCCTCACAAACTCCCGCAATAATGAGAAGATGTCCTAACCGCTGGTGCCGCGGTACGTATACGTCTTAAACCCCAGATAGAAAGAACCCATAGCCATGACTCCTGCGCTCATCGTTGACGGCCTGATTGTGGTCGCCGTCCTCATAGCGCTCCTGAGCGGGTGGCGCAATGGCGCCCTCGCGGCGGTATTGGCCTCCATAGGTGTGGGCGCTGGGGTAGTGCTAGGCATTGCCGTGGCCCCGGCCGCCCTGCGCTTAGTGGATCAGCCCTCGCTACGCTTGCTGCTATTGGTGGGAATCCTGGTGCTTTTTGTGGGCATCGGGCAGCTTATCGGGTCCTCGTTGGGCGGCAGCGTGCGCGATCGCATGAAGGCGCGCAAGACGCAGCGCCTCGATTCTGCCGTGGGCGCGGTTTTCCAAGCCTTTGCCGCCTTGGTGGTTATTTGGCTCATTTCTATCCCTGTGGCCACCAATTTAGGCGGTGCGGCCGGCCAGGGCCTGCGCGATTCCCGCATCTTGAGCAACCTCAACTCGGCCGCGCCAGCGCGGGTAGCGGCGTTGCCCAATGGGGTGGCGGCGATGCTCAATGAGTCCGGCTTGCCGCCGCTGGTCTCGCCGTGGCAAAACTCGATTAGCACCGAGGAAGTAGAAGAGCCGGACCCAGACGTGGAGGATCCGGATCTCCTGCTGCGTATGCGGCCGTCTATCATTCACGTGCTTGGCGACGCCGAAGAGTGCTCCCGCCGCCTCATGGGTTCCGGCTTCGTGGCGGCCGATGACTACGTGATCACCAATGCTCACGTCGTGGCCGGCACGCAGACCGTGCGCTTGGATACCAAGGTGGGCCTCAAGGACGCGACCGTGGTCTACTACAACCCGGATGTGGATGTGGCGGTGCTGCACTCGCGCGACCTGGGCATCGATCCACTGCCATGGGCCCAGGCCCCGGCCCAGACGGGCGATGATGCCATGGTCATGGGCTTCCCGCACTCCGGGCCTTTCGACGCCGAGATGGCGCGCGTGCGCGATCGCATCACCATTTCCGGCCCGGATATCTACTCGCATGGTCGCGTGGAACGCGATTCCTACACCGTGCGCGGCAAGATCCAACAAGGAAATTCCGGCGGGCCGCTGGTCAACACGGCCGGCGAGGTCCTCGGCGTGGTCTTCGGCGCCTCGGTGGATGATTCCGAGACGGGCTATGCCTTAACCGCCGATGAGGTCAACGCCCAGATCGGAGACATCACGCAGCTTACCCACCCGGTTGATACCGGGGAGTGCGTGGCGCACTAGTTATGTTCTTGTAGCCAGGCCGCCAGCATGGAAACGAAATCCGCCGGTGCTTCCAGGTGAGGAAGGTTCTTCGCGCCGGGGACGGTCGTGGCGGTGAATCCGCGGCGGGCGCGCGAGGCGGCGCGGCGGACCACAGGGTTCCACAGTCGCTGTTGGGCGTGGATGAAGAGAACGGGACGCTCTACTGCCAGTTCCACCCAGGTCAAGGGAACCACGGCGGTGCGCATGCGGTGGTTCCACAAGATTCCACGGCTGACGCTGCCGATGCGGGAGGCGCGCAGGCGGAGATCGAGGATGCGGTCTAGGGTGGCGTCGGCAAGCAAAGGCCCCGTATCCAGCTCCAGCTCCTTGCGGTAGGCGCGGGGGCTAAGCAGCAGGTTTTGGGCGCGGGTAACGCGCGGCAGGCGGCACAGCAGCGAGCGCAGATTAATCCAGCCAAAATCCCACGGCCGGGCGGCAATCGCGCGGCGCAGATCCACCGGGTGGGCGGAGGATATGGAGGCCAGGCCGCGCACCCGCTCAGGGCGTTCTGCGGCCAAACACCATGCCACCGCGCCGCCCGTATCGGCGCCCACCACAAAGGCATCGTCATGGCCCAAGGCCTGAATGAGCCCGCTAATATCGCCCACCAAAGTGCGGATATCCTGCCCCGCCTCAATGGGCGGCTTATCGGACATACCAAAGCCTCGCATATCCACGGCCGCGACGTGGAAGCCGCGTTGGGCAAGCGGCGCTATGACGTCCTGATAATCGAACCACCCGCCAAAAGCGCCGTGGATGAGCACCACGAGTGGTTGCGTGCTATCGCCCGCCGTGGCGACGTGCAGGCGGATGCCGCGGGTGTGGACGAACTCATGCGCATAAGGTGCCGATCCAGCTCCACCGTTGAGGGAGGCAGGGGTGCGAAGGCCATGGTGCCGCCTTTCTATAGTTGGGGCAGAAACGGTAGAGAAAAGGGGGAGGAAGTACACAAAATCCGCCCCAGGCTAGCTAGGGCGGATAGAGGGGTGCACGTACGCGTGGCGCCTGCCGGTTTAGGTGTAGAGGCCGTGGGTGTTCTTACGGTCCAAGGACTTCTGCGCCTTGCCCGGAACCAGGTTCTTGAGCTCCTTGGTGGAGTCAATGGTCTTTTGCGGGGCCTTGACCTGCTTGACGTTCTTCAGGCCAACGAAAGCCAGGATGCCGGCGAGGACGATCATGATCAAGAAGACGATCAGGAACGCAGCCCAGCGGTCCAGCCAGACGGCGAGAAGCTCGGCCAGGAAGAAGAAAAAGAAGAAGGAGCTATACAGCGCGATGGTGCCTGCGCCGCCGAAGAGGCCTGCACCGATGCCGCCCTTCTTAGCGGACTCTGCCAGCTCGGTTTTGGCTAGCTCCACCTCGGAGCGCACGAGCTGGGACATCTGCTCGGTAGCGTTGGAGACCAGCTGGCCTACCGAGGTCTCGGACGAGGACGTATCCACGTCACTCAAAGGGATCGAGTTCACCTTCGGTGCAAATTGATCAGTACCGTCGGTAAAAAGTCCATCGTTGCTCACGATTAATTCTCCTCGCGTTTATCTAAACCTTGTAATGTCCCCAATAATAATGGAATCACTATTATCCCATGGTGCCACGCATACTTAGGGACTTCCACGGCTATCCTAATGGATATGTCAGAAAATGACGCGTTATCCCCGCTGTTTCGCCTGCCGGGGGTGAAAGAAAGTGCAGAAAAGGCCGCCGCTGCCATTGCTCGTGCACACCGCCGACCTGCAGGATTGCGCAAGTTTGAGGTTATCTCTGCGGAGTCCCTCATGCGCGGCGCCCGTGCCAGCGTGGCGCTGGACGGCCACGCCATCCCCCCACATCCGGGATCGGAAGATATGGAAAAAGGGCCGCTGGCCAGCGCTGTCAGCGCCTATTCCGTGGCCGCCCCGGAACTCTTAGATGGCACGGTGCGATCCTTTGCCCGGGCACCGCTGCAGGTACTGGCGCGCATTGACGTCGCGGCCGGCGGTACCGGCATTCCGGCCGGCGAGAGTGCGCGCTTGCAAGGGTTAGGCCGGCTCATCGCGCAGGGTGGCGGTCCCGCTTTCGATCTCTTGCTGCCGAGTGTGGTCCATGCCGAGATTGCCGCCGGCGAGTTCTTTGGCCCTCGCAGTGGCCTCGTCGCCCGCGTTGCCTCCCGCCTCGCCGCGGTGCATACGGGCTTTGACCCGCGCGGTTTCGCCGTGCCCGAGGTCTACTACACCCGCCACCGCGCCGAATATGCCGCCGCGGTGGGCAATTATCGCACCGCGCTTGCCGACGCCCTCTTAACCCACCTCGCCGCCTGGGCCGCCGGTGGCAAAGAAGCCGACGCGATTGCCCGCGCGGCCTAAGAGGCGCGCCGTGGGCCCCGCTTGGGCAGGCTAGGGCGGCCCGGGTGCTGGGCGAGCCACAGGCCAGCGCCAATAACTGCCGCAGTTCCTGCCAGAACGGAGGCGCCGATTCCAATTTCCTTGGCGGTTGGTGCAGGCAGGAGCGGCACCGGGTCCTTAAAGGAGCGGATCTCCCAGTGGTGGGCGAGGGCGTGGCGCTTTAGTTGCTTGTCAGGGTTGACGGCGACGGGGTGGCCTACCTTTTCCAGCATCGGGATATCGGTAGCGGAATCCGAGTAGGCGTAGCTGGCAGCAAGGTCGAGGTTTTCTGCCGCTGCGGTCCGCTCCAGGGCCTCTGCTTTAGTGGGGCCCTTGCAGTAGAAGAGCACCTCGCCGGTAAAACGGCCGTTTTCCTCTGCCAATTCGGTGGCGATGACGTGCTCGACGCCGAGTTCCTCTGCGATGATGTCCACCAGCACGGCCGCGGAGGCAGAGACGATGACCACGTGGTGGCCAGCGGAGCGGTGGGCGCGGATGAGTTCGCGGGCCTCGGCATAAATGGAGGGTGTGACCACGTGATGCATGGTGTCGCGGGCGATGGCGCGCACCTCGTCCACGGACCACCCGGTGACCAGTGTGGTGAGCTGGTCGCGGGTGGAATCCATGCCTTCGCTGGTCAGACCGGAAAACATATAGCTGGCCTTAGCAAGTGATAGCTGCAGTGCTTCGGCCGGCGAGATGAGCCCGTTGTGGAGGAACTCGCGACCAAACGCGTAGGCCGAGGAGGTGGCGATGATGGTCTTATCGAGATCGAAAAACGCCGCGGTGCGTGCGGGATCGCCGCCGGTGCGGGTGGTGGCGGCGCGGCGGGGATGACGGGGCTCGCGGGTAGTAGTCATGATGTGCTGCCGAGTGTAGCCGCCCTCAGCGCTTGGTGGTGTAGAAGTGGCTGACGTTAACGGTGATTTGTATACCACTAATGTGGGATTAGGAACCCGCGTGGGGGTGGCGCTGAGTGAACATGCATTCGGTGCAGGTCAGCGCCGTGGCCGTGGAAATCTGCTGTTAGCTGTTGTGATTGGGTGGCGAACATGTCATAATAATGCGTGCAAGGCCCCGATATACCGTGCGGCCTGCCCCGGCTCACCCCCCCCCGAGGCCGGGTTACTGACGGCCCGCGCGCACACCCCCCCCGATGCGCGGGCCGTCACCTATATCTACCGCCGTGCGGAGCGGGTTATCCACAGATTTTTGGTTGAAACGACAACCAAACTAGGTCCACATGGTGACTTCTGGCGGGTTATCCACAGCACTGCCGCCGGAGCCTCGCTGCGGTGGCGCGAATGCTTCAGGCTATGAGGCATGAACGCACTACACCCTGATTCCGCCGTCATCGTCGTCGCCATTGGTGACGAAGCGCTGCGCGCCGAGGCCGTTCACGCCGCGGCTGCGACCAGCCACGATGTGCTGACCGTAACCGATCCCCGCGATATCCCACGCAGCCTGCCTGGCGCCTATGCGGTACTGGTTGATTCCTTGATGGCCCGCGTGGTGGCAGCAGCGCAGCGCACCCACACCGCGCCTGCGCCGGTGCTTTTCTTGGCCGCGGACCCGGACCGATTGATTATGAGGCGGCGCTCGCCTGCCACGCGGAGAGCGCCTTTATCATCCCCGCCCAGGTTAAAGAGCTGCTGGCGAGCATTGCCGCGGCGGGCGCGCCGCAGGAAGCGCGGCCGGGCAGTGCGAGCATCGCTGTGGTTGGCGCGAGCGGTGGGGTGGGCGCTTCTACCTTTGCGGCCGCGTTGGCCCGCACCCAGAGCGCAGTCGACGGTCGCGCCCTGCTTGTTGACGCCCACCCATGCTCCGGCGGCCTCGACCTCCTGCTCGGCGTAGAAGCGGAACCGGGGGTGCGCTGGCCGGAGCTTACCGTGGGCGATGGCAGCATCGATGCTGCTGATCTCTACCGCGCGCTGCCATCCACGCCTGATGGGGTAGCGGTGCTCTCCGCCGCGCGCAGCACCGTCGCGGATTCCTTCCGCCTAGAAAAGGATCTGCTCGCGCGGGTGGTAGGCGCGGCCCATGCGGGCGAGGGAGTATGCGTGGTGGATTGCACCCCGGAGACCATCCCGGATGCCTGTACCCACGTGGTCATCGTGGTGGCCGCGGAGGTGCGCTCGGCCGCGTCAGCCGCGCAACTTCTGGTGAGTCTCGATGCCGCGCGGCGCAGGTGCGTGGTGGTGCTGCGGCAACGCCAGTGGGCGTCGTTAAGCGCGGCGGAAGTAGAACGCATCGTCCACAGCACGGTGCTGGCAGAATTGCCAACGCTCCGGGGCCTCACCCGCACGGTAGAAATCGGCGGCCTACCGCAGCGCCTCCCCGCACCCTTGCGTAAGGCCGCCCGCGCGGTCCTCGAGGAGGTCGGCGCATGAGCGAGCATAAAGCAGCACAAGAAACGCTGGAAAAGATGCAGCGCATCATTGCCGCTGAGCCTGACGTGGTACAGGATGCTGCAGCCCTGGCCCGGCGCATTCGCGCAGAGGCCGGCGTGATTAGTGACGTTGCAGTGCTTGACTTGCTGCGCCGCCTGCGCCAAGACGCCACCGGGATGGGGCCTCTCGATGCGGTGCTGGGGCGCGAGGGAGTCACAGACGTCGTAGTCAACGGGCCACACGCGGTATTCATGGACCGCGGCGAAGGCCTAGAGCGTACCGATATCACCTTCCGCGATGATGCCGAGGTTCGCCAGCTGGCCAGTCGGCTTGCGGCAGCCTCAGGCACGCGCCTCGATGATGCGCAGCCCTTTGCCGATGGCCGCGTTACTCGCCCCGATGGTGTCGTGTTGCGCGTCCATGCACTGCTGAGCCCACCTGCAGTGGCCGGGACTTGCCTGAGCCTGCGCGTATTGCGCCAAGCGCAGACAACCCTGCCCCAGCTGGTAGACAATGGCACGCTGCCAGAAGACATCGCGGCACTGCTGCGCGCCGTGGTAGACAAGCGGATTTCCTTCCTAGTCATCGGCGGCACTGGTTCCGGCAAAACCACCCTGCTCTCCGCGCTTTTGGGAACCGTCTCCGAGCGCGAACGCATCCTCGTTATCGAGGACACCGCCGAGCTCTCCCCACACCACCCGCACTGCGTCAGTGTGGTCTCGCGCCGGGCCAACGCGGAGGGAAGCGGCGAGGTCACGATGTCACAACTGCTGCGCCAAGCGCTGCGCATGCGACCGGACCGCATCGTGGTGGGCGAAATCCGCGGCCGCGAGGTGGTGGATCTCCTCGCCGCGCTCAACACCGGCCACGACGGCGGCGCCGGCACGCTGCACGCCAATTCTCTCTTTGAAGTACCAGCCCGCATGGAGGCTCTCGCCGCCCTCGGCGGCTTGGACCGAGCGGCGCTGCACTCGCAATTGGCGGCGGCTGTGCACATGGTGCTGACCATGGAGCGCACCCCGCAGGGCCGCCGCCTCGCCCATATCGGCCTGCTCGAGGGAAACCCAGTGACCCCGCGCATCATCTGGAGCGCCCAAGATGGCCCGGCAGAAGGCTTCGCGGAATTCTCCGCGCAGCTGCTGGGAGAGCATGCCGGGGAGGCTAGCCATGCTTAGTTACCTCATCCTTGCCGCTGCGCTGCTTATACCCGCGCCCTCGAGTGCCGGCCGCCTGGCCTCGGCCAGGCGCCGGGCACAGACCAGCTCGGTGGTGATCTTAGGCGCAGTCTTTTGCGGCAGCCTGGTCTTCTACTCGGTGGGACGCATTAGCATCGCTTTCGCCGCCGCCATTATCGCCTGGTGCGTGTCCTGGTACGTCAAAGACTTAGTGGCCGCGCGGGCGGAGCGGCGCGGCCGCGAGGGGCTGGCCGCCTACCTGGGCGTGGTCACCGCGGACCTGCGTGCGGGGGCGACCCTGGCTGGGGCGCTCGCCCGCGGCGTGGAGTCCCTGCCAGCCACCACCCCGCGCGAGGTATCGGCAGCACTAGAGTCCACGGCCGCCCTTGCCGCGCGCGGTGCGCCGCCGCACATGGCGCTGATAGATGCGCAGGGCGGCAAGACTCTGCCAGAGCTTCATCGCTTAGGTCACTTATTAGAGCTTTCCACCTACCACGGCATTGCGGTGGCCAGCTTGCTCGACCAAGCCCAAAGCCGCCTCGACGCTTCCCGACGCCACCAGCAATCCACCTCCGCTAGCCTGCAAGGCCCCCAAGCCACCGCCACGGTGCTCGCGTGCCTGCCCATAGCCGGCATCGCCATGGGCGGGGCCATGGGTGCCAACTCCCTCGGCTTCCTTTTAGGCGGCGGATTAGGCGGCATCCTCCTCGTGGTGGGTGTGGCGCTGGCCTGCGGCGGATTCGCCTGGTCGCGCGTCATTATCCGGAAGGCGGCCGCATGACCCCGCTCATCTTTATCGCCCTCGCCGCCCTTATCGGCCTGCCGCCGCATGCCGCCCGCTTGGCACCTGCCAGCGCAACCGAGACCACCGCCAAGACCCCGCGCGATGGCCCGACCGCGCGCGGGGGACTGATAAGCAAGCTCAAGCCCGCCGCACCGCTGGATCCACTGGCAGTTGCCGGCGACGTCGAACTTTTCGCAGCATGCTTGGCCGCAGGGCTATCCGTGCACGGCGCCACCACCGCGGTGGCCCGCACCGCGGATGCCCAGACCAGGGATCTGTGGGAGACCGTCGCCGCGCTGCTCGGCGTGGGCGTTCCCGCGCAGTCCGCGTGGGGCCACATGAAGAGCCATGCGGGGCTGGAGGACTTAGCGCAGCTTGTCATCATGTCGGGCCAATCCGGCGCCACCATCGCGGCCGGATGTCAACGAATCTGTACTTCTTTGCGCGCGGAAGCATCCGCCCACGCCACGGCGCAGGCAGAGCGCGCAGGAGTATTTATCGCCCTCCCGCTGGCGGTGTGCTTCCTGCCAGCATTCATCGTTCTAGGCCTTGCGCCCGTAGTCATCAGTTTGGGCGCACAACTTCTCTAAACCTCATGTGAAAGGACACTAATCATGCACGCACTTAATAAGTATTCCCAGCTCATCCGCAATGACGAGGGGATGAGCACCATCGAATATGCCATGGGATCTCTGGCGGCCGCCGCGCTTGCCGGGGTGCTCTACATGGTCATCAACGGCGGCGGGGTGGTCGATGCCATCGAGGGCATCATTACCGACGCCCTCTCGAACACCCCGAGCTAGCGCCGCTCTTTAACCGCGGCCGGCGGGCCCAGCCTGCCGGCAGAAAGGAGGAAAGATGCACAGGGTATTTGATGACGATGGCTCCGTGACCATCGAGGCCGCCTTGGCTTTAAGCTCCCTGGTCTTGGTCGCGGCGGGAATCGTGGGTGCCATTGCCACGCTGGCATCTTATATCGCCGCGGTGGACATGGCGGGCGCGGCCGCGCGTTCGCACGCCATCGGCGTCGAATACCATCCCCCGCGCGAGGATGCCCAGGTCAGCGTGGAAGAAAGCGGTGGGTTGGTGAGGGCGTCGGTAAGCGTCGATGCCCCCGTCGGCACCATGCGCTCTGAGGCGGTATTTCCGGCCGAGGTGGGCGGAAATGAGTAGGCCGAGGCGCTGCGGCGAGGAAGGCTATGCCACCATTGCCGCGGCCGGTATCATCGTCGCCATCGTGAGCCTGCTGCTTATCGTGGCGGCAGTGGGCTCGCGCGTGGCCGCGCGACACGAGGCTCAGGTGGCGGCCGACCTCGCGGCGGTTGCCGGTGCCTGGGCCCTCGCTACGGGTGAAGATGCTTGCACCGCCGCGCGCGATACCGCCGAGCTTAACGACGCCACCTTAGAAACCTGCACCGAATCCGGCCGCAACGTCATCGTCACCGCCACGGTCCGTGGACGGTCAGCTCAAGCGAAGGCCGGGCCGGTATGACCTGGCAAGAAGCAGTAGTGCGCCTTATCCCCACCGCAGTGGCAGCCGTAGCAGGCTTTATCGCTTGGCGGGAATACCGCCGAAAGGTACGCGAAGAAATCAAATCGGATCATAGGCGGGAACAAGATAGATGGTGGGGAATTGTGCAGTGGTGTATCGATAAGACTGACTCGGCGGAAAGTGCCGAAAGAATTACTGGATGGTATTTTCTCCCCACAATTCTGGGATTATTATCGGACGTTGAAGGAGATTCCCCTTTTATTAACACGCTGTGGGATTTTGCCCAAGAGTTTAAAGAGGGTGAGCTCGACAAATCTGCCCCGAAAGAAGAAAGAGGCGATGCTCCATGAGGCATCCGCAAGGCTCGCCTTTTTATGAGCCGAATCCGGAAGTGCGGCGCACTCGCGCACGTGCAGCGGCGGAAATTCAGCGCATCATATTGGAGCGGTTTCCTCATCGGCGTGAGGAGCTATTGCAGCGCAGCGCCGACTATGAATACGCGCGGGCGCAGCGAGTAAATGAAGAAGAAGGCAAAACCGCTTAAGTTGAGGCTAGCCCTGCGTCATGGTGACCAGCGCACCCAGTAGCTTGATGGCGCCATCCTTGCTCAGCGGATTGTTTCCGTTTCCGCACTTGGGCGACTGGACGCACGACGGGCAACCGGCTTCGCACGGACAAGAGCGCACCGCCTCGAAGGTGGCCGCGATCCATTCGGGGAAGCGGCGGAAGCCCTCCTCCGCAAAACCGGCGCCGCCGGGGTGGCCGTCGTAGACAAAGACGGTGGGCAGCTGCGTATCGGGGTGCAATGCGGTGGACACGCCGCCGATATCCCAGCGGTCGCAGGTGGCGATAAGCGGTAGCAGGCCAATGGCGGCGTGCTCGGCCGCGTGCAAGGTGCCGGGCGTATCGGAGGCGGTAACCCCCATCGCGGAAAGCGCCATCGGATCGATGGTGTAGGCCACCGCCCGGGTGACCAGGCGCTGTTCGGGGAGATCGAGGGGGATATCGTCGCCAATGGTGCCATCGGCAAGCCGCACCTGGTAGCCGGTGACGCGGTCGGTGACCTCCACCTCCACGTCCGCCACCCACAGCCCTGGGGAGTAATTGACCAAGTTATCGGCCTCGCGCAGGATGCGGATATCCGTGGTGGAGCGCGGAGTCGTGGAATAGTCCGGGGCCTCGGGCCGAGCCAGCGCCAGGTAATCGCTTAAGATGAGCTCCTCGATGACAAAACTTTCGCCCTGGTGCAGATACACCGCGCCGGGGTGGACTTGACTGGTGGCGCGGGCGGCATCGATGGTGCCGAGCAGGCGGCCGTCCGAAGAATCCATGATCATGACTTCCTCGCCCGCCCCGCCGCGCAGCGAAACCGCGGTATGCGCCGTTTCGGGCGAGAGTTCCTCCGGTGAATGGGCAGGGATGGGCACGGCGAACCAGCCGCGCTCGCGGCGGCGCAGCAGGCCAGACTCGGCCAGCTGGTGGACCACGTCTTGGGCGCCCCAGGCGGCAATCGTGGCATCATCCAGCGGCTTTTCCACTGCGGCGCAATAGACGTGGCCGAAGAGGATATACGGATTGGCCGGATTGAAGACGCTGGCCTCCACCGGCCGGCCCAGCAGGGCCTCGGGGTGGTGGACTAAGTAGGTATCCATCGGCTCATCGCGGGCGATGAGCACCACGAGCGAGCCCTGCCCGCGGCGGCCCGCACGCCCGGCCTGCTGCCAAAAGCTCGCGACGGTACCCGGGAAACCGGCCGTGACCACGGCATCGAGACCGCCGACATCGATGCCCAGCTCGAGGGCGGAGGTGGTGGCGACGCCGAGCAAGGAGGCGTCGTCAAGCGCGCGCTCCAACTTGCGGCGGTCCTCGGCCAGGTAACCGGCGCGGTAGGCGGCGATGCGCTGGGCAAAATCGGGGCGGCCGAGGCTACCGGAGAGCACCTCGGCCGCGCGCATGGCCACCACCTCGGCCGAGCGGCGCGAACGCACAAAGGTCATGGTGCGCGCGCCCTCGGCGATGAAGGAGGCCATCATCTCGGCCGCCTCGGTGGTGGCGGCGCGGCGCACCGGCGCCCCGTGCTCGCCCTCGGCCCCCTCGATAAACCCCGGCTCCCACAGCGCCACGGTCCGCGCGCCGGTAGGGGCGGTGTCCTCCGTAATCGCGCGGGCGGGCCGGCCGGTAAGGCGCTGCGCGTGCCGGCCCGGGTCCTTCATGGTGGCCGAGGCATAAATTACCGTCGGCCGCGAGCCATAGTGCGCGCACAAGCGCAGCAGGCGCCGCAGCACCAGCGCCACGTTCGCGCCAAATACGCCCCGGTAGGAATGGCATTCATCGATGACAATGAACTCCAGGTGCCGCAGCAGCCGCGCCCACCGCGCATGGGCCGCTAGCAGCGACATATGCACCATATCCGGGTTGGAAAAAATGAACCGCGAATGATCGCGCACGCCCGCGCGGGATTCCTGCGGCGTATCGCCGTCATAGGGCGAGGGCACCACGCCCTTGAGCGCCGGAATGCCCCGGCACAGCTCGAGCACCGCCTGCAGCTGGTCCGATCCCAGCGCCTTGGTGGGGGTGAGATACAGCGCGCAGGCGGTCGGCTCCTGCGCCAGTCGGCTCAAAATGGGCAGCTGATAGCCCAGGGACTTACCCGAGGACGTACCGGTAGAAATCACCGCATCCTCGCCGGCCCAGGCGGCCTGCGCCAGCTCTGCTTGGTGGCTATACAGCTTGCCGACGCCCCCTTCGACCAGCTTGTCCTTCAATTCCGGCAGCACCCATTCGGGCCACTCGGCATACTGCGCGCGCTGCGGCGGCAGGGTGGTGTGAAATGTGAGAGTGGACTCATCGAGGCGGCGCTGGATGAACTCGAGCAGCTCTTCTCCTAGGGGATTATCCGTTTCCGGGTGAGCCAATTTCTACCCCCTCATGAGTTAGGCCTATCGCTTTGGCGTGGAACGTGTCACACTGATATGAGGCCAATGATGTCTTGGTGCGGTGTTTACACTTTAAGGTACTGCTAAAGGACGCATTTACCGAACCCCTCGGCGCGGAATCGCCGCACCGCTAATCAAGAAAAGGACTGCACACCATGGCACAAGGAACCGTTAAGTGGTTTAACTCTGAAAAAGGCTACGGCTTCATCGAGCGCGCGGACGGCGAAGGCGATATCTTCGTCCACTACTCCGAGATCCAGGGCAGCGGCTTTCGCACCCTAGAAGAAAACCAGCAGGTCACCTTCGAGGTAGGCTCCGGACCGAAGGGCGAACAGGCCCAGTCCGTGTCCGTCATCTAGGCGGCCGGCTCCCTCGCTCAGGCCTTTCTGCTCAGGCCTTCCCGCTATGGCGTTTCGGCGTAGCCGCGGCGGGTATCCCACCACTCGGTGAACTTATTCTGCAGTTTCTGCAGGCCCACGCCGATGATGACGGCGGCGATGATGCTGACCACCACGGCCAGCACGGGCGAATTGGAAAAGGCCATGCCGCCCAGGTAGCCAATGGCGAGCGCTTCGGCCGCCCAGAGCGCGACGCCGATGGTGTCGAAGAAGACAAAGACGAGCCACGGGAAGCGCATCGACCCCAGCAGGATGGTCATAAATAGGCGCGCTGAAGGAATGAAGCGGGCAATAATAATGGCCGCACCGCCGCCGCGGCGCATATTGCGCTTGACCCAGTTGAGCCCCTCGTAGGCCTTTGAACCTTTAGGCACGCGCTGGAGTAGGGGCATAAACCGTGTGCCTAGTAGAAAACAGAGATTATCGCCCATCATGGCGGCAATCAGCGCCACGAAAAACATGGTGGGCAGGTGCGGAAAGCCTTGGGAGCCGGACCAAGCGCCGGCCATATTGAGCGGAATTTCAGAAGGCAGCACGGGAAAGAAGCAGTCACCAAAGATCAGCGCGCCGACCAGCGGGTAGATCCACTCTGTGGACATGACGGTTTCGATCCACATAGTGATGGTGTCAACCATGAATCCTCCGCGGGCGTCGTCTTGGGTGTGCTATTGTGCCCCACAATGCTTTCGCAGCTACGGGGTGTTCTAAGTAGGCCAGTATAGACCCGTTCTGTGGGGGTACATAGTGCCCCTGAAAACGGCCTTTTGGCAGTACCGCGTATATGGTGCGAGACAGGAAATGCAGATCAACTGTGTACGCTAGGGGCGATTGCTGAAAGCGTGCATACCTTATTGTTCGCATCATCGAAAGGGATGAAGTCGAAGTGGCAGAAGCAGCCGGGCCGGGAAAGACCTTGGTGATCGTCGAGTCGGCGACGAAGGCGAAGAAGATTCAGCCTTACCTCGGAGATAACTACATCGTGGAGGCCTCCGTGGGCCATATCCGCGATCTTCCCCGCGGCGCTGCGGACGTGCCGGCTAAGTATAAGAAGGAATCCTGGGCGCGCCTCGGCGTGAACCCGGAAGATGACTTCGCACCGCTGTATGTGGTGAGCCCCGATAAAAAGAAGAAGGTCGCAGACCTCAAAGCCAAGCTGAAGCAGTGCGATCAGCTCTACCTCGCAACAGACCCCGACCGTGAGGGCGAGGCCATCGCCTGGCACCTGCTTGAAGTCCTCAAGCCCAAGGTTCCGGTGCGCCGCATGGTCTTTAACGAGATCACCAAGTCCGCGATCCTAGAGGCCGCGGACAATACCCGCGATCTGGATTACAACCTTATCGACGCCCAAGAAACCCGCCGCATCCTCGACCGCCTCTACGGCTATGAGGTCTCCCCGGTGCTGTGGAAGAAGGTTATGCCGCGGCTTTCTGCCGGCCGCGTGCAGTCGGTGGCCACCCGCGTCATCGTCGAGCGTGAGCGCGAGCGCATGGCGTTCATCCCCGCGGACTACTGGGATCTGGCCGCCACGCTAGATACCGGCGCTGCGGACGCGGACAACCCCGCTACTTTCGACGCCCGCCTTACCGCCGTCAATAGCAAGCGCGTGGCCTTGGGCCGCGACTTTGATGACCGCGGAAACGTCAAGAGCAAAGACGTCATCGTCATCACCGAGCCGCAGGCCAAGGCGCTAGAAACCGCGCTGCGCGGTGCGGATATGCAGGTCGCTGGGGTCGAACACAAGCCCTATACGCGCAAGCCCTATGCGCCGTTTATGACGTCGACGCTGCAGCAGGAGGCCGGCCGTCGCCTGCACTTTACTTCCGAGCGCACCATGCGCATTGCGCAGCGGCTGTACGAAAACGGCCACATTACTTATATGCGTACGGACTCCACCTCGCTCTCTAAGCAGGGCTTGTCCGCCGCGCGCAATTCCGCTACCAGCATTTATGGTGCAGAATACGTCTCTGATTCCCCGCGCGTATATGACCGCAAGGTGAAAAACTCCCAGGAGGCTCACGAGGCGATTCGCCCGGCCGGCGAGTCCTTCGCCACCCCGGGCCAGCTTTCCGGCCAGTTGGATGCGGAGGAGTTTAAGCTCTATGACCTGATTTGGAAGCGCACCGTCGCCTCCCAGATGGCCGATGCCAAGGGAACCTCCATGAAGGTCACCGTGGCCGGCACCGCCACCACGGATAATGGCAGCTATGACGTGG
The DNA here is from genome assembly GCA_046097355.1 of Corynebacterium tuberculostearicum. Taxonomy (GTDB): domain Bacteria; phylum Actinomycetota; class Actinomycetes; order Mycobacteriales; family Mycobacteriaceae; genus Corynebacterium; species Corynebacterium tuberculostearicum_K. Next base: position 308,324 of record CP175779.1, read on the forward strand.
AATTCTCCGCCACCGGCCGCACCATTACCTTCCCGGGCTTCCTGAAGGCCTACGGCGCGGACGACGCCAAGGGTGACAAGAAGGGCGAGACCCGCCTGCCGCACTTGGAGGAGGGCCGCGGCCTGACCGCCAAGGAGGTCTCCGCCGAGGGGCACTCCACCAACCCGCCGGCGCGCTATACCGAGGCCAGCCTGGTCAAGAAGATGGAGGACCTAGGCATCGGCCGCCCGTCCACCTACGCGTCCATCATCAAGACCATCCAGGACCGCGGCTATGTGGTCTCGCGCGGCAATGCGCTGGTGCCATCCTGGGTTGCCTTCGCCGTCGTAGGCCTATTGGAGGAAAACTTCACCGAGCTGGTGGACTATGACTTCACCTCTTCCATGGAAGACGAGCTAGACCAGATTGCCACCGGTATCGAGGACGGTACCGCCTGGCTTAACGGCTTCTACTTTGGCAACGCCGAGGCCAACGAGCAGAAGGCGGCTTCCATTGCCCGGCACGGCGGCTTGAAGTCGCTTATCGACGTCAACCTAGAAGCCATCGATGCCCGCAAGGTCAACTCCCTGCGCCTTTATACCGATACCGAGGGCCGCAACGTCTTCGTCCGCGTGGGTCGCTATGGCCCGTATATCGAGCGCGCCGTTGGCACTAACGACGACGGCAGCATCGAGTATCAGCGCGCTAACCTGTCCGAAACCGTCACCCCGGATGGACTGAACGAGGAGCTGGCGGAAAAGCTTTTCGCCACCCCGCAGGGCGGCCGCGAGCTGGGCGAGAACCCAGAAAACGGCCGCATGATCGTGGCCAAGGAAGGCCGCTTCGGCCCCTATGTCACCGAGGTCGTCCGCGAGGATGAACGGGAGAAGGCCGAGGGTGAGGCCGAGGAGATTGTCGCCAAGGAGCGCGCTGAGGAAGACAAGCAACGCGCCGAGGAAGGCAAGCGCGCCAAGAACTGGGAAACCAAGACGGCCGCGAAGCAGAAGGAAAAGCGCGTCAAGGAGTACATCGAAAACAAGCTCAAGCCGGGTACGGCTTCGCTGTTTAGCTCTATGGAACCCTCTACTGTGACTTTGGAGGAGGCCCTCAAGCTGCTTTCCCTGCCGCGCGAGGTGGGCGAGGACGACGGCGTGATGATCACCGCGCAGAACGGCCGCTATGGCCCGTATCTGAAGAAGGGCACCGATTCACGCTCGCTGGCTAAGGAAGAGCAAATCTTCACCGTCACCTTGGATGAGGCCCGCCGCATCTACGCCGAGCCGAAGCGTCGCGGCCGCGCAGCGGCTCAGCCGCCGATTAAGCAGCTGGGCGATAACGACGTCTCCGGCAAGCCCATGACCGTCAAGGACGGCCGCTTCGGCCCGTATGTCACCGATGGCACCACCAATGCCTCCCTGCGCCGCGGCGATGACCCGGAGCAGCTTACCGACGCCCGCGCGAACGAACTCCTTTCCGAGCGCCGCGCCAAGGAAGCCTCCGGCGAGACCAAGAAGAAGTCCACCAAGAAGTCCTCTAAGAAGACGACGAAGAAGAAGGCAACCAAGAAGGCCACCAAAAAGTCCACGAAGAAGGCTGGCAAGAAGGCAACTAAGAAGCCTTCGCCCGGCACGAAGAACGTGGTAAAGGCCGGCTCGCGCAAGAAGTAACCGCGTAAGGTGGCGGGCATGAACGATTTTCTTGCGCGCACCCAAGAAGGCGCCGCGGCCCTGCGGCGCGCCGTCACCATCAAAACGCGGCCGCAGCTTTTGGCCTCGGTACGCGAAGAGCCCGCCGTTGGCGCCGGAGTTGTAGCCGGAGCTATTGGCCAGGTGGAAAAGGCCCGCACCCTGACCCGTCCTTCGGTGCTCGGCGTGGCGGCCGTAACGGCGAGCCATGCCGCCTATGCGTGGAGCCTATATCGCCGCGGCGCGCGCAACGACGCCCTGGGTTGGAGCCTGCGCGCGGCCGTATGGGGCGCGGGCGTTGCCGCAACTCGCAAGGAGCCGACGGCCGCTGCGGTCGCGGTGGGCGGCGCGGCGGTGCTCACGACCTCGGCATTGGCGGGAGATCCAGCGCTGCGCACCGATGCCGGCAAGGGCATGAGCCACGGCGCCAACCTGCTCGTTGCGGCCGAGGGGCTGACGGCCCTGCGCGCGGCGCTCGCGCAGCAACATAGCGGTAAGCGGAAGCAGGGGGCGCGCCTAGTGGGCGCGGCCGAGGCGGGCGCCCTAGCGGTCGGCCATCTGCTGCTTCTCGATGGCCTGTGCCGCACGCGGTAGCTGCGGCTGCATCGTCGGACCGTAGGACAGCCGGCGGTGCACCGCCTCGAACGGCCCGCGGAGGTCGAAGACTTCCAGCACGCAGGCCCCGATAAGCGTGACCAGCCACACCGCGAATGCCAGCGCGGCCTGGCCGAAGGCGCCCAGATCGTGGCCGAAGTTCAGCGTGAATGGGTGCACGAGGAAGAAAAAGAGAATGGACTGGCTTACGTAGCCGCTCATGGAGCGCTTGCCCAGCGCCGCGAAGGGCCACAGTACCGCGGGCAGCGGTGCGCCAGCCGAGAGCCTTTCTTGCACTGGCTGCAGCACCAACGCGAGCCCGGCCAGGATGCCGGGGCCAGTGAAGACGCCGATGAAAGCGTTGGCATTATTGGCTGCATTCGCCCAGCGCTGCTCGATGACCCCAAGCGTGCTCAAAGACCACAAGGCGCCGATAACCACGGTAATGATCACCGCGACGGCCACCCAGCGGAGGAGGGTGGGGCGGTGAGAGGGGACGTCGGCAAGCACGCCTTGGCGCGCCCACACAAAGCCCACCAGCATGACGGGCAGGTACATCAATAAAATGATCGGCGTGGCCAAAGCCTGGCTGCCTAAGGTGACAAGCTGGCTGAGCAGCAAATCGGGGTAGGACTCGATGGTGCCGATGCCTTCCGTAGCCACCACGCCGCGGGGATCCATAGCGCCGGAAATGAAGGCCACAATCCCGCCCAGCGCGCACAGTGCGAATAGAATATAGGCCACGAGCATGAGGGAGGAATCCCGCTTGCGCAGCAGGAATGCAATTACGATTCCGGCCGCGCCATAGAAGAACATGATGTCGCCCCAAAACAGCAGCACCATATGCACCGCACCCATCACTGCCAAGAAGGCATAGCGCTTGGCGATGACCCTGCGTGCCCCCTGCACCGGAAACCCGCGCCGCCACAGGCTCAGCGCAATGAGCCCCACGCCAAAGCCAAGCAGGGTAGAAAACATGGGCAGGCCGCGGTTGTGGACAAAGAAGGCACCGAAGACGACGGCCGCCTTATCCCACGCGCTGCCATCAATGATGCCGCCGAAATAGCTTGCTGGTCGGTCGGTGGTGATGATCCATGCCGTGGTCATATTGGCCATGGCGATGCCTAGAAGGGCCATGCCGCGCGCCACATCGGGCACGATCATGCGGGGCCGGGGAGCTGAGCTCACTTAAAAACCTCGTTATACCTCGGAACGTTCTGCCAGGGTAGCGCGGATAGGGCGAGCCAGCTGGGTCATGCGGTGACGCCCGCGCAGCTCAATGGATTTCATCATAGTCCAGCGGGCCTGCTCGGCCTCGTTAGCGGTCTTGAGCGTGGCGGCGTTGGTAAGAACCTGGCCCGGGGTGTCCTTGGCCAGCTCGGTCAGGCGCGCAGCCTCGTTCACGGCGTCACCAATGACGGTGTATTCGAAGCGATCCGCGCCGCCGATATGCCCGGCCACAACGTGCCCCGCCGCCACGCCAATGCCCGCCTGCAGCTCCAGCCCGCGCAACTCGCCGCGCAGCTCGCGGGCGGCCTGCAGCGCCATGGAGGCGGAATCATAAACATTGAGCGGCGCGCCAAAGACAGCCAGCGCGGCATCGCCCTGGAACTTGTTAATGATGCCTTTATTGCGGTGCACCACCTCGACGACGTGCTCGAAGAACTTATTGAGCTCCTCCACTACCTCCTCGGGGGAGTGGTTGACGGCGAAGGTAGTAGAACCGATGACGTCAATGAAGAGCACAGCGACCTTGCGGTCCTCGCCGCCCAACTCGGGGCGCTCCTCTAGGGCGCGCTGCGCCACCTCGACGCCGACGTAGCGGCCGAAGATATCGCGCACGCGCTGGCGCTCGCGCAGGCCGCGCATCATCTCGTTGAAACCGGCCTGCAGTACGCCCAGCTCGGACCCGTCATAGATATCGACCTCGGCATCGTTCTCGCCACGGCGCACCCGGTTAATGGCGTCCTGCAGCTCCACGATCGGGTCCACCACGCTCATCACCGCGAAGCTAGTACCGATAAACCCGGTGGCCAGAGCGGTAAGTGCCAGGGCCGTGATGGCGGGAACCAGGTCTCCTGCGGTGCCGGAGAAGAGCCCGGTGCGCTGGGCGATGAGTACGAGCAAGATGCCTACTAGTGGTACGCCGGAGGTCATCAACCAGGTCGAAATCAGACGGTACTTGATGGGCGGCTCCAGGGTGGCATCCTCAAAGCGGCGCGCCACTGCCTGGGCGGCCACCGGGCGCACCAGGCGCTCTGCCTGCAGGTAGGTCAAGATAACCACCACGAGGCCGGCCAGGGTGGCGGATACGCCCACGACGAGCCCGAGGCTGGCGGATTCCCGGCCGGAAATCACCACGGCCAGGATGATGCCGATGAGCCACACCGCGGCCGCCACCACGGATTGGTAGACGGGGATGCGCAGCACTAGGTTGCGCACCATATTCGGATCGTGCTCGTTCGGGTTCCGTTGCCAGTCCAGCACCGGGCGGAAAAGCAGCAGGGTGACGGCGATGCCGATGACCACGGCAAAGATGAGGTACACCGCGGCGACGCCCATCAGGCTGGGCAGCTCGGCGGCAAAGTCCTTAATCTCCGGCATCGGCAGGAAATAGAGGACAAAGGTCATGATGGCGATGGCACCGATGAGGTTCGCGCCAAGGACTAAGGCGGCGTAGACCGGCCATTGGGTACCCATGAGCCATCGTGCGCCGCGCAGTAGTCTGTTCATGCTTTCATACTTTAGTAAGACCAGTAGGCTAGGGCGAGTGAATACCGGAAGCGTTGCGCAAAGATTGGCAGATACCCCAGGTGTGGCCCGCACTATCCTGGGCGCCGCCCGGGCAGCTCGGGGGATGCCGGGGGCAGACCCGCGGGCGATGAGCCATTCCTGGCTATTTACCGGCCCGCCGGGCTCCGGCCGTTCCTTGGCCGCGATCGATTTTGCGGCCGCGCTCATGTGCACGGACCCAGAGGAGCCAGGCTGCGGCCGGTGCGAGGCCTGCCGCGCGGTGCTGGAGACCAAACAGCACACCGATCTGGTCCTCGTGGATCCGCAGGAGGTCATCATTCCCGTGGATACGGTGCGCGAGGTCATCGGCCGTGCCGCGAGCCTGCCCACGGTGGCCCCTTGGCGCGTGGTGATCTTCAACAACGCCGACCGCCTCAACAATAACGGCGCGAATGCCCTACTCAAGACGGTGGAGGAGCCGCCGGCGCGCACCGTGATCATTATGTGCGCGCCTTCCGACGCCCCCGAGGACTTCTCCCAGACCCTCCGCTCGCGTTGCCGCCACCTCTACATTCCCTCCCCGTCGGTGGAGAGCATTACCGCCCAGTTGGTCAGCGAGGGCGCCTCGGATCACGACGCCCACTTGGCCGCCCTCACCTCCCTCCGCCACGTCGGCCGGGCGCGGCGCCTAGTCAACGATCCCGCGGTGCAAAAACGCCGCGCGGTGGCCATCAACCTGGCAGAAGAGGTCTTCCACGGCTCCCAGGGCTTCCAGGCGGTGACCTCGCTGCTGAAATTGGTGGACTCGGAGGCGAAGGAGTCGCATAAGGAACAAGAAGAAGCCGAGCTGGCGAAGCTGGAGCAGACCCTCGGCGTGGGTGCGAAGGGCAAAGGCGCGGCCAAGGCGCAGCGCGACGCCCGCTCCGCCATCAAGGACCTGCACGAACCAGCACAAGAAGCGGGCGAAGCGCCGCGTGATCGACAATCTGGACCTCGTGCTTGTTGATCTCTCCGGCGTCTACCGCGATGCACTCATGCAGAAGGTGGGCGCGCAGGTGGATCTCACCCACCCGGATTTTGCTGGACTTTCTGGCGAGATCGCGCAGCGCGTGAGCGAGGAAGGCCTGCTGGAGTGCCAGGCGGCCATTACGTTGTGCCGCGAGCAGCTGACCCAAAACGTCGGCACGCAGATTGCCTTCGACGGGCTGGTGGGCCGGCTGCGCCGCGCGTGCCTGTAGGTGGGCCCGATTTCTATTCCGCGGCGCCCCTAGGTTAGACTTTCTCTTGCTGCACTGGCGCATGCCGAGCAGCGCGCCGCCTTAGCTCAGTCGGTAGAGCATTTCACTCGTAATGAAAAGGTCGCGAGTTCGATTCTCGCAGGCGGCTCCACAATGGCCGCAGGTATATAGCCTGCGGCTTTTCGCGGTTTCGGGGGGTGTTCCTATATAGGTTGTCAACCTCGAGGGTGGAGAAATCGGGGGCGGATTCTCTCTGCGGGGTTGTTTGGTCGTGTTGTTTTCGGGCATGGCTGCTAGCCGACTGGGATTTTACCCGGTCGGCTATCTTTACTCTTAGTGTCTAGGCGGCTAGGTCTTCCTGTGATGGTGTGGGATCGTGGTAGTGCTCGTGGTTGCGCATCATGGCGTAGAGGACGTTGAGTCGTCTGCGGGCTAGTGCTACTACTGCGGCGTTATGTCTCTTGCCTTCACGGCGCTTTCGTTCATAGAATTGCCGGGAACGCTCGTGGAATCTGATCGATGCAAAAGATGATTGCCATAGGGCGTTCTTTAATTTTTTATTGCCGGCTCGGTTCAGTGAGTTCGACATGATCGAGGTTCCGGACTGATTCGTTCGGGGCGATAAACCAGCGTAAGAGGCCAGGTGCCCGACTGACGGAAAGTCGGACATATCGCCAGCGGTCATGAGAATTTGTGCTGCCGTCTTTGGTCCGATTCCTGGCATGGATAGCAGGATTTGAGTGTGGGGGATGTCGTTGATGAGCTCGATGACTTCTTGCTCGATTTGCTTGCGGTGCTCGAGCTTTAAGAGTGCGTCCTTCGCTGACATTGCTACGCCCATTTCGGCATAGTGTGCACCAGCAATGGCGACTGTTTGCTCAGAGATGGCAGCGAATATGGCATCAAGGACAGGTTCAGGATTGCGTGCCTTATAGCGTCGAGCAAAGGCAGCTGCTTTGGCTTTTCCGAGGCGCTTTATCTTGGTCGGTTCGCCGTAGCGTGCAAGTAGGTGCAGAACCCACTTGCGGTGGATTATCTGACCGCGAAGGGCTTGTTCGAATTGCGGGTAGCAGCCCACTAGCGCACTTCGAATCTGATTGATGAGCCTGGTGTAGGAGCGCGCTAAGTCTTCGTCGATACCGTTGAGGACCTTCAATTGGAGGAAAGCTTCTTCGACACGGTCGACGCTGCGGAGGGATTCCGGAAGGTTCTTTGCAGCATGGGCGATGATATAGGCATCCCGGATATCAGTTTTGGCATTGCCAGCGTGGATGCGTGAGAGTTGACGCATGGCCAAACCGGGAAGGTAGCGCACGTCGATCCCGAGATCTTGAGCAACCGCGACAGTTAGTCGACCAATGTTATTTGGCTGGTTCACGACGACAAGGACCTTGTGGTCGTGTGCGCTGAACGTTGAAAACAGTGCGCGCAGGGATTTTTCGTTTTGGTTGATGCGCTTAGATAGCACCTGGGTGCCGTCGATATCTAAGACGCAAGCGTGATGAAAGTATTTACCAACGTCCATGCCGATGACATAGTCGTAGGTCATAGCAAACCTCCAAGCGAATTGAATGAGTATGGGACTTATTTCATCGCTGGTGGTCGGACATACTTCACGCTGGCATCCACATTACTTTGAGACCTCGCACATTCTGTGCGGGTCAGGTTCCTATTAGCAGTCTGGAGTATGTCACTGCCTTCGGCGGCATCACCCCCCGGATCATTTTCAGACAGGGACGAAAACAAGCCATACCGAAGCCAGCGACTAGTTCCACTGCAACAAGGCAGAAGGAACGCAGATAAACATAGCCTGCCCCAGCATGGGGCTAGGAGTACGAATCCTGAGTTCCTTCAAGCGGAACTGCCAACAACGTAATGGGGAAGGCGTGCTAAGCCTCCCCGTGGTTATTGAGCAGTCGCGGGACCACCTTGCCGGTGGCGTTGCGCGGGAGCTTGGCCAGGAAGTGCACGTCGCGCGGCACGGAGTGATCGGCGAGCTTGGTGCGGACCCAGTTGCGGATGGCGTCGGCAGTGAGGGCCTGTCCGGCGGCGTCGGCAGTAGGCACCGCCCACACGGCGATGCGCTGGAAGGTCTCGTTATCTTCCACGCCGCCAGCATGAACCTCGTGGATGCCGGGCATGGCCTCGATGAACCTCGGTGACGGACTGCGGGTGGACGTTTTCGCCGCCGACGATGATCATGTCATCGGCGCGGCCGACCACGTGCAGGAAGTCATGCTCATCGATATAGCCCAAGTCACCGATGGAGATGAGACCGTCCACCTTATTGAGCCGCAGGTTCGGGTTGGTATAGCCGGTCATCGCAGTGGAGTTGGTCAGGTAGATCTCTCCCACCTCGCCGCGCGGAACCGGGTGGCCTTCCTTATCGAGGATGCGCAGCTTCGTGCCCGAGGCCACGCGTCCGGCGATGGTGGGGTTGGCGGCCACCTGGTCCATGGTGGCGGTCGTCGCGAGCGCGAGCTCGGTGGATCCGTACACGTTGCATAGGATGGCGCCGAAGCGCTCATTGGTCTCCTTGACCACCTCCGGGGTCAGTGCATTGCCGGCCGAGGCGATGAATTTCAGGCTCGAGGTATCGAACTCACCGGCTGGGTCCCGCTCCACCAAGCGCTTAAAGAAGATGGGGGAGGAAATCATGCCATCGAGGCGGTAGCGCTGGACGTCGTCAAGCACCTGCTCCGCGTCGAATACGCGGCGGGTGACGATGGTATTGCGCAGGCCCAGCGCGATATTGATGCAGGCCCAACCCCAGGTGTGAAAAATGGAGGCGGTGAGCTGCAGGCGCTGGTCGGCGCGCCACGGAATCGTATCCACGATAGAGGCCAGCACCACGGGCAGGGTGGGCTCCGGCCGCACAATGCCCTTCGGAATGCCGGTGGTGCCGGAGGACATGAGCACAATCGGGCCGTGCTTGGGGAAGCGCGGCAGCTCCACGGCCGGTGGGTTCTTTACAATCTTGTCCAGCTTCGGCAGCTCGCTTGCGCCCGTATCGTGCGCGATAATGACCGGGATATCGGTGTCCACGCGGTCGATGAACTCATCATCTACAACCAGCACATTGATGCCGTTTTCCTCAATGCAGCCGGCCAGCTGCTCCGGGGAGGAGCCCACGTTGAGCAGGTAAATAGAAGCGCCCACATAGCCCTTGGCGCCGAGCGGAATGATGATGCCGCGGCCGTTGCGCGCCATGACGCCGAGGCGAATCTCGGGCAGGTCCAGCGAGCGGAGGTAGCGGGCGAAGCCCTGCGTGTGGGTGCGCAGCTGGCGGTAGGTGAGGGTGCCGTCGTCGTCGATAAGCGCCAAGCGCTCCGGGCAGGCGAGGTAGCCCTGTTCGATCTCGCGCGCGGTGGTGAAGCGGTAGCGGGCCAGGTTCGGCAGCAGGTTGAGCTGGGCCTTCGCGCCGCCTTGGTGGCTGATGAGTCCGGCGTTATAAAGTGCCGGCACGAACCGGCCGAGGGCTGCTGCGTGGAATGTGAAATCAGAAAAATTCACGGTTGGGGTAGCTCCAAATAAGCGAAGATAACAAAAAGGTAACCATGGACGATATCGTGAGAGAGGCGCGCGGTGTTGCCGCCAACTCGAAATATGTTACAGAAGTGACTACAGTTACCAGAAGTTACTGGTGTTTCTAGAAAAGGATCTCATGAAATCTCTGCAGCTCAAAGTCCTCTCCGTGGTGGCGTCCGCGCTGGCCGTCGTAGGCGTGGCTGTCGCGCCGCAGGCCACCGCCGCGGAGCGCAACCTGGTAGCCTTCGGCGATTCCGTCCTTGCGGATCCAGACGCCGGCTCCTACTTTGCTCACCGTTTCGATCCCTCTAAGGGTGTGGGCGTTGATTGCCCTACCTCCAATAACTACGCCAAGCGCGCGGGCGCCAAGCTGCGCCTTCCGGTGCGGGACTTCTCCTGCTCCGGCGCCGTGTCCATGTCCCGCGGCCCGCAGGTTTCTCAGCAGGTGGATGCGGCCATCCGCAGCGGTGCGCTGACTCCGGCTACCAACCGCGTGGTTATTACTACCGGTTTCAATGACACCTATAACCACCGCGAGCTCAACCTGCCGCAGATTCGCAAGCAGTTCGCGGACCGCACCGCCCCGCAGATCGAGCGCATCAAGCGCGCGGCCCCGAATGCGCGCGTCCAGATCGTTGGCTACCCCACCATCGGTTCCGGCCCGTACTACTGCCTCTTCCACTTCGGCCCGCGCCCGGCCGATTCCACCTTCCTGCCGGGCATCCAAGACTTTGAGAATAAGGCCCAGTGGATGCAGGTGGACCTGGCGGCACGCACCGGCGTGCAGTTCTTGGATATGAAGCCTTCCACCCGCAATAACGGCATGTGCGCCGATGCAAACCAGCGCATGTGGGCTGGTCTGGTGGACTTTACTGCTGGCGACGGCAACCTGCCCATCCATATGAACCAGCGTGGCCACGAGCATACGGCCAACGTCATCGCCCGCTCCTAAAAAGAGTTTTCAATAATGCGCCGATTTTGAAAATATCGGTACACTCGGGCGCATGACTGTAAAAGCTGTTATCGCCCGTTCCAAGGGCGCGGAAGTCGAAACCGTCAACATTGTCGTTCCCGATCCCGGCCCTAACGACGTCATCGTGCGCGTCCAGGCCTGCGGTGTGTGCCACACCGACCTTGCCTACCGCGATGGCGATATTGAAGACGCCTTCCCCTTCCTGCTCGGCCACGAGGCCGCAGGCGTAGTAGAGACCGTAGGTTCTGCGGTCACCCACGTGGAGGAAGGCGACTTCGTCATTTTGAACTGGCGCGCCGTATGCGGCGAGTGCCGCGCCTGCAAGAAGGGCGAGCCAAAGTACTGCTTCAATACCCACAACGCCTCCAAGAAGATGACCCTCGAGGATGGCACCGAACTTACCCCTGCGCTGGGCATCGGTTCCTTCGCGGAGAAGACCCTGGTTCACGAGGGCCAGTGCACCAAGGTGGAAGACACCGACCCGGCTGCCGCTGGCCTGCTGGGCTGCGGCATCATGGCGGGCCTCGGCGCTGCCGTGAATACCAGCGATATCCAGCTCGGCGAGTCCGTTGCCGTCTTTGGCTGCGGCGGCGTCGGCATGGCGGCCATTGCGGGCGCCAAGCTGGCGAGCGCGGCGAAGATCATTGCCGTGGATATCGACGAGTCCAAGCTGGAGACCGCCCGCGAATTCGGCGCGACCGATACCATCTGCTCCAAGGGCACCTTTCGGAGCAGGAGGTTATTGACGCCGTCCGCGAGCTCACCGGCGGCTTCGGCACCGATGTCTCCATCGACGCCGTGGGCATCCAGCCCACCTGGCGCCAGGCCTTCTACTCTCGCGACCACGCCGGCCGCATGGTCATGGTGGGCGTGCCAAACCTCACCGACCACGTGGACATCCCGGCCATCGACCTCTACGGCCGCGGCGGTTCCATCAAGCCTGCGTGGTACGGCGATTGCCTCCCAGAGCGCGATTTCCCCGCCTACGTAGCGCTGTCCAAGGCCGGCAACTTCCCGCTGGACAAGTTCGTCACCGAGCGCATTGCGCTTGACGACGTCGAGCAGGCCTTCGCCACCATGAAGTCCGGCAAGGTTCTACGTTCGGTGGTGGAGTTCTAATGCGTATCGATAGCACGGTTACTTCTGGCAAGTTCCGCCTCGACGGCGGCGAGTGGGACGTGGACAATAATGTCTACGTCGTGGGCGATGACTCCAGTGTTTACGTGGTGGATCCCTCCCACGACCTCGATGCGGTAGCAGAGCTCGTTGGCGACCGTCGCGTGGAAGGCATTCTGCTCACCCACGCGCACAATGACCACTGCGAGCTCGCCCCCGAGGCCGCCAAGCGCTTCGATACCGAGGTCTACCTGCACCCAGACGATGACATGCTGTGGCAGGAGTCCAATGGCGATGCTCCATACACGCCATTGGCGGACCGCGGTCAGTTCGATATCGGCGGCGAGAAGATTACGGTCTACCACACCCCGGGCCACTCGCCGGGCTGCGTGGTGCTGCACGTGGGCGAGACGCTGCTGTCGGGCGATACGCTCTTCAACGGCGGCCCAGGTGCCACTGGCCGCAAGTACTCCGACTTCGATGTGATCATCGAGTCGCTGAAGAACGTCGTCTTCACCCTGCCGGAGGACACCAAGGTCCGTGCCAGGGCATGGCGACGCCACCACGGTGGGCGCGGAGGCCGCGCGCATCGACGAATACATCGAGCGCGGCTACTAGCCTCTAAAACGCCCGCAGGTACTCGCCGTAGCCGGACTTGAGTAACGGCTCGGCGAGTTTTTCTAGCTGGGCGCGGTCGATAAAACCCGCCTCATATGCGGCGACCTCGGGCGATCCGATAACGATGCCGGTGCGTTTTTGCATCACCTCGACGTAGGCGGAGGCCTCGCTCATCGAGTCCACCGTTCCCGTATCGAGCCACACGCTCCCGCGGTGCAGGCGTTGGACATTGAGCTCGCCGCGGCGCAGGTACTCTTCGTTCACGGCCGTGATTTCCAGTTCGCCGCGGCCGCTGGGCTTGATGCCCCTGGCTATCTCCACGACGGAGTTGTCATAGAAGTACAAGCCCACCACCGCGTGGTTTGACCGCGGCACTTCCGGCTTTTCCTCGATGCTGAGCGCATGGCCTGCGGCGTCGAATTCCACGACTCCGTAGCGCTGCGGATCCGAGACCTCGTAGGCGAAGATGATGCCGCCCTCCGGATCTTGGCAGTGGGCGAGCTCGCCGCCGAACCCGTGGAAGATATTATCGCCGAGCACCAGCGCGACGCTGTCGTCTCCAATAAACTCCTCGCCAATCAAAAAGGCCTGCGCGAGCCCCTCCGGCCGCGGTTGGACCGCGTAATCGATCATGAGTCCGAGCTGCGATCCATCGCCAAAGAGGCGCTGGAAGGCGCCCGCATCCTCTGGGGTGGTAATGATAAGGATTTCCCGAATACCCGCTTGAATGAGCGTGGTCAGCGGGTAATAAATCATCGGCTTGTCATAAATGGGCATGAGCTGCTTCGAGATGCCCTTGGTAATCGGGTAGAGCCGCGTGCCGGAACCGCCGGCCAGGATGATGCCTTTCATTTAATCCTCCGGGTACAGCGCCAAGTACAGGGCAAGGGCCGCGCGCCAATTCTGCGGCTTGAAGCCCGTAGCCTCGATTTTATCTAGCGCAAGCGTCGACTCCTTGGGGCGCGGCGCCTCTGGGCCCGCGATCTCGCGGTACTGCTCGGTGCTTACCGGAGTGACCTCGGCCGGGTCGTGGCCGAGCCCGATGAACACGGCCATGGCAATCTCATCGCGGCCCACGGTATCGCCCGAGTTGGAGAGGTTATACACGCCGTAGTCCGCGCCAGAGTCGAGTAGGTGGACGATGCCCTTGGCCAAGTCCTCAGCAAACGTGGGCCGCCCGCGCTGGTCATGGATGACCTTCGGCTCCACGCCCTTATTGGCCAGCCGGCGCATGGTGGACATGAAATTCTCGCCATCGCCAAAGACCCAGGAAGTACGGATGACGTAGTGCTGCGGCGCGGTCTGCGCGGCGGTATCGCCCGCGGCTTTTGACGCCCCGTATGCACTGAGCGGCGACGGTAGCTCCTCCTCGGAGTGGACCTCGTTCGCCCCATCGAAGATATAGTCGCTCGAGACATGCACCAGCGTGATCTGGTTTTCTGCGGCGATGCGCGCCAGCCGTGCGGGCGCTTCCGCATTGACGGCCCAGGCGGCGGCGCGGTCGTTTTCGGCGCCGTTGACATCGTTATACGCCGCGCAATTAATGATGGCCGAGTACTGCTTCCAATTCCGTTCCGGCGGATTGGTGATGTCGAAGTCGGCGTGGGAGCAGAATTCGGCGTCGGCAAGCAGGCGCTTCAACGCCCGCCCCAACTGCCCGTTCGCGCCCGTGACAAGGATGCGCCGGGCGGGCATCGGGCTCACCTCTGCAAGATCGGGGTGCTGCTTGTCCTTCTCCGAAATCTCGGTGGGTTCCAGCGGCCAGTCCACGATGTTGAGGTTCACCGCGGCGTAGCGAGCCTCGGCCGACCAGTGCTCATTCACCAGGTAGCAGTAGGAGGTTTCCTCCAGCGCCTGAAAGCCATTGGCGACGCCCCGCGGGACAAACACCGCAGTCTCCGGCCCCACCTCGTGGGTAACGACCTTGCCAAAGCTCTCCGAACCCTCGCGTAAATCGCACCACGCGCCGAAGATTTTTCCCTGCGCCACCGAGACGAGCTTGTCCCACGGCTCAGCGTGCAGGCCGCGCGTAGCACCGGCGTGGTTGAAAGAGATATTGTTCTGCACCGGCTGGAAGCTCGCGAGCTCTGGCGCGAGGCCGGTGAATTTTTCGCGTTGCCAATTCTCCTTGAACCAGCCGCGGTTATCGCCGTGCACGTCGAGGTCGATGATGAGCAGCCCCGGGATGGCGGTTTCGGTAATACGCATATCTACTGTCCTTGCTGCTTGTAGCGGGCTTCCACGTTTTCTTTCTCGGGCTTCCACCAGCCTTCGTTATCGCGATACCACGCGATGGTGTCTTCGAGACCGGCGCGGATATCCGTGAACCGCGGGGTCCATCCCAGCTCGCGACGCAGCTTGGCGGCGTCCATGGCATAACGTTGGTCGTGGCCGGGGCGGTCCGCCACGTGCTCATAGAGCGCGCGCCCATTGCGGGTGTGGCCCATGATTTCGCAGATCAGCTCAATGACCTGCTTATTATTAATATCTTCCTGGTCCGCGCCGATATTGTAGGTCTCGCCGATGCGGCCTCGCTCGAGGATGGCGAGCACCGCTTCGTTGTGATCATCGACGTGGATCCAATCGCGCACCTGCTCGCCCGTGCCATAGAGCTTGGGCGAGTGTCCGGAAAGGATATTGGTGATTTGGCGGGGGATGAACTTCTCGATGTGCTGGTAAGGCCCGTAATTATTGGAGCAGTTTGAGATGGTGGCGCGCAGTCCGAAGGAACGCACCCATGCTCGCACGAGGTGGTCAGACCCCGCCTTGGTGGCCGAGTAGGGGCTGGAGGGAGCGTAGGCGGTCTCCTCAGTAAACTTGGTGTCTGCCCCGATTTCCAGGTCGCCGAAAACCTCGTCAGTGGAGACATGGTGGAGGCGGGTATCGTGCTTCCGGCAGGCTTCCAGAAGGGTGAATGTGCCTACGAGGTTCGTGTGGATGAAGGGCGAGGGGTCGCGCAAAGAATTGTCGTTATGGGACTCGGCGGCAAAATGAACCACTACATCGGCAGCGGCGACGAGCGGTTCTACGGTGGCGGGATCGGCGATATCCCCCTCCACGAGGTCAATATCGAGGCCGGCGAGGTTGGCGCGGTTTCCGGCGTAGGTGAGTTTATCGAGCACCGTAACGCGGGTATCGGGGCGCGCCTGGCATATTAGGCGCACGAAATTGGCGCCGATAAAACCGGCGCCGCCAGTGACGAGCATCGTTTGCATGGTTATCCAGTGTAGGGCAGTCGGGCGCGCGGCTGTGGCAGGCCGCGGGCCCCGGTCAGGCCGCGCCCGGGGGCGACGGCGGTGGCGAAGGCGGATCAGTGAGCCTGCGGGCCGGGGCTTGTTCCGCGGCGGGGTGGTCGTTGACCTCCACGGTGGGCGATAAGCCGTTGGCGTGGGCGGCTCGGTATCCTACCCGGCCCGTGTCGGGGTCTCGTTCGGCGTGTCCCATTCCGTTGCGGCCATCGCGGTAATCGTTATTGTCCACGTGGTGCCGGCGGCACAACAGAGTGAGGTTCTTGAGGTCGGTGGCGCCACCGTGAGACCAGGCTTGGAGATGGTGGACATCGCAGTCCTGCCACGGACGGTGACACTCTGGGTGCGTGCAGACGAGTTCGGAGGCCGCTAGGGCGAGCTTTTGCCAGAGGGACGCGGTGCGCTTGGTGCGGCCAAGCTCGAGGGGGAAGCCCTTGTCGTCCACGGCACAGAAGAAATCGTGCCGCGCGCCGCCGAGGCGGAGAATGTCGAGCGGGGTGAGCTCGATGCCGGTGCTGGTGGCGAAGCGGGTATCGCCGCCCATTGCCTCCAGTTCCTCCAAGGTGGTGGCGACGAAGAAGGAACCGAGTCCGTCGGAGTTCTTTTGGGTGGCGGAAAGGTAGCTCGACAGGGCAGCGGTTAGTTGGTCCGCCATGCGCTGGGCATAGGTGCGGGTATCATCCTCGGCGCTGAGATCCGCGCTGCCCTTATTTTTGGCGGGGGCAAAGGCGCTGGCGAGGATGGCGGCCGCAGAGGCATCGAGGTAGCCGGAGATATGCACACCGCCGTCAGCATCTTGGCGGGAGATGCTAAAGCGGCGCTTGCGGGTAGCGGCGTGCGGGTCGGGCTCGCCGGCTGGGTTGAGAGCGTGCTTATTCGCTTTGCGGATGGCCTTGCGTAGCCACTCGCGCAGGGAATCGAAGGAACGACGCTTGGCCTGCTCGAGAGCCTGGTTGCGCAGTTCGCTCGGGCCGGGGATGGCGTATTTGCTGAGGCTGCGCAACTCGTTTTCGATGAGGTTGAGGATGCGCTCGGGGATAGGTTCTTCCTCAAAGAGCTTCTTGCGACGCTTCTCCTCCTCGCGGCGCTCGCGGTCAGCGCGGCGGCGGGATTCTTCCTCGGCTCGGGCGCGTGCGTCCTCGTCCGCATCGGGGGCCGCAGGGGGAGTGGGCTCCGGATCGGGGATGGGGGCGAAGAGGTTGCGTCCATTGCGGAGGCGGGCGGCGGCCTCGGCATCGGTAAGTCCGAGGCGCGTGGTCAGGTAGTCCTTGGCCTTGGAAGAACCAACGCGGCGGCCGGCGTCATCCCGCTCTGCGATGAAAGCGAAGGCGGCGTCGATGGTGGACTTATTGCCTAGCGCCCGCTCCAAGTGTTCGAAATGCGAATGAAGAAGCTCGAAGGACAGATCGGAAGGATCCTGCATGAGGCTGCGCAGCTGGGTCAGCCCAGTGGCAACCTGTGCGATGGCGGAGTCTATCTCCGCGTGCTTGGTGGTATGCATGATCCCTCCCTTCCTTTTCGTTTACATGTTCTATCTTACCCAGATAAAACACCCCGTCAACAGGAAAGAAGGGATTGGTCAATAGATTAGACATTCCCCAAACAAACGCAGTCAAAACCCCGCAAAGCGGGGCCAAAACCACTAATTCGGGAAGGGAGGAAGGGCCTTCTGGTTAAGCCAGGCGTCTACGGTGGCGTCGAAAAGCGCGGCGTCAGGAGCGGCGGCGCGGAAGTCATCCAGCAGCATGGAAGGCTCTACTACCGAGTGTTGGTGTTCGGTGAGGTAGCTGCGGAGGGTGGTAAAGAAGGCGTCGCCAAGCAGCCGGTGAATGGCGTGCACGGTCAAGGCGCCGCGCTTATACACGCGGTCATCGAACATGTCGCGCGCACCCGGATCAGAAACGGTGAGGTTCTGCGCCTTGCGTCCCAGGACGTTGTAGTGGGAACGCGCCGCCTCGCGCGCGGTGGTCTCGCCCTTGTGCTCGCCCCATAGCCACTCGCTGTAGCAGGCAAAACCCTCGTTGAGCCAAATATCCTTCCACTCGCCTAGGCCCACGGAATTGCCAAACCACTGGTGGGAAAGCTCATGAGCGATGAGGCGCTCGAAGGCGTGATCGCCCTTGATGTGGTTGGAGCCAAAGATGGACAGGCCTTGCGCCTCTAGGGGAATCTCCAGCTCATCTTCCGTGATGACCACCTGATAATCCGCAAAGGGATACGGGCCATAGAGGGAAGAGAAGAAGTCCACCATTTCCTGCTGCTGGGCAAACTCATTCAGCACGCGCTCGCGCAGCGCGGCCGGCGCCCAAGCGCGCGTGGAAGGCCCCAAATCAAAAGTAGAGAACTCTCCTACCTGCACCGCCGCCAGATAGGTGGCCATGGGCTCGCGGGTGCGGTAGTGCCAGCGCGTGGTGGAACCGCCCGCTCGGCGGGAGACAAGGTCACCATTAGATACCACGATGAAGGGGTCATCGGCCGTAACGATGATGTCATAGAGTGCCTTGGCAGAAGGCGTATCGTCGCAGGGGAACCAGCTCGGCGCGCCATTGGGTTGGCTGGCCACCAGCGAACCGGACTCGGTTTCTTCCCAGCCAATCTCGCCCCAGGTGGTGCGGATCGGCCGCGGGCTGCCGCCATAGCGAATCACCAGCTCAAACTCCGTGCCGGCCGCAATCTTTTCTGCGAAACGCAGGCGCAGCTTGCCGGAGGACTGGCGGAATTTAGCCACCCGCGGCGCACCCTTTGCGGTCACGCGCCGGGCCACCATCGCCCCGCCCAGATCCAGGGTCAGGGACGCCAACTCTTCATCGGCCCGGATGGCCAAAGTAGCCTCGCCGTGGAGCAGGTTGGGCTCCACGCGGTAGGTCAAATCCAGCGTGTAGTGGGAAACCTCGAAACCGAGGTTAAAATCCACGCCGGTATAAGGATCAGTGTGGGCACGCGAAAGGGCGGTAGGAAGCAACTTCATAATGCTGCAAGCCTACCGCCCTTTTAGTCGCGGAAAGAAACGAGCTTATTTATTGAAAGCGCGCTCGAAGACCGGCCAAGAATCCTTGAGGTCCGCAATCCAGTGCGGCCAGGAGTGGGTGCCGGTATTGCGGAAGTTGTAGGTCGCCGGGATGCCAGCCTGGTCCAGCTTGGCCTTGAAGTTGTGGGTGCAGTAGTTCACGCCAGCCTCGATGGCGCCGCCTTCAACCTGCAGCTGAGCGGAGCCCACAGCAGCGATAGCAGGGTTATTTCCCTTGGCCACGTGATAGGAGAAGGTATCCTCCTTACCGGCCAACCCAGAACCGGAAGAGATGTACAGCTCCGTGCCGCGCAGCTTCTCATGGTTCATCATCGCGTCGTTGTAGCGGTTGGTGGGGGAGCCGAACGGGCCCCACATTTGCTCCGCGGTCGCACCACCGCGGTTGACGGTGAGCTCAACGGCCTTGTGCTCTACCGGGTAAGCGGTGGCCGCGCAGCCGGCGTAGGAACCGACGGCGTCGTAGAAGCCCTGGTTGTGCTCCGCCAGCAGCAGGGAGGAGGTCGCGGACATGGACATGCCCGCGATGGCACGGTGGTTATCGGCCTTGATGTGGCCCTCGATGGCGCCCGGCAGTTCCTTGGTGAGGAAGGTTTCCCACTTCTGCGGGCCCTTGAGGTACTGAGAGTTCGGCTCGGATACCCAGTCGGTGTAGTAGGAGAAAGCACCGGCCTGTGGGACGACCACGTTGACGTTCTTGGAGTGGTAGAAATCGACGGCGTCGGAAAGCTTCAGCCAGTCCATGTCCTGCTCCGCGCCGCCTGCACCGTTGAGCAGGTAGATGGTCGGGCGGTTCTCATCCGTTGCGCGAATGACGGCCAGCGGAATCTTACGGCCGTTCATGGCAGGGGAGGTGGCCTGCAGCTTTTCGACGCGCGGATCGTCCTTGTACTTCTGGTACCAGGTCTGCTGCTCCAGCTCTGGGGTGACCTCCAGTGGGGCCAGGGTGGACTGGGCGGCGTTGCCCGCTACCTGTTGCGGGGTGAGCTGTGCGGCCCCCGCCATTGGGGCGCAGGCCAAGCCGGCGCACACTGCGGTGCCGGCAAGGATGGAGCTAAGGCGCTTCATAGTGCTTCTTTCCTGTAGTTAATGAATTCCTGATTATTCGGCAGCGACAGCAGCCTCGGCGGCCGCTGCAGCCTCCGCAGCGTTCGGAGTCTCTGCGCCCTCTGCGTCCTTGCCCTCGACAAAGTCCTTGTCCGGGGACTGGTCAGCGGCGCTCGGGGCGTCCTTAACCTGCGCATCTTCCTCGGCCTGCGGTGCCTCGATGGAAAGCTCGTTGGGCTTTACCTCCGGCTCGGCCGGTGCCTCTGCAGCATCCTTGGCAAAGCCACGCTCGAAGGTTGCCCAGGAGGTGAAGAGATCATTGCGCCAGCCCGGCCAGGAGTGGGTGCCGGTATTGCGGAAGTTCCAGTCCGCCTTCATGCCCTGGGAGTCCATCTTGGCCTTGAGGTCATGGGTGCAGGAGTTCATCGCGGCCTCGATGACGCCGCCCTCAACGATGAGGGTGGAAGAGCCCGGAACACCCCAGTCGTTGGCGCCGCCCAGACCGGAGTTGACCGAAACATAGGTCTCGGACTTGCCCAGGTTATTCGGGTTAGCGTTCACCAAGGCATCGTTGTACACGTTGTACTCGCTGCCCATAGCGCCCCACATCTGATCGGCCGATCCACCGCCGCGGTTGACGGTCAGCTGGGTGTACAGGCGCGGCAGCCGGCGAGAGGTGGAAGCGCAGCCAGAGAAGGAGCCCACGGCGTTGTAGAAGCCCGGGTTGTGCTCCGCCAGTAGTAGAGAGGAGGTAGCGGACATGGACATGCCGGCAATCGCGCGCTTGCCATTGCCGCCGATGTGGTCTTCCAATGCGCCCGGCAGCTCCTTGGTGAGGAAGGTTTCCCACTTCTGCGGGCCCTTGAGATAGCCGCTATTCGGGGAGGATACCCAGTCGGTGTAGTAGGAGAAGGCGCCGGCCTGCGGGATGACCACGTTGACGTCCTTGGACGTGTAGAAGTCCACCATGTCCTGCATGCCCTCGGCCTTAGGGTCGATGTCGTGGTTGGCGGTGGCGGTCAGCCAGTCCATGCCCTGCTCGGCACCGCCGGCGCCGTTGAGCAGGTACAGGGTGGGGCGCTTCTTATCAAAGTTGCCGTCCGGGGTGATGACCGCCAGCGGAACCTCGCGGCCGCCCATGGCGGCGGAGGTGGCGGTCAGGGCCTTAACGTGGTTGCCGTAGTGCTTGCCCTGGCCGCTCTTGTGGCCGAAGGCATAGCCCTTCCACTTGTCTTTGGCATCCAACTTGGCAATATCCACCACGCGGTTTTCGCCTTCGGTGGTGATGGCGTAGTTGATGTTTTCCGCATCCGCCGAGTCGGTGAGGTTTACCTCGCGGATGGTGGACGGGGTGGCGTCACCCTGGATCTCGGCCGGCTCGACGGCGGAGGCGATAGGGGCGGAGAGGACTCCTGCCGCGATGGCGATGCCTGCGACGCTGGAGCCGATAGAGCGCAAAGTATGCATATTTTTAGCTTCCTCGAATTAAGAGAATCTTCTCAGTAGGTATCGTTCCGCAAAGCGGGAGTGTTAGCAAGACTCTATGCCTTAAGAGCCCTTTTAATGTAGCAAAACCTGTGACGCATGTGGTTTGTGTGTCATAATTCTGAACGCAGCGCGTATGTAACGGTGGCGCTACAATCTCCGCTAGTACAAAACGTGTGAATAATGCGGGCCTCATTCGCGAGCCCGCCCCTCGCTCTAGGCAAGTAAAAACACAGAAAGAAGCATAATGAACGTTTTCGATTCCATCCTCGTGGCCATCAACGAAGTTCTGGGCCAGTTCCTGCACACCGGTTCCTCCATGTCCTCCACCGCTGCACTGGCTCTCGGCCTGTTCTAAAACACCGAGCCCATCGCCCTGCACGGGGGCGTCGCGCGCTTGCCGACGCCCCCGTGCAGGGCCTTTGTGCGTTTTACCCCCGAAGCGTGGGGTACTCGGGCACAAGAGTGTGACCCAATGCGCGACATGGAGGGGAAAGTTACGTATCCTAAAGGGCGTGACTAATGAACATTATGACGTAGTAGTACTCGGCGCGGGCCCTGGCGGCTACGTGGCCGCCATCCGTGCAGCTCAGCTTGGTAAGAAAGTTGCCGTAATCGAGAAGCAGTACTGGGGCGGTGTCTGCCTCAACGTAGGCTGCATCCCTTCCAAGGCGCTGCTGAAGAACGCTGAGGTTGCCCACACCTTCAACCATGAGGCCAAGGACTTCGGCATTTCCGGCGATGTCTCCTTCGACTTCGGTGTTGCCCACAAGCGTTCCCGCAAGGTTTCCGCGGGCATCGTCAAGGGTGTCCATTACCTGATGAAGAAGAACAAGATCACCGAGATCAACGGCCTTGGCTCCTTCAAGGACGATAAGACCATCGAAATCACCGATGGTGATGACAAGGGCAAGACCGTCACCTTCGATGACTGCATCATCGCTACCGGCTCCGTGGTCAAGTCCCTGCCGGGCGTAGAGCTCGGCGGCAACATCGTGTCCTACGAGGAACAGATCCTCAACGATGAGGCCCCGAAGTCCATGGTCATCGTCGGCGCTGGCGCCATCGGCATGGAATTTGCTTATGTTCTGTCCAACTACGGCGTGGACGTCACCATCGTGGAGTTCATGGACCGCGTCCTGCCGAACGAGGACAAGGACGTCTCCAAGGCCATTGCCAAGGAGTACAAGAAGCTCGGCGTCAAGCTGCTGACCGGCTACAAGACCACCTCCGTGAAGGACAACGGCGATAATGTCACCGTTGAGGTGGAGTCCAAGGACGGCTCCAAGCAGGACACTCTGACCGTGAACCGCGCCATGATTTCCATCGGCTTCGCCCCGCGCACCGAGGGCTTCGGCCTGGAGAACACCGGCGTTGAGCTCACCGAGCGCGGCGCTATTGCCATCGATGACACCATGCGTACCAACGTCGACCACATCTACGCCATCGGTGACGTCACCGCGAAGCTGCAGCTCGCCCACGTTGCTGAGGCCCAGGGCGTTGTGGCTGCAGAGACCATCGCCGGCGTGGAGACCCAGCTTTTGGGCGACTACATGAATATGCCGCGCGCTACCTTCTGCAACCCGCAGGTCGCGTCCTTCGGCTACACCGAAGAGGCTGCCAAGGAGAAGTTCGCGGACCGCGACATTAAGGTCGCTACCTTCCCGTTCTCCGCTAACGGCAAGGCTGCTGGCCTCAATGAGACCGCGGGCTTTGTCAAGCTCATCGCGGACGGCGAGTACGGCGAGCTCATCGGCGGCCACATGGTGGGCTCCAACGTTTCCGAGCTGCTGCCAGAGCTGACCCTGGCGCAGCGTTTCGACCTCACCGCTGAGGAAATCGGCCGCAACGTTCACACCCACCCGACCCTCTCTGAGGCCATGAAGGAAGCTGCCGAGGGCATCGGCGGCCACATGATTAACCTCTAAGCAGGGCTGCTTGCCGACGTCCATCTTTTCTCCCGCCACCGCCCCAGCAGCGGCGGGAGGCTAGGACCTCGGCACACTACAACAGCAACAGCATCGGCACCGCTGATCCTCCTCCGCCCACACGGGGCAGGAGGGAAGCAGCGGTGCCGTTGCTCTTTGTATGCATAACGCGCGCAACCCTCGCCGCTACTCGAAAATTTTTCGAGTAGCTTTCGAGTAGTTTTCGAGTACTGCCAAACCGGCAGGTCATAACGTTATTTACTCGTAACGAACTCTTTCGAGTAGCTTTCGAGTAGTTTTCGAGTAGGTCGATTGGCGCCGAAGACGCTAGTAGGGTGCCACGGCGGAGCGGTGGGCATCGACGTTGATGACCTCGTTGATGGGTGGAAAGGCGCGCTGCGCGCAGTTCTCGCGCGGGCACGTGCGGCAGCCGGAGCCGATGGGGGTGGCCGAGGAAAGATCGCTGAGATCGAGCCCCTCGGCGTAGACGGTGCGGTCGGCGTGCCGGGCTTCGCAGCCTAGTCCGATGGCGAAGAGCTTATCGGTATCGCCAAAACGCCCTTGGTGGTGCTGGACGGCGCGCGAAATCCACAGGTAGTTGCGGCCATCGGGCATTTGGGCCAGCTGGCGGGAGATAATGCCGGGCTGGGCGAAGGTCTCGTAGACATTCCACAGCGGGCAGGTGCCGCCGTTATTGGAAAAGTGCACGCCGGTGGCGGATTGGCGCTTGGACATATTGCCTGCGCGGTCGACGCGGACAAAAGTAAAAGGAATGCCGCGGAGGTTATCGCGCTGCAGGGTGGACAGGCGGGAGGCCACGGATTCATAGCCCACGCCGAAGACCTGGCAGAGGTATTCCACGTCGTAGCCGGAGCGCTCGGCTTCGGAATGCATCAGTGCATAGGGCATCACGGTGGCGGCGGCGAAGTAGCTGGCCAAGCCGCGCTGTGCGAGGTTGCGCGAAGCATCCGAGGTAAACGGCTCTTCCCCCACTAGGGCGGCGATGTCCTCCCCGGCCTCGAGGAAGCTCAGCTCCGCGGCCATGCGGAAGGCGCGCTGGCCTTCGCTCAGGCGCGACGCGAGCCGGAACTCGCCGGTCTCGCGGTTAAAGCTGTGTAGCGTGCCATCCATCTGGGAAGTGATGTGGATATCTACGTTGTGGCGATCGCGCAGGCGCTGGGTCAGGGCATGTTCGGTGTCGCGAATGCCGAATTGGGTGACCGAGAGGGCGTCGGCAAGCTGCTCTGCATGGTGGTCCAGGTTGTCCAAGTAGTTTTGGCGAGCGTAGAAGAAGTCGCGCACCTCGTCGTGCGGCATGGATAGGGCCTGGGTGGCCTCGGTGGTGCGGCGGGCATCGGTGGCCAGCGAGAGCTTATCACGCACATTGCGGTAGCGACGGTGGACGTCTACCAGCGTGCGAGCCACGGTGGGATGGTTATAGACCAGCTCGGAGAGCTCCTGCAGCTCGACAGGGGAGGGGCAGAGCTCCTTGTCTTGGATGACGTCCTGGATCTCGGCAAGAAGGCGGGAGTCGTCATCACGGGAGAAGAAGGTGGCATCGACGCCGAAGACCTCCGTGATGCGCAGGAGCACCGGGACGGTGAGCGGGCGGACGTCGTGCTCGATCTGATTGACGTAGCTGGCGGAGAGCCCCAGCGTCGCAGCAAGGGAAGCCTGACTGAGATCGCGCTCACGGCGAAGCTGGCGAAGGCGAGATCCCACATACGTCTTACTCATGCCGGCAAGGTTACTGGCTGGCCTGCGGGTGTGCACCCTAATCGCAAAGATCTTGCAAAGAATGTTCACGTTCCTGTGGGGTGCATGTGGGTTTCATGCGAAAGTTTGACGCATAAAGGGGTGAGGCGATCACTCTAGTAACAGCGGGTGACCAAGTTCACAATCAAGTGGACATTTACGCAACGTCAATATTGCGGAATTCCGACCTGCCAAGGTAGTGACGTTTTGTCCCGAGGCTTTTAAGGCAACCCTTGCCTAAAAGAATTCTGACTTTAACCGTACCGCCGTACCGTTAGGTGAAACGCTGCAGGAATTGACTAGTAACCAGCGGTTAAGCCCAGTTAAAGTGAGGGCGACAATGGAGGTGTCATGACTTTAAGAAATCCGGACCGTGAGGCAGTAGCTCACGGCCACATTACTAACGAACCAATCCGCCAGAAGCCGGGAGTGCCCTCCTGGGTTCTGAAGCTCATCATGGCCGTCACTGGCCTGCTCTTCGCCCTCTTCGTTGTTGGCCACATGGCCGGCAACCTGAAGTTGTACTTGCCGGCGCACGGCGGCGAAGAGGCGCTGGATGAATACGGCGCATTCCTGCGCTCCATGGGCGAGCCGTTGTTCCCGCATGAGGGCGCATTGTGGATCATCCGCGCGGTCCTGCTGGTTGCCATCATCGCCCATATCTACGGCGCGATCGCTTTGACCGCCCGCTCCAAGGCGTCCCGCGGCAAATTCCGCCGCAGCAACCTCATGGGTGGCCTAGATTCCTTCGCTACCAAATCCATGCTGGTTTCCGGCATCGTCTTGTTGCTGTTCATCATCTTCCACCTGCTGGACCTGACCATGGGCGTACAGCCCATCGCCCCAGGTGACTTTGCAGAGGGCGCGGTGAAGGCCAACATGATTGCAACCTTTAGCCGTTGGCCGGTCACCATCGTGTACGTGATCGCCATGTGCTTCCTGTTCCTGCACCTCACCCACGGCATTCGCCTTGCCGCCTCTGACCTGGGTATCACCGGTGCGAAGTGGCGTCAGACCTTCCTGATCTTGGCGTACGTCATCCCGGCCGTTGTTTGCATCGGCAACATCGTTATGCCTTTGTCCGTTGCCCTGGGCTTGGTCAGCTAAAGGAGTTAGAAACCCATGACTAATACTGAACTCAAGCGCGAGCACCCTAAGTTCTCGCACCCACAGTCCATCGTTCCGGGCGTATCTGCCGGCAACATCCTGGAATCCCACGAGCCGCACGGCGTGCCGATGAAGGATATGCGGTCCCGACCAAAAGGACCACATGCAGCTGGTCTCCCCGCTGAACCGCCGCAAGTTTGAGGTTCTCGTGGTTGGTACCGGCCTGTCCGCTGGTTCCGCTGCGGCCGCACTGGGCGAGCTGGGCTACAAGGTAAAGGTATTCACCTACCACGATTCCCCGCGCCGCGCGCACTCCATTGCCGCGCAGGGTGGCGTCAACGCCTCCCGTGCCAAGAAGGTGGACAATGACTCCGCCTACCGCCACACCAAGGACACCGTGAAGGGCGGCGACTACCGCTGCCGCGAGTCCGACTGCTGGCGCCTGGCAAACGAGTCCGTCCGCGTCATCGACCACATGAACGCCATCGGCGCCCCATTCGCTCGCGAGTACGGCGGCACCCTGGCTACCCGTTCCTTCGGTGGCGTGCAGGTCTCCCGTACCTACTACACCCGTGGCCAAACAGGTCAGCAGCTGCAGCTGTCCACCACTTCGGCGCTGTACCGCCAGATCGGCCTGGGCAACGTGGAGCTCTTCGCTCACAACGACCTGCAGGACATCATCGTCTACAACGACAACGGTAAGAAGCGTGCCGGCGGCATCGTTACCCGCAACCTGATTACCGGTGAGCTCAAGGCCTTCACCGGCCACGCAGTTGTGCTGGGTACCGGCGGCTACGGCAACGTCTACCACATGTCCACCCTGGCAAAGAACTCCAATGCCAGCGCCATGATGCGTGCGTACGACAGCGGTGCTTACCTGGCTTCCCCGGCCTTCGTGCAGTTCCACCCGACGGGCCTGCCGGTCAACTCCGATTGGCAGTCCAAGACCATCCTGATGTCGGAGTCCCTGCGTAACGACGGCCGCATTTGGTCCCCGAAGAAGGAGGGCGACGACCGCGACCCGAATACCATTCCGGAAGAAGAGCGCGACTACTTCTTGGAGCGCCGCTACCCGGCATTCGGCAACCTGGTTCCGCGCGACGTTGCTTCCCGTGCCATCTCCCAGCAGATCAATGCCGGCCTGGGCGTTGGCCCGCTGCACAACTCGGTGTACCTGGACTTCCGCGACGCCATCGAGCGCCTAGGCAAGGACAAGATCCGCGAGCGCTACTCCAACCTGATCGAGATGTACGAAGAGGCTATCGGCGAGTCCGCCTATGAGACCCCGATGCGCATCGCCCCGACCTGCCACTTCACCATGGGCGGCCTGTGGACGGACTTCAACGAGATGACCTCCATCGACGGCCTCTTTGCCGCCGGTGAGTGCTCCTGGACCTACCACGGTGCTAACCGCCTGGGTGCAAACTCCCTGCTTTCGGCTTCCGTCGATGGCTGGTTCACCCTGCCGTTCACCATCCCGAACTACTTGGCTGACCACCTCAACGAGGAGAAGCTGGCCGAGGATTCCCCAGAGGCACAGGCAACCCTGGCACAGTCCCAGGAGCGCATCGACCGCCTCATGGGCGTGCGCGGTGAGAACCCGCACGGTCCGTCCTACTACCACCGCCAGCTGGGCGATATCCTCTACCACGGCTGCGGTGTGTCCCGTAACGTCGAGGACCTCAAGACCGCGATCACCAAGATCCGCGAGCTGCGCGAGGACTTCTGGGCTAACGTCCGCATTCCGGGTGAGGCCAACGACATGAACCAGGTGCTGGAGTACGGCCTGCGCGTCGCCGACTACCTGGACTTGGGTGAGCTCATGTGTGTTGACGCTCTGGACCGCGATGAGTCCTGTGGCGCTCACTTCCGCGAGGACCACCTCACCGAGGACGGCGAGGCAGAACGCGATGATGAGAACTGGTGCTTCGTTTCCGCATGGGAGCCGGGCGCAAATAAGAACGAGTTCATCCGCCACGCCGAGCCGCTGTACTTTGATTCGATCCCGCTGATGACAAGGAACTACAAGTAATGAAACTGACACTTGAGATCTGGCGTCAAGCCGGACCGACCCAAGAAGGCCATTTCGAGACCGTCCAGGTGGATGACGCCTCTGAGCAGATGTCCATCCTGGAGCTGCTGGACCACGTCAACGAGGGCTACATTGAGCGCGGCGAAGAGCCCTTTGCCTTCGCTTCCGACTGCCGTGAGGGCATCTGCGGTACCTGTGGTTTGACCGTCAATGGTCGCCCGCACGGCCCTGGCCAGAACACCCCTGCCTGCCAGCAGCGCCTGTTCAACTTCACCGATGGCCAGACCGTCAAGCTGGAGCCATTCCGTTCCGCTGCCTACCCGGTCATTAAGGACATGGTCGTGGACCGCGCGGCACTGGATCACGTGATGGAGCAGGGCGGCTACGTCTCCATGGATGCTGGTACCGCTCCGGATGCGGATACCATGCACCTCAACCACGAGACCGCCGAGTACTCGCTGGACCACGCTGCCTGCATTGGCTGCGGTGCCTGCGTTGCTGCCTGCCCGAACGGTGCGGCTCACCTGTTTACCGGCGCAAAGCTGGTGCACCTTTCCCTCATGCCGCTGGGCAAGGAAGAGCGTGGCCGCCGTGCCCGCAACATGGTCGACGACCTGGAAGCCAACTTCGGCCACTGCTCCCTCTACGGTGAGTGCGCCGACGTCTGCCCGGCCGGCGTTCCGCTGACCGCAGTTTCTGCGGTTACCCGCGAACGTGCACGTGCTGCTTTCCGTGGCAAGGACGACTAAGCTAAGGTTATTCCGTAGGAATACTAGGAACGAGAGAAAGACAGAAAGACTCCGCCATGAGCGATAACACCCACGCAGTCGCTGACTACGCCAGCGAGACCTACCCGGAGTTCTCCGGCAAGATTCAGGACACCTACATTGAGGGCTACGATCCAGTATCCTTCGGTGCTCCTCACTCTTCCCTCCTGCGCACCTCCACCTGGGTGGGCATGGGTCTGATCCTGTCTTGCCTCCCGGCCGCTGGCATCCTCATCTGGGGCCTTGGCGTGTGGGATACCCCGCTGGGCACTGCCGGTGAGGGCAACTACTCCCTGACCATCATCATCGGCATCATCGCTCTGATTGCTGTGGCCATCGCCGCAGTAGGCACCGTCCACTACGGCCGCCGCTACTACCGCAAGTACCGCAAGGAAACCGGCCGAGCTAACTAAGGCCGCTGCCTAATCTAGGCATTGCCTAAGTTTCTGTACTGACTCGACGTCACCCCCGCCTCCATTAGCATGTTCACCGTGCAGGAGGCGGGGGTTGCGTGATCTCTCACCATCCAAACGACGCTGCCGCTAGCACGTGGTAGCGATTCAACAAGTCGCTGGAACGACGGCAACCACCGGGCATGTCCGAGGTGGGCACTAGTGTTATAGAACGAAGCTGAAATACACCTTCACAATCCCAAGGAGAACTCATGACGCACCGCGCGGAGGAAGGCCTCGAAACGGCTACGGCATCGGCATCGTCGGGTGCTGCTCCCGTGCCGCAGGCTGGTAATCAGGAGGCTCGGCGTGCGAGCCTGCGCCGGTGGAAGGCGATTGCGCTGTCGTTCCTGATTGGTGCGGCGGTGATCTTTTTGGGGTGTTCGTGGTGGCAGGCGTCGGAAAGCGGAGCTCCGGTATGGGTGGGCTACGTGCGTGCAGCGGCCGAAGCCGGCATGGTAGGTGGCCTGGCGGACTGGTTTGCGGTGACCGCGCTATTTCGCCGGCCGTTGGGGCTGCCCATCCCGCACACGGCGCTGATTCCGAATAATAAGGACCGCGTGGGCGATGCCTTAAGTGACTTCGTGGAGGAGAACTTCCTGACTGCGGATGCACTCAGCGCCAAGGTGCGGGAGGCGGAGCTGCCGCTGTGGCTCGCACGCCAGGGCGTGGAGCCCGGCAAGGCGGAGGAGGTCTCCGCGTGGATCGGCGAGCGTGCCGCCAGCGTGGTGGAGGATCTCGACCCAGCTGAGGCAGAGCATTTCATCCGCACCCAAGTCATGGACCGCCTGGCCGAGCCTGAGTGGGGCCCGCCGCTGGGTAGGTTGCTGGAGGGCTATATTGCTGACGGCAAGGCTCGTCCGCTGGAAGACGACCTCATTGAGTGGGCGCACGGCAAGATTCTGAGCATGGAGTCCACCGTGGTCACCGCCATCGACGAGCGGATGCCGGGGTGGGCGCCACGCTTTGCCCGCGAGATGGTGGGGGAGAAGGTCTATACCGAGCTCGTAGAATTCGCCGATGAGGTGCGCAGCAATGGCAACCACGAGGCCCGCCTGGCCATTCGCCGCAACCTGTCCAAGCTGGCCGCGGACCTGCAATGGGACGAGGACATGCGCGGGCGCATTGAGGGCATCAAGCAAGAAATGCTCGCCTCCGACCAGGCCCAGCAGGCACCGGCGGCCATGTGGCGCACGGTATCCACCACGCTCATTGACCAGCTCAATGACCCGGAGTCCTTCCTGCGCCAGAAGATTACGGCCAAGGTAAAGGAGCTGGCGCACCGCCTGCTCGAGGACTCCGAATTCCTGGCCCAGGCTAATGCCCTCGTGGATAAGGCCGCGCGCTACGCGGTGGAGAAATTCGCGCCGGAAATCATCGCTATTATCCCAGAGACCATCAAGCGTTGGGATGCGGAGGAAGCCTCCCAGAATATCGAGCTCATGGTGGGCAAGGATCTGCAGTTTATTCGTTTGAACGGCACTATCGTCGGTTCCCTGGCAGGATTGGTGATATTCGCGATCAACCACCTGATCTTTGGTGCTTAAACACAAGGAGTAATGAGCAATGAGCGATAATAAAAAGATTTTCGATTCCCTGAAGGATGCCGGCAGCGCTGCTTTTGAGGTAGCCAAGGACTTCGGCGGCCGCCTGCAAGAAGAGCGCACCCAGCACGCTCAAGGCGCGCAGGCACATAGCCCTTACGGCGCCACCGGCAAGGATGGCCTGGTGGACAAGGCCACCGCCACCGCGAAGGAATTTGGTGCTTCCTTGAAGAAGGCCGCGGACGGCACCCGCGAGTCCGCGTCTTTCGCTGACGCCAAGGGCAAGTTCACTACCGCCTACCAAGAGACCCGTGGGGGCGTCATGGACGCCTATAATTCCGCCCAGGCCCGCCGCGCGGAAAAGAAGAACGGCGCGCGCCCCGGCCAGAATTCGGCTCCTTCGCAGGGCGATAATATTATCGATGGCGAAGTAATCGACACCGACGACCCACAGAATTAATCTGCATGTATTTCCTTTATGAACTTGCCTGGAATCTAGACGGCTACATCTTCCGAATCCTCACCCTGACCGCCATCGTCGGTGCGGTGCTTGCCGCCGCCACGCGCGAGGATGCCTTCCGCGCCGGCGACCGTCAGGGCAAGTGGGTGTGGGTTGGCCTGCTGGCGGGCTCGGCGGTAGCGATGGCCACCGGCATGCCATTCCTGTCCTGGATCGGCACGGTCATTACCGGCGTGTACTGGTTTGATGTGCGCCCGCAGCTCAAGGCCATTATCAACGGCGATTACAGCTACTAATGCTTAACCTGCTTGCTGCCCCGGCCGCGACGGTCAAGGACCGCGCCGCCGATAACACCGTCGTGGTCTCCCCGCACCATGTTTCCATTGCCGCGGGGGCCGGCGCGGCCGATATCATCTCCGTCGCCGGCTATCCCACCGGCCGCCACCACACGCTCATCAAAGCCTCTGAGGCGCGCCTGGCCATCCAATCGGGCGCTAGCGAGGTGTGGGTCAGCCTCGATGAGACCGTAGCGGATGCCAATGCCGTGCTCTCCGAGCTCATCGCCATCCGCGAGGCCTGCCCGGATCCGGCCCGCTTGGGCCTCATCGTCCCAGACGCCCCGCTTGCCGACGCCACCCTCAACGCCGCCCACCAAGCCGGCTACCAGCGCCTCATTGTGCGCAGCAGCGAGGCCGCGGGCGCGGACCGCGCGGATTCCGGTGCCGGTGCCGCAGGCATGAAAAAGAACCGGCGTTGGCTGCTGCCAAGCTTCCGGTCCTCGAATTTCCCACCGCTGCGGTTTAGGCGGCTTCCTTCTGTGCGTTCTGCTGCGGCGCGCCATTATTAGACCCGCTGTTGCCGGTGGCGCCCTCGCCGCCGCCGGCCAGCTTATCCATGTCGTTCATCGGAACATCGGTGCCGGTGATGGTGAGCTTGAGTTCGCCATCGAGCACCTCTACGGAATCGACGTTCATGTCCGAGCCCACGAACTGGTCCGACATGCCGTTTTGCAGCGCGGAGGAGATGGCTTCGGTGGCCTGGTCCGGCAGCTCGAGGCCGAAGATGGAGGCCTCGGTGGCGCGGATATCGAGCTTTCCATCGTGGGCGGTGGGCTCCAGCGAGAGGTTGGCCAGGCCGCCGGCGAATTTCACGTCCAGCACATGGTCCTGCTCATTGGCGGTAATCTCCGTGACCACCATATTGCCCACCTTGTCGCTGCCGGCTTGCTCGGAAATGCCCTTCTGGAAGGAGGCCAGCAGGTAGTCATCCGGCACGGTGGTAGAAGCGCGCAGCTTGCCGGCCACCGGGTTGTCCTGGTCCGTGCTCATGTCTTCCACGTGGATCTCGGAGGCAGGCTGGCCCTTAATCTCGGTGCCGTCGATTTGCAGGGTGGACGGCGTGGTCATATCCATTTGGGAAATGGAGCCCTGAAACAACCCCAGCAGGAGTGGGCTGCCGCCGAAGCTGACGGAGGGTCATCTTTGACCTGAATGCCCTCTTGCTCAGCGGCCTCGTTGAACTGCGAGGTCATCTGGTGGCCGATGAACCAGCGCAGGCCGAACTCGGCCAGCAGGATGAGCACGAGGAGTGCTACGAGGATGCCAATGATGATTTTCCAGGCGAGCGAACCCGCCGATTTCTTCGAAGCCATGCGTACCAGTGTGGCGCATGAGACGGCGCGGGGCAAAGTCTGCGGTGAAGTTAGCAGGACATTTTTAACCTTGCGGCGCCACCGATTCCCAGTCCACGGTGAGCACATTATCGCGCAGGCGCCGGCGGACGGGGTGGATGTTAAAGGGGGCGTCGGCAAGCATGGCGCGTGCTCTACGCCAGCGCACGCGCGGGCCGTAAGGCGCCCAGCCGGCCGCGCGGTCCCAGGCTTCGTCGGCGGCCTGAAGCAG
This sequence comes from Corynebacterium tuberculostearicum, assembly GCA_046097355.1. Taxonomy (GTDB): domain Bacteria; phylum Actinomycetota; class Actinomycetes; order Mycobacteriales; family Mycobacteriaceae; genus Corynebacterium; species Corynebacterium tuberculostearicum_K. The sequence continues at coordinate 341,539 of CP175779.1, forward strand.
CTCGTGGATGGGCTCGCCGGGCACATTGCGGTGGATGAGGATTTTGGGCAGGCGCTCGGCAATATCGGAGGGGCGCGCCACATCAAACGGGTCCCACGCCAGGGTGAGCGTCCGCGAACCATGGGCATCGAGCAGCAACCAGGCCGCGCGCCGGCCGAGCTCATCGCAGGTTCCCTCCACAAAGAAGCCGCCTGGGGCAAGCCGGGAGCACACCGTCTGCCAGGCCTCTTCCACCTGGTTCACGTCATATTGGCGCAGCACATTGAACGCGCGCACTAGCTGCGGCCGGTAGCCGGCCAGCTCAAAACCGCCCAGCTCGAAGCGCACGCCATCGCGCGGCGGCAGCACCCGGTCCGGGTGGATCTCCAACCCGCGCACGTCTACCTGCGGATTCGCCCGGCGCAGCCACCCCGCCCACTCTACGGTGGTCGCATGCGAGGCCCCGTAGCCCACATCGAGCGCCAGCGGCGTATCCACATGCCGCAGCAGCGCGGAAATCTCCGGGTGCGCGAGCATCCACCTATCGCAGCGCCGCAGCCGGTTGTGGTTGGTGGTGCCGCGGGTAATAACGCCAAAAGGCCGACCCGCTGCTGCGCTAGCGCGCAGATTATGTGCGTGGTCGGCCATAGATTTGGGGTCTGAAGAACTTAGGCGTTCTCAGAAATCCACTGTTCGGTCAGCTTGCCCTCGTTATCGAAGAGCTCGCCCAGGGACTCGCCCACCTTCGGCTCGATGGCGGCGCCCATCATCGGGATATTGACGGAAATCTCGTTGACGTAGGACAGCTTGGTCATTTCGCCCTCGCCGGCCAGGGAGATATCGCCCTTGAAATCAACCGGGGTGCCCTTGACATCCGCGGTGTAGTTAACGTCAGCAGCCTCACCGTTGAGCTCGCCCACGGTAACCACGCGCTTGACCTTCAGGTCCTGGGAGACCATGGCGCGCACTGCCTCTGGCAGCAGGGTGGTCGGCAGAACCTCGAAGAGGGTGGCTACGTTATCGCTGAAGTCGTGCACCTGGCCCGCCTCGGGGGAGAGGTTGGCCACGATGTACTCCCAGTATTCCTTGGTGAGCAGCGCCTTGTGAACCTTTTCGATGGGCTGATTGATGGTTACGGTGTTTTCACTACGGGTTGACATGCCTAACAGACTACCTTGGTAGGCGTGCTTGATAAATCTTTGACGCAACAGCTCACAGCGATCGACGGCGTAGAACTGGACCCCGCCGCCACCTTCGCGGACCTGACTACGCTGCGTGTAGGCGGAAAACCGCAGGCCGCACTCCGCTGCTCGCAGCCAGAGGCCGCCGTTGCCGTGGTGCGTGCCCTTGATCACGCCGAAGTGAATTTCATCGTCGTTGGCGGCGGCTCCAACCTCTTGGTGGCCGATGGCGCAGTGGACCTCGTCGCGGTCATCCTCGACTTCGACGAGGTCTCTATGGACACCGAAACCGGCGTGGTGCGCGCACAGGCGGGCGCCGTCTGGGATGACGTGGTGGCTCGCTCCGTGCAGCTCGGCCTGGGTGGCATCGAGTGCCTCTCCGGCATCCCCGGCACCGTGGGCGCGGTCCCCGTGCAGAATGTGGGTGCCTATGGCGCGGAGATCTCTGAGGTCCTTACCCGCGTGCGCCTTTATAACCGCCGCACCGATAGCGATGAGTGGGTTCCCGCCTCCGATCTGGAGCTAGCGTATCGCTATTCCAACCTGAAATTCACCGGCCGCGCCGTGGTGCTGGAGGTGGAGCTGCAGCTCGATACCGAGGGCCTTTCCCGCCCGCTGCGCTTTGGCCAACTCACCCAGAATCCGGGCGAGCGCCGCCCCGTGGCCGAGTTCGCGAGCAGGTCCTCAAGCTGCGCCGCGGCAAGGGCATGGTGCTCGACCCTACCGACCATGACACCTGGTCCGCCGGCTCTTTCTTTACCAACCCGGTGGTGGACTCCGCTCTTGCCGACGCCGTCCAGGCCAAGGTCCGTGCCTCGCTTGGCGACGCCACCGCAGACTCCATGCCCCGCCACCCCTCAGCCGAGACCGGCCGGGAAAAGCTATCCGCCGCCTGGCTCATTGACCGCGCCGGGTTTGCCAAGGGCTATCCGGGCTCCGGCAGGGCCACGCTCTCGACGAAGCACACGCTGGCGCTGACCAACCGCGGCGAGGCCACGGCCGCCGATATTGTGAACCTCGCCCGCACCATCCGCGACGGCGTCCACGAAACCTTCGGCGTGGAACTCGTGCCCGAACCGGTGTGGATCGGCCTCTCCCTCGACGAGTAGCGCGCGACCGCGCTTTCGCTCCGAGTCTCTGGGGCATAAAACCTACAAAGCAGCCACGATAGCGACCTTAACCACGCGGTTTTCGGGTCTATCGTGGCTGCTTTTTCAGTTCGGCGCCTAGCGCGCCGGCGACTCGCTTAGGCCGCCATGACCTGGAGCCACTCATCCTTAGCCCCCAGGAAAGCGCGGGCTGCCTCCTGCGCGCCCTCCAAGCTGTGGTGCGCACCCCAACCGCACTGCTCTTCATTGGCGGCCGGTACCTCGGTAGCGTTAAGAATATCGTTGAGCGCGCCTTCCACCGCGCGCAGCAGCTCGTCCTGCTCCATGCCGTTGGTGATGGCGTAGAAGCCGGTGCGGCAGCCCATCGGGGCGAAACCGATGAGCTTATCGGTGTAATTGCGCATGAAGTTTGCCATCATGTGCTCCACCGAATGCAGCGCCTTGGTGTCCAGGTGATCCTGGTTAGGCTGGCAGAAACGCAGGTCGTACTTGATGATTTCGACGCCGCCGCCCAAATCCGTGCGGTCGGCCACGCGGATATATGGCGCGCTGACTAGGCGGTGGTCGAGTTCGAAGGACTTAACGTTGAGCTTCTTTTCATTCTGGTCAGTCATGCTTCTCCAGTGTAATCACGGCTGAGTGTCACTTCCTGAAATAGATTCTTTACCGCATACGCTGGGATAATATGAGCACTCTCGACGACGCCGCCGAGGCCCCCGGCGCCGCACGCACCCCTGGGGACTTGCCTTCTGCCGAACAGCCTGAAGGTAAGCAGCCCGCCGGCGAACAGCCTGCCGGCCGCCCGCCTGCCGGCACTCCGTCGAGCGCCGCGGCCACTCCGGTGAGCGAATCCGAGTACGAGGGGGCGGATAAGATCGTGCCCAGCACCGCGCCCACCGTGGTCAAGATTGCGGGCCATACCGAGGAAGTAGATCCCCTGGCCCGCGGCAACCGCTTGCGTAAGGAAAGCTGGGGGCTGGTGGTGCGCCGCGTGTGGGCCGATTTCTTTCACGATGCCTTGATGGATCGTGCGGCCACCATGACGTACTTCACGCTCATGGCCTTTGCCCCCACGGTGCTGGCTGCCTATTCCATCGCCACGCTCATTTTCTCCTCGCGGCGTGCCGAGGTACACGAATTAACCTCGCAATTCATTGCGGACTACGTGCCCAGTTCCATGACGGAGCAGGCCGAAAAATTGGTTGGCTCCATTATTGGTTCCACGGCGCAAGGCACCTTCGCGCTGGTGGTATCCGTGCTGATTTCGCTCTTTGCGGCCTCGGCCTATGTGCGCGCCTTCTCGCGCACGGCCAATACCGTCTATGGGCGAGTAGAGGGCCGCGGAATCATCCGCACTTGGGCGTTGATGTGGGGGCTGACCATCGTCCTCGTCATCGGTGCGGTCATCGTCCTCTTTGCTAACCTGCTGCGCGATACCATCGTGAGCGGCGTTATCGATCCGCTCGCGGGCAAGTTGGAGATGCAGGGCACCGCGGACTTTTTGGGTGGGATCTTCATGCCGGTGTGGAATTGGCTGCGCTTCCCGCTCACCGTGGTGATCGTGCTGAGCTTGATCGCCATCTTGTATCACTTTTCCCCGAACGTGCGGCCGGCGCGCTTTCGATGGATAACCCTAGGCTCCGTTGTGGCGCTGAGTACCAATGTCGTGGTGTGGGGAGCATTTGCGCTGTATACCCAGCGCTTTGCCGGAGCCAGCGTCTACGGCGCCTTCAGCCTCATCATGGCCGTATTCATGGCCGTGTGGCTATCTAATACGATGCTCATCCTGGGTATCAAGCTCGATGCGGAGATCCTGCGCGCAAAGGAGCTGCAATTGGGCCTGCACGCTGCGCGGCATATTCAGGCCCCGCCGCGTTCCGACGCCGCCGCTAAATCCCAAGCCCGCGCCCAGCACGACCTTGAGGAACGTTCCGAGCGCATCTATCGACAGGCGGTGCGCCGGGAAGAGCAGGAAGAAGGCTAGCCCTGGCTGAGCAGGGCGAGGAGATCGCGCTGGACATCGCGGCGGCGCAGCTTGCCCAGCTGGTCGGCGGCGAGCGTCTCCATGGCAAAGAAGCGCTGCGGGACCTTATAACGCGCCAACAACCCGCGGCAATGGTCGCGCAAGGCGGACTCGTCGAGCTGCGCGCCGGGGGCAAGCACCACGCAGGCGGCTACATCCTCAGAACCATCGGAGCGAGGAAGGCCCACGACCGCGGCCTGGGCGATGTCGGGATGGGAGGTTAAAGCCTCCTCGACCTCGCCGGGATAGACATTGAAACCACCGGTGATGATGATTTCCTTGATACGGCCCACCAAGCGGATATGGCCGTCAGGCTCGCGCACGCCCATGTCCCCGGTGCGGAACCAGCCGTCATGGAAGGCGGCGGCGGTGGCGGGGGCGTCGGCAAGGTAGCCGCTAAAGACTTGCGGGCCGCGGGCGAGGATCTCGCCGGCCTCGCCATCCGGCTGGGTGCGGCTGAGGTCGTGAGGATCGCCGATGCGCAGCTGCGTATCCGGCAGCGGCAGGCCGATGGTGCCGGCGCGCCGGGTGTCATCGAGGGGATTGATGGTCAGCACGGGAGAGGTTTCCGTGAGCCCATAGCCTTCCACCAGCAGGCCGCCGGTGCGTTCCTCCCATGGCTCGATGATGCGCGAGGGGAGCGAGGCCGCGCCCGAGATGGAATAGCGTACCCCGCCGAGATCCGTAGGCGCGGGGGAAGCGGCGGTGGCTACGGCCGAGGGCGTGGCTGTCATGGCCCGCTCGTAGATGGTGGGCACGCCCGGCATCCAGGTGGGGCGGCGGGCGGCAAGCGCCTTGGTCACCGCGTCGGTGTGTGGGGCAGGCAGCAGGATGATCTCGGCCGCACAGCGCACCGCGAGGAGCACGCTCATCGTCAAGCCATAGGAATGGAACATGGGCAGCGCGGCCAGAAAGCGCTCGTGGCCAGCGCGCAGCGGGGCTTGGGTTTCCAGCTGCAGGCAGTTGGCCGCGAGGTTGCCGTGGGTTAAGGCCACGCCCTTGGGGCGGGCGGTGGTGCCGGAGGTGTAGAGGATAAGGGCGGCGTCGGCAAGCGCGGCAGGGTGCGGCTCCACCGGGGCGCCGCTGAGGGGAAGCGGCTCGCTGAGGGAAACGGAGATGGTGGTCTCTACCTGCGCGGAGACGGTGGGAGCGATGTCCTCCCAGGCAATCGCCACGCGGGCGCCATGGTGGGCGAGCAGCGGGGTGAGCTCGTGCGCGGTATAGCGCGGATTGTGCTCCACCACCACCGCACCCAGGCGCAGAATGGCGAAGAATGCCACCACGTGCTGCGGGCAATTGGGCAGCAGGAGCGCCACGCGGTCGCCGGGGCGCACACCCATCTCGCGCAGGGCCCCAGCCGCGGCCGCCACCTGGGCGTCGAGCTCGCCATAGGTGAGCGTGCGGCCAGCGAAGTAGGTGGCGGGGCGCTGCGGAAACCTGGCGACGGCGGCCGCGAGGAAATCCGTCAAGGTAGCGCCGTAATGAATATCTGCCATAGCCGCTAAGTTTAGGCCTTTGCCTCCAGCAGCTCGAGTAGGTCCTTGCGCACCTGGTGGCGGCGGATTTTGCCCAGGTGGTCGCGCGCCAGATCTTCGAAGTGGTAGAACGTGCGCGGCACCTTATAGCGGGTCAGGCGCTCGCGGCAGAATTCCTTCAGGCCTTCTGGATCGAGCACGGCGCCATCGCGCAGGGTGACGCAGCCGACGACATCCTCGGAGCCATCCTGGCGCGGGCGGCCCACGGCGGCGACATCCACGACGTCGGGATGCTGGGCAATCGCCTCTTCCACCTCGGCGGGGTAGACGTTGAAGCCGCCGGTGATGATGATTTCCTTGATGCGGCTGACCAGCTTGATATAGCCATCCGGTTCCATGAGCGCCATATCGCCGGTGCGGAACCAGCCGTTGTGGAAGGTCTTTTCGGTGGCGGCGGCATTGCCAAAATAGCCCTGGAAAATTTGCGGGCCGCGCGCGAGCATCTCGCCTGGTTGGCCATCGGGTTGGGTTTCATCCAGATTCTCAGGGTTGGCAATGCGAACCTCCGTATCCGGGAAGGGCACGCCCACATAGCCGGGGCGGTGCTTGCCGTTCATGGGATTGGCCGTAAGCACTGGGGAAGTCTCCGTCATACCGAAGCCCTCCACCAGCCGGCCTCCGGTCAGGGCCTCCCAGCGCTCTACAATCTCTATGGGCAGCGTGGCGGCGCCTGAGAAGGCATTGTGGATGCCGCTTAAGTCGACGTCCTTTTCTTCCGCCGCGTCCATGATCTTTTGATACAGCGTGGGCACGCCCGGCAGCCAGGTAGGCGTGCGCTTCTTTACGATGTCCATAATCAGCGGCATCTGCGGGGAGGGACCAGGATGAGCTCGGCGCCGAGGTAGATGCTGAAGATGCACAGCGTGGTCATGCCATAGGCGTGGAAGATGGGCAGTGCCGCGAGGAAGCGCTCTTGTTGCTTGCCCATCTGCGGCACCCAGGCCTTGCCTTGAATGGCATTGGCAATGAGGTTGCCGTGTGAGAGCAGGGCACCCTTGGGCTTTCCGGTGGTGCCGGAGGTATAGAGGATGAGCGCGATATCGTCCTGGGAGATCTCAGGGACATCGAGGTCCGAGCCATCGCCGCCAATGGCCGCGCCGATGAGGGTGAACCACTCCACGGTATTGGGCGCGGGGCTGGTGAGCTGCTCGCGCTTGGCGGCCAGCGGTGGGAGGGGCAGGCGCAGCGCGAGGCGCTTGAGCGGTGGCATGGCATCGACCATGTTGACGGAGACGATGGTCTCCAGCGGGGTGGTTGAGCGTAGCTTTTCCAGCGTGGAGGCGGTTTTATCCCAGGAGATGGCCACGCGCGCGCCGTGGTCATTGAGCAAGCCTTCTAGCTCCGGGGCGGTATAGAGCGGGTTGTGTTCGACCACGGTGGCGCCGAGCAGCTGCACCGCGTAGAAGGCCGCGACGTGCTGGGGGCAGTTAGGCAGCACGATGGCGACCTTGTCGCCGGGGCGAATACCAAAAGCCTTGAGCCCGGCCGCGGCGGCGCGCACTTGGGTATCGAGCTCCGCGTAGGTCTGCGTGCGGCCGAAGAAGTAGGTGGCGGATTTATTGGCGTTGGCCCGCAGGTTATTGCGGTAGTAGTCGACGATGGTTTTATCGCCATAGTCCAGCGTGTGTGGGGTCCAATCGCTGTAGTGCTCGAGCCAGGCTCGGGAGGTGGAAGCGGACACGCGGAAAACCTTTCGTTTGGCTACAAAAACTATTTCTGAGGGGATAGCATATCCCAAATATGAGGAATCCCTCTAGTTTTCTTCTAGTGTCAGCAAAAAACGTTTGGCTTCCAGACCGCCCGCATAGCCGCCGAGCCCGCCGTCGCTGCGCAGCACACGGTGGCATGGCCGCACGATGAGCAGGGGATTGGCGCCGCACGCACTGCCCACGGCCCGCGTCGCGCCGGGCCGGCCCAGCAGCTTGGCGACGTTGCGGTAGGTGACCGTCTCCCCATAGCCAATCTCGGCCAGTTGCGCATGCACCGCGGTGCGAAAGTCGGTCGTCGCAGGCGGGTCGAGGGGCAGCTCGAAGGAACGGCGCTGGCCGGCGAAATACTCCGCGAGCTGTGCCTGGGCGGCGTCGAGCACGTCCGCGCTGCGCTTATCGACGCCCCCTTCATCCACACCGCCCACCGCTTCCAGCGGGGTGCTGGCCGCAGTGATGTCGACACGGGAAAGCCCCCGCGGGCTCGCCTGCAAGCGCAGGGGTCCGAGGGGGCTATCGATAAGGCGGAACATGTTAGTTCTGTTCGGCCTCGAGGCGGCGGATGAGGTCTGCTTGGACCTCGCGGCGGCGGATCTTGCCCATCTGGTCCTTGGCCAGCTCCTCAAAGTGGTAGAAGGTGCGCGGGACCTTGTAGCGGGTCAGGCGCTCGCGGCAGTAGTCCTTGAGTCCCTCCGGGTCGAGGGCGGCACCATCGGCGAGGTCGAGGCAGGCCACGACGTCCTCGGAGCCGTCCTCGCGCGGGCGGCCGACCACGGCGACGTCATCAATGCTTGGGTGCTCGCGCAGGATTTCTTCCACCTCACCGGGGTAGACGTTGAAGCCGCCGGTGATGATGATTTCCTTGATGCGGCTGACCAAGCGGATAAAGCCGTCTTCTTCCATAACGCCCATGTCACCGGTGCGGAACCACTCGCCGTGGAAGGCGGCCTCGGTGGCCTCCTCGTTGTTGAGGTAGCCCTTGAAGATCTGCGGGCCGCGGGCCAGCACCTCGCCTTCGACGCCGTCCGGCTGGGTCTCGTCCAGATTATCCGGGTTGGCAATGCGCACCTGGGTATCCGGGAACGGAATGCCCACGTAGCCCGGGCGGCGGTCGGTGCTCATGGGGTTGCCCACGATAATCGGCGAGCACTCGGTGAGGCCATAGCCCTCCACCAAGAGGCCGCCGGTGTAGTTCTCCCACTTGTTGACCGTGTCCGAAGGCAGGGTAGACGCGCCGGAGAAGGCCGCGCGTACACCCTTGATGGGGATTTCCTGATCCTCGGCGGCCTTCACGATGCGCTCGTAGAGCGTCGGCACGCCCGGTACCCAGGTTGGGGTGTGCTTCTTCATCAACTGCATGATGAGCGACATATCTGGCTTTGGCAGGATGACCAGCTCGCCGCCGATGAACTGCGCCAAGGTTACGTTCATGGTCAGGCCATACGCGTGGAAGAAGGGGAGGGCGGCGAGCATGCGCTCCGGCTTATCGCCCAGGCCAGGAACCCACGCCTTGCCCTGCATCAGGTTAGAAAATAGGTTGCCGTGCGAGAGCATGGCGCCCTTGGGTTTTCCGGTGGTGCCGGAGGTGTACATGATGAGCGCGATGGTGTCCTTATCCACGTCCTCTGGCGTGGTGATATCGCTGCCGTCGCCGCCGATGGCATTGCCCACCAGGGTCTCCCACGGCACGGTATTGGGCGCCGGGGACGATAGCTGCTCCCGCTTGGACTTCAGTGGTGGGATGGGCAGGCGCAGGGCGGCGCGCTGCAAGGTAGGCATGGCGTTGATTATGTTGATGGACACGACCGTTTCCAGGTTGGTGGTCGCGCGCAGCTTCTCCAAGGTCGGCGCTGCCTTATCCCAGGCGATGGCGATGCGCGCGCCGTGATCCTGGAAGAGACCCTCCAGCTCGTGGGCGGTGTAGAGCGGGTTGTGCAGCACCACCTGGGCGCCCAGCTTCAAGATAGCGTAGAACGCCGCGATGTACTGTGGCGAGTTTGGCGCCACGATGGCGACGCGGTCACCGGGGCGCACACCGAAGGCTTTCAAGCCAGCGGCCGCAGCGCGAACCTGCCGGTTCAGCTCCGCATACGTTTGGGTGCGTCCGAAGAAGTAGGTGGCCGGTTTATCGGCGTTGACCTCAAGGTTATTGTCGTAGATATCCAGCAACGTGGTGTCGCCGTACTCGAGGTGGTGCGGTGTCCATTCCGGGTAATACTGGAGCCAAGCCTGTGATTCGTATGCGGACAAAACTTTACCTTTCGGTGGCGTAGGTTTCTGGCAGGGGCCAGTATAGCGCCGGTAGAATTGAGCGCCATGCGCATCGCCATGATCTCTATGCATACCTCGCCGATTGAACAGCCCGGCTCGGGGGACGCCGGCGGCATGAACGTCTACGTCCTCAATAGTGCGCGCCAACTGGCTCGCCGGGGGATCGAGGTGGACGTCTACACGCGCGCCACTCGGCCTAGCCAGGGCGAAATCATTGAGGTTGAGCCCCACCTGCGCGTCATTAATATCGTCGCCGGGCCGTACGAGGGCCTGGATAAAGAGGATCTGCCGACCCAGCTGGCCGCTTTCGCGGGCGGCATGGTGCAATTTGCCAAGTGGCAGGGCAAGAAATATGGCCTTATTCACTCGCACTACTGGCTCTCCGGCCAGGTGGGCTGGCTACTGCGGGATCTCTGGGGCATCCCGCTCATCCACACGGCCCATACCCTCGCCGCGGTGAAGAACGCCTCCCGGACCGCGGATGACACCTTGGAGTCCGAGGCCCGGCGCATCTGTGAGCAGCAACTAGTGGATAACGCGGACCTGCTCGTGGTCAATACCGAGCAAGAGGCCCGCGACTTGGCCGAGCACTACGACGCCGAGTGCGACATCATTCGCGTGGTCTCGCCCGGCGCCGACGTCGAGCTTTTTACCCCTGGCACGGACCGCAATACCGAGCGCTCCCGCCGCGAGCTGGGCATTCCACTGCACACCAAGGTGGTGGCCTTTGTGGGGCGCCTGCAAAAATTCAAGGGCCCAGAGGTCCTCATCCGCGCCACGGCCGAGCTCTTCCGCCGCGAACCGACCCGCAACCTGCGCGTGGTCATCTGTGGCGAACCATCGGGGGCCAATACGGCGCCGGAGGCCTATAGGGAGTTGGCGCGTGAGTTGGGCGTCGATAAGCGCGTGCGCTTTTTGGGCGCCCGCCCGCCAGAGGAGCTGGTGGGGGTCTACCGCGCGGCCGATATCGTGGCGGTGCCTAGCTATAACGAGTCCTTCGGCCTAGTGTCGCTGGAGGCCCAGGCTTCTGGCACGCCGGTGGTGGCCGCGGCCGTTGGCGGGCTGCCCATCGCCGTGGCCGAAGGGGAGACCGGCCTGCTGGTGCACTCGCATGACCCATCCGACTGGGCCGATGCTCTAGCCCGCCTGCTTGACGACGACCCCATGCGCATCGCCATGGGCGAAGCCGCCGTCGCCCACGCCGCGCGCTTTAGCTGGGCCAGCTCCGCCGCCGCGCTCGCAGAAATCTATGACGAGGCCAGCCGCATCGAGGTTCCGGATTGCCATCAACGGCGGGCGATTGGGGATTAAACCCCGACGCCGGTAATAATTTCATGGCATGCTGGAGGCATGACTAACGGAAAGCTGATTCTTCTTCGCCATGGCCAATCCAAGTGGAACGAGTCCAACCAGTTCACTGGCTGGGTCGATGTAGATCTGACCGAAAAGGGCGAGGCGGAAGCCAAGCGCGGCGGTGAGCTGCTCGCGCAGGAAGGCGTTCTGCCCGATGTACTCTATACCTCTCTTCTGCGCCGTGCTATCCGCACCGCGAACATCGCTCTTAACGCCGCCGACCGTCACTGGATTCCAGTGGTGCGCGACTGGCGCCTCAACGAGCGCCACTACGGCGCCCTGCAGGGCCTGAACAAGGCCGAGACCAAGGAAGAGTACGGCGAGGAAAAGTTCATGGCATGGCGCCGCTCCTATGACACGCGCCCGCCGGAGCTGGCCGATGACTCCGAGTACTCCCAGGCCGATGACCCGCGCTACGCGGACCTGGACAAGGTCCCGCAGACCGAGTGCCTGAAGGACGTTGTCGCCCGCTTCGTTCCGTACTTCGAGGAGGAAATCCTCCCGCGCGCCAAGAAGGGTGAAACCGTGCTCATCGCCGCGCACGGCAACTCCCTGCGCGCACTGGTCAAGCACCTGGACAATATCTCCGATGACGATATTGCCGGCCTGAACATCCCAACCGGCATCCCGCTGGTCTATGAGATCACCGAGGACGGCTCCGTGGTAAACCCAGGTGGCACTTACCTGGATCCGGAAGCCGCCGCTGCCGGCGCCGCCGCCGTTGCTGCGCAGGGCGGTAAGTAAGAAACTGCGCTAAAGTCCCCGGGGAGTATTCCCTGGGGACTTTGTGGTGGATAGGGTAGACACGTGGAATTGATTCTTTCCTTTGCCGCCGGCGTGGTGGCCTGCGGATTGGCGCTGCCGGTGATTTCCTGGTTGCGCGGGCGCATTGCGCGCTACCGCCAAGCCACCGATGCCGAGGCCAACCAGGTCACGACGGTCAGCCAGGTGCTGCACTTGGCCGTGCAGGGCTCACCGACGGCCCTGGCGGTGTTGGACCGCAACCAAGAAATCGTCATGTCCAATCCGGCCGCCCATGAGATGTCCCTGGTCCATGATCGCGCCGTGAACCCAGAGGTGTGGCAGACCGCGCAGGAGGTCTTTGAAGACAAGGAGACCCGCACCGTCGACCTGGCCATTCCCAAGCGCCGCACGGGCCACCGCGTCACCCAGTTCAAGGCGGTCATTAAGCCGCTGACGCTTAACGACGGCCGCTTTGTCATCATTTACGGCACCGATGAGAGCGAAAACGTCCGCATGGAATCCGCCCGCCGCGACTTCGTGGCAAACGTCTCCCACGAGCTCAAGACCCCCGTCGGCGGCATTGCCCTGCTGGCCGAGGCCCTGCTCCAAGACCCCGGTGACCAGGAAACCGTGGAGTACTTCGGCAACAAGGTTTACAAGGAAGCCAACCGCATGGCCGATATGGTCAGCGAGCTTATTTCCCTGTCCAAATTGCAGGGTGCCGAGGCCTTGCCGGAAATGGAACCGTTGGCCGTCGATGACCTCATCGAGGAAGCGCTCTCGCGCAACCAACTGGCCGCGGAGGCTCGCTCCATCGAGCTCAACCGCGGCGCCTCGGTTGGCGTGCAGGTCAAAGGAGATAGGTCCCTGCTGGTTACTGCACTATCTAACCTCATCTCCAACGCGATTAACTACTCGCCGGAGAAGATGCCGGTATCGGTCTCCCAGAAAGTGGTGGATGGCGGGGTGGTGCTCATCCGCGTCACAGACCGCGGCATCGGCATCGCGCCCGATGATCAAAAGCGCGTCTTCGAGCGCTTCTTCCGCGTAGACCAAGCCCGGTCGCGGCAGACCGGAGGCACTGGCCTAGGATTAGCAATTGTTAAACACGTGGTGGCCAACCACGGCGGCAACATCAAACTGTGGTCCCGGCCCGGTACGGGTTCTACGTTCACCATTGAGTTGCCTATCTACAAGGAAGAAAAGCCAGCGCAGGATGCTGGCATGAAGGATAATGAGAAAAAGGATGCCGTCACTGCGGCGGCGCCTGGGCTCCCGCGTGCAGTAGCACGCGTCGCAGCACGTCGAAAGGATAAAGCACAATGACCACCATCCTCATCGTTGAAGATGAAGAGTCGCTGGCAGATCCGCTGGCATTTCTCCTCCGCAAGGAGGGCTTCGAGCCGATTATCGCGCACGATGGCCCCACCGCGCTGGAAAAGTTTGCCGCTAACGACATCGATATCGTCCTTCTAGACCTCATGCTGCCCGGCATGTCCGGCACCGAGGTATGCAAGCAGCTGCGCACTACCTCGTCCGTGCCGGTCATCATGGTGACCGCGCGCGATTCCGAGATCGACAAGGTCGTCGGCCTCGAGCTGGGCGCCGATGACTACGTGACCAAGCCTTATTCCTCCCGCGAGCTCATTGCCCGCATCCGCGCGGTTCTGCGCCGCGGCCACGATTCCGGCGCCGGCGCCGACACCGAGGCGGAGGAAGAAGTAGCCGAGCAGATCCTCGAAGGCGGCCGCGTCAAGATGGACGTGGAGCGCCACACCGTTACCGTGGCGGGCGAGCCGGTTTCCATGCCCCTCAAGGAATTCGACCTCCTGGAGTACCTGCTGCGCAACGCCGGCCGCGTACTTACCCGCGGCCAGCTCATTGACCGCATCTGGGGCGCCGATTATGTTGGCGACACCAAGACGCTCGACGTCCACGTCAAGCGACTGCGCTCCAAGATCGAGGAGCAGCCCTCCCGCCCGAAGCACCTGGTTACGGTGCGCGGCCTGGGCTATAAATTCGAGCTCTAGCTCCCCGCCCGCTGGCTTTCAACCTGCAGGCTCCCAGCTTTCACGCTGGCCGGGTGCTGCGCGAGCTGGACGCCGTGCTCGGCCGCCGCGGCGCGCGCCTTGCAGTGCGCGGCCAAAATCTCATAGGACTCTCGGCCCATGAGCGCTACCAGCTCGTCCTCGTGCGATTGCCACATCGGCAGCGGGTTGGCGTGGCAGGCGGCATCGGCCGAGCAATACCAATCAAAGTCCTCGCCGCCATTGCCCCAACCGCGGCGGTCATACTCGCCGATCTGCGTGCGCAAAATCTCCTGCCCATCCGGGCGCTCTTCATAGTCTTCGTACCGGCGCAGCGGCAGCTGCCAGCACACCTCGGGTTTTACCACCGTGAGCTCCTCGCCGGTATCGACAGCCCACTGGTGTAGCGCGCAGCCCGTACCCGTTGCCCAGCCGGCGCGGTTGGCAAAAATGCACGCGCCATCCACAATTGGCGTCTTTAGGGCCGGTTCCGGTTCGCCGTCCTCGCCGTCGAGTTCGTCCCACTCCAGCCATGGCTCCAACTCGTCCGTAGCGTCCTGCGCGAGGAACTCATCTACCCCCGCTGGGCGCAGCTGCCAATACTTGGCGGGCATGCGCGAGACGGCGTCATAAAGCTGGTCGCGGTCTTCCTCATCGGCCATATAAGCGCCATGCACGCAGCAGCCCACGTCGGGCTGACTCTTATCGATGCCCCGGCATGCCGACGTCCCAAATTGGCAGCTGTAGTGCGATTCCACCCATGTTAGGTCGATGGAAAAGACGTGGTGTGGGTCGTTCGGGTTGGTAAATTCGAACCACTCCCGCGGGAAATCAGGGGCCTCTTCGCGGCCCGCTCTTATCGACGCCGCCGCGGGCGAGCTCGCGGGAAAACCTAGGTATACCGTGTCAGATTTTGGGCGATTCACACCTAACCACGGTAGACCTACTACGCTATTAGTGTGCGATTAGGTGTATTAGACGTCGGAAGCAATACCGTCCACCTCGTTGCGGTCGATGCCGCGACGGGCGGGCGGCCCACTCCGATGAGCGATTGGAAGACCCCGCTCCGGCTGGTAGAACAGCTGGACAAGAAGGGCAACATCCATGAAAAGGGTGTAAAGAAGCTGGTCAGCGCCGTGGCGGAGGCGAGCGAGCTAGGCGATAAGCTGGGCTGCGCGGAATTTATCGCCTTTGCTACCTCGGCGGTGCGCTCTGCACCCAATTCCGAGGCCGTGCTCGATGAGGTGGAAAAGCAGACCGGCGTACGCCTGCAGATCCTCTCCGGCGTGGAAGAAGCCCAGCTGACCTTCCTTGCTGCCCGTCGCTGGTATGGCTGGTCCGCCGGCCGTATTACCAACCTGGACATCGGCGGCGGCTCGCTAGAGCTGTCCACCGGTACCGACGAGCACCCCGACCTTGCCTTCTCCCTCGACCTGGGCGCTGGCCGGTTGACCCATAATTGGTTCGACACCGACCCGCCAGAGAAGAAAAAGGTAAGCGCGCTGCGCGATTTCATTGATGCGGAGCTTGAGGACGCCGCCCAGCAGATGAAGGCTATGGGCCCCGCTGGCCTTGCCGTGGGTACCTCCAAAACCTTCCGTACGCTGGCGCGTCTGACCGGTGCCGCACCTTCGTCTGCCGGCCCATACGTCAAGCGCACGTTGACTGCACCGGGTCTGCGCCAGTTAATTTCCTTCATCTCTCGCATGACTGCGGCAGACAGAGCGGACCTAGAAGGTGTAAGTTCTAACCGATCGCACCAAATCGTTGCCGGCGCTCTAGTGGCCGAGGCATCCATGCGAGCCTTGGACATCGAGAAGCTGGAAATCTGCCCGTGGGCGCTGCGTGAGGGCGTCATTTTGCGCCGGACCGACAAGGGATTGGAATAGGAAGAGATCATGGCTGACAAGAACAAGTTGACCGTGGCAGAGCTGCTGGCTCGCGATAAAAAGGCCCGCGGCGAGAAGGGCGGCAAGGACGACAAGCGTTCGCGCCGCCACCGCCGCAGCTTGGATGAAGGCGGCATCTCCGTTGCCGAGCTAACCGGCAACCTCAAGAAGGTCAAGGCTTCGCCTGCAGAGGCCAAGCACACCTCCGTCTCCATCGACGAGGACGCTCCCGTCATCCGCGCCCCCAAGGCTGCCGACGCGACCGATGCCGACGCCGCAAAGAAGTCCACCGACAAGCCAAATTCTCAGTCCGCAGCCACGACCGCCGCTCAGCCTGCCGCGCCGAAGGCTGCACCCAAGGCTGCACCAAAGACCGCCGCAGAGGCAGCACCAAAGGCTGCTCCTAAATCCGCGGACAAGCCCGCAGCCAAGTCTGCTGCCGCCGCGGCACAGGAGGCGCCGAAGAAGAATCAGCCTTCTGCGGATGACACCGCGGTAATCCAGCGCGTGGGTAAGGCGAAGGAGGAGGATGCCAAGACTGCTGCCGCCAAGCCTGCCGGGGCTGAGGCAGCTGCCGCGAAGCCCGTTGCCGAAAAGCCGAAGGCCGACAAGGGCGCGAAGGTGGCCGGAGCGGGAGCTGCGGCAGCTGGCGCTGGAGCGGCCGCTGCGGCGGCGGTGCCGGCGTCGAAGAAGGCGGGCGTCGCTAAGGATGCCGAGGAAACCGGCAACCTGCCCAAGGTCGAGGACGACGAAGAGTGGATCGAGGAAGAGCACGAGAAGCTCAACCCAGTTTCCATCCTGCTGATGATTGTCGCGGGCATCCTGCTGGCGATTGTCATCTTCAAGGGCTTTGAGATTCTGTGGGATAGCTTCCCACGCCTGGTCGTCGCCATCCTGGCGCTGTGCGTCACCGCAATTATGGTGGGCGTGACGCACGCCCTGCGCACCGCGCGCGACGGGTTCTCTATGTTCCTGGCCGGCTTTACCGGCCTCGTCCTTACCTTCGGCCCGCTGCTGTTGGTTATGCTCTAAGCCCCCGCTTGTCGACGCCCCGGTTACCCCACGTGGTAGCCGGGGTTCCGCATTTTTGGCATGGTGGAGGCTATGACAAAGATTGCAATTTTAGGCGGCGGACAAATCGGTGAGGCTTTGACCTCGGGACTCGTGGCATCGGGCTTTGCGGGCTCGGATATCACGGTTACCAATCGCACCGAATCGCGCAGCAAGGAACTTCAGGACGCTTATGGCGTCGCCACCACCAGCGATAATGCGGCGGCGGTAGACGGCGCGGATTATATCTTCGCGTGTGTGAAGCCCTACGCCATCCTGGATCTGCTCGAAGGCCTTGAACCAGCCAAGGATGCCGTGGTGGTGTCCATGGCCGCGGGCCTGACGCTCGAGCAGCTGCAGGGAGCGGCGGGCGAAGGCGTGCCGGTGGTGCGCGTTATGCCCAATACCCCCATGTTGGTGCGCCGCGGCATGTGCACCTGCGCGGCCGGTGAGCACGTGAGCGACGCCCAGATGGACGGCGTGCGCGAGCTGTTGGAGGCCGTAGGCGAGGTGGCGGTCATCCCGGAGAAGAATATCGACGCCGCCACCGCACTGGCGGGATCCTCCCCGGCCTATTTCTTCCTCGTGGCAGAAGCGCTTGTCGATGCCGGCGTGCAGCTCGGCCTACCCCGCGACGTCGCCGAGAAGCTTGCCGCCCAGGCCGCAGCCGGCTCCGGTGAAATGCTGGCTAGCTCCGGCCGCTCGGCCACCCAGCTGCGCGCTGGCGTAACTTCGCCGGGCGGTACTACCGCGGCCGCTGTCCGCGAGCTGGAGGAGTCCGGCCTGCGTGGAGCGTTCTACCGCGCGGCAGAGGCCTGCTCCGACAAGGCTAAGGAGCTTGGCTAAAGCTTCCGTGCGCGACCTTCCCGTGGTGGGGGTGTACCCGCCCGGGAGCGCTGGGGCGGGTGTTAAGCAGCGCTTTCGGGGTAAACCCTAATGAATGCTGTGAAGAAATTTGGCACTTGGGTCGCATTAGTCACATGTTTCACGATAGGCTAGGACAAGCACGTGCGTGAAGTCCTGTGGGAGGGGAAGCCTACAGCGCGTAACGAGCTGAAGGGTTAGATATATATGGCAAATGAAGAAAAGGGAACCTTTCTGACGATCGCGGAGGTCGCCGAGATTATGCGCGTCTCCAAAATGACCGTCTACCGTTTGGTTCACGCAGGCGAAATGCCGGCTGTTCGCGTCGGACGCTCCTTCCGCGTTCACGAGTCTGCCGTCAACGAGTACTTGGAGGCTTCCGTCTACGGAGCCTAGGCTCGCGCCGCACAGACAGCGCCCACCTCTGTTGGCCCTCGTGGTCAGCGGTGGTGGGCGCTGTTGTTTCTCACTGTTGTTGTCGCGGGCCCTTTTTGGTCACGGGCTGGGTGCTGGGTAAGATGGTGTGCATTCGTGTCGGCTCGCTGATGTGGCCCGCGGTCCGTGCGGCCACGGCGGCAAGAGTGCACCTTCGCCGTTTTAGCGCTGACAAGTTTGACAGTACGTACTACACGAAAGTGAGGACTCCATGGGTTCCGTCATTAAGAAGCGCCGCAAGCGCATGTCCAAGAAGAAGCACCGCAAGATGCTGCGCCGCACCCGCGTGCAGCGTCGTAAGCTGGGCAAGTAAACCCCAGCCCGCTTCTTGCCCTCCGCCATTGTGCGGAGGGCTTTTGCATGCTTGCCGACGTCCCCCAGCGCCCGCGGGTTAAGCGACAAAATGTGTGTCTGCTATCGGCGTGTCGCGGGGTTAGATGTGGCCTTTTTGGATGCCGATTGAGTGTGTGTACTCGGTATCGATACCGTTGTCGTAGAGGGCTGGTTGTCCTGTTTCATAGTCGGCTTGGTTCTCGTTTCGGGTCAGGGTTGTAACTTTGGCGAGTTGGTTCTGGCCCCAGTTGGACTGTCTGGCGATTTCTATTGGATCGCCAGGCAGTTCCGTTTTCAGATACAGCCACCAATCCAGCATTTTGCGTTGGTGCTCACCGCGTCTGCCGCGATGAGTTCTTGCAAGGAGCTTCAGCTGGGCGTTGATGCCGCCTTCAAGACTGTTGGTGGTGGATTTGATCCGGTGCGGCTCGAGCACACCTTTCGGGGGCTTGAGGTAGACAAACAGCAGGTCATTGCGCCACAGGTGGTTGAGACTGTTGTAGGCCTTGCGCACGTTGACATGGGTCCACACGAGTGTGTCTTTTGCTGTTTTCGGGTCTTTGACCTGTGTCTTTTCGTTGAGCCAATCCTTGTAGAGCGTGTGAAACTCTTGCAGTTGTGCACCCCATTGTGCAGCCTCGTCCAGGGTGGTGATGCGGGTGAGTTTCAGCGCGAGTCGGTAGATGGTGCGGCCAGCATCAGTGCGTGGTCGTGAGGTGGTGTAGCGGCGTACTCTGCGTTGGGCGTGCACGAGGCAGCGTTGGATTTTGGTGTTTGGCCAGCACGTTTTAATTGCGCTTGTGGCTCCTCGGCCACCGTCGATCACAGCGATCAACGGTGCTTCGATGCGCTCGAGCAGGCGCTTGTAGTCGTGTGTGGTTTCTTGTTTGCACCAGTGCCAGGCGATGACGTGGTCGAGCGTTGCCGCCACGATCAGACAGCCACCTGCGGTGTAGGTGCCGTCGATGAAGATCTGGTCGTAGACCCTGCCTGTATGGCCGATGGTCGGGTCAGGCACGTCAACCAGCCAAAAGGCATCGAATTTGCGCTGCAGCGTACGTGTCGAGCAGCTCATGTTGCCGGCGATCGCCGCAAGACTGGTCCCGGCGGTCAGGTGCTGGATGAACGCACGAAATAGGGCTGCGTTGGTGATATCGCTGCGCTGCTTGGTCAGTGAAGCACCGCAGATTTTGCACCGCCACCGGGTCGTCCCGTTGCTGGTGGTGCCGTTTCGTTTCATATCGCCGCCACAATGGCAGCGTGGTCGGTTCTTTGGCATTGGGCAACCGAACCACCGCTCCGTAGCACACCATGGCAGCCACACCGGGGATTTTCGCAAGAGAGGGCCAATATATGCTTTTGGAGCATATATTTTCCGCAAACGCGGAGTTCAGAGCATGAAAATCAACGATTCCGGACACACATTTTGTCGCTTAACCCGCGCCCGCTACCGCCCTTGCTACCGCCGGTAGTAGCGCCAGCCGCCATAGGAGAAGGCGGCGGTGGCCAGCGCCGGCAGGCCATAGGTACGGATGGCGCGGCGCACGGAGCGGTAGTCGCGCACCAGCCAGCCGCGGTCGCCGGCGATATCGCGGAGCTTGCGGTCCGGGTTGATGGCCACGGCGGTGCCAACCATGGACAACATGGGTACGTCATTGGCGGAATCCGAATACGCGGTGCAGCGCGAGAGGTCGAGGCCTTCGATGGTCGCGAGCGCGGCCACGGCGTGCTTTTTGCCGGGCCCGTGGAGGATATCGCCGACCAGCCGGCCGGTGAACTTGCCGTCCTTGACCTCCGCGACGGTGCCGAGCGCGCCGGTAAAACCGAAGCGCCGCGCGAGCACCTGCGCTAGCTGAACCGGCGTGGCGGTGACCAGCCACACCTGCTGGCCGGCGGCTAGGTGCATTTCTGCCAGCTGCGTGGTGCCAGGGTAGGCGCGGCGGGCCAGCGAGGCGTCTACAATTTCCTCGCACAGCTCCACCAGCTCGTCGACGCTGCGGCCCTTGACAAACTCCAGTGCCTGCGCGCGGCCGGCGGCCACGTCCTTGGCATTTTCGCTGCCGGAGACGCGGAACTTGAGCTGCTTCCACGCAATCGGCAGGATTTCAGAAAGCCGGAAGTAGCGCTTGCGTGCCAAGCCAAAGGCGAATTCCACGAGGGAAGAGCCTTGGATGAGGGTGTTGTCGACGTCGAAAAACGCTGCCGCGCCCACATCCACCGGCACGTCCGGGTCCTGGGCGGTGATGCGCTGCGCGCCAGCCGCGTCATAGGAGCCGGTCACCGAGTCCACGCCGGAGGCAAAATCCTCCAACTCCAGCCCAAATTCCTCCAGCGCCGCGGCGGCCGCGGCCTCACCGGCGGTGCGCTGCGATTCCTCGTCCAACGGGGCGAGCGCCTGGGTCTCCAAGAAATTGCGCAGGTTACCGCGCGAGGCGGTCCAATTGGCCAAGAAGTCGCGAGGGGATTCGGGGAACCCTGGGGGAGTGGTAGCGGACACGAGTGGGACAAACAGCTTTCGCAAACGCGGGGTGGACTAACGTGTCCATAGTAATGGTTTCGACCGCCGCCGTCCTTGTGAGGAGAAAATGTCCCAGCATCTCGTCGAGCTCATGGTGCGCACCACCTGCGGTTCTTGCGCGCGCGTGAGGGAGCAGATCACCCCCGTCGTCAAGCAGGCAGGCGCGGAGCTTGCCGTGCGTAACGTGGATGAGGACGCGGAGCTGGCCATGGAGTTCGGTGACCGCGTGCCCGTTGTAGTCATCGACGGCGAAGAGTTTGCCTGCTGGGAAGTAGACAACGAGGAGTTAGCGGCCGAGCTAGCCGGTTGATTCGGGATCCGCGACACCGACGGGTAGTCTTTTGGAGGATTAAAATCAATCAAAGGGTTGAGGAGTGTTGTGCATGAGCGTGCTCGTCGTGGGCATGTCCCACCAATCGGCGCCGGTGGCGCTGCTGGAAAAGCTGAGCATGGATAGTGCGGTCCAGGATTCCGCCTGCGGGCAACTCGTGGCGGCCGAGCCACTTTCAGAGGCCATGATTATCTCCACCTGCAACCGCATGGAGGTCTACACCGTCACCAACTCCTTCCACGCCGGCGTGCAGGAAGTCGTGCGCGTGCTCACCCAGGTTTCCGGCGTGGGCGAGCAGGAGCTGCGCAACTACCTCTACGTGCGCTATGCCGACGCCGCGGCCGAGCACCTGATGTCCGTGACCTCCGGCCTGGATTCCATGGTGGTGGGCGAGCAGCAGATCATCGGCCAGGTGCGCAGCGCCTACCAGTCCGCCTCCGAGCAGGGCACGGTCGGCCCGCGCATCCACGCACTGGCGCAGGCCGCGCTGCGGGCCGGCAAGCGCGTCCACTCCGAGACCGATATCGACGAGGCCGGCGCCTCCATGGTGTCTTTCGCCTTCGACCAGGCCTTGCAGCGCCTCGACGCCGGGGACCTGACCGGCAAGACTGCGCTGATCCTTGGTGCGGGCGCCATGGCGTCCCTCGCCGCCACCCACGCCGGCCGGCTGGGGGTTAAGGAGCTGGTGCTGGCCAACCGCACCCGCGAGCGCGCCGAGCGCCTGGCCAGCCACGCCGAGGAGGCGGGCGTTGCCACCCGCGTCGTGGACTTTGCTGAGCGCGCCGCCGCGCTTTCCGACGTCGACCTTGCCATCTCCGCCACCGGCGCCGATAACTTCACCATCGAGGCCGCCGACCTCCCCGCCGGCCGCGATCTCATGCTCATTGATCTCTCCCTGCCGCGCGATATCGACGATGCCGCCGCCGCGGCCGAGGGCGTGGATCTGGTCAATATCGAGCGCCTGAGTAAGTCGCTCTCGGCCGCCGATACCGATGTCGCGGCCGGGACCAGCCCGCACGCGCAGGCCCGCCACATCGTCGACGAAGAACTCGCGGCCTATACCTCGGCCCAGCGCGTGCGCGACGTCGCCCCAGCCGTAAGCGCCCTGCACCGCCGCGCGGCCGATCTCGTCGAGTGCGAGACCGCGCGCCTGCAACACAAGCACCCCGAGCTCGCGGGCAAGCAGCTCGAAGACGTCCAGCGCGCCCTCAAACGCGTGGCCGATAAGCTGCTGCATGAGCCGACGGTGCGGGCGAAGAAGCTGGCGGCGTCGGAAAGCAGCGTCAGCAGCGAAAGCGCCCTGCAGGAGCTCTTTGGCCTGCAGTTGGAAGGCTCCGGGGTGTCCGTGGCCGTCAATGAATTGCCCACCATGACTAAGGAGGCCTAGATGTTTCAGATTGGTACCCGCGGCTCCAAGCTCGCCACCACCCAGGCCGGCCATGTGCGCGATTGGCTTATCGACGCCGGCTTTGACTCCCAACTCCACATCGTCACCACCGCCGGCGACGTCAACATGGCGCCCGTCGAGCGCATCGGCATCGGCGTATTTACCCAGGCGCTGCGCGAAGCGCTGTATGCCGGCGAATGCGATATTGCCGTGCACTCGTTTAAGCGACCTGCCCACCGCGCCCGATGAACGCTTCCGCCTCGTGGTGCCGCAGCGCCAGGATTCCCGCGAGGCGCTCGTCGCCCGCGATGGCCTGAGTTTGGCGCAGCTGCCGCAGGGCGCGCGCGTGGGCACCTCCGCCCCGCGCCGCATCTCCCAGCTCGCCGCCCTCCGCCCGGACCTGGAGATTCGCCCGCTGCGCGGCAACATCGATACCCGCATGTCCAAGGTCACCGACGGCGAGCTCGACGCCGTCCTGCTGGCCTACGCCGGCCTGCTGCGCGGCGGCTACGCAGACCGCGCCACCGAAATCTTCGAACCCTCCGTCTTCATGCCGGCGCCGGCCCAGGGCGCACTCGCCATCGAGGCCGTGGCCGGCACCGAGGCCGCCGCGGCGCTAGACGCCATTGTCGACGACCGCGCCTCGGCCGCCGCTGCTGGTGAGCGCGCCGTGCTGGCCCGCCTCGAGGCCGGCTGTACCGCGCCGGTGGCCGCCACCTCGCGCTGGGACGGCGACCAGCTCACCGTGCGCGGCGGCGTCTTCGCACTCGACGGATCCCGCCAGCTCACCGCCACCGCCTCCGGCTCCGCGGCCGAAGCCGCCGATCTTGGCGCGCGCATCTCGGACGAGCTTTTCGCCGGTGGCGCGGCCGAGCTGCTGGGCAAGTAATTTCGCCTTTAGGCGCTAATAATTTAAGGTGTAGATACCACAGATCATTGTCCCGCAATGATCCGGCCCCCTTTAAGGGAATCCCAGGACGCAAGGCCTGGGATTTTGGCCGTTAAGACCGTGTCACCCACCGCCGGCGCGGGGAACCACACCGCATGCGATCATGTCCGTGCGCGGTGCCGCGCGCCCGATTTTAGAAAAGAACTTTATGAGCAATGCCGCGCCAGACACCCAATTGGGCAAGATCGTCTTTGTGGGCGCTGGTTCAGGTAATCCCGACCTGCTGACCGTCCGCGCCCGCGAGGTTCTGGCAAATAGTGCCATCGCCGTGACCGATCCGCAGGTCATGCAGGGCGTGCGCGATGCCGTCGCCGCCGCGCTGCCCGTTCCGCAAGAGCTTCTCGACGCCGCCGAGGCCGAATACGCCCAAATGTGCGCCGATGCCAAAGCCAAGGGCGCGCGCCGCAAACCGCCGCGCCCCGCGCCTCCGACGGCCGCGGTGTTGTACGAGCCGGCCGCAGATATCGTCGGCCAGCTGCGCGAGTGCTTGGTCGAGGCCGATGGCGAGGATGTCATCCGCCTGGTCACCGGCAACCCGCTGCACCGCGAGTCCATCAAGGCCGAGATCAACGCCGTGGCGTCCGCCGGCCTGGAATTCCAGGTAGTGCCGGGCATGTCCCTGCCATCTACCGTGCCGTCCTTTGCCGGCATTGCGCTCGGCTCGACCTACACCGAGGCCGACGTAACCGACGGCGCCGATTGGGACGCGCTCGCCAACGCCACCCAGCCCATCGTCCTGCAGGCCACCAAGGAAGACCTGCCGGTCATCTCCGATGAGCTGCAGCAGCGCGGCATGCCGGCCGAGACCGAGGCATTCGTCACCGTCCACGGCACCACCCGCCTGCAGCGCACCTATGAGACCACGCTGGGCACCATGGGCAAGCTGGACGCGGACCTCACCGGCCCGATCGTGGTCACCCTCGGCCGCAGCATCGACGATCGCACCAAGTACTCCTGGTGGGAAAATCGTCCGCTCTATGGCTGGCGCGTGCTCGTCCCGCGCACCAAGGAACAGGCCGGCCCGATGTCCGCGCGCCTGGCCGGCTACGGCGCCATCCCGCAAAACGTGCCCACCATCTCCATCGAGCCGCCGCGCAACCCGGCGCAGATCGACCGCGCCATCAAGGGCATCGTCGAGGGCCGCTATAAGTGGATCGTCTTTACCTCCGTCAACGCCGTGACCGCGGTGTGGGATAAAATCGCCCAGCTCGGCCTCGACGCCCGCGATTTCGCCGGCGTCCACCTCGCGGCCGTGGGTACCAAGACCGCGGCCGCCATCCGCGCCAAGGGCATGGTCCCGGAGCTCCTGCCGCACAAGAAGAAGCAGAACGCCGAGGGCCTGCTCGATGTCTTCCCCAACTTCGTAGAAGACATCGACGCTGTCGGCCGCGTCCTGCTCCCACGCGCCGATATTGCGGCCGACACCCTAGTTGACGGGCTCAAGGCCTTGGACTGGGAGGTCGACGACGTCGTGGCCTACCGCACCGTCCGCGCCGCCCCGCCTTCGGCCGAAATCCGCAACATGATCAAGACCGGCGGCTTCGACGCCGTCGCCTTCACCTCCGGGTCCACCGTGCGCAATCTGGTGGGCATTGCGGGCAAACCGCACCAGCGGACGATCATTGCGTGTATCGGGCCGTCGGCAAGAGCGGCCGCGGAAGAGATGGGCCTGCGCGTCGATGTCGTGCCCGAAGTCGCCGACGTGCCCGCGCTTGTCGACGCCCTCGCAGACCACGTCGCCGCCCTCCGCGCCGCCGGAAACCTGCCCGCGCCGCGCAAGAAGCGCCGCTCGCGCAAGAAGGCTACTAAGGTCGACAAGGCATAAGTTTTAGTCTCGCTCTAAGGAGTACCCAATGAGCACCTTCCCAGCCCGCCGCCCACGCCGCCTGCGCACCACCCCGCAGATGCGCAACCTCGTGGCCGAAACCGAGGTCCGCCCCTCGGACCTGATTCTGCCCATGTTCATCGTGGACGGACTCGACGCCCCGCGCGAGATTCCCTCCATGCCGGGCGTCTACCAGCACACCTTCGACTCGCTGCGCCGCGCGGCCGAGGAGGCGCTGGAGGCCGGCGTGCCGTGCATCGACCTTTTCGGCGTGCCGCTCGATGAGGACAAGGACGATACCGGTTCCGTCGCCTGGGACCCGCAGGGCATTTTGAACCGCGGTATTTCCTGCCTGCACGAGGAATTCGGCGATGACCTTATCGTTATGGCCGATACCTGCCTCGACGAGTTCACCTCCCACGGCCACTGCGGTGTGCTGGATGACAAGGGCCGCGTGCTTAACGACGAATCCGTCAAGCTCTACCAAGACATGGCCCGCTCCCAAGCCCGCGCCGGCGCCCAAATCGTCTCCCCGTCCGGCATGATGGACGGCCAAGTTGCCGCCATCCGCGCCGATCTCGACGAGGCCGGCCACGAGGACGTGGCCATCATGGCCTATTCCGCCAAGTACGCCTCTGCCTTCTTCGGCCCGTTCCGCGATGCCGTCGGCTCCTCCCTCGAGGGCGACCGCCGCACCTATCAGCAGGATCCGCGCAACTTCCGCGAGTCCCTGCTCGAGGCCGAGCTCGACATCGACGAGGGCGCGGACTTCGTTATGGTCAAGCCCGGCCTGCCCTACCTGGACGTGCTTTCGGCCGTGGCGGAGACTTCTCCCGTGCCGGTTGCGGTCTATCAGGTCTCCGGCGAGTACGCGATGGTTAAGGCCGCGGCCGCCAACGGGTGGATCGACGGCGAAGCCATCATGCTCGAGTCGCTGACCGCATTCAAGCGCGCCGGCGCCGGCCAGATTCTGACCTACTTCGCTACCGAAGCCGCCCGCCTGCTCAAGTAAAGGACCCTGTGACTGCTACGCCCCCGTCGCCCGCCCCTGCCCCTCGCGCGCAACGCCCGCCGCGGCAGCAGCAGCGGCCGGAGTCCGTGACGTACATGCTGTGGCTGTGGCTGGGTGCGCTATGCGGCGAGGCCGTGCACCAGGTGCTCAACGTGGTGCTCACGCTGCTCAACCACGACGTACTCATGTCGCAGGCCAAGGAGATGGCGAAGTCCGCACCGGCCGGCGTGGATGAAGCCCAGCTTTCCGACGCCTTCCTCCGCACCGCCGCCTACGGCTCCGTCGCCCTTTCGGCGGCCATTTCGCTTGCGATTATCGTGCTGCTGGCCTTCCTGTTGCGGTCCCTTGCAAACCGCAGCAAGCGGGCCGGCACCTCGCGCCGCGTGTGGTTCGCCTTCTCGCTGTACTTCGGATTCCGCATCCTGCTGGCCTTCATGGTCACCCCGGCCGGCGCGGACGTGCCCGATTGGCTCTTTGCCGCCGATGGCATGGTGCAGATCCTTGTCGGCGTCGCGGCGGTCCTCGGCCTGATTTTCTCCGTGCGGGCCGAAACCTTGGACTACACCGGCGAACTCGAGCAAATGCGCGAGCTGGAAAAGGAACTCGAGCAAGCGCAGCGCGAGAAGAAGCGCGCCGAGGAAGAGCGCAAGCGCTCCAAGGACGACCAGCGCGGCAAACGCGACGTCGGCAAGCGCGAACGCCCCGACCGCACTAACCGCGCAGACCGCACTGACCGGGAGGATAAGCGATGAATAATACCGAGCGGCCCGGGCCCCGCGACTATAACCGCGCGGCCCGAAACACCTCCGCCAAGGAGAGCCTCGACGCGTGGCCGCGGCCGCTGCGCTGGGCATATTGGGTGCTCGTCGTCAGCGCCGTGATTATGCTGGTGAGCGGTATGGTGGGCATCTTCGGCTCGGGCGGGCCACAAGCAGAGCCGCAGAATGCGCAGGTCGCCGAGTACCTCCACTCCAATCGCCTGTTTGTCGCGGTGACCAACTCCGTCGGCGCCATCCTGCTTGCGCTCTTCGCGGCGCAGCTGGCCGGCGGGTCCAAGTGGGCGCGCCGCATCATAACCGTGGTCATCGCGTTCGCGCTTTTTACCAATATCGCCGCCCTTGCACTCGGAATTGGCGGGCTCGGGCTGCTGATTATCCCCATCACCTTGATCGTCGCCCTCGCGCTGCTTTTCCAGCCGCAGTCCAACCGCTTCATCAAGGACCGCAGCCTGCGTGGCTAATTAGCCCTCACTCCAACTTTTGATTCATAATTGGGGCATGTCTCGACTCAATCGTGCCCCGCTTATCGACGCCGCCCTCGGCCGCACCCCCTCCCGACCCCCAGTCTGGTTCATGCGCCAGGCCGGCCGCTCGTTGCCGGAGTACCGCGCCGCCCGCGAGGGGATTAGCATGCTCGATTCTTGCTTCATGCCGGAACTGCTGGCAGAAATCACCCTGCAGCCGGTGCGCCGCCACGACGTCGATGCCGCCATCTTGTTCTCCGATATCGTCGTCCCGCTCAAGGCCGCGGGCGTCAAGGTCGATATTGTGCCGGGCCGTGGGCCGGTGATGGAGCAGGCGGTGCGGAGTAGGGAGGACGTCGGCAAGCTGCCGCTGCTAGAAGCCGACGTCCCCGAGGTCACCGAGGGCATCGCCCGCATCCTGGCCGAGCTCACCGAAACCCAAGCACTCATCGGCTTCGTTGGCGCGCCGTTCACGCTGGCCAGCTACCTCATTGAGGGCGGGCCATCCAAGAACCACGAGCGCACCAAGGCCCTCATGCACGCAGATCCGGAGACCTGGCACATGCTCATGCGCCGCCTGGTGCCGACCATCACCCGCTTCCTGCAGGTGCAGGTCGACGCCGGCATTGACGCCATGCAGCTTTTCGATTCCTGGGCCGGCTACCTCAACGAGCGCGACTACCGCGAATTCGTGCTGCCGTACTCCCGGGAAATCCTGGCCGGCGTGGAGATTCCACGCATTCACTTCGGCGTCGGCACCGGCGAGCTCTTGCCGGCCATGTCGGAGGCGGGGTCGGAAGTTATGGGCGTCGATTATCGCGTGCCCATGGACGCCGCGGCCGAGCGCGTAAGCGCCCGCGTGTTGCAGGGCAACCTCGACCCTGCCATGCTTTTTGCCGGCGACGACGCCGTGCGCCAGGCCGTGCGCACCATCCGCGGCGAGGTCGATCGGGCCCGCGAGCGCGGCGATATTGACGGCCATATCTGGAACCTCGGCCACGGGGTCTTGCCAACTACCGACGCGGAGGCCATCACCCGCGCCGTATCCATCATCCACGAGGAGGGCTAAATGCGTATTGCGATTATTGGTGCCGGCCTGGCGGGCTTGACGGCCGCCTACGAGCTGCGCGACCATGACGTTGAGGTTTTCGAGGCCGCCGGCCGCATCGGCGGCAAGCTGTACTCCGTGCCGTTTAATGACGGCCCCACCGACATGGGCGCCGAGGCCTTCCTCGCCCGCCGCCACGACGCCGTGGAATTCATCGAATCCCTCGGCCTGGGCGGGAGCTTGGTCGAGCCCTCCGGCCTGCATTCGCTGGTGTATTCCGGCGAGCTTAAGCCGCTGCCGCGCGGCGGGATGATGGGCATTCCTTCGCACTCGGAGCCGGTCGCACACCTGGTCTCGGCTGAGACCGCCCGCCGCATCGATAACGAGGAGCCTTTCGAGTGGACGGCCGGCAGCGACGTCTCCGTCGGCCGCCTGGTGCGCCAGCAGTTTGGCGACGACCTCGTTGACCACGTTATCTCCGCCCTCCTCGGCGGCGTGTACTCCTGTTCGGCCGACGATTCTGGGTGTGCGCGCGACCATCCCGGCGCTGGCCGAGACGCTCGACGCACTCTCCGCGCGCGGCCCAGTCACCCTCTCGGCCGCGGTCCGCTCGCTGGAAGAAGCCCGCGCGGCCAAGCCGAGCAGCGGCGGACCCGTCTTTCAGACCTTCCGCGGCGGCTACGCAGAACTCTACGAGACGCTGGCCGATAAATCCCGCGCCAAGATTTACCTTGATACCTTCATCTCCGGCATCACTCGCGAGGGCGAGAACTTCCGCCTGGCCGGCGCACCCGGCGACACCGCCGCCTTCGACCGTGTGCTGGTCGCCACCCCGGCCCCGACTGCAGCGCGCCTGTTGCCCAAGGTATCCCCGGGGGCAGCGGAGCGGTTGAAGAGCGTGAAGCTGGCGGCGTCGGCAGTCGTGGGCCTGAAGTTCGAGTCTGACACGGACCCGGCCGGCAACGCATTGCCGCAGAACTCTGGCATCCTCGTGGCTACGGACGAAGACGACGTGCACGCCAAGGCCTTCACCCTGTCCTCGCGCAAGTGGCCGCACCTGGCCGAGCGCGGTGGTGCCTTGGTGCGCGCCTCCTTCGGCCGCTTTGGCGACGACGCCATCGTCCGCGCCGAGGAGGACGACCTCGTCGACTACGCCCTCGATGACCTTCAGCGCCTCACCGGCTTCGACGGCCGCGCCGCGGGCGTTGCCGAGATTTTCACCCAGCGCTGGTTCGGCGGCCTGCCGCGCTTTGATGCCGGCCACCTGGAAACCGTGGCCGGTGCGCGCGGTGCCCTCGCGGCGACGCCGGGCATCGATGCCACCGGCGCTTGGGCCGGCGGGGTTGGCGTACCCAATGTCATCGCGGATGCCCGCGCTGCTGCGGCCCGCATCGCTCGCTAGCTGCGGGGCTCGCTAGCTGCGGGCATGCCAATGCGGCAGCAGGGCATCCTGCTGCCTGGCGGTTTAGGGGCTAGTGGGCCGGTGGCGGTGCTGGCGCGGTATCTGCCCAGGGCGGCTGCCACACCACGCGGCCTCGGCGCCGAACGAGGCGCCCGCGCACCGGTGGGGCATTAGGGTCATCGTCGTTGACGCCGTTGTGGTACGGGCAACAGGTCGCGAGGTTTGCCATATTGGTATCGCCGCCGTGCCGCCACGCCTGCAAGTGGTGTACCTGGCATTTATCCGCCGGATAGTTGCATTCCGCCCACGGGCATACCGGATTTTCCGCGGCGGCCATGAGCCGCTGCTTCTCGTTGGCCATGCGCTCCGTGCGGTAGAGGTTGACCGCGCCCTCGAAGGGGTGAACGAGGGTGATAAGGCCGCGGTCTGCTAG
The DNA here is from genome assembly GCA_046097355.1 of Corynebacterium tuberculostearicum. GTDB lineage: Bacteria > Actinomycetota > Actinomycetes > Mycobacteriales > Mycobacteriaceae > Corynebacterium > Corynebacterium tuberculostearicum_K. The sequence continues at coordinate 372,186 of CP175779.1, forward strand.
CGTGCGCGAGACGAGTTCCGCGCCGGTGAGGCGGGCGCCGTTGGTGAGCTGGATGGTGATTTCCTCGCCGTCGCCATCGATGATGCGGTCGAGCTCGTCGAGCGTGATGATCGCGTTGGTCGTAATGGTCGGGCGGGCAGCCGGGGAGGCGCCGGAAGGGGAGAAGAGTTCCGCAACGGAATCGAGGGGAGCATCCTCATCCAGGCTGGATTCCAAATCCGCGATGAGCGAAGAGGGCCCGGTAATCGCGAGGGTCCACGGCGCGTCCTTGCGGCGGCGGATGCGCACGCCGGGGCGCGGAGGGGCCGGGGGATTGAGCTCGCGCAGCTTCTTGCGCGCCAGCTTTTCCATCTCATCGGTATCGGCGGCGGTGCGGCACAGCTCCACGCGCAGGCGCCAGGCATCGCGCTTGGTCTTAGCGCGGGAAGCGTAGCGCTCGATAACCTCCAGAGTGGGCAGCGGGTGAGCGCGGTCGCGGGCGGCGGCAACCGCCTGGCGTTGCTGGCGGGTAAAGGAGGTGGGGGCAAAGAGGGCGTCGGCAAGCGTGAGCAAAGTGCGGGCCGTCTTATTGGGTGCCCCTGCGGCGCGCAGCTGGTCTTCAGACATGCCGGCGCACCCGGCAACGATATCGATGCCAGGCGCCAGGGCCGCAAGATAAGTCTGAAGAGCTGTCATGCCCCGCAGCCTAAGCCACGGCGCGCAACCCGCGCGAGGGCGAGCGCGCGAACTTGTGGATAACTAGGGCCCAAAGGGCGAATTTCGGCCCGCACGCCCGGCGGGCCTGTGGATAACTAGCCCTTATTGCGGAAGACGAAGATGGAGGAGAAGTCCTGATCGCCGTGGCCCATGGCCTGCATTTCCTCGAAGCGGCCGATGGCGGCGGTCAGGGCGGGCAGCGGCTTGGTGGAGGTCATCTCCATGAGCTTGGCGTCCTTGGCTAGGGCGTCGACGGTGAAATCGCCCGGGTCGGTATTGCGCTCGCCGGTGATAAACGGCGCCTTCATATTGGCGATGAAGGACAGGCCGGTGATATCGAGCATCTGCAGCACGACCTCGGAGTCTAGACCCTCGGACTCGCCGAGTTGCAGGGCTTCGAGCAGGCCCTCGGCGGTGACGGCGAGCGCGAGGTTCGCCAGCAGCTTTCCGATGGCCGCCGTGGCCGCCGCCTCCACCCCGATGAGCTTGTCTTCGCCCGCCCAGGACTCGGCGAGGGACATGGCTTGCTCGCGGCGGGCGTCGTCAGGCGTGCCCACATAGACGCCGAGCTTGCCCTCGCGGGCCGGGCCGAGCGTGCCGACGACCGGGGCGTGGACGTAGGTTTCCACGGCGGCGGCGAATTCGCGGGCATCGTTGGGCGAGACGGTGGTGGTGTCGATCCACGTCACGCCGGCGGGGATGAGCTGCGGCTCGACGACGACCTCGCGGACATCGTCAGGCCCGAAGAGAGAGGTAATAATGACCTCGGCGTTCGCTACGGCCTCGGTGGGCGAGGCGGCAAGCTCGGCGCCTTCCTCCACCAGCGGCTGGGCGCGCTCGGCGGTGCGGTTCCAGACGGTCAATTCGATGCCGTCTTGCTCATTGAGCAGGCGGCGGGCTAGTTCGGTTCCCATGCGGCCAGTTCCAAGAAATGCAATCTTCATGGTTTCCTAGTGTGCCATCATTGGGTGCAGGTTCGCCGCGTCTTGCGCGAGCCCCGGACGAGGGAGCCGTACCCGGCAACGCGACAAGACGGCCAGGAAGTAGTTATGGCGTGGTTCATCTTGATTTTCTCCGGCGCATTCGAGGCCGTGTGGGCGGCGGCGCTGGATAGGTCCGCAGGTTTTACGCGCCTGTGGCCCTCGCTCATTTTCCTCGTGGCCTGCGCAATTTCCATGGGCGGGCTGGCGTGGGCGATGCGCAGCATCCCGGTGGGCACGGCCTATGCGGTGTGGGCGGGCGTTGGCGCATCGGTGGCGGTTATTTATTCCTTCGCGGCCGGACACGAGGCCGCCACGGTGTGGAAGGTGTTTTTCCTCGCCATGATCATCGGCGGCATCGTTGGGCTGAAAGCAGTGAGCTAGAGGCCCGGAATCCGCGGCGCAGGCGGCAGCGGCGGCGCCGGCGGCGGGGCGGGCGCAGGCATAGCGGGCACCGCCGGCATATCAGGCACCGCGTCCTCGATGCGCCCGCGCACCTCGTGCGGCGGAATATTGAGGTTCGGCAGGCCGCTTTTGTCCCGCGCAGGTGGGCGTGGGGCCGGCGCCGCTGGTTGCGGGCGGGGTGCGGGCGCCGGTGCAGGCGCTGGCGCGGGCCGCTGCTGGGGCGCGGGAGCCGGGGCAGGACGCGAACCAGGCGCAGACTCAGGCGCCGGCGCCGCGGGCGATGGGGAAGGCCGCTCGGTCGGCGGCGAGGGAACCGGGGCGTCCTCCCGAGGCAGGTCGCGCGGGGCGAGCGGGCGGGGAGGGGGCTGCCAGGAGGGGGCGTCGGCAAGCGGGGTGGCACCCACCGAGGTAGGCAGCGGCCGCTCGGGCGCGGGCTGGGCGCAGCCGGCGAGGCAGAAAGCGGCCAGGATGGCGAAAATGAGAGTGCGCTGCATTGAAAATCCCCCCGAATTGAAAAGTGCAACGCCCCGAAGTTTAGCGGCTGACTGTGAATCGCGCACTCCAACTTTTGTATAGCGCGCGAATCGCTAGAATGTCAGACATGCCTAATACTTCCCAGTCGCAACAGTGGTTTGAGCGTTCCTCCAAGGTGATTCCGGGCGGGGTGAACTCGCCGGTGCGCGCGTTTGGCTCCGTGGGTGGCCAGGCTCGCGTGATTGAGCGCGGTGCGGGCTCGCGCCTGTGGGACGTCGATGGCAACGAGTACGTTGACCTGGTCAGCTCCTATGGCCCGATGATTCACGGCAATGCCCACCCAGAGATTGTGGAGGCCGTGCAGCAGGCCGCTGCGGGTGGCTTGAGCTTCGGCTCGCCTACCGAGGGTGAGGCTTTGCTCGCCGAGGCCATCGTCGCGCGCACCGCGGCCGATAAGGTGCGCATGGTTAACTCCGGCACCGAGGCCACCATGTCTGCGGTGCGCCTAGCCCGCGGCTACACCGGCCGCGCCAAGGTGCTGAAGTTCGAGGGCTGCTACCACGGCCATGTGGATGCGCTGTTGGCCTCGGCCGGCTCCGGCGTGGCGACCTTTGCGCTGCCGGATTCCCCGGGCGTTACGGGCGCGACGGCGGCCGATACCATCGTCGTTCCTTATAACGATATCGAGGCCGTGCGCGAGGCATTTGCGCAGCACCCGGGCGAGATCGCCTGCATCATCGCGGAGGCTTCGGCCGGCAATATGGGCACCGTGGCACCAGAAGAGGGCTTCAACGCCGCGCTTGCCGACGTCGCCCATAGCGACGGCGCCCTCCTCATCCTCGACGAGGTCATGACCGGCTTCCGCACTTCCTATAAGGGCTGGTACGGCGTCGATGGCGTGGCGGCGGACCTGGTGACCTTCGGCAAGGTCGTCTCCGGTGGCCTGCCGGCCGCTGCCTTTGGCGGCCGCGCCGAAGTCATGGACTACCTCGCCCCGGACGGTCCGGTCTACCAGGCCGGCACGCTGTCCGGTAATCCGGTGGCCATGGCCTCCGGCCTGAAGTCTTTGGAGTTGGCCGATGAATCGCTCTACGAGCGCCTGCAGGCCAACGCGGATCGCCTGACCGGCATGATTTCTTCCGCGCTGTCGGCCGAGGGCGTAGCGCACCACATCCAGCGGGCGTCGTCGATGTTCTCCATCCGCTTTGCCGAGGGCGAGGGCCGCAACTTTGCCGATATGCAGGCGGCCGAGACCTTCCGCTTCACCCCGTTCTTCCACGCCCTGCTGGATAACGGCATCTACGTCGCGCCAAGCCCATTCGAGACCTGGTTTGTCTCGGATGCACTTACCGACGCCGACTTTGAACTCATCGAAGCCGCCCTCAAGCCCGCCGCCCAGGCTGCGGCCGCCGCGCGTCCCGCACATTAAGTCCCGCACACTAAGGAGAGACATGACACGCACCATCGTTCACCTCGTGCGCCACGGCGAGGTCCACAACCCGGAGAAGATCCTCTACGGTCGCATCCCGGGCTATCACCTGTCCTCGCGCGGGCATTCCATGGCGGCACGCACCGCGGAGTCCTTCCGCGACCACGATGTGACCTACCTGGCGGCCTCGCCGTTGCAGCGCGCCCAGGAAACCGCGCGGCCGATTGCGCAGGTAACGGGGCTAGACGTGGACGTCGATAAGACGCTCATCGAGTCCGGCAACCGCTTCGAGGGCCTGCGCACAAAAGGCCTGCGTTCCGCGCTGTGGAACCCGCGCCGCTGGCCGCTGCTGGTCAACCCGCTGGAGCCCTCGTGGGGCGAGCCCTATGAGCAGATTGCCGAGCGCATGCTGGGCTCCATCGAACGCGCCCGCACCGCCGCGGCCGGCCACGAGGCGATCTTGGTCAGCCACCAGCTGCCCATCGTGATGGTGCAGCGCACCGTGCTGGGCCAGCGCCTGCCGCACGCGCCGTGGAACCGCGAATGCGACCTGGCCTCGGTCACCTCTTTGCTTTTTGAGGATAACCAGGTCACCGATATCTTCTATTCCGAACCGGCGCAGGAGATTTAATGGCACTACAACGCAGGCGCGCAGTCGGCGCGGTGCTTGCTGCGGTGGCGGTAGCGCTGCCGCTTGCCGGTTGCTCGCAGGACTCCGATAAAGCGCAAAACGCGGTTGCTACCGGCGGCAACTTCGAGTTCATCACGCCCGGCGGCGAAAAGGTCATCAACTACGAGGAATCTGAGCGCAAGCCGCTGCGCACCTTCTCTGGCGAGGATGTGCGCGATAGGGATAAGACCATTTCCCTGGAGGACTATGACGGCGAAATCGTCGTGCTCAACTCCTGGGGCCAGTGGTGCGCTCCGTGCCGCGCCGAGGCCGATGACTTACAGGAAATTCACACCGAGCTGCAAAAACGCGATCTTGGCACCGTGCTGGGCATCAATGTGCGCGACTATAACCCGCAGGTGTCCAATGACTTTCTCAAGGATAATGGTCTGACCTACCCCTCCATCTACGATCCACCATTTAAGACCGCGGCGGCCCTGGGCGGCGTGCCCACCTCCGTGGTCCCGACCACCATCGTCTTGGATAAACAGCACCGCCCGGCTACGGTCTTTTTGCGGTCCATCACCGCCCAAGACGTGATGGACGTAGTGGACAAATTAGAAAAGGAATAAATGGACAACGCAGCGAGCATCGGCAACTCTTTTGCCGAGGCCGCGACCTCCGGCCCTCTCATTCTGGGCCTGTTCGCGGCCGCCGTGGCGGGGCTGGTGAGTTTTGCCAGCCCATGCGTCATCCCACTGGTGCCCGGCTATATTTCCTACCTAGCCGGCGTAGTGGGCGGCGAGGTTACGTTTGACGGTGAGTTGGGGGTGGGCGTCGGCAAGCGCAGGCAATGGGCCGTGGTACTGGCCGCCGCCTTGTTCATCCTGGGATTTACCGTGGTTTTCCTGCTGGCGACGGTCTCCGTATTCGGCGCGATTTCCGTGCTCCGGCTCAATGAGGAGACGCTCATGCGCATCGGCGGCGGCGTGACCATCCTGATGGGTGTGGTTTTTCTCGGCGCGATCCCGGCGCTGCAAAAAGACACCCGCATGGCACCGAAGCGCTGGACCACCTGGCTGGGCGCGCCGCTGCTGGGCGGGATATTCGCGCTGGGCTGGACGCCGTGCCTGGGACCAACGCTGGCCGCCATTATTTCCGTATCGGCCGGCACCGAAGGCATGACGGCCGCGCGCGGCGTGCTGCTCATCATCTTTTATTGCCTGGGCTTGGGCCTGCCGTTCCTGCTGGTGGCGCTGGGCTCCGCGCGGGCAATGCGCTCGATTTCGTGGGCCCGCAAGCACTCGCATACCATCCAGATAATCGGCGGCGTGGCCATGATCCTCGTCGGCCTGGCCCTGGTAACCGGCCTGTGGGGCGAGTTTATTAGCCTCATCCGCCAGTGAACCGGCAACTTTGGCGCAACCCTGATTTAGGAGAGACGTGAAATATTTCCGCAAAGCCTGGCATTGGCTGACCAGCATGCGCACGGCACTGGCGCTGCTTTTCTTGCTGGCGCTGGCCGCGATTCCCGGTTCCTTGCTGCCGCAGCGCGACCTCAACGAGCAGAACGTGCAGGACTTCATCGAGTCCAACGGCAACGTGGCGAAGATCTACGACAAGCTGCAGCTTTTCGACGTCTTTTCTTCCGTCTGGTTCCAGGCCATCTTCATTCTCTTGGCCATTTCCCTGGTGGGCTGCATCCTGCCGCGCTCCTGGGATCACTATAAGGCGTGGAAGACCCCGCCAACGCGCGCGCCGAAGTACCTCCACAAGCTGCCGTTGGCGGCCGAGGGGCATTCGGATAAGAGCGAGGAAGAGCTATCCGCGGAAATTACAAAGCGCCTGAAGAGGTGGCGCGTGGCCGAGTACTCTCCGGAGAAGGACCGTGCCGGCGTGCATACCTTCTCCGCGGAGCGCGGCTACGGCCGCGAGCTGGCAAATCTCATTTTCCACGTGGCGCTGGTAGCCATCCTGGTCACGGTTGCCGCCGGCAAGCTGGTCAACTACGAAGGCCAAGTCATCGTGGTCACCGAGTCCGGCTCCCAGGGCGGCGACCAGACCCTGGATCAGTCCACGGAGTTCTGCAATACCTCTACGTCTAACTTTGACTCCTTCCGCGCCGGCCCGCTTTTCGACGGCACCGGGCTCCACCCCTTCTGCCTCATCGCCCATGACTTCGCGGCCGAATACCTGCCGAATGGCCAGGCCGAGATGTTTACCTCCAACGTCTCCTACGCGGAGGGCGATGAGATCTACAAGGATGACTCCGAGTGGAAGGATTATGAGCTCAAGGTCAACCATCCGCTTCGCCTGGCGCACAACCGCGTTTATTTGCAGGGCCATGGCTACGCGCCGACGGTTACTGTGGAATGGCCCAATGGTGAAAAGCGCACCCAGACCATTCAGTTCCAGCCGAATGATACGACCTTCTTCTTGTCCTCCGGCGCGATGCGCTTCGACCCACCGGCAGGCATGCACCCGGATCTCTATGACCGCCGCCAGAACCAGATCGCCATCCAGGGCCTCTTCGCGCCCACGGCCGAATGGGCCGGCGAGAACGGCAAGCTGCTGCAGTCCGCGTACCCGGGCCTGAAGGATCCCGCCATGGCCATCGATATCTACCGCGGCGATGCCGGCCTGGACACCGGCACCCCGCAGTCCTTCTTCTCGCTGGACCCGAACCTGGTGCAGTCCGGCCAGCTGCAAAAGATTGACCGCGTGAACCTCAACCAGGGCGAGGACGTCACCCTGGACGATGGCACGAAGATCACCTTCGACGGCGCCAGCGAGTTCGCCAATTACCAGGTCTCTTATGATCCTTTCCAGAAGTGGGTGCTGGTCTCCGCGCTGGTAATGCTCATCTCCTTGGTGGGTTCGCTGGTGATTAAGCGCCGCCGCGTCTACATCCGCCTGCGGCCGAATGCGGCCGGCGGCACCGACGTGGAGATGGGCGGGCTTGCCCGCACCGACCGCGCCGGCTGGTCCGAGGAGTTCCACGAGCTGCACCGCGCGCTGCTGGAGCTGCCGGACCCAGACGAGGTCGAAGAAGACGAACTTTATACCGACGATTAGCGCCCCGGCCCGATCCAACAAAAGTTGGATTGGGTCGTTTCGCTGAGTAAGGTAATCAGCACTTATCCCGCACGTGTGAAGGCTAGGAGCATTCATGCAGATCGATCAGAATCTGTCTAATTTCTCGGATATCGCGGTGCAGACCGCCTTTGTGGTGTACTGCGTCGCGCTCTTTTTGTCGCTGTTTTACTACGGCCGCATGCAGGGCATCATCGAGGGCCGCCGCGCCGTGAAGTCCGAGGCCGCGAAGGTCTTGGTGGGGGCGGGCGCTGGGGGCGTCGACAAGCGCAGCTATGCCGGCGAGGTTGCCCAGTCTTCTTCCGGAATCACGGCCGATGAGCTGAAGGAAAAGGAGCGCAAGGCCGATAAGCTCGGCGGCATGACCAGCGCGCTGATGTGGGTGGGCATTGCGCTGCACGCCGCGGCGATTGTGCTGCGCGGCCTGGCCACCGGCCGCTTCCCCTTTGGCAACCTGTACGAGTACGTGCTGATGGTGAGCTTCGGTGTGCTGCTGGTGGGCAATATGGCTATGCAGCGCAAGGAATGGCGCACCGTGTGGCCGTGGCTGCTCACCCCGACCCTCGCGCTGATGTTTTATGGCTCCACCAAGCTCTATGCCGAGTCCGCCCCGGTGGTGCCGGCGCTGCAGTCGCACTGGCTGCCCATCCACGTCACCGTGGTTTCTTTGGGCGCGTCCATCGGTATTATCTCCGGCATTGTCTCGCTGCTGACGCTGTTCCGTATGGCGCAACCGAAGCATGCCGAGCATGGCTTCTTCGGTGCGGTGGCCCGCCCGCTGCCTTCGGCCGCGAAGATTGACCAGCTGGCCTACCGCCTGGCTGTTATCACCCTGCCGACCTTGGGTCTGGGCATCATCCTGGGTGCCATCTGGGCCGAGTCCGCGTGGGGCCGCTTCTGGGGTTGGGACCCGAAGGAGACCGTATCCTTTGCCACCTGGATCCTGTACGCCGCGTACCTGCACGCGCGTGCGACGCCGGCCTTCCGCAAGGCGGCGCCGTGGATCAACGTCATGGCGATGGCGCTGATGGTCTTCAACCTGTTCTTTATCAATATGGTCGTCTCCGGCCTGCATTCCTATGCGGGGCTGAACTAGATGGCGGAGCATAATAGCCCGCGCCATAAGCAGGGCAAGCCGGCCGGCGATAATGCGGTGATTTTGGGCCTTGGCGCCCAATTCGCCGAGCGCCGCCGCGAGTTGGGCATTTTGCAGCAGCAGCTTGCCGACGCCGCCGGTATCTCCCGCTCCACCCTCCACACCATTGAGCACGGGGGCGCGGGCGTGCGGTGGGAAAAGATTACCGCCGTGGCCGAGGCCCTCGGCTTGGAGATGCGCTTCGTGCCGAAGGAATCCTAATCCTTCTCGCCGTCGGTGTCGCGATTGCGGCGCTGGCGGCGTTTTTCTTCCTCCGCCTCCTGTGCGCGGCGTTGCTTGAAGCGCTCCTTTTCTAAGTTCCAGAGGAATTCCTCATCATCATCGGGGCCCTTGATAGCGCGGGGTTGTTCCACCTCGCGCTTTTTCCATGTCGAGGGCCCGAAGGCCTTCCACACCAAGTAGGCGGCGAGGACAAAGAGTAAAAGGAGGATGATTCGGCCCATGCGTGCGATTCTACCTGCACCGCGTACAATCAACCCCCATGACGCATAACCCTGAGCCACCCAAGCCGGACCCAGAACTGCGCCGCCGTTCGCGCGCGGCGCTGTGGAAGTACGGGCTCGCCCGCGTAGTGCTTTTTATCGCATTGACCGTGGTGATTGAGCTGCTATCTATCACCATCGGCTTTCCCATCCCGGTGCTCATCGCGGCGCTGCTGGCGCTCTTTGTGGCGCTGCCGCTATCGATGCTGATCTTTAAAAAGTGGCGCATCGAGGCCACCCAGACGCTGGCCGAGTACTCCGCCCAGCGTAAGGCCCACAAGCGCTGGGTCCAGGCGGAGCTGGAAGGCCGCGCCGCGCAGGATTAGACGATGATGAGTGCGGCGGCTTCGATAACGGCCCACAGCAGCATCGCGCGGCCGGTCAGGCCGAGCACCGGGATGAGCTCTGGGCCTTGGGTGCCGCGGTTGACGGTGCGGATGGCGCGCAGCGCAAGGGGGAAGTAGACCAAGCCAGCGAGCGCGAGCCAGCTGCCGAAGGCGATGCCAATGGTCAGCAGGAATGGCAGCAGGAGCAGCACCGTAAAGAGCAGGCGCGCCTTCTCGTTGCCGAGGCGCACGGCGAGGGTAATCTTGCCGGTCTCGGCGTCGGAAGGAATATCGCGGATATTATTGACTAAGTTCACCCCGGAGCTCATCGCGCCGATGCCCACGGCCAGCGCGAGGCCCGACCACGACAGGCGGCCAGCTTGCGTGAATTCGGTACCGAGCACGGCGACCAATCCGAAAAAGATAAAGACAGCAACCTCGCCGAGCCCGCGGTAGCCATACGGGTTCTTGCCGCCGGTATAAAACCATGCTCCGGCGATGCACAGCGCGCCGACGAGGATGAGCCACCAGGCATGCGCCGCAAAGGACAACGCGATGCCGGCGAGCCCAGCCACCGCGAAGGCGGCGAAGGCGGCGAGTTTCACCTGCTGCGGGCGGGCCAGGCCACCGCCGGTCAGGCGCTGCGGACCGGTGCGGTCATCGTCGGTGCCGCGGATGCCATCGGAATAGTCATTGGCATAGTTCACGCCGATGATAAGTGCCCACGCCACGATGAGGGCGAGGAGCGCGCGGCCGAAGTGCGCGCCGTCGGCAGCCGCTGCGGCACCAGTACCAGCGATGACTGGGGCGAAGGCATTAGCCCACGTGTGCGGGCGTGCGCCTTGGAGCCAGTCTTTGGCAGTTGCGGGATAGGCAGAAAGTGACATGTCAGTTATTGTGCCACGCCACCGCGGGCATGCTGTGCACAAGGGACGCACACGGCGGATATATAAAAGCCACGGGTATGGCGGAAGCGCGTCGTACGTACCCAAGAAAGGACGGCTGTGGGCCACACCCGTGACAAAAGTTCAATGCGTTGAACTTTCTTAAAGTTATCATGTGAATCGCTCGCGGGGCAAGGCCTTTACTACGATGAATGTCATGCATTTAAGCGATCTCCCTGAACGTACCCAGGACTACCTCAAAGTCCTGTGGGACCTCTCCGAGCACTCCGGCGGCGCGCCCATCGCGCTCAAGGAGCTGGCGGGGCGATTGAACCAAAAGGTGCCCACGGCGTCGGAAGCCGTAAAGCGTCTCGTTGCCCAAGGGCTGGTGGAACATGAGCGCTACGCTGGCGTTTCGCTGACCCCAGAGGGCCAGGCACTGTCCATGGGCATGGTTCGCCGCCATCGTCTCCTCGAGACCTTCTTGGTCAAAGAGCTGGGGTACACCTGGGACGAGGTTCACGAGGATGCCGATCTCCTCGAGCATGCATGCTCCGATCGCTTCATCGATCGACTCGATCAGCACCTGGGCCATCCTCAGCGCGATCCCCACGGCGATCCCATCCCCGACGCGCAGGGCAGCATCGAGGACCTTGGCACGCTCACGCTTGACGACGTCCCCCTTCACACCCCTGTCACCATCGAGCGGGTATGCGACGGAGACACCGAGCTGTTGCGCTACCTCGACAGCCATGGCGTCGGCCTGGGCGTCGAGGTCGTAGTCGATTCCCGCGTTGCGGGCCTGCTCAACCTGCACGCAGGGGACGAGGAGTTCTCTCTTGCGGAAGTCGCGGCCGCCGACGTGACGGTGCGCGCTAACGAAGTCTAATCAGTTCTTAAAGAGCCCTGCGACACCACGACGGTTCACCTTGCCGGGGCCGGTCAGCGGCATCTCAGCAATGCGGATAATCTCGCGCGGAATCTGCCACCGAGGCAGGTCATCGAGCGCTTCGAGGATGTCGGTGCGCGAGGCCCAGCCGGTGTAAGCTGCGGCGATCATCTGGCCAAGACGTGGATCAGGGATGCCCACCACGCATACACTGTCGACGCCCGGTACCTGCAACAAGAGCTGTTCCAGTTGTTCTGGGTGCAACTTCAACCCGCCCGAGTTGATGATGCTGTCCAGACGTCCAGTGACGGTGAGTTGACCGTGGGCGTCGAGCTCCCCGGCGTCGGAAGTTGCGAACCAGCCACCGACGAAGTCGCGCGATTCCACATTGCGGTAGCCCTGCGCAATGGTCGGCCCGCCCAGGAAAATGCGGTTATCTTCCCCGATGCGCACCTCGGTGCCGGGCAGGGGAGTGCCGTTGTAGACGCAACCGCCCGCAGTCTCCGAGGAGCCATAGGTGGTTACCACGGTGATGTCGAGCTTGCGCGCAGATTCCAATAGCTGGGGATGTGGCGCTGCTCCACCTACCAGGATGGAGTTGAAACGGCGCAGTGCTTGGATGCCGTCCAGCGAATCGAGTGCCTTGTGCAGCTGCATCGGTGTGAGCGCGGTGTACATGCGGTCCTCGGTGTGGGCGAGTTCTTCTGCTGCGCGGGCGAACTCGGTGATGTTAAAGCCTTGGGACAGGTCGAGGCACAGTGGCTCCACACCCGCCACCAACGAACGCACGAGCACCTGGATGCCCGCGATGTGGTGGGCGGGCATGGCCAGTAGCCATTGGCCGGGGCCACCCAGGAAAGAATGGGTGGCATCCGCACTCGCCACCAGGTTAAGCGGGCTTAGCTGCGCACCCTTCGGTGTGCCCGTGGAACCCGAGGTGGACACCACCAAAGCAATGTCCTCAGCAATCGATTCGCCCGCGCGCATGTGGTTGCGCAGCAATTCCGTCCGCGTGCGGTCCGCTGCGGGAAGGGGTAAGAGCGTGGTCTGCCCAGCGATGGCCTTCTCGAGGTCATCCAAAATTCCTGCGGGATTGCGGGGATCGACTGGGAGTGGGGCGAGGATATGAGTCACGAATAATCAGGTTACCCGGGCATATCGCTCGTCCCGGGAGGCGGCGCGCCGGGCGTTTAGAGCAAGGCGCGCAGCCCCATGCTGAGCAAATAGAACACACCCGCCAGCACCGCGATGCAGCCGCCCGCCGACAAACTGAGTGCGGCCGCCAGCCAGAGCCCGCCGCATGCCAGCGCAATGCCCGCGATACCAGCACCGAGCATGAGCTGGGTCGGGCGCTTGATCCACGGCTGCAACGCCGCCGCCGGGGCTACCAGCAGCGCCAGGGACAAGATAGTGCCCACTGCGGGAATCACCACCACCATGGTCACGCTGATAAGCGTGAGGGTAAGCAAGTCATAGCGGCCGGGCTTTCCGCCTTGTGCGCGGAAGGACGTCTGGTCGAAGTAGAAGGAGACTAACGTCCGGCGAAATGCCACCAGCACGCCAAGGCTGACCACCACCAGGGCGCCGACAAACCAGACATCCTGCGCATTGACAGTGGTCAGCGAGCCCACGAGAAAGCTATCCACGTGGATAGGTAGCGGTTGGAACCAGCGCAGCAACAAGATGCCCAGGGAAAATCCCAAGGTGAGCGTCACGCCGGCGGCAGCGGTCGAAGAAATGCCCTCGACGGTACTCAACCACCGCATAAGCCAGGCCAAAGGCAGGCAGAACAGTGCCGCCCCCACCATCAAACCCGTGGAGAGATCCAAGCTCAGAAGGTTGGCCACTACTACACCGAGCACCGCGCCGGGGAAGATTCCGTGCGACAGGCTCTCAGCGAAAAAGACGCGCTTGCCCATGACCATCAAGGTTCCAACTAAGCCAGATAAACATCCCACAGCGATGGCCTCAAGGAGGGGCATCCGCAGGATCTCTGGATCAAGATGAGACAGTCCCATTAGCTAAATACCCCCTTCAAGCCCGCTAGCGGCACGGTGGCAACCAGCATCAAGCTGACGATTGCCTGCGGCGAAATCTGGTGCGTGGTTTGGGACAGCATGATGGCAAATCCAACCACCACTGCCAGCGTGGACAAACCCGCAGCCCAGAAGCACATGCTGCGCGGGGATCCTGCGATCAAGCGCGCCGAGAGGCCTGGAATGACAATAAAACCGATAACCAGCAACACACCCACTGCCGAGCTAGCCGCCACCACGATTAGGCCAACCGCGATATTCGCAATGAGCTCATAAGCCGCCACGTTGATGCCCATGGCGCGGGCCGCTGTGGTATCGAAAGCGACGAGAATCTGCATGCGCCAGGTTGTCAGGATGAGTAGTGCCGCAATCACGCAGAGCGTGACGGAGGTTGCCAGCCTGGACTGCGTGACGTCGAGAAGCCGGCCAAACATGAGGGCCTCCAGCTGCCCGGACTTGTCGCCATAGGCCAAACTGATGACCACGCCGATGCCGTACATAAAGGTCAGCACCACGGCCGTTCCGGCTTCCATATCCAGCTTCTGCGCTGACTGGCCCTGCCCAGAACCCAGAGAAGCCAGCACCAGCACCGTCACCGTGGCCACCGCGGCCGCACCCGGCACGATGCCCGGGATGCCGCCCACGATGAGCCCTACCACGATGCCCGGAAAAACCGAGTGCACGAGGGCTTCCACCGTAAATTCCATGCGGCGGAGATTAACGAGGACGCTAATGGCAGCTCCCGCAATCGATAGGCACAGCAGGAAGAGGAAAGCATTGCGCAGGTACGGGGCGAAGAGAATCTGCTCTATCACAGTCGCGCGCCTTGCTCCATATAGGTTTCCACTGCTTCCTCGGTTCCCATGGTGCGGACCTTGCCGTCGATCACAAACGCCGCCCAGTCGCAGGTGTGCTGCGCCAAGATGGGGTCGTGAGTGGAGACGAGCAGGGCGATTCCTGCTTCCTTGAGATCCGCAATGATCTGAATCAGGATTCGGCGACTTTCTTGATCAAGCCCGTTGAAGGGTTCGTCGAGAAGCACCAGCTCCGGGGCCGAAACCAACGCGCGCGCGATGAGCACGCGCTGGCGTTGCCCACCCGAGAGCTGGCCAAACCGCGTCTCGGCGAGGTGCTCCATCCCCACTTGTCGCAGGGCATTGAGTACGCAGTCGCGGTAGCTACGCATGCTCGTGCACCTGTGCCACCAGCTCACTGAGGGCAAAAGGCCCATTTCCACGACCTTGTAAGCCGTGACGGGAAAGCTCAGGTCGGAGTCTTGGTACTGCGGGACGTATCCGAGCGAGGCGTCGATGGTGGCCATGCCGCGCAAGGCAGCCAGGCCAGTGATTGCCTTGAGCAGGGTAGATTTGCCCGCGCCGTTGGAACCTAGGAGCGCCACGGCCTCGCCCGCGCGGATCTCAAGGTCAACGTCGGTGAGGATATCCCGGGCGCCATAGCCGCAGGTGGCATTGTGCAGAGTGACTAATGGGGAAGACATAAAGAGCTACTTTCGCTTGGCGAAGTCGAATTCCTGCAGCGATTCTGGCAACGGTTGCTGCTTGGAGTCCCAGGCGCTGACCAGGGTGTTGATGTTGTGGACGATGGATCCGATGTAGGTCTCGCCCTCACTGCCTGGCACACCTAGCGAGTCGCCGTACAAAGCGTCGTCGGATGTAACCGCCTTGACGCCTGCGGCGCGGGCGATGGCCTCGATGGACTTCGAGTTGTTGGAATTCTCCGCAAAGATGGCCTTGGCGCCGGACTCGCGGACCTTCTTTACCTGCTCATCGATGTGGCTCGAGGTGGCGTCCTGCTGGTGGTTGAAGTCAGACAGTGCGGAGCCGATGAATTTCACGCCATACTCGTTAGAGAAGTAGCCGAAGGCGTCGTGGGAAGAGAAGAGCACGCGGTCTTGCTCAGGAACTGCGGACATGGAATCGCTGGCCCACTTGTCGAGGTCCTCCAACTGGTCGGTGTACTTCTTGCCGGCGGCGGTGAAGGCGTCCTTGGCCTGCGGGGAGGCCTGGGACAACGTGTTGACGATGTTGTCGACCTGAATCTTGGCCTGCTTCGGGGAGGTCCACACGTGCGGGTCGTACTTGAATTCTGGGGCCTCGCCGTCCTCCCCCGGGAAAGGCCACGGGCGCGGGCTCACGTGCTCGATGCCCTCGTCGATGGTGTACTTGCCGTTGCCATCGCCCATACCTTCGCTCTTGACGCCCGAGGTCACGGCCATGACGCCGTGGAAGCCGGAGGAGTCCACGGCTTGGTCGAGGAAGTGCTCGAGGTCGACTCCGTTGACGAACATGTAGTCGGCCTGGGAGAGCGCCTGCATCTGCTGTGGGGTCATCTCGTGCTCGTGGGCGCTGGCGTTGGGGGCGAGCAAACAGGTGAGGTCGAGGGTCACTGGGCCCTCGCCGGAGGTGGTCTCTGCACCTTGGGAGTCGACCTTGTGGAGCTTGACGCCGCCGGCGGCTATCTGGGTGAGGTAGTCGCAGATCTGGGTAGTCGTGGCCACGGCCTTGACGGTGTCGCCGTCCTTCGGCTTTGCAGCGTCGATGGATTCCTTCGAGGCGCTGCAAGCGGCGAGGCTGGCGCCGAGTGCGAGGGCGCAGGTGCCTGCGAGAATGCGCTGTAGGGGCCGGCGTGGGGTGCTGTGATTTGAGTTCATAATGAACTTCCTTTGTATTAGGAGAAGTGAACTCAACAAACACTAGCACCCTTGAACTAGATTGTTCAACGTAATGAACTTAGGTGGTCCTATCTCTTCCTTAAGCTGCCAAAATTTAAAAATGCCTCTCACTTCAATGAGTGAAGTGAGAGGCTAGGAAGCGGTGGCCTTATTTGGCTACTTTTGCCTTTTTGCTGAAGGGGAGCTGATCCAGGGAGCGTATGCCGGGGCCGGCGGCGAGCATCAGGCCCGCGACGGCGACGGTCGATTCGGAGAACTTTTGCCAGCCCTGGGCGATGAGAATTACGCCCAGGGCGACGCGTGCTGCGAGCATGACGAATGAGTTGCAGAGTTTCATGTTCGACACTTTAAGTATTAACTATGGGCATGTCCACAATTGCTTGAGATGTCTCACTCCGGTCCGAGGGCGTCCCACGCCATTTACTCCGCTACATGTATGGATTGCGCGGGGTGTCCTCCTGATCGAAGGGACGCTCCCCGCTGTCCTGCGCATCCTTGATACGCTTGAGCATCCACACTCGCGAGACGATGACGCCCGCCAGTGCAAGTGTGGCCAAGCCGATGGCGAAAATCCACATCGTGCTAACTCCTGGCTAGTAGTAATACGGGAACTGCTCCCACTGCGGGTCGCGCTTTTCGAGGAATGCTTCTTTGCCCTCGACGGCCTCGTCGGTCATGTACGCCAGGCGGGTCGCCTCGCCGGCGAAGACCTGCTGGCCCATGAGGCCGTCATCGGTCAGGTTGAAAGCGAACTTCAGCATGCGCTGGGCTGTTGGGGACTTGCCGTTGATTTCGCGGCCCATCTGGATTGCGGCGTCTTCCAAGTCGGCGTGATCGACAACCTCATTGACCGCGCCCATCTCATACATCCGCTGGGCATCATAGGTGCGACCCAAGAAGAAGATCTCGCGGGCGAATTTCTGGCCCACCATCTTAGCTAGGTAGGCCGAACCATAGCCGGCATCGAAGGAACCCACGTCCGCGTCCGTCTGCTTGAAGCGCGCCTCCTGGCGGGAGGCGACCGTCATATCGCAGACCACGTGCAGCGAGTGTCCGCCGCCGGCCGCCCAACCATTGACCACGGCGATAACCACCTTGGGCATGGTGCGGATAAGGCGTTGGACCTCGAGGATATGTAGGCGGCCGCCTTCCACCTTCTCGCGGGCGGTGTCCACGGTGGATTCATCCGCGGTGGCGTCATCATGGGCGTGCTCGGTGGCGTAGCGGTACCCGGAGCGGCCGCGAATGCGCTGGTCGCCGCCGGAACAAAACGCCCAGCCGCCATCCTTTTCGGAAGGGCCATTGCCGGTGAGCAAAATCGTGCCCACATCCGGCGTGCGGCGGGCGTGGTCGAGGGCGCGGTAGAGCTCGTCTACGGTATGCGGGCGAAACGCATTGCGCACCTCCGGGCGGTCGAAGGCGATGCGCACGATGCCGTTCTTGCGGCCCTCGCCGTTGAGCCGGTGATAGGTGATATCCGTCAGGTCACTCAAAACCTTCTACGGCATGCCATAATTCCGGACGGAACGGATTATCGGTGCTGTATTTTTTCTGCTCGCTCATGATGGCCAGCTTAGTGGCAAAAGAAGAATAGTCCCCATTCCCAACCCTCACCCACACACGCTGCCCAGCAGGCCGGTAATAATCAATACGCGATACTGCGAGGTTGTTGCCCCGCATAATACCCGTGTACGCCATACCAGCGCGGTACTCCATGCCATGGGGAGACTCGAACTCCCCGCCCCTTAAAGCGCTAAAGGGGGCCAGTGTCCCAGGATTTTCCCCTCCAGGGTGGGGGCCTGCTCGCTGCAGGTGTGTGGGCTACCATCGCGCGCTTTGAGCAGCGCGCGATATGACTATCCGTTTTTCAGTTCGGTATTCCAGTTCAGCTGCTGGATGCGGGTATCCAGCTCACGGTACTGCTTAGACAAATCATCGACGCGCTTGCGCAGCTCCGCCACCGGGATGGTAGAGACAAACTTGATCTCGGTGCGGGAATAGCGATCCGAGCGCGTGCCCGCCCGCTGCGCTAGGTCGTGGTAGATGCGGCGCTTGCGCAAGAGGCCGTCGCGAAGCGCGAGGGCTTCCATCAAGTTCCTCTTCTCATCAAAGGCGGTGGCGATATTCGTCGCATTGATGGCCTGCACCAGCTCATCGATGCGCCCGGCCACGCCGTCGAGCTCACGCAGCAGCTCCTGCGGATCCTCATCCGGGGTATCGCCCTCCTGCACGCGGGCCACGGTGAGCAGCCGCTCGTGCAGGCTATTGAGGCGCTCCTGTGCCTGGGCGCGCTCCGCTAATGCCTCAGCTAGCAGCATAATTCCTCCTTTATTGGTATAGGTTCTCAAAATAGCGCAGAGCGGGGGAGAGGTCAATGGCCGGCGGGCGCTACCATGAAGACCATGCATATCGATGACGTTCTCGACCGCGCCCACGTAGTCTCCCTCCCGCTTGCCGTGCGTTTCCGCGGCATCACCACGAGGGAGGCCCTGCTCATCGAGGGCCCGGCCGGCTGGGCGAGTTCGCGCCCTTCCTAGAGTATGGCCCGGCCGAGTCCGCCGCCTGGCTGCGCGCCGGGCTCGAGGCCGCCTACGAGGGCTTCCCGGAGCCGGTGCGCGATTCCATCGAGGTCAACGCCACCATCCCAGCCGTACCCGCCAGCGAAGTCCCGGCCGTGGTGGAGCGCTACCCCGGCTGCCGCACCTTCAAAATCAAGGTGGCGGAGAAGGGGCACACGCTTGCCGACGACGCCGCTCGCGTCCGCGCCGTCCGCGACGCCGTCACCCAACGCGGCGATATCCCCATCCTTCGCGTGGATGCCAACGGCGGCTGGACCGTCGATGAGGCGGTCGAGGCCGCGCAGATGATGATGCCGCTGGACTATATGGAGCAGCCGTGCGCCACCACCGAGGAGCTCGCCCAGGTCCGCGGCCGCCTTATGCGCGCCGGCCTCTTTGTACGCGTTGCCGCCGATGAATCCATTCGTAAGGTTGCGGACCCTTATCGCGTGGCCGAATTGCAGGCCGCGGATGTCGCCGTGGTCAAGCCCGCCCCGCTTGGCGGCGTGCGCCGCGTCCTCGAGGTGGCCCAGCACCTGCGCCAGCGCCATATGGATATCACGGTGGCCTCCGCGCTGGATACCTCCATTGGCATCAATATGGGCTTGGCGGCCGTCGCCGCCCTCCCGCGCATCTACGACGACGAGGACATCGACGTCACCCCGGCCGCCGCCGGCCTTGCCACCGGCTCCCTTTTTGAAGAGGACGTCACCGCCCCGCGCCCGCTTATCGACGGCCACCTTCCCGCCGATATCCTCGCCCCCGACCCAGACCGCCTCGCCGCACTCGCCGCCCCCGCCGACCGCCGCGACTGGTGGTTCGACCGCCTTCGCGCCTGTTGGCCGCACCTGTCTGACTAGGCCCTAGAGCAAGCTTTGGTGAAACCGCCATGCCGGAGTCACCAACGCCCGCCGCACCTTTTGCGGACTGCTCTTTAGCCCGCGCACGCTGCGCCGATGCGCCACCGTTTCCTGCACCGTCTCCACCACTAGTTTGAGGTGGTAGTCGGTGCACTCATCCGTAAACTTCAGCGGCGCCCATCCGTGCTGCACCGCGTGATTGGTCTTCCACGTCCCGATGAGGAATTCCCGGTGATTATTCTCCGGCGCGTGATAATAAAGCGAGTCCAAGTCCACCACCGTCGTCCCCGCTTCGAAGCCTAAATCCCAGGTATACGGCCCAAGCCGGAAATTTGGCACCGGCTTGAGCCCCACCCGCCGCATCTCGTGGTACATCCGCTGCTCCCATTTCGACGCCGTCCCCACCGGCGCCTGCTCCGCCAACTCGCGCACCGCGTCCCTTTTCTTACTGATCACCAGCTCTAAATCGGCCGCGAACCTCCCCCTTCCGTTGAGCCCGCGATACGCCTGCGCCAGCGCTTCTTTCAGCAGCCACTCGCTGCAGCGCTCGAAGCTCAATGCATCTGCTACCGCCTGTGCCGGCAACGCCATCCTTACACCCTTTATCCGATTCGCCGGCACCGGCCGCGACCTCACCGTATACACCACATCATCCGCTCGAATCCGGCAGTTTTTATCCACCCGGATCACCGCCGGCAGCCGCACCTCGCATAAGCCATAGGCCGCGAGCGCCGCCGTCCCCGAAAACACCGCATCCGGATAAAGTTGCGCCACCGCGGCTACTTTATCTTTCGCGCTCGCCTCTGCAGCGATATAACAGTTGCGCCGCAAGCGCAAAAGTGTTCCCCCACTAATCCTGCTGCGGATTTGATAGTCAGTAAGGCCTAAATCTAGTAATTCATTTCTCGTCCACATGACTCATTGGACTGGAAATCTTCCGGAAAGGTTCCACCTTCCTAGTTTCAACGATTTCGTCCATCTAGAACACCTAAACCGTCGACGGTTTTCGCCATATGGGTGGACGAAATCGTTGAAAGCCGGTGAACCGCTAGAGAGAACCGTTAAAAAACTGCTGTCAGGCTTGAGACTGCCCAACCTGCCACCTGTGAGTACGCTGGAAGGCATGTCTACTATCAAGGTCCGCGATGCTCACCTGCACAATCTGCGCAATGTCGACGTCGATATGCCCCGCGGCAAGCTCGTCGCGGTCACAGGTGTGTCTGGTTCGGGCAAATCTTCGCTGGCGTTCGGTACGATTCACGGCGAAGGCCAACGCCGCTACCTTGAATCGGTAGCACCCTTCGCACGCCGCCTCATTAGCTCGGCCGTCGACCCACAGGTCAGCCAGGTAGAGGGCCTACCGCCGACGGTCGCACTGCAGCAATCGACCTCCGGCGGCGGAGCGCGCTCTACGGTGGGCACGGTGTCCGCGCTCTCCAATAGCGTGCGCCTGCTTTATTCGCGCGCCGGGGATAACCCGGAGGGCCTATACTCCGATTCCTTCTCGCCCAATACCCCGGAGGGAATGTGTCCGCAGTGCCACGGCACGGGCGTGGTTCACGAGCCGACCGAGGACTCCATGGTCCCGGATCCCACCCTCTCTATCGAGGAAGGCGCCATCCAAGCATGGCCCGGCGCCTGGGCCGGCAAGAACTTCCACGACATTTTGATGAACTTGGGCTATGACCTGGATTCGCCCTGGCAAGAGCTGCCGCAAGAAGACCGCGACTGGATCCTCTTCACGGAAGAGCGCCCCGTAGTCACGGTCAAGCCCTTGCGCGGAAAAGATCAGATTCAGCGCAACTATGAGGGCACGTGGCGCTCGGTGGCCAGCTACCTCAATAAGACGCTTGCGGAGACCCAATCGGATACCCTGCGCAAGCGCACCCTGTCCTATATGGAATCGCGCGAGTGCGAGACTTGTGGCGGCCGCCGCCTCAACCCGGCCGCGCTGAAGGTCACCTATGCGGGCATGCCGATTGATGAGCTGGGCGCGCTGCCGCTGGATAGGGTGCATGAGGTGCTCAGCAAGCAGAACCCGGAGGAGAATTCGGCCGAGGATTTGCTCCTGCGGCAGATTCTGCCGGCGTTGACCTCGGCGCTGGAGCTCGGCTTGGCGCACCTCAGCCTGGATCGGCCGACGCAGAGCCTGTCCGGCGGCGAGATGCAGCGCATCCGGTTGGCGGCGCAGCTGCGCTCCGGCCTCTTCGGCGTGGCCTATGTGCTCGACGAGCCCTCGGCCGGCCTGCACCCCGATGAGCGCGACGCGGTCATGGATATGTGCCGCCGTTTCATCGCGGCCGGCAACTCCGTGCTCTTGGTGGAGCATGACATGGATTTGGTCGCGCAGGCGGACTGGCTCGTTGACGTCGGTCCGCTGGCCGGCGAGCGCGGCGGCAACGTGGTCTATTCGGGCCCGGTCGAAGATTATGACGCGGACACCCCTACCGCCAACGCGCTGGCTCACCGCACGCTCACGCTTGCCGACGACCCCCGCACCCCTTCCTCCCACCTCGCCCTGCGCGGCATTAACGCACGCAGCATCGACAACCTGGATGTGGATTTTGGCTTGGGCCAATTCACGGCGGTCGCCGGTGTCTCCGGTTCGGGTAAATCCACCCTGGTCAGCACGGTGCTGGCTGGCCTGCTGCGACAGTCCGCCACGGCCGTTTCCGATGAGGAAGAGACCGAGGACAAGGGCTGGTCCGTAGAGAGCACGGAGGGCTTTGACCGAGTAAAGCGCGTCGTGCAGATTACCCAGAAGCCCATCGGCCGTACCCCGCGCTCCACGCTGGCAACCTACACTGGGCTTTTCGATAACGTCCGCAAGCTATTCGCCTCCACCGATGAGGCCAAACAGCGCAAGTGGACGGTCTCGCGCTTTTCTTACAACGTAAAGCAAGGCCAGTGCCCCACCTGCGGCGGCGCGGGCAAGATCGAGGTGGAGCTGGTCTTCTTGCCGGGCTCGTACACCACCTGCCCGGAGTGCGGCGGCGCCCGCTTCAACGACGAGACCCTCGAGGTGACCTGGCAGGGCCGCACCATCGCGGACATCTTGGAGCTCACCGTGGATGAGGCCGCGGAGGTCTTCGCCGAGGAAGAAAAGATTTACCGCGCCATTGCTACGCTGCAGGCCGTCGGCCTGGGCTACCTCCGCTTGGGCCAGGGCGCGCCGGAGCTGTCCGGCGGCGAGGCCCAGCGCATTAAGCTGGCCACGGAGCTGCAGCGCTCCCGCAACTCGCGTCGCGGCCATACGGTCTACCTGCTGGACGAGCCCACCACGGGCCTGCACCCAGCCGATATCGACCTGCTCAATACCGAGCTGCACAAGCTGGCGGATGCGGGCCATACGGTAATCGTCGTCGAGCATGATCTATCGGTCATGGCGAATGCGGACCGCATCATCGAGATGGGCCCGGGCGCTGGCGAAGACGGCGGCCGCATCATCGCGGATGCCACCCCGGCGCAGGTCGCCGCAGAGGATACCGCCACCGGCCGTGCCTTGAGCGCACGCCAAGCGCACTAAGCGGCGAGCCGCGGCTTCCCCGTTAGCTGTGGGAGACCTCTCTGGGATCTCACAGCAAAATGGGGTAGAGGTAGAGGGTATGACTTCTAAAGGCCCTCATGGCGATAATAATGAAACCCGCAGCTGGTCCAGCCCGGCGGATGATGCCACGCGCCAGATTGGCCGCGTGCCCGATAATGCCGCCGGCCCCAGCCGCGACCAAGCGCGCCGCGAGCACCCCAAGCAGTACTTCCCTGGCGAGCAGCAGCCGCAGAATGAGACTCGTCAATTCGATGCGGCCGCTGGTTACCAGCAGGGCTACGGCCAGCAGCAAAGCTACGGCCAGAACTATCAGCAGCCGGCCGGGCAGGCATATGGCCAGCAGTACGCGCAGCAGCCCGAGTACGAGCCGGTGCCGTCGAACTACGATCCGGACCAGCCGGAAAAGCGCAAGAAGAAGAGCGGCGGCGGTGGCGCCATGGCCGGCGTCTTCGCGGCCATCGCGGTACTTGCAGTACTGGCTGCGGCGGTCGTGTTTTTCCTGTGGCGCAATGCCGCGGACGAGGCGGATAAGCCGGAACCCCAGCCGGTGACGGAAACGCTGACCACGGAGGTTCCCACCACCGTGACCCAGACCGAAGATCCGGATTCGCAGGATGAGAACTCCAATAATCTGCCGAAGCTGCCGGACTTCCAGAATGACCTGCCGTCCGATATCCCGACCGAGCTGCCACCAGAGGTACAAGACCAGCTGGATAAGGGCAGCGACGTGGACATTGAGGGCCTCCTCAATGACCTCCTGGGCGGCGGCGAGCAGCCGGCCAGCCAGAACTAAGCGCCCAGCACCTGCCCGGTAAGGGAAATGGCGCGCGGGCAGGTAAAATCGGGCGGCATGAATGAATCGATGCAGTTGGCTGAGAAGGTAGCCGCCCAACTGGCGCGCCACCTCACGGATGTCGTCCTGTGCCCTGGTTCGCGCAACGCGCCGCTGTCGCTGGCGCTATTGGCGCGTGATGATATTCGCGTACACACCCGCCTGGACGAGCGCGGGGGAGCGTTTACCGCCCTGGGCATGGCGCGGGTGCAGCGCCGCCACGTGGGCGTGGTGATGACCTCGGGGACTGCGGTGGCCAATACTCTGCCGGCCGTGGTGGAGGCGCACTATTCCCATACGCCGCTGGCCATCATTAGTGCGGATCGGCCGGAGCGCTTGGTGGGCACGGGGGCGTCGCAGACCATCGAGCAGCAGGGCATCTTCGGCGTCTATGCGGATACCACCCAGGTCACTGGCGCGGATGATATCGCGGCGATGGCCCAGCGCTTCCGCGAGGACCTGCAGGTACACATCAATGTGGCCTTTGATGCCCCGCTTGTCGACGACACCCTGCCAGACCACACCTCCGGCGACGGCGTGCGCGAGCCCGCACCAGCCTTTGTCGACCACGGTGAGGTGGCCGTGGATTTGAGCAAGAACACGCTGGTCATTGCGGGTGATGAGGCCTGGGAGGTAGAAGGCCTCCAAGACGTGCCGACCATTGCGGAGCCGAGCGCGCCGGGCCCGTATCATCCGGTGCATCCAGCGGCGGCGCATATCTTCCGCAAGGCGCAGGTCTCTGCGAATGATTATGTGGTCAATACCAAGGTGGAGCAGGTCATCGTCGTGGGGCACCCGACGCTGCACCGTGGCGTGCTAGCGCTGATGAATGATCCGGATATTGAGCTGGTGGTGCTCTCGCGCACCAAGGACTTCACCAACCAGCGTGGCGAAGAGGCCCGGCTTGGCACCACCGTCAAGGTCACCGGTGAGCCGAGCCGCGAGTGGATGAAGATCTGCGAAGGGGCAACCGATATGGCTGGACAAGCGGTGCGCGAGACCCTCGAGGATGAGGAACTGGGATTCACCGGGCTACACGTGGCGGCCGCGGTGGGCGATACGCTCTCCGTCAATGACACCCTGGTGCTCGGCGCTTCGAATCCGGTGCGTGACGCCTCCATGGTGGGCCTGCCTTTCGACGGCGTGGATACGTACTCGCCGCGCGGGGCGGCCGGCATCGACGGCACCATCGCCCAAGCCATCGGCATTTCCCTGGCCACGCAATCGCTAGATCCCACCAACTGGCGCGCCCCGCGCGTTATGGCGCTCATGGGGGATGTCACCTTCTTGCATGACGCTAATAGCCTGCTCATCCCGGAAGACCAGGCGCGACCGGAAAACCTCACCATCGTGGTGGCCAATGACAATGGCGGCGGCATCTTCGAGACCCTGGAACAAGGCGCCGATGCGCTGCGCGAGTCCTTCGAGCCGGCGTTTGGAACGCCGCATGGGGTGGACGTCGGCAAGCTGGCAGAAGCCTATGAAGCAGACTACCGCGAGGTGACCACCCCGCAGGAGCTATTGGATACGCTGGCGGAGCTGAAGGAATACTCGACCGGGATTACCGTCGTGGAAGCCAAGACCACCCGTGCCACGCGCCGGGCGCTCAATGAGAAGCTCACCGCAAAGGTAGGCCAGTAAGTGGCCCCGCCGCAGCATAAGCCGCACGCGGCCGTGGTGCCGCGCTATACGCCCGCGGTCTATCGCCGCCGCCTGCACCAGCTGACACTGGCGCTGTATCTGGCTGCGCTGGTGGGCGTGGTGGGCATGGTCATCGGGCCGGCGCTGAATGACCACGCCATCGCCAGCCACCCCGCGCGCGCTTTGGCCACGGTCAAGGATGTGGGCATGCTGCGCACCACGGTGGATTTCCAAGACAGTGAAGGGATTTACCACACCCCACAACACGGGCTGCTCTATCCCAGTGGGCTGGGCGAGGGCCAGCAGGTGTGGGTGCAATACGCCCAAGACAACCCAGACCTGGTCAAGGTCGAAGGCCGTGAATGGACGCTGGCCATCATCCCGGCGCTCTCGGTAGGGGTAGTTGCCACGCTCATCACGGCCGTGCTGTGGAAGCTGATTAGCTTCTTTACCCGCCGCGCGGAGAAATAATTAACCAAGATTTTCCGCTGGCTTCACCATAAACTTAAGAAAATGGGCCATGATGGTGGCATGCGTGTTGCGATCGTGGCTGAATCCTTCCTTCCTAATGTCAATGGTGTGACCAACTCCGTGCTGCGCGTTTTAGAGCACCTGCACGAGACCGGCCAGGAGGCCATCGTCATCGCGCCGGGCGCTCGTGAGGGGCAAGAGGAAATCCCGGACTACCTAGGATTCCCCATCTACCGCGTGCCCACCGTGCGCGTGCCGCTGGTGGATTCGCTGCCGGTGGGCGTACCTACCACGGCGGTCGATGAGGCGCTGCGCGATTTCAAACCGGATATCATCCACCTGGCCAGCCCCTTCGTACTCGGCGCGGCTGGCGCTTTCTCCGCCCGCCAGCAGCGCGTTCCCGCCGTGGCGTTGTACCAGACCGATGTTGCCGGTTTTGCCACCAAGTACCATGCCTCCGCGCTGGCCTATGGCGTGTGGGAGTGGCTGCGCACGATTCATAACTCTTGCCAGATGACGCTGGCACCGTCCTCGCTGACCATCCGGGACTTGGAAAAGCACCACATTAAAAACGTGCGTCACTGGGGTCGTGGCGTGAACGCAGAACTTTTCCACCCCTCCAAGCGCTCTGACGAGCTGCGCCGCAGCTGGGATCCGAGCGGCACCAAGAATGTGGTGGGATTCGTTGGTCGTCTCGCCGCGGAAAAGGGCGTGCACCGCCTCTCGGCGCTCAACGGGCGCGAGGATATCCAGCTGGTCATCGTGGGCGATGGGCCGGAGCGCCCGCTATTGGAAGCCCAGCTGCCCGGTGCCGTCTTTACCGGTGCGCTGTCCGGCGAAGACCTCGCTGCCGCCTATGCCTCCTTGGACGTCTTCGTCCACGCCGGCGAGTTCGAGACCTTCTGCCAGTCCATCCAGGAGGCACAGGCCTCCGGCGTGCCGACCATCGGGCCGCGGGCCGGTGGCCCGGTAGACCTCATCGACGAGGGCTATAACGGCTTGCTGCTGGAGGTAAAGACCTTTGTGGAAGACCTCCCCAATGCGGTGGACGCTCTGCTCAATCCGGAGATTCACCAGGAGATGCGGGACAATGCTCGCGAGTCCATTTCCTCCAAGACGTGGAAGGCGCTGTGCGAGCAGCTCGTGGGCTATTACGAAGAGGTACTGGAGGATACTCGCCGGGTGCCGCTGACCATTTTGGGCCAGCGTCCGGAGCTGCCGCGGTGGGCGGCTCGTGCCCTTGGCGCCCGCGTAGCCTAGACTGATCATTTGTGTCTAAGGCAGATCTGGATAAAAAGCCCTTCGATGTGGCGCGCATGTTTGACGCCGTGGGCGAGAAATACGACCTCACCAATACCGTGCTGTCCTTTGGGCAGGACGCGCACTGGCGCAAGCGCACCCGCGAGCGTTTGAACCTGAAGCCGGGCGAGAAGGTCGTGAACCTTGCAGCGGGTACCGCCGTGTCCACCGTGGAACTTTCCAAGTCTGGTGCGTGGTGCGTGGCGTGTGATTTCTCCCGTGGCATGCTGGCCGCTGGGCGTGAGCGCGACGTGCCCAAGGTGGCTGGCGATGGCATGAAGCTGCCGTTTGCGGATAACACCTTTGACGCCGTGACCATCTCTTATGGCCTGCGCAATATCCACGACTTTGAGCTCGGCCTGCGCGAAATGGCGCGCGTGACCAAGCCGGGCGGGCGCCTTGCGGTGGCGGAGTTTTCCACCCCGGTGGTACCGATTTTTGGCACCGTGTACAAGGAATACTTGATGCGCCTGCTCCCGCCGGTAGCGCGCCTGGTCTCTTCTAATCCGGAGGCATATATCTACCTCGCAGAATCCATTCGCGCGTGGCCCGGGCAGGAGGAGCTTGCCGCGGTTATCAATCGCAATGGCTGGGCCGAGGCCGGCTGGCAGAACCTTACCTTCGGCATCGTGGCGCTGCACTCGGCGGTAAAGCCAGCCTAGGCGCTGCTCTGCCCGCGCCCTGGGGCCGGGGGACTATGCCGCGGTCGAATCCCAGAGGGGCGTATCGCGGCGAAGGGACGAGACCGTGCGGCCGGCGGCGCGCCAGGTGCGTGCGATGAGGTCGCGGTCATCGTCAGTAATGAGGTTGCCCATCAGGCGCGCGGCGGCCGGCATGAGTATGCGGCCAATGGGCCCGCGCAGGGCCAGTGAACCAGCCAGCGGTAGGAACTGTGGGTAGGTCAACAGGCGCGCGGCCGTGCGGGCCAAGAGGAAGGACTCGCCGTAGTGCTCGCGCAAGACGGCCGGCCAGGCCAGGGTGAAATCCTTCGGGCCGAGCAGGGCTACGGCCAGCGCGGCGGTCTCCAAGCCATAATCGATGCCCTCGCCGTTGAGGGGGTTGATGCAGGCCGCGGCATCACCAATGATCATCCAATTGGCGCCGGCCACGTTAGACACCGCGCCGCCCATGGGCAGTAAGGCAGAGGTAACGTGCTCAATTTCCCCGAGTCCCCACTCGGGGCGCTGTTGGGCGGCGTAGAACTCGAGCAGCTTCTTGGTGTTGATCTTGGCGGGGCGCTGCGCGGTCGACAACGCGCCGAGGCCGATATTGACCTGGCCTAGCTCGGAGCCGAGCGGGAAGATCCAACCGTAGCCGGGTTGCACCTCGCCTTCTTCGTCCTTGAGCTCGACGTGGGAGTGCATCCACGGCTCAGTGGCATGGGTGGAAGAAGCATAGGAGCGTGCGGCAATGCCGTAGACCTCCTCGCGGTGCCAGGTGCGGCCGAGCTTCTTGCCAAAGGTAGAGCGCACGCCATCGGCCACGATGACCCACTTGGCATGCACGGTCGCCTCGCCCACGCGGAAGGAGGTCACGCGGTTGCCCTCGAGCACGGGATCGGTGGCGGGGGTGCCGGTGAGGAGGGTGGCGCCGGCGTTCCGAGCGGCGTCGGCAAGCAGGGCATCAAAGCGGTAGCGCGGCAGGGCCGTGCCCACCTGGGAAGGGTAGGTCTCCGGCCAAGGCGCGGTAATATCGCCGCCGTAGCCGTGCAGCTTCAGGCCGCGATTGCGATAGGAGGCGTTGACCGCAATGCCGAGCTCATCGAGCTGGTGCATCGCGCGCGGGGTGAGCCCGTCGCCGCAGGTTTTATCGCGGGGAAACGTCGCGGAATCAATAAGGAGGGTGTCATAGCCGGCGCGTGCGGCATGAATCGCGGCGGCTGCTCCGGCAGGCCCAGCGCCAATGATGGCGACCTCGACATAGGTTTGGGAATCGATCTGCTCCGACATGAGGACTATCATTGCATGAGTTCGACCCCTCGAGTGTGTTTAGGGGCGCAGTTTGGACTACGGTAGGTAATCGATTATCTCTGGCTTTTAGTTGCAAGGAACACTATTTAATGACTCACGGTCAATCGCATGCCACGCACGTGGATCTTGGTGATCCGCAGCTCAACGAGCGCATTGGTGCGGGCATGGAAGCAGTAGAAGACAAGCTGCGCAGTGAAATCGACCGCGGCCAGGACTTCTTAAAGGACAAGGTCAGCCACCTGTCTAAGGCCGGTGGCAAGCGCTTTCGCCCCATGATGGCGCTGCTGGCTTCCGAGTATGGTCCGCGTCCGGGCTGCAAAGAGGTTGTTAAGGCCGCCACCGTCGTGGAGATGGTGCACGTAGCCACCCTTTATCATGACGATGTCATGGATGAGGCGGACCGCCGCCGCGGCGTGGAATCTGCCAATTCGCGATGGAATAATTCCGTGGCCATCCTCGCCGGCGATGCGCTCTTGGCGCATGCCTCCCGCCTGATGAGTGAGCTGGATACCCACACCGTGGGCCACTTTGCCGATACCTTTGAAGAGCTGGTGACCGGCCAGATGCGCGAGACCATCGGCGCGGGTGAGGCCAATGCCGTGGAGCACTACACGGCCGTTATCCGTGAAAAGACCGCGGTGCTCATCGCCTCTGCTGGCTACCTGGGTGCCTACCACTCCGGTGCCTCGGCCGAGCATGCCGCAGCCCTGCACCGCATTGGTGGTGCCATCGGCATGATCTTCCAGATTGTGGACGATGTCATCGACATCTTCTCCGATCCCAAGGAGTCCGGCAAGACCCCGGGCACGGACCTGCGCGAGGGCGTCTTTACCCTGCCGGTTCTCTACGCCTTGGAGGAAGAGGGCGAAGTGGGCGACAAGCTGCGTGAGTTGCTTACTGGCCCACTGCATTCCGACGCCGAGGTGAAGCGCGCCATCGAACTCCTGCACCAGTCTGGCGGCCGTCAGAAGGCGCTGGAGGACATCAATGCCTACCTGCGCACGGTGGAGGAGCAGCTCGCCGTGCTACCGGAGAACTCCGCGAGCCAGGCCTTGCGTCAATTGGCGGATTACACGGTGCGCCGCGTGGGCTAGCTGCTTGGCGATGCCCCCTTATTCCCGCCCCATTCGCCCCTACTACGCTGGCGATTTGTAGGTGGGAGGGTGGTTCGTAGTAAAGTACTTACTCGCACCACACAGTGCATGCCAGGTTGCCCGAGCGGCCAAAGGGAGCGGACTGTAAATCCGCCGGCATTGCCTTCAGAAGTTCGAATCTTCTACCTGGCACAGAATGAACCCCGCGAGCAAATGCTTGCGGGGTTTCAAGCGTACCTGCAGCTGTGAGGCGGGATCTACTCGCTGGGCTCCTAGGTGCGGGAGCTTTTAGCCTTGTGCCACACCGCATAAGCACTGGCGAGGAAAACAACTAAGAAAACCCCAGCGATCCCCTGGCTTGAACATATGGCGATGAAAACTAGACTTCAAGTAGTTGAACTTTTGGTATGGAGATGCCTATGCGTAAGACCTTAATCAGCCTCACCGGCCCCGCCTTCGTTGCTGCAGTGGCTTACGTCGACCCCGGCAACGTAGCCGCCAACATCAGCGCCGGCTCCCACTACGGCTACCTCCTGGTGTGGGTACTCGTCGTGGCCAACCTCATGGCCATGTTCATCCAGTACCACTCCGCCAAACTGGGCCTAGTCACCCACCGCTCCCTGCCGGAAATCATGGGCGAGCGTCTCTCCCGCCGCGCGCGCCTAGGCATGTGGGCCCAGGCCGAGCTCATCGCCGCGGCCACCGACCTCGCCGAAGTCATCGGCGGCGCCATTGCCCTGCAACTCCTCTTCAACCTCCCCCTGTTCGCGGGCGCGCTCATCATCGGCGCGGTCTCCATCATTCTCCTCATCTTCCAGAAGAAGAACCAGTGGTTCGAGGGGCTTGTCATCGGCCTGCTCCTGGTCATCTGCATCGGCTTCCTTGCCGGCCTCGCCATCGCCCCGCCCGACCCCGCCGACGTGGCCGGCGGCCTCATCCCCCGCCTAGAGGGCAAGGACAGCATCCTGCTGGCCGCCTCCATGTTGGGCGCCACCGTCATGCCGCACGCCATTTACCTACACTCCTCCCTGACCAAGCAGCGCTACCCCGACCTGGAAATCCCCCACGTGCTGGCCGGCACCCGCGCGGACATCGCCGTGGCGCTGTCCATCGCCGGGCTCGTCAACGTGGGCCTGCTGGTCCTGGCGGGCTCGGCCCTCTACGGCGTGGACGGCACAGAGACCATCTCCGGGGCCCACACGGCGATTGCCAGCCACCTCGGCCCGCTGGCCGGCGTTCTCTTCGCCATCGGCCTGCTGGCCAGCGGCCTCGCCTCGACGTCAGTGGGCGCCTACGCCGGCTCCGAAATCATGGACGGCCTGCTTCACATCAAGGTCCCCCTACTAGTCCGCCGCCTGGTCACGCTCATCCCGGCGCTGGTCATCATCGGCTGCGGGGTCGACCCCACTATGGCACTGGTGGTCAGCCAGGCACTTCTTTCCCTGGGCATCCCCTTCGCCATCATCCCGCTTTTCCGCTATGCCGGCTCCCGGGACGTCATGGGTGAGTTCGCCGCGAAACCCTGGTCTATGGCCGTGGGCTGGACGCTTGCCGCGCTGGTCATCGCACTCAATCTCGCCCTCGTGCTCCTGCCGCTGCTCTAGGCCGCCTACAATCAGCAGCCATGATTGAAGTAGCAGCCGTCGTCATCCGCAACCCACAAGGCCACGTGCTTACCGTGCGCAAGAAGTCCTCCACCAAGTACCAACTGCCCGGCGGCAAGCCCGAGGCGGGCGAGGCGCTTGTCGACGCCGCCCTGCGCGAAGTTGCCGAAGAAGTAGGCCTCACCCTCGACGCCGAGAGCCTCAACAAACTCGGCACCTTCGACGCTCCCGCCGCCAACGAACCGGGCGAGGTCGTCGTCGGCACCATCTTCACCTACACCCGCACCGTCACCGCCGACGAACCCCATGCCGCCGCCGAAATCGGCGACACCGCCTGGGTCAACCCAGCAGCCCCCGACCGCGAGCTTGCACACCTGCTGCGCGACCGCGTCTTCCCCACGCTGGCCTAGCGCCAACTGTCAACACTTCGGCGTCATTGACCTCGAAACCATCAAGAGCTACCCTTTTGAACATGTTCACTGAACACGTTCACTCATCGCGCTCGGCCGCCAAAGCTGGCACCGTCAGCAAGGTGCCTAGCCACCGCCTACGAACTCTTCCTCACTCAGGGCTACGCCACCACCAGCATCCGGACTATCGCATCCGAAGCTGGCGTTAGCGTGGGAACCGTCATGGGAGTCGGCGACAAACAAACGCTGCTCATCCGCACCATTGGCCAACACATTTCAGAACTCCACGATGACATCCGGGGACAATCCGATAGCCTTCTCGATGTCCTGAGACCTTTCCTCCAGATGTTTACCGGCCACGAAGAGCTCTCCCGCGCCTTTGGCGCAGCACTCATCCAACAAGGCAATCAAGGCGAAGCGCTCACCGCACTCAAAACGCTCCTGACCGATGAAATCACCCTGCGACTCGGCACCAGGCTCAGCAGCGCCGATGCGGCCGAGTACGCCGACCTGCTGTACAACGTCTACCTCGGCTTACTCATCGGCTGGGCCGCCGGAATCTACGACACCGAGCACCTCACATCCCAAGCCGCCTCATCGATCGAACGCCTCAACACCGCATTCGGAGTAACCCAATGATCCTAGAATCTTCCCCAGCCTGGCCCTCCCTTCTACTAGCAGCCATTCTGCTTGGCGACGCCGCCCTCTCCCTCAAACCAGTCCCCTTCATCGAAGCCTGCCTCAGCGGCGTCAAACTCCCCAAGGACTGGTGGTGGGCGCTCATTGTCATCAAGTGCCTCGCCGCCGTAGGACTCATTGCCGGCCTCTGGTTCCCCGGCGTAGGAATCACAGCCATGATTGGAGTCATCGCCTATTTCTGCGCGGCCGCAGCAGCCCATGTCCGCGCCCACTTCCTCGGTAGCGCATTCTGGATCAACTGCTTAGGCATGCTCGCATTCTCCATCGGAGTACTGATCCTGACGCTCGCACTGAATTAAGACACCAGTCAACCTTTCACGGCTTCCTGAAGGCAGATACATCATTGCACCTCTTGAATGATGACTTGATGCTTTCTACCCTAAAGGTATGCGCACGACGATAAACCTCCCGCCGAAACTCCTTGAAGAAACGAAGATCCAAGCCAAAGCCAACAATGTCACTTTGAGCTCATACGTCGAAGAGGCGGTCCGCGCTGCCCTCAAGAAGGAAGCCCGCATCAGTACCGAAGACACCCCCGTTAACCTGCCCTCCTTCGATTGCGGCGGACCGGCTCTAGTTGATCTCAGCAACAAAGAAGCTGTGTGGGCGGTACTCGATGATCATTCCTGATGTCAACATTCTCGTTTATGCCTTCCACTCCGCTGCACCGCAACATAAACCCGCTCAACAATGGCTAAGTAGTGCTCTAAATCGGCATGAAACAATTGGACTCCTGGATGTTGTGGCAACGGGCTTGAAGTAGAAAAAGCCATTTCCTAGCCTGCGAGAAATATCTGGCAATGAGGTGGAATCCGATCCCGCCAGGGTCTTGGCAACGTATACCGCATTCAAACCGCCAATGAAATAGCCGAGGCAGAGCAATGATGAAATACCAACTGCAATCTTTAGCAAAACTGTTAAGGATGAATGGTGGGGTCCTTTAATCTTTAACTCCTCTCATTTTGGCCTTCAGGACCAGCAAACTACACCTTTCTAAGGCGCTGTGTACAAACAGGCGTGCTCGGTAGCCATACCATCAGGCACAGAAAGTCACTGTAGAGATGAAGGTACGGGGTTAAGCGATAGGATATGGGATATGAAGAAGATCCGAACGATGCTGGACGGGGTAAACGAGATTCACCTATTTCAAAGCCAGCGAGTAGCGCAGGCAGCGCAGCAAGCGCATCTGCGCAATCGGACTCGCAGTTATCGGGCGCACCGGAAAATAAACGTAGCGATTTCCCACCAGTTGGAGGAGCGCTCCCTGGCGTAAATAGGCTTTCTAACCTTGATGACCAAATTGCTGTGTGGGCGCTTCAGGGGCCAACTCCGCATCCACAGATAATCAAACAGCACAATGACATTCAGCCGGGCGCAGGCGATCGGATTATGGAGGACGCTCATGCAGATATTGTCCTCGATAGGAAAGTTACAGCAGAATCTTTCGAGTACGCGATATTTGAATCAAAAGTACGGCTCTTTACAACCGTAGGTGTCATTTTCGGCGCGCTGATCCTTATACCGGCGATACTCGTTCTTTTTGACCCACCGGAATCCATAGTTGGTACTGCGGCGGTGGGCCTGGCGGCAGCAAGCCCTCTAGTCCGCATCCTCATTGGCCCTAAGCAATCTCAGAAGGACCAGTTAGAGAGCGCGGAGCGGGGAGGGGTTTAAATCCCGAAGTAGGCGCGCAGGTCGGCCGCAATAGCATCGAGGCGGTCGGCGTCGGGGGATTCGAGGTAGCACTTCAGCTTCGGCTCGGTGCCGGAAGGGCGCACGATGACGCGGTCATCGTTGTCGGTGAAGAACTTGGAGCCTTGGGCGAACTTCTCCACCTTTGCCACGGGGGAACCGGCCAGTTCCGTGGGCGGGGTGGAAGCGACCTTGTCCATCGCCTGGGCGATGATGCTGAGGTCATCGACGCGGAAGGTCAGCGGCTGGGTATAGAGGGCACCCACGGCGGCGTAGATGCCTTCTAGGCGCTCTAGCAAGGTGGTTCCTGCGGCCTTGCACTCGGCCGCGAGGCTGGCGAGGACTACGGAGGTAGCAATGCCGTCCTTGTCGCGGACAGCGGTGGGGTCGGGGCAGAAACCAATGGCTTCCTCATAACCAAAGGAGAGGTCCGGGGTGCGGGCGATCCACTTGAAACCGGTGAGCGTCTCTTCGTGGCCGAGGCCGTAGTGGGCGGCGATGCGCTCGAGCAGGCGGGAGGAGACGAGCGAGTTGGCGAAGTTGCCTGTCGCACCCTGGCGGGCCAGATAGTCGCCCAAGAGGGCGCCGGTTTCATCGCCGGTGAGCTGGCGCCACGTGCCTGAGGACGTGGGCACAGCGGCGGCGCAGCGATCCGCATCCGGGTCATAAGCGATAAGAATATCGGCGCCGATCTCCTCAGCGTGGCGGATGCCCAAGTCGAGGGCGCCAGGCTCTTCCG
This sequence comes from Corynebacterium tuberculostearicum, assembly GCA_046097355.1. Lineage (GTDB taxonomy): Bacteria > Actinomycetota > Actinomycetes > Mycobacteriales > Mycobacteriaceae > Corynebacterium > Corynebacterium tuberculostearicum_K. Next base: position 407,754 of record CP175779.1, read on the forward strand.
GGTTGGGGAAAGAGACGGTGGGGAAATCGGGATCCGGTTGGGCCTGCTCAGGAACCAGCGAGACGCCGAACCCGCAGCGGGTCAGGAGCTTTTCGCCCAAGGCCGCACCGACGCCGTGCATGGCGGTCAGCGCGATGGTGACATCGGTATGAGCGCCCACGAGCTGCGCTGCGCGGTCGAGATACTCGGCGCGGGTATCGACATCCGCGATGTTCTCGGTGGAAAGTGGAATGTCATCGGCATGGGGTGCCGCGGCGATGGCGGCGGCGATTTCGGCATCGGTGGGCGAAACCAGCTGTACGCCTTCTGCCGGGCCGGTGGCGATGCGGCCGCCCAGGTAGACCTTGTAGCCATTATCGGCCGGCGGGTTATGCGAGGCAGTGACCATAATGCCGGCATCCGCCTTGAGCGAGCGGACCGTGAAGGCGGTCAGCGGAGTGGGGTTCTGCGCTGGCAGAACCAAGGCCTTGCCACCGGCCGCGGAGATGACCTGTGCGGCATCGCGCTGGAACTGCGCGGAGCCGTGGCGGGCATCGCAACCAATGGCTACCACTGGGGTGTCCACGTGCTGTTTGAGCCAGGAGATAAGTCCGTAGGTGGTGCGGATGACTACGGCGCGATTCATGCGAGACTCGCCCGGGCCCACGGCGGCGCGCAGGCCTGCGGTGCCGAAGGCGAGGGACCGGCGAAGGCGGCGGCGAGCTCGTCGTTATTGCTCTCTTCAATCCAGGTCATCACCTGGCGGGCGGTGTCCGGATCGGGGTCGTGCTCGGCCCAGGTGCGGGCGTAGTCATAATCCACGGTGGCGGCCTTTGACATGGCTTAGAGCTCCTCGAGGATCTTGGCGGAGGAAGATAGGCCCAGGCGGGTTGCGCCGGCCTCAATCATGGCCAAGGCATCCTTGGCGGTGCGGATGCCGCCAGAGGCCTTGACTCCTAGCTTGTCGCCTACGGTCTCGCGCATGAGCTTAACGGCGTGCACGGAGGCGCCGCCGGCCGGATGGAAACCAGTGGAGGTCTTGACAAAGTCCGCCTGGGCGGCTGCGGCGGCCTTGCAGGCGAGGACAATGGCGTCGTCGGAAAGCGCGGCAGACTCGATGATGACCTTGAGCACCTTGCCAGGGATGGCATCGCGTACGGCCTGGATTTCGGCCTGCAGGTCCTTGGCGCGGCCCTCGATGGCCAGGGGGATATTGATGACCATGTCCACCTCTTCGGCACCATCAGCAACCGCGCGGGCGGCCTCAGCGGCCTTAATCTCCGGCTTTACGGCACCGGAAGGAAAGCCCACGACGGTGGCGATGTGCAGGGAGTCAGGAACCTCGATGGGCAGGGCGGACGGGGAAACGCAGACGGAGTAGGTGCCCAGCTCGGCCGCCTCATTCACCAAGGCGCGGAATTGTTCTGGGGTGGACTCTGGCTTGAGCAGGGTGTGGTCGATGATGGAAGCAACGTCGGTGCGGGAAGTCATAATTGTTCTCCTTAGCGGGTGAGGCGGGATTCGGAACGGGCCATCTTGAGGTCAGAGACGACGTACAGGGCAATGCCGATGGCGGCGACGGCCGCGAGGATCCACAGCACGGTGTTATAGCTGGTGAGGTCCTGCAACTTTGCGGTATATGCAATGCCCAGCGGGATGGCGATATTGATGGTCAGGTTATAAAAGCCAATGGCGATGCCGGACTTGGCGGCGGTGATATTGCGCAGCGCGGTATTGACCAGCGGGGCGTACATCAGCGCAAAGCCGGAGGCGAAGGCCACGATGGCCAGGATGAGTACGGCAACGTGAAGTTGCACAAAGAGCGCCGCCGCCACCAGCGCGCCGGCAACCAGGGCGAAGGCGGTGTAGATGGTGGCGCGAGAGGACAAAACGGCACCGATCTTGCCGGAGAAAATACCGATGAGGATGGCGCAAATATAGCCCGGGATCATCAGCAGGGAGGCCTTATCGATGTTCATGCCGTGCAGGTCATGTGCGGCAAATGGCAGCAGGAAGATAAAGCCCATCTGGGTGGAGTAGACAAAGAAGACCATGAGGATGGTCCACACGTAGCGGCCGTTAGTAAAGAACTCCGGGGTGACCACTGGGTGCTTGGCGTGACCGATGTGGATGATGAAACCCACGATGCCAAGGACAGCAAAGATGAGCCATGCCCAGTTGAATTCCTGCATAAACATGGTCAGGCCGGTGGCGAAGACGGCGATGAAAAACAGGCCTAAGGCGTCGAGGTGGCCCTCCACGGCCTCATCTTCCGGCACCAGCTTGATAATCGGCGGGATGGCCAGGATGAGGATGAGCGGGATGAGGAACATCGCCGTCCATGAGACATAAGTGGAAATAAAGCCGGAGGTCAGCGCGCCAATGAGCAGGCCGGCCTGGAAGGCGGCGGTGGAAAAGCCGAGGTAGGTCTTTTGATCGGCCTCGCTCAGGTGCTTGGTCACGTAAATGACATACAGCGTTTCCGCAGCGGCAAGGCCGGCGGTTTGGATGAGGCGGCCGGTAAGCACCATGGGCCAGAAGCTGGAAAAGGCGAAGGCCAAAAGCGAGCCCACGGCGATGAGGACAACGCCGGTGAGTATGAGCTTGCGGATGGAGATGGAATCCGCCAGCGCGGCGTAGACCACGGCGCCGATGCCGATGATTACGCCGGCGAGGGAAGCCTGGAGGGAGGCGGTTTTAACGGAGATGTCCAGCGCCTGGGCGATCGGCATGGTCATCGTCTTAAAGCCGTTATCAATAACCAGCGAGAAGACGAAGACAAAGAGCAGGATAGGTACGGCAACCTTGGGGTTTACCGCGGAGCCTGTCCGCTTGTCCTGCGGGGAAGCGGTGGGGTGGGTGGAAGTCACGGGGGAGAGGGTCCTTTTAGTCGAGCGCGTTGAGCGGAAGCGCGAGTTCAATCATGGTGCGGAAGGCGGTCTGGCGCTCTTCCGCGGAGAGGTGGGTATCGTGCACCAGGTTGTCGGAGACGGTGAAAAGTCCCAGCGCGTCGACGCCGGCCTCAGCCGCGGTGGCATAAAGCGCTGCGGATTCCATCTCTACGCCGAGCACACCCATGTGCGCCCAGCGCTCGTTCACGTTCTGGTCAAAGTTGTAGAAGATATCCGAGCTCAAGATATTGCCTACGTGGATGTGGGCCTGCTGCTTTTCGGCCTGATCCACCAAAGCCTTGAGGAGCTTCCACGAGGCGGTGGGGGCGTAGCTGCCCGGCAGGTTGTACTGGCTCAAGAAGTTGGAATCAGTGGAGGCGGACGAAGCAACGATGACATCGTGCAGCTCAATGTCTTCCTGCATGGCGCCAATGGAGCCGACACGGATGAGCTTCTTTACGCCGTAGTTGTGGATGAGCTCCCAGGAGTAGATGCCGATGGAGGGAATGCCCATGCCGGAGCCCATCACGGAGATGGGCTTGCCGTTAAAAGTGCCGGTAAACCCCAGCATATTGCGCACGCCGTTGAACTGGACGGTATCTTCCAGGAAGTTCTCGGCGATGAACTTCGCCCGCAGCGGGTCACCGGGCAGGAGGATGGTTTCCGCAATGGGTGCGCCCTGCGGATTGATGTGTGGGGTGGCAATATCGGTAGCGGACATATCTTCGCTCCTTGGCATGGGGTGGGGGGATTTACAGACCAAGCTTAAACCCTCAGGACCCCGAGTCAATGGCCGTATTTGCGGGTGGTCAACAACTGTGGAGAGCCTCACTGGACTCAGCCACCAGCGTCCGTGCCGAGGTCACTGCCCGCGGTGAGCATTGCCACGCTTGCCGACGCCCCCTTTTCCCCACCTGCCAATCCACGTGCCTCCGCACGGCTGCCGACGCACGGGAGGGGGAGTGGCCGAGCGGCCCGCAGGGGTGATCTGCCATGCCGGTTCTCCAACTGCCTTCAAAAGGCGCGAAAAGGTGTCACAGGAGATAAGCATTTTTACGTTCTGACGTGGCGATTTGTGTAAAACGTTGAAAGCGGGTTAGATTATTGGAGTCCGCAACGGAGAGCACAACGAAATAGCGATGTGTTCAACGCTAGGATGTGCCCCCTTAGCTCAGTCGGCAGAGCGTTTCCATGGTAAGGAAAAGGTCGACAGTTCGATTCTGTCAGGGGGCTCCATTCATGTTTGGAGCAAGGAATTCCTCCAAGGTGAATATGGCGGTGTAGCTCAGTGGTAGAGCAAGCGACTCATAATCGCTGTGTCGCGAGTTCAATTCTCGCCATCGCTACCGGGAAAGAAAGGCGCCCGCAGGGCGCTTTTTTATTACCGCGCTGAAGGCAGTCCAGGCTGTGCCTAGTTTCGGATTGGAACTATGGCTCTGGTAAGGTCTTCAACGCTTGATGCTGAGGCATTGAGGAATAAAAGAATAGGGGCGTGGCGCAATTGGTAGCGCAACGGTCTCCAAAACCGTAGGTTGCAGGTTCGAGTCCTGTCGCCCCTGCACAGTGAACCCCGTCACCTCAGATGGCGGGGTTTCTTCATGCCCTATTTTCCTCTCGGCGCTTGGCCCGCCCACTTGTTATCAAAGCCACGCCTTGCAAATGCCGTGGTCAGCTTTTCATGCTGTGCAAGCTTTGCTAGGGTTGACAAAGTTATGGAGGTGCGCGCTAAGCGCCCTATTAGATTTAGTTCCCAAGGAGGGTTAGCTGTGAGCGATGAGCAGCAGCCGAAGAATTCGGGTGCATCGCGCCCGACCGGTAAGCGTCAGCTCTCTGGTGCGGCTACCACGTCCTCCGCGGACTACGCCGATAAGCACGTCGTCCGCGTCGAGGATAAGAACCACGATGACACCCCAGGTGGTGGCGTAGCCGCCTTCCCAGGCGAGGTCGCATCCGAGATAAAGAAGGTGGTGTGGCCTACCGCTAAGGAGATGCTGCAATACACCCTCATTACCTTTGCGTTCCTTATCGTGCTGACCGTTTTGGTCTGGGGTGTTGACACCCTGGCTGGTCTCGGAGTTGAGCAGGTTCTCTCAGATTAGTAAGATAAACGCATAATCTTTTATCCCGCTGTTTCCGCTTAAAGGAACGGCGGGATACTTTTTGCCCATACGCGGGCGGGTAGGCTGGTCTGACGCAACGCGCCGAGGAATTTTTTGGAGTAAGAATTATGAGCGACGAGAACAACGTCGAAACCGTAGGCACCTCCCTGGAAGAGGCAATGCAGTCCAACGTGCAGGAGCAGGCGGCAGAGCACGCTAGCTCCGTGGAAGAAGCACAACAGGAAGACGCTACCCCAGCCGCTCCGGCAGCGGAGGAAGCTGAAGGAACGGCTGAGTCCACCGAGGCTGCAGGCGAGTCCGCCGACGCAGCGGAACCGGCAGCGACCGAAGCAGAGGCCGAGGGTGCAGCCCCTGAGGCCAGCGAAGACGAGTCCGAGGATGCCGCCTACCGCAAGCGCCTGCGCGCCTTTACCCGCGAACTGAAGAAGCAGCCGGGCCAGTGGTACATCATCCAGTGCTACTCCGGCTACGAAAACAAGGTAAAGACCAACCTGGACATGCGCGCCCAGACCCTCGAGGTAGAAGATTCCATCTTCGAGGTCGTTGTTCCTATTGAGCAGGTCCTGGAAACCAAGGACGGCAAGAAGAAGATTGTGAAGCGCAAGCTGCTGCCGGGTTACGTCCTGGTTCGCGCCGAGCTTAACGACGCCGCATGGTCTGTCATCCGCGAAACCCCAGGCGTGACCTCCTTCGTGGGTAACGAGGGCAACGCCACCCCGGTCAAGACTCGCGACGTGGCTAAGTTCCTCATGCCCAACGAGGCGCCGTCCACCAAGGGCGATGCTGCCCCGAACGAGGCAGAGGGCGAGCAGGTTGTGGCTATGCCGGAGAAGGAAGAGGCCAAGAAGTACGCGCACGACTTCGAGGTGGGCGAGGCAGTGACCATTCTGTCCGGCCCGCTGGCCGCCGTATCCGCCACCATCTCCGAGATCGATCCAGAGACCGGCAAGATGCAGGGTCTGGTGTCCATCTTCGGCCGCGAGACCCCGGTGGAGCTGTCGCCGACCGAGATCGAGCGCATCTCCTAAAAAGTGATTTTGTGCAGGGCGCACGGTGTTCTAAACTGGAACGCCGTGCGCCTTTGGCGTGCGTATAAGAAAACGTTTCATCCTCCGGTGGCCCACTGAAGGTGAGCATCCGGACGGGATCCCGTTATTCATCGTGGCGGACATCCCGGTAACACAGGAAAGAGGTAATTCGATGGCTCCTAAGAAGAAGGTATCCGGCTTCATCAAGCTGCAGATCGAGGCAGGCGCCGCTAACCCGGCACCGCCAGTTGGCCCGGCACTGGGTGCCCACGGCGTCAACATCATGGAGTTCTGCAAGGCTTATAACGCCGCTACCGAGAACCAGCGTGGCAACGTGGTTCCGGTTGAGATCACCGTCTACGATGAACCGTTCCTTCGACTTCAAGCTGAAGACCCCGCCGGCAGCTAAGCTGCTGCTCAAGGCCGCTGGCATCAAGAAGGGCTCCGGCGTCCCACACACCGACAAGGTCGGCTCTGTGTCTTGGGATCAGTGCAAGGAAATCGCAGAGACCAAGTTTGCGGACCTGAACGCACGTGACATCGAGAACGGCGCTCGCATCATCGCCGGTACCGCCCGCTCCATGGGCATCACCGTTGATGGCGCACCGGAGAAGTAAAAACTTTATGTGGTAGGGCCAGCTACGGCCCGCCGAACACCACACCAATCCAGAAAAGGAATTGTTAAATGAGCACCAAGTCTAAGGCTTATAAGGCCGCTGCGGAACTGGTAGATAAGTCCCGCCTGTACCGTCCGATCGAGGCTACCAAGCTGGCCAAGGAGACCTCCTCCAAGAACTTCGACGCCACCGTTGACGTCGTCTTCCGCCTGGGCGTTGACCCGCGCAAGGCTGACCAGCTGGTTCGCGGCACCGTTTCCCTGCCTAACGGCACCGGTAAGGACGTTCGCGTTGCTGTCTTCGCTGAGGGCGAGAAGGCTACCGCCGCTCAGGAAGCTGGCGCTGACATCGTTGGCACCGCTGAACTGATCGAGCAGATCAACGAGGGCAACATCGACTTCGACGTTGCTATCGCTACCCCGGATCAGATGGCCAAGGTTGGCCGCGTTGCTCGCGTCCTGGGCCCGCGTGGTCTGATGCCGAACCCGAAGACCGGCACCGTTACCGCAGACGTTGCTAAGGCAATCTCTGAGGTTAAGGGCGGCAAGATCTCCTTCCGCGTTGATAAGGCTGCTAACCTGCACGCCATCATCGGCAAGGCATCCTTCGATGCTGAGAAGCTGGCTGAGAACTACGGCGCCCTCATGGACGAGATCCAGCGCCTGAAGCCTTCTTCCGCTAAGGGCATCTACATCAAGCGCGCTACCATCTCCACCACCTCCGGCCCGGGCATCCCGGTTGACGGTTCCGTGGTCAAGGATTACACCGCGTAAGCAGTTCTAACGCACTGCGTTCAAATTTAAAGGGCTTCGAGGATTGCCTCGAAGCCCTTTTTCTATGTCTTAGCCCGCCTGCAGCTACACGGCATCAATATCGTCTGGCACCCAATCGCCGCCGTCGTAGTAGACGTTGCGTGCCAAAGGAATTTGGTGCGAAGCAGACTCCAAGATGTGCATAAAATACCCGGCTGTATTCGGAATGGCGAGGGTATCTCCTACAGCAATGCCATCCGGGAAGTCCAGTTCGCGGCGCAGGATAACCTCGTCTTCAATGCAGTAGGCTCCGACTACAAAGCCGGTGCGTGGCTCGCGGGAGATTTCCTTTGCCGGGCCGGCCGTGGGTACCAGGAGGGGGTCGAGCAGGATGTCATCTGCGGCGGTCCGGCATTGGGTGCGATTCATCGCCACGCCGATAAGGGGCAGGCCATCAGAGCGTTCTTTGAGGAAGCTCACCTCGGTAAGGATGACTCCACAGCCGTCGAGGAGGCTGCGGCCGGGCTCTAGATGCAGGGCGATGTCCCGCTCGCGCAGCTCCGTGCCAGCGGTGCCGTAGCCGGGGACATCACCGGAGAGGAGCTGGTCCAGCCACTGACCGCGCGTCGGTTCCTGCCAGAAAGGGTAAGTATTGGAGAGCGGATCCGATTTCCACGTGAACGGTTCACCGGTACCAGCGCGTTGGGAGGCGATACGCTCGAGGTAATTCTCCCACTGCTCGCGGGATTCTAGGTAGCTCATGGGCACGCCGCCGCCGATATCGATGAATTCTGCGGGCTGGCCCAATGCGCGTAGGTGCTCTACCAAGGCAATTGCCTCTGCAAGGGCGGTTCGGCGGTCGGCCTCGCTATAGCCATGAAGGTGCACGTGGACGCCCACAACACGAAGTTCCTCTGGCCACTCGGCTTGCCGCCATGCCGGCAGCCTTTCCCCGAAGCGGGTAGGAGGTAGGGAGTCCGGATCTGGAGCGAGGCGTGGCGCCACGTGGGCGGTGGTGTCTAAGTCCCGCGCGATGGCGGCGATGCGGTGGGATTCGGCGCGAGAATCACAAGAGATAGTAACTCCCCGCGACACCGCGAGGCGGAGCAAGCCATCTGTTTTGATAGCGGCGCTGAGAATGATGCGCTCTGGGGCGACACCGCGGTCGAGCACTTGGCGGAGCTCGTTCTCGCTGGCTACATCCACCCCGAGCCCGGCATCGCGTGCAGCATCGACAAAACACAGCGCCTTATTAGCCTTGCGTGCGAAAAACACCTGAGTGTCCACGCCGTGGGAAGCGCCCGCATCGAGCAACTCCTGGGCATTGTGGCGCAACGGCGCGGAATTCAACACGTTCACCGGCGAAGCGTAGCGCGAGGTCAATGCGCTGACGTGCTGCGGGTTTTCGACGAGCTCACGCATCCATCGTTCCCACCGGGCGCGCAAGGGGACGGTGCCGTGGACGGGTAGTGGTTCTACAGGGGTGGTGGTCATGGGTTTCCTACTTTCTCCGCCCAGCGGGGGATGTCATCGTGCACGGAACGGTTAAGGGAGTCATGGCCAGGTAGGGAGAGCTCATTCATCCGGCCAATTTCCACCACGCCAGGAACGTCGTGGAAGGGGGAAGGGGTGGCTTGGGGAGCAACGGTGGCGTCAATAAGCAGGTCCACGCCGCCCTTTTCCCGCCAGGAATCTATCTGCTCAGGCGTGCCTAGGTAGTCGGTATTCACCACACCGGAGTGGATCAGCTCGAGTAGGCGCCTAGCTGTGACCGGTGGCGGACCAAAAGCCACGCGCTCAAGGGTGCGTGAAAGCTCGCGGAAGCCGGGCATGGGGCCATGCGCCTTGTGCCAATCGACGCACTCTTGGAATACCCCACGAAACGCCGCACCCACGGCCGCGGCCGGGGTGAGCGACCGGTACCTTCGGCCGCACGTAGGGAAGCCTCGAGCTCAGCGACGGCATCGCCCGTGAAATCCTGGCCATCGATAACGGCGGCGAGGTCCGCAGTTGAGAAGTCACCGAATTCGCCTGCTGCCCCAATGAGGATCTCACGCAGCTCCGAAGCATTGTCGAGATGCGCGCAGGCCTGGCACCACCGCGGTGACACCTCCGGCAGCGGTGTCTCAGGGGAGGGCTTTACCTCCATGAAGCGGCCGCTGCGACTAACCGGGTAGATGGTTTCGGCGGTATCGCCATACAGCAGGCACACATCGATGAAGCTCAAGGCGGCACCGCGCACGCCGATCCGCCGTGCGGAACTTGGAAGATCGGCACCGAAGTAAAGACCGGTGACCGGTACGCACGAAGCCTCGTAGGCCAAAGAACCAGCGTGGAGATGGTCGTGGCCGGTACAGACCAGCACCTCGTCGAAGGGGGCGCCATCGACCATGAAACCTTCTCCTTCGGCGCTTACCGCGGTCACGCGGTGCGGCAGGTGCCGGATGCGAACGTGGGATGGCGCGCGGCGCACTGCTGCGGACCAGATATCGGCGAGAAACTGGCCCACTTGGGCCCGCGGTGGGAAGGCATCGGTGGTGTCTTCGCCGCGGCGGGTGCGCCAGGCGTTGAAATTATCGTGGGCCGTGGTGACGATGGCACAGTTGACGTTGAGGCGCCACTGTAGCGGCTGCTGCGGACGGTAGACGGCGCCCGCACCGGCGGGGTAGGGGTCAAAGACGGTCACATCGAGCGGAACGCGGGCGCGCTCGATGAGTTCCTCGACGGCCCAAAGTCCACGCGGTCCACCTCCAATGATGGCAATGCGGCGGGCAGGACGAGAAGAAGTCACTGCGCCGACCCCTCGATGCGCGCGGCAAGTTCAGCGGGCGAAATGTCGAAGTTTTCGCACACCCAGGAGTCGTTATAGATGGTGTCGAGGTAAGGCTGGCCGGCGTCGTGCAGCACGGCAACCACTTCGGCCCCTGCCGGCAGGGAGGGCGCGAGGCGTTGGAAGGCGGCGATGACGGCACCGCCGGAAGCGCCAGGCAGCAGGCCCTCTGCTTGAGCGAGCTGTCGGGCGGCAACGATGGCATCGAGATCCGGAACCCTCTCCACGGAAGAAGGCGAAAACTTGGTGGATAACTCGGTGACGATTCCGGCGCCATAGCCAGGCAGCATGCGGGTGCCGCGCTCACCGCCAAAAAGCACGGAGCCTTCTGCATCAACGCCGATTGTGTGGGTGTCGGCGCCCAGCTCGGAGAGCTTGCGTACGCAGCCGCCAAGGGTTCCGGTGGTGCTCATGGCCACGAGCAGATGGCTGGGTGCCTGGCCGAGCTGGTCCAGGATTTCAGTCATGGTGCCTTCCGCGTGGGCGTGGAAGGCGGCTTCATTGGAGTACTGGTTGAGGTTGAAAGAATCAGGGATCTCTTCCAAAAGCTCGGCCACGCGGGTGCGGCGGGCGGTGAGCCAATCGCCGGTTTCTGGATCGGGGTGGTCGAGCAATTCCACGTGTGCGCCGTAGGCCCGCATGGTAGCCACCGTGGAGGCGTTGACCCGCGGATCCACCACGCAATGGAACTTCATTCCTTGCAGCGGGGCCTGGCGAGCTAGAGCCATGCCCAGGTTGCCGGAGGAAGATTCCACCAGCGTCGAACCCGGGCGGATATCGCCGGCTGCAAGCGCCGCCTGGATAAGGGCTCGTGCCGTCCGGTCTTTTGCAGAACCGCCGAGGTTGAATTGTTCGAGTTTGAGATAAAGGTGGACATCCGGCCGGGGACTAATCGCCTCCACACGCATGAGTGGGGTGTTGCCAATGGGCGGATGCGCTTGAGAATGAATCCTAGGGCTCATCATTGGCCCCATGGTAGACCTTTACGTCCACCTTTTCCGCCGGCTTAGTCCTTGATCTCCGCATAGGCATCGAGGGCAGCTTGGCGCGATTCCTGCAGGTCCACGATGGGCGGGGCGGACAGCGCCGGTGCCCAGCGGCGCACGTACTCGCCGTCGGGGTCGAAGCGCTGGGCCTGCGTTTCGGGGTTGAAGATGCGGAAGAAGGGCGCGGCGTCATCGCCGCAGCCGGCCACCCACTGCCAATTAAACGGGTTGGAGGCGGCATCGGCGTCCACCAACGTGTCCCAGAACCATTCCTCGCCCAGGCGCCAGTGGATGCCCAGGTTCTTGGTGAGGAAGGAGCCCACCACCATGCGCACGCGATTGTGCATGTACCCGGTGGCCCATAGTTCGCGCATTCCGGCGTCGACAAGCGGAATGCCGGTAGCGCCGGCCTGCCAGTCCTTGAGTCGCGGGTCATCCCAGGACCAGTCGAAGCGGTCGAATTTCTCCCGCACGTTTTCGGTCGCGAGATTGGGCAGGTAGTAGAGGCGGTGCCAGGCAAAGTCGCGCCACAGCAGCTCGGAGTGGAACTTGGCGGCCTCTGGCTCCTCGGCCGCGGCGAACCACACCTCGCGCGGGGAGACTTCGCCAAAGCGCAGGTGGGGCGAGAGTAGGGAGGTGGCATTGAGCGCGGGGATATCGCGCTCCTCGGCATAGTTGGCTAGGCTGCAGCTGGGCTAGTCGCTCGCGCGCGCCGGCCTCGCCGGGCGTCCAGTGCTCGGCCAGCGATGCCGCCCATGCCGGTTCGGTGGGCTGGGGCCAGGCAGATGCACTGCTTGCCGACGCCCCCATCTCCGGCACCCCCTCCGGTTCATCTCCCGCCACCTGGGAGGCGGCGGCCTTGGAGAAGGGAGTAAAGACCTTATAGGGCTGGCCTTGGCCATTGGTGACCTCCCAGGGTTCGACCAAGGTGAAGCCGGGCAAGGAGGTGGCAGTAGTGCCCTGGGAGGTTAGGGTTTCCTTGACGCTCGCATCGACCTCGCGCAAGGGGCCGTGGTAGCGGCGGGTCCACGTGACGGTGGTGGCACCCAGTTCTGCGGCTAGGCGGGGGATTTCCTCGCGGGCATCGCCGGCGGCGCGAATGAGTTCTACGCCGCGGCCGGCAAGGTCGCGGGCGAGGGCGTAGAGGGAACGCTCGCGCCACCACGTGCTCGCGCCGCCCAGTGGGCGGGTGCCGGGATAGGCAGGCTCGTCGAGGACGACGGCGACCAAGGGGGCGTCGCCAAGCGCGGCGGCCTCGGCCGCGCGGGAAAGGGCCTGGTTATCGTGCAGGCGCAGGTCATCGCGAAACCACATCAGGCTGGTCATGGCGGCCATCCTACGCGGCGGAAACGGCGATTTGGAGAAACCGTGGGTGGGAAGGTAGGGTTTTCCACGAAGTTTGAACGGCCGCTTTAGGCCGAGTCAAAGTTCACCGAAGACCGTTGGTCATCCATTTGGATCGAAGGTTCTCCATCCTAGGAGGCGGCCCACGCAGGAGACACTTTGCGATTATTCGCGGCATTCTCTTATGTCGCGCGCCCTGTGCTCTTGCACGGGGCTTTTGTTGTTTCGGGCAACCGAAGCGAGGAAGGCCCCGGCGGAATAATAAAAGAGATGTTTTGGAAGGAGGCGAGAGACAATGGCAAACCCAAAGAACACTGCAGACCTGGCAGAGCTGAAGGAGAAGCTGGCTGGCGCTAACTCTGTTGTATTGACCGAGTACCGCGGCCTGACCGTATCCCAGCTGCAGGAGCTGCGTAACGATCTGGGCTTTGACGTTGAATACTCCGTCGCCAAGAACACCCTTTTCAAGATCGCTGCCAAGGAAGCTGGCATCGAAGGTCTTGATGATTTGCTGACTGGCCCGACCGCAATTGCGTTCATCAAGGGCGAGGCAGTGGATGCTGCGAAGGTCATCACCAAGTTTGCTGATGACAACAAGGCACTCATCATCAAGGGTGGCTACATGGACGGCAACGCACTGTCTGCCGACCAGGTTGAGGCCATCGCCAAGCTGGATAACCGCGAGACCACCCTCGCAAAGCTGGCTGGCGCTATGAAGGGTTCTATGGCGAAGGCAGCCGCTCTCTTCAACGCTCCTGCAACCAAGGCTGTACGCACCGTCGCAGCCCTGCAGGACAAGAAGGAAGCAGAAGCTTAAGTCGTCACAAAAGACGCACAATTACAACACCGTGTGCGCGGCATAAATCACGCGCAGCGCACACACAACACAGAAAGGACTTGCCATCATGGCTAAGCTCACCAAGGACGAGCTCATTGAAGCTTTCAAGGAAATGACCCTCATCGAACTGTCCGAGTTCGTTAAGGAATTTGAAGAGGTATTCGACGTTGAGGCTGCTGCTCCGGTTGCTGCTGTTGCAGCTGGCGCTCCGGCTGAGGGCGGCGCTGGTGCCGCTGAGGAGAAGACCGAGTTCGACGTCGTTCTGACCGACGCTGGCGCTAAGAAGATTGGCGTTATTAAGGCTGTCCGCGAGATCGTCTCCGGCCTGGGCCTGAAGGAAGCTAAGGAAATGGTCGAGGGTGCTCCTAAGGCTATCCTCGAGGGCGCTTCCAAGGACGACGCTGAGGCTGCTAAGGCTAAGCTGGAAGAGGCTGGCGCTTCCGTCGAGCTCAAGTAATTTCACTGAGCTTTACGCTTTCAAACCCCCACTCTTACCGCCGCGCGCGGTGGGAGCTGGGGGTTTCCTCGTTTTATGCTCGCGGGCGCAATGCGGGTTAAGCGACAAAATGTGTGTCTGCTATCGGCGTGTCGCGGGGTTAGATGTGGCCTTTTTGGATGCCGATTGAGTGTGTGTACTCGGTATCGATACCGTTGTCGTAGAGGGCTGGTTGTCCTGTTTCATAGTCGGCTTGGTTCTCGTTTCGGGTCAGGGTTGTAACTTTGGCGAGTTGGTTCTGGCCCCAGTTGGACTGTCTGGCGATTTCTATTGGATCGCCAGGCAGTTCCGTTTTCAGATACAGCCACCAATCCAGCATTTTGCGTTGGTGCTCACCGCGTCTGCCGCGATGAGTTCTTGCAAGGAGCTTCAGCTGGGCGTTGATGCCGCCTTCAAGACTGTTGGTGGTGGATTTGATCCGGTGCGGCTCGAGCACACCTTTCGGGGGCTTGAGGTAGACAAACAGCAGGTCATTGCGCCACAGGTGGTTGAGACTGTTGTAGGCCTTGCGCACGTTGACATGGGTCCACACGAGTGTGTCTTTTGCTGTTTTCGGGTCTTTGACCTGTGTCTTTTCGTTGAGCCAATCCTTGTAGAGCGTGTGAAACTCTTGCAGTTGTGCACCCCATTGTGCAGCCTCGTCCAGGGTGGTGATGCGGGTGAGTTTCAGCGCGAGTCGGTAGATGGTGCGGCCAGCATCAGTGCGTGGTCGTGAGGTGGTGTAGCGGCGTACTCTGCGTTGGGCGTGCACGAGGCAGCGTTGGATTTTGGTGTTTGGCCAGCACGTTTTAATTGCGCTTGTGGCTCCTCGGCCACCGTCGATCACAGCGATCAACGGTGCTTCGATGCGCTCGAGCAGGCGCTTGTAGTCGTGTGTGGTTTCTTGTTTGCACCAGTGCCAGGCGATGACGTGGTCGAGCGTTGCCGCCACGATCAGACAGCCACCTGCGGTGTAGGTGCCGTCGATGAAGATCTGGTCGTAGACCCTGCCTGTATGGCCGATGGTCGGGTCAGGCACGTCAACCAGCCAAAAGGCATCGAATTTGCGCTGCAGCGTACGTGTCGAGCAGCTCATGTTGCCGGCGATCGCCGCAAGACTGGTCCCGGCGGTCAGGTGCTGGATGAACGCACGAAATAGGGCTGCGTTGGTGATATCGCTGCGCTGCTTGGTCAGTGAAGCACCGCAGATTTTGCACCGCCACCGGGTCGTCCCGTTGCTGGTGGTGCCGTTTCGTTTCATATCGCCGCCACAATGGCAGCGTGGTCGGTTCTTTGGCATTGGGCAACCGAACCACCGCTCCGTAGCACACCATGGCAGCCACACCGGGGATTTTCGCAAGAGAGGGCCAATATATGCTTTTGGAGCATATATTTTCCGCAAACGCGGAGTTCAGAGCATGAAAATCAACGATTCCGGACACACATTTTGTCGCTTAACCCCGCAATGCGGGTAGTACAGCAATGGCCAGTAGTGTCAAAGTATGAAACTATGGCATTGTGGAGTTCAGGAGGGGTAGCTTAGAGCGCTTTCGCACAGATGGTAAGGGCCAAAGTACGTGCCCCCCTGAACTGCGAAGAATACTGCGCCGCAAACTCATCATGATTGACCGAGCAGTCTCTCTAGCCGATTTGAGGATTCCACCAGCGAATCACTTAGAGAGGTTGAAAGGGCAGTGGGACGGATTTTATTCCATCCGTGTTAATGCGCAGTGGAGAGTAGTTTTTCGATGGACAGGGAAAGGAGCTGTGGACGTTGACTTCATCGATTATCACAAATGAGGGAGAGGAAGCCTCGGATATCGTCCCCGTTCCACACCCTGGGGAGGTCCTGCGCGAGGAGTTTCTGGAGCCGCTCGGACTTACTCAATACCGCTTAGCCAAGGATAT
Organism: Corynebacterium tuberculostearicum; assembly: GCA_046097355.1. Classification (GTDB taxonomy): domain Bacteria; phylum Actinomycetota; class Actinomycetes; order Mycobacteriales; family Mycobacteriaceae; genus Corynebacterium; species Corynebacterium tuberculostearicum_K. The sequence goes on from CP175779.1 coordinate 423,522, forward strand.
TTTTAGCTCCAAGTCCCAAATTTCCAAGCTGGTGCGTGGGCGCATTGGGATTAGTGCGGAAATGGCGCTACGTCTTTCCGCCTATTTTGGTAATTCGGCGGAGTTTTGGCTGGGGCTGCAAGAAGAGTTTGATCTCTGGTGCGCGCGGCAGACCACGGATACGAGCAGCATCATCGCTTGGAATACGCAGACGGCCTAAAACCAATCCGGCGTGGCGGGGCGGCCTGTAGAAACAGGGAATCGCCGCCACGGGTTGTAGAATTAGCCCCCATGCTGCCCAAGTCCCGCATTATTTCCGTCCTGCTCCTAGGCCTCGGCGTCGCGCTCATCGCCGCCGGTATTGTGGCGCCGGCGTTTTTGGATTACTCCCCGCGGCTGCCACTGAACCTGAAAAACAGTACGTGGACACTGCACGATGATTCTGCGGATTCGCAGCAGCTGTCCAAGGACGGCACCACGCCGTATTCGGGCCCCATGACCTACCAAATCAACATGGATATCCAGGAGCCCTCGGACGATGAGAAGGCCACCGTGCGCATCGGTGAGACCCGCATGCGTGGCGAAGGGGAGGGCCTCAATGACCTAAGCCAGGCCCAAGTGTGAGCCTATCCCGTGGACCGCCTGAGCGGCGAGGCCGCGGGGGAGGCGTCGCTTAGCCATACGCTTGCGACGCCTTCGGATAAAGTCACGGTGGATGGCTACTGGCTTAAGTTCCCAGCAGACGCAGAGAAGACTAACTATCCGGTCTTTGACCCGACCCTGCGCAAGGCCGTCGATGCAGTCTTTGAAGAAGAAACCACGATGGACGGCCGCACGGTCTACCGCTACCACCAAGAAATTGAGCCGACGAACGTCGCGCAGCTTTTTGCGGCCGATGGCAATACCACCAGCCTGCCCAAGAAAGACGGCGGCGAGGAGCAGGGCTACCTGACCCACTCCGGCAGCCGCGACTTCTACGTGAACCAACAAACCGGCCTCGTGGTGGGCATGGATATGGATATCGATGATTACTACGCGGACCGCGAGGGCGTGGGCCGCGAGCGCGCCTTCGTCTTTAATGGCTCTACCTCCGAAGACGAACCAGCAGGCGCTGCTCAAAGAGGCGGCAGATTTCCCGCGCGACCGCGTAGCGGAGATCGTGCGGTGGGTTGCCATCGGCCTCGGTGCACTTTTAGCCCTGATCGGAATCATTGGCGCACTCGGCCTATTTGGCGGCAAGAACAAGCATGCCCGCTCGCGCCATAACCGCGGACGCATCGGCGGCAACGCGGTTCCGGCCAGCCGCTAAAAGCGCAGTTAAGAAACTAATTCGCCACCAGGTTTGCGGTGTGGCGAGAATTTAGTGGTAGGGTGCTCGGTGGTTGTCGCGCACAGTCGCGCGACGTGGACGCGTTAGCGCCGCGGCGAGCACGAGCTTGCCCCCCTAGCGCGGTAGCGACACGCCCCAAGAGTGGTGTGTCTTTACATGGCAGGTCTTTTCCTATAAGCTGTTTCGTTGCGCTGGAATCTGGATCTTCGGTGCACATTTAGCCTTTCAGGCCGGTGATGGCAAAACCGACTTGACAAGGTGATTTTGTGCATTCTGAACCCAGACACTCCACAGCAGACCGAATGCTAGAATTACCAGCGGTTTTGCGGCTCGTCGGCCAGGGCGAGCAGGCAATCCGCGTGAGGTGCTGGAAGGACCCGATCTTGGCAGTCTCCCGCCAGACCAAGTCAGTGGCCAATATCCCCGGAGCCCCGAAGCGATACTCGTTTGCAAAAATCAGCGAGCCTATCGCCCTGCCGGGTCTCCTTGACGTACAACTTGATTCCTTTGATTGGCTCGTCGGCGCGCCGGAGTGGCGCGAGCGCGAGCAGGCTGAGCGCGGCGATGACGCCCGCGTGACGAGCGGCCTCGAGGACATCCTCGAAGAGCTCTCGCCGATTGAGGACTACTCGGGCAATATGTCCCTGTCCTTGTCGGAGCCGCGCTTTGAACCGGTGAAGAACACCGTGGATGAGTGCAAGGAAAAGGACATCAACTACTCCGCGCCGCTGTACGTGACCGCAGAGTTTATTAATAACGACACCCAAGAGATTAAGTCGCAGACCGTCTTCATCGGCGATTTCCCGATCATGACGGATATGGGCACGTTCATCGTGAACGGTACCGAGCGCGTCGTCGTCTCTCAGCTGGTGCGCTCCCCGGGCGTGTACTTCGATCGCTCGATCGATAAGTCCACCGAGCGCCCGCTGCACTCCGTGAAGGTTATTCCTTCCCGCGGTGCATGGTTGGAGTTCGACGTCGACAAGCGCGACACCGTCGGCGTGCGCATTGACCGCAAGCGCCGCCAGCCGGTAACCGTGCTGCTTAAGGCACTGGGTTGGAGCGAGGAGCAGATCAAGGATCGCTTCGGCTTCTCCGAGCTCATGATGTCCACCCTGGAGTCTGACGGTGTAGCGAACACCGATGAGGCACTGCTGGAGATCTACCGCAAGCAGCGCCCAGGCGAGCAGCCCACCCGCGAGCTGGCTCAGTCCTTGCTGGATAACTCCTTCTTCCGTGCAAAGCGTTACGACCTGGCTAAGGTCGGCCGCTACAAGGTCAACCGCAAGCTGGGGCTCGGCGGCGACCACGATGGTCTGATGACCCTGACCGAGGAAGACATTGCCGTCACCCTCGAGTACCTGGTCCGCCTGCACGTAGGCGAGCGCGAGATGAAGGCACCGAACGGTGAGATGATCGCCCTGCACACGGACGACATCGACCACTTTGGTAACCGTCGCCTGCGCACCGTGGGTGAGCTCATCCAGAACCAGGTCCGCGTCGGCCTGTCCCGCATGGAGCGCGTTGTGCGCGAGCGCATGACCACCCAGGACGCGGAGTCCATCACTCCGACCTCCCTGATTAACGTGCGCCCGGTCTCTGCTGCTATCCGCGAGTTTTTCGGTACCTCGCAGCTGTCCCAGTTCATGGACCACAACAACTCGCTGTCCGGCCTGACCCACAAGCGCCGCCTCTCCGCGCTGGGCCCAGGCGGTCTGTCCCGTGAGCGCGCCGGCATTGAGGTGCGAGACGTTCACGCTTCTCACTACGGCCGTATGTGCCCGATTGAGACTCCTGAGGGCCCGAACATTGGCCTGATTGGTGCGCTGGCGTCCTACGCCCGCGTGAATGCTTTCGGCTTCATTGAGACCCCGTACCGCAAGGTTGTGGACGGCAAGATCACCGACCAGGTGGAGTACCTCACCGCCGATGAAGAGGACCGCTTCGCAATTGCTCAGGCCGAGGTTGAGCAGGACGCAGAGGGTAACCTCACCGGCGAGCGTATTGAGGTCCGCCTGAAGGACGGCGATATCGGGCTTACCGACGCCGCCGGTGTCGACTACGTTGACGTCTCCCCGCGCCAGATGGTTTCCGTGGGTACCGCCATGATTCCGTTCTTGGAGCACGACGATGCTAACCGTGCCTTGATGGGTGCGAACATGCAGAAGCAGGCAGTGCCGCTGGTACGCTCCGAGGCCCCGCTGGTTGGTACCGGCATGGAGCAGCGCGCTGCGTACGACGCTGGCGACGTGGTTATCACCCCGAAGGCCGGTGTGGTCGAGAACGTTACCGCTGATGTCATCACCATCATGGATGATGAGGGCCAGCGCGATACCTACATCCTGCGTAAGTTCGAGCGAACCAACCAGGGCACCAACTACAACCAGACCCCGCTGGTTTCCATGGGCGAGCGCGTTGAGGCCGGCCAGGTTCTGGCCGATGGCCCTGGTACCCACAATGGTGAGATGTCCCTCGGCCGCAACCTGCTGGTTGCCTTCATGCCGTGGGAAGGCCACAACTACGAGGACGCCATCATCCTCAACCAGCGCATCGTGGAGGAGGACATCCTGACCTCCGTCCACATCGAGGAGCACGAGATCGATGCTCGCGATACCAAGCTGGGCGCCGAGGAAATCACCCGCGAGATCCCGAACGTCTCCGAGGACGTCCTGAGCGACCTGGACGAGCGCGGCATCATCCGCATCGGTGCCGACGTCCGCGCCGGCGACATCCTGGTGGGTAAGGTCACCCCGAAGGGCGAGACCGAGCTGACCCCGGAGGAGCGCCTGCTGCGCGCCATCTTCGGCGAGAAGGCCCGCGAGGTTCGCGATACCTCCATGAAGGTGCCGCACGGTGAGGTAGGCAAGGTCATTGGCGTTGCTCGCTTCTCCCGCGACGATGATGACGATCTGGCCCCTGGCGTCAACGAGATGATTCGTGTCTACGTTGCCCAGAAGCGCAAGATCCAGGACGGCGATAAGATGGCCGGCCGCCACGGCAACAAGGGTGTTGTGGGCAAGATCCTGCCGCCAGAGGATATGCCGTTCATGGAAGACGGCACCCCGGTGGACATCCTCCTGAACACCCACGGTGTGCCGCGTCGTATGAACATCGGCCAGGTCCTCGAGGTCCACTTGGGCTGGCTGGCACACGCCGGCTGGAAGGTCGATACCGAGGATCCAAAGAACGCCGAGCTGCTCAAGACCCTGCCGGAAGAGCTCTATGACGTTCCTGCGGATTCCTTGACCGCGACCCCGGTCTTCGATGGTGCTACCAACCACGAGATCGAGCGCCTGCTGGCTTCTTCCCGTCCTAACCGTGACGGCGATGTGCTGGTGGATGAGCATGGCAAGGCCACGCTTTTCGACGGCCGCTCGGGCGAGCCGTACAAGTACCCGATCTCTGTCGGCTACATGTACATGCTCAAGCTGCACCACTTGGTCGATGAGAAGATTCACGCCCGTTCCACCGGTCCTTACTCCATGATTACCCAGCAGCCGCTGGGTGGTAAGGCCCAGTTCGGTGGCCAGCGCTTCGGCGAAATGGAGGTGTGGGCAATGCAGGCATACGGCGCTGCCTACACCCTGCAGGAGCTGCTGACCATCAAGTCCGATGACGTCGTCGGCCGCGTGAAGGTCTACGAAGCCATTGTTAAGGGCGACAATATTCCAGATCCGGGCATCCCTGAGTCCTTCAAGGTGTTGCTCAAGGAGCTGCAGTCCCTGTGCCTGAACGTGGAGGTTCTCTCCACCGACGGCACGCCGATGGAGCTGTCTGGCTCTGATGACGATGACATGGATAGCCCATCGCTTGGCATTAACCTGTCCCGCGATGAGGGTTCTTCCGCTGACATCGCCTAGTTAGTTTCTTGGTTCACCGCGGGGAAAATCCCCGCGGCAGGGCATAAACGTTTCATTCATAGAAAGCCATCAATTCCTCGACAACGAGGATGAAAGGGAGACATTACGTGTTTGACGTAAATCTCTTCGACGAGCTCCGCATCGGTCTGGCCACCGCAGACGATATTCGTCGCTGGTCCAAGGGCGAGGTTAAAAAGCCCGAGACCATTAACTACCGCACCCTGAAGCCGGAGAAGGACGGCCTCTTCTGCGAGCGCATCTTCGGCCCCACCCGTGACTGGGAGTGCGCTTGTGGCAAGTACAAGCGCGTCCGCTACAAGGGCATCATCTGTGAGCGCTGTGGCGTTGAGGTGACCAAGTCCAAGGTTCGCCGTGAGCGCATGGGCCACATCGAGCTGGCCGCTCCGGTAACCCACATCTGGTACTTCAAGGGCGTTCCTTCCCGCCTGGGCTACCTGCTGGACCTGGCTCCGAAGGATCTCGAGCGCATCATCTACTTCGCAGCCAATATCATCACCTCCGTGGATGAAGAGGCTCGCCACAATGACCAGTCCACCCTGGAAGCAGAGATGCTTCTGGAGAAGAAGGACGTTGAGGACGATACCGAGTCCGAGATCGCAGAGCGCGCCTCCAAGCTGGAGTCTGACCTGGCTGAGCTGGAAGCAGCCGGCGCCAAGGCAGACGCCCGCAAGAAGGTACAAAACGCTGCCGATAAGGAGATGCAGCACATCCGCGAGCGCGGCGAGCGCGAGATCGCCCGCCTGGATGAAATCTGGAACACCTTCATCAAGCTGGCTCCGAAGCAGATGATCATTGATGAGACCATCTACGAAGAGCTGGTTGACCGCTACGAGGATTACTTCACCGGCGGCATGGGTGCAGAAGCCATCCAGACCCTGGTCCGCAACTTCGACCTCGAGGCTGAGGCCGAGGAACTGCGCGAGATCATCAACAACGGCAAGGGCCAGAAGAAGATGCGTGCCCTAAAGCGCCTGAAGGTCGTTGCTGCCTTCCTGCGCTCCGGCAACGATCCGGCTGGCATGGTGCTGGACGCCATCCCGGTTATCCCGCCAGAGCTGCGCCCGATGGTGCAGCTGGACGGTGGCCGCTTTGCTACCTCCGACCTGAACGACCTCTATCGCCGCGTGATTAACCGCAATAACCGTTTGAAGCGCATGATCGACCTGGGCGCTCCAGAGATCATCGTGAACAACGAGAAGCGCATGCTGCAGGAGTCTGTAGACGCGCTCTTCGATAACGGCCGCCGTGGCCGCCCGGTAACTGGTCCGGGCAACCGCCCGCTGAAGTCCCTGTCTGACCTGCTCAAGGGCAAGCAGGGCCGCTTCCGCCAGAACCTGCTGGGTAAGCGTGTGGACTACTCCGGCCGTTCCGTTATTATCGTTGGTCCGCAGCTGAAGCTGCACGAGTGTGGTCTGCCGAAGCTCATGGCGCTCGAGCTGTTCAAGCCGTTCGTTATGAAGCGCCTGGTAGAAAATGACTACGCCCAGAACATCAAGTCCGCCAAGCGCATGGTTGAGCGCCAGCGCCCAGAGGTGTGGGACGTTCTGGAACAGGCCATTTCTGAGCACCCGGTGATGCTTAACCGCGCACCTACGCTGCACCGCCTGGGTATTCAGGCCTTCGAGCCGAAGCTGGTTGAGGGTAAGGCTATTCAGCTTCACCCGCTGGCTTGTGAGGCTTTCAACGCCGACTTCGACGGCGACCAGATGGCAGTCCACCTGCCGCTGTCCGCTGAGGCACAGGCTGAGGCCCGCGTCTTGATGTTGGCGTCCAATAACATTCTGTCCCCGGCATCCGGTAAGCCGTTGGCCATGCCACGTCTGGACATGGTTACCGGCCTGTACTACCTGACCATGGACAAGTCCGAGGACGAGATCGGTGGCAATGGTCGCTTCCGCGAGGCAGAGGAGGACAAGCCGGCAACCGGCATCTTCTCCTCCTACGCTGAGGCCCTCATGGCCTATGACCGCGGTACCGTTGGCCTGCAGGCTCCGATCAAGGTTCGTATCGATCACCTTCGCCCGCCGAAGGAGATCGAGGAAGAGCAGTTCCCGGATGGCTGGTCCAAGGGCCAGGCATGGATGGGCTACACCACCATCGGTCGCGTCATGTTCAACGAGCTGCTGCCATGGAACTACCCGTACCTCGAGGGCATCATGGTCCGTAAGGGCGGCGGCTCCGGCAACAAGGTCCTCATCGGTGACGTGGTCAATGACTTGGCCAATAAGTACCCGATGATCACCGTTGCTCAGGTGCTGGACAACATGAAGGATGCCGGCTTCTACTGGGCAACGCGTTCCGGCGTGACCATCACCATGTCTGACGTTCTGGTTCTGCCGAATAAGACCGAGATCCTCGAGTCTTATGAGAAGGAAGCAGAGCGCATCGAGCGCAAGTACTGGGAGCAGGGTGCCCTGACCGAGCGCGAGCGCTACGACCGCCTGGTTGAGCTGTGGAAGGACGCTACCGATACCGTCGGTGAGGCCGTCGAGAACATGTACCCGGACCACAATCCGATTCCGATGATTGTGAAGTCTGGTGCGGCCGGTAACATGCGTCAGATCTGGACGCTGGCCGGTATGAAGGGCATGGTTGTGAACTCGCACGGTGATTACATCACCCGTCCGATTAAGACCTCCTTCCGCGAAGGCCTGTCCGTGCTGGAGTACTTCAACAACTCCCACGGTTCCCGTAAGGGTCTGGCCGATACCGCACTGCGTACCGCTGACTCCGGCTACCTCACCCGTCGTCTGGTGGACGTGGCTCAGGACGTCATCGTGCGCGAAGAGGACTGTGGCACCCGCCAGGGCGTGCGCGTCCCAATCGGCGAGGAGTCTGGCGACAAGGTTGTTCTCTCCGAACTGTGGGAGACCTCCGCATCCGGCCGCGTTATCGCTACCGACGTCAAGGACGCCAACGGCGAGGTTGTGGCCGAGGCCGGCTCCGACCTCACTGAGGAGCTCACCCAGAAGCTGCTTGACGCTAAGGTCACCGAGGTTAAGGTACGCTCTGTGCTGACCTGCCAGACGCCGGCCGGCGTGTGTGCCAAGTGCTACGGCAAGTCCATGGCTTCCGGCCAGCTTGTCGATATCGGCGAGGCCGTCGGCATCGTGGCTGCGCAGTCCATTGGTGAGCCGGGTACCCAGCTGACCATGCGTACGTTCCACCAGGGTGGTGTCGGTGGCGATATTACCGGCGGTCTGCCGCGTGTTCAGGAGCTCTTCGAGGCCCGTAACCCGAAGAACCGCGCTCCTATCGCCTCTGTTGACGGCACCGTATCCCTGTCCGATGAGGGCAACTTCTGGACCCTGACCATCACCCCGGATGACGGCTCTGATGACGTGGTCTATGAGAAGCTCTCCAAGCGTCAGGGCTTGGCTCAGGTTCGTCGCCCGATGGAGTCCAACCCGGACGCCATGATTGAGCGTTCCCTCAAGGACGGCGACCATGTTGAGACTGGTGACCGCCTGATGCGTGGTGCGGCTGACCCGCACGACGTGCTCGAGGTCCTCGGCCGCCGTGGCGTGGAGCAGCACCTCATCAACGAGGTTCAGGCTGTGTACCGTACCCAGGGTGTGGCTATCCACGATAAGCACATCGAGATCATCATCCGCCAGATGCTGCGCCGCGGCACCGTCATCGATGCGGGTACCACGGACTTGCTGCCGGGTAACCTCATCGACCTCTCTGAGGCCAAGCAGCTCAACGCTGCCCAGGTTGCAGAAGGCGGCGAGCCGGCTCAGCTGCGCTCTGAAATCATGGGTATTACCAAGGCTTCCTTGGCTACCGAGTCCTGGCTGTCCGCTGCATCGTTCCAGGAGACCACTCGCGTGCTTACCGACGCCGCTATTAACAAGCGCTCCGATAAGCTCATTGGCCTCAAGGAGAACGTGATTATCGGTAAGCTCATCCCGGCCGGTACCGGTATCTCTCGCTACCGCAACATCTCCGTCAAGCCGACCGAGGCTGCACGCAACGCTGCATACTCGATTCCGACTTACGGCGATTCCATCTACGGCGATGACGGCTTCGGTGAATTCACCGGTGCTTCCGTCCCGCTGGATGAGGACTTCACCTTCTAAGCATGGAGGGTTAGGCGCTAAATAGAGCGCATCAGACACCCCGCTGTCCTGAACTAATCAGGAGGGCGGGGTGTTGTCTTATGTCCCGGCCTCGGATCGCCCCACGGAAGTTGCGCACGGCTGCGCACGTTCGTCGCTGGAAAAGATACGGTCCGGAACTCGTTATGCGCTTGAACTACAAAAAGTTAGGTTCCCGCAGTTCTTTTCCCTTCGGGGTTTGTCCCCTGTGTTTAGTTCTGGATCTGGCTAAAGCCTTCAAAAGTTTCTGGTGTAAACCTCTATGTTAAGATTATGCCGAGAGTGTTAAGCCGTCCCCGCGGTTTAGCGATTTCACTGAGCTTGGATTCTCCTGAGGTATTTTTCCTTTCCTTAGAACCTTTGACTTGAGGATCCATGGAGCCCCGTCGCGGAAGTAAGAGGCCGCGGCGGGGCTCATTTATGTCCTGGCCTGCTTGGGGGCCTAAACGACAGAATGTGTTGTTTTGCGGCGTGTCAGGCTAAACGACATTTTGTGTTGGTGGGGTTAGCGTATGTGGCCTTTGCGTATTCCCATAGAGTGGTTGTAGGCAGTGTCGATGGCATTGTCGTAGGTTGCTGGTTGGCCGTCTTCGTGGCCGCTGGTGGCTTGTTTTTGCTGGTTGGCTAGGGTTTGTGCTTTGGCGAGTGCGTCCTGGCCCCAGTTTTGCTGCCTGGCGATCTCTACAGGGTCGTCAGGCAGTTGTGTGTGGAGGTATAGCCACCAGTCGCAGGCGATGCGTTGTTGTTCGTCGCGCAGTCCGCGGTGGGTGTGCATAAGTTGCTTAATTTGTGAGTTCACTGCGCCTTCTGAGGTTACCCTCGTTTAGTGGACACCCTATTTGTACGGATCCTGTGTCCGTAGGAGAGGATGTTCATTGTGAGTCAACAGCGCAAGAAGTACACGCCGGAGTACCGGCGTGAAGCCGCGAACTTGGTAATCGAGTCAGAGCGCCCGATCGCTCATGTGGCTAAGGAGATTGGCGTCTCCGCCGGGCTTTTAGGCCGGTGGGTCAAACTCGAGCGTGAACGCCGAGGGGCCTCGGATGGGATGAGTGAGGCGGATCTTCGTGCTGAGAATGCTCGTCTGCGCCGTGAGTTGGCGGAAGCCAAGATGGATAATGAGTTTTTGTCAAAAGCGACAGCCTTCTTCGCCGCGAAGCAACGCGAGCAGAAAAGTTCGAATTGATGCAGCAGGAGAAGGCAAACTACAGCATCAAACGGTTGCGTCCCCTAACGTGGTGTATCTGTAGCCCGCGGTAAGTCTTGTGCCGGTGTGCATGAAGGCGACCACCGCGGGTACCTTTCGAATCAACTCTTACCTATCCTCGAAAGGAAGTAACCCGCGATGGCCACTGACCCTCATCATATCGATCCGACCGCGTATCTCGAAGAGCTACTGACTCAAGCGTCCCCAGATTTGATGCGCCAAATGCTCACTGACTTCATCAACCAGATTCTTTCCGCCCAAGCAGACACCGTCTGCGGGGCTGATTACGCCACCGTGTCAGCCGAGCGCACCAACACACGTAATGGCTACCGTCATCGCCAACTTGATACCCGAGTCGGCAGCATTGATGTGGCAATCCCGAAGCTACGCACCGGCGCATTTTTCCCTGACTGGCTGCTAGAGCGCCGCAGCCGCACCGAGCGTGCCCTGACCACAGTCATCGCCACCTGTTACCTGAAAGGAGTCTCCACTCGCAGGATGAACGACCTGGTGGCCACCCTTGGGATCAACAACTTGTCGAAGTCTCAGGTCAGCCAGATGGCCAAAGAACTCGATGACATGGTCGATGACTTCCGCACCCGCCGGCTTGACCAAGGCCCCTACCACTTTGTCTCCTGCGACGCGCTGACAATGAAGGTGCGGGAAGGCGGACGTGTCGTAAAGACCAGCGTGTTGCTGGCCACAGGTGTCAACGCTGACGGCTACCGAGAGCTTTTGGGCATGCAGGTTGCCACCGCGGAATCTACCGCGTCGTGGACCGGGTTCTTTCGGGACCTCATCGCCCGTGGCCTGACCGGGGTATTCCTCGTTACTAGTGATGCCCATCTTGGTATTCAAGCAGCCGTGGGTGACTGCCTGCCGCAGGCTAGTTGGCAGCGGTGTCGAACGCACTTCGCGAAGAACCTCTCGGCCCAGGTTCCCAAAACCCAATGGCCGACTCTGTCAGCGATGTTTCACACAATCTTTCAGCAACCCGATGCCGCTAGTGTGTGGGCCCAAGCTCGTGAGGTTATTGAATTCTGCCAGCAGAAATTCCCTCGCGTTGCCACCTACCTCGAGGAGTGTCTCGACGAGCTGTTGGCGTTTACCGCTGCGCCGAGAGCGGTGTGGACCAAAATCTGGTCGAATAACCCCACTGAACGGCTCAATAGGGAGATCCGCCGGCGTACCGATGTCGTAGGAATCTTCCCAAACCGAGACGCTGTTGTGCGCCTTGTTGGGGCGGTTTTGGCCGAACAGCACGATGACTGGATCCAACAGAAGCGTTATATGTCACTGACCAGCCTGGCACAGACCAAAGAGATCATCGCCGCTGGGGTCATCGACGATGACCGCGACAACAACCAGGAGATCGCCGCGTGAATACCCTCACCCCTTATCCCCGAGATGGCCCCTAAACCACCGCCATGAAACTAACCCCAGATTCGAAAACAGATACACCACTACCCAGGACTTGACCGCATCAAACGCATGGCACGGCTATTAAAAGTGTCTCGGTCTGGATACTACAAATGGGCTGATACGCAGCAGAAACGACTATCCGGAAAAGATAATCGTGCAACATTTTACGATGGCGTTGACCGCAAGATTCATCAGATTTGGAAAGACTCCGATGAGGTTTATGGTGCTCCGCGGATCACCGCAGAACTTACCGAGCGTTACCGGATCACCCTGAATCGCAAGACTGTGGCTAAGCGGATGCGCCTGATGGGAATTGAAGGGATTTCACCGCGTGCCTTTGTCCCGGTGACAACGATTCAATCCAAGCGTAAGTCAGCTCTTCCTGACCTGGTCAAGCGCGTGTTTGATACTGGTGATCTCAACCGAGTGTGGATGTCGGATATTACCTACCTACGCACCAGCGAGGGATGGTTGTACTTGTGTGCGGTCCGCGACGGCCATTCCCGCAGGGTGCTGGGCTGGGCGATGGATAGCGTTCAAGATACATGCCTGGTCGAACGGGCCCTGCGGATGGCATATACACTGCGCGGTGACGTTCCTGATGGGCTGGTGTTCCACGCTGACCGCGGAACGCAATTTACCAGCGAGAAGCTCTGGGAAGTCTGCCATAACCTGGGCATTGCTCAGTCTGTGGGGCGTACTGGTGTGTGCTTTGATAACGCGATGGCTGAGTCGTTCTGGTCGACGCTTAAAACCGAGTTCTACGACCGTAAGCGTTGGCCTACCCGCGATGCTGCGCGCAAGGCCGTTGCCTACTGGATGGAAGTCGTTTACAACCGTCGGCGCCGGCACTCTGCACTAGGGATGGTCAGTCCCGTCGACTTCGAAAACCACATTGGTCTAACCACCAGTAGAAAAGAAATAGCTGCCTAAGCACTAGGTAGCCCCAGTACGTGTCCACGATTTGCGGGCAACCCCAGATATTTCATGGTTGAAGCTGGAATATCCCTTTGGATAAGTGAAATAGTCCTAATATCAGCACGCCAAACCGACTAACCAAATAATCTCACCAACACATCCTGTCGTTTAGGCCTGCTTGGGTGGTTAGGGGAAGAAGGGGGCGTCGGCAAGCGTGGGCTTGTGGGGAAACTAATGCTGGTGCGTTGGGGAGGGCTTGCTAGGATGAATGCAGCTTTTGGTCAGGTTGTCTTAAACTCCTGGCGCAAGCGTTTGAAAACTGCACACATCACGGGTGCTTGTCCGCTGCCATTGCGCAGTTGAGATGGGCTGAGACGCCGCCAGATGCGCGGTGAACCGTAGAACCTGATCCGGGTAATGCCGGCGAGAGGGAGGAAATTATGACTACTAATACACGTGTGTCCGCTGTCCCAAAGCGCAGCCTGAACTGGCGCGTGGTCGATATTGTGGTGGCGTCCGTTTTGGGCGTGGCCTGCGGAGTTTTATTCCTGGTATGGAATGCAGTGGGTTATGCCTGGTTTGAAGCCATGGACGCTGTGACCCCGGGCTTGGGAGGCATTGCTACTGGTATTTGGCTTATCGGTGGTGTGCTGGGTGGCCTGATTATTCGCAAGCCGGGTGCGGCCATCTATGTCGAGGTTTTGGCCGCCACCGTATCGGCGGTGCTGGGCTCCCAGTGGGGCATTAGCACCCTGTATTCGGGCCTGGCGCAGGGCATTGGTGTGGAAATCATCCTGGCGATCTTCCTGTACCGCAAGTTTGGCCTGGGAGTATCGATTCTGTCCGGCATGGCAGCGGGCTGGGGCGCCTTTATCCTGGAGCTGTTTACCTCCGGCAACCTGGCTCGTTCCTTTGAGTTCAACCTCATCTACTTGGTTACCTTGAGTATCTCCGGTGCCGTCTTGGCTGGTGCGCTGGGCTTCTTCCTGGTCAAGGCGCTGGCCAAGACCGGTGGCTTGGATCGCTTTGCTGCAGGCCGTGAACAGCGCGCTTAGGGCGGGTTGTGTACGTGTCTGATTGTGCATCATTGGCGGGAAACGCCACCAAGATAACGGCCCGCGGATTCGGTTGGACCCACGCCGGGCGCAGCGAGCCGGCCCTATCCGATATTGACGTAGTTATCGAGCCAGGGGAACGCGTGCTTTTATGCGGTGACTCCGGATCGGGCAAGTCCACCCTCCTTGCGGCGATGGCCGGGGTGCTGGGCTCCGAGGAGGAAGGAACCCGCACGGGTGAGATTCTCTTGGAGGATTCCACCGGCCTGGTGGAGGAGCCGGGGCACACCATCCCGGTGGGGCTGGTGCTCCAGGACCCGGATTCGCAGGTGATCTCCGCGCGCGTAGGCGATGACATTGCCTTCGGCTGCGAAAACCTGGCCTATCCGCGCGAGGAAATCTGGCGCCGCGTGACCGCCGCTAAGGAACTGGTTGGCCCATTCGTGGATCTGGATTTTCCCACCGAGCGGCTCTCCGGTGGGCAGAAGCAGCGCTTGGCACTCGCCGGTGTCATCGCTATGGGTGCGGGCGTAGTGCTTCTTGATGAACCCACGGCCAATCTTGACCCCGCCGGCGCGCGCGATGTGGTGCGCGCCGTCTCTAGGCTGGTGGAAGAAACCGGCGCGACGCTCGTGGTGGTAGAGCACCAGCACGCGGCGTGGGACGGCGTGCTCGACCGCGCAGTGGAGCTGGACCGCGGACGCATCGTGGCCGATACCTCCTTCGCCGAGGTGGCCCAGCGTCGCCAGGTCTCCGGCCTGCCGCAGGCGCGCCGCCTTGGCGAGGCCGAGCTGGCGCAGCGCGAAGCCGCGCTGTGGAGCACCGACCTCGTCACCCGCTATGGCCCGCCGCGTACGATTGCGCTGCCGGCGGGAGCCTCCACGGTCATTACCGGGCCGAATGGCGCGGGTAAGTCCACCTGGTTGATGACCATGGCCGGGTTGCTGCCGGCAAAATCCGGTGAGATTGGGGTGGCTGATTTCGTGCGTCGCGGGGTCAAGGGGTCGCCACTGCGCTGGAAATCGCGCGAGTTGGCGGACCGCATTGGTTTTGTCTTCCAGAATCCGGAGCACCAATTCGTCGCCCGCACGGTGGCCGAGGAGCTGCGGGTTGCGCCCAAGGTAATGCGCGTGAACCCGCCGGAGGAAAGGATCGCGCAGCTGGTGGAATCACTGCGGCTGGAGCATCTCTTGGAGGCCAACCCGTTTACGCTCTCGGGCGGCGAGAAACGGCGCCTATCGGTGGCTACTGCCTTGGTGACGGCGCCGTCGGTGCTGCTCTTGGATGAGCCCACCTTTGGGCAAGACCCCCAGACCTTTGTGGAGCTGGTGCGCTTGCTGCGGCAATTGGCAGATGATGGCACCACCATCGCCTCTATTACCCATGACCCGCTATTTATCCAGGCCTTGGGGGATCACCGAGTGGAGGTTCACGGTGCCTAATCTTTTGCGCGGGGCTAACCCGCTTAGCCGCATCTTTTTGATGTTTATCTGGGTTACCCCACTATTGGCCTCCATTGACTGGGTCTCGGCTGCGGTGTCGCTGGCGTTGACGCTGACCTTCGCCCCGCTCTGCGGAGTGTCGTGGGTGCGGCTATTTAAGGCCGGTTGGTTCCTGTTTCTCATTGCGCCGATTTCGGGCATTTCCATACTGTTGTATGGCGAGCCTGGTGGCACGGAGTACTTCAGTTGGTGGCTGGTGCAGGTCACCGAGAATTCCCTTACCCTCGCGATAGCCATTACGCTGCGCGTCTTTGCCGTGGCGCTACCCATGGTGGTCCTAGCCCGTGATATTGATCCGACCGAATTAGGCGATGCTCTCTCGCAGATCCTGAAGCTGCCCTCGCGCTTTGTTATTGGTGCGGTCGCCGGTGTGCGTATGATGACCCTTTTCCAATCCGATTGGCAGTCGCTGGGTATGGCGCGCAGGGCGAGGGGGCTGACGGACGTCGGCAAGCTGCAGCATTTGCTGACCATGTCCTTTGGCCTTCTGGTAATTGCGCTGCGCCGCGGTGGCAAGTTGGCAACGGCCATGGAGGCGCGCGGTTTCGGCCGTACCCCGCCTGGCGGTGGGAAGCGCTCGTGGGCGCGTGAGTCGCGGCTGCGGGCCCGCGATGGGTGGATCATGGTCTGCGGCGCCGTCCTTGCTTTCGTACCGGTGGTAGTTTCGGTACTCACTGGGGCCTGGAGATTCTTCGGCCTATAACCCGCGAAAGCAGTGATTGAGCGACCATGGACTTTGATAGCCAACAAGAGCGACTTTTAGAGGACATCGTCAAGCTGGCCGCAGCCAGAAAGCGCGCCTTCAAGCCGGTGACCGTGCTTATCGACGGCCCCTCGGGCGCCGGCAAAACCTGGACCTCTGCCGCGCTGGCCGAGCGCACCAATTGGCGCGTCGTGCACCTCGATGAGTTTTACCCCGGCTGGCACGGCCTGGATAAGGGCTCGGACATGGTGGCCGAGCAGGTTTTGCGCACCATGAACCCCGGCTACTGGCGCTGGGACTGGGAAGCAGGTGCCCCGGGGGACTGGGCCAGCTTGGACGTGCGCGATGATCTCATCGTGGAGGGCGTGGGCTCCGTAACCGCCGCCAATATTGCCGCGGCCAAGGAGAGGGGAGCGGTAGTAAGCGTGCTTATCGACGGCCCCCGTGACCAACGCCGCGAACGCGCCATCGCCCGCGAGCCTGGCTACGAGCCGTGGTTTGAAACGTGGGAAGAACAGGAAAAGAACTACTTTGCCACCAAGGCCGCCGAGGCCGACCTAGTCTGGGAATGGTCCGTAGCAGGAGGAAGCTGCCGATCGCGTTTTGTATAAAGCGCGGTCGGTTTGCTACTCTAAACGTCAGTTCACTATGCGTGCCATGATGGCGCGCGGTGAAGAGTCTGATCCTTAACAAGGCACCGGCCTTGGAAAGAGTTCTGGACATGCGGCAGCGCCCCGGGAAAGAGCGCCCATTTTTGCATGTTTGGTTCCTTTCTTTTGGTCTCGGTGCGATTCGACAGAAAGACTGTTAAATGCCAACTATTCAGCAGCTGGTCCGCAAGGGCCGCCACGATAAGCGTAAAGAGGTTTCCACCGCTGCGCTGAAGGGTTCCCCGCAGCGTCGCGGTGTGTGCACCCGCGTGTACACCACCACTCCTAAGAAGCCGAACTCCGCACTGCGTAAGGTTGCTCGTGTTCGCCTGACTACCGGTATTGAGGTTTCCGCCTACATTCCGGGTGAGGGCCACAACCTGCAGGAGCACTCCATGGTCATCGTTCGCGGCGGCCGTGTGAAGTGACCTTCCTGGTGTTCGTTACAAGATCATCCGCGGCGCTCTGGATACCCAGGGTGTCAAGGACCGTAAGCAGGCACGTTCCCGTTACGGCGCAAAGAAGGGACAGTAATAAACAATGCGTAAGAATGCTGCTCCGAAGCGTCCTGTAGTCAAGGACCCGGTATACAACTCCGAGCAGGTAACCATGCTCGTCAACAAGATCCTCCAGGACGGCAAGAAGTCCACCGCAGAGCGCATCGTCTACGGCGCTCTCGAGGCTTGCCGCGAGAAGACCGGTACCGATCCGGTTGGCACCCTGGAGAAGGCACTGGGCAACATCCGCCCAGACCTCGAGGTTCGCTCCCGCCGTGTCGGTGGCGCTACCTACCAGGTGCCGGTTGAGGTTCGCCCTGACCGCGCTAACACCCTGGCACTGCGCTGGATGGTGACCTTCACCCGCCAGCGTCGCGAGAACTCCATGATCGAGCGTCTCGCAAACGAGATCCTGGATGCCTCCAACGGCCTCGGCGCTTCCGTTAAGCGTCGTGAGGATACTCACAAGATGGCAGAGGCCAACCGCGCCTTCGCCCACTACCGCTGGTAATTTCAGCACCCACATCAATGGCCCAAGCAACGAGAAACAAGTTTCGCGCTGGCTGCCGGCAGTTTTCCTGCCGCGGCAACACAAAACTCCATATCTCTTGCTTGGGTCATTTTTTGCCCTAATGGGTGTGATTTCTGGGCGGTATGCCCGCCCAGTCCAGCGACATCGTGGAGTGTCCAGTACACTGAAGCGATGGAAGTCTAGGCGCATGCGTGCACCTAGGACGGCCAATAGTGGCAAAAATTAAAAGACCTTATCCATGCAGGCGTCATAGCCAGAAACCTGGTCACGGCGTCGACGACTATTAAGTTGGGGTATAAACGTGGCACAAGAAGTGCTTAAGGACCTGAACAAGGTCCGCAACATCGGCATCATGGCCCACATCGATGCTGGTAAGACGACGACCACCGAGCGTATTCTCTTCTACACCGGTATCAACCGTAAGGTGGGCGAGACCCACGACGGTGCTTCCACCACTGACTGGATGGCACAGGAGAAGGAACGCGGCATCACCATTACCTCCGCTGCCGTGACCTGTTTCTGGGACAACAACCAGATCAACATCATCGACACCCCGGGTCACGTTGACTTCACCATTGAGGTCGAGCGCTCCCTGCGTGTTCTCGATGGCGCTGTTGCTGTCTTCGACGGTAAGGAAGGCGTTGAGCCGCAGTCCGAGCAGGTGTGGCGTCAGGCTGCTAAGTACGACGTTCCGCGTATCTGCTTCGTCAACAAGATGGACAAGCTGGGCGCTGACTTCTACTTCACCGTTCAGACCATCATTGACCGCCTGGGCGCTAAGCCATTGGTTATGCAGCTGCCTATCGGCGCTGAGGATGACTTCGACGGCGTTGTCGACCTGCTGAATATGCAGGCCATCACCTGGCGTGGCAAGGTCGAGACCGGTGCTGAGCCTACCTACGAGGAAATCCCAGAGGACCTCAAGGACAAGGCTGCAGAGTACCGCGAGAAGCTGGTTGAGACCGTTGCTGAGTCCGACGAAGAGCTCATGGAGAAGTACTTCGGCGGCGAGGAGCTGACCATTGAGGAGCTCAAGGCCGGCATCCGCAAACTGACCATCAACACCGAGGTTTACCCGGTTTACTGCGGTACCGCATACCGCAACAAGGGCGTCCAGCCGCTTCTCGACGCTGTCGTTGACTTCCTCCCGAACCCACTCGATGTTGGCGAGGTTGTCGGCCACGCTGTCGGCGACGAGGATGAGCAGGTTACGCGTAAGCCTTCCGTTGAGTCCCCGTTCTCTGCACTGTCCTTCAAGGTTGCTGCACACCCGTTCTTCGGGCAGCTCAACTTCGTCCGCGTTTACTCTGGTCAGGTTCTGCCGGGCACCGAGGTTATGAACTCCACCAAGGGTAAGAAGGAGCGCATCGGCAAGCTGTTCCAGATGCACGCCAACAAGGAGAACCCTGTTGAGCAGGCTGACGCAGGTAACATCTACGCGGTTATCGGCCTGAAGGAAACCACCACCGGTGACACTCTGTGTGACAAGGATGACCAGATCATCCTCGAGTCCATGGACTTCCCGGATCCGGTTATTAAGGTTTCCATTGAGCCAAAGACCAAGGCTGACCAGGAGAAGCTGGGTACCGCTATCCAGAAGCTCGCTGCTGAGGACCCAACCTTCACCGTTGAATTGGATGAAGAGACCGGCCAGACCGTTATCGGCGGCATGGGCGAGCTCCACCTCGACGTTATGGTTGACCGCATGAAGCGCGAATTCAAGGTCGAGGCAAATATCGGTAACCCGCAGGTTGCCTACCGTGAGACCATCCGCAAGAAGGTTGAGTCCATGGAATACACCCACAAGAAGCAGACCGGTGGTTCCGGTCAGTTCGCAAAGGTTATCTGCACCATCGAGCCGTACAACCCGGACCCAGAGACCCTGGAAGAGGGCGAGTCCGCAACCTACGCATTCGAGAATGCCGTTACCGGTGGCCGCGTTCCGAAGGAATACATTCCTTCCGTCGACGCTGGTATCCAGGACGCTATGCAGTACGGCTACCTGGCAGGCTTCCCGATGGTCAACATCAAGGCCACCCTGGAAGACGGCGCTTACCACGACGTCGACTCCTCCGAGATGGCCTTCAAGCTGGCCGGCTCCCAGGTCTTCAAGGAAGCAATGGCCAAGGCTAAGCCGGTTCTGCTCGAGCCGATGATGGCCGTTGAGGTTGTTACCCCTGAGGAGTACATGGGTACCGTTAACGGTGACATCTCCTCCCGCCGTGGCCAGGTCTTCGCTATGGAAGACCGCTCCGGTGCGAAGGTTGTTAAGGCTAAGGTGCCGCTGTCCGAGATGTTCGGTTACATCGGTGACCTGCGTTCTTCCACCGCAGGCCGCGCAAACTTCACCATGGTCTTCGATTCCTACGCAGAGGTTCCTTCCTCCGTGGCACAGGAGATCATCGAGGAGCGCACCGGCGGCGCTAACTAAGCGCTAGCCCCGTCTCCTCCGCGGTTTAGTCGGGCTGGTACTCTTCGCCATTAGATGCCAGACCCGCCGCGGGGCGGGACAACTGGGCCAGGGTAGCGGCGGGCTGAGTTTGCAGCTTAGGCTTCTAAGTTGTGAGTTGAGCCGGCCGTTACCCTCCCAGGATCCTTTTCAAAAGATTCTTGTCGAGGGAAATGGCCGCGATTCTTCGCGGGGTTACCTCCTATAACGGCGGTTTGAAAAAACCGCGACATAAATCTAGGATCGTGTAACTGGCACGTAAAGAAAGCGTCATTAGCGCTTTGCCCCACATACTGTGGGTCGGGTGCCAATGACAACTGTCAACCACGTGGCTGCGAAGGTCGTAGCCACCATATAGTCCAGGAGGACATACAGTGGCAAAGGAGAAGTTCGAGCGTACGAAGCCGCATGTGAACATCGGCACCATCGGACACGTCGACCACGGCAAGACCACCACCACCGCAGCGATCACCAAGGTTCTGGCTGACCAGTACCCTGAGGAGAACCAGGCATTCGCGTTCGACATGATCGACAAGGCTCCTGAGGAGAAGGAGCGCGGTATTACCATCAACATCTCCCACGTTGAGTACTCCACCCCGAAGCGCCACTACGCACACGTTGACGCTCCGGGCCACGCCGACTACATCAAGAACATGATTACCGGCGCTGCTCAGATGGACGGCGCTATCCTGGTTGTTGCTGCAACCGATGGCCCGATGCCGCAGACCCGCGAGCACGTTCTGCTCGCTCGCCAGGTTGGCGTTCCTTACATCCTCGTTGCACTGAACAAGTGCGACATGGTTGATGATGAGGAAATCATCGAGCTCGTTGAGATGGAGATCCGTGAGCTGCTCGCAGAGCAGGACTACGATGAGGAAGCTCCTATCGTTCACATCTCCGCTCTGAAGGCCCTCGAGGGCGACGACAAGTGGGTACAGTCCGTCGTTGACCTGATGGAAGCTTGCGACAACGCTATTCCGGATCCGGAGCGCGCTACCGACCAGCCGTTCCTGATGCCTATCGAGGACATCTTCACCATTACCGGCCGCGGTACCGTTGTTACCGGCCGTGTTGAGCGTGGCCGTCTGAACGTCAACGAGGACGTTGAGATCATCGGTATCCAGGAGAAGTCCCAGACCACCACCGTTACCGGTATCGAGATGTTCCGCAAGATGATGGACTACACCGAGGCTGGCGACAACTGTGGTCTGCTTCTGCGTGGTACCAAGCGTGAGGACGTTGAGCGTGGCCAGGTTGTTATCAAGCCGGGCGCTTACACCCCGCACACCAAGTTCGAGGGTTCCGTCTACGTCCTGAAGAAGGAAGAGGGCGGCCGCCACACCCCGTTCATGAACAACTACCGTCCGCAGTTCTACTTCCGTACCACGGACGTTACCGGTGTTGTTCACCTGCCAGAGGGCACCGAGATGGTTATGCCTGGCGACAACGTTGAGATGTCCGTTGAGCTCATCCAGCCGGTCGCTATGGACGAGGGCCTGCGCTTCGCTATCCGCGAGGGCTCCCGCACCGTCGGCGCTGGCCGCGTTACCAAGGTTATCGAGTAATCGATACCCCGTAACCGCTCAGTAGAGCTTTAAAGAGTCCGCTCCACCTTCGGGTGGGGCGGATTTTTTGATCCCTGGCCACCGAAGCTGCGCGCGGAGTAACGGTTTGTAGTTGATGCCGTATGCGTGGACTTTTCGGGGAAAATGAAGCCTCCCGCGGCATCGCCTGTTCGGAGTGCCGCGGGTGGCTTGAGCGTAGTGCGCTAGAGGCTTATAGTGCTGTTACTTCTCCCAGCCGATGTCTTCCTTGGGGAGGATGGCGAAGCCGTTAGCGCCGAAGTTGGCCAGGCCCTTCTTCACGCCGACCATCTGTGGGCCGTTGGCAAAGGGGAGGATGCCGTAGTGACCGAAGGCCTCCGACTCGAGTTCATTGACGCGGTCAATCTGCTCGTCCTTGGTTGGCAGGTTCTGCAGCTCCTCAATCTTCTTATCGAATTCCTTGGTGCCGGTGCTCGACATGTTCAGCGTGGAATCGCTGGCGTAGGTCTGGCCAAAGTATGCGACGCCAAACGGGTCAGAGGAGGTAAACGCGGAAAGGAAGAGGTCGAAATCTCGCTCCGAGGTTACCTTGGAGAACTCGGACGAAGGGCGCTCTTCAATCTTGAGGTCAACGCCGACGTCCTTGAGCATCTTTTGCACCGCCGCGGCGAGGGACTTCGACACTTCATCGTCACCGATGAGGATGTAGCGCAGTGAGAGCTTCTCGCCGTCCTTAGCGTAGATACCATCATCGCCTTGCTGATAGCCGGCGTCCTCTAGCAGCTTCTTGGACTCCTCAGGATCGAACTTGATGACGTCCTTGATGTTGTCCTTGTAGCCCTCCTGGGTGGAATAGAGGGTAAGGGATCCCGGCATTTCCTCTTCGTAGCCCAGGCCGTTATAGCGGATTTCGGCCAGCTGATCGCGGTCGATGGCGGAGAAGACGGCGTGGCGCACGTCCTCATCCTTGAGCTGTGGCGCCTTGGAATTGAGGGTGAAGATGACGTTGGCGGGGCGCAGTGCGGCACGGATGTCGATGTCATCGCCCATCTCGCCGGCAATGGTGAGGCTGTTCTTATCGGCCACACCGGCGGCGTCGATTTCGCCGGCTTGGAAGGCGTTGATGGTGGCCTGGGATTCCATGACGCGGAAGCTTACCTTCTTCATCTTTGGCTTATCGCCCCACCACTTTTCGTTGGGCACGAGGCTGAGGGTGCCCCCCCCTTGAAGTCCACGTTGTCGACCTTGAATGGGCCAGCGCCGTATTGCGGGTTCAGCTTGCCCAGGTAGGCCTTGTCAAACTTCTCTGGGCTATCAATAGCGGGGTGGAGCAGTTGATTGAAGAGACCCTGCCACCACGGGTAGGGGCCGTCGAAAGTGACAACGACGTCCTTGTCGGTAGCTCCCTTTTCCACGGAGGTGATGCGCTCGTAGCCGTCGGTGGAGTTTACCTGGACGTCCTCGTCCTTGCCGTTGTTAAAACGCCAGGTATTCTCAAAGGCCTTCCAATCGATGGGCGTGCCGTCGTTGAAGGTGGCGTCCTTGTTGATCTTGTAGGTGACGACGGTGTTCTTGCCCTTCTTGTCTTCTTTGGCCTCGTCGATGTAGTTGGGGTTTGGGGTGTAGTTTCCCTCGCCGTCGTACAGCGCAAGCTGTGGGTTGTACCAGCCCCAGACCTTGCGGGTATCGGCGGTCATGTTGGCGTGGAACATGTTTTGCTGCTCAGTGAGTTCATCGAGAGCGAGGGTGAGTTCGCCGTCGTCCTTGAGTTCGTCGCGGGACTTTTCGTTGTAGTCGCCAGCCGGATTAACCTCGATGTCGAGGCCGCCGACTGCCTTGGTGGAGTCGCCGTCCGAGTTGGCGGCGCAGCCGGTGAGGGCGAGGGCTGCGGCGGAGAGGGTAGCTACGGTAGCAATCCGGAAGCGAGTGAACTTTTTCATGGTGGGGTTTCTCCTTGAGTGAGAGGAAGGTGAAGGTTGCGGTAGCGGGGTAAGCTGCCACAGCACTTCAGGTGTGAGGTTAACTATATATAACGCGCGCTGTGTGGTGTGTCACTTTTGGGAAATTGGTGAGGCTTGTGCCGGGCCGGGCTTGCGTCGCCTGCGGGCAGCCTCCGGATCCGGAATCGGAATGGCATCCAGGAGCTTCTTGGTGTAGTCCGCTTGAGGGTTCTCGAAGATCTCATCGGTTGGCCCAGACTCCACAAACTGCCCCTTGTACATGACGGCCACCCGGTCTGAAAGGTGGCGCACCACGGACAGGTCATGGGCGACGAAAAGGTAGGACAGGCCCAGCTTTCGCTTGAGGTCCCTCCAAGAGGTTGATGACGCCGGCCTGGATGGAGACGTCGAGTGCGGAGACGGGCTCATCCAGCACTAAGACCGAGGGGTTGGTGGCCAGCGCGCGGGCGAGGCCGATGCGCTGGCGCTGTCCGCCGGAAAAGTGGCTGGGGAAGCAATCCAGCTGGGAGGAGTCCAAACCGACAAGGCCCATGAGCTCGTTCACGCGGGCATCCACGTCGCCGTCATAGCCTAGGGAGTTGAGTGGTTCGGCGATGACCTCGCGCACGGTCAGGCGCGGGTTGAGGGAGCTCATCGGGTCCTGGAAGACAATTTGAATGTCCTTGCGGGCCTCGCGGCGCTCGGAATTGCTCATCCCGGCCGCGTCCTTCCCGTTGAGCACGACTGCGCCATTTTCGGGCTTTAAGTCCATGATTTCTAGCAGGGTGGTGGTCTTGCCGCAGCCGGATTCGCCCACGATGGCCATGCATTCGCCCTTGCGAATATCAAAAGTAAGGCCGTCCACTGCCTTGACCGTGCCCACGCGGCGCTTGACCAGCGCGCCCTTGGTAAGTGGGAATTCCTTGCGCAGGTCCGTGACCTCCAAGGTGGTGGGACGCTCCTCGCGGGGGATACCGGCCATGACGTCCTCCGCGAGCTGCGGGGGCTTGAACATGAGCTCGCCGCCGATTTTGCGGTCGTGGATCTCGGGCGCGCGCAGGCAGGCACTCTGGTGTGTGGGGGCGTCGTCAAGCGGGATAAGCGGCGGCTCACCATCGGAGCAGGCGGGCTGCGCCACGGGGCAGCGCGGGGCAAACTGGCAGCGCTGCTTGAGGTTCACCAGCACCGGCGGGCTGCCCACGATGGGTGTGAGCGGCTCTTCTGCGGACACGTCCGGGCGGGGCGTAGAGCCGAGCAGGCCCACGGTATAGGGCATGCGGGGTTGGGAGAAGATGGTATCCACATCGCCGCGCTCCACGGGTCGGCCGGCGTACATGACCATGACATCATCGGCCGTTTCTGCCACCACGCCCATGTCATGGGTAATCATGATGGTGGCGGCGCCGGTTTCGCGCTGGGCGAGCTTAATGACCTCCAGAATCTGCGCCTGAATGGTCACATCCAGCGCGGTCGTGGGCTCATCGGCGATGAGTACGCGCGGATTATTGGCGATTGCGATGGCAATTACCACGCGCTGGCGCATGCCGCCCGAGAACTCGTGCGGGAAAGACTTCAGGCGCAGGTGCGGATCGGGGATGCCCACGAGATCGAGCAACTCCGTGGCCTCTTTGAGGGCCTGCTTCTTGCCGACGTCCCTATGGGCCTGAATTGCCTCCACCAGCTGCGATCCAATATCGAAGACCGGGGTGAGCGCGGAGAGCGGATCCTGGAAGATCATGCCAATGCCATTGCCACGGATCTCGGACATCTGCTTATCGCTGAGACCGAGCAGCTCGCGGCCGTCGAACTTTACGGACCCGGTGATCTTCGCGTAGTCCGGCAGGAGCCCCATGATGGACATGGAGGTCACGGATTTGCCGGAACCGGATTCGCCCACGATGCCGAGCGTGCGGCCGGGGTAGAGATCAAAATCCACGCCACGGACCGCGGAGACGGATCCGGCTTCGGACGGGAAGTTTACGCGCAGGTCTTTGACGGATAAGACGGGCGAGGTCATGCTTTACCTCCGGAATTCGAGTTGGGGTCGAGCGCATCGCGCAGGCCATCGCCAATGAAAGCCATGGACACGGTGAGCAAGGTCAGGGTTGCGGCAGGGAAGTAGAACAGCCACGGGGAGGATTGCACGGCGGCGGTGCCGCCCTGCAGGAGGGTGCCGAGGGAGACGTCGGGAAGCTTGACGCCCAACCCCAGGAAGGACAGGGCCGTCTCGGAGCCCACGGTGCCCACCACGCCGAAGACGAACTGGATGATGAGCAGCGAACCAATATTGGGAATGACGTGGCGCACGATGGTGCGCAGCTTGGACACGCCCATGTAGCTCGCTGCGCGGACGTAGTCTTGCTCGCGCACCGTAAGCGCCAGCGACCAAATCACGCGGGCCTGGTACATCCAGCCAAAGAGGATGAGCACGACGATAAGCAGCTTCCAATCGCCGCCGGAATCCGCGACTACCAGTGCGATGAGCAGGAAGGTAGGGATGGACAGCAGGAAGTGAATGACGGCCAGCACCGCCTTTTCGGCAATGCCTCCCCACAAGGCTGCAGCGGATCCAATGAACGCGGAGATGACCAAGGTGGCCAGGGATACCACGATGGCGATGGTCAGGGACCTGCCTAAACCGTGAATGGTCTGGGCATAAAGGTCATTGCCGGTGTCATTGGTGCCAAACCAGTGCTCGGGGCTCGGCGGCTCCGATAGCGCAAGGAAGTCCGGCTCGGTGTAGTCCCATTTGGCAAAGAATCCGCCAAAAAGCGCCGCAAGGACCAAGAAAGCCAGGATGATAAGGCCCAAGGTGGCGAGCTTATTGCGGAAGAAGCGGCGCAGGTACAGCTTGTAGCGCGAGGTGCCACGGGGCATCTGCTCCAGGGTGGCTACCTGCTCGGCCTCGGCGGGGGAGAAGGGGTCTCCCGAAGTGACCTCGCTGTGTGCGGTGATTTCCCCGCGCGGTTCCTGCTTGAAATAGTTGCGGTCTTTAGATGGGGTCATTTAACTCACCCTCACTCGTGGATCAAGCGCGACGACAACCAGGTCCGCCAATACCGCGGAGATGGCGGTCATGGCGGCGCCAAAGGCAGCGACAGCCGCTGCACCGTTGACGTCGTTCTTGCTAATGGTCTCGATGAAGTACTGGCCCATGCCGTTCCAGCCAAAGATGCGCTCGGTCATCACCGCACCGGTGAAGATGCCCGGGATGGAAAAGGCCACCGAGGTTGCCACCGGGATGATGGAGGTGCGCAGGGCGTGCTTGCGAATCGCCTGCTGGCGGGTCAAGCCCTTAGCGCGGGCGGTGCGCACATAGTCCGCATCCAAGTTATCCAGCAGCAAGGTGCGCTGGGTCATGTGATAGCTGGCGTAGCTAATGAAGACCAATGAAATGGTGGGAAGAATCAAGTGCTGTGCGGAGTCCACCAGCTTGGGAAAGAAACCTTCCACGTCCAGCGAATGGGAGCCGACCACATAGAAAACCTTCTTGCCGCTGAGCTCGTTGATCTTGAGCGCGCCCCACACCACGGCGATGGATGCCACCACCACGTGGGTGTTCATCGCGACGATGGAAATGCCCTGCCAGATGCGGTCACCGGTCTTGTACTGGCGCGAAGCGGTGTAAACGCCCACGGCCACGCCGATGAGAATGGACAAAATGGTGGACAGTAGGAGCAGCTGCGCGGAAACCCAGATGCGGTAGCTAATTTCTGAATTCACCACTTCGCCCACCGGGGATTGGCCCCAGTCCCATTTGGTGAGGATATTGGTCAGCCAGGTCCACCAGCGTTGTACCAGCGGGGTATCGGGGCTGAGGTTATAGGGCTCGAGGAGGCTATTGATTTCCTCCGGTGAAAGCGGTGGGCGGCGGCCGGTGTAGTTGGCCGTCGGTCCAGGAAGCTGGCCGCCAAGAGATAGGCGAGGTTGGTAGCCAAAAAGATCATGAGTAACCAGCCCAAGGTCTTTTTGATCAGATATTTAGTCATAGAGATTCTCCGTGCGCGGTTAAGCAGGAAACGGGGTGCGAATGTGTATCCAACGAGCGAATCGTTGTATGTGACTAATCTAATAATCTGTTACCCAGAGCACAATCAGATTAGCCCCGTGACATAAATCCCCAATAAAATGACAGGTATTAAGGGCTGTAGATTGCGTGGAAAATTTTGCAATAAATCCATTGTGAGCAGGCGATATGTGGATCGAGATTGTTGAACACTTATAGTATTTATTTAATTGAATGAAATTAACTCGGGGGTGAAAAATCTCCTCTCGGCCCCGGCTGTCTGGCCGGCACCGGCGCTGGGTAATCTTGGCGGATATGGATGACCCCACCCGCATCGATCCCACGCTTGAGTCCCTCCGCCGCGCCTGGGAGGGCCAGCCCGACCTCAGCCTTCCCACTTTCTTTGCCATGCTGGCTAATCAAGGCATTGGATGGGGTGCCACCGACGCCGAACTCGTTGCGGAATTGGAGCGCCAGGCGGGCGTGCACCCGCCCTTGCTTCCCTTGGAGGGCGGACGCATTGCGGCAGGGGAATGGCTCGTGCTTGCCGACGCCCCCACCTACCGCATCACCGCCACCCCTACCCACATCATCGTGCGCCGCCCCGACACCCAGCCTGTGGTGTGGGCCTATGAGTCCATTCGTCCCACGGGCCCTGGCCGCCCATTTACCATTCGGGATACCGAGGGCTTTGAACACCGCTTTGGCGTGGTCTCAAGTCTTATGCGGTTGAGTGCTGAGTGCCCAGACCTTAATGGCCTGAAGCGGCAGGATTTGGGTGATTTCGTGTTCATCCTTCGCTTCGCAGCGGCCATCGGTGTGCTCGATCATGGGCTGCACCTATTTGCTAAGGAAAACCGCCGCGTAACTCGTCAGGACTACTCTTGGCAGCGCATAGAAAAATGCCGCCCCGGCGAGGAACTGGAAATGATCCTCGGGGGCGGCGAGTCGGCCCGCCTTGGGGCCGTTCAGGAAGTCTTGGTGGCGGAGACTCCGAACCCGCTATTCGGATAGGTCGCTTCATCGGACCTACCTTGCTGAACTGCAGCTTGTAGATGGTGTCCAAATCGGCGTCAGGAAACGCAGCGCGGAAATCGCGCTCATTGGTTTCAACCGCACCGGTAAGGCGCTCCACCGGAGTGTCTGGATTTGCCGTCACCGTGTACTGCAGCGTGGGCCGCGCGCGGTCATAAGCCACGAGGCGCTCTACGTGGTCTACACCCTTGAGCCCATCCAAATCGTGAGCCACGGCGCCGGCGATTGCATTCATCGACGTCGTGATAGAGCCCTTGTCATTGGAAGAAGCAGACTCCACGTTATTAAAGCGGCGGTGGCGCAGGTTAGCCACCACAATCCACAACCCCAGAATAAGGAGCAGTGCGGAGCCACCAGCCAGCGCCCACACCCACCAGTCATTGTCCGCCAAGCTCTTCCACGTATCGTGGTCCACCCACAGGGCTAAGTACTTGGCAAATTCCACGTTGAAGTGGATCAAGATGGGCCACACGCCCAAAGCGATGAGGATGATTCCCAGCAGGCCCAGCAGAATGCGGTCAAAGGTAGCAAGTTTTCTAGACATTGTTATCCAACTCCGGAATCTTCTCTACAGCCACGGTGACCTGCGGCGGGTTCTTGAGATGAGCCAGGCAGCGCGTTACCGCCGTCTCTACCCGGCCTTGTAGCTCCGCATCGTCCGTATCGCCATTGACGGTGACCTTGGCAGTCTTGCTATCCGCGGAAGTTTGCGCCGAGGCCACGCCCGGAACGCGGCGAGCAGTAGCCGAAGAGAGGCGGGCGATATCCACCGGCCGCATCCACATGGAGGCGGTGTCGGAGGCTAGCTGCATGTGTGTGGTGCGGCGCGTCTTCACTGCCGCGAAGAGGAAAATCAGGCCTACGACAATGGAGGCAACGCCGGCCCAGATCATCCAGGTCTGCAGCTCTTCAGTAGCAATGAGATTAAGCACCGGCTGTACCCACGAATGCGCGTCGGAACCGGAACCCACCAGCCACGTCTCGCGCACTCCGACGACGCCCGCGGCGAGCAGCAGGAGCCCAAGGATTACGGCCCAAGTACGCGCCGCCGGAGATGCCTTCGGCTGCTGCCCAAAGTGTTCAGGCATGTGCTGATCAGCCATTATTGCCTCCTTGTGGGCGGTACGGGTTAATGGAAATGGCGCGCAACGGCTCGGGACGCGGCGCATTCACGTGCAACGGCCGAGGATTTGCCGGCGTGACCTCAATGCGCTTGAGCGGTTGCGGCCGCGGGGCCTTTACCGTGCGCGCAGGAGCAGACTTGGGAGCCTGTACACGGCGCGGAGACCACTCGTGGCGAATCTCAATCTCGCGCAGCGGCTGCGGACGAGGAGTTGTTACCTGAATCTTCCGTGCCAGTGGACGAACCTGCCCACTAGGGGCCAACCTGGCTGGGCGAGGCGCAGCCACGCTCTGCACGCGGACCGGCTTGGGCTCTCTGATCGGCCGCACCGTGTGGTCGTTCGGGGACGAAATCTCACGCAGCTGGTGGTCTGGAAGGTCAGCGGAAATGTTGCGTACCTCGGTCTCGCGCGGGGTGTCCACGGACTGCACTGCGACGCCGGTGGCCGGCGCAGCGATGCCGCGCACCGGGGCCTCCTGCGGTGTGTCAATGCTGCGTACGTTCACCGACTCTGCAGTGACCGGCTGCCATACCGGCGAAGGCGTGACATGCGGTGCGACGGCTGCAGCGACCTGGCGCTGCTCCACCTCTGCGGCAGTCACTCGATTGCCCGGAACGGAACCGCCGATGGTGACATTGACGCGAGTTGTGGAATAACCGGTGTGCGCCGCGATGGCCTCCGAGATGGCGGCACGAGTATGTTCCGCCACCGTGGTGACCGGCGAAGGCCACACCACGCCAATGGTGGCGTTGACGGCCGCTACCTCGCGCTCCGAGTCCATTTGAGCCGAGACCCGTGGAAAACCGCGGCCGCCGATGCCCGCTAGCTTGGCCTCTATAGCCTTGGTGCCGGGCACGCTAGCAATCGCGGCGGTAACGATGCGTTCCATGGTCCGCAGCGAGATACGCGTGTGGCCCTGAGTGGAACTATCTGTCATTAACCTTGGCCTTTCTCCTTACCAATGAGGCCATTCCACACAGAAGTGAGATCGATACGGCCATCAAAGTGTGCTCCCACAATGCCGCCGATTGCGGCAAGGAGTACGGCGAGCAAGGTAGGGCCCCAGCCTAGGTACAAGAAGAAGGCAAGAATAAGGCCGGAAATGATGCCCAAAGTGGTGTAATTCTTCATATCTATTCCTTCGATGGAGCAGCGGATAAGCCATCTACGGCGTCAGAAAACTCAACGTCAATGCGCTGCAGTTCGGGACAGGCCCCACGGGCGGCGGACCGAATATCTTCTGCCAAGGCATAAAGGTCCGGCGCGGCGCTGATATCAACGCGAATGTTGATCTGCAGGTGGCGATCATCGCGCGGGTCGGGCCGACGCATGCCGACTATGCGTTCGCCCGGTAGGTACAAACTCACCGAACCGAACGAACCGCCGTCGAGCGCGGCGACGCCGCGTACCTTCTGGACTGCCTCCGCAATAGCGCGGGCATGGCTTACCTCGAGCTCAAAACGTGCTCGGGGCTCAGGCATTGGGCTTAAGCCTGACCCTGGTTCAAAGCAGCCTGGTCTTCCGCCTCGGACTCATCCTTCGGCAGCTTTACGTCGTGAACAACAACGTTGACGCGCTCGACGCTCAGGCCGGTCATGCGCTCAACAGCATTCATAATGTTGCGGCGGATGGCCTCGGCAAGCTCGTGGATAGCTACGCCGTACTCTGCGGTGATGGCAATCTCGATGCGAGCGGTGCCGTCTGCAACCTCAACGTCCACACCCTGGCGGACGTCCTCAGAAGCACCGAAGGACTCGCGGATATTGCCGATCATGCGGGCTCCGCCGCCACCCAGGGCATCCACGCCGGAAACCTCGCGGGCAGCGATGCCGGCAATCTTGGACACCACGACATCATCGATGGTGGTGGTGCCGTACTGGGTCTCCAGGTTGTTATTGACCTCGCGCTCCTCGGAAGCAGGAACCTGGTTGTCGGTGTTTTGTGCAGGAGTCTTGTTCTCAGACATGGGCGATTGCGCCTTTCTTTGTAGGGTGATGCATGAACGCGATATTTAGATATCTAGGCAGGACAAACTGTCCGAGGCCATTGCCTCCGAGCTTAGATACTTCTCAGCCCAGTGTGGGGTGCGAGGCAACAAATTTTTCCAAAACGTGATTTTTGGCACGGTTTAATACGCGGCTTGAAAAACCGCAGCCCAACATGCTTAAATACAAAGGTTGCTTTAACAGGGCAGCGAGAACCGAGGTTCGGTGATGGCGGCGGACGTCGCCAAGCATGAGTCTCGGGGAGACGCTGAGCTGGTAAAGCGAACATGACACCTTCGTTGTCGCCATGGTTCAGGGAAACCTGAAGCATTGACTGGAAGGTCATCCAATCGGGCTAGGTCCGCGTTAGAGCAGTGACACCCCGAGAAGATGGACCGGAGAAGGGGCATGGCAAATAAACAGCGGCAGTAGACGAATTGGACACTCTCCACGTGTAATGCGTGAAAACCGTCCTCTTCACAATACTTTGACTACGGGTCTTGTACCCCGTCGAGAGCACTGCGTCCTGGCACTTGCCATGTACCGCAACTCTTGGTCGTCATGACAGTCAGACCACTGGCGTTGTGTCAGGCCCCAAGCCCGGACAACGTTATAGAGAAATCGAGAAGCAATTTCCCACCGCTTCACGCCCCGGAAACGCCGGGAATGTGAAAGTGGGGAAGCGAGGAAGAGGATAAGCGTGGCGGGACAAAAAATCCGCATTCGGCTGAAGGCCTATGACCACGAGGCTATCGACGCTTCTGCAAAGAAGATCGTCGAGACCGTTACCCGTACCGGTGCTCGTGTAGTTGGCCCAGTGCCGCTCCCAACCGAGAAGAACGTATACGCAGTTATTCGTTCTCCGCACAAGTACAAGGACTCTCGCGAGCACTTCGAGATGCGCACTCACAAGCGCCTGATCGACATTCTCGACCCAACCCCGAAGACCGTTGATGCTCTTATGCGCATCGATCTTCCGGCAAGCGTCGACGTGAACATCCAGTAAGCGACTTTGGTGGAGAACAAATAATGAGTGAAAACGAGATCAAGGGCATTCTGGGCAAGAAGCTCGGCATGACCCAGGTCTTCGACGAGGACAACCGCGTTGTGCCGGTTACCGTCGTCGAGGCAGGGCCATGCGTTGTCACCCAGATTCGCACCCCCGAAACCGATGGCTACAGCGCCATCCAGATCGCCTTTGGCGAAATCGACCCACGCAAGGCAAACAAGCCGGTTGGTGGACACTTCAAGAAGGCTGGCGTAACCCCGCGCCGTCACGTTGCGGAAATCCGCATGGACGACACCTCTGCATACGAGGTTGGCCAAGAGGTCAAGGTTGACATCTTCGAGGGCACCACCTTCGTTGACGTCACCGGCAAGACCAAGGGCCACGGCTACGCCGGCGCCATGAAGCGCCACGGCTTCGCAGGCCAGGGCGCAGCTCACGGTAACCAGGCCGCTCACCGCCGCGTTGGCGGCATCGGCGGCGCTGCTACCCCGGGCCGCGTCTTCAAGGGCAAGCGCATGGCTGGCCGTATGGGCCACGACCGCGTGACCACCCAGAACCTGAAGATTCAGAAAATCGATGCCGAGTCCAACCTGCTGCTCATCAAGGGTGCTATCCCTGGTGCGCGCGGCGGCCTCGTCACCGTTAAGACCGCAGTGAAGGGCGGTGCACACGCATGAGCAACCTCAAGCTAGACGTCCACACTTCCGAGGGTAAGACCAACGGCTCTGTAGACCTGCCAGCTGAAATCTTTGACACCGAGGCATCCATTGCTTTGATGCACCAGGTTGTTAACGCTCAGCTTGCTGCTGCACGCCAGGGCACCCACGCAACCAAGACCCGCGGCGACGTCCGCGGTGGTGGTCGCAAGCCTTTCCGTCAGAAGGGCACCGGCCGTGCACGCCAGGGCTCCATCCGCGCACCGCACTACACCGGTGGCGGCACCGTCCATGGCCCACAGCCACGCGACTACGCACAGCGCACCCCTAAGAAGATGATCAAGGCTGCTCTCTTCGGTGCACTGTCCGACCGTGCTCGCAACGAGCGCATCCACGTCATCGAAGAGCTCGTACCGGGCCAGAAGCCGTCCACCAAGTCGGCCAAGGCCTTCCTCGAGTCCCTGACCGAGCGCAAGAACGTGCTGCTGGTCATCGGCCGCGAGGACATCAATGCTCGTCGTAGCGCTAATAACCTGCCTAACGTCCAGATCCTGGACGCTGGCCAGCTCAACACCTACGACGTTCTCTACTCCGATGACGTTGTGTTCTCCGTTGAGGCGCTACACACCTTCATCAACCGCGCAACCGGCGCGGATAAGGAGGAGAACTAATGGCTAAGATTTCTAACCCACGCGATATCATCATCGCCCCGGTTGTATCCGAGAAGTCCTACGGTCTGATGGAGCAGAACGTCTACACGTTCTACGTCTCCACGGACTCCAACAAGTCCCAGATTAAAGATGCCGTAGAGCAGATCTTTGACGTGAAGGTCGACTCCGTGAACACCGTGAACCGTGCAGGTAAGCGTAAGCGCACCCGCACCGGTTACGGCCAGCGTAAGTCCACCAAGCGTGCATACGTGACGCTCCGTGAAGGCAGCGACTCCATCGACGTCTTCGGCGGCGGCGCTTAAGCGCCACCGGAGAGCCGAAAGGAAAAGGAAGAATTATGGCTATTCGTAAGTACAAGCCGACAACTCCGGGTCGCCGCGCATCCTCCGTTTCTGAGTTTGACGAGATCACTCGTTCTACTCCGGAGAAGTCCCTGCTGCGCCCGCTGAGCAAGACTGGTGGCCGTAACAACTACGGCCGCATCACCACCCGCCACATCGGCGGTGGCCACAAGCGCCGTTACCGTCTGATCGACTTCCGTCGTAACGACAAGGACGGCATCCCGGCAAAGGTCGCTCACATCGAGTACGACCCGAACCGCACCGCAAACATCGCACTGCTTCACTACGTTGATGGCGAGAAGCGCTACATCATCGCCCCTAAGGGCCTGAAGCAGGGCACCATCGTTGAGTCCGGCGCGAACGCAGATATCAAGGTTGGCAACAACCTGCCGCTGCGTAACATCCCGACCGGTTCCACCATCCACGCTGTGGAGCTCAAGCCGGGCGCTGGCGCTAAGCTGGCTCGCTCCGCTGGTGCTTCCATCCAGCTGCTGGGTAAGGAAGGCAAGTACGCAGTTCTGCGTATGCCGTCTTCCGAAATCCGCCGTGTGGACATCCGCTGCCGCGCGACCGTTGGTGAGGTTGGCAACGCCGAGCAGATGAACATCCGCTGGGGCAAGGCCGGCCGTATGCGCTGGAAGGGCGTACGCCCGACCGTCCGCGGTGTCGTTATGAACCCGGTTGACCACCCACACGGTGGTGGTGAGGGTAAGACCTCGGGTGGTCGCCACCCTGTGTCCCCATGGGGCCACAAGGAGGGTCGCACCCGCAACCCGAACCGTTACTCCAACAACATGATCGTGCGCCGTCGTCGCCCGAACAAGAAGCGCTAAGAGGAGGTAAACAATGCCACGCAGCCTTAAGAAGGGCCCGTTTGTCGATGAGCACCTCCTCAACAAGGTGGATGCTCAGAACGATGCAGGCACCAAGCAGGTCATCAAGACCTGGTCTCGCCGCTCGACCATTCTCCCCGATTTCATCGGTCACACCTTCGCCGTCCATGACGGCCGCAAGCACGTGCCGGTTTTCATCGAGGATTCCATGGTCGGCCACAAGCTGGGCGAGTTTGCACCAACCAAGACCTTTAAGGGTCACGTCAAGGATGACAAGAAGGGACGTCGATAAGCGATGAGTGAGACCATCACCTCCGCATCCGCCACGGCCCGCTACGTCCGCGTCACCCCGATGAAGGCACGTCGCGTGCTCGATCTGGTCCGCGGCAAGTCCGTAAGCGAAGCCCTGGCTATCCTGAAGTACGCACCGCAGGGTGCTTCCAAGCCAGTTGCCAAGGTCGTTGCTTCTGCAGCCGCTAACGCTGAGAACAACTTCGGCCTCGACCCACGCACCCTGGTCATCTCCGAGGCATATGCCAACGAGGGTCCGACCATGCGTCGTTTCCAGCCGCGTGCACAGGGTCGTGCATTCATGATTCGTAAGCGCACCAGCCACATCACCGTGGTTGTCGAAAGCCAGCAGGAAGGGGCCAAGTAATGGGCCAGAAGATCCATCCTCACGGCCTACGTTTGGGCATCACTTCCGACTGGAAGACCCACTGGTTCGCCGATAAGGACTACGCGAACTACGTAGCCGAAGACATCAAGATTCGTAACTACCTCAACAAGGGCCTCGACCGCGCCGGCATTGCCGACGTCGTCATCGAGCGCACCCGTGACCGCGTCCGCGTCGACATTCACACCGCCCGCCCGGGCATCGTGATTGGCCGCCGCGGTGCTGAGGCTGACCGCATCCGCCGTGAGCTGGAAAAGCTCACCGGCAAGATGGTTGCCCTCAACATCCTCGAGGTCAAGC
The DNA here is from genome assembly GCA_046097355.1 of Corynebacterium tuberculostearicum. Taxonomy (GTDB): domain Bacteria; phylum Actinomycetota; class Actinomycetes; order Mycobacteriales; family Mycobacteriaceae; genus Corynebacterium; species Corynebacterium tuberculostearicum_K. The sequence goes on from CP175779.1 coordinate 459,867, forward strand.
AGGTAGACGCAAACGCAACCCTGGTTGCTCACTCCATCGCGGAGCAGCTGGTTAACCGTGTCGCATTCCGTCGTGCAATGCGCAAGGCTATCCAGTCTGCTATGCGCCAGCCACAGGTTAAGGGCATCAAGATCCTGCTGTCCGGCCGCCTGGGCGGTGCAGAAATGTCCCGCGTTGAGCGCTACCACGAGGGTCGCGTTCCGCTGCACACTCTTCGCGCCGAAATCGACTACGGCACCGCAGAGGCCCACACCACCTTCGGCCGCATCGGCATCAAGGTGTGGATCTACAAGGGTGACGTCGTCGGTGGCGTACGCGAGTCCGAACTGAACGCTCCGGCACAGGGCCGTGGCCGTGACCGCAATGGTCGCTCCCGCCGCGGTGGCCAGCGCCGCCAGCGTGCACAGCAGAAGCAGGAGGGCTAATCCATGCTGATTCCTAAGCGTGTTAAGTACCGCCGTCAGCACCGCCCGAACCGTCGCGGCGTGTCCAAGGGCGGTAACCGCATCAACTTCGGCGATTACGCAATCCAGGCTCTCGAGCCGGCGTACATCACCAACCGTCAGATTGAGGCCGCACGTATTGCCATCAACCGCCACGTCAAGCGTGGTGGCAAGGTGTGGATCAACATCTTCCCGGACCGTCCGTTGACCCAGAAGCCGCTCGGCGTTCGTATGGGTTCCGGTAAGGGCCCGGTCGAGAAGTGGGTGGCTAACGTTAAGCCAGGCCGCGTACTTTTCGAGATGAGCTACCCAACCGAGGCCGTTGCTATTGAGGCTCTGCGCCGCGCAGGCCAGAAGCTTCCTTGCAAGGTCCGCATCATCAAGAAGGAGGACCAGTTCTAATGGCAACCGGTACCCCCGCCCACGAGTTCCGTGAGCTCGACAACGCTGAGCTGCAGTCCCGCCTGAAGGATGCGAAGGAAGAGCTGTTCAACCTCCGCTTCCAGAAGGCCACCGGCCAGCTGACCAACAACCGCCGCATCGGCACGGTTAAGCGCGACATTGCCCGCATCTACACCGTTCTGCGCGAGCGCGAGCTGGGCCTGTCCGTTGCTCCGGGAGCTGAGGCTTAATCATGAGTGAGGCTAACGTGACTGATTCCAAGAAGGCACCTACTCCGAAGAAGGAGAAGGTCAAGGGCGCTCCTAAGGTTCGCACCGGCTACGTAGTATCCGACAAGATGACCAAGACCATCGTTGTCGAGCTGGAAGACCGCAAGCAGCACGCCCTGTACGGCAAGATCATGCGCTCTAACAAGAAGGTTAAGGCGCACGACGAGGAAGAAACCGCAGGCATCGGCGATCTTGTACGCATCGCTGAGACCCGCCCGCTGTCCAAGGACAAGCACTTCCGTCTCGTTGAGATCATCGAGAAGGCTAAGTAAAAACTAGCCAGCACGAAGCCCCCGCTACCGAACCTAGAGTCCGGAGCGGGGGCTTCGCCGTTTTAGGACTTCTTTACGGCCGGGCCCTGCCATAAAACCAGTAGGGAACCCATGTGACGTCGGTGGTATCTAGGCCCCATTCATTCACTGCGAGGCCTCGCACGCTTTTTGCTAGGCTCCCCTCGCCGGAAACCCATACGTACCCTGGCCCCGACGCACCGGCATAGTCCGCTCTCAAGGCGGCAACGACAGCCTCCGCCTCCCCGTGCGCTTGGGTATGAATAATCCGCAGGCTGTGTACGCTCGGCTCCCATCTAGCTGCGAGGCCTGGCTCTACCTCGTCGTTGCTGGTAACCACGGCCATAACGTCGGTGGCCCGAAGCATTTCCGGATTATGGTCTTCTTGGTAGGCCAAAATGTGCCGCAGGGCGGGCAGGGCGGATGCGTCGGCGACTAGAAGTTGTGGCTTCTCGGTTGGCCGCCACAGGTCGTTGCAGGTGAAGAATCCCGCTGTATCCCCGGCTTGTGCGCGGCGAATCCACCGCGAGCCAGGTCCTGAATCGCCGTGTGTCACCACGTCGACATCGACTGTGGCCTCCTCCGAGTGGAGCGCGCGGATGGTGTACCAGCGCAGGTCCGGCCGCCTCTCCTCGTCGATCGCGCTCACAGCCGAGCGGAGGTTTATGCCGTCGACGGGGAAGGGTGTAAACTCCTGTTCAGCTCGGGGCATGACGAGTCCGAAGAATTCATCGGGGCCGGAGAGGGTGTATGTCCGGAACGCCTCGGCGTAGAACGTGAGCCGGTGCAAGCGCGGACGGATCCGTTTATTGGCGGTCAAAGTAACGGGGATGAGTTCGTGCGCAGACATTGGGGCCGATTGTAGAGAAGGGTTCATGCGTCTACTAAATTACTATTTTAGTTTAGCCTTGCCTAATTGACCCTATGCGTTATAGGGTAAGCAAGGTTATTTTCCTCCTTTATTGAAAGGCTTAACCTCATGAGGATTTTCGGCCGTCGCACCATGGGCGCAGTAGCAATGCTTTCCGCCGGAGCCTTAGCTTTAGGCGGTTGCTCGCGTGGTGAGGGCGATGAAACAGCTCAGGCGACCGACGCTGCCAGCGAGCAGCGCGTGGCTAGTCTGGGTCTAGGTGATGCCGACACGCTGCTTGCCCTGGGGATCACTCCCGTAACGGTGGCCCCGTGGGGTGCTGAGGGCGATGGCGACCCTTCTGGCGTCGGCCCCTGGGCAGAGGAACTTTTGGGCGAGGCGAAGCCTGAGGTGAATTATAATACCGCAACCGGATTTACGGCGGATACCTTTGAGCAGGTCACCGCGGCGGACCCCACCCAGATCATTGCGGTGAACCAGGCGGTGGATGCACGCACGAAGGGATCCCTGGAAGAAATCGCGCCTACCACCGTCAAGCCGAACGGCTATGAAGACTGGCAGGTGCCCTGGGAAAAGCAGGTAGAGACCATCGCGGATGCGGTGGGCAAAGAAGACGAAGGCGATAAGCTTATCGATGACACCGAAAAGGCCTTCGAGGAATTCCGCCACGAGCACGCGGAATTGCAGGATAAGTCTGCGGCCATCGTCATGCCTTATGACGGCAAAATTGGCCTATACACCGAGGAGGATGGGCGTGGACAATTTATCGAGGACCTTGGCATGGAGATCCCCGATGCATTGCAGGGCGATGGCGGCAGCTTCTTCGTCGACATTGCCCCAGAAAACTACGCGAAGCTTAACCAGGTTGATTACCTCTTTGTCCTGGACTACAACGGCTCCTCAGATGCCTTGAAGAAGGATAAGACCTTCCAAGGCCTCGATGTTGTCAAGGAGGGTCGCGTGCGCTACTTGGATACCGATACCGGCAATGCCATGAGTATGCCCAATCCGGTGACCATCCCCTGGGCAGTAGATAAATTTGAAGAGAAGCTGTAATTGTCAGCAACCACGATGGACGGCCAACAAATCCAGGCGGATTCCGCAGCAGATAGTCCTACGACCACCGGCACCCCCGCAACGGTAGTGGCGCGGGCACAGAGTCATAAGATGCTCCTTGTCGCCTTCATTCTCGCCAGCCTGGCGTTGGCGGTGGCGTCTTTGGCGGTGGGATCTCGCTCGATTCCGCCCGGTGAGGTCATCGCTGCCCTGCACGGGGCAGGGGAGCAGGATATCCGCGATATCGTGTGGAACCTGCGCCTGCCGCGCACCTTCTTGGCTTATTTCGCCGGCGCGGCCCTTGCTGTGGCAGGTGTGCTGGCGCAATCGTGGACCAGAAACCCGCTAGCGGATCCAGGATTAATTGGTGTTACCGCGGGCGCGTCCTTCTTCGTTGCCTTAGGCACGGCCATTGGCATTGCTACCTCCACCAGTACGCGGACCGCCCTCGCGCTCGTTGGCGCGGGTATTACTACGCTTCTGGTCTTAGCCGTATCGCGGCGGTTTGAGGATCCCCTGACGCTCATTCTGGTGGGCGCCGGCGTCTCCGCAGCCTTGGGATCGGGCGCGACGATCATCGGTCTATATTCCACGGACGTCCTCGATAGCATGCGGCGGTGGACTATCGGCTCGACCTTTGGCCGCGGCCCAGAAGATGTCGCGATCGCGGGCATAGGGCTTGTTATTGGTGTAGCGTGTGCGGCGATGGTGGCTAGACCCCTCGACCTTTTGGCCATGGGGGAGGAGTCCTCCCTCGCCTTGGGTGGGTCCCCCACTACCGCGCGGGTGGGCGCGGCGCTCAGCGTCGTGGTGTTGGCCGGCAGCGCAACGGCAGCAACGGGCCCCATTGCCTTCGTCGGTTTTGCCATTCCCCACATCGTGCGGCGGGTGGTGGGCCCTAGCGTTGCCACCTTGCTTTTGCCCTCCGCGCTCTTGGGCGGTTGTGCCGTGCTTGCCGCTGATATCACCGGCCGCCTCATCGCGGGTAACTCGGAGTTGGAGATGTCCATCGTCCTCGCGATAGTGGGTGCACCTTTCCTCATTTGGGGTGCTCACCGCGGCGTAGGCAGAGCATGGGGGCAATAACGCATGACCGCAATCGGCACTATTTTAAAAGCTCAACAACGCCGCCGGCACGTGCGCGTGCTCGCTTCCACGCTGGCATTCATCCTCATCGCTCTTGGCGCGTACCTAGTGTTACTGGGGCAAGGCCCCATGGCATTGAGTCCGCGGCAGGTCATCGATGTCCTCACCGGAGGCGGCAGCAAGAACCACATCAGGGTGGTGTGGGATTTGCGCCTGCCGGTTGCCATCGCCACCGTCATCGTGGGCGCCGCCCTCGGCTTGGCCGGTTCTTGGACGCAAACCATGGCTCGTAACCCGCTGGCCTCCCCGGATATTCTAGGCGTTACCGGCGGGGCGTCGGTGCTGGTGGTCTTGGGTACCGTGCATTCGCGTCCCAGTTTCGCCGAGGGTATCCCGGAGTTTTGGTGGCGGGCATGCTTGGCGATGATCGGCGCTCTCCTCGTTGTCATCCTGCTCGCTGTTCTGGGTGGCATCGGTACGAGCAACCGCATCGTCATCGTCGGTATTGCCTTATCGCTGATGTTTCAAGCCATCGTCGCGTATTTAATGCGCAGCGCCCAGATCCTGCGCGCTGCGGAGGCGCAAACTTGGCTCGCGGGATCGACTGGCTTCGTGCGCATGGAGGCCATTCTCCCCCTCCTGGTGGCATTAGCGCCGTTTCTCGCCATAGGCATCTGGTGTGCGCGGGAGCTGCCGCTGCTTGCCCATGATGATTCCTCCGCAACTACCCTGGGCGTGAACATCTCCCGCCAGCGCGCCCTCCTGCTTATTGCGGCAACCGGTATCAGTGCCGTGGTGGTCTCGGTGGTGGGGCCCATTGGGTTTATCGCGCTGTTGGCGCCGCACTTGGCGCGGATGGTGGCGCGCACCCCCACGCCATCGCCGCTGGCATCGGCAGCCGCGGGTTCCGCATTGCTGACCGTGTGTGCTGTGATCGCCGGTGCTATCCCGGTAAATGCACCGGTGGGTGCGGTTTCCTCGGTCATCGGCGGCTGCGCCTTGGTGATAGTGGTGTGGAATGCAGCCGGGCGCAGCTAAACGTTGTGCCGCGGCACAACAGGGGAACGGATAAGCATCGCGCCGGATGGTGCTAGACAGTCAGACGTGGATGAAGGAAAAGAAATGAAGGATAATCAGCCTAATCAGCCTAAACAGACCACTACCCCGAAGCCTCGGTGCAGCCTCCACGCCACCGGCATTCATGCGGGATATAAGGATGGTGGGGATATCCTTGCCGGCGTCGATTTGCACGCCCGCGCCGGCGAAGTCACCACGCTCATTGGGCCCAATGGCTGCGGCAAGTCCACGCTGCTGAAAACTCTCTCGAAAATCCTGGCCCCGCGGCAGGGCAGCGTCATGGTCGGGGAAGTTGACCTACACGCCATGTCCGCGAAGGACGCCGCGCAGCAGGTGGCGCTACTGCCACAGCACCCGGTGGCCCCCAATGGGCTGCGAGTGGGGGAGTTGGTCGCGCGCGGGCGTCATCCCTATCAGGGGAGGATGCGCGGCCTTTCCGCTACGGACCGGGAGATCATCGCGCAGGCCTGCGAGGCTACCGACATTGTGGACTTCCTCGATCGTGATATCGCTTCGCTATCGGGCGGGCAGCGCCAGCGCGTCTGGCTGGCATTGGCACTGGCACAAGATACGCCGGTGCTGCTTCTCGATGAACCCACAACCTTCCTCGACCCTGCCCATGCCATGCGCATGCTGGAGTTGGCACGCGCACAGGCGCAGGCGGGAAAAACAGTGGTGGTAGTCCTGCACGATCTCATGTTGGCGGGCCACTATTCTGATTCCATGGTGGTGATGAAAGCCGGCGATATCATCGCTCGCGGGGCGCCGAAACAAGCGCTGTCGCCGAAGGTATTGGCACAGGCCTATGGCATCGAGGCTGAGGCCTGGGAGGATCCGCTTGGCGATGCCCCCATCATCGTTCCCCGCCGCGTCGTATCGGCGCGTTAGTGGAGAGCTGTCAATAGCGGCTGTGTGCCAGACGCTTTACTTAACCTTTCGTTGTACATCTAGAAAGGAAATTGCCACTACAAAAAGATTGAGCACGCTTCCCGCACCGAGCAAAAAGGTGCCGATTCGATAGGAGCCTGTGCCTACGGCCGCCATATTGCCGTAGATATAGACCCAGATTCCCCAGCCGATGAGCAGAACGAGGCCGGCAAGACCAGAGAGCAGGCGGAGGCTGCGCGGGGAAGAGGGGGCGAAAAACTTATAGGCGGCGTCGACAAGCGCGCAAGCTGCAAGCCCCAGACTCAGCCCGCCGGTCAACCAGACAGGGAGTAGGGCGGCGGTACCAAAGACTACGGGCAGGATGAACGCGAGAAAGGCGAGGAGAAAGAGCGCGGCGTGCAGCCACAGGGTGCGCTTGGTATAGGTCATAGCGATGACTCTACTTCCTCGCGCCGCGGTGGGTTGGCGCCCTTCCGGGAGACGGTGATTCCTGCAGCGGCTGCGGCGAAGGAAAGCAGTTCCTTCCACTCTGCAGCGCCCAGTTGGGCGAGCGCGGAGGAGTCGAACCCCCGCTCGTCAATTTGGGTCAGCAATGCGGCCATGATGGTATCGCCGGCGCCGATGGTATCGGTCACGGAAACCTGTGCGGCCGGCACGTTTAGCTTGGTCTCACCTGCCTGCACGCTAAGCCCCTCCCCGCCGCGGGTGACAATTACGACGGGAACCTGGGAGATGAGAATCGGGGCCGAGGAAATCCACCTCTTCGTCAGAAAGTTTAAGCAAGGTGACGTGGGGGAGTAGGTTCGCTAGGAACGCGCGGTGCTCTGGGGTGGCGTAGAACGGCCGGATATTCGGATCCAGGGCGACCAACGTGCCTTGGGCGGCAAAATCCTTCAGCAGTTGCGCATAGCGGGAGGCACCAGGTTCAAGGGCGAGGGAGACCGTGCCGAAGCACGCGATATCGGCCGGCACTAAACGTGGTTCGACCAAGCGGTCGGCCGTGCCCTCGATATAGAAGTTATAAGAGGCCGAGCCGTCCTCATGGATGGTGGTCACCGCCAAAGTGGTGGGCTCATCGCCGCGCTGCAGGTGAGTGGTGGTCACGCCCTCGGCCTCGAGGCGGGCAACGAGCTCCTGCCCAAAACCATCGGTGGAAATGCGGGATTGGAATTCCACATCGGCGCCCAGTCGCGCCGCCGCGATGGCCACGTTAAATGGCCCGCCGCCCAACGCCGGCGTGTGGTCGTTCAAGCTGCCAGGGGCCACCGGAACGAGGTCCACGAGGCCTTCACCGCACACATGAATAGTCATATTTTCATAGTATCGGTGATATGAACTACCGTCCCAATTTTCACCTCGCCCCGCCGCAAGGCCGCCTCAATGATCCCAATGGCGTCTTTGTAGATGGCGATACCCTGCACGTGTACTACCAGCACGACCCGGCCTTTCCCAGCAAGCCCAAGCGTACGGGCTGGGGGCATGCGACGGCGAGCGTATCGGCTCCCACGCCGTGGCAGCACCACCCCGATGCCTTGTACCCGGACCTGCCCTATGATAAGGATGGCTGCTACTCGGGCGGGGCGGTGGTCGATGGCACCGACGTCTGGCTGTTTTATACGGGCAATCTGAAAGAGGACGGCCGCCGCATTCCGTCCCAGAATCGCGTGCGGGCCATCGATCCTTCGGGCCCAGAGGGTGGAATCTATCTCCGCGATGAGAATAACCCCCTTATCCCGGACTCCCCGGAGGGCTATACGGGGCACTTCCGCGATCCACAGATCACCCGCGATGGTGATGGCTGGCGGATGGTTATTGGCGCCCAAACCGAAGACGAACGCGGCACCATCGTGATCTACCGCTCCGAAGACCTAGCGCAGTGGGAATTCCAGGGCGAGATTTCCTTCGACGATCCTTCGCAACTACCTGGGGGCTACATGTGGGAGTGTCCCAACCTCCTCACCTTGGGTGATAAGCAGGTGCTTATCTTCTGCCCACAGGCAGAAACGGATCGCTGCGGCTATATCGTGGGCACGCTGGATGGCTTAGACTTCCATATCGAGCGCGGCTTTACCCTCTTGCACCATGGCACCCAGTTCTATGCACCCCAGGCCACCGAGGACGGCATCCTACTGGGATGGATGGGCATGCCCGCACAAGATGACACCCCGACGCACGGCTGGGTACATACCTTGACCTTGCCGCGCCGCATTTGGTTGGAGGATAACTACCTGCACCAGAAGCCGCTGTGGTCCGCCCTGCCGGAGACCCACGGGCGCGAAGGCTTTGGCTCCACCATCGATATCAAGGGTGAAGGCTCCTTTGCTCTTATCGACGCCGCCGGGGACGAAGCCTTCCGCGTCACCCAACGCGACGGCACCATCGCCTTTAATGGTGGCAATCCCATCGATTGCCCGGATGGCGAGATGCGCTTGATTGCCGACGGCTGCGCCGTTGAGGTCTACGCCGGAGGCGGTCGCATTGCTGCCTCTTTCGCAGTCTTCGGTGAGTCCCCCTGGCAGGGGTGGGAGCCGCGCGGCTAGGTATACCCGGAACCGGTGAAGTTGCCAACACTCTGCCCGAATGTGTGGACTTAGGCCCGAATCCCAGCTGTAATGGAAATAAGCAGTCACGTCCGGTACCCGGATGTGATCCGTTACACTGAAGGGCTCTTCTATGGACCACAAGGAAGTAGCCGCCCGCACGCTAAAGGCACTGGGCGGCGAAGACAACATCATCGCACTCGCGCACTGCGCTACGCGCCTGCGCATGGTGCTGCAAGACTCGGACAAGGTGGATACCGCCGCGCTGGATAATGACCCCGACCTCAAGGGCACCTTTGAGGCCGGCGGCATGTTCCAGGTCATCGTCGGCCCCGGCGACGTCAATATCGTCTTCCGGGAAATGACCAGCCTCATTTCCAAGGACGTGGCCGTATCCACTGACCGTCTGAAAGACATCGCTGCCGAATCCGGCAATTGGTTTAGCCGTGCGGTCAAGGTGCTGGCGGATATCTTCGTGCCGCTCATCCCCATCTTGCTTGGTGGCGGTCTGCTCATGGCACTCAACAACGTCTTGACGGCCGAAGGGCTATTCGGCGACCAATCCGTCATCGAGATGTTCCCCGTCTGGGAAGGCTTCGCCGGTCTGGTTAATCTGCTTGCTTCTGCGCCCTTTGCCTTCCTGCCCATCCTCGTCGGCTTTACCGCGACGAAGCGCTTTGGCGGCAATGAATTCCTCGGCGCCGGCATGGCCATGGCGATGGTCATGCCCGATTTGGTCAGCGGCTACAACGTTGCCGAGGCCATCGACAACGGCGAAATGTCCTACTGGAATATCTTCGGATTCGACGTCGCGCAGGCTGGCTACCAGGGCTCCATCCTGCCCATTTTGGTGATTTCGTGGATCCTCGCCACCCTGGAGAAATTCCTGCACAAGCACCTAAAGGGCACGGTTGATTTCATGCTCACCCCGCTGCTCACGCTGCTCATTACCGGCTTCCTTACCTTTATGGGCCTAGGCCCCATCCTGCGCACGGCCGGTGAATGGCTCGGCATGGGCTTGGCCAACCTCTATGACTTTGCCGGTCCAGTCGCCGGCTTCCTCTTCGGCCTCGTTTACTCGCCGATCGTGATTACCGGCCTGCACCAATCCTTCCCGCCGATTGAGACGATGCTGTGGAACGAGGGTGGCTCCTTTATCTTCCCGATTGCCTCTATGGCCAATATTGCCCAAGGCGGCGTCGCACTCGCCGTGTACTTCCTGGCTCGCTCCGAAAAGCTCAAGGGTTTGGCCGGCGCTTCGGGTGTCTCCGCACTCTTTGGTATTACTGAGCCCGCAATCTTCGGCGTTAACCTACGCCTGCGCTGGCCGTTCTATATCGGCATGGCCGCTTCCGCCGTTTCTTCTGCCTTCATCGCCATCTTTGGCGTGCTTGCCGATGCTCTCGGTGCCGCCGGCTTCATCGGCTTCGTCTCTGTCCCCCGCTTTGTCCCTACCTTCCTGTTGTGCGGCGTTATTTCCTTCGTGGTCGCCTTTGTGAGCGCGTACCTCTACGGCCGCGTGCTCATCCGCAAGAATGGCTCCATCGACCCGGATGAGGTCAACCCTCCGGCAGCCGAAGCCCAAGCCGCCGCTGCCACCCCCGCTGCGGTAGCTGCCGACGATGCCTTCACCATCTTCTCCCCACTGGAGGGCACCGCCGTTCCTCTTTCTCAGGTCAGTGACCCCATGTTTGCCGGTGGCAAGTTGGGCCAAGGCGTGGCGATTGAGCCCACCGTGGGGAAACTGGTTGCGCCTGCCGACGGCAAAGTCACCGTCACCTTCCCCTCCCACCACGCCTACGCCATCCGCACCAAGGACCCGGCAGTGGGCAATATCGATATCCTCATGCATATCGGTTTCGATACGGTAAACCTCAAAGGCGAGCACTTCACCTCCCACGTAAACAAGGGCGATGAGGTCAAGCGGGGCGATGTTCTTGCCGAATTCGATATCGACGCCATCAAGGCCGCCGGCCTTCCGGTAACCACCCCGGTGGTGGTCTCCAACTCCAAGAAGACCGGCCCCGTTATTCCTACCGAGGCCTTCCGCCCCGGCGAGCTCATTGGCTCCGGCACCGATATCTTCACCGTGGACCCCAAGCCCGCCGTAGTACCGGTACAGACAGCCTCGCCGGCTTCCGACTCCGCGTCTTAATGCGCCGCATCCTTTAAAAGCCAACGGTGGGCATTCGGGTCCATCACATTAGGTCCATAGTGATCAGGCCGATCTGAGGAAAACTACTCCTCAGATCGGCCTTTTCTACCTCAATTAAGCCTGATCAGATCGGCCTTAACTCGGATGGGCCCTTGACTCTGCGTGACCGCAGTTTTAGTCAGGCATACAAAAAGCTGTGCCGGCCGGACCAAAGTCCGACCGGCACAGCCAGTCTCAATTCAGTTTCCTAATTGGTAGGAAGGCTCTTGCTTAAGCGAAGAACTTGCGGCGTGCGGCGAATGCGCCAGCAGCAACCATCGCAGCTACAGCCAGTGCAGCCAGAGCCTGCGCAACGGAGTTGGAGCCCGTCTCAGCGGACATACCACGTGCGGAGTCTGCGGACTCGCCAGCAGCTGGGGCAGATGGAGCGGAAGGGGCGTCAGCCTGAGCATTGTCGCCCTCAGCGAGCTGACCGCCCTGGGCGATAACTTCGTCCTTGTTAGCGTTCAGCATCTGCTCGGAAGCAGCCTTCTCCTCAGCGGTCGGCTGCTGATTCTTGCGTGCTTCGTCCTTGACGTAGGTCTTGCCATCCTGGGACAGGTACCAGGTGATGCCACCGATGATCAATGCAGCTGGCAGTGCCAACCAAGCCAGCTTCTTCTTGTCGAAGCCTGGCTTCGGATCCTCAGACGGGAACGCCTTTGCGTAAGCGTCACGCATCTCGTCGGTGATCTCTTCGTTTACCAGAGCTGGGTCGTTAACGTAGATAGCCGGATCCTTCAGGCTCTGGTACCACTCGTTGCCCTCTGCGTCCTTCTTGGTGGCTGGGGCAGGGATGCCCTCTTCTTCGGAGCCCTCGGAGTCAGTGCCCTCGGAGTCAGTACCCTCGGCGTCGGCTGCGCCTTCAGTATCGGTCTCGGTTCCAGGGGTCTCAGAATCAGTGTCTTCACTATCCTCGGACTGCTGACGCTCCCAGATAGCGCGAGCCTGATCTTCAGTGAGGGTAGGCGCGGTGTCCTCGCCGGCTGGGTTCTCAAAGCGGTCGCGTGGTGCGTAGCTGCCGTCGGGCTGCTTGTCGTAGGTAATGCCATCGGTTTCGATGGAAGCTGGTAGTGGCATCTGAGCCTGAGCAACAGCTGCGCCGCCAAAGGCGAGCGCGCCGGTCAGAACAGCAGCGGTCAGGGTCTGTGGCAAACGCTTCATGTGTTTCTCCTTCGGGAAATATAGGTACGCGCCAAAAAGCAGATGTCTTTCTTGACGCAAACCACAATAGTCACACCGTTCCCAATTGTCACCCCAAAAACTTAAATTAACTGGACTTTTCATGTGTTGCATGTGTGAGAGTTGTGAAAATTTAGAACATGCGTGCCTGGATATTTGCACCGCAAGGCTTGAACGTGCGAACTAAAGTCCCAGATAGAGCGATTAAATACGACGGGCGAGGAGAATTGACCTATTCGAAACAAGGCTTTATGGGGGTATCCGGGGGTAATGCAGGGAATATTTAGGCGTTAGAGGGGGTGTCGGCAAGCAAAAGACAGTGTTTTGGTAATGGTGCGCGCGTGTGGTTGAATGTGTAGGTTGCAAAAGCTGGTCGGCCCGTAGCGGTGCGTTTCCGAACCGCCGGTCCGAGACCCTTCGGCACAGTCCGTTGTAAAAGCTTGAGCATCGCAAGTTTGTAGACCGCGTGCGGCAAGGACGGAAATCTTACCGCACATCAATCCAGGTCAGGAGACCCATAGTGATTCAGCAAGAATCGCGTCTGCGCGTCGCCGACAACTCTGGTGCACGTGAACTGCTGTGCATCCGCGTTCTCGGCGGCTCTGTCCGACGCTCCGCTGGCATCGGCGACGTCATCGTCGCGACTGTCAAGGACGCTGTCCCAGGTGGCAACGTCAAGGAAGGCGACATTGTAAAGGCAGTTATCGTCCGTGCGAAGAAGGAAACCCGTCGTCCAGACGGCTCCTACATTCGCTTTGACGAGAACGCTGCAGTTGTTCTCAAGGGCGATAGCGAGCCTCGTGGTACCCGTATCTTCGGACCGGTTGCTCGCGAACTTCGTGACAAGCGTTTCATGAAGATCGTTTCTCTCGCACCGGAGGTGATCTAGTCTTATGAAGATCCATAAGGGAGATATGGTGATCGTCATTTCGGGCCCAGATAAGGGCGCGAAGGGCAAGGTCATCGAGGCATACCCAAAGCGTGAAAAGGCCCTCGTAGAGGGCGTTAACCGCATCAAGAAGCACGTCGCAAACTCTGCTGCCGAGCGTGGCGCCGAGTCCGGCGGAATCGTTACCCAGGAAGCTCCGATCCACGTGTCTAACGTTGCGATCGTTGACTCCGAAGGCAACCCGACCCGCGTGGGCTACCGTTTCGACGAGAACGGCAAGAAGGTCCGTATCGCGCGTAGCAACGGGAAGGACATCTAAAAATGAGCGAGAACTACACCCCGCGTCTGAAGACTCGCTACCGCGAGGAAATCCGCAAGACCCTGAATGACGAGTTCAACTACGACAACGTCATGCAGATCCCTGGCGTCACCAAGGTTGTTGTCAACATGGGTGTTGGCGAAGCCGCACGTGACTCCAAGGTCATCAACGGCGCACTCGAGGACCTGACCGCTATTACCGGTCAGAAGCCGCAGCTGCGTCGCGCTAAGAAGTCCATCGCGAACTTCAAGCTCCGCGAGGGCATGCCCATCGGTGCACGCGTTACCCTGCGCGGCGACCGCATGTGGGAGTTCCTGGACCGCCTGCTGACCATCGCGCTGCCACGTATTCGTGACTTCCGCGGTCTGTCTGATCAGCAGTTCGACGGCCACGGCAACTACACCTTCGGCCTGTCCGAGCAGTCCATGTTCTACGAGATTGACATCGACAAGATCGACCGCCCTCGTGGTATGGACATCACCGTCGTTACCACCGCTACTAACGACGACGAGGGCCGCAAGCTCCTGCGCGAGCTCGGCTTCCCGTTCAAGTAAATAGAGCGCTAAGAAATCCCAACTCCCCGGAAGGGGCGTTGGGATTTTCTAGTTTTACCGAGCAGCTTGACTTCAAAGGTGTGCAGGCGCCGGCTTGTGCGGGTGTGGCTTAGGCGCTTTCGGTCTCTGTGTGCGTGGTGCCCTCATACTGCCAGCCGACGACTGCGTTACGCACTGCCGGCTCCAAAGGGTTGGCAGGTTGAATGCAACTGATGGTGAGAAGGCGGCCGGGCATGGGGCCTTCGCCCCAAATAGAGGCGTCGTCAGAAAGCCCCTGTTTATCTGGATCGTGTAAGTCGGTAGCCGTATAGATGAGCCAGTTCTGGCCGGAGTTCTGTGTGCGCACGTAGAGCTTGTCCCCCAGATGAACCTTGTGCTCATTCGCGGAACCATCGTAGAGGTTATTGAAAACGCCTGGCACGCCCGCACCGGTATGGCCGGCAATGACCACGATGTCCTGGGACGTCGTGCCCGGCAGAGAATAAGGGCGGTCTTCGGCAGTATAGGTGCAGGCCTTATTCATGGAGTCCGGATTGATGGCACCGTTGACTACGCGGCAGGAGCCGTCTTGAAAATCGGCATGAACCTCAATAGCTGGGATGAAGAGCTCGACTGCAGGTGAAGGGTCGATGGCAGGTGCCTCTTCTGCAGTGACTTCATTGGTCTCTAGACCCTCTGGTGGGTTGACCACCCGGTTAATCGTGCTGGCGAGTAACACCGTGGCAACGATGCCGATAACCACGCGAAGGATGCCGGAGGACTTCCATACCTTTTTGATCCGCTCCCACAGCGTGGGTTTGCGGCGGTGTCGGGGAAGTGAGGTGTCCTCAATGCGGCGCGGTGGGCGGCGGCGCTGTTGTTGGCGGGTGCGCGTTTCGGTCTGGCGCCATTGGCGATCAGCATCTGTGCGGTCGGATCGCGATGGAACGCTGCGGCGCCCGTTAGCGGGAAGCCGATTCGGCTCCCTCCGCGGCCGGTAGTGGGAATCCATGCGACCTCCGAAGAGAAATACGGGTAATAGGAAAGTTCTAGCTTACAACGCAGTGTTATGCATACCCGGAATTGACGCGGAATCAGGTGGTCAGGATAAGATTAGAAGGATTTAATACTCTTTGATTAATGAGGTAGAAATGTCTCTCAATGATGCCGCCAAGGCGGCGGCCGTCAAGAAGGTCACCTTATTAGATGAATCCTTCGCCCGCTTTGCAGTTCGCGCGACCTTGGCGGGTGTGTACCTGTGTATCGGTACCGCCTTTGCCGGTGTGGTAGGCCAGGCCGTCAACGGCGTTGCGCCGGGAATGGGCTCCGTGGCTTTTGCCCTATTTTTCGGGATAGGCCTGTTCGCCATTCTGCTCTTGGGCGCCGATCTGGCTACCGGCAACATGATGTACATGGTCTATGCCGCTAGCAATAAGCACGTGGCGTGGGGCAAGGCCCTGTACCTGCTGCTCATCACCACCATTTTCAACCTGGTAGGCGCGATCATCTTTGCCGCTATCATGGCGATGTCCGCTAAATTTGCAGACCTTGATCCCTCGCACCTTCTGGTAACGGTTTCTGAAGGCAAGCTCATCAAGTCCCCGCAAGGAATGCTGGTAGAGGCCATTGCCGCGAACTTTGTGGTCAACATGGGCATCGTCGGTGCCATCTTCGCTAAGGATGCGGCTTCGAAGTTCTTTGTCATCATTCCGATCATTGGCGCTTTCGTGGCGTTAGGCCTAGAGCACGTTATCGCGAACTTTTGCCTGTTTAGCATCACGCTCTTCGCTTCCGATCCGGTGCCGGCAGCTCTGACCGCTGGTAACGTGGCTCTCAATTGGATCCTGGTCTGGATCGGCAACTTTATTGGCGGCGGCCTTTTGGTTGGCGGCGTCTACGCGTGGCTCAATCGCGGCCCGGAGGCCTACCGCGACTAAGCGAGTTCACCGGAATACAGATTAAAGCGGTCACCGCGGGCGAAACCGACGAGTGCCATGCCAGTTTCGCGGGCAGTCTCTACCGCTAGGGAGGAGGCGGCGCTGACAGCAACGAGCATGCCGAATCCGGCCATTGCGGCCTTTTGAACGAGTTCGAAGCTGGCGCGCGAGCTCATGACCAAAATGAGGTCGTCCGCGGGCAGGCGGTCTTCTAAAAGGAGGTGGCCGATGACCTTATCTGCGGCATTGTGACGGCCAATATCCTCGCGGATGACTACCGGTTCACCGTCTAGGGTGAAGGCGCCGGCGGCATGGATGCCGCCGGTCTTTTTAAATTGCTTCTGCTCGGCCCGGAGCTTGTCTGGCAGCTTGGCGACGACATAGGGTCCACTGGTATATGCGGAATCGGGTAGCGGGTCTGCTTAGCCAAAGCCTCGATAGAAGAGGTGCCGCATACGCCGCAGGCGGAAGTGGTGGTGGTTAGCCGCAGATCGCTCAGGTCCAGTACGTTCTTCTTCGCCAGATCGATGTCGAGCAGGTTGTAGGTATTCATGCCGTTGACGGTGGCGCCGGCGCAGTAGCGGGCCTCGGTGACGTCGCTAAGCGAAGCAATATGGCCCTCTGAATGCAAGAACCCATGCGCCAGCTCAATGTCATGGCCAGGGGTGCGCATGGTGGTGGTGATGGTCTGACCACCCGCGCGGATCTCGAGGGGCTCCTCGCCGGCGACGGTATCGGCGCGGGTATCGACCTGCAGGCCATCTCCCAGGCGGACCTTGGTGACGGCAAAGGTAGAGTTCTTGCGGCCGGCCATTACTGCAGCTCCTGCTTCAAGACATCGATATTGCTGCGGGCTTCCTCTACATTGCTGGAGGCTAGACCCACGAGGAAGGCAGTAAGTGGGGCCGCGGGGCGGGAGCGATTGTGCGCAACGTCCTTGGTGAGGTCCAGGATCTCGCGGGTGAGTGCGGTTGCCTCCTGAGGATCGAGGCCGAGGTGACGGGCGGCTTCTTCGAGCCACTCGTGTGCGGATTGGATGGGGTCCTCGTGTGTTTGGCTCATCACCATCTCCTTATATACGTTCGTGCTGGTCTCGACTCTAATGAAGGCGCTAGATTATTTGGAAAACCGCAGGTTATGGCGTAGCATAGTACCTCGTGCTTGCGCCGAGGCGTCAGCGTGCCCCAATCATTGCGTATTTTGGCGCGCTGAGCTGCAGAAAGCGCCGAGCCGATGCAAGAACTGAACATCAACTTTGTTGTAGGCCCCTCGCCGTAGATAGCGGACCGTTGTCTGAATCAAAGGGTGGCGAGCGCCTTACGGTATTGACCGTAGGGAGCGTGAGTAGCCCGAAATCACACGGAGAACGCTTTGGTGAGCACGGGAACCGCAACGAGAAAGGTACACGGTCACTCATATGACTATGACTGATCCTATTGCCGACATGCTGTCGCGCGTGCGCAACGCAAGTAATGCGCACCATGACACCGTGTCGATGCCTACCTCCAAGCTGAAGGCAAACATTGCTGACATCTTGAAGCAGGAAGGCTACATCGCTGACTACACCGTCGAGGGTCACACCCTGTCCCTCGAGCTGAAGTACAACAACCGCGAGCGCTCCCTGTCTGGCCTGCGTCGCGTGTCTAAGCCGGGTCTGCGTGTGTACGCAAAGTCCACCGAACTGCCACAGGTCTTGGGCGGCCTGGGCGTGGCTATCATTTCCACGTCCCACGGCGTGCTGACTGACCGTCAGGCTGAGGAGAAGGGCGTAGGCGGAGAAGTTCTCGCCTACGTCTGGTAAAGGGAGGTTTGACACATGTCTCGAGTCGGTCTAGCACCAATCGCCGTACCGAACGGCGTCGAAATCAAGATCAACGGCCAAGACGTTGAGGTTAAGGGCCCAAAGGGCACCCAGAGCGTTAACGTTCCAGAGCCTATCGCCATCAACCTGGAAGACGGCGTACTGTCCGTCTCCCGCCCTGATGACCACCGCAAGCACCGTGCTCTGCACGGTCTGTCCCGCTCCCTGCTGAACAACGCCGTTGTTGGCGTGACCGAGGGCTACACCATCAAGATGGAAATCTTCGGTGTCGGCTACCGTGTCCAGCAGAAGGGTAAGGACCTGGAATTCAGCCTGGGCTACTCCCACCCGATCCTCATCGAGGCTCCGGAGGGAATTACCTTCGCAGTGGACGGCGCAACCAAGCTGTCCATTACCGGTATTGACAAGCAACTAGTCGGACAGATCGCCGCTAATATCCGTCGTCTGCGTAAGGACGATCCTTACAAGGGCAAGGGTATTCGCTACGAGGGCGAGCAGATCCGTCGCAAGGTCGGAAAGACGGGTAAGTAAGCAATGGCAAACACTGAAAACACCAAGCGCACTCCAGTCGGCAAGGACATCTCCTCCCGTCGTCGCGAAGCACGCGCACGCCGTCACTTCCGTATCCGTAAGACCCTGCGTGGCACCCCTGAGGCACCGCGTCTGGTTCTTCACCGCTCCTCCCGTCACATGCACGTCCAGGTCATCGATGACCTGGCAGGCCACACCCTGGTCTCCGCATCCTCCATGGAGGCGGACGTTCGTGCACTCGAGGGCGATAAGAAGGCCAAGGCTGCCAAGGTAGGCGAGCTGGTTGCCGAGCGCGCTAAGGCCGCTGGCATCGAGCACGTCGTATTTGACCGCGCAGGCTACAAGTACCACGGCCGCGTCGCTGCGCTGGCTGACGCCGCACGTGAAGGTGGTCTGAAGTTCTAATGATCATCGTCAACGGAAACATCAACGGAAGGAACGCCTAATGTCGGACCGTGAACAGCGTGACGGCGGACGCTCCGCCGAGAACAACAAGAACAACCGCGGTGGCAACGGCCGCCGCAACGATCGTCGTAACCAGCAGGACAACGAGCGCGATAAGTACATCGAGCGCGTTGTGACCATCAACCGCGTCTCCAAGACCGTTAAGGGTGGCCGCAACATGTCCTTCACCGCCCTCGTCGTCGTCGGTGATGGCCAGGGTCAGGTTGGCGTTGGCTACGGCAAGGCCAAGGAAGTCCCGGCCGCAATCCAGAAGGGCGCTGAAGAGGCTCGCAAGAACTTCTTCCGCGTTCCGATGATTGCCGGCACCATCACCCACCCGGTTGAGGGTCGCGACGCAGCTGGCATCGTCATGATGAAGCCTGCCGCACCTGGTACCGGTGTTATCGCTGGTGGTGCTGCTCGTCCAGTGCTCGAATGCGCTGGCGTGCAGGACATCCTGTCGAAGTCCCTGGGCTCCGACAATGCACTCAACGTCGTCCGCGCTACCGTGGACGGCCTCAAGCAGCTGGTCCGCCCTGAAGAGGTTGCCGCACGTCGTGGCAAGTCCATCGAAGAGGTCACCCCGGCCCGTATGCTGCGCAAGCGCGCAGGTCAGGAGGCATAAGCAATGGCTCTGAAGATTACACAGGTAAAGGGCCTGGTGGGCACCAAGCCGAACCACCGCAAGAACATTGAGGCTCTTGGCCTCAAGCGCATCGGTCAGTCCGTAGTTAAGCAGGACACCCCGATCGTTCGCGGTATGGTTCACAAGGTTCGCCACCTGGTCACCGTCGAAGAAGTGGCAGGGGAGTAAACCATGGCTGATATCATCAAGCTGCACGACCTGCGCCCAACCGCAGGAGCAAACAAGCCTAAGACCCGCGTCGGCCGCGGTGAGGCATCCAAGGGTAAGACCGCTGGTCGCGGTACCAAGGGTACCGGTGCTCGTAAGCAGGTTTCCGCTGCTTTCGAGGGTGGCCAGATGCCGATCCACATGCGTCTGCCTAAGTTGAAGGGCTTCAAGAACCCGAACCATGTTGAGTACCAGGTAGTTAACGTTGCTGACCTGGCTGAGAAGTTCGCAGATGGCGGCGACATCACCGTTGCTGACATCGCAGCTGCTGGCCTGGTCCGCGCTAACAAGCCGGTCAAGGTTCTGGGCAACGGCGACATCAACGTTAAGTTGAACGTCACCGCTGACAAGTTCTCCAAGTCTGCTGTAGAGAAGATCGAGGCTGCTGGCGGTTCCGCCAACACCAAGTAATCTCTACTAGGTAGATTTCATCCCCCTCTCCGCACACGCGGGGTAGGGGGATGTTTCCGTTTTGTAGGCATCCTTGAGTTCAGAGGGTCGTTGCAACACTTTCCCTTAGGAGGGTGTTGTTGTGTCTGGGGTTGTTGGCCCGTTTCATTCGTTGTCTGAATCGGATCGTCGTGGCTTAGTTGCCTTGGTTGGCAGTGGGCGTAGTGTCCGTTCGGCGGCTGGTGAGCTTGGCTGTCATTACGGGCATGCTTTGAATTTTTGCCATGCCTTTGGATTGCCAGTCGTGTATAAAGCCAAACGAGTTGATCGCCGCGGCAGCCAGGCTGTCCAGCTTGTAGAGCTAGTCCGAAGCGGACTGTCGGTACGCCAAGCTGCTAAAAGATGTGGGATGCATCTTACCGCTGCGTATGCCGTAGCTACGGAAGCTGGGTGCCATATCCGGTTAAGTCAGTATGCTCGGAAAGTCCGCCAGACGCAGTTAAGAGTGGAATACCTGCGCCTTCGGCTGGCGAGCCTGCCTGGTGGTGATGCTGGCGCGGCAGTAGGAATTGATCGTCGACTGCGTTTAGATTTCGAAAAAGGACTCACCAAATCCCAGGGTCGACGAGAAGAGTTCATACCCGTCGGCGAAGACGCCAGCACGTATAACAGACTTATGAAAGCGCTGCGCCAACGCCATGATGTCATCGAATCCGGAAGGCTTGCCCCTCCCGCCTTACCTAGCGGGGTAGATCCGTATAAACGCATCAGCAATCGCTACATTTGCTTCGAAGAACGCGTCATCATCGCCGATCTTCTCCGCGAAGATGTGCCACTGCGTGAGATTGGGCGCCGTTTAGGGCGAAGTGCATCGTCAATTCAGCGTGAAGTACGCAGAAACCACAGTGCGGAAGGCCCGTATCGTGCAGAAACAGCCCAGTTAAAGGCCTGTGCGCGCAGATTACGGCCGAAAATACCGAAACTACTAGCCAACAAAAGACTATGGGACTATGTATGCGCACAATTGCGGGCACAATGGTCACCTGAGGAGATTTCTAATCGCCTGCCCATCGATTACCCCACTGATAAGGACATGCGCATTAGTCACGAAACGATTTATGACGCCTTTTACCTGCAGGCCAAAGGAAGACTCAAAGACCTTGGCCTGAACTTGCCGACCGGTAGAAAGAAACGCAAGAAACGCCAAACCCGCTCCAGCACACCTGCCCAGCAACGCTTCGTCGATGACATGATCCTCATAGACGACCGACCAGATGAGGTAAGTGAACGTATTTTGCCAGGCCACTGGGAAGGTGACCTCATCCTCGGTAAAAACAACCAATCAGCGGTAATCACGCTAGTAGAACGTGTTAGCCGATTTGTTGTCCTTGGCCACCTACCGGGAAGGCATACCAGCAAAGAGGTATTCACAGCCTTGCACAAGGCGGTTGCAGGAGTCGATAAAGCTATCTGGTCATCAATTACCTGGGACCAAGGAAGCGAAATGGCTGGTCATAAAGCCTTTACCATGGCCACTGACATTCCCATCTACTTCTGTCACCCAGGATCACCATGGGAACGCGGCAGCAACGAAAACACCAACGGCAGGCTCAGAAGAAACCTTCCCAAAAACAGCGACCTGTCCATCTACAGCGCCGAGGAACTAGAAATGATCGCCAACATTCACAACCACAAACCACGCAAAGCACTCAACTGGCGCACCCCAGCCGAAGTCATGACCAACGCCCTCACACAAACCGGTAGCATCAAACCAAACTAACCATCATCGTTGCAACGACCCCTAGAATCCGCCATCCCAGTGCCGTTATATAACGTGGCGCCTGGGCTATGCGCGCCATTGGTACTGAAAATAGTTGACAGGAAACCTTTATTAATAAATAAGGCTCCGGGTATAGCGATTTATATTCATGAGTGCTAGAGTTTCCCTTAGTTCAAAATCATCAAACGTTAAGGAGAATCTTATGTCGTCTATTTCTTCCCTGCTCGCCACCGCAATTGCTGCGATTATGCCGTTTGCGGGCTCCACCGGACCGGTCGATGCCCAAGACCAGCTGTCCCAGCCGGATCCTGCGGAAAACGCTCAAACCGCACCGGCCGAGGCTGGCGAGCAGACCGCTCAGGACCAGCAGCCGGGTGCGCACGCTGAGAAGGGCCGCATCACCGGTGATAAGGAAGATGTCATCAATGGTGAGGGGGAAGGTACGAACGAGGTCGATCCAGGGTTCAACGGCGGCAACCTGCAGAGCGGCAAGTTAGCGGTGCAGCGCGAGCTGGCACTTGCTACCCAGGAGGCTGGCCACGAGTTCATGAACATTGAGTTCAAGGATGATCACTCTGCCCACCTGACCTTCCCGGAGACCTATAACCCGGACAAGGACGAGGCTGCTGTGCAGCGCGTCATGGATGCGCTGAAGGTCAACGGCTATGAGAACATCACCGCTGCCTACTAAAGCGCGAAGACCCTAGATTTGGGCAAAGGAAGAGGGTGGAACGCCTGGGAAAGGCGTTCCACCCTCTGTGCGTATCAGGCCGTGCGGGGTGGGGGGCTAGGCCTCGTCCACGGTCTTTTCGTATAGGCCAGGGAAGCGGTCATCTGGGTCGGTAACCGCCTTAATAGTCGAAGGAAGGCTGCCACCGTAGAGCTCTTCGAACTTCTCCCGGGAATAGAAGGCCTCGGAGTAGAGGGATTTGTGCCCGCCTAGCTCGTTGACCTTGGATTCGATAACTTTGTTGAAGGCGCCATTATTCGGCGCGGATGGATCGACGTGGTCGCCGTCCACGCCGGACCAGAAGCCGACGTTCACCCAAGTCTGTCCGGGACGAAGGGGGTAGAGGGGCCATGGGTCGCCGGAGTCAGAGGCAATGTCGCCGGTGCCTACGAGCCCGTCCACGCCATCGCGCAGACGGATGGGGCACAGCCACACCGGTTGAATATCGGAGGCGTTAAAGAACCAGTGGAGGAATTCCGGCAGGTTCTCCGGTGTGACCTCAATATCCTGCACCACGCGCTCGGCGCGCGGCTTGCCGTGCGGCTTTTTGATGAAGTTATATTCCAGCTCGTACTTGCGGTCGAGGCGGACCAGCTTCCAGTAGAAAGAGCTGCGGCGAAGCTCGCGCGGCCACACCTTACGCACCTTCGGGTTCTGCGCACCAAAAGCGCGCGAGCACCAGAACCAGTCGGTATCCCAGCGCCAGATGTAATCGCGGATGGTGAGGCGATCGCGGCGGATGCCAGAGGCGTGCTGCAGGCTGCGGTAGTAAATCTTGTCCCGCGTGTAATCGGAGGTTGGACCCTCTTCATCGGTAAAGCGGGCGAAGACAAGGTAGGCCTCGTCCTCGGAGAAGACCACGCCGTCGAGGCCGTGTACCGGCTCGCCGCGGTGGGTGTGGGAAGAGGCGACGTCGGCAAGCACGCGGCTGGCATCCTCCACGGTGTGGAAACGCTCCTCGCGCAGCTCTACATAGGCGGGCACGGGTTCCAGCTCAATCTTGAGGCGCACCGCGTAGCCCAGCGAGCCATAAGAGTTAGGGAAGAGGCGGAAGAGATCCACATTCTCCTCGCGGGAGCAGGTGAGAATCTCGCCGGTGCCGGTGAGGACATCCATCTCCAACACGGATTCGTGCGGGAGACCATTGCGGAAGCTGGTGGATTCCACGCCCATGCCGGTGACCGCACCGCCCAAAGTAATGGTCTTGAGCTGCGGTACAACAAAGGGCATCAGGCCATGAGGAAGGGTGGCATCGACGAGGTCCTCATAGGTGCACATGCCCTGCACATCGGCCGTGCGGGCAACTGGATCGACCTCAATGACGCCGCTAAGGCCGGATACATCGAGGCCTTCCTGCTCCTCGCTGCGGCTACGGAAGAGATTGGAGGACTTCTTGGCGAGGCGCACGCGTTTTTCGGCCGGGACAGCACGGAAGCTCGCCAGCAGCTTGTCGACGCCCTCTTGGTGCGCCGTCCATCCCACCGGCTCAATGGGCATGGCATCCACCGGCCGCGGCTGGGCAGCGGCGAGGCGTTCGCGCAGATTATCAATGAGAGTCATGGCACCCCTCCTTAAAAGCGGCTATCTTCCCACCAGCGGCGCTCGGGCACACCGGCGCGGGAGCCGGCCTCGCCCAGCTTGACGCCGAGGAAGTGATACAGGTTGATGATATTTCGCTCAAAGCCCCACTCAGATCCGGCCATATAAATGCCATAGAGGCGAGCGGTGGGCAGGCCCACGGTGGCGCAGGCCTCATCCCAATTGTCCTTTAGGTTCTCGCACCAGTCATGCAGCGTGCGCATGTAATCAAAACGGAGGGACTCGGTGTGGATGACTTCGAAGCCATTGTCTTGCATCGCCTTGGTGACGTTGCCGGATCCGGTGAGCTCGCCGTCCGGGAAGATATAGCGGTCAATGAAGCCGCCCTTGGGGGTCTTGTGATTATCCGGGTAGGTGATGTTGTGGTTGAGCATCAGGCCGCCGACCTTCAACTTGCCGTGGAGGAACTTGAAGAAGTCGTTGTAGTTCTTCACGCCAATGTGCTCAATAATGCCGATGGCGGAGATAGCATCGAAGCCCTCTTCGGTGATATCGCGGTAGTCCATGAAGCGGACCTCCGCCAAGTCTTGGAGGCCTTCCTCCTCAATCTTGCGCTGGCCCCACTCGGCTTGTTCCTTGGATAGGGTGACGCCGACGGACTTCACGCCGCGGCGCGCCGCGTAGCGCACCATACCGCCCCAGCCGCAGCCCACATCCAAGTGGCGGTCGCCTTCCTTGAGGCGCAGCTTGTCAAAGATGAGGCGGTACTTATTCTCCTGCGCTTCCTCCAGGGTGGCATCCGGGGAGGGGTAGTAGGCGCAGGTATAGGTCATCGAATCGCCCAAGAAAAGCTCGTAGAAATCATTGCCAACGTCATAGTGATCAGAAATGACATCAGCATCGCGCTGTTTCGAGTGCTTGGATAGGCCGTCGTGTAGCTTGCGGCGCAACCAGGAAGCCCGCTCCACCTCAGGGACCGGCTGGATCTGGAAGGCGCCCATGGACGCTAGGGAACGAACGACGCGGGCCAGGGTCTTGGCATCCGGCTTCTGGAATTTGTCATACATGGCATGCAGCGCGTCAAAAATGCCATAGGGGTGGGCCGGGTGATCGCCATGCACCGTGATGCCGTCCGTGACATAAGCTCGCGCAAAACCCACGTCGCCGGGGTGGGTAGCAATAAAGGAGAGGCCCTCAAGACTATTAATGGTCACCTTGTACTGGGCGTCTTCCGGTCCGGTCGCGGAGCCGTCAAAGGCTTCCCAGCGGAAGGGGTTGGGGCTAGGGACAAAAACGTCGATGATCTCAGCAACGGTCATCGGCGTGAATTTCTTGCTCATAAGTACTTCTTTCGAAACATTAGGTTCACACCAATAACGGCCTCGAAGCGCATAGTGCTGTGAGGTCGGAGATATTTCAGGAGAATTGCGTGTGCGCAATACCCCCCTCATGGTAAACCCCGAATACAAAACGCGCGAAAGGACAAGCAATCATGGTCACACTATTGGGTCTTAATGTGGCTATGCGGAGCAAGGCTGGTAGGGTGATGGGGTCATAAGTGTTCAACCGTCCCTGAAGGAAACCTGAATTTCCCCTAAGCTTTCTGGCTCAGGGGGTGCGGTTTCCTAGGGGTAGATGAGTTTCCACCTCCGTGTATGAACGCGAAACCCTCCCTAGATTTCGCGTTCGGCAGCGGTAGGCCAGGAGGATTTTGTAGTGTCCGCCATTGTCCAGGCTTTTAAGGATGCCGACCTACGTAAGAAGATCATCTTCACCATCGTGATGATCATCGCGTACCGCGTCGGTGCACAGATCCCGTCCCCGGGTGTTGACTATGCGTCTATTGCTGGCCGCTTGCGCCAGTTGACCGAGCAGTCCGGTGACCTTTACTCCGTCATCAACCTCTTCTCGGGTGGTGCGCTGCTGCAGCTGTCGATCTTCGCCATCGGCATCATGCCGTACATTACGGCGTCGATTATTGTGCAGCTGCTGACCGTGGTCATTCCCCGCTTTGAGGAATTGAAGAAGGAGGGCCAATCCGGTCAGGCCAAGATGACCCAGTACACCCGCTACTTGACCCTCGCGTTGGCGTTGCTGCAATCCTCCGGCATTGTCGCGCTGGCAGACCGCGAGCAGCTGCTGGGTCAGGGCGTACAGGTCCTGGCAGCTGATCGTAACTTCTTTACCCTCATCGTCTTGGTCATCACCATGACCTCCGGCGCTGTGCTGGTGATGTGGATGGGTGAGCTCATCACCGAAAAGGGCATCGGTAACGGTATGTCCCTGCTCATCTTCGCTGGTATCGCAACTCGCCTGCCAACCGATGGTGTAAGCATCCTGCAGAACAATGGTGGACTCGTCTTCGCCATGGTCGTAGCCGGCTTGGTCATCCTGGTTGTTGGCATTACCTTCATCGAGCAGGGCCAGCGCCGCATTCCGGTTCAGTACGCAAAGCGCATGGTCGGCCGCCGCCAGTACGGTGGTTCCTCTACCTACCTGCCGCTGAAGGTCAACCAGGCCGGCGTTATCCCGGTCATCTTCGCTTCCTCCCTTATCTACATGCCGGTCCTCATTACCCAGATTGTGAACTCTGGCTCTCCCGGCACGCCAGATAACTGGTGGCAGCGCAATGTCATCGCGCACCTGCAGGCACCTTCCTCCTGGCAGTACATCGTGCTGTACTTCGTCCTGACCATCTTCTTCGCTTACTTCTATGTCTCGGTTCAGTACGATCCGGCAGAGCAGGCGGATAATATGAAGAAGTACGGCGGCTTTATTCCGGGTATTCGCCCGGGCCGTCCGACCGCGGAGTACCTTGGTTATGTGATGAACCGTCTGCTGTGCGTGGGCGCCCTTTACCTGGCAGTTATTGCCATCCTGCCGAATATCCTCTTGGATCTCGGCGTGGGCCGCTCCTCCGCCAGCGGCACGTCCGCCTTTGGTGGTACGGCCATCCTGATTATGGTCTCCGTCGCTTTGACTACGGTCAAGCAGATCGAGTCCCAGCTACTGCAATCCAACTACGAAGGACTACTTAAGTAATGCGTCTTGTACTTCTAGGACCTCCCGGTGCCGGCAAGGGCACCCAGGCAGCTATCCTCAGCGAGAAGCTAAACGTTCCGCACATCTCCACCGGCGACCTGTTCCGCGCCAATATCGGCGAGGGCACCCCGTTGGGTGTAGAGGCAAAGTCCTACATCGATGCAGGCAAGCTGGTACCTACCGACGTCACTGCCCGCATGGTCGAGGACCGCCTTAACCAGGATGACGCCAAGAATGGCTTCCTGCTGGACGGCTTCCCACGTACCACCGAGCAAGCAGACATCCTGGAGGAGCTGCTGGCTAAGAAGGGCGAGAAGCTCGACGGAGTTCTCAACTTCGAGGTCTCTGAGGATGTTGTGGTTGAGCGCATGATGGCCCGTGGCCGCGCCGACGACAACGAGGAGACCATCCGCACCCGCCTCGGTGTCTACCGCGAGGAAACCTTCCCGCTTATCGAGCACTACGGCGATGCCATCATCTCCATTAAGGCCGAAGGCACCGTGGAGGAAATCAACGCCCGTGCGATGGAAGCACTGGGTAAGTAAGCATGGCTTTTCGACGCCGCAGTAAGCGCATCCCAGCCCGCACCCCGGGCGAGCTAGACGCCATGCAGGCCGCCGGCGAAATTGTTGGCAAGGCACTGCAGGAAGTCCGCGCTGCTGCGGCGTCTGGCGTATCTACCCTCGAACTGGATGCGGTGGCTGAGCAGACCATTCGCGATGCCGGCGCCTATCCCACCTTCAAGGGGTACGAGGGCTTCCCGGGCTCCATTTGTGCTTCCGTTAATGACGTCATCGTGCACGGCATTCCGGATAAGGAAACCATCCTGGCAGAAGGCGACTTGGTGTCCATCGATTGCGGTGCCACGCTGGACGGTTGGGTAGGCGATAGTGCCTGGTCCTTTGCAGTAGGCGAGCTGGATGCTGATGTCGCGGCCCTCAACAAGGCCACCGAGTATGTCCTTATGGAGGGCATGCAGGCTATGGTTCCGGGCAATCTGCTTACCGACGTCTCCCATGCCCTAGAGCAAGCCACCCGCCGGGCCGAGCAGAAGTTCGGCGTGGATCTCTTCATCGTGGATGGCTACGGCGGTCACGGCATCGGGCGAACCATGCACGAGGATCCTTACCTGGCCAATGAGGGACGCCCGGGCCGTGGCCCGCTGATCCAAGAAGGCTCTGTGCTGGCCATTGAACCCATGCTAACTTTGGGCACAGAGGATTCCGCCGTGCTAGAGGATGACTGGACGGTCGTTACCCTCGATGGCTCCTTTGCCGCTCACTGGGAGCATACGGTGGCCGCGACCGCCGATGGTCCCCGTATTCTTACCCGCCGCTACTGACATTTATTCCCCAATATTGCCTGTTGCACTAGGCATACGCCCCTGAAAGGTTTATACTCACAGCCATGTCTAAATTTAGCTTCCGCAAGATCCGTGCCACGGTTGCAGCGCCCGCAGTCGCTGGCGTGATGGCCTTGAGCACCACCGTTTCGGCTCCTGCCGCTTCCGCCCAGGAGATTCCGAACCTGGATCAGCTCAGCTCCAAGGCAAATTCCGACCTCGCTCAGTTCTCTTCCCAGTCCGGACTGGACCAGCTCACCGCTGAGGCAAAGAAGCAGCTGGATAACTTCTACGGCCAGAGCCGCGAGCAGGCCTGGAATACCCGTAACCAGATCCTGGACCAAGCAGAGAAGTTCTCCCCGGAGCTGGCACCTAGCGTTCAGACCGCTGTGGACGGCGCCGTAGAATTCCTCTTCCCAGGCTTGATCGCCCAGAAGAATGAGGAAGCACGCAAGGCCCGCGAGGCCGCTGCTCGCGCCAACGCTGAGCGCGTCGCTGCTGAGAAGGCTCGTTCTGAGGCTGCGGCACGCAAGGCGGAAGCACAGCGTCGTGCTAACCAGTTCGACCGTGGCCCGTGCCCGGCCGATGCGAAGGTTTGTGTCGACCTCAATGGCCGACGCACCTGGCTGCAGGATGGCGGCAAGGTGTCCTACGTGTCCCCGGCAATGTCCGCCGGCATGCGCGGTCAGGAAACCCCACGCGGTACTTTCCATGTGACCCGCAAGGTAGAGCATGAGATTTCCCGCGAGTTCAATAACGCACCGATGCCGTACTCCATCTACTTCACCAATAACGGTCACGCCTTCCACCTGGATGACCCGGCCGTTGATTCCAATGGCTGCGTTCACCTTCCGCCAGACGCTGCAAAGCGCTACTGGGATAATGTACAGGTTGGCGATAAGGTCTTCATCTACTAAGGCCCGCGCTTAAGCGAAAGCCTCATCCCCCGAACCGGCTCCCGAGAAGGAGACCTGGTTCGGGGGATTTTGCTGGCTTAGGGTGAGTGGCGGGCGAGTGAGCGGGGCGTCGGAAAGCGCAGCGGTTTGGAAAACGTGTCGCTGCAGCGTATGCTGTTAAGTCGGTGTATAGCGTCAGCGAGGCTGGCGCGGATACGCCACCGCAGTAGACAACAAACATGCAGGTGACGGCGCACTTGTCCGTCGCCAGAAAAGTAGAGGTTATGGCTAAGGAAGGCGCAATCGAGGTAGAAGGCCGCATTATCGAGCCTTTGCCCAACGCAATGTTCCGTGTCGAGCTCGACAATGGACACAAGGTTCTTGCACACATTTCTGGCAAGATGCGTCAGCACTACATTCGCATCCTCCCAGAGGATCGCGTGGTTGTAGAGCTGTCTCCTTATGACCTGACCCGCGGACGCATCGTCTACCGCTACAAGTAAAGACAGTAAGCCTCCTCACCCAAGGGTGAACCTGTAGGTTCACCCTGTCCACCTCAGGCTACGGTGGCCTGAGCCCGCACTGGTAAGCAACCCAAGGATTCCCGGCACGGTCCGGGCGAAGCGTTGCATGGAGCGGGACGGATGGGGAGAAAACCGCCGTAACAACCCGAAAGGACACGCCATATGGCACGTCTAGCTGGTGTTGACCTCCCCCGCAATAAGCGCATGGAGGTCGCTCTCACCTACATCTACGGCATCGGTCCAACCCGTGCCAAGGAACTGCTAGAAAAGACTGGCATTTCTCCTGACCTGCGCACTGACAACCTGGATGACGACCAGCTGTCGGCGCTCCGTGACGCAATTGAGGCTACCTGGAAGGTTGAGGGTGACCTCCGCCGTCAGGTTCAGGCTGATATCCGCCGCAAGATTGAAATCGGAAGCTACAAGGGTCTGCGCCACCGCCGTGGCCTGCCTGTACGTGGCCAGCGCACCAAGACCAATGCGCGCACTCGTAAGGGTCCGAAGAAGACGATCGCAGGAAAGAAGAAGTAATTCATGCCTCCAAAGACTCGTTCCGGCGCGCGCCGTTCCGGCCGTCGCGTCGTAAAGAAGAATGTGGCCCTCGGCCACGCATACATCAAGTCCACCTTCAATAACACCATCGTCTCGATCACCGATCAGACCGGTGCTGTTATCTCTTGGGCATCCTCCGGCCACGTCGGCTTCAAGGGTTCCCGTAAGTCGACTCCGTTCGCCGCTCAGATGGCAGCCGAGAACGCTGCACGCAAGGCAATGGATCACGGCATGAAGAAGGTTGACGTATTCGTCAAGGGTCCGGGCTCCGGCCGCGAGACCGCCATCCGTTCCCTGCAGGCTGCAGGCCTCGAGGTTTCCTCGATCACGGATGCAACCCCACAGCCGCACAACGGCTGCCGTCCGACCAAGCGCCGCAAGGTTTAAGGGAAAGGAAGAGGTAAGAAAATGGCTCGTTACACTGGCCCCGCTACCCGCGTATCCCGCCGTCTTCGCGTCGACTTGGTCGGCGGCGATATGGCATTCGAGCGCCGCCCGTACCCACCGGGACAGGCTGGCCGCAACCGCATCAAGGAATCTGAGTACCTGCTGCAGCTCCAGGAGAAGCAGAAGGCAAAGTACACCTACGGTGTGCTGGAGCGTCAGTTCCGTCGCTACTACGCAGAGGCTAACCGCCTCCCGGGCAAGACCGGCGATAACCTGGTTATCCTGCTCGAGTCCCGCCTGGACAACGTAGTTTACCGTGCAGGTCTGGCACGCACCCGCCGCCAGGCTCGCCAGCTTGTCTCCCACGGTCACTTCACCGTGAACGGCAAGAACATCAACGTTCCTTCCTACAAGGTCACCCAGTACGACATCATCGATGTCCGTGACCGCTCCAAGAAGATGGAATGGTTCGAAGATGCTCAGGACGCCCTCATCGATGCCAACGTACCGGCATGGCTGCAGGTTGTTCCTGATACCCTGCGCATCCTCGTGCACCAGCTGCCCGAGCGCGCTCAGATCGACATTCCGCTGCAGGAGCAGCTCATCGTCGAGCTTTACTCGAAGTAAACTGTTATACCGCACGGCCTGTAATGGCCTGGCGGATAACCAGGAATCTTCAATCCCGAAGATTTTTACCCCTCTACCGGCGTCAAATAGCGGTCGCCGAAAAGGAGAATTTCAATGCTCATTTCCCAGCGTCCCCAGCTCACCGAGGAATTCATCGACTCGTCTCGTTCCAAGTTCGTCATCGAACCGCTCGAGCCGGGCTTTGGTTACACCCTCGGTAACTCGCTGCGTCGTACCCTGCTGTCCTCCATTCCGGGTGCAGCGGTAACCTCCATCAAGATCGATGGTGTTCTCCACGAGTTCACCACCATCAACGGTGTGAAGGAAGACGTTTCCGAGATCATCTTGAACATCAAGAGCATGGTGCTTTCTTCCGACTCCGATGAGCCGGTTGTTATGTACCTGAGCAAGGAAGGCCCGGGCGATGTCACCGCGGGCGATATCCAGCCGCCGGCTGGTGTGGAGATCCACAACCCGGATCTGCACATCGCTTCCCTGAATGACACCGCCAAGCTGGACATTGAGCTCGTCGTCGAGCGCGGTCGTGGCTATGTCCCAGCCGCTCCTACCTCCGGTGAGATCGGCCGCATCCCGGTCGACCAGATTTACTCCCCGGTTCTCAAGGTCTCCTACAAGGTCGAGGCAACTCGTGTTGAGCAGCGCACCGACTTTGACAAGCTGACCATCGACGTCGAAACCAAGAACTCGATTTCTGCCCGCGATGCCCTGGCTTCCGCCGGCGGCACCCTGGTCGAGCTCTTCGGCCTGGCTCGCGAGCTGAACAACGCTGCCGAAGGCATTGAGATCGACCTCCCCGCAGGAGACCGAATACATCGCTGCCTACGGCATGCCGATCGAGGACCTGAACTTCTCCGTCCGCTCTTATAACTGCCTGAAGCGTCAGGAGATTCACACCGTGGGCGAGCTCGCTGAATGCACCGAGTCCGACCTGCTGGATATCCGCAACTTCGGCCAGAAGTCGATCAATGAGGTAAAGATCAAGCTGGCTAACCTGGGCCTGGCTCTCAAGGACACCCCGGAGGATTTCGACCCAACCCAGCTCGAGGGCTACGACGCAGAAACCGGTGACTTCAAGGATCCGGCTGCCGAGGATTCCGAGTAAAGAACCCCGCTGACTTGCGGCAATAACCGAATTGTCGCGCGCTCAACTTTTACCGCATACGAGGAGTACACAATGCCAACCCCTAAGAAGGGTGCCCGTCTCGGCGGCTCCGCCAAGCAGCAGGCTCACATGCTGAGCAACTTGGCAGCCAGCCTGATCGAGCACGGCGCTATCAAGACCACCGATGCCAAGGCGAAGGTTCTTCGCCCGTACATCGAAAAGATCATCACCAAGGCTAAGTCCGGCACCATTGCTGACCGCCGCGCAGTTCTGAAGCTCATCCCGCGCAAGGATGTTGTTTCTTACCTGTTCGACGAGGTTGCCCCGAAGTTTGAGAACCGTGAGGGTGGCTACACCCGCACCATCAAGCTGGACAACCGCGCCGGTGACAACGCCCCGATGTCCCAGATCTCCCTCGTTCTCGAGGAGACCGTGACCTCCGAGGCTAACCGCGCTACCCGCGCTGCTGCTTCCAAGCAGGCCGAGGAAGCTAAGGCAGACGAGACTGCTGAGACCGAGGCACCTGCCGAGGAGACCGCAGCTGAGGAGTCCGAGGAGAAGTAATTTCCCTTCGGCCCTAGCGCTTCGCCGCCGCCTTTCCCCATCTGTGGGAGGGCGGCGGCTTTTTCATGTCCGCATCCCAGCAAGGGGGCGTTGCACGGCCGACCCAGCGCCGGTGGGGAGAAGATGCTCCGGTAGCATGAAGCCCACTATGACAGATGCAGCATCGACTTCCCCCGAAGGGCCGGCGGACGGGTTTGTTCGCCTGCGCTTGGACTTGGCTTATGACGGCACGGACTTTCATGGCTGGGCCAAGCAGAAGGGCGGTCTGCGCACGGTGCAAGGCGTCCTCGAAGAGAAGCTCGCGATGATTGCGCGCACGGAGGTGCCGCTTACCGTAGCTGGGCGCACGGATGCCGGCGTTCACGCTCGTGGCCAGGTGGCGCACGTGGACGTTCCCACTGAGATGCTGGCGCAGCGCTCGGTGGCGGGGGAGCCGGGAAAGCTGGTGCGTCGGCTAGCAAAGCTTCTGCCAGAAGACGTTCGGGTACACGGGTGCGAGTTCGCACCCGCGGGATTTGACGCGCGATTTTCGGCGCTGCGGCGCCACTACGTCTATCGGATTACCACCAACCCGCGCGGCGCGCTGCCAACCCGTGCGCGGGATACGGCCGAGTGGATTAAGCCGGTGGAT
The DNA here is from genome assembly GCA_046097355.1 of Corynebacterium tuberculostearicum. Taxonomy (GTDB): domain Bacteria; phylum Actinomycetota; class Actinomycetes; order Mycobacteriales; family Mycobacteriaceae; genus Corynebacterium; species Corynebacterium tuberculostearicum_K. Next base: position 493,620 of record CP175779.1, read on the forward strand.
ATCGATGCCATGCAAGAAGCCGCGACCGCCCTGGTGGGCCTGCATGATTTTGCGGCTTTTTGTAAGGCCAAGCCGAATGCCACGACCATCCGTGAGTTGCAGGAATTTTCCTGGCGCGACGTTTCCACGCCGGAAGAACCGGAGCTTTTTGAGGCTCGGGTGAGTGCCGATGCTTTTTGCTGGTCGATGGTGCGCTCGCTGGTGGGCTGTTGCCTGCGCGTGGGGGAGGGGCGGCGCGATGCCGATTTCGCCGCGGCACTGCTGCAGGAGACGAAGCGCTCTTCCAGCATCCCCGTGGCCCCGGCAAAGGGGCTCTCGCTCGTCGCCGTTGATTACCCGGCGGCGGACCAGCTAGCCGCCCGCGCCGAGGTCACCCGCGAAAGGCGCAGCGTCGACTAGCGCCCAAGTGGCAGCGGTCGCCTACCTGGGATAGCCTGTGTGCTGGGTGTACACAGACTTTTCGGGGGAAAATCATGGCACGTCCGCTGCCTACTACCAAGGCCCAGGTATCGGGCCATAAATTCTTGCGCCGCCGCGTCGAGCATGGGCTTGTTTTAGGCGATATCCGCATGATTCACGATCCATTGGCTAGGCGCCGCAAAGCGCTCCTTTTCGGCGGGGTCGGCGTCGCCTTCCTTGCGGTGGGGTCCGGCATGTTGGCATGGCTGCAGCCGAGCCCGCAGCCGGGCGATGCGCCGATTGTTCGCTCGGAGCAGGGCCAGCTCTTTGTGGATGTCAATGACACCTACCACCCGGTATTCAACCTGGCTTCGGCGCGCATTATCGCCGGGCAGGCGGCCGAGGCGCAGACCATTGGGGATGAGCACCTGCAAGAAGCGCTACTGGGCTCACCGGTGGGTATCTCGGACGCCCCGGGGTACCTCGCGGCGGCGGGCGAGACTCCTCAGCAGCGATGGGCAGCGTGTTTGGCCGGCAAGGATGAGGCACCGTCTACAGATAACCCGACCAGCATTGGCGGTCACCAGGTAGCGTCGCAGGAGGTTATTGTCCTTGCCGAGCCCGAGCAGAAAAGCCTCGGTGAGGAGCGCGCCGCACTGGTGGAATCCGAGGGCACGCAGTGGCTTGTCACCCAGGAAGGCCGCGTGGCGCTGCCAGAATCCCTCCAGCACCGAAGGGCGTGTCGTGCGTCGGGCGGTGGGCGTGGACGATAGTACCCACACTTGGCCCGTGCCACCCGAGCTGCTCAATGCCTTTGCGGAGCTGCCACCGCTGAACTTTCCGGCCGAACCACCCGAGGTCGTCGATACCGGCCAAGGTTTGTGGGCGCGTACGTCCGAGGGCGTAGCTGAGCTCACGCCTACGCAGGCGGAGATGCTCACTGGCGTCGGAGCCAAGGAGACAACTGCTACACCGCAGGAGATTGCCGCGCTTGCCGACGCCCCCTTAAACCTCAACCTTCCCTCCACGTCCTTCCGCTTCTTAACCCCGGACGATGGCTGGATGTGTGCTGCTAACGAGGGCGGCGGGGTAGTGGTACCTGCCCAAGCGGGCACTGTCGCCTTGGCAGGTGAGTCGGTGGCCCATCGCTTTGGTGGGCTCAACGCTGGTGGCGTAGGCGTAGACAGCGGCCATGGCTATCACGTGGTCTCACCCACGGGGCAGCGGCACGAGGTCAAGGACAAAGAGACTTTGGAAGCCCTTGGCACCGGAGTGGGCGCGCAGGTGCCGTGGGAGATCCTGCGGTTGCTGCCGGAAGGCTCCGCGCTCAACCGTGAGCAGGCGCTGCAGGTTAGTTCTTAGGCCGCAGCCCGCGCCACACCGCCCACGCAGCAAGCGCCAGCGCTAACCCACCCAGCACCCAGGCACTGCGTGTGGGGGCGCGCGAGTCGACTTCGTCGGCGGGGTGGATGGTCATAGCTCGGGTATCGACGCCCGGGCCCGCTTCCACGTGGGTGAGCACGGTGAGCGGGTCGATGAAGCCGTGTCCTGGCTCCGCGGCGTCCTCCAAGCGTTTGCGGAGGGCGGCCGGGCTATCGTCTGGAAAGCGCTGTGCCAAGAGGGCAGCGGTGCCGCTGACCACCGGCGCGGCAAAGGAGGTGCCATGGAACTGCGCCGTTCCGTCCGTGCCTTCCTTACCATCGGCCCATCCACCCGCGGGGTTGAGCGCTAGCGGAATGAATCCTTGCGCAGCAAGCTGGGGGCCATCGGCCGAATTCAGAGAGTAGTCAGCGAGTTCGTGCGAATCCGCTTGGGCGCTCACCGAGAGCACCGTGGGCGAATCCGCCGGAAAGACGCGGTCACCCATCTCACAGCTGCCAGAGGACGCATTGCCGGATGCTGCAATCACCACGGCGCCGGAGTCTTCCGCATGCGCCAAAGCACGGTCCAATCGGGAAGTATCGACCTGCGCGGCCACATCCGGCGGGACACAGGAGACAACCGAAATGTTGATGACGCGGGCACCGGCAGCGGCGGCGTCATCAATGGCGCGGGCCAAGGTGTCCAGCGAGCCGGTGGTACTGTCCTCGGCTTCCTGACGGTAGTGCGCACTGGTCTGGCGCACAGCGTAAATCTCTGCTCGCGGGGCGATACCGATATCGTGTCCGGCAATGACACCGGCCACGACGGTGCCGTGCAGGTCGCAATCGCGATGCGGCTCTGGATCCTCTGGCGCGACAAGGTCCGCGCCACTGCTGAGATGCCGCAGTTGGTCGTGACGGGCCACGCCAGTATCGATAACGGCTACTTTGACGCCTTCCCCGGTAGCAAAGGAATGTAAACGGGCCCGGTAGTCTAGCTGCTCCTCGCTCGGTTGGGGCGAAAGCGGTGAGGAATGCGCGGCGGCGCATTCGCGGTCCGGCTCGCGCGCGGCCGCGTAGGGTGCAGCAGTCAGTCCTGCAGCGAATGCAACTACTAAAGCGGCAGGTAGCACGCGCATTATCCAAGCCCCCTAATGAGCACGAAGACACCGGCAAGGTGCGCGGCCAGCGGCAAACTAGCGGCAATGGCCAGAGATTCTATGCGCTCAAACCACGCGATGGTGGTGGGCTCGAGCCCAGCCACCTTGGGTGCCCACAGCGGGGCGCTCAGCATGGCGAGGAGAACCAGGCAGGCAACAAGGATTGGCGCCCAGGCATCGGCAAGGCCGGAATCCGCCACCGCGTGGGTAGCGCACAAGCATGTAGCGAGACAGGCGGTCATCGCCAGCAGCATCAGGGCCCAGCTAGCCAACGCACGACCGTGCCGGGCGGCATGCATAACGACGGCACCCGCGGTGGTCACGCAGAGTGCTTGGACGAAGCCCGCGCCGGTGTGCTCAGCACCAAAGAGCACCGCAACGTACTCGGCGAGAGAATCAGGGGCGCCGCTCGTCGGCGCCAAGGCCGAACCACTGCCCGTCAGCGAGAGGGCGAAAAGAGCCGGAATGAGACAGAGCGCCAGCCCACAGCACATTCCCTCATAGGCGCTGCCGGCGCGCCGGGCACGGATATCGACATCCGGCTGGACGGCATCCGAAACCGCGAGGTCTTGGCCGGCCGTGGGCAGCTGCGGGACTTTGAGTCCAGCGGTGGCAACGGTCAGCGCAGGAGCTGCGGCCAACAGGAGAATTCCGGTGATCACCACGCAGGCTGCTGCCGCCGTACCGTGGCTGCCCTGGAGACCCGTCCCTGGTCCGGGTAGCAGGTAGCCCAAAGCCGCGACCAACAACAGCACCGAGACGGTGAGTGCCACGGCGGTAGTGCGAACCGTGCTCAACCCGGTGACGTGGCAGGCAAGCAGCACGATGAGGAGGGCGACGCAGGCGGTGAGTGCGGCAAAGGGGGCTTCGCCAAGCGAGGGCGAAATCACCACCCAGCCACACGCCATGCCGGCTACCAGGCTAAGGTGTACCAGCGATAAGGCCCGGGTCCACAAGGCGAGCAACAGGGCTCCAGCGGTCAACGCCGCCCACGCCGCGAGGGGAAGGGTGCTAACCCACACGAGGGCGAAGGCGGCAAGCATTCCTGCCCATGCCCAGACGGTGGGAAGGGCGGCGGTAGTATCTTCCTCAGCCGCGGCGGCGAGCGATTCCGCCGCATCCCGAATCACCGGTGCAGGCCGGCGCTCGCGCGGACTAATAACCAGGATGGAGCCTTCCGTGAGCGCAGTGGCAGCCAATGGGGCGGTGAGATCGATGGCGCGGCCGGAGGCTGTGCTCGCGCGCCAAGGCTCAGAAATGGTGGGCGCATCCACCAAGTCAGTGATTTCCGCCAAAAGCTCGCCCACGCTGGAGCTTAGCGGTAGCGCCACGTCCGCCTCCTTGTGGAAGGTGCCGGCATGAATGCGAACGGTAAGGCGCAGATGATGCGCCGTTGCAGTAGTCATGATGTCCCCCGAAAAATGTATGGATTGTGGGCGTCCCCCTTGCCCAATGCCACATATTGTGGCTTACTAGTGGCGACGTGTCCACCGCAGCGCGGGGAATCTTGGCAGGGGGCCAAGGGCGCTTGGCGCGTGGCTCGGGGGAGGTTATTTAGGCATGCTTGGGATCGGGGATACCCGCGTCATTGAGCCGTTGACCATGCCACTACGGGATGCTGCGCCGCCGCTGCCCACCGGCAGCATCGAGGCCGAGGAGGTCCCAGAGGCGGTGCGTCCACAACCGGTGCCGCTGGTGCGGCTGCTGCTGCCGGTGGTGATGATTGCGGCGATGCTCGGCATGGTCGCCCTCATGGTGTTAGGCGCTGGGGATTCCCGGCAGATTAGCCCGATGGCCTTGATGTTTCCATTGATGATGCTGGCGAGTATGGCCATGATGTTTGGGCCCAATAATAGTGGGCAGGATCCGGATGAAACCCGGCGTACCTACCTGCGCCACATCAAAGCCTTGCGGGAAAAGGCGCTGCGCAATGCCTCGGCGCAGCGTGCACATGAAAGCTATCGCCACCCGGCACCGGTGGAACTTAGCACTCTAGTCGGCTCGCGCCGCATGTGGGAGCGTGGCCCGGATGACTCGGACGCCCTCGAGGTACGCGTGGGAACTGGACCAACGACTTTGTGCACCCCTATCAACGTGCCGGATTCGGGCGCCACGGAAGACCTAGACCCGGTATGTGCGGTGAGCATGCGCCAGACCATTAAGGCGGTGGGCACCGTTCCCGATATGCCAGTGGTTATCCAACTGCAGGCCTTTCGCTTCTTGTCCGTGTCCGGAATGGCGTCGACTCGGGGCGAAGAGCCCGCAGATCCCTCCCGCGATATGGTGCGCGCAATGGTGCTGCAGATGGCGTTGGCGCATGGCCCGGAAACCTGCGGTATCGAGGCCATCGGTGGCCAGTGGGAGTGGCTGAAGTGGCTGCCCCATGCGCGCACACCGGAAAAGGCGCGCTTTCGCATCCTCATAGTCGATGGCGTGCTGACCACGGGCACCGAAGACTTCTTCCACGATGATTCCTATACCACCATCATTGAGGTTGGTGGGGCGCCGTCTTCGGCGCTGGGGGTACGCGCCGAGCACGAAGGGCTAAGCCTCGTGGCAGGGGAGCAGCTGCAGGTGGTCACCGCGGCAGGGGTGGAAGACCTTGGTTCTCCCGATGGAATGAGTGCGGCCGGCGCGACGTTGCTCGCGCGCAGTATGGCCTCCTACCGCCGCCCCGATAGCACTTCTGGCCGGTGCGGCAGTGACCTTATGGGCCTTCTGGGCTATCGCGATGTGGAAGAGCTAGCGGCCAGTGGCATGTGGCATGGCCGGGAGGGCTCGGCACGTCTTATGGTGCCCATCGGTATCGATACGGTGGGCCAGCCCGTCACGGTGAACCTCAAGGAATCTGCTCACGGCGGAATGGGGCCGCATGGCTTGTGCATCGGTGCGACCGGCAGCGGCAAGTCGGAGCTGCTGCGCACCCTTGTCACCGCGTTGGCGGCTACCCATAGCCCGGACGAGCTTAACCTCGTGCTCGTGGATTTCAAGGGCGGCGCGACATTCTTAGGATGCGACCGCCTGCCGCATACCTCCGCGGTGATTACCAACCTGGAGGAGGAATCTACGCTGGTAGAGCGCATGTATGATGCCATCTCCGGCGAGATGAACCGCCGCCAAGAACTGCTGCGTACCGCCGGAAACTTTGCCAATGTCGGCGAGTACAACGCCTCTGCCACCGCGGTGCGTGAGCACGGGCCTCTGCCGGCCTTGGTCATTGTGGTCGATGAGTTCTCGGAGCTTTTGGGCCAGCACCCGGATTTCGCGGAACTTTTTGTCGCCGTCGGCCGCTTGGGGCGCAGTCTCCACGTGCACCTGCTTTTGGCCTCCCAAAGACTCGAAGAAGGCCGCTTGCGGGGGCTCGATTCCCACTTGTCCTACCGAATCGGCCTGAAAACCTTCTCCTCAGCGGAATCCCGCCAGGTATTGGGCGTGACCGATGCCTACCACCTGCCCGGCCAGCCCGGCGCGGGCTACCTCAAATCCGATGCCGAGGCCTTGACCCGCTTCCAAGCTTCCTACGTGTCCGGGCCCCTGCCGCGCCGGGCGCTTGCCGACGCCTCCCCGGACCACCCCGCAGCCTCCCACGGCCGCGTGCAGCTCTTTCATGGCTGGTCCCAGGAAGAGGACAATACTAGCGCTGCGGTGGTTCTCGATGACTCCACCACTGTGCTTACCGAGGTCGTGCGCGCCGCGGCGGAAGAGGCCCACCTGCGCGATCAATCGGCGCACCGCATCTGGCTGCCGCCGCTACCGCCGGTCATTGAGCTATCCGCGTTGCCGGGGCTTTCCGGTGCAGATGACGCGGGTGCAGTCTCGCCCGCAGTGAACCAAGGGTCGCTGCGCGCGCCCATCGGCATTATCGATAGGCCGTACTACCAACGCCAGGACGAGCTGATTATTGATTTCACCCAGCACGGCGGACACATGGCCCTGTGTGGCGGTCCACAGTCCGGTAAATCGAGTGCGCTGCGCACGATCGTCTCTGCGCTAGCTCTACGGCATGATCCGCAGGCGGCACGCTTCTACGTCATCGATCTTGGCGGCGGTCAGCTAGCATCCCTGGAGCGACTGCCCCACGTGGCCGGAGTTGCCGGGCGCGAGGAGGGCGAAAAGGTACGGCGCATCGTCGACGAAGTAGCTGGCTTTATCCGCCGCCCAGAACGGTGCGCAACCTTCCTTGTCATTGATGGCTGGCACCACATCGGTACCTCGAATGCGGAGTTTGAAGACATAGCGGAGAAGGTTACCGAGATCGTCGCCGATGGCGCCTCCGCCCACGTGCACGTCATCATTGCCACTTCGCGGTGGACCACGATGCGCCCCGCTATCCGCGATCTCATTGCCAACCGCCTCGAGCTGCGCCTAGGCGAGGCCTTGGATTCGCTCATCGACCGCAAACTACAGCAAAAGCTTCCCTGCGCGCCGGGCCGCGGGCTCACCTTGACGGGTGAGAATATGCTCTTAGCTCGCACCTCTAACCAGGACATCGCTCACATCTGCCGCGTTCATGCGGAGGCTCAGCCGGTTCCTCAGCTCAAGATGCTGCCCGCCGTGCTTACCCCGGCCGCACTCGCAGCTCAAGGGGATGTTCCCGCCGGTGAGATCGCCTGGGGCATCGGCGGGCGCGACCTCGATACGCTGACCTGGAATCCATCGCGCGAGCCGCACCTAGTGGCCATAGGCGCGCAGGGTTGTGGCAAGTCCACCTTCCTGGCGCAGATCATGCGCGGCATTAGCGCCTTTGCGAGGGAAGACGCCCGGCTCGTGGTCATCGACCAGCGCCGAGCCCACCTAGGAACCTTGGACCAGGACATGGTTGCTGCCTACGCCGCGACGCAGTCGAGTGCGCAAGAGACCATTGTCGATACAGTCCGGACCCTGGAATCTCGCCTGCCTGGCCCGGACATTACCCCGGCGCAGCTCGCCGCACGAGATTGGTGGCAGGGCCCAGATATTTACCTAGTCATCGATGATGCGGACCTGCTGAGCGATATTGCCCTCTCGCCACTGCTGGAATTGCTCCCACATGCCCGCGACATTGGCTTGCACCTTGTTATCGCTCGCAAATCCGGCGGCATCGGCCGTGCCCTCTTTGGCCAATTCTTTTCCGCGGTGCGCGATCTGCAGCCGGCGCTGCTGCTTTTCGACGCCGACCGCGACGAAGGAACCATCTTCGGCCTCAAGCCCTGCCACCAACCACCCGGGCGCGGTCAGTGGAGCATCCGCGGTGAAAACCTCGGCGTCGCCCAAGCGGTGTACCTAGAAGGAGAAAAGTAAATGACCACCAATCTCAGCGCGCATACGCCAACCGACACCCCTATCCCTACTGGTGGGGAGACCACCGCCGGCCCCATTACCGTCACCATCCTGGATGCGGCCACAATCTTTGAAGGGCCCGAAACGGTCTATCGCTATGACCTGCCGGGAACCGGCATTGTGGAAGGCTGGGCCTTAGGCCAAGTCATGGATCAGATATCCAAGATGGCGGGACCGTCTTGGCCCGACGTGGAAGCCTGCGTGGTGGCAGACTCTTCCGGCACGGACATTGCGCAGGAAGCCACCGCTATCATCTGCCGGCAATTGGAAGTCACAGGCGTGCGCCTCCTCGACCCAGAACCAGCCATCTCCCCGCTAGCGGCCCCGGACCGACTCGGCCCGCCTCCTCACCCGGTTCCTGAAGTCACGGATTCGGCACCTCCCACTACGGTGATGGAGGCACCTGCCTACGACGAGCCGGTAACGCCACGCTGAACCGACCGCCTGCGCGGTTGGCTCGGAGCCATCGATATCTTTCATGTCGCAATTGCCGTGGTCATCATCGCCGTAGCCGGAGCTTCCTGGTGGGCTATCGGTGCCCAAGCTTCAGACGATGACGACGCCGCTTCGGATACAGCGCGCCCGCAACCGCGCGGCGCTGCGCCAAGCCGCGAGGGCGCAACGGAGTCCGCGCCGGCCTCGCCACCACCGGGTACTACTGGTGCGCCGGAATCCGGCAGTGACGAATTAAGCCCCGGTGAAAAGCGCCTAGACGTGGAGGGAATGTCAGTAGTCGTGCCCAGTGGGTTCCACACCAAGGTCGAAGATGGCCTGGTCACCGCCACCGGCGAAGACCCGAATCTACGCATCCTGCTGGCGGCGGATGAGATGTTTAACGTGCCAGCGGATGCCTTGTTTAAAGAAATTCACGCGCAGGTAGACGAAGACCCGGCGCTTCGCGATGCCACCGATGAGGCCGGGCGCCTGACTTACACCGAAGACCCCGGGGACGGCTCCTTGGTGGAATGGACCACCTGGGAAGACCGTGGGCACCAGATGTCCGTGGGATGCCATACCCGGCATAACTCCAACGCCGTTCAAAAGGCTGCCTGCCGCATGGCCACGGAAAGTCTGGTTAAAAAATAGTCTCAAAAACTTTGCCTCAGCCAGGAACCGTTTGGCGGAAAGTTCAGTCCAATAAAGGTGAGAAAGCACAGATGCGAAGCACAGCTGCTTTTTCGGGGGAAATACACACAATCTCATCCGCCCTAAGGAGGGGCGCACTCTTATGTCTCAGACTTTCAAGACACAAGCCGATGTCATGGTTGCCACCGCTGGCAAAGTCGATAACACCAACGATGAAGTCCAAGGCGAGCTCACCCGCCTGCAGGGCGTCGTCGACTCCGTCCGCGGCAGCTGGGTTGGCCAGGCCCAGGTCTCCTTCGATGACCTGATGCAGCGCTACAACACCTCTGCACAGCAGCTGCGCGAGGCCTTGGCCTCAATCTCTGACAATATCCGCAGCAACGCCCACAACTTCGACAACGTGGAAGCCGAAAACACCCAGGCCTTCTCCAACGTGGGCGGCGGCCTCGCCCTCTAAACCGCACCGCACACTTCACTAGTCCGCAGCCTCAAAGCTATAGATTCACAGAAGGGAATCCACCACCACATGTCCGAGATCAAGTACGAATTCGGTGCCATTTCTTCCGCCGCAGCCGATATCAACGCCACCTCTGGCCGCATCAACAGCACTCTGGCAGACCTGAAGGCGCGCCTGCAGCCGATGGTAAGCACCTGGGAGGGCGAGTCCGCCGTGGCTTATAACCAAGCGCAGGCCAAGTGGGATAAGGCGTCCCAGGAACTCAACACCGTGCTGGCCACCATCTCCAAGACCGTTTCGCAAGGCAACGATGCAATGAGCGACGTCAACCGTCGCGCCGCCGCAAGCTGGGGTTAAAACCACACCCTGTTTGCACAGTTCCACGCTGTCCCCGTCGGGGCTGCGGTGCCACACTGACCACACCCGCGTGGCAGGAGGCGGACGCAGCCGCAGCCTTGGCCAAGAAACCAGCGTGGCTATTCCTTTTTCTAGTCCGTACCCACGAGCCGGCACCTCCCGTTTGAGCGGCGGAAGGTGCCGGTTTCGGTGTTTTGGTCTTTGGGCAGGTGAGCAAGTAGGGTAGGAAACCTATGTGTTCGCTCGTCGGCAAGCAGCTGGCGAAGCGCTCCCTGCAGGTCTCCACCGGCCGCTGTACGGGAGTGAATGGATGCTTAGCGCTGGCCGGCAGTTCCGAGACAGACTTTCAAGGAGTCAAATTGTCTACTTTCCACCCAAAGAGCGGTGACATCACCCGCAAGTGGTACGTCATCGACGCTACTGATGTGGTGCTGGGCAAGCTCGCTTCCACCGTTGCAGACCTGCTGCGCGGCAAGCACAAGCCACAGTTCGCACCGAACGTTGATGCTGGTGACCACGTCATCATCATCAACGCTGACAAGATCCACGTTTCTTCCACCAAGCGCGGCCGCGAGATGCGCTACCGTCACTCCGGTTACCCGGGCGGCCTGAAGTCCATGACCCTGGGTCAGTCTTTGGACGCCAACCCGGTTCGCGTTATCGAAGAATCCGTTGCCGGCATGATGCCGCACAACAAGCTCTCCCGCGCTTCCATCAAGAAGCTGCACGTCTTCGCAGGCGAAGAGCACCCGTACGCCGGCCAGAAGCCGGAAACCTTCGAGTTTAAGCAGGTGGCACAGTAATGTCTGAGCAGAACATCGACAACAACGTAGCCGACGCTGCTGACATCGCTGCAGCAAGCGCCGCTACCGAAGAGTTCACCAACACCATCGGTGATTCCATCGCACCGGCCGAGACCGAAGAGGTCGAGGCTGCCGCTCCGGTACACGAGGGCCCGATCCAGACCGTCGGTCGCCGTAAGCGCGCCGTCGCCCGTGTTCGCCTCGTTGCTGGCTCCGGCCAGATCGTGGTTAACGGCCGCGAGTTCGGCGAGTACTTCCCGAACAAGCTGCACCAGCAGGATATCCTCACTCCGCTGACCCTCCTGGAGCGCGAGAACCAGTTCGACCTCAAGGTCACCGTCAACGGTGGCGGCCCAACCGGTCAGGCTGGCGCCCTGCGTCTGGCTATCGCTCGTGCACTGAACATCTACAACCCGGCTGACCGCACCGCCCTCAAGAAGGCTGGTCTGCTCACCCGAGATGCTCGTGCAGTTGAGCGTAAGAAGGCTGGTCTGCACAAGGCACGTCGCGCACCGCAGTACTCCAAGCGTTAATCTCGCTTCTACTGCGCGCGCAAGCGCAACGCAAAGCCGCTGCTTCCTTTGGGAGGCGGCGGCTTTCGTCGTTTTGAGCTTCAGCAGAGAATATTGAGTTTGTGGCGACGGTTGCCGAGTTTCCTTCACTATCGTGGCTGGATTCTGATCGTAGCTGTGCAGAGCAGGAACTTCTGAAGTTGGTCGCGGAAGTAGTAGAAGATATGCAGGTTTCAGGGGAAGTCATCCCACAACCGCTGGGGGCTCGTTCATATTCGGGAAAATTCAACGTTCGAACCTCTCCGTCGCTGCATCGCAAACTAGTAATGGAAGCTAGGACAGAAGGAATTTCACTCAACACGTTGATAAACCAGAAGCTTGCCTCCGCCTAGACCGCCCCAACATGCAATCGATGGGCACAGGAGTGCATAATTGATTGCATGACTCGACTTTTTGGAACCGATGGCGTTCGCGGCCTCGCGAACAAGAAGCTGACCCCAATTCTGGCCTTGCAACTAGGCCAGGCCGCTGCAGAGGTATTTACCGCCAAGCGCGAATCCTATGAGCGCCAGCCGCTGGCCATTATTGGCCGCGACCCGCGTGTTTCTGGCGAGATGCTGGATGCAGCGATTGCGTCCGGGCTGGCTTCCCGCGGCGTGGACGTGGTGCGCGTGGGCGTGCTGCCGACGCCGGCGATTGCCTACCTGACGGATGACTATGGTGCGGATTTGGGCGTGATGATTTCCGCCTCCCACAACCCGATGCCAGACAACGGCATCAAGTTCTTCTCCGCAGGTGGTAAGAAGCTACCAGACGAGGTAGAAGATCAGATTCAGGCCACCATGGAAAACCTCACCGAGGATGGCCCGACCGGCACCAAGTTGGGCCGCATCATCTCGGAGGCTCCGGACGGACGCGAGCGCTACCTCAACCACTTGAAGGAAGTGGTCTCCACCGACCTGGGCGGCATCAAGGTGGTCGTAGACACCGCCAATGGTGCGGCCTCCAAGGTTGCTCCGATCGCCTACGAGGCGGCTGGTGCAGAGGTTATTGCTATCCACAACAAGCCGAATGCCTTCAATATCAATGAGGACTGCGGTTCGACACACATTGAAAAGGCACAGGCGGCCGTCGTCGAGCATGGCGCCGATCTAGGCCTGGCACACGATGGCGACGCCGACCGTTGCCTGGCTGTGGATGCCGAGGGCAATGTTGTGGACGGTGACCAGATTATGGCCCTGCTGGCCGTAGGCATGAAGGAGGATAATGACCTGCGCTACAACACTCTGGTAGCAACCGTCATGTCTAACCTGGGCCTGAAGCTAGCCATGCAGGAGCAAGGCATTGAGGTGCGCCACACCGCAGTAGGCGACCGATACGTGCTGGAAGAGCTTAACCGCGGCGATTTCTCCTTGGGCGGCGAGCAGTCTGGTCACGTCGTGTTGCCAGATGATTGCACGACTGGTGACGGCACGCTTACTGGCCTGTCCATCATGGCGCGCATGGCTAAGTCCGGGAAGTCCCTAAAGGAATTGGCATCGGTAATGACCGTGCTGCCACAGGTGCTCATTAACGTGCCGGTTTCTGATAAGGGCGTCATCATGGACGCCCCCGAGGTACAAGAAGCCATTGCCCAGGCCGAGGAAGAACTCGGCGAAACCGGCCGTGTTCTGTTGCGCCCCTCCGGCACTGAGGAGGTTTTCCGCGTCATGGTGGAGGCCGCCGATAAGGAGCAGGCCCGCAAGGTTGCCGGCAGGCTTTCCGCCATCGTTTCCTCGGTCTAGCGCAACCGCCGGGTGCGGAAGAATTTTTGGCATCCTAGGGAACCATTTGGTGCAATCCCCAGTCCAATGAAGGTGAGAACTTTTACCGCATATGGATTTGGGGGAATACACCAGTGTCTGAGGTTTTTCTTCGCCCCTCGGAGGCGATGTCCGCACTACGGCAGGTCGTAGCCGATAACGACGAACAACGCGATGCCCACCGGGCCGAGGTACCGGATTTTCCGGTGGCCGCAGCGGGACGCAACTTTGGCGGCCACGGTGAGCGCATTCGCGATGTCTTGGTGCGCATCCATGAGCGCGGCGGGCAGAGGTTGGATAATTTATCCGCCACCGCCCACGCCGCCCATGAACAGGTGCGCGCCATTGCTGATTTTGATGAGTCCTTCGGCAGCTCCTTTGCACGCGGCGGGGAGGCGGACAGCAAGTGAGTACGCTGACAAAATCCCTGCTGGGGGACTATTCCAACGCGATTTCCCAATTCCAATTCGCATGCTTGGGAAGCTACTCGGGCCCCAGCATGCCGATGAACCTACTGGGGGAGCTAGTCGGTGCGGTGGACGGCATCGCGCCCGAAAACCTGGTGAAAAATACCGTTGCGGCCGTGGGCGGCAACCGCCCGAAGGGAGGCGGTGCTGGATTAGCGGGCTATTTGCAGCAAGATGATTCCGAGGTTGCTCAAGGCGCCATGCGTGAGCACCTGTGCGGCGTGCAGGAAGATTTCGACATTGACCGCCAGGATGCCGCCCATCTCACCAGTTCGGCGGAGCAGTGCTCGGGCGCTATTGCCGACGTCGTCGATGTTTCCGACACCGCCCTCACCGAACTCATCTCTGCGGTCATCCCACTACTGAATATCTTGTCCATGGTGGCCACCAAGCACCCGCTGGCCAGGTTTATTATCCCGATTCTTTCCACCATCGGCGGGCGCGTTATCGAAGAGACGAATCACAATATCGCTAGCACCTGCCGTGACCGCGATGATGCGATTGAGTCCTGCTATAACGAGTTTGAATCGCGCTGTGAGTGCGTCTGTGAGCGCCCAATGCCGGAGGAATGCCCGACGCCGGCTAAACCTACAGGAGATGCCTGCCCGACACCAGTAGAGCAATGCCCGGAGACTCCTACTCCCACTAAGCCGATACCGAAGGAAGAGTGCCCACCTCTTCCGTCGCAGCCCACCGAGCCGGCCCAGGTGGAGTGCCCACCAGAGCCCAAGCCCATGCCGGAGCCTGACTCAAAGCAAGAATCGAGCCAGACGACTTCCGCGCCGCCACAGCCGACGCCTCCTTCGCCACCACCTGTTCCACCAAGGGAATGCCCCGAGCCCGAGCCGGAGCAATCATCCAAGACGGAAGTGCACACGGAGACCACTGCAGAACACGGCGCGGACTGCCACTGCAATCAGTGCACCGAGCAATCATTTACCGAGCGTCCATCGCAGTCCCAGCGCGAAGTAGAGATCACTAGGCCGGCACAGGCGGAGATCATTCCGCCGCAGGAGCCGCCAGAACAGCCACAGCAAGTAGAAGAACCGTGCCCGGAACCTGAACCTCAGCCAGAGCCGAAGCCTAAGCCAGACATGGATACGGAACCCGCTTCTGACTCGGGCGCAGGCGAGGAAACGCTCTGCCCGGAAAATACCGCGGAAAGTACCGAAGAATGTGTGGAAACGACCCAAACCAGCTCAGAAGGCTGTGAAATTGAATCCTCCTGCAGTGGCAGTCTCGGCCTGGTAGGGGCCGGAATTGCTTTGGTAGGCGTGGGCCTCATTGTGGAAGGCGCCGCGCAGTGCCTGGAGCACATGTCCGAGGCGGATTGCCCAGTGCAAGAGCCCGAACCGGACCCCGTCCCTGAGCCTGAGCCAGAACCAGATCCCTGCCCGGAACCTGTGCCCGAACCTGAACCGGAGCCATGCCCTGAACCGGAGCCAGCTGGTGATGATGGCGTTATGGCACCGCCTCCTGAGCTGTCTCAGGTAGAGGAGCCAACGCCGCCACCAGAGAAGGTGGCACACCTCCAGGCGGTCGGTTCAGCAGAGGCACCGTCACCAGCTCCAGCTCCGGCTCCTGAATCAGCACCGGAACCGGCCCCAGCACCGCAGCAGGAGGCGGCACCCGCGCCAGAAGAACCAACCATTAAGGCACGAAAGGCAGGTCAGTGGTAATGAATAACGACTTCGCAGAATTTGCGCAGGGCTTTCGGGAAAGGACGGCTAAACGCCTGCTGGAATTTGAAAAAACGCTGGCGAAAGCGCAAGACGAGCTAGAAAAGTCCGCGGATAAGGCCATGCAGGAGGCGCGAAGGGAGAAGGGGCAGGTGGGGCGTCGGCAAGCGGCGACGGCGCCAAGGCCCCGATATGGCGCTGCCCCGGCACGCTCAAAGAACGCGTCGGGGCAGGTGCAATCTGTGCTGCGGCGGGGCTAATACCTTAGGCGTCGCGGGTGACGCCGGCGCGCTCGGCCAAGTCCTCGCCTACGAGGCTTGTGACCTTCTTGGCACTCGCCTCTGGATCCGCAAAGGCGTCATAGGTGGAATCGCCATTGAGGGTGGCCAGCAGGAAGCCGGTGACCAAGCCGCGGGCGATTTCGGTAGGGCCGGACTGGAAGGCGGCGGTGCCGATGGCCAACTTGCGCAGGCGATCTTCGGTAAAGCCGGCGTGGCTGCCCTTGTCGATGGCGCGGAAGCAGACTGGGCCATTCCAGTTATGGGCCAGCTTGGCGGGGTTGCCGGCATTGAAAATGTCTTCCTGGCCGGCGCCAATGACCAAGCCCGGGGTAGTAATGCGGCGGGCCGCCTGCACCGCAGATGGCGCGGTGATGGAAGGGTAAATCGCGGCGACGGCGGCGACCTTTTGGTTATCCAAGGCGCCGAGCACGGCCGTGCCACCGCCCATGCCGTGGCCAATCATGCCGAGCTTGCCCGGGGAGACCGTAATATTGCCAGCGCCAAGCTTCACCCCAGCGGCAATCTGCAGCGCGGATTCCATATCCGCGGTCAGGTTGCGGTGGTTGGGGAAGGGGCCGGTCTCGGAATCGGGGGCTACCACGACGATGCCCCAGCTAGCCAGGTGGCGCAGAGTGGCGTGGTAATCCTTAATCTTGTGCATCCAGTCATGGCCAAAGGCCACAGCGGGCAGGCTTTGGCCCTCCGCGGGGGTATAAACCTTGCCGGTGACTCCGGCATAGTCAAGGTCGCCAACCAAAACTCGGTTGCGACCGCGCTTCGACAACGTTGCTAGATGTTTATTCAAATTCGCAGACACGCATTCAAGGATAGATGAAGATCACCCGCTAGGCGGGAAAGGGTGCGGGTTTATCTGAGAAATGTCTGCGTAGTATCCAGCCGAGCCACGGGTGTGGTCGAAAGGCTTTCCTAAGCCCCTCCTAACTTGCGCCCCTGTGGGTAGGGGAGTGCAATGTGTGGGCAACTACATACTCTATTTTTCTGGGAAGGCGGGCTGCGGTACATGACTACCGGCGTCGTTGATGTGGAAGAACTTTCTACTCGTTATGGGATGGAGGTAAAAACCGAGGTTATTGACCGCGTGGCACATGCCTCCGATGCCTCGCACTACCTGTACACCCCCAAGGCAGTCATTGAGGCCCGCTCGGCCGAGCACGTGGCCGCCATCTTCCGCGCGGGCCGGCAGCAGAATGTTCCGGTCACCCTGCGCTCCGGCGGTACCTCCCTTGCTGGCCAGGCCTCTGGCGATGGCTACCTGGTGGACGTGCGCAAGCACTTCCGCGGCATCGAGGTATTGGATGAGGGCAAGCGCGTGCGCGTCCAGCCCGGCGCGACGGTGCGCCAGGTCAACGCCCGCCTGGGCCTGCGCAATCGCAAGCTTGGCCCAGATCCGGCTAGTGAATCTGCCTGCACCATCGGTGGCGTGGTGGCCAATAACTCCTCCGGTATGGCCTGCGGTACCGAGCTCAATACGTATAACACTCTGGAATCGCTAACCTTCGTGCTGCCTACCGGCACCGTGATCAATACCGCCGATGCGGATGCAGACCAGCAGTTCCAACAGCAGGAACCGGAACTGGTGGAAACACTCACCCGCCTGCAGCGCCGCGTGCGCGATAACCAGGAGTCCGTGGACATTATCCGCCGCCACTTCCAGCTGAAAAACACGATGGGCTATGGACTCAATTCCTTCCTAGATTTTGATAGCCCGGTCAAGCTCTTTGAGCACCTGCTCATCGGCTCGGAGGGAACCCTGGCCTTCATCGCTGAGGCGGTATTCCGTACGGTGCCCATTTCCAAGCTGACCACCACCACGGTGGCTGTCTTTGATGACCTCACCGCTGCCACCAAGTCCCTGCCGGCCCTGCTGGATACCGGGGCGGCCACCCTGGAGCTGATGGACTCTGCCTCGATCCGCGTAGGCCAAGGCTTTGATAAGGTCCCGCAGGCCATCACCGGTTTCGATGTGGACAAGCAGGCCGCACTGCTCATTGAGTACCACGCTGACGCGGAAGAAGAACTGCGGGAGAAGGAGGGCAAGGGCTCGCAGCTTCTGCGCGAGCTGCCGCTGCAATCGCCGGCTGCCTTCTCGGCCGATACCGCTTCGCGCAATACGGCATGGAGCTTCCGCAAGGGCCTGTATGCCCAGGTCGCTGAGGCGCGCCCGTCCGGTACAACCGCGCTTTTGGAAGACATCGTCGTGCCCGTGGGGGACTTGGCTGATACCTGTTCTTCCTTGCAGGAACTCTTTGCCCGCTATGGCTATGACGACGCCGTAATCTTCGGCCACGCCAAAGACGGCAATATCCACTTCCTGCTCACGGACCGCTTTGAAGGCGATGACGCCATCGGTCGGTATAACGACTTCAACGAGGGCATGGTGGACTTGGTTCTCTCGGCCGAGGGCAACCTCAAGGCCGAGCACGGCACCGGCCGGGCCATGGCGCCGTATGTACGCCGCCAGTATGGCGACGAACTTTACGCGGTCATGCAAGAACTCAAGCGGGCCTGCGATCCCACCAACACGATGAACCCGGGCGTTATCTTGGACGATGACCCGGATGCACACATCAAAAACATCAAGCTCAACCCCACCGTGGAAAAGGAAGTGAACCGCTGCGTGGAGTGCGGCTACTGCGAGCCGGTCTGCCCATCGCGCGATCTCACGCTTACCCCACGCCAACGCATCGTCGTGCGCCGCGCCCGCAAGCGCGCGGAAGAAGCCGGCGATAGCCAGCTCGTAGCCGAGCTGGATGAGGCCTATGAATACATGGGCATCGAGACCTGCGCGGTGGATTCCATGTGCCGCACCGCCTGCCCGGTAGGCATCGATACCGGCAAGTTCATCAAGCGCCTGCGCCGCGAGCAGGCCCAACCAGCGCAGCAGAAGCTGTGGGGCGCTGCCGCCAAGAACTGGCAGGTGGTTAGCCAAGGCGCCGGGCTGGCACTCACCGGCGCGCACCTGCTGCCCACCGAGCTGGTCAAGAAGGTCACCGACGTGGGCCGCAGCCTCATCGGCACCGATAACTTGCCGCAGTACCAGCCGGAGCTGGGCAAGGGCGGCAAGTCCCGTGGCCGCTTGGCCGGGCGCGTGGGTGACCGCTACGCGCAGACCACCGGTATTTACCTGCCGGCCTGCGTGAACACCATGTTTGGCCCGCAGGGCGGTGGCAAGGGCACTACCGATTCCTTCGTGGCTCTCTTGGAGCGCGCCGGGGTAGCGCTGGAGGTTCCGGAGGGCATCGACAAGCTCTGCTGTGGCACCCCATGGGCGTCCAAGGGCATGCAGACCGGCCACGATGCGATGGAGCAGCGCGTGCGCGATGTCGTCATGGAGGCCACCGATGGTGCGCGCCTGCCGGTCATCGTGGACGCCAGCAGCTGCACCGCCGGATTTAAGGACATGCTGGAGTCGGTAGGCATTACCGTCATCGACGCCATTAGCTTTACGGCCGATACCCTCCTGCCGCAGCTCGATGTGCACAACCCGGTTGCTTCCGTGACTGTGCACCCCACCTGCTCTGCCTTCCAGCTGGGCATGATGGAAGACGTGGAGAAGGTAGCCCGCGCCGCCGCGACCGAGGTCCACATTCCCACTGACTGGAATTGCTGTGGCTATGCCGGCGACCGCGGCATGTTGCACCCGGAGCTAACCGACGCCGCAACGCGCGCCGAAGCAGCGCAAGTCAAGGAAATCGGGGCGCAGTATCATGCCTCCACCAACCGCACCTGCGAGCTCGGCCTGACCCGTGCTACTGGCGAGGATTATCACCACATTCTGGAACTTTTGGAACAGGCGACGCGCTAGTTTTCCCAGCGCACTAGTGGGTGGGGCACTATGCCCCGCTTGCCGACGCCCCGCCCGCCTAGAGGTTTCTTCCACGTGCTGTAAAATCAGCAACCATGTGTGGAATTGTTGGATATATTGGTCACGCTGGTGGTGACCGTGATTACTTCGCCCTCGACGTAGTTCTAGAAGGTCTGCGCCGTTTGGAATACCGCGGCTATGACTCCGCTGGCGTAGCAATGTACGCCGATGGGGACATCAGCTGGCGCAAGAAGGCCGGTAAGGTCGCTGCGCTGGATGCTGAGATTGAGGCCCGCCCGTTGCCAGACTCCGTGCTGGGCATTGGCCATACCCGCTGGGCTACCCATGGTGGCCCCACCGACCTGAATGCGCACCCGCACGTGGTCGATGGTGGCAAGCTGGCCGTGGTGCACAACGGCATCATTGAGAACTTCGCCGAGCTCAAGTCCGAGCTTTTGAACAAGGGCTATAATTTCGTCTCCGAGACCGATACCGAAGTTGCCGCTACTTTGCTGGGCGATGTCTTCCACAACGAGGCCGCTGGTGACCTCACCAAGGCGATGCAGCTGACCTGCTCCCGCCTCGAGGGCGCATTCACCCTGCTGGCCATCCACGCCGAGCAGGCCGATCGCATCGTTGCCGCTCGCCGTGACTCGCCGCTGGTTATCGGCCTGGGCGAGGGCGAGAACTTCCTCGGATCCGATGTATCCGGCTTCATCGATTACACCAAGTCCGCCGTGGAGATGGACAACGACCAGGTCGTGACCATCACCGCCGACGAGGTAGAAATCACCGATTATGAGGGCAACCCTGCACAGGGCAAGCCTTTTGAAATCAAGTGGGATGCCGCCGCTGCCGAAAAGGGTGGCTTCGATTCCTTCATGGAAAAGGAAATCCACGATCAGCCTTCCGCTGTGCGCGATACCCTGCTCGGCCGCTTCGACGAACAGGGCCAGCTGACCCTCGATGATCTGCGCATCGATGAGACCGTTTTGAAGTCCATCGACAAGATCATCGTCATCGCTTGCGGTACCGCCGCCTATGCCGGTCACGTGGCACGCTATGCCATCGAGCACTGGTGCCGCATTCCTACCGAGGTCGAGCTCGCCCACGAGTTCCGTTACCGCGATCCGATCGTGAACGAAAAGACCTTGGTCGTCGCCCTGTCCCAGTCCGGTGAGACCATGGATACCCTGATGGCCGTGCGCCACGCCCGCCAGCAGGGCGCCAAGGTTATCGCCATCTGCAATACCCAGGGTTCGTCCATCCCGCGCGAATCCGATGCCGCGCTCTACACCCACGCCGGTCCGGAAATCGCTGTGGCCTCCACCAAGGCCTTCCTGGCACAGATCACCGCCACCTACCTGCTTGGCCTCTACCTGGCTCAGCTGCGCGGCAATATGTTCGCCGATGAAATCCAGAGCGTTCTGGCTGAGCTGCGCCACATGCCGGACAAGGTTCAAAACGTCATCGACGAAGAGGACCAGGTGGCCAACCTGGCCAACTCCATGAAGGATGCGGAATCCGTGCTCTTCCTGGGCCGCCACGTTGGCTTCCCTGTAGCTCTTGAGGGCGCGCTCAAGCTCAAGGAGATCGCCTACCTGCACGCCGAGGGCTTTGCCGCCGGCGAGCTCAAGCACGGCCCGATTGCACTGATTGAGGAAGGCCAGCCGGTCTTCGTCATCGTGCCGTCCCCGCGCGGCCGCGACTCCCTGCACTCCAAGGTTGTCTCCAATATCCAGGAGATCCGCGCCCGTGGTGCCATCACCATCGTGATTGCGGAAGAGGGCGATACCGCCGTGGAGGATTACGCTAACCACGTCATCCGCATCCCGAAGGCGCCGACCCTCATGCAGCCGCTGCTGGCCACCGTGCCGCTGCAGATCTTTGCCGCCCATGTAGCAAAGTCCAAGGGCTACGACGTGAACCAGCCGCGTAACCTGGCCAAGTCCGTGACCGTGGAGTAATCCACGCCGAACGGTACTAGCTAAGCCCCCTTACTTGCCGCGTTTCTTGCGTGGGAGGTAAGGGGGCTTTGGCATTTCTTTGAAGCTTGAATCTGTTATGCTATTGGGAGCAATTGTTGTCGGTGAAAGGAGTAGGCAGTGCTCGTCCGTCGTGTTTTTGCGTAAAACACTAAAGGAAGAACGGATTTAAGCATGCCTATTTTATTGAACGACCTTTCCCTTGTATGGCCCAATGGTACAACCTGCTTCAGCGGCCTAAACGGTGCCTTTTCTGGCCCTTTAACTGCGCTCATTGGGGATAATGGTGCAGGAAAGACAACTCTGTTAAACGTCATCCTTGGCAAAATCTTGCCTACTGCTGGAACGGTGGAAAAGCCGGAATCGATAGCGTACCTGCCACAAGACCTTGCTTGGAATGAAAATGATGTAGTAGCAGACATCTTCGGTGCCACCCAAGTGCTCACGGCGATTTCCGCAGTCGAAGCCGGTGAGTATGAACCAGAACTCTATGAGTTAATTGGGGAGCAATGGGACGTCGGTGAGCGCATTACCGCTGCCCTTTCCGCCGCCGGATTGGATATCCCGTTGGGCCGCCCTATCAAAAGCCTCTCTGGAGGTGAAGCGGTCCGCGTCGCTTTGGTAGCGGTGTTCTTGTCCGAGCCGGATTTCATTATCCTCGATGAACCGACCAATAACCTCGACGGAACTGCTAAGAAGCATCTGAAAGATATGTTGGTAAATGCCGCGGCGCCGGTGCTAGTGGTAAGCCATGACAAAGACCTGTTGGATGTAGCTGCCGAGGTAGCGGAATTAAGGGATGGGAACCTACGCTTCTTCCAAGGCAACTATTCCGACTACCTAGCCACGATTAATGCAGAACAGGAAGTAGCTCAAAAAGCAGTATCTACCGCCAAGGCGACTTATAAGCAGCAACTCCGCGAACAACAAGCAATGCAGACACGGATTGCGCGTGATGCGCGCCGTGGAAAGAAGTTCGCGGAGTCGAAGCGCAAACCAGGCATGACGATGAAGCTTGATAAGCAGCGATCCGAAAAGACGGCATCGCGCAGAGCGCAGATCCATTCAGGCGCAGTTGAAGAGGCCCAACGCTCTTTAGCTCGAGCTGAGCGAAACATACGAGATGATGATTCGGTCTATATCGAGCTGCCACAAACTGAGCTGCCGGAAGGAAAGCGGGTTATTTCGATTCCTGGGCTGACGATTGTCGGCCCGGAACGGGTGCGCTTGTCAGGACCAAATGGAAGTGGCAAGACCACGCTCTTAAACCGAATTAACTCCGGTGAGGCGGGCTACGTGATCGGCAATTCGGGGTATTTGCGTCAACGAATTGGATTAGATCCTTCTCTAAGCGTATGGGACGTGGTTACTAACGCGAATCCACGAGAAGATCCGCAGTTCATCCGTGATCAGCTTGCTCAGTTGTTGTTTCAATCTGACTCGGTTCATGCGTTGACAGGGACTCTCTCGGGAGGCGAAAGATTTAGGGCGGAATTCGCCAGAGTGCTCTTAGCGGATCCGGCGCCGCAATTGCTAATGCTCGATGAGCCGACTAACAACATTGATATTTCAACTGTTGATTGGTTGGTCTCAGTTTTGAAAAACTATCGGGGCGCATTGCTAGTGGTTAGCCATGATGAAGATTTCTGCTCGCGGATCAAACTTACGAGGCAAGTTTCTATAGAGGACATTGGATGAGCCGACTCCAAGGTGGAGGTATCGCGAGTCAGTGCGGCACACCCTGCCCGAATTCAGCCCAAGGGTGAGCAGTGGCACAATGGTGGGCATGCTGAAAACCACGATTGATCTCTCCGCCATTGCGCACAACGTCCGCCTCATCAAGGAAAAGGTGGGTGCCGGAGGTCAAGCTCATGTGCGTGGTCAAGGCCGATGCTTATGGGCACGGCGCGGCCAAGGTTGTGCCGGTGATGGCGCGCGCCGGCGCGGATTGCTTTGGCGTGGCCACCCTGCGGGAAGCCGTGAACCTGCGCCGCGCGGGCGTGGATGCGCCCATCGTGGCGTGGATTTGGCAAACAGATGAAATCCTCGAAGAAGCCTTGGCCAATGGAATCGAGGTAGCGGTCAACTCCCTTGAGCAGGCGCATAAGCTGGTCAAGGCCGATTTTCCTGCCGAGGTATACGTCAAGGTGGAAACCGGCATGCACCGCTCCGGTGTGGACGAAGGGGATTGGGCAGAGACCTTTAAGGTGCTGCGCGATGCCCCACACATCAAGGTGCTTGGGCTCATGTCCCACTTTGCGTGCGCCGATGAGCCGGATAATCCGCACAATGACGCCCAAGAGGAAGCGTTCCGCACGGCCCTGCAGCTCGCGCGTGAGATTGGCTTGGAATGCCCGGTCAATCACCTGGCCAATTCGCCCGCAGTGCTGACACGTCCGTCCTCTTATTTCGAGCAGGTGCGCGTCGGCGCCGCTTGCTATGGCTTGGAGCCCATCGAGGGGCGCGAGCATGGCCTGCGCCCGGCCATGACCTGGTCCGGTCAGATTTTTAACGTCAAGCCCATTCAAGCGGGTGAGGGCACGTGCTATGGACTCACATGGAAGGCGGATAAGCCGGGATTTTTGGCCACGGTGGACTGTGGCTATGCCGATGGCCTGCCGCGCGGCTATCAGGGCGACTTGCACGTGGGCATTGGTGGGCACCTCTACCCGCAAGTAGGAAGAATCTGCATGGATCAGATCGTGGTGGACTTAGGTGAGAACCCGCATGGCGTGGACACGGGGCAAGATGCCGTGATCTTTGGCAACGGGGGAGTATCGGCCACGGATCTCGCCGCAGCAGCAGGCACCATCAACTATGAGGTGGTGTGCCTGCCCGATGGCCGCACCGAACGCGAATATATAGGAGAAGAAGATGCGCAGTAGCTTTCCCGAATCCGGCAGCCGCGACCTATCCACGGTGGAAGAAACCCATGCCTTTGGTGAAGAGCTGGGTGCGGCGCTTGAAGCCGGCGATGTAGTGATCTTGGATGGGCCGTTGGGGGCTGGAAAGACGACGCTGACGCAGGGCGTCGCCAAGGGCATGCAAGTTAAAGGTCGCGTTACCTCGCCAACCTTCGTTATCGCCCGCGTGCACCGCTCTACTGTGGGCGGGCCGAACCTTGTGCACGTGGATGCCTACCGCCTGCTCGATGAAGGCGGTGCTAATTCCGGGGCCCGCTAGGGGAGCTCGACGCGCTGGATCTGGACACGGAGCTAGAGGACGCCGTGGTTATTGCCGAATGGGGCGGGGGACTCGTGGAACAGATTGCGGAGCGCTACCTATTTATCAGCATTGACCGCGAGCCGGTGGACTATGCCGGCGCAGAAGAGGATGTTCGCCGCTTCACATGGTCTTGGCAAGGTGTTGTATAGCACATATCTTGACCTTAAGGGGGATTAAGTGATGAATATCCCAGAAAGCAAACTTGATCCGGGTATAACCACTACGTAATTCTATTAAGGTGTTGAATTTTCTCGCCTCAAGTCCTTTGCTATCTCTCTTCGTCATCATGGCGGTGGGTCTAGCGATTGGCAAGATCAAGATCTTCGGCATCTCTCTCGGTGCCGCGGCCGCGATGTTTGTGGCACTTGGTCTGTCTACTGCCAATCCGGAAATCCAAATTCCGCCGCTGGTCTATCAATTTGGCCTGGCGATCTTCGTTTATGCCATTGGCCTCAACTTCGGGCCTTCCTTTGTCCGTGAGTTTAAAACCCGCGGCTGGAAGCTCACCGTCTTTATGCTGGGCATGCTGGTTATTTTGGTCGCCGTTGGCTATGGCCTTATCCGTGCCTTTGGCATGAGCGTGCCAGAGGCCGTCGGTATGTTCGCCGGTTCGCTCTCCTCCACGCCGGGCATGGCTGCCGTGGTGGAAATGGTGGGCGATTCCACCCCGGTCGTCGGTTACTCCTTGGCCTACCCAGGCGCGGTGATTGGCGCGATTCTCGTTGCCGCCATTGGCGCCAAGGTTGTCAAAGCCAACCATGAGGAAGATGCCCGCGCAGAGGGCATGATTCCCGCCGAGCTCGTAGCCAAAGGCGTGCGCCTGACCAAGAACTTCAATGACACCGCTGGCCATATCTACCGCGTTACCGGCCAGACCGTAGTGGCTACTCGTATCATCTCCGATGAAGAGCGCCACCGCCTCGCCGTCCCCGAAATGCCACTGTGCGAGGGGGAGGCCTACCTGCTCAACGGCTCCGAAGAGGCCGTCGATAAGGCCATTGAGATCTTGGGTGAAGAACACCCAGTGGAGCTGACCGAGGACGCTGGGCTTAAATACACCCGCGTTACCGTGTCCAACCCGGAAATTGCCGGTAAGTCCATCCGCGAGATCAAGGCCCTCGACCACGGCTTTATTATCGCTCGTATCCGTAAGGGCGATAAGGACCTCGTCCCGCACCCGGACACTGTGCTCAACTACTCGGATCGCGTTCGCGTGGTCACCAGCCCGAGCCGCCTGCCGTATGTGCGCAAGTACCTCGGTGACTCTGAGGCCGCATTGGGCAACGCTGACCTGCTGTCCCTGGCCATCGGACTGACCTTGGGTATGCTGCTTGGCCTCATTCCGATTCCGATGCCGGGCGGTTCTACTCTGCAGCTGGGCTTCGGTGGCGGCCCCGTCGTTGTCGGCCTGCTCTTGGGCTACCTCAACCGTACCGGCCCGTTGAACTGGCAGATGCCATTCCACACCCGTGAGACCTTGTCCAATATGGGCCTTACCTTGTTCCTGGCCGGCGTGGGCACCTCGGCCGGCGCCTCCTTCCGCGATGCCCTGACGGATCCATCCTCCCTGACCATCATGGGCGTGGGCCTTATCATCACGCTGGTCTCCGCCATCTTGATCGGCGTCATCGGCATGCTGGTGCTCAAGCTGAAGTGGGACGAGGCCATGGGTTGTGCGGCCGGCATGACCACCAACCCCGCAGTCTTTGCCTACATTCGTGATCAAACCGGCACCGAGTTGGCCGGCCGCGGATGGGCCACGGTCTATCCCACCACAATTATCGGCAAGATTATTGCCTCGCAGGTATTGCTCTTGCTGTTGCTATAGCGGCAATATCTCGCGTTAATTACTCACCCACAGGGTCGCACGCCTACACTGGCAGGCACTACCCTGTGGGTTTTGTGTTGCGGTTAACCAGGTAGCATCGGTTGCCAGTATTACCGCCGCCCGCCTGAAACTTAAACATTTTTCAAGGAGCCATACTCACCCCATGACTAAATTCGCTCGCAACCTCACTGCCGTCATCATCGCCATCTTTATCGTTGTCATGATGGTTCTTCTTGCCTCCTCCACGCTGCGCGAGGATAACCACTTGGAGGGAAACCTCTCCTCCACGCTGGCCAAGGCGCCAAATAACTTGGAGGTCATGACCGTCATGCCCACCGACGTCTATGGCGAGGAGTACCCCGCCATTGGTTTCATCTGCCCAGGCATGCGTGAAGACAAGGTTAAAGAGGCACAGATCGATACCGAGAACATCACCTTTGAAGATGGTGCGGTGCCGGAAGGCAAGAGCTACGCGGTAGCCATCTCCCAGAGCGCTAAGCCCTTCATCGAAGAGCTGGATCCGGAAAAGGTCGAGGTGTGCGAGATGATTGACATGCAGATCAAGGCCATGGAGCAGCAGGGCCAGAGCCTTGATGGCGGAGTGCCCATGATCCAGGGCACCCAGCCGCTGGGCTTCCAGCGCGAGGATGGCACCTGGAAGATGGTTGCCTAATGCGCGTCCTCGCGATCGACACGGCCACCACCGCCCTGGTTACCGGGGTAGTGGATACCGTCACCGGGCAGACCACCGAGCGCGTGCTGGAGGATACGCGCGCGCATAATGAACTGCTCATTCCTACCATCACCGAGGTCCTCGCAGAGGCGGGCATGGAGTATTCCGACCTCGATGCGGTGGTCACCGGCGTGGGCCCGGGACCATTTACCGGGTTGCGCGTGGGTATGGCGACGGCCTCCGCGCTTGCCGACGCCCTTTCTATCCCCCTCCACGGCATCTGTACCCACGATGCCATCGCGGCCGCCGCCGACCTCCACGTAGAACCTGCCGCCGCGGCCGACGAGGCGACCGCCTTGGTGGCTACCGACGCCCGCCGCAAAGAGATCTACTGGGCCACTTACCGCGCTACCGACTCCGGCGTGCAGCGCATTTCTGGTCCTGCGGTGACGAAACCGGCCGAACTCGAGGTGGAACTTGCCTCCACCGCCGAGGTCATCATTCCTGACCGCCTTGCTGGGCAACTTCCCGAGCGATTCGCCGCCCTCCCGCACCGCGCGGCCCATCCGACCGCGTCGGCCCTCGTTGCCGCGGCCGACCTCGAGGCAGAACCGGCCCCCGTCGTGCCGCTGTACCTACGCCGCCCAGATGCGGTCCCGCCAAAGCAGCAACAGCTTTCTGCCGCCATCCCGAAGGTCGAGCTGTGAGGCTGCGCGAGCTAACCCCGGCCGATGCACCCCGGTGCGCCGAGCTGGAAGAGGTCCTTTTTCCAGGCGACACTCCGTGGTCCAGCCGGATCTTCCGGGAAGAAATGGCCCAGCCCTTCAACTTCTATCTCGGGGTGGAAGGCGCGATCGAGGAACCAACGCCCGTAAAGCTGTTGGGCTATGCGGGCATCGGCATGATGGGCCCGGCCGCGGACCCGGAGTTTGAAATCCACACCATTGGCGTCGACCCCGCCGCGCAGCGCCGCGGCATCGCGCGGATGATGATGGACAATATCTGCCATATCGCGGATCTCAAGGACGCCCCGGTCTTCCTCGAGGTTCGCGTGGGCAATGATCCCGCTATTGGCCTGTATGAGCGCTACGGCTTTGCCAAGCAGGGGATCCGCAAGAACTATTACCAACCTTCCGGGGCGGATGCGCACGTGATGGTGCGCCCGCGTCAGTCCGATCGCCCAGAAGATTAAGGAGCAGTCATGAAGATCATGGGTATCGAGTCCTCCTGCGATGAAACCGGCGTGGGCATCGTCGAGCTGCGCGAGGACGGCCACATGGAGATCATCGCTAACGCCGTTGCTTCCTCCATGGAGCAGCATGCGCGTTTCGGCGGCGTCGTCCCGGAAATCGCCTCCCGTGCCCACCTTGAGGCCATGCCGCAGGTCATGCAAGCGGCGCTGAATGAGGCGGGCATCGAAAAGCCGGATGCCATCGCCGCCACCGTGGGACCTGGCCTGGCCGGTGCCTTGCTGGTGGGAGCCTCGGCCGCCAAGGCCTATGCCGCGGCCTGGGGCGTGCCTTTCTACGGCGTTAACCACCTCGGCGGCCACGTTGCGGTGGCCAACCTGGAAGGCGAAGAGCTGCCGCACTCGGTGGCCCTCTTGGTCTCGGGCGGGCATACGCAGCTGTTGGAGGTAGAGGCCGTCGGCAAGCCCATGCGCGAGTTGGGCTCTACGCTTGACGACGCCGCCGGTGAAGCCTACGACAAAGTCTCCCGCCTCCTTGGTTTGGGCTACCCGGGCGGCCCGGTGATTGATAAGCTCGCTGCCCGCGGCGAGGCCACCATCGACTTCCCACGCGGCATGTCCCGCGCCGAGGATCTGCGCGGCCCACACCGCCACGACTTTTCCTTCTCCGGGCTCAAGACCTCCGTGGCCCGCTACGTGGAACGCGCCGAAAAGGCAGGGGAGACCATCAGCGTGGAAGATGTATGCGCCAGTTTCCAAGAAGCCGTGGCCGATGTCCTGACTGCCAAGGCCGTGCGTGCCTGCGAGGACACCGGCGCCCGCGTGCTGTTATTGGGAGGCGGCGTGGCCGCTAATTCCCGCCTGCGCGAGCTGGCCGCCGAGCGCTGCGCCGCCGCCGGGGTGGAACTGCGCGTGCCGCGCTTTTCCCTGTGCACCGATAACGGCGTGATGATCGCGGCCATCGGCGCGCAGCTCATCCACGAAGGCGCCCAGCCCTCTGGTCTCGGCGTAGGCACCGATACCCAGCTGGATGTAGAAGAGCCGCAGTTAACCTAAAGTTCTTCTCGCTCGCGCTGCAGGCGGGGCAGTGGGCCGGTACTCTAAAGAGCGTTCATGCCCTCTTGGCTTTCTGAAGGAGCTTTCTCTCATGACCGTCGGTTTCCTTGTCAACCCTGATCTCACCCGCCGCAAGCTCGAGTTCGAGCTGGAACACGCCAACCAGTTCCTGGGCGGCACCACCGAGGACCGCGTCTCCGTTGTATTCCAGGAAGATGGCACCACCTACGCCGCGCTCTACAACCCCGAAGCCAAGGCCGAGGGCGCCGAGCCGAACCCGGTAGCCTCCCTGGCGCGCAACGCGGCTGCCACTGGAAACGCCGCTTTCCTGCAGGATCCCATCCGCTCCATCTGCGGCCCCGTCATTTTTGTCGATGCTGAGGGCGAAGACACCACCATCGATGCCGTCATCGAGTCCGTGGAACAGGGCATTCGCGCAGTGAAGAACTACCGCGAAGATAACCCGGAGGAATACACCCTCTGGCGCGCGGCCGTTATCAACTCCGATAAGAGCCTCTAAACCCCAGCCCCTCACAGGTAGGGTTCAAACGCTTTTCGCGCGCTCGTAATACGGTGTTCACATTCTTATGGTGTTCTAGGGAGCCGTACCGCTTCTTCTAAGACTCCAAAGGTGAAAACTGTATGCTTCGTTCATCGCGTTTCGTCGCCTCCTTCGCCACCGCCCTCGCAGTAGGTGGCGCTACCGCCATCGTGCCCGCCACCCCAGCGCTGGCTGCTGACTCGCCCATCTACCGCACCATCCTGCAGCCGGGCGAAGATGAATCCCAGGTCATGGTCACCTGGCGCACGAAGTCCAAGGCAGACGAGGTCCTCGAGGTTACCGGCCCAGAAGGCACCACCACCTTCCAGGCCGACGAGCGCGATTATGGCGCATTGCTGTACAAGTCCCAGTTCGCCACCGCTACTGACCTGCAGCCGGATACCGAGTACTCCTACCGCGTCGGCTCCGAAGAAGGCGGTTGGTCCGAACCAGAGACTTTTAACACTGGCTCCAATGGCGATGACTGGTCTTTCCTTACCGTCGCTGACCCGCAGATCGGCGTGAACCTCAAGGTGGATGACCAGGCCGAACAGTGGCGCAAGACCATCGGCCACGCGGCCTCCCACGTGCCGAATGCCAGCATGATCTGGTCCCTGGGTGACCAGGTGGAGGGTTGGGGTGCGCAGGTACCGCAGTACGATGCATACTTCTCCGCCCCGGAGATTCGTCACATCCCTACCAACACTGGTCCCGGGCAACCACGAGACCTATAACCTCACCATGAAGCATCATGATGAGCACTTCTCCAACCCGCACCAAGCAGACGATATCCGCGACCACTACTTCGAGCGCAATAACGTGCTCTTCATTGGCTTGGACTCCAATGCTTCTTCCGACGCCGATATCGCCCGCCACGAGCAGTTCCTGCGCGAGGCCATCGAATCCCGCGGCGCGGATAATGACTGGATCGTCGTTGGTATGCACCACGGCCCATACTCCCAGGGCACGCATTATTTTGATAAGGACGTCACCAACCTGCGCGAGAAGCTCACCCCGGTGCTCTCTGAGCTCAACGTCGATGCCGTGCTCTCCGGCCACGACCACATCTACACCCGCAGCCACCTGATGAAGAACAACAAGCCGGTCCTGCCTGAAAAGAAGCCGCAGCGCGGCGACGTCCTCGAGCCCAAGGATGGCGAGGCGCTGTACCTGACCACCACCACCGCGGGCGGTGGCAAGTACTACGACTTCACCGACGTGAATAACAAAAAGCACAAGGGCGCGCGCATGGAGACCATCGATCCAAAGCTTGCCCACGAGTCCACCGCCATGTGGCGCCAGGACTACACCGAGGACTACATGCGCGTGGACGTCTCCGATGACAAGCTCACCTTTACCACCTTCAACGAAGGCGATAACACGCTGGTGGACAAGGTTTCCCTCAAGAAGAAGGATCGCGGCGCTGCGCCTGCCGACGACGCCACCAACCCCGCCGACTCCACCGAGTCCACCGACCCAGACACCCCAGAGGTGCCCAAGGATCCGGAGGGAGGCAGCTCCCTGAGCTCCAGCGATATTTTCGGTGGGCTCAGCTCGAAAAAGTAGCGAGCGTCTCCTCAGCGGCTAGCGCTCTGTATGGCGCAGCCACGCCAATACGGCCTTGACCCGTCGGTTGGCGTCCTCGGGCCGAAACCCGAGTTTCATAAACACATTGGAGACATGCTTGCTTACCGCTCCGGCGGTAAGAACGAGCGTGTCTTCAATTTCTTTATTGCTCAATCCTTGGGCCATAAGCCCCAGTACCTCCCGCTCGCGGGCGGTGAGCTGGGCTAAACCAGTACGCCGCGCCGACAGTAACGCTGTGACCACCTCGGGGTCCACCACGGTGCCGCCGCGGGCGACCTCGTCTAGCGTGCGCACGAATTCTTCCACATCAGAAACGCGCTCCTTGAGCAGGTAGCCAAAGCCGCCGTGCTCCAAGAGTTGGTCGAGGTAGCTTGCCGCTACGTATTGGCTCAACACCACCACCGGCTGGGTGGGATTGGCTGCTCGCAGGTCATGCACGGCGCGCAAGCCATCGTCGGTCATGGTCGGTGGCATGCGTACATCGCTGATAATCAGGTCAAAATCTTCCTGCCCGGCAATAGCGCGCAGTTCTTCGGCATCCGTGGCCGCCGTAACGCTGTGGCCCAAGGTGCTAAGTAGCTGCTCGAGCCCCGCGCGCAGCAGCGCGGAATCTTCCGCTAGTAGTAGTTTCATTCGGCCTCCTTCAGCGGTAATTCGACCTGCAGTCGGCCACCGCGTTCGCGCGCAGCCGCGTCATCTGCTGCCGAAAAGTTCACCGTTCCGCCCAGTGCGGCGGCGCGTTCGCGCAGCCCGGCGAGACCGGTGCCCGGCTCACCTGGCTTCTTGGCTGCGGGGCCGAAGTCAGCTCCGGGGCCGGGGCAGGGTCCGGTGCCATTATCAACGATGTCTAGGCGCAACGTCTGCCCGAAAGCAACCGTTACCGTCGCCTGGGTGGCCGCGCCATGCTTGGAAGCATTGGTAAGCGCCTCGGCCACCGCGTGGTAAGCCAGCAGGGCAGTGGTTTCATCCACTGAGCGTTCGGCGCCTTCGACGTGTAGTTCGGTCTCCAGCCCGGAGTGGGCGAGGAGTTCGTCGAGGGCGGGGATAAGTCCGGCGTCGAAAAGCACCTGCGGGGCAATGCCACGCACCGTCGCCCGCAGGGAGGCCAAGGCCAAAGAGGCATTATGTTCCGCATCGGCCAAGGCCGGTTGCGCCTCGGGAGGGGCCTGCAATTTCGCCGCGGCCAAGTTGAGCTTGAGCGCAGTGAGGTACTGCTGCGGGCCATCGTGCAGCTCGCGCTCGATGCGGCGGCGCTCGCCGGAGAAGGCATCGATAAGCGTGGCGCGCGAGGCCGCCAATTCCTCGGCCGAGGGGCTCAACGCCAGCCGGGTCAGCGAGGTCGACGCCAAGACCAACAGGCGGTTAAGCCCTACCAATAAAGCCACCAGCAACGCCGCGGTGAGCCAGCAGGTAAAGAAAATGAGCGGCCGGTTGGTGGTGAACCACTCGCCAAAGAAGAATTCGGTATTTGGCACGAACGGCGCAATTGCCAGCACGCCCGCCGAAAAGCCCACGGCAGTCCACGCGGCAAAGCAGGCAGCCGAAATCAATAGCTGCACAATAAGGTGATAAAACTGCTGCCAATCAAACCACCGGCCTGCGCGCCGAGGTGGGATCTCCACGCCCATCCACCGCGCACCCAACCGGCCGACAAATTCCGCGGCGCGTCCCACCAGCGGAATCCACGGCAGCATCAGCACCGAAACCACCAACGCCGGGATAAATAGCGCGCCGAGGACGAGGCTCCACGCGCAGGCTTTGAGGGTTCGCATAACCCATGAGCCTAGCCGCCTTACCCAGGGTGGGGCAGTAGAGCTAGCTCTACCATTTTCTGGGCGGCCCACTCCATGTCTTTCTTCTGCGCGGCCGAGTGGAATCAAAGGCATGTTAAAAGCAGATAACCTCAGCAAGCGCTACGGCCGCCGCACCGTGCTCAATCGCGTGAATGTGTCCATCGCCCCAGGCGAATTCGTCGCCATCATGGGGCCTTCCGGCAGCGGGAAAACCACGCTGCTGAACCTGTTATCCGGGCTCGATAAGCCCACCTCCGGCCGAGTCAATGCGCCGGGGCGCAAGCAGCGAGCCTTTGTGTTTCAGGACTATAACCTGCTGGAATCCCTCAACGCGCAGCGCAATGCCACCTTGACCGCGCGCTTTTCCGGCCGGCGGCCTGCACGCGGCAAGGTGGCGGAGGTCTTTAATTCGTTCGGCCTTGCTGGGTTGGAGCGCCGCCTGCCCGCGCAGCTTTCCGGCGGGCAGCAGCAACGCGTGGCCGTCGCCCGGGCATTGCTGGCCCAGGCGCCCTATATCTTCGCCGACGAGCCTACGGGCGCGCTTGACGACGCCACCGCATCCACCGTCCTTTCCCACCTGCGCGCCGCCGCCCGCGATGGCGCCAGCGTGGTCATGGTGACCCACTCGCACCTCGCCGCTGAGGCGGCCGACAGGATCATCTCCTTAGAGGAGGTGGCCCATGCTGGTGTGGCTTAAGGACTTACAGTCCAATTGGCTATCGTGGCTGGCCGTGGCGCTGACCCTGGTGGTGTCTTCCACCTCGTGCACCCTGGCGCTGGCCATGCTGGTTGCCTCCTCCGGGGCCGAAGAAAATCCCGCCGGCCCGCTGGGTGGCACGGTGCTGGGCATGGCCCTGTGCGTGGTGGTGTTGGTGACGCTATCGCAGATGCGCCTTATCATCGCCGAGCGCGAGCCGGTCTACCGTTCTTGGCGCATGGTGGGCATGCCCGGGTGGATGATTGTTGCCTTCATTCTGGGCCAAGTCGCAGCGGTCAGCGCGGCTGCCGGATTTCTCGGCGTGCTGCCGGCCCGACCTCTGCTTGACCCGTGCGTGCGCGCCCTGCGCAGCGACGGCATCCCCATGCCGGATATCGCCGTTACCGGCCAGGTCACCGCCATTGCGGTATCCGTCTGCACGTCCGCGGCCCTGGTTGGTGCGCTGCCTCCGCTGCGCCGCGTGTTCCGGCCGCGTACTCCCGCACACCCGATGTGGCTTCTGGTGAAATTCCTGCTTGCGGCCGCGGCTATCGGCGGCACGGTCTACGGGTGCCTGCACATCGATGACCCGGGTGACCTCTTGTCGGCCGAGATGGGGCTCGTCATCCTCGTCGCCCTCTTCTTACCTTGGCTCATGCCCGGTATCGACCAATGGACCCGCGCGGCCGGCATCGCTGGGGCCAACGTGCGGGTGCGCCGGCACTTTTCCACCCCACACATCGTGCCGTGGGTGCTCCTCGGCGGCTTTATCGTCGCCGTCGGCTCGGGCCTGCGCTTTGGAAACGATGCAGGCGTCGGCGGCACCTTGTCCTCGTGGCAGGTCTTTGTCGCCCTTTTAGGGCCGGTCTTTGCCCCCAGCATCGTGGGCGCCGTGCTTACCTCACTGCTCATGCGCGGGCGCATCGCCTCCGATATCCGCGGCCTCACGCTGGCTGGCGCCACTCCCTCGGCCTGGGCGCGCGTGCAAGTAGGGGAGGCGGCGTGCCTCACCCTGACTGCGGCCGGCGTGGTCTGGGCGCTGTGCTTGGCGACGCTCCTCCCACTCCACCACCTGCTCACCCCACAGGTTTCCTTCGGCCGAACGCTGGTAGACGAGCTGTGGTGGCCGGCCTTCGCCGTGATTTTTGGTGCCATGTTTATCGCCGTGGGCGTCGTCAAGCTGGCGCTGGCCGGCTTTGTCCGCGCCGGGCAACGAGAGCGCTGAAGGGATCGCTGAGGGTGTCGGAATGTGGGCCGGGTCATTGTTGAGGGTTAGCAGTCACGAGGGTAGAGTGCTAATCAGGTTGTTTGACCCACAGTTGTTCACCCGCGACGACGGCTGTGCTGGACATCCACAACCGGCACGCGCGCGCCATACCGGCGCGCATACGAACACTACGGAGGAAACATCATGGCAAACATTAAGCCTCTCGAGGACCGCGTCCTCGTACAGATCGTAGAAGCTGAAACCACCACCGCTTCCGGCCTGGTTATCCCGGATTCCGCCAAGGAAAAGCCACAGGAAGCTACCGTCGTTGCAGTAGGCCCAGGCCGCACCAACGACAAGGGTGAGGTCACCCCGGTAGGCGTCAACGAAGGCGATACCGTGGTCTTTTCCAAGTACGGCGGCACCGAGCTGAAGTACAACGGCGAGGAGTACCTGCTGCTGTCCTCCCGTGACCTGCTCGCCGTCATCGAGAAGTAGGCCCACTTATGGCAAAGCTCATTGCATTCGACCAAGAAGCCCGCGAGGGAATCCAGCGCGGCGTCGATACGCTGGCTGATGCCGTCAAGGTCACCCTCGGCCCGCGCGGCCGCAACGTCGTGCTGTCCAAGGCCTTCGGTGGCCCCACCGTCACCAATGACGGCGTGACCATCGCCCGCGATATCGACATCGAGGAGCCGTTCGAGAACCTCGGCGCGCAGCTGGTCAAGTCCGTTGCGGTCAAGACCAATGACACCGCTGGTGACGGCACCACCACCGCTACCTTGCTGGCCCAGGCGCTCATCTTCGAGGGCCTGCGCAACGTGGCGGCCGGCGCCAACCCGATCGAGCTCAACCGCGGCATCGCGGCGGCGGCCGAAAAGGCCGTCGAGGAGCTTAAGGCCCGCGCCACCGCGGTCAACTCCTCCTCTGAAATCGCCCAGGTAGCCACCGTCTCCTCCCGCGACCCGGAGGTCGGCGAGATGGTTGCCGGCGCCATGGACAAGGTGGGCAAGGACGGTGTGGTCACCGTCGAGGAATCCCAGACCATCGACTCCGCCGTCGATGTCACCGAGGGTATTTCCTTTGACAAGGGCTACCTTTCCCCGTACTTCGCTACGGAGGAAGAGACCTACCACGCCGTGCTGGATGACGCCGCAGTATTGCTCGTCCGCAACAAGATCTCCTCCCTGCCGGACTTCCTGCCGCTGCTGGAGAAGATCGCCGAGACCAACCGCCCGACCCTCATCATCGCGGAGGACATCGAGGGCGAGCCGCTGCAGGCGCTCGTCGTCAACTCCATCCGCAAGGTGCTCAAGGTCGCGGCCGTGAAGGCTCCGTACTTTGGCGAGCGTCGCAAGGGATTCATGGATGACCTGGCCGTCGTTACCGGCGCTACCGTCATCGACCCAGAGGTGGGCGTCAACCTCAACGAGGCTGGCCTCGACGTGCTCGGTTCCGCTCGCCGCGTGACCATCACCAAGGATGACACCGTCATCGTCGATGGCGGCGGCACCGCTGAAGCAGTAGAGGAGCGCCGCGAGCACATTCGCCGCGACATCGAGCGCACCGATTCCACCTGGGATAAGGAAAAGCTCGAGGAGCGCCTGGCTAAGCTCTCCGGCGGCGTGGCCGTCATCCGCGTCGGTGCGGCTACCGAGACCGAGGTCAACGAGCGCAAGCTGCGCGTCGAAGACGCCATCAACGCGGCCCGCGCGGCCGTCGAAGAGGGCGTCATCGCCGGCGGCGGCTCCGTGCTGGTCCAGATTTCCAAGGAACTCGAGTCCTTCGCCGAGGGCTTCGAGGGCGAGGCCAAGGTCGGCGTTCTCGCCGTCGCCCGCGCCCTGACCCGTCCGGCCTACTGGATCGCCGAAAACGCTGGCCTCGACGGCGCTGTCGTCGTCTCCCGCGTTGCCGAGATGTCCAACGGTGAGGGCTTCAACGCCAATACCCTCGAGTACGGCAACCTCATCGATAACGGCATCATCGACCCGGTGAAGGTCACCCACTCCGCCGTGGTCAACGCCACCTCCGTGGCCCGCATGGTTCTTACCACCGAGGCCTCCGTGGTGGAAAAGCCACAGGAAGAGCAGCCTGCTGACGCCGGCCACGGCCACCAGCACTAAACCTTCCCAGCATCGCCCGCCCCGCTTGCCGCGCGGCGGGTTTTGTTGTGCCTAGACTAGGCCCGTGGAATACATCAAGGTCACCGGCGCACGCGAAAACAACCTGCGCGATATCTCGCTGTCCATCCCTAAGCGACAGCTCACCGTCTTTACCGGTATGTCCGGTTCCGGCAAATCCTCCCTGGTCTTCGACACCATCGCGGCCGAGTCTCAGCGGCTTATTAACGAGACCTACCCAGGATTCGTGCAGGGGTTTATGCCGTCGTTGGCCCGGCCGGACGTCGATAAGCTAGAGCATCTTACGGCCGCCATCGTGGTGGGCCAGGAGCCCATGGCCGCCTCCTCTCGCTCCACCTTTGGCACCGCCACCGATATCACTGCCATGCTGCGCGTGCTGTACTCGCGTATGGCCACCCCGCGCGCCGGTGGCTCGGCGGCCTATTCTTTTAATGTGCCCTCCGCCTCCGGCCAGGGCGCCATCGAGGTCAACGGCACCAAGGAGGTGCGCCGGTTCGAGCGCACCGGCGGCATGTGTCCCGAATGCGAGGGCACCGGCCGCGGCGAAAATCTGCGATACCCTGTGCACCGTCGGCCTGGGGTATGTCACCCTAGGCCAGCCGCTGTCCACCTTGTCCGGCGGCGAGCGCCAGCGCCTCAAGCTCGCAGCGCACCTGAGCGATAAGAAATCCACCGCTGATGTGCTGGTCCTCGATGAGCCCACGACCGGCCTGCACCCGGCAGATACCGCCCGGATTCTGGCGCTGCTGGATGAGTTGGTGGACTCCGGGCACACCGTCATCTGCATCGACCACAATCTGGCTGTTCTCGCGCATGCGGATCACGCCATCGACTTGGTCCCCGGCGCCGGTTCGGCCGGCGGCCAGCTGGTCTTTCGTGGCACCCCAGCCGAGTTAGCCGAGCAGAAAGATGAACTGCTCCCCATTAGTTGGACTGAGAAATCAGTTGCCAACAACTAGTGGGGAGCATTTTCTTTGAGAGCACGTAGTTCGCTGAGTGAAGTTCAGCGTGAGCAGTTAGTGGAGCTTTTCGAGCAGGGAATGGGTTGCCGAGCCGCTGCTCGTGTTGTCGGTGTCTCGAGAGACGCAACGCGTAGACTTTATCGCCGTTTCCAACTGCGTGGCAGACTATGTCTCGTGGAGAAACCAAACAAGCAGCACTACTCCTTCGAGGCGAAGAAGGAAGTTGTAGAACGTCATCTTGCGGGTGAGTCGATGATGGATCTTGCCCGAGAGTTCAATCTTTCATCCGACCACCTCGTCAAGGACTGGGTGGCTAAGTGGCGCAGAGGCGGCGACGAGGCTCTGCGCCCGAAGCCGAAGGGCAGGCCCAAAGGATCGGCTGCGCCGAAACGCCTCACGGAAGAGGAAAAGCTTCGCCGCCAGGTTGAGCGGCTGGAAGCGGAAAACGCCTACTTAAAAAAATTGCGAGACTTGAGGAACCAGGGACACGCCTGAAAGCCCAGGCAATCGTCATCCTCAAGTCACACCACCGCTTGGACTACCTCCTGGATGCGGCCGGCATGGCACGCTCGACATTCTTCTACCACCAAAAACGACTCACCGCACCGGATAAACATGCCGAGCTCAAACAAGCGATCCGGGACAGTTTTCAGCGCAACAAACACCGCTACGGCTACCGGCGGGTACTGCTCGACCTGCGTAACCAGGGCTGGGTGGTCAACCACAAACTTGTCTACAAGCTCATGCGCGCCATGGGCTTGAAAGCCAAGATCCGCCAGCGCAGGCCCTACATCTCCTACACTGGCACAATCAGCTACATCGCTGAGAACACACTCGAGCGCAACTTCACCCCCGATAGGCTCAACACTGTCTTCGTCAGCGACGTCACCGAGTTCAAAGTCGCTGGCCGCAAGGTGTATCTCTCACCGGTGATGGACCTGTTCGACCGCTCAATCGTCGCCCACACAGTGGCCACATCGCCGTCTACGGCGTTTACCTCGGCTTCGTTGGCGCAGGCGATCAAAGCGTGTGCTCCAGAGCCGGGCTGGATGATCCACACCGATCAAGGATTCCAATACAAGCACTCATCATGGCGCACCCTGATTAGCCAGCACCAGGGAGTCCAATCGATGTCACGCAAAGGCAACTGCTACGACAACGCGGTCATGGAGAACTTCTTCGGCCACCTGAAAACCGAGATGTACCACGGAGAAGCCTTCGACACCGTCGCAGAGTTCAACCAGGCAATCGACGAGTACATCCGGTGGTACAACACCGAACGCATCCAACAACGACTCAAGGGTCTAACCCCGATGCAATATCGAAATCAGACCCTTGAAGCCCTAACCGCCTAGAATTAAACCAGTCCAACTTTCGGGGGGCAGTTCAAGACTCGGTGACGGGGCGCTTTCTTGCCGACGCCCTCGTCTCCCCCTAATCTTCTGCCTTAAGCGTTGACCGGCGCGGCGGCGCGGCGGCGCTGGCGCAGCGCAACGACGCGCTCGGATTCGCTCATTCCGCCCCAGACGCCGTAGGGCTCGGCGGATTGCAGGGCATGCTCGCGGCACAGATCAATGACCGGGCAGGAATTGCAGATGGCCTTGGCGCGGTTCTCGCGCTGGGCACGGGCACGGCCGCGCTCGCCATCTGGGTGATAAAACACGTCCGAGTTTTCTCCGCGGCAGGCGCCTTGTAGCTGCCAATCCCACAGGTCAGCGGTGGGACCGGGAAGCAAATGAGGCTGAGACACGTTACTTAGCTCCTTTGTAAGGGCGAGAATTCTTGTGTGGCTTCCGCAGTGTTACGGCAAGCAACCTCACGTAGTGTTTCGCGCGTGGGTTAACGATGGGTTACCTATTTTTGACTTTTAGGTATTCTTTCCTTGATCTCCCCACCGACACCACGGTTTACCAGCGGAAACAACAAAGGTTAACGGTTTGTGAATTTTCTTCCGCTCGGGTTGCGCACGCGCTGGGGCCGCGCGTTGCCTTTGCATAAACTTCCCCTGTGCCAATATGGTTAGTTACCGGTTTAAAACATGTCAGAGGGTGCATACGTGAGTGATAAGGAACAGCAGCTAGCGGATCTCGTCCCGCATGCCGTCGACGGCAGCCGTCGAGCGCTGCAAGAAGTTCTGCGGATCATTCACCCGCAGGTGCTGCGCTACTGCCGCGCCCGCATCGGTGGCGGCCGTCAACCCACCGCGGAGGACGTAGCCCAAGAGATCTGTCTTGCAGTGGCCACCTCTATTGGCTCCTACGAGGACAAGGGCCGTCCGTTTATGGCCTATGTCTACGGCATTGCGTTCAATAAGGTTACCGATGCCCATCGTGCGATGGGGCGCGATAAGTCCACCCCTACCGAAGAAATTCCAGAAGACTCCGCGCAGGACGCCACCCCTGAAGAGTGGGCATTGGAAGCAGACGGTAGTAACAGAATGCGCGCCTTGCTCGATACGTTAAGTGACAAGGCGAAAAACATCGTTATTCTGCGCGTGTTTAACGGTTTGTCGGCAGAAGAGA
The DNA here is from genome assembly GCA_046097355.1 of Corynebacterium tuberculostearicum. Lineage (GTDB taxonomy): Bacteria > Actinomycetota > Actinomycetes > Mycobacteriales > Mycobacteriaceae > Corynebacterium > Corynebacterium tuberculostearicum_K. Next base: position 534,535 of record CP175779.1, read on the forward strand.
CCGCGGAAATTGTGGGTTCTACCCCAGGTGCGGTTCGTGTCGCACAACACCGAGCACTCGCTCAATTGCGAAAGACCCTCCAAGCCGCCCAGGAAACTGCGCGCTAAGGGCCTAGCGGCCGACTCTTACAGCAGATATCTCTTAACAGAAAGGAAGGGGGAGAGACACCATCATGGCACCGAAGCACCACGGCGATAATGACGACCTTGCAGACCAGCTCCAGCCCTTGGTAGATGATGATGCATTCCTCACCGAGCTTTCGAAGGGAACTAACCCTTCCGACGGCCAGGACGACCTGGCGGAGCTGCTGCTGGAGTTAAAGGGGGACGTCGATAAGCAGATGCCTCCAGCCCCGCTAGTAGAAGGCGCCGAAGCTGAGCCTGAGGTCATCGACCTAGGCCAGGCCCGCAAGCGCCGCCGCGGCGGCCCGTTCGTACATGGACTCATCGGTGCGGCGGCCGCAACCCTAGTTATCGCTGGAGCCGGTGGAGCCATGCTGCACGCCGGAACCTTTGATAAGGGCGATAAGACCCGCAACGTAGAGCTGGCCGGCACGTTGGAAGAGATGGAATCTCGCGCGGCCGAAGGCGATATTGAAGGCGCTCGCGAACTGATGAAGGACGCCCGCGCCAAGCTGGATGAGGCCGAAGGCAAAGAAGAAAAGGCCATCGCCGCCAACCGCGAGGCGGAACAAAAGCGCTCTGCGCGCCCGAAGCCCACCCCGCACACCGTAACGGAGACCGCCACCGAAACCGTGGCGGAAGAGGCTTCGCAACCTGAGCAACAGCCGGAGCAGGTCACCGTGACCGAAACTCAATACGCCACCGAAACCGTGGTGGTCACGGAACAAGTGCAGCCAAACCCGCAGCCCAACCCCAACGTTGAGGATGAGCCGACGACCACCATCGAGTTGGGCCAGCAGCAGTAGAAGCTAGCGGCCCTCTAGGCCATCCAAGTAACCCAAGGCGTAGTCCCAAGGCACGTAGCGGGAGGGATCTGGTTCGGCGCCTGGCTCATGCACCGGCGCTAGCTCTCCTTCAAGGGTGGCGCGCATATTGGCGGCCATAATGTCCCACTCATAAAAGTGGTTTTCCTGGCAATCCTCGCACAGGAAGAAGATGCCATCGATGCCGCGCGGGCCGAGGATGGACGCGAATTTCTGCACCAGCGCGAGGTCGTGGATGATGGCGATCCGGTCGTCGTCGGTAAGCGGCATGACCTGCTCGTCCTCCTCCAAGAAGGAGGCGGGGTCATTCGGATCATCGGCGAAAGGATCGCGGGGCATATTGGCGAAGAAGTTCACGCCTGCGAGCCTATTGAACTTACCCTCCCGAGGCAATTTACCCCCTGCCCAAATGGTGTCGTCGGCCGGCAACGCACTACAGTTAGGTTAGCCGCTAAACCTGTTAAGGAGAGACCTCGATGAGCGAGAACCGTATTCATACTGGTGGAGATGACCCGAACAAGGTAGCCCTGCGCGGCCTGACCTTTGATGATGTGCTCCTTTTGCCTGCCGAATCCAATATCGTGCCTTCCGAGGTCGATACTGGCGCGCAATTTACCCGCAATATCCGCCTCGGCGTCCCGCTTGCCTCGGCCGCCATGGATACCGTGACCGAGGCCCGCATGGCCATTGCCATGGCTCGTCAGGGTGGTATCGGTGTGCTGCACCGCAACCTGTCCACCGATGACCAGGCCGAGCAGGTAGAGATTGTGAAGCGCTCCGAGTCTGGCATGGTCACCGACCCCATCACCGCTCGCCCGGATATGACCATCGGGGAAGTAGACGCGCTGTGCGCCCGCTTCCGTATCTCCGGCCTGCCGGTGGTAGACGAGGACGGCACCCTGGTGGGCATTTGCACCAATCGCGATATGCGCTTCGAGCCTGACTTTGACCGCAAGGTCAGCGAGGTCATGACGGCCATGCCGCTCGTCGTTGCGCGCGAGGGCGTATCCAAGAAGGAAGCCCTCGAACTGCTTTCGGCCAATAAGGTGGAAAAGCTGCCCATCGTCGATGCGGATAATAAGCTCACCGGCCTGATTACCGTCAAGGACTTTGTCAAGACCGAGCAGTACCCTAACGCGTCCAAGGACTCGGCCGGCCGCCTGTTGGTTGCGGCCGGCATCGGTACCGGGGAAGAGTCCTACCAGCGCGCCGCCGCGCTTGTCGACGCCGGCGTGGACGCCCTCGTCGTCGACTCCGCCCACGCCCACAACAACCGCGTGCTGGAAATGGTCTCCCGAGTGCAGAAGGATTTCGGCTCCAAGGTCGATGTCATCGGCGGTAACCTCGCCACCCGCGAGGCCGCCCAGGCAATGATTGATGCCGGCGCCGACGCCATCAAGGTCGGCATCGGCCCGGGCTCCATTTGCACCACCCGCGTCGTCGCCGGCGTGGGCGCGCCGCAGATTACGGCCCTGATGGAGGCCGCCGCAGTAGCTGGCCCGGCCGGTGTGCCGGTGATCGGCGATGGTGGCATGCAGTACTCCGGCGACGTCGCCAAGGCTCTGGCGGCCGGCGCCGATACCGTCATGCTGGGCTCCATGTTTGCCGGCACCACCGAAGCCCCCGGCGACATCGTGGTCTACCAGGGCAAGCAGTACAAGCGCTACCGCGGCATGGGCTCCATGGGCGCCATGCAGGGCCGCGGACTTTCCGGCGAGAAGCGCTCCTACTCCAAGGACCGCTACTTCCAGGCCGACGTCCGCAGCGAGGATAAGCTGGTTCCGGAAGGCGTCGAGGGCCGTGTGCCCTTCCGCGGCGATATCGATGCCATCGTGCACCAGATTATCGGCGGCCTGCGCGCTTCCATGGGCTATACCGGCTCCGCCACCCTGGCCGAGCTGAAGACCAAGCGCTTCGTCCAAATCACCGCCGCGGGCTTGAAGGAATCCCACCCGCACCACCTGCAGCAAATCGCAGAAGCACCAAACTACCGCTAGGAATATCATGCGTGAATACGCCGAAATTGGCATCGGCCGCGAGGCCCGCCGCACCTTCGATCTAGAGCAACTATCCATCGTGCCGCAGCGTCGTACCCGTTCTTCCAAGGACGTGGACACCACCTGGCACATCGACGCCTATACCTTCGACATCCCCTTCGTTTCCCACCCCACCGATGCGCTCGCCACCCCCGAGTTCATCATCGAGATGGGCAAGCAGGGCGGCCTGGGCGTCATTAATGCCGAGGGCCTGTGGGGTCGCCACAAGGACCTCGAGGGCGCCCTGGCCCGCATTTACTCGCAGCCGGGCGATAACTCCATCATCCAGGAGCTGCACGCCGCCCCGCTTGACGATGCCCTCCTTACCGAGCGCATCTCCCAAGTCCGCGACTCCGGAGTTACCGTTGCTGTGCGCGTTTCTCCGCAAAATGCTCGCGAGATGGCCCCGAAGGTCATCGCGGCCGGTGCCGAGTTGCTGTTTATCCAGGGCACCCTGGTCTCGGCCGAGCACGTGGCTACCGGCGGTGAGCCGCTGAACCTCAAGGAGTTCATTGGCTCCCTTGACGTTCCCGTCATCGCCGGCGGAGTTACCGACTACACCACTGCGCTACACCTGATGCGCACCGGTGCTGCCGGCGTCATCGTTGGCGCAGGCGTGATCACTAACGCCGAGACCGTAGGCATTGACTCGGCCATGGGCACCGCGATTGCCGACGCCGCCGCAGCCCGCCGCGACTACCTCGACGAGACCGGCGGCCGCTACGTACACATCATCGCCGATACCGAGTTTGAAAACTCCGGCAATATTGCCAAGGCCTTTGCCTGCGGCGCTGATGGTGTTGTTCTCGGACCACTGCTTGCTCAGGCCCGCGAGGCCGGCGGCAAAGGCTGGTACTGGCCTGCCACGGCCGGCCACCCGCGTTTCCCACGCGGTTTCGTCCAGTTCTCCGGGGCCGATACCGACTTGGACGTCGATTTCCTCACCACCGGTACCCCGGCCGAAGCCACAGAAGAATCGGCCGCCCCGTCGCTGGAAACCGTGCTGCACGGTCCCTCCAGCGAGCCCTTTGGCCGCACCAACCTGGTCGGCGCGCTGCGCCGTTCCATGGCCAAGTGTGGCTACACCGACCTGAAGTCCTTCCAGAAGGTCGAACTCGCCGTTCGCTACTAATCCGCGCGAGAGTCCTGACGCGGCTGTGCCTTCTTGGCGCAGCCGCGTTTCTTTGTCTCAGGGCTTCCTTCGTCGCCGAACAGATACCAGTTGGCGAGGTAGGAGAGTGGTTTAGGAAACCAATTGCCAGCCGCCCTCACGCCTCCACGTGGTCTTGTCCGTCGTTGGCCGCCATTGCCCTGAGTTGTGGACTGGGCACACGCGTACTCCCGAGGGATTGAGCTCTACAACCTTCTCTTCGCTGCTCGCGCGTAGAACCACCGAATTTTGCGCTACTTCTGGATGCCCCACGCGCTCTGCCTGCTGCGTGCCGCACAATGGAACCCACTCATCCCACTCGCTTCCAAAGATTTCCGCGGCCGGAAGTGTTACCTGTTGCGGGCCTTGTTCATCCAGCGCAGACGTCACCTCGGCCGTAGTCGGGGTGGTGTCACAACCGCACAACAGCAGGCTCGCGGCGAGCACAATAGCCAAGCGCTTCATAAGCTATCAGTTTAGTGGGTTAGACTATGGGGCGTGACTAAGCCAAATACTACCCCGCGCCCCGTCCTCGTTGTGGACTTTGGCGCTCAGTACGCGCAGCTTATTGCCCGCCGCGTGCGCGAGGCCAAGATTTACTCCGAGGTTGTCCCCAACTCCGCGTCTGTGGAGGAAATCAAAGCAAAGGATCCAGCCGCTCTCATTTTGTCGGGTGAACCATCTTCCGTATATGCCGATGGTGCCCCGGCCCTCAAGCCGGAGCTACTTGAGCTCGGCATTCCGGTTTTCGGCATTTGCTACGGCTTCCAGGCCATGAACCATGCGCTTGGTGGCACTGTCTCTTCCACCGGCGAGCGTGAATACGGCCGTACCGATATGAATGTTAAGGGCGGTGTACTTCACGAAGGCCTGGAGGCTACCCACAAAGTGTGGATGTCCCACGGCGATGCCGTATCTGCCGCTCCCGAAGGCTTTGAGGTTACTGCTACCTCGGCCGGTGCTCCCGTTGCCGCTATGGAGTGCCCAGCCAAGCAGATGGCCGGCGTGCAGTACCACCCTGAGGTGCTCCACTCGCCGCACGGCCAAGAGGTGCTTACCCGTTTCCTTACCGAGATCGCTGGCCTAGAGCAGAATTGGACGGCCGATAATATCGCCGAGCAGCTCATCGCGGATGTCCGCGCACAGGTGGGTGAGGAAGGTCGCGCCATTTGCGGCCTGTCCGGCGGTGTGGACTCCGCTGTAGCGGCCGCGTTGGTGCAGCGTGCCATTGGCGATCGCCTCACCTGTGTCTTCGTTGACCACGGCTTGCTGCGTGCCGGCGAGCGCGAGCAGGTAGAAAAGGACTTCGTTGCCTCCACTGGAGCGAAGCTGGTGACCGCAGATGAGCGCGCTGCTTTCTTGGAAAAGCTGGCAGGAGTTAGCGACCCAGAAGCCAAGCGCAAGGCCATCGGCGCGGAGTTTATCCGTTCCTTTGAGCGCGCGGTTGCAGGCGTGCTTGACGACGCCCCTGCAGGCTCCACCGTCGACTACCTCGTCCAGGGCACTCTGTACCCGGACGTTGTCGAGTCTGGCGGCGGCGATGGCACGGCGAATATTAAGTCTCACCACAATGTCGGCGGTTTGCCGGATGACGTGGAGTTCGAACTGGTCGAGCCGTTGCGCCTGCTGTTTAAGGACGAGGTACGTGCCGTCGGCCGCGAGCTAGGCTTGCCAGAAGAGATCGTTAGCCGCCAGCCATTCCCTGGCCCGGGCTTGGGTATCCGCATCATCGGTGAGGTGACCGAGGAGCGCTTGGAAACCCTGCGTGAGGCAGACCTTATTGCTCGCACCGAGCTGACCAATGCCGGCCTGGATGACCAGATTTGGCAGTGCCCGGTGGTACTGCTGGCCGATGTCCGCTCCGTTGGCGTGCAGGGCGACGGCCGTACCTATGGCCACCCGATTGTGCTGCGCCCGGTGTCCTCGGAGGACGCCATGACCGCAGACTGGACTCGCTTGCCTTATGAGGTGCTGGAGAAGATTTCTACCCGCATCACCAACGAGGTGAAGGACGTCAACCGCGTGGTCTTGGACTGCACCTCCAAGCCACCAGGAACCATCGAGTGGGAGTAAAACGGCATGCGTAGAAGGCGCTCAGTTTAGTGCTGAGCGCCTTCTCGCTCGTTTTAGCGGGCGGCGCTTACTCGCGTGGGGTAAACGGTGGCCGCCACACAATGCGCCCGCCCACCCGCTCGAGGCGGCCGCGCCGAGGTGGGGCGTTGGGGTCATCGTCGTTGACGCCATTATGGTAAGCGCAGCACATGACCAGGTTTTTCATATTCGTCTCCCCGCCATTGCTCCACGCCTTGAGGTGGTGGACTTGGGAGAGGTCGGCCGGTTGGTTGCAGCCCGGCCAGGCGCAGCGTGGGTTTTCTGCGGCAGCCATAATGCGCTGCTTGTCATTGGCCACGCGCGCCGTGCGGTAGAGATTGACTGAACCTTCTTCGGGGTGCACGAGCGTGACGTAGCCGGTTTCTTTGTCGCCAGCAAAGCCGACGTCGTTGAGCACGCGGCGCAGATATTCGGTGCCGGTGATGGTGGCGCCATTGGTCAGATCGAGCTCGATATCATCGCCGCGGCCGTCGCGGATGCGGATGAATTTGTCTAACGGCACGATGGCATTGGTCACCACTTCTGCCCGCGCGGCCGCAGCTTGGTCAAAGAAGATCTTTTCTACCGCCTCGAGCGATTGCTTTCCGGTCGCGGCCAGTGCGGCGTTGAGATCCGCGATGAAACTAGAGGTTCCGGTGATAGCAAGCGTCCAGTAATCATTGGGGCGTCGGTAAGTGCGCACGCCTGGGCTTACGGTGTCGTCTTTCATCTCCCGCAGGCGCCGTCGGGCGTGTTTAAGGATGTGGCTCATCGAGCCGGCCATCGCACAGCATTCCGCGCGCAGCTGCCAGGCCTGCTTCTTGCTGGGCGCGCGGTTAACAATGCGTTCTAGGGCGGTAAGGGTGGCGATGGAGTGGGTGTTGCGGCGGGCGTCGGCAATAGCGCGGCGCTGCAGGCGCGTAAATTTGGTGCGGCCGAAGTAGCTTTCGCACAAAAGCAGCAGATCGGCGGCGATGGCATCGGGCGCGCCGCGGTCCGATAAGCTCGGACCCGGACATGCCTTGGCACCCAGCGATGATGTCCATGCCAGGGCCCAAGGCGGTGAGGTAGGTCTCGAGTGCGTTCATGCCTGCAACGCTACGGCGCGCACCCATACCGGCGCAGGGCCGGCGCAACCGCTACGGCCGATTCTGTGGATAACCCGGCCCGCATACCCGCCGTGGGCCGAAAAAGCTGTGGATAACCTCGAAAAGTGTCGTATAGATTAGGCAAACGCGAGCCGGCGCGTGCCATCCACGTGGGGGAAGACGAAAAAGCTCAGCCCAAAGACCACGAGCCACACCAGCCCGGCGCCCCACGCGGGCAGGGCCACGATGGGCGCGAGCATCACCATAAGCCACAGAATCATCAGTGGCACGAGCTGTGCGATGGTAGGAACCAGAGCGACATTGCGCTTGTCGGCATAGGCACGCATCGCGCGGCGGTAGGGGTGGGCAAAGACGAGGACGAAGGCCGCCACGAGGCATACGAGTGCCCCAACCAGTGCGGCAAAGATATGTGCGCGGCTAGCCAAGAGCGCCACGGCCGCACCGATGAGGATGGACGAGCCCAAGCGCACCCAAGGTGGAGTAGGGATGGGAGTGGTGTGCTCGCGCATGGCGCCGTAGGCAGCGTTGAAGTTCATGCCGCTAAGGCTACCATTCGAACATATACTTGCATGTGTCCGGGTGAGGGTTCATACTATTCGGGTGAGTCAAACGAGCGTTCGCCTAGAGAAAGCGGTGGCCGGGCTAAGTAGGTCGGACCGCGTGGCGATGCTGCGTACCCGCATGCGCGCTATGGAGTGCGGTCCGGAAGAAGAGCTGGTAGATACGCTCCCTGGCCTGGCACGCTTGCTTCCCGCAGGTGGCCTGGCGCGCCGGCAGGTGGTGCACTGTGCGAATTGTCCGGCGCTGGTGGTGGAGCTTATCTGTCACCTCACCGCCCGTGGCGGACATGTAGGCGTGGTGGGGTGGCCGGATTTGCTACTCGCACAAGTGGCCGAGGAGGGCGCTATCGAACGCGTGGTAACCGTGCCGGATCCGGGCCTGGAATCCTGGATGGTGACGGGAGTATTGGCGGAAGGGCTGGACCTTGTTGTCCACCATGGGCCGCCCGGCGAGGTGAGCCCTACCAAGGCGCGGCCGGTGCTGGCAAAGGTGCGCGGGGGGCGCGCGGCCGTGCTTACGGTGGGCACGCGCCTGCCGGGCACGGCGGTGGGGATAGGGGCGCGGGTGAGTGCCTATCGGGGCGTCGGCAAGGGCAGCGGGCGCATTCGCGGCGTGGACATGGATGTGGAGGTGACCTCGAAGCAGGGAGCCTCGCGCGGGGTGCTCACGGTGGGTGAGCGTCGCCGGTTGGAGGCCGTATGAGGGTAGCGGCCGTGTGGTTTCCGGATTGGCCCATCCAGGCCGCCGGCGGGCAGGGCCCTATGGTTATTGCGCGCAATCACGCGGTGGCGGTGTGCGATAGGAAGGCGCGCCGGGCGGGTGTTCGGCGCGGGATGCGCCTGCGCCAGGCCCAAGCGCTGTGCCCCGAGGCCGCAGTGGTGGAGGCCAATCCAGACCGGGATGGCGCGGCGTTTGCGGAGGTCGCGGCCGGCTTAGACGCGGTGGCGTCCTCGGTGGAGGTGCTGCGCCCGGGCCTGGCGATTGTGGATGCGGGCGCGGCGCTGCGCTACCACGGGCAAAAAGCACTAGAGATGCTTGTCGACGCCTCTTCGTACGCCGGCTTCGACTCCACCCTCGGCGTCGCCGATGAGATTGCCACGGCCGTCATCGCGGCCCGGCACCGCGGCGTGGGCGCGGTGGTGCCAGAGGGCGGCTCGCGAGAGTTTTTGGCCACCCAGCCCATAGGCGTGCTGGCAGCCGATGAGGCCTTGGGCTTTGAGGCTGGGTTTATCGCACAGCTGGATAAGCTGGGTGTGCGGCATCTGGGCGACTTAGCCGCGCTGCCGTTTAAGCAGGTAGCTACCCGGTTTGGTGAGCCTGGCCGGCGCGCGCACGAACTGGCCCAGGCTCGTGCGGATAGGCGCGTGGCCCCAGAGTTGGCGCGCCCAGACCTGGCCGTGGAAATGGAAGAGCGCATCGAGCGTGTGGACGCGGCCGCCTTCGCAGCTCGCCAGTTAGCGACCCGGCTGCATGCCCGCTTGGAAGAGGCCGGCAAGGTGTGCCTGCGGCTGCGCGTGGTGGCGGAGTTTGGCACCGGTGAGGAGCTGGCGCGGGTATGGCGCACACAGGAAGCGCTGACGGAGCAGGCCACCGCGGACCGCGTGCGCTGGCAGCTCGATGGCTGGCTCTCGCGTGCCACTGGTGGGGGCGCGGCCATCCGCCGCCTCGCACTGGAGCCGGTGGAGGTTGCCACCCCGTCCGCCGCCGGCCTCTGGGGTGGGGAGGGTTCGCAGGAGCAGGTCAAGCGCGTGATCGCCCGCGTGCAATCGCAGCTGGGGGTGAACCGCGTGCTGCAGCCGCGGGCGGTGGGCGGCCGTGGGGTGGCCGAGCGCATCGAGTACGTGCCCTATGGCGAGCAGCGCGACGCCCCGCCGGAAGGCGAGTGGCCCGGCCGCATCCCCGCGCCCCTGCCCGCGCGGTTGGGCGGTGGGCCGAACCACCCGGCCGCGCGCATTCGGCTTATCGACGCCGCCGGGCGCCCCGTCTTCGTTACCGCCGAGGCCCTCCTGTCCGGGGTGCCGGTGGCCTTGGGCTGGGGCGCGCATCGTTTCCGCGTGCTGGGCTGGGCCGGCCCCTGGCCGGTGGATACGCAGTGGTGGACCGATATTCCGCAACACGTAGCGCGCCTGCAGGTGGTGGGCCAAGCCGACCACGAAGAGCATCAGCGGGCCTGGCTCTTGGTATGGTCCGGCGGCCGCTGGCGGGTTGAGGCGACCTATTAATCGCGAATATCGACCACGAGACGGGTGGGGTTATCGAGCACCTGCACGGAATAAGGCTTGCGAGAGGTCATGCCGATGACAAATTGACAGCGGCCCTCGTAGGTGCCGCCATTGACCACTTGGGTGACTATTCCTTCCGTAGGGGCATCCACCACGCCGATGCGGGGATCGTCCTTGCCTGCCTCGAAGGGATAGACCACGCCGTCGATATTGACATTGAGCGCGGTCTCGCCGGAGTGGTCAATGACCTTGCCGGAACCCTGCTGTGTGGGTGTATCGGCGTAATCCACGAACCAGCCGGGAGCGCCGCCGCCATCGAGCTCGAAGACGACGCGCTCAAAACCCTCGTGCCGGCCGATGCGCACGTCGGTCACCGTAAGTTCGGAGGGCGCCTGCGGCCGGAGGGTTTTCATCTCCATATTGGCCTGGCCCAGCGGATTGAGCTGGGAGTTATCCGCAGACGCAGCCATGGTGGTGCGGTCCGTCTCGTGGGCGGCGCAGCCGCTGAGAAAAGCAGCGACGAGAAGCGTTGCGGCGAGACGGACTTTCAACATGTCCCCTAGGTTATATTTTCGGCCGTGAACTGTATAGCTGAGGGGGTACTTCGTGGCCGAATTGTTGCCAAGGGTGTGAGCTGAAATGCAGAAAGGTTAGGCTTAGGTATATGACCGAGTTCTGTTCAGATATCCAGGTAGAGCCGCTGCCGGGCACGGCGAAGAAGGAATCCGTCTATGTGCTTTTCGAGTGGCCGGGTGGATGGTCGCGAGACGTGCTCGACGGCGATACCTTTGGGCCGGAGCTCACAGCGCAGCTCAAGACCAAGCTGAAGGGCATGGCGGGGCTGCAGCTTATCCGCCGGCCGGGCCGCAACGGCCGCCAGGTGGGCAAGATGCACCGCTGCTACCTGGTGTGGGCCGAGCAGGGCGTGATGGAACTCGTGCTGCTGACGGGCCCGGAGAAGATCCTCGATCTGGACCTGACCGGGCCTGGCCGCAATGGGGGCGGCGCTTTGGATACGCCGCTGGTGCTGGTGTGTACGCACGCGAAGCGCGATACGTGCTGTGCGGTCAAGGGCCGGCCGCTGGCCGCGGAGCTGGTGGCGGATTATCCGGATATGGTGTGGGAGACCTCGCACACGAAGGGGCACCGGTTCGCGCCGTCGGTCATGCTCATGCCGTGGGGCTATTCTTTTGGCCGCATGAATAAAGAAGCCGCCGCGCAGATGATTGCGGCGGCGGCGAAGGGGAAGTATTTCTACCCGGCAAATCGTGGGCGCGGTATTTTCGGCCCGCGCGGCCAGGTGGCGGAGTTGGCGGTGGCCCGCTCGCTTATCGACGCCGGCGAGGACCTCTCCTACGACCAGCTCACCGCCACCGACGGCGGCGAGGTCAGCCACACTGACGGCCGGCGCTGGCGCGTGGCGCTCGAGGAGCGCGAGGTAGAAGGCGTGGTCTCCTCCTGCGGCGATGCGCCGAAGAAAGGCCAAGCCATCGTAGCGACCGGCGTGGAGCCGGTCGCGGAGTAGGCTGCGCGGGGCGGGGGCGGCGTCGGCAAGCGGGGGCTAGCGGCGCATGACCTTGGAAGAAAGCCAGTTGCCCAGGAACTGGGCGGCCTGCACCAGCACGATGATGATGAGCGTAGCCACGACGGTGACTTCCCACTCGAAGGCGCGGTAGCCGTAGACGATGGCAAAGTCACCCAAGCCGCCGCCGCCGACGTAGCCGGCCATGGCGGACATATCCACGATGGCGATGAACAGGAAGGTGTAGCCCAGGATCAGCGGGCCGAGGGCCTCCGGAACGATCACGGAGGTAATGATCTTCCACGGCGAGGCACCCATGGAGCGGGCGGCCTCGATAACACCGGGATCGATGGCCACGAGGTTTTGCTCCACCACGCGGGCCACGGAGAAGGTTGCGGCGATCACCATGACGAAGGTGGCCGGGCCGCGGCCGATGGAGCCGCCCATTACAGCGACGGTCAACGGCTGGGCAAAGGCCAGCAAGATGATGAACGGGATGGGGCGGACGAAGTTCACCAGCAGGTTAACAATGACGTAGACAAACCGGTTTTGCAGGATGCCGCCCGTGCGGGTGGTGTAGAGCAGCATGCCCAGGCCAAGGCCGAGGATGCCGGAGACGATGAGGGTGGTCGAGACCATGATGAGGGTATCGACGATGGCATCGGCGAGCGAAGGGCCGAGGCGGCCCCAGTTGGCTTGGGCGAGGTTGGTGACGGTCATCGTGCAATCTCCTCAATCTGGGTGGTGGTAGAAAGCGTGCGGTAGAACTCTTCGATGGCGTTATTATCGCCGCTAAGCCGCACGGTCAGCTTGCCAAAGGAATGCTGCTGCAACGTGGTAATACCGCCGTGCACGACGGCGATGGATACGCCGGCCTCTTTAAGCCGGGCGGCGGCGGTGAAGAAGCCAGATTCCTCGGTGAGGTTGATGGTAAACAGGCGGCCTTCGTGCGCAAGTAGGTCGTCGGTTTCGACGACGTCGGGTTCGTTGCGCAGCGAGGTGGCCACGAACTTGGCGGCCACGGAAGTCTGCGGGTTGGAGAAGACCTCATAGACGCTGCCTTGTTCTACTACGCGGCCGTTTTCCATCACGGCGACCTTATCGGCGATGGAGCGAACGACTTCCATCTCGTGGGTAATAACCACGATGGTGATGCCGAATTCCTTGTTCACCCGGCGCAGCAGGTCGAGGACTTCCTGCGTGGTGGTGGGGTCGAGGGCGGAAGTGGCTTCGTCGGCAAGCAGCAGCGAAGGGTTGGTGGCCAGCGCACGGGCAATGCCAACGCGCTGCTTTTGGCCGCCGGAAAGCTGCTCCGGGTAGCTCTTGCCCTTGTCTCCCAGGCCGACGAAGTCCAGGAGTTCTTGCACGCGCTTGGCCCGCTCCTGCTTGCCGACGCCCTGCAGCTGCAGCGGGTATTCAATATTGCCGGCCGCGGTGCGCGAGCTCATCAGGTTGAACTGCTGGAAGATCATGCCGATATTGCGGCGAATACCGCGCAGCTTCTTCTCGGACATGCCGACGATATTGGTGTCATCAAGCAGAAGCTCGCCGGAGGACGGGGTGTCCAGGCCGTTGATCATGCGCACGAGGGTGGACTTGCCGGCGCCGGAATAACCAATGATGCCGACGATTTCGCCAGGCTCGATGGTCATAGAGACATGGTCGAGCGCCTTAATTCGCGCCTTTTTCTGCTTAAAGATCTTGGTGATCTCGCGGAACTCAATGCGGGTGCCGCGGTGGGTGGAATCTGCCACGTGTTTGCGTCCTTAGCTAGGAAAGTGCCAAACCCCGCCGGGGGCTCCGGCGGGGCAAAAGCAAGGGTGATTAGTCCAGATCTGCTTCGAGCTTATCCAGGATCTTCTGCAGATCCTCCTGGCTGCGCTCCACCTGGACGGAGGTACCGGCGGAGTCTTCGTCGACGCCCTCCTGGACGGCGTCGGTGTGCCATAGCTCGGCGAGCTTCTTGATGTCCTCGTTATCGGCGTCTTCCTCGCGGACGGCGAAGACATTGATGTACGGCTCTGCCTCTTCAGAGTTCGGGTCGTCCTGGAAGATGGCGGTGGCTGGATCGATGCCGGCGCGCTCCAGGAAGGAGTTATTGATAATCGCCGGGGTGCCCTCGCCGTGTGCGGACGTGGTCTGTGCCGCGTCTACCGGGGTGACCTTGACCTTGGACTTCCCTTCATCAATGTCCAACGGGGTGGGCTCCAGGTTGTCCTTGTCCTTCAGGGTGAGAAGGCCGGCCTGGACCAGCACGTTGATGGCGCGAGCCTGGTTGGTGGAGTCATTCGGGATGGCGACCTCTTCGCCCTCGATGCCGTCGAGGGAGTCGTGGTCCTTCCAGAACAGTGCCAGCGGCACGATCTCGGTAGCCACGATAGGCACCAGGTTGGTGCCGTTGCCGTGGTTATACTCCGCCAAGAACTTCAGGTGCTGGAAGTTATTGGTGTCCAGCTCGCCCTGGTCCAGAGCCTGGTTCGGGGTGTTGTAATCCGCGAAAGGCTGGATATCGATGTCATAGCCTGCGTTCTTTGCTTCCTGCTCGAACGCTACCCAAGCCTTCTTTGCGTCATCGGTGGTGCCGACTTTGATGGCCTTGGAGTCGTCGGAGTCGGAAGAGCATGCCACCAGGCTGGTGGCGGCGATGGTTACGGCGGCGGTAGCAGCCACTACGCGACGGATCTGCATGGGGAATCCCCTTCTTGTAGGAGTTGAAATAATTTGTCTGTTTAGCAACTTAGCAATCAGCGAACCGCTTTGTCTATTGTGGACATCACGTCCCACCGGATTGTATAGAACAATGATTCGATATTACGCTGTGTGGGGTGGAATTTAATGGTGGAAGGGCACTGTCGTGGTCGCGGGTGGAGCGCATCCTCTCCGGCCGCGAATCTGCTGCGCCCGTACCGGTTAATCACCTTCATGAACCAGCGGATTCTGCTCGGCGCGGTTACTCCGCCGTCCCCTTTGCGGAGCTGCACGCGGTAAGTTCTTATAGCTTTCTCGACGGCGCCGCCGAGCCGGAGGAGCTGGTGGCCCGGGCTGTGGAGCTGGGCCTTGAGGGGTTGGCCATCGTGGACCGCGATGGTTTTTATGGACTCATGAAATTCGCCGAAGCCGCTGCTAAAACAGGCCTTCCGGCCGTATATGGCGCGGAGCTATCGCTCGCGGAGGCTCCGGTGACCGTGCTGGCGCGCACCCCGGAGGGCTATCGCCGCCTGTCGCGCCTCATCGCGCGCGCCCGGATGGAGGCTGGGGAGAAAGATAGGGTGGTCTATCCGCCGTTAGATGAGGTGGCACGCGAACTGGAAGGGGAGTGCTTCTTTCTGGTGGGGCCGGAGGCGCTAGCAGAAATCGATAACCTGCTCGAAAGAATAAAAATAGACAGCATAGTTCTCGAATATTCGTGCAGCATGTCCCCCGAGGATGCGGATCAGCACCGTTTCCTGGATAAATACAATAACCTGCGGGCCATCGCAACCGCACGGCCCGCGGCCGCGAGTCGCGACCAAGCTCGACTCGCCGCCGCCAAACGGGCCCTGGCCCGGCGCGAATCCCTCGCGGCCGCCGCGCCGCACGCCCACCCCATGGGGGCTGGCTGGCTGCGATCCGGCGAGCAGATGGCGCAACTCTTGCCGGATCGGCCGGAGCTCATCGCCGAAACCGTGGCGCTCGCCCGCGAGTGCTCCTTTACCTGGGACGCCCTCGCGCCCAACCTGCCCCATTTTCCGGTGCCGGAGGGGTACACCGAAATGAGCTGGCTGGAGCACGAGGTCTGGCGCCGCGCTAAGGACCGCTATGCTTCGCGCCCGGCCGAGATTAGGCAGGCGGCGAGGAAGCAGATTGGGCATGAGTTAGGCGTCATCAAGCAGCTGGGCTTCCCCGGCTACTTCCTGATCGTGTGCGATCTGGTGGATTTTTGCCGGCGCGAGAATATTTTGTGCCAGGGCCGCGGCTCGGCCGCCAACTCTGCGGTGTGCTTTGCGCTGGGCATTACCAACGCCGAGCCCATCTCCGCGCAGCTGCTTTTCGAGCGCTTCCTCTCCCCAGACCGCGACGGCCCGCCCGATATTGATATCGACATCGAGTCCGGCCGCCGCGAGGAAGTCATCCAGTATGTCTACCGCACCCACGGCCGCGATCGCGCCGCGCAGGTGGCCAATGTCATTACCTATCGCCGCAAGGGAGCTACGCGCGATGCCGCCCGCGCGTTGGGCTACCCGCAGGGCTCGGCCGATGCGTGGTCGAAAGGTACCTCCGAGCCGCCTGCCGACGTCTCCTCTTTAACCGAGCAATTCCTCGGCCAGCCCCGCCACTTGGGCATCCACTCCGGCGGCATGGTGCTGTGCGATCGGCCCATTGCGGACGTCGTGCCCATGGAATGGGCGCGCATGGAAAATCGTTCCGTGCTGCAGTGGGATAAGGACGATTGCGCGGCCGCCGGCCTGGTGAAATTCGATCTCTTGGGCCTCGGCATGCTGGAGGCGCTGCACCACATGATCGACGCAGTGCGCGCCACCACCGGCCGCGAGGTGCACCTGTGGGAACTCGATCTTGCCGAGCCGGAAGTTTATGACATGCTCTGCCGCGCTGATGCGGTGGGCGTCTTCCAGGTGGAATCTCGCGCGCAGCTAGCCACGCTGCCGCGCTTGAAGCCGCGCCGCTTCTTTGACTTGGTGGTCGAGGTCGCGCTCATTCGCCCCGGTCCCATCCAGGGCGGGTCCGTACACCCCTACCTGCGCCGCCGCGATGGCTTGGAGGAGGTCACCTATGACCATCCCGTGCTGGAAAAATCCCTGGGGAAGACCCTGGGCATTCCGCTCTTCCAGGAGCAACTGATGCAGATCGCGGTCGACGCCGCTGGCTTTTCCGGCGCCGAGGCCGATGATCTGCGCCGCGCCATGGGATCGAAGCGATCCCCGGAAAAGATGGCCGCGCTGCGCAGTCGTTTCTATGCCGGCCTGCACGAAACCAATGGCATCGAGGGCGATGTGGCCGATAAGCTCTGGACCAAAATTGTGGCCTTCGCTGCCTATGGCTTCCCCGAATCGCACTCGCAGTCCTTTGCCTCGCTGGTGTATTTTTCCGCCTGGTTTAAATATCATTACCCGGCGGAATTCTGCGTGGGGTTGCTGCGCGCGCAACCGATGGGTTTCTACTCCCCGCAGTCGCTCATCCAAGACGCCCGTCGTCACGGCGTGCAGGTGCTGCCGGTAAGCATCAATGACTCCGGTGCCCAGGCTCGTGCGACGGGGTCGTCCGAGATCCGTTTGGGCCTTAACCTCATCAAGGGGCTGGGGGAGTCCGCCGCCGAGCGTGTGGAGGCGGCCGCGCCTTTTACTAGTGTGTCCGATCTTTCGCGCCGGGCGGATCTCAGCGTGGAGCAGGTGGAGGCGCTGGCTACGGCCGGGGCGTTGGAGTGTCTGGGGCTGGATCGTCGCCAAGCGCTGTGGCAGGCTGGCGTCGCCGCCACCGAGCGCGAGGGCATGTTGCCTGGTACCTCCGCCCTGGCTTCGCCGCACCTGCCCGGTATGTCTGCGTTTGAGCTCATGGCTACCGACGTTGCCGCTACTGGCGTGACCCATAATCAGCAGCCGATGGAGCTGGTGCGTGCCTCGCTTGCCGACGTCCTCCCTGCCTCCCAGCTCCCCCATGTCCCCGATGGCACCCGCGTGCGTATCGCCGGCATTATTACTCACCGCCAGCGCCCGCGCACTGCTTCTGGCCTGACCTTTTTGGGCGTCGAGGATGAAACCGGCCTGATGAACGTGATGGTTTCACCCGGATTGTGGTCGCGGCATAAAGTTCTGGCCCGCACCGCCCGCGCAATGATCATCCGCGGCATCGTGCAAAATGCTACCGGCGCGGTCAGCGTGGTCGCGGATAAGCTCGAGCCGCTGGACTTTGGTGAATTCCTCTCCCGCGGCTCCCGCGACTTCCGCTAGTTGCCGCCGCTGCGCAGCTCGTCCGCGTTGAGCTTATTGGCCAATTCTTTGGCTACCGCAAACGGAATCCACAGCAGCTGGATATAGATGAGCTTGGCAAAGAAGATGGCGATATTGGCCCCCGAGGTCGCCTGCTCCACCGCAACGTGCTCCGCGCCGAAGAAGCGCAGCCCAAAAGCGGTGGCGCCGGCGACGAGGAAGAGCACTATGGCCGTGGCCAATGCGGTTTTCAGGCCTTTGTCGCGGGCGTCGGTATGCAGGCGCAGCTCGTACTCATCCATTTCCGTAGTGGGAACGTCGAGGTGCCGAATGGACTGGCGCAGCCACGTGGTGCACATGGTCGCCGCAATGCCAGCTATCGGCCACAGCAGATTAGACAAGCCAAGCGCGAAGAAGTGCAGGGCCGCCGCCACGATGGCCAGGCCGAGAAAAATGTCGCCGGCTAGGATCAAGCGCTTGCGGCGGGAAACAGAGGCGGGAATTGTGGTAGCCATTAGGAATTCTTCCTATAGATTTCAGTGGACATAGGGGCAAATTCCTGGCGGGAAAAGATAGCCTCCACCGGAAGGTCAAAGACTTCGCAGACGCGAAAGGCTAGGTCCAGGCTGGGGGAGTGGCCCCGCGCTCGAGGGCTCCGACGGTCTGGGGATTGACGTCGATGGCCTCAGCCAGCTGCGCGCGCGACATGTCCCGCTCGGCGCGCAGCACGCGTACCCGGTTATAAATGGGTGCGGAGGGCTTCTTCTTTGGGGACATGAGTCAAAGTATTGCATAAACCCAACACCCTGGCAAGGGTTGTTACTCGACGCCGAAGATATCCCCCGGCTGACAATCCAATGCCGTGCACAGTGCTGCCAGGGTGCTAAAGCGTACGGCCTTGGCGCGATTATTCTTTAGGACGGAGAGGTTAACTGGGGTGATTCCTACTTCTCTAGCGAGCCCCGCGCCGGTAACGCCGCGCTCTTCCATGATGCGGTCGAGGTGGCAAACCACCTGGGGTTCTTGTGTTTCAGACAAGGCCTTCGACCTCCTCTTCCAGCTTGCAGCCGCGCTTGATGGCGGCCGAGAAGAGCTGCAAGGTGCAGACGAAGAGGTAGGGCAGGGCGAGCTCGCCAAGGGATGTTCCGTCCTGGCTGGCCCACCAGTCGATTCCAAGCTGTGAGGAGGCCCAGTTATTGCCCAGGCCTTCGAGTGCGAACCGTCCGATAAACCAGACGAGGATGCCGGCGGTCATTCCGTTCAGGAGGCGGATATTTTTCGTATTAAAAACCTGCCCGCGAAGCATTGGCCTGACCAGACGGTAGGCAAAGAACGCGATGATTAAGATTGCCGCGATTTTGGTAACGAGCGCCGCAGTGAGTATCCAGAATGGTCCGCCGTCGAGGTTGTGTTTGCTTAGGCCTTCTGGGATGGCTGCGCTCAGTGCGGTGGAAAAGCGGCCGGTGGCAAGGTCGCGCAGGTAGGTGGGGCCGAGGATGATGATGGTGAGGAGGGCGAGACCGGCTGCCGCATTAATTTCGCGGCGCTCGGCCTTGGGGGCGGGTTGTGGGGTGGTCATGACAATCCTTTCCGTCGATAACTTATCGACTTTCGATGTTGTCGTAATTCGATAATATCGATTAGCGATAAGTGACGCAAGAGCTGGACCCGATTGATACTGTCAATAACTATGAGCGAAGAAATGAATCCCGTCTCGCCGCGCCTGGTTACCTCGCGCTATATCCACCACCTGAGCTGGATGTTTCTGCTTGCCGCGGCCGCCGCTGCTGCAGGCTTCTGGTGGACCCCGTGGTTTTATTGGGCGGCCGGAATTTTCGTCGCCCTTTTCTTCTGGCTGCTCTGGCTCATCCCGGCCCAAGTGCGCAACATGGGCTGGCTCGAAACCGACGATGAGCTACTTATCACCCGCGGCAAGCTCTGGCATTCCTTCACCGTGGTGCCCTATGGCCGCATCCAATTCGTCGACGTGACCTCCGGGCCTATCGACCGCGCGCTCGGGTTGAAAAAGTTGCAGCTCCATACGGCCTCGGCCAGCACGGACGCCACCATTAAGGGCCTAGAAGCCCCGCTTGCCGACGCCCTCCGCACCCGCCTTGCCCACCAAGCCCGCGAACGGATGAGCGGACTATGAGTGATCAGTCCAGCACCACACCGCAGTATCAACACGTCCACCGGCTCACCCCGCTGCTGCGCCTGTGGTCGGTAATCCTGGCGCTTATCGCGGCCTTCGCCCTCAACGTCAACATGGCGGCCCTGCGCGATATCTTCGCCTTCATCACCGGCGAACACCGCGGCGAGGCCTTGCGTGATACCGCCCTCGCCCTCGCCGGTTTCATCGCGGTCTGCGCGGTGGTGTGGCTCGTCTCCGGCCTATGGTGGCGCCGCATGGGCTATCGGCTCGGCGCAGAAGAGCTTTCTTTGCGCCGCGGCCTATTATCTGTCCAGCTGCGCACCGCACGCTATGACCGCACGCAGGCCGTTGACGTCGTCGAGCCCGTCATCGCCCGACTCTTTCGCCTCGCGGCCGTGCGCGTGGAAACAGCCGGCGGCCAGTCATCCGTCATCGAAATCGCCTACCTAAAAAAGTCCGACGCCGAGGCCCTACGCGATGACATCCTCGCCCGCGTCCATGGCGCACCCACACCAGCCGCCACCGACACTGACATCGACGCAACCGCCGCCGACGCGACCAGCGCCCACACACCCGCCGCGACGGCCGAAGAACCGGCCCTCGTGCCTGAAATCCCCATCGCCCGCTCCCTGATTGCGGCCGCGTTGCGTACGTCCACGCTTTTCCTCGTCGGCTTCCTCATCCTTGTGGTGGTTACGCGGTTGCCGCTCTCGACCGCGCTGCCCATTCTCGTCGGTCTTATCCCGAATGTGTGGAACGTGCTCGATTCTTCCTGGCGCTATACCGCCCGCACCGACGGCGAGGTGCTCAATATCACCTACGGCCTGGCCGATCGCCGCCGCCAAAGCATTCGCCTCGACCGCATCCACGCCGTGCAGATAACCCAGCCCTTCCTCTGGCGGCCCTTGGGCTGGTACGAGGTGAGGGTTTCGGTGGCGGGGTATGGGGCGTCGGCAAGCGGCAAGGCTTCTGGCTCCACTCGCATCCTTCCGGTGGGCACCCTCGCCCAAGCCCGGCAATTCCTGCCGGCCGACGCCGCACCCACCTACGCCTCGCCAGCCCGCGCCAAGTGGGTCTCCCCGCTGGACTACCGCCAACAAACCGTCGCGCTCACCGGCGACTACGTCATAGTGCGCAACGGCCGGCTCAACCGCCGCGTCAAGGCCATCCACACCTCCCATATCCAGGAGCTGACCTATCGCCGCGGGCCGATTTCCCAGGCGCTCGGCCTAGCCACCGTCGGCCTCGACCTAGTCCAAGGCCCGGTGCGCATGGATGCGCGCAACCTCACGCTTGCCGACGCCACCGCACTCCTTACCCAGCTACGCTCCCGCCAACTGCCGGATTTTAAACCGCCCCGTTAAATCCCAGCTGGCGCCACGCTTCGAATACGGCCGTCGACGCCGAATTCGACAGGTTCATCGAGCGCCTGGCCGGCACCATCGGAATGCGCACGCGGTCCGTCACGCGCGGATGGTTAATATGCTCCTCCGGCAGGCCAGTCGGCTCCGTGCCGAAGAGCAAGACATCGCCCTCCTGGTATTCGATATCCGTAAACCACTTATCCGTATGCGTGGTAAACGCGAAGACGCGCGCCCCCGGCAGCGCGTCCATGCAGGCCTGAAAATCCTTGTGAATCTGCACATCGGCCAGATCGTGATAATCCAGTCCGGCGCGCTTTAAGTGTTTATCGTCGAAATTAAAGCCCAGCGGCTCAATCAGGTGCAGGCTCGCGCCTGTTACCGCGGCCGTGCGGATGGCGTTGCCCGTATTAGTAGGAATGACCGGGTTATCAAAGACAATGTGCAGCTGGCTCATGCCTTCAGTCTAGGATGGTGGCTATGAGCGCTACCAAACTAGATGGCACACTGTACCGCGACGAGATTTTCGCCGACCTCGCCCAGCGCGTGGCCGCACTGAAGGACAAGGGGATTACGCCCGGCCTCGCCACCGTCTTGGTCGGCGAAGACCCCGGCTCCCAGTCCTATGTGAAGATGAAGCACCGCGACTGCGAAAAGCTCGGCATCAACTCCATCCGCAAGGACCTGCCGGCCGATATCACACAGGAAGAACTTGAGGCCGTCATCGATGAGCTCAATGCCGATGACGCCTGCACCGGCTACATCGTCCAGCTCCCGCTGCCCAAGCACTTGGATGAAAACGCCATCCTCGAGCGCATCGACCCCGAAAAGGATGCCGACGGCCTGCACCCGGTCAACCTGGGCAAGCTCGTGCTCAACGAGGACGCGCCCCTGCCTTGTACCCCGAACGGCTGCCTGCACCTGCTGCGCCGTTTCGGCGTTGAGCTTGACGGCGCCAAGACCGTGGTCATCGGCCGCGGCGTGACCGTGGGCCGTCCCATCGGCCTGATGCTTACCCGCCGCAGCGAGAACTCCACCGTCACCCTCTGCCACACCGGCACCAAGGACCTGGCCGCCGAGACCCGCGAGGCCGATATCGTCATCGCCGCCGCCGGCCAGCCCCACATGCTCACTGCGGACATGATTAAGGAAGGCGCCGCGCTTCTCGACGTCGGAGTCTCCCGCGTCGACGGCAAGCTCACCGGCGACATCCACCCAGACTGCTGGGACAAGGCCGGATTCGTCTCGCCGAACCCGGGCGGCGTCGGCCCGCTGACCCGTGCCTTCTTGGTGCGCAATATCGTCGAGCGCGCGGAAAAGTTGGCGTGAATCTAGACAACCCGCACGATGCCGGTCTCGCGCCCTCCCCGCTGCCTCCCGCCGCGCAGTGGGCGGCCATCGGCATCTTCGTGGCCGGCGTGGTGGTCTCCGGCGGCTACGCCGTCTTCGAGTACTGGCGCCGGGCCACGTTCCTCCTCGGCCTCGCCCTGCTGTGGCTCACCGTGGTTCGCCTTACCTGCGATTCCCGCCGCGTCGGCGTGCTGGCAGTGCGCTCGCGCCGCTTCGATGCCTGCTTTACCGGCCTGCTCGGCGCCACGATGGCCTTTCTGGCCTTCTCGGTGGACTCGCTCGGCAGCTAGTTATCCACAGCTTTTTGTAGAAGCGTCACCGATACCGGCCCGCAGAGCCGAAATATGGCCGGTTATCCACAAGCTCCGGGCCGCCACCGCGCGCTGGGTTGCGCGGCCGGCTTAGGCTCGGGGCCATGATTTCGAACTACCTGGCTGCCGTGAACTCCCCGATGGTGCTCATCGAGGAGTGCGCTGGGCTGTCGGTAGAAGAGCTCGTCGATAAGGGCTTTAGCGACCGCGAAGCCGCCGAGTTCGCCCGCCTTGCCGATACCTACTTCGGCCGCACCTCCTTTCGCGCCAAGCAGCGTACCGCCCGCCGCACTACGCTGCCGCTCGACGCGCTAAAAATCATCGAGCACTACGCACAGAAGATGAAAACCCAGCGCGCGGCCTGGGCGCTGCGCGAGGAACTCTGCGCTCTGCGCGTTGCTACCAGCGAGATTGAAAGGCGCGCCCGCCGCCTTGTGCGCGAGGAGCGCACCACCAAGCGCTCTGAGGGCGTGCGCCTAACCCGCCGCCGCGACGACCTGTGGACGCTGACCATTACCGCCGAGTCCGAACTGGTGGCAGAGATTAATAACCATGTCTCCACCGTCGCCGATGCCCGCCGCGTCTTTTCCCAGGGCGCCGCCGCTTCCACAATCACCACCAATGTGGTGCTCACCCTCAATGAGATGGTCAAGGTCATCCACGGCGAGGACGTCACCTTGCAGCTAACCAATGGCGCGCAAATCTCCGGTGCGGACCTTGCCCGCCGCGCGCTTGCCGACGTCGGCCTTATCACCCTCATCCACCCTGTCACCGGCCCCGTAAACCTCTATCAATCGCGGCGCCGGGCTACATGGAAGCAACGCCAGATGGCGATGGCGGAAAACCCTGTGTGTCCGTGGCCCGACTGCCATACGCCGGCGGATGAATGCCAGGTTCACCACCTCACCCCGTGGCTGCTCGGCGGGGACACGAATCCCGAAAACCTCACCATGGCCTGCAAATATCACAACGGGGTCAATGATGATGACCCCAATGCGCCGCCGCGCCGCGGCAGGCTCGAGCGCCGCCCCGGTGAAGGTATCGTCTGGCGTCCGCCCTGGGCCACACCGCCCGAAGACGGCTGAGCCCCGTTCCGCCTCTGCTCGCCACGACTGGCCTTAGGCCCAGCGCAGCGTGCCGCACCGCTTATAGCTAGTGCGCGCTGCGCAGCTTTGGCGATCGCAGATGCAGCGAGGCGTTAAATCGAGTACTCGGTGGGATCACCTGCCGCAGAATCGATGCTCGGGTCCGGTTGGGAAAGCGTGAGGAAATTGCGCAGGATGCGATCCATCTGGCGTGACTCGGTAAGAAAAGCGTCGTGGCCTACAGGGGAGACAATCTTCGCCATCGCCAGCAGGTTGCCGAGGTTGCGCGAGATGTGTTCCTGCTGGTGGTACGGGTACAAGATGTCCGTGTCCACGCCGACGACCATGGTCGGTATCTCGGATGAGCTCAGCGCGCGGTTAAGGCCGCCGCGGCCGCGGCCGATATCGTGGCGGTTGAGCGCCTCGGTGAGGGTGACGTAGGAGCCGGCGTCAAAGCGATCGGCCAGCTTGATGCCCTGATAGTCCAGGTAGGAGTTGACGGCAAAGCGCTCATTGCGGCGGCGGTAGGGCCCGAGCGGGTCCTCGCCGGTCTGGGCCTGGACACCGAAGCGCTCGTCGATTTCCTGCTCGCCGCGATACGTCAGGTGCGCAATGCGACGCGCGGCCGCCAGCCCCTCGCGCGGGCGCTGGGCGGAGGCGTAGTAATCGCCGCCGTGCCAGAAGGAATCCTGCTCAATGGCCGCGATTTGCGCCGACTGGATGCCTATCTGCCAGGCGGAAGCGCGGGCCGATACGGCAATGACGCAGGCCGCATCAACGGCCTCGGGGTGCATCAGCGTCCACTCCAGCGTGCGCGCGCCGCCCATCGAACCGCCAATGATGGCGTGGACGTGGGTGATGCCGAGCTCGCGGAGCGCGGCACGCTCGGCCGTAACGAGGTCACGCACGGACAGCGCGGGGAAGCGCGAGCCCCAGGCACGGCCGTCGTCTGGGTGCGGGGAGGCGGGGCCGGTGGAGCCGCCGCAGCCGCCCAGTGCGTTGGTGGCGATAACGCACCACTTCGTCGTGTCTAGCGCCTTGCCAGGGCCGACCAGATCGGCCCACCACTCGGCCACATTCGAATCACCGGTCAAGGCGTGTTCAACCACAATGACGTTATTGCGGCCGTGGGGATCGCCGCGGAGGTGGCCGAAGCGGTGGTAGGCAATGTGGGCGTCGGCAAGCGTGGCGCCGGCTTCGGTGTGAAAGCCGCCGATGCTAACTAGCTTCATGCCAGCGCGTTAAATCCCAGCTCGAGGTCCGCGATGATGTCGTCGATATGCTCGATGCCCACGGACAGACGGATGGTGGACTGGGTGATGCCGGCCGCGGCAAGCGCAGGCTCGTCGGACTGGGAGTGCGTGGTGGTTGCCGGGTGCACGGCCAGGGAGCGGGTATCGCCGATATTGGCGAGGTTGGAGTGGAGCTTGAGGGCGTCGATAAACGCCCAGGCTTCCTCGCGGCTGCCGTCGATGTCGAAGGAGAGCACGGAGCCGGTATAGGCGTAGCCGAGCTTTTCCTTGGTGGCCTTATACGGCGAGGAATCCAGGCCGGCGTAGTTGACCTTGGTGACCTTGGCGTGGCCTTCTAGGTACTCGGCAACGGCCTGGGCGTTGGCATTGTGCTTTTCGACGCGCAGCCCCACCGTCTCGATTCCATTCAGCGTCAGCCAGGCGTTGAAGGGGGAGATGGCGGCGCCGGTATCGCGTAGCAGGCCGGCGCGGGCCTTGAGTGCGAAGGCTGGGGCTCCGAGATCGGCGTACTTCAGGCCGTGGTAGGCCTCGTCTGGGGTGACGAAGTAGGGGAAGACGGGCTCGCCGTTGCGGGTGACGGTCCAGTCGAAAGAGCCGCCGTCGATAATCGCGCCGCCGATGGCCGAGCCATTGCCGGTGTAGAACTTGGTGGTGGAAACCACGACGATGTCCGCGCCGAGGTCCAACGGCCGGGCGAGGGCGGCGGTGGCGATGGTGTTATCCACGATGAGCGGGACCTGGTTATTGTGGGCGACCTCGGCGATGGCCGGAATATCGAGGACATCGGCCACGGGGTTGCCGAAGGTCTCGCCGTAGAAGGCCTTCGTATTCGGCTGGACGGCGTCCTGCCAGGACTGCGGGTCATCCGGGTTCTCGACGAGGGTGACGTCGATGCCCAGACGCTTGAGCGTGACGGTAAAGAGGGTGGAGGTGCCTCCGTAGAGGCGCGGGGAAGTCACGATGTGGTCGCCGGCCGAGGCAAGGTTCAAAATCGCGGCGGTTTCGGCAGCCTGGCCGGAGGCGAAGGCGACGGCCGCGACGCCGCCCTCGAGGGAAGCGAGGCGCTCTTCCAACGCGTCCTGGGTGGGGTTGGTCAGGCGGGTGTAGATGGGGCCGGCGTCGGAAAGATTGAAGCGGTTGGCCGCGTGCTCGGCGTCGTTAAAGACGTAGGAAGTGGTCTGGTAAATCGGCACGTTGCGGGCGTTGTGGTGCCCGTCGAGGTTTTGGCCCGCGTGCACGGAGCGGGTAGCGAAGGACCAGTTGGAATTGGAGTTATCGTATTTCGTCGTCATGCTTGGCAAGACTAGACCAAGCGGTATATCTTGCGAACGGATTTTGGAAAACCCGCTGGCAGAAACGAGAATAAAAATAGACCAAGCGGTCGGTGTGTGCTTGGTCTGGTGGGGTGCCTTGCTTAGCGGTGACGGTCTTGTTTCTCGAGCTGTTCGGCAATGCGGCGGGTGTTTGCGCGAGTTTCGTTGCTATTGCGTACGAGCTTGACCACGGTGGCGATGATTCCGGCGAGGATAAGGAACGGAATGAGTATGAGTAGGAATTCAAACGGGCCGAGGGACATATATTGCCTTTCGTTTATGAACGTTGGCATTACGGTATCACTCGCGTAGGGCGGCCGCGACCGCGGACAGGCTCGTGCGCAGTTCGGTGTCGCTAAGGTGGCCGAAGCCGAGGACGACGCCGTCTTCGGCGTCGGCGCCTCCCCAATAATCGCGCAGCGGGGTGAGCTTGATGCCGCGGGCGGCGGCGCGAGGAGCAACGGCGGGATTGCACAGAAGGACCGCGTGGAGGCCGCCGTGGATGGGGAGGAGCTGGGCGCCATCGATGGCGCCCAGCGTTTCGGCCACTAGGTTGCGGCGGCGTTTATAGGTGCGGCGCATGCGGCCGGTGTGGCGTCGTAAAGCGCCGCTGGCAAGGTAGTGGGCGAGCGCGGCTTGGGGAATGGCGCCGACGGGTTGGCCGAAGACCTCGCGCACGCGGTCAACGGCCGGGCGCAGGCGCGGCGGGACAACAAGGTAGCCACAGGCAATGGAGGGGGAGATGACCGAGGAAAAGGTGCCCAGCAGTACGGTGTGCTCTGGAGCGAGCGCGGCAAGGGCGGGCAGCGGCTGGCCGACATAGCGCAGTTCGGAGTCAAAGTCGTCCTCGATGAGGAGGGCGTCGTGTGCGCGGGCCCATTCGACGAGCTCCGCGCGCCGCGCCGCTGGCAAGGATCCTCCATAGGGGTGCTGGTGGGAAGGAGTAACGATGAGAACGTCGAGGTCCACGGTGGGGACGGTGACGCCCTCGGCGTCGGTGGGGACGTCGACAAGCGTATGTCCTAATGCCTGGGGCACGCGGCGCAGGCTGGGGTAGCCCGGCGACTCTACGCCCACTCGAAGCTGCCCGCCCAGCGCGTGTAGTAGCACCGATAAACCATCGCGGGCGCCGGCGGTCACCACCACGTAGGCCGGATCGACGGTGAGTCCACGCATGTGACGCAGGTGCCCGGCTACCTCGCGAGGGAGATCGCCGGAGGGGTTCACCGCTGCCTGACGCCACGCTGCCCTCCATTCGGGGGTGAGGATCCCGGCGGTGTCCGGAAGGCCTGGGGTGAGCTCGATGTGTTTCGGGGTAGGGGCGGGGTGCGGCGCGGGTTGAGGCTGTGGAGTCCGGGCGTGGGGGAGGCGCGGGTTGATAACGGTGCCCGACCCGACCTCCGCGGTGAGGTAGCCTTCCGCGGTGAGCTGTTCGTAGGCGGTGACCACGCTGCCTCGGGAAATGCCGAGCTGCGAAGCCAAGTGGCGGGTCGAGGGAACGCGCTCGCCGGGC
This sequence comes from Corynebacterium tuberculostearicum, assembly GCA_046097355.1. GTDB lineage: Bacteria > Actinomycetota > Actinomycetes > Mycobacteriales > Mycobacteriaceae > Corynebacterium > Corynebacterium tuberculostearicum_K. Next base: position 562,434 of record CP175779.1, read on the forward strand.
AGGAGGACGCCGGCGGCGACCTGGGCGCGTAGGGCTGCGGCTACTTGCACGGGCAGCGGCCGCGTATCAGAGGGATCGAGGCGAAGGGGCACGGACCATCATAAGTGGTCTAATCCAACACGCTGAAAATGGCTCTTGTCTTGTACCAATTATGTGGGTCACTATGGCACCTATGACTGAACAGGTAAATGAACAAGGACGCGCTACCACGCGCGTGAAGCGAGGACTGGCCGATATGTTGAAGGGCGGCGTCATCATGGACGTCGTCACGCCGGAGCAGGCGCGCATTGCGGAGGACGCGGGCGCGTCGGCCGTGATGGCGCTGGAGCGCGTGCCGGCCGATATCCGCGCGCAGGGCGGCGTGGCCCGCATGTCTGACCCGGAGCTTATCGAGGGCATCGTCGAGGCCGTCGACATCCCCGTTATGGCCAAGGCCCGTATCGGCCACTTTGTAGAGGCGCAGATTCTGGGCGAGCTGGGCGTGGACTTCATCGACGAGTCCGAGGTGCTCAGCCCGGCCGATTACGTCAACCACATCAATAAGTGGGATTTCGACGTGCCGTTCGTGTGTGGTGCGACCAACCTGGGTGAGGCGCTGCGCCGTATCACCGAGGGCGCGGCCATGATTCGCTCCAAGGGCGAGGCCGGCACCGGCGACGTCTCCGAGGCCGTGAAGCACCTGCGCACGATTAAGGCCGAGATTGCCCGCCTGCGCCACCTGAGCCGAGACGAGCTCTACGTCGCGGCCAAGGAGCTCCAGGCACCGTACGACCTGGTTGCAGAGGTAGCGGAGACCGGCAAGCTCCCGGTTGTGCTCTTCGTTGCCGGTGGCGTGGCCACGCCTGCCGACGCCGCCCTTGTCCGCCAAATGGGAGCCGAAGGCGTCTTCGTGGGTTCTGGCATCTTCAAGTCCGGCAACCCGGCGGCGCGCGCGGAGGCCATCGTGAAGGCCGCCACGCTGTACGACGACCCCGCTGAGCTCGCCAAGCTTTCCCGCGGCCTGGGCGAGGCCATGGTGGGCATCAACGTCAACGACGTGCCTGCACCGCACCGCCTGGCCGAGCGCGGATGGTAGCCACCGTCGGGGTGCTGGCGCTGCAGGGCGGCGTCGAGGAGCACCTGCGCATTTTGGACGGGCTCGGTGTGGCGACTCGCCGGGTGCGGGTGCCGCGCGACTTGGACGGACTCGACGGGCTGGTGATTCCGGGCGGCGAGTCGAGCGTCATCGATAAGCTGGCGCGCAGTTTTGAGCTGGCCGAGCCGCTGCGCGACGCCGCGGCCGCAGGAATGCCGGTGCTCGCGACCTGCGCGGGGCTCATCTATTGCGCTCGCGAGCTCGAAAACCCCGCGCCGGGGCAGCAGACGCTGGGGCTTATCGACGTCACCGTGCGCCGCAACGCCTTCGGCAACCAGCGCTTTTCCGAAGAGCGCACGGTGCCTGTGACGGCTGGCGAGGAAACACTCGACATCGAGGCGAGTTTCATTCGCGCGCCGCTGGTCACCCGCGTGGGCGAGGGCGTCGAAGTCATCGCGACGGTGCCGGGCGAGGACGGCGACGCGGTGGTCGGCGTGCGCCAAGGCCGCGTGACGGCGCTGAGCTTCCACCCAGAAGAAAATGGCGACGCCCGCGTGCACGCCGCCTGGCTCGACAGCTTCTAAGCACGCAGACACACCAAAGCCGCCCCGCAGCGAATTGATGAACGCTGCGGGGCGGCTTTTGCCTAGGAAGAATTACTTCTTCAGGCCGTCGATGATCTCGTTGAACTTTGCTACTGGGCGCATGACGGCAGAGGTCTTCTCGTCATTCGGCCAGTAGTAGCCGCCGAGGTCGGCGGGGTTGCCCTGGGCGTCGACAAGCGCCTGGGCAATCTCATCTGCCTGGGAGGACAGCTGGGAAGCCACGTCCTTGAACGCAGCGGCGAGATCGGCATCATCGGTCTGGTTAGCCAGCTCTTCGGCCCAGAAGGTGGCCAGGAAGAAGTGGGAACCGCGGTTGTCGATTTCGCCGGCCTTGCGGGACGGGGACTTGCCCTCATTGAGTAGGCGCTCGGTGGCCTTGTCCAAGGTAGCGGCTAGGACGCCGGCCTTCTCGTTGCCGTTGGTCTGCTTCTCGTGGCGGAAGGACTCAGCCAGGGCCAGGAACTCGCCGAGGGAATCCCAGCGCAGGTGGTTTTCTTCCTCTACCTGCTGGACGTGCTTCGGAGCGGAGCCGCCTGCACCGGTCTCGAAGAGGCCGCCGCCCGCCATGAGCGGAACCACAGACAGCATCTTGGCGGAGGTACCCAGCTCGAGGATGGGGAAGAGGTCCGTGTTGTAGTCACGCAGCACGTTGCCGGTCACGGAGATGGTGTCCTCGCCGCGGCGGATGCGCTCGATGGAGGTCTTGGTAGCGGTGACCGGATCCTCGATGGAGATATCCAGGCCCTCGGTGTCGTGGTCCTTAAGGTACTTCTCTACCAGGGACTTGATGTTGCGGTCGTGGCCGCGCTCTGGGTCGAGCCAGAAGATGGTCTTCATGCCGGACAGGCGAGCGCGGTTGACGGCGAGCTTGACCCAGTCCTGGATCGGGGCGTCCTTGGTCTGGCAAGCGCGCCAGATATCGCCTTCCTCTACGTCGTGGGAGATGAGCGAGCTCGCCCTGGGAGTTGCGAACCTCAACGGTGCCCGCAGCCGGGATCTTGAAGGTCTTGTTGTGGGAGCCGTACTCCTCGGCCTTCTGCGCCATGAGGCCCACGTTCGGCACGGTACCCATGGTGGTTGGGTCGAAGGCGCCGTTTTCCTTGCAATCCTCGATAACAGCCTGGTAGACGCCGGCGTAGGAAGAATCCGGGATGACGGCGAGGGTGTCCTGCTCCTCGTCATTCTTATTCCACATGTGGCCAGAGGTGCGGATCATGGCAGGCATGGAGGCGTCAATAATGACGTCGGAAGGCACGTGCAGGTTGGTGATGCCCTTGTGGGAGTTGACCATGGCGAGGTCGGGGCCGTCGGAAAGCGCGGCGTCGAAAGCAGCCTTGATTTCTTCGCCGTTGTCCAGGTTCTTCAGGCCCTCGTAGATAGCGCCCAGGCCGTTCTCGCCGTTGAGGCCGGCTGCCAGCAGCTCCTCGCCGTACTTGTCATATACATCGGCGAAGAAGGCGCGGACGACGTGGCCGAAGAGGATGGGGTCAGAGACCTTCATCATGGTGGCCTTCAGGTGGGTGGAGAAGAGAACGCCCTCTTCCTTGGCGCGCTTGACCTGTGCGAGGAGGAACTCATCCAGGGCCTTGGCGGACATGAAGGTGCCGTCGATGACCTCGCCCTTGAGAACCGGCAGCTCCGGCAGCAGGGTCTGCTCGCCATCGGCGGTCTTGAGGACGATGGACAAGGTGTCCTCGTTCTCCAGAATGACGGACTTCTCATTGTGGCGGAAGTCGTTGTCCGCCATGGTGGCAACGTTGGTCTTGGAGTCCTTGGACCACTCGCCCATGCGGTGCGGGTGCTTCTTCACAAAGTTCTTCACGGCCTCCGGCGCGCGGCGGTCGGAGTTGCCCTCGCGCAGCACCGGGTTAACAGCGGAGCCCTTAACGGAGTCATAGCGGGCGGCGATGTCCTTTTCTTCCTCGGTGGAAGGGTTATCCGGGTAATCAGGCAGATCGTAACCGGCGGCCTGCAGCTCGGCGATGGCCTTCTTCAGCTGCACCAGGGAAGCGGAAATATTCGGCAGCTTGATGATATTTGCTTCCGGGGTCTTAGCCATCTTGCCCAGCTCCGCCAAGGCGTCCTCGACCTTCTGCTCCTCGGTCAGGCGCTCTGGGAACTGCGCGGCGATGCGGGCGGCCAGCGAGATATCGCGGGTTTCCACGTCGATGCCAGCGGTGGAAGCGAAGGCCTCCACGATGGGCTTGAGGGAGTAGGTCGCCAGCAGCGGCGCCTCATCGGTACGGGTTCACGTAATCTTTGCCATGATTCTCCTATATAACGTTGGAAAATTGTTCAAGTGCCCAGATTACCGATTTTGTGGGCGGTATGTGGGCCAGTTTGCGGAAAGTGATCCCCCATGTGTCGCCCCTTGAAAAGGGTTGCGTGGCCGCTGTCACCCATGCGCGGAGGGGTGGAGATATTCACGAGCCCCCGCTGCGGGCATGCCACCGGCGCAGACGGAGTGTACCCTCACTCTCCATGAAAATCATCGATGAGCTAAGCCCGCGCAGCGCACACGAGCACCGCATTCGCCGCCGCCCGCTGCCGTTGCAAACGGAGATTACCGCCCGCCGCCGCGCCATCGTCATGGTGGCCATGGCCCTGGGCGCGTTTGCCATCGGCACGACGGAGTTTGTGTCTATGGGCCTGCTGCCGCTTATCGCGGATGATTTTGGCGTTTCGGAAGAAAACGCCTCCACGCTCATCACCATCTATGCCATGGGCGTGGTGGTCGGTGCCCCGCTGATTGCGGCCTTTACCGGCAAGCTGCCGCGCCGCCGCCTCATCTTGCTGCTCATCGGCTTCCTCGTGGTGGGCAACCTCCTCTCGGTCTTGGCCCCGAACTACGCCATTCTCATGGTCGCGCGTTTTATTGCGGGCATGCCGCACGGCGCCTATTTCTCCGTGGCCAACCTTTCTGCCGCATCCATGGCGCCCCCAGGCGGCCGCGGCAAGGCCATGGCCTATGTGGGCATGGGCCTGGCCATCGCCACGGTTATTGGTGTACCGGCCGCCCAAGCCCTCGGCTCCGCGCTGGGCTGGCAGGCGGCCTACCTGGTGGTCGTGGCTTTGGGTATCGTCACCGCCATTGCGTTGTTCTTCCTGATGCCGCACATGACGGAGATGAAGCAGACCGATATCCGCACCGAATTTGGTGCGTTCAAAAACAGCCAGGTGTGGTTCACCGTCATCATGGGCGTGGTCGGCTTTGGCGGCATGTTCTCCGTCTATACCTATATTTCGTGAACCATGACCGAGGTCGCCGGCATGAACCAGAGCCTCATCTGGGTGGTGCTCATGGCCTATGGCATCGGCATGACCATCGGCAATGCCTTTGGCGGCTGGCTGGCTGACCGCAACCTGGAGTTTGGCATCATCTTTGCCTTGGCCTGCCTCATCGTTATCCTGACGGCCTTCTACTTCCTCTCCAGCCATGCCATCCCCGCTACTTTGTGCTTTGGCTGCGTGGCGTTTATGGGCTCCACGCTGGTGCCTTCGCTGCAGCTGCGCTTGGTGCATGTGGCTGGCGACGCCCAGACTTTGGCCGCGGCCCTTAACCAGTCCGCGCTCAACATCGCGAATGCAGCCGGTGCGACCATTGGCGGCGCCGTGGTGGGTGCCGGTTTGGGCTACTCCGCCCCGGCGCTGGCCGGTGCGGCCCTGGCGGCTGCGGGCTGCCTGGTATGGGCTGCGACGATGTGGGATAAAAAGCGCCTTTCTCGCCGCGCCTAGGCTTACCGATATGCTGTTGGCATGATCCTTACCATCGCGAGCGTTAATGTCAACGGAATCCGCGCTGCGTGCAAGCAGCGCAATGAAAATAACCCCGGAATGAACGCCTGGCTAGAGGAGACTCCGGCCGATATCGTGCTCATGCAGGAGGTGCGCGCAACCCCGGAGCAGGCCGAAAAGGCCCTGGCCCCAGCTTTAGAGGCGGGGTGGCACTTGGCGCTTGCCGACGCCGCCGCAAAGGGCCGCGCCGGCGTCGGCATCTTGTCTCGCACCCCGCTTGCCGACGTCGAAGTGGGCTTCGGCTCCTTTAGCGACGCCGGCCGCTGGATTGCGGCTACCACCCGCGATATTCGCGTCGCCTCGCTGTACCTGCCTTCCGGCGACACCGGTTCGCCGAAGCTGGATGAAAAGTACCGCTTCCTGGATGAATTCCAGGAGGTGCTGGCGGAGAACGCGGCGCGCACGAATTCGGATGGCAGCCCGGCCGATATGGTCATCGGCGGCGACTGGAATATCTGCCACCGCGCCCAGGACCTGAAAAATAATAAGGCCAACGAAAAGAAGGCTGGCCACCTGCCGGAAGAACGCGCCTTCATGGACCATGTCTTTGGCGCGTTCCCGGATGACAAGCCGCAGGAGAAGAAGAACCTGGGGCAGTGGCAGGGCGTGGTCGAGTACGCCGGCGGCGAGCCGTGGGCCCCAGCGGCAGAACCGCAGTGGTTCGACGTCGCCCGCCGCCTGCACCCGGAAGAAGATGGTCCTTATACCTGGTGGACCTACCGCGGCCAGGCGTTTAATAACAATGCCGGGTGGCGCATCGATTACCAGGCGGCCACCCGCCCGATGCTGGAGCGCGCGCAGCGCACCTGGGTGGATAAGGCTCCTACCGTGGAGCAGCGCTGGTCCGACCATTCCCCACTGCTGGTGGAGTACCGCTGATGACGCCACTATTTAGCGTCCTGTATGTAGTTGGTATTACGGCCGAGTCCATGACCGCCGCCTTGTCCGCCGGCCGCCAAAAGCTCGATCTTTTTGGCGTCACCATGATTGCCTCCATGACGGCGCTGGGCGGCGGCACGGTGCGCGATATGATCCTCGATGATCCTACCTTTACCTGGGTTGAGCACCCCATCTATTTGGTGATCGTCATCGTGGCGGCTGTGGTGACGGTGGGCATGTCCTTCCTCATGCACTACTTCCGCCACCTCTTCCTCATCTTGGATGCCCTGGGGCTTGCGGTCTTTTCGGTGCTTGGCACCCAAATCGCGGTCCACTTGGGGCACGGGTTCATTATTGCCTCAGTTTCCGCGGTGATTTCCGGCGTCTTTGGCGGCGTGCTGCGTGACCTGCTTTCAGACCGCATCCCGTTGGTCTTTTCCGGTGAGTTCTACGCCGCAATCTCGGTGCTCGCCGCGGCGCTATTTATGGCGCTGTACCACAGTGGCTTGGCCGAGGAACCGACCGCGATTATCACCGCCGCAGTGTGCTTTATCGCCCGCTTGGCCGCGATTTACTTCAAGAAGGGATTGCCCGTCTTTGAATATCGCGACGCCGAGCAGCAGATGGACCCGCGCCTGCGGTTGTCCGCGCGCATCGTGCGCGATGGCGCCCGCAAGGCCAAGCGCAAGGCGGGTGCGGCCACGCGCTATGCCAGCCCGATCACGCGCCCGCTGACTCGGCCGCTAAGCCGCCCCTTGAGCCGGACGTTTAGGAAAAAGTCTCGAGCGTTTTCTACGGCGGCTGAAGGAACGGACTACAGCGATATGTCGAGCAACCGCATCGCGCGCCGGCCGAAGCAGCAGTCGATTACGCGGCCGAGCGGCCGGCACTCGCCAGGGGCGAGGGGAGTAGACGTGGAGCAGCAGTGGAGCTTTAATAAGGGGGACGTCGGCAAGCGCAAGGCACCCAAACACAAGCAGTAGTGCTACTATGGGTAGGTCAAAAAATTCAGTAATCTGCAACGGAGAAAGTTCATGGCTCGCGCAATTATTTCTTTCGTCCTCGGCGCTGTAATCCTCGGCCTGAGCATCTGGTGGTGAACCGTTGTTCTGTCCGTCCTTCGCTTTCCTCGGCCCCATCGTGCTCATGGGTGTGGGTGGCGCGCTGATGGTATCCGGTTGGGCCATCCTGATGGACGTAGTCAGCCCCACCTCCCGCAAGCTCTAACATCCTTGCGCCGCATCCCCTGCCTTATCGGGCAGGGGATTTTTTCGATCCCTTGCTCAAGGGCGGATTCTAGGGGTCGTTGCAACGATGATGGTTAGTTTGGTTTGATGCTACCGGTTTGTGTGAGGGCGTTGGTCATGACTTCGGCTGGGGTGCGCCAGTTGAGTGCTTTGCGTGGTTTGTGGTTGTGAATGTTGGCGATCATTTCTAGGTCCTCGGCGCTGTAGATGGACAGGTCGCTGTTTTTGGGAAGGTTTCTTCTGAGCCTGCCGTTGGTGTTTTCGTTGCTGCCGCGTTCCCATGGTGATCCTGGGTGACAGAAGTAGATGGGAATGTCAGTGGCCATGGTAAAGGCTTTATGACCAGCCATTTCGCTTCCTTGGTCCCAGGTAATTGATGACCAGATAGCTTTATCGACTCCTGCAACCGCCTTGTGCAAGGCTGTGAATACCTCTTTGCTGGTATGCCTTCCCGGTAGGTGGCCAAGGACAACAAATCGGCTAACACGTTCTACTAGCGTGATTACCGCTGATTGGTTGTTTTTACCGAGGATGAGGTCACCTTCCCAGTGGCCTGGCAAAATACGTTCACTTACCTCATCTGGTCGGTCGTCTATGAGGATCATGTCATCGACGAAGCGTTGCTGGGCAGGTGTGCTGGAGCGGGTTTGGCGTTTCTTGCGTTTCTTTCTACCGGTCGGCAAGTTCAGGCCAAGGTCTTTGAGTCTTCCTTTGGCCTGCAGGTAAAAGGCGTCATAAATCGTTTCGTGACTAATGCGCATGTCCTTATCAGTGGGGTAATCGATGGGCAGGCGATTAGAAATCTCCTCAGGTGACCATTGTGCCCGCAATTGTGCGCATACATAGTCCCATAGTCTTTTGTTGGCTAGTAGTTTCGGTATTTTCGGCCGTAATCTGCGCGCACAGGCCTTTAACTGGGCTGTTTCTGCACGATACGGGCCTTCCGCACTGTGGTTTCTGCGTACTTCACGCTGAATTGACGATGCACTTCGCCCTAAACGGCGCCCAATCTCACGCAGTGGCACATCTTCGCGGAGAAGATCGGCGATGATGACGCGTTCTTCGAAGCAAATGTAGCGATTGCTGATGCGTTTATACGGATCTACCCCGCTAGGTAAGGCGGGAGGGGCAAGCCTTCCGGATTCGATGACATCATGGCGTTGGCGCAGCGCTTTCATAAGTCTGTTATACGTGCTGGCGTCTTCGCCGACGGGTATGAACTCTTCTCGTCGACCCTGGGATTTGGTGAGTCCTTTTTCGAAATCTAAACGCAGTCGACGATCAATTCCTACTGCCGCGCCAGCATCACCACCAGGCAGGCTCGCCAGCCGAAGGCGCAGGTATTCCACTCTTAACTGCGTCTGGCGGACTTTCCGAGCATACTGACTTAACCGGATATGGCACCCAGCTTCCGTAGCTACGGCATACGCAGCGGTAAGATGCATCCCACATCTTTTAGCAGCTTGGCGTACCGACAGTCCGCTTCGGACTAGCTCTACAAGCTGGACAGCCTGGCTGCCGCGGCGATCAACTCGTTTGGCTTTATACACGACTGGCAATCCAAAGGCATGGCAAAAATTCAAAGCATGCCCGTAATGACAGCCAAGCTCACCAGCCGCCGAACGGACACTACGCCCACTGCCAACCAAGGCAACTAAGCCACGACGATCCGATTCAGACAACGAATGAAACGGGCCAACAACCCCAGACACAACAACACCCTCCTAAGGGAAAGTGTTGCAACGACCCTCTGAACTCAAGAAGCGGCGCCGGGGAAGGATGTGAACCGCGCGGCGAGGCTAGGGGGTAGGATAAGGCACCATGACTGCAGACAATTCCACCGTTTCCCGCGTCCTGTCCGGTATCCAACCCACCGCTGATTCCTATCACCTGGGTAATTACCTGGGAGCGCTGAAGCAGTGGATTGACCTGCAGGACGGCTATGACGCCTTCTACTTCATCCCTGACCTGCACGCGATCACCGTGGAGCAAAATCCGGAGGAGCTGCGCAACCGCACCATCGCGGGTGCCGCACAGCTCATTGCCTTGGGCATTGACCCGGAAAAGTCCACGCTCTTCGTGCAGTCGCACGTGCCCGCCCACGCGGAGCTGACCTGGGTACTGCAGTGCCTCACCGGCTTTGGCGAGGCCTCCCGCATGACCCAGTTCAAGGATAAGTCCGCCAAGCAGGGCTCGGATCGCACCTCGGTGGGCCTATTTACCTACCCGATCCTCATGGCCTCCGATATCTTGCTCTACTCGCCGGATTATGTGCCGGTGGGCGAGGACCAGCGCCAGCACCTGGAGCTGACCCGTAATCTGGCCGAGCGCTTCAACAATAAGTACGGCGAGACCTTCAAGGTGCCGGAGCCATTCATCCCGGAAGGTGCGGCAAAGATTTATGACCTGCAGGAGCCGACCTCCAAGATGTCTAAGTCCGGCGCCAACCCGAAGGGCCTGGTCAACCTGCTAGATGCGCCGAAGACCTCGGCCAAGCGCATCAAGTCCGCCGTGACGGATGACTTGGGCTCGGTGGCCTTTGACCGCGACAACCAGCCGGGTGTGTCCAACCTGCTGGTTATCCAGTCTGCGCTCACCGGTGAATCCATCGATTCCTTGGTGGAAAAGTACGCCGGCCAGGGCTACGGCCACCTCAAGGTCGATACCGCAGAGGCGCTGCAGGAATTTACCACTCCGCTCAAGGCGCGCTATGACGAGTTGATGGCGGACCGCGGCGAGCTCGAGCGCATCCTGGCGCAGGGCGCGGAGACGGCGCAAGAGATTGCCCAGCCGCTTGTCGACGCCGTCTATGAAAAGGTCGGCTTCCTTCCCCGCCTGCGCAAGTAGCAAGCGTCCGCTTCCCCGTACCCCACCCCACAAAGGGACAAGTGGGGGTTTGCCAGTTACTCTAGGTGAGATAAAAACTGTGCGAGCAAGAAGGGAAGCACGTGCCTACCACCACGCAATCCTCCTCGAAGAAGACGGACCACTACGGCATCGAACGCGCCAATGCCGACGATCCCGGTGCGGTAGATAAAATCCGCTCCAAGTCCGGATTCGTTGACCACCTCATGCGCATGAACGAGCGCTACGGTGCCGAAGGCGGCAACCAGTTTGCCGCCGGCATCACCTATTATTCGGTGCTCTCCATCTTCCCGCTTGCCATGCTGGTCGTGGCCACCGTCGCCGCCGTCTTGGCTAACCGCGAGGACCTGCTCAATGATCTGCAATCCCATATCACCAGTTCTATCGATGGCGATATGGGAGATACGGTCAATGAGATCTTGGATACCGCCATTGACCAACGCGGCGCCATGTTCGGTATCGGTGGTTTGACCACCCTGTGGTCCGGCCTAGGCTGGATGAACAACCTGCGCATCGGTATCTCGGCCATGTGGGGCATCGATGCCAACGAGGGCGGTTCCTTCTTGAAGAAGAAGTTGTCTGACCTGGTGGGCCTCATTGGCCTTATCGTGGCGTTCCTCATCGCCTTTGGCGTGACCGCTGCCGGGTTCCTCCGGCCTTACCCAGAAGATCTTTGAGCGCGTAGGAATCGAGTCCTTCCCGGGCATGGACTCGGTTATTTTCTTTGTCGGCTTGGCAGTGGGCCTTCTGGCCAACCTCATCGTCATGTGGTGGCTGATTATGATCCTGCCGCGCACCAAGGTGCCGAAGAAGTCCGGCCTTATCGGCGCGGCCATCGGTGCCGTGGCTTTTGAGCTGCTCAAGCAGCTGTCCACGCTCATTATGTCCTCTGCTACCGGCAGCCCTGCCGGCGCGGTCTTCGGCCCAGTCATCGTGCTCATGGTGGTCATGTATCTGATTTGGCGCGTGGTGCTCTACATCTCCGCGTGGACCGCCACCACCGCCGAGTCCCTGAAGTACGCTCACCCGCCGGTCCCAGAGCCAGCCGTTATTCGCGTCCGCAACGAGGTCAAGGAAGGCGCGCCTGCAGGTGCGACCTTCGGCGTCGGTGCCGCATTGGGTGCTGCGGCCGTGGGCGCATGGAGCTTGTTGCGCCGTAAGTAAATCTCCCCCTTAGGGGTGAGGACGCAGCGGTCGTTTAGCTTTAGGATGAATCATTATGAACGCCAATGACATCGCACCGAATCTTTATGAAGAATGGGGACTAGACCGCCGCGATGGCGAGCGGGAACTCTTAGTCTTACTGGAGTCCAAGGATTTATCGCTAGAGCAGCAAGGCCAAGACATTGAAGATCCGCGGCGCGCGCAGCTGCGCATCGCTGCCAGCGTCTTGGGCTCTGCTGCCAAGCGGGCGGAATACGATAAGGCGTGCGCGGCGGGAGTGCGCCCCACCTGGGGAGACCTAGGGCAGCTGGGCGCGGTAGGACAGTGGAACCCGCGGCCACAGCAGTCCCAGCAGCAGGCTCAGTCTTTCCAGCCCGGTCAGGCGGCGGCGCCAGGCCGTCATGCTCAGCAAGAACCACGATCTGCGCAGACCGCGAGCCCCTATGGGTCGCCCTATTCGCGTAATCCCTTTGCCCCGCAGCACAATCCATTCCCGCCGGCAACGGCGAACGCGGCCGTCCCCGCACCGCTGCTACAACACCCAGCGCCTGAAATTAGCCAGCGCGCCGGTCAAGATGCGCGCATCGGCATGGCCATTTTGGACCTATTCTTTTTCTCACTCATCAGCGGTAGCTTCGGCGTCGCGCTGCTCTCCGGCGGTGTGGATGAGCTTTCGACGTTCATTGGCGGCGTCATCATCTTGCTGCTCTACACCTTGGGCACCGAGTGTTGGCTCGGCGCCAGCCCGGCCAAGCTGCTGATGGGCTACACGGTGCGCGACGTCGACACCAAAGAGCGGCTCACCCTTACCCAGTCCGCTAAGCGCCAGTGGTGGCGCCTAGTCAATATCGTGCCGGGCCCCGGTACGTTCGCCAGCTGGGTGGGCGCCGGCGTGCACGCCTGCACTATTTCGGAGAAGAATAATCGCCGCGGCACCCACGATGAGTGGGCTAACGCCGAAGTAGTGAAAAAGCACCCACGCAAATAGCCAGCAGCACTACGACGCCGGCGATAACCCAGCCGAGCCAGCCCTGCACTCCGGCCAAGGAGGAGTTCGCGGATTGCGCCTGGGTATCGGGTGCCGTGGTGGCTGCAGGGGACGCAGGGGAGTTGGCGTCGGAATGGGCGTCGGCAAGCAACTGCCCTACGCCATCACCGGGATGCACCTTGTAGGCCTCGTGCAGCAGCTTTTGGGCCTGCTCCCACGCGCGCGGGCCGTGCTCCACGGTGGTATCGAGCAGCACCGCCTGCAGCCGCCGGCCATGGCGGTCGAGCGCGCCGACGAAGGTATGGTGCGCGTCATCGGTAAAGCCCGTCTTGCCACCAATGCCATCCGGATCATTGAGGAAGAGCCCGTTATCGTTGCCTAATTGGTAACCGTCAAGGTCGCCCCAGCCGGGAAAATCCACGGACTCCGTATCCACAATCCGCGCGAAGGTCGGGTTGTGGAAGGCCGCGCGGTAAATGCGGGAAATATCCTCGGCCGAGGTAGACATACCCGGGGCATCGAGCCCGGAGTAGCTGGCCGCATAAGTGGAATTCGTGCCGATCTCGGCCGCCTTGTCATTGACCTTGCGCAGCGTGGCCTCGTCGCCGCCCAACTCCTGCGCCAGCGCGTGCGCGGCATCGTTGCCAGAGGCCATGAGCAGGCCCTGCAAAAGCTGCTCCACCGTGTACGTGCCGCCTGGGCCGATGCCTACCGCCGAGCCATCAATCTGTGCCGATTCTTCGCCCACCTCGACCTTCTGGTGCAGATCCAGTTCGTCGATAACCACCAGCGCCAGCAGCGCCTTGATGATGGAGGCCGGCCGGTAGCGGCCGTTAGGGTCCTTCATCGCGATGATTTCGCCGGAATCGATATCGGAGACCATCCAGGCCGCGGCCACCACATCCTTATCCACCTTGAACCCTTCGGGCAGCGTGGTGCCACAAGCCTCATCGCTCTCCACCGGCGGCAGCGGGGTGGGGGAGGCCTGCCCAGGAGCGAGGCGCTCCGAGGTAGTGGTGGCCTTTTCCGGGCGCTCGGCGTGCGGGCACTTATCGGTATTCGGGGCAGCGGTACGCGTGGTGGTCGGAGTTTCCGGCTCTTCCGCCAGCGCGAGCGGTGCGCCGCTGAGCAGGACGGTAACGAGGGAACTAGCTATAATTCTTTTCATGACATGACACATCTTAGGCCCGTGCCTACGATGGGACGCATGCATGACGCGCCTTTGATTAGCCCTGAAAACAAGGACTCCGCCGCCGACGTGGTGGCCAAGCTGCCTAAGGTCTCCCTCTTTGAGCCCATTAACTCCACGGCCGCTACGCCGGAGGAACTCACCGCGACCATCCGTGAGCGCTACGAAGCCCTAGCCGCCGATGGCGTGGTCTACGCGGAACTGCACCTGGATCCAGCAGCGATTGGCCTGGACGCTGCGGCGGTTGTTGAAGTCGCCGGTGCAGCCCGCATTCCTTCCCTCGACTCTCGCCTCGTCCTGGCCGGCACGGCCCCTGAGGCAGCAGTGCCTGACGACGCCCCAGTGGTGGGCTACAACCTGCCGCAGGACCAGGCGAGCGCGGCCGCGGACTTCCGCGCCGCCTACCTGCCCACCCAGATTCACGTGGGCGAGGACTTCGCGGAAGTTGAGCGCGCCGCCCAGGCCGGCGTGAACCGCCTTATCCACCCGGTAAATATGATCGATGACTTCACTGCGAATATCGAAGGCATCGTGCCGGGCAAGGCCTCTGGCTACATCCGCGACCGCCATATTCCCCTGGTCTTTACCCCACTGGAGGAAGCCGAGGAGCTGACCGACCACCCACTGCCACTGCTGCAGCAGCTGGGCTTTACCTGCACCATTTCCTCGGGCGAGACCACCTTGACCAAGCAGTTCCTCGCGCTGAGTGAGACCTTTGGCTACGGGCTGGAGGAATTTTTCGACCTCACCGTCAAAGCGGTGGAGAATTCCTTTGCTGACCAGGAATTACGGCAGCATCTGCTAGAAACGGTTATCCTGCCAGCATACGAGGAACTTTCAGACCCCGAGCTGGCAGGCCCAGACACTGAAGAGTCTTTGGCAGACGCCGCTGAAGAAACTACTGACTAAAGGAGAATTACATGCCTTCCGTACTTTTTGTTGTTACCGCCGCTGAGGAATGGACGCTGGCCGATGGCACCAAGCGCCCGACCGGTTACTGGGCCGAGGAGCTTATTGCACCGCACCGCGCCTTCCAAGGCGCGGGCTGGGATATCCACTTCGCCACCCCCGGAGCAAAGGCTCCCGTGGTAGATGAGTACAGCCTGGAGGTACTGCCCGATAACGTGCGCATGGCGCAGGAAAACTACCTGGCAGAGTTAGGCGTAGCGCTCGAGCACCCGATGAACCTGGCCGATGTCAATGAGGAAGACTATGACCTCATCTTCTACCCAGGCGGCCATGGCCCGATGGAGGATCTGGCCTATGACCAGGATTCCGCTAAGCTGCTGCAAGCTCGCATGGATTCCGGCCGCAAGCTTGCCTTGCTCTGCCACGCCCCGGCCGCGATGCTGGCCGTAGATAACGAGAACTGGCCGTTTAAGGGCTACAAGATGACTGCTTTCAGCAATGCTGAGGAGGGCGAGGACGTCATCGCCGCCGCCAAGTGGGCGCTGGAGACCCGCCTGCGCGAGCTCGGCGCGGATTACCAGGAGACCGATCCGATGTCCCCGAACGTCATCGTGGATCGCAACCTGTACACCGGCCAGAACCCGGCTTCCTCTGAGCCGCTGGCACAGCGTATTCTGCGCGATTTCTAAATGCGCGTTTCGCGAGTCCTCAAGGCCGGGGCTGCCCTGACCGGTGTGGTCGGGGTAGCGGGCATGGCGGCGTATGCGCTCAGCCGCAGGCCGTACCTGCGCGAGGTGGCACCGGGCCTTCGCAGCCCGATTTTGTACCTGCCTATGCACCTGCTTGCCGACGCCACCTTTGCCCGCGCCAGCCGCTTCTTTGCCAGCATCGACTTCTCCCGTCCGGTGCGGCACGCGGTGGATATTACGGAGTTTTCCGCTTCCTTCGATGGCCACGCCTTTAGTGCCCGCGTGCTTACCCCACGCGGCGATTCCCAGGGCGCAGCCACCGCTGGGCCGCGCCCCGTAGTGGTGTGGACGCACGGCGGCGGCCATCTCATCGGTGGCCCGGCCATGTATGACCCGCAGAATGCCCGCATGGCGGCCGAGCTCGGTGCCATCGTGGTGGCCCCGCGCTACCACAAATCCACCCAGGAGCCGTTCCCCGCGGATCATGATGAGTGTTACGCCGCGCTGCGCTGGGTGCAAGAACACGGCGATAAGCTGGGCGGGGATACCTCGCGCATCGCCGTCGCCGGCGATAGCGCCGGCGGTGGCTTGGCCGCGGGCTTGGTCCAGCGGGCCTTTGATGAGGGCCATCCGGTCCGCGCGCTCGGCTTGGTCTATCCCATGCTGGATCACCGCACCACGGATAAGTCCGGTGCGGTGGGCCAATTCATCTGGACGGCGGGCCCGAACCGCGGCGCGTGGTCGATGTACCTGGGAGATGACCACCTGGATGTTGACCTGCCGCCCTATGCTTCGCCGGCCACGCGCAGTGATCTTTCCGGCCTGCCGCCCACGTGGATCGGGGTGGGTGGCATCGACCTTTTCTGCGATGAATCCGTGGCTTTTGCCCAAGCCCTCGACGCAGCCGGCGTGGACACCACCCTCGACGTGTGGGCCGGCGCCTACCACGGCTTCGACCAGATTAAACCCAAGGCGCCACAATCGCGCGAGCTTATCGACGCCCTCATTGACCACCTTCGCCGCCACCTCTAAAGTCACGTACTAAGGGAGGACGAGCGATGAAATACAACACGCACGTGTCGTGGGTCGTAACTTTCATCAGCCTGATTGTTCTCGGTCTGATTCTGGGCGGAGTCTTTGGGATAGGAACCCTAGGCCGCTCCATTGTTGGCCTCAGCGCCTTTGTCGTGTGGCTGATTTTCGACAAATACATGCGCGACCGGACCCGGAGCCGACGCTAGGAGCAAGAAGCAGCGGGCGATTAAACGCAAAAGCCGCCCCGCTCCGCCCAGCTGCTGTGCAGCGGGGCAAAGGCGCGGGGCGGCGGATGCCACGCGCGGCCGGGGCCGCGCGACCTGGTACGGGTTTAGAACTTGGAGAAGCGCTTGATGAGCATATCTTCCAAGCCCTTCCAGGACTCAGCGTGCTCGTTATATGGCTTGGACGGTACGTAGCCGGCGTGCTCGGTGGAGCCGAGCATGTAGCCCAAGTAGTCCTGCAGGCGCGGGTGAGCCAGCATATAAGAGTTAATGGAATCGTCGCCTGCCCAGTCAGCGGCATCGGCGCATACCTCATAGCAGCGCGCCATCTGATCGGAATCGACGGCCTCTGGGCCCTTTTCGATATCGCGCACGATGCCGTTGAAGGAGTACTGGTTATCCGGGTGGACCTGAATTTCTAGCTCGCCGGCATTAGCGGCGGCGACAACCTCTTCCCAGGTGGATACACGTGCCAGGTCGTGGTCATCGTTGTCCATGATCCAGCGCACGAGGGTCTTCGGGGAATCGAAGGTGAAAATCTCGCCCCACTTGCCCAAGAAGATGGGCTTGCCGTCCAGGTAGGTGCGCAGGGTGTAGACGGACTTGGACTGCGCGGTGATCTTGATGGGATCGATGCCGGCGGCGGCCCACGGGGAGTTATCGTACGGGTCAGCGGCCTCGGCGGCAGCCTTGCGCTTTTCCTCGGCTTCCTTGGCCGCTGCAGCGGAGGCGGCAGCAGCAGAAGAGATGCGCTCCTTGGCATCGGAGACCTTGGCCGCATCAAAGTCATCGCTGGAGACCACGCGGACGTGCTCATCCAGGTCCTCGATGACCTTCTTCCAGTTGCCGGCGATGACGTGGCCCACGCCGGACCACTCGCTCATGCCCTGTTCGCCGGAGTAGTGGTCGGCGCCGCGGGAGACGTTGCGCAGGATGGAGTGGGAGGCGAAGAAGATGGTGGTGTGCTCTGCACCGGCGACGTCGGCAAGCGCGGAGGCCATCTCCAGGTTGCGGGCCACCGTGGATACGTTCCGGTGGCTCGGGCGACCAGCCAGCGCCTCCGGCATGCCGATGAGGTCATACTCATCGCGCTCCGCCGGGGTAACGCGGTCCGCATCGCGGCCGGCAAACTGGTCCCAGTGCGGGTGGTCCAGCAAATCATGCTTAGTGCCAGACTCCACGAAGCACAGCAGCTCGGCGGGTGAGTTAAAGGCTAGGACGGCCTCGTCATCGCCCAGAAAGGCCTGCCACTCGGAGCCATGTTGGCGCCACTTGGGTGCCCAGAGGGTATAAAAATCGCCCTCGGTCAGCGAGAGCTTTACAGGTACAATTGCGCGGGTGCTCATGGCGTTTTAGTCTACCCAACGCCCTAAGCAGCGCGCGAGGCCGCACCGGCCTTAGGCCGTGGGCCGCCAAAAGCCTTTGAATTGCATACCCATATTTGTGGTGCGCAGCGGGTTGGTTTGCACCGGGTCTCCGGCCTCCACGATTTCGCCATTGCCGGAATACATTGCCACGTGCCCATCCCATACCACCAGGTCACCGGGCTGCAATTGATCCGCGCTAACCTGCTGACCAACCGTCTGCTGGTCCGCCGTGCGGGGCAAGTCCACTCCGGCCTGTGAATAAGCCCATTGGGTAAGGCCCGAGCAATCAAAGCCACCGTTTCCGGTGCCGCCCCATACGTAGGGCTGGCCCACTTGGCTCTTCGCCGCAGCGACCGCGGCCTGCCCGGCGGCCGAACCGCCCTCGGCAGAAGGCTCTGGTGCGGGCGGGGGAGAAGATACCTCGTGTGCGGTGGCGTCGGCGCCGGCATCAGCGCCCGCGGCGGATTGTTCTGGAAGAGCGGTGGAGTGCTGGGCGCCGGTGGGGCTTACGGGGGCGTCGGCAAGCGCGGAGTGCACCGGCCGCTGCGCTACCGGCTGCAAGGACTGAGCGGCCGCGCTGAGATCACCCATCAAGCGCTGCACGCGGGCAGTGGCCATGCCCAAGTGCTGGGAGATAAGCGCGCGAAGCTGAGCCAGAGCGGCGGCACGCGCCGATGGATCCAGCGATAGGAAACCCAGCGCGGTGGGCAGGGCCTGGCGCACCAGCTGCGTAGCGATGCCCACCAGATCCCGGATGGTACCCGCCACCAAGGTGCGAGCCTGGCTGAGCGCAGCAGAGATGGTTGCATTATCGAGATCGATATTTTTCGCCGACTCGAGTAGGGGAGCGGGGTTGCCGTGGGCGATGGCGGCCAAAGGCTCGGCGGCGGAGAGATCCGGCACGCGGGGAAGCTCAACCTCCGGAAGCTGCGCCGGTTGCATGGTGGCAATCTGCTTGAGCGCGGTATCGAGCATCTACATCGCCGCCCCAAGGTGCTGGCCTAGCGAGGCATCGGTGTCTTCCGCCTCGCGCGACATCTGGAAACCGGAGTGGGCAACCTGCCCCATATCGTTGCGCAGCACGCTTATGCGCGCGCCCACATTATCGAGCGCGGCATGCACCGCCTCGTTGAAAGCGGTGAATGCGGAATCCTCAGGCAAAACGGGGTGGGGCGGATTCTCCCCTTGGGACTGGGCATGCAGGTCGCGGGCGAGGTGGCGGGCATAGTCGGTATCGATCGTGAAAGGTCTCATGCCCTATTGGACTGCCCGATGGCCCATTTGGTTCCCAAAAAGTTTAAAGTGGTGGTCATGGACATCCACGTAGTAGACCACCCGCTTGCCGCCTCCCGCCTTACCCTCATGCGCGATGCGCGCAGCGATAACTCCGCCTTCCGCGCCGCCTTGAAAGACTTGGGCGCCATGCTTGTCTATGAAGCATCCCGCAACCTTGCCGTGGAGAACTTCGACTGCGCCACCCCGGTTTCTACCGCACAGGGCACGCGCCTGCAGGCCCCGCCCATTATCGTGCCAATTATCCGCGCTGGGCTGGGCATGGTGGACCCGGCCCTGTCTATGATTCCGGATGCACAGGTCGGCTTCATTGGCATGGCGCGCAACGAAGAGACGCACGAGCCAGTGCCATACCTGGAGGCACTGCCGGAGGGCCTGACCGGCCGCACGGTGTTCGTGGTGGATCCGATGCTGGCCACCGGTGGTTCCCTGCTCCACGCATTGCGCCTGCTTGCCGATCGTGGCGCCACCGATATCACCGCCATCTGCATGGTCTCGGCGCAGCCGGGTGTGGATGCGCTGGCTGACTCCGATCTGCCGGTGCGCCTAGTCACCGCCGCTATCGATCCTTCGCTCAACGAGGATGCTTATATCGTGCCGGGCTTGGGCGATGCCGGCGACCGCCTCTACGGTCCGCGCAATATCGACCTTTAAGGTAATCTTCTCCCTGGAAAGGCGACCGCACTTTCCAGGGGGAGAATATGAGTTTCATTCATCTAATGTGGTCGAGCTACGGCCACGGATTTTCGCAACAATTGCGGCGGGTGCGACAGCGTCGGGGGATTTCGCAGCAGGCGCTGGCGGAGATTTCTGGGGTATCTCGCAGCCAAATTTCTAATCTGGAGCGCAACGAAAATGGCGTGCACGCCATGGCTGATCCGCAGCTGTCTACGGTATATAAGCTGGCCTTGGCTCTAGAAATCCCGCCGGCGGTACTGCTGCCGGCCGGCGGGGACGTGGTGGAAGGGCATTTGACCGATTCCGCGGTGGCCGCCGCCGAGGACGTCGCGCCCTTCCCACAAGGCTATGTGGACCGGCGTCGGTTTGCCGCCACGTGGAATGGCGCCTTGAGCTAGCGCACCCCGCATCACCACCTGAGTTACTGAACCGCATGGTCTAGTTGTAGACTTTGCACCCAGACGTATTTCAACGACAGGGAAGGCACGCGGATGATCTCGGAATTCATCAACGAGTGGTTCAATGCCCACCGTGCGGAGGTCATCGCGTGGCGGCGCCATATCCACCGCCACCCGGAAACCGCGAACCAAGAGGTGGAAACCACCAACTTCCTCGCCTCTATCCTGCAGGACTATGGTCTGGAGCCACAGCGCTTCCCACAGACCGGTCTCATGGTAGATATTGGCCCCGATACGGAACTAGGCCGGCTGGCCTTCCGCGCCGATATCGACGCCCTACCGGTCACCGAGGTCACCGGCCTGGAATATACCTCCGAAGTCCCCGGCAAAATGCATGCCTGCGGCCACGACGTGCACACCACCGTGGCGCTCGGCCTGGCCTGCGCATTGGCGGATTTTCAGCGCGTCCACGACCTGCCGCTGGGCATTCGCGTCATCTTCCAGCCGGCCGAAGAAGTATGGGTCGGCGGTGCGACCGACGTCATTGAATGGGGCGCGCTGGAGGGAGTACATTCCATTTTTGCCATCCACGCCGAGCCCAAGCTGCGCGTGGGGCGCATCGGTATCCGCGCCGGGGCGATTACTTCTGCTACCGACGTGGTGGAGCTCAATATCAAGGGCCCAGGCGGGCATACCTCCCGGCCGCACCTTTCGGCCGACGTTGTCTATGCCCTAGGAAAGGTCATTACCGAACTGCCCGCGCTGCTCTCGCGCCGCGTTGACCCGCGCACCGGCACCGTTTTGGTCTTTGGCCAGGTCAATTCCGGCTACGCCCCGAACGCTATTCCGGAGACCGGCAGCCTGACCGGCACCATGCGCACGGCCGATATTGGCATCTGGCGCGATATGCAAAGCCTCTTTACCGAGCTGGTGGAGCAAATCCTCGCGCCGGTAGGCGTAGAGCATGAGCTGACCTACAACCGCGGCGTTCCGCCGGTGCTTAACGACGACGTCGCCACCGCCCTGCTTGCCTCCGCCGCCCAATCCATCGACCCGCAGGCCGTCGTGCAAGCCCCGCAGTCCTCCGGCGGCGAGGACTTTTCCTGGTACCTAGAAAAGGCCCCGGTTCCATGGCGCGGCTTGGCTGCTGGTTCGGCGAGGGCGAGCAGCATGACCTGCACATGGGCGATCTCATCGTGGACGAGCGGGCTATTGGTGTGGGCATCAAACTCTTTGGCGCCGTGGTTGAGCAGTTCATAGGGGAGAATGCGGAGACAGACTAACGCGCTGAAAGGTTCTACACGTTAAACTCGTAGGCGACTTTTAAAGTGGAGCCGATAAAGGAGCAAGTGCGTGTTGAACCAGACCAAGCGAATCGTCATCATCGGCGGCGGCCCGGCAGGCTATGAGGCCGCGTTGGCAGGCGCCAAATATGGTGCAGAAATCACCATTATTGAAGACCAAGGCATGGGTGGTAACAGCGTTATCTTGGACTGCGTTCCTTCTAAGTCCTTCATCGCCGGCGCCAATATCAAGACTGACCTGCGCCGCGCCGAGGATATGAAGCTCAACGAAGGCATTGGCCAAGCCGATCTATCGCTCACCGCGCTAAATAAGCGTGTGCAGGACCTAGCAAGCAACCAGTCCTCCGATATCCGCGCCACGGTGGAATCCCTAGGTGCCCGCGTTATCGACGGCCGCGGTTACTTCCCTGAGGATCAGGAAGCCGATGCCTTCGGCGGCCATAAGGTCACTGCCGTATTCAACGAGGACGGCCACGAAGAAACCATTAACGCAGACCTCGTCTTGGTAGCTACCGGCGCCACCCCTCGCATTCTCCCTGGCGCTCAGCCGGATGGTGAGCGCATCCTTACCTGGCAGCAGGTTTATAACCTCACCGAGCTGCCGGAGCACCTCATCGTCGTCGGTTCTGGTGTGACCGGTGCGGAGTTCGTCTCTGCCTTTGCGGAGCTAGGCGTTAAGGTCACCATGGTTGCCTCCCGTGACCGCATTTTGCCGCATGACGACGCCGACGCGGCCGACGTCCTCGAGACCGTGCTTAGCGAGCGCGGCGTGGAACTGGAAAAGAACTGCCGCGTGGAAACCGTCAACCGCACTGAGGACGGCAACGTGCTGGTGACCACTCAGGACGGCCGCGAGATTAC
Source organism: Corynebacterium tuberculostearicum (assembly GCA_046097355.1). GTDB lineage: Bacteria > Actinomycetota > Actinomycetes > Mycobacteriales > Mycobacteriaceae > Corynebacterium > Corynebacterium tuberculostearicum_K. Next base: position 584,999 of record CP175779.1, read on the forward strand.
CGGTTCCCATGTCATTATGTCTATCGGCTCCATCCCGAATACTCAGGACTTGAAGCTGGAGAACGTGGGCGTAGAAACCGCCAAGTCTGGCCATATTCAGGTTGACCGCGTCTCCCGCACCAATATCGCCGGTATCTACGCCGCTGGCGACTGCTCTGACCTCTTCCCGCTGGCATCCGTCGCCGCAATGCAGGGCCGCGTGGCCATGTACCACGCCTTGGGTGAGGGCGTTTCTCCGCTGCGCCTGAAGACCGTGGCCAACGCCGTGTTCACCCGCCCAGAGATCGCTGCCGTAGGCTTTACCCAGGCAGAAATCGAGGCAGGCGAGGTAGCCGCCCGCACCATCACCATGCCGCTGAATACCAATCCGCGTGCGAAGATGCGCTCCCTGCAGCACGGCTTTGTCAAGCTCTTCTGCCGCGCGACCTCCGGCCGCGTTATCGGCGGCGTCATCGTCGCGCCGACCGCCTCCGAGCTCATCCTGCCCATCGCTATGGCGGTGACCAACCAGCTCACCGTAAACCAGCTGGCCGATTCCTTCGCCGTGTACCCGTCTCTGTCCGGCACCATTACCGAGGCTGCGCGACGCCTCGTGGCTCACGACGACCTGGAGTAAAGTTTCCTTCTCGTCTCGAGAACGGCTTTTCCGAATAGCAATTATCTCCCTAGCTATGAGAGTTTTGAATCTTTCTTTAGCTGGGGAGCTTTGTTTTGGGCGCTGATGGGCCTTTTGCGCCTCGGTGAGAGGCTATGTGCCGCGGCAAGCTAGATACAGACATTTGCCCCTGTGGTGGAGTTGTATCGCGCTCTGTGGGAAAACGTGAAGTGTTATGGTCAGGTTATGGCAGGAGACCCAAAGGCGCCCGAGGGCATCGGTATTGCAGAGTTAGATCTTTCAAAAATCGAAGAATATTTGACTCCCCGTCTTGATAGTTTCACTGCCTCGGACAACCGTTACTTTCACGAAGGAACCCGGAAAGAACCCAAATTTACGGTTGTTGCTATTGCTCGCCATGAATTAGCCATCGATATTGTCATAGCCGTCGAGGTTGATTTCGAGGCTGGATTGGCTTTTGCTGGGTACGAAGTGGTGGGGGCTGGTATGCGATACGGCGAAAACTTGAGTGAGTTTGTCCTGTATAACGCAGTCGCTTCGCATCTTTGGGCAGACCAGCTGGCCGGGGATTACCCAATCGGACAAATTGATTTCACGGCTCCCGATAAAATCACCTGGCCGACGCATTACGAACACGAGATTTACCTGCACACCTTGGAAGAGCTACGTGAGTTCAGCCAAGGCAGACTTGGAAGTGACGACTTCTGGCTGAATTCGGATTTCATCGAATCACTCAATCGCGGATGAATCTTCTTAGGCATCGCGTTTGATATAAGTGCGGGGTAGTAAACCCCGCACTGGCTGAGTTTTGCTCTAAGGCTGGATGCGTCGCGCTATGAAGTGGATGCCAGCCGAGCAAATGATAATGCTTAATCCCGTGAAGAAAAATAGGCCAGGCCAGGGTGCGCCGATTCTCATTTCCCCGAAGGCCTCGATAAGGGTAATCAGGAGACCATTGGCGAGAGCAAGGCTCACAATAATGCCGATGATAAACAGAATCCGCGCTAGTAGGGAGCTTTGATTGGCGCTGCTTACCACGGACCCTATGAGCGCGCCGATATATCCGGTCAGCAGGTGGCCACAAATAAAGCTTCCCAAGGTCGCGACTCGAGCGAAGAGAGGCCTGAGACCGGAACTGCCAGGAGAGATAACCCACGACGAGTACATGTCTACGCCAGCGCGTAACGCGGCATAAAAGGTCAGCCAAGCAATGGCGCCGAATACGAACGCGGCTAGCCATAGGGTCGCGTGCATGCTCATCAGCCACTGTTGTGGCTGCATTCCCAGGCCACGAAGGGCCCGGTATTCAGTTGCGGTGAAGGCGCAGTAGAGGCCCCAAATGAATACGGCGAGAATTCCCCAGCCGGCAGGGTTAGCGCTAATCGTAGTTGGGTCGGCGGGCAGGAAATAAGGCATGCTCCACAGCAATGCGACGATAATACTAACGGCAATAAGTGTCTTGGTGGCGTTGAGATTAAAGGTCTTCAGCAGGGACATTTTAGGACTCCTCTTGTCGGGTGCGGGCGGATTCATGGGCGTGGGAAACAAGGGAATCAATAAGCTGGCCGTCGTCGAGGTAGGAGACGGTGACGTGGGCAGCGGCTGCGGTATCGGCCGGGAACGGGGCCGGGCACCAGGCGTGCACCTTGGAAGTGGAGCCGAGGGAGGAATGGTGGAGGGGGAGGGCGTCGGCAAGCGCGAGGGCTTGCTCAACGTCCTTTACGCTGCCGGTGAGAACGGGGTAGTGCGGCCGTTGAGATTCAAGATCGGTGGGCTTATTAACCGTGCCGTCGTGCACGGTAATGACCTGGTCAACTAAACCTACGAGGTCTTCCGCGCGGTGCGAAGAAAGCACGAGCAGCCAATCCGGAGTGGCAGCGGCATGGGCGATGATGAGCTCTCGCAGGCGCGTACGCGTCGGTGCGTCCAGGCCATTGAAAGGCTCATCGAGGAGGGCAACCGGAGTGCGCGCTGCCAGGGCAGTGGCACAGGCAACTAGCTGGCGCTGACCGGTGCTTAAAGAACGGTTCTTGCAGCGCTTATCGACGCCCAAACTATCCAAAAGCTCCTCCGCATACCCCACGTCGAATCTTTCGCGGACGTGCTCTGCGGCCCGCAGGTGCTGGACCACAGTAGAACCGGAGAGCAAAATATCGGCGCCGGTGCGCGCGATCGCCACCGACGAGGCGTCGATGCTGCCTTTAATGGGTAGGAACCCCGCTACCGCGCGCAAGAGCGTGGTCTTGCCAGCACCATTGGGGCCGATCAGCCCGTACATGCCGGCGTTGAGATCGAGGTGCGGCACGTGCAGCCGGCGCTTGCATGTAACGTTCTGCAACTTAAGGTGCGTCATGATGGTCTCCTTCGGCTTCGATGAGGTCGGCGATGTCGCTGGCGCTTAATCCCAATGCGGCCCCTTCTTTCAGGAGGGGAACGATGAAGTCTTCTCTCAGGGCTTCTTGGCGTTGATGGCGAACCTTCTCGCGCGCGCCTTCGCGCACAAACATGCCCAGGCCGCGACGCTTTTCCAAAAGGCCCTCCTCGAAGAGGACGGTCAGCGCCTTTGCAGAGGTAGTGGGGTTGACGGAGTGGAAAGCCGAAAGCTCATTGGTGCTAGGGGCGCGTTCTCCCTCAGGGAGTTCGCCGGAAATAATCATGTCCCTGATTCCTCCTGCCAGCTGCTGGTAAATAGGCCGAGTATCGCTCATTGCGCAGCCCTCTGTGAACGTGGCATAGGGTTCCCTTTCTGGTTTATGGGTTTACCACCTATGTGGGTAACCATATAACGAGAGGTGCCCGCGGTCAATGGTAGAGGTGACCGTGGGCTGAGTGAGCCGTAATTAGCGCTGGTTAAGGCGTTTTTGTTGAGTGAATGCTCCGATGATGGTGCCTAGTAGAACTGCCATCATGGTTAGCCCCATTGCTGTCCAATCGATGGCGAATAGAAAGCCATCGCCAAGTAAAAAGCTAAATGCAGCTAAAGGCGCGAGGCCGCTAAGGGATCCGATTGCTAGGGAGCTAAAGCAGATAAAGCTTATGGCCCACGAAAGGGATTTGAAGCTCCAATCACGGCTAAGTCCCAGGTGAAAAAAGGCGGTATGTAACGCGTTCATACTCCTATTCAATCCGCGTGAAACCACCAGGGCTATGGCAATCGCGGAAAGTAGAGCTGCCGTAAGGCTGATGTAGAACGATAAGGGGGTCTCGGTTTCGTAACCTTTGGAAAGCTGGATGTCTTCGGGCGGTATGCCAAGTGCATTTGCAACTTTTGGCACATGGTCTGCTTTTTGGGCAGATAAACCATCGAATACCCAGAGAGATGAGATAGCAGGAAGCTCAAGCTGCTGCGCCGTATCCTCCAAAACGACGCCTCCAACTTGCCTGCCCCAATAGTCCCCAAAAGTGCTTTCTTGGGCGTCGAGGGTGTGCGACTTGCCATTTGAATCAGTGATCTGTGTGTGAGAAGCGTCGACAAGCTTTTTGTCGCGCACAAGAATGCCGCCGCGTTCAAGAACCTGCCTTTCGTCAGAAGTAAGTTTTTCGTCGGTAAGCTTTTCCCAACTATCGGAATCGTGAACGGATAGAACGCCAAAAGCCCCCGATACATTGGGATCCATCGGCAGCGCTGAGGAAAGTTGTTGCACGGAAATTGGCTCAGGCAAGTCACCTTGGGCTACTAAAGAATTCTGTGCAGTTCCTCCTATTGAGTCCGTCTCTGCTGGCAGAGTTAAGATTGCCTGATCTGGTGCGACAATTGGCGCATAGGATTTAGCCTCCGAAGCGGTCATGCTAGCGGCCAGACTGCTGCTAAAAATGGCTATCCCCACTGTGCTGGACAATAAGCCCAGCCCAATAAGCGGAAGAAAGCGGTGTGAACTCAAAAACCGCCGCGCAAGGCGACACGGTGACGTGGGTGCATTGCTTTTGATTGAAACAGTTAAAAGGAGCGCCACTGCGAAAGCGAGCGCCAACGTCGGAATCGGGGCTAGAGTCGTAAAAATTTCTGGACCGACTACCCCTGCGAAAAGTACGGTTGCTAGTGCTATGCCGCACAAAGTGGGGATTGCCCCAGTCGATGCTCTTTTCCATTTCGAGGAAAGCTGATGTTCGGCAGTGTGAGTTTTATGAAAGCGTACTGGAAGCGCAGTTGTAAGCGCACTAAAGATTGGCGGAAGTACTGCGGACACGAGAATCAAGCCGCACCACTTCCAAGGGATTGCGACATCTCGTCCGGGTACGGAACCCAGATTTGCTAGTTGGTCCCTAAAAAGATGGGGGATGAGTACGCCGATGACAATAGCGCAGAATGAAATGGATAGAACTAGGAAAAGAAGACGTAGATGAAAGATTCCCCACAACTTCCTTCTAGAAATTCCGAGTTGATGTAGTGAAGCAGCTGGAGCTTTGAGCGCGCGGCGCTGAGTAGTCGTTAAGAAAGCGGAGAAAAATAGCGGCAAGACAAACGCAAAGGCGCCGAAGAAAAACGAGTATTCATCAAGGAGGCTTTTGGGAGGTTGATCCTCCAATGATTGCTTAGAGAGGTATGACAGTTTCACTGATTCTTTGGCACTGAGTTCGGCATTGTCACTGTGTGCAATGCGATTCATTGTCCTTTCTAACTCACTCAGGTTCGAGGACTGGTTATCCAAAAGCATTGGGCGTGCACCAACGCTAGATGGAGATACAGGTGAAGTGGTCAGATCCCAGGTACCTGGCGCCGCATAAACAGCAGTTGCCTTCGGCATATACTCACTTGTGACGGTGCCGACCACGTTTACCCTCAGGTTGCTACTAAAGGCGCTGACCTCTGTTTCCTCGGAAATGCCGCTAGGTGCGGTTGCAACTATTTCCCCCGGGGAAGTGGGCCACCGCCCTGATTTCAAGGTTAAGCCGTAGCTGCGACCGTGGCTTTCCCAATCACCTTCTGTGTATGTCATTCTGCGACTGGGGTCAGCGTCTGTGTAGAAATCCTGCGATATTAGTTCGCGGGAAAACCGTTCGGGTTCTTCCGGTGAGGAAAGGCAATCGTCGATTTTGTCGCCTAAAGCAAGTGAACAGGGCGCATCTGCTCTCTGTTGGTTATCACCTAGGTTGGATGCGACGTGTTGTTCGACGGACATTGTCATAAGCATTGAGCTTGTGGCAGTAGCAGCAAGGAGAAGAATGCTAAGAGCGGCTAGTGCGTACATAAGACGCACTTTGGGTTGCTGCTTGGTGATTTTAGACAGAAGTTGACTAACCAAGTGACTTCTCCGCTTCTTGGGCTTTATGCAAAAGGCCATCGATCAGGGTGAAAGATCGCGTGCAATACTCCAGCACGATCGGATCATGGGAAGCAGTAATGATGGTCGTTCCTTCGTTGGCGAGCTTTTGGAACAATGCGAATACGCTTCGCGAGTTTTGTTCATCCAAGGCGGCAGAAGGCTCGTCTGCTAAAAGGACGGACCGTTTCCCGCTCAATGCACGGGCGATACCGACCCGCTGGCATTGACCGCGGGACAATTCGTCGGGGTATCGAGTCTCTAGCCCCTCGAGTCCTACTTGTTGTAGGAGGGAATCAGCAGCCGTTCGAGATTGTGTAGCCTCGTATCCTGCCGCTGAGAGGACGAGTTGCACATTTTCAGCCGCGGTCAGCTCGGGAATGATGAGATCGGATTGGTGGACAACGCCAACAACTTCCCTGCGTAGTCGAAGCAAGTCCTCTTCGGATGCGGTATCTACCTTGATTCCGTTAACCGTGATGGAACCCGAGTCGACGGATGTTAGTCCGGACAGGGTATCTAACAAGGTTGTTTTTCCGGAACCGCTTTTTCCGGAGATGGCAATGAATTCTCCAGCTACTGCTTCTAAAGAAACTCCTTTTAGCGCGTGGGTAGCTTTAGGGCCGGAGCCGAGCGTTTTATGAACTTGGTGAATACGAATGTGGGTCATTTAATTCTGAAAAATTGAAACTGGGAAGAAGGGCGATTTTCTGCCTTCTTCCCAGCTAATGATTGATTACTTAACAGCCCCGATTAGTGCGCCACGAGGTGAGGGTGTCGTTGCTCCACCAGCCCACATAATTGTTATTGGAAAATGGGGTCATGGTGTGGCACTTGCCTCCGCCATTGGCATGCTGATACCAAGCAGCATGGCCTCCGGTGTTATTGATCCAGGATGACATCTTGTCATTAGCATTGCGCGAAACATTCATGATTCCGATTCCTGGGCCACGGGAGCCCAGGAATCCTCCGAAGTTTGCTTCATTGAAAATGCATACAAGGCCTCCACCGCATTCACTTGCGGAGGCGGCGGCTGTGGGTACAGCGATACCGCTTAGTGCTGCGATGATAGCGCTAGCTGTAGCGAGTTTTTTATTCTCATTTTCTCTCCTTGTTAGAGATTGGCGGAATGTGCGCTGAGTGCGCACTAGAAAATTAACACTCTGAATATAAATCTCCATTAATTAAAGAGAAACTTTTATGGAGAAAAGGTGAATACTTCGTAAATTTAAAAAAGGGGAGCACTGCATTTTTGTTGAAGAAAAAATTTGCAACATTTACAGGAAGGTCAAGCGCGTTATTACTGGTCGGGCTGCAGAAATCTCTCAGACGCTGCTTTAATCGCTGGTTGGTGTGGCGGACTCCGCTTGAAAATGGGCAGACAAGAAAGGTTTCGATCTCTAAACTGAGATACGGATCACCCAACAGGAGGCGTTGCATCGCGGCGTCTTCCGAGCTGAAAGGAACACAGAAGTGGCTAATCCCGCGCTTCCATCGTTCAAAAAGATTCTGGTAGCCAACCGTGGCGAAATCGCCGTGCGTGCATTCCGCGCTGCCTTTGAGACCGGGGCAAAGACCGTCGCGGTCTACCCTCGTGAGGACCGTAACTCCTTCCATCGCGCCTTTGCGGATGAGGCTGTCCGCATCGGCGCCGAGGGGCAGCCGGTCAAGGCATACTTGGACATTGATGAGATTATCCGCGCCGCCAAGAAGGCGGAAGCGGATGCCATTTACCCCGGCTACGGATTCCTTTCGGAGCGCGCGGATCTTGCTCGTGCCTGTGAGGACAATGGAATCAAGTTCATTGGCCCGACCCCATCCACACTGGACTTGACTGGTGATAAGGCTGCAGCGGTAAGTGCCGCGAAGGAAGCTGGGCTGCCGACGTTGCAGGATTCGGAGCCATCGACGGACGTCGATAAGCTGGTGGAATACTCTAAGGATTTCAATTTCCCGGTATTCGTTAAGGCTGTTGCCGGTGGCGGTGGGCGTGGCATGCGCTTCGTCGAATCCGAAGATCAATTGCGCGAGAAGGCTGCCGAGGCTTCCCGTGAGGCAGAGGCAGCCTTCGGCGATGGCAGTGTGTATCTTGAGACCGCGGTCATCAAACCGCAGCACATTGAGGTCCAGATTCTGGGCGATAGCCAGGGCAACGTCATTCACCTCTTTGAGCGTGATTGCTCCGTTCAGCGCCGTCACCAGAAGGTGGTGGAGATAGCCCCAGCGCCGACGCTAGACCCAGAGCTGCGTGACCGCATCTGTGCTGACGCAGTGAAGTTCTGTGAACACATCAACTACGAGGGTGCGGGTACCGTGGAATTCCTCGTGGATGAGCGTGGTAATCACGTCTTCATTGAGATGAACCCGCGTGTGCAGGTGGAGCACACCGTGACCGAGGAAATCACCGGCGTAGACATCGTCAAGGCCCAGATGAATATCGCGGCCGGCGCATCGCTGGAGGATATTCACCTTGCCCAAGACAAGATTTCCATCACCGGTTCTGCTCTGCAGTGCCGCATCACCACCGAGGACCCAAATAACGGCTTCCGCCCGGATACCGGTACGCTGACCGCGTATCGTTCGCCGGGCGGCGCCGGCGTGCGCCTAGACGGTGCAACGTCTGTGGGTGCAGAGGTATCGCCGAACTTCGACTCCTTGCTGGTAAAGATGACCTGCCGCGGCGTCAATTTCGAGCAGGCCGTGCAGCGTGCCCAGCGCGCGCTCAACGAGTTCCACGTCTCTGGTGTAGCCACCAATATTGGATTCCTACGTGCCTTGCTGCGCGAGCCTGACTTCACTCAGACCCGTGTGGACACCGGCTTCATCAACGCGCACCCGCACCTGCTCAAGGCGCCGCCCGCCGTCGATGAGTCTGGTCGCATCCTCGAGTACATCGCAGAGACCACCGTTAATAAACCCAATGGCAAGCGCCCGACAGCGCTGCGCCCCTTTGATAAGCTCCCCGAGCTGCAACCTTTCCGAGCCGCTGCCACGCGGTTCCCGCGATGATCTGCTCGAGTTTGGCCCGCAAAAGTGGGCGGAGAAGATCCGCCAGCAGAATGCGCTGATGGTTACGGATACCACCTTCCGCGACGCTCACCAGTCCCTGCTTGCTACCCGCGTGCGTAGTACCGCCCTGGTTTCTGCAGCCGAAGCCGTAGCCCGCATGACCCCGAACCTCTTCTCGGTCGAGGCATGGGGCGGTGCGACTTATGACGTCGCCATGCGCTTCCTCCACGAGGGCCCGATGGCCCGCCTGGACATGCTGCGCGAGGCTATGCCGAACCAGAACATCCAGATGCTCCTGCGCGGACGCAATACCGTGGGCTATACCCCGTACCCGGATTCGGTCTGCCGCGGCTTTGTCCAGGAAGCAGCCAAGTCCGGCGTGGACATCTTCCGCATTTTCGATGCGCTTAACGACGTCTCCCAGATGCGCCCCGCCATCGATGCCGTCCTCGAGACCAATACCACCGTTGCTGAGGTGGCCATGGCGTACTCCGGTGACCTTTCGTCGCCGAAGGAGAACCTGTACACGCTGGATTACTACCTCAAGCTGGCCGAGCAAATTGTAGAGTCCGGTGCCCATATCCTTGCCATCAAGGATATGGCTGGTCTGCTCCGCCCTGAGGCCGCTTCCAAGCTGGTTATGGCGCTGCGCAAGGAATTCGACCTGCCGGTGCACGTGCACACGCACGATACCGCGGGCGGCCAGATGGCAACCTACTATGCGGCCGCCTTGTCCGGTGCCGACATCGTCGACGGCGCCTCCGCGCCGCTGGCCGGTACCACCTCGCAGCCGTCGCTGTCCGCCCTTATTGCAGCGTTCTCCCAGTCCAAGCGCGATACCGGCATCGACCTGCAGGCCGTATCGGATCTCGAGCCCTACTGGGAGGCCGTCCGCCAGCTCTACGCCCCGTTTGAAAACGGTATCCCTGGCCCGACCGGTCGCGTGTACAAGCACGAGATTCCAGGCGGTCAGCTGTCCAACCTGCGTGCCCAGGCCGATGCCCTCGGCTTGGCGGACCGATTCGAGGTCATCGAGGACACCTATGCAGCAGTCAATGAGATGCTGGGCCGTCCGACCAAGGTCACCCCGTCCTCCAAGGTTGTGGGCGACCTCGCCCTTCACCTTGTCGGTGCAGGCGTAGACCCTGATGACTTCGCTGCCAACCCGACCAAGTTCGATATTCCGGACTCGGTCAACCAGTTCCTCCGCGGCCAGCTCGGTACTCCTCCGGGCGGTTGGCCGGAGCTGCGCGATAAGGTGCTCGATGGCCGCGAGGAAACCGGCGCCAAGGTGAGCGAGGTTCCTGCGGAAGAACAGCCGCATCTGGAATCCGATAATTCAGATGAGCGCCGCGCCAGCCTGAACCGCCTCCTGTTCCCGAAGCAGTTCGAGGAATTCAACGAGTTCCGCCGCAAGTACGGCAACACTGAGGCGCTGACGGATACCACCTTCTTCTATGGTCTTACCGAAGGCGAAGAAAAAGTCGTCCACTACTTCCCAGAGGACTCCACTGATCGCGCCGACCTCAAGCAGGTCGTGGTGCGCCTCGACGCCGTGGGTGAGCCGGACGAAAAGGGCATGCGTAACGTGGTTCTCAACGTCAACGGCCAGATTCGCCCGATGAAGGTGCGCGACGAGAACGCCGAATCCACGGTCGCTACCGTAGAAAAGGCCGACCCCTCCAACGAGGGACACGTCGCCGCACCATTCGCCGGCGTGGTCAACCCCACCGCCAAGCCTGGCGACGAGGTTAAGGCCGGCGATCAAATCGCCGTCATCGAAGCAATGAAGATGGAAGCCTCCATCTCCGCTACCAAGGATGGCGTGGTCGAGCGCGTGGCCATCGGCCAGGCCACCAAGGTGGAAGGCGGCGACCTCATCGCCGTCATCAATTAACTGACGCACGCCAGCGCCCCGCTTCCCTCGACGTATCTCCAGGGAGCGGGGCGCTGTGGTGTCTAGCTGTGGTAAAGATCAACGATTTCGCCCATCCAAATGACCAAAACCGTCGACGAAATCGTTGGTTTAGATGGACGAAATCGTTGATTCGCGATGATATCGGAGGCTTGCCTTAGCCTAAGATAACGGGCAATGCTAAAGAACCAACCAAGATGATTACCACGAGGCTGAGAAAGACTTTGGCCTGCCACCGGGCATAATTAAACGACATTCCCGTACCGAAGCGCTTATCTACCAGTACCGCCGGATCCTCTGGGTTGTAGTACATAACCCCCCATTTATAGAGGTGGTCATTGTCCGGTGATTCTTTGTCTTCATCGGGAAAGCGGATTCCACGCAGTTGCTCGGATAATTGAGATTGTTTGTAGAGAAGAAACGCAACCAGTCCGATGCTGCCACCGATGGTAATAACCAACATCGTGATAATGGCGGCGCCATTAAACCGCTGAAATTGCGGTACAGGGCCGGTTACTTGCGTGAAGGCCATACCAGCACACAAGAGCAGGGTGAAAACTCCCATACCGGTATTCGTGAAGGCGAGGTTGGCCTCGTTGCGCAGTCGAGCTTTAATGCTGCGTTCTGAACGTGGGAATACCTCACTATGTGCGATACAAGAGCAGATGACGGCGAAAAGCAAGAGCATTCCTAAGGCGATGAATGAGATAGAAAAAACGCTGCCGATACTCTTTTCGCTCCAATTATCCGCCTCCATGGAAGAATTCCAGTGCACTGGAACGGGGTCAGGAATATCGGACCAGTGGGAAGCGACGATGATGGCACCGGCCGCGATACACAACAGCGAGGCGAGCATTGTTATCCACGGAAAAGTCGGCGTGGGGATGCCTGCGAATTCGGGTGTGCCATTGGCGTTGGTGGAAACACGAGCAGCGATGGTGGTTTCAACCTCGTCGAACCAACCGCCGGCCTTTTTCGCGGCGATGATGCGGCGGCGTTGAGAGATGTAGGCCCACAAGCCGCCGAGCGTCACCAAGAGGGACGGTACGGCGGCGAGGAGTGGCAATTTCCAGGCAAAGAGGGACAGAATTGTTGCCGCAACGCCGCAACCCCAAGTACGTACCTTGTATCCAGCAAGGGCGGAGGTAACTGCATTATCGGAAAAGTAGGCCTTTGGCACGCGCACACCGAGCGGTGTGCCGGGCGAGGCAAGGGAGGGGGCTTTGGCCATAATCCAAGTAATTGTGAGAGTTGTGGCGGCCATTAGGAGGGCGAAAATCATGACGATACTTCCAAGTGTTTAAGAGCGGAGCTGAGGTGGGTGTGGAGCTCATCTGGGCTAAAGCCTTGGGCACGGGCGAGCGCAACTACTCGGCCTAATTGCTCAGCTAGTTGTCTTTCTTGAGCCTCGGTGTGAGCGCCGGGTCTGACGATGGAGCCGGAGCGGCCGGCGGTTTCAACGAGGCCGTCAGAAACCAAGAGGTCGTACGCCTTTTTTACGGTGGCCGGGTTGATGCCTATGTCTTTGGCAACGCGGCGGACGGGGTCTAGCTTGTCGCCATCAGAGAGCTGGCCGCGAGCTATGGCCAGTACTAATTCATCGTGGATTTGTTGGAAGACGGGGACATCTGAATCGGGGTTGAGGTTAATGAACATCTGTCACCTCCAATCTTTATTCTGTATTACTTATAGTAACACAAACTGTGTTATGTGAAGTAATACAGAATAAAGCTCAAAAGAAATCCCCAGGTATGTGCAACTTATTGAAGTGGCGTACCTGGGGAAAGCGCAGGGCGACTAAAAGAAGAGGACCACAGCTACGGCCGCAATGCCGTAGCCGCCGCGCAGGAAGTAACCGAAGACTTCGGGGGAGAATGAAGCGCCGAAGCCACCGGTGTCGATGATGTTCATGGTGGTCACCCGCGCCGGGCGGGAGCGCTTGAAGGAGGCGTAGGTAAGTCCTAAACAGCACGCGGCGAGTACGAGTATCGGCAGCTTCCACACGGCGGCGATGAAGGCGGTACCGAGAACGGCGGCACCGGCTGTCGCGGTCAGGGGAAGTCCCCAGTCGGGCCAGGTTCCGTCGATGATGCGGCCAAAGGATGCGGCGCGGCCGGTGGCGGCGCCGACGATTGTCCATGCGGCGGCGAATCCTATGAGCGCCAGGCTGCCGAGTTGTGGGACAAGGCCTAGGGTGAGGCCGATGACAGCTACCGCGCCGAGCGGGATGTACCAGCGGCGGTATAGGCGCCGGAAAAAGAGGCGGCTGGGCGACGCCGTGGCGCGCGAGCTGGGGCGCAGGCGCGCCGACTGGGAGGCGATGGCATCGGCAGAAACCTCAGAATCCAGCAGTCCAAAGGAGGACGAGCCGACGGCACGGGTGCGGCCCGCGCGAAGAAGCGAGGTGAGGTCGAAGGAACGCCAGCCGAGCGCTATGCGCAGCAAGGGGAGGGCCATCGCCGCATAGAGCGGAAGGCGCAGCGACGTACACAGGGCGAGGCCGAGGAGGCTCACGCCGGCGAGCTGGGCAATGGACAGCTTATCGACGCCCCGCATACGCCCCCGCGGCCTATCCACATAGACCCACCGGCTGAGCGAAAGGCTGCGCAGCGGATAGAGCGCCTCAAGAAGAACGATGAGGGCGAGGGAGCCGACCCCAGCGCCGATGGTTGCGGTGGCGGGCAGGGACGCGGCTGTGCGCTGCGCGAGCGAGGGTAAAACCTCGGCGGCATTCTGCCAAGCGTAGACGCTGACGCTCGCGATGAGCGCCGCGATGAAGGCGTAATAGAGGGCTGAAGAGGCGTGGGATAAAAGCTTCATGAAATTTCCACCACTTCATCACAGGCATCGAAGATGGCCGGAGAGTGGGAGGCCAGCACTACACAGCGGCCCTCGGCGGCGAGGTGGCGCAGCTCCTCGGCCAAGAAGGCGGTCCAGGTGTGGTCAAGGTGGCGCTCGGGTTCGTCGATAAGCAGGGCCTTGGCCGGCTGATAGAGCTGGGCGGCGAGGTAGACGCGTTGGCGCTGGCCAGAAGAAAGGTCGCTGACCGCGGAGTTCCGGATGGCGTCGTCGATAGCCCAAAGCTCATGGACCTCGGCAAAGTCCACGCCGGAGCGGCGCGAAAGCAGGGTGAAGTGCTCGCCGACGGTGAGGTCAGGCAAGAAGACCGGGTCCGCGACTGCGATGACGGAGCCGGCGGCCTCTGCGCTGCCGGGCGCGGCATCGTCAATGGAGACGGTGCCTTTCAGCGGGGCAATCTCGCCGCTCAAGGTCTGCAGCAGCGTAGATTTACCCGCACCATTGGGGCCCTTCAAGCCGTATACGCGACCGGCGTCGAAGGTGCGATTCAGGCGCCCTAAAGCGGTGGAATGTCCATAAGTTGCATCTATTTTCAGCATCGTAGCTAGGTTAGCAGGAGGGCGGCCGGACCTAGGGGCGAGCTAGAAGCGGCGGAAGAACTTACCGGGTGCGAGCTCTTCAAATCCGGGCAAGGGCTCAGCGGAAGAGATGCCGGGGGCAGTTTGCTCGGCCGCGAGGTCGATGGCATTGGCGATAAGCAACTCGCGGGCGGCGGGGTCATCGCTGGAGACGATGAGCTCGGGAATGTCTTCGGGGTCGAAGGGGGTGAGCCAGGTGGCGTCGTCAAGCGGGTGCGCCGAGGGATCGCCCAAGAAAGCTGGGCCCTTGTCGGCGGCGGGGTAGTGGCGCAGGAGCGCGGCGCCGCGGGGAGCAACGGTCGGGTCCTCGTTGGCGGCCATGGGCAGGGCGATGACCCCGCCGTCCACAATGGGGGACCAGTCCGCAATAGAAGAAGGGAAGAGGCCCGCAAGATAGTCGCGATCCTCTTCCTTGGCCAAGCGCACGCCGAGGGAAGAATCAGTCATTCTTCCAAGGCTAGCGGGGCAGGCTACTTGATTTCCAGCAGTACGCTGCCCTTGGTGGTAGAAGCGCCTGCTTCCACGGCCAAGCCGGTAACGGTGCCGGCCTTATGGGCCTTGACGGGGTTTTCCATCTTCATGGCCTCGAGCACGAGGAGAACCTCGCCCTCGGCGACCTCTTGGCCCTCTTCCACATTGACCTTGATGACCGTGCCCTGCATTGGGGAGGTAACGGCATCGCCGGATACGGCGGCCTTGGCGCCGGAGCCCTTGCGCTTCTTTTTCTTGTGTGGGGTTCCATTGGCGCCGAAGGAGGCGGGGAGAGCCACCTCGATGCGGCGGCCGTCGATTTCCACGGTGTGCACCTGGGAAGGCTCTGCGTCGGCGGCTTCGGCATCGGTGGACTCATCGTGGGCGGGCAGTTGGTTATCCCATTCCTCTTCGATCCACTTGGTGTAGACACGGAAGTTGCCGTCTTCTGCAGCGAAGGCGGGGTCAGCAACGACAGCCTGGTCAAACGGGATAACGGTGGGCAGGCCCTCCACCGTGTACTCGGACAGGGCGCGGGCGGAGCGACGCAGCGCGGTCTCGCGGTCTGGGCCCCAAACGATGAGCTTGGCCAGCATGGAATCGAATTGGCCGCCAATAACGGAGCCCTGGACGACGCCGGAATCAACGCGCACGCCCGGACCTGCTGGTTCGGAGTACTTCACGATGGTGCCAGGGGCTGGCATGAAGTTCGCCGCGGCATCCTCGCCGTTGATGCGGAACTCGAAGGCGTGGCCACGCGGGGTGGGGTCTTCCTTGAGCGAGAGCTCGTGGCCCTCAGCGATACGGAATTGCTCGCGCACGAGATCGAGGCCCGTAGTTTCCTCGGAAACTGGGTGCTCCACCTGCAGGCGGGTATTGACCTCTAGGAAGGAAATGAGGCCATCAGCGCCCACCAGGTATTCCACGGTGCCTGCGCCGTAGTAACCGGCCTCGCGGCAGATGCGCTTGGCGGACTCGTGGATGGAGGCGCGCTGCTCCTCGGTGAGGAAAGGGGCCGGGGCTTCTTCGACCAGCTTTTGGAAGCGGCGCTGCAGGGAGCAATCGCGCGTGCCGACGACGACTACGTTGCCGTGCTTATCCGCCAGCACCTGGGCCTCGACGTGGCGGGCTCGGTCCAGGTAACGCTCTACGAAGCACTCGCCGCGACCGAAGGCGGAGGTTGCCTCACGGGTAGCGGATTCAAAAAGTTCGGGGATCTCCTTTGCGGAGTAGGCCACCTTCATGCCGCGGCCGCCGCCGCCAAAGGCAGCCTTGATGGCTACGGGCAGGCCGTATTCCATGGCGAAGGACTGCACCTCATCGGCGCCGGCTACCGGATCCTTGGTGCCTGGGGCCATGGGGGCTTCGGCACGCTCGGCGATGTGCCGCGCGGTGACCTTATCTCCCAAATCACGGATGGACTCGGGGGAGGGGCCAATCCAGGTCAGGCCGGCGTCGATGACGGCCTGGGCAAAGTCGGCGTTTTCAGACAAGAAGCCATAGCCGGGGTGGATGGCATCGGCGCCGGACTTTTCTGCGGCGTCCAGAATCTTGTCAAAGACGAGGTAAGACTCGGCAGAAGTGGTGCCGCCGAGGGCAAAGGCTTCGTCGGCAAGCGAGGCAAAAGGTGCCTGGGCGTCTGGCTCGGCGTAGACCGCGACGGAGGCAATGCCAGCGTCGCGGGCCGCGCGGATCACGCGAACGGCGATCTCACCGCGGTTCGCCACGAGAACCTTAGAGATCTTTTTGGTTTCTACTGCCACGGCAGCAACCTCCTGAACACATTAGGTTGAATACGCAATCTATTCTTGCACACAAAAGCATGAGTTAATTTTCACGCACGCGAGTGGGGATGTTTTTGAACAAAAATAAACCCACATCCCTGCCGGATATGGGTTTATGTGGCGAAACCGAAAAGTTAACGCTCAATCGGCATTTTCACCATATTGCCCCACTCAGACCACGAACCATCGTAGACCTGCGTCTTTGTGAATCCCAAAAGATGCGTCAACACAAACCAGGTGTGCGCGGCCTGCGCACCTACGTGGGAGTAGAGGATCGTTGCAGATTCAGGCTCCAACATTCCGTAATTAACCTTGAGCTCCTCGGCCGAGCGGAAGCAGGAGTTGGGATAGTTGGAACGGTCCCATTCGAGGTTGATGGCGCCGGGGATGTGGCCATGGCGCATGGTGGTGCCGTAGGCGGAATCGCCATTGGGATCGTGCTCGGTGGCCTCGCCCGCAAACTCTTCTGGGGAGCGGGTATCCACGAGCGCTCCTTCGGACTCGCGCACCTGGTCTACGAAGGCACGCAGGACGGAATCATCGCGGCTTACCTCGGGGTATTCGGATTCGGGGAAGTCCGGCACCATGAAGGAAGTATCGCGTTCCTCGGCCATCCAGGCATTGCGGCCGCCATCGAGCAGGCGAACATCCTTGTGGCCAAAGAGGGTAAATACCCACAGGGCGTAGGCGGCCCACCAGTTGGACTTATCGCCATAAAGGACAATCGTATCGTCGGCATTAATGCCCTTGTCCCGCATCAAGGCAGTGAACTCTTTGCCATCGATGAAATCGCGAGTAAGTGGGCTCAATAGTTCCGTGCGGAAGTTGATACGGGTGGCGGTGGGGATATGGCCAATGTCATAGAGGAGCGAGTCTTCATCGACCTCAATGACGCGCAGGCCCTTGATGCCTAGGCGTGCGGACAGCCACGGTGCAGACACGAGGCGCTCGGGGTGTGCGTATTCCTGAAATGGGGGATAGGGATCAACGTCAGCCACTGTCCGCCTGCCTTTCCTATAAGGGTTAGTAATTTGCTCCCACCACTTTAACCCGAATTTTCCCGTGGTGATCACTCGGGGATCATTCCTGTGGTGTGCGATACAGGGCTCGGCCGGGGAAATAGGGGTGCCGGCCGGCGGGGTTAGGTAGAGGGGGCAGTTGGCCGCGCGGGGGAGGAAAAGCTGGGATAAACTTGGGATATGGTGCGAAAACGTGCTATGAACACCACCTAAGAAGGGAACTGCTAGTGCACAAGGCAATCGTTGTATTTGAGGTAGAGGGCGGCTCCGATAAAGGCGCAGATGGTCACCGTAAGGACACCATGCCGATCGTCAACGCGATCAAGGAACAAGGCTGGGATGCGGAAGTCATCTACTTCCACCCAGACAAGGCAGAGGAAATCTACGCCCAGGTTTCTGAAAACTTTGATGCTTATATCTCTCGTGTGAACCCAGGCAATATCCCCGGTGGCGAGAAGGGCTACTTCCAAATGCTCACCAAGCTGGCAGATGCCGGCCTGGTAGGCATGTCCACTCCGGCGGACATGATGGCCTACGGCGCCAAAGATGCACTGGTCAAGCTCAATGACACCCCGCTGGTGCCGGACGATACTGCCGCGTACTACGAGGTAGAAGAGCTGCACAATACTTTCCCCACCTCGCTGTCTTATGGCGAGCGCGTACTTAAGCAAAACCGCGGTTCCACCGGTGAGGGCATCTGGCGCGTGCGCCTCGCGGACCAAGAGCTTGCCCAATCCGTGGAACCGGGCACCGCGCTCCCGCTCGATACCGCCCTGAAGTGCACCGAGGCAGTAGATAACCAGACCCATGACTACAAGCTGGGCGCCTTCATGGATTTCTGTGATCAGTACATTGAGGGCGATAACGGCATGCTGGTGGACATGCGTTTTATGCCGCGCATTGTGGAGGGTGAAATCCGTATTCTCCTCGTGGGAGATGAGCCGGTATTCATCGTGCACAAGAAGCCAGCGGAAGGCGGCGACAACTTCTCTGCCACGCTCTTCTCCGGCGCAAAGTACACCTACGATAAGCCGGAGTCTTGGCCGGAGTTGCTCGAGATGTTCGAGAAGGCTCGCCCCGTTATCGCAGAGAAGCTCGGCGATACCAAGGACGTTCCGCTGATTTGGACCGCGGACTTCATGCTTGACGATGCCCCGGATGGCACCGACACCTATGTCCTCGGCGAGATCAACTGTTCCTGTGTTGGCTTCACTTCTGAGCTAGACATGGGCATCCAAGAAAAGGTTGCCGCCGAGGCAATTCGTCGCGTTCAGGACGCGAACGCCTAGCGCACGCTGTATTCTGCCAAGTGGCCCCACGGGTGACCGTGGGGCATTTTCCTACCATCCCCTAAAGCATTTTCGAAGGACCAGATCATGGCTGATAATGATTTCAACTCCGACGGGTTTCCGAAGGATTTTTCTCCGCGCGATTTTTCTGAAACCCCGCGTCACCGCGCCGAGGACGCTGCGAAAAGCGCCGAAGGCGCCGGTGCCTCCGAGGTGAATGAGACTAAGGAATTCGGCTCTACCGATGCCAAGGAGACGAAGTCTTTCGGCCACACCGAGAAGCCTGGTAAGTCTGGAAAATCGAGTGACCTTTCTTCCCCGCAGCCGAGCGCGGAGGGCAACTCCTCTGACTTCTGGGCCTCCTCGAAGTCCTCCACCCCAAGCGAGGGCGCTGCCTCCCGTGCGCATAATCCATTTACGGATTCGGCGTCGTCGGACGCTGCTGCGAACGGCGATCAATTCGGCTCCGCCCAGTCCGCTAACGATCGGCCGGTTTTCGGCGGCTACACCCAGCAGCAGGGCACGAGCCAGGGATTCGGACAGTTCCCGCAAACAGGCGATGCCACTGCCGATTCCGGCCAGACTCTCGGTAATAAGAAGAACCAGATGAGTGACACCCTCAAGGGCTTGGGAAAGAAAGACGGCCTATTGGGCGGACTCTTTGAGTTCGAGTTCAAGCATTTCCTGACACTTACCCACGTGAAGGAAATCTACAAGGTTGCCATGATTCTTGGCGGCATCATGTGGATCCTTCACCTTCTCGGTGCCTTCTTTTTCGCCACTGGCATGGGCATTTATGGCATTAGGGAAGATTCCGCGTCCGCCATCTTCGGAAGCATCTTTGCTTTCATTTTCCTGGCGGTACTGAGCACTGTCATCTACTACGCAATCATGGTTGCCATCAGGCTATTCCTGGAAGCCATGGTGGCGAACGTGCGCATTGCGCAAAACACCGGCGACATCCTGGACAAGATGGACTAGCACCGTCATGAGCTGATTGCTCAATTAAGCGAGCAACGACGAGCGCCCCAGCGAAATTGAACTGGCCCCCGAAAGTTGGACTGGTTTAATTCTAGGCGGTTAGGGCTTCAAGGGTCTGATTTCGATATTGCATCGGGGTCAGGCCCTTGAGTCGTTGTTGGATGCGTTCGGTGTTGTACCACTGGATGTACTCGTCGATCGCCTGGTTGAACTCTGCGACGGTGTCGAAGACTTCTCCGTGGTACATCTCGGTTTTTAAGTGCCCGAAGAAATTCTCCATGACCGCGTTGTCGTAACAGTTGGCTTTACGCGACATCGACTGAACACCACCGTTGTCATGAATCAGGTTGCGCCAGGACGAATGCTGGTACTGGAAACCTTGATCGGTATGCATCATCCACCCAGGCTCAGGCGCACACGTTTTAATCGTCTTAGTTAAAGAATCGGCGGTAAACGCTGTCGACGGCGATGTAGCCACGGTATGGGCAACGATTGAACGGTCGAACAGATCCATCACCGGTGACAGGTAGACCTTGCGGCCTGCGACCCTGAACTCGGTGACGTCGCTAACAAAGACGGTATTTGGCTTATCTGGAGTGAACTTGCGGTCAAGTGTGTTGTCGGCAATGTGGCTGATCCTCCCGTTATAAGAAACATATGGCCTGCGCTGGCGAGCCTTGGCTCGAAGCCCCATCTCGCGCATGAGTTTGTAGACGAGCTTGTGATTGACCACCCACCCCTGGTTGCGCAGGTCAAGTAGCACTCGTCGGTAGCCATAGCGATGCTTGTTACGCTCGAAGCTTTCCCAGATCGCGTCTTTGAGCGCAGCGTGCTTATCCGGATCGCTGAGTCGTTTCTGGTGATAGAAGAATGTCGACCGTGCCATGCCGGCCGCATCCAAAAGGTATTGCAGACGATGCCGTGACTTGAGGATGACAATCGCCTGGACCTTCAGGCGTGTCCCTGATTCCTCAAGTCCCGCAATTTTTTTAGATATGCGTTTTCCGCTTCCAACCGCGCGATCTGGCGACGCAGCTTCGCTTCCTCCGAAAGCGGCTTCGGCGTGCCCGAACCCTTGGGCCTGCCCTTCGGCTTCGGTTTTAGTGCCTCATCGCCACCTTTACGCCATTTCCTCGACCATCCGCCGACCAAGTGCTCTGATGACAGGCCAAACTCGCGCGCAAGATCCATCGCTGTCTCACCAGAAAGGTGGCGTTGGACAACTTCGGTCTTGATTTCGAACGAATACTGCTGCTTAGTCGGTTTTTCCACAAGACATAGTCTGCCATGCAGCTTAAACCGACGACAGAGCATACGGGCGGCGTATGTGGAGACACCAAGAGCAGTAGCAGCGGCACGATAGCCCACGCCTTGCTCAAATAGTTCAACCAACTGCTCTCGCTGATGCTCACTCACCAAACTTCGAGCTCTCAATGAAAACTACTCCCCACTAATCGGAAACTGATTTCTCAGTCCAACTAATGGGGAGCAGTTCAAATTCCGCTGGGGCGCATTGTATTGCAGGCCCGGGCGATTAAATGCCGGCCTAAAAGTTAGTCGTAGGTGCCCAGCTGGTAGCTGGGAAGGTCAACCCACATTTTGTTGAATTCCTCGACTTCACCAGACACCGGTTCAAAGGAATCGCCCTGTGCCCGCAGGCGCACGGTGTGGTGGGCGGTAATGCCTTCCGCGGTGGTGCGGCTGCGCTCTCCCCACGTGAAATCGACCTCGTTGTCTGAGACCGGGGTGATGCTCTCTACCTTGTGGAAGATGGACATGTCCTTGGCCGGAGCGCCATTGACGTAGAAAGCTATGCCATCAGCAATAGAGGCGCCGGTGCCCGCCGGACCGTTTAAGTCGCCCATTGAGCCGCGGAAGATGATCCAGCTAATCGTGGCGCACGGGTCATAGGAGTTCTCAATATCGGCGATCCAGTAATTGAAATCGCTGCCGTCATCGGCGGGCATGCGCCCGGGGGCCGTGCCAGAGGCGTAGACCTTGCGCGGGTCGTTGGGCAGCTCCGCGCACTCGGTGTCCTCGCCCTTATCCTGCTGCTGCGTGGTTTCCTCCTCGCCCCCGTCGGTGGACTCGGACGGGGAGGGTGCTGCTGCGGAAGCCGCATCGTCTCCGCTGGAGGATTCATCCTCGGCAGGTGCTTGGCTGGAAAAGACCGGCTCTGGGGAGGAAGAAGAATCCTCCTGAGCACCGCAGGCGCTTAGCGCGAGCGGCAGGGTAGTAGCAAGCAATACGGCGGCGGAGAAGCGGCGTAGGCAGCGCGGTGTCACGGCAGGCATGCGGGGACTCCAGGTTTAGTCGAGGAGGGTGGCGACGGAGTCCGGGTCGGCGTCGGAAAGCATCTGGCGAATGCGGTCGTATTCGTCGTCCTCGCCGATGGCCTTTGCTGCGTGGCCGAGCGCGGCGATGGCGCGCAGGACGCCCTGGTTCGGTTCATGGGAGAAGGGGACAGGGCCCCAACCCTTCCAACCATTGCCACGCAGGCGGTCGAGGCTGCGGTGGTAGCCCGTGCGCGCATAGGCGTAGGCGGTGATGAAAGCGGACGGCTCAGAGCCTTCCTGCTCCTTGAGCTCCTGCTCCGCTAGGAGCGCCCACAGCAGCGGGGAATCGGGGTGGGCAACAATGCCGGCGGCGAGATCCGAGGTGGACTCTGCGCCGGGATCGGCCGGCAGCTCAATGGGTTTCGGGGCAAGCATGTCTTTCATTTCCATGCCACCCCACTGTAGCGGCGCCGGCGCGCGGCTACCAGAAATCGGAGACGTTCAGATCAAAGGCATAGAGCGCGCGGCGCACCACCGGCAGCGATAGTCCGATAACGGAGGAAGGATCGCCTTCGATGCGGTCAATGAACCAGCCGCCCATGGCTTCCAATGTGAAGGCGCCGGCGCAGTGGAGAGGCTCGCCGGAGTGGGCATATGCTGCGATATCGGCCTCGCTGGCGTGGGCAAAGTGCACCGTGGTGGTGGACGTTTCTACATGGCGCTTATCGCCAAAGATAAGGCAGTGGCCGGTCAGCAGCTCGGCTGTGCGGCCGGCTTGCTGGTGCCAGCGCTCAATGGTGGCTTCCTCGGTAAGGGGCTTGCCTTGTAGCTCGCCGTCGAGCAGCAGCATGGAATCGCCGCCGATCACGGGCTCGGCGGGGTAGCGCTCGGCCACCTTTTCGGCCTTGGCGGTGGCGAGGGCCGCCACGATATCGGCAGGCGGCTGGCCTGCGAGCGAGGCTTCGAGGGAGCGCTCGTCAATACCGGCCGGCTCCAATACGGGCTCCACGCCCGCGCCGCGCAGGATAGACGCGCGGGAGGGGGATTGAGAGGCGAGGATAAGCCGCATTAGAAGTACCGTACGGTATGGAAGGCGGAGGGGTTGTAGACGCGCTGCGCGCCATAGCGCTCGAAGCGCTCGGCCGGGTTGCCCCATTCATTGCGTTCTCCGGTGGAGCCCGAGTGCTTGGCGCTCATCTGCGCCAATACGGCGCGCAGGGCCGCGAGCTCATCCTCGGTGGGATTGCCCTTGACTACCTTGATTTCAGGTGCAGACATTTCCCCTCCTAAACGGTTCCGTGCTTCTTTGGTACCTGGGCCACGGCCTTGCGCTCTAGCAGGCGCAGGCCTTCTACCAGGTAGTGGCGGGTTGCCGTTGGCTCGATGACATTATCGGCCAGCCCGCGCTCCGCTGCGGCGTAGGGGTGCAAGAAGAGCTCGTCCATCTCCTCTTCTTTGTCCTCCGAGCCATAAATGGCCAGGGAAGCTTGGGAGGCCTGGGTGACGGCAATTTCCGCGGTGGGCCATGCGTAGACCAGGTCCGCGCCGAGGTCCTTGGCGCCCATAAATACGTAGGCCGGGCCAATGGCCTTGCGGGTGATCACAGTGAGCTTGCCGACGCTCGCTTCAGCCTGCGCATAGGCAAACTTCGACGCCCGCCGCAGCAGGCCGGCCTTTTCCTCTTCCGGGGTAGGCACAAAGCCCGGGGAGTCCACGAATTCCACAATGGGGGTATTGAAGGCATCGCAGGTACGCACGAAGCGTGCGGCCTTTTCTGCGGCGGCGGAATCTAGGGCGCCGGCCAGTGCCAGCGGCTGGTTGGCAACGATGCCGACGGCGCGGCCATCGATGTAGGCAAAGCCGGTAAGGATGTTTTGTGCTGCCTCGGCAGAAAGCTCGAAGAAGGAGCCTTCATCGACGACAGCCTTGATGACATCGCTCATGTCATAGGCCTGCGCGGCGGTATCCGGGATGATGCTATTGAGATCAAAGTCTGCGACGCTACCGGCTTCCACTCGCGGCGCCTCGGCGCGGTTATTGGCGGGTAGGTAAGCCAAAACGTCGCGCACGAGGGACAGAGCCTGCTTGTCATCGCTGGCCACCAAGTGGGCAGTGCCGGATTCCGCGTGGGCTGCGGCGCCGCCGAAGGTTTCCGGCTCCGCGCCGGCCACGTGGCTGGCGGCCTGGTGGAGGGCGGTGCCCTGGGTGACTACGAGGACATCGGCAAACGTTGGCGCGAACGCCGCAATGCCGCTGGTATTGCCTGCGACAACGGAAATCTGCGGGATGAGGCCCGAAGCCTGGGAGACACGCGCCATGAGGCGGGCGTATCCGGCCATGGTGACGATGCCTTCTTGTACACGCGGGCCGGTGGATTCATAGATGCCGATGATGGGCACGCCGGTCTTGATGGCGAGGTCATATATCTTGGTGAGCTTTTCGGCATAAACCTCACCCATCGTGCCATCGAAGATTTCGCCGTCCTGGCTAAAGACGCACACGCGGCGGCCGTCGATAGTGCCGTAGCCGGTGACCACGCCATCGGTATAAGGGCGGTCATGCTCGCGACCGAAGTCGGTAGAGCGGTGGCGGGCTAGCGCGTCCGTTTCCACGAAGGAGCCCTCATCGAGCAGCTGCGTCACGCGGGTGCGGGCGGCCGGCTCGCCTTCTCCCAGCGGCGCGCGGGACTCGGCGAGCTTGGCGTCCAGGTCCTCGATCTTGCCGGCGGCGGTTTTCAGGTCAGTCATAGGCCCCCACATTACTAGCGCACCCCGGTCAATGCGGAATGGAACGCTGCGGGGACGCGGTGCGGAAAATGATTGGGTGGCAAATGCCACCACAGTGTGGGCGGTGCATAAAACCTGGGAATTCCTTGGGTGGCACTAGGCCAAAGGGCCCTAATCTGGGGGTGGTTCCCACTGTAAACATTTAACGGTGCTGGGCAGGTGAGTGCCCATTATTGCACCTCAAGGTGGATAAAAGCATTAGAAAGATTTTCATTCAACTATTGATGTGTGCCCCGTAAGCCCTTATGATTGCCTGAGTCTTCATGAATGTTTCCCCTGATTTTAACGATCTATTAAGGACGGTCTTCTGGTGATTAAAAAGGGACTGCGTTTGCTCGCACCGCTCGCCGTAGCGGCTCTCTTCACGCCAGTGGCACACGCGGGAGATGTTCCCCCGATGCCGCAGGCATATCCCATTTCCAACCTCTACAAGAGCTGCAGTGCCGCCGGCGATAATGCAGAGCGCGAATGGCGCTTTGCAGAAACCGGCCGCCGCTACATGAGCGACGGCACCCTGCAGTTTAAAAACACCACCAACCAAGAAGTGCCCTACACCGCCGAGGTAGAAACTGGTACCAATCACGAGATTGAAGCCAATTCCAAGGCCAAGCTGCCTTCCGGTTGGGACACCACCGCTAAGTCCGATATTGGTCTGAAGATGACCAACGGCTGGCGCGATAAAGAAACCTTCGGCCCAGTGAAGCTGAAGCCGGGTGAGTCCTTCCGCGTCGAGTACGGCGTGATTGAAAAGGACTTCATCTCCATGTTCGTAGGCTGCAACGATGACCGCTTGGAAAATATCCCAGGCTCTAACGTCATCCGCGGTAAGGGCCCGGCCGAGCGCTACGCCTTTGCCTACATCATCAAGGCGGACGGCTCCGTGTCTGATCTGGCCATGGAAATTCCATCCCGTTCCCCGGGTGCAAACTCCAAGCCCATCGAGGGCAACTACACCTCCGTATCCGGCCCGAGCCTAGAGAAGATCGCCGATCCGAAGAAGGATGAGATCATGCAGCCTTCTGCGGATCTGCAGCGCGATCCCTCCTGGCCTAAGGAAGGCGATAAGTGTGAAGCCAGCGATAGCTCCTGGTACCCGCTGGACATCACCGCTGTAAAGCCGACCTACCGCAAGGCTGGTTACTCCACGGACTTCCTCAACTGGTCCAAGGGTGACTACGAGTTTGCACCGGTAACTGACTTCGTCGTTGGCGCCGAGCACGCCCCATACACCAACTGGCAGGGCAACCGCGGCGATATTCCGAAGGGCTGGCTGGAGTCCGTCGGTGCCGTAAAGCGCGCCTACATGCCGGTCGGCACCGAGCTCAAGCACGTCGACCTCAAGCCAGGCGAGCGCGTGCGTGTGGAGTATGGCACCACCATGACCCGCATTAACTACCGCGAGATTCACTGCGGCAAGAGCGGAAACTACGACCTCACCTCTAACTACAAGCAGACCTCCGCCCCGAGCGGCTTCTGGGCAGAGGCCAAGATCACCGATAAGGCCGGCAATACCCGCACCGAGGACGTCACTCCGGACGACTTCCGCGACCTGCCGGTTTCCACCCAAACCATCTACTAAACCCCACACCTACGCAAGGAGAAAGTTCCATGTTCAAGTCCAAGATTGCTTCTACCACCGCGGCTCTTGCCGTTGCTTCCGGCCTCATCTTCGCTCCGGCCGCTAACGCCCTGCCGCAGCGCGACCTCGGCCCGGCCAACCCGACCACCATCGGTGAGCGTTGCTCCAACCCGGGTGATACCGGCCAGACCGTTGACATCAAGCGCACCTACTTCGATGGCTCCGCCGGTTCCTGGACCGTGTCCAACTACAACGATGAGCCGCTGCCCGTTACCCGTTCTATCAAGGAAACCAAAACCAAGACCTGGAATGTTTCCGCCGGCGTTGACTTCAAGCTGATGGACCTCATCAACTTCACCTTCTCCTCCAGCTACACCGATAGCCAGTCCTACGAGGTAGGCGAGCAGGTTGGTCCGGTACAACATCGCTCCGGGCAAGACCGCCGTCCTGCGCGCCGGCTGGGTTGTCTCTGACTTCGAGGGCCAGAAGACCGTGTGCGGCTCCGACCACAAGTGGCAGGCCAACGGCGGCACCTTCACCGCCACCCTGCCGAAGGAGCGCCACATCGAGGTCTCCACCCGCGATAACAACGATTGGGGCTAAACGTGAGCAAGACGTCCATCGCTAGCGCCCTCGCGGCGCTGAGCCTGGTGGCCGCTCCTGTTGCCCACGCCGCTGATTTCGGTGGGGACTTTGAGCTGCCCCAGCGCTGGAACGACGACTACAAGCCAGGCACGCATTGCTCGACGCCAGGTGAAAACGGCACCTACGTCACCGCAAAGCGCCGCTGGTTCAAGCAGACCGACGCTACTAGCGTGGCAAACCGCAACGCCGAGGAAGTACCGGTCAAGCACACTGTTACCCAGGCTCGCACGCAGACCATCGAGGTCTCCGGATCCGTTGAGGGCACCGGCGAGCTGGCCAAGGTGCTGACCAAGACCTATGGCTTCAACTACGTCAGCGAGCAGCACTGGAAGCTAAACCAGGTGGTTGGCCCGTACACCTTGCCTGCGAACTCGCAGGGCAAGCTGGTATGGGGCTTTACCATGCTCGACACTGACGGTCAGGACGTGCGCTGCAACTCCGACCAGCAGTGGGAAGCCCAGGGCAAGCCGTATTCGGCTTCTGTGCCAGAAGCGCGCTACTCCGAGCTGCGCCTCGAAGACGCGCCTGAGTGGAACTAGGCCACCACAACTATTAAGCGCCCTCTCGGTTCGTATGGATCGAGAGGGCGCTTTCTATCTGCGCGTCGCAGTGCAGCGGGGAGTGCGGGGAGTGGCTATGCGCTATGGCTTAGGCGGGCAGCCAGGCGTAGCCGTACGGCCCGAGCTCTACTGGGCCCAGGTCGATGGAGCGATCGCTGAAGTTGTGCAGGCACAGCAGATCGCCGCGTTGATAGCCAAGGACGGCTTCCTCGCCCGTCTCGACCGGCTCGCACGGAGCGGTGCCGAGATCCGGATGGGCATGGCGCTCGGCAATCATGGAGCGAACGGTGTTGAGCAACGAGGTGGCGTCATCAAGCTGGGCGGCCACGGAGGTACCTCCCACAACCGGAAGGCGGGAAGGTGCTTTGGTGCTGAAACCAGAGTGCTCGGAATCGTCCCACTGCATTGGGGTGCGCACCGCATAGCGGTCTGGGAGCGTGGTGTCATCGAGCATGCCAATCTCATCGCCGTAGTAGATAAACGGTGCGCCCGGCAGGGTCATCAGCAGCGAGAACATGAGCTCCACCTTGCGGCGATCACCGTTCATCAGCGGCATCAGCCGGCGGGCAATGCCCACATGGGCGCGCATTTCATCATCGGGGAGGAAAGCCTCATACATTAGCTCGCGCACGTCATCGTCCACCATTTCCAAGGTGAGCTCATCGTGGTTGCGCAAGAAGGTGCCCCACTGGCACCCTTTCGGTAGGGAAGGCAGTTCGTCGAGAATGGAGTAGACCGGGGTGGCGTCGCCAAGCGCCAAAGCCTGATACAACCGCGGCATGACCGGGAAGTTGAAGACCATGTGGAAGCGTTCGCCCTGGCCGTAGAATTGCATGGTTTCGGCCGGCGGCTGGTTGGCCTCCGCTATGAGCACGGCTTCCGGGTAGTGCGCGTCCATGAAGGAGCGAATCTTTTCCACAAACTCGATGGTCTCCGGCAGGGATTCTCCGCCTACACCATCGCGTTCAAAGAGATAAGCAATAGCATCGAGGCGCAGGCCGTCTAGGCCCTTATCCATCCAGAAGGACAAAATTTTGAAAACTTCCTCCTGCACGGCCGGGTTATCGTAGTTCAAATCCGGCTGGTGGGAATAAAAGCGGTGGAAGTAATACTGGCCGCGCTTTTCATCCCAAGTCCAGTTGGAAGTCTCCACGTCAGTGAAAATGACGCGGATTTCGGGGTAGCGCTCCGGGTCATCGCCCCAGACGTAGAAATCGCCATAGGGGCCCGTGGGATCCGTGCGGGAGGCCTGGAACCATGGGTGATCGGAGCTGGTGTGGTTGAGCGCCAAATCCGTCATAATGCGCATGCCGCGGCGGTGGAGTTGCGCAATGAGCTCTTCAAAATCTTCCATCGTGCCATAATCTGGGTGGATGGAATAGTAGTCCGCAATATCGTAGCCATCATCGCGCAAGGGGCTGGCATAAAACGGCGAGAGCCACAGGCAGTCCACGCCGAGCCACTGCAGGTAATCCAGCTTATCGATGACCCCGCGCAGCGTGCCTACCTCCTTATCCCCATCGGCCTTGAAGGAGCCGACGAGGGCCTGGTAGAAGACGGCATTGTGGTACCAGCTCATGAAAGGTCACTTTCTTTTCGCCCGCCAGGTCAGGTAGGTAAGGAGGCATAGGGCGCCGGCCAGGAGGCCGGGCCATAAGGCGGGGGAGTCGTGGAAGAGATTGAGTACAGCTTGGATAACCGCGAGGAGGCTAAAGAAACCGAGGAAACCTAAGGCGGTATCCCACAGCATGGCCCGGCGCATTAGGCCTTGACACCGCCTGCTGTCAGGCCGGCGACGATGCGGTGCTGGAAGATGAGCACCATGATGACCAACGGGATAGTCACCAATGCGCCGGCGGCCATGGTGGCGGCATAGGGGTACTCGAAAGCGGACGGGCCGGAAAAGCGTGCAATGGCTACGGTCACCGGCTCGGTATCGGTGGTGGACAGCTGCTTGGCCAGCATGAACTCATTCCACGTGGTGATAAAGGCGATGATCGCGGTGGTAAATAGCGCCGGTGCTGCCAGAGGCAGGAGGATGAGGCGGAAAGCCTGGGAGCGCGAGGCACCATCCACCCGGGCTGCTTCTTCTAGTTCCCAAGGCAGCTGGCGGAAGAAGCTCAGCAGCGTATAAACCGTCAGCGGAAGCGCGAAGGAAATATTGGGGATGATCATCGCGCGGTAAGTACCAATCCATTCCAGGTTGCCAAAGAGCTGGAAGAGCGGGGTGACCAAGGCAATGGCCGGGAACATCGAGGCGGCCAGGATAATGCCGGTCACGATTCCTTTGCCCGGGAAGTCATATCGGGAGAGTGCATAGGCGGTAAAGACGCCGATGAGCACGGCCACAGCGGTGGTAACCAGGGAGATAAGCAGCGAGTTACCGAGCGCGGCTAGGAAGTCATTTCCCTTATCGGTAGCCAGGGCATCGCGGAAATTATCCAGCGTGACGTGGGTGGGCCACGGGGTGGTGTCGAAGGTGAACCGCTGATCCCGCAGCGCCGTCACCAGCATCCAGTAGAAGGGCGCTAGGCCCCAGAACATGATGAAAATGATGCCGGCGTAGTGTCCGAATTTACGCATTATTTAGCTGCCTTCCTGCCGGAGACATCCGCGCCAAGGAAGCGGATGAGGATAAAGGCGACGACGAAGATGAGAAGGAAAATAAGGGTGGAGAGCGCGGAGGCGGAGTTGAAGTTACCCTGGCGCATATCCTCTACCACCAGCTGGGAGATGGTCGCGGTGGGGGAGTTGGAGGAGCTAGAAATCATGATGACCGGTAGGTCATACATGCGCAGCGCATCCAGGGTGCGGAAGAGCACGGCCACCATGAGCGCCGGGCGCACCAGCGGGAGCGTGATGCGGAAGAAAGTCTGAATACGGTTGGCGCCGTCCACGCGGGCGGCATCGTAAACGTCCTTGGGAATCATCTGCAGGCCGGCCAGGATGAGCAGCGCCATGAACGGTGCGGTCTTCCACACGTCCGCGATGATGACAGCCAGGCGAGCGTAGAACGGGTCCGTGGTCCAGGCAATGTTCGCACCAAGCAGCGAGTTAACGATGCCCTCCGGGGCGAACATGAACTGCCATAGCTTGGCCGTGACGGCCGTAGGAATGGCCCAGGGGATAAGTACCGCAGCGCGCACCAGGCCGCGGCCGCGGTACTCACCATTCATAATGAGCGCCATCAGCATGCCCAGGATGGTCTCCAGTAGCACGGTAACGATGGTGAAAAAGAGCGTAATCTTTACCGCCGGCCAAAAGTCCGTGGCGATAACGCCCGGTGGGCAGGTAGAAATCTGACCAGTGCCGGAAACGCACCGGTTGTTAATCCAGTACAGGTAATTTTCCAGCCCGGCAAAGCCGCCCTCCTCAAAAAGCCCCGTTTGCGGGTTGAGCTGCCTATTGCCTTGGAAGGACAGGACAATGGCGCGGATGATCGGGTAGCCGATGATGACGGCGAGCACGATAAGCGCCGGAGCAATCAGCCCGGCCACGCGCCCATAATTCTTGCGCTGGGGCTTCGGCGCGCTTGCCGACGCCCCCTTCGGCGCCCCCTTGGACGCAGTCGGCGAAGCTATAGCCACGCTGGACCGCCTTTCTGTTCAAGAAATGCTAAGTATTGGCTAGATTCTATCCCCATTAGGGGAGTGAAAACCACAAAGGGTGAGGCGGCGGGGTGTCCGCCTACCTCACCCGGATTGGGCGTTTAGCCCTGGGAGGCCGATTCGATGGCCGCCTTCATATCGGCGGTGGCATCATCGACAGACTTGCCATCCGTCAATGCGGCGTAGGCATTGTCTTGGATGGCCTTAGAAATCGCCGAGTAGAACGGGGAAACCGGGCGCGGTGCCGCGTTCTCCAGAGATTCCTTCAGCGCCGGCAGGTACGGGAATTCCTGCTGCAGCTGCGGGTCATCGTAGATGGAAGCCAAGACCGGCGGGAAGGACTGCTCCGCGAAGGACTTCTGGTTGTCCTCGTTGATGATGAACTTCATGAAGTCGAGCGCAGTGCCCTTATTCTTGGAGTTGATATTGATGCCGTTGTTATAGCCGCCCAGCGTGGACACGCCTACGCCGTCCTTGCCCAGCGGAGCCTGAACCTCGACGTCGACGCCGGCATCCACCGCGTTGGAGTACATATACGGCCAGTTCATGGCGAAGGCGGTCTTGCCCTCAGTAAAGGCCATATTGGTTTCTTCCTCGGTAGCGGCGGTGGAGTCCTTGGAAATGGTCTCCTCCTTGTAGGCATCCACCATGGCCTGCAGGCCGTCCTTGGCCTCCTTGGAATCAACGGTGACGTTGCCGTCCTTATCCAGGACGGAGCCGCCCCAGCCTTCCATAAAGTCAGCGGTGTTGAGTGCCAAGCCCTCGTACTGCTTGAACTGGGTGGTCAGGCAGTCCTTGCCCTTGTCCAGTGCCTTGCACGCGGACTTAAGATCCTCAAACTTCTCCGGCGCCTTATCCGTGAGCTCGGTATTGCGGAAAAGCAGCTGTCCGTTGGTGTTTTGCGGCAGGGCGTAGAGCACGTCGTTATAGGTGGCAGACTCCACGGTGGCCGGCAAAAGCTCATCCGTATTGGTTTCAAAGTCACCATTGAGCGGTTGGAGCCACTGGTTGGCAGCGAACTCCGCGGTCCACACCACGTCGAGGGCCATGACATCGTAGTCATCGCTGCCCGCCTGCAGGGACTGCACCAGGGTTTCGCGCTGGGCGTCGGCCTCGCCGGCTAGCTCCTTGAGGGTGACCTTCTCGTCTGGGTGCTGCTCGTTCCACTTCTCGATGATGGGGGTCACCTTGTCCGTGTCATTTTTGCCCATGGCAAAGGTGATGGGGCCGCGCGTATCCGCGCCGCCCTCGGAGGAACCGCCCGCAGCGGAATCGGAGGAGGAAGAAGAGCAGCCGGCCAGTGCCAAAACTGCGGTTGTCGCAACGGTGGTGCGAAGCAGGAATTTCTTCATGGAATTCACCTTTCGGAAAACTTTCGGTTCTTTAAACCTAAAATACGGAAACCAAAAGGTGGATAATTTTGGCCTATTTAACTCTAAACGGGGGTAGAAACGGGGTTGTGGGCGACGGGGACGCGTACCTGCGTCCCCGCTCTCTCCGCGGCCTAGCCTCCGCTGGAACTAGTCCTGCGCGATGCGGCGGCCCGTTTCCGGATCGAAGCGGTGCGCCTCGCGTGGGTTGAAGGTCAGCACGACCTCCTCGCCGCGCTGCGGTGGGGTGCCTTCGGCCCGGGCGACCAGGCGCTTGTCACCCACGGTGACGTAGACATAAGACTCCGCGCCCAGCTCTTCCACGATGTCTACGACGCCCTGGAAGCCCACTGGGCCCTTATTGATGAACATCTTTTCCGGGCGCACGCCCACGCGGGAACCGTTGTAATCAAAGATATTCATCGCCGGTGAGCCGATGAATCCGGCAACGAATTCGTTCGCGGGGGCGTCGTAAAGCTCGCGCGGCGGGGCTACCTGCTGCAGTTCGCCGTCCTTGAGCACCGCCACGCGGTCGCCCATGGTCATTGCCTCCACCTGGTCGTGGGTGACATACACGGTCGTCGTGCCCAGGCGCTGCTGGAGGCTGGCCAACTCCGCGCGGGTCTGGACGCGCAGCTTGGCATCCAGGTTGGACAGCGGCTCATCCATAAGAAAGGCCTTCGGCTCGCGGACAATGGCTCGGCCCATGGCCACGCGCTG
Source organism: Corynebacterium tuberculostearicum (assembly GCA_046097355.1). Lineage (GTDB taxonomy): Bacteria > Actinomycetota > Actinomycetes > Mycobacteriales > Mycobacteriaceae > Corynebacterium > Corynebacterium tuberculostearicum_K. Next base: position 618,325 of record CP175779.1, read on the forward strand.
GCGCTGACCGCCGGATAGATCCTTGGGCTTGCGCTTGAGATACTCGGTCAGGCCGAGCGTTTCCGCCGCCTCGTGCACCTTGGCCTTGATCTCGGCCTTGGGCAGCTTTGCCAGCTTCAGGGCAAAGCCCATGTTTTCCTCCACCGTCAGGTGCGGGTAGAGGGCATAGTTCTGGAAGACCATGGCGATATCGCGATCGCCTGGCTCCAGGTTGGTCACGTCCTTGCCATCGATGGTGATGCGGCCGCTGGAGGTAGGTTCCAGGCCCGCCAGTGCGCGTAGCGTCGTAGACTTGCCGCAGCCCGATGGGCCAACGAGGACTAGGAATTCGCCGTCCGCGATATCGAGGTCCAAGTCTTTTACCGTGGGCGAGTTCGCGCCGGGGTAGGTGATGTTGACCTTTTCAAAAGTGACCTTTGCCATGCGCAACACACTAGCACCATTGGCGGCCGGTATCCTTGAAGCTTATGACTGCACTTGATTTGGAACGCATTCGCACCGCGCTGGCGGACGATTTCACCACCATCGATTTCGTGGAAAAGACCGGCTCCACCAATACCGATTTGATGCAGGCCACCAACGTTGCGGATGGCACCGTGCTGCTTGCCGACGAACAACTTTCCGGCAAGGGTCGCCTCGGCCGCACTTGGACCGCGCCGGCCGGCTCCCAGGTCATCTTCTCCGTGCTCTTGCTGCCGGAATCCCTCGAGCACCTGGGCACACTGCCGCTGGCCGCGGGCCTCGCGGTGACCGATTCGATCGAGGGCACCGTGCTGAAGTGGCCAAACGACGTGCATATCGACGGCAATAAGCTGTGTGGCATCCTTGCCGAGGCCGGTCCCGTGGGCCAAGCCTTCAAGGCCGCGCCAAAGACCGAGCTCACCAAGGTGGAGGTAGGCAAGGCTGAAGTTAACAAGGCGGAGGTTAATAAGGCCGAAGTAAATAAGGCAGTAGGTGGCGCCGCACCATCCGCGCGCGTCGTCGTGGGCATGGGCATCAACGTCACCCTGACTCGTGAGGAACTACCGATTGAAAAGGCCACCTCGCTCGCACTCGAGGGCCGCGATACGGACCGCACCGAGCTGGCCATTACCGTGCTGAAGAACCTGCGACGCCGCATCGTGCAGTGGGAGAACCAAGAGCCGCAGCTCTTGCGTGACTACCGTGCGGTCTGCTCCTCGCTGGGCCAGGAGGTACGCCTAGAGACCCCGTCCGGCGATGTCACCGGGCACGTCGATGAAATCGGCGAGGACGGCCGCATCATGGTCGCCGGCGAGTACTACTCCGCAGGTGATGTCACGCACCTGCGTCCACGGAAGTAGACACGCGAGGTAGCATCCATAGCTATGGGACTAATGAAGATGGGCCAAGGTGAGGTCAAGCGCGCGGATGTCTCCGCGCCGTTTCGCGCGCTGATTTTCCCTTTCCTCGAGCTCATCCTCATCACCGGCCTGCTGTGGATCGCCATCGGCTGGTGCGATGTCCAAGCGGTAGACCCGATGCTGCGCAACGGCCTCGTCGCGGTATGGGCGCTGCTGGGAATCTGGCGCTTTGTCATTCCTCTTTATAAGGCCCGCCGGAAGCGCTTCATCGTGACTAATAGGCGCGTCATCGCGCGCGAGGGCCGCAATGTCGATTCGATTCCGCTGCAGGATATCCGCGGCGCCCGCAAGCGCCGAGGCGGGGTATCCCTAGCAATTCACGGCTGGGACCGGGCCATGTATTTTCCCAACGTGGCCAAGCCCAAGCGCGTGGCCGAGATTATTAATGATCGCCCTTGGTTTTAACCTCGGTGGTGTGCAGCTGGCTATCCAGATCCTCGGGGGAGAGGTTGGCCCGGCTGAATTCTTGCGTCAGCGGCAGGCGCAGTTCTAGGTCGGAGGCAGGGCAGAGTTCAACCGTTGCCTCATCCACTACGTAGTCCAGCACGTGGCCACCGGAGGTGCGGGCGGCGTCGATAAAGTGCACGTGGCAGCCCGGTACCGAGATTCCCTTTTCATAGACGGGGGTGCGGAAGCCGCCGATGACGCCCTCGACGTCCTTAAAATGCAGCTCCTTATCGCCGCCCACGGCCTCAGACATTGGCGGGTAGGGCTTTTCTTGCTTGACCACCGTGCGGGTGGTCACCTCCTTGAACGTGCCCACGATGCGCACCGCGTACATGTAGTTAGCGGAAGGCTCGAGCTTATCGATGAACGCGGAGAGCTGATCGCGGCGCAGGCCCGCTGGGGCGTCGGCAGTAATGCGCGGGACAAAGTTCGTGGCCACCGCGTAGGGGGTGCGCTGGTCTAGGTCTGCAATCTGCGCGGAGCCATCGCCGCGCAGCTGGTAGCAGGTGCCGTCCAAAATGATCATCTCTCCGTCGAGGCCATCAAAGGTGCCGAGGCCAAAATTGCCCTTACCAAGCAGTTCCGAAATGGTCATTTCGCCGTCATAAATGCCGTCCAGCAAAGCGGTCATGAGGGAATTTTGGAAGATGGTATGACGAGTGAACATAGTATCCAGGCTAGTATTGGGGGACGTGAGTGACTTAAAGCCTATTGTAACTGTGTGTGGCGACGGCCAGCTGGCTCGCATGATGCAGCCGGCCGCCGCGGAACTCGATATTCACCTGCGGATTCTGGCTAGCAAGCCGGATTCCTCCGCCGCGCAGGTCACCCCGGACGTGGTGCTGGGGGATTACACCTCCTTGGAGGAGCTGCGCGGTGTGGCAGAGGGCGCGGATGCCATTACCTTCGAGCATGAGCATGTGCCCAACGAGCACTCCGCCGCGCTTATCGACGCCGGATTTAACGTCCAGCCCCAGCCCACCGCCCTCATTTATGCGCAAGATAAGCTCAAGATGCGCGAAAAGCTCGCCGCGCTGGGCGCTCCCGTGCCGCGCTTTGCCGCCATCGACTCGGTGGCCGATGCCCGCGCCTTTTTCGACGCCGTCGATGGCCGCGTGTGCCTCAAGGCCCGCCGCGGTGGTTATGACGGCAAGGGCGTATGGTTCCCCACCGCTGAGAATTGCTTTGAGCTGGTCTCCGAGCTGCTCGAGGCCGGAACCCCGCTGATGGCAGAGGAAAAGGTGGAACTTACCCGCGAGCTTTCCATCTTGGTCGCCCGCCGTCCTTCCGGCGAGGCCAAGGTGTGGCCGATTACCCAGTCCCGCCAGGAAAACGGCATCTGCGCCGAGGCCATTGCTCCCGCCCCTGGCCTTACACCGGAACTTTCCCAGCGCGCCTCCGAGCTGGGCCTGTCCATCGCTGAATCCCTCGGCGTGACCGGCGTGCTGGCCGTCGAACTCTTTGCCTTCGACGGCCCCGAAGGCGAGGATATCTCCGTCAACGAACTGGCCATGCGCCCGCATAACACCGGCCACTGGACCCAGGATGGCTGCGTGACCTCCCAATTTGAGCAGCACCTGCGCGCCGTGCTCGACCTCCCCTTGGGCGCAGTCGACGCGCTCGCCCCCGTCACCGTGATGGCCAATGTTTTGGGCGCTGACGAAGATCCCACCATGCCTATGCCGGAGCGCGTCCGCGAGGTCATGCAGCGCTACCCGCAGGCCAAGATTCACCTTTACGGCAAGGACCACCGCCCAGGCCGCAAGATTGGCCACGTCAACGTCACCGGTGAAGATACCGACGAGACCCTGACCATCGCCCGCCAGGCCGCGCACTTCCTCGTGCACGCCGAATGGGCTTAAATTCCTTCCTGTAGAAAGGACACTATGCAACCGCACGTAGGCATCATCATGGGCTCCGATTCCGATTGGCCCACCGTTGAACCCGCCGCTCAGGTTCTTCGCGGACTTTGGCATCCCCTTCGAGGTCGGCGTGGTCAGCGCCCACCGCACCCCGGAAAAGATGCTGGCCTATGCCAAGGAAGCCCATACCCGCGGGTTGAAGGCGATTATCGCTTGCGCCGGCGGTGCCGCGCACCTTCCCGGCATGGTCGCCGCGGCCACGCCGCTGCCGGTCATCGGTATCCCCCGCGCACTAAAGGATCTCGATGGCCTCGACTCCCTCCTGTCCATCGTGCAGATGCCCAGTGGCGTGCCGGTAGCCACCGTCTCCATCGGTGGTGCGAAGAACGCCGGCCTGCTCGCCGCCCGCATCCTCGGCGCTGGCGACCCCGCCATCCAAGACAAGATGGTGGACTACCAAAAGCAGATGGCCGAGGAAGTCGAGCAGAAGGATAAGAACCTGCGCGACAAGCTGCTAGGAGAGTAGCTCTCCGGTCTAAGGCCAAACAAAACAAGCACGTTTTAGCCAAAACCACGTAGTTTTTCGGCAGAACGTGCTTGTTTTGTCTCCTAAGCTTTAGCGAAGTTCTCGTCGCCCCTTGCCAACATGCAAAACAAGCACGATTGGGCAAAATTCGCGGAGGAAAAGGATAAAACGTGCTTGCTGTGCATCGTTGTAGCCTGCGGCGTGAGGAAGCGTGCTCTAAGCTTTCGGGCAGGGGGATAATGCTCAAAGGGGGAAGCATGGAAGAAGTACTGGTTTCAGGCCTAAGCAGGGGAGAACTGCAAACTCATGTAGCGAATGGAAAGATAATCCGAATCGGCCGCGGGATCTATACGTGGCGGGAACCGACTGCCATGGAGGTAGCTCGCATCCTACACAAGCGGTGGCCTGGAATCATGCTTTCAGGCAGCTCTGCGGTGCAGCTGTACTCCAAGAAGGAGATGACCTTTCCTCTGAAATTTGCCTACAGGCATGTCGTGAGTGGTTCGCAGTGGTTTGAAGCCGAGGCAATTTACGGCTAGCGCCCTTCAATTTCTTCCGTGACCTGCTCAAAAGAGAAGCGTTCGCCGGTATCGGCTGCGCGGGCTTGGCGGAGGGCTTCAGCATCTGCGGCGGCTTCGAGGCGGTCAAGGAATGCTAGTTCTTGAGGCGAAATGATAACTGCGGCTTCCTTACCGTTGCGGGTGACAACGGTGCGGGTGCCTGCGTAGTGGGCTTGGTCAATGACCTGGCCTAAGCGGGTGCGGAGTTCGGAAAGTGGCAAAGACAATGAAAGCTCCTAATGCATCAAAGTACTACTAGTACTAAGTTAGCAAAGAGTACAACTTTTTAAGAGGTCATGGACTACAACATCGCGTTTACGCGGCAGGCTAAGCGAGAGTTACAAAAAATCCATCGGGGAAACCGAAAGCACTATCAACGGATTAAGCGCGCGATCGGTGGACTGGCTAAAGACCCATATCCACCAGGATCTATCGCTTTGTCCGGCAGGAGTGGCCGAAGAATAAGGGTGGGAAATTACCGCGTGCTGTACTCCGTTGAGGAGCAAGAAGTGCTGGTGGAAGTGTTTACCGTAGGGGCACGCGGAAGCGTTTATAAGCGCTAGAAGGGCACGCCGGAGCGCAGGATGACATTGGCAAACGGCGTGGTGGAACCGGTGCGCACGACAAAGGAGGCGCGGGCGACCTCGCGCTTGAGGTCGTCGTGAGAGACCTCGGTAAGCGGTACTGCGGGAAGCAGGCAGCGCACCTCGGGCGGGGTGGTATCGGCGATGGTGGCGGCTTCGACCACGACCTCATCGAGGAGGGCCGCCAGGGTATCGGCAAAGGTGGGGATGCCGAAGGTCAGCGTGAGGTCGATGACGGGCACAGCGTGGGGGATGGGCAGGCCGCAATCGGCGATAACGAAGGTATCGGTGTGGCCCAAGCGGGCGACGGCGCTGGTGAGCGCGGGATTGAGCAGGCCGGATTTACGCATCGGTGACCTCCGGCAGGGCGGATTCGGTGGTGGGGTAGGACGGCTGTGCGCCGTTGCCGGTGGCGGCGAAGGCGCCGACGCGGGCGGCGAAAGTGGCGGCATCGACAAGCGAGGCACCGGTGAGGAGCTGGGCGCAGAACGCACCCGCGAAGGCATCGCCGGCGCCGGTGGTATCCACGGCGGTCACGCGCGGGGTGGGGATGTCCGTGCCGCCCTCCGGGGTGGCCACGTAGGCGCCGTGGGCGCCAAGGGTGAGTACAACAGAGCGGAAACCGGCCTCTACCAGGCGGTGGGCGAGCTCGCGCGGGGCACCCTCTGCAGGTAGTCCGAGCTGGTCCAGGATGAGCCCTGCTTCATGTTCATTGGCCAGCAGGGGATCGGCCTGCAGGAGCGAGTCGCGGTCGACCTCGACCACGGGCGCGAGGTTAACCACCACTCGGCCCTGGGCCGCCTCGACCGCGGCCTGGAAACCGGAGGCGGGGATTTCGCCCTGGAGGAGGACTACATCGGCATCGGCGATGGTGGAGGCGCGGGAGGAGACAAAGGGGGCGTCGACAAGCGCGTTGGCACCGGGGGAGATGACGATGGTGTTCTCGCCATCGGCCGAGACAGTAATGACGGCGAGGCCGGTATTGGTATCGGCCTGCTCCACGGCGCTCAGATCGATGCCGGAGGTGCGCATGTAGTGCATGGCGGGCTCGGCATAGGGATCGGAGCCGACCGCGCCCACGAAGGCCACGGTAGCGCCCAGCTGCGCGGCCGCGACAGCCTGGTTAGCGCCCTTGCCCCCGGCCAAGATGTCGCCGCCAGAGCCCAGGAGGGTCTCGCCGGGCTGTGGGTGGCGCTCGGCGTGCACGATGAGATCGGCATTGATGGAACCGACGACGGTTAGCTTGCTCATTGGAAATCCTCCACATTGTCGCGGGTGACGGTGATGACCTCGACGGGGACGTTCTTCTCCGCCGCGCCACCGTGCAGGAGCGCTGCGGCTTGTTCGATGGCGCGGGCACCGAGCTCTGCGGGCTGCTGGGCGATGGTAGCTTCCAGCTTGCCATCTTTGACCGCCTTGAGGCCATCGAAGGTGCCATCAAATGCCACCACCTTGACCTCAGAATCCGGCGCGCGAGCCCAACGCCTCGACCGCGCCGAGCGCCATTTCATCGTTCTCTGCAAAGATGGCCTTGATATCCGGGTTGGCCTGCAGCAAGTTGGTGGCGACGTTGAGTCCTTCCGTGCGGTCGAAATTCGCCGATTGCTTGCCGACGACCCGAATGTCCCCGTACTTCGCAATCTGCTCTTCAAAGCCCTTGCCGCGCTCCCGCGAGGCCGAAGTGCCAGCGGTGCCCTGCAGGATGAGGATATCGCCCTTTTCCCCAATGGATTCGGCGAGCTTATCCGCCGCCTGCGCGCCACCGGCGACGTTATCGGAGGCCACCATGGAATCCAGCTCTACGCCGTTGACATCGCGATCCACGCCGATGACGGGCACGCCGTCATTTTTGATGCCGCGAACGGCCGGGGCAACGGCATCGGAATCGGTGGGGTTGACCACGACGACCTTGGCGCCCATGGAGGTGGCATTGCCCAACTGATTGACTTGCTGGGCGGGGTCATCGGAAGCGTCTTGGATGTCTAGCGGAACGCCGAGTTCCTTGGCCTTACCCTGTGCGCCGTGGCGCAGTTCGACGAAGAAGGGGTTGGTCTGCGTCGAGAGCGCTAGGGTGATGCGGTTGCGGTCTTCTTCCGAGCGATTGCAGGAGGCAAGGCCCAGCGCGAGGGCAGGTACGAGGAGGGTGGCGATGAGCTTTTTCATGGCGGGTGCTCCTTAGTTGGCCGTCTTATTGCGGATGACGTCGAAGCCGACGGCCAGCGCGATGACCAGGCCGATGACGATCTGCTGCCAAAAAGAGGAGACGTTGAGCAGGTTCAAGCCATTGCGGATGACCGCTAGCAAGATGGCGCCGACCAGGGTGCCGGTGGCCTTGCCTTGGCCACCGGAGAGCGAGGCGCCGCCGATGACGACGGCCGCGATGGCATCGAGCTCATAGCCGGTGCCGGCCTGCGGCTGTGCGGATTCGAGGCGGCCGGCCATGACCATGCCGGCCCAGGCGGCGAAGAAACCGGAGAGTGCGAAGACGGCGATCTGGATGCGCTTGACCGGCAGGCCCGAGAGGCGGGCGGCCTCCAGGTTGCCACCGATGGCGTACATGGAACGGCCTAGCACCGTTCGCTCCAAGATGAACCAGCAGATGAGCCCGGCGATGACCATCATGATGATGGGCACGGGGAAGCCGGCGATATCGCCGCCAAAGGCGTTGACGGACGGGGCGGTTTCAATCGGCGAGCCCTGGGAGATGACCAGGGTGAGGCCGCGGGCGATGGACATCATGGCTAGCGTCGCGATGAAGGAGGGGATCTTGCCCCACGCGGTGGCCATGCCGCAGATGGCGCCGGCCAGCGCGCCGACGATCAGGCCGAGAAGCAGGGTGAGCCAGCCAGGCAGTCCAGCGGTGGAGAACATATAGGCAGAGACCATGGCGCCGAGCGCGGCGACCGAGCCCACCGAGAGGTCGATACCGGCGGTGACGATGACAAAGGTCATGCCGAAGGCCAAGATGGCCACCGTGGCGGCCTGGATGCCGATATTGAGCAGGTTCGCCACGGTGAGGAAGTACGGCGTAGCGATAAACAGCGCGATGCACAGGGCAATGAGGCCGACGAGCGCGCCATTATTCATGGCCCAGTTAACTACTCGATTCTTGGTCATGCTTCATCCTTGGGGTTAGTGCCGGCAGGCGCGGCAGCAGAGGCAGAGGTAGAAGAGGTCACATTGGATACGGCAAAGGCCATGACCTCGTCTTGGGTGGAGTCCTTAGGGAGCTGGCCGGCGAGTTGGCCGCCGGACATGACGAGGATGCGGTCGGACATGCCGAGCACCTCGGGCAGATCGGAGGAGGCCATGAGAACGGCGCCCCCGGCAGCGGTGACCTCATTGATGATGTTGTAAATCTCCACCTTGGCGCCGACGTCGACGCCGCGGGTGGGCTCATCGAGGAGGAGGACCTTGGAACCGGCCAGTACCCAGCGGCCAAAGACCGCCTTTTGTTGGTTGCCGCCGGATAGGTTCCGGATGGGTTGGGAGAGATTGGCCATGCGGATGCGCAGCTTCCCCGCTACGTCGCTGGCGCGACGGCGTTGGCCGCTGCGGTCTGCCAGCCCCGCCTTAGCGGTGGGGTAGAGGGTGGCGAATCCGAGGTTATCGCCCACCGAGGCGTCCAGAACTAGTGCTTGGGATTTGCGGTCTTCGGGGATATGGCCCACGCCGGCACGGATGGCGGCGCGAATATCGCCGCTGCGCAGCTGGGTGCCGCCAACGCGAATGGTGCCGGAATCGTATGGGTCAGCGCCCGCGATGGCGCGAATGATTTCGGTGCGGCCGGCGCCCACGAGCCCGGCGAGGCCAACGACTTCGCCGGCATGGACGGTGAAGGTGACGTCGTGAAAGGCGCCGTCGGCAGTCAGCTCGGAGACCTCCAGCAGGGCCTCGCCGCGCTCGGGAGGAACCTCGCGCGGGTACTGGTTTTCAATCTCGCGGCCGACCATGAGGCGCACCAGCTCGTCTTCGTCCGTATCGGCTGGGACCTCGGCGATGAAAGAGCCATCGCGCAGCACGCTGATGGTCTCTGCAATGCGCGCCAGCTCCTCCAGGTGGTGGCTGATAAAGACCATGGCCACGCCTTTGGCCTTGAGTTCTTCGAGCACGGCAAAGAGTGCATCAACCTCCTTGCCGGTGAGCGCGGCAGTAGGCTCATCCAAGATGAGGATGCGCGCGTTCATGGACAGCGCCTTGGCGATTTCCACGAGCTGCTGCTTGGCCACGCCCAGCTCACCCACCGGCATGTCCAGATCCACGTCCAAGCCGATAAGGTGCAGTGCCGCTTGTGCCTGTGCCCTGAGGTGCTTGCGATTGACCAACCCAAAACGGCGTGGGTCCGCCCGAGCATGATGTTTTCGGCCACGGACATGGTGGGCACAAGGTTGAGTTCTTGGTGAATGGTGGCGATGCCCAGCGCCTCAGAGGCCTTGGTATCTGGGATTTTCACCTCTGTGCCATCTACCAGGATGCGGCCGGAATCTGGCGCGTGCACACCGGCAATCATCTTGATGAGGGTAGATTTTCCCGCGCCGTTCTCACCCAGCAAGGCCTGCACTTGGCCGCGGCGGACGGTGAGGTCTACCCCCTTAATGACCTCTATCGGGCCAAAGGATTTGGTGACATTATCCAGGCGCAAAACGCAGTCACTCATGGCGTGGCTCCATCGAGTTGGTGGGCAGTGGACATGCGTGGGATATAGCGGGTTTCTAGCACTTCGCCTTCCGGTTGGTGCTTATCATTGATCGCCGCGATGAGCTTGGCCGTGGCGGTCTCGCCCATTCTGGCCACGTCCTGGTCAACCACCGAGATAGGGGAGGGCTGGAAGCGCAGGTAGATGAAATCATCGAAGCCGACGAGCGCGATTTCTTCTCCGATGCGCTTGCCCGCATTATGGCAGGCCTCCAGCGCGCCGGCCGTCATCATGGAATCGCCGGCAATGAGCGCGGTGACGCCTTCTTGCAGGAGTGCGAGGGCTCCTTTATAGCCCTCACGGTGGCGGTAGCTGCCGTGGTGGATATGGGTAGGCATGCCGCGGGTGGCGGTCTTGAAAGCTTGCAGGCGCTGGCGGCCGGTGGAGGTTTCCTGCGGCCCGGAAAGATAGCCGATGTGCGTGTGCCCCTTCTCTTTGAGCTGTTCCACGGCTTGTTTCATACCCGTGTGGGGGTCTGATAGGACTGCTGGAATCTGGCCCAGGGCGCGGTCAATGAGCACGAGCGGGCGGTAAGCGCGCGCCTGCTCGAGCGCTTCTTCGGCGCCTTCGAGAGGTACCGCGATAATGCCGTCTACCTGGCGTTCCATCAGGGCATCGAGGGCTTTGACTAAGCGCTGCGGATCCTCGCCACAACTGGTAATCATCGTAGCGAGTCCCTGCTTATCGGCGGCTTCTTCAATGGCTGCGGCCATTGCGGCGAAGTAGGCATTGTCTAGGCTGGGGATGACCAAGCCGATGGCGTTAGATCGGGAGCTGCGCAAAGCTCGGGCTTGGGCATTGGGCCTATAGTTGAGCTTGATGGCCGTGTCCTTGACGCGTTGGCGCGTGGACTCCGAGATGGCTGGGTTGCCCGAGAGCGAACGGGACGCGGTGGAAATGGATACTCCAGCAGCAGCGGCCACGTCCTTGAGGGTGGTTCCGGCCATGCTGTCCTCCTTGGTTTAGGCTAGTGAGCCGGCTCCCGGCCCTCCTGGGTGCAATCGATTGCACATTTGAGATAAAGGTACGGCTATTTCCATCTTCCTGTCAAGAGCTGGCAAGTCTATGCTGGTATCCATGTCTGACCCGCTCCTTGTTTTGGGCTCCCGCGTAACCCACGGCTACCCCGGCGCCATGCTGCGCTCGCGCCTAGACAAGGCATTGGCGCTCTATAGCGGGCAGCAGATTATTGTCTCGGGCCGTGGTGAGGCGGGGCCCATGGCTACATACCTCAGTGAGCGCGGTGTGCCGGCCGAGCGGGTAGTGGTGGAGCCGGAAGCAACGAGCACTAATGAAAATCTAGAGAATGCCCACCGCTTGGCCCCGGATGCTGTATTGCACGTGGTGACCAATGATTTTCATATCCTGCGCACCGCGTTGTGGGCCTGGCACCTCGGCATTGCCGTGCGCCTGCATCCCGCGCGCACCCCGTGGCGGTTGATGCCGCGCAATTACCTGCGCGAAGTCCTAGCCACACCACACTCCGCAGCGCGAATAGTGTGGCGGCGGATGCGGGGATAGCGCTCCTGCCCCGGTGTGGCGGCTCGCGGCCCATAGGTGTCTCCAGCCCCGAAAGAGGTTAACAAGCGGTTAACTCTACCGCGGTGAGCAGCAGAAATAGAAGGTATTCGCGGGTAGTTATGCAAACGATTGACCTGTGCTTTGCCGTACTCCTAGGCTAATTCCAACGAAAGTTATAGCCAGAAAGGTCTTTGTTATGACCAGTGGAGCAGCGCTTGGTCCTGACGCTGACTACCCCAGCGTCGCACTTGCCCACGGCGATTATGTGGCCGAGATTGGTCTATTCGGCGGTGCACTCAAAGCGCTGACCTATCGCGGCGCGCCCTTGGTAGAAAGCTACGAAGGTAAGCCGCCGCTGATGGCCGGAGTGGTGCTGGCGCCGTGGCCGAATCGCACCGAAGATGGCTGGTTTGAATGGCAGGGGACCGCCCACCAGCTAGAGATCACGGAGCCGGAGCGCAATAACGCCATCCATGGATTCGCGGTGGATTGGTGGCGCATCAAGGAACGCTCGGACAACCGGGTGGCTCTTGCCTTTGATATTGAGCCGCGCCAGGGCTGGCCGTGGGCGATTCAGCTAGAGGCCACCTATACCCTCGATGAGCAGGGATTGCACCACCAGCTGACCGCACGCACCACGGAGCCCGGTGAGGTTCCCTTCGCCTATGGGCTGCACCTCTACCTCTCCCCACAGGGAGCTGGGGCGGAGGAAGCGGTGCTCAGTGTGGACGTCGGCAAGCGCTACCTGCTAGGCGCCCGCAACCTGCCTACGGGAAAGACGGAGCAGGTGCGCATTGTTAATCAGCCCATCGCCGAGGTGGACTGGGACGATTGCTTCCACGGCGAAGGCCCACTGACGGCCGTGTATTCGGCCGGTGGAAAGGGTGTGCGCCTGGAGATGGGCGAAGGCCTGAACTGGGTGCAGATGTTTACCCCGGCCGATTTCCCGCGGGCAGGCGGCCCCGGCAAGGCATTGGCCGTGGAGCCGATGAGCGCGCCGCCGAATGCGCTGCGCAGCGGGGAAGACCTCGTGCGCCTGAGCGCTCAGAAACCGCAGAGATTCACGCTGCGCCTTGCAGCAGAGAACAATAACTAGAAAGGTCAGCCATGGAGACTGCTGAATCCGTATTGAGGCTCGATGCCTCCTGGGTGGACTACTTCTTGGTAGCCATCTACTTCCTCTTCGTGCTGGGCATCGGCTGGGCCGCCAAAGCTCGAGTGTCTAGCTCCATCGACTTCTTCCTCTCCGGCCGGGGACTGCCCGCCTGGGTGACCGGCCTGGCTTTCGTCTCGGCCAACCTGGGTGCGGTGGAAATCATCGGTATGTCCGCCAATGGCGTGGAGTATGGCTTCCAAACCATGCACTACTTCTGGATCGGCGCCATCCCGGCCATGGTCTTTTTGGGCATTGTGATGATGCCGTTCTACTACGGTTCCAAGGTGCGCTCGGTACCGGAGTTCATGCGCAAGCGCTTTGGCAATGCCGCACACCTGGTCAATGCGATTTCCTTTGCCGTGGCCCAGCTGCTTATCGCCGGCGTGAACCTGTACTTGCTGGCCACCATCGTGGAGGCCCTGCTGGGCTGGCAGATGTGGGTCTCGCTCCTTGTGGCCGGCCTTATCGTGCTGTCCTATATCACCCTGGGTGGCCTTTCGGCCGCCATTTATAACGAGGTCCTCCAGTTCTTCGTCATCATCGCCGCCCTCGCTCCGCTGACCATCATTGGTTTGAACCGCGTTGGTGGTTGGAATGGGTTGAAGGACGCGGTGGCCCAGGATTCGCACTTCCACACGTGGCCGGGCACGGACATCTCCGGTTTTGAGAACCCAGTGTGGTCCGTCATCGGCATCGTGCTGGGCCTCGGCTTCGTGCTTTCCTTTGGTTACTGGACCACCAACTTCGTGGAAGTTCAGCGCGCCATGGCCTCCGATTCTATTTCGGCTGCCCGCAAGACCCCGATCATCGGCGCCTTCCCCAAGATGTTTGTGCCCTTCCTCGTGGTCATTCCAGGCATGGTTGCCTCCGTTTCCGTGGCCGACTTGATGGAGGAGCGCGCGGAGCCGAATGACGCCATCTTGCTGCTCATGCGCGACCTTCTGCCCAATGGCCTGCTGGGCGTGGCGATCGCCGGCCTGCTGGCTTCCTTCATGGCCGGCATGGCCGCGAATATCTCGGCCTTTAATACCGTCATCTCCTATGACATCTGGCAGACCTATGTGGTCAAGGACCGCGAGGATGACTACTACCTAAAGTTCGGCCGCATCGCCACGATTATCGCCACCGCTATTGCCATCTTTACCGCGCTGCTCGCGCAAAACTTTGGCAATATCATGGACTACCTGCAGACCCTGTTTGGCTTCTTCAATGCGCCGCTATTTGCCACCTTCATTCTGGGCATGTTCTGGAAGCGCATGACCCCGCACGCCGGTTGGTTCCGGACTCGTAGCCGGTACCGCTTCCGCCATTGCCTTCTGGTACGTCGCGTCCTTCACTGACCTCATCAACCTGCCGGGCCAAGGCACGGCCTTTGTGGCGGCCGGTGTGGCCTTCGTGGTGGATATCCTGGTATCCATCGTGGTCACCCTGTTCACCCAGCCCAAGCCGGATAGCGAGCTGGTTGGCTTCGTCTCTTCCGTGACCCCCAAGGACCACTTTGAGGACTACACCGAAAAGTCCTTGCCCTGGTACCAGCAGACCGTCCCGCTGGGCATCATTTGCCTGGTGATGGCCGTAGCCCTCAACGTCATCTTCGCCTAAGGAACCCAACATGTCTGAGAAAAAGCGCGCGGGCGCATTCGACCTGCGCAATGTCATCGCCGCACTCCTCGGCCTCTACGGCCTGATTTTGCTCGGCTGCTATTTCTTCCTTGACCCAGGCATCAACCCGGATACCGGGCAGGCGAAGAACGCTAGCGATAACCTATGGGCAAGCCTTGCTTTGCTGGCCGTGGCCGCCGCCTTTGTGCTGTGGGCGCGCCTGAAGCCCATCACCATCCCAGGAGAAAACTAATGGTTGAGATTACCTCTGCCACGCTTGCCGACGGCCGCGAGATCCTCTACTTCGACGACCAGCCCCATCCCGACCGCGTGCTTGTCGACGCCCGCGACATCCCCACCGTCGCCCCCGCTTCCGAAATGCGCCGGGATCCCCTAACGGGGGATTGGGTGGCCTTTGCCGCCCACCGCATGAACCGTACTTTCTTGCCACCGGCCAACGAGAACCCCCTGGCGCCCACGCGCGAAGGCCAGCTGCCCACGGAGATCCCCAGCCCCAGCTATGACGTGGTGGTCTTTGAAAACCGCTTCCCGTCCTTTGCTACTGCCGCAGACATCGAGCATCCGGAGGAGGATAACCTGCTCGGCATGGTGCCGCGCCTTCCGGCCCGCGCCCGCTGCGAGGTGGTGTGCTTTACTGAGGACCCAGCCCTATCCTTCAAGGACCTGCCGGAATCGCGCATCCGCACCGTCATCGAGGCCTGGGCTCACCGCACCGCCGCACTATCCCAGATCGACGGCGTGGAGCAGGTATTCCCCTTTGAAAACCGCGGCGAAGAAATAGGCGTGACCCTCCAGCACCCGCACGGCCAGATCTACTCCTATCCATTCCTCTCGCCCCGCCTGCGGTCCATTGTGGATTCCGCCCGCGCCTATGACGGCGACCTCTTCCAGGATCTCCTCGATCGTGAGCGCGCCGCCGGTACCCGCATCATTGCTGAGACCGAGCACTTCACCGTCTTTGTTCCCGCCGCCGCCAAATGGCCGCTGGAAGCCATGGTCATGCCCAATGAGGAGGTTCCCGATTTCGCCGCGCTTTCCGGCGCCCAACGCGCCGACCTCGCGCCCCTCCTCAAGAAGCTGTACTCCGCCGTGGACCGCTTCTTCGATGGCGTGGACAAGACCCCGTATATCGCCGGCTGGACCAGGCGCCGGTGGATCCGGCCTGCGCCCCGGCATCCGCATGCACCTGCAGCTCTTTTCGCTCATGCGATCGCCCGGCCGCATGAAGTACCTTGCCGGTTCCGAGTCCTCGCAGGCCGTGTGGATCAATGACACCACCCCGGAGCGCATCGCCGCCCGCTTCAAGGAGATCTGGGATGCTTAACTGGATTGACACCCGCAGCGATGACGAGCTTGCCGCCGCAGCCCGCAACCTCTTCGCCGCTTCCTTTCCGGACGCGCCCGAGCCCGCCGGCGTGTGGGCCGCTCCCGGCCGCGTCAACCTCATCGGCGAGCACATCGATTACGCCGGCGGCGCCTCCATTCCCTTTGCGCTGGAACAAAACACCGCCGTCGCCGTCGCACCCCGCACCGATGGCCTTCTCCGGATAGCCTCCGAATACGACGGCAGCGTTGCCCAGGCCAGCCTCCCACTCTCCGAAGTCCGCCCTGGCCACCCTTCCGACTGGTCCGGCTACGTCGCCGGCACCGTCTGGGCCGCCACTGCCGCGGACGTTCTGACCTGCGCCGGCCTCGATATTGCCATCGTCTCCGATGTCCCCGTCGGCTCTGGTCTGTCCAGCTCCGCCGCCCTCGAGTGCTCCGTTGCCGTGGCCGCCTACGAGCTTTGCCACGGCAAAGCTCCCGATGACGCCGCCCGCGCGCAGCTGGCCCAGGCTTGCATCCGCGCCGAAAACGAGGTGGTTGGCGCCTCTACCGGCGGCTTGGATCAAAATGCGAGCCTCTTCGGTCAGCATGGAAAGGCCCTCTTCCTGGATTTTGCCACCGGCGCCGTCGAGCGCGTGCCGTTCAATATCGAGGCCCAAGACATGGTGCTGCTCATCGCGGACACCAATGCGCCGCACACGCTTTCCGACGGCCAATATGCCTCCCGCCGTGGCATCATCGACGCCGTTCAGACTGCCGCCGGCCGCTCCATCCGCGAAATCCCGGATGCGGAGGAATTCGCCGCCACCGTCAACCCCGCCGACGCGGAACTCTACCGCCGCCGCGTGCGCCACGTGGTGGACGAAACCGCTCGCACCCTCGACGCCGCCACCGCGCTCACCTCTTCCGACCTGGCAAAGTTCCGCCGCCTCATGCGCGAAAGCCACCTTTCCCTGCGCGACCTGTACGAAGTCACCACTCCGGAACTCGACTCCGCCTTCACCGCGGCCGGCGAACTCGGCGCCCGCATGACTGGTGGCGGCTTCGGCGGTGCCGTCATCGCGCTCATCCCGCGCTCCGCCGTGGAGTCCACCGCCCAAGCCATTAACGACGCCGCAGCATCCCGCGGCTTCCCAGAGCCCACCTTCTTGGTGGCCCGTCCGGGAGACGGCGCCCGCCGCCTGGCTTAAGCTCCGCCTCCGGGCTCGGCTCGGTCGCGACCCTCCCAGCGCGCCTCTCGTCGTTAGGTCCATACTGATCAGGCTGATCTGAAGACTGGGCCGCCTCAGATCGGCCCTAACTCCCTCAATTCGGCCTGATCAGATCAGCCCTAAGCCTTAAGCGTTCGAATCACAACGCCGAGAGAGCTTTCTGAATCCCCTCGCGCAGCGTCTCGCGAGACTGCTTCATTGGATGCGCAATCGCGCGCAACCCCATGTACGCAATCTGGTCGGCCGCCCGATTCAGCGGATCGCCCGCATGCCCGAGCACACGGCGTATGTCGACCTCACATTGGCCTTGGATATCGCCCCAAGCTTGCTGGAATCGGGACCGCGCACCCGAAGACACCCCTCGCCACGTGCGCCCCGGCCGCGATGCTTTAGAGCCGCGCTTATGCACAATCTGCTCGACCGCCTCCAACGCAGCTACGGAATCGGACTCAATAACCGCCTTGCGCGCACCCACCTTGAGCAGGTACTTCAGCGCAAGCGTCAGTGCTTCGAGCTCGAGCTCATCGGTGCTCGCCTTGGTTTCTCGAGTCCGTAACCGGTAGTCGCCGTTGCCCGCAACAAAGCACATCGACCCCTTGAATACGGTATCCGAGGAAGCATCGGTGGCTATGCGCACCACGTCGCCCTCGGCCCACGAGGAAGCGCGCGAGAAGTTCGGCCACCAGTGTGCTTTCGGCGTCTCTACTTGTGCCGCTTGCTTCTTTTTCGGGGCCTCACCCATCTTGCGCGCCTTGCGAGCGGTCAGGCCGGCTTGTTTTCTACGCACGGAGCTCGCGCTTTTCGACGCCCTATTTTCTCCCGCAAAGCTTCCCGTCACCGTGAAACCGTCAGCCGTGAGTGCCGCTCGCAACGCGTTCTGCCTGCGACCAGTGACAATCCACACCCGACCGTCGAGTCCCTTGAGCGCGCGTTGGACCTTCGCGCACGGCGATATCGACGATATCGCCCTTCTTCGTTTGGCCGCGGCGCACAAAACGCGTCTGCTTAGTATTGACTGCGATGACCCAGCCTTCGATGGTGCCGTTGGGGGCGGAATCCCAACGTTCGTCCCAGAGCGCGACCGCAACATGGATTGGTGCCGAGACCATATCCGAGGTGATCTTGCGGGTGCCGTAGGTGCGCGATTGCGTACCGGTTAGTTCTGAGAGCTCGATGGGTTCCATTATCTCTAGTAAAGCACGGTTAACCGTGCTGCTGAATTATCCCCCACACCGCCGCTGTGAACTGCTTCTCCTTAGGTCGAATGTGATCGAGCCGATCTGAGTACAACCCACCCTCAATTCAGCCTCAACGCCCTCAATTCGGCCCGATCACCTTGGACCTAATATTCCGACCCTCACTCAAGGTCCTCGGAAATTCACCTTCCTGAGCCTCATGACGCGTGCCCCGCCCCGCCAGCCGCGAAGATGAAACCATGATTACAGATCACTTCATCAACCTTCGTTACGCCGGAGCCGAAAGTCCGCACCATTTAGCCCTCCAGCGCGGTGAGCTCACCCAGATAGCGCCCTGGGTCGCCGTTCCCACGGCCACCTGGAGGCAATGGGTTCGCCATAAACAACAATTCGCCAAAGTAGTCGCTGCCGGGTGGAGCACCCACCGCGCCGTCCTCATCGGCAAATCGGCCGCGCGGCTGTGGGGAATGTGGGTAATTTCCAGGGAAGGGGAGGAGGTGGAGTTAGCGGTGCCTTCGGGAAGCATTCCCCCACGCAGGCTCACCCCGAAAGGCTACCGGTACCGCCGAGTAAAGTCCCTTCAAGAATCCACGGTGTCGATTGCGGGTGTGCGCGCCACGAATCCCGCCCGCACCTGCCTCGAAATCGCCCGGCTACACGGCTTCCCAGATGGCCTGGTAGCTACTGATTCTGCCCTCGGCCGACACGACGTCACTACATACGACCTGCGCGAAGAACTGGCAAAAATGCAGCGCACGAGGGGACAAGCAGCCATGCGTAAGGTTATCGAGCACGCGTACGGCGGATCGGAATCGCCCTATGAGTCCTATCTGCGAGCCCTCATTATTGAGCGTTTCCCGCAGGTGAAAATTGAGCCCCAGAAATCGCTGCTCGGGAAATATCGGGCGGATCTTTGTCTCGATGGCTGGCTGGTTGTCGAGGTCGATGGCGATGCCAAATATGACGGTACCTATGGCGAGGCACCCTCCCACGTGGTCAAGCAGCAGATAAAGAGGCAGCGAGCGCTAGAAAACCGCGGATACGTGGTGCTGCGCTTTGGCCCCAGCGACATGAAAGGGCCGGACGAGGCTTTGCGGATAATCGCCAGCCACCTGGCAAAACGAACGAGAAAAGTAGCCTAGATCACCCCCGCGCCACCCCACAACGCATAAAAGTTGTTGAACAAAAGGCATAGCAACCTTTAAGATGATGCGCATCACAAACTAATGCGACCTGCATCACGAAAGGTGAAATCTAGTGAGTGCTGAGACATCACACGCCACTCCGGCGCAGGCGGGGGACAAGACCCCGCCCAAGGGCCTCGGCGCCATGGCTGGTGCCATGTTCCTTATGGCCACCTCCGCCATCGGTCCGGGATTTTTGACCCAGACCTCGGTCTTTACCGTGCAGATGGGAGCATCCTTCGCGTTTGCGATTATGCTGTCCATCCTCGTTGATATCGCCATCCAGCTCAATGTGTGGCGAGTTCTCTGCGTGACCGGCATGCGCGCCAATACCTTGGGCAATACCGTGCTCCCCGGCCTGGGTTGGGTACTTGCCGTATTTGTGTTCATCGGCGGCGCAGTCTTTAATATCGGCAATATCGCCGGTTCTGGCCTGGGCATTAACGCGATGCTGGGCATTGACTCGCGCATCGGTGGCGTCATCGCTGCGGCCATCGCGATCTTCATCTTCCTCTCCAAGAAGGCGGGCATGGCGCTTGACCGCCTCGTCGCGGTCTTGGGCGCGGTCATGATCTTGCTTATGCTCTACGTTGCGGTGGTCAGCCAGCCACCGGTGGGGGAGGCGCTCAAGAATACCGTCGCGCCGGGCGAAATCGATTTCTTCGTCATCACCACCATCATCGGCGGCACCGTGGGCGGCTATATCACCTTTGCTGGCGCGCACCGCCTCATCGATTCCGGCCACACCGGCGTGGAAAACGTCAAGAACATTACCTATACCTCGGTAAGTGGCATTGTGGTCACTGGCATCATGCGCATGCTCCTCTTCTTGGCGGTCCTCGGTGTGGTGGCCACCGGCGTGGCGCTCTCGGACGACAACACCGCGGCCGATGCTTTCTACAATGCCGCCGGCGAGTTTGGCCTGCGCGCCTTCGGCGTAGTCCTCTTCGCGGCCGGTTTGTCCTCGGTTATCGGTGCCGCCTATACCTCGGTATCCTTCGTGACCTCCCAGGAAACCTCGACGCGCACCCGCAATATCCTCACCATCGTCTTCATTGCGGTGTGCACGGTAGTCTTCGTGGCCATCAACTCCGCGCCACAGAAGTTGCTCATCTTCGCTGGCGCCATCAATGGCCTAATCCTGCCCATCGGTTTCGCCCTCGTGATGTGGGTAGCCTGGTTCCGCCGCGACCTCCTACAGGGGTATAAGTATCCCAAGTGGTTGCTGATTATCGGCGTCCTGGCGTGGGTACTCACCATCTTCATCGGCTTCAATGCTTTCTCCGGCATTACCGAGCTGTGGGCATAATGCAGACCCCGGAGCAGGTGCGCGAGTATGCGCGCAGCCATGACATGGCCACCACTGCCGGGCACGCCCGCGGTTTCATGCAGGCTAACCTGCTGGCCGTGCCGCAGGAATACGCCTTCGATTTCTTGCTCTTTGCCCAGCGAAATCCCAAGCCCTGCCCGATTGTGGGCGTGCTGGAAGCCGGTCAGTACACCTCCGAGCTACTGCCGGGTGGGGACATCCGCACCGATATTCCGGCCTACCGCGTCTTTGAAAACGGCGAGCATACAGCCACGCTTGCCGACGCCACCTCCTACTACACCCCAGACATGGTCAGCTTCCTTATCGGTTGCTCTTTTACCTTCGAGACTGCGCTGCAGGATAACGGCATTGAGGTCGCGCACATCGCCCAGCAGCGCAACGTGCCGATGTTTAAGACCTCGATTCCCACCACTCCGGCCGGTGTCTTTTCTGGTCCCATGGTGGTCTCCATGCGCCCGATTCCGGCTGCGCAGGTCTCCGATGCCGTGCGGATTACCTCCCGCTACCCATCGGTTCACGGCGCCCCGGTTCACGTGGGTGACCCGGCGGCCATTGGCATTGAGGATTTGAACCGCCCGGACTTTGGTGATCCGGGCGAAGTGCCAGAGGGCTGCCTGCCGGTCTTTTGGGCCTGTGGTGTGACCCCGCAGGCCATCGTGATGGAATCTAAGCCGCGCTTAGCTATTACGCACGCACCGGGCCAGATGCTCGTGACCAACGCCCGGGATTAAGATTTTCTCATTCCTTAATCGTCCAGCACGGCGAGGATCTTCTCGCAGGTATTCATGAGGCTGTCATGCGCAAGCGTGGCGGCCTCGTGGCGTTTTCCATCCGCGATGAGCGTGGCCAAGGTGATATTTCCTTGAATGTGGTCCGCATGTAGCTGCGGATAGCGCGGGATGGCTAGCAAGAAAGTGAGCCGCATGCGGGCGAGCAGATTATCCATCTGCTCATTGAGTGTAGGTGAGCCCAGTGCGGCCACCAGCGTGCGGTGGAAGCGTTGGTTGATGGCGGAGACTTCCTGGTGCTCGCCGCGTGCCGCGTAGTCGAAGGCGGAGGAAGTGAGGGTGACGAGCGAGGGGGCGTCGGCAAAAGCGCCCCACCGCACTGCTGCCGGTTCGATGGCCGCGCGGGCGGCAAAGAGGTCACGGATATAGTCTGCGTCCGGCGTGGCAAGGAAGACGCCACGGTTGGGGATGCGCTCGACAATGCGCTCCGCGGCAAGCCTAGTGAAAGACTCGCGGAGGGTATTGCGCGAGCAGTGAAAGCGCTCGGCTGCCTTGACCTCGCTGAGCTGCTCGCCCGGCTGGAACTCACCGGCGGAGATGGCCTCGCGCAGCTCGGAGGCGACAGACTGGGAAAGCATGACCACAACTGTACTAAAAAGTTATGCACCTCACATTGAAATGAGGTGCATAACGATGGTGCGAGCGCTAATCGATGGTCGCGATGACCTTGGAGGAATCCAGACGGTCACCTTCGGCGGCCAGGAGCTTGATGGTGCCGCCGCGCGGAGCCTTGATGGCCGATTCCATCTTCATAGCTTCGACGGTGGCGATGGCATCGCCCTCGGCCACGGTATCGCCGTCCGCAACGTTCCAGGCCACGAGATTGGCCTCGAACGGGGAGGTGACCGCATTGTCATCGGTGGACTGCGCACCGGCCGAAGATGGCGCGGTGGAGGCAGAACCACCGGCCGAGGCGGCGCCGGGCGCGGCGAGGAAGTCCACGGGCACGCCGACGTTGACCAGCTTGCCGTCGATTTCCACGGCCACAGTGCGGCGCTGGGTGTAAATGGCCTCGACCTTTTCCACCTGGTTGGCGGCAGACGGGCGGTAGTTGTGATCCACCCAGTCCGTAAATACGCCGATCTCGGAGGCGCCAGCGGCAGCGGCATCGTCTGCCGGGGCGGCGGTGCCGATGAGTGCGGGCTCATCCATCATGTCGCGGTGGAACGGCAGCACGGTGCGCACGCCGGTGACGGTGAACTCGCGCAGGGCAAAGCGGGCGCGAGCCAGAGCGATCTCGCGGGTTGGGCCCCACACCACGAGCTTGGCAATCAGGGAGTCATAGTACGGCGGGATGATAGAGCCAGAGCGCACCGCGGAATCCACGCGGATGCCCGGGCCGGTGGGCGGCTCGAAGGAGACGATGGTGCCGGGGCACGGGGCGAAGCCATTGAGGATGTCCTCGGCATTGATACGGAACTCAAAAGCGTGACCGTGGGACTGCGGATCCTCATCGAAGGACAGCGGCTCGCCGGCCGCGATGCGGAACTGCTCGGCGATGATATCGGTGCCGGTGACTACCTCGGTAACTGGGTGTTCGACCTGGACGCGGGTATTGACCTCGAGGAAGGAAATGGTGCCGTCCTCGGAAACGATGTATTCCACGGTGCCGGCGCCGGTGTAGCCCACCTTGGAGCAAATGGAGCGCGCGCCTTCGATGATGCCGTTGCGTTGGGCGTCGGAAAGCGCGGGCGCTGGAGCCTCCTCAATGAGCTTTTGGAAGCGGCGCTGGGTGGAGCAATCGCGGGTGCCGAGCACGCGCACATTGCCGTGCGTATCGGCCAGCACCTGGGCCTCGACGTGGCGTGGGTGGGTGAGGAACTTCTCCACGTAGCACTCGGCGCGGCCGAAAGCCTCCATGGCCTCGCGGCCGGCGGAGTTGAACGCGCCCTCAATTTCTTCCATATTGTCCACGACCTTCAAGCCGCGTCCGCCGCCGCCATAAGCGGCCTTGATGGCAATGGGCAGGCCATGCTCTTCGGCGAAGGCGCGGGCCTCCTGCCAGTCATCGATGGGATCGGAGGTACCCGGTGCCAGCGGCGCGCCGACCTCCTCGGCCACGCGGCGCGCAGCGATCTTGTCACCGAGCAACTCGATGGACTCCGGGGAAGGGCCAATCCAGATCATGCCGGCCTCGGTAACCGTGCGGGCAAAGTCGGCGTTTTCGGACAAGAAGCCGTAGCCCGGGTGGATGGCATCGGCACCGGCGCGCACCGCGATATCGAGTAGCGCGGGCACGTTCATGTAGGTATCGGCCGCGGTATTGCCCGGCAGCGCATAAGCTTCATCGGCTACCTGGGTATGCAGGGCACCTGCGTCCGCTTCGGAGTAAATGGCGATGGACTTAATGCCCAGGTCGCGGGCGACGCGGGCGATACGCACGGCAATCTCGCCGCGGTTAGCAATGAGGACGGTCTTAATCTGCATTCTTATCTCCAGTGTTCAAGGCTTGGGGTGCTACGAGTTCAAAGTTCACGCGCGCGCCGGGTGGCAGCTGCGCGGCGATATCAATATCTTCTTCCAAGACGGTAGCGATAACGGGGTAGCCGCCGGTCACGGCATGATCGCGCAGGAAGACTACGGGCTTGCCATTGGGCGGGATTTGGATCGATCCGGCGACCATGCCCTCAGAGGGGAGCTCGCCGTCTTTAACGCGTTCAATCGGCTCTTCGCCATCGAGGCGCAGGCCCACGCGGTTGGAGTCCGAGGTGACGGTCCATTCGGTATCTAGGAAGGCGGAGACATTATCGCCAAACCAGTCATCACGGGGTCCGAGCACGCAGCGCAAGGTGGCGCGGGTCTTGCCGTCGGAGCTTTCACGCACGCGCAGTGGGTTAGCCAGCTGGGCGTCGGTCATGCCGGTAGAGCGCGGTAGCACGCCGATGACATCGCCGGTGGTGACCGGTCCGGGCCAAGGCCAGAAAGGACGTCGGTGGCCGCGGAGCCAAGCTCGGACTCGGCGATGATGCCGCCGCGAATAGCAACGTAGTTGCGCATGCCTACCGTTGCGGGGTCTACGGTGACGGTTTGCCCAGCCGTGACCAGCACGGGGCGGGCGAGGTGAACCGGCATCTCACCGAGGCGCACACGGGCGGTCGCGCCGGTGACGCAAATGACGGTATCGGTAAGCGCGTGGAGCTTAATGCCGCCGATATTCTCCAGCACCGTTGCTCCACGCGGGTTGCCCACGGCCACATTGGCGGTTGCGGCGGCGGCGCGGTCTGCGGCGCCCGATGGGGTCACACCAAGGTCGCCCACGCCGGGGCGGCCCAAGTCCTGGTAGAGGGTGAGTAGGCCGGCATCGATAACCTCCATGCGCGGCAAGCGGGCAGGGGCGCGTTTCGAGCGGGCAGAGTGATCAACAAGCTCCGGCAGCTTATCCACGCTGCGGTAGCGCACGCGGTCACCCGGCTGTACCAAGGCTGGTGGGTTCGCATTGGAATCCCACATCGGTGTATTGGTGGTGCCCAGCAGCTGCCAGCCGCCTGGGGAGACGCGTGGGTAGACCGCAGAAAACTCACCCGCGATACCCACAGCACCGGCCGGCACCGCGGTACGGGGACTGGAGCGGCGCGGCACCGCACGGGCCTGGGATGGATCTGAAGGTGCGCAGTAGGTAAATCCCGGGGCAAAGCCACCAAAGGCCGCGGTCCACTCGGTGGAGGTATGCCAACTAATGAGTGCCTCGCGCGAGAGGCCAAGCAGGTCTGCGGCCTCGTCGACATCCTCGCCGTCATAGAGCACATCGATTTCTACCGTGCGGGCCTCCGCAGCAGTCGCGGCGGCGGGGGAGAAGTCCTGCAGGAATTCGGCCGCATCACGTGCCGAATCCGGCGCTTCAAACGTCAGCAGCAGGGTGGTGGCGGCCGCGATGCAGTCCACCTGATTCTTCAACGGCTTGGCAGAAAGCGCCGCGTGCCAATCCATCACCTGGTTCAATCCATCCAGGTCAATGAGCAACGCGCGCGTACCCACAAAATTAATGTGCATTAGATAAAGCTCCGAATCTCGATGCCTTCTTCCCGCAGGCGCTCCACCACGCCGCGCAGCAGCTTCACCGCGCCGGGCGAATCGCCGTGGGTGCATATGGATTGCGCATCCACCTCTAACTTCGTGCCATCCACGGCCGTAATCGACCCGGTCTGCGCCACCTCAAGAACTCGCTGCACCACCTCATCGGCACTGCCAAGCACCGCATTGGCTTCCTTGCGCGAGACCAGCGTGCCATCGGGGTTGTAGTTGCGGTCCGCAAAAGCCTCACGGATGACGTTAAGCCCGCTGCGCTTGGCGACGTCCACCGCTACACCCCCTGGCAGTAACATCACCGGCAAGTCTCCGAAGGCCTTAATGCCCTTGATGACGGCTTCTGCTTGCGCCTCATCTTTCACGATTGCGTTATACATCGCACCGTGTGGCTTCACATAGGAAACCTTGGTGCCATTGGCGCGGGCCAAAGCGTCGAGCGCGCCAATTTGGTAGGTCACCTCGTCTGCAAGCTCGTCCGGGTTGTAATCGATAAAACGGCGGCCGAAACCCGCGGCGTCGTTATAACCCACGTGCGCGCCTACGGTCACGCCTGCTTCTGCTGCCGCCTTGAGGGTGCAGGCAATCGAGTGCGGGTCGCCCGCATGGAAGCCGGTGGCCACGTTTGCGGAGGACACCATCTCCAGCATTGCCGCGTCATCTGCGACCGGGTTGCCTGCAGTAGTCTCTCCCAAATCCGCATTGAGATCGATATGGAGCGAGGACATTCAACACCGTCCTTAAGATTGTTGAACAATTCGAATGTCATTAAGTGTAACCCTCGCCACTGCCATTTGTGAAGGCGGTTACGTTTCATTTACCCGCGTGCGCACCCCCACCTAGGTACGAGAAAACCGCCCCGCCCCGGGTAAGAGGTCCGGGAGGGGGCGGCGTGGCCCGCTAGAGCCCAAGGGCCCGAAGGCCCTAGCTTGTGAAATCTTTAGCGGCCGTAGTTCTGGACAGCGTAGAGCTTGCCCTCAGAGTTGACGGCAACACCAACGCCGATGGTCTTGGCACGCGGGTCGAGCATGATCTTGCGGTGGCCCGGGGATTCGTACCAGAGCTTAACCAGCTGTGCATCGGAGTAGTCGCTCCATGCCTGCAGTACGTTCTCGCCGCCGGCCGGGATATTGGAAGGGTAGTAGTTCCAGTGCTGTGGGCGGTGGCTGAGCTTATTGGCGCGAACCAGCTGGTTGGCCCAATCCTGAGCCAGTCCATTGAGTGCGGCGTTGGCGCGAACCGGGCGCAGGCCGTGTGCTTGGCGGTAAGCGTTGGTGTGATTGATGATGCTCTGTACGTGGTTGGAGGCCGGAGCAACTGGCTTTGCGGCGGCAGCCGGAGCGGCAGGCAGGTTGACGGAGGGTACCGGAAGGTTCACGCGACCGAAGCTGCTCAAAGAGCTCGATGCCTCTGCAGGGGCTACGCCAACACCGAGTGCGACGGCTGCTGCGAGTGCAGGAGCGACGAACTTCTTGGCGGAGAAGTGAACTTTGGGGGTGAACATGAGCGGTACCTTTCTACTGGAACCTAGCGGGAATCTATAAGGCGGGGATCTTGGAGTGTTAACGGCTAACTTCCGTTCCCCTTCACTTAAAAGTTAATCAATTCTGCCCGGGTAAAATCCAGCTGACCAGCAAATATTAGGATTCTTGAAGTTGATTTCGCGCAAAACTAATTGCCTCTTAGTTATTTCTCGATTTGAGCTAGGAAACCCCTAAATTCCCTCAGTGATGGCGCTCAGCTCCCCGCCCCCACGGGGGTAGATTTCAACCAATATCTCAGGTTCCCAGGGAAATGAGATTGTTTTAAGGTATGTGGGCCTAGTTTTAAGTCCCCTTCTGGCAAAACTGGCCAGTTTCTTGATAGAGCCTATGAGAAACCTTGTGGTTCTCTGGCTGTCTAAGGATCATAAGAGGGCACCAGGGTGATCCGTGATCTTGCTTGAGCCTGCCGCGCTGCCGCTACCACTCCCTCGAAACCGTCCCTCAGCCCCATCCCTGCGCAATATTGGCATAAGAAAAGCGCCCAGCGGGGAAATCGCTGAGCGCTTGCAGTTGCAAGACTATTTAGGCCTGAGTGGTTGCGGCCGCCTTGTCAGTCGCTGGTGCAGGGGAGAGTACCTGGGAAATGATGTCGGCAGCTTCCTTGCGGGTCTTCGCGCCGTGGAGTTGTGCGCGGAAGTCCTCCTTCATGATGTTGCGCGCCAGCTTGGACAGCAGCTTGAGGTGCTGCTTTCCAGCGTTATCCGGAACAGCAATAAGGAAGGCCAAGGTGGTCGGGTCTTCGCCCTCTGCCCACGTGACGCCGTGCGGCAGGCGGGCGAAGGCGAGCGTTGGTACCTTCACTCCGGCAGACCGAGCGTGCGGAATGGCCACGCCGTGGCCCACACCAGTGGAACGGGTAGATTCGCGCTTCAATGCGGCGCTAGCGACCGCCTCGGCATCAGACATGCGCGCGGAGGTGAGCTTCACCATGGAGCGAATGACCTCTTCGCTAGAAGAACCCAGATCTTTATCGAGGCTAATCGTATCGACTGCAACAAGTGGCTTATCCTTGCGCTGCGTCAATCCCACCAGCAGGAGAATAAGGCCAGCGCAAACAACGATGCCGGCAAGCATGGCGATAAAGAAGCCAACGACGTTATCTACCGCGCCGAGCACCGCGACGATCGGGCCGCCGTGCATGACGTGGTCTTGTGCACCGAAAAGACCGGCGAGCGCACCGGCTACGGCACCACCGGCAACATTGGCGGGGATGACCTGTAGCGGGCGTGCAGCCGCGAGCGGAATGGCGCCCTCGGTAATGCCGAAGAATCCCATGAACAACGCGGCGATGCCCGCATCCTTTTCGGCCTTGGTAAACCAGCGGCGGCGCAGGAGCGTAGCTACGCCCACGGCGAGGGGAGGTACGGCAATCGCACATGCCGCCATGCCCATCGGCGCCGCATTGCCGGCCGCGATCATGCCGCCGCCGAAGAGGAAAGCCGTTTTATTGAAGGGACCACCCATATCGAAGGCGATCATGGCGCCCAGGATAAGGCCTAGCACGATGACGGAGGAGCCCTGCATTCCAGCGAGATAGTTGGTCATTGCCTCGAACGCGGCCGAGACCGGTGCGCCAATGAGCAAGATGAAGATGAGTCCCACGATGAGCGTGGTGAAAATCGGGATGACGATGATGGGCCAAATCGGTGCGATGAACTTGTGCACCGGAATCTTCTTAATGGCAAGAGCCACATAACCGGACAAAATACCGGTGACAATGCCGCCCAAGAATCCGGCACCTGCCTCAGAACCGTAAAGGGAGCCGGTGGTGGCGATGAGTCCGGTAATAAGGCCAGGGGCAAGGCCTGGGCGATCCGCGATGCCCACCGCAATGTAGCCGGAGAGCACCGGGACCATCAGTGAGAACGCCAGGGCGCCGAGCTCATTGACCGTGTTCCAGAAGCTATCTTCTGGAATCGCCATGCCCTCAGGCGTGGGCGTGCCGCCGATGGAGAGGGCGACCGCAATGAGCAGACCACCGGTCACCACGAACGGGATCATGTGCGAGACGCCGTTCATCAGCGCCTTGTACAAGGTTTGACCCACGCTATTCTTGCGAGGCGCCTCTTCCTCCGTCTTCTCGGAAGAGCCCTCCCAGCGCGAGGCGCTCAAGGACCTGCTGAGCAGTTCCTTCGGATGCTTGATGGCCTCGTCCACGCCGGTGGCCTCGAGACGCTTGCCGTGGAAGCGGTCCTTGGAAATGACCGTATCGGCACCAATGACAACGGCGTCGGCTTCCTCGATGTCTTGCTTGCTAAAGGCTCCCTCGACGCCGATGGAACCATGAGTTTCAATCTTGATGCGGTAGCCAAGTTCTTGGGCTGCGGCCTCGAGGTTCTCGGCCGCCATATAGGTATGCGCGATGCCCGTCGGACACGCCGTGATGGCGAGGATGAGGGGCGATGACTCTGTAGTGCTCATGGTTCTCATTAAACGGCAATCGTTTGCGTTGGCACAAGAGCCGGTGCGTCTATTCTCTGCGGATCTGGTAAGTCGTGCGTTGCGAGCCACGCTGGCCCCGCATGACAATCCAGCCCTTCCTCTCCAAGGCCTTGAGCGCGTAGCGCGCTTGCCCGGGACTGAGTTGGGTGCGTTCCGCGATCTCGTGAAGGCTTAAGGCGGGAGCATAGTCCGCCTCCGCGCCGAGCTGCATACTGTGAAAAACTTGCGGAACGTTTTTGCCTAGCTGACGAAGCTCGTCCTCTACGTTGGCTTCCACTGCTCTAACCGTGGGGCGGGCAGAAACTCGATGCGGGCTATCCGGCCTGGTGCGGGGGAAGATGACACGAAACTCGGTGCCAGTATCTATAAGGCGCGGTGCAGCTAGGCCTGCATCTAAACAGGCACGAATCATCTCTCGGATTCCTCCGCCCTCGCCTTCAATGACCGGGTGTCCTTCGCTGGTGCGAACTAGTTTGGCAAGCTCATAAAGGCGCTGATTTACTGCAGCTTTGGATAAGGTGGTGCTGGTCAATTGGGAGACCGAGACCCCTCGCAGCCCACCAGGGCTAGTAATGATCACTGCCTGCCGGGTGATGCGAACCTCAATTCTTTTTCCCACGCCTCGCGTGTGCGGTCCTAAATCCCGGTGCACTAACGCGTTGGCTACAGCCTCCCGAAGGGCGGCCGGCGGAATTTCCGGGATCTCTTCCACATGACCGCTTTCCGCATAGCGCAGGTCGGCCTGCAGATTGGCACGCAGCCAATCCACCACATCATCGAGGAGAGCGGGTAGAGGGCCGTCGAAATGGGTGAGGTTCCGCGTGCGCGCGGCGTGCTCCCGCGGAAGCTGCACCGCCGCGGTTACCCCGAGGGCAGGTACTTTTCCCTGCGGCAAGAAGCCGAGGGCATAATTTCCGGCTACGGTCAGTTGCCCGTTTACGGTTGCGCCAAGTACCTCGAGGAGGCGCTTGTCCTCCGCGATGGTGGATAGACGCCTACTGCGTGAGCGGGCTGTGCGTAGCGCCTCTGCTGTAATGCTTTCATCCATGTCCCGCAGGCCGCTGCCAGGCACTGGTTGCTGGTCATAAAATTCTTGCTCAGATGCGTGGAGTGCCGCCACCTCGAGGATGCGCAAGTCGTTAGGACCCATCACATAATTGCCATCCGCTTGCCGTAGGTAGGCCTCTCCTTTGATGCGGGCTGGTTTAAGCATGGGTGAAAGGGGCGCTACCGTCACTGCGATTACTACCGCTTCATCGATGCTGATGTGGGTAAAAGAGAGCTGGGGCGCAGGTTCTATTAGCGTTCTTGCTTGGTCCGCCACAGCCTTTTCTACCTGTGCAGGGTGTGCGACGCCGGTGGCGGCAAAGTTGAGGCTCTGATCGACGCCCAAAAGGATGTCACCGCCCATTGGCATGTTTGCAAAAGCACATATGGTGCGAGCCAAATCATGCGGTGCGCGAAGGAAGGAGCGCTTACATTCCAGCATCGTGCGGTCATCGCCAAAAAGCCGCAGCTGCTCAAGTGCCTCACGGAGGCTAATTGCATCCCAACCCATGGCGTCATTATAAAACCCTCATTGCAAAGTAGCAATGATTTTTTAATGAGGGGGAAGGGGCTTCTCGCTCATTGTGATGAACGGTACGCTGGAGGCACTTCGCAATAGAAAGGGAACGCTCGCTCGTGAGTAAAGCATCGCCGGATAATATCTTGCTCTACCTGCCGCAAAAGCAGGAAGATCAGGTGCGCGACATCTTTGCGGGCCTAGCTGAGCGCGGCTTTCCTGTCCAGCAGCAACGCCCGCACATTACGGTCACCTTTTCGCCGCACATGCAGCCGGAAGTGGTGGATTTGGCGGCCCAGCTGCTGCCGGCCGTTATTCCCGCGGATTTCCGGCGGGTAGGAAACGTTATTTTTGGCACCAAGCGTAAACAGACGGTGGCCTGGCTGCTGGAAACTACCGACGAGTTAGAAATCGCCGCGCGAAAAATCAGCGCCGCAAACCCGGACGGGCGCGGGCCGCGCTGGACCCCGCACCTGACCATGGGCTTGCGCCTGCCGCGCGAAGAGGTCCCCGGCTATATCCAAGCGATGGACGAGCTCACCTCAGCGCACTTCAAGGAACTTACCGCCGTCGAGGCCGCCTATTGGCGGCCGCGCACGCAGGAAAAGACCCTTCTAGCAGGGGGCTTAGAGTAGGGCCTGCAGGGCGCGGGCAACGCGCAGGACGGTCAGGGTCCCTCGCCCGGCTTGCCGACGACCTGCACCGCATCACCCACGCCTTCTTCCTCTTCGCCGCGCAGCGGCACCGTAATGGCTGGCCAGCCGAGCACATTGAATGGCTCGGCTCACCGCCGCAGGCTCGCGGCCGACTCCGCGGTATTGTCCGGGGTGATATCGGACGACTTGAGGGGGCCGGAATCGAGGGTGGGGGTGAGGATAATGGGGGCGTCGGCAAGCAGGGCAAGGGCGTCTTCGCGCAGCTTCTCTACGCCCCGTGCGGCCGCGTCGTAGTCTTCCTGGCTGATATTTTCCCCGCCCAGGACGCGCTGCAGAATCACGTCCTGGTACTTCTCGCGCTGGTTCAGCAGCGGCCGGTGGACGTCGTAGACCTCCTTCAAGCGCATCGGCTCGTAGAGCTCGGCCGTGGCGGCGATGGTCTCTTCCAAGTCCGCACCCTCGGTGAGCTCAAAGTCCGATCGCTCCAGCGCGGCCAGAAGATTAGCGAAGCGCTCGCCCTTGGCCTTAAGGGCCGTGACATCAACAGCAGAAACGTCCTGCGCCGCGGCCGGTTCCTCCTCCGCAGTGGCAATAAAAGCCTGCTCAATCAGGTCAATCGAGCTGGCGAAGAAACCAATGCAATCAAAGCTCGGGGCAAAGGGGAAGACGCCCTCGACCGGAATCACCCCAAAGGTGGGCTTGAACCCCAGCACGCCTTGGCATGCGGCCGGCACGCGCACCGAGCCGGCGCTATCGGAGCCCACCGTAAGCTGCAGCGCCCCGCAAGCTACCAACGCCGCCGAACCGGAGCTCGATCCGCCGCCGCACACCTCCGGATCACGTGGATTGATCACGCGACCATAAGCCGAGGCATCGCCCAAAATGCCGTAGGAAAACTCCTGCAGGTTCGCCTTTGCCACCGGCAGGGCACCCTTCGCCGTCAAGCGCTGCACCACCGGCGCATCCTTGACCGGAGTGCGGCCCACATTCACCTCGGTGCCGCAGGTAGTCGATACTCCGGCGACATCCACGATGTCCTTGAACGCCACCGGCTGTCCCTTAAGCGTGGGCGATTCATCCACCGCGTGCTCATCAAACGGGATGACGGAAATTACCGCATTAAAGTCCTGCTGGGCGTGGTGCAGGCGATCAGAAACAGTAGGCATATCGGAGGCTAAGTCCTTTCAACGTCGGCGTCCTTTGATGCTAACGATGTAATAGAAGGATGCAGATGTTACTACCGTACATCACGGAAAAGTTCTTGCAGCAAAGGCCGGAAATTGCCCGGGTCATGTGCCACACAGTAACGGTGGCCCGAAGCCTTATCCCCTTTACAGCGGGCTAGAAGTACGCACTCCGACGAACACAGCGGTTCCCATCGATTGCAACACAAACCACGGCGCCATGACAGGGAATAAACCCACGCTCCCCACTATGGAGCGCAGGATTCATCAACTACATTTAAAGCCATGACTTCCACCACCTCCGAGCCACCAAAGCTCCAGCCCAGCTCCTATATTCCATTGATGTTCGCACTGCTTACGGCAGTGTTTGCCTTCCAGCTCAATGCGTCGATGCTCTCGCCTGCCTTGGCGACGATGGAGGATGAGCTAAGTGCCACCACCGCACAGATCGGCCTAACACAGACGGCCTTCTTTACGGCCGCGGCATTGTTCTCGCTCTTCCTACCGCGCTGGGGCGACCTTATCGGCCGCAGGAAGGTCCTTGTCGGCATGATGGCGGTTGCTGCGCTGGGCTGCGTGGCCTCCGCCGTCGCGCCAAACGTCGCCGTGCTGCTTATCGGCCGCATCATCCAGGGCGTGGCCGGGCCAACCGTCCCGCTCTGCCTCATTATGCTGCGCCAGCAGGTGCTCAATGAGAAGCAGTACGCGCTGCTGTTGGGCATTGTGACCTCGGTAAATGGTGGTATCGCGGGCGTGGATGCCCTGGCCGGCGGCTGGCTGGCCGGAAACTTTGGCTACCGCTCGGTCTTTTGGACCATGGCAGTACTCTGTGCCATCGCGGTAGTAGCAGTCCAGGCATTTACCAAGGAATCCACGGCCACCGAGACTCCGCGCATGGACTGGGCGGGTGTGCTGCCCCTAGCCGTGGCGCTGGGTTGCGTTCTCACCGCATTCAACGAGGCCGGCAAGCTTGCCGAGGCCAATTGGTTCCTCGTCATTATCCTTCTTCTCATCGGCGCCGCCGGCTTCTGGGCCTTCTGGAATGTGGAGAAGAAGGT
Organism: Corynebacterium tuberculostearicum; assembly: GCA_046097355.1. Lineage (GTDB taxonomy): Bacteria > Actinomycetota > Actinomycetes > Mycobacteriales > Mycobacteriaceae > Corynebacterium > Corynebacterium tuberculostearicum_K. The sequence goes on from CP175779.1 coordinate 652,188, forward strand.
CGCGGATCCGCTCGTGCCGGTGGCTTACCTCAAGCAGCGCCGCACGTGGGCACTGCTTTCTACCACGCTGCTCACCATGACCGGCGTCTTTGCAGTAATGAACGGCCTCATTCCAAACCTCGGCCAGGATCCAGACGCCGGTGCCGGCATTTCCGCCAGCACCATTTCCTGGGTCACCCTTACTCCGTACGCCCTCGCCGGCCTGGTCTTCGGCCCGATTGCTGGTTGGATGGCCTCCAAGATGGGCTATAAGTACGTCCTGCAAACCGGCCTCATCGGCACCGTCGTTGGCCTGATTATTTCCATCTTCGTGGTCGGCGCCCCGAATGCATGGACCCTGCTCTTCGTTTCCATTTTCTTGGGCGTAACCTACGCCGGCATTGCCAATATCATGCTCAACGGCCTGGGCATTGTGCTCTCGCCGGCCGATAACCAGGGCTACCTGCCCGGTATGAACGCCGGCGCCTTCAACCTCGGCGCGGGCCTGTCTTTCGCCGTGTTGTTTGCGGTTTCCGGTTCCTTCGAGCACGGCTACCACGCGGGCATGATTGCCGGCGTCATCATCCTGCTCGCGGCGCTTGCCTTGTCCTTCCTCATTCCTCGCCCGGAGTCCATCGATGACACCGTGGCGGCCGTCAACGCCCGAAAGTAGGCTCGTGGCATGACGCGAAAAATCATTCTGGACTGCGACCCCGGCCACGATGATGCGGTGGCCCTGCTCCTAGCTTTGGGCAACCCCGCCATTGACCTGCTGGGCATTACCACCGTCGGCGGCAATCAGACCTTGGATAAGGTCTCCCACAATGCCCTGGTGGTCAAGGAAATCGCCGGCCACCCGGAGGTTCCGGTGTACGCAGGCTGCGATCGCCCACTCGTGCGCCCGGTCGAGGTCGCCGAGGCCATCCACGGCTCCACCGGCATGGACGTCGAGGGCGTCCAACTTCCGGAGCCAAGCACGGCGCTTGCCGACGCCCACGCTATCGACTTCATCATCGACACCGTCATGTCCCATGAGCCCGGCACCATTACCCTGGTGCCCACCGGCCCGCTTACCAATGTCGCGATGGCTGCGCGCAAGGAGCCGCGCATCGTCGAGCGCGTCAAGGAAGTCGTCCTCATGGGCGGCGGTTACCACGAGGGCAATTGGCCCCAGTCGCCGAATTCAATATCAAGATCGATCCTGAGGCCGCCCACATCGTCTTCGAAGAGCCCTGGCCCGTCACCATGGTGGGCCTCGATTCTCACTCACCAGGCGCTTGCCACCCCAGAGGTCGAAGCCGAGATCCAGGCATTAAATACTCCTGTCTCGGAGTTCGTCGTGGGCCTCTTCGGTTTCTTCCGCAAGGCCTACCAGGCCAACCAGGGCTTCGATAACCCACCGGTTCACGACCCGTGCACCATCGCCTACCTCATCGATCCGGACATCGTCCAGACCCGCAAAGCCCCCGTCCACGTCGAGCTCGCCGGCGCCCTTACCACCGGCATGACCGTCACCGATCTGCGCGAGCCTGCCGACGCCTCCTGCCACACCCAAGTCGCCACGACCCTCGACCACGCCGGTTTCTGGCGCCTAGTTACCGACGCCCTCAAAAACCTCGCGTAGGCCACCCTCGCTTCGCCTCGCCTCCGCCGCGCGGGAACCCAACTTTCAGCCACGTTATGGCTCCTGAACCACCAGTTAGAGGAGGCAACGTGGCTGCTTTGGCCCTTATGTTTCACCTCTTCTAGGCTTGCGTACCTTGGAGATTCTTTAAGGAATATCGTGAGGTTCTTCCTGGGGAAATTCGAGATTCGGGGCCACAAGATGAAGCACTTTCTGGCGAAACTCGCGAATTGAGGTCTCGAGACCGACGCTAGCGAAAGCTACAGGGTGTCCGTCGAGAAGGAATGAGATCGTCTCATCCTGTTGGTTTCGGCCCGAAGAAGCATAGAGCATGATGCCCTTTGCGGTTTTCCATTCTTCGCCGAGAATTTCTTGGCTGCGTAAGTAGGCGTAAAGCTGATAAAGGTGCGGGCTTTTTAAGGATTCGTTTCCTACTCGGTTCTCAATGAGCATATGCGTGAACTTGGCATCGATAACGGAAATTTCACCTACTGGTGATCGCAAAATGATATCCGTTTGCATGCTCGGTAATTCTTTGGGCACCTGTTGAGCATTCCAGTACAGCCATTCGCCGCTACTTACTTTCCAACCTAAAGGGCAGAGATGGTATTGGAACAGACCAAATAGAGCTTTTTCGAAAAGCTTGCGGATCTCGTGCTGCGTGAAGTGCTTTCTGCTGAACAGAGAAAGGGCAACGTCCCCGCGCGTGGGGACGGCAAATTCTAAAAGCAATCTAGCTACGGCAACTGGTTTCTTGTCTGCAGGGGATAGCCTGGAGTGAGGAAATACCGTCGACTTTGGTTCGGAAATTCCCATTTGAGAAAGCCTTCGAGAAAGCACCTTACACCGTCGGGCACTGGCGTCACTGTCCACGCTGGACAGTAGTTGCGCTGCGTATTCGAGGGCGTATCGAAGGAATTGGTTAACTTCGCTGTTGATGGTGAGCTCATTGAACTCACAGGCAATAAGCCCCTTCTCAAGGAGTTGGCGGCGGGCAGTTTCGTACATGTTAATTCGGCCTCGCACCCGAGTTATATTTCGTTCGGTCAGCGTAAATCCGATGCTTAATTCTCTCCGGAAACGCTTTTCTACAGCGTCACACAGCATTGTTCCAATGAGCTCTGGAAGCTCAACGCCTGCGTCTTCCACCGTGGAACTAGATATATGCCCATCAACGAAAGACTGCGAGGCGTATAACTGGAGCATCCATATACTACGGATAGGAACGTATATGTCTTCCGGTTGTAGCGAATTAGCCGATGAGGACATTGAGAGCCTGCTCTCGCTTCGCAGGATTGTCGAACCAGTACTCTCCTATGAGCGGCTTGAGATCCGAGGCTACTACCTGGTTAAACCATTCCATAGTTGCATCGAAGGAACTGTCTGCTAGCTTTCGGCGTGGAGTAACAAAGCTGTGTCCGATTAGGTAGTCATCACCGAGATTGAAATCGTCTCGAATTAATTGATTAACCTCTTCGATTCTTCGCGCGATTTCGCTGAGAGCTTGGTCATTGCGGTTACGCTGGGCAACACAGAAATTTCGCCAAGTAGAACCCAACTGCGGTTCGAGATTTATGAAGGCAAACCTGCGTCGTAAAGCCATATCTACCATGGCGAGGGATCGGTCTGCCTGGTTCATCGTACCGATAACAAAGAAGTTATCAGGTAAGAAAACTGCTTCTCCTTCCTGGCTATATAGCGTGGTGAGTGCATTTTCTGGATTTCTCTTGTCAGCTTCTAAGAGGGTGAGCATCTCGCCAAAAATTTGCGCGGGATTGCCGCGGTTAATCTCTTCAATCACTACTACGTGTGGATTGGAGTCCTCTTTAGCCTTTTCCACAGCTTGGAGAAACGGTCCATCTTTCAATTCCAGCTTTCCATTACTGCTGGGGCGAAAGCCCTGAACGAAGTCCTCATAAGACGTAGATGGATGGAATTGAACGGAGGTGACGACATCTTCCGCATCTGATTTACACAAGACATAAGCTAAGCGGCGAGCAAGCCAAGTCTTGCCTGTACCTGGTGGGCCTTGGAGAATTAGGTTCTTCTTCTCCTTCAGGCGTTCCAGCATTAGTTCGATATAGTCTTTTGAGATAAAGCAGCCGTCTTCGATAAGTCCGGAAATGGTATACAGGTCTTCTTCCGACGAGGACTCTACGGTTTGGGCAGTAGCATCCGTTGGTTCTTGGTTAAAACCCCAAGCTTCATATGACAATCTCGGAAAATTAGCCGGTTCGATCTCGGCGGTAGTAAGCCAGTCTCGGATTTCATCGAGCGTAAGCAAATAATCTTTACCCGTCGAAACATTTTTCTGAATATTGATTCCAAGCGCGGAGTCTTGGGCAAGATACTTGGTGATGACCGAATCGAAAGTGAGGAAATACCGGGGACGTGCCCAGAACAATGCCATGGTGTATGCCGTGATCTGGCGGTCTTTGGTCATCACGTCGAAATCGTGTATAAACTGAGCTCGATTTTCGGGCGTATCTGATTGGCTCACCGCGAGGGCCGAAGCGAAAAGACTCCAGCTATTCTCCCAAAAATCTAGATTAATAACATCTGACGGCTTCGTAGCAAAGCACGAGCGTAAGTTGTTGAGTTGGGGCAGTCCCGAAAAATCCGTTGGTGCTGGGGCTTCAATTCCGAAGACGGTTTTAAAGGCTTGGCAAATTGCCACCTTATTAGATGCCGAAATTTGCCGGTTAGCAACGCCGAGGATGGTAAAAGGATCCATATCAGTAGCGGGCACTTCTTTATCATCTATGTGCCAATTCCATAGGTGCTTGAACCGGAGCGGGCGTCCTGAGATTTCAGCGGTCTCTTTTAGCTTTTCGAGTAGCTCCGCGCGGTTATTTTTGAATGCGAGTAGCTTGGTGGCGAGTTCTTCGAAAAATTCCGGCCAGTCAAACGACGGTGACAATGGAGTCTCAGAGGAAAATTCAGGATCTCCCATGCCTTGGATGACGGATTCTACTCGGTCGTAAGCATGATTGCGTGAAACCTGGCAGATAGTAAGCAGTGAAGTTAGAGATCGTTGGAGGTCTATTCCTAGGTCATCGCGATTGAAGAAATCGCTTGACCAGTTGATCGGTCGGACGTGCCGCATTTCTTTCGGCTCATGAGGGCGGTACTCGTAATCGCCGGAGACGTAGCCAAAATAAACTCGCCCTTTGTGCAACTTGCTCGGCATCAGAACCAGGTCGCCTACCTGCATTTGGTTTTTAAACCGGTTGAGTTGAGAAGCGTAGCTTGTGGATGTTTGTGCTTTGAGATCTGGGTGCTCTCGGACCATCGCAGCCTTGATAGAGTCCAAGGTATTTTGCTTGTTCACCTCTGGGCCATAGTCCATGCCGGGGATGCCTAGGTTGGACTCTAAAGCTTTCTTTTCGCGCTCGCCCTGGCGGCCCGCGCGAAGTACCCAGAAAAAATCCGCACTAGATTCTTCAGGAAGTTCTTCTTGTGGGCCCGAATCGACTTCTCGCTGCTTATACGCCTTAGAAATAAGCTCGTCGATTTCTCGGATCTGATGTTTTTCTAAAGGGTATGGGTTGGAAGCAAGCCAATTGGCGCCTTCGGCGGTCAAGGAAAAGGATCCCGGCTTAGAGGAACTGACAAACCCTATTTTCCTTGCGTAGAACACCGCCCATCGGGTTCGGTCTTCCACAACTGATCGGCTTTTGAGCTGGCGGTGAGCTTGTCCTGGAAAGTCCGCTTCAGCAATTTCTTGAACGTGTTCAAAGAGTTCAGGGTAAGCGACCTCTGACGTACCCCGCATCGTTTCTAAGACGACGGGAAGAACGGTTCTCCAGGAAAAAGATTGCTGTCGGTTACTCATCAAAGCATCCTTAGAAGTCAAAGCAGGGGCGTTCTCATAATAGTAGGAGAACGATTCACAGGGGATGGGCGCATCTCAATTGGGAACCTCAGGAGGATAAACTCGAGGGGAAGAACCCCAACCCAAGGAGCCACCATGAACCAGCACTGTTTCCGCCACATCGTAGTGATGGGAGTATCCGGCTCGGGAAAGACAACGGTGGGGGAGGCGCTGTCGCCGTTGATAGGTCTGGAGTACCGCGATGGCGACGATATGCACCCGCAGGCCAATATCGACAAGATGGCGGCGGGGATACCGCTCAATGATGCGGACCGGGAACCGTGGCTGAAGCAGATCGGTCAGTGGCTCGCGGATAAGCCGGACGGTGCGATGGTGGGCTGTAGCGCGTTGAAGCGGAAGTACCGGGATCTGATTCGCGAGTACTGCCCGGGCGTGGTGTTTGTGCACGTGCACGGGGATTTTGATGTGCTGCATGAGCGGATGCAGCACCGGCCGGGGCACTTTATGCCAGCATCGCTCTTGCAGTCGCAGTTCGATACCTTGGAACCGCTGGAAGAAGACGAAACTGGCCGCGTCTTTGATGTGACGCGGCCAGTCGAGGAGATTGCTCAAAAGGCTGCTGCTTGGATTAAGACTGGGGCCTAAAAGAGCGCTGCTACTGCGTAGAGCACCAAGACTAGGGCAAAGCCGATGACGGAAATCAGCATTTGATTGACCGTCCAGGTCTTCAGTGTGGTGACCGTATCCATGCCCATCAGGCGGCCGACAAGCCAGAAGCCGGAGTCATTGACATGCGAGCCAAAGACGGAACCAGCGGCGGTGGCAACCACGATAAGCGCGAGCTGTAGCTCGTTGAAGCCGCCGGCTTCCACGGCGGGAACCATAAGGGCGGCAGCGGTGGTGAGTGCAACGGTCGCCGAGCCTTGGGCTAGGCGCAGGGCCACGGCGATGAGGTAGCAAGCCAGGATAACGGGGATGCCAAGGCCGGAGAGGGAATCGGCCAGTGCGTCGCCAATGCCAGAAGTACGCAGTACTCCGCCGAACATACCGCCGGCACCGGTGATGAGCACAACGGAACAGATGGGCCCGAGCGAGGAATCGACGAGCTTTTCCAGCGCGGTCCTTTCTACGCCGCGGCGCAGGCCTAGGACCACGAGTGCAATGAGCACGGTGATGAGCAGCGCGATCGGGGTCTGGCCCAGCATGACAAAGAACCGCACCCACGCGGCGTCGGCATCGATGGTGCCATAGGACGCTAGGGCATTGAGGCCGGTGTTGAAGAAGATGAGCACCATCGGGATGAGTAGGAGGGAAATCACCGTTGGGGCAGAGGCCGGCTTGAGGGGTTGCTCTTCTTCCGAAAGCACCGGGCCGGCGATGGCATCAGTAACCTTCAGCGGGAATTTCTTGCCGGAGAGCAGGCCGAAGCGGTAGCCGGAGATATACCAGGTAGGCAGCGCAAGTAGCAGGCCGACGAGGAGGACGAGCCCGAGGTCGGCGCCGTAGAACTCGCTCGCCGCGACGGGGCCTGGGTGCGGCGGCAGGTAGACGTGCATGACAGAAAACGCGCCGGCGGCCGGCAGACCAAACGCTAGGACCGGACCGTCCAAGCGGCGGGCAACGGCGAAGATAACCGGAAGCATCACAATCAGGCCGGCGTCGAAGAAGATGGGAAAGCCCATAATCAGCGAAGCCAGGCCGAGTGCAAGGGGCGCTTTGGATTCGCCGAAGCGGCGAACCATGGCGTCGGCAAGCGATTTGGCGCCACCAGAGGCTTCCACCAGCCGTCCGATCATGGCGCCCAAGCCTACGAGCAGTGCCACCGAACCAAGGGTGGAGCTAAAGCTTTCAGTCATGGTGGGCACGATGCCTTCGAGCGGAATGCCCGCAGCCAGCGCCGTGAGCGCCGAGACCACCAGTAGCGTGAGGAAGGCGTGGAGCTTGAAATAGATGACCAGCACCAAAATTACGGCGATGGCGGCCACCGCAATGCCCAGCAGCGGGCCGGTGGATAGTGTAGGTTCCCATGTTTCCATAGAGAGTTCCTTTTCCTTTGCAAACCTTTGAATAATGGAAACGTTAGCAGTGGTCCTGTGCGCTGCCTAAAGCAATCGGCTAAATGCGACCTACCCAACACGTAGCCTTGAGTTCAGAGGGTCGTTGCAACACTTTCCCTTAGGAGGGTGTTGTTGTGTCTGGGGTTGTTGGCCCGTTTCATTCGTTGTCTGAATCGGATCGTCGTGGCTTAGTTGCCTTGGTTGGCAGTGGGCGTAGTGTCCGTTCGGCGGCTGGTGAGCTTGGCTGTCATTACGGGCATGCTTTGAATTTTTGCCATGCCTTTGGATTGCCAGTCGTGTATAAAGCCAAACGAGTTGATCGCCGCGGCAGCCAGGCTGTCCAGCTTGTAGAGCTAGTCCGAAGCGGACTGTCGGTACGCCAAGCTGCTAAAAGATGTGGGATGCATCTTACCGCTGCGTATGCCGTAGCTACGGAAGCTGGGTGCCATATCCGGTTAAGTCAGTATGCTCGGAAAGTCCGCCAGACGCAGTTAAGAGTGGAATACCTGCGCCTTCGGCTGGCGAGCCTGCCTGGTGGTGATGCTGGCGCGGCAGTAGGAATTGATCGTCGACTGCGTTTAGATTTCGAAAAAGGACTCACCAAATCCCAGGGTCGACGAGAAGAGTTCATACCCGTCGGCGAAGACGCCAGCACGTATAACAGACTTATGAAAGCGCTGCGCCAACGCCATGATGTCATCGAATCCGGAAGGCTTGCCCCTCCCGCCTTACCTAGCGGGGTAGATCCGTATAAACGCATCAGCAATCGCTACATTTGCTTCGAAGAACGCGTCATCATCGCCGATCTTCTCCGCGAAGATGTGCCACTGCGTGAGATTGGGCGCCGTTTAGGGCGAAGTGCATCGTCAATTCAGCGTGAAGTACGCAGAAACCACAGTGCGGAAGGCCCGTATCGTGCAGAAACAGCCCAGTTAAAGGCCTGTGCGCGCAGATTACGGCCGAAAATACCGAAACTACTAGCCAACAAAAGACTATGGGACTATGTATGCGCACAATTGCGGGCACAATGGTCACCTGAGGAGATTTCTAATCGCCTGCCCATCGATTACCCCACTGATAAGGACATGCGCATTAGTCACGAAACGATTTATGACGCCTTTTACCTGCAGGCCAAAGGAAGACTCAAAGACCTTGGCCTGAACTTGCCGACCGGTAGAAAGAAACGCAAGAAACGCCAAACCCGCTCCAGCACACCTGCCCAGCAACGCTTCGTCGATGACATGATCCTCATAGACGACCGACCAGATGAGGTAAGTGAACGTATTTTGCCAGGCCACTGGGAAGGTGACCTCATCCTCGGTAAAAACAACCAATCAGCGGTAATCACGCTAGTAGAACGTGTTAGCCGATTTGTTGTCCTTGGCCACCTACCGGGAAGGCATACCAGCAAAGAGGTATTCACAGCCTTGCACAAGGCGGTTGCAGGAGTCGATAAAGCTATCTGGTCATCAATTACCTGGGACCAAGGAAGCGAAATGGCTGGTCATAAAGCCTTTACCATGGCCACTGACATTCCCATCTACTTCTGTCACCCAGGATCACCATGGGAACGCGGCAGCAACGAAAACACCAACGGCAGGCTCAGAAGAAACCTTCCCAAAAACAGCGACCTGTCCATCTACAGCGCCGAGGAACTCAGAAATGATCGCCAACATTCACAACCACAAACCACGCAAAGCACTCAACTGGCGCACCCCAGCCGAAGTCATGACCAACGCCCTCACACAAACCGGTAGCATCAAACCAAACTAACCATCATCGTTGCAACGACCCCTAGAATCCGCCAGCCGGGTGAAGACAGAAAAATCCCCTAGGCACCGTACTGGGCCTAGGGGAGGGGCAGGCAGTTTAGTCGAACTGGCCCTGGATGATAGCCGCCGCATCCAGCGGGGTCACGTGGTAGGAGATGGGGTTCTGGTTAGCGCCGGCCATGAGCGCGCCGGCGCAAGAGTGACCTGCGCCCATCATGTGGCCCAGCTCGTGGGCGATGGTGCCCTGGACTGCCTCTGGGTACTGGGCATTAGGAATCTTGATGAAGACCATCTTGTGATCCGGGTAGGCGGCGCCCTGGACGTAGCCATTTGGGTCCGGCTTGAAGATGATGGCGACGGTGTCATCGTCAGCCTCGGAAGGCTTAACTTCCTTCAGGGAAGCCTTGCCGTCTAGCGCCTTGTTCCACTCGGCAACCGCGGCATCCAGCTGCTTGCGGTAGGGGAAGCCTTCGACCACCTTGTACTCCAGCACACCGTCCTGGAAGTACGGCTTTACGGAGTCCTCATCGTGGAGGATAGAAGGATCCGGCACCGGCTTGCCATCGTTGGCCAACTTGGTGATGGTCTTGCAGGTGCCCGGGGAGATGAGGGAGCGAACTGGATCGCTCTTGGCGCTTGCGGCCGGTGCGGCGACGGTGCCAAGGATGGCGGAAGCGGCCAGAGTGGCGGCAGAAAGCTTCTTGAAAGAAGGCATAGGCAGTGAGTTACCTTTCGGTTGATTTTAAGGTTCGCAGAGTGTGATATTCCCAGCAATATCCGTGGTAAACGGCTTTGTGGGGGTATCTTATGCGTGTGAGCATATATCAGTTTCTTATTGTCTGCAAAGGGAAAAATAAGAAACTGCGGAACTTACTGCCTCTTTACCGCCTTTTAGTTCAATCGCTCTCCAGTGGTGGTGCTAAACAAATGTACTCGGTCCGGGTCGGGGGAAACGTAGAAAGTATCGCCCACCGCATAGCGGCCGCGGGCATCGACCAAAATGCCGGTCTGGCCACCCATCCGGGTCGAGGACTTGAGCACACCGTCGGCGGAGCTGTTGCCGGCGGCGTCGTTAAGCTCGCCATAGACATAGGTCTGGTTGCCCAGCTCTTCGACGTGCGCGACGGTGAACTTTGCCCCGCCGTTGCCGGTATCGCTTAGCTGCCAGTCTTCCGGGCGGATGCCCACCGTGACGGTCTCCACGCCCTCAAAGTTGTAGTTTGCCAGATTGATGCGGGTAGAGCCGATGGTGAGCTCAGAGGAGTTATGGGTGAGGTCGTAGATATTCATCGCCGGGGATCCAATGAAACCGGCGACGAAGACGTTCTGCGGGCGGTCATAAATGGTGCGGGTGGTATCCACCTGCTGTAAGACGCCGGCATTGAGGACGGCGACGCGGTCACCCATGGTCATCGCCTCGGTTTGGTCGTGGGTGACATATACGGTGGTGGTACCAAGGCGGCGCTGCAGGTTAGAGATCTGCGCGCGGGTGGAAACGCGCAACTTAGCATCCAGGTTGGATAGCGGCTCGTCCATGCAGAATACGGCCGGTTCGCGGACGATGGCGCGGCCCATGGCCACGCGCTGGCGCTGTCCACCGGAGAGGTTCGCCGGCTTGCGGTCCAGAAGGTCTTCCATCTGCAGGATCTTCGCCGCCTCGTGCACGCGGGATTGAATCTCGTTCTTCGGAACCTTGCGGTTTTCTAGCGCGAAGGACATATTCTGCGCCACGGACATATTGGGGTAGAGGGCATAGTTCTGAAAGACCATGGCCACGTCGCGGTCCGATGGGCTAACCCCGGTGACATCTTTGCCACCGATGCGGATGGAGCCGCGGTCGGTGGGCTCGAGGCCTGCCAGCATGCGCAGGCTGGTGGACTTGCCGCAGCCGGATGGGCCGACGAGGACCAAGAATTCGCCATCGGCAATATCCAGGTTGAGGCGGTCAACGGCGGGGCGTTCCGCGTCCTTAGAGTAAATGCGGCTTGCGCCATCGAAGGTGACAGTAGCCATGGTTACCTTTCAGAAACTAGTGGGGAAGGGGAGGGGCTGCGAGAGCCTACTTATTGATGACGGTCTTGACCTGGTTGTCATAGATGGACTGCAGGGTCTTCTGCAGATCGGTCAGCACCTTGGTCACGTCATCGCGGTTGGTGACGATCTTTTCAAAGGCACCGCCGATTTCCTGGTCCGCGCCGGGCAGGAAGACGCGGGCATTATCCTGCGGGCGGGTCTCCGGCAGCTGCTTGATAGCGGTTTCGAAGTTCGGGTTGTCCTTCATGAACTTCTTCTGGTCCTCGTTGTCCACCGCGGTGGAGCGCACCGGCATGTAGCCCACGTTCTGGGACCAGTAGCAGGTGTTTTCCTCATTGGTGATGAAGTCAATGAGCTTGATAGCAGCCAGCTGGCGGTTCTTGCTAATGCCAGCTGGAATGGCCAGGCCGGCACCACCGGTAGGGCAGGCGCCGTCGCCAGTCGGGTTAGGCAAGAAGGCGGTGCCGAGCTCGAACTTGGCGGTATCGGTAAGACCTGCCAGGTCACCGGTGGACAAGACGGTGGCGGCGGCGCGGCCGGTGCCGAACTCCATAGCCATGTCATTGCCCACGTAGGAGTAGCCATTCTTCTCATCGGTGATGTCCTTGAGCCACTCGACGGCCTTGATGGTCTTGTCATCGGTGAACTTCAGATCCCAGTCATCAGAGTAAGCGCCGCCCTTGGACCACAGTGGGCCCTGGAAGATCCAACCCAGGTAGTCCACGGCATCGCCCCAGCCAAAAGGCTTCATCTTGGAATCGGCCTCGGCCAGCTTCTTGGACCACTCATCCATCTCATCCCAGGACTTGGGGCCGCGGTCCGGCAGGCCGGCCTTCTTCCACGCGTCCTTGTTGTAGAAGAACAGCGGCGTAGAACGAGCGAAGGGGAGGGCAAAGTGGCCGCCGTCGTAGTTGTAGTCTTCGTAAAGCGGCTGCACGTAGGTAGACAGGTCGATGCCCGCTTCCTTAGCAAGGTCATCCACGTTGGCGATCTGGCCGTTGATAGCGAAGTTGTACCACCAGACGTCAGACAGCACCACGATGTCCGGCAGGTCCTGGCCGGTGAGCGCGGCGTTGAACTTCTGTGCTGCTTCTTCGTAGTTCTTGCCGGCATCAACGAGGTTGACCTTGATGTCCGGGTTCTCCTTTTCAAAGCGGGAGATGATCTCCTTCTCAATGTCCTTGGACGTGCCGGGGTGGTTGGACCACCAGGTCAGCTCAGTGACTTCACCGTCGCCGCCCTTGTCGTTGCCACCCTGCGGATTGGTGGACGAGGTGCCGGCACAAGCAGCGAGTGCGGTGGCAGAAGCGGCCGTGGAGGCCAGGGCGAGGAATTTGCGGCGTAGCATGTAGTTCTCCTTAAAAAGCGTGGTTAAGGGGTGGAAAATAAAGCGAGCGGAAACGGCGAGCGTGGGTGGGGAAGAAGCCTTCTAACCCTTCACGGCGCCAGTGGTGAGGCCTTGAATCATGTACTTTTGCAAGGCCAGGAAGATGATGACCATCGGGATGATGGTGAGGATGGTGGCGGCCATTACCGGGCCCCAGTTGGTCACGCCATCGTTGTTTTGCAGCATGGTCAGGCCCACCTGCAGCGGGGCGACTTCCTCCGTATCTGCCATGAGGAAGGGCCACAGGTAGGTATTCCATTCATTGACCATGGTGATGACGGAAAAAGCAGTCAGCGTGGGCCACGAAACCGGTAGCAGCACCTTGGTCAGCAGGCGGATGGGGCCGGCGCCGTCCATGCGGGCGGCTTCCACCAGCTCATAGGGCAGGGACAGGAAGTGGTTGCGCATCAAGAAAGTACCGAAGGCCACACCGGCCAGCGGCACGATAATGCCCACGAAGGTATTGCGCCAGCCCAAGGAATTGACCAGGGCGTAGTTGGAAATGACGGTGATTTCGCTCGGCACCATGAGCGAGGAAATGACCAGCAGGAATACCAGGTGGCGGCCCGGGAAGCGCAGGATAGCCAGCGCGTAGGCGGAGATGACGCCCAGCACAATCTTGATGATGGACAGCACCGCGGTAATGAACACCGAGTTGCGCAGGTAGGTCCAGAACGGCACACGGGTGGTGGCATCGGAGTAGTTCTCGGTCTCCCACACCGGCGGAAGCCAATTGACTGGGTCGGTATAGATATCGCCCTTGGCCTTAAACGAGGTCATCAGGATCCAAAACAGCGGCAGGCCAATGAGCAGCAGGACCGCTAGGATGCCCAGGTAGCCGCCGATGAGCTTGGCGCGGCGGGTGGCGGGGGATTCATCCGTGACCATGTGAAGGGTAGAAGTAGCCATGTTGGGTTAACCTCGCTTATCCATGATGCGGACCTGGATCAGGGTGATGATGAGCAGGATGAGGAACAAGATGGTGGCGGCAGTCGCACCGTAGCCGGCGCGGAAGTTGACGAAGGTCTCGTTGTAGATCTGGAAGACCAGCGTCTGCGTGCCATTGCCCTGCGGGCCGCCACGGGTCATGACGTTGATGATGTCGAAGACCTGCACGGAGTTAAGCAGCACCGTAATGGACAGGAAGAAGGTGGTATTGCGCAGCTGCGGCATGGTCACGCGCCAGAATTTGCGCCAGCGGCCGGTGCCGTCGATAGCGGCAGCTTCATCCAATTCCTTGTCCAGGCCCTGCAGCGCCGCCAAGTAGATGACGAAGGTATAGCCCAGGTTCTTCCACACAAAGGTGAAGGTCACCATGAACATGGCCCAGCCCGGTACGGCGTAGAAGTTGGGGGAGTCAATACCGAACCAGCCCAGGATTTCCTGGATAAGGCCAAAGTTGGGGTCGAAGACGAACTGGAAGGCAATGCCGATGGCCGCGCCGGAGATGGCATAGGGGGCAAAGACCACCGAGCGCGCAAAGTTGCGGCCCTTAATGTTTTGGTTCAGCAGCAAGGCCAGCGCTAGGCCGATGACCATGGAGCCAATCACCGCGAAGAAGGTAAAGACCAGGGTGTTGAGCACGATGGTCTTCGTATCATCGCGGCTAAACCACTCCACATAGTTATCTAGGCCCACGAAGGTGGAGTTGGGGCTGGAGATATTCCAATTGAAAAAGGAAAGGCGGATATTATCCAGCAGCGGCCGGTAGGTAAATATGGCCAGCAGGATCAGGTTGGGGGCAAGCAGTACTGCTGCCAGCAGCCATTCTTTGTGTCGGTTGCGCTTGGCCTTGCGGGCAAGCGCCGCGGAATCACCGGGGCTTTCCGCGCGTGCGGGAGATGCGGTTGTAGTGCCGGCGCCACCGGCACCGGAAGAGTCTTCCTGAAAAGTCACTCGGTCAATCTAGGGCGGGCAGGTGACGCCCAGCTACACAGAAAACAAACAATTGATGAATAATAAAAGGCCAATGAGTTAAAGGTAGACGCGTCATCAAAGATTCTATAAAGCCGCAGCGTAGCCCCCTATGGCGCTGGTCGCTCCACCGCCTAACTTTGTCCGGCATTACAAAGAAGCCCCGCTTGCCGACGCCCACCTTCCTCCCACCCCACTACACTGGCCCCTACAATCCACCGCGACCCCACTAGGAGGAAGCATGTCTGTCCGTACCGTTTGCAGCAACTATGACTCCGTCAAGGATTGGCAGGAGCCGCTGTATAAGGATCTGCACCAGCACCCGGAGCTATCCATGCAGGAAGAGCGCACGCTGGGCATCATCAAGGACAAGCTTGCCGATCTCGGCTTCCACCACATTGAAGTAGGCGGCGGGGTGGTCGGTGTTTTAGAAAACGGTGCCGGGCCAACCGTCATGCTGCGCGCGGATTTCGATGGCCTACCAGTTAAGGAGGCCACCGGCCTGGATTATGCCTCCACCGATACCGCCGTTGACCAGGAAGGAAACACGGTCCCCGTCATGCACGCCTGCGGTCACGATTCCCATGTCGCCAGCCTGCTGGGCATGGGCGCGCTCATGGCGCAGGCCACCGACCAGTGGTCCGGCACCCTACAACTCATTTTCCAACCGGGCGAGGAGATCGCCGCCGGTGCCCAATCCATGGTGGATGACGGACTTGTGGACAAGGTCGCCACGCCGGATGTAGTACTTGGCCAACACGTCTTTGCTAGCAACTTTCCCGCCGGTACGGTGGCGCTGGCCTCTGGTCCTTTCATGTCCACCGCGGTCAGCATGGACGTCAAGGTTTATGGTCAGGGTTCGCACGGCTCCATGCCGCACCTCAGCGTTGACCCCGTGGTACTGGCCAGCTCCATTGTCATGCGTTTGCAGACGGTCATCTCCCGCGAGCTCAACCCTTCCGAATTCGGCGTGCTGACCGTGGGAGCCATCAACGCCGGCTCGAAGGCCAATATCATCCCCTTCGAGGCCAACCTGAAAATCAATGTGCGCGCCTATAGCGAGCAGGTACGCGATAAAATCACCGGCGCCATCGAGCGCATTGTCAATGCCGAGTGTCAGGCTGCCGGCAGTCCGCAGCCGGCCGAGTTTACTTATCACGATTCCTACCCGCTTACCAGTAACGATGAGGACACCACGGAACGCCTTAAGGAAACCTTTGTGTCCTACTTCGGGACCGACCGCGTCCTTGATGCCGAGCCCCTCACCGCCTCGGAAGATTTTTCCACCATCGCCCGCGCTTTCGGCGTTCCCTACTGCTTCTGGGTATTTTCCGGCCGCGAAGAAGAAAAGGATGTCCCCAACCACAGTCCGCACTTCGCTCCGCTGCTCCAGCCCACTCTGCGCACCGGCACCGAAGCCCTTATCGCCGCTGCGATGAGTTACCTAGGAAACAGCTAACCGAAGCGCAGCATTCGGCCGCACGGCTCCAATAGGGTGTGTGGCCATTCCTTTTGGCATGCGCGCTGTATGAGGTGGCGGGGGTAGCCCGTAGGATCTATAACCGCGAATTTGAGCCATGCACCGCTTTCGGGTTAAGCGACAAAATGTGTGTCCGGAATCGTTGATTTTCATGCTCTGAACTCCGCGTTTGCGGAAAATATATGCTCCAAAAGCATATATTGGCCCTCTCTTGCGAAAATCCCCGGTGTGGCTGCCATGGTGTGCTACGGAGCGGTGGTTCGGTTGCCCAATGCCAAAGAACCGACCACGCTGCCATTGTGGCGGCGATATGAAACGAAACGGCACCACCAGCAACGGGACGACCCGGTGGCGGTGCAAAATCTGCGGTGCTTCACTGACCAAGCAGCGCAGCGATATCACCAACGCAGCCCTATTTCGTGCGTTCATCCAGCACCTGACCGCCGGGACCAGTCTTGCGGCGATCGCCGGCAACATGAGCTGCTCGACACGTACGCTGCAGCGCAAATTCGATGCCTTTTGGCTGGTTGACGTGCCTGACCCGACCATCGGCCATACAGGCAGGGTCTACGACCAGATCTTCATCGACGGCACCTACACCGCAGGTGGCTGTCTGATCGTGGCGGCAACGCTCGACCACGTCATCGCCTGGCACTGGTGCAAACAAGAAACCACACACGACTACAAGCGCCTGCTCGAGCGCATCGAAGCACCGTTGATCGCTGTGATCGACGGTGGCCGAGGAGCCACAAGCGCAATTAAAACGTGCTGGCCAAACACCAAAATCCAACGCTGCCTCGTGCACGCCCAACGCAGAGTACGCCGCTACACCACCTCACGACCACGCACTGATGCTGGCCGCACCATCTACCGACTCGCGCTGAAACTCACCCGCATCACCACCCTGGACGAGGCTGCACAATGGGGTGCACAACTGCAAGAGTTTCACACGCTCTACAAGGATTGGCTCAACGAAAAGACACAGGTCAAAGACCCGAAAACAGCAAAAGACACACTCGTGTGGACCCATGTCAACGTGCGCAAGGCCTACAACAGTCTCAACCACCTGTGGCGCAATGACCTGCTGTTTGTCTACCTCAAGCCCCCGAAAGGTGTGCTCGAGCCGCACCGGATCAAATCCACCACCAACAGTCTTGAAGGCGGCATCAACGCCCAGCTGAAGCTCCTTGCAAGAACTCATCGCGGCAGACGCGGTGAGCACCAACGCAAAATGCTGGATTGGTGGCTGTATCTGAAAACGGAACTGCCTGGCGATCCAATAGAAATCGCCAGACAGTCCAACTGGGGCCAGAACCAACTCGCCAAAGTTACAACCCTGACCCGAAACGAGAACCAAGCCGACTATGAAACAGGACAACCAGCCCTCTACGACAACGGTATCGATACCGAGTACACACACTCAATCGGCATCCAAAAAGGCCACATCTAACCCCGCGACACGCCGATAGCAGACACACATTTTGTCGCTTAACCCCCGCTTTCCGACGCCTTCTCCTTCCCCCACGCCCCAACCTGCAGACCCCTAAAACAGCTCCAACGCCCGGGCCTCGCTTGGGGCCACAGGGCGCTGGAACTGGTTCTCTCTATCTCTCTTGCGTTCTCTCGAACACGTAAATTAAAGATAACGCGCTAGGCTGCCATAGGTCTGGTATTTTCCTGTGAATATAGTGGCAATCATTTGGCGGAGGATAAAAACAGCTCAATCAGGTTACGGGTATCAAGGTGGAGGCTTTTGGATCGATGAGCCTGATTCACAAGAGGCTTCTTTTGCGTAAGATTCTAGGGAAACTACAAGCGCGCTATCGGGTTGGGGTCGACAAGTCTTTAATTGTGCGCCAAGAGCAGTGTTAGAGGAGGAGAGATGGCACAACAATTTGATCCGGAGATGCATCGGCAAATGGGTGTCGAGGCGGACGTTGTATTGCGGGTGGGAATGCTCCTAATGGGTGCCGGCACCTCTGGTTATCGCGTACTTAGAGGGATGAAACGGAGTGCGCGAGCATTGGGGTTTGACCATCTAGATGCCACAGTGGGTCTGACGCAGATTACCTGTACGTTTCACCGCGGCGAATACTTCCGGACGGTCATTGCTCGGCAACATTCGCCTGCAGTTGATGCCTCTCGGATTGAAGCCTTGGAAGATTTAACCCACAATCGCCTCTACGCAGGGATCACCGCTCAGGAATTAGCGGCGATGCTGGATACCATTGAGCATAATGTCAAAAAGCGCTGGGGCGGTCTAACTCTTTCTTTCGCTGCCGCGATCGCATGTGCGGCGTTTGCGTATCTTAATTTTTTCCCGCTGGAAGCAGTGGGGTTGGTTGCTTTGGCGGCGTTTGCAGGCCAGTTTGTTCGTTATACAGTTCTCCACCGTCACGTTCATCAAATTGGAGGAGTGATTGCTGGTGGTGCGACGGCAAGCATAGTTTTCTTCTTGTTGACGGAATTTTTCGGGGCTATAGGCTCAGTGGAACCGAGTGAACTGTCCTCGGGTTTTGTGGCGGCCGTTTTATTCCTGATTCCCGGGTTTCCACTTTTCTCTGCTTTGATCGACATAGCGCGATTTGATCTTGATGCGGGGATTGTCAGGCTGGGGTATGCTTTCACCGTTATATTTACGGCCGCTTTCACGGTCTCTATGGTTAGCTGGCTGACAAAACTTAGTCCTGACCCACCTGCACCTGTGCAGGATATGCAATGGTTTCTGTTGGCGCCGCTGGCAAGTTTTCTGGGCATTGCTGGGTTTGCTTTTCTTTTTAACTCTTCTCGCCGCATGGTCTTAGTAGCGGCGTGCGTTGGAACCGTGGCAAATGAGCTTCGTTTGATTCTAATTCACGCGGGAACAACCATTTTCTTTGCAGCCTTTGTGGGTGGATTAATCATCGGGTTGCTGGGGGCAGTAGCTTCTAAAAGGGCGCGTCTTCCTCGTATTACAACCACCGTTCCGGCCGCAGTGATTATGATTCCAGGGGTGACAATGTTCCGGGCGGTGTTTTATTTGAACGATGGTCAGATGGATCAAGCGTTGGCCAATGTGGCAACTGGAATGATGGTAGTTGGATCTATTGGTGCCGGTTTGGTGTTTTCTCGCTTGCTTACTGATAAGGATTGGGCCTTGGGGCGCCTAATTGATTTTGATAAAAAGCTTCCGCAGCGGCCTTCTTCCACATGATGCCTAGACTCTAGCTAGGGAAACGCCTGTGGCCCCCGGTTCCTTTCGGAGCTGGGGGCCACAGGCGTCTCTCATGTCGTTTCCATGTATCGGCAGATGCCGCCCTGTGGAAACTGCCAGGGGTTCTCTCTCATATGCGCTCTCTCAAACGCACAATCTCAGTATGGGGCACTGGGCTGTAGCGGCCATGGGGTCCGGCTGTTGGGTTGCTGTTAGTGGCTGGGAATGGGGTGGGGAGGGCGTCGGAAAGCGGGGCAGAGGCGGATGTGTGTAACATTGGCGCGTGAAAGTGACGTAGAATATAACTGGTTTCTGTAGGTTTGAAGGTATGCGCGCAGTCAGGCTGCGCCGTTTCACCTGCTTGTAGAGCTACAGAATCGAGGTGAGGAGCATGTCTCCTCTCACAGCCCAACCCCCAGCCAGCGACGCCTCGCCGGCACGGGTGGAAGATACAGAAGATACAAAGCGCCAGCATCGCTCGGCCATTAAGGCGGCGTTTATCGGCACCTTTATCGAGTGGTTCGACTATGCGGCGTATATTTATATGTCCGCGATTATTTCCCGGGTGTTCTTTCCAGAGATGGAAGGCCGCCGTGCGCTGATTATGACGTTTGCGCTTTTCGCGCTGTCGTTTTTGGTGCGGCCGGTGGGTGGCATCGTGTGGGGTCACTTTGGTGATAAGCACGGGCGTATCCAGACACTGACGGTATCTATTGTGATGATGTCGGTGGCAACAGCGTGCATTGGTTTCCTGCCGGGCTATGCCACCATCGGCTTTGCCGCCTCCATCTTGCTATTGCTGTGCCGCATGGTGCAGGGCTTTTCCGCCGCCGGCGAGTATGCGGGCGCGGCCACGCACCTGGCCGAGATTGCCCCGCCCGGCAAGCGGGGCATCTACTCCGCAGTGGTGCCCTCCGCGACGGCCTCGGGCCTGCTTTTGGGCTCGCTCATTGCGGCACTGTTGACTGGAGTCCTCGATGATGCCGCCCTGGATTCCTGGGGCTGGCGCGTGCCATTCCTGATTGCGCTGCCTTTGGGTCTATACGGCCTGTGGATTCGCCGCAACACGGAAGAGTCCTCCCACTTTGAGGAACCAGGACGAGCCAGAGGAGTCCCCGCTGCGCGAGGTTCTGAAGTACCCCAAAGCCCTGGCCATTGCCTTTGCGGGTGCGGTGCTCAATGCCATTGGCTTCTACGTCATTTTGACCTACCTGCCCACTTACCTGTCGGAGGAGCTGGGTATGGCCGCGACGCCGGCGTTTATTGCGTCCTCGGTGGCGTCCGCATTCTATGTGGGCTTTGCCCTGCTCACCGGCATGCTTTCGGATCGTCTTGGTCGCCGCACGACGATGCTGTGCGCGGCCGCGTTTATGGGCGTGACCATCATTCCGGCCTTCATGCTTCTCGATGGCGCCGGGCTCTTGCTTGTCATTATCATCCAGGTCTGCTTGGGCGGCGTGCTGGCGCTTAACGACGGCGTCTTGCCCTCCTTCCTTTCCGAACAATTCCCCACCCACGTGCGCCTGTCCGGCTTCGCGCTGACGTTTAATACCGCCAACGCTGTATTTGGCGGTACCGCACCGATGATTGCCACGTGGCTTATTGACGTCACGGGCCTGCAGCTCGCCCCCGCCTTCTACTTGGTGGCCGCGGCGCTGGTCACCGGCATCGCAGTTCTCTTCGCGTCGAAGAAAAATAAGCTGCACGAGTAGTACCGTGGAGCCGTGTAAAACGCCTGCGGCCCTCGGAACCTAAAAGGAACCGAGGGCCGCAGGCGTCTCTCTCTACAAGGTGTTTCCATGTATCGGCTTAAAACCGCCCTCTGGAAACTGAGGGGTTCTCTCTATCTCTCTCGTATGCGCTCTCTCAAACGCATGATTTAAGTATGGGGTACGGGGCTGCTACCGCAATGGGTTGCGCCTGATAGGTCGCTGCGAGTTGCTGAAAGTTTACTGTTAGCCGCGTCTACCCACCCCGCCTGGTAGTCGTAGCTTTCGGCGGTATTGGCATCCGCTCCAATGCGCTGCAGGTGCGTGCGCCGCTTCAAGCGGATGGCTGGGCGGGCTGCCATGCCCAGGCTGCCGAGGAGGTAGAAGACGGTGGCGACCATTGACATGCCGGCCAGCGTTAACACCGAGCCAAGGATGAAGACCACAGAGATGGCGATGTCATTGGCGATGAAAAACGTCTCGTACTTGTTTTTAATTTTGATTTCGTTGTTCTGCCCGAGCTTAATCTTTAGGTCGGGATCCTTTTCCTGTTCTGACATGATGTCTCCCGCCCTGCCAGAGAGGGGAAACGCCTTGTCGAACCATGTTTTTGTGGGATTATTGGAACATTCCCCAGATGGTCGCGAAAAGCACGATTAGACCCATGATCGCTACGAAGAAGTTGGTCTTGTTACTCCGGAACCGTGCCAGTGCCTCCACGCGGTAGATGACCCAGATGGGTAGCAGGTAGGTCATGAAGGCGAAGAAGACGCCGCCCACGACGGAAATCATATCCAGGATGGAGGGGTTGAAAATACCCACCAGGGAGGTTGAAACAAAGATGAAGAGGTAGGTCCACAAGTCGAGTGTGCGCGTGGACATCTTCTTCGTGGCCTTTGGCGCGGCCAGGTTGAAGAGGTACTGGGTGCCCTCGATGGTGCCAAGGGCGTGGCCGAAGTAGGAGGAGGCTACTGCGCAAATAACGACAATGGGAGCCATGTAGGCCATAAACTGGGTGCCGGTTTCGTTGGCGAAGTAGGAGAGTACCGGCAGGTTCTTGTCATTAGCCTCCTGCATGCCGTCCGCGCCCATGGCCAGGGCGCAGGACCAGACGAAGAACATGGTGAAGATGGTCAGCAGGATGGCGGAGTTGCGGATGACCTTATCGGACTGCGCGTGGTGGTCCGCGCCGTATTCCTTCTCCATGCCCAGGGAGAACTGGGAGATGGCGGCAACGAAGGAGAAGGAGAAGACCAATACTGGAAGGATGAGGATGATGGCCTTGAGGACGCCGCCGGCGCTGTGGTCGCCGGCTTCCAGGAAGGAGCCCAAGTCCCATTGCGGGATGAGGTAGAGCGATACCGCTGCGAGCGCCACGATGAGCGGGTAGACCACGAACTGGGCAATCTTGAGCATGATGGCGTTGCCAAAGGCGAGCGCGAGTGTCATGAGGCCCACGCACAGTGGCGCCAGGATGTAGCGGGAGATTTCCGGGCCGCCCAGCTGGTTGACGATGAAGCTATCGACCGTATTCGTAATCGATACGCCGTAGATAAGCACCACCGGGAAAATGGTGAACCAGTAGATGATTGCCAGGATGATTCCATTGCCGCGGCCGAAGAAGTGAGTGAGTACCGCGAGGACATCTTCGCCGTGTAGCGGGGAATAGCTGATGATCCAAGAAAACGCGCGGTGGGCCAGGTAGGTCATCGGGAAGATGAGCAAGGTAGCCACCAGTAGCGGGATAAAACCGAAGCTGCCGGCCGAAATCGGCAGGAAGAGGATGCCTGCACCCACGGCGGTGCCGAAGAGCGTGATGGTCCATTGGCTATTGACGGCCTTATTAGTGGTCACCTGGCCGCTGGGTGAAGTACCTGCGCCGTCAGTGGTGGGTGGGCTGGCTGGTGAAGCGGGCGCATTCGCAGTCGTGTGAGACATAGAATTCATCCTCCAGTGGTTGTGAATGGGGTAACATACACAATCTATCTGAAGGTTTTGGTGAACGAAAGCAAATTTGTGATCTAAGTTAAATAAATGTTAAAGACCGCCGCACCGAGGGTGGTGCAGCGGTCTTTGGGAATCTTGTTAAGGTGCCGCAGCTAGTCCGAGATCAGGTTTTCTTCCTTCAAGAAATCCAGCGCCACGGTGGTGTAGTCCGCGCCGTCGACGTCGACGCGGGCGTTGAGCTCCTGCATCTTTTCGTCGGTAAGCAACTGCGAAAGGGGAGCGAAGAGCTCTTCAATCTCTGGATGCTCGTCCAAGACCTCGGTGCGAACCACCGGAGCCAGGTTGTATTTG
Source organism: Corynebacterium tuberculostearicum (assembly GCA_046097355.1). Classification (GTDB taxonomy): domain Bacteria; phylum Actinomycetota; class Actinomycetes; order Mycobacteriales; family Mycobacteriaceae; genus Corynebacterium; species Corynebacterium tuberculostearicum_K. Next base: position 675,470 of record CP175779.1, read on the forward strand.
GGGAAGAATAGATCGGGATCCGTCAGCACCTGAAGGTCTAGCGCCTTGATGCGGCCGTCGGTGGCAAAGACGGAGCCGAAGGTGCACTCGCCTTTGTCCAAGGCGGCATAGACTGCACCGGAGTCCATTTCCTTAATACGACTGCGCGGAGGCTCTTCCACCCCATAACTCTTCAGCATAGGGAGGAGGCCATCATTGCGGGCGAGGAACTCCGCATCGGTGCAGAAAGTCTGCTTCTCCGGTGGAAGCTTCTTGATATCCGCCAACGATTCCACCCCGAATTTTTGGTGCGTCTTCTCGCTCGTTGCCAGGGCGTAGGTATTGTTCATTGGCGCTGGTGGCAGCCAGGACAGGCCATTGTCCTTATCAGCCTTTTCTACGGCCGCGTATTGCTCCTGCGAGCCAGGAACCGGATCATCATGGCCAAGATAAGTAATCCAAGCGGTACCGGTGTACTCAAACATCATGTCCATATCGCCCACCTGGAGCGCCTGGCGGGCGGAGGTAGATCCCGGAATATTGGTGAGATCCTTGACGTTCGCGCCCGCAGACTCTAGCAAGATGGCGCCGATCTTTCCCAAAATGATCTGCTCGGTGAAGTTCTTCGAGCCGATGGAAATGTTCTCGCCCTCTAGATCAATGCTGGCAAGGTCGCCTTGCAGCTCGCCCTGCGGAATGAGGCCACCTGCAGTACCAAGGCCGCAGCCAGCCAAAAAGAGCGTGCTTACTGCGCTGAGAGTTGCCATGAGGCGTTTCATTTGATCATTCCCTTCGGCGTAAAAGCAAGTTCCAGTACTCGGCCCACCCATTCCACGGCCAGCGCCAAGGCGGCGATAAGCACCGCGCCGGAGACAAGAATCGGCGTGCGATACAGGTTGATTCCAGAGGTAATCAGCCCACCGAGTCCACCGGCATCAATAAACGTGGCAAACGCACCCGCGCCCACCAGAAGCACCAGGGACGTACGCACACCGGTCATGATCACCGGTAGCGCTAGCGGAAGCTCCACCTTGGCGAGCACCTGCATGGGCGACATGCTTAGCCCGTGGGCTGCTTCAATGAGCTGCTTGTCGACGCCCCTTAAACCCGCAATGACATTGGCCAGCACCGGCAAGAAGGCATAAAACCACAACCCGAGGATGGCGACCGGGGTACCGAAGCCGAGCCAAATGGCTAAGAGAACGATGACGCCCACCACGGGAGCTGCTTGACCAATATTGGCGATGCCGGTGACCACCGGGGCAAGAAACTGCGTGGATGGCCTCGTGAGCACAATTCCCAAAGGGATTGCGGTAGCGATAACCAAGAGTGCAGAAATGACTACGAGCACGAGGTGCTCCCAGGCCAAAGTAGCGACTGAACTGAGTTCCAAGGTGCGCGCCTCAATCTCATCTAGATCCGCGGTGGCGTGCCAGATGAGCCACCCAGCAATCGCCGCGACAACGAGTACGGGAATGCCGACGATGAGGAGACGGTTTTCTCCGCTGAGGCGTTTAAGCTTCTCCATGGGTACCTCCCTCGCCACTAGGCGATTGGGCCTCAGAGTTGATCTGGCGAATGTAGTCGTTGACCGTGTCATAAAGGAGTACGCCCTCGAATGCGCCGCGGCGGGTCACCATGGCACCGCCGTGGGAGGAGGCAAGCATGGCAGACATGGCGTCGCTAAGCGTAGAGCGCGCCTCTACCACGGAAGACAGTTCGATTGTTGGCTCCGGAATGACATCCAAGCGGCCGAGCTGGCGCTTGGTAATCCATTCGCGCGGGTGATCGTGCTCGTCCAGAATGACGACGGTGTTTTCTCCAGCCGCGCTCAAGCGCTCGAGGACGTCCGCCGCCTTCTCTCCAATGCGCCCGATGGGAGGTGTCCACAATTCAAGCTCATCCGCGCGCCGCAGGTTCAGCTGCTTGAGGGCGGAGCCCGAACCAATGAAGTCTTCCACAAAGTCATTCGCCGGCGCGGCAAGAATATTCTCCGGCGTATCGTACTGGCTAATCTGCGCGCCGGGTTCAAAGATGAGGATGCGGTGGCCCAGCTTGATCGCTTCATCGATATCGTGCGTCACGCACACGATGGTCTTCTTCAGCTCGGACTGGATGTTGACCAGCTCATCTTGCAGGTGCGTGCGGGTAATCGGGTCTACCGCGCCGAAGGGCTCGTCCATGAGCACCACCGGGGGATCGGCCGCGAGGCCGCGGGCTACGCCAACGCGCTGCTGCTGACCACCCGAAAGCTCCCGGGGAAAGCGATCCCGATAAATCGACGGATCCAGCCCCACCATGTCCAAAAGCTCATCGGTACGACGTGAAATCTTGTCGTTATTCCACTTCTTGAGCTTTGGCACGAGCGCAATATTGTCCGCGACAGACATATGGGGGATGAGGCCGCCGCCTTGGATGACGTATCCGATATCTCGCCGTAGCTGGGTGGGATTCTTCTTGGTTACGTCTTCGCCATTAATCCGAATCTCGCCACCAGTGGGCTCGACCAGGCGGTTGATCATCTTGAGAGACGTGGTCTTACCGCAGCCGGAAGGGCCCACAAATGCCACGAGTTCACCGGCAGGGATGCGGAAAGATAAATCCTTTACCGCAGGAGACTTCTGCCCAGGGTAAGACTTGGTGACGTGGTCGAAGACGATTTCGGCACCGCTGGTCTGGCTGCTAGAAACCGGGCGGGAGTGCTGTTCTTGTGTCATGCGGAAATGCCTTTCGGAGTGGTCAGTTTCTGGATGCCCGCAAGAATCGCATCCACGATGAGTGCGATTACGACGACGCCGAGCGTGCCGACGAGCGTGTAGTTCAGGGCGTTAGTGCCGCCAATCTGGCTCAGGCCGGAATAGATATAACCGCCCAAGCCTGGGCCAAGTGCGTAGGCCGCGATGGCGGCGACACCCATAGACATCTGGGTAGCAACCCGAATGCCCGTCATGATTATGGGCCATGCCAGCGGCAGACGAACGCGAAATAAAATCGCCGCTGAGCTCATTCCCTGCCCGCGGGCGGATTCAATAACGGTGGGGTCAACCGTGTGCAGTCCGACGATGGCGTTGCGCAGAATCGGCAACACAGCGTAAAAGACCACGAGAACAACGGAAGGTACTGTGCCGATTCCAAAGAGAGGAATAGCGAGGCCGAGTAGGGCCAACGAGGGAAGCGTGAGGCCTATGGAGGATAGTGCATTGGCTAGGGCCGCACCGCGGGGGCGCTGTGCCACAAATATCGCAATGACGAGGGCGATTATCAGTGCTACGGCCACGGATTGGATGACCAAGCTGGTGTGCTGATAGCTGCGGAACAGGATGTCTTGCCAGCGCGCAGCAATAAATTCTGTCATTTCATCACCTTAAAAGAAGAAGGAGAGAGGGGTGCATGGGTGATTTGGTCTCTATAAAACTCCCTTCGAGCTGGAATGACGTACCGAATAAGGATACAAATTCGCGGGTGGGCCGGCCAGTGGACGCACAAAGGCCGCCGCACCGTGTGATAGTGCAGCGGCCTTTGTGAAAGTAACCGGCTAGGAAACTATGTCCCTAGGGCAGAAGTGAGGTGTTCTTAGAACAGGCCTTCGTTCTTCTTGCCAAAGTCATTCAGGGTGTGCTCGCGGGAGTCAACGTTCTGGTCGTTGTGCTTGGAGTCATCACCCTTGATGCGGGAAGTCTGGGTTACCTCGATGTTGTTGATGAGGCGGCCTTCCTTGGTCTTGCCGTCGCCGAAGTCCAGGTTAGCGATGCGAGCTTCTTCGCCAGCGTTAATCGGGTTAGCCAGGGTTACCTCGAAGGAGCGGGTGGAGGTCTTCTCATTGAAGCCCAGGTCACGGATGTGAGCGCCGTTGGAGGAACGCGGGGTGATGAGGCGGTCAACGCCCTTCGGGCCCTTAGCGGTCTTCACGTCAACGCGGAACTGGGTGGCTGGGAACTCGCCGTAGTAACGCTCGGAGCCAACGTTCTTTGCGCGCAGAGCAACGGTGCCTGCGAAGCCAGCGTGCTTAGCGCCGGACACGGTCAGGTAAGGCTCGAGGTCGAGCTTGTGCTTGGAGTCCTTCTTGTCCTCCTTGGCGTCAACCTCTTCCTGCTTCTTCTTGTCGGCAGCCTCTTCGTTCTTGCCCTCTGCCTCAGAAACCTTCTCGGTTGCTTCCTTGGCGTTGCCCTCGGAGTCCTTGATTACCTCTGCGTCAGCCTCGAGGTTCTTGTCTTCTTCAACGACCTTCGGGTCATTGACGTCGGTGGTGTTCTGAGCATCCTTGTTAGGAGCGTAGGAGTCAGACAGCTTGTCGTACAGCTTGACGCGAACCTCGTTCTTTACCGGCTGCATTGCGCTCCAAGCAGTCGGGGTGGACCAGGTGCCGTTTGGCTTGCAGTACTGCTGGGTACCAGTCATGTTCAGCACGCGGAAGCCGTAGGTAGCCTCGCCGGTGTGGTTTGGCGGAACGTCGTAAGGTCCGATGGACTGGCCAGCATCCCAAGACAGGGAGTAGGAAGCGCTAGCACCAATCTTGGTAGCGATCTCGTGAGAGATGCCGAAAGAGCCTTCAGCGCCCTTCTTGGAGCCCTTGCCGCCCAGGTTCATGGACGTGGTCTCGGTGCGGTCACCGTTGACAGAAAGGGAGATGGACTGAGACTTGGACAGATCCTGCTGCAGCGGGATGTCCTTCTTGGTCTGGTTGGTGGTGGAGATGGTGCCGGCCGGCAGGAAGCGGTCGGAGACCTTGTAGACCACGGTGCGGTGGTCAGTCCCACGGGTTACATACCGGGCGAGGGTTCAGGATATTCGCCTTCATGTGGTCGGAACCGTGGGTGGTGTGGATGATTGGCAGGTCCGGGTTCAGAGCCGGGGTCTCCGGGTAGGACTCGGTCTGGGTAGCTGCGCCAGCCAGCGGTGCCGCGAATGCGGTGCCGGCGACGATGAGGCCGGCGGTCAGGCCGGTCATGCGACGACGAATCGACATATAGAACTTCTCCTAGGCAGGTAGAAAATGAATGAACTTATGAATGAAATCCAGCAACTCTCAATGTTGCGCTGAGAAAACGCTAAAACAGGCTCAGAATTAATTCATCTCTTAGATGTCTATATATTTACCGGAGCGGAGGGTGGGTATTTTTTATATAGACCAAGCTGTTTATTGGGGGTTTTCCCGCTAGGTGGCTGGTAGTGCGTGAAAAATTATTGATGGATGGTTGTCTATACAATGGTGTTTTAGCGTGAATTTGATAACCCCCTATGTGGGGGTGGTTAGGCGATTGCTGGGGGTGGTTCGGGACCCTGTTGGAAAGTTGTGGACATGTCACAATATGTGCCGTACGCTGCATTTAGGCGGGTGGGGAGGGGTTATAAAATGCCTGAACGTGAATGTTACGTGACATAAGTTATAGGCGTTTACATGGCAGACGTTGGCGCGTTTCGCAACAGGAACCTGCTGGGGCCTTCTGCTGAGGGGTACCGAGTAGGGTTAGAAAAGGGCCGATTCGACAATCAGCATGAGTGTCGCGAAGATGGCCACGATGATGACAATCCGGTTGAGGAGGTGCCTATCTATAAATCGGTTGAGGTAGTTGGCGGCAATGAGACCCACGACAACAAGGGGGAAGTAGGTCGCCGCGGCGGTCACCTGAGTGCTGGTGATCTGCCCATTGAACGCCAGAATTATAAGAGAAATTAAGGTTCCGAGGACAAAGGTGCCTGCTAAGGTGCCTCGTGTGCGGTTTGGGTCGAAGCGCTTCATGATGAGCGCCATCGGCGGGCCGCCGATGGAAGTCGAGGTGCCCAGGATGCCGGAGACTACGCCGGCGATGAGCGTATTGGCGGTGGTAGGGCGCGGGCTCCAGCCCAAGCTGGATAGCGTCATAGCAAGGAGCACGGCGCAGCCGATAAAAATGGATAGCCCATCGGGGGAGAGGCTGGCGATGGCCCACGCGCCCACTAGGGAACCGGGAATGCGGGCGAGGGAAGAGATGCCGACGACGCGCCACGACGTCTCGCGGTAGGTGCGCGCGAGCGTATAGCTGGAAATGCACAGCGCGAGCAGCAGAATGAGCGTGGGCACGAGCTCAGGTCGAATGAGCGCGATGATGGGCGTGGCAATGGTGCCTAAGCCAAAGCCGATGGTGCCCTGAGTAATGGTGCCGGCGAGGATGAGGACGCCGATGAAGATAGAGGACCATGCGTCCATAGAGATTCCCAGAAACATAACGAGGGCTAAGTGTATCCGGGATCGGGCTGCTTTCTGAAACTATTAGAGGCGGGCGGTGGCCTTCTCATTGGCGGCGATTTCCTCTAAGCGCTCGGCCGGGCACATGCCGGCAACGATGACCGCGGAACCGCCAGCGGCTAGGGGCTCGAGCACGGCGCGGGAGAAAGACTCATTATCGGACCAGCCGGTAGAAAGCAGGCGCTCGGCGGATGCGGGGGCATCGACAAGCTGGGGCAGCGGTTGGGTTTCGGCGAAGTACTGATCACCATAAAAGCGCACGGTGGGGCCAAAATCGATGGCGCCGGTGGGCAGCTCCCCGCCGGACTCTACGACGCCGCGGCCAAAGGGGTCCTCGCTGATGAGCACGATGTCGGCCTGGGGTTGGCGCTCGTGGGCGGCCGCGTAGCGGGAAGGGGAGGTAAAGACGACGTCGGCAAGCGCGGCAGACTCGCCAAAGCTATAGGAAGGGCCAGAGGCGAGCGCGCCTAAGGCCACAACGGCCGCCTGCCACGAGGAAGGAAGATCGATGGCGATGGTGGAATCCGCCTCTAGGTCGAGCTCTTCTTCCAACATATTGGCGATCTTGGCCACCCAATTGTCGAGCGTTTGCGCGGAAAAATCCATGCGCGCGCCGGTGGCCTCGTTATATACGGTAAGCCGCGGGGAGGCGGCGTCGGCACGCAAAAGATGGGCGAGTAGTTCCATACCCGCCCATCGTAGGGGAGAAGTGCTAGTTCACGCAGCGCGGACCGTCGCCGCCGGCGTCAATCTCCGGGGAAACCTTGGCGGTACCGAAGTCATTGCCCGGGGTGCCAACCGGCTGGCTGGACTTATCTTCCTCCGGCTGCTGGGCGCTGGCCTCTTCATCGGAAGGTGCCCTGGTAGTCATCGGTAGCAACCACGATGAGGGTGTCATCGTCGAGCTGCGGGTTCTCTGCCACCGGCAGCCCACCCAGCTTCTTGGCCAGGGCCTTAGCTTCCTTGCTCGATGGATCGGCGGCGACGACCTGCGACTCGCTGTAGATGCCCGGCTGCGCGTTCGCGGAGCGCTCTACCGTGTAGCCCTTGCCCTCCAGCCAGGAGCCGATGCCGGACGCCAAGCCATCAATATTGCCGGCGTTGAGGACGTGAATATTGATATTCGGATCGACGTCCTTGTCCTTCTCTGCCTTCTCCTGCTTGTCCTTATCCTCGGCCTTGGACTCATCGGTGGCTTCATCGTGGGTCTTGGCCAGGTCATCCATGAAGCGGTGAACCTCGGCGGCATCGATGGTGACGATGGATTCGCCATAATCGCCCTGGCCGTCGATGGAGGTTACCGGGATGGTGGTGAAGGTGACATTGCCGCCAGCAAGCCCTGCCAGCTGGGTGACAAAGCCCATGATGTCCCAGCCCTCATCGATGACCACGGAGCGCTCTACCGCCTTGGCAATCTTGGACAGCTTGGAAGGATTAGCCAGGGTGTCATTGTCCAGGATCTTATTGACCAGGGACGCCATGAAGGCCTGCTGGCGCACGATGCGGTCGAGGTCGCCGCGCGGGAGGTTATAGCGCTGGCGCACGAAAGCTAGGGCCTTGGCGCCGTCGAGGGTCTGCTTGCCCTTGCTGAACTTAGCGCCAGACATGTCATCATCAACATCATCGTTGAGGCAGACATCTACACCATCGACGGCGTCAGTGAGCAAAGTAAAGCCCAGCAGGCCCACCTCGGCGTAGTGATCAATAGACACACCGGTCAGGGTGCGCACCATCGCCAGCAATCCTTCGCGCCCGGCTTCGACGCCCTGCTTTTCGATGTCCTTATCCGAGTGCGGCTTCTTTTTACCCTTAGCCTCCGCCTCGGCATTTTCCTGCTCGAGCTCTTCCACCTTGGCGTTCTTATGGGAGGCGAAGACAGCATTCATCTTCATATTGCCGTAGTCCGGATCCTTGACATAGGTATCGCGCGGAATGGATACGGCGGTAGCGCGGGAACCGTCCTCCGGAACGCGTATGAGCATCATGGTGTCGGTATTTTCCTCACCATCGGCCACGCCGGCGTGCAGATCCGCCAATTCCTTCTCAGAGAGGGGATCGCCTTTGGCGTCGGTACGCGAATCCTTGCCCACCAGCAAGATATCCACTGCGCCATCGAGCGAGTCACCGGACAAGCCTTCGCCGTCCAGGGACAAGTCCGTAGCCGAAGACATGCCATTATCCAGCCGACCCACGGTGGCATAACCCACGCCGGATACCACCAGTATTAAGGCGGACACGAGGGCCACGATCGTCTTAATGGCCGTGGAACCTTTTTGCTTTACCGCACTAGCGGCAGAGGGCGCCGGCTGGATGGTGCGCGCCCGGCGAGTGTTCTCAGAAGTCACAAGTGGAGGCTTTCTAGATTGGTGGGGATCTGGAGACAGTTTAGGGCAGAACGGGCAAAAATTAGTGATCCGCGTCCGATTTCGCGTGTTCGGGCAGTGTCCCTGCCCAGTGCGAGGAGCGCCTGTGACTAAGCTCGGGGCCATTGTGACTACACCAAATCAATCCCCGCTGGCCGTGATCACCGTGACCTATAGTCCCGGTGAATACCTCGGTAGTTTTTTGGACTCCCTGCCGGGCGCCTGCGCCCGCGGCACCAAGGTCGTGCTTGCGGATAATGGCTCCATCGACGGCGTGCCCGAGGCCGCGGCCCGCGAACGCGCCGGGGTGGACTTTCTCGATACCGGCGGGAATATCGGCTACGGCGCTGGCATGAATGCGGGTGCCCGCTTCGCCCGCGAGCACGGTGGCGTGGATGAGGAATTCTTCCTTATCTCTAATCCCGATGTCACCTTTACCCCGGGATCTATTGACCAGCTCATCGAGTGCGCTCGCCAGTGGCCGGATGCTGCGGCCGTGGGCCCGCGCATCGTGGAACCGGATGGCAGCAATTATCCCTCGGCCCGCGCTGTGCCCACCGTGGCTACCGGCATTGGGCACGCGCTCTTTTCTTCGATCTGGCCGTCCAATCCATGGTCGCGCGCCTACCGCGATGAAGCCGATATGACCGCCCAGCGCCCGGCCGGATGGTTATCCGGCTCCTGCCTTCTTGTGCGTTGGGAGGCCTTCGACGCCATCGGCGGGTTTGATGAGCGCTATTTCATGTACCTCGAAGACGTGGGCCTAGGAGATCGCTTCACGCGCGCCGGCTACCAAAACATCTTCTGCCCGGAGGCCGTCATCAGCCACGCCAAGGGGCATTCCACCCAAGCGCACGCTGGGGCGATGCTGCGCGCCCACCACAACTCCGCCTATCGCTTTCAGGCAGACCGCCACCCCGCATGGTGGCAGGCCCCGCTGCGTGGCGCGTTGTGGCTGGGGCTGCGAGTCCGCGGGCTGATTGCCTCGGCCTCGGCGCGTTCTTAAGACTCGGTGCGCGTGCCGTTGACCTGGATTGCGCGCCATACGCTCTACACTGTCCCTCAGAAAATCACAGAATAAAACTGTCCGCATACATAAGGAAGACTATGACTGAAGCAGCCACCACCCACGGTGCCAGCACGGAAGCAGTGATTCTCGTTGGTGGCCGCGGCACCCGCCTGCGCCCACTAACCATCGGTACGCCGAAGCCGATGCTGCCGACGGCAAACTACCCGTTCCTGCAGCACCTGCTCGCCCGCATCAAGGCCGCCGGCATCACACACGTCGTCATGTCTACCTCCTATAAGGCCGAGGTCTTTGAGGAGTACTTCGGTGATGGCTCCGAGCTGGGCTTGGAGATCGAGTACGTGGTGGAAGAGACTGCGCTCGGCACCGGCGGCGGCATCCGCAACGTCTACGACAAGCTGCGCAATGACACGGTCATGGTCTTCAATGGCGACGTGCTCTCCGGCATGGATCTGGAAGGCATCCTCACCACACACCATGACAAGGACGCCGATGTCACCATGCACCTGCTCAACGTGGCTGACCCGCGTGCGTTTGGTTGCGTTCCGACCGACTCCAACGGCCGAGTGACCGCGTTCCTAGAAAAGACCGAGGATCCGCCAACCAACCAGATCAACGCCGGTTGCTATGTATTCAAGCGTTCCGTCATCGAGTCCATTCCGGCCAACCGCGTTGTTTCCGTGGAACGCGAAACCTTCCCAGGGCTCCTGGAGGAAGGCCGCCTGGTTGTCGGCCACGTAGACAATTCCTACTGGCGCGATATGGGCCGCCCGGATGACTTCACCCGCGGTTCCTCCGACTTGGTACGCGGCATCGCGCCGTCCCCGCTGATTGAGGGCAAGACTGGTGAATCCTTGGTGGATCCCTCCGCCGGCATCGCCGGGGGCGTGCTGCTGCTGTCCGGCACCGCCGTGGGTCGTGGCTCCGAGGTGGGTGCGGGCTCCCGCCTGGAGGGCACCGTTGTCTTCGACGGCGTGCGCATTGAGCCAGGCGCCATCATCCACAACTCGATCATTGCCTCCGGCGCCCACATTGGCGCCAACGCGGTCATTGAGAACTGCGTCATTGGTGAAGGCGCCCATATCGGTGCACGCTGCGAGCTTCTCGACGGCATGCGTGTCTTCCCCGGCGTTTCCATCCCCGATGCCGGCGTGCGTTTTAGCTCCGATGCTTAACGCTTCCGCCGTGGTCTGGGCACTGCACTAGGTCCAGATGGGATAGGCCGAACTGAGGAAAATAGAGCCTCGGTTCGGCCTTTTTGTATGGGGCCAGTCGCTGCGCCTAGGCGAACCGGCCGACATGGTGCGGAATCTTCATAGATGTGAAGCGCATGGATCCCTTCTTTGCGGGGTTGTGCGCGCGACACGCCGGGATTTCCTGAAAATTGTTGACAGAAAAACGGGGTACCACTACATGTAGTACCCCCTACCTATACCCCCACAGGGGATCAGTTGTTACAGATGTGACGGATGGGGATCGTGTGCTGCGTTTTTGCCGGAAAGCGCAAAGAAGCCGCCAATTCGGGTTGACGATATTTAGTGATCCGGTGTGAAATTACATCAGTGAAAGAAACAGCGGCCGGCGCCGTTACTCCCACACCATCCCGGCGGGGTTGCCCAAGGGGAATGTGGTGTACAGTCGGTCGCACTGATGAGAATTACCCAACCTCGGAGAAAGGAAAAGGCGTGGACAAAATGGCTAATAACAACGCCATTCTCCGTGGCGGTGCTGCTGCAGAGATGTCGCTCGATGAACTCTTCGGTGCCGTCGAGCAGGAGTGGCAGGACCAGGCGCTGTGCGCGCAGACCGACCCTGAAGCATTCTTCCCTGAAAAGGGAGGCTCTACCCGTGAGGCCAAGCGCATTTGCCAGGCCTGCGCGGTGCGCGATGAATGCTTGGAGTACGCGCTGGAGCACGATGAGCGCTTCGGTATTTGGGGCGGGCTATCTGACCGTGAGCGCCGCCGCCTCAAGCGCGAGATTGGATAATTAAGGTGTCCAGTAAGGCCCCTGGCTAGCACGCAATGTGCGGCCAGGGGCTTTTCTGCTGCGCCGCGAAATTTACCGGGGCTACCAGCTATAGCGCGGGTCCACTTCTTCGGGGTCCAAGTTGAGGTAGTTGGCCACCAGCGCGGTGATAACGGTACCCAGGAGCTCGGAGCGCTCGGACGGGGTGGAGGCGCGTTGCTCGATGGGCATGCGGAAAATGACCAAGCGTGCGCGGGTGGGCTGGCCCTCGGAATCTACGCCGGCGGGAACCACGCGGCCGAGGGGAACTGGACCATCGGCGATAATCTCATCCGGTAGCACGGTCATATCGGGCGAAAGCCGCATGCGCGGGATGGTGTCTACAGCCAAGTCGAGGCCCCGCAATTGTGGCGCGAAGGCGTTTTGGATGGGGGCATAGGCCTCCAATACGGCCATGTCGAAGTGCTCGCGCGCGCTGCGGTAGCGCGGGGTCTGCTGGGGGAGGAGAGGTCCGCGCATGCCGTGGCCGTGGCGGTCGCGGGCGGGGCGGATATGCGGGCGAGCGGCGGTCATGACCTTGATTCTAGGGTCCTGGCGGGCTGGTTTTAGCGGAGCCACGCCGGGGCGAAGACTATCTAAATCTCAACTAAGGGTTTAGACTTATGCGCTGTGACTATTTCTCGCCATTGCTCCCGCCCAGGCTGCGGCCGCCCCGCCGTGGCGACATTGACCTACGCTTACGCGGACCAGACGGCCGTCGTTGGGCCGCTGGCGGAAGAGGAGAACCCACATAGCTGGGATCTGTGCGCCACCCACCGCGATCGCATTTCCGCCCCAGTGGGTTGGGAGCTGGTGCGTGTGGACCGCATCGAGCTGGATGAGGAAGATGACCTGATGGCCCTGGCAGAGGCCGTCAAGGAAGACGGCCGCGTGACCACCGGCTTGGTCGATGACCGCAGCGCCGGATCCGGTGCAGACCCTATCGACTATTCCGCGACCTTTGATGGAGCGGATCCTGCCAATTCGAATCACCCGGTCTTTCGCACCCGCCGCGTGGCTTATGCCAAAAAGGCGCGCCGCGCGCACCTTTCGGTCGTGCCCGATGAAACGACGCCCGCGGAACCGGAACAGGACTGACACGAACCCCGTGGTGCGGTAGTTTCCCAGTCGGCGGGGGTACTATTGCAGGTTATGCGAACTCGTGAGCATCTTGATGCAGTAATTAAGGCCTATGACGTCCGTGGCGTGGTGGGCGAAGATATCGATGAGAACTTCGTGCGCGATACGGGCGCCGCGTTTGCCGCCATCTTGCGGGAAGAAGGCGAAAATACCGTAGCAGTCGGCCACGATATGCGCCCGTCCTCGCCGTCTCTGGCGCGCGCTTTTGCTGAGGGCGTGACCTCACAGGGCCTCAACGTGACCCTGCTGGGGCTAACCTCTACCGACGAGCTCTACTACGCCGCCGGCTCCCTGGAGTGTGCGGGTGCTATGTTTACCGCCTCTCATAACCCGGCCAAGTACAACGGCATTAAGCTCTGCCGCGCCGGCGCGGTACCGGTGGGCCAGGAGACCGGCCTGGAGCAGATTAAGCAGATGCTTATCGACGGCACCCCGGAGTTCACCGGCACCGAGGGTGCAATTGCCGAACAGGAGATTCTGGCCGGCTACGCCGACTTCCTGCGCAAGCTGGTACCGCTAGAGGATTCCAAGCCGCTCGTCGTAGCTGTCGATGCCGCCAATGGCATGGGTGGCCACACCGTGCCGGCCGTCTTCAATGGCTTGCCTTTCGACGTCCGCGATTTGTACTTCGAGCTCGATGGCACTTTCCCGAACCACGAGGCTAACCCCTTGGACCGAAGAACCTCGTAGACCTGCAGAAGTTCACCGTGGATCAGAAGGCCGATATTGGCTTGGCCTTCGACGGCGATGCGGACCGCTGCTTCGTGGTGGATGAAAAGGGCCAGCCGGTTTCTCCTTCTGCCATCTGTGCGCTGGTGGCTGAGCGTTACCTGGAGAAGTTCCCCGGCGCTACCATCATCCACAACCTGATTACCTCCAAGACCGTGCCGGAGCTCATTAAGGAAAAGGGCGGTACCCCGGTGCGCACCCGTGTGGGCCACTCCTTCATCAAGGCGCAGATGGCCGAGCACAAGGCTGCCTTCGGTGGCGAGCACTCCGCGCACTACTACTTCCAGGAATTCTGGAACGCTGATTCCGGCATGCTTGCTGCGATGCACGTGCTGGCCGCACTGGGCCAGTCCGACAAGCCGCTGAGCGAGCTCATGGCGGAATACTCCCGCTACGAGGCCTCCGGCGAGATTAACTCCACCGTGGAGGACCAGAAGGCCGCTACCCAGGCAGTACTGGATGAGCTGGCGGATAAGATTGAGTCCGTCGATGAACTCGATGGCGTGACCGTCGAGCTCAAGGGAACCGAGGCATGGTTCAACGTGCGCGCGTCCAATACGGAGCCGCTGCTGCGCCTCAATGTAGAGGCAAAGACCACCGACGAGGTGCAGTCCATCGTCGACGAGGTCCTTGCCATCATTCGCCGCTAATTTTCGGCGCGCGAGTGGGAGACCATGTCCTCCCACTCCACAAACTTCTTACGCTCGCGGCCCTCGCGCTCGCCTAGGGCGCGCTCGGCCGCGTCCAAGCGCTGCCAATCCTGCCACGTCAGATAATCGATACCGCGCTCGGCAAAGACTTCGGTGATATCCGCGGCGCTGGAGGGGGAGGGGAGGGTGCCAGAAGCGGCGTCGGCAAGCAGCATGCCAATCGTCTCCGTGGCATCGGACTTGGTATTGCCAATCAGGCCCACCGGGCCGCGCTTAATCCACCCGGTGGTGTAGAGGCCCGGTACCACTGCGCCGGCCGCATCGATAACATGGCCGCCATCGTTATTGATGACGTTCTTGTCCTGATTAAAGGGCACGCCATCGACCGCATCGGAGCGGTAGCCGGTGGCGAAGTAAACCGCCTGCACCGGCCATTCCGTGAACTTTCCGGTGCCGTGCACGCTGCCATCGCCGTTGAGCGCGGTGCGCTCGGTCTTGATGCCGCTGACCTTGCCGTCCTCGCCCAAGATCTCTACCGGCTGCTCAAAGAGGTGGATCTGCAGCGTGTGTGGCGCTTCTTTTGGAACGCGAATCGCGTACTGCTCTAGCACCTGGCACACCAAGTCGGTGGACTTGCTCTCCTGGCGCGCGGCCAGCGAGGCCTCGTCATAGTCGATGTCCTCGGGGGAGACCACAACATTAATGGACTCGGAATGGTCCAGTTTCTTGAGCTCCTGCGGGGTGAACTTGGCCTGCGCCGGGCCGCGGCGGCCGAAGACGCGCACGGTCTCAGCCTGGTTCTTGGCTAGGGACTCGTAGACATTATCGGGGATCTCGGTGACCTTGAGCTCATCGCCGGTCTTGGCCAAGATGCGGGAGACGTCAAGGCCCACATTGCCTACGCCAATGACTGCCACCTCCTTGGCGGAGAGATCCCAGTCGCGCTCAAAGTGCGGGTTGCCATCGTAGAAGCCGACGAACTCGCCGGCGCCATGCACGCCGTCCAAGTCCGCGCCAGGGATATCGCGGTGGCGGTCGCCCACGGCGCCGGTGGCAAAGACCACGGCATCGTAGTGCTGCTGCAGTTCGTCGACGGTGATGTCACGCCCGATGTGCACGTTGGTCAACAGGCGAATCTGCTCGGTATCGAGCACGCGGTGCAGGGACTTGATAATGCCCTTAATGCGCGGATGGTCCGGCGCCACGCCGTAGCGGATGAGACCGAAGGGCGCGGGCATCTGCTCGATGAGGTCAATCTGTACCTCGCCGCCGGTCTTTTTCACCAGGATATCGGAGGCATAGATGCCGGCCGGACCTGCGCCGATGACGGCTACCTTCAAGGGCTGATTCATGCTGTGTGAATGCCTTTCTCTTAATCGCGGGATCTAGACCGCTAGGTTCATTTTTTGTGGCTTATCTTTCTGGCAATTGAACCGTTTAGTCTAGTTTGCGGCAAGGAGTTGAATTAGATTCTAAAAATATTCTCCCTTCTGGCCAGTTCAGGGCGATTTTTGACTTGAAAATAAAAAAGACCGCTTTGTCTGCTCATTTTAGACGGGTAGGTTGTCTTCCAATACTTAGGAAAGGCAGGTTGAGATCTACACCATGACCACCGCGACTAATACCAAGCGCACACCCCGCGCCAAAAAGCCCGAAGGCCAATGGAAGATTGACGGCACCGAGCCCCTCAATAACGATGAGGTAATTAAGCAGGAAGACGGTGGGCTTTCTGCCAAGCAGCGCGTCATCGATATCTATTCCAAGCAGGGATTTTCCTCCATTCCGGCCGATGACCTAGCCCCTCGCTTCAAGTGGTTGGGCCTTTATACTCAGCGCAACCAGAACTTGGGCGGCGAGATGACCTCCAAGCTGTCTAACGCGGAACTGCAAGACGAGTACTTCATGATGCGCGTGCGCTTCGACGGTGGCCGTGCCGATCCCGCCAAACTGCGCGCTGTCGGTGAGATCTCGCGCGATTATGCCCGCTCCACGGCGGACTTTACGGACCGCCAGAATATCCAGCTGCACTGGATTCAAATCGAGGATGTGCCCACCATTTGGGACAAGCTCGAGTCAGTGGGGCTGAGCACGCTCATGGGCTGCGGTGACGTTCCCCGCGTAATCTTGGGCTCTCCGGTTGCAGGTGTGGCCGAGGACGAGATTATCGATGCCACCCCAGCCATCGAAGAGATTAAGAATAACTACCTGCCGCGCGAGGAATTCCATAACCTGCCGCGAAAATTCAAGACCGCTATCTCCGGCAACTCCCGCCAGGACGTCACGCACGAGATTCAAGACGTTGCCTTCGTGGGGGTGAACCACCCCGAGTACGGCCCGGGATTCGACTGCTTCGTTGGCGGCGGCCTGTCCACCAACCCGATGCTCTCGCAGTCCCTCGGCGCCTGGGTTCCCCTAGAGCGCGTGCCGGAGGTCTGGGCCGGTGTGGTCGGCATCTTCCGTGACTACGGCTTCCGCCGCAACCGCAATCGTGCCCGCCTGAAGTTCTTGGTAGCCAAGTGGGGCATCGAAAAGTTCCGTCAGGTGCTGGAGGAAGAATACCTAGACAAGCCACTGCTGGATGGCATCCCACTGGAGGTCGAGCCCGGCTCCCGCGATCATCTTGGCGTGCACCGCCAGAAGGATGGCAAGTTCTACGTTGGCGTAAAGCCCACCGTGGGCCACGCCACCGGCGAGCAGCTCATCGCCATTGCGGACGTGGCCGAAAAGTTCGGCATCAGCCGCATCCGCACCACCCCGATGAAGGAATTGCTCTTCCTTGATGTGGAGGAAGAAGACATTCCGGCGCTCTCCCGCGCGCTTGATGAGACCGGCCTCTACTCCCAGCCGTCCGAATTCCGCCGCGGCGTCATTTCCTGCACCGGCCTGGAATTCTGCAAGCTCGCGCACGTGACCACCAAGGCCCGCGCCATCGAGTTGGTAGACATCTTGGAAGACACCTTGGGCGATTTGGACGTTCCGATTTCCATCGCGCTCAACGGCTGCCCCAATGCCTGTGCGCGTTCGCAGGTATCGGACATCGGCCTGAAGGGCCAGATTGTTACCGATTCCGAGGGCAACCGTGTCGAGGGCTTCCAAGTCCACCTTGGCGGCGCCCTTGGCCTGTCCCCGGACTGGGGCCGCAAACTGCGCGGCCACAAGGTCGTCGCCGATGAGGTGCCCGAGTACGTCATTCGCTTGGTCAATAAATACAAAGAGCAGCGCGAGGACGGCGAGCAATTCCGCCACTGGGTCTTGCGTGCCAAGGAGGAGGACTTGCAGTGAATTTTCGCCGCCAGCCCAACCCCAACCGCAACCATCCCAGCTTCTGCCCGTATTGCGCCGGCACCGACCTCTTCCCGGATGAGGAAGATGACTTTTCCTGGAAGTGCCAGGAGTGCCTGCGGATTTTCTCCGTGCGTTTCCATGGCCAAGACGATGCCCCGGTAGCCCCCGCACCGGCTGTGTCCTCTAACGAAGCACTGAAGCGCTCGCTTGCCCGCCGCGGCCACACCACGGCGCCGAAGGCTTAAGGATGTCCCCATGCCCGCACTTATTACCCTGTCCCACGGTTCGCGGCACCCAGGCGCCGCGGCCGGCATTGAGCGTTTGACTCAGGCCACGGGTCTGCGCCCAGCCCGCGCGGCGCATCTGGAATTCAACGAGCCTAACCTCACCACGGCCGCGCTCGAGCTCGCCCAGCTAGGGGAGACCGAGGCAATTGTAGTTCCGCTGCTTTTTACCCAGGGCTACCACCAGCGCGTGGACGTCCCGCGCGCGCTTGCCGACGCCTCCACAACCTCCCACCTTTCCCTCCACCTCGCCCCAGGGCTCGGCACCGGCGAGGACCTCGCCCGCGTGCTCGCCTCCCGTACCCGGCCTGGTGACGCCCACGTGGTCATCTACTCCGTCGGTTCCTCTGATTCCGCGGCGAATGATGCCATCCGTGAGCTCGCCTACCGCACCTTCGCGCTCACCGGCGTGCCCACGGCGGTGGAATTTGCCACCCGCGGTGGCCGCGAAGGGATTGTGTCCCTGTGTCGCGAGCATCAAGACCCCTCTCGCGTGCGTGTGATTCCGCTCTTCGTGACCGAGGGCCTGCTCTTAGACCGGCTGGCGGGCGTTCCCGCCACCGTCGACCGCCCGCTGGGCACTGACCTCGCGGCCCTCGTTGCGGTCGTTTCCACCACGCCCGCCGCGCCGCACAGGAGGTGTTCGCGCCATGCTGACCCTCATCCTCATCGCGCTCGCCGGTGCGGCCGCCAACCTCGTGGACGGTGGCATCGGCATGGGCTTTGGCGTCACGTCTACCACGATGCTGTTGTTGGCGGGCCTCGGCCCCGCGCAGGCCTCTGCCGTCGTGCATACCGCCGAGCTTGGTACCACGGCCATCTCCGGATTGAGCCACGCGCGCTTCGGCAACGTGGATTGGAAAACCGTGGTGCGACTTGGCGTGCCGGGTGGGATCGCCGCCTTTTTAGGCGCCACGTTGCTGTCGAATATCTCCACCGCGGCGGCCACGCCGGTGACCGCACTCATCCTGGTGGGCATCGGCGCCAACCTCATTTGGCGCTTCTCCCAACCGCGTCGCCGTGGCTCCGCCTATAAGCGCTCCCACTCCACGCCGTTTCTCGCCGGTCTTGGCCTTGTGGGAGGATTCGTCGATTCCACCGGTGGCGGCGGCTGGGGCCCAGTGTCGACTTCCACGCTCATGGCCATCGGCCGCGAGCAGCCGCGCCGCATCGTGGGTACGGTGAACGCCGCTGAGTTCCTAGTGACCTTCGGCGCTACCGCGGGCTTTATCGTCGGTCTCTGGCACGATATCGTCGCCAATCTGGCCGCAGTAATTGCCCTGCTCATCGGCGGCGCCATCACCGCGCCCATCGCCGCGTGGCTCATCTCCCGCATCAATCCTGTGCTGCTCGGCGGACTGGTGGGCACGGCCATCGTGGGCCTGAATATCAGCAAAGTTATCGGCGGTGCCGAGACGTACTTTGGCTGGGCAGTTCCTGCAGCAGTTACTCCGGTTGCCATCGCGGTCGTGGTCGTGGCTGGTGTAGCAGCCACCATTCGTGGCGCGTTGCGCACCAGGCGTGCGCGTGCGGCGGAATTGGAAGCCGAAAACGCCGAGGAAGCCGCCCATGCTGATTTTCACGCCCCGGACTATCCGGAGCGCGTCGCTGCCGCCCACCGCGCCCACGGTTCGCGCAAGTCCGGCGTAACCATCGTGCAGGATAAGGCGCCCAAAAGCCCCGCCGCTGACCGCGCGTAGCCCTTCCGCCGCGACTTGTGGCCACGATACGGGCCAAATCCCAACTGCGGTGGGGTAGAGCGCGGCCACAAGTTGGCCTCGCGGCCCCTGAGGGCCTCGAGGGGTGCTATAGCCCGGCCACCTCGCCGATGACGTAGACCGCCGGCGCGGAGATCTCGTGCTCGGCCATCGTCTGCGCCAGGGTGCCCAAGGTGCAGCGATAGGCGCGCTCGGTAGAAAGCGTGCCCTCTTGGATGATGGCGCAAGGAGTGGAGGGGGAGAGGGAGGCGTCGATAAGAGCATTGGCAATCGCCGGGGCATTCTTCACACCCATGATGACCGCGAGCGTAGCGCCGGAGCGGGAGAGCGCTGCCCAGTCGACCAAGGACTTCTCATGGCCGGGCGGCAGGTGGCCGGAAACCACCGTGAACCCGTGGACAATGCCGCGCTGGGTTACTGGGATTCCTACGGCCGCGGGAACGGAAATGGCTGAGGTCACGCCCGGAATGACCGTGGTGGGAATAGACGCTTCCGCCAGCGCTTGCACCTCTTCAAAGCCGCGCCCAAAGACGAAGGGATCGCCCCCCTTAAGGCGGGCCACCTTGCGGCCGGCACGGGCGTGCTCGATGAGCAGCTCGTTGATCTTTTCCTGCGAGATTGACTTCTTATAGGGGAGCTTAGAGACGTCAATAAGCTCTTTGGAAGAAATATCACACAGCTTATCGAGCTGCGCCGTAGGTCCCAGGTGATCGGCAAGAATAACCTCTGCATCCTGCAGGGCGCGCATGCCGCGCACGGTAATGAGGTCCCATGCGCCGGGGCCGCCGCCAATCAGGGTTACGGGATGAATCTGTGCGGAAGTCATAGGACTTCATCTTAGTGGGCGCCCGACTATGCTTGGGCCACATGGATACCGGTAATTACGATGCCGAAACCGTGCGCTTTTTCGATGTGGCGCACGAAGGCGCCCAAATCCGCCTAGTGGCCGGAGAAGTGGAGCGCTGGGGCGAGGCGCTCAGCGGGCTCAATCCCCGCTCGCTTGTCATTATTCCCACCGACGCGATTGCCCGCCAGGCCGCCCACCTGGGCGTTGGCCTCGCCGAGCCGCTGCGGATCCCGATTGTGGTGACCGAATCGCTCCCGCGTTACGTGGGGGCGCTGGACCTGGTCGTGGTCGTCGGCGAGCCCGGCGAGTGCGACTGGGCGTCGCGCGCCCTCATTACTGCCAGCCAGCGCGGAGCTACCACGGTTCTCATCGGCTCGGCCAAGGGCCCGCTGGTGGAGGACTGCCCGGAGGATACGCTCGTCGCACCTTGCTTGCCGACGGCCGAGGGTAGCTCGCCCGCGCGCAGCATTGCCGCCCTGCATGCGCTGTGCTGCCTGCTCTATCAGGGGCCGACCGCGGTGAAGGAGACCCTCGAGGACCTCGCTGCGGCTGTGGACCGCGAGCTTGCTCAGCTTTCTCCCGAGCGCGATGCCACTACCAATCCGGGCCGCCAATTGCGCGAGTTTATTGACGGCGCCCGCGTCATCCATTCCTGCGTGTTCGACCCGTATTCCTATTCCGAGCGTCGCGAGCACGTGCAGCTCGACGCCCTCGTGGCCCGCATGGCCGCGACCATCTGGGCCGTACACGGCCTGCCGAGCGCATATGTGGACCCAGCCGAATTGCGCCGCGCGCTCGACCGCGACTCCGATAGTTCCCCGGCCACTGATCTCTTCTATGACCCCTTCATTGATGGCGATGGTGCTGAGGGCGCTTTGGTACCCTTGAAGGTGATTTTCTGGGGGCAGGAAGAGGCGAACCTGCCCAACTCGCTTGCAGTCCGCAGCATCGACCCGGAACCGGGCCTGGGGCATCTTGCCCGCTCACTGCAGCTTATTACGCGGAGTTTTGCCGCGACCGCCTACGAGATTTCTAAAGGATAGAAACACATGCAGCTGTTGCACAGCGCCACTCGCAATTATTCCTGGGGCTCGCGTACCCTTATCCCGCACCTGCAGGGCCAGCCCGATTCTGACAAGCCCGTCGCAGAGCTGTGGTTCGGCGCCCACCCCGGCGACCCTTCCACGGTGGATGGCCGCCTGCTCAATGAGGTCATTGCCGAGGATCCGGCAGGGCAGCTAGGCAGCCGCGTATCTGCCGAGTACGGCGAGCGCCTGCCCTTCCTGCTCAAGGTGCTTGCGGCCGAGGAGCCGCTGTCCTTGCAGGCTCACCCGTCAAAGACGCAGGCGGAAGAGGGCTTTGCCCGCGAAAACGCCGCCGGTATCGAGCTCACCGCGTCCAATCGCAATTACAAGGACGATAACCACAAGCCCGAGCTCATCGTCGCGCTCACGGATTTCTATGCCATGGCCGGCTTCCGCCCCTTGGCGCGCACCCGCGAGCTTTTTGCCGCCCTCGAGTGCCCTGAGCTGGATCACTACGTTGCCATGCTTGACGACGACCCCTCGGCAACCACCGAGTCCGCCAACCTGCGCGTCCTTTTCACCACGTGGATTACCATTCCGTCTGCCAAGCGCAAGGAGCTCATTTCCGCCATTGTGGCCGCCGGCGAGCGCCTGATCGCCGCCGACCCGGCCGATTGGAAGTCCCGCGTCATGTCCACGGTGCTGGATCTTAACCAGCGCTACCCAGGCGATATTGGTGTGCTGGGCGCCTTGCTACTCAACCACATCGAGCTCTCGCCCGGCGAGGCCGTCTACTTGGATGCCGGCCAGCTCCACGCCTATGTCTCCGGCCTCGGCGTGGAGATCATGGCTAATTCCGATAACGTGTTGCGCGGTGGCCTGACTCCTAAGTTCGTGGACGTTCCAGAGCTGGTCAAGGTCTTGACTTACGCCGCTGCCGACGAGCCGCGAGTGCAACAACAAGATAAGTCCGCCCAGGGCAACGTGCACGATGCCGCCGCATCGTCCTACCCGGTACCCATCGAGGAATTCCTGCTTGACCGCGTGGAGCTCACCGATTCGTCTTCTGTGGATCTCGATTACGATGGCCCGACCATCGCCCTGTGCACCGCAGGTTCCGTAACCTTTACCGATGCTGCGGGCAAGACCCTCACCGCGACCCCAGGCCAGGCCGTCTGGCTGCCAGCCTCCGAGAGGCTCGTTACCGCTACTGCGGCATCCGACGCCGCCGACCTCTTCGTCGCCCGCGCCTAGTCCGCGTTAAGCCACACAAGCACGCTTCGCCGCCGTCCTCCGGTTTCAGGCGAAGCGTGCTTTTCCGTCTTCACTACGGCCGCGTTGTGGCTTGCTCCGCCCAATTCTTGGCGCACATTGTGGCTGCTTCGTAGCTTCCGCGTGCCAGCACATGCAAAACAAGCACGTTTCCCCGATTTCTGCCTTCAAAATCGAGGAAACGTGCTTGTTTTGTTCGCCTACGCTGAGAGCCGACTCCGAATTAGCGCGAAGGCGCCGCTTCGCTCGGTGCCTGCTGGGCCGTGACCGGTGCCTGCTTAGTCGGCACCAAGTCGGTAGGCTCCTGGTTCTGATCGGCGGATGGTCGCTCTGCAGCGGCATGGCCAGTGAGCTGTTCCTGCTCCGCCTTTTCGGCCTCGGGCCGCTCCGTGCCGGCTGGTTCATGGGCCGGCACGTCTGTAATCTTGCCCGCATCATCATGCACGGAAGGTTCCTCAGCCGAAGGCTGCTGGGTCGACGGGGCAGTGGTGGCCTGCGGGGTGTTGCCGCCATTGCCACGGTTGCCGCCCTGGTTGTTCTGCGGGGCGCCAGTAGACTGCGAGCCGTTCTGGTTGCTCGGGTAATCAGGCGTTAGACGCTGATTGCCCTGGCCGGTGCCCTGACCACCCTGGGTAGTGCTATTGCCCTGCGAAGCAGTTCCTCGAGGGGAAATATTCTCCGGGCGGTATACCTTGGTGGGCTGGGTTGCCGCCTGTGGGCGCACTACCGCATTAGGGGCGAGAAACGGATCGTTGTTGTGCGGTTGCTGGTGCTTGGCATCACCGGAGGAGGCGGTAGAACTCGTAGCGTGCGCGGAGTGCTTCTTCGAGGGGGAATGGTCGTGGAAGAAGTGGTGGTCTCCTCTGCTGCAGTGTGGGTCGGGGAGACGGAGGTGGTCGCGGACTGATCCGCGGCATTGGAATAGTTGGCGCTCGGCGAGCTCATGCGCCAGACGGCGACTCCGACGACGACCGCGGCGATCAGTCCGGCCACAATGAACACGTAGACGCGGCGCGAATCTGGCTTCATCGTGGCTGTCCTTTCTATGAGGCGGGCGGTTTCAGCCCAAGGGGGAGGGCGATACAGTGCCCCGGTAACAAGTTGGTAACGAGGCTATCATGTTTAGGAAACATTGCGACGGCGTCGCGTTTCTGTGATAAGTAAACAAAAAGGCAGTTCACGGGCGTAGAAGGCCATGCAAACCTTTTCATCGTCTGCTTTCTTTCATCAAGAAAGCGTGTATAAATGGCGCTGAAAGCACCGAAGGAGTCAAAAGTGAGTACTTGGGACGAAAATATTTTCAGCACGGACCTCAACATCGATTTCTTGGATGAGATGGCAAACCTCGATGAAGAAGGGGTAATTCGCGCCGTCGAGGATGCCTGCGAGGTCGCACACAGCAAGCCAAAACTCAGCGAAGAAGAGGAACAGAATGCTCAAGCGGCGGCCACCATTGCTGCCATTTGGGCTGGTGCGCCCTTTAGCGCGGGCGAAGTTGTCGAAGACTACCCCTATATTAGGGAACTGGTGGGCTCTGGCAGCGAGACCTTGACGGAAAATGCGCTCGAGGTGCTCGAAAACGTCGAGGAAGAATATGACCTCGAACCATTCATTGAGGCCCTGTCCTAAGCCGAACCTGCTGCCCGCGGCAGCGGCCGCGCGAGAGCGGCCCCGCGGGTGAAATAACAGAAGGGAAGATAGCCCACACCTATGCTGATCAGCATTGAAGGCATCGACGGTGCCGGTAAAAATACGTTGGTCTCCGCACTCAAGGAGTCGTTTGACCGGCCCGTGGAGGTTATTGCCTTTCCGCGCTATGCAGATTCGATTCACGCGCAACTAGCGCAAAAGGCGCTCTACGGAAAGATGGGCGACCTCACGGATTCGGCTTATGCCATGGCGACGCTATTCGCGTTGGATCGCTATGGCGTAAAGGATCAGCTGCAGCGCGCCAAGGAATCCGACACTGTGGTGCTACTGGATCGTTACGTGGCTTCCAACGCGGCGTATTCGGCGGCACGGCTCGAAGACGATGCGGTGATGGAGTGGGTGCACGATCTGGAATTTGGCACCCTCGGCCTGCCGCAGGCGGACCTGCAGGTGTATTTGGATACTGCGGTAGAGGTGGCGTCGGAAAGAGCGCAGGCACGAGCCCAGGCAGACGCCAGCCGGGAACGCGACCGCTACGAACGCGATGGCGGGTTGCAAGAACGCACCGCCGCGGCCTACCGGCGCCTAGCAGATGCGGGCTGGGGTGGACGCTGGATCGCTACCGCCGATGCGGATACTATTATTTCAGCGATAAAAGACCTTGTAGGAGAATAAAACGTGGCGCCCAAGATTTTGGTTGTCGATGACGATCCGGCTATCTCAGAGATGCTGACCATTGTGCTCGAGTCCGAGGGACTCAAGCCCATTCCGGTCATGGATGGCAATGACGCCGTGCCTGCCTTTGAGCAGCACGAGCCGGACCTCATCCTGCTGGACCTCATGCTCCCGGGCATGAATGGCGTAGATATTTGCCGTGCCATTCGCCGTGAATCCTCCGTGCCCATCGTTATGCTGACCGCCAAAACCGATACGGTTGATGTGGTCCTCGGCCTTGAATCCGGCGCGGATGATTACATCACCAAGCCATTCAAGCCCAAGGAGCTCATCGCCCGCATCCGTGCGCGCCTGCGCCGCACCGATTCTGCGGAATCTGAAATCCTGGAGGTTGCGGACCTTGTCATTGATGTGCCGGAGCATACCGTGCGCCGCACCGATGGCACCGAGCTGAACCTGACCCCGCTTGAGTTTGACCTGCTGCTGGAGATGGCGCGTCGCCCCGGCCAGGTGCATACGCGTGAATCGCTGCTGGAATCCGTGTGGGGATATCGCAATGCCTCTGATACGCGCCTGGTTAACGTGCACGTGCAGCGCCTGCGTGCCAAAATCGAGCACGATCCGGAAGACCCGCAGATTGTGCTGACCGTGCGCGGCGTGGGCTATAAGACCGGCAAGGCCGGCGCCGGGGAGTAAGGACCATCGGCATCATTGAGCGTCTAAGGCGCATTCGAGACGCCTTCATTACAACGTGGCGCACCTCTTTGCAGGCGCGCGTCATTGGCATGATTTTGGTCGCCTCCTCGGTGGTCATGATCATCTTGGCCTACGCGCTGGTGTCCGTGCTTACCCAGCGCCTGGTCAGCCAAAAAGAAGACGTGGCCCAACAGGAGCTGGAGCGCGCCCGCACGGCCGTGGAACAGCAGATCGATGCCACCAGTTCTGCTAACTCCGTCCAGGTGCGAATCAACTCTGCGCGTGCTGCGTTGGGCCAGCTCTCCGCCCAACAGGGCGATGCCCAGGCGGTCTATGAGCCGGTCATCGTGGTGGAAAACCAGGATGGCTCTGTTACCACTTCGCCCGAGGATTTCCCCGTGCCGGATCAGCTGCGGGAAATGGTGGATCAAGGCCAGATTGCACAGCAGTATTTCCCAGCGCCGCGCGAAAATGGTGATCACTACAACGCCTTGCTGGTAGGCACGCCTACCGATACCGATATTCCCCATACCCAGGTCTACCTGGCGCTGTCTATGGAGTCGGAAGAATCCACCATGGCGCTGATGCGCGGCCTGCTTTCGGCTGCCGGCGTGGTGGTCGTGGTGTTGCTGGTGGGCATTGCCTGGCTGGCCACCCAGCAGGTTATTACGCCGATTCGCTCGGCCTCACGCATCGCACAGCGCTTGGCGGCGGGTCACTTGAAGGAGCGCATGGCCGTCGATAGTGATGATGAGATGGGTCGCTTGGCCGCGTCCTTCAATAACATGGCCGATAAGCTTTCCTCCCAAATTGCGCAGCTGGAGGAGTACGGCGATTTGCAGCGGCAGTTTACTTCTGACGTCTCCCATGAGCTGCGCACCCCATTGACCACCGTGCGCATGGCCGCGGACATGATTGAGGCGGAAAGCGATAGCCTGCCGCACGGCGCCCAGCGTGCTTCCCGCTTGATGTCGAGCGAGCTCGACCGCTTCGAAGAATTGCTCGCGGACTTGCTGGAGATTTCGCGCCACGATGCTGGTGTGGCGGATTTGTCTACGGCAGCCATTGATCTGCGCTCGTGTGTGGAGGCGGCCTATGGGCAGGTGGAGCATTTGGCCCGCGAGCTCGACGTGGAGGTCCAGCTCAACCTGCCGGAGGAGCGCATCGGGGTCGAGGCCGATTCCCGCCGCCTCGAGCGCATCTTGCGCAACCTTCTGGCCAATGCCATTGACCACTCGGAAGGCAATCCGGTGGCAGTAGACGTTGCTGCGACGGACACTGCGGTGGGCGTTACCGTTACGGACCACGGCGTGGGCTTAAAGCCTGGCCAGGAAGAGCTGGTATTCAACCGCTTCTGGCGTGCGGATTCTTCCCGTAAGCGCCACTCCGGCGGCACCGGTTTGGGCCTGGCTATCGCGCGCGAGGATGCCGTCTTGCATGGTGGCACGCTAGATGCCACCGGCTATGAGGGATTTGGTTCTCGCTTCCGCCTCATTATTCCGCGGACCCCGAATACCGAGGTGGGCGAGGCCCCCATCGCTGTGGAGATTCCCGGCGCACCCGTCACCAGCACTGCGGACGGTAGCGAGCTGGCAGAACCCGAAGCTGAAGCTCCAGAAGCACAGGATACTGGCGTCGCCGCGCCGGATGCTGGGCCTGCCTCGGCAACGCCGGCCATTTCCTCGGGCATGAGCTCGCCGCACGTCGACAAGAGCGAAAAGGGCACCGATGGCGAGGCGGAGGGCGATGGCATCCTCTGGCCTTCGGAACGCGAACTTAACCGCGGCGCGGCCGCCCCAGACAGGCGCGCCTATAAGGCCCCGGACTTTGAGGGTAGGAGGAAGTAAGCGTGTTGAGAGCGAACTATCGCAAGACCGCGGTTGTCGGCACCGCAGCGGCCGTGCTTTTCGTCAGCGGTTGTTCCACGCTGCCGAATAACACCGGCCCGCAAGTAGTCGGTACCTACCAACAGCAAGAGGACGGCCCTGAAGAAGTCATTGCACCGCAACCGGGCGATGATCCTGACTTGACGTTGCGCGATTTCTACCAGGCTTCCGCCGTGCCGGGAAACGACCATGAGGTCGCGCGCGGCTTTTTGACGGATAACGCCCGAGAAGCCTGGGACGCCAGCGGTGACGTGATGGTGGTCGATAGCCTCGATATCGTTACCGCGCCCGCCAGTAAGCAAAGCTCGAGGGATAATGAGCGCGCCTTCACGGTGCGCGGCACCATCATCGGCCGCCTGAAATCCGGCGGTGCGTATGTGCCGGAAAATGAGGGCTACGAGGCCGTCATCTACATGAAGATGCAAGACGATAGGTGGCGCGTCGATGGCTTGCCGGCCGGAGTAGTAATGGAGCGCAATGAAATGCGCAATCACTACACCCCGCAATCGTTGTACTTCTTTAAGCAGAGCAACGATGTGCTGGTTCCAGACCGCCGCTGGCTGTATAAGGGCGGCGAACAATCGGAGTCGACGCTCCTTACGCTGTTGATGGAGGGACCTTCATCCAGCATTGCGCCCGCTACCCGCCGGGCAGCGGGGGAGAATGTCACCTTCGCCGGCTACGATCGCGAACAGGGCTACCAATTCGAGGGCCTTGCTGACCTAGACGCCCAAGATCGCACCCTCTTTGCAGCCCAGCTAGTGTGGACGCTCACGGAAGCCGGCCATACCGGCCCCTTCAAGGTCAAGGCCGATGGCGGTGACTTGGTGGAGGGCATGGATAGCCTGAGCGTGGATGACTTCGCGGACTATAACCCAGAGGAAAGCAGCACCTCTTTGTCTAAGCTCTACGCCCTTAATGAGGGCAACCTGCTCGAGGTGGACGATGGCGTGGCCGAGCCCGTGAAATCCACGCTGGGCAGCAGCGGTGACGTGCAATCCGTAGATGTTGCCGAAAGCGGCCTCGTTGCGGCCGTGCGCCGCAAGTCCAATAATGACTTCTCGCTGCAGATAGGCGAGCTTGACGGCCAGCTGCAAGATTCGGTGGAGGGCCCACACTGGCACGGCCGACCTTCGAGTACAACGGGCAAGCCGCATGAACCGTGGTCGATGGCGATCGCATCGTGCGCGTGGTGCGCTCTAAAACCACAGGCCGCATCTCCGAATCCGAGGTGGATGCCCGCAGCATCGACGATATTGAGGGCGAAATCTCCGTTATCCGCTTGTCCCATAGCGGTGCGCGCGTGGCCATGATTATTGATGGCCACGTGTATATCGCGGCCGTTGCCCAATCTAGCAGCGGCGATAAGCGGATCGTCAACGCCCGCGAGGTGGGCCCCGAAGTATCCGGCTCGGCCCTTTCGCTGGACTGGAATGCGGATGGCTCGCTTATCGTGGGTACTTCCTCGAGCCAGTCGCCCGTATGGCGCATCGAGCAGGATGGTTCCTCGGCCTCGACCATGCCTACCGGCAATATCACCGCCCCCGTGGTGGCCGTGGCAACCTCGCCCACCAAGCTCTTTATTACTGATTCGCACGCCATGCTTGAGCTTCCTTCCACCGTCATGGATGAAACCAACTGGCGCGAGGTCTCCGGCCTGCAGGGTCGGCGTTCTTCCCCTATCGTTTCTAATTAGCCGCCAGAGGGCCTGCGCGGCTGGGGAGAGGCGATTATGGGCTTGGGGGAGCTTATTTTTCCGCGTGCGTGCGCTGGGTGCGGCGCGCCGGGCGAGGTTTTGTGCCCACAGTGCCGCGATCACTTGCGGCAGCCGCCCTACATGGTGGCGCGGCCCCGGCCGCTCGGCGCGCCCGTCTATGCTCTCGGCCCCTATTCCGATATTCGCCGCCGCATCATCATTGGCATGAAGGAGCGAGGCAATCAGCCGGTTCGCGAGTATGTGGGGGCCGTCTTCGCGGCCGGGCTGGCCCATCTGAGCGCCCGCGGCGATATCCCGCGCGATTTCACCCTTGTGCCCGCGCCTACTCGGCCGCGTTCGGCGCGGGCACGCGGCGGAGATCCGGTGTCCGCTGTGTGTCACGCCGCGGCGCAGCACCAGCGCGTGGGCGTGTGCGCGGCGCTTACTATGGGCCAGTCCACCGCGGACCAGTCCGAGCTCAATGCCCAGGATAGGTGGGCAAATCTGCAGGGCCGAGTCCGCGTGCGCGTGCCCAGTGCTCAGGCGCCTGCGCTGCTTGCCGACGACGTCATTACCACCGGTGCCACCCTCGCCGCGAGCATCGCCGCCCTGCAGGCCGCGGGTGTGGAAGTCTGCGGGGCATTGGTCTTTGCGGATGCCTAGATAGGGGTGGCGCCCACCCTCGAGGTAGGGGAGTTGCTTAAAAATTTCCCGCAAAGGTCATAACCAGTGCTACCATGAGGAGTGTCACAGAGAGATAGTTACTGTGATTGATTCTAGTCCCCACTACTCAAGGGAGGCATCTCAATGTCCCAGCCGAACAAAGCTCAGGTAACGATTACGGGCCGCAATGTCGAGGTCCCCGAGCACTTCCAAGAGCGAGTTAATGACAAGCTGGCCAAGATTGAACGCCTTGACCCCACCCTGACCTTCTTCCACGTGGAGCTGCAGCACGAACCAAACCCGCGCCGTGACTCCGAAGCGGAGCGTCTTCAGATCACCGCTACGGGCAAGGGACATATCGCCCGCGCTGAAGCCAAGGAAGATTCCTTCTACGCAGCGCTCGAAACCGCCTTGGGCAAGATGGAGCGTTCCCTGCGCAAGGTGAAGGTGCGCCGCGAAAACGTCAAGAGCGGTCACCGTGCACAAAAGGGTACCGGCGAGATTGCCGCTGAGATGGTGGCCCAAGCTGAAGCGGAGCGCGCCAAGGAAGAGCGCTACGTTGACCCCTATGCTGAGACCGTGGAGGACGTTCGCCCCGGCCAGATCGTGCGTACCAAGGAGCACCCGGCTACCCCGATGAGCGTGGATGATGCCTTGAGCGAGATGGAGCTGGTGGGCCACGACTTCTTCCTCTTTGTCAACGAGGAGAACAATAAGCCGTCCGTGGTCTACCGCCGCCACGCCTACGACTACGGCATTATCTCCCTGTCGGAAGACGCTGAAGCTTAAAGGAGCTCATACATCTCTTAGCTAACGACCCTGCTGCGAGTATGCAGCGGGGTCGAATGTGTGGTTAGGGGAGGGGCGTCGGCAAGCAGGTTGCGGGGGATATACAGGCTGAACGGAGGCTGTCCGCCTGCCCTTTGTGCTAGGCGGGAGATGCTTTGTGAAAGCGAGTGAGTACAATAGCGACGAGTTAACTTTATTGTCGCGACTAGAAGGACTAACTAACCGTGTTTGGACTTTCCAAGCTGCTGCGCGCGGGCGAGGGCCGTACGGTCAAGCGCCTGGGCAAAATGGCAGACGATGTAATTGCCCTTGAGGATAAGTACGCGGAGCTTTCGGACGACGAGCTTAAGGCGAAGACCGACGAGTTCAAGACTCGCCTGCGAGACGGCGAAGAGATGAATGACATCTTGCTCGAGGCCTTTGCCACCGTCCGTGAGGCTGCCTGGCGCGTCCTCGATCAGAAGCACTACCGCGTGCAGATCATGGGCGGTGCGGCCCTGCACTTCGGCAACGTCGCCGAGATGCGCACCGGTGAGGGCAAGACCCTGACCTCGCTGCTGCCGGCCTACCTCAATGCCCTTGACGGCAAGGGCGTCCACATCGTCACCGTTAACGATTACCTGGCAAAGCGCGACGCCGAGATGATGGGCCGTGTCCACCGCTGGCTTGGCCTGTCCGTGGGCGTCATCCTGTCCGAGATGCGCCCGCCAGAGCGCAAGGCCGCCTACGATTGCGACATTACCTACGGCACCAATAACGAGCTGGGCTTTGACTACCTGCGCGATAACATGGTCCGCTCCCTCAACGATGTGGTCCAGCGCGGCCACAACTTCTGCATCGTGGACGAGGTCGACTCGATTCTTATCGATGAAGCCCGTACCCCGCTCATCATCTCCGGCCCGGTAGATGGTTCCTCCCAGTTCTATAGCGTCTTCGCGCAGCTGGCCCCGCGCATGCGCGAGGGTATCCACTACGAGGTGAACCACAAGAAGCGCACCATCGGCGTGCTGGAAGAGGGCGTGGAATACGTCGAGGATCAGCTCGGCATCGATAACCTCTACGCCCCCGAGCACTCCCAGCTGGTGTCCTACCTGAACAACGCCCTGAAGGCCAAGGAGCTTTTCACCCGCGATAAGGACTACATCGTCCGCAATGGTGAAGTCATGATCGTGGACGGCTTCACCGGCCGCGTGCTGGCCGGCCGCCGCTACAACGAGGGCATGCACCAGGCCATTGAGGCCAAGGAGCAGGTGGAGATCAAAAACGAGAACCAGACCCTGGCTACCGTTACCCTGCAGAACTACTTCCGCCTGTACGAGAAGATCTCCGGCATGACCGGTACGGCGGAAACCGAGGCCGCCGAGCTGCACTCCATCTATGACTTGGATGTGGTGCCGATTCCTACCAATAAGCCGAATCAGCGTGCCGATCACTCTGACCGCATCTACAAGACGCAGGAAGCTAAGTTCGCCGCAGTGGTGGACGATATTGCCGAGCACGTCGAGTCCGGTCAGCCGGTTCTGGTCGGTACCACCTCCGTGGAGCGCTCCGAGTACTTGTCCCAGCTGCTGTCTAAGCGCGGCATCAAGCACAACGTGCTCAACGCTAAGCACCACGAGGAAGAAGGCCAGATCATCGCCCGTGCGGGACGCCCCGGCACCGTCACCGTGGCTACCAATATGGCCGGCCGTGGTACCGATATCGTGCTCGGTGGCAACCCCGAGGTCATCCTCGATGAGAAGCTGCGCGAGCGCGGCCTCGATCCATTCGAGGATGAAGAGAAGTACCAGGAGGCTTGGGAAGCAGAAATCGACTCCGAGAGGGAGCGCTCCAAGAAGCTGGGTGACCAGGTGCGCGAGGCCGGTGGCCTCTACGTGCTAGGTACCGAGCGTCACGAGTCCCGCCGCATTGATAACCAGCTGCGTGGTCGTACCGGCCGCCAGGGTGACCCGGGAGAGACCCGCTTCTACCTGTCCATGCGCGATGAATTGATGGTGCGCTTCGTGGGCCAGTCCATGGAGAACATGATGAACCGCCTCAATGTCCCGGACGATGTCCCCATCGAGGCCAAGATGGTTTCCAACTCCATCAAGGGTGCCCAGGCGCAGGTGGAGAACCAGAACTTTGAGATGCGCAAAAACGTCCTCAAGTACGACGAGGTGCTCAACGAGCAGCGCAAGGTGGTCTACGCTACCCGTCACGACATCCTTGATGCCGGAGATATTCAGGACAATATCCGCGGCATGATCGATGACACCGTGTCCGCGTATGTCGCTGGCGCTACCGCCACCGGTTACGTGGAGGACTGGGATTTGGACGCGCTGTGGAATGCGCTGGATTCCCTCTACGGCCCCACCATTTCCCATGAGGAGCTGGTGGAAGGCTCCGAGTATGGTTCCCCGGGTGAGCTTTCTGCTGAGCAGCTTCGCGACGCCCTGGTGCAGGACGCCAATAATGAGTACGACAAGCTCGAAGAGTCTGTGACCGCCATTGGCGGCGAGCAGCAGATGCGCAATACCGAGCGCATGGTCATCCTGCCTATCATCGACCAGAAGTGGCGCGAGCACCTCTATGAGATGGACTACCTCAAGGAGGGCATCGGCCTGCGCGCGATGGCGCAGCGCGATCCGCTGGTGGAGTACCAGAAGGAGGGCGGCGAGATGTTCAACGCCATGAACGATGGCGTGAAGGAAGAGACCGTCCGCCAGCTGTTTATGCTGCGCAAGCAGTTCAAACAGCAGGAAGAGGAGCAGGCCGGCGAATCCGCTGCTACCGCTTCCGGCAACGGTGAGGGCACCGTAGAGGCCTAGGCCTCGGCGTCCTTCCTCCGAACCCGCCCCGTCCACGCTCCTGTGAACTAGCCCCCAAAAGTTGGACTGGTTTAATTCTAGGTGGTTAGGGGTTCAAGGGCCTGATTCCGATAGTGCATCGGGGTCAGGCCCTTGAGTCGTTGTTGGATGCGTTCGGTGTTGTACCACTGGATGTAGTCTTCGACAGCTTGGGTGAATTCCTCGACGGTTCCAAAAACTTCTCCGTGGTACATCTCGGTTTTTAAGTGTCCGAAAAAGTTCTCCATTACTGCGTTGTCGTAACAATTAGCTTTACGCGACATTGACTGAACACCGCCGTTGTCGTGGATTAAATTACGCCAGGTTGAATGCTGGTACTGGAAGCCTTGGTCGGTGTGCATCATCCATCCAGGCTTCGGCGCACAGGCTGCAATCGCCTTTGTTAGTGATTCGGCGGTAAACGCTATCGACGGTGATGTAGCCACGGTGTGAGCGACAATACAGCGGTCGAAGAGATCCATTACCGGCGACAAATACACTTTGCGGCCTGCAACCCTAAATTCGGTAACGTCGCTGACAAAGACAGTGTTGGGCTTGTCTGGAGTGAATTTACGGGCAAGCTTATTGTCAGCAATGCGACTTATAGTTCCTGTGTAGGAAATATAAGGCCTGCGCTGACGGATTTTGGCCCGAAGACCCATCTGGTGCATGAGCTTGTAGACGAGTTTGTGGTTGACCACCCAGCCCTTGTTGCGCAAGTCCAGCAACACTCGCCGGTAGCCGTAGCGATGCTTGTTGGCCTCGAAACTTTCCAGGATTGCTTGCTTTACCGCAGCATGTTTATCCGGCTTATCGAGTCGCTTTTGATGGTAGAAGAATGTCGCCCGCGGCATATCTGCCGCTGCGAGGAGATCTGCCAAGCGGTGTTGTGACTTGAGGATGACGATCGCCTGGGCTTTCAGGCGTGTCCCTGGTTCCTCAAGTCCCGCAATTTTTTTAAATAAGCATTTTCAGCCCGCAACCGTTCGTTTTCGCGACGCAGCTTATCCTCTTCAGTAAGCACCTTCGGCTTAGCTGAACCTTTAGGCCTGCCCTTCGGTTTCAGCTTTAACGCGTCATCACCGCCTGTGCGCCATTTTCGCGACCAATATCCGACCACTTGATCCGATGACAGACCAAACTCACGGGCCAGATCCATCTTCGACTCGCCAGCTAGATGGCGTTGGACAACTTCCTTTTTGATCTCGAAGGAGTACTGCTGCTTTGAAGGCTTTTCCACAAGACATAGCTTGCCATGGAGCAAGAACCGACGAAACAAAGCACGGACTGGGTAAACACCAACACCAACATGATGAGCTGCAGCCCAATAACTACAACCCTGCTCGAAAAGAGCCACCAATTCTTCCCGCTGTCCCGCCGACAACGAACTACGTTCACGCATACAACTGCTCCCCACTAGTAGGTAACTGATTTCTCAGTCCAACTAATGGGGAGCAGTTCAGGATAACCTGGGGTTGTGTGGTAAGTCAGCGTGCCCGTCAGCCCTATCATATGTCTTAACATATGGCACGACGTATGCTTTCACATATGTCCGCCAGAACGTGGGTTTACCTGCTGATTCTTTCGGATAGACAGGCCCCGAAAAGGAGAGCCCACAGGGCGAGCAGTCCAAGCGACACAATAAGTGCGGTAAAAATTAGCGGCAGCTCCGCGAGGGCGAAAAGGGTATAGGCACCCAGGATCATTGCCACGCTGGTTCCGCCTCCAATCGCAGCGACTCGCATACGGTCTTGTGACTGTTCGCGGCGGATGGTCTGGACGGCTAGGACGGCGGCACACACCAGTGCAGCCAGGACAATGGTTATGTACATTCCTCTTCTCCTTTCTGGGGTTGGTGCTTATCTTATCGGGAGGGTGTGCACGGCCTGTGTGCTGAATTTTTCTGAGAATGAGAGTGTGTATGCCGTAGGCGATATACAACCTTCCCGGGCAGGAAAGTGACTTAACGCGCCCGCGCAACAGGGTGGGTAGCTGTGGGCTTATATGCTTAGTGGTTATGGCCCCTACGACTGTTTTTGACCGCGCTACCATTCGCCACAACCTCACCGAATTCAAACTCCGGTGGCTTGCCCACATTGAACAGTGGAAGGCGGAAAACCGACCCGCAACCGAGTCGAGTCACGACCAACAGTTCTGGGGAGACCTGCTCGACTGCTTCGGTGTTAACGCCCGCGACCTGTACCTGTACCAACGCAGTGCAAAACGCGCCTCGACCGGGCGCACCGGCAAGATTGACATGTTCATGCCCGGCAAAGTCATTGGCGAGGCCAAGTCCCTCGGCGTCCCACTCGACGACGCCCACGCCCAGGCCCTCGATTACCTGTTGGGCGGTACTATCGCGAACTCGCACATGCCGGCCTATGTTATCTGCTCCAACTTCGAGACCCTGCGGGTTACCCGTCTTAACCGCAACTATGTAGGCGATAGCGCCGACTGGGATATTACGTTCCCCTTAGAGGAGATTGACGAGCACGTCGAACAACTCGCTTTCCTCGCCGACTACGAAACCTCCGCTTACCGGGAGGAAGAAAAGGCTTCGCTGGAAGCCTCCCGCCTGATGGTGGAGCTCTTCCGCGCCATGAACGGCGACGACGTAGACGAGGCAGTGGGCGATGACGCTCCCACCACGCCGGAGGAAGAAGACGAGCGCGTCATGCGCACCTCTATCTACCTCACCCGAATCCTCTTCCTTCTCTTCGGCGACGACGCGGGACTCTGGGATACTCCGCATTTGTTTGCGGACTTTGTGCGCAATGAAACCACTCCAGAATCACTAGGCCCGCAGCTCAATGAGCTATTTAGCGTGCTCAATACCGCCCCGGAGAAGCGGCCTAAGCGTTTGCCATCGACGTTGGCGAAGTTCCCTTATGTCAATGGTGCGTTGTTTGCCGAGCCGTTGTCCTCGGAGTACTTCGACTACCAGATGCGCGAAGCATTGCTTGCTGCCTGTGACTTCGATTGGTCTACTATCGATGTCTCCGTCTTTGGTTCTTTGTTCCAGTTGGTTAAGTCGAAGGAAGCTCGCCGCAGCGACGGCGAACACTACACACCGAAGAAAAACATCATGAAGACCATTGGCCCGCTCTTCCTCGACGAGCTTCGAGCGGAGGCAGACAAGTTGGTGTCTTCTCCGTCGACGTCGGTGGCCGCGTTGGAGCGCTTCCGCGACTCCCTTTCCGAGCTAGTCTTCTGCGACCCTGCCTGCGGCTCCGGCAACTTCCTGCTGCTGGTTTACCGCGAATTGCGGCGGATTGAAACGGACGTGATTGTCGCAATCCGCCAGCGCCGCGGTGAAACAGGCATGTCGTTGAATATTGAGTGGGAACAGAAGCTATCTATCGGTCAGTTCTACGGCTTTGAGCTGAACTGGTGGCCTGCAAAGATTGCCGAGACCGCCATGTTCCTAGTCGACCACCAGGCAAATAAAGAACTTGCGAACGCTGTAGGCAGGCCTCCTGAGCGGTTGCCGATTAAGATTACCGCTCACATTGTCCACGGAAACGCCCTGCAGCTTGATTGGGCAGACATGCTCCCGGATTCTGCTACCAAGACCTATATCTTCGGCAACCCGCCATTTATTGGCCAGTACACAAAGACCGCAGAGCAGACGGCGGATATGAAGCAAGTCTGGGGCAAAGACTACGACGGCTACTTGGACTACGTCACTGGCTGGCATGCAAAGGCAAAAGACCTCCTGGCCGACCGCCCTGGCGAGTTTGCTTACGTAACCACTAACTCGATTACCCAAGGCCAACCCGTTCCGGCGTTGTTCGGCCCTTTATTTCGAGAAGGGTGGCGAATCAAGTTCGCCCACCGCACCTTTAAATGGGACTCTGAAGCGCCTGGCAAGGCTGCTGTTCACTGCGTCGTTGTTGGCTTCACCCGCGATAGAGAGGCTAAGTCTCGCTTGTGGGATTACCCAGACGTTAAAGGAGAACCCGTTGAGCAATCAGTGGGACACGGGATTAATGCTTACTTGATAGACGGGCCAAACGTACTCGTTGCCAAGCGGATGCAGCCTCTAAGTAGTGAGCTTCCACGTGCGCTGTTCGGTTCAAAGCCAGTAGACGGCGGAAACTTAATCGTAGAGACGAAAGACTACGACGAAGTAGCAGCAGACCCAATTGCAGCAAAATATCTTCGCCCGTTCCGCATGGGCAAGGAACTGGTGCGCGGCCTTGACCGCTGGTGCTTATGGATGGGGGATAATGATTTTGCCCCTGCGGATATTTCTAAATCGCCAGTGCTAAAAAGGCGCGTAGAAGCAGTACGAGAAATGCGGCTAGGGAGCAAGAAGAAGGCCACCCAGCGGTCAGCTGATACTCCGTATCTTTTCCAAGAAGACCACCAACCAGACTGCGCTTACGTGGGGATTCCAGCAGTTGTTTCCGAAACCCGTAGGTTTTATACCGCTGCTCAACTAGGGCCAGAAGTGATTGCCGGAAACAAGCTCTTCACAGCGGTAGATCCAGACGGTCTTCTGTTCGGGCTTATTTCTTCGTCTATGTTTATTACTTGGCAAAAAACGGTCGGTGGAAGACTCAAATCTGACCTTAATTTCGCTAACACCTTGACGTGGAATACTTTCCCCGTTCCAGAGTTGGACGAAAAGGCGCGGCAGAAAATCATTAAGGCGGGCAAGAAGGTACTCGATGCTCGCGCACTTCACCCAGAGCGCTCACTGGCCGAGCACTACACTCCGCTTGCTATGGCGCCCGAACTCATCAAGGCTCACGACGGGCTCGACCGGGAAGTGGACAAGGCGTTTGGTGCACCTCGCAAGCTCACCACCATTCGTCAGCGCCAGGAGCTATTGTTTGCCAACTACGAAAAGCTCATCTCGCACCAGTCCTAGGAACACTTGATATGTCTTGCCATATGGCGGGACATATGGTGTGGCATATGTTGTAGCGTATGTTCCGCCATATGCTTTAGCATATGTCCACCTGTATGGAGCACCGTGGTTAGTGTTTGTGCTGGTGGGTGTCTATATTTCGCGGGACAGAAGTGGGGTGTAGCGGTTGAGAAGGTCGTCCAAAAGGCCCATAGCCTCAAAGGTAGAGGCCTCTACCGACATGCCGGCCTAAACGCTATCGAACATAACGACAGCGTGGATTTCTGTGGACAACTACACCAGCACCGTGGGAGTTATACACAGGGCGGGCGTGGTTGGTCTTTCGTGGCAGGCGTGGGTGTGGTTGCCTTAGTGCTATGAGCACTTCGCAGGACTATCCAACCACCATCCCAGCTCCCGCTACTACGACCACTGGGGAGGGTCAGCGGCGGGGGCCGAGTTTGCGGGATATTTCCCCACAGGAATTAAATGCTGCCACCCAGTACATGATTGATGAGCTCATGAGCCAAGGCATGAGCGAGAAGGAAGCCATAGAGTATTTAGACGATCTGGATAGGAAGGCTATCCCTGATGATTTCTGGGAAAGCACCGACTAAGGACTAAGCCTGTTCCGGCTCCGGGGCGGTTAGAGCTCGGCACCTTGGTCGCCTTCGTGCTGTTGCTCTAGCTCTGGTGCCATGTCTTCGGTCTGGTTGTCGTGTGCGCTATCTGCGGCCTGGTAGCCGGTAGGTGTCTCGTCTAGTCCGAGGCTTGCGATGAAGTCGAGGCCTTCCTGTGCCCCTGGTGCAAGGTCTGTCTTGTAGTCAGTAAAGCGTGAGAGCACAGTATCGAGGTTGTTGCGCTCCTGTGGGCCGTGTGGGGTGGTGGCCTCGGGGCGGATAGTGTCTATCCATTGGTGTGCGCAGACATGCAGGCGGGTAGCGATAGCGTCGAGTTCCTCGCGGTTGAGGAAGTCTGGAACAGTGATGTCGCCTCGCTCAGTGGTTTGGTCTTTAAATAGGCCAGTAAACACGCGGGAGGCGCTGTGGGTGAAAAACTCTGCGGTGGTCTTCCACCTGTCGTGGAATACGTCCGGGTTGGTCTCCCGGTTTCCGAAAAGTCCTGAGCGGGCGCAGTCTTGTAATGAGGTTTCGCGCAATGTACGCGTACTGGCAGTAAAGACTGCACGGGTAGCAGTGCTTAAGTTTCTTTCTAGTGGTTCGGTGGTGTTGATGGTCAGTCGGTAGCGCGGGCTGGCGTTTTCGCCCTGGGGAAGGGTGCGGAAGTTGGTCTTGCTGCTTTCTGCGGTGAGATATGTGCCTACGGTGTGGGTGAGGTGAACGTCAACGAGGTTAGAGTCGTCGAGTTGTTCCAGCATGGTATCTAGCAGCCGCTGGCGCGTATCAGGGCGCTTAGCGCTCACGCGGTAGCGGTGGGAGGCTAAGCCTTTGGTGTTCATGCTGTCGGCATCGAGTGGGGTAGAAGACTCCGCGAGGTGTTCTAGTTCGTCTTTGTCCCAGCCGGGATAGGCAGCAGTGGAGTCTAGGAATCGGCTCCAAGTGTGGGAGTCATGCAGATTGCTTTCTTGCGTTGTGACGGCAGGGGCAGCGGGGTAGGTGTAGTTGAATCGGGTTTGGCTGTAGGCCTGCAGGATGGAAGCGCCAAGTTCTAGTGGAGACGTGGTCTCTTGGGCTTCCAGGCGCTCTAGGATTGCTTCGAGGTTGCCTCGAAAGTTCGGGTCGTCGATGTAGCGCTTGTAGGGCACTGCCTTGCCTCCCCTGTCCCATGGTTCTTTTCTTTGAAGAAAGTCTAGAAGACACAAGGCTACGTGGAGGGTTATAGGACTGTGGTTGTTGTGGGGTGTTTTAGTGGCAACCAAATCTTTGATTTGGGCGGCAGCCCAACGAGCCGTAAGGCGAGGCGGGAGCAAGAACCGTAACCCGTAGTGAACGGTTTTGTTAGTTGATCGGCTCGGGATATAGATCTACAGGGATATAGTTATAAGCCACCTGGGAAAATAGGTAAACCCGCAGGTAAAACCCTGTGGATAACTGGGTCGGTGAGGGTAAATATGCGCAGCGGTGAGGGTAAATATGCGCAGCGGTGAGGGTAAATATGCGCAGCGGTGAGGGTAAATATGCGCATCCTCTTTTTGAGTGAGGGTAAATATGCGCATCCTGAACTGGGCAAACGCCTTGTGAGGGTAAATATGCGCAGCGGTGAGGGTAAATATGCGCAGTGTCTGCGAAATGGTTCCCCGGCGGAGAGGTAATTGTTATGACAATGCCGTGATGGAAAACTTCTTTGGCCACTTGAAAGCCGAGATGTATCACGGTGAGAAGTTCGGGTCTGTCAAAGAATTTACCGCTGCGGTAGACGCGTACATCGACTGGTACAACGCGGAAAGACTCCAGCTGGGACTTGATGGTTGCACCCCGATGAAATACCGGGATAAGGCCCTTAAGACGTTAGCCGGGTAGGATTACCCCTAGTCCAACTTTCGGGGGCAAGTTCAGTTTCAGTTCGCGGTTTTCTCGACGCAGGCGCCTGAGTTCTTCTTCCATTGTTTCGCCGCCTGAAGCGTCAGAATTATCGTGTACTGAAGGCTGTCACGGTACCAAGCCCGCAACGTGTGTGGGATACTCCAAGCAGCTCACCGACCTCCGTGTAGGCGCGTTGCAGTGAGCAAGACTCCAGGCGGACCATTTCGATGATCTGATGGACCGCCTTCTCCTTGAACTCGACGGAATATTTTCTAGGCATAGTTCAATCCTTCGTTAGCTGAGGTAGGAACTAAACCCAGGACGCTTCATTCATCATGCCTTCCACGCTTTCCACGAGTAAACCGTATTCCGCGGAAAATAACGCGCAGAAGCCTTTGGTGTGTGGGGCGCGGTGATTTCCGGTGCGGCAGCGGTCGGACCGCTTGCCGATGGTGCACTGACGGAATGGGTGTCCTAGTATTCGCGATTATCGAGGGCCTGGCCTAGGCTGGTGGGAGCCCCAATCCTCATTCAGCTTCTTTGGCTGGACCTGATTCGAAAACGCGGCTATTTCACCGGTTCCGCTAGGGCTCGCGATCTCGGCCGTGGGCTTCGCGCTTTTTATCAGGTCGGAAGAGCACCGCGAGCGGGGTCACCGCTCGGCGCTGTTGTATCTTGAATTGTTTTTCTTATTCCACGTTCTCGTGGGGCAATATCACCGCTGGTGCGGTAGCAATCGGCGAGTTTGCCATCATCTTCGTGTTGCCGCTGTACCTGATTAATACTTTGGACCTCTGCACGACGTGGTCTGGCCTGGTGCTGGCAGCCATGGCAATCGGTGCATTCTTCTCCGTTGCATCAGCCCTCATGTCGCGGCACGGTACGGGGCGTCTGGCACCGTGCTCATTGGGCTCGGCTTGGAAGCCGTCGGCGTCCTTAGCTTCGTCCTGCTTATGGGGCCGGATACGAATGATTGGATCATCGCCGCGCCGCTGACCCTGTACGGCTTGGGCCTGGGGTTCGCCTCCGCGCAGCTGACCGGCACGATGCTGCGGGATATTCCCGTCGATGACTCCGAGCAAGCCTCCGCAACGCAAACCACCGTGCGCCTGGGGCAGTGGTGTAGGCCTTAAGCGAAGGCATGGCCAACGCCGCGCAGTGGTCGCTCGTAGCCGCTACCGCATTCTTCGCTCTGAGCCTTGTCGGTGCACTTAGGGTGCTCCGTGCTGCGGGGAGAGGGGGAGAGAAGGGAGTCCCCCGCAAACAATGCCGATCTCGGTGCCCGCGTTAATCGCGTCCCGAACTGATTTTCCACCCGCTTGCTGCTTTGCGTTGCTGCCAGAAGTGACGGTAGATACCGGGGACATCGGAAAGCTCAGAATGCGTGCCCAGCTGGCTGACTTGCCCGTGTTCATCCAAGACTACGATTTGATCAGCAGATTTGATTGTATCCAGCTTATGGGCGATGACAATAAAAGTAGATTGCTCCCGTAGCTCGTCCATCGCAGCAAGAATGTTTGCCTCATTTTCTGCATCGAGCGCGGAAGTTGCTTCATCAAAGAGGACAATCGGCGCTTGTTTGAGCAGCGCACGAGCAACAGATACGCGCTGGCGCTCGCCGCCGGACAGAAGCCGCCCGCCTTCACCAACAGGAGTATGCCACCCTAGGCGGTTGGCAATAGAAGTCACGCCTGAAAGATCAGCTGCGCGGAAGACTTCCTCATCGGAGGCGTCGGGACGACCAACGCGGATATTAGCGATTAACGAGTCGTCGAAGAGGTAGACGTCCTGAAAGACCATGGACAGTCTGGACATTAACTGTTCGGTTCCAAGCTCGCGGATATCTACGCCGTCAACCATCACCGCCCCGGAATCTACATCCCAGAATCGCGAAATAAGGCGCGCAATTGTGGTCTTTCCGGAGCCAGAAGGACCGACAATGGCGGTAACGGTGCCTGGTCGAGCATGGAAAGTGACATCTACCAATACTGGTTTATCGCCGTATCCAAACGTGACATTAAGCAGCTCTACATTTCCCGAACCATCGCCTAGGCGCGGAGTAGTGGGTTCTGGCAGGGAAGGAGCATCGGTGATGAGCTCAGTTTCTGCGAGCGAGATACGGCCGGCATCTAAACCGACGAAAGAAGAACCCAGCTGCTCAAGCGTGCGGGTAAACCTCAAGCTGATTCCGATGATCGCAATTGTTTCTAGTGGCGATAGGGCGCCTTCAACGGCAAGATCCGCGGAGACCATAATGAGAGCCACGATGAAGATCTGTACTACTATGCCGTTGAGTAGCAAAGCTAATGTGGATACCCATAGCTCGCGTATCCGTGCTCTATGATCGATTTCTAGTGCTTGCTCAAGTGGCGCAAACCCTTGTGATTTTCCCGCCGCGCGCAAGGCCGGCTGGCGGTTAGCAAATTCTACGATGCGCTGGGAGAGCTCTTTACTCGGCCCGAGTGCGCGGTTCGATGCTTTCTCACGAATCCATGCAGCCAACTGCATCACCACGAGCGCCAATGGTGCGATGATTAGAAAGACCAATCCCAACCGCGGATTCCAGAAACACGCTCCAACCAACAGGGTCATAAGTGCTGCACCATCGCGGTACACCATGCCTTGAGTATGTGCAAGAGTCTCGGCCGCCACCATAAAACGATCTGAGACGAGACGAGATAGCCCGCCGGTATTAGCCGGTATGAACCAGCCGAGCGGTAGCGTTGCCAATTTATCGCCCACAGTCGTGTGCGCGGTTCGGATGAAATCCAAGGCCGTGTGGTAAGAGGCCATGGTTGCGAAAAATCGTAGCGCAAAAGCTACGAGCGCAATTGCCAAAAGCGTCCACATCCATGGTGCGATCGTCGTATCCCCATCGAGTGCCTTTGTAAGTGGCACGAGCGTGAGAACGGCGAGGCCGTCAAGCACGCCAACGATAAGCGATAGACAAGCATGCCTTTTATTGAGCTTATGACCTACAGGACTTTGCAGCTTTTTGACACTGCGAGTAAGTAACGGATCACGAAGCCGCGAACTAGCAGGCGTGG
The DNA here is from genome assembly GCA_046097355.1 of Corynebacterium tuberculostearicum. Taxonomy (GTDB): domain Bacteria; phylum Actinomycetota; class Actinomycetes; order Mycobacteriales; family Mycobacteriaceae; genus Corynebacterium; species Corynebacterium tuberculostearicum_K. The sequence continues at coordinate 719,289 of CP175779.1, forward strand.
TGGCATTAGACATGAGAATTATCCTTCATAGGCTTGAGGCGGATTATTTGGTCTGCGCCTTGGATGGACTCTGGCTTGTGGGCGATGACTAAGACGGTCTTGTCTCTGACGAGTGTGGCTAGAGCTGCTTGAATTTCTGCTTCGCAGTCAGGATCAGTTGCCGCAGTAGCTTCATCCAGGATCAAGATTGGGGCATTGGTAATAATTGCCCGGGCAATAGAAATGCGTTGCTGTTGTCCACCGGATAAAGAGATGTCCTCACCAACAACGGTGTCGAGCCCAGCCGGTAAAGCGCGAATATCAGCAGCTATGTGCGCGGCCTCTGCTGCTTGCCAGATCTCTTCATCACGAGCTTCTGGGCGTGCAAGGCGAATGTTTTCCCGAATACTCATTCGCAGTAAGTGAGGATCTTGTAAGACGAAAGCCACAGTGCGGTACAAACTGTCGAAAGTGAGATCACGGATATCCACGTTGTTGATAGTGATTGTGCCCGAATCTGGATCCTGGAAACGCGCCAGCATCGTTGCTGCTGTGGATTTGCCAGACCCGGAGGGGCCAATCAATGCCGTGACAGTGCCTGCGTTTAATTGCGCAGAAAAGTCTTGGAGGACTGGTGTGTCTGGGGCGTAGCTAAAGCTGACCTTATGGAACTCCACCTCCATGTCTTCACTACTGGCATCGAGGCTCTTTTGGCCTTCTTTCACGTGGGAAATTGTCATGACTTCATCAAGGCGCAACGCCGCATTGCCAGCGAGCTGGTAAGACCACATCATGCGGCCGACGGTTTGAATCGTGCCCGGGATCACCAGGGCAATCAATGTTGTGGCGATGACTTCAGCAACCGTGACATAGTCCCCGGCTATTAGCAGAGAACCGACTCCTACATTGATAAGGATGAGCACGGGAACCGCCACCACGGATTCTGAAACTGCGCTAACACGCAGAAGTGGACGTACCCACTCGTAATAGAATTCCGCGAATTTTTGGGCAGCTTCGCGATATCGAGCGTGGGCTTTGCCAACGGTGCCGAAAGCCTTGACGACGGAAATACCTTCGGAGAACTCCACCGCAGTCGCAGAGACCTCACCCAGATAATTATCCATTTCCGCAGTTTTTGTGCCCATATCTTTCATTGAATACGCCTGGATTGCTAGGAAAATGGGCACAGTGGCAATAGAAAGTAGACCAAGGCGCCAATCCAAGATAAAGGCATAAACCAGAAGCGCGAGGGGCGTAAAGATCGCGGCGACCTTCTCTACAGGAGCATGGGCTGTCAGGGTGTGCAGAGTTAACGTATCGTCCTCGACGGCTTTGCGGACTTTGCCGGAATTAGTCTGGCTAAACCACGAGAGTGGTGCTTTCGCAATAGCGGTAATAATTCGGCGCCGGTTAATCCCCACCAGCTTTGCATCAGCGAAGTGGGTGATTACAAGGGCAAGGAAATAGAAGAATAGCTGGCCCAAAAATGCAGCAAGTAGCCATTTCACAATGGACGCGACGTCATCAGTATTGCCGTCGATTAGAGCATTTCCCAGTGCCACCAACGCGACGTAGGGTGCTACGGCGAGTACCGAGGATATAAGCGCGAGAAACTGTGCGAAGTAGATGGTTGTTTGCACTGGGGCCAGTAGTTTTTTTAGAGCGACCTGGCCGGCTTTTAGTTTTGCGCGAGCCTCTTCTTCCGGTGACGCACCGTGTGATTCTGGTGCGTGGGTTCCGCTTGATTCTGTGGAACTTTGTTTTAGTTCAGACATTTCTTTCTCAATTCTTGTTGATGTCAGTCATATCGATGATTCTGGTGACTGATTCTTGGATGAATTCGTGGTCATGGGTGATGACGATGACCACTGCTCCGCTTGCTGCAAGAGATCGAAGTAGCGCAGAGATGGATTGCAGTTGGCGCCAGCCCACGCCAGAGGTAGGTTCATCGAAGATGTAGATCGCTGCTTGCTCGGCTTGGGCTGAAGCTATGGCTAAGCGTTGCCGTTGCCCACCGGACAGAGACTGCGGATGCCGTTGGGCCATTCCTGCCAGATCGAGGCGATGGAGAATCTCATTGACATCGATGTGGTCCCGCTTCTTCTTTGCCAGTCCGAGCGTGACTTCTTCTTCGGTGGTGGCTGCGAATAATTGGCGGCCAACATCTTGCATCACCATATACGCGGCACGTCTGCGGGCAGCCGCTCCTACTCGTTTGCTGTTCAAACGGAGACTACCGCCGCGTTTGGGAGAAGCAAGACCACAAATGATCCTGGCGAGGGTGGTTTTTCCAGCGCCGTTGGGCCCGATTAAGGCGGTGACTTCGCCGCTGGGGAAAAATGCGTGGTCAATGTTTAACACCTCATGTGCGCCATAAGAAAAACAGATGTTGCTTAGCTCGAGTCCGCTCCGCTGGGGATCGGCGTTTTCGAGCGTGGGTGGTACCGGCACGCTCGCGGGCAGGGGAACATGGTGTAAGCTGCGTAGCCCCAATTGTTTGCGTTCGGGTTCGTCTAAGGCATAAAACTCCTGAGCGCGGAAACTCCGCGTTATTTTTCCCTGAGTCAAGTAAATAACTTGGTCAGCGATATCTTTTAAGAAAAAGAGACGGTGATCAGCGATAATGATCGTTGTGCCTAATTCCTTCAAGCGGTGTAGCACGCGTGCAAGAATATCGATGCTTTCCATGGAGAGATTGGACGTGGGTTCATCGAGAAGCACGAGACTGCCCGGGGACACAAGCGCGCATGCGCATGCCACGGTTTGTAACTGCCCACCGGATAATTCTTTGAATCGCCGGCCCCGAAGATCCTTAATGCCTAGTAGCTCGACCGCTGATTGAATCCTCGACTCAATTTCTTTGGGATCTACACCAAGGTTTTCTAGCCCGAAGGCCAATTCTGCATTGACGCTTTCAGTGAAAAATTGTGTCCTTGGATTCTGGAATACTGAGGCGCTGAACTCGATGGCTCGGGACAGCGGTTCTTCCGCAGGGTTAAAAGCCTGGTCATCCTTTATAATAGTGATGGTGCCTAGTAGCTCTCCTGGATTGAAATGGGGGATGAGTCCGTTGATCAACTTGAGTACCGTGGACTTTCCCGATCCGGAATCACCGGTAATCAGTAGACACTGTCCTGGAGAGACAGAAAAAGACACATCAGATACACCTTGAATGCCTGGCCGAGCGCCCAATGGATATGTAAAAGAAACGTTGTGGGCGTCTACACTGGTTGCGATACTGCGTTCGTTCATAAGTGGACCTCCGTGGGAAGCCAGACAGAGGCAACAACGAGGCCCAACCCAGCTAGTGCAGTTGCATCGACAAGCTTGAAGGAAAGATCGGCGGTGGTGGTTGGGCGTGCGGGTCTTCCCAATCCCCGGACAAGAGCAGAGGCAGCGAGCTCATCACCAGCGCGGACGACGGCACCTAATAAGGGGATGATCAACATCGCGGACGATTGTGTGGGCTGTGTGATCCAGCTTTTTACTCCAGGCTGGAGACCCCGAAGGACCATGGCATCGCGGATGGCTTTGGCTTCTGCCACGATGATCGGCAAAACGCGCAGGAATACCGCCGGTGGAATGGTGACCCAGCCTGGTAAACGCAGGTCCCGCAGTGCTGAGGTCAACGTGGATGGTGTGAGAGTGAGCAAGCCGAATGCGCCGATGGACATGCTGATGACAAAACGGCTTAGCCACGAAAAAATTGCCGCTGAAAAAGCGAAAAATGTGGAGCCAGGAAGCTGTAATAGGCCCCAATACCCTAGATAGGATAATGCAAAAGCGAACAGACATATAAGACCATAGTGTGGCTTTACTGTAGCTAGTGCGATGGAGCTGAAGGCGATAGAAATCAGCAGTGTCGGTAGGTGGCCGTGGCTGAGAGCTACCGCATTGATTACTAGAACAGAAAGCAGCACGGTCCGTGGATCGATCGAAAATCGACGAAGCACGCCCTGTTTTTGCAGGCTCACAGGAGACCAGCGCTTTCAAAGTGTTTGCGGCTGACGCGAACTCCGACCTTTCCTCCGATAAAGCCGACGATGAGCGCACAAATGGCCAGTACTCCAATGGTCCATGGCTGGAAGATATCCGACATAGCATCGGCATATTCTTGACCCATTTGGTCTGCGATATCGACGTAGTATGAGTCCGTATCCAGAATTAGCGGGAGAAAAGGCAAAGAAATCCAGACGCAGAAGACGCCGTAGGCAATAGGGAAGGACTTGGCAATACTGAGGTGGCTTTTTGTAATAATCAAATCCGCGATAAACCCAAGAATTATGCTTCCTAGCAAGGTCCAGAAGTAGTGTCCGGTGAGCATGAATGCTAATCCGTTAATACCACCGACGAGGGTGAAAGCACCCATTTTGGACGTGCGGACGGCATAAAGCGCTAGCACGATTCCGTTTGCGATTGCCGCGATAAACCATCCAATAAACATGAATTGTGGTCCTGCGAATCCAATCATTCCGCTTACAAAGGTGATTACAAAGTAAAGTGCAGCAAAGATACCAGCGTTGATGAGATCTCTGGTGTTTAAACGTGCCGTCGACCCACTGGATGAGCTTGTACTCCGTGCGGGCGTAGAGGACTGTTGGGTCATCGTAAACCTCGATTCATGAACAGCTGGAAAGGTAAGGCTTACCTAATACAGATAGTGCTGTATATAAACTATTTCTAGTTTTGATCTGAAGATTCACCCTTAATGGGGGCGAATGTAGATAAGCGGACATCAAACCAGAGCACGACTACCGACTATGCACCGATAAAGTAAGCACCAACGGCAAGACAACCCTGTGATGGGGCGGTAAACTACGCCGCCTCTACATCGGCTGCCGATGGGGCGGGGAACCAATCAACATGGTCTGCATCGAGAACCACGTCGACATCAAAATAACGGCGGGCGGCGTGTGGGGTAAAAAGAAAGCGCCCCGTAGGGCGCTGTTTGAACTGGCCCCCGAAAGTTGGACTGGTTTAATTCTAGGCGGTTAGGGCTTCAAGGGTCTGATTTCGGTATTGCATCGGGGTTAGACCCTTGAGTCGTTGTTGGATGCGTTCGGTGTTGTACCACCGGATGTACTCGTCGATTGCCTGGTTGAACTCTGCGACGGTGTCGAAGGCTTCTCCGTGGTACATCTCGGTTTTCAGGTGGCCGAAGAAGTTCTCCATGACCGCGTTGTCGTAGCAGTTGCCTTTGCGTGACATCGATTGGACTCCCTGGTGCTGGCTAATCAGGGTGCGCCATGATGAGTGCTTGTATTGGAATCCTTGATCGGTGTGGATCATCCAGCCCGGCTCTGGAGCACACGCTTTGATCGCCTGCGCCAACGAAGCCGAGGTAAACGCCGTAGACGGCGATGTGGCCACTGTGTGGGCGACGATTGAGCGGTCGAACAGGTCCATCACCGGTGAGAGATACACCTTGCGGCCAGCGACTTTGAACTCGGTGACGTCGCTGACGAAGACAGTGTTGAGCCTATCGGGGGTGAAGTTGCGCTCGAGTGTGTTCTCAGCGATGTAGCTGATTGTGCCAGTGTAGGAGATGTAGGGCCTGCGCTGGCGGATCTTGGCTTTCAAGCCCATGGCGCGCATGAGCTTGTAGACAAGTTTGTGGTTGACCACCCAGCCCTGGTTACGCAGGTCGAGCAGTACCCGCCGGTAGCCGTAGCGGTGTTTGTTGCGCTGAAAACTGTCCCGGATCGCTTGTTTGAGCTCGGCATGTTTATCCGGTGCGGTGAGTCGTTTTTGGTGGTAGAAGAATGTCGAGCGTGCCATGCCGGCCGCATCCAGGAGGTAGTCCAAGCGGTGGTGTGACTTGAGGATGACGATTGCCTGGGCTTTCAGGCGTGTCCCTGGTTCCTCAAGTTTCGCAATTTTTTTAAGTAGGCGTTTTCCGCTTCCAGCCGCTCAACCTGGCGGCGAAGCTTTTCCTCTTCCGTGAGGCGTTTCGGCGCAGCCGATCCTTTGGGCCTGCCCTTCGGCTTCGGGCGCAGAGCCTCGTCGCCGCCTCTGCGCCACTTAGCCACCCAGTCCTTGACGAGGTGGTCGGATGAAAGATTGAACTCTCGGGCAAGATCCATCATCGACTCACCCGCAAGATGACGTTCTACAACTTCCTTCTTCGCCTCGAAGGAGTAGTGCTGCTTGTTTGGTTTCTCCACGAGACATAGTCTGCCACGCAGTTGGAAACGGCGATAAAGTCTACGCGTTGCGTCTCTCGAGACACCGACAACACGAGCAGCGGCTCGGCAACCCATTCCCTGCTCGAAAAGCTCCACTAACTGCTCACGCTGAACTTCACTCAGCGAACTACGTGCTCTCAAAGAAAATGCTCCCCACTAGTTGTTGGCAACTGATTTCTCAGTCCAACTAATGGGGAGCAGTTCACTGAGAGTGGGAACGGGGCGGGTTTCTTTTCAGGAAAAAATGAGTAGAATATAAGAAACCTGTCCATTCTGCTTATTTCCTGTGAGGAGCTCCACTGACGATGCGCCGCCGCTCTCTGCGTCTCGGTATTACGACGCTCCTGTCTGCCACCTTGCTCGGTGGCGCCACGCCGGCCGTGGCCTATGAGATGCAGCGTGATTCTGCCACCTCGTTGCGCATCATTTTGGATTCGGGCGAAAAGATTGAGCAGGATAACGCGGCTGCCGCCATCCTGGCTATTGCTACCCAGCGCAAGGAAGCATTGGTGGCCGATGGAATTTTGCACCAGGACAAAGCGGACGCCGCCTTCGAGTACTACTTTGGCAAAGCCCGTCTCAATACCGCGCGTACCGATGGCAGTATTTATTCCACCCCGCTGGACTTCCCGTGGGAGCCAGAGGAGCGGACGCAATCCCTAGACGGCAAGCAGTACACCGAAGCGGCCGTATTGGATTACCTCGACATGCTGGGTGCCAACTATGCCCAGGCGGTAATTCGCGCTGAGCTGGGCGAGTTTACCAAGGACTTGCCGCAGGCCCCTGCCGGCAACGCGGTGACCTCTCAAAGTGGCCAGCTGCCGACCATCGGGGAAACTGGCTCCGCCTTCCCAGATGAGTTCCCTGCCTATGCGGCGGCGCTGCGCGATATTGTCACCATCACCGAGCAGGTCAATGCACCCCTGGAGCAGGCCGCCGCGTCGCACCATACTGCGGGAACCGTGTCCGCGGATGCGACGGCGGACGAGCATTCCGGTCTATCCGCCTTTGAAGGCGGCCTCCTAGCCACCGGTTTAGCGGCGCTGACCAGCGCCGCCGGATTCGGATGGTTCGCGCTCGATTGGTCCGACATCCTTTCTCACCTGGGCCAGTTCTTTTCCTAGGCGCCAAGCCCTGCCCGCTGAGTTAGAGCAAGCGGAACGACGTTAAACCGGTGGGGCTCGCCGAACCCGTAAATGCATGCTGCTGTTGGCCTATGTGGGCGGAACCAAAGTACTCGCCATTGGGCCGCGCGTGCAGGCTGGTCAATTGCAGTCTGTCCGTGGCATAGGGGCTTGTGCGTCGGCGTACCCACGATCCAATGTGCAGGCGGATGGCATCCGAATAGCGCGGTGAATTGAGATGGGCTAGCGGGCGATAGCCGGCGGCTACCTCGAGCGCGAAGACTACCCAGCCTTGGATGCGGTGTTGGGCGGCGACTTCCGCGGACGTCGGCAAGCGGCCATAGCGCACGCGGTGGGGCGCAATGAAGAGTTTGAGGTGCGAGTAGCCAGGAATGGGCTCGTACATGGTGGGGAAGTAGTGCTCCTGAATAAGGGCAGGAGGCGGACGCGTGATAATTGTCTCATGCCCGCCCCAACCCCGCCATTTCTGAGGGTTTCCTGAAAGGGATGGGCGCGAATGAGCGCGCGGTTCGCTATACTCTCGGGGAGTTAAAGAGAATCGTAACCAAAGGATTTAAGTACATGCGTGGTCTAATCGTTGACTATGTCGGCGTCCTTGACGGCACCGAAGAAGACAACCGCCGCTGGAAGGCGCTGCTGGCCGCCGCCAAGGCAAATGGCGCAGCAACCGCCATTCTGTCCAACGACCCAGGCGGACCTGGTGCGGAGCACATCCGCGAGTGGGAGTACCGCGGAAACGTCGACGCAGTCATTCTTTCCGGAGAGGTGGGGGCGGAAAAGCCTGAGGTCGCTGCTTTTCAGGCGGCCGCAGATGCTCTAGAGCTGCCGCTCAATGACTGTGTCATGGTTGATGATTCCATCCTCAACGTGCGCGCCGCCGTGGAATCCGGCATGGTGGGCTTTTTGTACACCAGCTTTGACCGCGTCTCCGTTGAAATCCAGGCAGTCTTCGATATTGAAGGTGAGTTTTAGTGGCTAAAGCCCGCGTTTACATCCCTGCTACCTACGCCATGCTGGCGGAGCTGGAAGAAACCGGCTCGCTGTCCGCGCGCTCCGGCTGGGGTTTCATGGTGACCCCTGCACTGCAGGAGTTCTATACCGAGGGCGATGAAGAAGAAATTGCCTACTCGGCATTCCTCGAGGCCTCTATGGCCTCCATGCGCCTTTTGGCCATTGGCGATGAAGAGAAGTTCCCGCACCGCCGCGTGGTTATCTCGGTAGACTTGGATGATTCTGTCCTCACCCCGCGCCCGGATATGGGCGAGCCGGTGGTAGAGCTCAAGCCGGCGCAGTTCAGCACGGACGACCTAGCGGCCATCCACGTGGATATTGCGGAGTCCGAGGAAACCACCGCAAAGGCCATCGAGGCTATCGATACCGCAGACCTGGGCGATGAAGACGCGGAGCTGGCCGTGGGCGATGCACTGGATAAGTTCATGGCCTTTTATCACCCCACCGAGCTGCCATTCCTCGTAGAACTGCTCTAAATACTCAAGGAGACAACATGACTCAGCGCTTCAAAAACCTCGTTGCGGCCACCGTTACCGCAGGCGCAGCCCTCATCGCCGCGCCGGCCGCCCTGGCAGATACCACCCCAGCTGCAGATGCGGCTGCCGACGCCGTGCCCACCACCCCGTGGCTGGCGCTGCTAGAGACCTCGTCCCAGGGCACCTGGGGCCAGATCCTCGATGTAATCTTCGGCATCGTGGATGGCATTTTGGGTGTTATGGCCGATACCGGCTTCCAATTCTAATTTTCCCACTCCACGTTGGTGCGCAAGGCCTCGAGTAGGCCGCGCACCGCGTCGCGCCGCCGCGCACTGGCGGTATCAGGGGGGATAAGCGCAGGATCATCGAGGCCGCATTCTGGGTCCGCAGGCGGGCCCATGTGCGTACAACCGCGGGGGCAGTCCTCGATGGCGGCGGCAAGGTCTTCAAAGACGCCAAGCACGTCATCGGCATCGACGTGCGCGAGGCCAAAGGAACGAATGCCGGGGGTATCGATAATCCAGCCGCCGGTGAATGCATCCTCGGCGGGGAGGGGGAGCGCCACCGATTGGGTGGAGGTATGCCTGCCTTTGCCGACGCCCGATACTTCCCCTGTCTCCCTATCCGCATCCGGTACCAGCCGGTTGACCAGGGTGGATTTACCCACGCCGGAATGTCCGATGAGCGCGGTGACGTGACCGTCGATGTGCTGGCGCACCGCCTCAAGTCCGTCTTCGACGCCGGCTTCCACCACCGTGACATCGAGATCGGCGAACTCGGCCGCGAAGGGAGCAGGATCTGTGAGATCGGTCTTGGTCAGGCACAGGATGGGGTGGATATTGCCCACAAACGCAGCGATCAAGGCGCGCTCGACAAACCCGGAGCGCGGTGGCGGATCGGCCACGGCGGTGACGATGAGCATCTGGTCCGCATTCGCCACCACGATGCGCTCATAAGGGTCGGTATCATCGGCCGTGCGCCGGAGGACCGAGGTGCGCTCCTCCAGCTTCACAATGCGCGCTAGGGTGTCCTTCTTGCCGGAGGTATCGCCCACCACGCCCACGCGGTCGCCCACCTCGATGGCGGTGCGGCCCAGCTCGCGGGCGCGCATGGCGGTGACCCGCGGGCCGTCGTCTAGTGCTACGCCCCAGCGCCCGCGGTCCTTGGTGATGACCATGCCGAACTTAGCATTTTTGTGCTTAGGGCGGTCGCTCAGTGCGCGGCCGCGAGCCCTTGCCGGGGCGCACGCGCACATCGGATTCGTCGAAGGAACCGAAACGCCTAGCCATTGCTCTCCTGTTGCTCGGGTCCACCATCGTCTCCCACATGCGGTCGAAGCCAGGCAGGGTCTTCGCGGTGGTGGCAATGTCTTCTACCTCTACGCCCGGTACCCGCAGGCCGATAATCGCGCCCGCGGTGGCCATGCGGTGATCCGCGTAGCACGGCCACTCTCCGCCGTGGAGAGGGGCGGGGTCGATGTGCAGGCCGTCGGCAAGCTCGGTGACCTTGCCACCGAGGGCGTTGATATTATCCGCCAGCGCCTTCAAACGGTCGGTCTCGTGCCCGCGCAGGTGCGCAATGCCGGTCAGGGTAGAGGGGGTGTCCGCCAGGGCGCACAATGCCGCGACGGTGGGGGTGAGCTCGCCAATATCGCCCATGTTGCGCTCGATCCCCTGCAGCACGCCGTCCTTGGCACCCTTGGCAGTGACAAAGCCCGGCTCTTGGGTGACCATGACGCCCATATCCACCAAAATATGGCGGATGGCGTCGCCCGGCTGGGTGGTATTGGCAGGCCAGCGCTTAATGGTTACCCGGCCGCCGGTGACGGCAGCGGCGGCAAGGAAGGGCGTGGCATTGGACAGATCCGGCTCGATTGCCCATTCCCGCCCGGCAATCGGGCCCGGGTGCACGGTCCAGGTATTCTCGCCGGAATCCACGCGCACGCCGGCTTGGCGCAGCATGCCCACGGTCATTTCCACGTGCGGCAAAGAGGGCAACGGGCCGCCCTCGTGGGTTACGGTGATGCCCTTTTTAAAGCGTGCACCGGCTAGCAGTAGCCCGGAGACGAACTGCGAGGAACCAGAGGCGTCGATAGTGACCTCGCCGCCTTCCGGCACGCCGTGCGAGCGCACGCTAAAAGGCAGGCTATCGCCGTCCACCTCGACGCCGAGCTGGCGCAGTGCATCCAGGGTGGTGGACATGGGGCGGGCGTAGGCCTGCTCGTCGCCGTCGACAAGCACGGCGCCGTCCGCCAGGGCCGCAACCGGCGGGATAAAGCGCATGACCGTGCCGGCCAGGCCGCAGTCCACCGTGGCACCCTTAAGCGGGCCTGGGGTGACGTGGATATCCTCGCCCTCGTGCTCGAAGCGCACGCCCATAGATTCCAGGGCCTTTTCCATCAGCTGCGAATCGCGCGAGACGAGCGGCGCGCGCAGGGTAGAAGGGCCATCGGCCAACGCCGCCAGAATGAAAGCGCGGTTGGTAATAGACTTCGAGCCCGGCACGTGCTGGGCCCACGTAATGGGGCCTGCCGCTTGCGGGGCGGACGCAAGGTTGAGACATATCGTCCATAATAGAGGGCATGTGCGGAAGATTCGTTCTTTTTACCGAGTCCCTCCTCGATGAAGTGGGCGCGCTGCCCGGAATTACTGAGGTCCATGCCCCACAAGGCACCCCAGGCCCGCGCTACAATATTGCGCCCACCCAGCCGGTGGCGATGGTGCGCGTGCGCGAAAGCCTCGCCCAAGTCGACCCTGCGCGGTGGGCACTGCTGCCGCACTGGAAGAAGGACTTGGACGGCCCGCCGCTGTTTAACGCCCGAGCGGAAACGGTGGCCACCAAACCCTCCTTCCGGCATGCCTTTAAAGGGCAGCGCTGCCTTATCCCCATGAACGGCTACTACGAATGGCACCAGGAAGAAGGCGGCAAGCAGCCCTATTTCGTCCGCGCGGAAGAGGGCCTGTTGTGGGCGGCAGGCTTGTGGGACACCGGCCTAGACCGCCTGTCTGCCACGATTGTCACCACCGCAGCTACGGAAGAAATGGAGTGGCTGCACCATCGCCTGCCACGCTTCTTGGCGGCCGAAGAAATGCGTACCTGGCTGGAGGGTAGCCCCGAAGAAGCCGCTGAGCTGCTCTTGCCGACGCCCCTGCATGGCTTCCACACCCACCCCGCCGACAAGGCTGTGGGTAGCGTATCCAACGATTATCCGGAGCTACTCGGCGAGTAGATCGGCAAAGCTGGCAGAGCACAGTTCTGCGAGATCTTCCGCATTGAGCTCGATATCCAGCCCGCGGCGCCCGCCGGAAATAAAGACGGTATCGAAAAGGACGGCGGTTTCCTCAATGACCGTGGGCAGCGGGTTTTTCTGGCCCAGCGGGGAAATGCCGCCGGGAATGTATCCGGAGGATTTGGACGCGTCATGCGGAACCGCCATGGCAGCCTTAGAAACGCCGTGGGCAGCCGCGGCCTTCTTGAGACTCAGGTGGTGGGTGGTAGGGATGACGCACACCGCCAACTGCCGCTTGGGCCCTTTTCCCGCCGTTAAATCGATGACCAGGGTTTTGAGCACGCGTTCCGGCTCTACCTCGAGGGCCGCCGCGGCGTGATCGCCGAAGTGATCCTTGCCCGCCTCAAAGGTGTACACATGGTGGTCTACGCCGGCGTCTTCCATGACTTTGAGCGCTGGGGTGGCTGCATGCGGGGACTTTTTGGACATGACTGGGATTCTAACGCTACGCGTTAGGATAGAAATTGTGGCTAAAGAAACAATCAGCGAAAAGGAGCTGCAGCGCCGCTTCGAAGCGGAAGCGCTGCCCCTGCTAGACCAGCTCTACGGCGGTGCCCTGCGTATGACGCGCAACCCACAAGATGCTGAGGATCTCGTGCAGGAGACCTACCTCAAGGCCTATAAGTCCTTTCATTCCTTCAAGCAAGGTACGAACCTCAAGGCTTGGCTGTATCGCATCATGACCAATAACTACATCAACTCCTACCGCAAGGCGAAGCGCCGGCCCACGGAGTCCTCGGCCGATGACCTGAGCGATTTTCAGCTCTATACCACTGCTGGGCACGATTCCACTGGCCTGGAATCCGCCGAGGTATCAGCGCTTAAAGACATGCCGGACGCCACCATTTCAGAGGCCATGAATGACCTGCCCGATGACTACCGGATGGTGGTGTACTACGCGGATGTAGAGGGCTTGGCGTATAAAGAAATTGCAGAAATTATGGATACTCCGCTGGGCACGGTGATGTCCCGGTTGCACCGGGGAAGAAAAATGCTCCGGAAAGCGTTGAAAGACGTGGCACGAGAACAAGGCATTGGATTAGAGCACCCAGACATGGAGGAGAAGTAATGGACCGGCGCAACGGAACACAACTGTGGTGCGTGTAGCTCCCCAGAGGTACAGGCCCTCCTGTGCGAGCTTCTCGATGAATCCACCACCTATGCCCGCGCACTCGCTATCCGCGAGCACATCGCCCAGTGCGATTTCTGTCAACAGCGCCTCGAGAGCGAGGAGATTATCCGCTCCTTGGTGCGCAACTGCTGTAATGGCCAGGCCAAGGCGCCACAGGCGCTGCGCCGCCGCATTTCGGTAGAGATCACGCGCATCGACACGGCGTGGTAGGCACTGTTGCTCACCCGCTGTGGTGGGGTCTGGCCCCATGATCTTCCAACTCTTTGCTTGAGTCCATACTGATCGGGCCGAATTGAGGGCGGAAGGGCCGAATTGAGACCCCAATGTGTTCAATTCGGCCCGATCACATTGGACTTTAGGCACGGAGAAGCCAGGCGGGGAGCTAGGAGACGACATCGATGTGCGTCTGACATAGCAAAAGCCCGGTTCTACGGTCGAAGTGACCGAGGGAACCGGGCTTTGAGTAATGCTGTGCGTTATGCGCCAGGACGCTTGCCGTGATTAGCGGACTTCTTGCGGCGATCCTTGCGCTTGCGACCACGCTTGCTCATTGCGCACTCCTTCGTTGAGGGTATCTGAACTTTATTCAACTGTAGCGGCTAAGGGCGCCGAAACGAAAATTGGGGGCCGCTATTTAAGCGGAAACGCGGGCGCGGCCACGGCCGCGGTTGCGGCGACGCTTGAGGGCGCGGCGCTCCTCTTCAGACAGGCCGCCCCAGACGCCGGCGTCCAGGCCGGATTCCAGTGCCCACTTCAGGCAGGAAGAGGCAACGGGGCAACGGTTGCAGACCAGCTTGGCCTTAGCGATTTGGGTAAGTGCAGGACCAGAATTGCCTACTGGGAAGAACAGCTCGGGGTCTTCGTCGCGGCAAACAGCTTCGTGGCGCCAATCCATGATTGATATCTCCTAACAAAAATTCGACAGCAGTAAGCACAAGCGCTTTTCATGAGAAATGAAAAGCAACCAATGCCAGGGTGGGTGGTTGTGTGAACTGGTCTGCGTGCAGTGGGGCCCGGTCTCGAGGTCGGGCCAGCGTCGCCGCCGCCAATGGTTCACATTGTGTTTACTTGAAGTTTCCTTCAAGTTAAGAAGAGGTTTACGTCCTCTTTCTTTTTGCTACCCCAGAATCATGACATGTTTACTCAGACTCCGCTAGGGGTAAAGGCAAAATTGTGGCCAACCTCACGTGAATGAAACTAGTGTGGGGGTCATTTAGGTCGACGTATGAGTTGAAAGAAGCCTGTGAGAAACGCGCTGAACTGGCGCATTGTCCAAAAAACATTGAGTGTGGTGACTGAAGAAGCGTCAAATCTACCCGGCTAACCCCTGCCCCCGCGAAACCTGAGTGGCGCACAAGGAAATGGCCTTGACCGGTGAGTAGACTGTGGGTTTGTGTCTAAGCAGAAGAAAAAGCAGGTAAACAAAAAGCAAAGTGTTTCCTCCGCGCAGCCGGCGCGTGAGGAGAAGGCCCAGCAGGGCGCGCCACAGCCGGTCCTCGTGGCCGCAGCGCTCGCCGTGGTTCAGTCCATTGCCGTCATCTGCTTCGGTATCTTCCTGATCGTGCGCGAGGCGACCGGCGCAGAAAATGGTTCCATGGTGTCGGACTCGGGCTCCGGAAGCTTTGTAGGGCTAGGCACCGCACTATTTATCTTTATTGTCTTTGGCTTTGTCATCGTCGGCGCTTGGGCCATGGTCAAGGGAAAGCGCTGGGGTAGGGGAGCCATTATCCTGGTCGAGCTCATCTTGACGGCGAGCTCCTTCCAGATGTTCAGCGGCGGATCGCCGCTACTTGGTGCGGTGACCTTGGCGAGCGCCGCCGTAGTCATCTTCCTGCTGATGTTCGTCCGCGCTTCCACGGAGTGGGCGGCAGCAAACTTCTAAATTCACTGCCACGTACGCAAAGGGCCGCGCCCCGGGTAAATCCGGAATGCGCGGCCCTTTCTGTAGTGGAGGGTGTTAATCGGCGCTTAGGCCCACGACCTGATCGCCGCGGGTTTCCACGATGGTGTCGCCCGCCAAGGTGAGGTAGACAGGGCCGTGGTAGCTGCCGCGATCAACCGGGATGGTTCGCAGAGCCTTGCCGGTGAACCAATCCATGACAGCGATGCCTTCTTGGGTAGGTACCAACATGTGCTCGTCGACGGCTATGGGGGTGCCGATGGCGTCTTCTACCACGTGATCCACTGCGAGGTCGCTCGGTTTAAAGAGGTAGAGGCGGGAGCCATCAAACCAGGTCATATGGTGCGGCAGGTCCGCGGTTGCTGGGGCGAACGGGGAGGCGCCCGCATCGATGTCTGGAGAGGGCTCTGCCGAAGTAGAGTCCAGCTTTTCGCCCTTATTGTCATAGGACTCGATTGTGGGGTGCGGGCCCGGGCGGTAGATAGCGGCGGCCTTTTGTCCCACGGCGATAAGCCGGGCACCGTCGGTGGCTATGTCCACATCGGCGCCGATATCGGGCTCACGGGAATCATCAGGGGTGGTGTCCTGGAAGCGCAGCCAGGTGGTGCCCGGCTTATCGGGGCAGGACTCGGTCAGCACCAAATTCTCGGTACGGGTGAGGGCGGAGCTAATCGAGCAGTCCTCATGTGGTTGCTTGTCCGGTTCCTGTTTTGCCTCCACATCACCGTATTCCACGGTGCGCACCAAATCGGAGCGCCACAAATCGATGCGGTCGGTGGAGACTGTTCCTACCCGGTCATTAGAGGAAACGGGTACTACCTCTTCCGAGTTGACGGCGCTGCGGGTGCTGTCATACTCGCCAGTTGCGGCACTAATCGCCACGGTATCCCCGCAGCCCACGCCGGTTTTATAGGACGCCACGATTTTGCCCCACGCAGTAGACAGCGAGCACAGCTCCGCGTCCGTGCGCTCATAAGTCCAAGCCTCGGAGCCGTCCGGGTTGGTGGCGGTGAGCGTGTGATCGGCGTGGGTGATGGTCAGGCCGTGCGCCGAAACCGCCCGGTATTGGCCGGGTACTGGTTCGTTGGGGAGGCTGAAGGACTCGTGGAGGGCCTCGGGGACGTCGGCAAGCGCGGGTGCATCCTTATCCCCAGGAACGGCCGCTTGGCTGAGATGCGCTTGATTAATATTGGCGGTAATAGCCGCCCCGCCGACCGCTATGGCGCAGACCACGGCAATAATGCCGGTAGCCTTCCAATCGGCGGGGGTCGAGCGCAAAATGGGAGCTTTAGTCATCGGCGGCCTCCTCGCCGGCGCCGGGAGCTGCCGCGGCGCGCGGTGGTACGGGTGGGGGATTTCTCGCGGACAGGCACCTGGCCCACGACCTTGGTCTCAGGGCCGACAGTTTCCTCTACCTCCGCGGGGATGTCTAGAGCCTGGGCCAGCTCCGGAGACGTGGAGAACCACTGCGGTGGATTCGGCTCACCCAAATCCAGCTCATCATTAATAACCTGCCATTTGCCCAGCTCATCATAGCCCACCATGGTGATAGCGGTGCCCGTATGGCCGGCGCGCCCCGTGCGGCCAATGCGATGGACAAAGGTCATCGGATCATCCGGAACCTGATAGTTGATGACGTGGGTGACATCATCAACGTCGATGCCGCGGGCGGCAATATCGGTGGCGACCAAGATATCCACCTGGCCGGTGCGGAAGGCATGGAGCGACTTCTCGCGCGACTTTTGCCCCAGATCGCCGTGACCGCGCCCACGTGGAAGCCGCGCCGGGCAAGATCATCGGCCAACTGGGCGGCCGCGCGCCTGGTGCGAGCGAAGATGATGGTGCGCCCGCGGCCGGAGGACTGCAGGGCGTGGGCGACGACGGCAACCTTATCCATGCGGTGGGCCTGGAAGGTGACCTTGCGAGTGGAGGAATGGGTGAAATCCTGCTCGCCGGATTCGGCGCGGATATGGATGGGCTTTTCCATAAACCGGCGGGCGAGCGTCAAAATTGCGCCCGGCATCGTGGCGGAAAAGAGCATGGTCTGGTGGGCATTGCCATCGAGTGCCTTGAGGATAGCCTCCACCGAGGGTAAAAAGCCCAAGTCCAGCATCTCGTCGGCCTCATCGAGCACCAAGATAGCCACGCGATCTAGTTGCAGATTGCCGCGCTCGTGGAGATCGATCAATCGGCCGGGCGTGCCAATGATGACATCGACGCCCTTGTTGAGTTTTTTGATCTGTTCCTCATAGGGACGGCCGCCGTAAATGGAGGCAAGGCGCACGGGCAGGTGGGCGGCAGCCACCTGCAGGTCCTCGGTGACCTGCTGGGCAAGCTCGCGGGTGGGGACCACCACGAGGGCGCGCGGGGTGCCATCGAGCTCGTCGATATCGGCATCATCAAAGACGCGGTCCAAAAGCGGCACGCCAAAGCCATAGGTCTTGCCCATGCCGGTGCGCGCTTGGCCAATCAAGTCCTGGCCGGATAGCGCGATGGGCAGGGTTAATTCCTGGATTGCAAAAGTACGCGTGATGCCACGAGTGGCGAGACCATCGCAGATTTCGGCCGCAACGCCGAGTTCCGCGAAGCTCGGTGGCTGGGATTTTATGTCAGACACACCTTGATAGTAGCCGGGATGGTTATAGTGGGGCCATTGACAATAAAACTCTAGTTAGAGGAGGAATCTTCATGGATATCAAGTTTGGCTTCGCGGATACCGCTCGCGAGCTGGTCATTAGCGCTGCAGGTGACCAGGCCGAGCTGACGCAGAAGATTAACAGTGCCCTGGCGGATAACTCCACCCTGGAATTGGAAGATGACAAGGGCCGCAAGTACCTCGTGCGCACTGACCGCGTGGTCTACGTCGAGGTCGGCATTGCCAAGAAGCACGCCGTGGGATTCGCCGGCGCCTAAGGCGAGCGCATAGGGCTGCTGATTCAGCTTTTTTAAATACAAACGGGTAACCTAAGGCCCCATGGAAAAAAGGGAGAATCGCCACGCTCACCGGAGCCAGGGCCATGCGCCGGACCACCCCAATGCGGTGGTCCGGTTTGCGCGTCAATATGGCTGGTGGCGCGTGGTGGCTATCCCCCTCATGATCGCACTGACCATTTGGTTCATCGTCGATATCGCCACCTCCTCTTCCTCTGAAGAAAAGGCGGAAGTCACTAGCGAGGCTGCCCCAACGAGTACGGAGAAGATGGGCCCTGATCCTGCCGATGCTGCAGTGGTCAAGCGGGAAATCAGCGAGATGCCGCCCGGTGGCTCCTATACCAAGCAGGGCAAGGGCACCTTCCACGAGGTAGGCGAGCCTGGCGCCGTCGCGGGTAAGGGCGGCGAGCAAAAGGTGCGCTATTCCATCGAGGTAGAAGATGGCCTTAACACCGCACCGTATGGAGGCGATGAGTCTTTTGCCGCCATGGTGGAGGCCACCTTGTCTGACCCGCGCGGCTGGACCGCGCAGAAGGACTTTGAGTTCGAGCACGTGGCCGCTGATGCGGAACCGGATACCCGCATCCAGCTGACTTCGCTCGGCACCGCCGCAGAGCGCTGTGGCGAGAAGATTGAAACGGAAACCTCCTGCCACACCACCATTACGGGCGAGTCCACCACCATTATCAACGAGGCCCGCTGGGTGCGCGGCGCCACGCCTTTTGAAGGCGATATGGGCAGTTATCGCCAGTACGTCATCAACCATGAGTTGGGTCATGCCATTGGCTATGCGGCCCACCAGCCGTGTGGCGGCCAAGGCAAGCTAGCGCCGGTCATGATGCAACAGACCTTGGACCTTAACAACAAAGAATTGCACGATCGCAAGCCCAGCGAGGTCTATCCTGATGAGGACGTGACCTGCTCACCAAACCCGTGGCCTTATCCGAATCCGAATAATAAGGATCCCCACCAACCCGAATAGGAGTTAAGGATGCCGCTTCCCCCAGAGCATGTGTTAAGCACCTTCCACGCGGAAACCGGTGCCACTGGTACCCGCCGCGCGCAGGGCGATCAATTGGGCCCGGTGTGGGATAACGGCATTAAGGTGGGCGACGTGGTCTATTCCCAGGCCGGTCCGTTTGCCGCCTGGTCCGCTAAGGTGCGCGAGCGCCTCAGCGTGCAGGGGGCCCGCGTTTCCCGGCCGGTACTGTCTAGCGATGGTCGGCACACGGCCGCGGGGTGGAAGGCTACCCAGTTTATTCCGGGCCAAGTACGCGGGCGAATTGATGAAACCGCACAGATGGCGTTGCGCCTCGACGCGGCTATAGCCGAGGTGCCCCTTCCTAACGGGCAGCGCAGCGATGTCTTTGCACGCGCCGAGCGCGCCGCTTGGGAGGAAACAGGCGAGGCTTATCGGCCAGATCTGCTTGCCGACGTCCCCCTTATCCCCGCCCACACCGCACTTCTCACCACCACGGTTTACCACGGCTCCAACCCGCCGGGCATTGTGGACATTGTGCCGAGCGAATCCCCACGCCCAGCCGGCTGGACGGCCGCTTTGGTTATTGTGGATGGGCTCATTGGCCAAGCGGTCGATGATGGGATCTGTCAGCGCTTTAGTCATGTACCCGGTATGCCGGAATTGCTGTTGCGCGCGGTGTCGTATCGCCGTCATGTCAATGACCTGCACTCCGCGTCGCGTTCAAACACGCGTTCGCATATTGAACGGGTGGAGCAGCATCTGGTGTCGCGGGCATCTGCCATACTGGAGCGGTGAGTTACGACCCCCATTCCACCGCGCGTGCGGGAGTGGTCCTTCCACCGTCCCCGCAGGTGCGCCTCGTTCCCCGTACCCAGTCCGCCACGACCCGCAGTTGGCCTGTTGACCTGCCCGAATCCGGTACCTGGAAGGTAACCGGTGCCGCCGGTACCGGTGTGTCCAGCTTCCTTATCGATACCGTCATTCATGCCTTGGATAAAGCCCGTCAGACCGGCGCGGATCCCTCCGGCATCCTGGTTATCGCTCCCTCGAAGGAATCCGGCGCCCGGCTGCGCCGCGAGCTCTCTGAGCGGCTCGAGGATTACGCCGCACAGACCTCCATGGTGAGTTCCGTACACTCCCTAGCATTCGCGTTGCTGCGCACAGCGGCCGAGGAGGAGCTGCGACTTATTACCGGTGCGGAGCAGGACGCCGTCATCCGCGAGCTGCTCACTGGCCAAGCAGAAGACGGGCATGGCTCGTGGCCCGCGGAGATGCGGCCCGCACTGGAATATGTGGGCTTCGCCCGGCAGCTGCGCGATTTCCTTTTGCGCTCCATTGAACGCGGCCTGGGCCCGGGCGACCTAGAGCGCCTCGGTGCCGAGCACGGCCGCCCCATGTGGTCCGCGGCGGGTGAATTCCTGCGCGAGTACGAACGCGTGCAGCTCCTTTCCCGCGCCCATTCCTATTCCGCTGCGGAATTGGTTACCGCGGTTCTTCAGCGCCCCCAGCTACTGCGCGAGCACCCCTTCCACACCATCATTGTCGATGATGCGCAATTGCTCGACCCCACCGCAGGCAAGCTCATTCGCGACATGGCCCCGCAGGCGGATCTCGTGGTGGTAGGCGGCGATGCCGATCAATCCGTCTTTGCCTTCCGCGGTGCTAGCTCGCGTTTCCTGCGGGATTTCCCAGCTGACCACGACATCGAGCTCACCGAGCCCCACCGCACACCCGCTCCGGCGTGCATCTCCATTGTGGATTCGGACGGCAGTCTGCGTGACGTCGTAGCCAATACCGTGCGGCGCCGTCACTTAGAAGACGGCGTGCCTTGGCGGGATATCGCCGTCATCGTTCGTTCAACCGGTGATATCGGGCAGATGCGCCGCACCCTTTTGGCCGCCGGCGTGCCCGTGCACATTAGCCCTACCGACGTCGTCTTGGCCGAACAGCGTTTGGTTTCCGCCGTGCTGCTCGCCCTGCGTGCCTTGGAGGAAGACATATCAAACTCGGAGTTGGAAGAATTGCTCACCGGCCCCGTGGGTGGCGCCGATCCCGTCACCCTGCGCCGCCTTATCCGTGGTCTGCGCCGCTGGGATTCCACCACCCGGGGCATCGATAGCCTTCGCGGTCTTCTCTATGGCGAGCTCCCAGATTTTAATGGGCAACTTACTGAGCGCGAATACTCCATTCTGGAGCGTGTACGCGCGGTTCTAAGCGCCGGCCGGGACGCACTCGCCTCTGGCGCCTCGGTAGAGGAGACCCTCTGGGCCGTGTGGAGTGCAACCGAGCTCGATAACCGCCTGCAGGCTTCGGCGCTGCGCGGTGGTGCGACCGGCTCGCAGGCCGACCGCGACTTGGATGCAATGATGGCGCTTTTTGACGCCGCAGGCGACTACGTCGAGCGCCGCCCTGATTCCTCGCTGCGCGCCTTCCTGACGCATATCACCGAACAGGAACTTCCCACCGGTGTGCGTGACCGCCGCACCGCTATTCCGCAGGCAGTAGAGATCCTGACTGCACACGGCGCCGTGGGCCGTGAATGGGATACCGTCATTGTGGCCGGCGCACAGGAGGGAAGCTGGCCTTCGCTAGGGGAGACTGGCTCCATCTTTGGGCAGGAAGATCTCATCGATCTCCTCGACCACGATATTGATCCCGATACCCCCGTCAGCCACGTTGCCTCCCGTTTGGCAGAGGAGCGTCGACTCTTCCACGTCGCTACCACCCGCCACCGACAGCGCCTGCTTATTGCCGCTGTGGAAAACCCGGAGGGCGATACGGTCTCTGAGCCTTCGCGCTTCATTAGCGAATTCGCTGGCCGTGGCGTGGACGTGCCTGGTCAAGCTGCGCGTCGGCAAGCAAAGCGGGCGCTGCGCCGCACCCAACTCCCGCGCGAACTGGGCCTCGATGTGCCCGAACCCGCACCCGTGTCATTGCGCGATGGACTCGAGGTGGATCCCCTCGATGTGGCGGTGCTGTCCGTGCCAGCCTTTGTTGCACAATTGCGCCGCGTAGTTACCAATCCGGAATCCAGTGAGGTTGAGCGCAAACAAGCAGCGCGCCAGCTCGCCCGCTTAGCAGCAGCCGATATCCCTGGCGCCCACCCGGAGCAATGGTGGTCTGCGCGCTCCGTTGCGGCTGAAGGGCCGCTGCATACCAGCGGTAGCTTGTCGCCTTCCCGTGTGGAAGCATTGCTCAACTGTCCACTCAAGGCCGTGCTCGGCAATGTGGCTGAGGCCCAAGCACCGAGGAACACCTGCTCCGCGGTACTTTGGCGCACGCCTTCTTTGAAGCCCTTGGCCGCGGCATGGACGCGGAAAAGGCCAAGCTATTGGTGATGGAAGCCTTCGAGCGGATTCAGGACGTACCGCAGTGGCAATTGCGTTTCAAACTCGATGAGTTTTCCACCCTGTTCGACCGCGCCCGGGAATGGGCGCGCCAATCCGAGGTCAATCAAGAGCTTGCCGGTGTGGAAATCCCCGTAGGCGTACGTGTCAGCGAGGAGGTGCGCATCGGCGGCTATATGGACCGTCTGCTTCGCGATGAAGAGGGCAATTACCTGGTGGTGAACCTCAAGACGGGCAGAAGCAAGCCGGCTAAGAAAGAGGGCGAGGACCATGTGCAGCTGATGACCTATCAGCTTGCGCTTGCCCATGGCGCATTTGACGGCCACCAGGTTCACGACGGCGAAGGCATGCCGCGCCAGGGCGGTGTGCTGGTGTATCCGGGCGCGACCACCAAGAAGATTGGTGAGATTTGGCAAAGCGATAAGTCGCCGGAAGCCCTGGAAGAATTCGCCGCACTTCTGCCCCCGCTGGTGGAGGAGATGCGGGGCCCGCGCATCACTGCGCGCACCAATAAAGACTGCGATAAATGCCCAATTCGCTCCATCTGCCCCGTGCAGGAAGAAGGAAGGATGACCACCGATGCCTAAGAGCAACTTTTCCCCACAGCAGATTGCTGCAGCCTTGGGCAAGAACTTTCCGCCTACCGAGGAACAAGCCCATGTCATCGAAGGCCCCTTTAGCCCCAAACTCGTGGTTGCCGGCGCTGGTGCCGGAAAGACAGAAACCATGGCCTCGCGCGTGGTGTATCTGGTGGCCAATGGTTATGTGCGCCCGGAGCAGGTTCTCGGCCTGACCTTCACCCGTAAGGCCGCGCAACAGCTGGAGCAGCGCATCCGGCGGCAGCTGATTAAATTGCGCGATTCCGGCCTCATCCCACCAGGCGGCGAGGTGGCAGAAGCGTTAGAAAACATTGCGCCGAAGGTAGCTACCTATGACTCCTATGCGGGAGAACTCGTTCGCGAATATGGACTCTTGGTTCCGGTAGAGCCCACTGCACGCATCATCACCGAGGCCGAGCGCTATTCCTTGGCCTACGATGTGGTGCGCAATTACACCGGTCAGCTGGAAGACGATCGCGCCCTAGCCACGATTACCGAGACCCTGCTGAAATTCAGCCAGGATATCGATAACGGGCTCAAGGACACGAGTCACATCGCCCAGCACGCCCGCGATTTTCGGGCGGACATCGATAACCTCGACAAATCGCAAAAGAATGGCCCCGAATACTCGCAAAAGCTGCTGGAATATATCCAAATACAGGAGCGCCGCGTGCAGTACGTGCCGCTGCTGGAGGCCCTGAAAAAGGAACAATCCGAGCGACAAGTCATCACCTTTGGCGAGCAAATGGCCGTCGCCGCGCGCGTCGCGCGCGACCATCCTGTGGTGGGAAAGCAGCAGTCCCAGCGCTATAAGGTCGTCATGCTAGACGAGTACCAAGACACCTCCTATGCCCAGCGCGTGCTTCTCCGCAGCCTGTTCGGAGGGGACGAGACGAACCTGTCGGTTACGGCCGTGGGCGATCCAATGCAGGCCATCTACGGGTGGCGTGGTGCGACCTCTGAAAATCTCACTGCCTTCGTGGAAGACTTCCCAGTTGCGCCGGGCACATCCGCCCCGAAGGACCAGTTGACCACCTCTTGGCGCAACCCCTCTGGCGCGCTGGATTTGGCAAACTTAGTGGCTGAGGAGGTATTCGAGGGAGGTGAACGCCCCGTAGATGCGCTCTCAGCCGCACCGCACAAGGGCGAAGGTGAGATTCAGCTGGCTTACTTTGACAGCGAAGCTCGCGAGCGCGAGTTCGTCGCCGAGTACCTGAAGGAGCAGTGGGAAAAGCGCGAGGGAGATACCTTCAGTGCGGCGGTTTTGGTGCGTAAAAATAGGCACTCCGCACCCATCGCTGCGGCCCTGGACAAAGCGGGCGTACCCAATGAAATCATTGGTCTCGGTGGCCTGCTGTGGCAGCCAGAAATCCAGGACCTTGTAGCTATTGCCACCATGCTCGTGCGCCCAGAAGATCTGCCTGCGGCCGTGCGCCTGCTCGCGGGCCCCATTTGTGGCCTGGGAATTAGCGATATACAAGCGCTTGCTTCTCGCCAACGAAACCTGGCCGGCGCGAGGGAGGAGCGCTTGCGCTGGGAGCCGGGGATGGACCAGAAGACTACCTGCGTGCGCAGTTGGAAGACGTCACCGCTGAGGAGCCGGATCAGCGCGTCGGCCTTGCCGACGCCCTGGCCGATCTAGGTGAGAGAGACCGCTATACCCCGCAAGGCCTCGCCCGAATGGAAGAGGTTTCTGCCAAACTGCGACACCTGCGCACCTATTCTCTGTCCAAACCGCTGGTGGATATCTTCGCCGATATTGAAGCATTGTTTAATATCCGCACCGAAGTCCTTGCGCGTGGAAGCGCAGGGGGTGCGACACATCTGGATAAATTTGCCGATATCGTCGCGGGCTTCCACGGTGATTCTTTGTATGCGCTTTTGGACTACTTTGCGTTAGCGCTCGAAAAGGAAGATGGCCTAGACCTTGGCGAGGTTCCCGCGGCCACTGACCGCGTGCAGATTATGACCGCGCACAAGGCCAAGGGCTTGGAATGGGAACACGTCTGCGTGGTGCATGCGGATTCGTCTAGCTATAGTGCGAAAGCAGAGACCTTCCTGACCAGGATCGATAAGGTCCCGGGAGACGATGACTATATTGAGGTCCCGGAGGATGCCCAAAAGCGCTCGCATTTCCAGAACGCCTGCGAGGAGTTTAAGAACGCAGATAGCGCCATCAAGGCGGAAGAATCGGCGCGCCTTTTTTATGTGGCGCTGACGCGTACCGAATCCACCCTGACCATTACCGGTTCGGGCACCAATACCCTCAATGGAAAGAACAAGAAGGCTCCCTATGAATATCTAGAGCGCCTGAAAGAGCAATTCCCGCAGTACGTGGTGGAGTCGTCGTCCCCGACGAGCCTTCCGAGGATGATTTTGGGGAGAGCGCCCAATTCCCAGCGCTGCAGGCCAGCCCAGAGGCAGTCGCCGGTGCGGACCTGGTACTTGAAGCTATGGAGGAGCTCCCAGATTTGAGCCGCGGTGAAACCTTTGAGCTGTGGGAGCAGGAAGCTGGCGCGCTCATTGAGGAGTACAAGGCGCTGCAACAGCCGGTGGTAGACGTTGAGCTACCCAGCGAGCTGACCGCCTCTGACATGGTTGCGCTGCGGGCAGACCCGCTTCAGTTTGCCCGCAGGCAACGCCGCCCCGTGCCGTTTAAGCCGAATTCCTATGCCAAGCGCGGTACCGCCTTCCACGCGTGGTTGGAGGACCGCTTCGGCAGCCCGGCACTATTGGGAGAGGAAGAACTTCCAGGTATTGATGAGCCGGAGGACTTCGATTTGGAAGAGCTCAAGGAGGCCTTCCTGAACTCCGAGTGGGCCGAGCGCCAGCCGGAGCACGTGGAGGCGCCCTTTGAAATCACTATTGGTGAGTCCGTGGTGCGCGGGCGCATGGATGCGGTATTCCGCTTGGAGGATGGCACCTGGATGGTGGTGGACTGGAAGACCGGCCGCCCACCCCAGGGAGAAGCCATGGATGCTGCCAAGATACAGCTAGCGGTGTATGCAGAGGCCTGGCGCCGCATCCACGGCGGGGAAAAGATTCGTGCCGCATTTTATTATGTGCACGATGGCTATACCTTCGAGCCTGCCCGCCTGCCGCGTGGGGAAGAGCTGAAGAAACTCCTTGAATCGTCAGTTGAGTACCACAAGGGCTAAGGTATGTGGGCGGTTGCGTAAACGCGCAATCTCTTGAGCAATCATTCGAGACCAGAAAAGAAGGCTGGGCTAGTGGCCAAAAAACGTGCGCAGGCAATGAAGTCACGCTTTAGAAGTCGCTTCTTGCCGCAGGTTGAGCTGTCCTCGCAGCCGGACCACGCGCTCATTGATGTCATTACGGTGCCGAGGGATGAAAATTCCAGCCCGTGGCGTCAGTTGGGCAAGCGTGTGCTGTGGGCTTTGGGCATCGTTGTCTTCGTGACCGTCGTGGTCTATTTAGACGGCGGTGGGTATAGCGAGGACATGTCGCTATTGGACTCTGCCTACTATGCGGCGGTGTCGCTGACTACCGTGGGCTACGGCGATATCGTGCCCGTGTCCCCGCAGGCCAGGTTTATTAACTTAACGCTTATTACCCCCGCCCGCCTGATCTTCCTTGTTTTATTGGTTGGCGCGACCTTGTCCGTGCTGACGGATAAGGCCCGCCGTACTTTCCAAATCCAGAACTGGAGAAAGCAATTGCGTAACCACACCGTCGTTATCGGATATGGCACCAAGGGCGCCGGAGCCGTGGCCGCGCTGCTGGCCGATGATGTTCCGTCCTCCCAGATCGTGGTCATCGATACCAACCGTGCGTCCCTCGCTCACGCCGAACACCACGGATTGGTCACCATCTTTGGTTCCGGCACCAAGCAGGACGTGCTCAAGATCGCTGGGGTAGAGCACGCCAGCTCCATCGTCGTTACCCCATCCACGGACGATACCGCGGTGCTGTGCTGCCTCTCCGTGCGAGAGCTTGCGCCCAAGGCCAAGATCGTGGCGTCGGTGCGCGAGTCCGAAAACCGTCACCTGTTGCTCCAATCCGGTGCAGATTCCGTGGTCACCTCCGCTGAGACGGCCGGCCGACTGCTAGGCCTGGCCACCGTCACCCCGACGGTGGTGGAGATGATGGAAGACCTGCTTTCACCCAACGAAGGTTTCTCCGTAGCCGAGCGCGCCGTGCGCGAATTCGAGGTGGGCTCCAACCCACGCCACCTGGCAGATATCGTGTTGGCTGTTTTGCGCAATAACGAGCTGCACCGCGTGGATACCGCGGATGCCTCCGCGCTGAAGCCGGGCGACCGTCTGCTCTACATCAAGCATGAGATGGAGCAACCCATTGAGGTCATGGACGATGATGACGAGGATTAAATGTTCCTCCCAGTAACCCCTCATGGCCAGGTTCCGGTTACGGCAGCGGGGGAGCCGGTGCTGGTGGAGAAGGTTCCCGGGGGCGTCGGCAAGCACGCAGTAGTGGACCTAGGTACCCTGCAGGCGTGCGCGTATCCGGAGGACGGTGCTAGCGAGCTGGGCCGGCTAGAAAGCGCAACGTTCTTTGCGGACCAGCCGGTGATTTTGCAAGCCATTGCGCTGATCCGCAATCGGCGCGAGCAGCGCTTTGATCCGCGAACTGGCCACAAGCTGGATTACCCAGCACCGGGAATCGTTGGGCGCGATCCCTTGGACGAGCGCCGGATGGTTTTCCCACGCCTAGATCCTGCCGTCATCGGGCTTATTCGCCTCAGCGGCACCGACCGGATTTTGCTGGCGCGCAATCGCCGCCGCACTAGCTTCTTTTCGCTGATCGCCGGCTACGTTGAGCCGGGCGAGACCGCAGAGGCTGCTTTTGCACGCGAGGCCTTGGAAGAAACCGGGCGCAGGGTGGAGGATATTCGCTATTGGGGCTCGCAGCCGTGGCCACCGAGTGGTTCTCTTATGCTGGGCTTTTGTGCACGCACGGCTGATGTCCACCCCACCTGCCATACTGATGGGGAATTGGAAGAAATCCGGTGGGTGGAGCGCGCCGAGCTGCCTGAGCTGACGCTTCCTCGTCCGGGTTCAATTGCACACACGATGATTATGGAGTGGTATCACGGTGACTAAGCCGGATTTGTCCCTGCTGGATGAAGATCAGCTGCGCGCGGCCACGGCGCCGCGCGGGCCCGTGTGCATCTTGGCCGGCGCGGGTACGGGCAAGACCCGCACTATTACCTATCGCATTGCCAACTTGGTGAACCAGGGGTTTGTAAGCCCGCAGCGCGTGCTTGCGGTGACCTTCACGGCGCGAGCGGCCGGAGAAATGCGCGATCGCCTGCGCACCATGGGGGTGGCCGGCGTGCAGGCGCAGACCTTCCACGCGGCGGCGCGTCGCCAGTTGAAGTATTTCTGGCCGCAGGTAGCAGGAGATCTTCCGTGGCAGCTGCTGGATAATAAATTCCCACTGGTTGCCCGCGCGGTGCGCTCGGTGGGGTTGGATAATTCCAAGGACATGATTCGAGACGTCCTGGCGGAGATCGAGTGGGCTAAGTCCGCGCTGGTCAGTGCCGAAGATTATGAGTCCGTGATCGCCAATACGGACCGCAGTGCACCGGCCGATCCGGCCAAGGTGGCAGAGGCCTTCCGCCGCTACGAGCAGTCCAAGGCCACGCCGGACATGATGCACTTGGACTTCGATGACCTCCTCATGCACATTGCAGGTGCCATCGAGAATGTGCCGGCGATTGCGGAGACCTTCCGGGAGCAGTACCGCACCTTTGTGGTCGATGAGTACCAGGACGTTACCCCGCTGCAGCAGCGGGTGCTCAACGCTTGGTTGGGCGAGCGCGATGACCTTACCGTGGTGGGCGATGCTAACCAGACCATCTATTCCTTCAACGGCGCCTCCCCTGACTACCTGCTCAATTTCTCCCGCACGTACCCGGATGGCACCGTGGTCAAGCTGCAGCGCGACTACCGCTCTACGCCGCAGGTAACTGACTTGGCCAACCGGGTCATTGCCAAGGCCACCGGCCGCGCGGCGGGCACGCGCTTGGAACTGCAGGGCATGCGCGAGCCCGGTCCCGAGCCCACCTTCAAGGCCTATGAGTCCGAAGAGATCGAGGCCCAGGAGGTGGCCGGCCAGGTCCTTACCCTGCTGGATCAGGGAGTGCCGGCCTCCGAGATTGCCATCCTTTACCGCATCAATGCCCAGTCGGAGCAGTTTGAGCAAGCGCTTGCCGACGCCGGAGTGGTCTACCAAGTCCGCGGTGGCGAGGGCTTTTTCCGCCGCCCGGAAATCCTGGAGGCTATCCGCGTGCTCATCGCCGCGACCCGCCGTGAGGAGCCTGCCAGATGATCCGGTGGCGATTGCCCGGGCTGCGTTTGTCGAGCTGGGCTTGAGTTCCAACGAGCCGCAGGGCGCCCAGGCCCGCGAGCGCTGGCAGTCCCTTAATGCACTGGTAGGGCTCATTGAAAAGATTGTGGAATCAACTCCTGGCATCGATCTCAACGGGGTGTTGGGGGAGTTGCGCCGGCGCTCTACCGATAAGCAGGCCCCGGCCATGGAAGGCGTGACGCTGGCTACCGTGCACGCCGCCAAGGGCTTGGAATGGGATGCGGTATTCCTCGTGGGGCTAACGGAAAAGCTCATGCCCATCAACCACGCCATCAAGGCTGGCGATGAACAGGTGGAAGAGGAGCGCCGCCTTTTCTACGTCGGCATTACCCGCGCTCGTGAGCACCTCGCACTGTCATGGGCGCTGGCGAAGACTACCGGCTCGCGGGCTTCGCGCGAGCGCACGCGCTTCCTCGATGGCATCGTTCCGGCGGCCGAAGATGCCTCCGGCAGTGGGTCTCGCTCACGCCGCCCGAAGCGCTGCCGCGTGTGCTCTGGTTCGCTGGGAACACCGGCGGAAAAGGTCATAGGCCGCCATGAAGATTGTGAAGGCGGCGGCGATGAAGAGGTCTTTGCCGCCTTACGCTCGTGGCGGTCCCAGATTGCGCGCCAGGAAAAGGTTCCGGCCTATGTCATCTTTTCCGATGCCACCCTGCAGGCGATTTCGGAGGAACTGCCCTCCGATGAGGCAGAGATGCTCTCCATTTCTGGCGTAGGCCCTAGCAAGCTGGAGCGCTACGGCGCCCAAGTACTAGAGGTTATTCGTTCGGTTCGCAGCTAGCCAGGTTGGTCTTGCCGCCGAAGCACACCGGGCAGCGTGGATGCGCAATGACGGTGCGCTGCTGATGGTGTCCGTAGACATCGACCTCCCACTGCTGTCCGGGGCGCGGCTTTGTGGTCGGTGCGCCTGGCGGCAGCGGCCGCCCCATCAGTCGTCTTATAGTCACCTGCGTGTGCGCCGAGACCGCATCGAGCACCACGGCTTCTGGAGTGCGGCGCACGTGGGTGAGCTGGGTGCTGATGATATTCCACAGTGGGTCCATATCCACGCGGGCCAAGTGCGCACACAACGGGCACGGTCCTTGGCCCCGCAGCCGTACAGGCCCGATGACGCCACGATTGTCCAGCAAAGACACCGGAATCCACGTAGTGTCTGTGCCCGCGAGTGCATTCGCACAATCCAGTGGGCAGTGCAGCTGGTCCACAGCAAGTACTGGATACATGCCGTCGAGGTCGTGGATATAGGAAAAGACATTGTCTTCCTCCAACGGGATGCGGACCTGGAAGCCATCCGCCTCAAGGCGCGCGCGGAGCCTCTCCGCCAAGGCGGATCCTCCCATGAGGACAATGGCGTCTGCCTTGGCATCGGCCTCGTTGTGTGGCCAGAGGATGCCGTAGTCCAGCGCGTCTTCAATGAGGCTCAGCGCCGCCGCCTTCTCAAGCCCTGCAGCACGCAGTCGTTCAGATAAGTCCTCCGGGGACACTGGTTCGCGAGCGGTGTTGAAAGCCGTCGCGACGGTGAGCGCGCTTCCAGTTTCCGCAACCCCAACGCGGGTGGCATCCATGCCAAATTGGATCACCGTTTCCTCGCGGCACAACACGGCGCTGCCTGGCGCCAAGACCACTTGGGTGGCAGAAATCCCCACGCTTTTAACCCCTTCCCCCGAAGTATGTGGTCTCCATTGCACCACAGGTACAATCACCTGTCATGTCGAGCACGCAGCCCACCGCACCGCAGCCCCCAGAGGTCAAAGTCATTCGCTCTGCCAAGCGGAAGAAAACCGTGCAGGCGCGCATGGTATCCGGGGTGCTCGAGGTACGCATTCCCGCGTGGATGTCCGTGCGGGATGAGCGCGATGCCGTCGCAGACATGTTGGCGCGGGTGGAGAAGAAACAGGGCAGTGGCCGCCGCACAGACGCCCAGCTCGAAGAACGTGCGCGGCGGCTCAACGCGGCGTATTTAGATGGCCGTGCAACCATCGGCTCTATTCGGTGGGTGAGCAATCAAAATACGCGGTGGGGTAGCTGTACTACCTCCACCGCGGATATTCGGCTCAGTGACCGGCTGCAACACGTGCCGGATTATGTGCTGGATTCAGTGATCATTCACGAGCTCACCCACACCTTCATCCCGCGCCATGGGCGGGATTTTTGGCAGTGGGCGGACAGGGCGCCCCACGCTGAGCGGGCGAAGGGCTATCTTGAGGCCTATCAGCGCTGGGGCTGCTAGTTCTCTCCGTCCTCGTTGCCCTTGTCCTTCTCGTCGTCTTTGCCTTCCGGCTTCTCGGAATCCGTGGACTCGTCGCCCTGCACGGCAGAGGAATCCTCGCCGTTCTTCAGCATTTCCTCCAGCTTGGCAAACTCTTCTTCGAAGCCCTCATCCGGGCCTTCGTCCAGCAGGGAGTCGATGAAGGCGGCCGGGTTATCGAGGTGCTCCGCAGTGGGCAGGAAGTCCGGGTGATCCCAAGCCTTATCGCGCTTTTCTGCGCCCACGGCCACGGTGGCGCGGCGCCATAGCTCTGCGGCCTCAGAGACCTTAGGGGCATTGAGCTCGATGCCAACCACCTTGCTGAAGGCATTCTCGGCGGAACCGCCGGTGCTGCGGCGGTGTGCCCAAGCCTGGGTGAGCTTCGAGGTCGACGGGATGCGCTCGCCCAGTGCCTCAGTAACCACGTGCTCGGCCCAGCCTTCCACCAAGGCCAATAGGGTCTCGAGGCGGGATGCGGCCGCAGTGTTCTTGGAGGTAATGCGCGGGGAGAGGTTCATGCCCTGCAACTTGCTCATCGCATCCTGGATTGCCTGTGGATCGCCGGACTCGAGGTTGAGTTCGCGGGTGACTTCCTCCAGGTGGGAGGTATCAATAACCAGGCCGATGGCATATTCCTCTACAGAGGAGACGATGCGCTCTACCAACCACGGCACGTGCTTGAACAGGCGCTGGCGGGCAGCCTCGCGTGCGGCAATATAAACCAGCACCTCCTGGCCAGGAACATTAAGCTCGCGGGCGACCTTTTGGATGGTCTGTGGCAACAGTGCCACGGTATTGGCTGGGGCGATGGGCAGGCCGAAATCGGAACCGGTCAGCGCCTGGGAGGCCAAATCTCCCAAGGCGTGGCCGAGCTGCATGCCAAAGTTCATGCCAGACATTTGGTTCATCATCTTGGTCATGGGGCCCATCATCTCGCGGGCCTCTTCCGGCATGGAGTCCAGCTGAGCATCATTCATGTGCTCTGCCACCGGGGTGACCATGCGCTGCCACGCCGGCATGGTCTCTTCCAACCACTGCTTGGAATCCCAAGCCTTGGCCGTGCCGGAGGCGGTGGGCAAATAAGTGGCGTCGTCAAGCCAGAGCTCCGCCAAGCGGACGGATTCCTCTACGGCCTTGGTATCGTCCGCGCTTACCGCCTTGGACTGCGAGATCTGCTGCAGGGCGATGCGCTTAGCCATGTCGTAATTAACGGGGCCGGAGTTTTCCGGCGAGTTCATGGAAGAGCCCATGCCGGACAGCATCTGACCGAACTGGTTCAGCATGTCACCCAGGCCGCCACCATTAGCGCCGCCGAATGCGCCGAACGGGTTCTGGTCACGACGTCCGTCATTATCGTCGTCATCGTTATTGGGGAAAGAAAAACCGAATCCGTTGCTCATGCGTCCTAATCTACCGGCACCATCCGGCTACTTTCCATGATCCCCGCTACGCTGACAGCGAACACTACGGCAAAGGTTGTAGGGTATTGATCCGTGAATTCTCCTGCTAGCCGTCGCGTCCGCACCATTGCTTGGGGTGCCATCCCCGTCGTCCTCACCGGTGCGTTGGTATCGCTTGACCATATCCCCGGCACCGATGTGTCTTTGACCGTGCCTTATGCCGCTGAAGGCCCAGGACCCACGGTGGACACATTGGGTGAGGTCGACGGCACCCAGGTGGTAGATGTTAAGGCGCCGAAAACCTATGACACCGACGGCCACCTCAACATGACCACAGTCTCCGTGCGCACCAATATGACCCTGGCGCAGGCGCTGGGCCGCTGGATGATGACCGATGACACCATCGTGCCCATCGATACCGTCATTCCGCAGAATATGAGCGATAAAGAGGTAGAAGAGTCCAATAAGCAGGCCTTTACCCAGTCCGAGTCTGCAGCCACCGTGGCGGCCATGGATTACCTGCACCTGCCGGTAAAGATCACCATCGCGGAAGTCATGGATGAGGGCGCGGCGCAGGGCACGCTGAAAAAGGACGATGTCATTACCGCGGTAGAAGGCAAAGATGTCTCGGAGCCGGGCGAGGTCCAAGACGTCATCAAGCAGAAAAGCCCTGGCGATAAGGTCACGCTGACCGTCCAGCGGGGCGGCAAGGAGCAAGAAGAAGAAATCGAGCTAGGGGAGAACCCGAAGCAGAAGGGGCAGGCAATGCTGGGCATCGCCATGCTCTCGGCCCGCAGGATGATATTAAGGTCAAATACAACCTGCAGGATATTGGCGGTCCCTCCGCCGGCATGATGTTTACCCTGGCGGTCATCGATAAGCTCAACGAGGAAGACCTCACCGGCGGCAAGTTCGTGGCCGGTACGGGCACGATTCAGGAAGATGGCAAAGTAGGCCCCATTGGCGGCATCCAACATAAAATCGCCGCAGCACACGAGGCGGGCGCGGAGCTCTTCCTCGCGCCGAAGGATAATTGCTCTGAGGCCGCCGCGAGCGACCACGGCGATATGCCCATCGCGGAAGTTTCCACCTTGGATGAGGCAGTGTCCACGATGAAGGACTTCGCGGACGGCAAGGATATTAAAACCTGCCAGTAGTCGGCCTACTTAGCTAGGCCCAGCTCCTTGATCTTCTCTTCCGGGTCTTCCTGGTCGGAGGAGATCATCTGCTGCATGACCATGCCTTCTTTATTGTCCACCACGGTGATGACCGCGGTGGTTCCCAAGGTGAACCAGCCTACGACGCGGTCGCCGTCATCTTCGATGACCTGCGAGCTGCGCAGCTCGGTAAGCACCTGCGTGGTTTGCTTGGCCTTGGAGTGCGAGCGGAAGAACTGGAACTGGCCTACCTCCGGCCCAGAGCAGTTATAGGAATCGTCCCCGCCCGTGGAATCGCAGCGGTCGAAGTGCGCGAAGAGCTCCTTGGGTGCTACCGGCGCAAAGATGTCATAGGCCTTGGCCACCGACTTTTCCAATTTTTCGTTGCCGGGCTCCTTGCTTGCCGACGCCCCCTCAGACGCCTCCGAGCTTTCCGCCGCGCTCGATTCCGCGCTGGACGCAACGGTGGAAGAGGAGCTAGAGGCGGTGCTGGTTTCCTCAGCGGTATCCGCCGCAGGTGTGGTGGACTCGGCGGCGGCAGGGGAAGTCTCCACGGGGGCGTCGGCAGGCGCGGCATCGTCCGAGGAACAAGCGGCAGTGCTCACGCCTACACCCAGCAGTAGCGCTGCTGCGGTGGCGCGGGTGGCGGTCAGGCGAGTGAGAGTAGTGCGTCGCACGGTAGGAAAATGCTCCTTAGTCGCAGGCGAGAATTGTCACTTCAGTCTAATCTAGCTCATCCGGGTCTTGGTTCAGCCCATAGCGCAAGGCCGCAATAACCCCCGGAGCTACCTGGGACCGCCGCGCAGCTGTATGTCATCTTCCGCGAACGGGCCGGCCGCTTCCAGCTCTTCCTCGGTGGGGCGCAGCTGCAGCAACGTGGTTTCGATGCCTTCCTCGCGCAGCGCACCGGAATAAAGGCGCGCCGGGCGAGGGGAGGGTCAGTCGCTGGAGGTATCGCGGAACTTAATCTCTTGGGCCAAGATGACGCCGGCAACCTCTCGCGGCCAGGCCAGGCGGGAGACATAATCGGCCAGCTGCTCAGAACCAGGCTCAATGTTTTCGGGCACATTATCCTGCACGATGAGGGTAAGCGGCGCCGCGTCCTCTTCATCGAGCGCGGCAAGCTGATCGGCTACCAAGTGGGTGGGAACCAGCGCGAAGATGGTGGGGCGGGCGTCCCAGCCTTCGGCGTGGACGAATTCCACGGCTTCGGTCATCGCGCGGTTTAAAGCTGGCTGTGATAATTCGGGGGAACTCATGAACATCCTTATTCGTTATCTGTGTATTGCTTCCTTAAGCTGGAAGAAGTCTACAGGTTTTAAATTCGCACTATTTGATTGGAGCTGGCGTTGTCCTTAGGGTCATCCACACCAGCCGCCCCGTTGAAGCGGCCCCCGCGGGTCGCGACAATCTTTGCGGCCATCATTGCCGTCCTCTTGTTCTTCGGCCCCATGCTCGTGGGCATGTACACGGATTGGAGGTGGTTTGGTGCGATTGAATACCGGAACGTCTTCACCACCGCGATTATTGCGCGGATAGTCCTCTTTATCATCTTCGGTCTTGTGGCCGCTGCAGTGGTGTGGGCCGCCGGCTATTTTGCCTGGCGCGGGCGCCCGGATTCGCTCGACTTGGGAGACCTGAACTCGCCGGTGTATCAGTACCGCAAGTCCATTGAGAAGTCCATGGGTGTCTTCTTCAAGGTCATCCCCGCCATCGTGGGCATCATCGCCGGTTTCATCGGCCAGTCCAATTGGCGCACGGTCCTGCTCTTCCTCAATGGCCAGGAATTCGGCGAACAAGACGCCCAGTTCCACCACGACCTAGGTTTTTATGCCTTCACGTTGCCAGTTCTAAAGATGGTGGTCAGCACCCTGTCCATCTTGTTGATCCTGGCCTTCCTCATCGCGCTTTTCGGCCACTACGTGCTGGGCAGCATCCGCATTGGTAATAAAGCCGCCGGTGTGCGCGGCTCCATCTCCCACCCCGCTCGTCTGCAGCTGGCGATTACCGCCGGCCTGTGGATGGTAGTCCAAGTCATCGGCTACTGGCTGGAGCGCTATGAGCTGCTTAATACCCAGCACGACCTCTTTACCGGTGGTTCCTATACCGATATTCACGCCTACCTGCCGGCGAAAATTATCTTGATGATCATTGGCATCTTCGTGGCCGTGGCCCTGTTTATGGCCGTTGTCATCAAGGACCTGCGCATCCCCGGCCTGGCCGTGGTGCTGATGCTGCTGTCCTCGCTGGTCATTGGCCAGGCATGGCCGCTGCTGATGGAGCGCTTTTCCGTACAGCCCAACCGCCAGGCAAAGGAAGAAGAATCCATCGCCCGCAATATCGAGGCCACCCGCTATGCCTATGGGCTCACGGATGATCACGTCACCTATGAAGACAACTGGGGCGGGGATGATGTCTCCGATGACAAGGTGGCCTCTGATAACGCCACCATCAATAACCTCCGCCTGCTGGATCCGGAGATCCTTTCTCCTACCTTCACTCAGATGCAGCAGCTGAAGAACTTCTACGGCTTCCCAGAGACGCTGTCGATGGACCGCTACGAGATCGATGGCAAGAAGCGCGACTTCGTCGTCGCCGCCCGCGAGCTGGATCCGAACGAACTGCGAGAGAATCAGTCGGACTGGATTAACCGCCACACCGTCTACACCCACGGCAACGGTTTTGTGGCAGCGCAGGCCAATAAGGTCGATGAGGTGGCCCGCGATGCAGGTTCTGCCCGCGGTGGCTTCCCCATCTTTACCGTGTCTGACCTACAGACCCAGGCCGGCGAGTCCGAGGGCGAAGGCGAGACCCAGGATGCAGAGAAGTCCCTTGGCATTAAGGTAGACCAGCCGCGCATCTACTACGGCCCGGTCATTGCCGGCGCGGCCGACGGCATGGATTATGCGATTACCGGCAAGACTGGAGATAACCCGGTCGAGTACGACACCGATAGCTCCACCTACACCTATGACGGCAAGGGCGGCGTTGGCATTGGCAACATCTTTGACCGCACCATGTACGCCGCCAAGTATCGCGAGCTGAACTTTCTGCTCTCGGATCGCGTCGGCAGCGAATCGAAGCTGCTATATGACCGCGATCCGCGCGAGCGCGTGGAGAAGGTTGCTCCGTGGCTGACCACCGATTCCGCTACCTACCCAGCCGTGGTTGATGGCCGCCTGAAGTGGATTGTGGATGGCTATACCACCTTGGAGTCCCTGCCTTATTCCCAGCGTGCCTCGCTTTCCGACGCCACCCAGGACACCCTCAATCCCGATGGCACCACCCAGCGCTTGGTCAATGACAAGGTCGGTTATATCCGCAACTCGGTCAAGGCCACCGTCGATGCCTATGACGGCACTGTGGACCTCTACGAGTTCGACAAGAATGACCCGGTGCTCAAGGCTTGGGAGGGTGTGTTCCCGGACGTCGTCAAGCCTGAGGCAGAGATCTCCGATGAGCTGCGCGAGCACTTCCGCTATCCGGAGGATATGTTCAAGGTGCAGCGTGACCTGTTGGCTCGCT
Organism: Corynebacterium tuberculostearicum; assembly: GCA_046097355.1. GTDB lineage: Bacteria > Actinomycetota > Actinomycetes > Mycobacteriales > Mycobacteriaceae > Corynebacterium > Corynebacterium tuberculostearicum_K. The sequence goes on from CP175779.1 coordinate 756,946, forward strand.
ACCACGTGGATGATCCGAATGTATTCTTCAATAACGATGCCTTCTGGTCCGTGCCGAATGACCCCACCGCGGAGGAATCCCGCCAGCTCAATCAGCCGCCGTACTACGTGATGGCCGCTGACCCGGAGACCGGCAAGCCGACCTTCCAGCTGACCACCTCTTACCGTGGTCTTAACCGCGAGTTCCTGTCTGCGCACATGGCCGTATCCTCCGAACCGGAAAACTACGGCGATATCACCGTGCGCGTACTGCCCACCAATACGCAGACCCAGGGCCCGAAGCAGGCACAGGATGCGATGATGTCCTCCGACCAGGTCGCCCGCGACCGCACCCTGTGGGAGGGCACCAACGACCTGCACAACGGCAACCTGCTAGCCCTGCCGGTAGGCGGCGGCGAAATCCTGTACCTCGAGCCGATCTACTCGCAGCGCAAGGACCAGGCTTCTGCCTTCCCGAAGCTGTTGCGCGTGCTCGTGTCCTATAAAGGCCGCGTGGGCTACGCCCCGACCATCGGCGATGCCCTCGAGCAGGTGGGAATCGACGCCAAGTCTGCCCAGAACATCGAGGAAGTTGACGGCGATTCCAAGGACAAGGATGGCGCCAAGGATGAGGAGAAGAAGGACGAGTCCAAGGATGATAAGCCTTCGGCTCCAGCTTCCGCTCCGTCTTCTTCCGACGAGGCGGGCGCCATCGATGACATCAATAAGGCCCTGAAGGGGCTTGAAGATGCGCGCGATGGCTCCTTCGAGGAATACGGACGCGCCCTAGATGAGCTCGATAAGGCTGTGGAGTCTTATCAGAAGGCGGACAAGTAGTTTCGGCTTATAATCGCGATGGATTAGGCACCTGCCCAGCGGATTTGGGTAGGTGCCTTTCCCTATGTATAGTTACATGAGTCGCCAGGACAGAGCGAATACACTTTGTGTTAACGCACTGTTCAAGCGCAGATGATGGAAGTCATCTCGACGCGGGGTGGAGCAGCTCGGTAGCTCGCTGGGCTCATAACCCAGAGGTCGTAGGTTCGAATCCTGCCCCCGCTACCAACTTCTAGGCCCCTACCAGTGGAAAAGCTGGTAGGGGTCTCTTTCGTTTTATGCTGAACTTGATTTCTAGTGGTCGTGGAAACACCTGACATGGGTTAGGTGATTGTGTGGAGTCGAAATGGGTTCCGGATTCTGTTGTTGTGGCGCGGTTTGCGTCGTTGGTTCGGGCTGGTAGTTCAATACGGGCGGCTGCTGGGGTGGTTGGTTTAGCGCGTTCGGTGGCGTATCGGCTTGCTGGTGAGTTGGACTTGCCGCGCAAGCGCCGCAGGACTACTAGCTCGGATGACAGTCAGGAAATAGCTCGCCTGTGGTTGGAAGGTGTGGCACCGATGGATATTGCGCGCCAGCTTTCTATAGGCTCTTCTCCGGTGTACCGCATCGGTATTGAGCTTGGTTTGTGGAAGCGCAATCCATATGGCCGCAAAGCTGCGGCCACAACTGGCCGATGTAGCTATCTGCAACTGCGTGCGGATGCTTTAGGGCGCAAAGATGCAGCTTTAGCCTGTGGCATTCATCCGCGTAATGCTGCTGATATAGACAAAGGTGTCATTAAGCTTTCTACCGGGCGTGTGCCTTTTGTCCCGGCTGGCCCGGATGTGGCGCTGTATAACAGGCTTATGCAGGTAATTGAGTACGTTGATGGTCGCCAAGCAGTTCCAGTCCAGGTTATTCCGCAACAGCGTATCGATAGGCGTATTTCTTCGCGCTACTTGTCGGTAGAAGAGCGCGAGCTCATCTTTGATCTTGACCGGCAAGGCAAAGGCGTACGTGAGATAGCTCGGCGTCTTCAGCGCTCTGCTGGAACTATCAGCAAGGAGCTTAAACGCAACCGGGATGAGTTTGGGGTATATCTTCCCACGTATGCGCACCGTAAATCGGTGTTGCGTAGGTTTAGACCGAAAAAGCGCAAGATTGATGCCAATCCACGTTTGCGCACGGTGGTCTGGGCGATGGTGAAAGATAGGTACTCGCCAGAGCAGATTTCTGGGAGGTTGCGCAGCTGCTATCCCGGTGATGAGACTATGTACGTGTGTCCTGAAACGATTTATCAATCTTTGTATTTCCAGGCTAAAGGCGAGTTGAAAAAGGAAGTCGCTGCTGCACTGCGTCGCGGTCACGCCCAACGTCGACCTCGTGGCACGCGCAGTGCCCGCAAGCGGTTTGTTGACCCTATGGTGATGATTTCCGACCGCCCAGCAGAAGTAGACGACCGGGCAGTACCAGGTCATTGGGAAGGCGACCTCATTCTAGGCGCGGGTAATAAGTCCGCAATTGGAACGCTAGTAGAGCGAACCACGCGCTATGTCATCTTGCTGCATTTACCGAATGGGCATAGTGCTACCGAAGTAAATGAAGCACTTACAAAAGCGATTGCTACCTTGCCAGATCATCTCAAAGGATCACTTACCTGGGATCAGGGAAGTGAAATGGCCTGCCATAAGGCCTTTTCTGTAGCTACAAACTGTCCCGTGTTTTTCTGCGATCCTGGTTCGCCGTGGCAGCGGGGCACCAATGAAAACACCAATGGACTACGGCGGAATCAAGCGGTGGATGCGCCATGCTTGAATAGTTCGTTAAGTATTTCACGTGGGGTTGCGCCGCCGAGGATTTGTCGGGGTGTTTCGTTGAGCTCATTTTGCACCCACGCGACATGTTCGGGTGTGACGGTGGCAAAGTCGGTGCCCTTTTTGTAGAACCTGCGCCTGATCTCGCCGTTGGTGTTCTCGTTGGTTGGTCTCTGCCACGGTGAGTGCGGTTCACAGAAAAACACCTGGCAGCCGTCTTTAATCTGGACTTGTGCTGTGACAGCCATTTCTGCGCCTTGGTCCCATGTGATGGTCTTTAGCTGCTCGGTGTTGAGGTCTTTGACCATGTCCTGCAGGGTTGCGACCACGGTGTGTGAACTGTGCTCATCGGGAAGGTGTCCAAGCAGGGTGTAACGGCTGGTGCGCTCTACTAGGGTAATCAGCGCGCTTTTGCCACCTTTACCAATAACAAGGTCGCCCTCCCAGTGCCCGGGAATAGCCCTGTCATCAGCTTCCGGGCTGCGGTGGGTGATCTCAGCACCTTTGATCCAAGGGCGACCGGTTAACACGCCAGCGTTTCGGGCACGACGCTTGCGTGTTGAGCCGCCGCGGATAAGTACGTCTTTAGTCTTCATGACTTCTTCAAGCTCGGCTCGCAGGCTGCCTTTGCCTTGAATGTATAAGGCACTGTAGATCGCTTCGTGGGAAATACGCATGCTTTCATCATCGCTGAAAGCATGCTCAAGCCATGCACTAATGCGCCCAGGTGACCACCTGCGGGCAAGGCAATCGACTACTACACCCCGAAGCGTTGGGCTTTCATCGAGCTTGCGTAGTTTTGGCCGCACCATCCGACCAGCAGTAGAAACAGCAGCGTTGTGGGCGTTATACCGCAGCTGCTCTGTGCCGTCCTCATCGACGATCTTCCAACCATTACGGGTGATTTCACGAGCGACGACACTGTGGTGCCTATTTATTTTCTGCGCGATGGCTCGTGCCGAATCACCGACACGACATCCCGCTTCAATAGCAACACGGTCTTCAACAGTAAGCCTGCGACCACGCCCTACTAAGGCGTGTTTGTCGAATACGCCGCTAGGAAATCCATCAACGGCTTGAGTTTTCATCGGTGCTGGCATAACAGAATCTTTACCCAGCTTCTTGCCTGTATCTGGCAAAGACACCACCGCCTCATCAGGCGTTCGACGATGTCGCTGCCGGCGTAACTTCGCATACCGCTGCTTCCTTATCCACCCATACACGGTAGAAGGATGCACACCGATAGCATCAGCCACTGTCTGACAGCTCTCACCAGCAAGCACTCGCTCCACGGCCTGGGCACGTTCATCAGGTGACAAGTGGGCGCGTCTAGGCCGCACTTCGATTACACCAGCTTTCTTTAACCTGCTGTGAAGCAAGCCAGTCGATATTCCAACAGTCTGTGCTGCTTGACTGATCGACATACCTGCACGCACCAACCCAACAGCCTCACGGACAAACGGATCACGCAAACGACTCGCACGCCTGCCTGGAGGTTTGAAGTGCCCCGAGTTTTGTTCCTAGGCATTTGCCTTGATTTCTATTATTTCTTGCGGCGGGTTCTGCTTCCAAAAATCGGTTTCCACTTCGACTGGGGTTCGGTATCCCAAGCTTTGGTGAAGCCTCATCTCGTTCCACCATGACACCCACTCGAACGTCGCGATTTCTACCTCGACAACATCATCCCACCTGCGAGTATGGATCAGCTCGTTCTTGTAGGAGCCGTTAACGTTTTCAGCCAGAGCATTGTCATAAGAATCCCCGACAGTTCCGGTGGAAGCGGCAATCCCATGCTGGGCAAGGCGCTCGTTGTAGACCACGCTGACGTACTGCGAGCCGTGATCCGAATGGTGAATGAGACCTCTTGTTTCCTCAGCACACACGATCGCCTGATTAAGAGCTTGCAGCGGCAACGCTTCGGTGCGCATGGAGTCTGATAACGCCCACCCAACGATCCGTCGGGAGTAAACGTCGGTGACAAACGCGGCATACACAAAGCCTTTCTTCGTGCGCACATACGTAATGTCAGCCACCCACAGTTTGTTCGGGCCGGGGGCTTTGAACTCACGCTCGACCAAGTCTGGGCGCAGATCAGGCACGTTAGGCTTACGGGTTGTGAGAGGTGATCTGCCTTTGCCTTTGCCAGAAACACCGGCCAAGCGCATTAAACGGGCAGTTTGTTCACGACCGATATCAATTCCGTCACGGCGGAGAGCATGCCACATTTTCCGTACACCGTAGACACCGTAATTATCCCGATGAACAGTTCTAATGCGTTCGACCAGCACAGCATCACGAAGGCGACGAGCACTTAACCCACGGGCCTTGGACTGGCGATAGCCACGCGAGGTGATGAACCCACCAGCCCGGTTATTCTTCAACGTCTTACAGATGAACTCGACAGAGAAACGAACCCGGTATTCATCGATGAACCGGATCATTTCCGACGTTTTGGGTCGAGTTCCGACGCGAAAAAAGCTGAAGCGGCCTTCAGCAGCTCATTAGTGTCGCGTAGCTCTTGATTTTCACGACGCAGCCTCGCGTTTTCCGCGGCCAAATCTTCAGGCACAGGTTCTGGGATGTTTCCCGCACGACGGGCCTGTTGAGTCCATTGACGGGCCGTATGCCATGAAACCCCCAGCTTTGGAGCTACTGCCTGGCACGCGGCTTGCATCGACATATTTTCCGCCAAGATGCGATCTTCCACGAGACGGACCACACGGTCACTTTGCATCCTGGTCAAATTTTCTTGGCATATTCCAGATTTTCCCATCTACTTAAACGGAACAAAACCTGGGACACTTCAGTTCGACACCTCTTACCCTCAACCAACCGTAAACCGATTCGGGGCCTACACCCACATCACGCGGACCAGGCTAACTGCCTCGCCTGCCACCACGCGCTCAACAGCAGCATCCTTAACATCCTTCGGAGTCCAACGCGTCACAACTACCTCCCGGTCGAAGTGGCGCATTCACCCCTTGACAGCACGCGTACCCCTTCGACTTTTACGGAGCGAAAGACTATGCATAGCGATTCCGCACTGCTGCTCATCGGACGACTGTATGCGAAAGTTTACGACCAATCCATGGACTCGGATGCCGCCGAGCACCTCCACCATCTGTTGAGCAATATTCATGACACCACCGCCATCGATGAGGCCATCTACGCCTACCAAGGCGAAATACTCGGCATCCTGCTGGATTCAGTGAATCAGTCCGACTCGCTCGAGTTGTACACGGCGAGTACGTCGCAGCGCGAGTCTCTCAACTTGGCCATCATCGCCCTCGAAGATACACCTCAGTCTACGGCGGCACTCGACGCAATTGCGCAGTTGGCGCAGGTTGAACCACCAGCTCCCGGCCAAGCCAAAATCGACATCCCCACGGAAAATCTCTCGAGCGACGCCCGAAAACTTTCAGCGCTCGGCCTCCACCAGGGCATCGCCATTTCGGTCCCGCATTTGGGCATTCCGATCTTGGAAGGCGACGAAACCACTGACATCTCCACCTCGTCTACCGTATTGGGCGAGCAACGTTACGCCTCTGCCAAAGCCGTACCCAAGTGGCTGACTCACTTGTCGGAGACTCCGTCCGCTGGCTTCGTTACGTACCAGAATTCGCAAGGCGAGACCCTCCAGGTCAAGTTCAATGCCAAGGGAAACTACTTCCCGCTTCTTCTCACGAACCATAACGGAGACCGCCACCTCGACAAACTACCGTCTGCGAGACAAGCCGAAAACCACATCGTGGCCTGGCTCGACAATTCACAATCACCGATCATCTAGCTGCCACTCAAAAGCGGTTTGGTTCTGTTTACTTTGGAGATAGAAAACTGGGGGCCTGACCCCCGACGTGTCTACTTTCCGGGGTCAGGCCCATGAATGTCATGCGCAGGCTAAAAACGGTGGCCTGATCAAGATAAACTGATTGGTAAGGAATTTGTTGTGAAAGAAAGAACGATCATTCCGGGAATACTTTTTGGAATTGTCTTGGGTGTCGTAACCCTTTATGGCGGAGTGCTCCTGTCCACATGGCTTCCAATACCTTTCGTTTTCTATGGGCTACCTCTACCTTCATTGGTGGTGTTGGGTGTATTAGCCATATCTGTCTACATGTTGAAAAAGGATCGGCTTAGCGACCGATCATGGCGTGCTTTTGCCTTCACATTCGCCGCGGCTTTCGTCGTATCAGCGTTCTTATGGGTGAGCACCATTTCTGGCTATGGAAACTTCGCATAGCCTATAGATATGGAACGGTTGTAAGGCCAATTACAGTTAGCCCCTCTAGATTGATGAACTGCTCCCCATTCGCCGATGAGGGCCATTTTCGTTTTCTTCGGCGGCCAGCGGCAATGGGCACGGCTTGCACTGGCTCTGGCTCAGGGCGCGCCGGTGCCGCTGCTCGACGAGCCTACGACCTTCCTCGATCCCGCCCACGCGATTAGTGTTTTGGAGCCCGTTCGCAAGCAAGCCCGCGCTGGTAAGGCAGTCGTTGTTGTGCTGCACGACCACATGTTGGCTGGTCAGTACTCCGACACCAGGGCGGTTATGAACAACGGCGAGGTCATAGCCCGGGGGACTCCCAAGGAAGCACTGCGGAAGGATATTTTAGCCGCAGCCTACGGTATCGATGTAGAAATCTGGGACGATCCTTTCAGCGACGCCCCCGTCATCGTTTCCCGCGCTGTGCTCAAGGGCTAGAGCATTCGAAAGATGAACACCAAAGACCGCAGTTTGGAGTTCGTTCGCAGAGGCTGTAGATGATCGTGGCTAGAGCGGATTTCGGTTTCCGCTCCTCACCGCTATCCCTCATGGAACTCATCCTGTGGCTGCATGGTCTGTCATGGAGAGGGAAGCAATCAGGCTCTAGACAGTAAACCCTTATAAAGCTAAGGTAAGACTATGCAAAAGAGAGACTTCATGAATGTGCGTGCAGTTATCGCACTTGTAGCCACCCTAGCCCTAGGCGCAGGCCTTGTTGCGTGTTCTTCTGATTCTTCTCAGGGACCGGGTGAAGATAGGAAAATCGAGCGAGTTGTGGCGCTCGATTGGCGCTATGAGGAAATTCTCAAGGCCCTCGATGTGGACCCTGTGGGAATCGTAGAAATCGGTAAGTCGGAGGCACCTACTACGTTGAAGGGACAGTTAGGTCAGGCGACCTCTGTGGGCCAAGCCAAGCAGCCGAACCTAGAGGTTATCCAGTCTTTGGAGCCAGATCTGATTTTGGCTAGCCCTACCCGGCAAGCTGATATTATGCCGCAGCTGGAAGAGATTGCGCAGACGGAATCCTACCCAGATGAAACTTACTCGGACGTGTTGGACTCGATGGATGAGATCGCGGCCAAACTCGGCAAAGAGGAAAAGGCTAAAGAAGTCCGTCAGCGCATCGAGGACAAGATTGCTCAGACCAAGGACACGGTAAAGCCGGGGAGTCGTGCGGTCGTGGCTGGCTGGTCCAGCGAGATGCTCTATACCTGGGTCAACCCCTCTTTCCCTCAGTCGCTACTGAGTAAAGTGGGCTATGACTATGCCTTTGAAGGCGAGAAGTCTTCTATCGAATCTAAGACTGATGTAGCGGAACTGACCGGCGATAAGCTCCCTGGCATGAAGGCTGACCGAGTCTTTATGTACAAGGACGTCGAAGCGTTTAAAAAGACGCCCTATGCCAAGGGCAGCGGTGACATCGTAAAGGTAGACCAAGATATCTGGTCGCGCGCTCGCGGGCCACTTTCCGCCGAGCATATGCTCGATGACATTATCGCCGCTGAAAAGTAGTGGCATCACGAACTAAAGCCAGTGCCTGCCTGGTCTTTGCAACCGCTGCCGCTGCCTTTGTGTGGTGGTGGCGGCTCCGCCATGTTCAGGTGCCAGTTGATACCCCGTGGTTGGAAGAAGAGCTGCATAGCGTGGCTTTTGACCGTCTCCTTGCTACCACGGTGGTCGGTATTGCACTAGGTGTAGGCGGGTTATTGCTGCGCACGGCAACCGCAAATCCGCTCGCCGATCCGTCCATCACTGGTGTGAACTCCGGTGCGGCACTCGGCGCAGTCGCAACCGCAATGTTTTTTGGGAGCGAAACCTCGAGCGTTGACCAGCTGCCCGGTGCGCTGCTGGGTGCGGGGATTGCTGTGGGGGTGACGGTGGGCGTCGGCAAGAGCGGTGCGATCCAGCGCATGGTACTCGTGGGCGTTGCCGTTTCCGCGCTGTGTAGCGCCTTGACCTCCATTTTTCTGGTGATAGATGAAGCTCAACTGGCGACGGTGATGTCATGGCTCTCTGGCCGGCTTGCCGGTGTACGACTAAGCGATATTATGCCCGCGCTGGTCGCTGTGCTGGTCGTGATTCCCTTGACCTTAATCGGTGCGAAAACGCTGGACTTGCTCGTAGCCGGTGATGCCGTGGCTGGTGCTGTGGGGGCGAAGCCGGAGCGCATTCGGTTGGCTGCCATTGTGGCGGCGGTAGTGCTCATTGCTCCTTCGGTAGCCGCAACCGGGCCGATTGGATTTTTGGGGCTGATGGCCGCGACCGTAGCGTGGCGAGTGTGCGGCTCGCACCACCGCATGGGGCTGTGTGTGGCTGGAATTGTAGGAGCAGCGGTGCTTCTGGCGGCAGATTCGGTTGGGCAGGCAATTTGGGCGCCGGCCGAGACCCCAGTGGGCATCGTGACTTCTTTGGCTGGCATGCCCTTAGTGCTGTGGTCCGTCCATGCGCTGGGGAGGAGGAAGCATGCGGCATAAGAGTTTTGTAGGGGTTCTGGTAGGGCTCATCCTGGCGTTGGTATTGAGCGCAGTCATCGGCATGGGCGTCGGTGCGGTGATGAAATCGCCGGGCGAGGTGACCACTGGCTTCTTTACCGGAGATCCGCTCATCTGGAAGTACCGCGCACCGCAATTCTTGGTAGGTATCTGCGCGGGCAGTGCCATGGCTGTTTCTGGTTGTCTTTTGCAATCCGCGCTACGCAATCCTTTGGCCGCTCCAGATACGGTGGGTATTACCTCCGGCGGTGGACTCGCGGCCGTTGCGGTACTCATGGGAGTAGGCGCCCTGCCGGCCCACCTGCTGACCTTTATCGCCTTTATCGGCGCGTTGGCTGGAACTGGGGTGGTTCTCCTTTTTGCTGGACGCGGGGTAAGCGATCCGGTGCGCCTGCCCCTTACCGGGGTGGCGGTATCTTTCGGGCTGGGTGCCATCACTGAATTGCTCTTGGTGCGCGCCGCGCCAGAGGCAGGAGCGGCCATGACATGGCTGAAAGGTTCGCTTTACGCCCGCTCGCTTGGCGACGCCACTATTGTTGCCCCCTTTATCCTTTTCGCCCTAACCATCGCGATGGTGGTCGCAAAACACCTGGATATGCTAGCGCTGGATGATTCCACCATGGCCGGCATCGGCGTGAGCACCAAGATATGGCGACTAATAGCAGTAGCCTTAGCCGTCATCCTCGGCGCAGCGGGAGTCGCCGCCGCCGGGGTCTTGGGCTTCGCCGGACTCATCGTCCCCCATGCTGCTCGCTTGGTTGTTGGCGCGAACCTGCGCTGGCAAATACCCGTGGCAGCCCTAGGCGGCGCGGTCCTTGTGACCGCATGCGATACGCTCGGTCGCTGGGCCTTCGCCCCCACGGAAATCCCCGTTGGCGCGCTCATCGCGCTGATCGGTGCACCGTATTTCATTTTCCTATTGACTCGGCTGACCCGAGTGCGAAACGGAGGCTAGACATGACCCTGACGTGTAGCGAATTAACCGTGGGCTACGGTGGCCCCGATGTGGTCAAGGATGTAAATCTTCACTTATCCAGTGGTCAAGTAACCGCTCTGATCGGGCCGAATGGCTGCGGCAAATCGACGCTTCTCAAAACATTGGGGCGCCAACTTACGCCCAGCGCAGGCGCGGTGTACCTCTCGGACCAAAATATCAGCAAGTATTCCTCGCGTGCCTTTGCACGTGAAGTTTCTTTTCTGCCACAACATCCCGTGGCCCCGGAAGGGGTATTAGTGCGCGACGTCATCGGTTACGGCCGCTATCCCTATACAGGAGCGCTAGCGACGATGCGGGCCGGAGATCATGCAGCGGTTGAGCGTGCTGCCTCGCGTGCTGGGGTGAGCGAGCTTCTCGATGCCTCCGCCGCAAACCTTTCCGGCGGTCAGCGCCAGCGCGTCTTCCTCGCCATGACGTTGGCCCAAGAAACACCAATTACCTTGCTTGACGAGCCGACTACTTACCTCGACCCTGCGCACCAACTGTCCATCTTGGAGCTCATCCGAGACCTCAATGGTGCCGGGACCACAGTGGTCATGGTGGTCCACGATATGGTTCACGCTGCGCGTTACGCCGATCGAATCGTAGCCATGCGTGAAGGGCGCATTGTGGCCGAGGGGGCCACCGAGGAGGTGATGACCGCTGAGCTTGTACGCGAAACTTTCCAAGTTGAGTGTTTAGAGATGACTGATCCATCCACCGGTCGACGCTTTCCTATCCCCATTTCCGTGCACGCTCCTGAACTTTCTGGAACCCTAGAAGGAAGAAGATAAATCTATTAAAAGGAGTAAGTAGCAATGGCGAACGAACTAGGCCACGAGGTCGACTTGGACCGTAACGAATACAAGTACTTAGCTTCTGAGGATTCTGTGTCTTCAGCTGCTAAGTCTGACAAGTCCTCCGGGGCGGCTGCGGGTGTCGCTGCTGGTGCAGCTGCTGCGGGTGCCGCAGGTGCCGCCGGCCTGTCCAAGCCGGTCGGAAAACCATCTGCGGACGGCAATGAGTCCGCCGCAAGCAAGTATGAGCCCCAGAACCACGTTGTTGCTGGTGCGGAGGAAGAACACGTAGGCAAGGCCGCAGAGCAGCCGGACCTGCAGGAAGCGCTGGATGAGAACAACGCGGACTATGCACCGAGCCAGCACATCGTAGGTGAGGCGAAGGAAGAGCACATTGGTTCCGCCCCGCAGCAGCCGGACCTGCAGGAAAAGCTGGACGAGGATAACTCTGACTACGCGCCGAGCCAGCACATCGTGGGCGAAGCACACGAAGAGCGCATTGCTACTGCGCCGAACCAGGACAACGTCAACGGTCAGCAGTCCTCTGAGCGCCTGGATCAGCTAAAGGACAAGGCATCTGAGGCAGGTAGCGCCGTAGGTGACGCCTTCCAGCGCGCTAAGGGCTTCGTGGAGGACAAGGCACACGAGTACCAGGAGGAGTCCACGAAGAAGGGTGGCTTCTTTGACCGCGTCAAGGGCGCTGTGCGCGATGCGCGCGAGTCCATCGAGGACAAGCGCAAGAACTAACCAGCGCTGATACTAAGCCGCTTTCCCAAGGTTCGGGGAGGCGGCTTTTGTCCTATGCGCAATCCTGCTAATCGTCTAAGGCGCGAAGGTAGAGTCGGCTGATAAGCAGGCGCCTCGGCACGTCCACGAGCGGGCGCAGGAAGGGGAGGAAGGGCTCTGAGGCGGCGTCGATAAGCAGCAGCGTGCGGCCATCGCGCAGGCGCTCAAGGGTGAAGGTTTCTTCGCCGCGCTCGAGGTGTCCGGGAAGGGTGCCGTAGGTGAACCCGCAGCGGCCGTCCTCGTGGAAGACATCGACCACGCGGCAGCGAAAATCCCACGGGCCGAGGCCCATGGTGACCTCCGCGCCGAGCTCCACCACCTCATGGGTCGGGCGGACACGGAAAAGACCGCTGCGTTGTACTGACCAGCGGAAAAGTCGGTGTGCGGCGGTGTCAAAGTCAGCATCGATAACCCGCGACATATGCAGCTGTGGAAAGTCGGAGACATCAGAATAGGACAGCGGTGTGGGCATGTTCTCCATGATAGGGGAGGGGTGATCACCCCCGAATTCTGGAAGAAATATAACGGCTTGGACACAGTCACAAGAGTTTGCTGTTTCCACAATCTTTTCGTGCCAGTATCGAGCTTGCACGATGTTGACAACTGAAAGTAGGTACCTTGATGCTTCGCATTCCGCACCTTAAGAAAGTCCTGGTGGGCTCGGCTTTCGCTGGTGCGTTTTTTCTGGGTTCCCCGGCCGCAGGCGCCCAGGAATTGCCCCAACCGGATTTCGACTCCGCAGGGATTATTAACCAGGTCCGCGATGGCCTGGCGGAGGTTGGTATCCAGACCCCGCAGGTGGATAAGAACGTCACCGATGCTGTAGATGCTTCTGTGCGCAATGCGCAGGACGTGGCACAGCAGCATGCACAGTATGCGGAACCGCTGACCAACCCGAATCCCATCGGCCTAGCGGAGCAGGCTACCCAGCCGGAGTTTAAACCGCAGGGCACCAATCCGAACTATAAGTGGAAAAACGATGGATTTTCCAAGGTAGCCGCGGGCAAGCCACAGGCTGATTACGTCCTGCACCGTGTGCCGGGTTCCATGTTTGATGCCCCACGCATTCCAGAAGAGTCTGTTGCAGCCATGAATCAGGGTGAGTCCCTCTATGGTTCAGGCACCCCGCTCTACGTCAATGACAAGACGATGTGCACTCTGACCGCGGCAGGCAACGATAATGGTGGCCGCAAGGTGGGGCTGACCGCTGGCCACTGCGGCAATGTGGGTGATTCAGTTACCTCCGCTGATTCGGAGCAAATCGGACCGACGGGCACCGTGGTGTCCAAGAATGAGGATCTGGACTATGCCGTTATTGAGTTTGGTTCCAAGGCTAAGGTGTCCCGTTCCTACAATGGCGTAACCGTCAATGAACTAGGCGGTGGCGTCAAACCAGGGCAGCAGGTGTGCAAGCAGGGCGTTGCCACCGGCAAGACCTGTGGCATTACCTATCAGCAGGCAAAGAAGATTCAGGTAAACCAAGTTTGCGCCATGATGGGTGATTCTGGTGCGCCGTTGCTAGTCAATGGCCGCCTCATTGGTTCCATTTCCGGTGGATTCCTGCCGGTGAATTTCCCGTGCCGTACTCCATTGCAGGGGCCGGTTCATAACCCGACTGCTGCCACCAATATGGATGCGGTCTTGGCGGATATGAACCGCCGCGGCGGCGTAGGCGCTGGTTTTACTCTGCCACAAGACTAGCCGCGCCTAACCTTCGCCCGCTCCCGCTGCTGCTGGGGGCGGGCGCTTTTGTCTATGGTTAGTGCCGATAATCACAGCTAGTCGGAGCTTGTGTGAAAAGCTTAGACGAACTAAGGTTAGCCTTATCTAGTAGCTACTTAGGTGTGGCTAATATCACCGGCATGGTCCGGTCAGAGAGAACCGAGGTAACCGCGCGATGTTGCAGCTGTCCTTATTGTCCCGCACCCGGCGCAAACCGGGGTGCGAAAAATCCGAGTGTATGCGCGCCGATCAGGCGCCGGTGGACGCTTTGGTGGAACTTCCTGAGTGCTGCTTGCATCATGCCATCGACGAGCAGCCGGCGTTGGCGCTGCGTTTGCGGGAATTAGGTTTCCGCCCAGGTGTGCGCGTACGGATCGGCCGTAAGGTAGCCGGCGGCGCGCGCCTCGTTACCGTAGGCACCGCCCACTATGCGGTGGATGTGGCTACCCTTCGCCAGCTCGAAGTCATCCCGGTGGCAGCATAATGGCACGAAAAACCGCCGCGCCGAGCTGCCATTCCACCTCCTCCATGCGTATCGCCGCGGAGGGAACGCCTGTCCTCGCCTTGGTCGGGGCTCCAAATTCCGGCAAGTCTACCTTGTTCAATGCGCTCACCGGAGCGAAGGTGCAGACCGGAAACTGGCCGGGTACCTCCGTTGAGATAAGCCGTGGCTTGTGGAACGCGCAGCCAGAGGCCTTTGACATCATTGATCTTCCTGGTGCTTATTCATTGGATCCAATGAGCCCGGACGAGGAATTTACCCGCGATATGCTCGTGGAGTCTCCGCCGTGTGAGCGCCCCGATGTGGTTGTGGTGCTCGTGGATGCCACTGCGCCGGCGCGCGGACTGAACCTCGCTTTCCAGATTGCGGAGCACCCATACCGGGTAGTGATTGGGGTGACCAAGGAGGACATCGCTAAGCAGCAGGGCATAAGCATCGATACGTTCGCGCTTTCACACGAGGTGGGCATCCCGGTGGTCAGCGTTAACGGCCGGCGGCGCGAAAACTTGGACGCGCTCGAGCGCGAGGTTGCCCGTGCAATGCACACTGAGCCGCGGACTATCCGGCCCAATGCCGACTTAGACCAGCGCTTTGTGGATCTGGACGCGGCGGAAAAGGTTGCCGTTTCACGGACGGATACTGGCGAACCGCTCAGCCACCGCGTGGACCGCCTAGTCTTGCACCCAGTGCTCGGGCCGATCCTGTTTCTGGCGGTGATGTGGGCGGTCTTCTTTATCACCACTACTGTCGCGGGGCCACTACAGGACGGATTGGAAGCATTCATCACCGGCCCCGTTTCCGCCGCTGCGCGCAGTATCCTCCCGGATAACTGGCTGCTCACAGGCTTGTTGGTGGATGGTCTCATCGGTGGCGTAGGCATGGTGCTCACCTTCGCGCCGCTTCTCGCGCTGATGTTTTTGTGCTTGGCGGTGCTGGAGGATTCCGGCTATATGGCGCGCGCGGCCGTGGTCACTGACCGCGTGATGCGTGCCATCGGCCTGCCGGGTAAGGCTTTTATCCCCATCGTGGTGGGCTATGGCTGCAATGTACCGGCTATCTCAGCCACGCGCGTGCTTGGCGACGTCCGCCACCGCATCCTCACCTGCCTGCTTATTCCCTTTACTTCATGCTCTGCGCGTCTCATCGTATTTATGATGCTGGCACAGGTATTTTTCCCTGCTCATGCCGGTTCCGCGGTATTTGCCATGTACGTGCTGTCCATCGCTTTGGTGGTGTTGGTAGGCCTGGCGCTGCGCCGCACGGTGTGGCGGGCCATGCCGGCCGAAGCCCTCGTTATCGACCTTCCGGCCTATCAGCTGCCCACGTTTAGACTCACCATCTCA
Source organism: Corynebacterium tuberculostearicum (assembly GCA_046097355.1). Taxonomy (GTDB): domain Bacteria; phylum Actinomycetota; class Actinomycetes; order Mycobacteriales; family Mycobacteriaceae; genus Corynebacterium; species Corynebacterium tuberculostearicum_K. The sequence goes on from CP175779.1 coordinate 772,436, forward strand.
GTAATGTGGGTGCGCCTCAAGGGCTTCTTGCATACCGCCGGCGGCATCATCGTGGCCACGGTGGTAGTCATCTGGCTGCTGATGTCCATTCCGGTCACCGGCGGGCACTCCTTTAACGAAGAGGCAGTGCCGCCACAGGATTCCGCCTATGGGGCTGTTGCTCAGGCAATGTCTCCCGTCTTTGCCCCGGCAGGCTTTGATTCTTGGTCGCTGACCGGCCCCTTGGTCACCGGATTCGTGGCGAAGGAAACCCTCATTTCTACGTGGGCACAGACCTACGCGGTCGAAGACGTCACTGACGATGCACCGGAAGAGCAAGCAGAATCCCCACTGGCCAGCCATATCCGCGCTGATTTTGATGCGGCCTCTGGCGGGCACGGGCTCGCGGCAGTATGGGCGTACATGGTATTCCTGTTGGCCTATACCCCGTGCGTGGCCACGGTAGCCGCGCAGCGGCGAGAAATAGGTTGGAAGTGGACACTCATCGGCTTCGCCCTGCAACTCGGCTCCGCCTGGATCCTCGCGGTGGGAGTTTTCCAAGTCCTCAAGGTTTTCCTATGAGCCCCACGGAGCAGGTCAAAGAGGCCATTAAACAGGGCAAATCCAACCCGGCTGACATTGCAAAAGCTACTGGGTTAGGACAGGGGACCGTGGAAATCATCCTCGCCCACCTGGAACGCACGGCGGAGCTGGTGCGAGAATCGCTCAACTCGTGCCCCACCGGCGGCTGCGGCAGTTGCGCGCAGGCGGGTGGTTGTTCCGGAGCGGCTGCCGGGCAACGCGGTCCGGTGCTGCTCCAGCTGCGGAGAAGACCCTAGCTCTGTAGCGCGGCGAGGGCGTGCTTATGAAGCAGTCCGTTGGAGGCTACGCCGGATCCGCCATGCGGGCCGGGGTTTCCTTCAAGGTCAGTGAAGGTACCGCCGGCCTCGGTGACGATGAGTGAGGGCGCAGCGAGGTCCCACAGGGAAACCTCCGGTTCGGCGGCGATATCTACTGCGCCTTCGGCGACGAGGCAATCGGACCAGAAGTCTCCGTAGCCGCGCAGGCGCCACGTTTTATCCGTTAGCGCAAGGAATTTATCGCGCAATCCGCGCTCGGCCCATCCGGTAAGCGAGCTCATCGCCAGCGAAGAATCGGAGAGCTTTTCTACGTGGGAAACGCTCAGGCGTTTCGGCTCGCCGCCAAAAACGCGGAAAGCACCAGCGCCTTTGGCCGCGTACCAGCGGCGGCGCAGGGCGGGAGCGGAGACGACAGATACCACCGGTTCGCCGTCTTCCAAGAGGGAAATGAGCGTGGCCCATACGGGCACGCCACGCACGAAGTTCTTGGTGCCGTCGATGGGATCGATGACCCACTGGCGGCCCTTATAACAGGCCTCGCCGCCGTATTCCTCGCCCAGCACCTCATCGCGCGGGCGGGAGCGCTTGAGGGATTCGCGGATGTGCTTCTCACAGGTGAGGTCCGCATCCGATACGGGAGACATATCCGGCTTTTCCTTAACGGAAAGATCCGAGGCCTCGAAACGATGCATGGTTACTACATCGGCATGGCCCGCCAGCTCGAGCGCGAGGCCCAAGTCTTCTTTGAACTTACCCACGGAGCCAATCCTCCATCTGATCCACTACCAATTTATTGCCGGCGAGGCACCATTCGACACCGCCGGCTTCTACCTTGCGGGCGGCACCACCGGCCGCTTCAACGAGAGCTTTGCCGGGGAACCAATCCCAATCCGCGACCGAATGCTGCATCCATGCGCCCCACGTGCCATCGGCTACGGAGGACAGGTCAACAGAACCGGCACCGAGCATACGGACTGTAGCAAAGTTTTCTGCCACGCGCTGCCATGCCCCGCGGATATCCGCATCCATCAGCGAGGTCGGGTGCAAATAGGTAGATAGCGAAATCTGCTTGGCCGGCTGAGCCGCAAGGCGGGAAACTTCCTTACCGTCCAGGGAAGTGGGGTAGTCGCGGCCACCGAACCACGTATAACCCATGGCGGGGCGGTGGACGGCACCAAGGGTGATCCCGGTGGCGTCGGCAAGCGCCAAGGCAGAGCACCAATAATCGGAGCCCGAGGAGAAATTGTAGGTGCCATCGACTGGGTCGATGACCCAGGTGCGGCCGGACTGGGACTCGCGGGCGGCGCCCTCCTCACCCAGGATGCCGTCCTCCGGGCGCACGGCCTCGAGCACGCCCGCGACGAAGCGCTCGGCCGCGCGGTCTGCATCCGTGACAACGTCCGAGATGGAAGTCTTTTGCTCCACGTCAACGCCCATCTCGCGCAGGCGCCACGCCAGGCGTCCGGCGTTATAGACGAGGGCCTGCGCAAGGTGCGCATCCCCGTCATCCGCATGCGCGACAATAAAGGTCTTGATGACCGCGTCGATCATCTCCTGCAAGCTTGGCTTTTGATCCATGCCCACCATTGTCACCCTAAAAGCGGCCGATGGCTAATTGTGTTGCCCGGGTGGGTAGGATTGGGGCCTATGCGTCCCGAAGTAACAGCACGGCTCAAGCAACTAGAATCCACCCTGACCACCATTGAGAAGGTCATGGACCCAGAGGCTTTGGCTGCCCGCATTCGGGAACTAGAGGCCCAGGCCGGGGATCCATCCCTGTGGGACGACCCCGTACATGCCCAAAAGGTCACCTCTGAGCTTTCCGCAGCGCAGGCGAAGGTTCGCAAGCTAGAAGCGCTGCGCGGGCGCCTCGAGGACATGCCCGTCATGTACGAACTTGCGGAAGAGGAAGGGGATTCTTCCCTGGCAGACGAGGAGCTCGATTCCCTTGAATCTGCCATCGAATCCCTAGAGGTGACCACCATGCTTTCCGGTGAGTATGACCCGCGTGAGGCGGTTATCAATATTCGTTCTGGTGCCGGCGGTGTGGATGCGGCGGACTGGGCTGAAATGCTTATGCGCATGTATACCCGCTGGGCAGAAAAGCACGGCCACAAGGTGGATGTCTATGACATCTCCTACGCGGAAGAAGCAGGCATCAAGTCTGCGACCTTTGTGGTCCATGGTGAATACATGTATGGCCAGCTTTCCGTGGAGCAGGGAGCACACCGCCTAGTGCGCATCTCGCCCTTTGATAATCAGGGCCGGCGCCAAACCTCCTTTGCCGAGGTAGAAGTCCTGCCGGTGGTGGAACAAACTGACCACATCGACATCCCAGATAGCGAAGTGCGCGTCGATGTTTATCGTTCTTCGGGCCCTGGCGGACAGTCCGTCAACACCACCGACTCCGCGGTGCGCCTGACCCACATTCCCACCGGAATCGTGGTCACCTGCCAGAACGAAAAGTCGCAGATTCAAAATAAGGCTTCGGCTATGCGCGTGCTGCAGGCAAAGCTCTTGGAGCGTAAGCGCCAAGAGGAGCAGGCCGAGCTTGACGCGCTGGGCGCTGGTGGTAACGCCTCCTGGGGCAATCAGATGCGCTCCTACGTGTTGCACCCGTATCAGATGGTCAAAGACCTGCGCACCAACTTTGAGGTGGGTGATCCCTCCAAGGTGCTTGATGGCGATATCGATGGCTTCCTTGAATCCGGCATCCGCTGGCGCATGCAGCAAGAGCAGGAATAGCTAGTCGAACGAAAAGACCGAACTGAGAGAAGGACTCAGTTCGGTCTTTATTTTTAGCCCGCGGCGGAAACCTAGGCCGGAAAGTGCATCGGTGCACCTGGTCCCAGCGGGAGACCGATGAGGTACCAGATGACAAAGAAGATGAACCAGCCCACCAGCATGCATAGCGAGTAAGGAAGGGCGAGCGACATCAAAGTACCCACACCCGCGTGCTTGTAGTAGCGCTGCAGGAAGGTCAACGCCAGCGCGAAATAGGGCGACATTGGGGTGATGATATTCGTCGGCGAATCACCGATACGGAAAAGCATCTGGGAGACCTCGGGTGAGACGCCCACATACATCATCATCGGTACGATGACCGGGGCCATGAGGGCCCATTGGGCAGAGCCGGAGGTAATGAAAAGGTTAAGCAGGGCCACCATGGCGACCAGCGCGGCGAACATGAGCAACGGCGGCAGGGACCAGTGCTGGAGTAGCTCGGAGCCCTTGATAGCGGTCCATACGCCGAGGTTGGGCCACTCGAACCACGCGAGGAACTGGGCGACGGCGAAAAAGAGGACCAACATGGGAACGAGAGTCTCGATGCCCTTGGCCATAAACGTCGGCACATCAGCAAAGGACTTCACGGTGCCAGCCGCCAAGCCATAGGCAATGCCGCACACCAAGAAAGCCAAGGCAATGGGCACCGCGATGGCGCTGATGAGCGGCGACTCCATAAAGCTGTCTTCTTGGCTCGCCAGCGGGGAACCAGGGATAAATAGCAGGGCGAAGAAGGCGGCGAGGAAGATCACCAGGGTGACGCCGGAAGCTATCAGACCACGCTGCTCGTTGGGTTTGATGCGCATGGCCTCTTCATCATCCGTGAAGTCGTATTCTTCCTCTTCCCCTTCCGCGTTGGAAGGGCCGCCAGCGGCTTTGGAAAAGGAGACTTCCTCGTAATTGATGTGGTCATGGTCTACCAATTCGCGGGCCTTTTTCACCATGAGGAATTCCGTGACTGCGGTAATGATGAGCGAAAGCACCACGGCGGAAGGGATGACGAAGAAGATATTCGCCAGCGGGCTGACCTCATACTCGGCGTCGACGAATTGCGCGGCTGGAGTAGAAATGCCAGCTAGCAGGAGGTCGGTGATATTGAGAATCAGCGAGGCATTGAAGCCAGCAGACGATGCTGCGAAGGCCACCATGGCGCCGACGATGGGGGAGCGGCCCACGGCGTGGAAGGCCATTGCGCCCAGCGGGATCAGGATGACGTAGATGGCATCAGAGGCCACAGAGCCGGTCACACCGGCCAGCGCCACAACGAAGGTAAGCATCTTGGCACTGACCTTGGTGACCATGCCGCGTACCAAGGCGGAAAGCAGGCCGGACTGCTCCGCTACGGCTACGCCGAGCATCACTGCAAGGATGACGCCGAGCGGCGGGAAGCTGGTGAAGTTCTCCACTGCATCAGTAACCATGCGCGAGATATTCTCGGTGGTCAGCAGGGATTCGACTTCGATGGTATCGCCGGTCTTGGGGTCCTCGGCGGTCATGCCGACGAGGTGTCCAAGCCAAGAAGTCACAGCGACGATGGCTGCGAGGATGACGAAGAGCCAGAATGGATCCGGCAGCTTATTGCCAATCTTTTCCACAGTGCCCAGGAAGCCGCTTGCAGAACGTGGTTTTTCTTTAGTTTCGGTTTCGGCCATTGTATCGGCACTTTCTGTCGATCGCTCGGAACAAATTAGTGTCTTAGACCACATTACTTAAATACAGTTCACAGCGTGGTGTCAACTTTAGTTGCTACAGTGATTCGCGTGATTAGATTCGACAACGTGACTAAGGCTTACTCCGCCGAGTCTCGCCCAGCGCTCGACGGGGTGTCCTTCGAGATTGCGGATGGCGAATTCGCCTTCCTCATTGGCCCGTCTGGCTCCGGTAAGTCCACCTTCCTGGAGCTCATGGTGCGCTATAGCAATGTGACCAAGGGCGATATTTATTTCGATGATTTCCACGTCAATGAGCTTTCGGGCAAGCAGATCAACGCGCTGCGTCAGTCCATTGGCTATGTCTTCCAGGACTTTCGCCTGCTTCCCAAGCTGACGGTGTATCAAAACGTGGCCTTTGCGCTCGAGGTCATTGGCAAGAGCAAGTACCGCATCTCCACCTCGGTCCCGCAGGTTTTAGACCTGGTGGGCCTAGAGGATCGCCGCGATGCGTATCCGCACGAGCTTTCCGGTGGCGAGCAGCAGCGCGTGGCCATTGCGCGCGCCGTGGTCAATCGGCCGAAGCTGCTGCTTGCCGACGAACCTACGGGCAACCTCGATCCCTCCACCGCCGACGAGATCATGGACTTGCTGCTGGGAATCAACCGCCGTGGCACCACCGTGGTGATGTCCACCCACAATGCCCGCGCCGTCAATAGGGCACGCAAGCGTGTGCTGGAGCTGCGCAATGGAGTCCTCGTGCGCGACGAGCACGAGGCGATGTATGAGGGGGAAGCATGAAGCTAGGGTTTATTTTCCGCGAGGCTACCAAGGGTCTTGGCCGCAACCTGACCATGACCATCGCCATGATCATCACCACCGCCATTGCCGTAGGCCTCGTTGTCGCCGGCATCATGGTGACCAACCTGACCAAGGACACCAAGGAGATTTACCTCGACCGCGTCGAGGTCATGGTCCAGCTCAATGAGGACATTTCGGCCGGCGACCCGGATTGCACCAGCCCGGCCTGCGCGGATCTTCAGGGACAGCTCGACGCGGATGATTCCGTCGAGTCCGTGGAATACCGCAACCGCGCGGAATCCTATGAGCGGTTCAAGGAGCTTTTCCAAGACACCGACCCCGTCATGGTGGAACAAACCTCGCCCGACGCACTGCCGGCAGCGTTTCACGTGCGCCTGAAGGATCCAGAAGACGCTTCTGCGATCGATGCGATTAGGGATAATCCGGCGGTAGAGGACGTCGTCGACCAGCAGCAAGAAGTGCGCGATGCCGCAAGCAACCTGGATTCTATCCGCAATGCCACCTTTGTGCTGGCCATCGTGATGTCCGTGGCAGCCATCTTCTTGGTGGCCAATATGGTGCAGATCGCCGCGTTCCACCGCACCCGCGAAACGGAAATCATGCGCATGGTGGGCGCGAGCCGGTGGATGACGCAGGCGCCGTTCGTACTGGAAGCAGTGCTGGCCTCGTTCATCGGCGTGGTCTTGGGTGGCGCCGGGATTTTCCTGGGCAAATCCCAGGTGGTAGACCCATCCCTGCAGGGACTGTACGAATCCCAGCTGCTCGCCCCCATGAAGTCCGGCGACCTCTGGATTGCCCTGCCTCTCGTGGGCTTGCTGGCGCTGGTGGTCACCGCCGTCACAGCACATATCGCCCTGCGGTCGCTATGTGCGCAAATAGCCCGTTTGCTGGGCCGGCTAAAAGGGCACTACACTGCCATAATTATGGCTAAGAAGGGCAAGAAAAATAAGAAGGCGGCGTCCGGCGAAGCAACGCTCGCTACTAACCGCCGGGCCCGGCATGACTACAAGATCCTCGAGGAATACGAGTGCGGCATTGTCCTGCTCGGCACCGAGATCAAATCCCTGCGGGAGGGAAAAATCTCGCTTAATGATGCTTTCGCCACCATCGACGATGGCGAGGTATACCTGCGCAACCTGCACATCCCGGAATACTCCATGGGCTCGTGGACGAACCACAGCCCGCGGCGTACCCGCAAGCTTTTGCTGCACCGCCGCGAGATCGACAAGCTTTACGGGCAGGTGCGCAACGGCAATAAGACCTTGGTCCCGCTCAAGGTCTACCTCAAGAATGGCTACGCGAAGCTTTCGCTCGCGCTGGCCCAAGGTAAGCAGGACTACGACAAGCGAGAGGATATTAAGCGTCGCGACCAAGACCGCGAAATTTCCCGCGAGCTCGGCCGCCGCGTGAAGGGAATCAATGTTTAAGACGGCGAAGGTTCACGACGTGGTAAAGGGCGAGGACACCATCCATGGTGGTGGATCGGATGTGGCCCCGGGGCGTCGCCAAGAGCGACTTAGCCTACGACGAGTGGTTCAAGGACGTCGCGCCGAGCCCCGAGCTGCGCAAGTGGTGGAACCACGACGAGGACCGCTTCGACGAGTTTGCCCGCCGCTACAAGGCCGAGCTCGACGACAATGATTCCGACGAGCTTGCCCAATTGCGTGCGCTTGCCGACGCCACCCTCCTCTTTGCCGCCGCCAACCGCACGATCAACCATGCGGTCGTCCTCAAGGAGTGGTTAGAGGAGCACTTGAGGAAATAAAAGCGGGTGGGGTAGTGTTGAACGAACCGTAGGGAAGATGCACTATCCCGTCCCTACAGCATGGGGTTGATTTGGTTTCGACTTCGTGCACTGCGCCAGGGGAAGCGTGCCGGTGCAGGCTAACGACCACCGTATAAGCGTCGTAGCAACCAATAAACGCAGAGAAGAACTCTCAGCGTGACTACGCCCTCGCTGCCTAATTACAGCGACGCGTGTCTGTCAGCCTAGGTTTCGTTCCTGACCTAGATCCTGGCATCGACTAAGGAACTAGCCGGCTGGCCGGGTCATCAGGACCAGTCGGGACTCTTACTGGTGACTGGGCCCATCATCCGGACGTGTTCGCCCGATCCGGAGGGCCGAGCAGAGATTCTGTGCGGACTGCGCACGGAGAAGCCCTGGCAAGGTGACGAAGGACCCGGGTTCAATTCCCGGCAGCTCCACCGATAGGCCCCCGAGAAATCGGGGGCCTTTTTCCATGCAATGGCTTTTAGATCTGCGAACCCTCTCCTGCAGCACTGAGAGGAGGCAATCTCGCAGTGGAGTTGGGGCCTTCTATATGGCTTAGGCCGCTCACCGAATCCTGCCTTCTGGCGCGGAGTTGCTCTGGCATGTGGTGCGGGAAATCCGGACTGTGCTGGGGATTTGTCATTGTTGGTGGGGTTGGACTACATTAATCCAAGTCGCCGCGAGGTAGCCGGTTGGTTACTTTTGAGCGAATTTGGTGCGGACTTTGTTCAAGGATTTGACAGTGTTCATTGAGTTGAGTAAGTTTGTACGAGCCGCCAACGAGAGGTTAACGGAAAGTTAATTTTTTTGTGGTGTGTGGATGATGTTTGAGAACTCAATAGTGTGCCAATGTACTTTTTATTTTTTGTGTGCATGGTTGTGTGTTGATTGGTTTGTCTGCCAGCAGGCTTAGTGGTTTGTTGGTTGGTGTGTGCCGGTTGGGTATGTGGAACACGTGCCTTTTTGAATGCTGTTTGGTGTTTCGGCTGCATTGAGATGGATTGGTTGGCATGTGATTGTGTTCAACTTTTTTGGTTTCCTTATTTTTGACCCCGTCGGGTTGAGGGAACTTATTTTTTTCTTTGTAGTAATTTTTTGGACGCCAGCACAGGCTTTTGTGGTTTGTGGTGGTTTGTTCTTTTGTTGGGTTTCGGGCTTTTCACGGCCTGTTTCGGATTTTTGTTCTGAAATTTTTTTGTGGAGAGTTTGATCCTGGCTCAGGACGAACGCTGGCGGCGTGCTTAACACATGCAAGTCGAACGGAAAGGCCCTGCTTGCAGGGTACTCGAGTGGCGAACGGGTGAGTAACACGTGGGTGATCTGCCCTGCACTTCGGGATAAGCCTGGGAAACTGGGTCTAATACCGGATAGGAGCCATTTTTAGTGTGATGGTTGGAAAGTTTTTTCGGTGTAGGATGAGCTCGCGGCCTATCAGCTTGTTGGTGGGGTAATGGCCTACCAAGGCGGCGACGGGTAGCCGGCCTGAGAGGGTGGACGGCCACATTGGGACTGAGATACGGCCCAGACTCCTACGGGAGGCAGCAGTGGGGAATATTGCACAATGGGCGCAAGCCTGATGCAGCGACGCCGCGTGGGGGATGACGGCCTTCGGGTTGTAAACTCCTTTCGCTAGGGACGAAGCTTTTTGTGACGGTACCTAGATAAGAAGCACCGGCTAACTACGTGCCAGCAGCCGCGGTAATACGTAGGGTGCGAGCGTTGTCCGGAATTACTGGGCGTAAAGGGCTCGTAGGTGGTTTGTCGCGTCGTCTGTGAAATTCCGGGGCTTAACTCCGGGCGTGCAGGCGATACGGGCATAACTTGAGTACTGTAGGGGTAACTGGAATTCCTGGTGTAGCGGTGAAATGCGCAGATATCAGGAGGAACACCGATGGCGAAGGCAGGTTACTGGGCAGTTACTGACGCTGAGGAGCGAAAGCATGGGTAGCGAACAGGATTAGATACCCTGGTAGTCCATGCCGTAAACGGTGGGCGCTAGGTGTGAGGGTCTTTTCACGACTTTCGTGCCGTAGCTAACGCATTAAGCGCCCCGCCTGGGGAGTACGGCCGCAAGGCTAAAACTCAAAGGAATTGACGGGGGCCCGCACAAGCGGCGGAGCATGTGGATTAATTCGATGCAACGCGAAGAACCTTACCTGGGCTTGACATACACCGGACCGCTGCAGAGATGTAGTTTCCCTTTGTGGCTGGTGTACAGGTGGTGCATGGTTGTCGTCAGCTCGTGTCGTGAGATGTTGGGTTAAGTCCCGCAACGAGCGCAACCCTTGTCTTATGTTGCCAGCATTTGGTTGGGGACTCATGAGAGACTGCCGGGGTCAACTCGGAGGAAGGTGGGGATGACGTCAAATCATCATGCCCCTTATGTCCAGGGCTTCACACATGCTACAATGGTCGGTACAACGCGCAGCGACACTGTGAGGTGGAGCGAATCGCTGAAAGCCGGCCTTAGTTCGGATTGGGGTCTGCAACTCGACCCCATGAAGTCGGAGTCGCTAGTAATCGCAGATCAGCAATGCTGCGGTGAATACGTTCCCGGGCCTTGTACACACCGCCCGTCACGTCATGAAAGTTGGTAACACCCGAAGCCGGTGGCCCAAACTTGTTAGGGAGCCGTCGAAGGTGGGATCGGCGATTGGGACGAAGTCGTAACAAGGTACCCGTACCGGAAGGTGCGGGTGGATCACCTCCTTTCTAAGGAGCTTTTATTTTTCGGGTGCAGTTGCACCCTTGGTTGGTTGAGTATGCGAGTGTCATGCTGCCGGCCTTTTTATTATGAAAATTGTCCGGGTGAAACACACGCTCAAGAGACGAACTAAGTGTTTGAATGGCGCTTTGTGACACACGTTGTCTATGCACAGTTGAACAAGAAATAATGTTGTTTGTATGTTGGTGCATTGTTGGGTGTCTGGGGCATTATCCCCTTTTTTGTGCCTGACCATTATTCTTGTTGACACTTATTGTGTTGGTGGGGTGTGGTTGGGGTGTTGTGTGAGAACTGTATAGTGGACGCGAGCATTAAACACAGATGAATAGGCCGTGTGGTTTGTTTGTGTGTGTTTGTGTGATTTCTTTTTTCTTTAATCAATTTTTTGTCAAGTTCACTTGTGTGGCCATCTGCATTTTTGTTGTGTGGGTGGTTTGTGTGTTCGTTATTAAGGGCGCATGGTGGATGCCTTGGCATGCTGAGCCGATGAAGGACGTGAAAGGCTGCGTTAAGCCTCGGGGAGTTGTCAATTAAGCGTTGATCCGAGGATGTCCGAATGGGGAAACCTGGCCCTGGTTATGTGGGGTTACCCTTCAGTGAATTCATAGCTGTTGTGGGGGTTTACGCGGGGAAGTGAAACATCTCAGTACCCGTAGGAGGAGAAAATAATAATGATTCTGCTAGTAGTGGCGAACGAACGTGGATGAGGCTAAACCGTGTGCATGTGATACCTGGTAGGGGTTGTGTGTGCGGTGTTGTGGGCCCTAATTGGCGGTGACTACCATCATCGTGCTCGTGTGTTGTTGTTAGGTGAAGTGGTTTGGAATGGCCTGCCGGAGAAGGTGAGAGTCCTGTAGTTGAAGACAATGGCATGTGGGTTGTTGGGTTGCCCGAGTAGCAGCGGGCTCGTGGAATCTGCTGTGAATCTGCCGGGACCACCCGGTAAGCCTAAATACTCAGTGTGACCGATAGTGTATGAGTACCGTGAGGGAATGGTGAAAAGTACCCCGGGAGGGGAGTGAAATAGTTCCTGAAACCATGTGCTTACAATCCGTCAGAGCACCGTGTGTGTGTGATGGCGTGCCTTTTGAAGAATGAGCCTGCGAGTCAGCGGCATGTCGCGAGGTTAACCCGTGTGGGGTAGCCGTAGGGAAACCGAATCCTAATGGGGTGTTAAGTGGCATGTCCTGGACCCGAAGCGGGGTGATCTACCCATGGCCAGTGTGAAGCAGCTGTAAGAGGTTGTGGAGGCGCGAACCCACGTAGGTTGAAAACTGCGGGGATGAGCTGTGGGTAGGGGTGAAAGGCCAATCAAACTCCGTGATAGCTGGTTCTCCCCGAAATGCATTTAGGTGCAGCGTCGTATTATAGCTTGGTGGAGGTAGAGCGACTGGTTGGTTGAGCGGGACTACAATCTTAGCAATGTCAGCCAAACTCCGAATGCCACTAATTGTGTTGTACGGCAGTGAGACTGTGGGGGATAAGCTTCATAGTCGAGAGGGAAACAGCCCAGATCGCCGGTTAAGGCCCCTAAGGGTGTACTAAGTGGAAAAGGATGTGGGATCGCGAAGACAGCCAGGAGGTTGGCTTAGAAGCAGCCATCCTTGAAAGAGTGCGTAATAGCTCACTGGTCGAGTGGTTCTGCGCCGACAATGTAGTGGGGCTCAAGTACACCGCCGAAGCCGCGGCAAACTTTTTTGTTTGGGTAGGGGAGCGTCGTGCATGGGTTGAAGCGTTACCGTAAGGAGGCGTGGACTGTGTGCGAGTGAGAATGCAGGCATGAGTAACGAATTGATAGGTGAGAATCCTATCCGCCGGATGACTAAGGGTTCCTGGGTCAAGTTCGTCTTCCCAGGGTGAGTCGGGACCTAAGGCGAGGCCGACAGGCGTAGTCGATGGATAACCAGTTGATATTCTGGTACCCGTACATGCGCGCCCATGATAAAGCACTGATACTAACCACCGCGGATGCACTGTTGATACTCTTTGAGTGTTGGTGGTGTTGATGTCGTGGGGCCTGATGTGTGGTTCAAGTGATGGGGTGACGCAGTGAGGTAGCCACGCCACTTATTGGATTGGTGGTGTAAGCGTGTAGATCGTGTGGTAGGTAAATCCGCCACATGTATGGTTGAGACGTGATGCGTAGACCCTTTAGGGTTGATGGTGGTGATCCTGTACTGTCGAGAAAAGCCTCTAGCGATGTGTGTGTATGGCCCGTACCCTAAACCGACACAGGTAGTCAGGTTGAAAATACTAAGGCGTTCGGGTGAACTGTGGTTAAGGAATTCGGCAAAATGCCCCCGTAACTTCGGGAGAAGGGGGGCCTCACGACGTGAAGGCCCAAGCGGCTGGAAGCGTTGTGGGGTCGCAGAGAATAGAGGGAAGCGACTGTTTATCAAAAACACAGGTCCATGCGAAGACGTTAAGTTGATGTATATGGACTGACGCCTGCCCGGTGCTGGAAGGTTAAGAGGACCGGTTAGTAGTCTTTGACTGCGAAGCTGAGAATTTAAGCCCCAGTAAACGGCGGTGGTAACTATAACCATCCTAAGGTAGCGAAATTCCTTGTCGGGTAAGTTCCGACCTGCACGAATGGCGTAACGACTTCTCTGCTGTCTCAACCACAGGCCCGGTGAAATTGCACTACGAGTAAAGATGCTCGTTACGCGCGGCAGGACGAAAAGACCCCGGGACCTTCACTATAGCTTGGTATTGGTGTTTGGTTCGGTTTGTGTAGGATAGGTGGGAGACTGTGAAGCTATCACGCTAGTGGTGGTGGAGTCGTTGTTGAAATACCACTCTGATCGGATTGAGCATCTAACCTTGGCCCATGATCTGGGTTGGGGACAGTGCCTGGTGGGTAGTTTAACTGGGGCGGTTGCCTCCCAAAATGTAACGGAGGCGCCCAAAGGTTCCCTCAGCCTGGTTGGCAATCAGGTGGTGAGTGTAAGTGCACAAGGGAGCTTGACTGTGAGACAGACATGTCGAGCAGGGACGAAAGTCGGGACTAGTGATCCGGCACCTACTTGTGGATGTGGTGTCGCTCAACGGATAAAAGGTACCCCGGGGATAACAGGCTGATCTTCCCCAAGAGTCCATATCGACGGGATGGTTTGGCACCTCGATGTCGGCTCGTCGCATCCTGGGGCTGGAGTAGGTCCCAAGGGTTGGGCTGTTCGCCCATTAAAGCGGCACGCGAGCTGGGTTCAGAACGTCGTGAGACAGTTCGGTCTCTATCCGCCGCGCGCGTTGAAACTTGAAGAAAGCTGTCCCTAGTACGAGAGGACCGGGACGGACGTACCTCTAGTGTGCCAGTTATCCCGCCAGGGGTATCGCTGGTTGGCTACGTACGGAAGGGATAACCGCTGAAAGCATCTAAGCGGGAAGCCTGTTTTAAGATGAGGTTTCGTTAAGGTCCCCTAAAGACGATAGGGTAGATAGGCCAGACCTGGAAGCACTGTAAGGTGTGAAGGCTACTGGTACTAATTGACCACAACAAACACCAACACACATTCGTGTACTGGCAAAAAGAATAAAAGAAGAAGAAACAGTCACTGTCGTGACCGCGTCCACTATGCAGTATCTGACACAACACCCAAGCAAGGGCACCCAAAAAGGGTATTTTTGCTTCGTATGTTTGTCGGTGGTCAATAGCTGCAGGGAAACGCCCGGTCCCATTCCGAACCCGGAAGCTAAGCCTGCACACGCTGATGGTACTGCAACCGGGAGGTTGTGGGAGAGTAAGTCACCGCCGACACCAAACAACAAAAACATAACTAAATACACCAACACTAAGAAGGGGACGGTTAGACACCGTCTCCTTCTTTTTATGTTTTGCTATTCTCCTCACCATGGACCAAAAGCAAATTTCTTATGTGGTGGACCAGGTCGAGCAAGGAATTCTTGGCCTCGAAGGCGTCGATAAGCTGCTGGCTTACTTGGACAGCCTGCATCCGGATGATTTGGCCGGCGTGGATTTCCTCGTTGACCGCATGTTTGAGGAGGAGCGTAACCAGATATGGGAGCTCACGGAAGCGCTGAAGGAGTTTCTCGCGGATCTAAAGGAATGCCAGAAGTAGTGCAGACGTTTGACGAAGCAACCAACACCCTTGTAAACCCCTCAGGTTTGAATCTGACTGACCCCGACGATTCACGGGCGTATGCCGACCAGGTGTGGCAGGCGGGTGTGCTTTTGAATGTGGCAATTGATGAGCCTCAACGCCTGACCAGCGAAGGCGTCAAGTCAATAGAGCCTTGCGATATCTTTCCGGTCGCGCAACGGGCGCTAGAAGAGGTTCTGCTACAGTTGCCGCTGGTTAATGATCCAGTTAGGGCCGTGATCTGGTGCGCGGGGCGCTTGGCTCAGGAACTACCTCAGGCCGCCCAATTGGCCCAGGTTGACGGGCTGCGCTTAGCCGAGTGGCTGTTGGGCGTTCTCGAGTCGCCGTATGCGGAGCAGGTTGATATCGACCCCGTACAGTACGCGGAGGCTTTAGGACCTGAAGGCCTCAAAGAGCTGCGCGAGCGTGCGCAGGGTGAGTATGTCGGTCGTCGGTTAGCGGTGCTTTCCGGTTCTGTCGAGGAGGTATTTCGTACCCACACGGACGGATACGAGCAGCTCATTAGCGGGCTTTCGGAGATCGGCCGGTTCGACCTTGCTTACACGTACTCGGAAGAAGCGATGCGAATCCTCCCCGCTGAGGAAACGTTCAACATTGCTGGTGGTTGGGCCGCGATTACCGACGTCCACTTTCCTCACCGCAGCTCTTACGTCAATGAGCGAGTATTCGACGCGTTTCCACGGCTTTCGACAGCGGAAGGTCTTTTTGCGGCGGTGGGGGATAGCGCAGTGGAGCACATCGAGGCTCGGCTGCGCGATAGGCCCTGGGATCTTGCAATGTTTCAGTATCAGTGCCTACGCGATCCGCAACGAGCATGGGCGACAGCCTCGGACGCCGGGCTCCAACGCAATGTGGCAGAACTACTTCTTCCGCACCTGCCGGTCGAAACCATTCCCGTTCTTATGCAGCTTATCGAGAAGAAGCTGGAAACACAAGATGTCTATGGTCGCGACCAAGCGTATGAGTTGCTCGGGAAAGTTCAGAAAGCAGCTGAGCCGGCTTCATTTGAGGACTTCTTAGATCGCCTACAGCGAAAGTTTGCTGACTGCCCTGAAATTCGCAACCAGCTTGCCGACGCCGCCCAACCCTAAACCTTTGCTTTTACCCCCGCTGCCGGTTGTGGTGTGACTCTGGGGATCCCTGCAGATTTAGGGCACCCTTTTCGAACACAAACACCCCCACAGGGGTCACATGTCCACCAGTCGGGATACTATGAAGGCACTCGTTAGAAAACACATACGAACACTGTCTTCTTTCCTGGAGTGTCCTGTTCATGACTGCCACACTTGCCCCGCCCGAACCAGATACCAGCCTCGACTACCCAGACACCCTCCTCATCAGCGACCACCTCGACGCTGACCCCCTAGACGATGGTGATGTGCCGGAAGCGTTCTACACCACGAACGCACCCGGCAACCACATCGGCAAAGCCGGCACCTACACACGCAAAACCTCCTGGTTCCTTTACCGCGCCATCCTCCCCCAACTAGACGACGACGTCGACCTGAGCCTTACCAGCCTCGCCAAAGACCTCGGCATCTCCTACCACAAGCTTCTAGGCTTCCTGCGCGCTCACTTCCGCATGCGCCAACTACCCCTAGTCACCGAAGTCCAAGGCCAGCACTGGATACTCGACCTGACCAAACTGCGCATCATCGACCGCGAACTCAACAGGCTTGAAGATAACCCAGAGCATCTTGAAGCCATCGACGCCGCACTCGCAGACTTCCTCACCCCTACCACACCCAACCAAACGGTCCCCACCGACGCGGATCTGCGCCGCTTCATCCGCAGCTTCATCGACACCCACCTGCGCCCCGAAGACAAAGAACAACAACCTGAACCGAGTCTGCGCATCAACTACAACCCGGATAACACCACCACACTATCTTTGACCTGCGATAGTGCTACCGCCACCATCATCGCCCGCCACATCGACGCCTACACCAACCAGACCACCACCACCGCAGCACAAGCACTCATCGACCTCATCTTGGAAGACACCCACACCAGTGTTGCCATCAACACCTTCACCACAAACGAGAAAGCCAACCTCGTCTTCCACCCCGGTGCCGGATGGATAAACCTCAACCATGCCCCCACAGACAACACCTTCATCCGCCGACTCTTAGCCGACGAGGCAGACTCCTATACCCCCAGCACCGACATCCGCGCCTACACCCAAGGCAGAGATGCTACCTGCCGCTGGCCCGGCTGTACCGTCCCCGCCACTAGGTGCCAACTCGACCACCGCATCGAATACCACCTCGGCGGGCCAACCAGCCCAGACAATCTAGTCAACCTCTGCCAACACCACCACAACATCAAAACCGACCGCAGAATCCACTACATCCTCGACCCGATTACCGGCACCATCGCCTGGCTCCACCACGACGGTACCTACCAACTAGACCACCCCACCGGACCACTAGCCACACACCAAACACACTGGAACCACACCTGGGCCCAATACCTCACACACCAACAACAACGAACAGAAAGGAAGACCTCCACAGGGTAGGGGACGCCGTTAAAATGGGCTGACAGCCTACCGAGGAGGCCGAACTGATGAGCTCACTGGCTGCCATCGCCTTGCCATTTTTTCAGAGTCAGGCCCAATCCTTTTTTGATGATGACCGGGCAGCTAGACGTGCACTGAAAATGCAAGATGGAATTGGCGTGCTCGATTTTGCCGTGGAGGGCCCTTCGGAGGATCCAGCCGAAGTTTTCGCGGTTGTGCAAGAAGCGCTGGAGATTGCAGTAGAAGTGATTGCCAACGCGGATGACTCACTTGGTATGTTAAGTGAGGTTGTTGAAGAGCTTATCGAGCTCCACGCTAAGAGCGCACAGCGCGCCAAGCCTGCGCCAAGGGAGCTGGCCGAGTGGTTCATTGATTTCCATGAGAGCAACGAGGTTGATTACTTCGATCTTGACCCTGTTGCATATTCAACGGTCGTCGGAGAAGACGGCCTGGCTCGGGTGCGCGCTTGGGCGGAAAACGCAGATGTTATCCGCCGTAAGTATATGGAGAAGCGCTTTGCGGTTTTAGATCAAGACGTCGAAGCAATCATTCGTACACACCTGGCTGAGGGTAGCTACGCGGTTTATTTCGAAGAGGCAGCTAAAGCCTTAGAAGAAATCGGTGAGAATGACGCTGCGTGGGAGTACGCGAAGCGTGGAACCGAATCTGATCCAGATTGGCAGGCGCGGTCTTGCGGGCAATTCTGGGTGGAACTAGCGAGGGATCATTTCTCCGAAAGGGAGGAAGAGGTCGCCCAGATAGTTCTCAACAAGTGGCCGGACCCGCTCCTAGAAGTAATGCTGTATCCAGAAAGGTTTGTGGAGCCCTAGAGAACTAGAAGGTCGAACTTCGTGGCCTTCACGTCGGACAGGCGCTTGCGGGCGCGCTCGAGGCGCTGCCATTCCTCCTGGGGGATGGACTTTCGGGCAATGGTGACGGTTTCGGCGTCAGGGGTGCCCCATGCGATGGGCATAGGGGTGATTTGCTGCCAGTGGTTGTTGTCTGCGCGGCCGGACACAGCGGCGACGGGAACCTTGGTGCCTACGGTGCGCTGAGTGCCGGGAATAGCGGTCACGGTGCGCAGGCAAGCGGCCCAGCGGGGAGGCAGGGAAGGATCCACATTGGTATTGACTAGGGCGAGCAGGACCATGTCGCGCTCGTTAACCTCAGCGATGACAGCCGGAGCAAGGGGATAGGAGTCATAGAGTTGCTGGGCGGTGCCGACTTTACGGGCGGCGGCGAAGCCGACGATGGCCACCATGATTCCGAAAAGGATCATGCCGAGGCCGATGGTAATGCCCCAGGAAAATCCCCACCAGATGGCCGCGCCGCCGATGATGAGCAGGATGCCCAGCACGAGGCCGGAGATGCGAAGGCGGTTGGAATCGCGCAAGAGCTCGTTATTGGCCTTGGCAAAGGACTCGTCTACGTCGAACTTGAAGATTTTCATTGTTCCAAGTCTAGTGCGTCGATAAGCCGGTAGGCATATCCCTGCTCGGCGAGGAAGCGTTGGCGATGCACGGCGTAGTCTGCGTCGAGGCTATCGCGGGTGACCAGCGAATAGAAGAGGGCTTCTTCTTCCTTGGGGCGCAGCAGCCGGCCGAGGCGTTGGGCCTCTTCTTGGCGGGAGCCGAAAGTGCCGGAGACCTGGATGGCTAGGGCCGCCTCGGGAAGGTCGATGGAGAAATTGGCCACCTTGGATACTACGAGAACAGGAAGTGTGCCCTCGCGGAATTGTTGGAAGAGGCGTTCGCGCTTGGCGGTGGAGGTGGAGCCGTCGATAACGGGGGCGTCGAGATGCGCGCCGAGCTCTTTGAGCTGGTCGACATAACCGCCGATGATGAGCGCCTGCTGTGGGTGGCGGGCCAGGATCTTATCCACCGCACGGAGCTTGGCGGCGGCTTGGGCGGCGATGCGGTAGCGGTCGCGAGGTTGGGCGGTGGCGTACAGCATGCGTTCCTCGGCGTCCATATCCACGCGGACCTCGATGCATTCGGCGGTGGCGATATAGCCGGCCATCTCGAGTTCTTTCCATGGGGCGTCGTAGCGCTTGGGTCCGATGAGGGAGAAGACGTCGCCCTCGCGGCCGTCCTCGCGCACGAGGGTAGCGGTAAGCCCTAGCCGACGCCGCGATTGAAGGTCCGACGTCATGCGGAACACCGGGGCGGGAAGGAGGTGCACCTCGTCGTAGATGATGAGGCCCCAGTCGCGGGAATCGAAGAGCTCGAGGGCGCGGTATTCGCCCTTAGTTTTGCGCGTGATCACCTGATAGGTGGCGATGGTGATGGGCTTGATTTCCTTCTTTTCGCCGGAGTATTCGCCGATTTCGTTTTCGGTCAGGGTGGTGCGGCGCAAG
Source organism: Corynebacterium tuberculostearicum (assembly GCA_046097355.1). Classification (GTDB taxonomy): domain Bacteria; phylum Actinomycetota; class Actinomycetes; order Mycobacteriales; family Mycobacteriaceae; genus Corynebacterium; species Corynebacterium tuberculostearicum_K. The sequence goes on from CP175779.1 coordinate 792,024, forward strand.
AGCTCGTCGCGCCATTGGCGGCCGGCGACGGTATTGGTGACCAAGATGAGCGTGGTGGATTCTGCCTTGGCCATTGCAGCGGCGCCGACGATGGTTTTGCCAGCGCCACATGGGAGTACGACGACGCCGGAGCCGCCGGACCAGAAGGCCTCGGTGGCGTACTGCTGGTAGTCACGCAGCTGCCAGCCGTCGTGATTGAGGGCGATCGGATGGGACTCGCCATCGACGTAGCCGGCGAGATCCTCGGCCGGCCAGCCGGCCTTGAGGAGGGCTTGTTTAAGGCGGCCGCGCTCGGAGGGCGGGACGGCGATAGAGTTCTCGTCGATGCGAGCACCGAGGAGTTTTCCGGTAGCGCCGCGGGTAAGTTCTTCCAGGATGGGCGGCTCATCGGACTCGAGGATGAGGCCGTGGGCCGGGTGGGCGTGGAGGCGGACGCGGCCGTAGCGGGACATGGTTTCGGCGACGTCGACAAGCAGGGCTTGGGGGACTGGAAAGCGGGAGTAGCTTTCGAGGACGTCGACGACCTGCTCGGCATCGTGCCCGGCCGCGCGGGCATTCCATAACGCGAGCGGGGTGATGCGGTAGGTGTGCACGTGCTCGGGAGCGCGCTCCAGCTCCGCAAAGGGAGCGAGCGCGGCGCGGGCCTCGGCGGCCTGGGCGTGATCCACCTCGAGCAGGACGGTCTTATCCGACTGCACAATCAATGGTTCGATTCATGGCTCCAGCGTAACGGAGGTGATCCGGTGCAAGGGAAACCGGATGGTAGAGCCATCGGCCGCGCGAGCGTCGATTTGCCCGCCCGCCACGGTCAGCGGGGTGACGGTGCGTTTCTTTTCGTTGCCGTTCTTGTCCGCATAGCCGATGGTGATCGGCCGGGCAGTGCGCGCGGCGGCGTGGACTATATCGAGGCTGGGCGTGGAAGGCGTGGCGTCGTCGCGCAGGGTGCGCATGGCCTTCGCGATGTCCGGGGAAGCGGTGACTCGGCGGGCGGTGGGCGTCGGCAGGGTAGCCGGTTCGGGCGCGACTGTAAGGCTGGCGCCGTTTTCGTCCTCTGCCGCGGGGGAGAGTCCGTGATCGCGCAGGCGCTCCAGCAGGTCATGCACCGGCAATTGGGACACCGCCACGGTGGGTGCGAGCAGGCGCAAGGGCGCCGCCTTCAGCGCAATCTGGAGGAGAGCCGGGTCAGTCGCTGCGCAGGTAGGACAGCGCCGGGCCGGAGCGCAGGGTGCCATGGCGCTTGGCGACGTCCCCGATGTGGAACTCCAGCGTCTGTGGCACCTCCCCGTGGGCGGCGAAAAAGTCCAGGATTTCCTCCCCAGTCATGCCGCGATCCAGGCCGCGGCGCAGGGAAGCGTCCGAGATGCGATAGACGCTGGCTAGGCCGGGGGACTCGAGGTCGGCGACTGCTTCGAGCCGCTGGTGGGTCTCCGGATCGAGCGGGCCGGGAACCAGGACCGTCATATCCGCTTGGATGAGGAAGTAATCGACCGTGTCGGGGGTCAGGCGGGCGGCGGCGTCGGGGGCATCGATAAGCACGCTGGTGGGGCGCTCAAGGGCAATGGCGCCGATCCACTCGGCTTCCGCCCGGAGTTCGGCGATGGTTTCGTCCGAAGTGTGGGTGGCAAAGAGCGGGAAGTGGAAGCGTATGGATTCTTCGAAGGTGGGTTTCGCCCCACGCAGGTAGACCTGCAGGACTTTGTCCCTGAAGCTAGGTAGTCGGTCATTGGTGTGCGCTAGCGTGCGGCCTTCCTTTGTCCATGGGGAGGCAGTCCAAGCCTCGAGCAGAAATTGCCATTTTTCGGCGAGGTTTGCGTCGAGCCAGGTTTGGGCGAGCTCCGTTGGGGCGAGGAAATTGCCCTCCATGTTTTTCGGCTCGCCGCGGCTTAGTAGGCGGGCACTCATGCCGAGTTCGATGAGCCGGCGTAGCTCCGCTTCGCCGATGTCGAGGGTTTTGCTCAGGTTGGTGAGTTGGCGAACGCCCACGGTCTTGTCCTTGAGCAGTTCTATCGGCCGCGCGCCTAGGGCGTCAATGACGCGCTGCATGCCACGCACGGCGGAAAGCCCGGCCGCGGTACCGGCATCATCGGCCTTGGAATCCGGGGCAGGGGATTCGGTGATTCCCTCTACCGGAATCGGTACGGTGGTTTTGCCGTTGAGCGCAAGGTGCACGGCGCGCGGCAGGCGGACGGTAGTGGCGTCCACGCGCTGGAGCAGCTGCTTGGCGATGAGCCGCGGAATCGGCCGGGCCGGATCCGCGTCAATCGCCGCATCCCGCGTGGTGCCCAGACCATTGGAACGCGACAGGGTATCGAGGACCTTCCGTTCTTCGTCCGGCAGCTTGGCGATGTCCTCCGGGCTGACCTGAACCTGGTCGAGGAGGGACCAGCCCGTGGGAAGGGCTGGCATGACCTCGGGCGGGATTAGGACGTTGCCGTACGCTAGTCCGCGCTCCTTGAGCCGGCGGGTGATCTCTGGACGCAGGTCTTCTACCTCCTCGAGCTCTCCACCACGGCGCGCGATGTCCTCGATTTCCGCGAGCAACTCCGCGGAGCAGTCCATGAGGGTTCGCGCGATCGAGGTGCGCAGCAGTAACCGAGTGGCAAGCGCGGTGATGCTCGGGGGTAGCGGATTGAGCACATCTGGCCGGTTGCGGAGGATGGTGGCGAGCTCTTCTTCCTCAAGGGAGGCGAGCCACGTGCGGAAATGCGGGAGGTGGGAAGACTGAGTCATGATGTCACCCCAGTTTAGTTATCGTTTGAGTTACGTTTTTGCGCAAGGTTTGAAATAATAAGGGCTATGTCGAATGAGAAGAAGGGTCACGTTTCCCCGGCTTGGCCGAAGAACGAAAATCGCGAGCACGCAATCACGGAAATCTCTGCGCCTTTTGCTGGTGCATCCAGCCCCTACGGCGATGATCTGATCTTGCCGATGCCGGCAGAGAAGCTGAACTACGTTCACCCTTATACTCGCATCAATCGCTAGAGTATGTCCCCGCCTTGGTGCGGGGATTTTTCTTTCATACAAAAAGCTTGATTTCTAGCGGGTTAAGCGACAAAATGTGTGTCTGCTATCGGCGTGTCGCGGGGTTAGATGTGGCCTTTTTGGATGCCGATTGAGTGTGTGTACTCGGTATCGATACCGTTGTCGTAGAGGGCTGGTTGTCCTGTTTCATAGTCGGCTTGGTTCTCGTTTCGGGTCAGGGTTGTAACTTTGGCGAGTTGGTTCTGGCCCCAGTTGGACTGTCTGGCGATTTCTATTGGATCGCCAGGCAGTTCCGTTTTCAGATACAGCCACCAATCCAGCATTTTGCGTTGGTGCTCACCGCGTCTGCCGCGATGAGTTCTTGCAAGGAGCTTCAGCTGGGCGTTGATGCCGCCTTCAAGACTGTTGGTGGTGGATTTGATCCGGTGCGGCTCGAGCACACCTTTCGGGGGCTTGAGGTAGACAAACAGCAGGTCATTGCGCCACAGGTGGTTGAGACTGTTGTAGGCCTTGCGCACGTTGACATGGGTCCACACGAGTGTGTCTTTTGCTGTTTTCGGGTCTTTGACCTGTGTCTTTTCGTTGAGCCAATCCTTGTAGAGCGTGTGAAACTCTTGCAGTTGTGCACCCCATTGTGCAGCCTCGTCCAGGGTGGTGATGCGGGTGAGTTTCAGCGCGAGTCGGTAGATGGTGCGGCCAGCATCAGTGCGTGGTCGTGAGGTGGTGTAGCGGCGTACTCTGCGTTGGGCGTGCACGAGGCAGCGTTGGATTTTGGTGTTTGGCCAGCACGTTTTAATTGCGCTTGTGGCTCCTCGGCCACCGTCGATCACAGCGATCAACGGTGCTTCGATGCGCTCGAGCAGGCGCTTGTAGTCGTGTGTGGTTTCTTGTTTGCACCAGTGCCAGGCGATGACGTGGTCGAGCGTTGCCGCCACGATCAGACAGCCACCTGCGGTGTAGGTGCCGTCGATGAAGATCTGGTCGTAGACCCTGCCTGTATGGCCGATGGTCGGGTCAGGCACGTCAACCAGCCAAAAGGCATCGAATTTGCGCTGCAGCGTACGTGTCGAGCAGCTCATGTTGCCGGCGATCGCCGCAAGACTGGTCCCGGCGGTCAGGTGCTGGATGAACGCACGAAATAGGGCTGCGTTGGTGATATCGCTGCGCTGCTTGGTCAGTGAAGCACCGCAGATTTTGCACCGCCACCGGGTCGTCCCGTTGCTGGTGGTGCCGTTTCGTTTCATATCGCCGCCACAATGGCAGCGTGGTCGGTTCTTTGGCATTGGGCAACCGAACCACCGCTCCGTAGCACACCATGGCAGCCACACCGGGGATTTTCGCAAGAGAGGGCCAATATATGCTTTTGGAGCATATATTTTCCGCAAACGCGGAGTTCAGAGCATGAAAATCAACGATTCCGGACACACATTTTGTCGCTTAACCCTTTCTAGCGGTCGTGGAAACACCTGACATGGGTTGGGTGATTGTGTGGAGTCGAAATGGGTTCCGGATTCTGTTGTCGTGGCGCGGTTTGCGTCGTTGGTTCGGGCTGGTAGTTCAATACGGGCGGCTGCTGGTGTGGTTGGTTTACCGCGGTCGGTGGCTTATCGGCTTGCTGGTGAGTTGGACTTGCCGCGCAAGCGCCGCAGGCGTATTAGCTCGGCTGACAGTCAGGCAATAGCTCGCCTGTGGCTTGAAGGTGTGGCACCAATGGATATTGCGCGCCAGCTTTCTATAGGCTCTACTCCGGTATATCGAATCGGTATTGAGCTTGGTTTGTGGAAACGCAATCCGTACGGCCGCAAAGCTGCGGCAACAACTCGCCGGTGTAGTTATCTGCAACTGCGTGTAAATGCTTTAGGACGCAAAGATGCCGCTTTAGCCTGTGGCATTCATCCGCGTAATGCTGCTGATATAGACAAAGGCGTCATTAAGCTTTCCACCGGGCGTGTGCCTTTTGTCCCGGATGGCCCGGATGTGGCGCTGTATAACAGGCTTATGCAGGTACTCGAGTACGTTGATGGTCGCCAAGCAGTTCCAGTCCAGGTTATTTCACAACAGCGTATCGATAGGCGTATTTCTTCGCGCTATCTATCGATAGAAGAGCGCGAGCTCATCTTTGATCTTGACCGGCAAGGCAAAGGCGTACGTGAGATAGCTCGGCGTCTTCAGCGCTCTGCTGGAACTATCAGCAAGGAACTTAAACGCAACCGGGATGAGTTTGGGGTATATCTTCCCACGTATGCGCACCGTAAATCGGTGTTGCGTAGGTTTAGACCGAAAAAGCGCAAGATTGATACCAATCCACGCTTGCGTGAGGTGGTTTGGGAAATGGTGAAAGACAGGTACTCGCCAGAGCAGATTTCTGGGCGGTTGCGCAGTTGCTACCCCGGTGATGAGACTATGTACGTGTGTCCTGAAACGATTTATCAATCTCTGTATTTCCAGGCTAAAGGCGAGTTGAAAAAAGAAATCGCTGCTGCACTGCGTCGCGGTCACGCCCAACGTCGACCTCGTGGCACGCGCAGCGCCCGCAAGCGGTTTGTTGACCCTATAGTGATGATTTCCGACCGGCCAGCAGAAGTAGACGACCGAGCCGTACCAGGTCATTGGGAAGGCGACCTCATTTTAGGCGCGGGCAATAAGTCTGCAATTGGGACTCTCGTAGAACGAACCACGCGCTATGTCATCTTGCTGCATCTACCTAATGGGCATAATGCTACCGAAGTAAATGCAGCACTTACTAAAGCGATCGCTGGCTTGCCAGATCATCTCAAAGGCTCACTTACCTGGGACCAGGGAAGTGAAATGGCCTGCCATAAGGCCTTTTCTGTAGCGACAAACTGTCCCGTGTTCTTCTGCGATCCTGGCTCGCCGTGGCAGCGGGGCACCAATGAAAACACCAACGGACTACTTAGGCAGTACTTCCCCAAAGGAACAGACCTAAGCCTCCACAGTGCAGCGGACCTAGAATTCGTCGCCATGCAACTCAACCGCCGCCCCCGCAAAACCCTGGGCTTTCAAACACCAGCCGAGAAAATGGCAGCACTGATAAACTCAACCGAAACATAGGAAGTGTTTCCACGACCACTAGAATCCGCCAAGGGCCCATTGCTATTGCAATGGGCCCTTTATCGCTATGTCTTAGCGGGTGATGTTCTCAATCATCTGCGCAATCGGGTCGATGACGTTGCGGTTGGCAGAGTAGAAGTTGTTGAAGTCGTGGCGGTTAGCCTTGTACAGCTCGGTGAACTGTACAGGAAGTGCCAGGCCGTAGGAGGCAGCGGCGTTCTTGATGGTGTTGTACAGAGCATCAACAGCCAGCTCGTCGGACTTCTGAGCGGCAGCCTGCTTGACCGGAGCCGGTGCCTGGGCCGGAGCCTTAGGGGCAGCGGACGGAGCGGTGCGCTGGGTTGGAGCGGAGTTCAGGCCGAGGGAAGCGGAGCAAGCCGGCCATGCGCCCCAGCCCTGGGAAGCAAGCACGCGCTCAGCGACGACAATCTGCTGCTCGCGGGTAGCCTGGTCAGCGGTAGCAGCGAACTGGCCGCCACCATTGGCCTGCCAGGTCTGCGGGTTGAACTGCAGTCCGCCCTGGTAACCGTTGCCAGTGTTGATGTGCCAGTTGCCGCCGGACTCGCACTGTGCCAGGCGATCCCAGTCGGAATCTGGGGCAGCGGAAGCGGTCGGTGCCATGATGGCAGCGGCAGCGCCGAAGGCGACGGTGCCGGCGGTGAACTTAGCGGCCATACGGTTCTTAGCGGAGTGGCGTCCCATGTAGTTAGTCCTCTCTGTGTGCCCGCATTAAGTGCAAAGAATATGTACCAAAAAGAAAGGGCGGGCGAGGGCAACTTTCTTAACGGCTCTTAAGTGTCTGGAGGACAGCGTAGCGGTTTATAACGAAAGTGTCACGTTATGGGCACTAAACGGGAAAGAAATGGGACAAATGTGGTGGGTGAGGGGACGTTTTCGCAGGTGGGCGGCACCATGTGATCTATGTCATGTAACGCGGGTATGTCGCGGCAGAGTGCGCGACTTCTGTTGTTTTGACCAGGCGGCTAAAATAAAGATTTTCCCCTAGAGAAGAGGTGGGTACCTATGCCTATTGGCAAAGTGAAGTGGTATGACGCCGAGAAAGGTTTCGGTTTCGTCAGCAACTCGGGCGATGAAGACGTCTATGTTGGCCGCAACGTGCTGCCCAAGGGAGTAGAGGAACTGTTCCCCGGCCAGCGCATCGACTTCGATTTCGCGGCCGGGCGCCGCGGTCCGCAGGCGCTGCGGGTCAAAGTATTGGATAAGCCGCGTCGCCGCACGCCGGCCCGCAAGCCGGAAGAGCTCGGCAGCATGGTCTCTGACGTGATGACCTTGCTGGAGTCGCAGATTCAGCCGGTGCTCAATTCCGGCCGCTACCCGGAGCGCAAGACTGGGCGCCAGGTAGCAGAAATCCTCCGCGCAATCGCGAAGGATTTGGATAGCTAATCAGAAGCCTTCGTGGATTCCTCCGCGGAGGCTTCTCGTTCTTTATCGGTCATCGTGGTCAGTGACCACACGGTGGCCAAGGGGGTTTCGTCACCGTTGTCATCGGTGCCAATCATCATGGAGGAAATCTCCACCACCTTGAGGCGGGGGCGCTTGCCGGTAGAGGCCTTGATGGGGTCTACCGAGCCGGGGATCGATACCTCGGTGGTCTCGTTCGCGCCGTGTGCGGTTTCATCGTTGGCGGCGGGGTCATCGTAGATGGAAAGAATCTTCCACTCGTGGTCGGAGATTTCTTCGGGAATATCGAGCTTGAGGGTGTCATCATCCCCCACGGTGAGGTTCGGGACCTCGCCTTCCGAGCATTCGGTGCCGGGCTCGCATGCAATGTACGGGGCGACGTCGATGGAATTATCGCCCACGGAGGCGGCGACCGTGATATCGCGGGGATCGGGACCCGGGCGCTGGTTCCACCAGTTTTGGAAGATCACTACGGCGGCGACGATGACCGCCACGACCACGATGAGGGCCAAGATCTGCAGCAGCGACTTTTTCCTTGCTTCCTTACGGGTTGCCATGGGCCTTTACCTTACTCGAACGTGGAAGAGTTCTTCCCACCGCTTGCCGGTAAGCCAGAACTCATCGTCTGTGATGTGTGCGATGCCGTTGAGGACATCATCGGGGTCGGTATAGCGGGACTTATCAATCGCGTCGGTGGAGATTATGGCGGTTACGCGGCCGGTGGACGGATCGATGCGGTAGATGTTGTCATCCATCCAGACATTGGCGTAGACGGCATCGTCTACGCACTCGAGTTCATTGATGTCTTCGAGGGGCTTTCCCTCTAGGGTGACGTTGGTAGTAGAGCGCTCCGCGAAGGTCTCGGGGTCCATGTGCCGCAGGGTAGCGGAGCCATCGGACAGGAGGAGATCCTCGCCGGTATTGCACAGGCCCCAGCCCTCGCCCGAGTAGGTGGCGGAATCTACCTGGCGCAGGTCGTGGTCGTATTTTAGGGCTTGGCCGGACTTCCAGGTCAGTTGCCAGATGGAATCGCCGGCTTGGGTGATGCCCTCGCCAAAGTAGCGGCTATCCAGGCGCGTTTCAGCCAAGGTCTCGCCGGTTTCGGGGGAGAAGCGCTCCAGGCGGGATTCTCCCCATTGGCCGGTGCCTAGAAGCAAGTTGCCGTCCGGATCCGTTTCGAGGCCCTGCGTAAAGGAGTTGGGCGGCAGGGAAGCGGTGCCGAGAACCTCGACGGAGAGGTGTTCTACTTCGGGTTCTGCTGGTGTAGAGGAACAGGCGGCGAGCGTGCAGGGGAGGAGAATGCAGGCGGCGCGGGAAAGAAACGACATGCACCATATGTACCACCGCGTGCGCTCCATAATGAATAATGAGGGGCGTGAGTAAGCGAAAAGCAAATCCGTTGATCGATTCCCGCGCCGTGCGCATCGCGCGCGAGGCGTTGGATGAGGTGGGGGAAGGGGGCGTCGGCAAGCATATCGGCGTCGCCGGGATGGGCCGAAACGTTGCTACCCACCGATTTGAAGCAGAAATGCCTGGCTACCCTGGCTGGGAATGGCAGGCGGTGCTCGCCTGCGCGGAGGGATCGCGCTACGTCACCGTCAATGAGGTGGCGCTGGTGCCGGGAGGGGAGGCCCTGCAGCCGCCGGAATGGGTGCCCTATGAGTACCGTGTGCGGCCAGGCGACCTCGGGCCCGGAGACCTAATGCCACCGGCCGTGGATGATTCCCGCCTGGATGGGGAAACTTTGTCCAAATCCGGCCTGGAAGACGCCAAGAAGCGCTGGCGCACCGAGTTCGGCCCCAATACGGATATGGCGGCCAAGGCGCGCCTGCAATGCCGCACCTGTGCGTTTTATGTGCAGCTGTTGGATAACTATGGCGTCTGCGCCAATGAGTACTCGGCGGACGGCCGGGTGGTGCACTCGCGCTATGGCTGCGGTGCACATTCGCAGACGCGCGTGCGGGAAGAAAAGACGCCGGAAGTGGCTTTCGATGATGAAAAGCCCATCTTCCAGGATTTTGAAATCGAGGATTAAGGCAGCACACTTATGGCGTAAGACTCGCTGTACGTGAAAGGCGCAGGCGTTGAAAGCCACTCTCGATCGCTACTTCCATATCTCTGAACGTGGTTCCTCCATTGGAACCGAGCTACGCGCGGGAACGGTCTCGTTCTTCGCCATGGCCTATATCATCCTCTTGAACCCGCTCATCCTCGGTACTACCGAGGACGCGGAGGGCTACGCGCTGGGCGTGCCACAGGTCGCCGCCGCCACCGCGCTGGTCGCCGGCGTCATGTCCATCCTCTTCGGCGCCATTGCCAAGTACCCCTTCGCCATGGCCGCCGGCCTGGGTATGAATACCTTCGTGGGCGTGAGCATGGTCGCCACCAGCGGGCTGACGTGGCAAGAATCCATGGGCCTGGTGGTCATCGAGGGCATCATCATCGTCCTGCTGGCCATCTCCGGCTTCCGCACCGCCGTCTTTGACGCCATCCCGCAGTCCATGAAGGCGGCGATGGGCGTGGGCATCGGCATGTTCATCGCCATGATTGGCCTCGTGGATGGTGGGTTTGTCACCCGCGTGCCGGACGCCGCGCACACCACCGTGCCGGTGAGCCTGGGTATTAATGGATCGATTTCCACTTGGCCGGCGCTGGTCTTTGTCATAGGCCTTATTATTTGTTCCTTCATGGTCATCCGGAACGTGCCGGGCGGGCTCTTCATCGCTATCGTGCTCACCACCGTCATCGCGTTCATCGTGCAGGCGTTTACCGGCTCCGAGGACTGGGGCATGGCCGCGCCCGTGAAGCCGGAGGCACTCGGCGGCATTCCGGATCTGTCCATCGTGGGCGATGTGAACCTGGTGGGCGCGTTTACCAAGATCGGCGTGGTCTCCACGGTGCTGCTGATTTTTACCCTGCTGCTGACCAACTTCTTTGATGCGATGGGCACTATGACCGGCCTGGGCAAGCAGGGCAAGCTTGTCGACGCCGACGGCAACCTCCCCGATATGAAAAAGGCCCTCGTCGTCGAGGGCTTTGGCGCCGTGGCCGGCGGCCTGGGCTCTGCTTCTTCCAATACCGTCTTTGCGGATTCCTCCGCCGGCATTGCCGATGGCGCCCGCACGGGCCTGGCCAACCTCATGACCGGCGTGCTGTTCCTCGCCGCGATGTTCTTGACCCCGCTCTATGAAATTGTGCCCATCGAGGCCGCCTCTCCGGTACTCGTCATCGTCGGCGTAATGATGGCCGCGCAGCTGACCGAGATCCGCTGAACCAAGATGGAGATCGCCATCCCCGCCTTCCTCACCATCGTGACCATGCCGTTTACCTATTCCATTGCCAACGGCATCGGCGTGGGCTTCATCTCCTTCGCGCTCATGTCCACCTTCGCCGGCAAGGCCAAGGACGTGCACTGGATCATGTGGCTCTTGGCTGGCCTCTTCGTGATTTTCTTTGGCATGGATCCGATTTCCAATGCCATCGGCTAGCCTAAGGGCATGCTGATTACTGACCCCGCAGACCCTCGCCTGGACGATATTCGGAACCTCAACAAATCCGATAAGTCCGGCGAGGGTCTCGTCATTGCTGAGGGCCCGCTGGTGGTCTCTCGTCTGGCCGAATCCCGGTTCCCCATGCGCTGCCTCGTGGGCTTTCCCAAGAAGGTAGAGGCCTATATTTCCGAGTACGGCGAACCCGAGTGCCCCATCTACGAGGTCTCTCGCGAGACCCTGGCGGAGGTGGCCGGCTTCGATATGCACCGCGGGCTGGTCGCCGCCGCGACCGCGCCCCGGAGCCGGAGGTGGGCGAGATTCTAGAGACCGCAAAGACCATCGCCGTGCTCGAGGGCGTAGGCGATCATGAAAATATCGGCGCCATCTTCCGCCATGCCGCCGGCATGGGCGTGGATGCGGTGCTGCTGGGCTCCGGTGCGGCGGATCCGCTCTACCGGCGCTCGGTGCGCGTGTCCATGGGGCACGTGCTGCGCTTGCCCTTTGCTCATTTGGAGGGCGGGTTTACTACCTGGCAGCGTTCCTTGCAGGCGCTTGCCGACGCCTCCTTTACCCTCATTTCCTTAACCCCCAACCCCGAAGCGGTGCACTTGGCCGAGGCCATGCACGGCCTGGATAAGGTGGCGATGCTCGTCGGCGCGGAGGGCCCCGGCCTTACCGAACACGCAATGAAAGCCACCGATATACGCGCACGCATACCGATGGCCCCGGGCACTGATTCTCTTAATGTGGCGACCGCCGCCGCCATTTCCTTTTATGAGCGCCAGCGCTCTTTGAGCGACTTAAACGTCTGAGCGCCCCAATTGCCAATGAGCGAGCCCAGGTGCTTGGCGGTGGAGATGATTTCCTCGCCGGTGGATTCCGGCTCGGCGCTGTGGTCCTCGTAGTCGTCATAGTCGTTCAGGCCCAGCTTATTGGCCGACTGCGCAGCTAGCTCACCCACGGTGCGCTTGGGCTTCGGCGGGTCGATCTTGGGCTCCGGGCGGCCGTCGACCGCGTAGCCCACGACGTCTAGGTCCGGGCCATCGTGACCCACCTCGATGCCGAGCCAGTACTCCTGGGCCGCTTCCATGATGCCCTGCGGCTCGAAAGGCAGGGAGATTCCGCCCAGCGGCTCGTATTTTTCGCCCGCCCAATAGGGCGCCTCGAAGGGCTCGGGCAGGCCGGTGTCCTCGTAGAGGTGCTCGCGGGTAGCGCACAGGCAGCGCTTGAGATCGCCGCCCTCCCACAGGGCGAAGCCGGCGTAGCCTTCTTTCTCATTGCTCGCCAGCGCAATGACGCGCTGGGCCGGCACCGCATTAAGGAGCGCTTCTGGCAGCTGGGACAGGAGAACAGAATCCCCCTCGCAGACCGTTTGCACCACGGTGATGCCGGGGTAGCCGCCGATGTAGTACTCGTTCGGATCCGTTTGCGCGGAGCGGTTGAGCGGGAATTGCCCAATCGGCGTGACCGGGAAGGTCGGGTCCAGTTGGGCGAGGAATTTCCGCCCAAAACCGCGATCCGCCTTGGGTTCGGTCTTCAACACCTCTTCCGCATTGGGTTGAGAGATGTACCAGAGAGTAAGTACTGCGTGAGAGATGTCCACGATTAGTCCCTAGGGCGCTTGGTATTGGAGCGAACGCCGAGCAACACGTCCTCCCAATGCGGGGTGACGGCCTTGCGGCGGCGCTTGGTGGGCTTTTCTTCTGGCGAGGGGTTCTGCAGGAACTCCTCTTCCTCCGGCTCTTCCGGAGGGGTGGTTGGCGCGGTGAGGTCGGTGACGTTACTGGGCTGGTCGCCATCGATAGCTTCGTCATAGCGGCCGCTGCCCAGCGAAGTTAGCGAGCGCACCGGCTGCACGAAATCGGGGTCCGTCAGGTCCGCGGCCACCGAGTTGCGCGCTTCCACCGTGGCGGGCGAGGACATGGACTGCTTGAAGTACCACTCGGCCTCGTTCTCGGACAGGCCGGCCTTCCACGTCACGCGCACGATCCAGGCCTCGCCCTGGTGGCGGTAGGCGTCCCAGGTGGACTCGGAGAGCGAGTGTCCACGCGCGGCAAAGGCGGTGGCCAGAACCTCCCACAAGGTGAGCTTGGCCGGTCCGTCCTCGCGGACCGGGTGGGCCTGCTTGGCAATCTCCGCGATGCGGTTGCGCTCCAGCATGACCGGGTAGGCGAAGGGCTCGATGCGAGATTCGGGCACGCCCATTTCTTCCGCCAGCTCCGCCGCAGAGGCGCCGGCGCGAATGCGGTTTTGGATCTCCGCCGGGCGGATCTTTGTCTCTTCCACCGGTTCCGGTTTGGTGGGCTTGGCCAGGCTGATGGCCGGAGCCGCCGGTTCCTCTTCCGGGGTTTCCTCCTGCTCGCCCTGCAGGGCCTCGCGCAGCTCATCGGTGATGGAGAGGAAAAACTCTTCGCCGTCTTCGGTGCGCAGCACCAAAGAGGTTTCGGTCGACTCGCTGTCAACTGGGAACAGCTCGCGCATAATAGGGCGCTCCTTTTGCCTATCGACGGCGGACATATCTGTGATGCATTCAACTATAACGTGAAAATGCCCCGCGGCCTGCGAGGCGGCGGGGCATGTTGGGGGTGATGCGTTAATTCGCATCCAAGACGTAGTCGATGCATCGGGTCAGCTTGGCAATATCGGCCGGATCGATGGCCGGGAACATGCCGATGCGCAGTTGGTTGCGGCCCAGCTTGCGGTACGGCTCCACGTCCAGGATGCCGTTAGCCCGCAGGGCGGCGGCGAGCGCTGCGGCATCGACGGACTCGGCGAAGTCGATGGTGCCCACCACGAGCGAGCGGGACGCGGGCTCCGCGACGAAGGGAGTGGCCTCCGGGCGGGATTCGGCCCAGTTGTACAGCGTGGTGGAGGATTCGGTGGTGCGCTCAACCATGCCGTCGAGCCCGCCGTTGGCATTCATCCACTGGACCTGGTTATCCAACATGAGCAGGGTGGCGATTGCCGGGGTGTTATAGGTCTGGTTCTTGCGCGAGTTCTCTACCGCGGTCTGCAGGTTGAGGAAGTTGGGGATATAGCGCTCGGAGGCGTTGATTTTCTCAATCCGCTCCAGCGCGGCGGGGGACATGGCGGCGAGCCACAGGCCGCCGTCGGAAGCAAAGCACTTTTGCGGCGAGAAATAATAGACGTCCGTATCGGAGATGTGTACGGGCAGGCCACCCGCGCCGGAGGTGGCGTCCACGACCACCAGCTGCTGATCATTGCGGGGGTGCGGGCGGGTGACTTCTGTCATCGCGCCGGTGGAGGTTTCATTGTGCGCCCAAGCGACGACGTCCGCCTCCGCGGAAAGATCGCGTGGGTCGGGCGCGGTGCCCACGGGGGACTCCACGATGGAGGGGGCATCGAGCCAGGGTGCACCCGCGGCGGCCTTGGCAAATTTAGTGGAAAACTCGCCAAAGGTGAGGTGGGCGGAGTGGCGCTCTATAAGCCCGAAGGCGGCAGCATCCCAGAAGGCGGTGGCGCCGCCGAGGGAAAGGACAATCTCGTAGCCCTCTGGCAGGGAGAAGAGAGCGCTTAAGCCTTCTCGCACCGAACCTACGAGGTTCTTTACCGCCGGCTGGCGGTGGGAGGTGCCCATGACCGCGGGGTCAATGGCCGCAAGCTGGTCGGGGCGAACCTTGGAGGGGCCGCAGCCAAAGCGGCCGTCGGCAGGCAGGAGGTCGGCAGGCAGCGTAAGTTCGGGTGTGCTCATGCAAGTCAGTGTAGAACAGTTCCGGTCGAACGGCAGTTATTTTAGCCGGCCAAATCCTGTTGGCGGCGTCACAAAGTTTGCTAAAGTGTGAAGAGGTATCAAGCTAGCTTCCTTAAGTTAGTGCTTAATAGTGACTCTTCACATAGAGAAAGGAACTTCCGTGGCTTCTGAAGACAACAAGGTAGTACTCCAGTACCCAGGCGGCGAGTACGAGATGGACATCAAGCAGTCCACCGAGGGCGACTCCGGCTTTGACATTTCCAAGCTCCGTAACGAGACCGGGCTCGTTACCTTCGACCCTGGTTATACCTCCACCGGTTCCACCGAGTCCAAGATCACCTTCATTAACGGTGAAGAGGGCATCCTGCGCCACCGCGGCTACGATATCGCGGACCTGGCGGAAAACGCCACGTTCAATGAGGTTTCTTACCTGCTGATCAAGGGTCATCTGCCTAACGAGGAAGAGCTCAGTCACTTTAACCGCGAAATCCGCCACCACACCCTGTTGGATGAGGACTTCAAGGCCGCGTTCAATATCTTCCCGCGCAACGCGCACCCAATGGCCGTGCTGGCTTCCTCCCTTAACATCCTTTCCGCGTACTACCAGGATCAGCTCAACCCGCTGGACCCGGAGCAGCTGGATAAGGCCACCGTCCGCCTTCTGGCCAAGGTTCCAATGCTGGCTGCGTATGCTTACCGCGCTTCTCAGGGTAAGCCTTATATGTACCCGGATAATAGCCTGAACGCCCGCGAGAACTTCCTGCGCATGATGTTCGGCTACCCCACCGAGGAGTACGAGGTGGACCCGGTTGTAGCTAAGGCCCTGGATAAGCTGCTTATCCTCCACGCTGACCACGAGCAGAACTGCTCCACCTCCACCGTGCGCATGATTGGTTCCGCTCAGGCCAATATGTTCGTCTCCATCGCCGGCGGCATCAACGCCCTGTCCGGTCCGCTGCACGGCGGCGCAAACCAGGCCGTTCTGGAGATGCTGGAAGATATCCAGAACAACCACGATGGTGACGCTACCGACTTCATGAACCGCGTGAAGAATAAGGAAAAGGGCGTTCGCCTCATGGGCTTTGGCCACCGCGTGTACAAGAACTACGACCCACGCGCGGCCATCGTTAAGGAGACCGCCCACGAGATCATCGAGCACCTGGGCGGCGACCCAATGCTGGATCTGGCTATGAAGCTGGAAGATATTGCGCTGAATGACGACTACTTCGTCTCCCGCAAGCTCTACCCGAACGTGGACTTCTACACCGGCCTGATCTACCGCGCTATGGGCTTCCCGACGGACTTCTTTACCGTCCTCTTCGCTATCGGCCGTCTGCCAGGCTGGATTGCACAGTACCGCGAGCAGCTGGAGATCAACACCAAGATCAACCGTCCGCGCCAGATTTACACCGGCGAGTCCCTGCGTAAGGTCACCCCGCGTAGCGAGCGTTAAAGCGCTCCGCGGTCAGCCTAATTAAGCCGAATCGGGTGGTAGCACCTATAATAGGTGCAGCTCGGTTCGGTTTTTAATGCGACCGCACGAACAAACTAGATTTCCCAAGGAGAATAATCCCCATGGATAAGCCTGTTATTGAAGCCCAGTCTGGCCCAGCGCCGACCGACCTTGTCGTAGAAGACATCGTCGTCGGCGACGGTGCTGAGGCGCAGCCTGGTGCCGTAGTGGAGGTCCACTACGTCGGCGCTGAATACGAGACCAACCAAGAATTCGATTCCTCGTGGGACCGTGGCCAGTCCATCGAGTTCCCGCTGACCGGTCTCATCGCCGGCTGGCAAGAGGGCATTCCGGGAATGAAGGTGGGCGGTCGCCGCAAGCTCATCATCCCGCCGGAAAAGGCCTACGGCCCTGCCGGTGGTGCGCACCCGCTGTCCGGCCGCACCTTGGTCTTCATTATTGACCTCATCCGCGCCGACTAAAAGCGCTCAGCCCCAGGGTCTGAACTAGCCCCCAAAAGTTGGACTGGTTTAATTCTAGGTGGTTAGGGGTTCAAGGGCCTGATTCCGATAGTGCATCGGGGTCAGGCCCTTGAGTCGTTGTTGGATGCGTTCGGTGTTGTACCACTGGATGTAGTCTTCGACAGCTTGGGTGAATTCCTCGACGGTTCCAAAAACTTCTCCGTGGTACATCTCGGTTTTTAAGTGTCCGAAAAAGTTCTCCATTACTGCGTTGTCGTAACAATTAGCTTTACGCGACATTGACTGAACACCGCCGTTGTCGTGGATTAAATTACGCCAGGTTGAATGCTGGTACTGGAAGCCTTGGTCGGTGTGCATCATCCATCCAGGCTTCGGCGCACAGGCTGCAATCGCCTTTGTTAGTGATTCGGCGGTAAACGCTATCGACGGTGATGTAGCCACGGTGTGAGCGACAATACAGCGGTCGAAGAGATCCATTACCGGCGACAAATACACTTTGCGGCCTGCAACCCTAAATTCGGTAACGTCGCTGACAAAGACAGTGTTGGGCTTGTCTGGAGTGAATTTACGGGCAAGCTTATTGTCAGCAATGCGACTTATAGTTCCTGTGTAGGAAATATAAGGCCTGCGCTGACGGATTTTGGCCCGAAGACCCATCTGGTGCATGAGCTTGTAGACGAGTTTGTGGTTGACCACCCAGCCCTTGTTGCGCAAGTCCAGCAACACTCGCCGGTAGCCGTAGCGATGCTTGTTGGCCTCGAAACTTTCCAGGATTGCTTGCTTTACCGCAGCATGTTTATCCGGCTTATCGAGTCGCTTTTGATGGTAGAAGAATGTCGCCCGCGGCATATCTGCCGCTGCGAGGAGATCTGCCAAGCGGTGTTGTGACTTGAGGATGACGATCGCCTGGGCTTTCAGGCGTGTCCCTGGTTCCTCAAGTCCCGCAATTTTTTTAAATAAGCATTTTCAGCCCGCAACCGTTCGTTTTCGCGACGCAGCTTATCCTCTTCAGTAAGCACCTTCGGCTTAGCTGAACCTTTAGGCCTGCCCTTCGGTTTCAGCTTTAACGCGTCATCACCGCCTGTGCGCCATTTTCGCGACCAATATCCGACCACTTGATCCGATGACAGACCAAACTCACGGGCCAGATCCATCTTCGACTCGCCAGCTAGATGGCGTTGGACAACTTCCTTTTTGATCTCGAAGGAGTACTGCTGCTTTGAAGGCTTTTCCACAAGACATAGCTTGCCATGGAGCAAGAACCGACGAAACAAAGCACGGACTGGGTAAACACCAACACCAACATGATGAGCTGCAGCCCAATAACTACAACCCTGCTCGAAAAGAGCCACCAATTCTTCCCGCTGTCCCGCCGACAACGAACTACGTTCACGCATACAACTGCTCCCCACTAGTAGGTAACTGATTTCTCAGTCCAACTAATGGGGAGCAGTTCAGTCCGCCCTGGGGTTTCGTCGTTTTCGGCGCGGTCAGAAAAACTGCGGCACAATGGAGGGCATGACAGTGCCAACCGTAACTTTCAATGATGACCGCGAAATGCCCCAGCTGGGCTTGGGTACGTACAAGCTATATGACGAGGAATGCATCCGCGTCATCCGCGAGGCCATCGATTTGGGCTATCGCCACTTCGATACCGCCACGCTCTACAAGAACGAAGAGGCGGTAGGCACCGCCCTGAAGCAGGCAATGGATGCCGGCGATGTCACCCGTGATGAGCTCTTTATTACCTCCAAGGTATGGCACTCCCACCACGGTGCGCACAAGGTGGAAGGGGCATTCCAGCAGTCTCTCAAGGATCTGCAGCTCGACTACCTTGACTTGTATCTCATCCACTGGCCGTGGCCGCAGGGTGGCCTATACAACGAGACCTTTGAGAGTATCGCCCGCCTGCAGGGCATGGGTCAGATTGCGTCCATCGGCGTGGCTAATTTCTACGAGGACGTGCTCAAGGACCTAATTTCCACCACCGGCATTTCTCCGGTGCTCAACCAGGTGGAGATCCACCCGGGCTTTACCCAGTCCAGTCTGCGCGCCTTCCACCACGATAATGACATCGTCACCGAGGCATGGGCCCCGCTGGCGCGCGGCGTTGTGCTCAATAACCCTGTGATTGAGCAGGCTGCTGCTGACCACGAGGCGACCGAGGGGCAGGTTGTACTGTCCTACCTCATGTCCAAGGGCATATCCGTCATTCCGAAGTCCGCGCGCACCGAGCGCCTGAAGGAAAACTTGGCCGCCACCGAGCTGGAACTCACCGCGGAGGAAGTATCCGCCATTGACGCGCTTGAGGGCCAGAAGGGCTTTGGCCGCATGTTCAATGACCCGCGCGAATTCCCAGGCAACGAAGAGTAACGCCAACCGCAGATTAGGCCCCCTCACGGGGGCTTTTTCTTTTGCCAAGTGGCTGTTAACAATCTTTACAAGGGGTAAAAAATTCTTCCCTCGGGGGTAGTTTGTTAAAGATGTTATTCCAGTTCAGTAAAGCCTATGGGGCTGAAAGGGTGGGGGAGCGGAAGGTTTTCTTGGCAGAGTTTACAACCTTGCAGAAATTGTTCTGTAACTTACAGATCAACGTGGATAGTGAGCAATGACACACTATCTCGTGTGACCTAAGTTCCTCTCACCCAAGGAGACGATGCTCTATGAGTGACGTAGCTGCAACTCCTGTCTCGCGCCGCGAACCCACCGGTAGCGAGTTCATCGCGATGCGCGACTCCGCCAAATTCGGCGAGCTGCGCCGCACCTACCGGAGTTTTACTTTCCCTATGACCGTGGCCTTCTTCGTGTGGTACGTGGTCTACGTTCTTGCCGCCGTGTTCGCCCCTGACTTCATGGCAACCGAGCTCGGCGGCGGCTGGAACATCGGCCTAGTCTTCGGCCTTGCCCAGTTCCTGACCACCTTCATCATCACGTGGATTTACGTGAAGTACGCCAATAAGAATATCGAGCCGAAGTCGGCCGCCATCCGTGAAGAACTGGAGGGCAACTAATGACTACCACCACCCTTGCCGCCGAGTCTTCCGCCGGCAACCCCATCCTGAATATTTCCATCTTCGCCCTCTTCCTTATAGTCACCATGGCGGTGGTGTTGCGCGCCGGCAAAACCACCAAGGAAGCCTCGGACTTCTACACCGGTGGCGGCAGCTTCTCCGGACGCCAGAACGGCCTGGCCATCTCCGGTGACTACCTCTCCGCCGCATCCTTCCTCGGCATCGTCGGCGCGGTGGCGCTCAATGGCTACGACGGCTTCTTGTACTCGGTGGGCTTCTTCGTCGCCTGGCTGGTAGCACTCATGCTCGTCGCCGAGCCCATGCGTAACGTCGGCCGCTTTACCATGGCGGACGTCCTATCCTTCCGCCTGAAGCAAAAGCCCGTGCGCGTGGCGGCGTCCATCGCCACCCTCTTCGTCACGCTCTTCTACCTCATCGCACAGATGGCCGGCGCCGGCTCGCTGGTGGCCGTGCTGTTGAATATCCACGACTTCAAGTGGCAGGCCCTCGTCGTGGGCATCGTGGGCGTGCTCATGATTGTCTACGTCCTAGTTGGCGGCATGAAGGGCACCACCTACGTCCAGATGATTAAGGCCGTGCTATTGGTGGCCGGCGTGGTCATCATGTGCGTCTTGGTCTTCATTGCCCTGCGCGGCGGCTTTAGCACCCTGTTTAATAATGCCATTGACATGCACGCCGCCTCTGAGCAGATTAAGGACAAGGGCTACGAGGCGAAGGACATCATGGCCCCTGGCCTGAAGTACGGTGCCACCACCGCCACCAAGCTGGACTTTATCTCCCTGGGCATTTCCCTGGTACTCGGCGTGGGTGGCCTGCCACACGTGCTGATGCGCTTCTACACCGTGCCCACCGCCACTGAGGCGCGCCGCTCCGTTACCTGGGCGATCGTCGTCATCGGTGCCTTCTACCTCATGACCCTGGTCCTGGGCTATGGTGCGGCTGCACTGGTAGGTCCAGGCCGTATCTTGGCCGCGCCGGGCGGGGCCAATGCTGCGGCACCGCTACTCGTATTGGAGATTGGTGGCTCCATCTTTATGGCAATAATTTCCGCCGTGGCCTTCGCTACCGTGCTCGCCGTGGTGGCAGGCCTGGCCATTACCGCCTCTGCGTCCATCGCGCACGATATCTACCACGCGGTTATCCGCAACGGCGAGTCCACCGAGGCCGAGCAGGTCCGCGTCTCTCAGACCACCGTGGTGGTCCTTGGCATCGTCTCCATCATCCTGGGCATCCTAGCCATGACCCAGAATGTGGCCTTCCTGGTCTCCCTGGCGTTTGCGGTGGCAGCCTCCGCCAACCTGCCGACCATCCTGTACTCCCTGTACTGGCGCCGCTTCAACACTGCGGGCGCGGTGGCCTCCATGTACACCGGCGTGGTGTCTTGCCTGGTACTCATCTTCTTCTCCCCGGCGGTCTCCGGTTCTGAGAGCTCCATGTTCCCGGGCGCGGACTGGGCCATCTTCCCGCTTTCCTCGCCGGGCTTGGTCTCCATTCCGCTGTCCTTCTTCGTTGGCTGGTTGGTGTCCATCATGACCAAGCCGGATAACTTTGAGGAGCTTTCCGCAGAGATGGAAGTTCGCTCCCTTACTGGCGTGGGCGTGGAGGCACCCGTGCAGCATTAATTGCTTGAAAAGTGCACAGACCCGGTAATGTGGTTGGACGTGCTTAGAACGTCTGTGACCCGCAAGGCGGCATCAGTTAAGGCTGGTGCCGCTTTGGCCGTATGTATGCTCGCCTTGACCACCACCGCGTGCAGCAATAGCGAGCGTGAAAGCGACGCGCTTGCCGACGCCCCCTCGGCCGCACCAGACACCAACCGCGATGTCCCACCGGAAACCAATGAGTTCCTGGAGGGCGATGAGGGTCATTCAATTACCTATATCCGCCTGCATGATGGCATGCACATGGGCTCTGCCTCGGAGCACGAGGCCCGCCCGGCGCTAAGCCTCATCAAGCTCTATATCGCCACCTACGTTATGGAAAAGGGCGAGTACGAGGACAAATATGAGGCGCTGGATATGATCGCCAGCTCCTCTGATAAGTCCGCCGAAGACCTCTTTGACAAGTACCCGGATTCCATCGACGCGATTGCCGATGAATTCCACCTCGAATCCACCAAGGCCGGTGAGCAGTGGGGCTACTCGCAAACCTCCACGTATGACGTAGCCAGCTTCATCTCGCAGCTCATTGACCGCGATGAAACCCACCCAGTGCTGGTAGCAATGGCGCATGCCGATCCCATCTCTGAGGATGGCTACCTTCAGAACTACGGCACAGCCAAGCTCTCTAACGTAGTAGGCAGCAAGTGGGGCTGGTCCAATGACAAGTCCATTAACTCTTCGGTTTCCTTTGGTGAGAACTTCGTCGCCGCCGCCTCCATTACCGGCTCATCCGATGACCTCACCGACTACGTCAAGGATGAGGTGACCGGCAAGAATCTGGGCAAGGCCACCGAGCGCTTCCTTAAGTACAAAGACGGCGAGGACGTTCCACCGATCGAGACCTCCACTTCAGAGACCCCCACCACGTCCTCCAACAAGAAGGACAAGGACGAGAAGTCCGGCAAGGGCAAGAAGGATAAGACCTCGTCGAAGGAGCCCACCAGCGAATCCACTACGTCCAAAAAGAAGGACAAAGGCAGCTCCGATAAGAAGTCCACTGATAAAAAGAAAAGCTCAGAGAAAACCTCCGAGCCTTCCAAGAAGTAGTACTACCGCGCCTTAGCAACCGTTTTTGCGACGATCTTCGCCAGCTGGCGAATTTGATCGTTGCTCAGCGTCTTGCCATTAAAGGTCACGCCATTGGCGGTGACCTGGGGCAGTTCCGGTAGCTCTGGGTGCTTGCTCTGCAGCTGCGAACTCAGCTGATTGACCAGGTCGGACGAGCCATTGCTCGGGGCCTTGGTCTGCGGCTGCGGCTTTGGCTGTGGTTTCTTAGTGGCCGGCTTCTTTGGCGATGCAGGTGCCGCGGACTTGCCTGGTGTCCACTGGCCCCAGTCTTCGGCGTAGACCTCGTTTACGTCTACGATGACGCCGCCAATGGTCTGCTGCTTGCCGTGCGGCAGCTGGTGGATAGTGGTGCGCGGGTGAATCTTGCCGTTGGAACCCCAGTCATGCATCCAGAAGTATTTGCCGATGCCATCCTGGATCGCCCACTCGATGGTGTTGTAGTTGCCATAGATGCCCGTCTGGTAGCCGGCCAGCTCTAGCGTCTTGGAGAATGCCTGCAGGTACGGGCGAATCTGGCGGGTGTACTGCTCGCGGGTGGGGTTATCGTCGATCGCGATGTAGATCGGGCGTTTGGTGGGGCCGCCTGCCTTCTTGTGTAGCGCAATCGCCTTCGGTGCGTGTACTGCCGCACCTGCTGCGCCCTGCTTCCAATCGGCAGTTTCCGCACGGCCGAATTGGTATACCGACGCAGTGGGCAGGCCTGCTGCTGCATTGGCCTTAGTTTCCTTGAGAGTTACCGGCTTGCCGGTCATCCAGGTCGCGCCGGGGCGCTTGTCGGAGACGTAGCGAATCGCACCCATATGGCCGGCATTCTTAATCGCCTGCGGGGAAGGTACGCCGGCGGAGAAATCAATGATGGTGCCGCGCACCGGTCCGAGCGCCGCCGCGCTCGGGACGGCAGCGCCGATAGCGCCTGCGGTCAGGACGAGAGCGCCGGCCTTAAATAGGCCGCGACGGGAGAAAGATGGTGACATGTTGAGCTCCTGCAGTAATCACATTTGTCACAGTAGTTAACAACTGCACCATAGCAAGGGGGCTGGAATTATCCCCGGAGTGAAACCGCATGTCGAACATTTACTTTGAGGGAGCTATTTCGAGTCATTGCTAAACAGCACTCGCGTGGGGTTCTCAACCGTGCGCGATACCGTGCAGTCCTTCTCGTGGGAGATGCGGATCAGATTGTCCACCAGCTTGCGCGCTTGGTTGCCTTCCGGCGTATCCGGGAACGATAGATCGAAGCCCACTCGCACCTCCGACAGACGCGATGCCCCGTCCTCATTTACGCGGTCGCCTTCCACGTGCACGTCGAAAGATTCCGGCTCCGCGCGCCGGGACGTCACAACGTCCACGTCCACCGCGGAACATCCCGCGACAGCAGCTAACAAGAGCTCAACAGGGGAGAGGAGTCCCTCACCACTGCCAAATTCAATACTGGCTCCCGCGGAATTGGTAGCTCGGTATTGGGCGGTATCGAGGCGGGTGAGGTCTACGGCGTATTGCTTCGTTACTTTAGGCACGAGGCCAGTTTAAGGCGAGGGAGCAGGTCGTTCGAGTGTCTAATAGTGAATTGGAAATCCTGCGTACTATGACTTTCATGAAGAACATCGCTATTTACGCTACGGAAACGATGTCTGATTGGGAGTATGCCTACCTCACAACCCAGGTAGCTGAAGCTGAGGCCCAAGTACCGGATCGCTTTAAGGTTTTGTTTGTTGGCGAATCTCTAGAAGCCGTTCGCTCCAAGGGCGGAATCGAGGTGGTTCCATGCCTAACCTTGCAAGATATCCAGAATCGGACTGATATTGCGGCGTTCGTGGTCCCAGGGGCAGATACATATTTTGACGGGCACGAACAGCTATTGGAGACAATTAAGGTCTTAAATAAGAACGAAGTGCTCTTGGCGGCAATCTGTGGTGGAACTGTGGCCTTTGCTCGTGCTGGGGTGCTTGACCACTGCAAACACACTTCAAACGCGAAAGGCTTCCTTTCCACAGTGAACTACGCCAATATCGATGGCTATAAAGAAGAAGATGTAGTTTTTGATGGTGGAGTGATTACAGCTTCAGGCTTGGCTCCAGTGTTATTTACTGCGGCGGTATTGCGCGCGGCGGGCGTTTACCCAGATGATGTCGTGGACGCTTGGCTTCAATTGCATGAGCAAAGAACAGAAGCGGCCTTCGTTGAACATATGAACAAGGTTCAGGCGTGGGCCTGTTCAAACTAGCTGGAGTTACCCGAAACTGCTTCAACGATTCGGGTCTTTGCTAGAACAAAGGTGCCAAACAGTCAGCGCTTTTATTTCCCGCGGCAGGACTATGAATTTTAAGCTACCGGACCTCATAGTCAACCAACTGGTTGATTGCAGTTTCAACTAGCCCTGTGATCCAAAACGATGACGAATGTAGAAAGATAAGTCCTTAGAGTATTTTATTCATCGCTACTCCGGCCGTGACAGCGGTTGGGAAGGAGAATGACAATGAAAGCTTTGTATTGGGCATCCATTTTCTACCTCGTGTTGGGCTTGGGCGCTGGCGTGTTCTACCGGGAATTCACGCGTGCCAATGATTTCCCCGCGGGCGAGTTCACTCAGCTCAGCGTGGCGCACACTCACTTGCTAGCCCTCGGTTTCATGATGAGCCTTATCTTCTTGGTATTGGAGAAGGTCTTCGGCCTGTCGCGCAGTCGAGGTCAGTTCAATGCGTTCTTCTGGCTCTATAACGTCGGCGTGGTCGTCACCGTTGGCGTCATGATCTGGCACGGATGCTTGACCGTGCTGGGGGAGGAGTCCTCTGCAATGATCTCTGGTATCGCCGGTCTTGGACACATCCTCATCACGGTAGGCCTAATCGCATTCATCGCAGCGCTTGGTAATACCATCGGTGAGTCCCAAGAAGCTAAGTCCCAGGCAGCAGGTGAATAACAATGAGTGAGACTGTCTCAAAGCGCCACAACGTCGGCTCTGCGAGATAGGAGCTCACCAAAACAAATGACCCTCATGGTCCCTACATAGTATTTTTAAGGGAACTGCTCGGTCATGAGGAAAGTGCTGGTAGTTGAGGCGAAAAATGAACTTTCCTAGTCGGCTTGGCGTGTTTGCCATCGCAGATTAGATGAGAATGGACTTTTCATCATCCATAAAGAGGGCTTGCCCATCTCTCAAAAGCAGCAGGTTCCATTCTCGGCCGTAGGTCTCGACAGTCTTACTGATGACCTCTATTGAATAGGGTCCAGTGGTTCCTTGTGCATGAGGAACAATGACATGAGGAGTGAAGTTTAGCCCTGTATATTCGGTGAGCTGCGGTGCAGTTTTGGGATCGTCCATGATTGATGCCGGCTCAATTGACGGGCCGGCAATAATTGCTCCTGCAGAACTTCCAGCGTAAAGCTTTCCTTGATTTACCGCATCAGTTAGCAGACGATCGGCACCCGTTGACCTCAGTGAATTAAGAAGGCGGAACACCTCGCCGCTCGCGACATAAATGCAGTTGGCTGATGCAATTTCATTTTGAATATCGCTTGGGTTTGATTGCGATAGGGTGAGAGGGACTAAGGTCTCTGCTGCCTCTCCAATTGTCTTCAGTTCTGCCTGTGCAAATGGTGCCTTGCGCATCTCTGAAGCGGCATCATCGATATATAGCACTCGCCCCGAAATGTAGTCGCCGATGTCCGGGTGCAGGAATGAGGCAAGAAGCAGTTTCATGGGCCCATACTACGAAATTCTTGCCACTCCGACCATTCGAAAAGCAAAAGTCTCAAGACACCAACCGGAACGATGTCTCGAGACTTCACATGGGTGCAGTCGAGTAATCCCTAGCCCGGCTACTCCACTACTGGCCCAGCTGAGCTTCCTCTCGCCATTTCCGAGTATTCCTCACACTGCCGCTGCCCGAAATGGGATGGTTCCGTCAAGACAAAAGTTTCTTGATGCCCTCGGAGAGGATCTCTTGTGGGCTAATGTGGTGCGCCGCGTGGAGGCGCGCATAAGTCGGTGCTTGTTCGGGGTTGATGGCAACACGCTTTTCGTCGGGCGCCATGGGCGCGGTCAGGGCGGCGCCAATCACTAGGTTTGATAACCGGTAGGCAGTTCCCAACGGATCCGGGACTCCCTCTCGTTCAAGCAGCACGCACATGCGCTCAGAAAGGGCCAGGTAAGCAGGGCCTCTGGGGGCACGCATGCCGATGACCTGACCGGCCCACCGGTGGGTCGTGAGGTGCGTGAAGAAAGCTTGCATCAGGGCGGGCAGGTCGGCGTTGTTGATCGACTCGGACATCACGGGATCGTCTGCAAGCACTACGTCGAGAGCAAGGTCGAACAAGTCGTCTACCGACTCCACACGGGAGTACAGGCTAGCTGGGGCGACGCCCACCTGTTGCGCCACAGCCCTCATGGTGAGTGCCT
This sequence comes from Corynebacterium tuberculostearicum, assembly GCA_046097355.1. GTDB lineage: Bacteria > Actinomycetota > Actinomycetes > Mycobacteriales > Mycobacteriaceae > Corynebacterium > Corynebacterium tuberculostearicum_K. The sequence continues at coordinate 818,798 of CP175779.1, forward strand.
TCAAACCACCTTCGTCCAACAGTCTGCCCGATGCTCTTGCAACTTCCGCAATATTCACGGCGCGATGGCGTTGCACAGGTTTCCGATGTTCCCAGTAGCTCACCCCACCAGCCTAACCAAACATGCTTGAACCACCTATCCAAACTATGTTAGTTTTGGCACATGCTGGATGCTACCAACCTTCCGATCGCTCTTGAGAACACTCGCCTACGCCTTCTCTCCGAACTGGACGCAGACGCGTATGCAGCAGGCACAAAAGACGAAGCTGTGCGGCGCTTTGCTCATCTGCCTGAACCTGATTACACCCCCGAGTCCGTGCGACGGATGATCTGTGACGAGGTTGCGACGGGCCTCTCGTCCGGCACGTTGGCAGTCCTCGCACTTGCCGACGCCGAGACCGACCGGTTCGTGGGTTCCGTGGTTCTCTTTGACGTTTGCTCCGAGGCTGCCGAGGTCGGGTTCTGGATTCATCCCGGTGCGCGAGGGGAAGGCCATGCCCATCGGGGCTTGGAGCTGGCATCACGCTTCGCGCGCAACAGTGGACTTAGAACCTTGACAGCACGCACGCTTCCGAAAAACAAGGCCTCCCAGCACTGCTTGACGACGGCGGGATTCCGCGAGACCGGACGAGGCGTAGGGACCACGCCCGCAGGACAGCGCGGGGAATTGTTCCACTACCAGCGCGATCTCGTGACCGCCGCCCAGTAACCGTTGGTGACAGAACGACTTCGACTCCGTCTGCACGAGACAGACGATGTCGCATGGCTTCACAAGCTGTACTCGCAACCTGACGTTGCTCGTTTCCTGTTGGACGAGCCATGGACTGTGGAAGTTACCCGTGACAAGCTTACGGAGCGGCAATCAAAAACTGACCTCGATGGTGAGACTGCTGCACTTGCACTAGTCATCGAGTATGACGGCACCCCCATAGGAGACGTCGCACTGTGGCTTACAGATAAGGAGCACCGTCAGGGCGAGATCGGGTGGGTTTTGAACTCGGCATACGGTGGGCAAGGATTCGCAAGCGAAGCTGTTCGCGCGGTACTTGCTCTCGGGTTTGACCATTACCATCTCCACCGCATCACCGCGCAGATGGATGCCCGCAACAGCGCCTCCGCGGCACTTGCTAACCATGTTGGACTCCGGCTCGAAGCGCATCACGTCCAAGACTGGTTCAGCAAGGGCGAATCGACCGACACCCTCATCTACGCGAGAGTCGCCTCCGAGAACTTTAGCCAATAAATGGTGTCTGATTTGAAATGAGCAGCAGCTGGACGCCATTAGCGGATAGCGAACTCTAGTTGCGTTTTCGGGCACAGGTCTCGGATGACAGTCCGCGCATAACAGGAAATGCCCACCTACTTTTGTAGGAAGAGGCATTGTTTCATGCTTTCGGGGGTTGTTTGAACAATCAAACCTAATTCTTCGAACCCCCAATGGTGCCCCAGAGTGTGTCTGAGTTCATGACATATTTGACAGTCTGTGCCTGAGGGAATCGTCGTGATGCTTGACAGGTCAGCCGCAACATATTTGACGCTTAGGGCTACCTTACCGTGTCGAGTGATACTTGACTGGTGAGTCGGGACATGTTTGACACTATGAACAGTCTTAATCGCAATATGGGAATCGTTAAAGCTGTACGCCATCAAGGTCGCAATCCAGTGGCGTCGAAATAAAGTGCGGCCATTTAGGACTTAAGGCACCTTCTCGAGCCCGAGAGGGAAATGGCTCCGCCCGTCACGCGTAGGTGTTCTTTACGACGTCCTGGTACTGCTGCTCGGAACGGTGAGCCCATACACTGACCGCCCGATCGAAGAAACCGGCACCCCAGAACAAAAAGCAACTGAGATGCCGGTTTGTCAACGATGTAGCGACTCATGACAATGGTGCCCCAGAGTGTGTCTGGTTCGGAGACATCGTTCCGCATGTCTTATGAGATAGTTCCGGTCTAACCAGCACTAATGTCTCATTACATCGATCCGGTAGAAAACTCTGAAGTTAAATTTGCCCGGCCGCGACAAAAAGTGATGTCTCGAGACATCAATCCTCCATGCTTTAAAAATGGAGCAGAAATCAAAACCAAGCCCAAAAATCATCATCGAAACCATGCTTGCTACCGGCATGACTCAAGCCGAAGCAGCTGTGGGGTTGCCCGCAAATCGTGGACACGTACTGGGGCTACCTAGTGCTTAGGCAGCTATTTCTTTTCTACTGGTGGTTAGACCAATGTGGTTTTCGAAGTCGACGGGACTGACCATCCCTAGTGCAGAGTGCCGGCGCCGACGGTTGTAAACGACTTCCATCCAGTAGGCAACGGCCTTGCGCGCAGCATCGCGGGTAGGCCAACGCTTACGGTCGTAGAACTCGGTTTTAAGCGTCGACCAGAACGACTCAGCCATCGCGTTATCAAAGCACACACCAGTACGCCCCACAGACTGAGCAATGCCCAGGTTATGGCAGACTTCCCAGAGCTTCTCGCTGGTAAATTGCGTTCCGCGGTCAGCGTGGAACACCAGCCCATCAGGAACGTCACCGCGCAGTGTATATGCCATCCGCAGGGCCCGTTCGACCAGGCATGTATCTTGAACGCTATCCATCGCCCAGCCCAGCACCCTGCGGGAATGGCCGTCGCGGACCGCACACAAGTACAACCATCCCTCGCTGGTGCGTAGGTAGGTAATATCCGACATCCACACTCGGTTGAGATCACCAGTATCAAACACGCGCTTGACCAGGTCAGGAAGAGCTGACTTACGCTTGGATTGAATCGTTGTCACCGGGACAAAGGCACGCGGTGAAATCCCTTCAATTCCCATCAGGCGCATCCGCTTAGCCACAGTCTTGCGATTCAGGGTGATCCGGTAACGCTCGGTAAGTTCTGCGGTGATCCGCGGAGCACCATAAACCTCATCGGAGTCTTTCCAAATCTGATGAATCTTGCGGTCAACGCCATCGTAAAATGTTGCACGATTATCTTTTCCGGATAGTCGTTTCTGCTGCGTATCAGCCCATTTGTAGTATCCAGACCGAGACACTTTTAATAGCCGTGCCATGCGTTTGATGCTGTAGTTTGCCTTCTCCTGCTGCATCAATTCGAACTTTTCTGCTCGCGTTGCTTCGCGGCGAAGAAGGCTGTCGCTTTTGACAAAAACTCATTATCCATCTTGGCTTCCGCCAACTCACGGCGCAGACGAGCATTCTCAGCACGAAGATCCGCCTCACTCATCCCATCCGAGGCCCCTCGGCGTTCACGCTCGAGTTTGACCCACCGGCCTAAAAGCCCGGCGGAGACGCCAATCTCCTTAGCCACATGAGCGATCGGGCGCTCTGACTCGATTACCAAGTTCGCGGCTTCACGCCGGTACTCCGGCGTGTACTTCTTGCGCTGTTGACTCACAATGAACATCCTCTCCTACGGACACAGGATCCGTACAAATAGGGTGTCCACTAAACGAGGGTAACCTCAGCTGACCATTTCGGCGTCAGCACCAGATGGATCCGAACACTTCAAGCCCGCTACCGAGAAGGCGGAATCAACCGCCTAGAACCACGCTCTAAACGCCCGCGCACTAATCCCCGAGCGCTCAACCCCAGCACTGTCGACCGCATACTTAAACTGCGCCAAGACCTAACAAAACGCGGCACTAACGCCGGAGCCCATACAATTCGCTGGCACTTGCAGCAAGAGGGAATCGACCCACCACCAGCACCATCCACAATCCACCGAGTGCTCGCAAACAACGGTCACGTCATCGCCCAACCACAAAAGCGTCCTCGCAGCTCATGGATACGATTTCAAGCAGATCAACCCAACGAAACATGGCAAATGGACTACAGTGACTGGACCATCGCAGGTCACAAGCGAGTAGCTATCCTCACCATCTTGGACGACCATTCCCGGTTCATCATCTCCTGCTGTGCCTACAACAATGCCACCGTGGGAAACGTCATAGAAAGCTTCATTAATGCAGGCCAGACACACGGCTACCCCCAGTCCACCCTCACCGACAACGGCCGAGCATTCACAACCAGCACAGACCGGACAAACCCCGCGCGAAACGGATTCGAGCAACTGCTCATAGACCTAGGAATCAAGCAGAAAAACGGTAAACCCTACCACCCCCAGACACAAGGAAAAGTTGAACGCTTCCACTACACCCTTAAACTAGCCCTAGCAAGCAAAATACCAGCTCAAAGTCTCGATGAACTCAACTCTCAGCTAAAAGAAATCATCGAATACTACAACCACAAACGCCCCCATAGTGAAGTGTCCCAGGTTTTGTTCCGTTTAAGTAGATGGGAAAATCTGGAATATGCCAAGAAAATTTGACCAGGATGCAAAGGACCGTGTGGTCCGTCTCGTGGAAGATCGCATCTTGGCGGAAAATATGTCGATGCAAGCCGCGTGCCAGGCAGTAGCTCCAAAGCTGGGGGTTTCATGGCATACGGCCCGTCAATGGACTCAACAGGCCCGTCGTGCGGGAAACATCCCAGAACCTGTGCCTGAAGATTTGGCCGCGGAAAACGCGAGGCTGCGTCGTGAAAATCAAGAGCTACGCGACACTAATGAGCTGCTGAAGGCCGCTTCAGCTTTTTTCGCGTCGGAACTCGACCCAAAACGTCGGAAATGATCCGGTTCATCGATGAATACCGGGTTCGTTTCTCTGTCGAGTTCATCTGTAAGACGTTGAAGAATAACCGGGCTGGTGGGTTCATCACCTCGCGTGGCTATCGCCAGTCCAAGGCCCGTGGGTTAAGTGCTCGTCGCCTTCGTGATGCTGTGCTGGTCGAACGCATTAGAACTGTTCATCGGGATAATTACGGTGTCTACGGTGTACGGAAAATGTGGCATGCTCTCCGCCGTGACGGAATTGATATCGGTCGTGAACAAACTGCCCGTTTAATGCGCTTGGCCGGTGTTTCTGGCAAAGGCAAAGGCAGATCACCTCTCACAACCCGTAAGCCTAACGTGCCTGATCTGCGCCCAGACTTGGTCGAGCGTGAGTTCAAAGCCCCCGGCCCGAACAAACTGTGGGTGGCTGACATTACGTATGTGCGCACGAAGAAAGGCTTTGTGTATGCCGCGTTTGTCACCGACGTTTACTCCCGACGGATCGTTGGGTGGGCGTTATCAGACTCCATGCGCACCGAAGCGTTGCCGCTGCAAGCTCTTAATCAGGCGATCGTGTGTGCTGAGGAAACAAGAGGTCTCATTCACCATTCGGATCACGGCTCGCAGTACGTCAGCGTGGTCTACAACGAGCGCCTTGCCCAGCATGGGATTGCCGCTTCCACCGGAACTGTCGGGGATTCTTATGACAATGCTCTGGCTGAAAACGTTAACGGCTCCTACAAGAACGAGCTGATCCATACTCGCAGGTGGGATGATGTTGTCGAGGTAGAAATCGCGACGTTCGAGTGGGTGTCATGGTGGAACGAGATGAGGCTTCACCAAAGCTTGGGATACCGAACCCCAGTCGAAGTGGAAACCGATTTTTGGAAGCAGAACCCGCCGCAAGAAATAATAGAAATCAAGGCAAATGCCTAGGAACAAAACTCGGGGCACTTCAATAGAGCCCTAAACAGAACCACCCCCGCAGAAGCCTACACAGCACTGCCCAAAGCTCTCCCAGCAGACATCAAACCAGACCACGACTACCGCCTACGCACTGACAAAGTAGGCACCAACGGCAAGACAACCCTGCGATGGGGTGGCAAACTACGCCGCCTCTACATCGGGCGCCGATGGGGCGGCGAACCAATCACCATGGTCTGCATCGACAACCGCGTAAGCATCAAAATAACCACCACTGGGGCACAAATCGCCGCCTACACACTCGCCGAAGAAAAGATCTATTACAACAAGAAAGACAACGAACTTGACCCCCAACAGGGCAACTGAAAACGAAAAATCTCGAGGCATCGACCGGAACGATGTCTCGAGACTTCACATGGTGCCCCAGAGTGTGTCTGGTTCCATGACATCGTTCCGCATGTCTTATGAGATAGTTCCGGTCTAACCAGCACTAATGTCTCATTACATCGATCCGGTAGAAAACTCTGAAGTTAAATTTGCCCGGCCGCGACAAAAAGTGATGTCTCGAGACATCAATCCTCCATGCTTTAAAAATGGAGCAGAAATCAAAACCAAGCCCAAAAATCATCATCGAAACCATGCTTGCTACCGGCATGACTCAAGCCGAAGCAGCTGACCATTTCGGCGTCAGCACCAGATGGATCCGAACACTTCAAGCCCGCTACCGAGAAGGCGGAATCAACCGCCTAGAACCACGCTCTAAACGCCCGCGCACTAATCCCCGAGCGCTCAACCCCAGCACTGTCGACCGCATACTTAAACTGCGCCAGGACCTCACAGAACGCGGCACTAACGCCGGAGCCCATACAATTCGCTGGCACTTGCAGCAAGAGGGAATCGACCCACCACCAGCACCATCCACAATCCACCGAGTGCTCGCAAACAACGGTCACGTCATCGCCCAACCACAAAAGCGTCCTCGCAGCTCATGGATACGATTTCAAGCAGATCAACCCAACGAAACATGGCAAATGGACTACAGTGACTGGACCATCGCAGGTCACAAGCGAGTAGCTATCCTCACCATCTTGGACGACCATTCCCGGTTCATCATCTCCTGCTGTGCCTACAACAATGCCACCGTGGGAAACGTCATAGAAAGCTTCATTAATGCAGGCCAGACACACGGCTACCCCCAGTCCACCCTCACCGACAACGGCCGAGCATTCACAACCAGCACAGACCGGACAAACCCCGCGCGAAACGGATTCGAGCAACTGCTCATAGACCTAGGAATCAAGCAGAAAAACGGTAAACCCTACCACCCCCAGACACAAGGAAAAGTTGAACGCTTCCACTACACCCTTAAACTAGCCCTAGCAAGCAAAATACCAGCTCAAAGTCTCGATGAACTCAACTCTCAGCTAAAAGAAATCATCGAATACTACAACCACAAACGCCCCCATAGAGCCCTAAACAGAACCACCCCCGCAGAAGCCTACACAGCACTGCCCAAAGCTCTCCCAGCAGACATCAAACCAGACCACGACTACCGCCTACGCACTGACAAAGTAGGCACCAACGGCAAGACAACCCTGCGATGGGGTGGCAAACTACGCCGCCTCTACATCGGGCGCCGATGGGGCGGCGAACCAATCACCATGGTCTGCATCGACAACCGCGTAAGCATCAAAATAACCACCACTGGGGCACAAATCGCCGCCTACACACTCACCGAAGAAAAAATCTATTACAACAAGAAAGACAACGAACTTGACCCCCAACAGGGCAACTGAAAACGAAAAATCTCGAGGCATCGACCGGAACGATGTCTCGAGACTTCACATGGTGCCCCAGAGTGGATTCGAACCACCGACACCGGCTTTAGGAGAGCCGTGCTCTATCCCCTGAGCTACTGGGGCGGGGTTGCGTGTGCAACTTGGCTAATCATAGCAGTGGGGCAGGAGCGCCCCGAAATGGCTGGGGTGTGGGTTAGCTTTCCGCCAATTCCTTCTGCTTATTGCGCACGGAGGAGGCTGGTGGGTTGGTCTCGTGGGTGCCGTCGGAGTAGAGGACGGTGGGGATGATGCGGTTGCCGTCGTTGACGGATTCGATCCAGGCGTTGATGTCTTCGGTGTTGTCGCCCTCGACGTCGACAAGCTCGTACGGGGTTTCGGTGCGGTCCAGGTTCTTGATGAGCTTGGCGCAGAACGGGCACCAGTCGGCGTAGAAGATGGTGACGTCGGCGGTGGTTTCGGGGGTTTGTACAGTCATTAGGCTGCATCCTTTCGGTCGTAGGTTAAAAAGCGGTATTTGATGGGAAGGTCGCTGGCCTCTTGGTCCGGCAGCGCGAGGTGGCCCTTGGCGGAGGTGAGCCAGTCGGTACTGTGGGCAAGTCCAAACTCATCAGGGATGGACGGGGCGTAGATGGACTTATCGCCGTAGGTGCTACCGATATTGACGCCCATGAGCGTGACCTCAATGCGGTTCACCTGGTCCAAGGTGGCGGTGTAGATTTGGCCGCCGCCGATAACCCAGGCGTCGGAAAGCGAGGGCATTGCGGTGATAACCTGCGCGCCGGCGAGCCACTGGCCGGGCGCGCGGGAAGAGAGCACGTAGTTCTCGCGTCCGGGAAGCGGGCGGAACTTGGGGTTGAGGGACTCCCAGGTTTTCCGGCCCATGATGACCGGCGCGCCCATGGTCACGTCCTTAAAGTGCTTGAGATCCTCCGGAACGTGCCAAGGCATCTGCTCGCCATCGCCAATGATGCCGTCCAGGGACTGTGCCCAGATTGCGCCCAACATTAAACGGACACCTGCGCCTTGATGGTGGGGTGGGGGTCGTAGCCCTCAATCTCAAAATCGGCGAAGTCATAGGAGAACATGTCCTCCGCCTTGTGAAGGTTGAGCTGCGGGTAGGGGCGCGGCTCGCGGGACAGCTGCTCTTTAACCTGCTCCACGTGGTCGTTATAAATATGGCAATCGCCGCCGGTTCAGATGAGCTCGCCCACCTTGAGGCCGGCCTGCTGGGCAAACATGTGGGTCAGCGCCGCGTAGGAGGCGATATTAAATGGAACGCCCAAAAACATATCGGCCGAGCGCTGATAGACCTGCATGGACAAGGTGCCATCGGCCACGTAGAGCTGGAAGAGCAGGTGGCAGGGCATCAGCGCCATTTGGTCTAGCTCAGCGACGTTCCACGCAGAGACCAAGTTGCGGCGGGAATCCGGGTTATTCTTCAGAGTGTCGAGCGCCTGTTGGATCTGATCGATGTGCTGCCCGTCCGGGGTGGGCCAGGAGCGCCACTGCACGCCGTAGACCGGGCCCAGCTCGCCATTGTCATCCGCCCACTCATTCCAGATGCGGACCTTGTTCTCCTGTAGGAACTTAATATTGGACTCGCCCTTGAGGAACCACAAAAGCTCGCCCAGCACCGCATGGAAGTAGACCTTCTTGGTGGTCAGCAGCGGGAAGGACTCGGCCAGGTTATACCGCAGCTGCGCACCAAAGATGGAGCGCGTGCCGGTGCCGGTGCGATCGCCTTTGGGGGTGCCGGTCTCTGGCAGCTTCTTCAGCAGATCCTCGTACGGGGTCTCAATCATGCGCACTAGTTTAGAATCCGCCGTGCTCTGCGGCAAAGGCCTGGGCATGCTCCAGGATTTCATCCTTGAGCTCGGGGCGGCAGATGAGGATATCCGGGATGAACGTGTCCTCATTATTGAAGCGGATCTCGGAGCCGTCGAGGCGGCAGCAGTGCAGGCCGGATGCTTGGGCGACGCCCACTGGGGCGGCCTGATCCCACTCGTACTGGCCGCCGGCATGGATATAACCGTCATAATCGCCAAGCAGCACGTGCATGGCCTTCGCGCCCGCGGAGCCGACGCCCACAGTCTCATAGCCCATCTTTTCCGCAATGTAGCTAGCTACCTTGGGCGGGCGGTTGCGGGAGATGACGAACTTCTTAGACAGCGGGCCGGTGACCGCGCGAACGTCCGAGGACTTAAAGGTAACGCCGAGATCCGGCAGGCCCACCGCCGCGTGGATGGGGATGCCGTTTTCTACGAGGGCAATGTGTACCGCCCAGTCCTGGCGGCCGGTGGCGAATTCCTTGGTGCCATCGAGCGGGTCCACGATCCATACGCGGTCCTTCTTGAGACGGGTAAGGTCATCGGCGGCTTCCTCAGAGAGCATGCCGTCCTGGGGACGGTGCTGCGCGAGGACGCGGGCGATCCATTCTTGGGCGGCTTCATCGCCGGCGTCGCCAAGCGAAAGGCCCCGCAGCAGGCCCCCGTTGCGCACGCCTTTAAGGATCTCACCGCAGCCTTGGGCGAGGGAATTGGTCAGGCGGGAATCAGAAATCTCGACGGTCATGGTGCCCACATTACAACGCGGACTAGAGTGTGGGCATGCCAGAAAACATCCTCGACCGCTTCCGGCCCCAAGTAGCGCAGTGGTTTCAGGATGTATTTGCTGCTCCTACCGCCGTGCAAGCGCAGGCCTGGGAGAAGATTTCCCGCGGTGAGCATGCCCTTGTGGTGGCTCCTACCGGTTCCGGTAAGACCCTCGCCGCATTCTTGTGGGCGCTGAATAATTTGGTCGAGCGCGAGGGCCAGCTGGCGCTGCCTGTGGGCTCTGGGACTGGTGGATCCGCCGCCGGGGTGAAGGTGCTGTATATCTCGCCGCTCAAGGCGCTGGGCGTGGACGTGGAAAATAACCTGCGCGCCCCGCTCACCGGCATCGCGCGCACCGCGGAAAACCTAGGTCTAGACGTGCCGGATATTTCGGTAGGCGTGCGCTCGGGCGATACGCCGTCTGCCGAGCGTGCGCGGCAGGTGCGCAAGCCGCCGGATATTTTGATTACCACCCCGGAGTCCGCCTATTTGATGCTGACCTCCAAGGCGGCAGGGATTTTAAAGACGGTGGATACCGTCATTATCGATGAGATCCATGCCCTGGCCGGTACCAAGCGCGGCGTGCACCTAGCGCTGACCTTGGAGCGCCTACAGCAGGTGGCAGGGGACTTCCAACGCATCGGACTTTCCGCCACCGTGCGGCCGCTGTCTGCGGTATCGAATTTCTTAGGTGGCAACCGCCCAGTAGAAATTGTGGCGCCGGCTGCGGAGAAGAAGTGGCAGCTGGACGTGCATGTGCCGGTGGAGGATATGTCCGATCTCCCCACACCAGAGCAAGGCTCCACCATTGGGGAGATGACGGTGGATGATGCGATTGGCATCAGCTCTCCTTCCGTGGATGAGTCCGCGCTGCCCACGGCCAAGTCCATCTGGCCGTTTATTGAGGATGACCTCTATGCGGAGATCATGGCGCATCGCTCCACGTTGGTATTTGTGAACTCTCGGCGCACGGCCGAGCGGCTGACCAGCCGGCTCAATGAGCTCTATGCGGCCGAACACGATCCGGCGTCGCTGTCGCCCGAGACCCGCCGCAACCCGGCCCAGCTGATGAAACAGGTCGACGTCGCCGGCAAGGCCCCAGCCGTCATCGCCCGCGCCCACCACGGCTCGGTGTCCAAGGACGAGCGCGCGATGACCGAGACCATGCTGAAGGAGGGCACGCTCAAGGCCGTGGTGGCCACGAGCTCGCTGGAGCTGGGCATCGATATGGGTGCCGTGGAGCTGGTGGTGCAAGTGGAATCGCCGCCCTCGGTGGCCTCCGGCCTGCAGCGCGTAGGCCGCGCCGGGCACTTTGTGGGCGCGGTATCGCACGGCTCCTTCTATCCCAAACATCGCGCGGATTTGGTGCAGTCCACGCTGACGGTAGCGCGCATGCGCGCCGGGCTCATCGAGGAGATGCATACCCCGCGCAACCCACTGGACGTGCTGGCGCAGCAGACGGTGGCGGCCGTGGCCGCGGCCGGGGACGATGGGCTCGATGCCGATGAGTGGTACGAGATGGTCCGCCGGGCCTGGCCCTACCGTGATCTGGCGCGCGAGGTCTATGATTCCGTGCTGGACCTGGTCAGCGGCGTGTATCCGTCCACGGATTTTGCTGAGCTCAAGCCCCGCGTGGTCTATGACCGCGTGACGGGGGTGATGACCGCGCGGCCTGGCGCCCAGCGCGTGGCCGTGACCAGTGGCGGCACGATTCCGGATAGGGGCATGTTCGGCGTATTCCTCTATACCGGTGCCGGCGAGGGCTCCGGTGGTGCCCCGCGCCGGGTAGGCGAGCTGGATGAAGAGATGGTTTATGAGTCCCGGGTAGGCGATGTTTTCACCCTGGGCGCGACCAGTTGGCGCATCGAGGACATCACGCGCGACCAAGTGCTGGTCACCCCCGCGCCGGGGCATACCGGCCGCCTGCCCTTCTGGAATGGCGATGGCGCGGGCCGCCCTTATGAGCTGGGCAAGGCACTGGGCGAGTACCGCCGCGAGGTCTTTAGCTCGCCGGAAGTTATTGCGGATGCTGATGATAATGCGCGCTCCAATATCGTGGCCTACCTGCAGGAGCAAAACGAGGCCACCGGTGTTATCCCGGATGAAAAGACATTGGTGCTCGAGCGCTTTCGCGATGAGCTGGGTGACTGGCGCGTGGTGTTGCATACCCCGTTTGGACGGCCGGTGAACTCCGCGTGGGCGCTTGCGGTAGGCGCCCGGGTGGGCGAGCGCACCGGCATGGACCCGCAGGCGGTGGCCGGCGATGACGGCATCGTGCTGCGCCTGCCGGAGGCAGAATCCGAGCCCGATGGGTCCATCTTTGCCTTCGATGCCGATGAGATTGCCGATATCGTGGCCGAGCAAGTGGGCAATTCCGCGCTCTTTGCCTCCCGCTTCCGCGAGTGCGCCGCCCGCGCGCTGCTTTTGCCCAGGCGCAATCCCGGCAAGCGCGCGCCGCTGTGGCAGCAGCGCCAGCGCGCCGAGCAGCTTTTGGACGTTGCCCGCAAGTATCCGTCCTTCCCCATCATCTTGGAGACGGTGCGCGAGTGCGTCCAGGACGTCTACGACGTTCCTGCGCTCACGGAGGTCATGCGGGAGCTCGGCCACCGCCGCATCCGCATCGCGGAGGTCACCACCGAACAGCCTTCTCCCTTTGCCTCCTCACTGCTGTTTAACTACACCGGCGCGTTTATGTACGAGGGCGATTCTCCGCTGGCGGAAAAGCGCGCGGCCGCCCTGGCTCTCGACCCAGCGCTTTTAGCCAAGCTGCTGGGTACGGTGGAGCTACGCGAGCTGCTGGATCCGGAGATCATCGCCGAGGTCCATGCCCAGCTCCAGCGCACCGATCCCGCGCGCCGGGCCCGCACCACCGAGGAGGTTGCGGACCTGCTTCGCGTGCTCGGGCCGATTCCCGTCGACGAGCTGGGCGAGCACACCGACGTTCCGTTATCCGCCCTGGACCAGCTGGGCACCCGGATTATGCGCGTGCGCATTGGCGGGCGCGAGCACCTAGCCCAGGCCCAGGATGCGCCCCTGCTTCGCGACGCCCTAGGTATCCCCATCCCTCCCGGCATCCCTGCCCAAGTGGCCACCATTTCCGATGCCCTGCCGCAGCTGGTCTCGCGGTGGGCGCGCACCCGCGGTCCGTTTGTGCTGCGCGATCTCACCGTGGCCTTCGACATATCCGTCTCCGCCGCGCACACCGTCCTCGGCGCGCTCGATGGGGTAGTAGAAGGCCGCTACCGCCAGGGAGTGGAGGAACAGGAGTACTGCGCCGCCGCGGTGCTGAAGACCATTCGCTCGCGCTCGCTCGCCGCCGCGCGGGCTGCTACCGAGCCGGTCTCGGGCGCTACCTTCGCCCGTTTCTTGCCGGAGTGGCATAGCATCGCACCGGCCGGAAAGCGCCCGGCCCTACGCGGTGCCGATGGCGTCTTTTCCGTCATCGAGCAGCTCGCCGGGGTGCGCCTGCCCGCCTCCGCGTGGGAATCGCTCATCCTGCCCGCCCGGGTGGGTGATTATTCACCCACCATGCTCGATGAGCTCACCTCCAATGGCGAGGTGCTCATCCTAGGCGCCGGCAAGGCCGGCGCGGCCGACCCCTGGATCATGCTGTTGCCCTCAGACTATGCTGCTCAACTCGCCCCGGAAACGGATGCCGAGGGCGTCAGCATGGTGCAGCGCTCCATCCTCGATGTCCTCGGCCGCGGCGGTGGCTTCCTCTTTGCCGATATTGCCGCCGAGGCCCCCGGTACCACCGAGGAGACCCGCGAGGCCCTCTGGGGGTTAGTGGAGATGGGCCTGGTGAGTCCCGATTCTTTCGCGCCTATTCGCACCCGACTGTCTTCCGGCGGCTCGCGCTCGGGCCGCACCGCGCATCGCTCGAAGCGGCGGCCCACCCGCTCTCGCCTGCGCATGGGGCGCACCTCCTTCGCACAGGCGCAGAACGCCGCTGGCGCGGGGCCCCGCCCGATGTCATGGGCCGGTGGTCGCTCGCGGTACCAGCCTCTACCGAAGCCACCTCCTGGTCCGTCGCCCACGGCGAGGCCTGGCTCGACCGCTACGGTGTGCTCACCCGCGGCTCCGTCGTGGCGGAGGATGTGCTCGGCGGCTTTGCGCTGGCCTATAAGGTGCTCTCCGGCTTCGAGGAATCCGGCAAGGCCATGCGCGGCTACGTCATCGATGGGCTCGGCGCCGCGCAATTCTCCACGCCCGCCATTATCGACCGCCTGCGCGGGCTGGCCGATTCCCCGGATGTTACCGGTTGGCCGTCTGGTACCACCGAGCCCGAGACCTTTGTCCTCGCCGCCTGCGACCCGGCCAATCCCTACGGTGCGGCCCTGCCGTGGCCGCAGCGCGATGATGCCGACGGCAAAGCCACCGGCGGGCCCACCCGTTCGGCCGGTGCGCTGGTAGTGCTTATCGACGGCCTACCCATCGCCCACCTCACCCGCGGCGGCAAAACCCTCACCACCTTTATCGAATCGCTGCCCGATGGCATCGACCCCGCCGAGGTCTATCCCCGCTTGGTTTCCGCGCTCACGGATATGGTGGCAAGGGGAGTGCTGTCCCCGTTGGTCGTCGAAAAGTGCAATGGCAGCCCCATCCATAAGACCGAAGTGGCGGCCCACCTGCGCGACGCCGGCGCCGGGATTACGCCGAAGGGAGTGCGCATCTCTGCTCGCGCCGCCGCCCCGCGCACCCCGCGCGCAGGCCGCCGGGCCACCGAGGCCATCGAAGAGCTCAGCTTTGATGATCCACCGCCCACTCCGCGCAATAATGGTGGTTTCCGCCCGCGCGGCGGGTACCGCCGCTAAAGATCCACAGGAGGCGTTATGCCCGAAGGCGATTCCGTCCTGCAGCTATCCAACCGACTGCAGTTTATGGCCGGCCGCGAGGTCACCGGCTGCTCCGTCCGCGTGCCGCGCTACGCCACCGTTCACCTCGACGGCATGGTGTGCGAGCGCGTCTGGCCCTACGGCAAGCACCTATTCATGCAATTCGACCAGACCATCGTGCACACCCACCTCAAGATGGAGGGCACCTGGGCCATCCACTACGCAGGCGATCGCTGGCGCAAGCCCGGGCACACCGCCCGCATTGTGCTGCAGCTGGCCAATTCCCCGCGCGATATCGAGGTCGTCGGCCACCAACTTGGCTTCGTGGATATCTATCCCGCCGACAAGTACCACCAGCGCATCGCGCACCTCGGTCCCGATATCCTCGACCCCCACTGGGACCGCGAGGAAGCCCTGCGCCGGCTCAACTCCCGGCCCCAGCGCGCCATCGGCGCGGCGCTGCTCGACCAAAAGGTCGTTGCAGGCATCGGCAATGAATACCGCGCCGAGGCCTGTTTCCTCGCCGGCGTGCACCCCGCCACTCCGGTAGCCGAGGTCGATACCGCCCGCATCCTCGATATTTCCCGGCGCATCATGTGGGCCAATCGCACCTCCCCGGTGCGCGTGACCACCGGCGTGCGCCGCGCCGGGGAGACCACCTATGTCTTCGGCCGCAATCGCAAGCGCTGCCGCCGCTGCGGCACGTTCATTACCAAGGGCGCGCTCGGCGGCGTGGACCAGGGCGGCGACGAAGGCGAACTCGAGCGCATCATCTGGTGGTGCCCGCATTGCCAGCCGCTTCACTCCTCGGCGTAGCCCGCTAGGGTGGAGGCTATGCGTACCCTTCTCAATATCATTTGGTTCATCACCGGCGGGTTCCTCCTAGCCTTGGCCTACTTCCTCTTTGGCATTATCGCCTGCATCTTCATCGTCACCATTCCAGCGGGCGTGGCGTCGTTCCGCATGGCTAATTTCGCCCTCTGGCCGTTCGGCCGCTCGGTGGTGCAGCCGGTAAAGGGGAGTGGCTCCATGTCCACCTTCTCCAACGTCGTCTGGTTCGTGGTCGCCGGCCTGTGGCTGGCCATTGGCCATGTCACCACCGCTGCGGCACAGGTAGTGACCATCGTGGGCATCCCGGCCGCCCTGGCCAACCTGAAGATGATCCCGGTGACCTGCTTCCCGTTCGGCCGCCGGATTGTGAACTCGGAGGACATCCCCTTCGGCTGGGAGCCGATGGTCAAGCTCTAAGCTCCCCGGACCACTGACAAAACAAGCACGTTTCGCCCAATGTCGCGCTGATTTTGGGCGAAACGTGCTTGTTTTGCATCGTCGTGGGGCAAGCGAGGCCAAAAAGCAGCCGCGTTATCCACCCCGCCGAGTGGTTGGGAGGGGATAACGCGGCTAAAAGTGGGCCTTTAGCGGTTGGAGCGGTACCAACCGATGAGCTCATCGGTGGACTGGTCGCCGGAATCGGCAGCCTCAGCGCCGGAGACGGCCGGGGCCAAGTCATTGGCCTGCTGCTTGCCCAGCTCCACGCCCCACTGGTCAAAGGAGTTGATATCCCAGATAACGCCCTGGGTGAATACGATGTGCTCGTAGAGGGCGATGAGTGCGCCGAGCACGGCGGGGGTTAGCTCCTCGGCCAGGATGGTGGTGGTCGGGCGGTTGCCCGGCATGACCTTGTGCGGCACGACGGCTTCGTCTACGCCTTCGGCCGCGATTTCCTCTGCGGTCTTGCCAAAGGCCAGCACCTTGGTCTGGGCAAAGAAGTTGCCCATGAGCAGGTCATGCATGGAGCCGGAGCCATCGGCGGTGGGGAAGTCCTGCTTCGGGCGAGCAAAGCCGATGAAGTCCGCCGGGATGAGGCGGGTGCCCTGGTGCATGAGCTGGAAGAAGGCGTGCTGGCCATTGGTACCCGGCTCGCCCCAGTAAATTTCACCGGTAGACGGGGCGGTAACCGCGGTGCCATCGCGGCGCACGGACTTGCCATTGGATTCCATGGTCAGCTGCTGCAGGTAGGCCGGGAAGCGGCCGAGGTCCTGGGAGTAGGGCAGCACGGCGTGGGTCTGGGCGCCGAAGAAGTTGGTGTACCACACACCGAGGAGGCCCATGAGCGCCGGGACATTTTCCTCCAGTGGGGTGGTGCGGAAGTGCTCGTCCATGGCGTGGAAGCCCTCGAGGAAGCGCATGAAGTCCATCGGGCCGATGGTGCACATGAGGGACAGGCCGATGGCGCAATCCACGGAGTAGCGGCCGCCGACCCAGTTCCAGAACGGGAACATGTTCTCGGTATCGATGCCGAACTCGGCTACCTTCTCCGCATTGGTGGACACGGCGACGAAGTGCTTGGCCACGGCGGACTCATCACCATCGAATTGCTCGATGAGCCAGCGGCGCGCAGCGTGCGCATTGGTCAGAGTCTCCTGGGTGGTAAAGGTCTTGGAAGCGATAATAAATAGGGTGGATTCTGCATCGAGGCCATCGAGCGTGGCGGCCATATCGGCCGGGTTCACGTTGGAGACGAACTCGGCGGAGATGCCGGCGACCTCATAGGAACGCAGTGCCTTGGCCGCCATGGCCGGACCAAGGTCAGAGCCGCCGATGCCGATGTTGACCACCTTTTTGATGGTGTGGCCGGTATGCCCCAGCCAGGCGCCGGAGCGCAGCGCAGTGGCAAAATCACGCATGCGGCCCAAGACCTCGTGGACATCGGCGGCAACATCCTGGCCATCAACGCTCAAGTCATCTTCGGCCGGGATGCGCAGCGCGGTATGCAGCACGGCGCGATCCTCGGTGTTATTGATGTGCTCGCCGGCGAACATGGCATCGCGGCGGGCCTCAAGGTCGGCGGCCTTGGCTACCTCAACCAGCTGCTTGACGATGTCCCCGTCGATCAGGTTCTTCGACAGATCGACGTGCAGCCCGGCGGCGTCGAAGGTGAAGTTGCGGGCGCGGTCTGCATCGGCGGCAAAAAGCTCGCGGAGGTTGAGGTCACTTCTTCTCCTCATATACCTTCGCGAGCTCGCTCCACTGGGCAGATGCGGTGATATCCATGGTGGTAGGCCTTTCTGGCAACTAGCGCATTGGCAACATGTACCCCTCCCACCGTAGTCCAGAAAGCGCCACCGCGTCGGGGCCTTTTAGAGGATGAGCGCGCCTGCCCAGCCGGCGATAAGCAGCGGAATATTGAAGTGGATGAAGGTGGGAATGACCGAGTCGCGGATGTGGTCGTGCTGGCCATCCGCGCCCAAACCCGCGGTAGGGCCGAGGGTGGAATCGGAGGCGGGAGAGCCGGCGTCGCCAAGCGCGCCTGCGGTGCCAATAAGCGCCACGGTGGCCGCGGGGCTAAAGCCCAACGACATGCACAGCGGCACATAGATAACGGAGATGATGGGCAAGGTGGAAAAGGACGAGCCGATGCCCATGGTGACCACCAAGCCCACCACCAGCATGGCACCGGCGGAAAGGACCTTATTGGTGCCAAAGAGGTTGGCGGTGGCATCCACCAGCGGGCCGACCTCATTAGTCGCCGTCATGACCGAGGCGAACCCCTGGGCGGTAATCATGATGAAACCGATGAGCGCCATCATCTTCATGCCATTGGTAAAGACATCGTCCGCGTGCTTCCAGTCCACCGCGCCGGTAAGCAGCAAAATACCCAAGCCGGTCAGCGCACCGACCATCAGGCCATCGGATTCGAAGTCGAGCGCCTGCATGACAATCTGCACCGCAAAGGTGGCAATGATGGCCACGACGGACACCCACACCTTATAGGCAGAGGGGGCCTCTTGATGCTCCTCAGCCGCGATGGGCAGGTTTTCATAGTCGCGCGGTTTGCGGTAGCTAATGAAAATGGCGATGAGTAGGCCGGCGAGCATGCCGAGCGCTGGTACGCCCATAACCTGCATGATATTGATATCGGAGGTATCAAGCCCCGCCTGCTGGATATTAAAGAGCAAGATGTCATTTAAGTAGATGGAGCCAAAGCCCACCGGAATGAACATGTAGGTGGTGATAAGGCCGAAGGTCAGGCAGGTAGTAATCAGCCGGCGGTCCAGGCGCAGCTTATTCATCACAGTAAGTAGCGGCGGGATGATGAGCGGAATGAAGGCGATGTGGACCGGGATGAGGTTCTGGCTCATCACGGACATGGCGATGAGCCCGAGGATGAGCATCCACTTGGTGGCCAGGGCCGCTTTGGGGTCTGCTTCGCCGCTGCCGCCGAGCTTGCGGATGAGGAAATTAGCCAGGACCTGGGGCAGCCCGGCCGAGGCTACGCCCATGGCAAAAGCGCCCAAGAGGGCATAGCTTAGGGCAATCTTGGCGCCGCCGCCCAAGCCGTCTTGGAAGGCGACCATGGTGGCATCAAGCCCCATGCCCGACATGAGCCCGCCGACGATAGCTCCTAGGAAGAGTGCTACCACTACATGCACGCGCAGGAGGGCGAGCACGAGCATGACTATGACGGCGACGAGAACTGCATTCATGCTAATTCAGGGTACTGCATAGTATCGGCTGGCCAGTAATTATTCGGCTACCCCAGCCGGCCGCGGCCCATCCGCAGCAGCGCCGAAGCGATGGTGGGGCCTTCTTCCCCAAGTTCATCGCGGAACTGATTCAAAATGGCGATCTCGCGCGTGTGAACCAGGCGGGTGCCGCCGGAGTTCATGCGGGTGCGGCCAATGGCCTGGGAGACTTCCGTGCGGCGTTTGGCAGCGTCCAAGATGATGCGGTCCATGCGGTTGATTTCTTCGCGATACTGTTGGATCTCCGCATCAGAAAGGGGATCATCCGTTCCCGAAGGGGTGCGGATGTCCAAGCCGTTATCGACGATGTCATTGTTTTCTTCTGCGGTCATAAGACCATATTGTGCCACCCGCCCGCGCAAAAGGAAATAGCAGCTCGCACGGCGGATACGGGGCGTGTCCGGTGCGGCTAGTAGGTTGGAAGGCACTATGAACGAAAACTCTCCTTTTAGCCCTTCCCCGTCCACCGGCGGCGCACCCACACCAAGCCCCTTTGGCGGCTTCGGTGCACCGCGCGCAGCAAGCCCGCAATCCGAATCCCCCGATGCCTTGACCGAGGGCCTCAACCCACAGCAGCTTGAGGCCGTTACCCACTCGGGCAGCCCGCTGCTCATCGTGGCCGGCGCTGGTTCCGGCAAGACCGCCGTGCTTACCCGCCGCATTGCCTATCTCATGCGCCATCGCGGGGTAAATCCGTGGGAGATCCTCGCCATTACCTTTACTAATAAGGCCGCCGCGGAAATGAAGGAGCGCGTGGGTGGGCTGGTAGGCCCCGTGGCAGAGCGGATGTGGGTATCTACCTTCCACTCCATCTGCGTGCGCATCCTGCGCCAAAATGCGCAGCTGGTGCCAGGTCTTAATACCAATTTCACCATTTATGATGGCGATGATGCCCGCCGGCTATTGTCCATGATTGCTAAGGACTTACAGCTGGATCTGAAGAAGTACACCCCGCGCGTGCTGGCCAATCAGATTTCTAACCACAAAAACGAGCTCGTCGGTCCCGAATCCGCGCTGGAGAAGGCGCAGCAGACCAAGAACCCATTTGAGACCACCGTGGCCCAGGTTTATGCCGAATACCAGCGCCGCCTGCGCGCGGCCAACGCCGTGGACTTCGATGATCTCATCGGTGAGGTGGTGCGGATTTTCACCCAGCACCAACAGGTGGTGGATTTTTATCGCCGGCGCTTCAAGCACGTGCTTATCGACGAGTACCAGGACACCAACCACGCCCAGTACGCGCTGGTTGCCGCGCTTGTGGGCAGGGGAGAGCTCGGTCCGGATGCGCCGGAGCTGTGCGTAGTGGGCGATTCCGATCAGTCCATTTATGCCTTCCGCGGGGCCACCATCCGCAATATTCAGGAATTCGAGCGCGACTACCCGCAGGCGCACACCATCTTGCTGGAACAGAATTATCGCTCTACCCAGACCATTCTCAACGCGGCCAATGCTGTTATTGCCAAGAATGAGAATCGCCGCGAGAAGAACCTGTGGACCGCCCACGGTGAGGGCGAGCAGATCGTAGGCTACGTTGCCGATAATGAACACGATGAGGCGCGCTTCATCGCCTCTGAAATCGACTCCTTGGCGGATAAGGGTCGCAGCTATTCCGATATCGCGGTCATGTACCGCACCAATAACGCCTCCCGTGCGCTGGAAGATATCTTCATTCGCTCCGGCATTCCGTACAAGGTAGTGGGAGGCACGCGCTTTTATGAGCGGCGCGAAATCCGCGACATGGTGGCCTACCTGCGCATCTTGGACAATCCGGACGATACGGTGAGCCTGCGCCGCATTATCAACGTGCCCAAGCGTGCCATTGGTGACAAAGCGCAGGGGCATATTGCCCTTCATGCGGAAAACCACGGCATCAGCTTTGGCAAGGCGCTTGCCGATGTCCCTCGGGGCGACGTCCCTGGCCTAGGCACTCGGGCCATCAATGCGGTGGGCAAATTCAACGACATGATGGAGGGCATCCGCAATCAGATCCCGTCCATGCGCGATGAGGTTACCGGCCAACCGGATTTGGGTGAGCTGCTTTCCGCCATTTTGGATGCCACGGGATACAAGGCGGAATTGGAAAATTCGAATGACCCGCAGGACGGTGCCCGCCTAGATAACTTGAACGAGTTGGTATCGGTGGCCCGCGAATTCACCTCAGAGGCGGCTAACCAGCTTGCCGCATCCGGTGCGGATACAGTGGACCCCTCTGAGCTAGTAGAGGAGGGCGAAGCTGCGCCCGGTTCGCTGCAGGCTTTCTTGGAAAAGGTGTCGCTGGTGGCCGATGCCGACCAGATCCCAGATTCTGAGACTGGTGTGGTCACCATGATGACTTTGCACACCGCAAAGGGCCTCGAGTTCCCCGTGGTCTTTTTGACCGGCTGGGAGGATGGCCAATTCCCGCATATGCGCTCACTGGGTGACCCGAAGGAATTAAGCGAGGAGCGCCGCCTCGCCTATGTGGGCATTACCCGCGCTCGCGAACAGCTGTATCTTACCCGCGCCATTTTGCGCTCGGCGTGGGGTAATCCGGTGACTAATCCCGCCAGCCGCTTCCTCGGCGAGGTCCCAGAAGACCTCATCAACTGGCGGCGAGAAGACTCCGATAGCTCCCTGACCGGAGCGTGGGGCGAGGACGACTACCAATATGGTCGCTCCTACGGCCGTGATTGGTCCGGGTGGGGCAGTGGTGGTTCCCGGTCCGGGTCGCGCGGTGCAGGGCGCGCTGCGTCTTCCCCATCGCAGCGCACCAGCAAGCCGGCGGCGACCTCGATGCCTAAGAACAATAACCTCAACCTAGCCGTGGGTGACCGTGTCAATCACGCCAAGTACGGGCTCGGAACTGTCATTGAGACGTCCGGCTCCGGCAAGCGCGCCACGGTCACCGTGGACTTTGGTTCTTCCGGTAAGGTCCGGCTGATGCTCATCGGCGGAGTGCCGATGGAAAAGCTTTAGACCGAAATGCCGCGCTCGTTGAACCAGGAAACTGGGTCAACGGGGGCGCCTCCGCCTGGGTGAATCTCAAAGTGGAGGTGCGGGCCAGTGGAGTGGCCCTCGCTGCCAATGCCGGCGATTTCCTGACCCGCGGTCACGCGCTCGCCCACATTTACCTTGAGCTGGTCTGCCGGCATGTGACCGTAGACGGAGATGGTGCCGTCATCGTGCTGGATGCGGATCCAGTTGCCAAAGCCCTGCGCTGGGCCGGAATTGATGACGGTACCGTCCATTACCGCGTGAATCGGGGTGCCCACGGAGTTGGCTACGTCGATGCCGTTGTGCATCGTGCCCCAACGCTGGCCAAAGCCAGAAGTAAGCGTACCGGAGGTAGGAAAGACCACGGTATTGCCCGCGGAGTCCTTGCCGCGCTTGGTGGTGAGACCGGAGTGGTTTCCTTGCGGGGCAAAGGCTTCCTTCAATCCCGGTACAGAACCCGGATCCAGGATGATATTGACGCCGCCGGATTCGTTTCCATCTACCTGCGGGGTAGCCTCGCCGTTCAATACGCCAACGGTGGTGGTGGCCAGGCCAACAAGGGCGTCGACGACGCCGGCGTTATCTACATTGGTAGCTGTGGGCTCGGAGGAGCCGTCCGATACGTCCACGCTAGCCACTGGCTCTGCAGCAAAAGCGGTGGTGCCGGTAGCAAGTACGGTGCCAAGCGTAACGATGCTCAGCGTCACGTTCTTGCGTGCGCGGTTCATGCGCTTCATAGTTAAAGTCCTTTTCATGGCTGTGCATGGTCTCGGGACGCCCGCACCCTGGAGGGGGCGGCGTCTTTCAACTGCCAACCGCGACACGCCGAAAGCCGAAATGCTTGCGCTCGTGATCGCTCGTGGCAACGAGTTAAAAGTTAGCCCGCTCGAACGGCCCGCGCAATCTTAAAAAACGCTGGTAGCGGCGGAAATAGTTCGAAACTATTCGAACATGCCAGCTTGTTATGTGTGTTACGAATGTGATTGGAGTGGCGTCTGTAAAGTACTGGTTTAGGATCTGGGGGTGAACCTTGGGGGTGGCGCCCATGGCTTGGGGCTGCAGTCTCGCGCGGTGTCGGCGGCTAAAAGTTAAAAATATCCACTCACCTGCGACAAGTCTGCGTACTGGACTTGCCTGAATGTGCTTCTGACCCCTTGTGGGACCGTGGCGAGGGTCCAACTGGTGCTGTGTTCGCTAGTGGCAGCGGAGTCCTCAGACGGCGCCAAGGGCCGTGTAGAGCGCCCTAGGGGCGGTCTGGAGCGCACTTGATGCAATCCGGCCTTCTGGGCGGGTGCACTAGGTGAGGGGAGGGTGTCTGTGGGCATGACAAAGCGCCGCAGAGAAATACATCTCTGCGGCGCTTAACAAGAAGGTATTGGGGGTGAGCCTTAGAGGTCGATGCCTCGCTCAGCCAGCCAAGGCTGCGGATCGATTGCCTCGCCACCGTTCGGGTGAACTTCGAAGTGGAGGTGGGATCCGGTGGAAAAGCCCATCGAGCCCATGCCAGCAATCTTCTGGCCGGCGTGCACATGCTCGCCAACGGCAACGTCAAGAGTTTGCATGTGACCATAAACGGTCATGGTGCCGTCGTCGTGCATGATGCGGATCCACTGGCCAAAGCCGGAGGCTGAACCGGAGTCGATGACCGTACCATCCATGACGGCAAGGATTGGGGTGCCGGGAGAGTTAGCGATGTCGACTCCCTTGTGGAAGGTGCCCCAGCGCATGGCGAATGGGGAGGTGAATGCGCCTTCTGCAGGGCGGGCTACGGACGGTGCGCGAGCGGCCTCGTCGGCAGCGGCGCGCTCTTCAGAAGCCTGGATGGCCTTGTTGAGCTGATCAGTCAGATCGGCAACTGGCTTAGCCTCGGCAACGTTGAGGATCTGCGGGGTGGTATCAACCGGAGTCGCAGCGGCATCCTCAACCTGGGTGGAGTCAGAGGCGAGCTCGAAGTCAACGGACTGCGTCTTGGTGGTGGCCGCGTCATCGGACTGGATGTTTGCGGCGGCTGCGCCACCCACGCCGGCGGTGGAAACTGCACCTGCCGCAACCGTCATTACGGCAATGCGGCCCTTCGCAGTCTGCGAGGTGACAATCTTGCGATGGCGGCCGGCGCCACGCTGAACTTTGCTTCGCATTAGGTCTTCTTTCGTCATTTTCACAATCTGCGCAGACGGGTGTTACATCTCCATCGAGTTAGTTACGAGATTGTGACCTTCTTGTTACCAACGAGATGTAACAGTAGCGTCTCGAAAAGATAACAGCAACCCAAATTAAGAAATTTTCAGGCTCACCTCGGGGAAATTGTCCACGAGCAGGCAACATGTGGCACGCGGAATATCATTAGTGCGATAAAGATCCCACGCGAACGCCGCGTGCGTCACGCAAAACTAGCGGCCTTTTCCTTCATAGTATTACAGCCAGAGTTAAGGGTGTGAAACCAGGGTAGATTTTTTAATCCTTATATATTTGTATAGCCCAGGTGCAGGGGTTGCCGCCGGTGATTTTGCGAGCGACTCGTCGCGCCACCCCGATTTCACTTCCGGAAGGTGGCAAAGTGGACGCCGATGAACAAAAACACCAGCCCCCAATCTCGGTCAACGCCCCGCCCGCGTAGCCAGGCGCGGGGCCGTACGGTGCGCGCGGAGCGCACCCCACGCGCGCCTCATCCCAGTGGGTCCCGCCAGTCCTCTGGATCGGCGCAGCGCGTCGCTCGCAAGGCCGGCTCCAAGGCTAAGGCGCGGCGTACCCCCGCGCCGTTGACCAAAGCCGGGCGCATTCGCCGCATGCTTATTACGGCGGCAGTGCCCAACGTGGTTATTGTCCTTATCATTATGGCCATCGCGCTTGGCGGTCTCATGCTCGCCGGCTCTCCCATGGCGTGGTGGTACACCATCGTGGCGGAGGCCTGGATGGTCTTTAACCTCGCCCCGGTCTCTGCGGCTGATGTGCATATTTCCTTCCTGCCCGCCTTGCCAGCGCTCATCCTCGCCGCGGTGGTGGCGGTTCGTGTGCGCAGCGCGGTCAAACACAAGGTCAGCGTCAAGGACCTGCTGACTCTCTTGGCCTGTGTGCTCGGGGTCCCAGTGGTCTTTACCATCATCGCGTGGCTGATGCTGTGGGATGCGGGCAAGGTCTATGACGTCTCCCCGCCAAACCTGGCGCAGGCATTGTTGCGCGTTATTGTTCTGCATCTGGCAGCCATGGCGGCCGGTATGGGTTGGCGCTTGTGGCGGGCGTTGGCCAAGCGTTATGGAGTGCCGCGCCCGCTTGTCGACGCCGCCCAGATCGCCCTTCGCTACCTCGCCTACCTGGCCATTGGTGCAGCCGCAGTCTTCGCGGTGGTATTCCTTGTCAATGTTTCCCGCCAGGGCGAGATGATGAATGACTATCCCACGATCTCCGGTTTAGGCATTGCCGGACTCGTGCTGCTGAGCGTTCTCTACATTCCCAATGCCATCGTGAGCACCGCGGCGGTAGTGGTGGGCTCGGAGTTTTCCGTAGGTGAAGGCTCGGTAAGCCTCTTTAGCGCCCACCTCGTGCCGCTGCCGCCGCTGCCCATTACCGGCGGCATTCCAGCATCCGCGCCCAGCTGGGCGGTGGCGCTATTAATCGTCCCCCTCGGCGCTGCAATCTACTCGTTGTATAAGAAGCGTCCGAACTTTCAGGACGTACTAGTAGCTACTGCGGCCGCCGCAGTAGTCATGCTGGTTGCCTGCTTCCTTGTTAGCGGTGACCTTGGCTACTATGGCGCGACCGGCCCGCAGCTGTGGACTGCCGCAGGTCTTACCGCCCTGTGGATGGCCGTCGTTGGTTGCGCCGTTGCCGCAGGCTTCGCCTTCGTGGCGTGGCGCGCGGCCCGCACGGCACCAGTTGCGGCCCCCGCCGATGATGTCACTCCCGAGGCACCCGATGCAGCCACTGCCGAAACCGACGAGGCTCCCACCGACTCGGAGCGCGAGCCCATCACCGATCCGGAAATCGTTGATGCCGAGGTAGTTGAGGACGAGTCCCAGGATTCTGCACCTGCCGAGGCCGCAGAGGAACCGGAAGAAGAGCAGAAAGAAGAGGACACTCCGGCCGACGAAATAGCGGAGGAACCGGAGGAGGAACCGGAAAAAGAGGCTAAGGAGGGCGATGAAAGGGGCGTCGCCAAGCCGCTGAGCCAACAGCTCAAGGACCAAATGGGGGAGAGCGAGCAGGACTCCTCGAGCGCAGATTCCCCCGAGGAGGGGGAGAGGGGCTAGGCTATAGCGCGTGACTTCACCGATGCCTCCGCGCTATACCGCTGACCCTGAACGCCTCCGAGTGGTGGTGCTCGTTTCTGGAACGGGTTCCCTGCTACAAGCCATTGTGGATGCCCAGGCCGGGCATTACCAGGTAGTGAAGGTGGTGGCGGATAAGGAATGCCACGGTATTGCGCGCGCACAGGGCCACGGGATTGAAACCGAGGTTGTGGCGCTGGGTGCGGATCGCGCCGAATGGAATCAACGTCTGGTTGACGCAGTAGATGCTGCGCAGCCAGACGTTGTTGTTTCTGCGGGCTTTATGAAGATCCTGGGCCAGGAATTCTTGGACCGCTTCGAAGGCCGCACTATCAATACCCACCCGGCGCTACTGCCTGCCTTCAAGGGAGCGCACGCGGTGCGCGACGCCCTAGATTATGGCGTGAAGATCACTGGCTCTACCGTCCACTTTGTGGACGCGGGCGTGGATACCGGCTCCATTATCGCGCAGCGCCCCGTTGTCATTGACGCGGACGATGACGAGTCCACCCTCCATGAACGCATTAAACAAGTAGAGCGCGATCTCATCGTGGAGGTGCTGCGTGCAGCTAACGTCCACGACGAGAAACTTACTATTCAACTCGCAGACTAAGACTTTTCGAAAGGCTTAATCCTCCTCATGAGCGAAGACCGCAAGCAGGTAAAGCGCGCCCTTATCAGCGTGTACGACAAGACCGGGCTGGAGGATCTAGCCCGCGCCCTCGATAAGGCTGGCGTGGAAATCGTCTCCACCGGCTCCACCGCGAAGAAGATCGCTGACCTAGGCATCGAGGTCACTCCGGTAGAAAAGCTCACCGGCTTCCCGGAGTGTTTGGAAGGCCGCGTCAAGACGCTGCACCCGCGCGTGCACGCCGGCATCTTGGCCGATACCCGCAAGGAAGATCACCTCAACCAGCTCTCCGAGCTCGAGGTAGAGCCTTTCCAGCTCGTCGTGGTCAACCTGTACCCCTTCCGTGAGACGGTGGCCTCGGGCGCGGACTTTGATGGCTGCGTGGAACAGATCGATATCGGCGGCCCATCCATGGTGCGTGCGGCCGCCAAGAACCACCCGTCTGTTGCCGTCGTCGTGGATCCTTCCCGCTACGACGAGGCCGTGGAGGCCGTGAACAACGGTGGCTTTACCCTAGAGCAGCGCCGCGGCCTGGCGCGCGACGCCTTCCTGCACACCGCGGATTATGATGCGGCCGTCTCCGCGTGGTTCGTGGATCAGCTCAGCGAGGAGGGCCAAACCACCCCGCTGCGCTACGGCGAGAACTCTCACCAGGCGGCGACCGTCACCCGCATCGGTTCCAAGGGCCTTGCCAATGCCACCCAGTTCAATGGCAAGGAGATGAGCTACAACAACTACCAGGATGCGGATGCCGCGTGGCGCGCCGCATGGGATCACGAGCGCCCCTGCGTTGCGATTATCAAGCACACCAACCCCTGCGGCATTGCCGTGTCCGAGGAGTCCATCGCCGCCGCCCACCGCGCGGCGCACGCGTGCGACCCAATGTCCGCCTTCGGCGGCGTGATTGCCGTCAACCGCAAGGTCACCGTAGAGATGGCCGAGCAGGTTAAGGAGATCTTCACTGAGGTCATCGTCGCTCCTTCCTATGAGGACGGCGCCATCGAGGTGCTCAAGGCCAAGAAGAACCTGCGCGTGCTGCAGGCAGAGCACGAAGACCAGCACGAGGAGCGCAAGTACATCTCCGGCGGCGTGCTCACCCAAGAGCCAGACACCTACCAGGCCGAGGGTGATAACCCGGCCAACTGGACCCTGGCTGCGGGCGAGGCCCTCAACGAGTCCGACTTGGCTGAGCTCGAGTTCGCCTGGCGCGCCGTGCGCGCGGTGAAGTCCAACGCCATCTTGCTGGCCAAGGACAATGCCACCGTGGGCGTGGGCATGGGCCAGGTCAACCGCGTTGACTCCGCCAAGCTGGCCGTCGAGCGCGCCAACACCTTGGCCGATGGTGCCAACCGCACCGAGGGCTCCTTCGCCGCTTCTGACGCCTTCTTCCCGTTCGCCGATGGTTTGCAGGTGCTTCTCGACGCCGGCGTTAAGGCCGTTGTCCAGCCCGGCGGCTCCATCCGCGACGAAGAAGTCATCGCGGCAGCGAAGGAAGCCGGCGTTACTTTGTACCTGACCGGTACCCGCCACTTCGCGCACTAGCCTAAGCTAGACGCCATGACATTCCCTATCTGCCGGGCCTGGGGCCCGGCAGCCACCCTTATCGCCTGCGCGCTCACCCTGAGCGCCTGCGGCGACGAGGACGCGGCGAATAATTCCCCTACCTTTGTCAATACCGAGGCACGCGGCACGGCCAATCCCCTCTACGGAAAAGAGACCACGTCCGCATCGCCCGCGGCCTCATCCGCTGCACCGGCTTCCTCGTCTGCGCCGGCCGTTTCTACGGAGCCATCGGCCGCGGCGCCTTCCGGAGACGTCCAAGCCGTGCTTGACCGCATCGTGGCCGAACACGGCGATGTGGGCATCGCCGTATCCGATGGCACCACCACCATTGAAGCGGGGCGCACCGCTCCCGAAGCCGCGTGGTCAACCTCCAAGGTGCCGGTGCTCATCGCGGCGAATCGCACGGGTGTGGCCGATAGCCAGCTAGTGTCCTCTGCAATCACCTACTCCGATAACGAGGCCGCCAAGGCCGCGTGGGCGGGGCTAGGGGAGGGCACCGCCGCCGCGCAGGCCGCACAAAGCGTCATTGCGGAGGCGGGCGATACCGCCACCCAAGTCCAATCCCAGGTCACCCGCCCGGAATTCACGGCCTTTGGCCAAACCATGTGGAGCGTGGGCAACCAAGCAAAGTTCATGGCCGGGCTGCGCTGCGTTGAAGGTGCCCAGCCGATTATCGACGTCATGGGTGTTACCGATCCCGCCCAAGGCTACGGCCTGCGCACCCTGCCGGGCACCTTTATGAAGGGCGGCTGGGGCCCGAGCCCCGCCGGCGCCTACGACGTGCGGCAGATGGGCATTGTGCAGCTGGGCGGGCACGACGTCGCCGTGGCGCTGATTGCCTCGTCTCCTGATGGCCAGTACGCCTCCACCCAAACGGTGCTTACCTCCATGGCCGAAGCCCTAGCGCAGGCCGAAACCCAGTGGCCCAGCCCCGCCTGCTAAGCCTGTCAGTAGAAAGGAAAACTCATGACTTCTCGCTTAAGCCTCCGCCCGATTATTGCCGCAGGCGTCGTTCCGTTCGTGGCCGCCAGCCTCGCGCTGAGCGGTTGCAGCGACTCCACGGACGAAAACGCCCCGAGCTTCAAAGGCGAGGGTAGCGGCATGACCACGGTGAATAACTCCGACAAAGAAGAGGAGAACGCTGAGGAAACTACGGCCGCCCAAAAGACCGTAACCAAGGAAGAGGAAGCCCCAGAGGAACCGCCGGTAGTCACGGTCACGCAGACGGAAAAGCAGGAGGCCCCGTCGTCCACCGGTGGGGGTCAGAAGACTGGTGTGGGAAACTACATTTCTGACTTCAATGAGTACGGATGGCTCGATGGCGGCTACGCCAACTGTCAGCGCTTTGAGCGTGCCTTGTTCGCTGGGTCTGGTCCTGACGGCAGGGTTATCATTTGCGAGACCGGAGGTGGCTACAAGTTCTATCGCTCGTCGATGTTTGATGGCCAGTTTGAATCGGGTGACGTTACCCAAGACGGCAATAACTACTACGTCAATGCGGATCCGTCGATCATTGTGGTGACGCCGAGTGGCGTAAGCGTGCGCGAGGGCGGCGGATTGGCCGCCACGGGCGAGTTCACGGAGTCGTGGCAGCGCTAACGCGGATAACGAGGGGCTAGCGCGACTTCTTCTTGCGGTCGGCCGCAGCAGCGGCGGCCGCAGAGATGGAGTCGTTGCGGTTCTTCAGCAGCTCCAAGGTAGTTTCCTCGGCGTTTTCGGGGACGGAGGCGCCGAGGACGGCCAAGGCGGCGTCGGCAAGCATGGCAGCAGTCTCCGGAACCGACTGGGAAGCGTCGAACGGCGGGGTGCCGTTATTGGGGCGCATTTCAATAACGGACAGCGCGATGTGGAAGGGCAGCTCCACGCGGGGGTCATCCTCGCCCACGATGGCGGCGGCGGTGGAGCGGAAATGGTTCTGCAGGCGGTCGCGTGACTCGTGATACTCGGAGAACTCCGGGGAATTGGCCACCGGCAGCTGATACAGGCGGCCCACGTTCCAGCCACTGGTGAGCAACAGACGCGATTCCGCGGCGACCAAAGACCACAGGCGCTGTGCCGGGTCCGCGTCGGTGCCCGCCAACTCATCGGCCAACTCCAAGGAGGGCTCGATGGTGGAATTGAGCAGCGTCAGGAAAATCTCCGTCTTGGACGGGAAGTGGTAGTACAGCGACGCCTGACGGATGCCCACCGCGTCTGCAATCTGGTGCGTGGACGTGGTAGCAAAACCCTGAGTAGTGAAAAGCTCAGAGGAGGCGTCCAAAATCTCCTCACGGGCGCTATTGCCCCTGCGCCGCGGGCTGTGTTTACGCGGCCTACCGACATTGCCTGCCATGCGGTGGGACGCCTCCTTTCACAAAAGAGAAATCGCTTTTAATAATCAACTGTACAATCTTATGCCCGACTAGGTACTGCTTCCGAATCCGCACCGTAGAGACTATTTATATTCTTCTGCCCGCCGGGAAATAGACTCAAACGCCGCCGAGACAATGCGGCACGCAGAACCATAAGCGGTGCGGTCTAGCGGCGGAAGATCGCGCAGCGTGACCGGGCGATCGCTAACGCCCTCATACCAACGGCGCAACTCTAACGCATAACCGGTGCGCCACGCTAGGTCCAAAGACTCTGCGTCCGCGGCGGTGAGCAAATCGCGTTCCACGCCGATCGCCAGCCGATCCACCGTCGGGCGCGGCCCCGGCGCTGCCCAGCGTGCGATTGCTGCGATGGGGGAGAGCAGCGTGGCCTTGATGTCTACCGCTGCATCGCGGTCCGGCAGCCCATCGACCATCTTGAGGGCAGGCGGACGCTGGGCCAAGGCTTCTTCCAGTAGTGCTTGTTCTCCGCCGTTTCCGAGGGGCAGGCCGGCGTCGACGCGCGCGGCGATGGAATCGGCGGCTGCGTGAGCTTGGAGACCGACATCGGCGAAGACGTCTTGGAGATCGGCATCGTCGCCCATCCACTCCACAGGCATGGACGGCAGCTGGTCGCCGCGGGCCGCAGCGCCGCTGAGGCGGACTGGGGAGTTGACCCCCGGGGAGCGAACAATATCCGTAATCAGCCGGGAATACCAGTGGGCCAATTCAATCTCATTGTCCTGGTGGGCGACCGCATTGCGCAAGATATCTTGGGCCTCTGCGAGCAGTCCGCGGGCCGTAGCGCGGGACTGGCAGTGCGGGGCGAGCTCGGAAAGATCGAGTAGGGATTGGTGCAGGGCCATTGCTCACTGCCTTTCACTAGTGCGGGGCCGGTGCTTTCCCGCCGGCTGCGGGGTGCACGAATGCTTTCAATCTAACACTTCGGCTCTGTGATCCGGGCATGTGGGCCGGGTGGAAGGAGTGGGAGGGCCAAAACGACTTTCGCCGCCTGCCCTCGAGGAGGGAGGCGGCGAAAGCTTATGGTTCTTTTACCGTGTCACACTTGCCAGCGGCAAAAGTGCGCTGTTGATACCCAGCTACTGTTTAGCGGGTGGTGAACGGCAGGAGAGCCATTTCGCGTGCGTTCTTGACTGCGGTAGCAACCTGACGCTGCTGCTGCGGGGTCAGACCGGTGACGCGACGGGAACGGATCTTGTGACGATCCGAGATGAACAGACGCAGAGTCTTGGTGTCCTTGTAGTCCACCTTCTCGATGCCCTCAGCCTTCAAAGGGTTCTTCTTTGGGCGACGGCTCTGCTCCATACGGAACTTCTTTTGGTTATTGCGCTTATTAGCCATTGTGCAATTACCCCTTTACCAGCTGGACTTACGAACGCCCGGCAGCTCACCACGGTGAGCCATGCCGCGCATACGGACACGGGACAGGCCGAACTTGCGGAGGTAACCGCGTGGGCGGCCATCGGCAGCGTCACGGTTACGTACGCGGGCTGGGGAAGCGTCACGAGGCTGGCGGTTCAGCTCGAACTGAGCCTCCAGGCGCTCCTCATCCGGGGTGTTCGGGTTCTTGATGATCTTCTTGAGCTCAGCGCGACGCTCCGCGTAGCGGGCGACGATTTCCTTGCGCTGCTCGTTCTTAGCGATCTTGGACTTCTTAGCCATTGATTATCGCTCCTCGCGGAATTCGACGTGCTTGCGGGCAATCGGATCGAACTTCTTCAAGGTGATGCGATCCGGGTTGTTGCGCTTGTTCTTACGGGTCACGTAGGTGTAACCGGTGCCCGCAGTGGACTTAAGCTTGATGATTGGGCGGATATCGTTACGTGCCATACTTAAATCTTCTCCCCACGTGCGCGAATCTTAGCCACAACGGACTCGATGCCATCGCGGTCGATGATCTTCATGCCCTTGGTGGAAACATTCAGGGTGATGGTACGGCCCTCAGAGGGCAGGTAGTAGCGACGACGCTGCACGTTGGGGTTCCAACGGCGCGAAGTGCGGCGGTGCGAGTGCGAGACCTGCTTGCCGAATTCCGGCTTGCGGCCCGTTACCTGGCAAATAGCCGACATGGGTCTTCTTTCTCCTAGCCGCCCACATCATGGCTATAGACAATGAAGCGCCGACTGCCGTGTGAGGGTGGCAGTGCTCAAAAGTGAGGTGTGAGCGGGTGCGGCGCCATTGTCAAACACCAGTAGACGGGGCGTAAAACGTATATTTTGACAACAGCAAGGGAAAATCTTACAGCCTCGGACGCGAATTACCTAATCGCTATCTTGCTGTGGCAAGTGAGCCGTTTGCCGTGCTGGGGTGGTGTTTGCCTGTGGGGTGCCGCCAAGCGTGATGCAAGAAACGTGAGTGAAATGTGTGGTCGCCGCTGGTCGGGGATTTCGTATATGGGTTAGTTGACTGTAGGATAATTCAGGTTGTTGACCCGTGCCACGCGGCGCGCGGTTAACAGAGTGAAATTTGTACGTCCCAACTCGGGCACGATCCTCACTAAGCGTGTGGAACCGACCCGTAGTCCAACCCTGAGGGAATATATATGAAGAAAGATATTCACCCGGATTACCACCCGGTAGTCTTCCGCGATGCTGGTACCGGTCACTCCTTTTTGACCAAGTCCACCGCTTCCTCCGACCGCACCGTTGAGTGGGAAGACGGCAACGAGTACCCCCTGATCGTCGTTGACGTTACCGCTGAGTCCCACCCGTTCTGGACTGGTGCACAGCGCGTTATGGATACCGCCGGCCGCGTCGAGCGCTTCAACCAGCGCTTCGGTGGCATGGCACGCCGCAAGAAGAAGAACGCGTAAGGAGGAGAGTAGAAAATGGCAACTCCTAAGTTTAAGAAGTCCCGTGCGAACACCCACGCACGCCGTTCCCAGTGGAAGGCTGACAACGTAGCCCTCCAGGAAGTCACCATCGACGGCCAGACCGTCCGCATCCCGCGCCGCCTGGTTAAGGCTGCCAAGCTGGGCCTGGTTGACGTAGAGCAGTTCTAAGCTCGCTCTTTAATCTCCCCGTCCGCTCTCTTTAGAGGGCTGGGCGGGGATCTTTTAGCTTTAGAAGCCTCCTATAAGCATGTTTTAACTGTATTTGGGGGGCTATGGGGGGTAAATATTTCTCTTAACTTCATGAAGTTGACTGCCATCAGTAATAATTAGGACTATGAAAATCCTTGTGGTGGATGATGAACAAGCCGTCCGTGAATCGCTACGCCGTTCCCTACGCTTTAACGGCTACGAAGTGCTGACCGCTAACGACGGCTTGGAAGCCGTGGAGACGGTGCGCGCTGAGAATCCCGAATTAGTGATTCTGGACGTCATGATGCCCAACATGGATGGACTAGAGGTATGCCGCACCCTGCGCAGTGAGGGTTGGGACCGTCCAATTCTCGTTCTGACCGCGCGCGATGGCGTCTCGGATCGCGTGGCTGGCCTCGATGCCGGAGCGGATGATTACCTGCCAAAGCCGTTCGCATTGGAAGAGCTCTTGGCCCGCGTGCGCTCCTTGGTACGGCGTGCCTCTGCAGATTCCATCGCCGCAGAAGCTCCGGTGGAAAGCAAGCTTAGCTTCGAAGACCTTGAACTTGATGCCGATACCCGCGAAGTAAGCCGCGGTGGCCGGGCCATTTCCTTGACGCGTACCGAGTTTGCGCTGCTGCAATTGCTGATGGAAAATCCCCGCAAGGTTCTCTCGCGCAGCAAGATCCTGGAAGAAGTATGGGGATACGATTTCCCTACCTCCGGCAATGCTCTCGAGGTCTATATCGGCTACCTGCGTAAGAAGACGGAGGGCGAGAGCGATGCTCGCCTTATCCACACCGTCCGTGGTGTGGGCTATGTTTTGAGGGAGTCTAATTCGTGATTTTAAGGAAGCCCGCTTCCCCCGCGGTGGCTTCCGGGAAGGTACAGTCCACCCCTCTTACCGAGTTCTCCGATCGTCAGGGGAGTTGGGCTTCACGGACGCCACTGCGGTGGCGCCTTGCTACTGTTACCGGCCTTGTGGTGGCCGTAGCCGTTGCCTTGATGACGTTGGCAACGTATTGGGTAGTTTCTATGTCCCTTACTGCCTCCGTCGATGACCGCTTGGAGGCCGAGGCCGATGTCTTGTTGCGGCAAAGCCAAGACCCGCGGTTCATGGATAACGTGAACCAGGAAATCAAGGATTTTAAGGCCTATAACCCTGGCACCCGTGTAGCCCTATCACCGCCCTCCATGAGCTTTTCCTACGGCGACACCATTCCTATGGGCGGGGACTTCCACCGGACGGAGGATTACACGGAAACTTCCGTGCGTACCGTCGGCGGCGAGCGGGTGTTGGCCAAGCGTCATGATCTCGGCTCTACCGTGGCCGTCGCTCAGTCTCTCGCACCTACGCAAGGGCTCATAGCCATCTTGGGCACGGTGCTTCTGATTATCGTTGGCCTTGGCATCTTGCTCGCCATTTTTGCAGGCCTCATCGTGTCCAAAACCGGTATGCAACCCATCGCCCGGCTGAAGCGAGCGGTGGATTACGTGACGCAGACCAACGACCTGCGTCCTATTGAGGTCTCCAATAACGACGAGATGGCGCAGTTGACCACCTCCTTTAACCAGATGCTGGAGGCACTGCAGGAATCCCGTTCGCAGCAGTCTCAGTTCGTAGCCGATGCTGGCCACGAGTTGAAGACACCGCTGACCTCTATGCGTACCAATATTGAGCTTTTGATGATGCTCAATCGCGCCGGTGGTGGCTTTGGCATGAGCGATGAGGACCGGTAAGGACCTCGAAGATGACGTCATGTCCCAGATGAATGAGCTCTCCACCTTGATTGGAGACCTCGTTGATTTGGCGCGCGAGGACGGCAATGAGCGCGAACCGGAACCGGTTGACCTTTGTGAAGTCATGATGGCTTCGCTGGAGCGTGCGCGCCGCCGCCGTCCCGATGTGGAGTTCTTGGTGCGCTTTATCCCGTGGGAGCTGGACGGCGACCCCTTCGCATTGGGCCGTGCGACGCTTAACCTCATGGACAATGCGGCTAAGTGGTCGCCGGCAACTGGCACGGTGCGCGTATCCATGGAGCAGCTATCCTCCCACGAGGTGCGCCTGCGCTTTGATGACTCCGGGCCTGGCATTGCACCGGAGGAGCGGGAGAAGGTCTTTGAGCGCTTCTACCGTTCGGCGGAAGCGCGTTCCATGCCGGGCTCGGGCTTGGGCTTGGCCATTGTGAAATCGGTAATCGAACGCCACGATGGCACCATCAAGATCCGCGAGTCTAATGATGGTGGCACCCGCATGGAAGTCATCTTGCCGGGCAAGCCTGTGCCGGGTGAGATTTACGTGGACGGTTTGGCAGACCCGCATGAGGGGCTGCCGGGTGGTAAGGAAGACCCAAGCGACCGGGGTGAAATCTTTGCACAGCGTTGGTTTAATCAGGGCTAGTGTACAAGCGTTTATACTGGTGAGTTAATACAGCAACCTTTCAGGAATTCCTAGTAGGTTGGCAGATTAGTATCAGTCTTGACCAAGCGAAGTGAGGCATAGTTTTCTCATGAACATGAGGAATGACGATTACCGCGGCTTTGATGGAAACTCCCCAGAGGGAGAATCCCGGGAAGGTCCGAATAGGGCCGAGCCGGTTCAGGGTGGTCCGAACTTTGGGGAGACCGGACAGCCGGATGTGGGTGCGGGAAATGCTCGCCCCTACAGCGATGGCACTGGTCCCTATGGTGGCGTCGGTGCGCAGGCGTATGAGACCGGTTCCTATTCGCAGGGGTGGAATCAGCCGCGCGGCGGTGCTGAAGGTGATGACCCGCGAACGCTAGGTTCGCTGGGCCCCTATCCTAATGCACCGGAGACCCAAAGCTTTAGCGGTCAGGGGCAGGAAG
Source organism: Corynebacterium tuberculostearicum (assembly GCA_046097355.1). Classification (GTDB taxonomy): domain Bacteria; phylum Actinomycetota; class Actinomycetes; order Mycobacteriales; family Mycobacteriaceae; genus Corynebacterium; species Corynebacterium tuberculostearicum_K. The sequence goes on from CP175779.1 coordinate 855,755, forward strand.
GCCCGATGGTCACCCCGCTGCCTCCGCAGCCGGAGCAGAAGAAGAAGAAAATCGGCTTGGGTGCCGCCACCGCACTGGCGGCCGTCGCTGCCATCGCCGCAGGCTCGATTGCCGGCGCCGTGGTCGGCATGAGTTCTGGGGGAGGCAATAACGATACCTCCGTGGTTAATGAAGCCCTCAAGGCTGAGCCGTCCAATAATAGCACCGGTAAGGAACCGGCACAGGGGTCTGTGGAAGAAGTAGCCTCCAAGGTTTTGCCGGCGGTGGTTTCTATCCAGACGATGACTCGTACTGGTGGGGCTGAAGGCTCCGGTTCTGTCATCTCCCCAGATGGTTATGTACTGACCAACCACCACGTGGTTGCCGGTGCTGAGCACGGTGGCATGATGCAGGTGACCATGAATGACGGCAGCAAGCATGAAGCTAACGTGGTGGCCTCGGACGCGAATACGGACGTGGCCATCGTGAAGATCAAGGACGTTAAGGACTTGCCCTTCTTGCAGTTCGGCGACTCCAATTCCGTCGCCGTGGGCCAAGAGGTGGTGGCCGTGGGGTCTCCTTTGGGGCTGAATGCGACGGTGACCTCGGGCATCGTATCGGCAAAGAACCGTCCCGTGCGCGCATCCCAGGAAGGTGGCGAGTCCTCACTGATTGACGCCATTCAGACCGATGCCGCAGTAAACCCTGGCAACTCGGGCGGCCCGCTGGTGGATCGAGACGGCAATATCGTGGGCATGAACTCCATGATTGCTTCGCTGTCTAATAGCTCCTCCGGCGAAGGCGGCTCCATTGGCTTGGGCTTTGCGATTCCATCCAATTTTGCCAAGCGCATGGCAGATGAGCTCATTAATGACGGCAAAGTTTCCCACCCGACCCTTGGCGTGAAGGTGCTGGCGCGTGATGACGGCAATGGTGCCCGCATCGCCGAGGTGGAGCCGGGTGGCCCAGCAGATAAGGCGGGCCTAAAGGATGGCGACATTGTCACCCGCGTCAACGATCGCCTGATCGAAAACGCCGATGCGCTCATTGCGGCGGCGCGATCGCAAGACTTTGGTGCGACGGTGTCCTTGGAGGTTACCCGCGAAGACTCGGATGAATCTCGTGAGGTAGAGGTAACCCTCTCAGGCGAGTAAATTACTGTGCAAGACCTCATTAGGTGCTAAATGCGCCGTACCTCACCCCGCCACAAGGCCGTATTGCCTTAACTTAAGGAGAAAAATGCCAGATTCACAGCACGATGTGACCGACTCCGCGCAGCCCGACGGCGCGACCAAGCGCGATTCCTTGATGGATGTAGCCGAACCCGATGATGCCTTCCTGCTGGCAAGCGAGCAGGAGGATAGCCTTGCTGCCCCGCGCCGCGGGCTTATTGTTATTGTCACTGACCATCCTGGTGAGCAATCCGATAGCACTTCGCAGTTGGTAAGCGAGTTGCTCGCGGAGGCCAATTTCCGTGTTGATGGCGCCATCGTGGTCCGTTCCAAGAAATCCAAGATCCGCCAGGCCATTGAGACCGCCGTGGTCGGTGGCGTGGACGTGGTCCTCACCGTGGGCGGTACGGGTGTAGGCCCGCGCGATAAGACTCCAGAGGCTACCCGGTCTGTCATCGACAAGATGGTTCCGGGCGTGGCACAGGCGCTGCGTTCTTCTGGCCAAGCCTGCGGCGCGGTGGATGCCTGCACGTCCCGCGGTCTATCGGGTGTTTCTGGCTCTACCGTAGTGGTCAACCTTGCCTCGTCGCGCGCTGCCGTCCGCGATGGCATGGCTACCTTGGCGCCCTTGGTACACCACCTCATTGACCAGCTGCAGCAATCTAGCGTCCAGTAAGCGCAGGGCATTTTTCATGACGTCGCGGAGAAATCGCCGGCGAGTATTTCGCCAATCTGCTGCTGCCGACTATGACCGTAGTGCTGATAAGCCCGGCGCACACGCTGTCGATGGTGCCGATGAGGAGAGAATCGTTACCGTTGATGACGCGGATTCGGCGGCGGCAGAGGGGGAGTCCGGCCAGCGCGATGAACAGTTCTACCGAGAGAATCAGCCCCCACACTACGGCGGCTAGTGCCTAAACAGGATGCAGGTCTGCGGCCACAGAGGTACCTAAAAGCCCGCGGTTTCGCTTCCGAAGAAGTGAAACCGCGGGCTCTGCGCTGTATATGCAGCGAAGGGGAACTAGGCCTGGTGACGGCCGCCGCCGGTGGAACCGTTATCGGCGTCGGTAGCGCCGTGGGCGGAACCGTCAATGCCGGTTCCTGCGATGTCCTTATCGGAGACGTTTTGGGCCTCGAGCAGGTCGCGGATTTCCGCGAGCAGTTCCTCGGAAGTTGGTGCCGGAGCCTCAGGGTCTACGCCTTGGCGGCGCTTCGCAGCCTCGGTGAGCTTGTTGAGCGGCATGACGATGAGGAAGTAGACCACCGCGGCGATGATGAGGAAGTTGATCGCTGCGGTGATTACCGCGCCGAAGTCAACAAGGGTGTTTTTGTTGTCGGTGATTTGAAAGCCCAACCCGTCCACCTCAGCGGAGCCAAGGGAATTGATGATCGGCTGGATGATCGAGTCAGTAACGGCGGTGACGATTGCGGTGAAGGCGGAGCCGATGATGACCGCGGTGGCAAGTTCGATGACGTTGCCACGCATAATGAAGTCTTTAAAACCCTTGAGCATGGTGATATGCGCAAACCTTTCTGGGAATAACTAAGGGTAGTTAGAAACCATGGACATGGCGAAACTTTAGTGCAGCTGTTAACCAACCACAACTGTTGTGGCTGAAATGGTCTAGCGTTGTTGCGGGTGAGCGCGGTCACCAACAATGACCACCGTGAGCGGTTGGCTTAACGACGCCGCGGCAACATCATTGGCATGGTCATGGGGCAGCGCGAGCAAAACCGTAGAGGAAGAGGCCTCGCCTTCGGCGCTAGAGGTCGACACCACGCGCCCGCCGGTGGCGATAACGCGCGCGGTGGGCGTTGTGGGCGCCTCGCCCTCTTCGGCAGAGGAGGATGCGGCGTCGACGGCGGTCACCACGTCCACGGTATCGCCATGGTGCAGGTGGGGGATGATGTCTGGCTCGGCGAGCTTGACCGGGATCATTCGCGCGGCCGCGGCGTCGGAGCCGCCGACCAAGCTGGAGACGAGGTCTTCTCCCAGAAGGCGCGCATCGGTGACCACCTCACCCTTGCCGGCTGCGGCGGTAATAACGCGGCCGGTGAGTTCTTCTGGCTTTGCCGCTACTGCGGAATCGGGGATGGAGGAGGCAGGAAGGCGGGCCAAGTCGACGTCGGCAAGCGCCAGCTCCGCCCCTGCAGGCAGATCGCGGCTAAAGACGGGAACGCGCGGCAGTTCCTTAGCCGCAGATAAGGCCGAAGCCAGCGCGGCAATAAGAAGGGCCACCGCAATGGCGCGGCGCACTACAACGCCGCGGCGGTGGCCAGGGGTACGAAGGGTGGAAACGAGGTGGGGCATACGCGAAGTGGGCATACTCTTTTAGACTGCCCGAAACCGCGCATGGTTCCCGCACCCTAAAAACTAGAAGCGGGTGATGCCCTCTGCGGTGACGGCGGCATCAACCTTGCGGTCATGGTCCTCGGTAGGCAGCTCGTCTAGGAATTCGGAGGGGTAGACCATGGCGAAAACCGGCGGCTTGCCGTGGGGAAGCGGCTCTAGCGCGCGGTCATAGTAGCCGCCGCCCTTGCCCATGCGGTTGCCCTTGGCATCTACTGCCATGGCAGGGGCGAGCACCAGGTCGCACTCGGCCAGCACGCTGCTATCAAAGCTTGGGCCCTGGGGCTCATTCAATCCCAGTGGGCTGGTGTGCATGGCTTCCTTGCCGCGGTATTCGGCAAAGGTCAACGTGCCATTCTCGCCGGAAATTGGCAGGAGGACGCGGGAGACATGCGCCTTGAGCCACGGCACAAAGTCCGCACCGCCGGGCTCGGAGCCCAAAGGCCAGTAGGCGGCCACGGTCATGGACTCGGTGAGCTCGGATTCGAGATGCTTGCGCACGGCGGCGGTGAAAGCATCGTGGTCCTCGGAGGAAAGTTCGCGGCGGGCCTGGGCCAAGCGGGCGCGCAGCTCGTTTTTGGCGGTGATGGAAGAGGTCATAAATAAATCATAACCCCGCGGCGTAGCGGTGCACGGGAAAATAATGTGGCGTTGTACGCTATTGTGCATGGCTATAGAACGCGAAGATTCCGCCCGCGGAATCACCACGGTTGTAGTTCCAGCGGCAGGTATGGGCACCCGATTTTTGCCCGCCACCAAAACGGTTCCCAAGGAACTACTGCCCGTTGTTGATACTCCCGGCATCGAACTCATCGCAGAGGAGGCAGCCTCTGTAGGTGCGCGCCGCCTTGCGGTGATTACCGCGCCCGATAAGCAAGAAGTCATGCGCCACTTCGGGGCTTTTCCCGAGCTGGTAGAGACCCTTGAATCCCGCGGCAAGGACGAGCAGGTGGCCAAGGTCAAGCGCGCCAACCAGATCATTCACCCCGTTGCGGTGGAGCAGGAAAAGCCGCTGGGCTTGGGCCACGCGGTGGGCCTTGCTGAAGAGGTCCTTGGGGAAGACGAGGATTCCTTCGCCGTCATGCTCCCCGATGACATTGTGCTGCCCGCCACCGTCATGGCCGATATGGCGCGTGTGCGCGCGGCATTGGGTGGCAGCGTGCTGTGCGCTTTCGAGGTCCCGCGCGAGCAGACCTACAACTACGGCGTCTTCGACGTGGAAGATACCGATGCCCCTGGCGTGAAGAAGGTCGTGGGCATGGTGGAAAAGCCGGCGGTAGAGGATGCCCCTTCTAACCTCGTGGCCACCGGCCGCTACCTTTTGGACCGCAAGATTTTTGATGCCCTGCGCCGCATTAAGCCGGGCAAGGGCGGCGAGCTGCAGCTTACTGACGCCATCGAGCTCCTCATTGAGGAGGGCGAGCCCGTCCACGTGGTAGTCCACCAAGGAAAGCGCCATGACTTGGGTAATCCCGGCGGCTATATCCCCGCCAACGTGGACTTTGGCCTGCGCGATGAAAAGTACGGCCCCACGCTGTATAAAGCGATTAAGCAAATCATGGCCGAGTATGAGGACGAACACGGCCTAGCCTAGGGATTTTCCCAGTGGCCAAGGACGTGGAAGCGGAGAAAGGGCGGGCATAGACCTTATGCGTTCAGTTGATGACCAGTTGGCGCTGGTAACGGATGCGGCGACGACGCCGGAGCCGGTGCGCATCGGTATTTCCAACGCGCTGGGTTTGATGTGCGCCGAGCAGGTTCAGGCTAACCAGCCCCTGCCGGGCTTCCCACAAGCGGCCATCGATGGCTACGCCGTGCGCGCCGTGGATATTGGCGGCGAGCGGGGGCTGCGGGTGCGCCGCCACAAGGACCAGGAAGAACAGTCCGCAGAGGGCGAAGAGGATGCGGATTCCCCGCAGCCGGAGGTAGAGCGTTCCCTGCCCGTGGTGGGCGAGGTTCCGGCCGGTTCCAAGCAGCCACTGCGCCTGCAACCTAAGCAAGCGGTGCGCGTGTATACGGGTGCGCCTTTGCCCACGCTTGCCGACGCCGTCCTGCCCCTCGAGTGGACCGACCGCGGTCGCAAGCGCGTTACCGCCCACCGCCCGGTGCGCTCTGGTGACTTTGTGCGCCGAGTGGGCGACGATATCCAGCCTGGTGATGTCGCCGTATCCTCCGGCACCGTCTTGGGTCCAGCTCAGATTGGCCTTCTAGCCGCGGTAGGCCGCTCAAAGGTGCTGGTGTACCCGCGGCCGCGTATTACCATTATTTCTTTTGGCCGCGAGTTGGTTGACTTGGACCAAGAACCGGCACTGGGCCAGGTTTTTGACGTGAACTCTTATTCCTTGGCCGCCGCGGCCCGCGAAGCCGGGGCGGAGGTGCACCGCGTGGGCATTGCCGAGGGCGAGCCGCGCCGCATCCGCGAAGCATTGGAAAAGCACATTGCCCGCAGCGAGGTGCTGGTTATCTCCGGCGCAGTGGGCGGCGCTGGTGCCGAAGCGATCCGCGAGATTCTCAACGACCTTGGTGATATTGATACCTCGCGCGTGGCCATGCACCCCGGCTCCGTCCAAGGTTTTGGGCTGATGGGCGAGGAGCGCATTCCTACTTTCTTGCTGCCGTCTAATCCGGTGTCCGCGCTTGTGGTCTTTGAGGTGTATATCCGCCCGCTTATCCGCTTGGCGCTGGGCAAGCGGAATGCGCACCGCCGTGTGGTGCGTGCCCGCGCGTTGAACCACATCGATTCTCGCCCCGGCCGGCGCGGCTTCATCCGCGCTCGCCTGATGCGCGATGCCGAAACCGCGGACTACTTGGTGGAAGGCCTCGGCGGTGCCGCAGGTGCCCCGGCACACCTCTTGGCCGGCCTCTCAGAGGCCAACGCCATGATTCGCGTGCCGGAAGAGGTCACGGAAATCCGCCCAGGCGATGTGGTTGATGTGTTGTTTTTGACCCAGCGCAGCTAATGCTCGATCCTTTCGGCAACGCGGCGGATAGGTTCCGTCATCCTGCTACCGGCCCCACCGATGACATGCATCCGGGGTGGCCGGAATCTACTCCTTTTGTCCAGCTTCCCTCCTCTTCTGTCTTTCCCTCGGGGGCGTGGATGCGTTTGCGCCCCCTGCTGCGTTCCGACGGCCATGAGTGGCGGCGTCAGCGCATCGACGATGAACGCTTCCTTCGTCCGGTTGAGCCGACCCAAGCCGCACCGTGGGCGGCGGCGCATAGCCAGCAGGCGTGGTGGAATCACCTGATGTACCTGCGCACCGCCGCGCGTGAGGCACTGGTGATCCCGCTTGTCATTGAGGTGGAGGGGAAATTCGCAGGGCAGGTAACCCTGGGAAATATTCAGCATGGCAGCATTCGCGATTGTTGGATTGGCTACTGGGTATATTCCGCGGTGCACGGCGCCGGGGTGGCTACGGCCGCCGCTGCCTTGGGCGTGGACCACGCCTTTGGCCGAGTTGGTTTGCACCGCGTGACCGCCACCTATCTGGAGCACAACCCCGCCTCGGGTCGCGTCTTGGCCGCCAACGGATTCCGGCATGAGGGGTATTTGCGGCGCAATCTGCATATCGACGGCGCGTGGCAGGACCACCACTACGTGGCGTTGGTGAAAGAAGACTTTGCCTCTACGGCGGTGGAGCGCCTGCGCCACGCCGGCCGGCTGGCGTGAAATAGCGTCCCAATCGCTGGGAATCCGACCTCATTTTTCACATAAGTCACAACATTGTAATTTGCGCGAATTTGGGGTGCTACGGTGCGGTTTCACCGTTTAAGGTGGAGTAATCATCTGTATTCAAGGGGAAGGTCGCTTTTCGTGTCGACAGCTGTGCCGATTATCGCGATCATCGTGGTGTGGCTCTTCGTGCTCGCACCGTGGCTACTGGGTAGGAATAACCGCCCAATGAGCCATACCGGTGAGGCCTTTGAAGATACCCGGGTCCTCTTTGAAGGAGATTCCGGCAAGGTCGCCGGCCGGCGTCGTCCGCGCCTGCGTGCCGGCGATGTCCACCGCCGCGACGATGAGGACGAGGCGGACTATGAAGTCGTCGAGGCTGCAGACGCTGCCGACAGTGAATCCGATACCGAGGCCACCAAGTCCTCGTCGCGCTCCGTAACGATTGCCGGTGCCGCACGCCGGGCCAAGTCCCAGCCCTTCGGCAGCGGTAGCCGAGCGTTTACCGGCGCTTCCGCCTCCACCGCTGGTGAAGATTCCACGGAGCGGGCAGAAACCATCGACGGCGAATTGGTGGAAGAAGCGGTTGCAGAAGAAAGCGAGTCTGCAGTCGAGCCACAGGCAGCTGCGGTTCCTGCCTCCCAGCAGGCTGATGCGGACAAGGAAGCCAACACCGCAGAGACGGACGATGTCGATGACGTGCTCCTTGAGGACGAGGACGACGCCGCGGACGAGCCCACTAAGGACAAAGCCTCCGATGTTGCCGCCGCCGAGGCTGAGGTCTTTAGCGCCCCAGCTGTCTCAAGCGTGGCGAGCGATGCATATGCCTACGACGAAACCTATACCTCGCCGGTAGACCTCATGTATCCGGGAGCCGTTGACAAGGCCGAGGTCGATGAGGATGACTCCGTAGATCCTGCCAGCGCGGACGAGGTAGACGAGGCCGAGGGCTCCGAGAACGAAGCCGCGGCCGCGGAAGCAGACGAAGCCGGCATGGATACCGACCTGTCCGAGGACGAGGTCGAGTTTGCCCAGCGTCGCTTGGGCCGCGGTGGCTGGGACCCGGTAGCGGAAAAGGAAAAGTCTGCAACGCGCTACCAGCGCCGTCAGCGCACCCTGCTGGGGCTGGCCGTGGCCGTGGTACTCACGGTAGCCCTAGGAATCGTGGTCGGTGGCTGGACCTGGTGGTTGGCTGCCGTCGCCGGCGTGCTCACCGTGGCTTACTTGATCGCCCTTCGCTCTCAGGTACGCCAGGAACAGGCACTGATGCGCCGCCGTGTGCGCCACCTGCGCCGCGCCCGTTTGGGCGTGCGCAACGCCGAGGACGAAGAGCTAAAGATTCCGCGCAATCTGCGCCGCCCAGGCGCCGTGGTTGTGGAAATCGACGATGAGAGCCCGGACTTCGTGCACCTTCCGCTGAGCTATAGCGATGGTGAGGACGGCGACTTTGACGGCCCGCACGCCGGGCCCGATGGTTATGGCCGTCGCGATGACCTAGCGGCCCGCCGCGCTGGATAAGCGCATGTGGCGGCCTAGCTAGCAGCACCGTGAAGCTCGTCGGCGCTCGCGGTCTGCGAGTTCGCGAGCGCGTTGTATTCCTGCGCTAGGCCATAATTCGGCACGCCGCTCTCCAGCCACACCCCGGAGGTACCGCGGCGATGGGAGCCGATAAGGTGCGTATCAATCATGCCGATGGCCTCCATGAGGGCGAAACAGGTAACCGGGCCAACGAAGCGAAAGCCTTTCTTCTTGAGTTCGCGGGACATGAGCTTGGACTCGTAGCTCTTTTTCGGAATATCCTCCATCACGGTGGGGTAGAGGTTCTCCGGAGGCTGGTAGGCCCAAATGAACTCCGCCAGCCCGCCTTCCTCGCGCAGAGCGATGGTCGCCTTGGCGTTATTAATCGCTGCGCGGATTTTGGTTTCGTTGCGGATAATGGAGGCGTCGCCAAGCAAACGCTCCACGTCTGCCTCGCCGAATTGGGCGACCTTGTCCGGATCGAAGTTGCAAAAGGCCGCACGGAAGGCCTCGCGCTTCTTGAGCACCACCGCCCAGGACAGACCGGACTGGAAAGATTCGAGGCTCAAGCGCTCGTAGAGTGCAGCTTCATCGAAAATGGGCAGGCCCCATTCGGTGTCGTAATACTCCTTTAACATCGGCGAGGACATCGCCCAAGGCGGGCGGCCTAGGCCATCATCGTCATAGACCAAGGTGGTTCGCTCTTCGGACTGCGTAGTTGGTTCGCTCATGGTGTTCTCCTTTTATCTTTTGTGCGTGGTTCCCATTGAAACAGCCCGCGCGGCCGTGTTCTTTTCCTTCCCCCGCCAAAGGGCGAATTTCCCAGGAGCATGGGTGTAGTCCATTGCCTTCGCATCGGGTGTGGGGTTCAGGGTAATCTGTTCAGCATGAATAGACCTGCCGTACGCGATGCCGCACTGCTTATTTTTCGAGCGGTCCTCGGATTAATCTTTATCGCACACGGCGTGGACAAGATGTTTATGACCGGCATGGATGAAACTGTGGGGCAATTTTCCGCCCTGGGGGTGCCGCAGCCACAGCTTTCCGGCTATATCGCCGCCATAGGAGAGATGGCCGGCGGTGCATTCCTCGTCGTTGGTCTGCTCACCACTTTTGTCGCCGGGGCACTCGCATTGCTCATGGGGTGTGCCCTGTATTTCGTGCACCTGGGCCACGGGCTATTTGCTGCCGATGGTGGAATCGAATACCCACTGGTATTGCTGTTATCCCTGCTGATGATCGTAATTTTTGGCTCCGGTAGAGCCAGCATGGACGGGGTGCTCAGCAATGTTGACGCATAGTCAGGTCCAAGCGGCTATCTCCGCGCACATGGACGGCGAAGATTCCGATCTATCTCAGGACGTCATCGATACTCACCTGGAAAGCTGCGCCGAATGCCGCGCTTTCCGTGACAAGGCGGCTGCGCTATCGCGTTCACTGAGCTTTGTGGAGCCCGTGGATTCCGGCATGGCGCCGCCCACGGATCTTTCTGATGTCATCTTGGCCGGCGTGGAGCCGGAATGGCGGCGTACCTCGAGCGCGCGCCAAGCTAACCTCACGGTCGCACGCGCCGCCATGGTGGTTATGGGTGCAATCTTTGCAATCTGGGCAGTGGTGCTCATCGTGCACGCCTCCGGGCTCGTACCGTTGGGCGAGGAAGGAAAGGTTCTGGATCCCACTGCGGATCCGGAGCGAGCCAACCTGCTGATGGAGGGCGCGGCAGTGCGCTTCGGCATGGCCTGTGGTCTATTCTTCAGCGCCTGGCGCCCCGCCGCGGTCACCGGACTGCTGCCAGTCTCAGCGACAATGTTTGCCTTCCTCTTCGGCTTTGGCATGCGCGATATTGCGCTGGGTACCGTAACCATTGAGCAGGTGTATTTCCTTATCGCTACCGCACTGGCAACTCTGAGCCTGGCGTGGGCCTGGGCGGCGGAAAAGGGCTACCTGGTGCGCGCGTGGTGGAAGTCCCTCAACGCGCAGCCGCAATAAACTGCACTCTGGCCAGGTTAAGTCCAGCTCGGTAGCCACATCATGGAGTGGTACCAGGAATCTGGAACCTTGTAGCCGTACAAAATGGGGGAGAAGTAGAAGAACATCGCCACTACCAGGGCTAGGTAGAACACGGCGGCGATGGTACCCCAACGTACGGGGCCGCCGGCCAAGCTCTTCAGCCATCCCCACCGCACAGGCCTGCCATGCCCGATGAGCTGGCCTAAAGCTAACGCAATAAGCACGATGACAAAGGGGATAAAAGCCGTGGCGTAGAAGAAGTACATCTGGCGGTCAAAGGCCGCGAGCCAGGGTAAGAAGCCTGCCGCAAAGCCCACCAAGGGGATAAGGAAGGAACGGTTGCGGCGAATAATGAGCGACCACAGGCCCCACAGCACGGCCGGGATGACCAGCCACCAGATGGCCGGGGTGCCAAAGAGGTAGAGCATCTTGCGGCATTCGTTACTGCCATCACCGCACTGCAGGTCGGTGGAGGAGTAGTACAAGATCGGGCGGGCGGCAACGAGCCAGGCCCAGGGCTTGGAATCCCACGGGTGATGATGACCGCCGGAGGAGGTTAGGCTGGCATGGAATTCCAAGACAGAGGAATGGTAGTAGAACCAGCCGGCCAAAGAATCGGGCAGGTGCAGCAGCCACGATCCATCCTCGATGGTGCCATCCACCTTGGCATGGCGGTACACGGCGGTTTCGGAGGAAAACCAAGCCCGCCACGTCCAGGCGTAGAGCAGTACCGGCACGAGCACAAGGGAGGCCAGGGCGGCAGGGGTATCGCGTACCAGGGTGCCGAGGATATAGCGGCGCACCCCATAGCGCTTGCGCAGGGCAAGGTCGCTAAAGACGGACATTAGGCCAAAGAACATGATGAAGTACAGGCCGGACCACTTCACGCCCAGGGAAAGACCAAGGCAGACACCTGCGAGGAGGCGCCACCAGCGGAATCCAAAGCGCGGGCCGAAGGCGGAAGAGCCCATCCGGTCCTTCACAAACGCGTTGTGGAGGCGCTCGCGCATCTGATTATGATCGCGGGCGAGCGCCCAGGCGGCGGCTACAACGAAAAAGACTTGGAAGATATCCAGCATGCCGAACTTGGAGGAGACCAAGAGCACGCCATCAAATACGGCGATGAGGCCAGCGAGGGTTGCTACCTGCCAGGACGAAGAGACCCGGCGGGCCAGGGACATCGTCAAGAGCACGGTGGCTGCTCCGAAGAGGGCCGTCATAAAGCGCCAGCCCAAAGGGGAATAACCAAAGACCCACTCGGCTAGTGCCACGATCTGCTTACCCAGCGGTGGGTGTACCACCAGACCATAGCCGGGGTTGGTTTCAATCCCGCCGATAAAAAGGTTATCCCAGCTTCGCACCATGTCCCAGGCTTGGGGAACATAGTGCTTTTCATCAAAGACGGGCGTGCCCTTGGAAACGGGCGCGGTAAGGCCGACAAAGCGGGTAATGAGTGCAAGGACGCCGACGACGCTAGTGCTTATCCAGTCAGCCTTGCCCCACTGATAGGCGCGGGGTGCTGGCGGAGCCACGGTGTCGTGCGTGGTGCGCGATGGGGCAGCGGTAGCAATAGTCACTTGGTTGAGTCTAGGCGACAACGTGGCGCAACCGCGCATTAAAGAGTATGGAATGCTAGAAGTATGTCTGCTTTAGGTCTGGATCCACTACCGCGCGGGGTAATCCTCGCCGCCACGCCGCTGGGAAACGTAGGAGATGCCTCCGCGCGTTTAATGCATGCCTTGCAGCATGCGGACGTCATCGCGGCTGAAGATACGCGGCGCGTGCGCAATCTGGCCCAGGCTTTAGGGATCGAGATTTCCGGGCGGGTGGTGTCCAATTTTGATCACAATGAAAAGGACCGAGCCCAGCAGCTTATCGACGCCGCCGCGTCAGGCACCGTCCTCGTCGTCACCGATGCCGGCATGCCCATTATTTCGGATCCGGGCCTGTCCCTTGTGGCCGCGGCAGCCGAGCGCGATATCCCCGTGACCTGTTTTCCTGGCCCTTCCGCCGTGCCGACGGCCCTGGCGCTTTCGGGCCTAGGCGTGGGGCATTTCCTTTTCGACGCCTTTCCTCCTCGCAAACCCGGTCCCCGCAAGGCGTGGCTGGAGTCACTGCGCAACGAAAAGCGAGCCATCGTCTTCTTCGAATCTCCTCACCGCGTGGCCGAAACCTTGGCCGAGGCAGCGGACATTCTCGGCGCCGACCGCCCGGCCGCGGTGTGCCGAGAGCTGACCAAGACCTATGAGGAAATCCGCCGTGGCAATCTGGGCGAGCTAGCCGAGTGGGCAGTAGACGGTGCTCGGGGAGAGATCACCGTGGTGATCGAGGGCGGTACTGCCGCTGCCGCTACCGCCGCAGACTTGGTGCCCAAGGCGCTCGAGCTAGCGGACGCGGGAATGCGACTGAAGGACGCGTGCAAGCAGGTAGCCAAAGGCACCGAGGTCTCTAATCGCGAGCTTTACGACGCCGCTCTGGAAGCACGCAAGGCCTAGCCTCACCGGTTGTTTCGATTACGTCACACCCCGCATCGTTTCTAGACGGTTTCACTATCGGGGGCTTTGTAATTGAATTGTTATAGAGCTCGGGCGTGTGGGCGCCTTAAAGCGCTTTTTACATGGGGAAATGAAGCGTAAAAACCTTTTAAATTATCGTGGAAATTCCCTGGGAAACGGCGTTGAGCAGCGAAGCTTCTCTGTGCTTCGTTTGATAATTGAGTAGTTCCGCACCACTGTATAGCTCATGACAAACTCGGAAAATATGGGCACAGGCGTGCCAGAAGAAGGAAAGGAACCGGTCGGCGCACAGGCGCAGCCGGCTTCTGCTTCTTCGAGCGGGCAGCCTATTGAGAATTATCAGACTGTAGACGAACAGCTGGACGCACAATCTGCTACCGGCCAGCTTCAGGATATGATTCACTCCGATGGTTTCCACCCGGAGCGTTATGACGATCCTGAGGTGGAAATCGCGGCCGATCGCGACAATATGCCGATCGATTGGTCCATCGTGGGCATCGCCGGCGTGCTGATTGCCGCGATCGTTGTGTGGGGCTTGGCCGCCCCGGATAACTTTGCCAACTTCTCCTCTTCGGCCCTGACCTGGGTCGTAGACAACTTTGGTTGGGCCTATATCCTCTTCGGCACCGTCTTCGTGGTGTTTGTTGTCTTTATTGCCGCCTCCAAGTTCGGCTCCATCAAGTTGGGCCACATTAATGAGGAGCCGGAATTTTCCACACCATCGTGGATTGCCATGATGTTCGCCGCCGGTATGGGCATTGGCCTGATGTTCTACGGCGCTTCCGAGCCGCTGGCTAACTACCGTGACGGCACCCCAGGCCAGGGCACTGGCAACGTTGGATCGTCCATGGCCTATGCCATGTTCCACTGGACGCTGCACCCCTGGGCGGTCTACGCCATCGTTGGCTTGGCCATCGCGTACTCCACCTTCCGCATTGGCCGCAAGCAGCTATTGAGCCAGGCCTTTGTGCCGCTTATCGGCGAGCGTAACGCCAACGGTGCGGTGGGCAAGTGCATCGATATCCTCTCCATCTTCGCCACCGTCTTCGGTACCGCCTGCTCCCTGGGCCTGGGTGCCCTGCAGATTCAGGCCGGCTTGAAGGCATCCGGAATCATCGATAACCCCACCAATTCCGTGGTTATTGGCATCGTTCTGGTCCTTACCCTCGCATTCCTCCTGTCTGCGATGTCCGGCGTGGGCAAGGGCATTCAGTACATTTCCAACGCAAACATGGTTCCTCGCCGCAGTGCTGGCCATCTTCGTGTTCATCTTGGGCCCGACCGTTACCATCCTCAACCAGATTCCTGGCTCCATCGGTAACTACCTCAACTACTTCACCGAGATGATCGGCCGCACGGCCGAGTCCGAAAACGGCGCCGCCGGTGAGTGGCTGTCCGGCTACACCATCTTCTACTGGGCATGGTGGGTTTCCTGGTCCCCATTCGTGGGCATGTTCCTGGCACGCATCTCCCGCGGTCGTTCCGTCCGCGAGTTCTGCCTCGGCGTCCTGCTTATTCCAGCCGGCGTATCCACCCTGTGGTTCGCTATCTTCGGCGGCACCGCTATCCACATGGAGCAAAACGGCGAATCCATCACCGGCGAGTCTGCTGAGGAAGAGCTGTTCAATCTCCTGCAGTCCATGCCCGGCGGCTTCATTGCCGGTATTGTTGCAGCAATTCTTCTGGCTACCTTCTTCGTCACCTCTGCGGACTCCGCATCCACGGTGATGGGCTCCATGTCCCAAAATGGTGCTTCTACCGCTAAGCCGTGGCTATCCGCGGCATGGGGCGCACTGACTGCCTTGGTAGGCCTGACCCTGCTTCTGGCTAATGAGGACGCACTGTCTAACCTGCAGAACGTCACCATCGTTGCTGCACTGCCATTCTTGTTCATTGTCGTTGGCCTGATGTTCGCCATCTACAAGGCACTGAGCGAGGATGTTATTTACCTCGAGTACCGCGAGGCACAGCAGTTCCAGCGCAAGATGGCCCGCGAGCGCCGCCTGCACCGCGAGTACCAGCGCACGCAGGTCCTTAAGAAGCGCCGAAACGAGCGTCTCAAGCACCCGATGAAGCGCAAGTAATACGAGCCCTTTGCGGTTGCTTTCATAGCGCCCATCGTTTCCTCAGCAGTGGGGAAGCGGTGGGCGCTTTGTTCTGAAAATGCGGTTCACCTGCGGAGTAAATGTCTGCCCTAATCGTGTGGGCACGAGCTGGCTTCGATACAGTAGAACCCATGACTGAGTCTGTAGTAGTAAATGTTGCTTGGCCCTATGCCAACGGCCCGCGCCACATCGGCCATGTGGCCGGCTTCGGTGTTCCTTCTGACGTCTTTGCACGTTTTCAGCGAATGCGTGGCCGCAACGTACTCATGGTCTCCGGTACGGACGAGCACGGCACTCCGCTATTGGTTCAAGCGGACAAAGAAGGCGTGTCCGTTCGCGAGCTCGCAGACCGCTACAACCGCCAGATCGTCACCGACCTAGCCAACCTCGGCCTGTCCTACGATCTCTTTACCCGTACCACCACCCGTAACCACTACTCCGTGGTGCAGGAACTCTTCAAGGGCCTGTATGCCAATGGCTACATGCTCAAAGAGACCACCCAGGGCGCTATTTCTCCGTCCACCGGACGCACCCTGCCGGACCGCTATATTGAGGGCACTTGCCCCATCTGCGGTGCGGATGGCGCCCGCGGTGATCAGTGCGATGAGTGCGGTAACCAGCTCGACCCGGTGGATTTGATTAACCCGGTCTCCAAGATCAACGGCGAGACCCCGAAGTTCATTGAAACCGAGCACTTCCTGCTGGATCTGCCCGCCATCAAGGAGGAACTGCAAAAGTGGCTTTCCACCCGTGAGGACTGGCGCCCAAACGTCTTGAAGTTCTCCCTGAACCTGCTGGAGGATATGCGCCCGCGCACCATGACGCGCGATATTGACTGGGGCATTCCGATCCCGGTTGAGGGCTGGCAGGACAATAACGCCAAGAAGCTCTACGTGTGGTTCGATGCGGTCATCGGTTACCTGTCTTCCTCTATCGAGTGGGCATACCGCACTGGTCAGCCTGAAGCGTGGAAGGACTTTTGGCAGAACCCGGAGGCCCGCCACTATTACTTCCAGGGCAAGGACAACATCACCTTCCACTCCCAGATTTGGCCGGCCGAGCTCTTGGGCTATGCCGGCAAGGGCAACAAGGGCGGTGAGCTTCACCAGTACGGCGAGCTGAATTTGCCTACGGAAATTGTCTCCTCTGAGTACTTGACCATGTCTGGTTCCAAGTTCTCCTCCTCCAAGGGCGTTGTCATCTATGTCAAGGATTTCTTGGCGGAGTTTGGTCCCGATGCCCTGCGCTACTTCATCGCCGTGGCCGGTCCGGAAAACAACGACACGGACTTTACTTGGGATGAATTTGTCCGCCGTATTAATAACGAGCTGGCCAATGGCTGGGGCAACCTGGTCAACCGCACGGTATCTATGGCGTTTAAGAACTTCGGTGAGGTTCCGGCACCAGCTGCGTTGGAAGAAAAGGATAAGGAAATCCTGCAGCTGGCGGAAGAGACCTTCGAGACCGCCGGTTCTTTGCTGGAACAGTCCAAGTTCAAGCAGGCGATTACCGCTATCATGCACGTCGTCGGCGAAGCCAACGCTTATATTGCAGACCAAGAGCCATGGAAGTTGGCCAAGGATGAGACCCAGCGCGAGCGCCTAGCTACCGTGCTGTGGACTGCTCTTCAGGTGGTCTCTGACTGCAATGTCATGCTCACGCCGTACCTGCCGTTTACCGCACAGAAGGTCCATGAAACCTTGGGCCGCGAGGGCGTGTGGGCGGCCCAGCCAGAGGTCCATGATGTCAAGGACGATATCCCGGTAGAGCTCGTCGGTGCTGGCTTGCCGCCAGAGGGCCACGAGTATCCGGTCATCATGGGTGACTACACCCAGCAGCAGGCAAAGTGGGAGCGTATCCAGGTAGAGCCGGGCACCGCCTTGGCCAAGCCGAAGCCGCTCATCTCTAAGCTCGACCCAGAGCTGGGCGAGACGGGCCCGGAGTGGGCGCCTGTTACTAAGTAACAGAACCTAAAACGGCCGCGTTATTGCCTCTTTTCCAACAGAGAAAAGGGCGTAACGCGGCCGTTTCTGTATTCCGGTCTGGAAGGGGTACGAAATTCCCGAATCCTTGCCCGGAAGGGCGGGTGCGGGTTTAGCGCTCGAAATCGCGCTGGAGGTGCACCAATCCGAGGCGGACGCCATCCTTGGTATGGATATTCGGCATGCGGCCGGTCTCGGTAAAGCCGAACTTCTTGTGCAGGGCGATAGAACCCTCGTTGGTATCGACGATATAGGTGATCATCGTCTGTACGTAGGCGTCGTCGGCGGCGACGTCCATGAGGGCGTCGAGAAGCTCGGAGCCCACGCCCTTGCCCTGAGCGGAGGGGGCAATGTAGACGGAGTCTTCCACGGTGCCGTAATAAATGGCGGGGGTTACGAACTGGAAGTAGGCCGCCCAGCCAATGACCTCATCATCGTCCACGGCTACAAAGACCGGGGAGCCGGCCTTAAACATTTCCTTGAGCCACTCTTCGCGGTCAGAGACATCTTCTTGCCACGTGACCAGGTTAGCGGCGGGTTTCGCTGCGGAGCCGGCGTTGTAGATGGCGGTGAGCGCGGGGGCGTCGGCAAGCTCAGCAGGACGGATATGCATAGAAATTCCTTTACACCAGAAGTTGTAGGTGGGTGAGGCTCAACCAGTGATCGAACTTGTAGCAAACCTCTTTAAGAGTACCCACGTTTTCAAACCCGAACTTTTCATGCAACTTCAGCGATGCCGCATTGGTGGAAACGATGAGCGCAAGCAGGGAATGGAACCTTATCATCGGCGCGGGCCGCATCTACCAAGGCGCCCAGCAACGCGGTGCCCACGCCCTGGCCCTGAGCGGCGGGGGAGAGATAGATGGTCGTCTCATAGCAGCCGGTCCACACCTGCGGATCGCGATAAGGATGGTAGAGCGCCCACCCCAGGTAGGTGCCAGAATCGGACTCCGCGATGAAGCACGGGCAGCCCTCGTCCCAGATGCCGCGCAGGTAGTCCTCGCGCTCGGCGATAGTAGCCGGGATGGTGCGGAAGATAACGTCGGTATGCTCGATGGCCCAGTTGAGGGTCTCGGTCATGGCGGGCACATCCGCAAGGCCGGCGGGTCTGATCAACATGGCAGCCAATATTACAATTGCCCGTATGGCTAAAAAGAAGCGACGTCCCACTCCCGTTCCGGCACCGGGCCTAAGCGGCCTCATCGATGCGCACACGCACCTGTTTTCTCACAAGGACACCGATGAGGTTCTGGTTAATCGCGCGCGCACCGCCGGTATTAGCCGCATGGTGACGGTGGGCGATGACCGCCGTGAATCAGCAGCGGCGCTGGCTACCGCGCATGTCTTTCCGGATGTCTATGCCGCCTGTGCCATCCACCCGGTACGCGCCAATGAGTTGGATGCACCCACGAAGGTGGCGCTGGAGGAGATGGTGGCGGATCCGCGCTGCGTAGCAGTGGGAGAGACCGGCCTCGATGCCTATTGGGTCCACCACGAGCCGGAGACCACCGCGACCATGGCCCAGCAGGAGGAATCCCTGCGCTGGCATATTGACCTTGCGGTGCGCCATGGCAAGACGCTGATGATCCACAACCGCGAGGCGGATGCGGACCTGCTGCGCATTCTTGCCGACGCCCCCTCACCCGACACCGTTATGCTGCACTGCTTTTCCTCGCCGCTGAAAGTCGCCGAGGAAGCCTTGGAGCGCGGCTACGTATTGTCCTTTGCCGGCAACGTCACCTTCAAGCGCAACGCCGAGCTGCGGCAGGCGGCGGCGAAGGCACCGGCCGGCCAGCTTCTGGTGGAAACCGATGCGCCATATATGACGCCAGAGCCTTACCGGGGCCAGCGCAATGAACCGGCTCTTATCGGGCACACATATGAATGCGTCGCTCGCGTGCGCCACCAGACGGTGCAGGCGCTAGCAGCGGAGGTAAACGACACTTTTGATCGCGTTTACGGCCTGCGCTAACGCCTAGGTGACGGTTTTCACAAAAATAAAACCCGCTGGTCAGAAGTTGCGGGGGTGCTTAGTGTGGCGGTTGTGTGTCCAGTGAGGCGTGTGGTGGATTGGTCCTCGACTTTATGGTGCTGTTATCGTATCGTTATTAATCGTTCGTTTAGGTTTTGGGATCCTGCAGCGCCACCCTCGGTGCGGCAGCAGCGGATCTTAGTAGGGCAAACGCCTGCGTGGACAACTCTGCTGGCCTAAACTCTTGTAATTGTTGAAACCTGCACTACCGGAGATTCATTCAGCATGTCACCTCATCAGATCAAGCGCCTCAATAACTCCCGCTCGCTGCCACTGCGTCTGGCAACGGGTGGCGTATTGGGCACCCTGGCCGTCGGCGGCGTGGTAGCCGTTGCGGCACAAAAGGACGTCACCGTGGACATCAACGGCGACAAGGTGGAGTTGGCTACCTTTGCCAAGGATGTCGACGGCGCGCTGGAGGCAGCCGGCGTGCAGGTGAGCGAGGAGGACATCGTCTCCCCGGCCCCGTCCGAGTCCGTGGGTGATGGCGATGAGATCTCCGTGCGCACCGCCAAGCCAGTAGCCGTGACCATCGATGGCGTGCAGCAGCAGCTGTCCACCACCGACCTCACCGTTTCTGACCTGCTGGGTAACCTCGACGGCGTAGTCAAGGGTGCTTCTGTGAAGTCCGGTGATGCTGACGTGGACGAGGACGCCCAGCTGGAAGAGGGCATGAACCTTGAAGTTGTGTCCCCGAAGATCGTCAAGATTAATGATGGCGGCAAGGTAACCTACACCAAGATTGCCGCTAAGACCGTTGAGGACGTCCTCAAGGCCCGCAATATCGACGTTGATGACGATGACCGCGTCTTCCCGTCCAAGGAGACCAAGGTTACCGAGGGCATGTCCATCAAGGTGAACCAGGTGTCCACCACTACCTATGACTCGGAAGAAGAGTTTGACGCTGAGCCCAACTTTGTCGATGACCCGGAGCTGGAAGAGGGCACCGAAGAAGTCCGCGAGGAAGGCGTTAAGGGCAAGCGCGTTATTACCCACAAGCTGGTAATGAAGGACGGCGCGAAAGAATCCAATGACGTCATCAAGGAAAAGGTGACCGTCGAGCCTAAGGCTGCCACCATCGCCCGCGGCACCAAGAAGGCCGAGGAAGAAAAGCCGGAGGAGGGCGGCAACTCCGGTGCTGCTGCTCCGGCGGTGGCCGATGGCTCCGTCTGGGATTCCATTGCACAGTGTGAGGCAACCGGTAACTGGGCCATTAATACCGGCAACGGCTTCTCCGGCGGCCTGCAGTTCACCCCATCCACTTGGGCGGCATTCGGCGGCACCGAGTACGCACCGGAGGCATGGCAGGCTTCCCGCGAGCAGCAGATTGCCGTGGCAGAAAAGGTGCAGGCAGCGCAGGGCTGGGGCGCATGGCCGGCATGTACTTCCAAGCTGGGCCTGCGCTAAACCGCAGCGCGTCTTGGCCGCACACCCACTGTGGTGTGCGGCTTTTTTGTCTCTTCTACTAAGTTAGAAGGCATGACTGATTCCACCGGCGCCGCGCTTTTGGGTCCCGTAGAGATCCGCGCCCTCGCGGAGAAGCTCGACATCGTGCCCACCAAGAAGCTGGGGCAGAACTTTCTGCATGACCCGAATACCATCCGGCGCATCGTCGCCGCGGCGGAGTTGGATCCCACAGATCGCGTCCTCGAGGTAGGCCCCGGACTGGGATCGCTGACCCTTGGCCTCGTAGAGGCTGTGGGGGACGTGACCGCGGTAGAGATCGATTCCCGCTTGGCGGCGCAGCTGCCCGATACCGTGGCCGAGCGCGCCCCTGAGTATGCGCCGCGCCTGCGTGTAGTGGAAAAGGACGCGTTGCGCGTGACGGATTCTGACGTCACGGAGCCGACTGCCCTCGTGGCCAACCTGCCGTATAACGTCGCTGTGCCGGTTTTGCTGCACTTGCTGGAGACCTTCCCCTCCATTCGCCGCGTGCTGGTGATGGTCCAGCTGGAGGTGGCGGACCGTCTCGCCGCCCAGCCCGGCAGTAAGGTCTATGGCGTGCCCTCGGTCAAGGCGGGCTTTTATGGCAAGGTCTCCAAGGCCGGCACGATTGGCAAGAACGTCTTTTGGCCGGCGCCCAATATTGAATCCGGGCTGGTGCGCATCGACGTCTTTGAAGATGCTCCTTGGCCGATCACCGATGAGTCGCGGGCTAAGGTCTGGCCGGTTATCGACGCCGCCTTTGCCCAACGCCGCAAGACCCTGCGCGCGGCATTGTCCGGCCACTTTGGTTCGGGTGCCGCCGCTGAGGAGGCCCTGCGAGCGGCGGACATCGATCCGAAGCAGCGCGGCGAGAAGCTCGCCGTGGAGGACTTCGTACGATTGGCAGGAATCTAAATGAGTGCACCGCTAGATAACGAACCATTCGTTTACACCGCCCGCGCTCACTCCAAGGTCAATATTCACCTCGGTGTGGAGGAGCCGCGCGAGGACGGGTTCCATGAGCTTGCCAGCGTCTTTCAGTCTTTGGAGCTGCATGACACCGTGACGCTCACGGACTTGGGTAATCCCGAGGTGGATAAGCCGCGCATTCAAGGCTTAAAGGTTACGGGCCCTCACGCACAGGGCGTGCCAGAAGACTACACAAACCTGGCGTGGACCGCGGTAAACCGCATCATGCAGTACCTATACACCACCCATGGGCCGAAGGCGCTGCCGGAGGTAGCGCTGGAAATCCACAAAGCTATCCCTACCGCCGGAGGTATGGCAGGTGGCTCTGCTGATGCGGCCGCCGCGCTGCGCCTTGCTGAGCGCTGCTATGGCGGCTACTACGGCATCGACTCGGTGGGCGAGCCGATTCTGGACGCGCTCGGCGCGGCGCTGGGCTCGGATGTTCCCTTTACCCTATTGGGTGGCACCGCACTCGGTACGGGGCGCGGCGAGCAGCTTACCCCGATGATGGCGCGCGGTACCTACCATTGGGCGCTCATCGCCTCGGACCGCGGGCTATCTACCCCGCAGGTCTTTCACAAGCTGGATGAAATGCGAGAAAAGGGTCGCGGCGGCGAACCGCACATGGATACCGCAGCAGTATCGCAGGCGCTTATCTCGGGCGACCCGCACCGGGTGGCACAGCACTTGCACAATGACCTGCAGCCGGCAGCGCTTTCCCTGCGCCCGGACCTGCGCAAGACGCTGGAGGCGGGTGTGGCCGCCGGAGCCCTCGCGGGCATCGTCTCCGGCAGTGGTCCGACCTGTGCCTTCCTCTGCGCCGGGGCAGAGGAGGCTAGGGAAGTGGTCTCCCAGGTGACGGTAGAGATTCCCGGAACCAAGGGTGTGGCTACCCATGGACCCGCTAGCGGCGCTGTGGTGCTGTAGCTAGAGCACCGTCATCTCGGTGGGCTCGATGTCGAGGTCGAAGCGGTTGACCTCCTTTTCTTGGAGGAGGTCAATGACCACGAGCTGCTTCTTTTGGGCGTCGGTAATAAAGGCGTAGCCATCGGCGGCCTGCAGGATGGGGCCTGGCTGTTGCCACTCCTTATTTTCCTTCCATGGAGAGATGGCATCGATCTGTGAGGTGATTTCCCCGGAATCTGGGTCGATGACATTGAGCTTGCCGTCGGTGGTGAGCACCAGCGCTTCGCCCAGCGGGCCGCGGGCCAGGGAGCGGAACCAATAGGAAGCATCGAGGTCAACCTTCTTCGCGGAAAAGTCCTTGGTGTCCACCAAGGTCACGGAGGTGGGGCGCTCGAGCTCTGCGTCCTTGTCGGTCTTATTATCGGCCAGAATGACATCGGATTCCTCCGAACCGGCAGCATTGCCGGAGCGCTGGTAGCCGCCCGCGCCGGCATAGGCGGAGGCGTCCACCTTGTGGAACTTGGTGCCATCGAAGACTACAGGGCCGTCCTCGCAACCGAAGAAGATATTGCCGTTACCCGCGGCGGCCTCGCCGTGCACGCCAGGACACTCGGTGGTTTCAGTAAGGACCTTGCCCTCCTTATCCAGATGCTGGATGGTGTGGCGCTCGTCCTCGGTTCCCTTAGTGATAACTACCGAGCCGTCCTTCAGTGGTACGGCTACGCCGTGATGGGCGGCGCCGGTATCTACGGTATTGACCGGCTGGGCATCGTCTTTGCCCATGTCTTCGGTCTTGTAAATTTTCGCTGCACCATCGCCATCGGAAAATAGTGCGGTAAAGCCGTCGTGGTGGACCACGTGGCCGGCGTGCGGGGCCTTGATGGGGGCGTCGCCAAGCGAGGGCTCAGCGGTGTAGTAGTGGTTGTGATCGCCGTGGCCCTTGGTAATGCGCCCGGTGTCGTAGGTGAGGAAGCTATCGCCTTTGGTGACCATGACATGGCGGTTATCGCCGGCATCGCTCAGGCGCAGGAAGGCATTCATCGTGTCCTCGCCAATTACCTTGCCGGTCTTGGCGTCATAGGCGCGCAGTCCGTCTGCGTGGGAAATGACAATGCGGGTGGGCAGCTGGGCTACCTCGGTCTCGCCTTCCTCGGCTTCGAAACCTTCGTGCGAGTGTCCGGCGTGGTCATGGCCGTGCTCATGCTCATGGTCATGGGCGTGCTCGTGAGCGTGGTTCGTCCTCGCTGTGGGCGTGGTCGTGGGAGTGCAGGGAGTCCTTTTCCTCCTCGGTGGGGGCGGAACAGGAGGCAATGGCTACTGCCGCGGCAGAGAGCACCGCGCAGAGAGAAAGTGTGTAGTGCTTCATACATAAGGACACTATTGGACGTGAAAATCAAGAGCAATAGTTTGGAGAAATGCGGGGGTATGTGCAGGGAGGTATTAAGATGGACACTCGTTATGGCAAACCTGATTAACCTCGAGCAAGTCAGCAAAACTTATGGATTAAAAACCCTGCTAGACGGGGTATCCCTAGGTGTGCAAAGCGGCGATCGCATCGGCATCGTCGGCGTTAATGGCGGTGGCAAAACCACCCTGCTGGAGGTACTCACAGGCATCGAGCCGCCCGACGCCGGCCGCGTATCCCATACTTCTGATTTGCGCATGGCTGTGGTCACGCAGCGCTTTGACCTGCCCGATGAGCTGACCATCGCGCAAGTGATTATTGAGCCGCTGGAATTGGAGACCTATGAGTGGGCCTCCAATGCCAAGGTGCGCGATGTCTTAGGCGGGCTGGGCATTGTAGATCTTGGGCTCGATACTCCGGTGGGTTCGCTCTCCGGTGGCGAGCGCCGCCGCGTGAACCTGGCCGCCGCGCTGGTGCAGGATTTGGACCTTGTGGTGCTCGATGAGCCGACCAACCACCTCGACGTGGAAGGCGTGCAGTGGCTCGCAGACCACCTGCTCAAGCGCAACCTGGCCGTGGTCGTGGTTACTCACGATCGCTGGTTCCTCGATACCGTGGCCACGTGAACCTGGGAGGTACACGATGGCGTGGTCGATACCTACGAGGGTGGCTACAACGATTCGGCACCTTTGCCCGCGCCGAGCGTGCCCGCCAGGCCGATGCCATGGAACAGCGCCGCAAAAACCTCGCCCGCAAGGAGCTGGCTTGGCTGCGCCGCGGCGCACCGGCGCGTACCTCCAAGCCGCGCTACCGCATTGAGGCCGCCGAGGCGCTGATCTCTGACGCACCGGAGCCGCGCAATAAGGTCGAGCTCATGGCCTTTTCCAAGCAGCGCCAAGGCCGCGTGGTCATCGAACTTGAGGATGCCACGGTCAAGTCCCCGGACGGTCGCACCTTGGTAGATCACCTCACCTGGCGCCTAGCCCCTGGCGAGCGCATCGGTTTGGTGGGCGTTAATGGCTCCGGCAAGACCACTTTGCTGCGCACCTTGGCCGGCGAGTACGAGCTGGCGGCGGGCAAACGCATCGAGGGCCAAACCGTGCGCCTCGGTTGGCTGCGCCAGGAACTCGATGACCTAGATCCGGAGCGCCGGCTTATCGACGCCGTCGAGGACGTCGCCACCTACGTTCAGCTCGGCAAAAAGGAGCTTTCCGCCTCCCAGCTGGCCGAGCGCCTGGGATTTTCCGCCAAGCGTCAGCGCACCCCGGTAGGCGACCTTTCTGGTGGCGAGCGCCGCCGCTTGCAGCTCACCCGCGTACTGATGGCCGAGCCCAATGTATTGCTGCTGGACGAGCCCACCAACGATCTCGATATCGATACCCTGCAGGAGCTGGAATCCCTCCTGGACTCCTGGCCAGGCACCCTGGTGGTCATTTCGCACGATCGCTACCTCATTGAGCGCATCGCGGATAACACCTACGCGCTCTTTGGCGATGGCAAGCTCACCAACCTTCCCGGCGGCATCGACGAGTACCTGCGCAAGCGCGCCGCACTTGAGGCTCAGCAGAGTTCCGGTGTGCTCAACCTGGGAGAAAAGCAGGCAGACAACGCTGCACCGAAACCAGAAAAGAAGCTCTCGTCCCAGCAAGAGCGCGAAATCACCAAGAAGATGAACGCCCTCGAGCGCAAGATGCAGAAGCTGGAAAAGGCGGCTGCGCAGATCAATGAGAAGATGGCCACCGCCGCGGAAAAGGTTGATACCCAGGCCTTGACCGAATTGGACGGAGAGCTAAAGGAAAACCGCAGCGCCTACGAGGAATTGGAGATGGAATGGCTGGAGTTGGGGGAGAAGCTCGAAGGGTAGAAGCCCGCATCGCCGATATTGTCAGCCACCTCGACCTGTGGGGCATTATCGGCGCCGCAGCGCTATTTACCCTGGGGCTTACCCCATCCATTCTGCCGCGCGATTGGCTCTACCAAGGGCTCGTTTCCGGCATTGCCGCAGGGCTCGGCTATACGCTGGGCATCGCCCTCAAGCTCGTGTGGTACCGGCTGGTGGTGCGCTATGTGGCGCCCCGGCATGCCTGGCTTGATGCCACCACGTGGCCAGCTCGGCGCTACCGCCTAGCCTCCCGCATCGCCACCGCCGCTTTTGTGGTGTGGATGATAGGTTTTGCGGTCTTTGCCGTGCGGTGGCAACGCCAACTCGCAGACGCCCTGTCCGCACCGGCACCCACCATTGCCAGCTATGTGCTGGTGGTTCCGCTGGCACTGGCGGTATTTACGGCCTTCCTTTTCATCTTGCGCGTGCTGCGCTTTTGCGTGCGCTGGCTTTCCAGCCACTTCCCCCAGCGCTTCCGCGCCGCCTACCGCGTTGCGGGCGCGGTACTCATCGTGGCCTTGGTGGGCACGTACACCGTGGAAAACCTCATCCCCGGCGCCATTGTGGGTGTGGGGGAAAGAATCTTTACCGCCCAAAACGCCGAGCCCGATCCCGCTACGCAGCGTCCCACGTCTGCTGAACGCAGTGGCTCCCCAGACTCCCGCGTGGACTGGAATGGGGTGGGGCTGCAGGGCTCACGTTTCCTCTCCTCCGGTGCGCACCGCGCGGAATTAGAAGAGGTAACCGGAAAGCCCGCCAAGGAACCCATTCGCGCCTATGCCGGCCTGGGCAATCGCGCCTCCAATGAGGAGCGAGCGCAGCTGCTTATCGACGAACTCGAGCGCACCCACGCCCAAGACCGCAAGGCCCTGCTTCTCATTATGACCACCGGAACGGGATGGGTGTCGTCCTATTCCGCCCAGGCCTTCGAGCTGCTCTACGGCGGCGACACCGCCATCGCGGCCGCCCAATACTCCGCCATGCCCTCGGCCCTGCATTTCCTGTCCGGCGGTGGTCAGGTAGAACGCGCCGGGCAGGAGTTCATTAACCCCATCGTGGACTGGTGGAACGGCCTGCCGGAGGACAAGCGCCCGAAGCTCTACCTGTACGGCGAATCCTTAGGCACCACGGGCATTGAAGCGGCCTTTTCCGGGGTGCGCGATATCGCCAATTCCGTCGACGGCATCCTACTGACGGGGCCGCCGCACTTTAATCGCTTGCGCACCCAGTTTGTGGAGCGCCGCGACCCTGGCTCTTCTGAAATTTCCCCTGAATACGCCGGTGGCCTTGTCGTGCGCTTTGCCAATGATGACGCGCAGGTGCGCCAATGGGGCACGGTGCCAGAAGAGGAGTGGGGACGCACCC
Organism: Corynebacterium tuberculostearicum; assembly: GCA_046097355.1. Classification (GTDB taxonomy): domain Bacteria; phylum Actinomycetota; class Actinomycetes; order Mycobacteriales; family Mycobacteriaceae; genus Corynebacterium; species Corynebacterium tuberculostearicum_K. The sequence goes on from CP175779.1 coordinate 883,044, forward strand.
GCATGCTCTATATCCAACACCCCTCGGCACCGGTGGCCTGGTGGTCGCCACAGATGGCCTTCAAGGAGCCGGATTGGATGCGCGAGCGGACCCCGTATTCTGCTGAGCGCGTGATGCAGTGGATGCCCATCATCTCCTCCCTCCAAGTAGCCGCCGATCTGCCCGGCGCAAAGGACGTACCCGATGGGCACGGTCATAACTACGGGGCATCGGTGCTCGACGGCTTTGCCGCCATCGCTGGTCCAGACGTGGCGGGAGCTATCGATCCAGATGAGCTGCAGCGCGAGTTTGCCGCGCTCGACGTCGGGATTTACTAGGTGTTTAGCCAAATAAGGCAGCGATGGCCAGCATCGCAGGAAGCGACAGGAAGGTAGTGAGAAAGACCGTATCGCGTGCCACGGTTTCTCCTACTTCATAGGTAGCGGCATAGTTATACACATTCTGCGCCGTGGGCAAGGCCGCCAAAATCAACGCCGCGTATAGCTCCGCGCCGTCTAGGCCCAGCGCTGCGCCCACGGCCAGCGCGATTGCAGGCATGCCCACCAACTTCAATACCGTCGCGGTAATGGTGGGCAGACGGTCTTCTTCCAATAGCCCGTCGCCCTTTAACGAGGCACCAAAGCTCATCAGGATCATAGGAATGGAAGCGCCACCCAAAATCTCCAGCGGCTTCATCACCACATCCGGTACCTGCCACTGCGCTGCGGAGACAATGAATCCCGCCACCGCAGCTAACACCACCGGCGCGGTAACCCCCGAGACAACGGAGCTCCATATCGATCGCAGGCTCGTTCCCTGCGCATTGAGCCCTGCAATGATAAAAGGGGAGAGCACCGCCATCTGGAGAACCAAGGCTGGGATGACGTAGGTGGCATCACCGATGACATAGGTGGCAATGGGCAGGCCAATATTGACCGAGTTGTAATAGCTCGCCGCCGCGGCACCCGCCATGGTTTCGGCGCCGCTGCGTGGAAAGAGTAGCCGGCTGCACAGCCAGTACACCGCCATGGTGGCGACGGACGCAGCGGCAATGACGGCCACCACTGGGGACGCAAACGCGGAGGTATCGGATGTAGCCACGCTGGAAAAGATGAGCGCCGGCGTGGCCGCCCAGAAGGCCGTGCGATTGAATTGCAAGCGCGCCTCGCCCTTGCCAATAACGCCCCTGTGGGCCAGCACAAACCCGACGCCGATGACTACGAAAATAATCGCAAACCCGGTCAATACGTCCAGCAACAGTCAACAACCTTTCGCAGTACTCAAAAATTGCGCGGTGAGGATATTGTCCCACCATCCGCATTTCCTCAAGACCCCAGGGACCATAACAAAGTTGTATCGAATTTCCTGCGCAGCCCGGAAACTCCTTCCAGACTGCCGGCCACTTATGGCACGGTGGAGGGCATGAAGCTTTCTCACCGTGCCACCGTAACCGCCCTGTCCACCGCTCTTGTCATTACTGCTACTTCCACCATGGCCTCTGCTCAGCCGGCCTTGCCGCCGCAGATTCAGCAGGCTTCTTCGCAGGCTCAGCAGCTTTCTTCTGATCCTTTCGCTGCTGTGCAGGATTTCCGCCTCACCTTGCCACCGCAGGCTTATGAGCTGGCCGAGAAGTACAATATCTCGCTGCCAGAATTCCTGGCCAAGCCAGCGGGCCACGCGCCCAAGGTCGCTGGTGAGTTGGGGGCCGCCACCACCGCCCACCTCGAGAAGGCTGGGCACCGCAAGGATTCCCACGCGACCGCCATCGCCCAGGAATGGGCCAACCAGGGTGCCGCCGGCAAGCTCGACTACAAGGGCGGGGTAGCCCACGGCCTGAATCACAAGGACGAAGGACAGGGTTCTGTTCACCGTCTCACCGAGCAGCAGGCACAAGACCGCCTGAACTGGTTCAACCGCGATGTACCAGTCAACGCTGGTTCCCCACACGGCTTTGGCGTAGCAACTGCTTATGACGGAACCTACATCTACGTTGCGGAATTCTTCCTCAACTAAACCGTTTTTCACTAGCCCCGATTTCACTGCATTCGTGGCTTCCATCTGCGACGATGACGAAGCCGCACGGTGCCGGTAGAATCGGGGCATGATTTTGATCAACGTACAGTTCCACGTCAAGCCCGAATACGCAGAGACCTTCCTCGATGAAATCAATTGGTACACCGAGGCCTGCAACGCAGAGCCGGGCTGCATCGACTTCAAGTGGTTCCGCGATCCGGAAGATCGTCAGCGCTTCTTGCTGCTGGAGTCTTACGCAGATGGCAAGGACGTAGAGCACGTCCAGAGCGAGCACTTCCAGCGCTCCTGCGAGGAGTTCCCGAAGTACCTCGTGGAGACCCCGGACATCATTAACGTTCACATCGAAGGCCGCACCGGCTGGGACAAGATGGGCGAGTTCTCCGTCGATTAATCCCAACGAATAAAGCTCGCCCTCTACTGCGATGTAGAGGGCGAGCTTTTTCTATGCCTAGGCGCACCAGCGCCCTTCGCGCTCACTGCGGATGATGCTGCTAGCGGAGCACACCTTCCGGTGAGCGCGAAGGGAGGGGAGGGGAGGGAGCTAAGCGCTTTCCGACGCCCCTCCTCGCGCCCGCCTGCGCTCTATTGCGGCACGCACTGCGAAGACACGGTCTTGTCGCCATTCGAGTACTGCTTTAGCGCATCGTAGAAAGCATCCGAGTACTCGCCAGCGCGTTCCGGAATCGGGTGAACACCATCGGAATAGAGGATTGCGGGGTCGCTCTGTGCATGTCCGCACCAGTCCGCGACATATACGTTGTCGTATTCCTTGGCTGCGTCGAGGACATCCTGTTGGGACTGGGCCATCCATTCGCGGTCACCATAGGGGACAGCTATGACAACGGTGTGGTCTTCGCCGATGATGTCTAGAGCTTCCTTGATCTGGTCCGGGAAGGCAGGGCCGTTAGTACCAAACCCGAGGAAGACGGTATCGCGCAGCTGGCCGGAATCCTTGAGCTGCTGCAGAATCTGGATACCCGCAGTGTAGTGGCGGGATACATCTGCATCGACGTAAATCTGCGGGAAGCGCTGCTTGAGGGCGCCACTAGAACCCAGCATCACGGAGTCGCCGATGGCGGTGATGTCTTTGCCCTGCGGCATCGGGCGGGTCTTCTTATCCTTCGCGGCAGCCTTATCGTCGTTGTCCTCAGCAGGCGGCTGTGGGGCAGTATCATTCGGCTGCGCCGGGGCATTGTTGCTGCTCTGGTTCTGCTGCTGGAGCTGCTCCAGCTGCTGCTCCAACTCGGTCTTATCGCTGGAATTAACAACGCCGTAGACTACGCCGGCTATAGAGGCAATGACCAGGAATGGGACTACCGGCCACATGGTCTTGCCAAAGCCATCGCGCAATTCGCTAAATCCTGGGCGGGATGACGCAATAGGTCTTCCACGTCTTTTTATAGCCGCCGCGGCGGAAAGGATTCTCAATGAACTGATAGGAAATCTCGGACAGAAGCAGCGAAATAGGCACGGCTACAAGGCCCAGGATCCAGGATTTATCGGAGTTCTGGTTGCCCTCGAAAAGCGCCTTGAGCATCATGATGACCGGCCAGTGCCAGAGATACAGCGAGAAGGATCGCTGGCCAAACCAGCGCATGACCTTGGTCCTAAAGAGCGGGGTCATCGGGCCGTATTCGCGAACCACGCCCCACACCATCAGGACACCAAGCACGCTGGTGAGGAAGAGTCCACCCCGGTAGGTGATCTCCGCGTCATCCGGCATGAGGAATAGCTGGGCACCGTAGCCGATGAGCGCCAAAGTGCCGATGATTCCGGCGATGCGCGATTCGGCTTTGCCTGCCGCCGCCCACGAGTCCGCCTGTGGATCGGACTTGGTAGAAGTCATCAGCAAAGACAGCACGGCGCCAGTGAGCAGGCCGAAAGCATGGGTATCGGTGCCGTAGTAGACGCGCGTCGGGTCTTCACCCGGCACGTAAAGGAGTGCCATGGCCACGGCGGAACCGATAGCTAAGACTGCGGCTACGAGGATGGGAAGCCGGCGCGGCTTACGGCGAGAAATCAGGAAAACGCCAGTGATAAGAAGCGGCCAGATGACATAGAACTGCTCCTCTACGGCCAACGACCAATAGTGGGCAAAGACCTGAATCTCATTGTCCGCAAAGTAGGACTGGGAGGTGGCGATCTGGGTCCAGTTATTGACAAAGAACAGAGTTCCCAAGAACTGCTGGCGCAAGCCGACCGCGAGGTCCCCGCCTATCCATGCCACCAAAGCGGTACACATGACCAAGACGGATACTGCGGCCGGGAGGATGCGTCGGAATCGGCGCACCCAGAAGTCCTTCAGGCTGATTGTGCCGGAGGTGCGGAATTCGCGCACCAGCAACGAGGTGATGAGGAATCCAGAAAGGACGAAGAAGAGGTCAACGCCCAAGTAACCACCGGGAAGCAGGGAAGGGAAGAAGTGGTACAACACCACGGCAATAACCGCGAGGCCGCGCAGTCCATCCAGCCCCTTGACCTGGCGCAGGCGGGCGTGGCGCTTCTTCTTAACGACCTTGCTCTCAGGCGGCGTAGCCAGCGCTTCAGGGTCCTTGGCCTGCTTTTGTAGCGGATACTTAGACTTAGTATCTACCTGCGTTGCCGAGGCCTTCTGTGATGCTGGCTTCTGCGCAGCTTGTTGTGGCTGGCTCGGTGCGGCCTTTTCCTGTGGCTTTTCCGGGGCTGGATGTTGCTCCTTCGACGGCTGTGCCTTCTCCCGCTTTTTCTCTGCGGCAGCAGCGGCAGCGGCTGAACCCGCTCCGGCTGCTACAGCGCCTGTAGCAGCGGACTTTCCCTTCTGCGCAGGCGGCGTCTTTGGAGCTGCTTGAGGCTCGGCCTTGTTTGGCTGGGGCGAATCAGGCTGTGGCTTTACCTTAGGCTTCTGGGCAGCTCGCGACGGCTTTTGCTGCGCTGTGGAAGGAGTGCCCACCTGTTGTGATTTGCGGGCCAATCCGCGACTGATATCGGAGGGCTTAACCTGGGGGCGGCGCTTTGTTGCCTTCTTGGTCTTGTTCTGCGGCGTCGCTTCCTTTGCCTTCGGCTGTGGCTGTTGCGTCTTCGCCTCTTGCTTGGGCAGGTTGCCCTTAGAGGGTGCGCCTTGCTGCGATTTCGGCTGGACTACCTTGTTTCCATTCTGGGCAGTCTGGTTCTGCGCCGCCCCAGCTTTCTGCTGGGATGCATCGGCTGCAGTCTTTGGCGCAGCTACCTTCGGCTTGGGGGCAGTGGTGCCTTTCTTTGGCGTTGGAGCGCTTGGCGCCGAGGCCTGTGAGGCAGCCTTCTGCTTTGCAGCGCCGGGAGTACGCGCTGATCCTTGGCCCTTGGACGGTTGCGAGGGCTTCGACGGCTGTGCATTCTTTTTCGGCGTTGGTTGCGGCTGTGGTTGCTGCTTTGCCGAGTTTGCCGGGACCTGCTTGGAGGAGCGTGGCTTTTGCGCCTGCTGCTGGCCGGTGGTCGGCTTGGACTTAGCCGGTTGGGATTTCTGCGGCTGTGCCGATTGCGGCGAAGCCTTCTTCGCGCTGGAAGAAGAGGAAGGCTTGGGCGTCTGCTTCGGCTTTTGGGTAGTGGGTTGAGCCTGCTGTGCGGGCTTTACCGTGCCTTTTTGAGAAGGTTGAGAGACAGGCTTCGGGGAATTACTGCGGGCAGAAGGAGTCTTTGGGGAGGACTTAGACGGGGTAGTACTAAAGCTTGCACCGCGGCGCGGTCGCTGAACCGGTTCGTGCGCTTTGCGCTGTGGCTTCTTGTCCTGAGCAGGCGAGTCTTGTTGCTTCTTAATAGCTGCTTTGGGAGTGGACTCTGCCTTGCTTTGTTGTGCGGCGGTTGGCTTAGCGGCAGATTCTTGGGCTGCAGGCTTGGCCTTCGGCGCCTTGGCCGCAGGCGACTTCGAGGTGGACTTAGTCTGCTGCGGCTTTGCGGAAGTGGCCTTGCTTGCCTGGGGATTTTCGGTGCTGGGGCGAGTGGTGCCCTTAGCTGCGGGCTTGGCGGCAGGCTTCGTATCCTTAGGCTTAGGAGCAGCTGGCTTGGCTTCGGAAGCCTGTGCAGGCTTCGTCGGGGTGGTTTTGCGCGCAGGAGCCTGCTTAGCTTGCTTCGTGGACTCGCCGTCCTTAGCGGTGCGATCCTGGGGCTTGCCCTTCGGCTCGGAGGATTGAGCACCCGTGGTGGATTCGGTGCTAGCCGATTTCTGGGGCGCAGAATCCTTTTTATTAGGGGTCTGAGTCGCACTGGTCGAGCCAGCTTTGGGCTGTACTGGCTGATAGACCGGTGTGCGTGGTTCGTTCGAACGCCCAGGTTTCTTCTTCCCCAGCAGTGAGCGCAAAATTTGCTTCACAAAAACTCCCAAAGCACTACGTATATTTTCTAAACGGACTATTTTAGCCTGCGCACCAGCACTTCTCCCCATGCGGGGGAGTTATGGTGCGGCGCGCGGGGCGGAGGCGAAAATTCGAGTCTAGGACTCTTCGCTGTCAAAAAGCTGACGCAGAACTGTCATGACCCCATATTCGGTATTGGGTGGGGCAATGCGATCGGCAATTTCCTTCAACTTTGGGTGCGCATTTTCCATAGCGATGGCGGTGCCTGCCTCACGGAGGAGCTCGTAGTCATTGAGGAAATCGCCAAAGGCGGCGGTGCGGGACATGGGGACCGAAAGGAGCTCGGCCATGGTCTGTAGTGCTACGCCCTTGTTGACTCCAGCGGCCATGACATCGAGCCATACGGCGCCAGAGATGGCGATATTGTGTTCCGGTACGGCCGCAAGGAGGGGCTGGTGGAGGTGCTTTTCACTGCCGTCGGCACAGTAAGCGGCGATTTTGATGATGTCTGCATCCAGTAGCGCATCGAGGTCATCTACCCATTCCACTGACCTGTAGTACTTGGCTATCTCAGCACGGGCCTGTGCATTGGCGCCTTTGTGCACATAGGCGGTATCCGGGGTACACAGCACTACCGTATGCGGGGTCTCAACGGAATGGAGTGCGGCCATGGCGGCGCGCACAGCTGCGCTGGGCAGGGTAGTGGCGCTGATGACGCGGTTATCGTGGACGACCACGGAGCCATTTTCTGCAATGAAGGTGTCTTCGTGCGGAAACATCTCTTGCAGGGTGGCGAGCTGGCGGCCCGAGGCGGGTACTAGGGTGACGCCGAGCTGGTGGGCACGGGTGCTGATCGCGGCGAAATCTGGTGGAAGCTGGCCGTTGCCGTCCAGTAGGGTGCCGTCCATATCCAGGGCGATGAGCTGTGGGAGCAAAATTCCGAACCTATCTGTGAATTGGCTGATGGTGGATAGGTGCATGCGTTCTGTGTCACACTAGGGGTTATGACTAATACTGCACCTATCGTTTCCTCAATCCGTAACCATACCGGAGTCATTGAGCTCAACCGCCCCAAGGCTCTCAATTCCCTCACCCCGGAAATGATCGACCTCATTGCGGAGTCGCTGGCGCAGTGGCGCGACAACGATGAGGTGGAACAGGTGCTGTTTACCTCGACTAGTCCCAAGGCATATTGCGCCGGCGGCGATGTTCGCTACGCCCGTGAAGGGGTCAAGGAGGGCAAGGTGGATGAGGTTGATGCCTTCTTCGCCACCGAATACACGTTGAACGGTGATATCGCGGAGTATCCCAAGCCCATCGTGGCGCTCATCGATGGCATCGCTATGGGAGGTGGTCTAGGCATTTCCGCCCACGGGTCCCACCGCGTGGTTACGGAGAAAACCTTTGCCTCCATGCCAGAGATGAATATTGGCTATGTCACCGACGTAGGCATGGCCTATGCCGCCCAACGTGCGGTGGGAACGCGCGGGAAGGCCTCGGCCGAGTTGGCAAAGTTCTGGGGGATTACCGGCTACCGCATGCATGCCGCAGACCTTGTGTGGAGCGGGCTGGCCACCCACTATGTGGCGGACGGCGAGGCCTTTGCAAGTGCGGTTATCGAGCATGGACTAGCCACTGCGCTAGCCCAGCACGCCACCGCACCTAGCGGCGAGGCCCCCTTGGCCGAGCTTATCGACGCCATCGAGGACGCCTTTTCCCACAACACCTGGCAAGACATTTGCGCGGCCTTGGAAAACTACCCAGAGCTTAAACAACAGGTAGAAAAGCTGACCGCGCAGGCGTGCCCGACCTCCATTGTGGCGGCCATCGAGCTCTTCCGCGCCGAGCAGGAGTGCAGCAGCATCCGCGAAGCGCTAGATATGGAGACCAACCTGGGCGCCTATATGTACCGGCGTGAAGACTTTGCCGAGGGCGTGCGAGCGGTTTTGGTGGATAAAACCAACGATGCGGCATTTAAGCCTGCCGCGCTTGCCGACGTCGACGTGGACGCCCTCCGCAGCGCCCTACACCTCCACCCCGCGAAATGATCCATAGGCGGCCCGGGCGCGATCTGCGTTGATCCATGAAGGAGGGGGAACCGCCAAAGTAGCGTCGGTGGCGGCTGGGGTCGGCTCCGGGAGGTGTAGCTGTGGAGCATCGAGCAGGACGAGGCCCACGCGGGCGTCGGCAAGCGTAGTGCCCGCCAGCGTCCAGATCCCCAAAATGGGCAACGCTAGGTGCGGTAGCTGGTGCTCGCGCGCCAGTTGAAGCGGAAGGTGCGGGCGCACCAATTCAGGCACGGCCTCGTCGATGCCAAAGCGCGCTAGGTTTCCTGCCAACCGCGCCGCCGTGGTGTCTTTAAACACCGTATCTGCCCAGGCCCACGTGAACTCCTCGTCTGAAATGGTCGCGATAAGCACCGCATTGGCCGTCATCTGCCCGTCACGATAGGACACCGTCGCGGTGGCCTTATCCACATCGAGATCTACCGTGGCATCTGGGAAGCTGCCTTGGAAAAACATCTGGCTTTCGGTGCTTAAATAAAAAGCATCCTCCAAGACGCGGGCGGCTGCCAAGCCTGGGGTGATGCCGGAAATCTTGTGTACTTCGGGGCTTGCCTGCTCAAAACGCACCGTGGTGCCATCAGAAAAATGCAGGTAGGGCTCTTCCGCGGTGGACTCCATGCCCAGGTAGCGGGCAAGTGCGAGGGCCGGCCGCTTCTCGTCCATGTCCGCGTTGCTGTGTTGGAGACCGCGCAGCAAGGTCTGGCGAAAGTCCAGGTAGGGGTGGAAATCTACCGCAACGATGGCCACGTGCTCGCCCTGCTGGGTGCGCAGCACCGGCATGTTGCCCACGATAAGGGAGGCATATGCAACCATTTGGTCAATGTCTGCGGTGGCCGTACCTGACTGCGGAAGGTCAGCAAAATGCTCGGTCGCAGAGGTAGTCCAGTGCCAGGTGCCTGCGGCGATGACGGCTAGGCGCACGCCACGAAAATCCGCCACGTGCTGCGCGGAGCTTACCCGTACCTCCACGAGCTGGTCGGTGGCATAGCTTCCTTCGCTATCGCCATCCGAGGGCCCGAGGAAATTAAATTCCACATCGGTCGCCTCCCCGATGCGGTCTTGAAATGCGGCATTAACGCCCGCTTGAATGAAGCGGGCGTCTTGCGCGGTGCTCGATATAGGGGCTGTCTTATCCATAACTATTGCCGAGCATACGGATTAAAGCGCCCATTAGGCTAGCTAGTCGATGGCACGCACGGTGGCAAAGGCTGTGCGAACTATCTCATGCTTTGTGTGAGCGTCCAGTGATTCTTCGGCCTGGGAGCGGCGGTGGATTTCTTTCATGCTCATCGCACTGGCACCCGCACACGCTTGGAGAATGACCGCGATTTCAAAGCGCGACTTATCCGGGGCGCGTTGGTGGAAAGCTTCCAAAACTTGGTCAGCTACGACTTGGAATTGTTGGCGCTCTTTCGAGGTATGGCTCAAGTTTTCTAAAGCCTCGCCAATGGTGAAAAGAGAGGTAAAAGAATGTAGCTCTTTGCCCTCGTTTTCGGTGGCATCGAGCGTTACTTGTTCGAGGAATTCAGAAATGGATGAATTAGGAAAGACAGTGGGTACTTCCTTGGAAAACTTGGCAAGCACATCGGTGCTAAAGGACAGTAGTGCATCTGCCACGGAGGAGAAGTAGTTGTGAAAGGTGCGCGGGGAGACCCCGACGGTCGCGGTGATGCCGGAGACCGTGGCGGCTTCGGCACCGCCGTCGAGGACGAGGCGCGCTACCGCATCGGCCATGGCCTGACGCGTAGCTCGCTTCTTTTCTTCGCGCAGACTAGCCACGGTGTGTCTCGCCTACCTTTTCTCGCTGGGCGCGCAGGAGTTCCTCGCGGTCAGAGTGCAAGGCTTCGCCTTCGATGTCCATGTTTGGCGTGATCTTATCCAACCAGCGCGGGAACCACCAGGCCTTCTTATCCAGCACAAACATGGTGGCTGGGATGATCATCATGCGGACCACGAGGGCATCGATAAGCACGCCCGCAGCCAGGGCAAAGCCCATGGTCTTAATGAACGGCTCGTCCATCAAGATGAAGGCGGCAAAGACGGAAATCATAATGAGCGCCGCTGCGGTTACCACGCGCGCGCCGTGCTTAAAGCCATTCGAGGTGGCGTTGCCGGCCGTCTTGCCATTGACAAAGCCCTCGCGCATGCGGGTGACCAAGAAGACCTGGTAGTCCATAGCCAGGCCGAAGGTCAGGCCGATGAGCATGATGGGCAGGAAGGAAAGCAGCGGCTGTGGGTCGTCGACGATGCCGAACATGCCTTCTTGCCAAATGGCCACGGTGATGCCGAAGGTTGCGGCCATCGACAAAGCGAAGCCGGCTGCGGCGATGAGCGGTACCCAGATGGAGCGGAAGACCAGCATCAAGACGATGAAGGCCAAGCCCAGCACGATGGCTACGTATGGGATGAGCACGTTATTGAGGCGCTCAGAAATGTCATCGAAGATCGGGGTGATACCGGTAATGCCGTAGGAACCGCCGGTCTTTTCAAACTCACCCTGGTAATCGCGCAGTTGGTTAAGGGTTTCCGTGGTCTCTTCGTCGGTCGCGCCGGTGGTGGGCGTAATCATGATCTGCGCAGCATCACCGTTCTCGGTGGTCTGCACGATCTGGGCGTTTTCTACGCCGTCATTGCCGTTGATCTCCTTCAGGAGATCTTGGAAGGCCGGCATGCGGTCCTGCTCGGGAACGTCGGCCACATCAACGAACGCGATCATCGGCGCATTGCGGCCAGGACCAAAGGCGTCTGCCGTAATCTCATAGGCCTCGCGCTGCGGGGTGCCGGGCTTTGCGGTGCCATCGGTAGGCATGGCCAGGCGCAGCTGGGCAAATGGTACGGCCAGGATGCCCAGCAAGACGACGCCCGCGATAAGGTGCAGCCACGGGTGGGCACGCACGCGACGTACCCAGCGCAGGCCCATGGTGGGCTTTTCGTCCTCTGGGTCTGGAACCTTGGGGCCAGGCACGCGGCCGGCGAAGATCTTGGTGCCCAAAAGTCCCAGCAGGGCGGGAATGAAAGTATTGGCAACCAATACGGCGATGATCACTGTTGCCGCGGCGGCGATGGCCATGGTGCCCAGGAATGGAATGCCGATAATGGTCAGCGCGGCCAAGGCGATGACAACGGTGGTGCCGGCGAAGACAACGGAACCGCCCGCGGTGCCCAGCGCCATGCCCATGGCGTGGGCACGGGTGGCCTTATCCATCTTCTTGAGCTCTTGGGCCAGTTCCTTTGGCGAAAGATCGTTGAGGCCAGAGGAGGTGATGAGCTCGTTGCGGAAGCGGTTGACAATAAACAGCGCGTAATCGATGCCGACGGCCAGGCCAATCATGGAGGCCAACGTCGGGGTCATATCGGAGATGGTATCCGTAAAGACCGTGGATACCTGCACGCCGAGGATGCCGATGCCTACGCCGATGATGGCGGAAATTAGCGGCATACCAGCGGCCACGAAGGAACCGAAGGTGATCAGCAGCACGATTGCGGCGACGATGAGGCCGATAATCTCGGCGCTGCCGCCCATCTCTTGGCCCGCGGAGCTAAAGGCGTTGCCCTGGTACTTCACGGTGAGCTCGCCCTCGTCGTACTTGTTGAGGACGTCCGTGACCTTGGTCATGTCCTCTTCTGGGATGTCCCTGACTTCGTCGGCGTCGAAGGTAATAGTGACGGTACCGGTAGTTTTGTCCTCGCTCAGAGGGGAGAGCTGTTGCAGGTTCTTCTTAATCTGCTCGTCTGGCATGTGCTGGGCTTTCATCTTTTCGCCCATTTGCTTTTCCATGCCGGCTGCAGCCATCACCGGGCTGACCAGTTTGTCCTGGTCCTTGAGCGCGCCAGTGTCTTTGAGCTCACTAAGGAGGTCATCTACCTTGCCAGCTACCTGTTTATCGGTGAGGTCTTTGCCCTCCGGTGCTTGGATGACCACGGTGCCTTCGGGTGCACTCATGGCATCGGTATCTTGGCCGAAGCGCTCCATCATCTTGTCTTGGGTGGTGGTGGAGTCCATCTCCGGCATGGAGAAATTAGGGTTAGGGGACTTGGCAAAGCCGGCGGTAAGTCCCGCCATGGCCACCAAGACGATGAGCCAAAAGGCTAGGAAGGGCCACACCTTGCGGTAGGACCAGCTACCTAGCCGGTAGAGGAATTTAGACATAAAAGTGCTTTCTTGTGCAGTATGCGTACAGTGCTCTGCACGCAGGTGACAGTGAATATAGAATCCGCGGGGAGAAATTTGCACCCCGTGCGAAACATTGCATAGTGTACGCAAAATTACGGAATGTGCGCAAAGACCTGTGCGGTGAACCATAGGAAGCTACTCGTGAGATATAGGTCTTGTGCCCTCAGGCGTATCGGCGATGGCGGCATGGGGCGGTAGACTGACCGGCATGCTCCACGCCGTTAGTTTTGCCCTCTTGGATTCCGTCAATGCCTTACTCATCGGAATCCTCGTGGCCATTGGCATCATCTTGCCCCGCGGCAAGTACCGGCGCATTGCCTCCTTGGTGGTGATAGGAGACTGGATTGGCGTCCTCGCCGCGGCGGCCGTGGTGATGTTTGTGCTGCTGGGAGTAAAAGACCAGATCGAGGCCATTTTGAGCTCGCCCGTTGCCGGCTGGGTACTTATCGCAGTCGGCATCGCGGTGGGGCTTGGCTCGTGGCGCTCTCAAGGCCAGCCCAATGCCTTGGTAAATCGGCTGCTCGAGCCGTTGCGTACTCCATCGCTGCTTACCGCGATCATCGGTTTCATTATGGGCGTGGTGCAATCGCTGACCTCGGTGCCGTTTTATTACGGGCTCATGCACCTGGCTACCGAAGATATCGCTCCGGCCGCTCAGTACGGCGGCTTGGTGTGGTACGCCAGCCTGGCTCTGTCCCTGCCCACTATCTGTGGTCTTTTTATTGCGGTGGTGCGCGCCCATCCCGAATCGGCCGCCGGCCGTCTTTTTGCCGCGGCGCGCGCCAATAGCACCCAAGTGGCGCTCTTCGGCGGCTACCTCGTGGCGGTCTTCCTCATCCTTATGGGCGTGCTTTCCCTTTAATCAAAGGTGACCTCATCCAGGCTCAACGCCACATCGGATTGGCTGCGCGCGCAGTCCACGTAGCGGGCAGCATGCGCAATGAAGGCCTGTGACTCTTCCTGGCTGAGCTCGCGGCGCACCTTGGCCGGCACGCCGGCGGCAAGGCTCCGCGGCGCAATGGTGGTTCCTTCCAGTACCACGGCGCCTGCCGCGATGAGCGAGCCGGTGCCAATAGTGCAGCGCGAGAGCAGCGAAGAGGACATACCCACCAGGGAACCGGCCTCCACATGCGCGGCATGAACCATCGCCATGTGTCCCACCGTGACATCATCTTCTAGTACGCACGGCGTGTCCTCTTCTACGTGGAAGACGCAATTGTCCTGAATATTGCACCTAGAGCCAATGTGAATTGCGCCCACGTCGCCGCGCAGTACGGCGCCATAAAAGACGGAGGAATCCGGGCCGATTTCTACATCACCAATGATGGTGGCATTGGGCGCAATCCACGCACTGCGGTGGATGCGCGGCTTCTTCCCAGCACAAGGCAAAAGCAGCATGTCAGTCCTTTCTAGGAAACTATTCCACCACCACGGCTAGGGCGGGGGAAAGCTCGTAGTCGCCGGGGTAGGGGAGGTGGTCTACGAGGGCGTCGGCAAGCGCGGGCGTAAGCGGAATGACCCAGCCGCGCCGGGGATCTTTGATGGGAAGGGCTTCCTTGTTTGTGGCGGCAAAATGAACCGTGGCAGCGGGAGAGACCAAGGTAGCGGATTCACGGGCGCGGGCTAACTCGCAGAGCACTTCCGCGCCGGGCTGATTAGTGACCACAATGATAAGCGGGCCAGCGGTGTGGATTTCCAGTTTTTCTACCCGTGCGGTGGGGGCGGTGAAATCGGGGTGAGCTAAGCGCGGGGGCTGCGCGCCGGTAAGTCGGGCGAGGGCGTCTTTTAATCCCATAAGCCCTTAGTCTAACCTGACTTAGGTCATGGGCGGGTGAGTAACGTCACTCTTGACACTGTTACCTGGTGGTTTTGTTTGCGGGTGGGACTTTTCCGCACTAAGTGGGTAGTTCCGGGGTGTTCAGTAGTCTGATTTTGGTGAGTCCTTATATTCGCACCGTCAAGACCGACTCAGGAGCGATAGCGGTGCACGTGGTGTTCTCTGAACGCAAAAGTGCGAAAAGAATGAAGCATATCGGCTCAGCGCATTCAGAGTCTGAGCTTGCGCTTTTGCGGGCTGAGGCTCAACGCATCGTCGATGGTGACCAACTCGCAATGGACTTCGGCGAGGTTACACACCCCACCGGCAACAGGCAGCGTTTCCAGCCCGCTGCCGGTAGCCGGTCAGCGGGCTGGATACTTGCTGGACTGTATTGATGCGTGTTTCAACGAGTTAGGCCTTGCAGCAGCAAGCGGCGATGATCCGGTGCTTCGTGTTCTGGTGCGTGCCCGGATCATCCATCCCAGCCCAAAGCTGGATTTCATCGAGACTCTTGCCTGGGTTGGCATCACCAGCGCAAGCTACCGCACCATCCAGAGGCGTCGTTCCTCCTTCGCCACCGAATCGTTCGGGGAGATACAAACCCAAGCGTTGGCCCATCATGCAGGTATTGGGCCAGGCGCATTTATCTTGTACGACGTGACCATCTTGTGCGGTGCTGTTGCAAAGTTGGGTGGAGAACCGCGAACACTCCTTTCTTCGTCGCCTGGCCAGCATTATGGCCCAGCCTGCTTAGATATTCTGGAAGACTTGGTTGACGATCACCGCGTCCGGGGTCGGTTGCCCGTAGGCAAACATCGTGCCTTGCCCTTTCCGCAATGAGTGCATCGCCTCTATCCCTTTCAACGTCCGATATGCAGATGTCCGGTTCTTAAACGCGCCTTTCGGCCCGAGGATCCGCTTCAGCCGACCATGGTCGCCTTCCAGGATGTTGTTGAGGTATTTCACCTGCCGGTGTTCCACTGTTGGCGGGCAGATTCCCTCTGACTTCAACTCGGCGATTGCCCTGGCTAGGGAGGGTGCTTTATCGGTGTTGATCACTCTGGGATACCCGGCTGACGCATTGGATCTGAGGGCCTTGGCCAGGAAACGCTTCGCTGCGGCCACGTTCTGCTTCGGAGAGAGGTAAAAGTCCAGGGTCTGGTCACTGGCGGTGATCGCCCGATAGAGGTAGCACCACCTGCCGCCGACCCGGATATAGGTCTCATCCACCCGCCAGGAACTGGCCTACCAGTCAGGTACCTGCCGGTACCACCGTGTTTGCTTGTCCAGCTCAGGGGCGTATTTCTGGACCCAGCGGTAGATCGTGGCGTGATCGACCGGCACGCCCCGCTGAAGTCATCATTTCCTCCAGATCGCGGTAGCTCACCCCGTAGCGGCAGTACCACCGCACCGCCCACAGAATGATGTCACGGGGGAAATGCCGACCGGAGAAGGTACCCATGGCTGTGATTATTTCACGTCGCTCTTCCTACTGCCCCAACTTTGCAACAGCACCTCTTGTACTTTGAAGCCGATACTCCTGATGAGCTTCGCAAACCCCTATTTTCCAAAGAACGCCGTGTGGAGCCACAAATCCTTGTCGGGCTGCTTACTGATGCCATCGGGTTTCCACTGCATGTGGGCGCGTGTGCTGGCAACTCGGCATAAACCCACACGATGCTGCCGATGATCACACGGTTCCAAGATGCCTACCAGCTCGACGAGGTTACAGTCGTTGCTGGTGCGGGCATGGTTTCAGCGGCGAACAAGCAAACACTCATCGATGCAGGTCTGCACTACATTTTGTCGGTGAAACCTCCACCGTGCCTGAGGTGATTGAAACCTGGCGGCGGGAAAACCCGGTGAAGACTACGCCCACGGCCAGATCTGGACACAAGCCTCGGCTGGGACAACGGCGCCCATGATTGGCGGCCAGCCCCCGTTGGCGCGGCGAGCCTGGCTGAGGTCGTAACGGATCTCGTGGCTGCCGGTGCTAGCCTGCTGGGGGTGCTGCCGCGTGGGGCCACTGAGATACGCCAGCTGCGCGCTTCCATCCTTCGCGCAACAAGCGGTTCCTCTGGACAATAGCGAAGGAATACCAGGACAACCCCAATGCACGGGGATACAATATTGCTATGAAAAAGTCTTCTTTCCTCGCAGCATGCGCTGCGTTCCTCGTCGCATCTCTGTCCGTACCCGCCGCCAACGCCGAGTTGACCCAGACTGAGCGGGGCCAATTCCGTACCGACCCCGTTGGCGCGATTGCCTGGCAGGCCATCAAGGGCTCTTCCGAGTATGTGCGTGCCGATGGTGACACCATGATGGCCGCGTCCTTCTTCTCCATGACTTCGCCGGGCGACGACATCGGCCTGCCGGCCTTGCAGAACTGCGCCGAGCGGGTCGGCTCCTCTGCTCCGGTGGGTGGCGTGCGCTACGTGGCGGCTGCCCTGTGCGCGACCTTTGACCCGACCACACGCGGCGAGGTGCAGCGCGCGAACCTCATGTACGCGCCGCTGGGTTAAACCGCGCTTTATCGAGCCGCACGGTGGTTGCGTCATGTTGCGTTGAATCGCGCTGCGTCAGGCAGTGCGCAGCGCGTTCGATTTGGTGGAATGCTGCAAGGAGGGATGATGCGCAAGCACGTGGTGATCAAGGGAGTCTCGAGCTGCGGTAAGTCCACGGTCGGGGAGTTGCTGGCGCAGCGCACCGGCCTGCCTTTTCGGGATGGGGACGATATGCATCCGGCGGCGAACATCTAGAAGACGGCCTCGGTGCAGGCCCTTGACGGCGCCGTCCGCAAGCCCTGGCTCGAGTCCTTAGGTCGCTTTCTCGCGACCAGGACGCCGGTGCCATTGTGGGCTGCTCCGCGCTCAAGCGCTCCCACCGCGACATCATCGATACGATCTTTGTGGGCCTGCACGGCTCTTATGAGCTGCTCAAGGAGCGCATGAGTCAGCGCTCTGGGCAACTTCATGTCGGTCGTCCTTCTGGACTCGCAATTCGAGTCACTCGAGGAACTGCAGCCGGGGGAAGCGGGCATCGTGCTGGATGTCAGCGAGGCCCCAGAGGAACTTGCCGCCGCGGCGGCCGAATACTTACGGGGTTAGCTGGCGCTTCCCGACTTAGGTCATGTGTGGGTGAGTAACGTTTCTCTTGACACTGCTACCTGGTGGTATTTGACGGTGGGGTGGGATTGTTCCGCACTAAAATGGCCTAAGCCAGGTGGAATCGGGGCACGCCAGGCGCGGGGGTTGCGTGCCGGTCAGCCGGGCGAGAGCATCTTTTAATCCCATGGGAGCCTAGTCTAGTGAGCTCTCACGGTGATGGTGCGGCAGCGCTCCAAGTCGAAGTAAGCACGCTGCCCGGTGGCGGCAACGCGCTCGTGGGCCACAGATTCATCGTGGGTTACGGCCGTGGCGAGGAAGACGAGTGGACCCTCGGGCTGGCGCCATGTGCCGAGATACCGCGCGCCGTGTTCTTTGGCTAAGGCCAAGGCCTTGCTCACCGCGGCTGGGGTAGGCTCCGTCACCCGCAACAGCGCTTTCCCGGTGGGGTTATAGGCGAACCCGGTGCGAGGCTGCTGGCCGGTTTCGATATCGAAGGTGCCTTCTTCGTCCGCGAGCAATTGCCGGAAAATACGCTTCATTGGGCCCAGCGTAGTATGGGGCACCATGATTGACGCCAGCAACACCGCACTCGTTATTGAAGGCGGCGGCATGCGCAATTCCTATACGGCCGCCTGCATGGTCAAACTCATCGAAGAGGGCGTGGACTTTGGCTGGGTGGGCGGCGTCTCTGCCGGGGCATCGCATACCGTTAATTACTTGTCGCGCGATGCCCGGCGCGCCGAAGAGTCTTTTACGGACTTTGCTCAAAGCCCCAGCTTCTGAACTGCTCCCCATTAGTTGGACTGAGAAATCAGTTACCTACTAGTGGGGAGCAGTTGTATGCGTGAACGTAGTTCGTTGTCGGCGGGACAGCGGGAAGAATTGGTGGCTCTTTTCGAGCAGGGTTGTAGTTATTGGGCTGCAGCTCATCATGTTGGTGTTGGTGTTTACCCAGTCCGTGCTTTGTTTCGTCGGTTCTTGCTCCATGGCAAGCTATGTCTTGTGGAAAAGCCTTCAAAGCAGCAGTACTCCTTCGAGATCAAAAAGGAAGTTGTCCAACGCCATCTAGCTGGCGAGTCGAAGATGGATCTGGCCCGTGAGTTTGGTCTGTCATCGGATCAAGTGGTCGGATATTGGTCGCGAAAATGGCGCACAGGCGGTGATGACGCGTTAAAGCTGAAACCGAAGGGCAGGCCTAAAGGTTCAGCTAAGCCGAAGGTGCTTACTGAAGAGGATAAGCTGCGTCGCGAAAACGAACGGTTGCGGGCTGAAAATGCTTATTTAAAAAAATTGCGGGACTTGAGGAACCAGGGACACGCCTGAAAGCCCAGGCGATCGTCATCCTCAAGTCACAACACCGCTTGGCAGATCTCCTCGCAGCGGCAGATATGCCGCGGGCGACATTCTTCTACCATCAAAAGCGACTCGATAAGCCGGATAAACATGCTGCGGTAAAGCAAGCAATCCTGGAAAGTTTCGAGGCCAACAAGCATCGCTACGGCTACCGGCGAGTGTTGCTGGACTTGCGCAACAAGGGCTGGGTGGTCAACCACAAACTCGTCTACAAGCTCATGCACCAGATGGGTCTTCGGGCCAAAATCCGTCAGCGCAGGCCTTATATTTCCTACACAGGAACTATAAGTCGCATTGCTGACAATAAGCTTGCCCGTAAATTCACTCCAGACAAGCCCAACACTGTCTTTGTCAGCGACGTTACCGAATTTAGGGTTGCAGGCCGCAAAGTGTATTTGTCGCCGGTAATGGATCTCTTCGACCGCTGTATTGTCGCTCACACCGTGGCTACATCACCGTCGATAGCGTTTACCGCCGAATCACTAACAAAGGCGATTGCAGCCTGTGCGCCGAAGCCTGGATGGATGATGCACACCGACCAAGGCTTCCAGTACCAGCATTCAACCTGGCGTAATTTAATCCACGACAACGGCGGTGTTCAGTCAATGTCGCGTAAAGCTAATTGTTACGACAACGCAGTAATGGAGAACTTTTTCGGACACTTAAAAACCGAGATGTACCACGGAGAAGTTTTTGGAACCGTCGAGGAATTCACCCAAGCTGTCGAAGACTACATCCAGTGGTACAACACCGAACGCATCCAACAACGACTCAAGGGCCTGACCCCGATGCACTATCGGAATCAGGCCCTTGAACCCCTAACCACCTAGAATTAAACCAGTCCAACTTTTGGGGGCTAGTTCATTCGGCGGGGTGGGTTCGCTGGTGCGGGGTACCGGGTATTTCAATGCCGAGTACATCTATGAGCGCGCCGCGGACAAGGATTTGCCCTTTGATTGGCAGGCTTACCGCGAGCATCCGGCCGATATGGTGCTTGCTGCAGCGCGCGCCGATACCGGCGAGTCCGTTTATTGGACTCGCGAGGACATCCACACCCCGGAAGATCTCTTCGTGCGCGTGCGCGCTTCTTCCACGCTGCCACTGATTATGCCGATGCGATTTATCGACGGCGCGCCGTACGTGGACGGTGCTTTGGGCTCTTCCGGTGGCATTACTATTGCGCAAGCAGAAGAGGCCGGATACGAGAAGTTCCTGTTTATTGGTACTAAGCCGCGCGGGTATGTGCGCCCAGAGGTCGCGCGCCCAGCCTTCGTCCGTCGCATCTTCCGCAGGTACCCCGCTATTGCCGACGCCCTCGTAGCCCGCCCTGCCCTCTATAACGCAGCCAAAGATCGGCTTTTGGAGTTGGAGCGCCAAGGGAAGGCGCAATTATTTTTCCCGGAAGATATGCAGGTGGCCTCCACCGAACGCAACGTACACAAGCTGCGGGCGAACTATCAGGCAGGGAAAGCCCAGACCTACACGGAGTGGCCACGGTGGAAGGAATTCCTCCTCGATTAGTTCACTATGGGCGTTAGCTGTGAGATGTGCCGCTGCTGGGGGTGGGTGGCCCCGGACGAAAAGGGTCTAAGCAGTAGCGATGCCATTGGTGGTCGTTAAAGAATGTGCCTTTCACGTGGCACTTTGGGGGAAAATGCCTAAAATATTCCAGCGTGTTAGCAATTTTTGATGGAAATATATGGCTGAGCATCTTTTTCATAGTGTTGCTCGGCACGCTATTTGGCATGATCCCCTTCGGTCCGCTGCGCTTTGGCGCGGCGGGCACGCTGTTTATGGGCTTGGCCTTCGGCTCGTTTATTGATCTAGATAAAGACATCTTAAGCTCTCTGCAAGAGCTGGGATTGGGACTCTTTATCTATATGCAGGGCCTGTCCGCCGGTGAGCGCTTTTTCAAGGGCTTTTCCAAGCAGATGAAGCACATGCTCACGGCGGCCATTGCGATTGTGGTGGCCGCGGGCGCAGCCCTCCTCTTTGGCGGCATGCTGGGGCTGGATACCTTGGCTTCCGTTGGTGTATTCGCCGGCGCCACGACCTCGACGCCGTCGCTGGCCGTTGCCCAGCAACAAACTGGTGAAGAGCTACCCGCCGTGGGCTACTCGCTGGGCTATCCCGTGGGTGTGGCGGTCGCCATTTTGGTCGTGGCATTCCTGCTCAAGCAGAATTGGCCCGCCAAGCACGATAAGGACAATTCGGCCTCCAAGATCTTCCGCTCCCGCACCATTCGCGTTACCAAAGACGTGAACTACGATGACTTGGAAGAACAGTTCAAGGATCACTTTGTTATCGCTACCATTCGCCGCGGTAGTAAGGTCCGGGTTGCCGGCGATCGCCCCGAATTGCACAAGGGCGATATCCTGCGCGTTATGGTCACCAAGGCTAAGGCCCGTGAACTGACCCAGATGCTGGGCAAGCGTCAGCCGCAAACTCCGTTCGTGGATAAACGCCTGGTCATCGAAAACGTGGCTATTTCTAACCAAGATATCGCCGGCCGCACCGTTGAGGAGCTCAACCTGTTCTCCCGCTATGGCGGTCGCATCGTGCGCGTGCAGCGCGGCGATGAGGAATTCTTGGCCAATAACGAAACCCACTTGGCTTCTGGCGATATGCTGGAGCTCATCGTGAAGTTTGACCGCTTGGGCGACATCAAGGATTACTTCGGTGACTCTATTAAGTCCTACTCCGAGCTGAACTGGGTGGCCCTAGGCGGTGGCCTCTTCTTGGGCTACCTGCTGGGCCAGGTCGTGGTACCGATGCCAGGTGGTGCTTCTTTCGAGCTGGGCTTCGCGCTCGGCCCGCTGATTACCGGCCTTATCCTCGGTGCGCTGCACCGGACCCGCCGCATCCCATGGCAGGTGCCGGCCTCCATTAATACCGCCTTCCAGCAGTGGGGCCTCGTCATCTTCTTGGCCTCCGTGGGCCTCTCATCCGGCGAGGCATTCCTGTCCACCGCCTTCTCCTGGATGGGTCTGAAGTGCATGATCCTCGCCGCCATTGTCACAGTGGTGGTCTCGATCCTATTCGCTGTAGCGAATCGCTTCATGGGTCAGTCCGAAACCCGTACCTCCGGCGGACTCTCTGGCATCTTCGCTCAGCCGGCCGTGGTCAACTACGCCACGGGGCTGAGCTCCGATTCGCGCATCATGACCGGTTATGCGGCCACCATTGTGGTGGCGCAGGTGGTCAAGATTGCCGTTGTCCCTGTGATGTTGATGGTTTAACACGCAACGCAAAAGGCCGCTTCCCGTTCTGGGAAGCGGCCTTTTTCTCTGCCGCGTGAAGCTGTGTGGTTTCTAATCCGCCACGAGGGTTTCCATGGTGAGCTCTGGGTGTTCCTTCTCAATGAAGGCGAGCTTCCACTTATCACCAAAGAGCGCGATGAGCTCGCCATCTTGGCGGGTAAAGATTTCCACGCCGCGCTGACGGCCGAGCTCTGGGGCGGATTCGGCATCGGTGCGGCGAGCCACGGAATAGGGGATAGGCTCGGTGACGGTTTCCACGTTGTATTCGAACTCCATGCGGGCCTGCATGACCTCGAACTGCATGGGGCCCACCGCCGCCATGACCGGGGAGGCATCGCCACGCGCCTCGTTCTTGAGAATCTGGACCACGCCCTCGGCCGCCAGCTGCTCCAGACCCTTGCGGAAGGCCTTGTACTTGCCCAGCGACTTCGCGCGCAGAATGCGGAAGGCTTCCGGCGCGAACTGTGGCATGGGCTTAAATTGCACCTTCTTACCGGAATAGATGGTGTCACCAGGGGCAAGCGAGCCAGCGTTGACCAAACCCACAATATCGCCCGGATAGGCGGTGTCCACGGTATCGCGCGTGCGGCCAAAGACAGTCAGGGCGTACTTGGTGGAAAAGCTGCGGCCAGATTGGGCGTGGTTGACCTGCATGCCGCGCTCGAATTCACCGGAAACCACGCGCATAAAGGCCAGGTTATCGCGGTGCTTTTGGTCCATGCCTGCCTGGACCTTGAAGACGACTCCCGAGAAGTCATCGCTAACCTCGCGGACCTCATCAATGGCGCTGGTGGCTGCCTCAACTGCCTTGGGATCGGATTCGCGCGAGTGCGGAGCCGGGGCAATGGCGCACAGGGTGTCCAAAATCTGGTGCACACCAAAGTTCAGCATGGCGGAAGCGAAGATGAGTGGGGAGGTCACGCACTGCTCAAAGAGCTCCTGGTCATGCAGGGCACCATCGGCGGCAAGCAACTCGGCTTCCTCGACAGCGGTCTCCCACACGTCTTCTTCCTTCTCACCGGCGGCATCCGGATCGAAATGTTCCTCCGGTGCGATAGTAGAACCACCTGCGGTGCGGATGAAGTGAATATACTCATCGGCCTCGCCATCATCGTTGATGTGTGCCAGGCCGCGGAAGTCACCGGCAATGCCTACCGGCCAGTACAGGGGCGTGGGCTGCAGCTGAATTTCGTTGACGATTTCATCGACAAGCTCCAAGGGCTCGCGGCCCACGCGGTCCCACTTATTGATCACGGTCACGATAGGCAGGCCGCGGGCCTTGCACACGCGGAAGAGCTTAAGGGTCTGGGGCTCGAGGCCCTTGGCGGCGTCGATAAGCATGACTGCCGCATCCACCGCGGTGAGCACGCGGTAGGTATCCTCCGAGAAGTCCGCGTGGCCCGGGGTATCGACCAGGTTGATCATGTAGGGCTCGCCTTCGTGGCCCTCCGGCGCATACTCGAACTGCAGCGCCGAGGAAGCCACGGAAATGCCGCGGTCCTTTTCCATATCCATCCAGTCAGACACGGTGGACTTGCGGTTGCCCTTGCCGTGGACCGGCGCCGGCCTCATTAATAACGTGTGCGTGCAGCGCCAGCGCCTCCGTCAGCGTGGACTTACCAGCATCCGGGTGGGCGATAACGGCAAACGTGCGGCGGCGCGAGGCCTCAGAAACGACAGAACTCATGCGGCATAGTCTAGTGGTTTCGCGCTACCACTCCACATTGAGGCGGCGCCCCAAATCATCAAAGACGCGGCGAGCTACCGATAGCTTCTTCGCAATGGGGCGCTGCAGGCCAGGTTTGCGCTTGTCGTTGTAGTATTCGCCGGATTTAAAGTGGATTCCCTCGGTGCCGGTCAAAAAGTAGGCGAGGTTATCGCCGCCGTCGGCGGGCTTGCCAAAGGTCTTGCCAATCAGCCCGGAATACATCTTGGACATCATGCCGGTAGAGGACTTGGAAAAGTCAGTGGCAAGCACGCCAGGGTGGAAGGAGACCGCGGAAAGCCCGTGGGCATCAAAATAACGGGTGAGCAGGATATCGCCCAGCTTGGCGTTGCCATAGGCGCGCTCGGGGCTGAAGTGCTCCAGCGTAGTGGGATCACTGAGGTCGAATTTAGACATAAGGAAATTGGCTAGGGAAGCGGTTTGCACCACGTTCGCCTTATCCGCGCGCAGCTTGTCGCGTAGCAGCGAGGTCAACAGGAAAGGCGCCACCACGTTGACCTGCCAGGTGCGCTCAAATCCATCGGCGGTGGTAGACGGGCCGTCGAAAATGCCGCCGGCGTTATTGCCCAAGGCGTGGATATGCTCCAAGCCCTCCAAGTCTTGTGCCAAGCGGCGAACTTGTCCCAGGGATTCGAAGTCCGCCAGGAAGTACTGGCCTTCGACTTCCTCGGCCACCGCGCGGGTCTTTTCCGGATTACGGCCGACGATAACCAGATTGTCTTGTGGCCGGGTGCGGTGCAACTGACGAGCAGCCGCGGCCCCCAACCCGCCGGATGCGCCGGTAATCACAATGGTCTTGGCAGTGCTATTTGGCGAAGTCATAGCACCAATCCTAACCGCCCACCGAGGGCAGCGCCGGCCAGCAGTTTCCCTGCGCCTTAAGCAGGTCTATACTTCCGCTGGTGAAACAATTGCTTTCCATACGGCAGTGGGGCCCGGCGCGATTGACCGCAGCTGGCTTCCTCGTGCTGATTCTGGTGGGAACGGTTTTGCTCATGCTGCCGTTTGCCGAGGCCGGCACCGCCCGCGCTTCTTTTTTGTCTGCGCTTTTTACCGCTACGTCTGCGGTATCGCTCACCGGACTTATCGTGGTGGATACCGGTAGTTTTTGGAGCCCGGCCGGCCAAGTGGTCATCTTGGCACTCATCCAACTGGGTGGCTTGGGCATCATGTCCCTGGCCTCGCTATCCGGCCTGCTTTTTACCGGCCGGATTAGCTTCAAAGCACGCAAGACGGGTGCCTATGAGGGGCGCCCCATTGCTCCTGGCGGAATCCGCAAGACGCTGATTTTTACCTTTGCCTTTACCGCGGTAGCAGAGATCATCATCGCTGGCATCGTGGCTGCGCGGTTGATGATTGGCTATGGTCATTCCTTTCCGCGCGCGGTGTGGGAGGGCATCTTCCATGCGGTATCTGCGTTTAACAATGCCGGCTTTAGCACCAATAGCGATAACCTAGTGCCCTTTGTTTCTGATGCCTGGATTTTGCTGCCCTTGGCCGCCGCATTGATCGGTGGCGGTTTAGGTTTTCCGGTGTGGGCGGAGCTGGTGCGCTTGGTACGCCGCGATCGCCATGTGGTTCACCGCATTTCCATTACCGCCCGCATGACCCTGGCGGCCACGACCGTGCTTTTGCTCGCCGGCGGCGTCTTTTTCGCGTGCATGGAATGGACCGGGCTTTTGTCTTCGATGTCGCTGGGGGATAAGTTGCTCAACTCTTTCTTTGCCAGCGCTTCTCCGCGCACCGCGGGCTTTAACGCCATTGATTATGGGCAAGCACACCCCATTACGCTGATGGGCACCGATATTTTGATGTTCATCGGCGGTGGCTCGGCCGGTACGGCCGGCGGTATTAAAGTCACCACCGCCTGCGTGCTCTTGGCTGCCATGGCCGCGGAGTTTTCGGGCCGGGAAACCACCACCATTGGCCACCGCAGCCTTCCGCGTTCGGTGACCCGCCAGGCCCTAGCCCTGAGCTTTGCCGGCGTCATGGTGGTCACACTGGGCGTGGCGGCGCTGCGCTTTTTTGATCCGGAGTTTAGCGGTGATCAAGTCTCCTTCGAAGTTCTTTCTGCTTTCGCTACGGTGGGCTTGTCCACCGGAATTACCGCAAGCCTGTCTGCGCCCTCGCAGATAGTGCTATGCCTCATCATGTACTTGGGCCGCGTTGGCCCAACCACCTTGGTAGCAGCGCTGGCGGCGAAATCCGTCAGCCGGCGCTATAGCTTCCCCGAAGAAAGGCCGTTCCTTGGCTAATATTCTCAAGGCGCTGGGACGCTCCCGCGCCGGCATCGATATTCCACCCGTCGTCGTTATTGGTCTGGGGCGCTTTGGCTCCTCGCTTGCGCATGAGCTGATGGCCAATGGGGTTGAGGTCCTCGGCATCGACTCCAGTGAAAAGCGCGTGCGCGAAGAAGCGCCCTACCTCACCGAGACCATCGCGGCCGATACCACCGACCCAGAGGCCTTGCGCCAGCTGGGCGTGGAGGAGGTTGAGCGCGTCATCGTCGCCATCGGCTCCCATTTGGAAGATTCCATTCTCACCGCGTCCAATCTGGTGGAGTTGGGGGTCAAAGACATCTGGGCCAAGGCTGATTCGGAAGCACACGCGCGTATTCTCAGCCAGATTGGTACCCACCATGTCATCCGACCAGAGCGTGATACCGGCCGCCGCGTGGCTTATCTTTTGGGCGGGCGCTTCCGTGATTTTGCGGAGATTGCCACCGATTATGGCGTGACCCAGATGGCCGTTCCTAGTTCATTGGTGGGCCGGCCGCTCGACCTTTCTGCCATCTGGCGCACGCACCGCGTGCAATTGGTTTCCGTACGCCGGGCGGAAGGGGAGTGGGCCCCGCTTGCCGACGCCACCGAGCTCACCCCCACCGATTTCATTGTCGCCGCCGGCAGCCCCAAGGCGCTAGAAAAATTTTCCCAGTGCTAGCGCGAGTGGATCTGGTTCTGGGCCTTGCCTAGCCCGTCCGTCACGATGAGGCGAGCGGCCTCGGCCGCGGTGGCGATGGCGTCATCAAAGCCTGCCCCCGCATCCACCGGGCCCAATACATAATCCGGAATGGACGAACCCTTGGGCGGCCGGGCAATACCAATGCGCACACGCAGATAGTCGCGGGTACCCAAGCGCTCGGTGAGCGACTTGAGGCCGTTGTGCCCGTTTTCATTTCCGCCCTGCTTGATCCGGATCTTATTGGCCGGAAGATCCAGCTCATCGTGGAGAACAATGACGTGATCTGCGGCGATGCCAAGTTGTTGTGCCAGTGGCGCTACTGGATCGCCAGAAAGGTTCATAAACGTGCCCGAACGCACGGCAAGTACTTTCTGTCCCGCCCAGCTAAGCGGCGCGACCTGCACATCCATCCCACGAACCGGCTCAAGCACGTCACCGCCTGCGGCTAACAGATCATCGATGGCCATATAGCCCACATTGTGGCGGGTAGCGGCATACTTCGCGCCGGGATTGCCCAAGCCCACAATAAGCCACTCCGCCTCTAGCTCGTCCGGATTGAGGCCTGGGGTGGGTTTATTCTTCGAGCCAAAGAACCGCGCGAAAAAATTTCCTAAAGGTGCCACTGCACTAGCTTCCTCTCTCAGTAAGGTGGGGTGCTATGAGTCAGGTTATAAGCTCCCTTTCCCGTAGCGTAATCCCCGCGCCCATGGCCGGCGGTCCCACCACCCCGGAACTAGTGCGCGCCGCCCATGCCGCCGGCTCTTTTGGCACCTTAGGTGTGGGCTCTGCCAGCATAGACGCTGCCCGCACACAGATTGACCAGTGTGGTGGCATTCCTTTTGGAGTAAATCTCTTTTGCCCACAACAGCCGCTATCCAGGGCGCAACGTGCCGCCGCAAGCGAGCTGGCGCAAGCAGAAAACCAGCCACTGCCTGATCCCGATTACTCCTTTGGCTTCGAAGAGAAGCTGGATCTAGCGCTGCGCGGTGGCGCCCGCGTGGTGTGGTCCATGTTTGGAACCTTTACACCCGAACAGACAGAGCGAATCCACGCCGCGGGCGCAGAGGCCTGGACCACCGTCACCACCCCTTCGGAGGCAACCGTCGCCGCAGGTCGGGGCGTCGACGTGCTCTGCGTCCAAGGCCCGGCCGCCGGCGGCCATCGCGGAACCTGGGATTTAGCCGCGACTCCCGATTCCCGGGATCTGGAAGAACTAGTGGCCGAGGTGCATACAGCAGCCCCAGATCTTCCTCTAATCGCCGCTGGCGGCCTGCGCACCGCAGACGATATAGCCACTGCTATGTCCTGGGACGGCGTCGCCGCATGTTCCTGCGGTTCTGCATTTTTGCTCACCGAAGAGGCGGGAACGAGTGACTACAACCGGCAGCTACTGCGTCGTGGTGGGCAGACCGTGTCCACCCGTGCGTTCTCAGGCCGCTTCGCCCGTGGACTAGAAACTCAGTACACCCGCAGTCACCCCAACCTTCCCCCGGTTTATCCGCTCTTGAACCCTGTGCTTAAGGAACGCCGTGCGCAGCACGATGATGCCGTAGCCTACTGCCTCGTAGGTACCGACGTGGCAAAAATTAACGGGGGTACTGTGGCCAACATCCTGAACGATCTATGCCAAAACCCACACTAGTAAGCGCTAATATTTATGTTTGAAGATTTAATGCCACCCCCGTGACAGAAAAGGAATGAATTACGTGACTGCGAACGCACATGTTGGCCATGATGATTGGAACGAGCGCCTCGAGCTGGCGCAGCAGATGATTCCGCTCATCCACCAGCTGCACCGCAACAATAACGTTGTCACCACCATCTTCGGCCGCCCACTGGTGGGCCAGACCGATATCGACATCATCAAGTCTCACCGCTACGGCCGCCGCATTGCGCAGCGCCACCTGTCCACGGCGGAGACCCTGCCTATCCTGGTGGAATTGGCAGACATGAACCTGGGCGCCGCAAGCGTCGACCTCGGCCGCTTGGTCCTCGGGTGGGAGGAATCCAACGAGGAAAACCTCCGCATGTACTTGGAAGGCGAGCTGTGCCAGATCGTCGGTGCTGGCGTTGACCTAGAGACCACCGACGTCGTCCTCTACGGCTTCGGCCGCATCGGACGCCTGCTGGCCCGCCTGCTCGTCGCCCGCGAGGCAGCTTACGGTGGCGTTCGCCTGCGCGGCATCGTCCTGCGCAAGAAGGGCGACGGTGACATCCTCAAGCGCGCTTCCTTGCTGCGCCGCGATTCCGTACACGGTGCATTCAACGGCACCATCTCTGTAGATGAGGAAAACGAGGTCATCTGGGCTAACGGCACCAAGATCCAGATGATCTACGCCAACGATCCCGCCGAGATTGACTACACCTCCTATGGCATCAACAACGCCATCTTGGTGGACAACACCGGCGCATGGCGCGACCGCGAGGGCCTGTCTCAGCACCTCAAGGCCAAGGGCATCTCCCGCGTGCTGCTGACCGCACCGGGCAAGGGCGATATCAAGAACATCGTCTACGGCATCAATAACGACAACATCAGCGATGAGGATCAGATCCTCTCCGCTGCATCCTGCACCACCAACGGCATTACCCCGGTTCTTAAGGTCATCAATGACCGCTACGGTGTAACCCACGGTCACGTGGAGACCGCGCACTCGTTCACCAATGACCAGAACCTCATCGATAACTACCACAAGGGCGATCGCCGCGGCCGCGCCGCAGGCCTGAACATGGTGCTTACCGCTACCGGCGCAGCCAAGGCTGTGGCCAAGGCTCTACCGGAATTTGAGGGCAAGCTCACCGGCAATGCCATCCGCGTTCCTACCCCGGACGTGTCCATGGCCGTGCTCAACCTCGAGCTGTCCAAGGAAGTAGAGCGCGATGAGGTCAACGACTTCCTCCGCAACGTTTCCCTGCACTCCGACCTGCGCCAGCAGATTTCCTACATTGCCTCTCCAGAGGTCGTTTCCTCTGACTTCATCGGCAATACCCACGCCGGCATCGTCGACGGCGTTGCTACCATCGCCTCCGGCAAGCACCTGGTGCTCTACGTGTGGTACGACAACGAGTATGGCTACTCCAACCAGGTAGTACGCATCGTAGAAGAGCTGGCGCACACCCGCCCGGTTGTTCTGCCGAAGCGCGTATCTCCGTCTGAGCTTTAAGCTCATAAAGCTCTGGCCCGCGGTTTCCGCGGGCTTTTGCCGTTTTCCCTGCACCAATGACCCCCACCCCGAAAAGCAGCCACGCTATCGCCTTGGACGCACGCCAATGGAGTTGAAACGTGGCCGCTTTATGTGGTTAATCCGTTGGCTGCAGTGCCTTCGTCCGCAGCAGTTGTTTCGCCATCCACGAACCAACGGCGGCGATGAGCAGTGTTAAGAACGCTGCGACAGCGTAGCGTGCAGGAGTATCGGCATTCATTGGCCACGCCGAAAAGGCAACTAACCACAGGTAAGTCTTGGCGAGGACATCACCGCCGAGAGTTACGGAAACAATGGTGCCCATGATGGTGAGGGCGAGTGCACTTATAATCCCGAAGCGCACTACGATGCACAGGGAAAACACCGCAATACTGAAACCCACACCTACGGCCAGCGGCAGTCGTCCCAATACAGCAGGAGCAGAAGTACCGGCGCTGATTGAAGCGAGCGATGCAGCCGTGCACACGAATACTATTGCCCCAAAGATCCAGATGAGAAGGGCGTTAGGGCTATGACGTGATTCGCTGTAGCTTAGCGGCCACGCCGCCGCTAGCAGTGGCCACACTATGCAAGGGAGGACTCCCGCGCCCACAGGCAGTAGCGCAAAGACGAAGAAGCCGTGGACATAATCGGCAGGGTAGGTGAGGGCAATGACGGCTAAAGCCACGATGCTCAGTACTAGACACCCAATGAGCAAGGGGCTCGATGCCGCACGGTGCAGCCCGATCAGCGCGCCAGGTAGCTTGGAGCGAGCGGCAGCTCTCGGTGTAGCAGTTGGGGTCCACACCCCACCAGTGGTGATTGCGGCCGCATCTTCAGCGGTACCGCCCTGGCGCAGACGCAACCTAAGAGGTCGTATGCGGCGGGGAGTAAAGATTGCCGCGTACGTACCTACAGCCGCAAGAACTAGGCATAGTAGTGCGGCGGGCAGTGAACCTTCTTGCAGTAGCGGATCACCTGGATCGAGAGGAACAGAGTTCTGATGAATCCGTAGGGCAGGAAGCAATAACCTCATCGGCCACGCAGGTGGGAACGCCCACCACGCGTTGCCCTCGACAGTGCTCGGTAAAATTCCAATTCCTTGCCAGGCAATGCTTCCAGCTAAGGCGGCGACGAGGCCGCAGCGGCGCGCGCACCCTGCAGCGATCCCGGCGATCCCTATAGCCCCTAGGAAGGAATAGAGCCCAGCCACCACTAATAGCTGATGGTTGGCTCGGCCCTGAAGAGCCACGATTGCCCAAGAAAGACCGAAATTGAGGACATGAAAGATCGCCAAGCTAGAAAGGACGGCAAGATAGCGCGAGGCCTGTTCATAGTGGGCGTTGATCCGGCGCCACAGGGTACCGCCGCCGCGCGTACGGACTTCTCGGCGCTCGGGAATGGCGGCAAAAAGCGCAATGAGAGGTGCATACATGCCCGTGATGAACATGGACTGCCATCCCAAAACGCCGGTGGCGTCTTGTGTGGGAGAAGCCAGCGCGGAAAACAACGCTGTCATCACCACTAATGGTACGGCCAGTAGAGGGAGCCATTGCAGCGCGCTCCCGCGGCTGCGAAGTGACCTCGGCGGAAAGGTAGCGATTAAACATGAGCCTCACCATCCGGGGAGGTCAGGCGGAAAAATTCGGGTTCCAGCTGACCGCTGGGAGCCAAGTTCTTAAGCGAACCGGAATAGCGGATGGTGCCCTGGGAGAGGATGGTGATGTCTTGGGCTAAGTGGACAATCTCACCGAGCTGGTGGGAGCTGACGATTACGGTATGACCGGCGTCAGCCAGCTTCTGCAGGAGCTCACGCAGCTCTACGATGCCCTGCGGATCAAGGCCATTTTGTGGTTCATCGAGAACGAGGATTTCGGGATCGCCAAGCAGTGCTTGGGCTAGGGCGAGCCGTGCCTTCATGCCAGTAGAAAATGACTTAGCCTTTTTCTTCCCAGCCCCGTTGAGGCCCACGATGGCAAGCGCTCGCTCTATCTCGGATTCTGGTAGACCGAGCAAGCGCGTATGGACGCGAAGATTGGCTGCTGCAGAAAGGTGCCCATAAAAAGCTGGACCGTTGACGGAAGCCCCCACGTGGTCGAGAACCCCGCGTGACCAGGGCGCACCAGCCACGCGAATAGTCCCGGAATCGGCGGTAAGCAGGCCTAGAAAGATGGAAAAGAGCGTAGATTTGCCGGCACCGTTTCGCCCTAAAAGAGCATGGACGCGACCAGGGGTGATGCGAAAATCTACGTCCCGCAAGACTGTGTGGGGGCCAAAAGACTTCGAGACGTGCTCAAAAGAGATGTCATAGTTCATACTGTGAAGTCTCGCGTGCCGGGGCGCGAAAATCTTCCGCCTACAAGACGGACTTCGCAGTGAATATCTCCTACTGCAGTAGGAGACTAGGCAATTCCAGCGCGCTGGGCGAACAGCACCAGCGCTACGCGGTCGCGCGCCGCAAGCTTAGACATGAGCGAAGAGACGTGCGTCTTTACCGTCGTTTCCGCAATGACCATCTCGGCGGCGATCTCGGAATTTGTAGCACCGCGTGCGATGAGCGAAAGAACTTCCATCTCGCGCCGGGTTACCAGGCTAAGCCCTTGGCGCTCCTGCGCGCTCAACTGGCCGCGGGTAAGGGCGGTGCGATAGGCCTCCAAAACTGGTCCGGTGACCTGAGAGGCCAGCACCGATTCGCCCTTGGCGACGTCCCGGACTGCCCCCGCTAACACCTCCGGATCCGCATCTTTGAGCAGGAACCCATGCGCGCCGGCGGCGATAGATTGAGCCACCAATTCTTCTTCATTAAACGTGGTGAGCATGATGATTCGGCACTCGGGGACGCGGGAAAGGATCGCTTGGGCCGCAGCGATACCGTCCATTCCCGGCATTCGGATGTCTAGGATGGCTACGTCAGTGCGGTGGCTCAACGCTGCGGTGACTGCTTCGGAGCCGGTATTGGCGGTGGCCACGACCTCAATGTCATCCTGAGCGTTAAGGATGGTAGACAATGCGGCAACTAGCATCGCTTGGTCATCGGCGAGTAGGACACGAATCTTAGACACGGCTTTCCTTCTACAAGGGTAGTTCGGCATGCAGGATGAACTTTGTTGCATCACCCGAGCACTCTAGTCTTCCACCCAGCGCGTGGGCGCGCTCTTCGACGCCGATGAGGCCAACTCCGCTGCCAGTAACTTCGCTGGGAGTCGGGGAGGGATTGGTAGAGGTTAGGGTGATCCGGGCGGCGTCGGCAAGCGCGAGCTCTACCTCTACCTGCGTGCCGGGGCCTTGGTGACGCAGTGCATTGGTCAAGGCTTCAGAAATGATGCGTACCAAGGCCAATTGCGTCAGTGCAGGCGTCTCATAGGTCTCCGGTAAGTCCGCTGCAATTTCTAAGCCCGCCGCGCGGAACCCATCGATAATGCCCTCGATGTGCTCAAGCTGCTCTGTCGGCTTGAGAGCGGAAGGACCGGTGCTCCGCAGTGCCGTGACGATGCCGCGAACCTCTTCCAATGCAGAATCCGCGCCATCACGGATAGCGGCCAGAGCATCCTGGGCAGCCTCACTATTTACACGCCCGGCAATGATCCCGGCATTCGCCTGAACCTTGATCAAAGTTAGGGAATGCGCGAGTACATCGTGCAATTCCCTAGCAATGAGCAGGCGCTCTTCTTCTTGGGCTTGGTGGAAACGCTCCTGGGCTAGCCGCTCGCGCTGGCGCGCCAAGTCAAAGTAGCGTGCGGCGATGAAGTAGGTGCTGCCCAAAACCGCCCAATGCACCACCACCATGGCCAGATAACGGCGGTCTATCTGGTAGTGCAGCAGGAATGACTCCGGATCAATGCGCCACATGACGGGCGAGATGAAGGAGCCAAGAATCGTCAGCGCCAGCACCGTGCGGGGAATAATGCGGCGCCCCACGTAGCGGGAGGTCGCATACACCGCCATGGGGGCAGTCAGGGCCCAAGGGGTAAGCCCTAGATTGGTGGGCAGCTGGCTCATCCAAGCCACGGCCCATGCCGCGAGCAGCACAATAAAGCCCGTGGCGCTGAGCACGGGACGGCTCCGCCAGATCCACATAAATGGCAGGAATAGCAACGATAGTCCCGCCTGAATAATCTCAATTATGTTGGGATTCTTCGCGGCAGAAATCACATAAAACAGCGCAATGAGCACCGCCACCGCGGTGAGGATTTTATCCCCTAAGCGCGCTTGCGCGACGGTGTCAGTGCTCATAAAGGAAGATAGTAATACAGCCCTTGCTGCTACTTCTTCTTATCCTTCTTCTTGCCCTTCTTGGACGTCTTCTTTGCCGTCTTCTGCTCGGACTTGCGCTCTAGCTTGGCAGCGACGTCCGGCACGTACCGGAACTCTTCGCGGGCAGGGCGTTCATAGGTTTCGCCATCGGAATCTGGGCGCGGCGGAATCTCCGGCATCTCGCGCTCGAGCTTCTCGTATGGAATGGTGCTCAAAAGGTGCGAAATGACGTTAATGCGCGAGCGCTTCTTGTCTTCAGATTCCACGGTGTACCACGGCGCGGTTGGGGTATCGGTGTGGATGAACATCGCATCCTTGGCACGGGAGTAGTCCTCCCAGCGGGTAATGGACTGTAGATCCATAGGGGAGAGCTTCCAACGGCGCAGCGGGTCGTTGCGGCGGGATTCAAAGCGCTTGATCTGCTCCTCATCGGAGACGGAGAACCAGTACTTGCGCAGCATGATGCCGTCTTCTACCAACATCTGCTCAAAGGTGGGTGCTTGGTGGAGGAAACGGACATACTCCTGGTCGGTGCAAAAGCCCATGACGCGCTCGACACCGGCACGGTTGTACCAGGAGCGGTCAAAGATGACGATTTCGCCCTTGGTGGGCAGCTTTTCCACGTAGCGCTGGAAGTACCACTGGCCCTGTTCGCGCGAGTTCGGTGCGGGCAGCGCCTCGATGCGGCAGGTACGCGGATTGAGGTACTGGGTGATGCGCTTAATCGCGGAGCCTTTGCCGGCGGCGTCGCGGCCCTCCATGATGATGACTACGCGGGCGCCGGTTTCAACGACCCACTGCTGCATGTCCACGAGCTCTGCTTGGAGGCGCTCGAGCTCCTTCTCGTAGGCCTTCTTGTTGAGTTTCTTAGGGGCTTTACTGCTTTTTGTGCTCATTAATCCAGCTTAACCGGCGCAAGCGGCTGGGATGAAAACGGGACCGCCCACTTTGGAGTGAGAACCTGGGCACAGCTTAGGAACAAGTACAGCCGGGGCCGCAGCCGGGCTCTCCATAGCGGGTGGTATTAGAAATATGCCCCAAGCCTTCGATGGCGATGGTGACGTTTTGGCCATCCTCGATAAATTGCTGCGGGGTGCGGGCAAAACCCACGCCTTCTGGCGTGCCGGTAACGATGACGTCGCCCGGATTGAGTGGATAGAGCTGCGAGCAGAACTCAATGAGCTCAGCTACGGAAAAGATGAGGTCATCGGTATTATCGCGCTGCCTCTCTTCACCGTCTACGGTAGTGGTGAGCACAGCTCCGGACCCCGGTGACCACTCATCCGCGGTGGTAAGCCAAGGGCCGAAGCCGGCGGTGCGATAAAAGGATTTACCGGCATGGAACTGGCTAGTCTGGCGTTGGAAGTCACGCAGCGTGTAGTCATTCATGATGGCGTAGCCCGCCACATAATTTAGCGCCTCGTCGCGGCAGACGCGGTGGGCGCGCTCGCCGATGATGACCGCCAACTCACCTTCATAATCCAGCTTCTGTGTGCCATATTCGGGAATGAAGACATCATCATAGGGGCCGGTGAGGGCGTCGGCGAACTTGATGAACAAGGTGGGATGTTCGGGGAATTCGCGTCCCATCTCGCGGATGTGCTTGGCGTAATTGAGCCCCACGCAGATGACCTTGCCGGGAGCTGGCACGACGGCTTCCAAATCAGCGTGGTCAAAGACCACGGGCTCGCCGGAAAGCTGGGCGGCCTTGCGCCAATCTTCGCTGCGCAGCAGCTGGCCCACGTCCTCATAATCCAACTCAACTCCCACGTTATCGCCGTCGATGCGGATAGCGGAAGTTCCAAAGCCAGTGCGTAGGGTAGCCAATTTCATGGCGACTATCCTACGCGCAAGATTTCCTCGACCGCGTCGGCGCAAAGGATGGGGATTTCTGCCTTTTCTTGCTTTGCCCAAGGCTTGAGCACAAACGAAGCAGGGTCCATGCGCCCCGGTGGGCGCCCGATTCCTACCGAAAGGCGCTGATAGTCTTTGGTGCCCAGGGACTTTGTGGTTGAACGCAACCCATTGTGGCCATGGTCGCCGCCGCCTTTGCGGAGCTTAATCGTGCCGAAATCGAGTTCTAGCTCATCGTGGATAACGATGATGTCAGCGGCGGAGAGGTGAAAGTATTGGGCCAAAGCCTTGATCGGCCCGCCGGAAAGGTTCATAAAGGACCGTGGCTTTGCGCAGATAATCTTGCGGCCGCCAGCTATGCCCTCGGCGACTTCGGTGTTGGTCTTTTTGTGTACAGAAAAACCGCTCATGAGCTCTCCTGCGAGTTCATCTGCCACATCGAAGCCGATATTGTGTCGAGTGCCTGCGTACTTGGGGCCGGGGTTGCCAAGGCCTACTACGAGAAGTGGAGTCACGCGCTCAATTGTCTCATAGGCAGAGAGAAAACGGCAAGGCCGCCGCGAGAAGTGATTCTCACGGCGGCCTTTGCGTGTAAAGGGGAGGGGATTACTCCTCGGAGTCGGAGGACTCTTCGCCCTCATCGACGGACTCGGCGCCAGCGTCAGCGCCGCCTTCCTCAGCAGCCTCGGCTGCTTCCTCGAGCTCTTCATCAACCTCAGGCAGGGAGATGGAGACGATAACGGTGTCTTCCTCTGCCACCAGGGTGGTGTCTTCCGGCATGGTGACGT
Source organism: Corynebacterium tuberculostearicum (assembly GCA_046097355.1). Taxonomy (GTDB): domain Bacteria; phylum Actinomycetota; class Actinomycetes; order Mycobacteriales; family Mycobacteriaceae; genus Corynebacterium; species Corynebacterium tuberculostearicum_K. The sequence goes on from CP175779.1 coordinate 919,905, forward strand.
CGCCAGCGGTGATAACTGCGCCGTCCTCGAGGCCCTCGATGGAAACCTCGATCTCCTCCGGAATGTTCAGTACGTCTGCCTCAACCAGCAGTACGTCAGCATCCTGGATGTGCATGGTGCCTGGGGCCGGCTCGCCGGTCAGGGTAACCGGAACCTCAACCTCAACCTTCTCGCCGCGCTTAATAGCCAGCAGGTCAACGTGGTCGATGTCGAAGGTCAGGACGTTCTGGTCAACGTGCTTAACCATGGTCAGGTACTGCTCGCCGTCGATCTCCAGCTCCAGAACGGCGTTGACGCCGTTGTTGCGGACGAGGGACTGGATGTCCAGCAGCGGAACTGCGAAGTGGACCGGCTCCTGGTGGGAACCGTAGATGACGCCTGGAACCTTCCACTCGCGGCGCAGGCGGCGTGCGACACCCTTGCCAAATTCGGTACGTGCTTCAGCCTTAATTACTGGGCGCTGTGCCATGCTTCATTCTCCTTAGTTAAAGTAGTGCGGCGCGGCCAACGCGATAAAAACGACGAAAGCCTGCCGATGGACGTCTTGGACGAGTCATCGCAGGCGTATATAAAAAGCAACATGCTCTAACTTCAATCGCGTCGATAACGGCTTCCTCATCCTGAGGTCGCCCTCGCCGAGACTGGGTTAGATTAGCACGCGTACCGTTAGCAAATCAAAAGCCGCCGAAGTAAATTCTCGGCGGCTAGTGATAGTAGAACATGCTTAGGCGCGGTCAAACAAGGTGGTGACAGAACCATTCTCGAAGATCTCGTGGATGGTCTGTGCCAAAAGCGGTGCAATGGACAGCACCGTGAGGTTGGACCAGCCCTCGGTGGACTGCGGGAGGGTATCGGTGGTGATAACTTCCTCCGCGCCGCACTCGGACAGGCGCTCGCGGGCTGGATCGGAGAAGACGCCGTGGGTGCAGGCGATGATGACCTTCTTCGCACCGGCGTCCTTCAGAACGCGCACGGCGCCGGCGATGGTGCCGCCGGTGTCAATCATGTCGTCGAGAAGCACGCAGTCCTTGCCCTCTACATCGCCGACCACGCGGTTGGACACCGTCTTATTGGCCTCGGTGTTGGAGCGGGTCTTGTGCACGAAGGCCAGCGGGGCGTCGCCCAAGTCGTGGGCCCACTTTTCTGCCACCTTCACGCGGCCAGCATCCGGGGAGACCACGGTGATGTTATCGGTGGCGTACTGGGACTTGATGTAATCGGTCAGGATGGGCTGAGCGTGCATGTGATCGACCGGGCCATCGAAGAAGCCCTGGATCTGATCGGTGTGCAGGTTCACGGACACGATGCGGTCTGCGCCGGCAGCCTGCAAGAGGTCTGCCACCAGGCGGGCGGAAATAGGCTCGCGGCCCAGGTGCTTCTTATCCTGGCGTGCATATGGGTAGAAGGGAAGGATGGCGGTGATGCGCTTAGCGGAGCCGCGCTTCAAAGCATCGATCATGATGAGCTGCTCTACCAGCCACTTATTGAGTGGCTGGGTATGAGACTGCATTACGAAGCAGTCGGCGCCACGCACGGACTCCTCAAAGCGGATGAAGATTTCGCCGTTAGCGAAGTCGCGGGCGGTGGTAGGAACCAGATCGGTCTTGAGCTCCTTAGCCACAGCCTCTGCCAACTCTGGGTGTGCACGCCCAGAGAAGAGCTTCATGTTCTTGCTGCTACCAGTTACCTTGCCAGTCATGGGAGAATGTGCCCCTTACTTTTCGTTGTCCTGCGCACGGGCTGCGGCCTCAGCCGCGGGAGTACCCGGACGCTTCTTTTGAACCCAGCCCTCGATGTTGCGCTGTTTGCCACCGGAGACTACGAGTGCTCCCGCAGGAACATCGTCTTTAATTACTGTACCCGCACCGGAGTATGCGCCATCACCGACATTGACCGGAGCGATAAACATTGTGTCAGAACCGGTGCGCACGTGGCTGCCGATGGTGGTGTGGTGCTTGTTCACGCCGTCGTAGTTCACAAAGACGGAGGAGGCGCCGATATTGGACTGCTCGCCCACGGTGGCATCGCCGATATAGGTCAGGTGCGGAACCTTGGAGCCGCGGCCAATCTGGGCGTTCTTTGCCTCTACGAAGCCGCCGAGCTTTCCGTCCTCGCCCACCACGGTCTTCGGGCGGATATAGGTAAACGGGCCGACCTTAGCGTTGGTACCAATGACGGAATCGCTGCCATGGGTGCGCACGACAGAAGCGCCCTCGCCCACCTGCATATTGGTCAAGGTGGTGTCGGGGCCAATCTCGGCGTTATCGGCGATGCTGGTAGCGCCCCACAGCTGGGTGCCCGGGTGAATAATGACATCGGAGCCCACGGTGACGTTGACGCCAATCCAGGTGGTCTCCGGATCCACGATGGTGGCGCCGCCGCGCATCGCCTTTTCTACCATGCGGCGGTTGAGCTCACGGCCGGCAGCGGCGAGCTGCACGCGGTCATTGACGCCCGCGAGTTCGGCCGGATCCGCTGCTACGTGCGCGCCGACGCCGTGTCCTGCGGTGCGGGCAATCTCGAGCACATCAGTGATATACAGCTCGCCTTGGGCGTTATTGGAGTCGAGCTTCTGGAGGGCGTCGGCAAGCACGCGCCCATCAAAGGCAAAGACGCCGGAGTTGACCTCATCGACCTGGCGCTGCTCTTCGGTGGCATCCTTTTGCTCAACGATGGCAGACACGCTGCCGTCCTCAGCGCGAATGATGCGGCCGTAACCGGTCGGGTCATCGAGGCGCATCGAGAGCACAGTGACCGCGTTACCCTGCTCGGTGTGGGTGGTGCGCAGGCCTTCGATGGTCTCTGGGGTAAGCAGCGGGACATCGCCGTTGGTGACAATGACGGTGCCCTCGAAGTCCGGAATCGGCTCCAAGCCGCAGGCCACGGCATGACCGGTGCCCAGCTGCTCTTCCTGCACCGCCTGCAGTACCTCGCAGTCCAGCTCCTGGGCGATGGCATCCACGGCGGGGGAGACCTGATCGCGCTGGTGGCCCACCACCGTCACGATGCGCTCCGGGTTGATCCCGGCCGCAGCATGCAGAGCGTGGCCGAGCAAAGTGCGACCGCCAATCTCATGCAAGGTCTTCTGCTTAGTGGACTTCATGCGGGTGCCGGCGCCAGCCGCAAGGACGACGACAGCACACGAGGTTGTTGCTACCACGGGTTATTGAACTCCTGGGGTCGAGTCTGATTCTTATCCGGACTACATCCTATAGCCCAAGTGCGATTTATGTGTGAGAAACCTCTTTCAGGCCGCGGGCGCGCCACACACCGAGGAAACCAATGAGGGCAAGGAAGAGCAGCGCCGCCTCAGGTCCGGCCAGTGCCACCACGGAGGAAATGCCACCGACGATAAGCAAGATAACGCCCATCATCGTATTGGCCGCACCCACATACTGGGTGCGCTTGTCGCCGCCGGCCATATCCACCACGTAGGTCTTACGCGCCACGCGAATAGCCGTGTGCGCCAGGTTCACGGCGAAGAAGCCAATCGGCATGACCCAGGCATTGACCGCATCCGGTGCCCAGTGCGAGCTGGCGACCAAAAGCACCAGCACGACGGAAGCCACGGCCGCGCCCACGGCCATGGTGTTCTTAGAGGACTTATCCGAATACACGCCGGAGATGCGCCCGCCCACCAGGGAGGCTAGGCCGGAAGCTAGCACGAATCCGTAGAGCCCAGAAAGGTTGCTGCTGAGCAGCACAATAAAAGAGGTCGATAGCGCCGAAACGAGCAGCAGCGCGCGGACGATGACGAAGTTACGAAATTGGCCGTCGCTGGTAAAAAGCTGCCAGGTATCTTGCCACCAGCGCTTATCGATGCCCCCTTCGGCTTCCTCTGGCACCGGCTCATCCACGCCCGAAAAGACCCACGCGGCAATGGCCCACGTGGCCGCACCAATGGCGATGGACCGTGCCCATCATGGGAATGCTGAGCTCACCCAAAAAGTAGAGGATAATGCCGGTCAGCAAAGTAGCGCCGCCACCGAGGGCTGCCGCGCTGCCGGTCACCCGGCCGCGTGCACCCTTAGAAATGGTGCGCGCCTGCACGTCCTTGCCCGCAATCGAGCACAATGCACGGAAGAGGGACAGTGCCGCCAAGGCCACCAGCGCCACCACGCCCAATACCGCCCCGCGGGTAAAAAATGCCGCGAGCGCGATGACCGCGGCGGATACCGCTTGGCCCAGCGAACCGATAATCCACAGGCGCTTGCGGGCCCTATACGTAGTTACCCACGGGGTCAGCGCCGCCTGCGGGAGCATCGAACCGGACTCGCGGATAGGGGTGAGCAGACCGGTAAAGAACGCAGGCACTCCGGCCGCACTAAAAAGCGCGGGCAGCACCGTCTTGGCAGCAACAATCTGATCGCCCAAATTTTGCAGGCCATTGGACCAGATGAAATACCGGGCGTTGGATTTAGACATGAGAAATGCGATCTTTCAGAGAAACGAGTTGGTTAAATAAGAGCCATGCTGACACGCCGGAGAGTAAAAGACGGCCGCAGTCACGCCGAAATTCTACCCGCGCGGCAGGAGGCCTAAGAATCATGCACGATGTCGATCCCCTCATCAATTCGCTCTACCAAGCCTTCGATCTTCTCGGCGTAGTTTTGAACGGCATCATTGGCGGCACCCTTGCCCGCCGCCGTGAATTCGACTTCGTCGGCTTTGTGTTCCTCGCCCTCTTTTCAGGGCTGGCCGGCGGCATGATTCGTGACATGCTCATCGGCGATGGAGCAGCGGCAGCGATTTCGGACCCGTGGTACCTAGGGCTTGCCTGCGGTGGTGCACTCATTGCGTTTTTGATCGATCTCAAGGGCAAGGCCTGGGAACTTTTCCGCGAACACGGCGATGCCATCATCCTCGGCGTGTGGTCTACCACCGGCTGCGTCAAGGCGCTCACCCACGGCATGCCACTTATTCCCTGTGTCTTCCTAGGCGTGCTCACCGCAGTGGGTGGCGGAATGGTCCGCGATATTGCCTCTGGGGAAATCCCGTCCATCTTTGGCGGCAGCCCCCTGTATGCCGTGCCCTCCATCCTCACCGGCATCGTCATGGTTACCTTTGCCCATTACGGACAGTTTGCAGTCGGCATGGTGGTCGCGCCGATCGTCGGCAGTGGCATGGCGATTTTGTCCTATTGGCGCGGCTGGGTCCTGCCCCGCGCCGGTGTAGCCCCCGTTAACTACACCGCCGCCCAAGTGGCGGCGATTGCGAAGAAAGCCGAGCTCAAAGGCTTTCGCCGCGGTAGGAAGAAAAACTAAAAAGCTTCCCCACCAGGACTCGAACCTAGAATGACGGTACCAAAAACCGTAGTGTTGCCGATTACACCATGGGGAAACACAGCAAAAGCTGTAGGCATAGCCTACCTGACGCCCCCGGGTAAATCACAAATTGCGGGGCAAAGGATAGGGTAGAGGGCATGGCTCGACAAAGGATGACCGGCCGGGAACGCCGCGAACAACTCATTTCCATCGGACGCGCCGCATTCGCGGAACTGGGTTTTGAAGGAACCACCGTCGAAGAGATCGCGGCACGCGCCGGGGTATCCAAACCCGTGGTCTATGAGCACTTCGGGGGCAAGGAAGGCCTCTACGCGGTGGTCGTGGACCGCGAGATGCTAGCACTGGAAAAGGTTATTACTGATTCCTTGGAGACCGGAAGCTGGCGCGAGCGCATCGAGCAGGCCGTCATGGCCATTTTGACCTATGTCGAGGAAGAAACTGATGGCTTTCTCATCCTGGTGCGCGATGCCAAGCCCGGCGACGAACGCAGCTTTTCCACGCTGTTGAATTCCGCGGTGGGACAGGTTTCCTATATCCTGCGAGAAGCATTCGAGCACCGTGGCATCGACCCAGATTTGGCGGATATTTACGGCCAAGCGTTGGTGGGGATGGTATCGACTACCGCGCAATGGTGGCTGGATGAGCGCAACCCGGACAAGGAAGTCGTCGCCACGCACATTGTCAATCTATGTTGGAATGGTTTGTCCGGTATGGAAGTAAAGCCCAAGCTAGGAGGCAAATAGATGGCGACCCCAATGCTGGCCGGCCTGCTCAAGGTAGCGGCCTCAGATCCCAAGCTCAAGGGCATGATTTCTCATGTGGGCGATGACCTCCACATCACAGGCTTGGATCAGTCCCGGCCGTGGGCCTTGGGCACCTTGGCCCATCATGCCCCAGTGCTCGTGGTAACCGCTACGAGCCGCGAGGCCGAGGATCTTACGGCGGAGCTTACGGCGATGCTGGGGGAGAAGGTGGCCATGTTCCCCGCCTGGGAGACCCTGCCGCACGAGCGCCTGAGCCCCGGCGTAGACATCATCGGCCGCCGCGCTGAAGTTCTGCACAATCTCGATAGCCTGCAGGTCATCGTCACGGCTGCCCGCGGCCTGTCTCAGCCCATCCTGCAGGAGGTGGAGGGCCGCGCTCCCGTCCACCTCGAAGAAGATCAAGAATATGACTTTGATGAGGTAGTCCGCGAGCTCGAGTTCCGCGCCTATAAGCACGTAGACATGGTGGCTAAGCGCGGCGAGTACGCTACGCGCGGCGGCATCATCGATATTTTCCCTACGACGCTGGATTATCCGGTCCGCGTGGAGTTTTGGGGCGATGAGATTACCGATATCCGCCAATTCTCCGTGGCTGACCAGCGCACCATTCCGGAAATCGAGGTGGGCCGCGTAGACATTTTCCCTGCCCGGGAGCTGCCTATTACGGACGCCATTGCCAAGCGTGCGGCCGATCTCGCCGTCAAGCACCCCGGCAATCCCGCCTTGGTGGAGCTATTGACCAAAGTAAGCGAGCACATCCCGGCCGAAGGTATGGAAGCACTCCTGCCCGCGCTTTCCGACGCCCCCATGATCACCCTCCCCGAAATCCTGCGCCCCACCACCCACGTGGTGATGGTCGGTCCGGAAAAGATTCGCCGCCGCGTGGCAGATCTAGAAAAGACCGATGCGGAGTTCCTCGCCGCGGGCTGGGAGGCCGCAGCCATGGGTGCCGATGGCCCGCTGGCTACCGAAGGACTCGATACCGAGGCATCTAGCTACCGCTCCTATGAGTCGCTCGAGGTCTCCATTAGCGAGTCCGGCCTGCCTTTGTGGACTTTCTCCCCGCCGGGAATGCTCGCCGCGCCGGAAGAGGAGACCCTCCCGCTCGAATTCGAACCAGGGCCCACCCCGCGCGGCAATATCGAAGAAATCGACGCCATGATGGCCCAGCTTCTCGCGCACACCAACGCCGGCGGCCGGGCAGCCTTCATCGCGCCGGCGCAAGGTGCCATCAAACGCATGGTGGATCGCTTTGCAGAAAAGGGCATCCGCACCAAGGTGGCTACCCCCGGCTGGGAGCCCACCGCCGGCGAAGTCACGCTCTACCAAGCACTAAGCCACGCCGGCCTGGTATTTCCCAAGGTGAAAAAGCCCAAGGACGCCGAGGCCCTCCCACTGGTCGTCGTAACCGAGACGGATCTGACCGGTAACCGCGTAGGCGATATCGCCGAAGCGAAGCGCCGGCCCGCCAAGCGCCGCAACAAGGTTGACCCGCTCGCCCTCAAGCAGGGCGATTTTGTGGTGCACGAGACCCACGGCATCGGCAAGTTTCTAAAGATGGCCGAGCGCACCATCCAGTCCGGCGATGAAACCAGCCGCCGCGAATACATCGTGCTCGAGTACGCGCCCTCCAAGCGTGGTCAGCCCGGCGATCAGCTCTGGGTTCCCATGGACTCGCTGGATCTGCTCAGCAAGTACACCGGTGGCGAATCGCCGCACCTGTCCAAGATGGGCGGTTCCGACTGGAAGAACACCAAGAAGAAGGCGCGCGCCGCCGTGCGCGAAATCGCCGGCGAGCTAGTCGAGCTCTACGCCAAGCGCCAGGCCGCGCCGGGGCACCAGTTCTCCCCGGATAATCCGTGGCAGGCGGAGATGGAGGATAATTTCCCTTTCGTCGAAACCGAAGACCAGATGCTGGCTATCGACGCCGTCAAGCACGATATGGAGTCCACGGTGCCGATGGACCGCGTGGTCGTCGGCGATGTGGGCTACGGCAAGACCGAGGTGGCCATCCGCGCCGCCTTCAAGGCCGTGCAAGACGGTATGCAGGTTGCCGTCCTCGTTCCCACCACGCTGCTGGCGCAGCAGCACTTTGATACCTTCAGCGAGCGCATGACCGGCTTCCCCGTCAAGATTGAGGTGCTTTCGCGCTTTACCTCAAAGAAGGAAGCCAAGAACATCTTCAAGGGCCTGGCCGATGGCAGCGTCGATATCGTCGTCGGCACCCACCGCCTCCTCCAGACCGGTGTGCACTGGAAGAACCTCGGCCTCATCGTCGTGGACGAGGAGCAGCGCTTCGGCGTGGAGCACAAGGAACACATCAAGGCGCTTAAGGCCAGCGTGGATGTGCTCACCATGTCCGCAACACCTATCCCGCGCACCTTGGAGATGTCCATGGCTGGCATCCGCGAGATGTCCACCATCTTGACTCCGCCGGAAGACCGCCACCCAGTGCTGACCTACGTCGGCGCTTATGAGGACAAGCAGGTAGCCGCGGCCATCCGCCGCGAGCTGCTGCGCGATGGTCAAACCTTTTTCATCCACAACAAAGTCTCTGATATCGAAAAGAAGGCCCGCGAGCTGCGTGACCTGGTACCGGAGGCCCGCGTCGTCGTCGCGCACGGACAGATGAACGAGGAGGTGCTCGAACAGACCGTCCAAGGGTTCTGGGATCGCGAGTATGACGTTTTAGTATGTACCACCATCGTGGAGACTGGCCTGGATATCGCTAACGCGAATACCCTCATTGTGGAAAACGCCCACCATATGGGCTTGTCCCAGCTGCACCAGCTGCGCGGGCGCGTGGGACGCTCCCGCGAGCGCGGCTATGCCTACTTCCTGTACCCCAAGGGAGCTACGCTCACGGAAACCTCCTATGACCGCCTGGCAACTATCGCTCAGAACAATGACCTTGGTGCCGGCATGGCCGTAGCCATGAAGGACTTGGAGATGCGCGGTGCCGGCAACGTCCTTGGCGCCCAACAGTCCGGCCACATTGCCGGTGTGGGCTTCGATCTTTACGTGCGCCTCGTTGGCGAGGCGGTCGAGACCTTCAAATCGCTCGCCCGCGGCGAGGCTCCCACCGTTACCGATGAGGGCCCGAAGGAAATCCGCATCGATCTCCCCGTGGACGCGCATATTCCGGAAGGCTATATCGAATCCGAGCGCCTGCGCCTGGAGGTCTATCGCAAGCTTGCGGCTTCGCAGAATGACGATGATCTCAAGGCCGTCATCGAGGAAATGGAAGACCGCTTCGGCCCACTGCCACAGGAGGTGTTGCGCCTGCTGTCCGTTGCTCGCCTGCGCCACCAGGCGCGCCGCGCCGGTATTTCCGATATCACCGTGCAGGGCACCCGCATCAAGTTCCACCCCGTCGAGCTGCCGGATTCCAAGCAGGTGCGTCTCAAGCGTCTATACCCGGGCTCCAGCTTCCGTGCGGCGGCGAAGGCAATCAACGTGCCGTTCCCCAAGGCAGGCCGCAATGTCACCTCGCCGAAGCTGCGCGATACCGAGCTTATTCAGTGGGCGGCGGACTTCTTGAGCGCGCTTTTCGACGTCGGCCCCATCAACGTCAGCGGCGCCCAGCCCACCTCGAACGTGGTCAGCGTAGGGGAGTAGCTAGAGGGTGAGCCAGCCGGTGCTCAAGCCCCAAATGGCGGTGGCGGCACCGGCCAGGACAATGGCCACCACGCACCACTCGAAGGTGTTAAAGATGCGTTCCTTCTTCCACAAACGGGTGCCCACATACGGGATAAGGCCTGGGACCACGGCCAATGCGCCGAGTAGGACGTAGACGAGGTCGGCCGCATAAATCAGCCACAGGGAGTAGATAAACGCGAGCAAAGAAATGACCAAGTGCTTGCGGTTTTCCTTGCGGCCTACCTCTGGTCCGGAAAGATCGAACTTGATACCCGCTTGAGGGTGAGACAGCCCCTTGCCCCGCAGTGCCAAGAGCAATAAATACAGGGAAGAAAAGATATAGGGCAGCAAGTACATGATGGTTGCCAGCTGCACCATGGCGTTATAAGACGCCTCGTTGAGGTAGAAGACGATGATGAACAGCTGGATGGCCATCGTGGAAATCAGCTGCGCTACCCACGGCGCACCCGCCACGTTAATGGTTCCGATGCGGCGGGGAATGAGGCCGTCGATGGCCATCATTACGATGGGCTCGGCGCACAGCATCTGCCAGGAAACATAGGCACCCAAAACTGACAAGCACAGCCCAATAGACACCAGCGCGCCGCCCCAGGGGCCGATGACCTCGGTGAGCACGGATGCCATGGAATTATCTGGCAGCGCGGCCAGTTCTTCTTTGCTCATCACGCCAAAGCTCAGGGTAGACACGGAAACCAGCAGCGCCAGCACGGAGAAAAAACCGATGACGGTCGCGCGGCCGACGTCGGTGCGCTTAGAAGCCTGCTTGGAGTAAACGGATGCGCCCTCCACGCCAATGAAGACCCACACGGTAAAGAGCATGATTCCCTGGACCTGCTCAAAGACGCTGGCCTCAGAAGCGCGTCCCCAGAAATCCAAGGTGAATTTATCCCAGCTGAACCCTAGGAACGCAATGAGCACCACAAAGGCCAGAATGGGCACAATCTTGGCAATCGTGGTGATGAGGTTCATGAACGCGGCCTGCTTAATGCCGCGGGCAAGTACCGCAAAAATGCCCCAGGATAGGAGGGAGACGGCGATGGCGGAGGTCCAGTAATGGTCGGCGTCGAAAAGCGGCAGGTAATGGCCCAAGGTATTGAAAAAGAGGGTGGCATAGCCCACCTGTGCCATAACGGAGCCCAGCCAGTAGCCCCAGCCGGAGGTAAAACCAATAAAATCGCCGAGGCCGGCACGCACGTAGGAATAAACGCCAGAATCAAGGTGCGGCTTGCGGCGGGCCAGAATTTGAAAAACAAACGCCACAGACAGCATGCCGATGCCCGCTACCAGCCAGCCAATGAGCATCGCGCCTGGGCCGGCAACGGAGGCAATGTTTTGGGGCAGCGAGAAAATGCCCGCGCCCACGGTGGAACCGATAATCAGCGCGACGAGGGTCCACAACGTCACGGAGTGGGATCTATTCTGGCTGGAGGTCATTGGCCTAAAATACCTTGAATAGCCCCATAATGGGAACTCGGGCTAGACTTTGTGCACATGACTGTGCTGTTGCTCGATGAACGCTGGCCCACCATGATCCCCATGCAGGCATACGGGAAGCTGCGTGGCCCCGTCCACTTCACGAGTGAGGTACCCGTGTCCGTACGGTGGAATTTTTCCGATCTGCTGGTAGGCGAGGACGCCACCGGCACCTTGGTAAGCACCGACGAACACGATCCGGAAACTCGCACCCGCCTTGCTACCGGCGAGCCCGTCATTCGCGCCGAATCCCTTGCGGATCCCATCATGCAGGCGCGCCAGACCATGGCCACGGCGCGGCGCATCGGGGAGTGGGAGCGCGAGCAAACCCATACCTCGCTCTTGCCCTATCTTGAGGAGGAGTCCGCCGAATTCGCCGCGGCCGTGCGCAACCGCGAACCGGAAAGCGAGATGCTCAAGGAATTGGGCGATGTCTTCCTCCAAGTACTTTTCCATGCGGAAATCTCCACCTTTTCGCTGGACGACGTCGCCCAGAGCTTCCTCATCAAAATGCGCGCCCGCGCCCCATACCTATTTGATGGCACCACGGAGATTGTCGACGTTGACACGCAAGAGAGGCTGTGGCGCGAAGGCAAGGGAATGTAGGATGGCTTCTCATGAAGAGGCTGCTGCAGATATTCGGGGGCTGCGGGGTGGCCGTAGCCGTGATCATCGCGCTGGTGGCATGGCTGTTGACGGGGCACGGCACTTCCCAGGAGCCCGTACCGGAGAACATTCCGCCCGTTGAGGGCAAAGAGGTCGCGCATATTGACGTCAACGCCCCCGGCCGCACCGCAGATAAGCTCACCTACTGGGCCTCTGACCTAGCTGAGCAGACTGGTATCCCACCGGCCGCCCTGCGCGCTTATGGCAACGCCGAACTCATCGCTCAGCAAAAATGGCCGAACTGCCATCTGCGCTGGAATACCCTTGCCGGCCTGGGCTACGTGGAGACCCGCCACGGCACCTACAACGGCAATTGGTTTAAGCCCTCCAAGCTTGACGACGCCGGCTACCCCCAACCACCCATCAACGGCATCGCCCTCGATGGCCTGAACAATACGGCGCACACCCCAGATACCGATAACGGCGAAATCGATGGGGATTCCGAATATGACCGCGCCGTCGGCCCGATGCAATTTATTCCGACCACATGGGAATCGGTGGGCGCTGATGCCAACGGCGATGGCAAGGCAGATCCCAATCAAATTGACGACGCCGCAGTTGGCGCCGCCGGACTTTTATGTTTTGGTGATAGAGATCTCTCTAACCCAGAACAGTGGGAGGAAGCAATCCTAAATTACAATCAGTCCAGCGAGTATTTGCATAAAGTTGCACACGCCGCCAATGCCTACTCGGTTCCGCAAAGTGCAAAGTAGTGTCACACAGTAAAGTTTTCTGCAACAATTGACAACGTAGCTGGGCCGGCTGGTCCAGAGCGAACTTTTTATGAGGAGTGAAAAACAGCATGGCTGACATCATCCACACTTTCGCCCGCGAAATTCTTGATTCCCGTGGTAACCCAACCGTCGAGGCCGAGGTCTTCCTTGATGACGGCGCCCGCGGTGTTGCCGGCGTTCCTTCCGGTGCTTCTACCGGTGTGCACGAGGCTCACGAGCTGCGCGACGGTGGCGAGCGCTACCAGGGTAAGGGTGTTCTGAAGGCTGTTGAGAACATCAACGAGAAGATTGCCGACGAAATTGCTGGCTTCGAAGCCGACGACCAGCGCCTCATTGACCAGGCACTGATTAAGCTGGACGGTACCGATAACAAGTCCGAGCTCGGCGCTAACGCTATCTTGGGCGTTTCCATTGCCGCAGCCAAGGCCGCTGCAGAGTCCGCTGCACTGCCTCTGTACCGCTACATCGGTGGCCCGAATGCACACGTACTGCCGGTGCCAATGATGAACATTCTCAACGGCGGCGCACACGCTGACTCCGGCGTGGACGTCCAGGAATTCATGATCGCTCCGATTGGTGCGGAGTCCTTCGCCGAGGCTCTTCGCATGGGCGCCGAGGTTTACCACGCACTGAAGGCAGTGCTGAAGGACAAGGGGCTGTCCACTGGTCTGGGCGACGAGGGCGGCTTCGCTCCGTCCGTTGACTCCACCAAGGCTGCTCTCGACGTCATCGTGGACGCCATCAAGAAGGCCGGCTTCGAGCCCGGCAAGGATGTAGCCCTGGCACTCGACGTTGCTTCCTCCGAGTTCTTCAAGGACGGCAAGTACCACTTCGAGGGTGGCGAGCACACCGCTGAAGAAATGTCCAAGGTCTACGAGGACCTCATCGACCAGTACCCGATCGTCTCCATCGAGGATCCGCTGCAGGAGGATGACTGGGAGGGCTACACCGCCCTGACCGCCGCAATTGGCGAGAAGGTACAGATCGTCGGCGATGACTTCTTCGTCACCAACCCTGCCCGTCTGCAGGAGGGCATTGAGAAGAAGGCTGCCAACGCCCTGCTGGTTAAGGTCAACCAGATCGGTACCCTGACCGAGACCTTCGACGCAGTCGAGCTGGCTCACCGCAACGGCTACCGCACCATGATGTCCCACCGCTCCGGTGAGACCGAGGACACCACCATTGCGGACCTGGCTGTTGCTCTGAACTGCGGCCAGATCAAGACCGGTGCACCGGCACGTTCCGAGCGTGTAGCTAAGTACAACCAGCTGCTGCGTATCGAGCAGGAGCTTGGCGACGGCGCAGTTTACGCCGGCCGCTCCGCTTTCCCGCGCTTTAAGGCTTAATCGCCTCTTCTTGCAGCGCCCTCGCATTGCCGCGGGGGCGCTTTCGCATGTCTAGGTATTGTTGCCAGGTTTGCTTCCAATTCACGGTTCGCGGCGCCAAAGGCCCTTGGGCACGGTCAATTTCGAAGGTGCCGTCCGAAAAGAGCCACGCAACATCCCCAGTGATGGGATCCATGATGTAGCGTGCCCTTCCATCGGTCTTCACGTTGTGGTGGTGTTGACAGAGAGTGACAAGATTATCGACGCTCGTCGGTCCGCCGTCGGCATACTCCACCCGATGATCAAGCTGGCAGTAATGTGCAGGCATGGAACACCCCGGCCAACGGCACGTGGCATCGCGACCGTGAACCCATGTCCTGATTTGTTCGGTGGGAACGTAGGAGGATGTTTCTTCTGGGCACAGCTCGCGAGTCATCGAGTAATTGCTTAAATGTTCCGTAAGAACGCACCATCCCGCCGAAGGTATGTATACGCGAGAAGCATCGTCATCCGCTGCATAGGTGTTGATAACTACTTTTGTCTGGGTGCGATTAAAGATCAGCGCTTCTAAAGCCTCTGGCTTTGTGATGTTCTTCTTTCGCGCTGCTTTATCGATGTGCCGTGAAATAGCACTGGCGGTTGCTTTATCCGTTTTCAGGGTGATGGTGGCTTGGCCTTTGGAATAAGAAATGGAAACGGAGCGCTCGATTTCCTTCTCAATATCTGGCTTGAGAATTCCGTCGATGTAGTCGCGCAAGAATCTACGGATTTCAGATTCCGTGGGGACATGTTGGGCAGGTTCCTTTGGGGTGAGGAAGTCTGCAAGGGCGGCATCGACTAGTTGGATGCCCTCGGCGTCGTCGCCAAGCGGGGCAAGCTCGGCATCAATAACGTGCAGCCGCGGGAGGTCAAGAATCCAATGTTCGGTCTGTACCGCCGTGGTTAACGGCAACTCACGCATGCGCAGGTGAGAGCGCAGAGCGGATAAGACGCGCCAGTAGCTCAAGCCCACCCGCTTAGCTAAAGCAGTGGTAGTGCATTCGACATCGTTTTCTAATCGCGGAAGCACGGATTGGTATAGCTGCCAGGATTGAATGCGTTGGAGCATGCCCAAAACGCAAACCGTATCGTCGAGGTTATTGGTTGAAAAATAGGCGTTCCTTGGTGGTGCGTCGCCGGCTGTCACGGAAAGTTCCCCCTCTGGAATAAATCGCACACCCAATCGAATTTCTGCCCCTAGTATAAGCCGCCTTTCCGGCGTGCGCAAGGGGTAAAACGAAAAAATGTGCGAAATTCCGGGGGTTAGTAACTGAAAACGTTGTCAGCTACTGCTTCGAGTTCCTTATCGTCATATTTGTCACCGCAGGTGGCGAGGGAACCCACGCCAGCCATGTACATGGTAAAAAGCTTGTCTAGGACGGGAGAAGCCGCTGAAATTTCAAGCTTTTCGTAGACGGGAGCGTATTTCCTATCGAACTCCTCAAGGCTAGGGACGAGTTCTTCAAATGCGCTGTCGCCATGGGTTAGCAAATACTTGGCGTCGTCCAGGGTTTGCTCATTCTCGCAGGCAACAAATCCAGCCTTCTTCAGCGTCGTGGCATTGACCTCGTAGCTTGTAGGGCCGTCTTCCTCTTCGGAAGCCCCAGCGCCGAACACATCTAGGTAGAAGTCCGGGATCGTGCCGTGTTCCTTTATGTGGTAAATGAAGCCGCTTTTGGTATTGAGGTCGTGCTTTCTGCTTGTGGTGGTGGGGGTTTCGCTGCTGGTAGGGCTTTCGCTAGTGGGGGATTCCGCTTTGGTGGCTGCTTCTTCTTTGTGGTCGGTCGAGCTGCACCCGGTAAGTAGGGTGCCTACGGCGGCTAGGAGGAGGAGACGCTTGAGGGGCATAGCTATTCCTTAAGTAGGGAATCTGGTTCGAAGCTCTAGCTGGAATGGATGGACTCAGCGACTTTTTCCAGTTCTTCATCGCTGAATTCATCGCCGCAAGCCATCACGGCACCGAGTGAGGTCATCGCTGCAGCCATGATCTTGTCATTGTCTGGTGCGTCATCGGGGATGTTCAGTGCCTCAAAAACATCACTGTATTTATCATCAGAGCCGCTGACTGATGACATAACAGCTTCCCCAAATTTGTCGGTGTTTCCTCGGAAATATTCCTTTGAAATGTCGAGCAACTCGTCATTCTTGCAGGTAGCTTCGCCGGCCTTCTTCACGGAATCTGCGTTGGTTTCAAAGGTCTCGGGCTGATCGTCGCCCTCGAGCTGGTCAGCATCGTGGTTGATGTAATCATCCGGCAGGGTTTTGTACTCCTTGAGATAGTCGGCCATGCCGTCTTTGGTGTTCAGGTCGTAGCCGTCTCCGTAGACGGGGTATTCGCCGTCTTGGGCGGAAGGGTTGCAGCTGGCAAGGAATAGGGTTGCGGTGAGAACGGGGAGGAGGCGCTTGAGGGACATGAAACTTCCTTCCTGGGAGGGAGAATTTCTTTTAGTGTATCCAAATTGCGCGTGCCACGTCCCTGTTACAGGAGTGACGGCGCTAGGATTAGAGGCCTATGGCACGCGAAAAGAAGACGCAGCGAAACCGGAGCCGCACTAGGGTTCCGGTGGCCTCGCGTGCTGCGGATATCCGCAAAGCTCAACGTGCGCAACTGAAGCAGAAGCAGAAGCCGGACCGGATGAGTATTGCCGGAGTGGGCGTGATCGTGGCCATCGTGCTTGTGGTCTTGTTTGCTATCGCTATTCCGCTGCGCAATTACTACCACGGCCGGTCCGAAATTGCCCGCCTCAATGAGTCAATCGCCGCCAAGCAGGATGAGAAGACTGCTTTGCTGGAAAAGATTGATAGATATAAGTCTGATGAGTACATCAAGCAGGAGGCGCGGCGCCGATTCGGGGTCGTCGATGAGGGCGAGACCGCCTACCGCATCATTGACCCGCAGATAAAGCCGGATGACCAGCTCACTACAGATGGTCAGAAGGAAGAAGATTCCCGCGAATGGTACGAGGTTTTGTGGGATTCCGTGGCTGAGCCCCCTGAGGAGGAAGCTCCATCCGAGCAGGTAAATCATCTTCCGATTGAGCCGGCGCCGGAAGAGAATCCAGATGTGCGATAATTGTCCGCATGACCGTCACTGATGCAGATATCGCTGTAGTAACTGAGCAATTGGGCCGCACCCCGCGCGGGTCCTAGAGGTTTCTTATCGCACGCCGGATGGGCAGCCCGCGGTAATTAAGACGGCGCCCAAGCTTGCCGACGGCACCCCATTCCCCACCCTCTACTACCTCACCGACCCACGGCTTACTGCCGAAGCCTCACGCTTGGAGGTTGCCCACGTTATGAAGTGGATGGAAGCCCGCTTGGGTGAGGACGAGGAATTGGCTGCCGACTATCAGCGCGCCCACGAATACTTCTTGGCCAAGCGCAATGACATCGAAGACCTTGGCACCGATTTCTCCGGTGGCGGCATGCCCGATCGGGTCAAGTGTCTGCATGTGCTCATCGCATACGCGCTTGCTGAAGGCCCACAGCATTTCCGGTTGGGAACTGAAGCGGTGGCCATGGCCGCCGACCACGGCAAGCTTCGAGGCTCTGCCATCCCGCAGGACTGGCCCACCGTAGAAGATCTGGGGATTGACCTAGCCCAGTTCGATTTCTCTAACGCGGAATAGGAGGGCTGCTATGACTCGCGTTGCTGCGATTGATTGCGGTACGAATTCGATTCGCTTGCTCATCTCTGAGATTCAGGATGACGGCAAGGTCCGCGATATTACCCGCACCATGGAAATCATCCGCTTGGGAGAGGGAGTCGATGCCACTGGCGAAATTGCCCCTGCGGCCCTAGACCGCGCCCGCGTGGCCTTGGAAGGCTACGTACGCCAGATGAAGTTTGAGAAGGTCACCCGCGTGCGGATGGTCGCTACCTCCGCTACTCGCGATGCCAAGAACCAGCAGGAATTCTTCGACATGACCGCTGAGTTGCTCGGCCAAATTCAGCCGGGCGCACAGGCCGAGGTCGTCTCGGGCGAGGAAGAGGCTCTGTTGTCCTTTAATGGCGCCGTAGCCGATGTGGAGCCAGACCGCGGGCCATTCTGTGTCATCGATCTGGGCGGCGGTTCGACCGAGTTCGTCGTAGGCACGGCCGATGGCGATATCTTGGGCACCCACTCTGCCCGCATGGGGTGCGTCAGGCTAACCGAGCGCATTATGCGTACCGATCCGCCTACCGAGTCGGAGATTGAGATCGCTTCCGAGTACGTCGGCGAGCGCACGGCAGAAGTGGAGAAGATAGTACCTATTTCTAAGGCCCGTACCATCGTCGGCTGCGCAGGCACTTTCACCACTCTTTCTGCATTGGCTCAGGGCCTTGAGCGATACGACGCCGATGCCATCCACGGTTCTGAGCTCCGCTTCGATGCCCTGCGCGTGCTTTTGCAGCAGCTTATTAGCCTGCCTTCCGACGTCCGCGCCCTCAACCCCGTCATTCACCCCGGCCGTGCCGACGTCATTGGCGGTGGGGCGGTAGCCGTCGAAGGCATCATGCAGCTTATCGAGCGCAATTGCGATGCGCGCAGCTTTTTCATCAGTGAAAAGGACATTCTCGACGGCATTATCGCTGGTCTGGCTGCGGAGGGTACCCCTCGTTAACTCCCGCAGGGTGAGGTGGCCTAAAATATTCCTTGCCCTTGGCCCCCATAGCCCAATCGGCAGAGGCAGTCGACTTAAAATCGATTCAGTGTGGGTTCGAGTCCCACTGGGGGCACCATGTGAAGTCTCGAGACATCGTTCCGGTCGATGCCTCGAGATTTTTCGTTTTCAGTTGCCCTGTTGGGGGTCAAGTTCGTTGTCTTTCTTGTTGTAATAGATTTTTTCTTCGGTGAGTGTGTAGGCGGCGATTTGTGCCCCAGTGGTGGTTATTTTGATGCTTACGCGGTTGTCGATGCAGACCATGGTGATTGGTTCGCCGCCCCATCGGCGCCCGATGTAGAGGCGGCGTAGTTTGCCACCCCATCGCAGGGTTGTCTTGCCGTTGGTGCCTACTTTGTCAGTGCGTAGGCGGTAGTCGTGGTCTGGTTTGATGTCTGCTGGGAGAGCTTTGGGCAGTGCTGTGTAGGCTTCTGCGGGGGTGGTTCTGTTTAGGGCTCTATGGGGGCGTTTGTGGTTGTAGTATTCGATGATTTCTTTTAGCTGAGAGTTGAGTTCATCGAGACTTTGAGCTGGTATTTTGCTTGCTAGGGCTAGTTTAAGGGTGTAGTGGAAGCGTTCAACTTTTCCTTGTGTCTGGGGGTGGTAGGGTTTACCGTTTTTCTGCTTGATTCCTAGGTCTATGAGCAGTTGCTCGAATCCGTTTCGCGCGGGGTTTGTCCGGTCTGTGCTGGTTGTGAATGCTCGGCCGTTGTCGGTGAGGGTGGACTGGGGGTAGCCGTGTGTCTGGCCTGCATTAATGAAGCTTTCTATGACGTTTCCCACGGTGGCATTGTTGTAGGCACAGCAGGAGATGATGAACCGGGAATGGTCGTCCAAGATGGTGAGGATAGCTACTCGCTTGTGACCTGCGATGGTTCAGTCACTGTAGTCCATTTGCCATGTTTCGTTGGGTTGATCTGCTTGAAATCGTATCCATGAGCTGCGAGGACGCTTTTGTGGTTGGGCGATGACGTGACCGTTGTTTGCGAGCACTCGGTGGATTGTGGATGGTGCTGGTGGTGGGTCGATTCCCTCTTGCTGCAAGTGCCAGCGAATTGTATGGGCTCCGGCGTTAGTGCCGCGTTTTGTTAGGTCTTGGCGCAGTTTAAGTATGCGGTCGACAGTGCTGGGGTTGAGCGCTCGGGGATTAGTGCGCGGGCGTTTAGAGCGTGGTTCTAGGCGGTTGATTCCGCCTTCTCGGTAGCGGGCTTGAAGTGTTCGGATCCATCTGGTGCTGACGCCGAAATGGTCAGCTGCTTCGGCTTGAGTCATGCCGGTAGCAAGCATGGTTTCGATGATGATTTTTGGGCTTGGTTTTGATTTCTGCTCCATTTTTAAAGCATGGAGGATCGATGTCTCGAGACATCACTTTTTGTCGCGGCCGGGCAAATTTAACTTCAGAGTTTTCTACCGGATCGATGTAATGAGACATTAGTGCTGGTTAGACCGGAACTATCTCATAAGACATGCGGAACGATGTCTCCGAACCAGACACACTCTGGGGCACCATGTGAAGTCTCGAGACATCGTTCCGGTCGGTGTCTCGAGACTTTTCTCGTCAACAGGTCTCCACAGACTTT
This sequence comes from Corynebacterium tuberculostearicum, assembly GCA_046097355.1. GTDB lineage: Bacteria > Actinomycetota > Actinomycetes > Mycobacteriales > Mycobacteriaceae > Corynebacterium > Corynebacterium tuberculostearicum_K. The sequence continues at coordinate 940,075 of CP175779.1, forward strand.
ATGCGGAAGTTACCCACAAAACTTCTAGCTAAATGGAAAGAATGTGGAACTTTATGCGGTGGTGTCTCGTTGAACGGGGTGAGATAGCTAATTTGCACCTCTCTTAGAAAGGACAACCGTGCGTTCAAGCAATCCGGTAATGAGTTCTCTGACCGAAAATAGTAGCCGCCAAAACTCTGGTTATGAGGACGTATCTACTCGTCCCATGACCGTGGATGACGTAGTGACCAAGACGGGCATTACCCTCGGCGTTATCATCGTCGCCGCAGCCATCAACTTCGCCCTGGGAATGCTAGTAAGCCCAGGTATCGCCATGGCCTTGACTCTGGTCGGTGGCATCGGTGGTTTCATTACCGTGCTCGTTGCCTCTTTTGGCAAGAAGTGGGGTTCTGCTGCAGTCACCCTGATTTATGCCGTATTTGAAGGCCTATTTGTCGGTGGCTTCTCCTTGATGTTCTCCAACGTCAACTTCCAGGGCGAGGGCGGCATGGCCATCATTGGCCAAGCGATTGTCGGCACCATTGGTGTATTCATTGGCATGCTGATTGTGTACAAGACTGGCGCAGTGAAGGTGACTCCGAAGTTCACCAAGATCCTTTTCGGCCTGATTGCTGGCGTTGCTGTCATGGCTCTTGTTAACTTCTTGGGCGCGATTTTCTTTGACTTCAACCCACTGCGTGATGGTGGCCCGATTGCCATTATCTTCTCGCTCGTCTGCATCGTTCTGGGTGCCCTTTCCTTCCTGACCGACTTTGATCAGGCTGACCGCATGATCCGCGCTGGTGCTCCTGCTAAGAACGCTTGGGGCGTAGCTCTTGGCCTCGCTGTGACCCTGGTCTGGCTCTACACTGAGATCCTCCGTCTGCTGAGCTATTTCCAGCGAGACTAACTGACTCTTTTGCATTGGCCCGCACTTCGGTGCGGGCCTTTTTGTTGCCAAAAATCGCTTACAAACGTGTAATTTCTGGGGTAATTCTGGGGGATAAAGTGCGGGTTTAGCCTTCATTTGGTCTACAAAACCACTCCCCGGGGTGGTACAGCTAATGAGCAGGAAATTTCGCCCTTTAGACGTTATGGATGTGACATATGGGGCAAATAATTTTGTTAAATTGCCGTTAACCTTTGCGGTTGCATAGAAAATTCTTGGGGCCTCATGCATGCTGTGTACCGGAACGGGAAATACGAAGTGAAAAGTTCTCTGTTTCACTTTTCCTGTTCCTCTCGTCAGGAAGTGAGTGCGCGAAGGATTGTTGTGAAGCGTCAGGTCACCGTAGCAACGTTGATGGTCAGCAGTACCGTTATGCTGAGTAGCTGCGTTGCGGACATCGGCACGAGGAGCGCGTCAGAGGAGACCACCAAGGTGGACGAGGCTGGCGGCATTAGTTCGGCCGACGGTGCAGGGGGAACCAACGGGGACCCGGGGGATGATGCGGACGACAATCAGGGGGAAACGGCACACACCAATGGCGGGAAGAATGCGGACGGCGCCGGCCAACCGGGGGAGGCCGGCGCCACGGGGTCGGAAGACACTTCCGGCGTCCTTCCGCCACTGGGGGAATTCAATCCGGCAGACCCGAGCTTCGAGCTTTTTGATCCGTGTACGGAGATTGCGGGTAACAAATTAGAAAGTATTGGGTTGAAGCCTAGTCCACTTGACTCCCGTAGGGACTCGGGGAGCACTTTCTGCAACTTTGAGTCGCGTGGGACAAATTTTTCGGAGGGGGTTCTCGTTTCGCTGGCCAGTGATTCGAACTCAATCGATACTTTGAATTTGAATGAGGAACTCCAGCACAAAGGCCATGGGGCGGAAGGCAAGCAAATACAGATTTATAGATCGGAAATATTCGGAGAAACCCAGTGTGACGGATATGTTTCGACTCAACGTGGAACAGTAATTGTCAGCGTAAACGACATTGGCACCCAGTCCACTACTAAAGAGCGGTGCAATCTTACAGCTTCATTGATAAAACAGCTTAGCTAAAATCGGGGGAATAATGCGCGTAAGCATTTCAAGTATTCGCAGAACGACTAGCAGCATTGGGGATCTCTTTCGTAGATCACAGGAGTTAAGAAACAATGCCAATAGCCCGCTAAATGCAAGTTTTTCATCAGTATCTGGAATTGATCACGTAGGCGATGTTCATGAACGTGTGTTGGATAGCGACCCGGGATCTGCGAAGCAATCGCTATTGAATTTTGCGGCACAGGTTGAGTGGCTGTCTGATTCTTTGGGGCGGGAGGCTCGAGGATTTCAGGCGCAGGAGGACGCGAATAGTCGGGGAATGGAGATCGCGGATGCGGGTGGGGATATCGGCATTGAGTCGATGCCGATTATGAACCAGCCTGAGCCGGGGTACAGCCCATTTGGGTTTTCCATGCCGGTGGTGAATGTCGGTACGGACATTGTGAAGCTGGCTACGGACCTGATGTCGACGCAGATTTGGAATGTGTCTGAGGCGAATGCGCGGTGGAGCTCGTTGGCGTCGGAAGTCGACGATATCGTTAGCGGGCTACAGGAAGCAGCCGGGTCTTTGGAAGGCGAGAACGACAGTGAGGCAACGTCGAGGGCGGCGGCAAGGATTAGGGAAGTGGCGGCGTCGGGAAGCCACTTTGTAGCAAATGCCAAGGTCATGGGGGAGAAGCTGACCGGATTCCACGCCAAGCTGATGGGCATGCAGCCTACTGCAATGGCCATGGCGATGGAAGTGATGGCCATTCCAGAACCGGTTGAGCGCGAGATTGCGGAAAAGGCCGCATTGGCCGCATTGCAGCCTGACCTGCAGCGCTTCGCGGTTGAGGCAATGCCGTACCAGCACGCTTTGATGGAACAATCGCCGGCTTCGGGAGGCGGCGGTGTCGACGCGGGCCTCGCTGGCGTTGACGGTGATGGGCAGCGCTACACCACCGATGCCGTGGTATGGCCAAAGAAAATTGCGGAAGCGATAGCGCGAGGAGATTTGGGGCCGGGGAACTTCGACGTCGTCAATGGCAATGTGGACGGGCTAGAAGCAGTAGGGATGAGCCCACAAGAAATTAATGAGTTTCACCAGCAGATGCATACCAGCGGCAGGAATGCGCTGGAGAAGCTGGGCCTGGGAGACCACGTAGCCATCGGCGGAAATGAAGTATCCACCCAAGGCGCATCCATGCCGGGCGTAACTGCGCCGAATGGGGCGATGGGGCAGGTTTCTAGTGGTACAGCGCATCCGGTTGCCGCGGGAGCAAATGCTGGAGCGCTTCACGGCGGCGGTGCGATGGCGCCGGGAGCTACAGCGCAATCCGCCAATACTGGGATGGCACCGATGATGGCAGCCGGAAGGCCTGCGGATGCGGGCCGCGGCGTACTCGGCGGTCAATCGCCACGAGGTGGAATTGGATCCGCTGCAGGAAATGTAAGTGGCGGCGCCGATATTGCGCGTTCCGGAAGAGGAGCGCAGTCGGGCCTGCACCTTGGACGCGGAGCCGGGGCGCCCTACGCCGGTGTCGGTTCAGGCGTGCGCGCTGGCCATGGCAATGCACTCGGCGGTGGTTCAGGCGTGCGCGCTGGTCTTGGCAATGCACTCGGCGGTGGTTCAGGCGTGCGCGCTGGTCTTGGCAGCGGTGCAGGAAACGGTGCTGGTGCGGGCATGCGGCCTGGCGTGGGTGGCGGCCTTGTTTCGGGAACAGGTGGCGGCGAAGGCGCCGCGGCAGCACGCGGTGGCAATGCGGGCCGCTCAACCGGAGGGGCACGAGCCTATGGTCCAATGATGGGGATGCGCGGAGGCAAAGACAGTGAGAAAAAGCGCGTAAAGTCCGTCACCACGCAGGTGGAACGGGATCCAAATAAGCGCGACCTCCTGGGGGAGCCGCCTGCTGTCGTACCCGGTGTCATCGGGGATTGGGTTCGGGAAGTGGACCCAGAAAAATAGCATGAAAAAGGGCCGAGGAAATCCCTCGGCCCTTCAAGCCCTTATTACTGCTGTGGCAGTTCGGTGGCGGTACCGTTCAAGTGCGGCTGTGCCGGCTCCTCTGGAACACCGGACTCGACTACAGGTGCTTCCTCTTCAACAACGGTCTCGGGTGCGGAAGAGCTGGTCTCAGCATCCTTCTGCATCGGGGCCTCACCGGTGAAGGTGGAGGCATTTTCTACCTTGGAATCAGAATCCTGCTGGTTCGGTGGGTGGCAAGCAGCGAGGGAGAGGCCAACGGTGAAGACCAGGCCAGCGGCGGCGAAACGGGAGAACTTCTTCATGGGGATGTGCTCTTTCTCCAGAGTAGTAAGTGGTTAAAAGTTTAGGACTCGCGTGGAGCAGCGGCCTTAGCAGAATCATACGGCGCTGCGGATTCGATGGTGACCGAAATGGTCTTGCCATTCGGAGCGGTGTACTCGCGGGTCTCGCCCTCTTGTGCGCCAAGGATGGCAGCGCCCAGCGGGGACTGCTCGGAATAGGTTTCCAGGTCCTTGTTATCGGAAGCAGCGGCGCGGGTACCGATGAGGAAGGTCTCCTTATCGTCTTTGTCACCGTTGTAGTAAACGTGAACTACGGAACCGGTGTGGGCGACGCCCTCCTGAACAGCACCGCGCTCGGTGGTGGCGTTCGCAAGAACCTCAGAAATCTGCTTGATGCGGGCCTCTTCCTGGTCCTGCATCTCACGTGCGGCGTCGTAACCGGCGTTCTCTTTGAGGTCGCCTTCCTCACGGCGCTCGTTGATTTCAGCCGCGACTACTGGGCGGTGGTCGATGAGCTCCTGCAGCTCGGCCTCGAGCTTCGCCTTGGTTTCCGGGGTGATGTACTGCTTTTGCTGCTCAGCCATTCTGCAACCTTCCGTAGATAGGAATTGTGGTCAAAGCCCCTGTTAATCCCTGGGGCTGTAGGTAAAAGTGGAACCGGGCATATGCCCAGTTCTAGGCGCTACAAATCCTAGCACACGCGGCTAGCGGCTTTCCGCGTAGTCAGGATTATCCATATCCAAGTATTCGGGGATGTTGCCGGAACAACCATAGGCCCCGCCGGCTACGGCACGAGCGTTGGTCGGGACGTCGACAGCGATGCGCTGGGTTTCGTTTCCGCCCGCGGGAACAGGGAATTCGCGGCGGCCTACTTCGGACTTGGAGTAGTCAAAGGCCTGGACAATGCAATAAGCATCTTCATCGGTGTGATTGCGGGTGACATCGACCCAAACGCGGGTGGAATCATCGCTCAAAACCTCCTGGGTCACGATGGACACCTGTGCGTTCACGCGTTCCTTTTCTTGGAAGTACCGGAATCCGAAGAAAATAAGCGCGATAAAAATGGCGACAAAGATGAGCACCAGCGCCTTATTAGTCCAGCTACCAGAGTTCTTTTCGGAGGAGCCGCGGGAGCCGTAGCGGGCGACTGAGCGAGATTTTCCGGCGGAAGTCATGGCTTCCACTCTAGCCGAGGACCACTGTTTTCCAATTATCTACTAGGATAATCATCTGTTCAAAGAACCTAGATTAATAAGGGGATGGATTTTCAGTGAGCGATTTTCGCCTACTAGCTATCCACGCGCACCCAGACGATGAATCATCCAAGGGTGCTGCAACCACCGCGCGCTATGCCGCAGAAGGCAATGAGGTTTTGGTGCTAACTTGTACCGGCGGCGAGCGCGGCGATGTGATTAACCCCGCCATGGATCGCCCAGGAATCAAGGAAAACATGGGCGAGGTGCGCCGAGAAGAAATGGCTAACGCTGCCCGGGCGCTGGGCGTACAACACCGCTGGCTGGGCCACGTTGATTCCGGATTGCCCGACCCGGTTGAAGGCAAGACTATGGAGGAATTGCTTCCGGAGGGCTGTTTTGCGTTGCTGGGCGATGACACCGTCGCGCAGGAATACGTCCAGGTTATCCGCGAATTTCGTCCACACGTCATTGTTACCTATGACGAAAATGGCGGCTACCCGCACCCAGATCACCTTATGGTGCACCGAGCTTCCATGATCGCATGGGAGAAGGCGGGCGATGCCGAGTATCACCCAGAGCTGGGTAAACCGTGGGCGCCGCTGAAGCTTTACTATTCGCACGGTTTCGTCTACCAGCGCATGAAGATGTTCCATGATCTGCTGCTAGAAGAGGGTAAAACCAGCCCTTATGGGCCGATGCTGGCGCGCTGGGACACCACTTTTGGAGATATCATGGCGCGTGTAACCACCCAGGTGGAATGCGCGGATTACTTCAGCAATCGAGAGGAGGCCTTGCGGGCGCACGCTACGCAGATCGATCCGGCGGGTGCCTTCTTGGCGACGTCGGTGGAGGTACAGCAGCGCCTTTGGCCCACCGAGGAGTTCGAGCTGGCGAAGACTCGCGTTTCTACCTCCCTGCCAGAAAATGACCTCTTCGCCGGCATCGAAGAGGAAGAGGAGGCTTAAGATATGAGCATGTATGGTTCTTTCGTGCTTGCCGCACATGACGTATTTGTACTCGCCCAAGGAACCGAGGGCGCCGAAGGCGGCCCAATGGGCCCTGAATTTGGCAAAGCTTCGCCCATTGGCCTGCTGATCTTGGCGCTTATGGGAGTTGCGGTGTTGTTTGCGGGCTGGAATTTCCATCGTCGTTACTCACGCTTTCGCCGCCGCATGATGTTTGCGGAGGATCACGGAATCGATCCATTCGATGAGGAAGCCGTGGATAAGGCGATGAAGGAAGCCGGCATTTACGATAACCGCAAGAAGTCCATTTTCTAGGCGGATAGACTAATGAGCGTGAGTTCTCTCAAGCAGCTGGCCTACCCAGCATATGAAGCCCGTCTGGCGCGCCTGATCAAGGGAAAGCCGCAGCCTAAGCACATAGCCATCATGGCCGACGGCAATCGTCGGTGGGCGCGTGAGGCTGGTTTTACCGATATCAGCCATGGTCACCGCCAAGGCGCGAAGAAAATCGGAGAGATGATCTCGTGGTGCCGCGATACCGATATCGAAGTGGTCACCATTTATCTGCTGTCCACGGAGAACCTGAAGCGCAGCGAGCAGGAAGTAGAGCTGCTCTTTGACATCATCTCGGACGTGGTCACACACCTATCCCATAGCGACGTCGGCTGTCAGGTGCGCTTGGTTGGCCACCTCGATCTGCTCCCGGACGATATTCGCCAGCGCATGGTGACGGCGGCGGCAGAAACCAAGGACAATACCGGGGTCATCGTCAATGTGGCGGTGGGCTATGGCGGGCGCCAAGAAATCGTGGACGCAGTGCAGAACTTGGTGCGCGCGGAAGCAGAGAAGGGAACTACCGCAGCGGAGATGGCGGACCGCGTCACCGCAGAGTCCATTGGGGAGCACCTGTACACCAAGGGACTACCGGACCCGGACTTGGTTATCCGCACCTCTGGTGAACAACGCCTGTCGGGCTTTCTCCTGTGGCAGGCCGCGTACTCCGAGATCTGGTTCACGGATACTTACTGGCCAGCATTCCGCAAGGTGGACTTCCTCCGCGCCTTGCGGGATTACTCCCAACGTTCGCGCCGCTTTGGCAAATAGGCTCTAGAGCTTGCGCATCCGCACCTGTTCTACCAGGTGATGCGAGCCCTTTTTCAGCACGAGGGAGGCTCGCACACGGGTGGGCAGGATATTTTCCACCAAGTTCGGCAGGTTAATGGACTGCCAAATTTCGCGGGCCTGGTCGCGGGCCTCCTCATCGTTCATGTCTGCAAAGGCAGAGAAGTGGGCGTTGGGCTCGCGAAAAGCGGTGTGGCGCAGAGTAAGGAAGCGGTCGATATACCACTGCTCGATATCGTCGGTGCGGGCATCAACATATACCGAGAAATCAAAGAGGTCCGCCACGGTCAACGTGGGGCTCGTTTGTAGTACATTGAGCCCTTCCAGAATAAGGATGTCGGGCTGGTGAACTTCTTGATATTCCCCGTCCACAATGTCATAGGAGATATGGGAATAAAGCGGCGCCTTGACCAGAGGCTTTCCTGATTTTACGTCCGTGACAAAGCGAAGGAGTGCACGCCGGTCGTAGGATTCTGGAAATCCCTTGCGCTGCATGAGGCCGCGTTTCTTGAGGGTTTCGGTGGGGAAGAGGAAGCCGTCGGTTGTCACGAGCGCCACCTTGGGGTGGGACTCCCAGCGTTGCAAGAGCACCTGAAGGAGGCGGGCGGTGGTGGATTTTCCCACTGCCACGGAGCCGGCCACACCGATGACAAAGGGAACGTGCGTCGGAGGGTTGCCTAAGAAAGATTCGGTAGCCGTGGTGAGCTGCTGGCGTGCCATGACCTGCATATGGATGAGGCGGGAGAGGGGGAGGTAGACATCAGCTACCTCGTCCAAGTCGATGCGGTCTCCTAGGCCGCGAAGCTTTTCCACCTCGGTTTCCGTGAGTACCTGGGGCATGGATTTACGCAGTTCACGCCAGGTCTCGCGGTCAAAATCTAGGTAGGGACTCGAATCCAATGTGCGCGCCATGGCTCCATTGTTGCACTTGCATAATCTGTGGGTAAAAGTATGCCCCCTTAGGGTGCATGGCACGATAAGATATGCAGCAGCCCATACCGCTTGATTTTGAGAAGGGGACCACACCTTTATGGCTTCTTTTACCTCTGACCTCCGCGACCTCGATCCGGACGTATTCGGCGCAATTCAGGGAGAGATTTCCCGCCAGCGCGAAACCCTGGAAATGATCGCCTCTGAGAACTTTGTGCCTCGCGCCGTGCTCCAGGCACAGGGCTCCGTGCTCACTAACAAGTACGCCGAGGGCTACCCGGGTCGCCGCTACTACGGCGGCTGCGAGCATGTCGACGTCGTTGAGGACCTAGCCCGCAACCGCGCTAAGGAACTCTTTGGTGCGGAATTCGCCAATGTTCAGCCGCACTCCGGCGCGCAGGCGAACGCCGCGGTTCTTTCCACCATCGCTGAGCCGGGCGACAAGATTTTGGGCCTGTCCCTGGCTCACGGCGGCCACCTTACCCACGGCATGAAGCTGAACTTCTCCGGCAAGCTTTATGATGTCGCAGCCTATGAGGTGGATCCAGAGACCATGCGCGTGGACATGGATAAGCTGCGCGAGCAGGCGCTGAAGGAAAAGCCGAAGGTCATTATCGGCGGCTGGTCTGCCTACCCGCGCACCATGGATTTCGCGGCCTTCCGTGAAATCGCTGATGAGGTCGGCGCTTACCTGTGGGTAGATATGGCCCACTTTGCTGGTCTTGTGGCGGCGGGCCTGCACCCGAGCCCAGTTCCTCACGCGGATATCGTGTCCACCACCGTGCATAAGACCCTGGGTGGCCCGCGCTCCGGCATGATTTTGGCCAAGCAGGATTATGCTGAGAAGATCAATTCCAACGTCTTCCCAGGCCAGCAGGGCGGACCGCTGATGCACGTGGTCGCTGCCAAGGCTATTGCTATGAAGATTGCCGCTACCGAGGAATTCAAGGAGCGCCAGGAACGCACCTTGGAGGGGGCTCGCATTCTGGCAGAGCGCCTTACCGCCGAAGATGCCAAGGCAGCTGGCGTGGACGTACTGACCGGCGGCACCGATGTGCACTTGGTCCTGGCGGACCTGCGCAATTCCGAATTGGATGGACAGCAGGCAGAGGATCTGCTGCACGAGGTAGGCATTACCGTTAACCGCAATGCCGTGCCGAATGACCCGCGTCCGCCGATGGTCACCTCCGGCCTGCGCATTGGTACTTCTGCGCTGGCAACCCGCGGCCTCGATGCCGAGGCCTTCACCGAGGTTGCAGATATTATCGGCACCGCCCTGGTCCAGGGCAAGAATGCCGATGTGGAGGCCCTGCGCGCTCGCGTGGACAAGATTGCCCAGCACTACCCGCTGTATGAGGGCCTCGAGGACTGGAAGCTGGTTTAGTCCTTCACCTCATGGCCACGGGCCTGCGCCATGGTAGCGCGGGCCTGCTGAAGCCATTCCGGCTGCTCTTGGAGGAGCTGATTGATTTCCGCTGTGGTCAGCGGCTTATCCATATCGTTCTTCTTGAGCGCGGTAACAGAGATTCCCAGCTTTTGGGCAACCTCGGGGCGGGGGTGGGGCCCTTCGCGGCGCAAGGTTTGCAGCCACTCGGGTGGGTTATGCTGCAGTTCGCGCAGCTCTTCGTGGCTAATGGCACTATTTTGAAACTCGTCCGGCGCGGCGGGCAGGTAGATGCCTAGCTTCTTCGCCGCGGTTTGGGCACGCATGGCGGTGCCGGATGGTTGCTTTTGTTCTTCAGTCACGCTTTTACCGTAGCACTTTCAGTAGACTGTCCTCTATGCTGCGCTTAGCTTTTGCCACCGGTACAGAACCCGGAAAGTGGTTCCGCCGATTCGAGGAAAATACTGCTCATGGTGGCTTGTACACCGTTGATGCGGACGATGCGCTTGCCCCGCTGGTAGCCGGCGAGGTGAACCTAGCTCTCGCGCGCTTGCCGGATGCGCGGGTGGATGACACCTTTCACGTGGTGCGACTTTATAAAGAGGCCCCTGGCATTGCCGTTCCCAAAGACTCGGTCTATGCGGAGGTGGGCGAGGAGCTTGCGCTTGCCGACGTCGCCGATGAACACCTCAACTACCGCCTCGCCGATTCCGGGCTTGTCGATGTCCCCGCAGTCCGCGACGCCTTGCAGGTAGTGGCGGCCAATGTGGGTATCGCGATTGCGCCGCGGCCCCTGCTGAAGGTGCCTGAGCAAAAAGCAGGTGGTGCCGTTGGGCCTTAAGGACGAGTCCGTGCCGGTTACGGAGATTGCGTTGGTGTGGCGCAAGGATGAGGATGGGGAGGCGATCCAGGACTTCGTGGGCGTCGCTAAGGGCCGTACGGCTCGTTCCTCCCGCCAAGAGAAGCCGAAGCGCAGCGCCAGGGAAAAGGCGAAGGCGAAGCAGGCGCGGAGAAACGTTAACAATTCGTTACAAAAGAAAAAGAAGGTCCCTAAGCAGCGCAAACGTAGGTAGGCCTTTACTGTTTGCTGTCTACTTCCTGTCCGGACGGGTGGCGCCAGCTGGGAGTCGTCGTTACGGTGGTCGTTGTTCGCCATAAAGGGTGATTTAACAATAATTTTAGAATTAACTTACTTTCTCGATGAAAGGATGATGCAGTAATGCAGAAGATGACCCGTCGTATCGCAGGTGGCTTTGCAGCCGCAACCCTGTCCGTTGCTCTCGTAGCGTGCTCCGATGCTGAGGATGCAGCTAACGACGCTAAGGATACCGCCGGCTCCGTAGCTGCAGACGCTACCGACGCTGCTGGCTCCGCTGCTGCTGAGGCTACTTCCAAGGATGACGCCGACGATGCGGACGCTTCCGAAGGTGCGGATGCTTCCGACGACAAGGACGACGCTGACGACAAGGGCGGCGCTACCAAGTCCATCGCTACCGCTAACGGTGACGTAGACGTTCCGGCTGATTTCGCTTCCGCTATTGAAGAGAAGAAGGCTGAGTGGGGCGACGTAAAGAGCATCGAGCAGGGTGACGATGATGAGTTCCTCGCTAACTTCGATAACGGCAACCTGCTGACCTTCGACGACGATGAGGGCGCTCAGCCTATCGTCGGCAAGATTGCTGAAACCTGGAAAGAGCAGGGCGGCTTGGACTCTGAGGTAGGCCTGCCTAAGGCTGCTGAGGAGAAGGCTGCTCAGGGCAAGGGCTGGACCCAGCAGTTCGACAATGGCGTAATCTCCTGGATCCAGGACGAGAGCGGTAAGTTCACCTCTTCCGTAGAGAAGTAAAAAGCTCCTTTAGAGCTTCTCCCTCTGCAGCAAGTGCTGCGGAGGGATTTTTCGTTTTCTTAATGTTCATCTTGCACCCATGTAATTTCAACCTTCGGTGCCTACTTTGGGTGGCAACCCCGTGGATCCGGGGTGATTCGGAAGAAGTCTGATCTACCGCACACTAAGGGAGAACCCTGCCATCATGTCTCGTCCCTCTGTACTTTCTGCTCCGCTTGCCGCTACTGATAACACCGTCGCTACCAAGACCTATGTAGTGGATACCTCGGTCTTGCTTTCTGACCCTTGGGCCCTGCGCAAATTTGCGGAACACGACGTGGTCCTTCCCGTTGTAGTTATTTCTGAACTGGAAGGAAAACGTCATCACCCGGAGCTTGGCTGGTTCGCCCGCCAAGCTCTTCGCTTTTTGGAGGAGCTGCGCGCTACCTATGAGGCCTTAGACCAGCCGGTTCCCGTCAACGTCGATGGCGGCACCCTGCGCGTGGAATTGAACCATCAAGACCAATCCTTGCTGCCTACCGCGTTCCGCGGACCAGAAGGTGACCACCGCATCTTGGCGTGCGCGCTTAACCTTGCGCACGAGGGGAAGGACACCGTGTTGGTCACGAAGGACGTGCCGCTGCGCGTGAAGGCCGGTGCGGTAGGCGTGCAGGCGGATGAGTATCACGCCCAGGACGTAGTCTTGACCGGCTATACCGGAATGGCGACGGTGCAAACCAGCTCGGATGTCATCGATGCCCTCTATCGTGATGGGGAAGTCATGCTAGACGGCGTCGAAACGGAAAAGGGTACCGCCGTGGATGGACCTGCCGGTGCACTGCGGCCTCACCTTGGCTGCGGGCGCGCAATCTGCGCTGGGTCGGATGACTGCGGATGGCGTGGTCGAGCTTGTACGTGGTGATATCAACGCCTTTGGCCTCCAGGGGCGCTCCGCGGAGCAGCGCATAGCTTTGGACCTGCTGATGGATCCTAATGTCGGTATTGTTTCCATCGGTGGCCGTGCCGGCACCGGCAAATCGGCACTAGCCCTGTGCGCCGGTTTGGAGGCGGTGCTCGAGCGCGGCGAGCACCGGCGCATTGTGGTCTTCCGCCCGATGTATGCGGTGGGCGGGCAGTCGCTGGGATACCTACCGGGCACGGAATCGGACAAGATGAACCCGTGGGCGCAGGCGGTCTATGACACTTTGGAGGGTTTGGTGTCTGACAACGTCATGGAAGAGGTGCACGAGCGCGGCCTCATCGAGGTCTTGCCCCTGACGCATATTCGCGGTCGCTCGCTGCATGATGCTTTTGTCATCGTGGATGAGGCGCAGTCCTTGGAGCGAAACGTCTTGCTTACCGTGCTTTCCCGGTTGGGGAAGGGCTCGCGTGTAGTTCTTACTCACGATGTGGCACAGCGCGATAACCTTCGCGTAGGCCGGCACGACGGAGTGCAGGCAGTGATTGAAAAGCTCAAGGGGCATGAGCTATTTGCGCATATTACGCTGCAGCGTTCTGAGCGCTCTGCCATTGCGGAGCTCGTTACTGACCTGTTGGAAGGCGGCAACTAGGCCAAGTTCGTTCGCGTTGGGCGATCTTTATGTGTACAGCGTGGCGAAGCTGGGCAAGTCCCAGTAATAATGTTGTATATGAGCGAGAACGCTAAGCAGACGTCTTCGGACGATAAGAAGAAAGATTTCCGCATCCGCCCCTTCACCGCGGCGGATTACCCGCAGATGCGAGAGATCTATGAACAGGGGCTCAACACTGGTCACGCCACCTATGAGACCCGATCCCTGACCTTTGAAGAATTCAAAGCCGGCAAGATCATGCCTTCGGTGCATGTGGCCGTTGAAGCAGATGATGATTCTAAGGTCTTGGGGTGGGTTTCCGCGGCACCGGTATCTACCCGCACCGTCTTCCACGGAGTAGTGGAAGATTCCATCTACCTAGGCACCGAGGCACAGGGCCGTGGTATCGGCGGCGCACTTCTGGATCGCCTGATCGAGGTGTGTCAAGACCTACACAAGTGGGCTATTCACTCGTGGATTTTCCCTGAGAACGCAGGTTCTGCGGGGCTGCATAAGTCGCGCGGCTTCGTGAAAGTGGGCACCTACTCGCACATGGCGAAGATGACCTACGGCGAGCTTGCGGGCCAGTGGCGCGACACCGACGTATATGAGCTGCTTTTGCCCAAGCCGGAGGAAAAGAAGCGCTAGCTTCCCCAGCGAATACAAGCCCCTGCCATCGTTACCACACTCGTGGTAACGATGGCAGGGGCTTTTGCTAAGGCCTTAGAACCAGGGTAGCGCTACTCTGCAGGAACGTCCCAGGAGCCAAACCAACGCTGGGCCTGTGAGCGCATGTCATCGCTCAAGCGGCTAAAGCGCGGGATTGGGGTACCGTGCGCGCGGGCTAGGGACACCAAATAGTCCCTTGTGCGCCACACTTCGATGGGACCGGCCTGGATTTCCAACGCCGCGTGAAGGCCGCCGGGGGCATAGCCGAGGGCGGATTCAATGGGGGCGTCGGCAAGCGGGAGTGCATCGCGCAGGGCGTGCAGCTCCCGGCTAGTGGCCTGTATTTCTGCAGGTGAAGGTGATATTAGTCAATCGTTTCCTTCAGCCGCTCCTCGCGCAGTGGCAGGAGGAGGATGAGGGCGACGATAACCAGCGGAACCATGAGGGCGATGACCGGGGTCAGTCCGTCATTGTAGGAGTTGAGGATTGCTTCCTCGATGGGCTTGGGGAAGGACGCAACCAAATCCGGGGTGAGGCTATTGGCACCGCCATTGGCGTCGCCGAACTTCTCCGCGTAGGCGGCGCCCTCCGGTCCCATCTTCTGGAAAGCCTCTGGCAAGCGGGTGGCCATCTCATCCTTCATATTGTGGATGAACATGGAGCCAACCAGGGAAGCACCCAGTGCGGAGCCGATCTGGCGGAAGAAGTTATTCGCCGCGGTAGCCGTACCCACCTGGGACAGCGGGAAGGAGTTCTGGACGATGAGCACGAGGACCTGGATAACCATACCCAGACCGATGCCGAAGACCAGGAACTCGCAGCCCAACTGCTTTAGGGAAGTCTCCACGGAGAGGTGGGACATCCAGAACAGGGCGCCGGCGGTAATCGCCAGGCCGATGATGGGGTAGACCTTGTAGTGGCCGGTGCGGGCGATGATAAAGCCCACGCTAGTGGAGGTGCCGATAAGGCCCACCATCATCGGGATCATCATAAGGCCCGCCTTGGTTGGGGTCAGGGTGTGCACCATCTGCAGGTAGGTTGGCATGTAACCCAGAACACCGAACATTGCCAGGCCAAGTACCACGCCGGAGAGGGTGGTCAGGGCCATGTTGCGGTTTTTGAATAGGCGAACCGGGATGAGCGGTTCCTTGGCGCGCAGCTCCACAAAGACGGTGATGATGGCGCCGATGATGGTGATGGCACCCAAGGTGAGGATCATGGAAGAGCCCCACTCGTACTCGGTACCGCCCCAGGTGGTCATGAGGATAAGGGAAGCGGTGGTGATGGCGATGGAGGTGGCGCCAAGCCAGTCAAAGCGCTTCATATCGGCATCGCCTACGCGCAGGTGTAGCACTAGGGTGCACACGATGATGGCGAGGATACCCAGCGGGATGTTCATCCACATGCCCCAGCGCCAGCCTGGGCCGTCGGTGAACCAGCCGCCGAGGACGGGGCCGAGAACCGAGGACAGGCCAAAGACGCCGCCCATGATGCCCATGAACTTGCCGCGCTCACGGGAGGAGGTGACCTCGGCGATGATGGACTGGGAGGAAATCATCATGAAACCTGCGCCAAAGCCCTGTACAGCGCGGGCGATGATCAGCAGTGTCATGGAGTTTGCAAAGCCGCCGAGGGTAGAGCCCACGACGAAGGTGGCGATACCACCGATGTAGAGCCACTTGCGGCCCAGCATGTCACCCAGCTTGCCGGAAATAGGCATGGCGATGGTCATGGTGACAAGGAAGGCGGAGATGACCCAGCTCATGTGGTCGACGCCGCCAAGCTCACCAACGATGGTGGGAAGAGCAGAAGAGAAGATCATTTGGCCCAAAGAGCTCATCAGCATGGTGAGCATCAAAGCCGAGAAGATAAGCCCGAGGTTATCGGCTCGGGACTGGCCCTGCGTGGGGGCCTTAGTAGCCGTATCTACCATCGCATTCCTTTCATAAAATCTGTTATTAGCGTGAGGGAGGTATCGAGTCGCGCGTGGAGGTCCTTGCTGCAATCCGCATCGGGGGATGCCATCGCGAGCCACAGTGCCTCGCGGACGAGGCCGGCGATGAGCATCGCCTCGGTACTTGCGGAGCAGTTATCGAGGACGCGAAGCTCCGGTTCTGTGGTGAGGCGTTCTTCAATGAGATCGATAAGCTCAATGGACTTTGCCCGCTTCCGGCTTATTGCCGCCGCGGCCGCATCCGGATCATTAGAGATGCGCTTGCGGCGGTCCCGGATGGTCGGGTTGATGTGGTGGCCTTCCATGTGTTGCCTGACCAACTGGAGGACGAGTCCCACCATGCTGGTCGTTGGTTCCGTGAGGAAGAATTCCCGCATCTCCTCCGTAAACTCGGTGCTTGGAGCACCTAGTACGGCGGATTCCTTGGAGTCGAAATAATTGAAGAAGGTGCGCCGAGAAATACCGGCTACTTCGCAGATCCTCTCAATCGTGACCGCGCTAAAGGATTGTTCATCCACCAGCTTCGTGGCGGCATCCTCAATGCGCAGGCGCGTCTCGAGGCGCTTCTGCTCGCGTAGTGATAATTCTTCTTGCACGCCATGCAACTTTACACTCGGTGCAAACTTGCACCAAGTGCAAAAGTGGTGATTTTAGAGGTGCGTTTTCCCTAATGTGTGCTATGCCATAGCGCTTGCCGACGCCCCTTACCCCAGGTATGCGAAACCCCGCCCGAGTCCTGCCCGGGCGGGGTGGCGGTGCGGCGACTACTTAGAAGTTATCGCGGTCGCGGTTAGTCATGCTCAGCACGTTGAGGCGCTTATCCAGCTCCTCCTCGGTGAGGTTCTCGCCGTCGACAAAGCCCAGGTCAATAACGGCCTGGCGGACGGTGATCTTCTCGTGCAGGGCGTGCTTTGCCGCCTTAGCTGCGTTCTCGTAGCCGATGGCAGAGTTGAGCGGGGTCACGATGGAGGTAGACGACTCCGCAAAGTGCTTCATGCGCTCCTCGTTGGCCTCGATGTGATCGATGCACTTATCGGCGAAGACGCGGGAAGCATTAGCCAGCAGGCGAGCGGACTCGAGTACGTTGCGCGCCATCATCGGGATGAAGACGTTGAGCTCGAAGTGGCCCTGAGCGCCGCCGAAGGCTACGGCTGCGTCGTTGCCTACCACCTGGCCCGCCACCATGGTGACGGCCTCTGGGATAACCGGGTTGACCTTGCCCGGCATGATGGAGGAACCCGGCTGCAGGTCCTTCAGGTGAATCTCGGCCAGGCCGGTCAGCGGGCCGGAGCCCATCATGCGCAGGTCATTGGCAATCTTATTGAGGGATACAGCAATCGAGCGCATGGCGCCGGAGAATTCCACCAAGCCATCGCGGGCAGCCTGTGCCTCGAAGTGATTTTCTGCTTCCTTCAGTTCCTGCACGCCGGTGAGCTTCTTCAGCTCCTCGGTGACCTTGGCGCCGAAGTCTGCGGAGGTGTTCAGGCCGGTGCCGGTGGCGGTGCCGCCAATGGCCAGCTCGCCCAAGCGCGGCAGGGTGGCCTCAATGCGCTCGATGCCGAGCTCGATCTGGCGGGCGTAGCCGCCGAATTCCTGGCCCAGGGTAACCGGGGTGGCATCCATCAGGTGGGTGCGGCCGGCCTTGACTACGTCGGCGAATTCCTTGGCCTTCTTGGTCAGGGACTCGTGCAGGACCTTCAGGCCCGGGATGAGGTCATTAACGGCAGCTTCCGTAGCGGCCACGTGAGTGGCGGTGGGGAAGGTGTCATTGGAGGACTGTCCCATGTTTACGTGGTCATTCGGGTGAATTTCCACGCCATTGTTATGTGCCAAGGAGGCGATAACCTCATTGGTGTTCATATTGGAGGAGGTACCGGAACCGGTCTGGAATACGTCGATGGGGAAGGCGTCGTTGTGCTTGCCCTCGGCGATTTCGGTGGCGGCAGCAATGATGGCATCGGCCTTGTCCGCGTCCAGCTTGCCGGAATCCTTATTTACCTGAGCGCAGGCTGCCTTGAGCAGGCCAAGGGCGCGAATCTGCGCATTTTCCAGGCCGCGGCCAGAGATAGGGAAGTTGTCCACTGCGCGCTGGGTCTGTGCACGCCACAGGGCATCTGCAGGAACCTTAACTTCGCCCATGGTGTCATGTTCAATGCGGTATTCAGTCATGTGAAGATCACCTCAGTTAATTGGGAGTGTGTGCTTTCCAGTATGGCGGAGAACCAAAAGAAGGGCCGCCTTCGGGGGTGAACCCTACTTCTTGGTTGGCGTGTCGTAGTCCACGACGGAATACTCCTGCAGCTTGGACAGCTTGTGGATGGAGTCGATGTAGCGGATGGTGCCGGACTTGGAGCGCATAACCAGCGAGCGGGTAGTAGCACCGGAATTGCGGTACGAAACGCCGCGCAGCATGTCACCATTGGTCACGCCGGTGGCAGCGAAGTAGCAGTTTTCAGAGGAGACCAGATCATTGGTCTTGAGGACGCGGTCCAAATCATGGCCGGCGGCGCGGGCCTTTTCTGCTTCCTCTTCATCCTTCGGCCACAATTTGCCCTGGATTTCGCCGCCCATGCAGCGCATAGCGCAGGCAGTGATGATGCCCTCCGGGGTGCCGCCGATGCCCATCATCATGTCGATGGAGTTCGAATCCTGGCAGGTGGCGATGGCGCCGGCTACGTCACCATCCATGATGAGGCGCACCTTGGCGCCTGCGGCGCGAATTTCAGAGATGAGCTGTTCGTGGCGGGGACGGTCAAGGACCACCACGGTCAGATCGGTAGGGCGAATATTCTTCGCCTTAGCCACGGACTGGATATTCCATTCCACGGATTCGTTGATGTCAATGGCACCTACGGCCTCTGGGCCGACAGCAATCTTTTCCATGTAGAAGACTGCGGAAGGGTCATACATGGTTCCGCGCTCGGCGGCTGCGATGACGGAGATGGCGTTGGGGCGGCCTTCCGCCATCAAACGGGTACCGTCGACTGGGTCCACGGCGATATCCATGGCGGCACCCTCGCCGGTGCCGACCTCTTCGCCGTTAAAGAGCATGGGGGCCTCATCCTTTTCGCCCTCACCAATGACAACGACGCCGTTCATCGCTACAGAATTGATGAGCTTGCGCATGGCGTCGACCGCCGCGCCATCGCCCTCATTCTTCTGGCCGCGGCCTACCCAACGGCCGGAAGCGAGTGCTGCTGCCTCGGTGACACGAACCAGTTCCATTGCCAGGTTGCGGTCAGGAAGATAAGACGTATTTTCGGACATGTGTAGTGGTTGCCTTCCATAGTTTTCTCATCGAGGGGTGTTCCCCTTGATGCTCTACCTTTCCATTCTCGCACTTTTTTGCTCTAATGGGTTCGATTTTGCGCCCCATTTGTGGGGGATTGACAGATCTTTCGGGGCAAAAGGGGCCGTGTGGCTTTTTGAAAGCAGGCCGTGCGATACTAAGGCGCGTGGCTGCAGAAGAAAGACCAAAGATTTTTGAAGGCGCGAAGGATATTTCCCTGTCCCTCGCCGTCGTGGTGATTATGATGCTGCTCGCCGTGGGAGCGACCGGCCTGTGTTCAATTAACTCCGAAACCCAGCAGGGAGCGGTGCAGGAAGTGGATGAACAAACCTTCCTAAACACCCAAGCCCGCGCAGGGGTCGGTGCAATTCGCAATCCCGAAATGCCAGAGGGGTGGGAGGCCAATGCTGCCCGCCGCGTAGATATGGGCGGCGAGAACGCCACCGTGGTCAGTTGGGTGACCGCTGACCAAGGGTTTGTGGAATCTACGCAAACGCAGGTCGCGGCCGATAAGGCAGGCGAGGCGTACGATGCCAACTACCGCGGCATCGAATCCGCCCGCGAGGTCAAGGGGCACCAAGTGCGGGTGCTAGAAAGCGACGATGATTCCGTGCGCCGCCTGTGGGTTACGGATTTGGGCGATGCCCGCCTCATCATTTCCGGCGCCGCGGACGACAGTGACTTTGAGGCTGCTACCGCTGCGTTTATCGACGCCGCACCTATAGCCGAAAAATAACCTCGCCCAAGCCTTCTTCCGCGGCGGTGGCGCTAAGACCGTCGCCGGCCTGGGCAATAACCTCCGCCAAAGCCTCCGCATCCAGGCCGCTGAGGCGTGTCTTTCCTACAAAGACATCGACGCGCTCACGTTGCGAGCGCTGCGGATAAACGGCGATTTCGCGTACTTTGTCGTCCGTAAAGCGCAGCACCACGGATCGGGAGAAGTAGCTCACCCCACTATCGTCGCGGGTGTGTGCAGGACCGAAGAATTCTTCTACGAAGTCTCGGGAATCTCCCGCCATGATGGAACCGGCGGCCGCGGATTTCGACACAAAATCCACGCGCTCGCCTGGATAACCATAGATCTGCACTACTCGTCTCCTTCAGCGTCTGCGTCCTCTGCCTTATCGAGCGCGTCTTCCACACGCTTCGCCGCGCCGTCGAGGTGCGACTCGCACGCACGGGCAAGGGCCTCGCCGCGCTCCCAATACTTTAGCGACTCATCCAAGCCCATCTGCCCAAGCTCGAGAATCTTCACGGTCTCAATAAGCTCATCGCGGGCTTGCTCATAGCTCAATTCTTCTACTGGGGTAAAAGCATCCTGGCCTGGCTGGCCGGTACCAATGGTGTCATCGGACATGATTTTCTCCTCGGTTGGTGATTAATCGGCGGCCTGGGAGGCCATAGAAACTGCGGTAATAGATCCGTCGCCCACTCGAATGCGCAGTTGAGCGCCAGGCGGGGATTGCTTATAAGAGGTGACAACCTCGGGCCCGGAACCGTCCTTGGGCACTACCTGAACAATGGAGTATCCGCGGGCGAGAGTTGCCGACGGTCCCAACGCCGATACGCGGGCGCGCAGCGATTCCACGTGGCGGGTTTCCCGCTCCACCATGACTTCAATTTCTCGCCGCATGGTAGCGCGGGTTCGCTCCACCTCCTCGCGGCGCGCACGGATAGGGGTCATCGGGTCTGCCATGACAGGCCGGGAACGAATATTGTCGAGGCCGCGACGTTCCCTTTCCACCCAGCCGCGCAGTGCGGCCGCCATGCGAGAGCGAGCCTCTGCGACGATGGCGCGTTCCTCGGCTACAGAGGGCACGACGCGTTTTGCGGCGTCGGTAGGCGTGGCGGCGCGCAGGTCGGCGACGTTATCGAGTACTGGGCTATCCGGCTCGTGGCCAATGGCAGAGACTACCGGGGTGCCGGCCGCTGCCACTGCGCGTTGCAGTGCTTCTTCCGAGAAGGGCAGCAGATCTTCCACGGAGCCGCCGCCACGGGCGATGATGATGACGTCCACCTCAGGATCCGCATCAAGCTGCTGGAGCGCATCAATAACCTCAGGTACGGTATTCGCACCCTGAACCGCGGTATTGAGGACGCGGAACTGCACCGCCGGCCAGCGGTCATGGGCTACCGCCATCACATCCCGCTCTGCAGCAGAACCACGGCCGGTAATCAGCCCAATTTTGTGCGGCAGGTAGGGGAGAGGACGCTTGCGTGCGGGATCGAAAAGGCCTTCAGCAGCTAGCTGTTGGCGCAGCTTTTCAATGCGAGCAAGCAGATCGCCAATGCCCACATGACGAATTTCGGTGGTCCACAGTGAAAAGGATCCGCGTCCAGCGTAAAAGGCGGGCTTACCGTGGACAATGACGCGGTCGCCATCTTTCAGCGGTGCTGACAATGACTGCAACATCGATGATGGGCAAGTCAATTGCACGGACTTTTCCTGCTGTACGTCACGCAGAGTGAGGTAGGACAGCTTCCAGGTGGGCTTGAAGTTAATTTGGGTCAACTGACCCTCTACCCACAGGTAACCCAGGCGCTCGATCCAGCCCTTGACTTGGTCATTGACCTTGCCAACGGGCCAGGGAGTATCCGGAGTATTTGCTGGTTGATTCACACAGCCTCCCTTTCTTCAGTCTGCCGTGTTCTTCCGTCTAGTTTAGGGGCCAGTGCGGTCTATTGCCCCGCTCGGGGTAGCCAGAAAGGTGACGTTAGGCCCCACTATTGTTTTGCGTAGTGTTTCGATACTCTGGGAGCCATGACTGATGGTAAAAATGTTCTCCTCGCGGCCCCGCGCGGATACTGCGCGGGCGTGGACCGCGCGGTCGAGACCGTAGAAAAGGCGCTGGAAAAGTACGGCGCGCCCATTTATGTACGCAAACAAATCGTGCACAACCGTTACGTCGTAGAATCTCTGGCAGAACGCGGCGTCATCTTCGTCGACGAGGCCTCTGAGGCACCAGAAGGCGCCCACCTAGTCTTCTCCGCCCACGGTATTTCCCCAGCCGTGCGCGCAGAAGCAACGCAGCGCAAGCAGCTTACTTTGGACGCCACCTGCCCATTGGTAACCAAGGTGCACAAGGAAGCCCAGCGCTTCCAGCGCGATGGCTATCACATCCTCTTGGTTGGCCACGAAGGCCACGAAGAAGTAGAAGGCACCGCCGGCGAAGCACCCGAGGTCACCCACCTCGTGGATGGTGTCGAGGGCGTCGCCAAGCTGCCAGAGTCCCTGCAGGATGAGAAGCTTATCTGGCTGTCCCAGACCACGCTATCGGTGGATGAGACCATCACCATCGTCAATAAGCTGCGCGAGCGCTTCCCGCACCTAGAGAACCCGCCTTCAGACGATATTTGCTACGCCACCCAAAACCGCCAAGAATCCGTCAAGGCCATTGCGCCACAGTGCGACCTGATGATTGTGGTGGGCTCTAAGAACTCCTCCAACTCGGTGCGCTTGGTTGAGGTGGCGCTGGAGGCAGGCGCCAAGGCTTCCCACCTCGTGGATTTTGCCAAGGAAATCGACGAAGCCTGGCTGGAAGGCGTCCAGACCGTCGGCGTAACCTGTGGTGCTTCGGTACCTGAGTTGCTGGTACGCGAAGTACTGGAGTTCCTGGACGAGCGCGGTTATAGCGACGTAGAGCAGGTAACTACCTCTACCGAGACGATTACCTTCGCCTTGCCGCGCGACCTGCGCCCAGCACGCACCTAAGTAGCGTTCGCCTATACGGCGGTGAAAACGAAAGAAAGGCCCGGAAACGGGCCTTTCTTTTTGCTTTAATCCTCGTCGTAGAGGTTATCGTCCCAGCCTTGCTTAGGCTGTTCCTTCTCCTGCTGAGACGCCGGGACGGAATCGCCAGCGCGCCGGGCTGGATCCGGGCGCAGCGGATTGTCGCGTTCCTCTTGTTGCATTCGGCGGCGCTCTTCACGGTCGCGCCCACGCAGGCGATCCTTGGGCGCGGGGCGTGACTTCTTTAACGTGTGCGAGGCGCGGGCGCGCTGCGGTGCGGCTTGCGATTTCTTAGGTTGCTTTGCCGGCTTATCGCGCGCCATCAAGTCTGCAACCGATAGGCGTTCCTCGCGGTTGCGTCGGTCTTGTTCGGCGTCGGCACGGCGGGAAGCGGTTTCCATTGCGGCGGTGCGCTTGGCCGTCTTGCGATAGCGTGCCCAGCGCAGCCAGGCGATGATTGCCGCACCCACGAAGGCAATGAGGAGCCACAGGAACCTCTGGACAAGGGGGAACGCCGCGGTGACGATCGCCGTCTTGGAAAACGCCGATGCGCCTTCTGGCAAGTTGGCCTTGGTGATAAAGAAACCGGCCACGCCCACCGTTATGGCATACACAATGGGGATAGAAGCCACGGTGAGGAAGAGGCCGCGTTCTTCTACGATGAGCGCCACCAGCAGCGAGCCGATGACAAGGAACGCGAGGTAAGCCCACCCGATGGAACCCATCAGGATGGAAATCAACGCGCCCGTGAGCAAGAGTGCCGCGAGCAGCCCAAGGCCCTTGCCCAGCGAGATGCTGGGGAGACCGGAGCTTTGGGCGGCGGAGGACTTTCTTTGCTTGGCTTGTGACACGTCGGAAGATCCTACCGGTTGCCGCCGGCCCATGGCTATTTCCACGCACGAAAGCGGCGGATTTATAGTTCCGAATTCCCGCGCGGCCAGGTATCAATAGGCAAGGGCTCCCGCGGGGTGCGATCCGTGCGGCCCGGGATATCCATCTCATGCAGTTTGCGGGCGGTGACGCCCACGCGGGAATCGAGCGAGGAAAGCGTGGCGTTATAAGCCTCGACTGCTTTCTCCAGGTTATGGCCCACCTTGCCGTAGTGATCAGAAAGCGTATTCAGGCGTGTATACAGTTCGCGCCCCAAGCGCTGGACCTCCTTAGCCTTGGTGGAAATGTCTTCCTGGTGCCACCCCATGGCCACCGTGCGCAGGAGGGCAAAAAGCGAGCTGGGGGTGGCGATCACTACATTGCGTTCAAAGGCGTACTCGATAAGTTCCGGGTCTACCGATAATGCGGCATCAAGGAAGGGGTCTGCGGGAACAAAGAGGATAACGAACTCGGGCGTTGGTTGAAACGCCTCAATATAGTCCTTCTGCGATAGTGCTTGGACGTGGCCGCGCATTAAATGCGCGTGGCGGCGGAGGAAGCCGGCGTGCTCTTCCGGGTCATCGGTTTCCAGGGCGTCAAGGTAAGAGGTAAAAGGAACCTTGGCATCGACGATGATGTGGCGGCCACCGGCCAAATGGATGAGCATGTCAGGGCGTACGATGCGCCCGCCCAATGGGGCGGAGACCTGGCAATCAAAGTCCACATGTTTGGTCATACCGCCGAGCTCAACCACGCGCTCCAATTGCACCTCGCCCCAACGGCCACGCACATTGGGTGAGCGCAAAGCGGTCACTAGTTTGTCGGTGCGTTCGGTCAGGCGGGAAGAGGTGCGGGTCACCGCCTGCACCTGGCTGGAGAGGGAGGCGAGCAGCGCGGTGCGGTCTTCCTCAATTTCTTGGAGCTGAAATCCCAAGCGGTCCATGGCCTTTTCTAGCGGTTGGAGTTCGGCTTGGCGGCGCTGCGAGTCTTGCAGCGCGCGGTGCTCGGCGCTCGGCGCGGAGCGCGTAGCGGAGTAAGAATGGGCTAACCAGCCCATTACCGCGCCGAGGATGAGGCCGATAAAAAGTAGCAGCACGGGCAAAGTGGAAGTCATGGCTTCCAGCATGGCACGCGTTGCCGACACGGCCCACTATTTTTTCGAATCTCCGTTCAAAAGGCCTTCGAAGGCGTCGCGGGCGCGGCGCAGGTTTGCGCGCATGCCGGGCTTTTCATGTTCTTTGGGAGTGGACTCCACGTTGAGGGCGGCGTCGAGGGAATAGGAATCGCCGTCCGCAGAGACGTCGGCAAACGCGCCTTCTGGGGCTGCATAGTCCGGCATCTTGAGCCATGCTTCGCGCTTATAACGCCCTTGGTCTTCGGTGTAACGGCCGATGAGATAACCAGCAACGGTAGAAAAGTCCAGATCCGCGGCGGACTTTTCACCCGACTGCAGCTTCATCATGTCTTGGCCGTAGCGGTAGGCCACCGCAAACATAGCGGCCGTCGGAACCGCGAGGAAGCCACCTATCAGGCCAAAGAGAGCCGAGCCTACCGTCACGGAAACCAGGACGATGACCGGGTGCAGGTCCATGGCCTTGGACTGCAGCCAAGGCGAGAGGACATTGCCCTCCAACTGCTGGACCAGCAACACTAGGCCGAGAACGAGCAGAGCCTTGGTTACGCCAAGGGAGACCAACGCGATGGTGACGGAAAGGGCACCGGCGACGATCGCGCCGACGAAGGGGATGAAGCCCGCGATAAAGGTGATGATTGCCAAAGCCATGGCCAGCGGAACGCCGATAAGGGCGAGGCCGACGCCGATAAAGACGGCGTCGACAAGCGAGACAATTGCCTGCGCGCGAATGAAGCCGCCCAGTGTCGCCCACGCGCGGGTAAGAAGCTCAGTGAGGTGCCAGCCGGCGCGCTTGCCCGTGGCATCGCGCAGCCAGGGAAGGAACTTTGCGCCGTCCTTCAGGAAGAAGAAGGTCAGCACCAGGACGATGAAGAGGGTGACGAGGATGGAGGTAGCAGTGCCGATGCCGGTAAAGACCGAGCCTGCGATGGCGCCGGCACGTTGCTGCAGCCAGGACGCCGCCTTGTCGATGTAGCTACTCATGTCATCGCTATCGAGGTTAAGCGGCGGGCCTTGGGCCCAGAGCTGCAGGCTTTGGATGCCGGAGACCGTCTGCAAATACAGTGACCGGGATTGGCGCACGAAGTCTGGGGCAATAAAAGCAATGAGGCCGCCGACGGCCGTGAAGGAAACCAAAATGGTTACGGCGGCCGCCAACGCAGCGGGAAGGCCAATGTCGCGCAGCTTTTTCGCTACCGGTGCCAGAACGGTGCAGATAATCAGGGCCAAAAGCACCGGCAAAAGGCCCTGCCAGAAGTTGCCCAGCAAACGGTACAGGGCGTAGAGGAATACGCAGATGATGAGCAGGCGAACGGCCCATAGAGATGCGGCCTTAACCACCTCGCCGGCGATGACGGAGCGGTCTACCTGATCGCCCGGCGGATGTGGGGATACATCCTCCAGCTTGCTGGTGTCGAAGCTTTCATCAAACTTATCGCCCAGGCCCGCTTGGGGGTCATCGGGCAGCGGTTGGTTATCAGAATTCACCCCACCATCTTGCCTTAAAAGAAGGCGGGTGCGTTAGGATTGGCCCCGTGAGTCTTACACTAGGAATCGTCGGCCTGCCCAATGTGGGCAAGTCCACTTTGTTTAATGCCCTGACCCGTTCCGAGATCCTGGCGGCCAACTACCCGTTTGCCACCATCGAGCCCAACGTGGGCTTGGTGGAGCTGCCGGATTCCCGCCTGACCCAACTGGCGGAGATGTTTAACTCTGAGCGCATCCTTCCTGCCACCGTGTCCTTCGTGGACATCGCCGGCATCGTCTCCGGCGCTTCGCAGGGTGAAGGCATGGGCAACGCCTTCCTAGCCAATATCCGCGAGGCAGACGCCATTTGCCAGGTAGTGCGCGCCTTTTCTGATGACAATGTCATTCACGTCGATGGCAAGGTTGACCCGCGCAACGATATCTCCGTTATTAATACCGAGCTCATTCTTGCGGACCTCCAGACCATCGAAAAGGCCCTGCCGCGCCTGGAAAAGGATGCGCGCAAGAATAAGGACTTGGCCGCCGAGGTGGAAGCAACCAAGAAGGCCCAGGAGATCCTGGAAGATGATCGCACCCTCTTCGCCGCAGCGAAGGAAGGCGAGATTGACCTCTCCCTCGTGCGCGATCTGCACCTGATGACCGCGAAGCCCTTCCTCTATGTCTTTAACTCGGATGAAGCAGTGCTTACCGACGACGCTAAGAAGGAAGAACTCCGCCAGCTCGTCGCCCCGGCTGAGGCCGTATTCCTCGATGCGCAGACCGAAACCGAGCTGCTCGAGCTAGAAGAAGACGAAGCCCGCGAGTTGCTCGAGGCTGTAGGCCAAGATGAGCCGGGCCTAGCCACCCTGGCTAAGGCAGGTTTTGCCACCTTGGGTCTGCAGACCTACCTCACTGCCGGGGAGAAGGAGGCCCGTGCGTGAACCATTAAGCAGGGCTCTGCCGCACCGCAGGCAGCCGGAGTCATCCATACCGACTTTGAAAAGAAGTTCATTAAGGCCGAGATCGTTTCCTTCGATGACCTTGTAGCCGCTGGCTCCATGGCTGAGGCTCGTGCGCATGGCAAGGCTCGCCAAGAGGGTAAGGACTACATCATGCAGGACGGCGACGTGTGCGACTTTAAGATCGGCGGCTAATTCCACACCGCTTGGAACCGGCCCTTTGTCAGAGGGAGAAGGCGCCGCCCACTCGCGCGCAAGAGAAGGTAGCGAAGACGAAACTTCCGCGTTACCGTGGGCGGCGTACTCGAACAAAGCAGGCTGCAACATGGCTGAACTAGATAATAAGACCATTGCCATCATCGCTACCGATGGCTTCGAAGACTCTGAGCTGACCTCCCCGCTAGAGGCCGTGAAGAACGCCGGCGCTACCGTGCGTGTCCTCGCTCCAAAGGCCGGCACCATTACCGGCAAAAACGGCACGGAGATTTCCGTAGACGCCGCTACCGGCGACTCCACTGGCGAGTCTTTCGACGGCATTATTCTGCCTGGCGGTACCGATAACGCCGACCTCATCCGCTTGGATAAGGCCGCGGTGGAAATCGTGCGCAACCACATGAGCAAGGATCTGCCGCTCGGCGCTATCTGCCACGGTGCTTGGATCCTGGCTGATGCTGAAGCCCTCAAGGGCCGCGCCCTGACGTCCTTCCCGTCCCTGCAGACCGACCTGCGCAATGCAGGTGCCACCTGGGTAGATGAGGAAGTTCACTGCGACCAGGGCTTGGTCTCCTCCCGCACTCCAGATGACCTGCCAGCCTTTAACGCCAAGCTGGTAGAAGAGTTTGCAGAGGGCCAGCACTAAAGCTTCACGAATTCAAGCCACGGGAGTTTCCCGTGGCTTTTTCGATCTTGCGCCGGTGTCACCTGCCCTATAAAGTTGGGGTTTCCTGAAGGGGAGTAGTTCCCTCGGTTAATTCTGAGATGACTGGTCGACATACTGGCGTTTAGCCCGGCCAGCCAGCGCCCGCAGTGCCCGCGGCCGTGAACGAGACCTTCGGTCCGCAACCGAACCGAAGGGAGAAGTGACTATGTCCTCCATGGGCTCAGAACAGCGCATTCTTGAGCGCTTCATGCAGCTATCCATCGCCGCCGCAGTGGCTACCATCCTCCTCAAGGCCTTGGCCGCGTGGTTTACGGGCTCGGTGGGCTTCCTCTCCGATGCCTTCGAATCCATCGTGAATCTCGTCGCGGCCGTCGCCGGCTTTTATGCCCTCCGGATTGCCTCTAAGCCGGCCGACGATAACCACCAGTTTGGCCACGGCAAAGCCGAGTACGTCTCCGCCTTGGTAGAGGGCGCAATGATTTTTATTGCGGCCGGCATGATCGTGTACACGGCGATCCAACGCTTCTTTGTTCCGCAGCCGATTGAAGAGCCGGGCTGGGGCTTGGCGTTGTCAACGCTTTCCTCCGTGCTCAACGGCGCGGTGGGCATCGCGCTCATCCGTGCAGGTAAGCGCTACCGGTCCGCCACCTTGGATGCGGATGGGCACCATTTGCTTACCGACGTCTGGACTTCCGTAGGCGTCCTTATAGGCATCGCCGCCGTATTCCTTACTGGTTGGTGGTGGCTGGATCCTGTAGTGGCGCTCGCAGTGGGCATCAATATCTTGTGGACAGGCTATAGCCTCCTGCGCGATTCGGTGAGTAGCCTGCTTTCTGAGGCGCTTCCCGACGACGAGCGTCAACACATTAGGCAACTGCTAGCCCGGCTGGAGAAGGAACACTCTGTAAACTTCACGGATCGTCGCACCGTGGCCTCTGGCCGCCAGCGGTTGGTGTACCTGACCATGGAGGTGCCAGGGGAGTGGAGCGTCATGCACTCCCACGAGGTTGCAGACGCAGTGGAAATTGCCCTCGACGAGCTCTACCCAGGCTGCAGTGCGTTCATTCATGTGGAACCAGCCGGCCTGGAAAATCGACGCCCGTACCTATTCCCCTAAGACTTAATCTTCTCAGCTTCCTGCCGACCACTGTGGTGTATGCGCACTAGACCAATATGTGTGTAGGCCCGTTCGGGTGTACGGACTTGTATATTGCCTGTAAATTGGCGGGGCGAAAGTACACCCTCGTTAAAGAATCCTGTGGTGCTGCTGGCACCGCATTTCGGGGGTGTGGTGAACAGTGGACGATTTGGAGATCGTGAAGGGGTGTGTCTAGGGCGCTACGGGCGAGAGAATCGACATCCGGTTTCCTCAATTCGGGTGCTTATGGTGCAGATTTTCCAATGTTATAGAACTGTTACCAACCGTTCTGAGCTGCATGAAGCTTGGCTTTGGTGAACGCAATCGAGAAAAATCTTCGCTAGCGGTCGAAAAATTTTGATTTCTCCGTATGGTGGTTGTTACAGCAATCAATTGGAGATTTTCACCCCCATACTCCACGTGGCGGGGGTAGAAAATGTCCTTTTGTTTGGTTGAAGATAGCTATACCAATAGCAGAAAGGATTTACTGACAATGGGTAAGAACATTAAGGACCTCTTTAACGCAACCGCATACGACAAGGACGGCGAGAAGCTGGGCGACGTTAACGAGGTATTCGTTGATGACCAGTCCGGCCAGCCTACCTTCGTTGAGGTTAACCACGGCCTGTTCGGCATGAACTCCAGCCTGGTTCCGCTGCGTGGCCACGACTTCTCCGGCGATGACCTGAAGCTGGGCTTCTCCAAGGACCGCATCAAGGATGCTCCGGACTTCGACTCCGATAAGCCGCTGACCCCTGAGGCACAGTCCGATATCTTCAAGCACTACGGTCTGGATAACGCACACGACGTTACCGACTACAAGGATTCCAACCTTGACTCCAAGCGCGACGCTCAGGCTGGCGCTGACAAGGATCACAACCTGACCGCAGGTGCCGGCGCTGCTGGTGCTGGCGCAGGTGTTGCAGGTGCAGGCGCTGCTGGTGCACACGCTGACGAGAAGAAGGCAGCTACCCACACCACCGACGCTGCTGCTACCGAGCGCAAGGCTGGCGTAGCTGATGACGCTGCAGCTGCACGCACCAACAACGATGGCGAGCTCATCCGTTCCGAGGAGCAGCTCAACGTCAACAAGGAGCGCGTGGCTACCGGTGAGGCTCGCCTGCGCAAGTACGTTGTGACCGACACCGAGACCGTTGAGGTTCCGGTTGAGCGTGAAGAGGTTAGCGTCGAGCGCACCCCGATCAGCGCTGAGGATGCCAAGAACTACAACGGCACCATCTCCGGTGACTCCGAGGAAGCTTCCGTCACCCTGCACGAGGAGCGCGTAAACGTGAACAAGGAAACCGTTCCGGTTGAGAAGATCAACCTGAAGAAGGACACCGTTCGCGACACCGAGACTCACACCGAGGAGCTGCGCAAGGAGCAGATCGACACCGATGGTGTTGACGGCCTCAAGAAGTAAAAGCGCATAGCTAAACGCCCGCAAGGAATACCTTGCGGGCGTTTCTTTTGCCTTATTTAGGAGACTGGTTTAAGCCTTGACGCCGATAGCCTCAGCCGAGTCAGAATCCATAATGTCCTTGACGCCGTTCTCGGCAGCATCCCAGGTTGCCTTGTCCTGGATGCCGGCGCGCTTAGCCACGATGGTGGCGCACAGCACCTGTCCGGTGACGTTCAGTGCGGTACGGCCCATGTCAATGATCGGCTCGATGGCAAGCAGGAGACCAACACCGGCCAGCGGCAGGCCGAGCGTGGAAAGCGTCAGGGTGAGCATCACCGTTGCGCCGGTGGTGCCTGCGGTAGCGGCGGAACCGATAACGGACACGAAGATGATGAGCAGGTACTGGGTGAAGTCAAGGTCGATGCCATAGAACTGGGAGACGAAGATGGCAGCGATGGCTGGGTATACGGAAGCGCAGCCATCCATCTTGGTAGTTGCGCCCAGCGGAATAGCAAAGGAAGCGTACTCGGACGGAACGCCCATAGCCTTTTCGCTGAAACGCTCGGTAGCTGGCATGACGCCCATCGAAGAACGGGTGACAAAGCCCAGGGAGGTCACAGGCCATACGCGCTTGAAGAAACCAATGACCGGGATCTTGTTGAACTTCAGTACTGCCGGGTAGACCACGGCAAATACCAGGCCCATGCCGACGTACATGGCCAAGACGAACTTGCCCAGCGAGCCCAGTGCGTCCCAGCCGTAGGTAGCTACGGCCTTACCAATGAGGGCCGCGGTGCCAATCGGGGCAAGGCGAATAATCCACCACAGGATGACCTGAATGACCTTCAGGAAGGACTCGGTAAAGCGCAGGAAAGGCTCAGCAGACTTGCCAGTCTTGACGGCGGCGATACCAATGGCCAGCGAAATGACGAGGAGCTGGAGGGCACCAAAGCTGAGGGATACTTCGCCGTCGGAAAGCGAGGCAGAAAGGCCCACGAAGTTCTGGGGCAGTAGCTGCTCAAAGAACGCGGTCCACGAGCCGACGTGGGAAGGATCCTGCGCGGTAGAAGCATCGATGCTCGTGCCGACGCCTGGCTTCATCACGACGGCCACAATGATGCCCGTCAAGACGGAGAAGAATGCGGTGATGGCAAACCACACCAGCGTGGAAATTGCCAGGGACGCGGCGTTGGCCACCTTGCGCAGATTTGCAACGGAGGTAACAACGGCGGCGAAGATGAGTGGCGGGATCATCACCTTGAGTAGCTGGACGTAGGCGCCGCCGACGCCCGTGAGTAGGGTGGTCAACCAGCCGGGGTTGTCTGGGTCGGTATCCATGCCGGAGGCAATGAAGCCTAGGATGAGGCCGATAATAAGGCCCGCGATGACCTGGGCACCGAATCCCGTGGCCCAGCCGGGAAGCTTGGAACGCGAAGATTCTTGTTGAGACATAAAGATTCCTTTGAAAATAAAATGGACAGATCGGACTATTTTCCAGATACTGTCCTGTTCAACTTCAACATCGCTCAGCTTATTCCTTCTGCGTCTGTAGGTACAAAGTGCGAGTTATATGCAGTGGCCGCAACCTCACCCTTCGCGCTCACGGAGAGGTGGTTTTGTGCTGGTTTTATGGCGCCGGTGAGCGCGAAGGAAGGGGAGTTTGAGCTACCACGTGTGTCCCATTGCTAACTTTAAGGAGCTACTCTCTCTATCTTTCTCAGGAGGAACATTCATGGGTTGGGTTAAACCTCTCGTTGGCATTGTTGCAGTTGGCGCAGTGGCCTCCGTTGCCTTAGGCGGCGGCGATGAAGATGCAGTGGTGGTCAATCGAGTGATCGATGGCGACACCATTGACGTCGACATAGACGGCGAAAATACCCGCGTCCGGCTGCTCAATATTGATACGCCTGAAATCGGGCATAACGGCGAGCCGAGTGAGTGCCTCGCGGAGGAAGCGAAGCAGTACTTGGAAGGACGGCTGCCCAAGGGGACGGAGGTTCGGTTGGAATATGACTCCGAGCGGACCGACAAGTACGGTCGCACTCTTGCCGGTGTCTTTCTCGACGATGACTTCATTAACGCGGATGTCGCGGCCGAAGGGCTGGCCACTGCACTCGTATTTGGCGGAAACGACAAGTTTTACGACGAAGTGCACAATGCCGAACGCGGCCCTAAAGATGCCGGCGAAGGGATCTTTGGGGTCTCGGACGAGTGCAAGGTGTCCAGCGATGAAGACATGGCCGAAGCGCTTAGCGGCGCTGAAGCTGCGGCGGCAGCATTTGCAGCTTCCGGGGAAGCTGATATTGCGGGGTACGAGGATGTACTGGACAAGTCAGCAGCTGCGAAGGCCGGATTAGCGGTTCTGACTCGCCGCAAGGATGATCGAAGCACCTTCCAGAAAGCAGCGTATCCGGATGCCCCGAAGGAGATTGCCGCGAAGAAGGAACGCGAGCTTGAGGGGAAGGAGAAACAAACCCGCGAAGAGCTCGAGAAATTGGAGGAGAAAAAGCAGGAGGAAGAGAAGCGCGAGAAGGAGCGCCAGGAAGAAGAACGCCGCCGTGCAGAGGAACAGCAAGAAGAGATTCGCCAGCAGGAGCACGATGCGCCGGAAGTAGAGGTAGCGGAGCAGCCAACGCATGACGATGTGGCTGAATACCAAGCTCCCGAACAGCAGCCCGCACCTCAGCCGGCGCCGGTGGTCGATAACTACACCGGGTGCCGAGCTTATGGCGGAAACTATGCCATGACGTCCGTGGATAAGAAGGGGCGTTCATACGCGAAGATCGACTGCACTACGAAGCAGCAGATTGGTTAGGCAGCCCCCGCCCTTCGCGCTCACGGGCAGAACCCTGAGTGCTTGGAGCATGGCTCGCGGTGAGCGCGAGGGGAGCGGGGTTGGGCGCTGCACCCTTGCCGCTCACCAGGATTAAGAGGAAGCGCCATTTAGGTGCTGCCGGTGAGCGCGAAGGGCGGGAGTGTCCCGGAATCTGGAATACTGGCAGCATGAAAATCCTCGTAACCGCATTTGACGCTTTCGGCGGAGAGAGCATCAACCCCACGGAACGAGCTCTTCAGCAACTACCGGATCGCATTGGAGACGCGGAGCTCATCAAGCTGGTGATCCCGACGAAGTTCGGGGAATCGCTGCGTCGGACGATTGAGGCCGCGGAGGGTTCGGCGGTCGATGCAATTGTATCTTTGGGCCAGGCCGGTGGGCGGGCGCATATCACCCCGGAGCGGGTCGCGATTAACGTTATGGATGCCGATATTCCTGATAATGCGGGCTATCAGCCGGTCGATGTGCCGGTAGTGGAAGGCGGCCCGGCGGCATATTTCTCTACGCTGCCGGTAAAGGAAATGGTTGCGGCAATGGAGGATATTCCGGCGCGGTTGTCGAATACGGCCGGGACTTTCGTGTGTAACCAGCTGCCTTGAGTTCA
Organism: Corynebacterium tuberculostearicum; assembly: GCA_046097355.1. Lineage (GTDB taxonomy): Bacteria > Actinomycetota > Actinomycetes > Mycobacteriales > Mycobacteriaceae > Corynebacterium > Corynebacterium tuberculostearicum_K. The sequence goes on from CP175779.1 coordinate 974,208, forward strand.
GAGGGTCGTTGCAACACTTTCCCTTAGGAGGGTGTTGTTGTGTCTGGGGTTGTTGGCCCGTTTCATTCGTTGTCTGAATCGGATCGTCGTGGCTTAGTTGCCTTGGTTGGCAGTGGGCGTAGTGTCCGTTCGGCGGCTGGTGAGCTTGGCTGTCATTACGGGCATGCTTTGAATTTTTGCCATGCCTTTGGATTGCCAGTCGTGTATAAAGCCAAACGAGTTGATCGCCGCGGCAGCCAGGCTGTCCAGCTTGTAGAGCTAGTCCGAAGCGGACTGTCGGTACGCCAAGCTGCTAAAAGATGTGGGATGCATCTTACCGCTGCGTATGCCGTAGCTACGGAAGCTGGGTGCCATATCCGGTTAAGTCAGTATGCTCGGAAAGTCCGCCAGACGCAGTTAAGAGTGGAATACCTGCGCCTTCGGCTGGCGAGCCTGCCTGGTGGTGATGCTGGCGCGGCAGTAGGAATTGATCGTCGACTGCGTTTAGATTTCGAAAAAGGACTCACCAAATCCCAGGGTCGACGAGAAGAGTTCATACCCGTCGGCGAAGACGCCAGCACGTATAACAGACTTATGAAAGCGCTGCGCCAACGCCATGATGTCATCGAATCCGGAAGGCTTGCCCCTCCCGCCTTACCTAGCGGGGTAGATCCGTATAAACGCATCAGCAATCGCTACATTTGCTTCGAAGAACGCGTCATCATCGCCGATCTTCTCCGCGAAGATGTGCCACTGCGTGAGATTGGGCGCCGTTTAGGGCGAAGTGCATCGTCAATTCAGCGTGAAGTACGCAGAAACCACAGTGCGGAAGGCCCGTATCGTGCAGAAACAGCCCAGTTAAAGGCCTGTGCGCGCAGATTACGGCCGAAAATACCGAAACTACTAGCCAACAAAAGACTATGGGACTATGTATGCGCACAATTGCGGGCACAATGGTCACCTGAGGAGATTTCTAATCGCCTGCCCATCGATTACCCCACTGATAAGGACATGCGCATTAGTCACGAAACGATTTATGACGCCTTTTACCTGCAGGCCAAAGGAAGACTCAAAGACCTTGGCCTGAACTTGCCGACCGGTAGAAAGAAACGCAAGAAACGCCAAACCCGCTCCAGCACACCTGCCCAGCAACGCTTCGTCGATGACATGATCCTCATAGACGACCGACCAGATGAGGTAAGTGAACGTATTTTGCCAGGCCACTGGGAAGGTGACCTCATCCTCGGTAAAAACAACCAATCAGCGGTAATCACGCTAGTAGAACGTGTTAGCCGATTTGTTGTCCTTGGCCACCTACCGGGAAGGCATACCAGCAAAGAGGTATTCACAGCCTTGCACAAGGCGGTTGCAGGAGTCGATAAAGCTATCTGGTCATCAATTACCTGGGACCAAGGAAGCGAAATGGCTGGTCATAAAGCCTTTACCATGGCCACTGACATTCCCATCTACTTCTGTCACCCAGGATCACCATGGGAACGCGGCAGCAACGAAAACACCAACGGCAGGCTCAGAAGAAACCTTCCCAAAAACAGCGACCTGTCCATCTACAGCGCCGATGACCTAGAAATGATCGCCAACATTCACAACCACAAACCACGCAAAGCACTCAACTGGCGCACCCCAGCCGAAGTCATGACCAACGCCCTCACACAAACCGGTAGCATCAAACCAAACTAACCATCATCGTTGCAACGACCCCTAGAATCCGCCTGCTCTACGGTCTCTTGCATCGCTTCGCGGACACCGGGATAAGCGCCGGATTTGTCCACGTCCCGTTCAGTACAGAGCAGGAGAAAACGGAAAAGCCCATGATGGAGCTGGCGGAGATCGTTGAGGGGATCAAGCGGGCACTCTGGGCGGTGCAAGCTAGTTAGGGTAGCCTTTGTGGCTTTTTTGACCGGTGAAATATAGATTAAAGGACATGTCTCGCTTTAGCCCTCTCAACTGGCCGGTTGTGCGCCAGCTGCGCAGTGGCGATCCCTTCGGAAGGGACGTCAATACGCAGTCTCAAAAGAGTAAAGATAAGCATGGGCGCACCGTGGAAGCGGACCGGCGTAGTGCAGTCGGTGTGCCCGTACTGCGCGGTTGGTTGTTCGCAGCGCGTATATGTCAAAGATGACCGCGTCATCCAGGTGGAGGGCGACCCGGATTCGCCCATTTCTCGTGGACGCCTGTGCCCTAAGGGATCCGCGTCGGAGCAGTTGATCAACTCCGCTACGCGCTTGACCAAGATTAAGTATCGTGCGCCGCACTCTACGGAGTGGCAGGACCTTGATGAAGATACCGCGATGGAAATGATTGCGGATCGTTTCTTGGAAGCCCGCCGCAACGGTTGGCAGGATGTGGACGATGAAGGTCGTTCGCTCAACCGCACGCTGGGTATCGCCGGTTTGGGCGGTGCGACCTTGGATAATGAGGAAAATTACCTCATCAAGAAGCTGTTTACCGCCGCTGGCGCGATTCAGCTCGAGAACCAGGCGCGCATATGACACTCCGCCACCGTTCCTAGTCTAGGAACTTCGTTTGGCCGCGGCGGCGCAACCCAACCGCTGCAGGATATGGCGAATGCGGACTGCATCGTCATTGAGGGTTCTAATATGGCCGAGTGCCACCCAGTGGGATTCCAGTGGGTGGTGGAAGCCAAGAAGCGTGGTGCACGCATCATTCACGTGGATCCGCGCTATACGCGCACGTCAGCCTTCGCGAATCGCCACGTTGGCATTCGCGGCGGCACGGACGTGGTGCTTTTGGGCGCAGTCATTAACTACCTGCTGGACAACGAGCTGTACTTCCACGACTACGTGGTGGCGTATACCAATGCGCCGATGATCATCTCGGAGGACTACCAGGACACCGAGGATTTAGACGGCCTGTTCTCTGGTTATGACCCAGAGACTGGTAAGTACGTCACGGATTCGTGGCAGTACGTACAGAAGCCGGAGGGTGCGTCGTGGAATGTGGAACGCGATGAGACGCTAGAGCATCCGAATTCGGTCTTCCAGATTCTCAAGCGGCACTATGCGCGCTATACGCCTGAGGTAGTGGAGGAGACCTGCGGTATTGCGCAGGAGGACTTCTATTACTTGGCGGAGTCGATCGCGCGGAATTCCACGCCGGATCGCACCACCTGCTTTGCCTATGCCTTGGGCTTTACCCAGCACACTCTGGGTGCGCAGTTTATTCGTACCGCGGCCATCTTGCAGCTGCTCACCGGCAATGTGGGACGACCAGGTTCGGGCATTATGGCGCTGCGCGGCCACGCCTCGATTCAGGGTTCTACCGATATCCCGACGTTGTTCCACTCGCTGCCGGGGTATTTGCCGATGCCGAGCGTCGAAAAGCAAAGCTGGCCAGAGTTTGTTGATGGAATCCGTAACGAGTCGCAGAAGGGCTTCTGGCAGATTGGTGAGAACTACGCAGTCTCGCTGATGAAGTCCTATTGGGGCGATGCGGCAACCAAGGACAATGGATGGGGCTATGACCTCATGCCGCGCATTTCTAGTGCGCATTCGACCTATGAAACGCTCATGGCCATGCTGGATGAGCAGGTGGAAGGCTACTTTGTGTTTGGCCAGAACCCGGCCGTGGCACAGTCCAACGGCGGTATGCAACGCCGTGGCTTGGCGGCGCTGAAGTGGCTGGTCGTACGCGATTTCCAGGAGATTGAGACCGCCTCCTTCTGGAAGGATTCGCCGGAGATTAAAAACGGCGAGCTTAAGACCGAAGACATCGGCACTGAGGTCTTCTTGATGCCGGCGGCCACCCACGTGGAAAAGGCGGGAACCTTTACCCAGACGCAGCGCATGTTGCAGTGGCGTTTCCAGGCAGCCCCACCGCCAGGGGATGCAAAGAGTGACCTCTGGTTCTTCTACCAGCTGGGCAAGAAGATCAAGGAGCGCCTGCGCGATTCCACTGATCCGCGAGATATTCCTCTGCAGAAGGTCACGTGGGACTATGTGGAAACCGAGGAAGGCGAGCCGAATTCTGAGGACGTCCTCAAGGAGATCAACGGCTACTACCTAGAGGGCCCGAAGAAGGGCGAGCTTTTGCCTGCCTTCGTGGAGATGAAGAATGACGGCAGCACCTCGGGCGGTTGCTGGATCTACACCGGCGTGTTCAAGGACGGCATTAATCAGTCCGCGCGCAAGGTACCGGGTTCGGAGCAAAACGAGGTTGCTCCCGAGTGGGGTTGGGTATGGCCGGCCAACCGCCGCCTGCTCTACAACCGTGCCTCGGCGAAGCCGGACGGCACGCCGTGGTCCGAGCGCAAGAAGTATGTGTGGTGGGACGCTGACCAGGGTCAATGGGTTGGCGATGACGTGCCGGACTTCCCGGCTACCAAGGCCCCGGACTACAAGGCTCCGGTCGACGCCGTGGGCCCGGACGCCCTCGACGGCACCGATGCCTTCATCATGCAGGCGGATGGCCGCGGTTGGCTCTTTGCGCCGACCGGGCTTTCCGACGGCCCATTGCCCACCCACTATGAGCCGCACGAGTCCCCGGTGCACAATGTGCTATACAAGCAGCAGCAGTCACCGACGCGCCTGACCATTAAGCGCCCAGACAACCTGTCGCGCCCAGAACCTGGTGAGCCGGGCTCCGAGGTGTTCCCGTTTGTCTTTTCCACCTATCGCCTCACCGAGATGTATACCTCGGGTGCGATGTCGCGCCGCCTGCCGTATTTGGCGGAGCTGCAGCCGGGCCTTTTCTGCGAGGTCGATAAGGCCTTGGCAGAAAAGCGTGGCTTGGAAAACGGCAAGTGGGCCACCATCGTCTCGCCGCGCGGCGTGATTGAGGCACAGGTCTTGGTCACTGACCGCATGCAGATGATGAAGATCAATGGCGAGGAGTTCCACCAGATCGGCCTGCCGTATCACTATGGCGAGTCCGATTCCACGGCCGTTGCAGGCGATGGTGCCAATGATTTGCTGGGCCTTACGTTGGAGCCGAACGTATTCATCCAGAATTCCAAGATCGGCGCCTGCGATATCCAGCCGGGCCGTCGCCCGCGCGGCGAGGCTCGTGTGGAGATGCTCAAGGAATATCAGAAGCGCGCGCACCTGAACCTGGATTCCGGCAATGATCTGCTCACCGTGGATGATTCCTTCACCTATAACCCAGAGCCGCAGCAGCCCGCGGATGTGGATGAGTACGGCGAAAAGGGCGAGGAAAGCGAAGAAGGTAAGTAAATGACAAATCTTCTGACCGAAAACGCCAGCCGGCATGGCTACGACAAGTACCGCCGCATGGCCTTTTTCACCGACACTTCCGTGTGTATCGGGTGTAAGGCCTGCGAGGTGGCGTGCAAGGAGTGGAACCGCAACCCGGTAGAAGGCTATGACGTCACGGGTGATTCCTATGACAACACCGGCGCACTGGGAGCAAATACCTGGCGGCACGTGGCCTTTGTGGAGCAAAACAATGACCGCATCGAGCAAGCCCGCGAGGAGGGAAAGAATCTCATTTCCCTGGGTATGCCCTCGGTAGGGGCGCAGGCCCCAGAGGTTGATACCACCCCGCCGGATACGGATACGTTCCGGTGGCTCATGTCCTCGGACGTGTGTAAGCACTGCACGCATGCGGGCTGCTTGGACGTGTGTCCTACCGGCGCGCTGTTCCGCACCGAGTTTGGCACCGTTGTGGTCCAAGATGATGTGTGCAATGGCTGCGGTACCTGCGTGGCCGGCTGCCCGTTTGGCGTCATCGAGCGCCGCGATGACGGCGGTGTGGCGCTGAAGTACGACAAGACGGCCACGGTGGATTACGTGGATAATTCCCATGCCGGCGTGAACGTGCTGAAAAAGCTTAAGCAGCTTGCCCCGCAGGGGCCGGACCACACGCCAGGCGAGTCGATGCCGATTAAGAATTTGGGTGTGGCCCAAAAGTGCACCATGTGCTACGACCGCCTGAAGCAGGGAGAGCAGCCAGCATGTTCTAAGACCTGTCCTACCGATTCCATTCAGTTCGGCCCGTACGAGGAGATGGTGGCCGCGGCCAAGGAACGCGTGCGTGTATTGCACGAGCAAGGGCTTACCGAGGCCCGCCTTTACGGCGCCAACCAGGACGATGGCGTGGGCGGAACCGGCTCCATCTTCCTGCTTTTGGATTCACCTGAGGTCTACGGTTTGCCGCCGGACCCGCGCGTGCCGACGGCCGATTTACCGCAGATGTATAAGACCGCAGCCAAGGCTATCGGCGGCATGGCGCTGGCCGTGGCCGGTTCCTTCCTGATTGGGGGACGCAAATGAGCAACTTTGATGAATACCGTCCACCGCAGCCGGAGCGCCGCAATCGCTACCGGAAGTTCGATGGTACGAAGCCGAAGAAGAAGCGGAAGCGTCCAGGCGCGGGTGCGCAGGACGGCTCCAAAGAGGAGCGCATGGCGCAGGACTTCGAGTTCTCGTCCTACTACGGCCGCCCAGTGGTCAAGGCTCCGCCGTGGGAATGGCCCATCGGCGCCTACCTCTTCTTGGGCGGCGTGAGTGGCGGTTCAGGTCTCTTAGCCGCTGGTGCACAGGCCGTGGGCAATGCGCCGCTGCGTCGCACCACGCGGATCTCTGCCTTTGGCGCGGCGGCCGTGGGATCGGTCTTTTTGATTCTGGATTTGGGCCGCCCGGAACGCGCATTGAACATGTTCCGCGTCTTCAAGGTGACCTCGCCAATGTCCATGGGCTCGTGGATTTTGTCGGGCTTTGCCAGCGCGGCCGCGCTGCCTGCCGCGGCGGAAGTGGACGCGGCGACTGGCCACAAGCTGCCGCTGCCGAAATTCGTGCGCACGGCGCTGAAGAAGTCGGCCGGGCCGGCGGGCGCGGTCGCGGGTGTACTCGGTGGTCCGCTCGCAGGCTATACCGCGGTATTGCTGTCCAATACCTCGAACCCGGTGTGGAATGACATGAAAAAGCACCTGCCGTATGTCTTCGTTTCCTCGGCAGGTGCGGCGTCGTCAGGCCTGGCTATGGTGACCACTCCGGTCGAGCACGCGGGCCGGCCCGTGTGTTGGGCATGGCCGCTGCAGCAAGTGATCTGGCAGCGACCAAGGTGCTGGAGGAAGGCATGGAGCCGGAGCCGCGCGAAGCTCTGCACCAGGGTAAGCCGGGCGCGTTGATGAAGGCTTCGGAATACTTCATCGCAGCCGGCGGTGTCGGTAGCGCGGTGGCTGCGGTGACGAAGTCGCGGGCGGTCTCGGTGGCTGCGGGGCTATCGCTCTTGGCTGGCTCGGCGTGCACGCGCTTTGGCGTGCTCAACGCCGGCTTGGAAGCGGTGAAGAACCCGGAGACCACCATCGGGCCGCAGAAGCGCCGGGCGGAAAGGCGCCGGCGCGAGCAGGGCCTCGACCACGATGTGGTGAGCCCGGACTAGTCCAGGTCCTGCAGGGCGGGGGCGAGCTCCGCGCCGATGTCTTCCATGCGTTGTTGCTCGGCTGCGGAGTCGCGGCCATCGCGGTGAAGGTAGTAGTTCAGCGCCACATCGCCCACGGTGGTCACGCACGTGGTAGACACTGACTCTTCGACCGGCCAGGCGGAGCAGTAAAAGCGCCTGTCAGCGGCGGTGAACTCGAAGGGGGAGTACTCATTGGCGATGCCCCCTCGGACGAGCACCCCACCAGCCCCGCCCCGGCTAGGGCGGTGGAGGCGAGGGTGAGGAAAGCGGGGAGGCGTCGGCGCATCTTAGGCCTTAATGAACGCATCGCCGGTGCGCTCGGTGGTATGGCCGATGATGGGGTAGCCGGGAACCTCGCCGATAAGGAGGAGGCCGCCGGAAGTTTGGGCGTCGGCAAGCAGCACTAGCTCTTCCTCGCTCAAGGAGGTATCGAGGTGCGGGCGCACCCAGTCGAGGTTGCGGCGAGAGCCGCCGGGGATGAAGCCCTCCGCCAGCGCCTCTTTCGCGCCTTCGATGGTGGGCACGGCGGAAAAGTCGAGCTCCGCGGCGATGCCGGAGGCCCGGCACAGCTTGTATAAGTGGCCGAGCAACCCGAAGCCGGTGACATCCGTGGCGGCACGCACGCCCGCCTCCACCGCGGCGCGGGCGGCCTCACGGTTCAAGGTGGTCATGGAATCGACCGCGGCCTGGGAGACCTCGCCGGTGGCCTTGTGCTTGTTGTTGAGGATGCCCACGCCAATGGGCTTGGTTAGGGTGATGGGCAGGCCGGGTTCGGCGGCGTCGTTGCGCATGAGCTTGTCGGGGGCCACGATGCCGGTAGCTGCCATACCGTACAGGGGCTCGGGCGCGGTGATGGAATGCCCACCTGTTACGGAGATGCCGGCCTCGGTGGCTATATCCATGCCGCCGCGCAGGACCTCGCGCAGCACATCCAGGCCCAGCTTTTCATTGGGCCAGCCCACCAGGTTGATGGCGGTAACCGGGGTGCCACCCATGGCATAGACATCAGAGAGCGCATTGGCCGCGGCCACCCGCCCCCAGTCATAGGGGTCATTGAGCATGGGAGTGAAAAAGTCCGCGGTGGAGATAACCGCCAGGCCATCTTGAATCTTTACGGCTGCGGCATCATCGCCATCGTCCAAGCCGACCAGCACGTTGGGGTCGGCCTTGCCAATGAGGCCTTCGACGGCGGATTCCAGCTGCCCAGCGGGGATCTTGCAGGCGCAGCCGCCACCAGCTGCGAAAGAGGTGAGCTTAATATCTTGGGTCATAGCGCCATTTTACTAGCCCCAGGAAATTGCCTCCGCGCGGTCGAGGCGGTTGAAGGAGGGCACGTGGAAGTGGAACTGTGCCCCGTGGGGATCGCTTGCCGCATGGGCAGGTTCTGTAAAGGAAACCAGTGCGGTGCGATAGGTCTGGCCCACCTTGGGTATCGCAGGGACCTGGCTATATGGGCAGCTTGCCGCGGCGGAGTTGGGCACCTCATTGGCGCGCGAGCCATCAGCTGTAGCTGGTGCGAGGTCTGGAAGGGAGGTCGGTGCGGAGGTATCCGCTGCTCCGAGGTACGTCAGCGATACTGGGAAACAAATGGTGGAGGCGGACTCGGGGAGGGTGAAGTCTTCCGAAGAGCCGGTAGGGCGGATGTTGTCAGCGAGGCGTGGGGCATCTACCCGAACCTTAAAATAACTTATATTTCCCTCGCGGGATTCCGTGAGGACGGAGGCCGTCTCGCCATAGCGAAAGTGGGTGCCAGGTTCGGTGGCAGTGAAGCCATGTGGGGCGCCGGCTGCGTCCTCGGTAAAGGCTTCCAGCTGCTGCGACTCCACCTCTGGTCGGGTCATGTTGGGGGACTCCGCAGGTGGGGAAGTGGCTGGGGAGCACGCGGTGGCGAGAAGGGCGAAGCCGAGTATGCAACCGGCGCCCGCGCGCTGGCCAATCTCTCGCCGCCTTAAACCTTATAGGAACATAAGTGGAATCTTAGTCCGAATCTTAGAAAAACGTTAATTGTACGGAGAATCCCGGGAAATTTCTTCCTCCGTGTAAGGTGAGCACACGGAGGCGTACGTGTCCTGGTGGGCGCCCCGGTCTTCAAAACCGGTGAGGCCGAGCATCTCGGTCTGGCAGGTTCGATTCCTGTCCGTCTCCGCCACCCGCGCGCAAGGAGGAATGCCACAGTGCCCACGCCCACGCCTGCTGCCAGCCCGGATCCCCGCAGGAATATTCCCCGCATGGACGAGCTGCTCCAGCTGCCGGAAGTAGAATCCGCGCGCCAGCGCCTAGCCGAGCACGCCATCCGCGCGATTATCCAGGGCGTAGTCACCCAAGCGCGCCGCGGCCAGCTGCCGGTCAGCGATATACCCGCAGAAATTGCGCAGCGCCTGGAACAAAAGACAGCGCATTCCTTGCAGCCGGTCATTAACGCCACCGGCGTCATCATTCATACGAACCTAGGGCGTGCCCCGCTTCCCAGCGCCGCGGTAGAGGCCCTGCAGGCCGCTGCCTCCTATACGGATGTGGAAATGGACCTGGACTCGGGCAAGCGATCAAAAAATCGCGGGGCCGGCGCCACGGCCGCGCTGCTCGCGGCCTGCCCCGGTGCAGAAGATGCCTTAGTGGTCAATAACGGCGCCAGCGCCTTGTTGCTTGCCACCGCTGCGCTCGCTCCCGGCAAAGAGGTCATCATCTCGCGCGGCGAGCTCATTGAGATCGGTGCGGGCTTTCGCCTGCCCGAACTCATCGAGTCCACGGCCACGCGCCTTAAAGAAATTGGGGCGACTAATCGCACGCACCTGGCCGACTACGAGCGCGCGCTGAGCGATAACACTGGCGCCATCTTGAAGGTGCACCCTTCCAATTTCCGCATCGAGGGATTTACTTCCGCAGTCGGGGTAGAGGAACTGCACCGCCTAGCCGTGCAGCACGATACGCGACTCATCGTGGACTTGGGCTCCGGCCTGCTCACCCATGACCCAGCGCTGCCAGAAGAACCAGATATCCAGGCCCAGCTGCGCGCCGGGGCCGATATCGTCATTGCCTCAGGTGATAAGCTGCTTGGCGGTCCGCAGGCAGGAATTTTGCTCGGCACCAAGGAGGCGATTGCCGCGGTGAAGAAGCACCCGCTGGCGCGGGCGGTGCGCATAGATAAGCTGCGCCTCAACGCGCTGGAGGCGGCCATTTCAACGCCCTCGAATGCGGTGCAGGACGCCCTCCACCTCGATCCCCAGACCCACCGCGAGCGCACGGAAGCCATCGCGCAGGCAGTTGGGGCAGAAGTGGTGCCTCATGATGGCCGCGTGGGCGGCGGCGGGGCGCCGGAGTACCCTCTGCCCGGCTTCGCGGTTAGCCTGCCTGAGCACTATGCGGACGCGCTGCGCCGCCAGGACCCGCCCGTGGTAGGCCGCGTGCATCAGGGCCGCTGCTTGGTGGATATTCGCTGCGTTCCCGCCCACCACGACGCCACGGTTATTGCCGCTATTAAGGCGGTAGGCTAGGTGTACGTCGTCGCTACTGCCGGCCATGTGGACCACGGCAAGTCCACCCTGGTGCGGGCTCTTACGGAGATGGGCCGAACGGTGGGAGGAAGAAAAGCGCCGCGGTCTTACCATTGACCTGGGGTTTGCCTGGACCACGCTGCCTTCTGGCGCGGATGTGGCTTTCGTAGATGTGCCCGGCCATGAAAAATTCCTAGGCAATATGCTCGCCGGCGTGGGCCCGGCCCCGGTCGTCCTCTTTGTTGTGGCGGCCGATGAGGGATGGCAGGCCCAGTCCACCGACCACCGCGATGCCTTGCGCGCGCTGGGAGTAGAGCACGGCATCATTGCGCTAACTCGCAGCGACCGCGCCACCGTGAACCGCACCGCAGAAATCCGAACGCAGCTGGCCGGCACCCCGCTTGCCGACGCCCCCATTATCCCCGTATCCGCCCTAACCGGCGACGGCATTGCGGCGCTGCGGCAGGCGCTCGACGAGGTCCTTGCCGCTGCGCCCGCTCCCGATGAGCAGGCACCCGTGCGCCTATGGGTGGACCGCGCCTTTAGCGTGAAGGGCGCGGGCACCGTGGTGACCGGAACGCTTGCCGCAGGCACCCTGCGCGTGGGCGATAGCCTCACGGTGGCCACGGCCGATGGGGAAAGGGACGTGGAAATCCGCGGCCTGCATAGTGAAAACCGCGCGCAGGATTCACTTGGCCCCGTCACTCGCGCGGCCGTCAACCTGCGTGGGGCAGATGCCACCGATATCCACCGCGGCGACGTGCTGCTTACCCCGGGTGCGTGGCGCCTGGTGGACCACCTTGATGTCCGCCGCACCTTTGGCGCGGAGCTCGATGGGCTGCCCGATAACCTCGTCGTGCACACCGGTACCGCCGGGGTAGAGGCCTACCTTCGTCCCCTGTCTGCCGAGTTCGCGCGCATCAGCCTGGCGCATGCGTTGCCGTTGCAGCTCCTTGATCGCTTCGTAGTGCGTAGCCCCGGCGGCCGGCACGTCGTCGCCGGCGTAGAGGCAGTAGACCTGCGCCCGCCGGAACTTAACCGGCGCGGTGCCGCCCGCCGCCGCGCAGAAGAGCTCAGTGCCCAGGACTCTTTCCGTGATCCTGCCTCCTACCTGCGCCGCGTCGGTTTTGCCCGTGTGGATGACTTAGCCCGTGACGGCTTTACTACCGCGGCGCCGCCGCAAGGCATTATCGCCTTCCGCGACTGGTGGATTGCGGCCTCCCAAGTTACGCGGTGGAAGCACGCGCTTACCGACGCCCTGCATGCCCACACCGCCGCACATCCCCTGGCACCGGGAATGCCCCGCAAAGCAGCCATGGATGCCCTCGGCCTGCAAGAAGAAGGCTTGCTGGGCCTTGCCATCGCCGCTGCGAAGGCGGAAAGCAGCGAGGGAGTGCTGCGCCTTCCCGGACAGCAGGCGGACCTCGGCGCGGCGGAGCGCGGGGTCGCTGCCATCGAGGAAAGGCTTAAGGTAGAACCTTTTGCGGCACCCGAGGCAGATGACCTAACGGAGCTGGGCCTGGGCCCAAAGGAACTTGCCGCCGCCGAGCGCGCCGGGCGCCTTCTGCGCCTCAAGCAGGGAATCGTGCTCTTGCCCTCGGCACCGGAGGAAGCGCGCCGGCGCCTTAGCGAACTGGAGCAGCCCTTTACGCTTTCGGCAGCCCGCAAAGCGCTGGGCACCACGCGGCGGGTAGCCATCCCGCTGCTGGAATACCTCGACGCCCAGCGGATTACTCGCCGCGGCGACGGGGGCCAAAGAACCCTGCGCTAACAAGGCCCCTGGGGCCGGTCGCCGCACCTATTTACGGTGATTGCCCCCGCGGTGGTGGGAGGTTTCGCGAGCCACGCGCCGGGCTCGCACGCGCGCGGATTCGGAGGAAAAGCGGCCCGGTTCTTCGGCAACTGGGAGCGCACGCCAGCTGAAATTCTGCTCGCCCGGGATGGAAGAGACCAACTCCGCCAGCTTGGCACTGGCCTGCGGTTGTTGTGCTTGCTCATTGGGCTGCTGAGCTGGCGCATCTGGCTCAGCGGGTGCAGCCGGCTGCGCCTGTGGCCCTTTCGGGCGGCGCGAGCCGGTGGGCAGCGCCGTGACGATGTCCTCGCCGGCAAGCGTGTGCTCCCAGACCTCGGGCTGTGCGGGCGCGGCGGCGGGCGCAGCAGTGGGAATCGCAGGCTGGGGTGCGGGCACGCGCAGCGGTGGAACAGCGGGGGAGAAGAGCTCCGCGGGGGTGGCCTCATCGGCGGGGATATCGACGGCAAGCATGCCGTGGCTCGCGTAGGCGCGGGCGGAAAGGCCCGCTCCAGAACCGCTGGCCGCGGCGAATGCGGCGCGCAGTCCGGGGAGCGCGGCACTGTCGCTGAGGGGGCCGAGAACCGTATCGTCGCAGGTCGCCACCGCGGTGCCGGCAAGGTCGTCCAGTGTGACGAAAAATTGCTGCGTGCCCATCTGCTCAAGCTGAGCGGGCGATAGGTCGCCGGCGGCGGCATCGATCAGCACGCCTCGTCCGCCGGAGAGCAGCGCGGTTCCTTGCGGTTGGTCATTGACCGGCACCATCCACGGCCACAGGCCCAGTGACACGGCAACCTCGACTTGGCCGTCAACTACCTCCACGGTGGCGATCGTCTGTGGCTGTGCAGAGGAAGCCTTCAATCGCTCCAAGGCGGGATACTCCGCCGCCTCGACCTCGTCCAGAAACCCTAAGAAGCCGAAGTCTGAGCGAACGCGCCAGCCGTTGGTGTAGGTATCGGGTTCTAGGGAGACGTCGACAAGCGCAGCGTGCTTCGCCACGCCGGGGATACTCAATGCGGTGCCCAGCACTGGGTGCTCGAGGACCGCAACATGCTCCACGCCGAAGTAACTAGTCGCGAGCGGGTAAAGCGCCATAGAACGTCACTCCCAAGGTTAAAGGCCGGTAAACAATGCGTAGCTCATTTTACGCATATGGGGGAAGGGCTGGCGCCAGCTTTATATCCTGCGAGTTTTTATTAATGTATAGACAGCTCTCTTAAAAGTGACACCCGGAAAACAGAATAGGAGTAGACCCATCTCTTCTTCATCGTCTTCCTCATCCCGCCCTGTGCGTGGGGTAAATAGCTCGGAGGAAAGCAAAAAGCGCACCCGCAACGCCAAGCGCATCCTAAAGGACATTATGTACCCGCATAATATCCACCCCGCGCTGGTACCGGGCGTCTCCATTGAGGACCAGAAGGTCAAGTACGGAGTGGACAAGCCGATCCTCTTTGTGGTCGGCGGACTGGTCGTCGCCTTCGTAATCTGGGGTGTGATTGCGCCCGAGCAGGTCTTCGATGCTTCTTCGGCAGCGCTCGATTGGGTGATGCGTAACTTGGGCTGGATCTTTACCGCCTTGGCGACGTTCCTGATGTTTTTGCTCATCATCTTGGCCATTTCAAAGTACGGCAAAATCCCTCTCGGACTAGATGGGGAGAAGCCGGAATTTTCCACGGTGAGCTGGGCTGCGATGCTCTTTGGCGCCGGCATTGGCATCGGCATTATCTTCTTCGGCCCCTTCGAGCCGCTGAGCTACTACCTTTCGCCGCGCCCTGGTGCCTATGAGGCTGCGAGCGATGAAGCGGTGCTGGGCGCCATGGCGCAGGCAGCCATGCACTGGGGCTTTAATGCCTGGGCAATTTACGCCATCGTGGGCCTGTGCGTGGCCTACGTGTCCTTCCGCCGCGGCCGCGTGCCGCTGATGAGCTCCATCCTGATGCCGCTCTTTGGCAATCGCTCCTCTGATTCCCTGCCCGCGCGCATCATCGATGGCCTGGCCATTATTGCCACTCTCTTCGGCACCGCCGCCACGCTGGGCATCGGTGCGCTGCAGATCGGCCGCGGCGTGGAATTGGTTAGCGGCTGGTCTACCACCGGCAATGCCGCGGCGCTGGTAATCATCGTGGTACTGTCCATCGGAACGATCTTCTCGGCCGTCTCCGGCGTGGCCAAGGGCATTCGGTGGCTCTCCAATATCAATCTGGTGCTGGCCATGGCACTGGCCCTGTTCTTCTTCGTCGTGGGGCCGACCGCCTTCTTGGCCAATATGCTGCCGGCCGTGGTGATTGAATATCTCGATGAAATGCCGCAGATGCTCTCTGCCAACATGGGCGAGGGCGAAGACATGGTGGCCTTCCTGTCCTCTTGGACCACCTTCTACTGGGCGTGGTGGGTATCCTGGTCGCCATTCGTGGGCGTCTTCGTAGCCAAGATTTCGCGCGGGCGAACCATCCGCCAGTTCGTGCTCGGTGTGTTGCTTATTCCCTCGGCCATCATTGTTGCCACTTTTACCATCCTGGGCGGTACCACCATTTGGTTGCAGCGCCGCGATGGCGATATCGCCTCAGATGGCACTATTGATTCCATGCCGGCGGCAGAAGACATCTTCTTCAAGCTCTTGGACCACTTCCCAGGAGCGGAGTGGATGGCGCCCATCGTCATCATCATGCTGGTGGTCTTCTTCATTACCACGGCTGACTCCGCATCCATTGTGAACTCGCAGCTCACCCAGCGCGGCAACCCCAAGCCCAACCCGGCAGTAACGGTCTTTTGGGTGGTATGTATGGCTGGCATTGCCGTGGTCATTTTGCTTGCCGGTGGCCGTAATGCGCTGCAGGGCCTGCAGAACCTTATTACGGTGACGGCTTTGCCTTTCGCGGTTATCATCGTGCTCATGTGCATCGCGTTGGTGCGCGAGCTGCGCCATGATCCTGCCTCCATCCGTCATTTCTACGAGGACGAAGCGGTCTCTAATGCGATCGTGCGGGGCGTGCGCGATTATGGCGATAACTTTGCCCTGTCTATCGAGCCGACAGACGGCGACTACGCAACGGGCGCGCACTTTAACTCCACTGCAGCAGAGGTGACCGATTGGTACGCGCGCACGGACGAAGAGGGCCGCGCCGTGGGCTATGACTATGAGGCAGGCGAGTATGTGGACAACGATCCATCTATCAAGAATGGCGAGTTCATCTCTCCGGTACCGGAAGATAAGGAAGAAAATTAATACTTGACAATTATTGGCTGGTAGGGTGCCAGCTATGACTTTTAGTACCTTTGCCTTTGCCTTCGCCTTGGTGCTGCTGTCGGGTCTATCGACCTCGATTGGCGGCGCTTTGGCGGTGGGAAGGCGCGAGCCGGGGCCGGCTTTTATGGCCGCTGCACTGGGGCTTTCGGCCGGCGTGATGCTGTATGTCTCCTTTATGGAGATCCTGCCGGAAGGCATTGCGCAGCTTTCCGACGCCCTCGGCGAGGAAACCACCGGCACCTGGGCCGCCGTCGGGGCGTTCTTTGCTGGCATCGCCGTCATCGCCATCATTGACCGGCTCGTGCCGGAGGAGATTAATCCCCATGAGCCGGCCACCACGGCCGAAGAAGCCCGCCGCAAGAAGCTAATGAAAACTGGCGTATTTACCGCCTGCGCGCTGGGCCTGCACAATTTCCCCGAGGGGTTTGCCACCTTCCTTTCCGGCCTGGATTCTAAGGAAGTTGCGGTGCCGGTGGCGGTGGCCATCGCCATTCACAATATCCCGGAAGGCATTGCGGTGGCTGTTCCGCTGCGCGAGGCCACTGGCTCCCGCAAGAAGGCCTTTTGGTGGGCCACCTTGTCTGGCCTGGCTGAGCCGCTCGGCGCGCTCATCGGCTTCGGCCTTCTCTTGCCGGTTATTGGGCCGGCGACGATGGGCATTAGCTTCGCCGCCATCGCCGGCATTATGGTCTTCATCTCGCTGGATGAGCTATTACCCACTGCTGAGGAAACCGGCGAGCACCATCACGCTATCTACGGCTTGATTGCCGGCATGGCCGTGATGGCGGTTTCGCTGATGCTATTTATGTAGCCGGCTATGCAGCCGGGCTACGGCGTTTTAAGCCTCCGCCGGCTGGGCGGAGGTGGCCGAGGTCTTGCCAAAGGAGGCCTTGACCGCCATCACGATGGTGGCAACCACTGTGCCAAGCACCAGGCCGCAGACCATGGACATACCGGTATCTGCCAGCCACGCCAGGGCTCCGTTGGAAATATTTTCGGTCACGGAGGCAATGAACTCGTGTGGCTGATCCATTCCGAATTCGTGCAGGCCTTTGACTACGATGTGGCCGCCTACCCACAGCATGGCGGCGGTACCGATGACGCCGATGATATCGAGTACGACCGGCATGCCCTTGACCAGAGCGGTGCCGATGGTGGAGTTGCCATTGTGGCGCTTATTGAGGGCCATGCCAATATCGTCCATCTTGACCAAGAGGCCTACGGCGCCGTAGACACCCAGGGTCAGCAAGATGCCGACGAAGATGAGGGCACCCAGGCGCATCCAGAATGGCTGGTCGATGACCTCATTCAAGGAAATGACCATGATCTCGGCAGACAAAATGAGATCCGTGGTGATAGCGGACTTGACCAAGCTATCTTCGGCGTCTGCGCCCTTTTCCTGGACTGATTCAGTTTCCTTCTCTCGGTGGGGGAGAACGTGGTGCAGGATCTTCTCCGCGCCTTCAAAGCATAGATAGGTACCGCCGCACATCAAGATGGGCGTGAGCGCCCACGGCGCGATCCAAGAGAGGATCATGGCGATGGGCAAGATGATGACGAGCTTGTTGATGAGCGAGCCCTTGGTAATGCGCCAGATCATCGGCAACTCGCGCTGGGGCTTAATTCCCTCCACGTATTGTGGGGTTACGGCAGCATCATCGACTACCACACCTGCGGCCTTTACGGAGGTCTTGCCCGCAAGGGCGGCCACATCGTCAGCGCTAGAGGCAGCGGAGCGGGCGATCAGGGCGACGTCGTCAAGCAGGGCAAAAAGGCCACCAGCCATAAATTATCCTTCTGGGGTTAGGGTGATGTTATCGGACCACGTTAAGTGTATCCCCTGATGCGCCAGCCAAGCCATCGCATCATCACCGCTGCGAGTAATGCCCTCGACCGCGGCAAGTGTAGTGTCGATCGCTTTCTCGGCGTCCTCGGCAGAAATCAAGCCAGCGGAGGTCGCGGCAGAGAGTTCATCAATATCGAGCACAGAAATGGGCTCGCCGCGCGTGGCAACCAGATCCACATAAAGGTCGCGGGTGGTCCACACCGCGCCCTCGCGCTGGATCTCGGCCACGTCGATATAAAAGTCTTGGTGGACGTCTACGCCGGGGCGGAAATGGAAGATATTGGCGCGCAGGTTGAGATCGGGCAGCAGCCACGATTCCAGGTAACCAAAGCGCGGGTGATCGGCGCCGCGAGCCATGTAGAGGCCGAAATCCGTCTCGGTGTACGTGTCGACCTCGCGTAAGAATCCCTTGGGGTCGGTATTGGTGTACTCGGCGGTATTAAAGGTCTCGCGCTTGACCGGATGGAGATCCACCGGCATCTACTTCACCTCAAGGAAGGCGGCGGTCGGGGCGAAATTGCAGCGGGATTCCTGGGTGTTCACGCCGCCAGAAAGCAGCGCGATGACGGTGCCCTTGCCGGTCTGGGCGGTGCCGGACAAGGTGGTAGGGCCGTCCTCATTGATGCCATTGTTATTCAGCGGGGTGACACCGCTGCGCAGGGTGTCGAGGTTGAACCACTGCACGTTCATCCCGCCTTGTTCGCGCGCGGCCGGTGGGGTGCCAAGGGCGGTGAAGAGGAATACGGTTTCGCCGGGCTTTGCGCCCGGTGCCGGCATTTCGGTGGGGCCGGGTACGGCGATGGCCGAGCCCATGGCATCGCTGGTGCCGCCGATGCAGTGCGCGGAGACCGTGGGCCAGTAAAACTGGCGGAAGTTCGGGTTATTGCCTTCCGGCATGGCTACGCCGCCCTTGCCATCGCCGCCGCCGGCGAAGAACGCGAGGCCAGAGAGGATAGCGTTGCGAACATCCTCGGGAATCCACGGTTGTGCCGCAAAAGCGCGGATGCGGTCCTGGGTTTCCTGGTTGGGGCGGCCAAGCTCGTCCAGTGGGCTATGGGAGGACGCCTGCTGCACCAAGGAAGAAAGATCTGGTGCGGAAGCCTGCGCTGGGGCGACGAGGGGAGAGGCGAGGCCGATGAGCGCGGCCGTGGCAGCGGCGATATAACCGGTGCGGCCGGACAGGCGCCAGGTGGTGCGGGCGTGGCTCACGTTATCAATTCCTTGGGTGCGGTCTCGGGAAGGGGAGTTAAACCCCAGTTGTCACATTTGTAACAATATTACCTACAGTAACGATAGTGATGGCAAGGGCGGTGTCAAGTATTTTGGCAATCTATAAGAGTTTTCGCTCTCCCTATACGGTGCGTTACGGGGTAAAGCCATCCCCAATGCTGCACTTGGCCCTTTAAGGGGGTATCGTGGGAGCTCGTTCAAGATCAATTTCGCGCGCGCAAGCGCTGTAGATCCTCCGAAGGAGAACCCCACTAGTGAGTAATACCGAGTTCCGTAATGTTGCCATCGTCGCGCACGTTGACCATGGCAAGACCACCCTGGTCAACGGCATGCTGGAGCAGTCCGGCGCCTTTGGTGACCACGGTGAACACACGGACCGCGTCATGGACTCCAATGATCAGGAGCGCGAGCGCGGCATTACCATTCTGGCCAAGAATACGGCCATTCACCGCAAGGGCCTGGGCAAGGACGGCCAGGACCTGATTATTAACGTCATCGACACCCCAGGCCACGCCGACTTCGGTGGCGAGGTTGAGCGCGGTATTTCCATGGTGGATGGCGTCGTCTTGCTTGTCGATGCCTCCGAGGGCCCGCTGCCGCAGACCCGCTTCGTGCTCACCAAGGCACTGGAAGCCAAGCTGCCGGTTATCATCTGCGTGAACAAGACTGACCGCCCGGATGCCCGCATTGACGAAGTTGTCTCCGAGTCTCAGGACCTGCTGCTGGAAATCGCCGCCGGCCTAGAGGATGAGGAAGCTGCGGCCGCCGCCGAGGAGCTGCTGAACCTTCCGGTTCTCTACGCTTCCGGCCGCGCCGGCGTTGCCTCCACCGAGAACCCAGGCGATGGCAACGTCCCTGCGGGCGAGGATCTGCAGCCGCTTTTCGACGTCATCTACAACGTCCTCCCAGAGCCTTCCGCTACCGTCGACGCCCCGCTGCAGGCGCACGTGACCAACCTGGACGCCTCCGATTTCCTGGGCCGAATCGCGCTGCTGCGCATCTACGCCGGCCGCATCAAGAAGGGCCAGCAGGTGGCCTGGATCCATTACGACGAGGATGGCAACCAGCACACCAAGACCGTGAAGGTCGCCGAGCTGCTGCGCACCGTCGGCTTCGAGCGTCAGCCGGCCGAGGAAGCCATCGCCGGAGACATCGTGGCGATCTCCGGCATCTCTGACGTCATGATTGGTGACACCATCGCCGATCCAGAGCACCCAGAGGCCCTGCCGCGCATCACCGTGGACGAGCCGGCCATCTCCATGACCATCGGCGTTAATACCTCCCCGATGGCAGGCCAGGGCGGCGGCGATAAGCTCACCGCACGTATGGTCAAGGCCCGTCTGGAGCAGGAGCTTATCGGTAACGTTTCCCTGCGCGTGCTGCCTACCGAGCGCCCCGATGCTTGGGAGGTCCAGGGCCGTGGCGAGATGGCGCTGTCCGTGCTCATTGAGTCCATGCGCCGCGAGGGCTTCGAGCTGACCATCGGCAAGCCGCAGGTTGTGACCAAGGAAATCGACGGCAAGACCTACGAGCCATACGAGATCCTCACCATTGACGCCCCGTCCGAGCACCAGGGTGCTATCACCCAGCTGCTGGCCTCCCGCAAGGGCCAGATGCAGGCCATGGACGTGCGCGAGGGCGACTGGGTACGCATGATCTTCCGTGTTCCTGCCCGCGGCCTCATCGGCTTCCGCACCCAGTTCATGACGGAGACCCGCGGTGCCGGCATCGCAAACTCCATTTCTGACGGCCTGGATGTCTGGGCCGGCGAGATCAAGTCCCGCCCAACCGGTTCCCTGGTGGCTGACCGCACCGGCCAGATCACCCAGTACGCGCTGATGCAGCTGGCTGACCGCGGTAACTTCTTCGTCGAGCCAGGCGCTGAGGCTTATGAGGGCATGGTCGTTGGTGCAAATAACCGCGATGAGGATATTGACATCAACATCACCAAGGAAAAGAAGCTAACCAATATGCGCTCCGCCACCGCGGATGCCACTGTCACCCTTGCTAAGGCACACACCCTCTCCCTGGAAGAGGCGCTGGAATTCTGTGGCAACGACGAGTGCGTCGAGGTTGCCCCGGACGTCCTGCGCGTGCGCAAGGTGGAGCTTTCCGCTACCGACCGCAAGCGTGCTGCTGCTCGCAAGAAGCAGATGAATAAGTAAAAAGCCGCACCCTAGGTGGTGGTGATTGCCGCTGTCGTGGCCACCATCGCCGCAACCGCTGCCGCCTCCTCAACTACGGCCTTGACCGCAGAGGAGGCGGTTTTGTCGTACTCGACCTCTTCTTTGATCTCCTGAATGCGTGCCCGCATCTCGCGGCGCTTCATTCCCTCCGCGTCGTTTTTCAGCAGGGTATAGGCACCGCTGACCTCGCGGAGGATATCCAGGATGATGACGTCATTGACCGTGGCTGGTCGCTGCGCCTCCAAGACTGCAACCAACCGTTCGCGCAGTTCCTTTTCCAGCTCCAGGTCCGTCATGATGTAGCGGTCGCCGCTAATCTGCCACCACTTGGCCTTTTCCACGTCGAGCTGTCCATTCGCGTGGAAATCCAAGGCGATGATTTCCCGCGGGGTAAACCACGAAGCCTCCAACAGGCTCTGCATGCTGGTGGCCTTGTGCTCCTGCAGCTCCTCCCAAGCCCATGCCAAGACGGGGTGCTCCGGGCGCTGTGGAGTAGTCTCTACCTTCTTTTTCTCACCGAGCTCTACGTGCCCGCCCAGTAGCAGGTCCGCGAGTACGGTGGCGCGCAGAGCGGCCTCATTATTGGACACCCAGTCTTCCTTCTTGCCGTTGTCCTTGGTCAGTAGAAGAAACATTTCTTGGCAGATGAGCATTGGGGTCTCCTTAATAGTTGCGGTCTGTGGCCAAGTCTAGCGCCAAAAATCTTCGTTTCGGCGGGGTGGAGGGACTAAAGTAGTCCGCGATGAAAAAGAATCCGGCTTCACCAAGGCGCGCGGCGTCGGCAATCGCAGCGGTACTCAGCACCGCCAGCATTGCAATACTTAGCGCCTGCGCGGCTAACCCCGGCCCACCACCGGTGGTGGAGGACAATGCCTCCGCGCTGCAAGAAGAGCAGACCACGACCACGGCTACCCCGGAAGAAGAGCAGCCGCAGGATGCCGACTCCGCCAAGCGCCCCACCATCTCGGTGGGTGTGGGCCTCTGCGTGCGGGATTGAACCCGCACTTGGTGGCCAATAATTCCGAGCTGGTCGACCAGATTGCAGAACTGGTGTTGCCCTCGGCGTTCCACGACGGGCAAAGGGATGCCGATATCCTCGAATCCGCCTCTGAGGTCACCGCTCCTAAGGGCGTGGCGCAGCGGGTGCGCTACGTCATTGCCTCGCCCGCACAATGGTCCGATGGCACCCCCATTTCCGGCGCGGACTTTAGCTACCTGTGGAAGCAGATGACCACCACCGCTGGTGTGCGCGATCCCGCCGGCTACCACGCCATATCGGCCGTCAATACCTCCGATGGTGGCCGCGTAGTCACCGTGGACTTTTCCCAGAAGGTGAAAGATTGGCACCTGCTTTTCCATAATTTGCTGCCTTCCCACCTGCTGCAGGACGATAACTTTGGCTCTGCGTTAGCCGATAAGATTCCGGCATCGGCCGGGCGCTTCCTCGTCGATAGCGTGGACCGCGGCCGCGGAGTCATTACCTTGAACCGAAACGACCGCTTCTGGGGTGCTAATCCGGCCCAGGTGGACGTCATTCAGCTGCGCGAGGTACGCGATAGCACCCAGGCGCTCAATATGCTGCGCTCCGGGCAGATTGGTTTCGCGGACTTTACCCCGGATCAAACCTCGCAGGAGGCACTGGGTCTTTTAGGGCATGTTTCCGATAAGACACTGACCCGCCCGCGCCAACTGCGCCTGCACATGTCCACCGCGGATGGAGCGCTGGAAGAAAGGGCAGCGCGCCGCGGATTGGCCTCGCTGATTGATACGGACCAGGTCGCGCGCTTGGCCACCGGCCGCGCTTCCAACCTAGAGCCCGGGAATAACCCGATAAGCAAGGATGTGGATCTCACTGCGCTGCGCACCCGCGCTAGTAAGAAGCCGATTCGCTTTGCGGTAGACCCCACCAGCCCCACGGCCTTGGCTGCGGCCAATACGCTTTATGACGTCCTCGAAGCCCACGGGATCGCTGCCGAGGTGGTGTCCGAACGCCTGACCACGATCACCTCCAAGCTCCTGCCCGAAGGCGAGGTGGATGCGGTAGTGACCTGGGAGGATATCTCACTGAACTCGGTGTCCGCGGCGAATATCTTCAGCTGCGATGACAAACAGCCGCTCGCCGGCGACCTGTCCGGAATCTGTCCGGAGAACGCGGATGAGATTCGCGAGGAGATTTTGTCCGGAGCCATGAGCCCGAAGGAAGCGCTCGGACGCATTCGAGATGTGAACTCTAAGGAGGCCCTCTACGTGCCTTTGGTGGATGAGACGCGTATCCACGCGCTCGGGGAGGGTATTGTAGGCCCCGGCCAGAGCATTGATGATTGGGACGAGGGTCTTATCACCGCGCCCCGCTGGAGGATAGATGAAGACTAAGGACTTAACCGGCTACCGCGTGGTGGCAGTGCACGCCCACCCGGATGATGAAACCCTCTTTATGGGTGGCACCCTGGCCACTCTAGCCGCACGCGGCGCCGAAGTTTCCGTCATTACGCTTACCTTGGGCGAGGATGGCGAGGTCATCGGCGAGCCTTACCAAGGCCTGGCCGATCATGATCAGCTCGGCGGTTTCCGCGCCCGCGAATTGGCCAATGCCCTCGATGCGCTGGGCGTCAAGGGAGTTCAATTGGGCGGATTCGGGCATTTCCGCGACTCTGGCATGGCGGGTTCTCCCTCGCACGATAACCCCCGTGCGTTGGTCAATCGCATCGAGGAGGCCGCCGAGTTTCTCAGCGACGAGCTCGAAGCCATCCAGCCCCACGCCATCCTCACCTACGGGCCCGATGGCGGCTACGGGCACCCGGACCACATTGCGGTGCATGAGGCGGTGATGAAGGCGGCTGCGCCAAGCACGCGCATTTGGTACGGCATTTTTGAACGCGCCGCCAACTATGCCGGCTTGGACACCCTGGATGCGCCGGCCGGGTGACGCAAGCCCAGCCAGGAGTACCTAGACAATTTCACCAACGACGGCGCCGATGTCACCGTCGCTCTTTCCGACGCCGCCCTTGACGCCAAGCGCTGCGCCATGCGCGCCCACGCCTCCCAAATCTGGGTGGCCGATGGCTCCACCACCCGCACCAACCCCGAGGCCGCCGTGGCCGCGCTGCACGAACCCGAGCAGGTGCCCGGGGCCTATGGACTATCCAATCTGCTGGTCATGCCCCTGCTGCGCGCCGAGTACTTCCAGCTGGGACAGGGTGAGCCGGCCGATGACCTGCTGGGCGGCCTGTAATGCGCACGGATTTTAGTCGCGGCGAGCAGGTCACCGGCCTAGTGTGGCTGGCCATCGGCGCGTTGCTATCGGTCTTCCTCGAGGTCATCTACCTCACCGCGCGAATTCCGCTATCCAATGGGGCGAGCGTGGCCTTTCCCATCACCATCCTGCTTGCGTGGTGGTTTAATTCCGTGCTTACCCGCACTGCCCGGCTATGGAGTCCCGCGCCGGCGGTCGGCGCCATCCCGCTCATCGTCTGGTGCCTGGGCTTTTTCGCCTTCATGCTCCTCGTACCGATGACAGGAGACATGCTCTTGGCCAATAATATTCTCAGCCTGCTCCTGCTTTTGGCCGGGATAGGCGGGGGCGTTTGGCCATTTTTCAAGCAGAAGTGACATACTATTAATCACCCCAAATCCGAGAAATCAGGAAGCTTCAAGGAATCTCCATGACTTATACGATCGCACAGCCTTGCGTTGACGTAATGGACCGCGGCTGCGTTGAGGAATGCCCTGTTGACTGCATCTACGAGGGCAAGCGCATGCTCTACATCCACCCGGATGAGTGCGTGGACTGCGGCGCCTGCGAGCCAGCTTGCCCGGTCGAGGCCATCTTCTACGAGGATGACGTTCCCGATGAGTGGCTGGACTACAACGACGCCAACGCAGCCTTCTTCGATGACCTGGGCTCCCCAGGCGGCGCGGCGGCCCTCGGCCCACAGGACTTTGACGTCCCGATGATTGCCGCGCTTCCGCCACAGAATCAGGAGTAAGACATGGCACGCACACCGCTAGGAAAGACGCTTCCAGACTTCCCCTGGGATTCGCTGGCTGGCGCCAAGAAGAAAGCCCAGGCCCACCCGGGTGGAATCGTTGACCTCTCGGTGGGCAACCCCGTTGACCCTGTATCCCCAGGCGTGCAGCTTGCGTTGACCGCAGCCGCGCAGAACTCTGGTTACCCGCAGACCGCCGGCACCCCGGAGCTGCGCGAGGCCATCGCCGCCGCGCTCACCCGCCGCTATAACATGCAGGTAGACCGCGTCCTACCGGTGGTCGGCACCAAAGAGGCCATCGCTTGGCTGCCCACGCTTCTGGGCATGCGCGGCGAGACCGTGGCCTTCCCGTCGGTGGCCTATCCCACCTACGAGGTGGGCGCCCTGCTCGCCGGTGCTAAGCCGTTGCGCGCGGATTCCGATTTCCAGGATGCCTCCCTGGTCTTTTTGAACTCGCCGTCCAATCCCACCGGCCGCGTCCTCGGCGTGGAGGAGCTGCGCCGCATCGCGGCGTGGGCGCGCGAGAACGGCGCCATCATCGCCTCCGATGAGTGCTATATGAGCCTGGGCTGGAACGACGATAATCCGCCGGTGTCCATCCTCGATCCGCGCGTGACCGATGGCGATAACACCGGGCTCATCGCCATGCATTCGCTGTCCAAGACCGCGAATATGGCCGCTTACCGCGCCGGCTTCTTCGCGGGTGATAACGATCTCATCGCCGAGCTGCTCCAGCTGCGCAAGCACGCCGGCCTCATCGTTCCCGGTCCCATCCAGGCCGCCATGGTCGCCGCGCTCAACGACGACGACACCGAGGCCCTCCAGCGCAACCGCTACGCCTCCCGCCGTGCGGTGCTTATGCACGCGCTTGTCGACGCCGGCTTTACCATCGACCACTCCGATGCCGGCATGTACTTGTGGGCCACCCGTGGCGAGAATTGCCGCGAGACCATCGACTGGCTGGCTGAGCGCGGCATCCTCGCTGCCCCGGGCGACTTCTACGGCCCGGCAGGCGAGAAGCACGTGCGCATCGGTCTCAATGGCACCGATGAGCGCATCGATGCCGCCGTGGACCGCCTCGCCGGTGCCTAATTCCGGCAGGCCTTCCGCCCGCGCAGGCATTTCGCCGCGCAAAACGGTCTTGCGCGGCCGCGTGCCGGAGGAAGGGGAGTACTTCGCCGCCCGTGCCGGCGACTCTCCCTTTTCGCCCGGCACGGTGCTGCCGCCCGGCGCCGCGCTTCCGCGTCCCGTGCCGGCGTGGTACCACCCTGCGGTGCCGCCGGAGCCCCCGATTCCTTTCGACTACTCCGTGGTCCACGCCGACCGCGACCTCATCGTGGCCGATAAGCCGCACTTCTTGCCCACGACCACCAACGGCCGCCTCCAGCACGAAACGCTGCAAACCCGCCTGCGCGTGGATTCTGGCGAAGACGACATCGTACCCCTGCACCGCCTAGACCGCCTGACCGCTGGCCTCGTCATCTGCTCCCGTAATCCCGAAACCCGCGCCGCCTACCAGCGCATCTTTCTGGAGGGGAGTGCGGTGAAGAGGTATCGGGGCGTCGTCAAGCAGCCGCTTTTCGTGAACCGGGAAATCACCCTGCGCATGCGCAAGCCCCGCGGGGCGCGCCAGGTGCTCGTCGCTTCCAAGGGCACGCTCACCTCCACGTACGTGCGCGCCGCCGGCCGGGAGGTGACCATGTGGCCGCGCACCGGCCATACCCACCAGCTGCGCGTGCTGCTCAATCACCTCGGCCACCCGCTGCTCGGCGATGATACCTATCCCACCCCGCGTGAGCTTGACCTCTATGACTTCCGAACCCCGCTCGCCCTGCTCCACGAGGCTATAACTTTTATAGATCCTCTATCACATTCCGAGAGTCAATTTTTCAGTTCCCAGGCCTTAAGAACTACAATCGAGTAGTTATTTAATCACTGGCTAGAAAGGCGGCCCATGGCAGACCTCAGCGTCGCGCGCTTTGTGTCCAATTTTGGGCAGTTTCTCAAATTCGGCATTGTTGGCGGCTCGGGTACCGCGGTTAATCTCTTTGTGGTCTATTTGTGCAGAAAGATTACTTGGTGGTCTGGCGGCATCGAGGCGGATGACCCCTTCATCAATCTCTTCGGCTCTGTTTTCCATATCCGTTGGTACCATGTGTTTTTGACCATTGCGTTCTTGGTCGCCAACACTTGGAACTACCAGCTGAATCGCATGTGGACTTTCCGATCGGTGGCGAAGGTGTCTTGGCTGCGCGGTTTCTTCCCATTCCTTCTCGCTGGAATTGGAGCTTTTATCGTAAGTCAAGTTGTGGCGACACTGTTAATGAATCCGACTTCGCCGCTGCACTTGCCCTCAGACATTCTGGATGATTCGACCGGTTTGCGTACAAAGGTGTACTGGGCATCGGCCATTTCTATCATTGTCGCTATGCCGATTAACTTTATTTTGAACAAGCTTTGGACCTTCCGCTCGCAGCCGAAGACGCCTCAACTTGTCGAAGAAACCGAGCCAGCCTAGCTAGGTCCCGTATTTCCTTCCTCTCCGCCCCTCGCGCTCACCAGCGCAGGCTGGCGGAGATTTTTCTTTCTCCCCGTGAGCGCGAAGGGCACAGTACCTTCCGTCGCGCTCACGGGGAACGAAATCAGAGAAAACCCGCCGTCCGCGGTGAGCGCGAAGGGCGGGGTGAGGTGCCGGAGTGGGACTAGTCCTCTAGCTCGGCATCGAGGCGAGCTTGGTCGCGGCGGTGCTGGCGGCGACGAATGAAGGGGGCGAGGATGAGCACCGTGGTGATACCGACGGCGGCGCCGATGAGATAGGAAACGGGGTCGTGGCCGTCGGCAGGCGCATAGGCGTTATAGGCAATTCCTGCGAACATGACAATTAGTGGGATGAGGTAGACGGCGATAGCCGCCCAATTGCGGCTGACCAGCGGGGTGGCCACGCGCTTGCGCATCCAAGCAGAACCGATGGAGTTGCCCACGATGGACGGCACGAGCGCGAGGAAGCTCAGCATAGACATCTGGCCCGGAAGGACCCAGGCCAGAACTGCGGCGACGACGAGTTCGAGGAACGGGATTGGGGTCATTCCGATTACGCAGGCCTTGTAGAGCGTGTCGCGTTCGAATTCATCGCGGGTTGCGCGATCGATTTCCTTGAGGGAGTAATTGGCGATGGCGTTAATCATGTTGTTCAGCTCCAAAAATTTCTTCGACGGTTTTTCCTAGTTCGTGGCAAATGTCCAGCGCGAGGTGCACGGAAGGGGAGTAATTTCCCCGTTCGATATTGGCAATGGTCTGGCGGGAGACGCCGGCTTTTTCAGCGAGTTCGGCTTGTGATAATTCGACCCAGCGGCGCCACTTGCGGACCATGTTGGGGTGGTCGGCCATCCGGACTCCTTTACTGTGTGTCTTGCTTACATGTCCTAATGTAAAGGATAGTTGTCATTAAGGCAAATGTCTCACACATAGATGCCACTTCCAATAGGGCTGAGCTGCTGAGATCGGAAGCTCAGGGTTGCGGCCTTTTAGCACCTCAATAGTGGCTTTGATAAGCAGGATGGCTTCGCTGAGGTGGTAATTGATGTCGTCGGCAGTAAAGCGCAAAACGGTATAACCATGGGCTACGGCCGCGTTCTGTTTGGAGCGGTCAGCTTGAAAGGCCACACTGTGCTTGTGGTATTCCCAGCCGTCAACTTCCACCAGCAACTTGCCAATCTTCAGGTCAAAGCGGTAGCCGGCGATGAGAACATTGTGCTTGGGGTAGATTCCTTCTGCGCGCAGCTGCCTGCTTAGTGTGCGTTCCGGCGGGCTATCTGCGCCTATAGCCGAGTGTCGTATCGTCTCTTTTAGAGGCTTCGGGACGCGCCTCATTCGCCGCTGGTCCTCTTCTAGGCGGCCGGGGCCGTGCTTTCCTTGGTAGTAGTCTTCCAATAAAGACCTGCACGCACGCGAAATTCTGCGTGCAGCCCATAGCGGTTGCACCACAGGTAGGCCATCGACCTTGTGTGTGGCCCTGAGGCGCGAGTGCGAAACGCGAAAGTTCTTTCCCTTCAAAGTACGCGGTCCCTCCGCTTCCAGAGGAAATGTCAGCTGCCGGCCGAGGTAAATCTCCTGCGCCGTCTTTCCCGTGAAATGGATGCGGCTGAGCCCATGCGCCAGCGCCCGCGCCACCGCCCAGGGCGTCCATTCATCGGTATAAATCCCCCTGTGCACGCGAAAGAGCTTCCCCTCGCGAACCTTGCGACGAATCGCATCCTTGCTCAAACCTTGGCCGCGCAGTTCCGCGGTAGTCCATTCCCCCATGGGGCTTAACCTAAGCGGTCGTGTTGAGCTGTAGCTATGCGCGTCGCGGCATCCTGTGGATAACCCTGGGGTTGGGGGCGATTTTCCGCTGCGTGGTCTGGATAGCTGTGGATAACTTCCCTTCGCGCTCACCGGCGGCCTCGGGTGGCCCTGATTTGTGCTCCCCGTGAGCGCGACGGGAGGGGCGTGGGCAGAGCTCGCCGTAGGCGCTCACCAGGTGACGAAAAAGAGAGACCCCGCCTCGTGCCGGTGAGCGCGAAGGGCGGGGAGGGGCCAAGGGGAGTGGGCGAGCCGTGCCTCCAGGGGCGAGGGGCTAGGTGAGGGGCAGCGTTGAGGTCGGGTTGATACCTCGAATCTTGGAATTGATGACGCCGGCGATGGCGAGCACCACGAACATGGCGGCGGCGGAGAGGAGTTGGGTGCGGGCGGTGGCGTCGGTAAGCATGAGCACCGCGATGGCCGCAAAGAGGGCGAGGGCGAACCAAGTGAGGTAGGGGAAAGCCCACATGCGGATGGGGAGGGGATGGAGAGCCTCGAGCTGGCGGCGCAGGCGTAGCTGGCTGACGGCGATAAAGACCCAGACGATGAGCAGGGAGGCGCCGGCGGCGTTGAGCATGAAGGTAAGCAGCCAGCCGGTATCGGCGTAGTTGAGCACGACCATGACGGCCGAGAGGAGGACGGACAGGCCGATGGCGGTGGTGGGAACGCCGTCCTTATTGGTGGTAGTGAAGATGCGCGGGGCCTCGCCGCGGGAGGCTAGGGAATGCATCATGCGGGAGGAGGCGTAAATCTGCGAGTTGAAGGCGGAGAGCAGCGCGAGGACGATGACGACCTCCATGATGCCGGCCGCGCCCGGGATGCCGGCGCGCTCGAGAACCATGGTGAAAGGGGATTCCGCGGCCGTGGAGGCGCCGCCCAAGATGGAATAGGGCAGGAGGAACGTGATGACGAGGACGGAGCCTAGGTAAAACACGGAGATGCGCAAGATGGTGGATCGCACGGCGTTAACCAGGGACTTCTCTGGGTCTTCGGATTCGGCGGAGGCGATGGCGACCACCTCGATGCCGCCGAAGGCGAAGGCCACTGCGAGCAGGCCGGCCGCGACGCCGCCGAGGCCATTGGGCATGAAGCCGTCCTCCAGGAAGACGGAGGTGCCGATGAAGGAATGGCCGGGCAGAAGGCCCAGGATGAGCAGCGCGCCGATGATGAGAAAGGCCACGATGACGACGACCTTGATGAGGGCGAACCAGTACTCGAATTCGCCGAAGCTGCGCACGCGCAGCAGGTTGACGATGCCGAAGATGGACCACGCAGACGGCGGCGGGGATCCACGGCGAAACGTTAAACCAAGAGCCAATGAAGCCGGCCGCGCCGGTGATTTCGGCGCCGAGCACCGCAACGGTGGCTAGCCAATAGATCCAGCCCTGAGTAAAGCCCGCCCAGCGGCCGATACCGTGTTCGGCGTATTCGGAAAAGGAGCCGGAGGCGGGGATAACGGTGCCCATCTCGCCCAGCATCTGCATCACCAAAATGGCCAGAAAACCAGCGATGACGTAGGCGAGGAGCACGGCGGGGCCGGCGGCGGAAATGCCGACGCCGGTGCCCAAGAAAAGTCCGGCACCGATGGTGGAGCCTAGCCCCATCATCGTCAGGTGGCGGACCTTCAGGCCAG
Source organism: Corynebacterium tuberculostearicum (assembly GCA_046097355.1). GTDB lineage: Bacteria > Actinomycetota > Actinomycetes > Mycobacteriales > Mycobacteriaceae > Corynebacterium > Corynebacterium tuberculostearicum_K. The sequence goes on from CP175779.1 coordinate 1,005,337, forward strand.
AACCGAGGGTGGAGGAGTTATCAGTCACCCCTCCATCTTATTTTGCCCGATTGGGCTATAGGAATCGGGGGTGTTAATTCTTGTGCAGCTCGTCGTTAAGCGCGACGGCCTCGGCCTTCCACTCCACGGCCTCAACCGCACCGGAGACGGAGTTGCGGCGCAGCAGCATGCCGGAGGCACCGGAGAGCTGGGAGCCCTTGACGTTCTCGCCATTGTCGACGCCCAGTGCTTCCGCGACCTTGCCAAAGACGGCGACCTTGGTGCCGGCGGTGACGTAGAGGCCGGCTTCGACCACGGCGTCGTCGCCAAGCGAAATGCCGATGCCGGAGTTGGCGCCGAGCAGGCAGCGCTCGCCGATGGAGATGACCTCCTTGCCGCCGCCGGATAGGGTGCCCATGATGGATGCGCCGCCGCCGATATCGGAGCCATCGCCCACGACGACGCCCGCGGAGATGCGGCCTTCCACCATGGAGGCGCCCAGGGTGCCGGCGTTGAAGTTGACGAAGCCCTCGTGCATGACGGTGGTGCCCTCAGCCAGGTGGGCGCCCAGGCGCACGCGGTCTGCGTCACCGATGCGGACGCCGGACGGCACAACGTAGTCCACCATGCGGGGGAACTTGTCCACGGAGTAGACAACGACCGGGCCGCGGGAGGCCAGGCGTCCGCGCACCATCTGGAAATCGGACACAGCGCACGGACCGTAGTCTGGTCCAGACCACGTTGTTGAGGTGGCCGAAGATGCCGTCCATATTCAGGCCGTGCGGCTTGACCGCGCGGTGGGAGAGGAGGTGCAGGCGCAGGTAAGCATCGTAGGTATCGACGGGGGCGTCATCCAGATCCTTGATGGAGGTCTCAACGGCGACGCGGGCTACGCCACGCTCCTCGTCTGGGCCTGCCAGCGCGGAGAACTGCTGGCGGACCTCCTCCAAGCGCTTAGTCTCGGTGGTCTCTACGTTCTTATCGGTGTATACGGCCGGGAACCATACGTCCAAGACGGTGCCGTCATGGGTAATGGTTGCTAGGCCGCGTGCGGATGCAGAAGTCATGCCCGCTAGCTTAGCAACTACTTCCGCGCCTCCGCGCGCTGGCCGGTGGGAAGCACGAAAGACAAGATGACGAGCACCGCGGCCAGGATGAGCACCGAGATGACCTGGTTGCGCGCGGCCGGATCAAAGAGCATCAGCAGGGTCAGTCCGGCCAGGGCGGCGGCCGTAACCCACGGAAGCCAGGGGAATCCGGGTACGTGGATCTCGGTCAGCTCGCCATTATCGCGCAGGACGGGGTGCAACTTGATAAAGGAAGCCACGATGAAGGACCAGATGACCAGCAGGCACCCTCCGACCGCGTTGAAGAGGAAGGCCAGAAGCCCTGGCGGGTTCCAGAACTGCAGGCCCACCGAAGCGAAGGCGAAGACCATGGACAAGATGACGGCGTTGATGGGGGAGCCGGCACGATTTTGCTTCAGGAAGAATCCCGGGGCGCAGTGGTCTTTGGCCATATCGAAGACCAAGCGGGAGGTGGCGTAAATCTGCGCGTTGAAGGCAGACAACAGTGCTAGGGCGATAATCGCCTCCATGAAGCCGGCCGCAAAAGGAATCTTGGCGGCCGCGAGCACCAGGGTGAAGGGGGAATCGGCCGCGACATCGGCGTCCTGGATGGAGCTAAATGGCAACGCCATGGTGATCACCACGATGGAGCCGATGTAGAAAATCATGATGCGCACGATGATGGCGCGCACCGCGGTGGCTACGTTGTGCGCCGGATCCTCGGACTCTGCCGCCGCGATGGTCACCAGCTCGATGCCGCCAAAGGCAAAGGCGACGGCCAGCAATCCGGCGGCGAAGCCAGGAATGCCATTGGGCAGGAAGTTCTCGGTGAAATTGGTACCGGCCAAGGAGACATCCATGCCCGGCAGGATGCCCAGCGCCATGAGCGCGCCGATGACGAGGAAGGCGACGATGACGCCGACCTTGATGATGGCGAACCAGAACTCGAACTCACCAAAACCGCCCACGGCCGCGAAGTTGACCACCGCGAAGAAGGCCACGGCAATAAGCGCTGGAATCCACGGGGCAATATCGAACCAGTTGGAAATGATGGCGGCCGCGCCGGTGATTTCGGCACCCATGACCATGATCAGCATGAACCAGAAAATCCACCCCATGGTAAAGCGCGCCCAGTGGCCATAGGCCTGGCCGGCGTAGGTGGAAAATGACCCCAAAGAGGGGCGGGCGGCGGCCATCTCACCGAGCATCCACATCACCAGTGCGATGAGCGCGCCGGCTACGGCATAGGAGATGAGCACGGAGGTGCCGGAAATCTGGATGCCGAGGCCCACGCCGAGGAAGAGACCGGCGCCCACGGCGGAGCCAAGGCCCATCATCGTGAGATGACGGGATTTCAATTGAGTGGCTTCGGCCATTGTTATCACCTTAGGGAGGACGAATTATTTGCAGTGAAGTGAACTTTACACAATGCGGTGAGCTGCGCGGAGCGCTAGCATGGCGCTTTGTGACTATAGATCTATATGCAGACCCCATCGAACTAACCAAGGCGCTCGTAGATATTCCGAGCCCCTCCCACCATGAGGAGGCCATCGCAGACGCCATCGAAGAAGCGCTGCGCGGATTGGACGTCGAGGTTGCCCGCTACGGCAATACCGTGTGCGCCCGCACGAACCGCGGGTTGGATTCCCGCGTGGTGCTCGCCGGCCACATTGATACCGTTCCGTTGGCAGAAAATGTACCGCATCACATGGAGACCTCTGAAGACGGGGTAGAGATTATGTGGGGCTGTGGCACCGTGGATATGAAGTCCGGTATGGCCGTCTACCTCAATGCTTTTGCCCAGCTGCACGAAGCGGACGAGCTTAAGCATGACCTCACCGTCATCGCCTACGAGGGCGAAGAAGTAGCCACTGAATTTAATGGCTTGGGCCACCTGCAAAAGGACCACCCGGAGTGGCTCGAGGGCGATTTCGCGCTGCTAGGCGAGCCCTCCGGCGCCATGGTGGAGGCCGGCTGCCAGGGCTCCATCCGCCTGCGCGTGACCGCCCATGGCACTCGTGCGCACTCAGCCCGCGCCTGGCTCGGCTCCAACGCAGCACACAAGCTCGCGCCCATCATGAGCCGCATCGCCGCCTATGAGTCCCGCGATGTCACCATCGATGGCTGCACCTACCGCGAGGGCCTCAACATCGTCCACCTCGAGTCCGGCGTGGCCACCAATACGCTGCCGGATGAGGCATGGATGTTTGTGAACTTCCGCTTTGCGCCGGACCGCACGAGCGACGAGGCGCTGGACTATATGAAGTCCATCATCGGCGAGGAAGAAGACGTCACCATCGAGATCGATGACATTGCACCGGCCGCCCAGCCCGGTTTGGGCCAGCCGGCGGCCAAGGCGCTTATCGACGCCGTCGGGGGCAACGTTCGCGCCAAGTACGGCTGGACCGACGTTGCCCGCTTCTCTGAAATGGGCACCCCGGCCGTAAACTTTGGCGCTGGTGACCCTGGGTTTGCGCATAAGAAGGACGAGCAGGTTCCTACCGCGCAGATCACCGAAGTATCCACCGCCCTCTTGAACTACCTGAAGGGATAGACCATGACCCCTGAGCAGATGCGCACCCTGCGCGGCCCGATGTTGCTGCGCACCGAAGGCGAGCAGGCCTCCACCTTTGATCAGCGGCTCTTGGAGTCCGGCGCGGACCATGAGTGGCAGCATGCTGATCCGTGGCGCGTCCTGCGCATCCAAGGCGAGTTCGTCGCTGGCTTCGATGCGCTTTCCAAGCTGCCGAAGGCCGTTACCGTCTTCGGCTCCGCGCGCACCACGCCGGAGGATGCGAGCTACCAGTTGGGCGTCGAGGTTGGCCGCAAGCTGGCCGAGCACTCCTATGCCGTCATCACCGGCGGCGGCCCCGGCATCATGGAGGCAGCCAACCGCGGCGCCCATGAGGCCGGCGGGCTCTCCGTGGGCCTGGGCATCGAGCTGCCCCACGAGCAGGGCCTCAACGAGTACGTCGACCTGGGCCTGAATTTCCGCTACTTCTTCGCCCGCAAGACGATGTTCTTGAAGTACTCCCAGGCCTTCATTTGCCTGCCTGGCGGCATGGGCACGATGGATGAGTTCTTCGAGGTCATGTGCATGGTGCAGACCGGCAAGGTGACCAATTACCCCATCGTGCTCATGGGCACCGAGTACTGGTCCGGCCTGCTGGAATGGATGGACAACACGCTCGCGGCCAGCGGCTATATCAACGAAGGCGACCGGGAGCTTTTCCTGCTTACCGACGACCCCGATGAAGCCCTCGCCCACATCATCCAGCGCCACCAAGTCATGAGCGATAAGCGCATCAGGGAGCCGCGTTGAGCCTCGCGCGTGTGATGGCGATTGTCAATCGCACCCCGGATTCCTTCTATGACAACGGCGCAACCTTTGACCTTGACCCAGCGCTGCGCCGCTGCGATGAGGTGATTGCGGCCGGTGCGTCAATCGTCGATATTGGCGGCGTGAAGGCTGGCCCCGGCAAGGCCGTGGACGCGGCGGAGGAAATCGACCGCGTGGTGCCGACCATCGAGAAGGTACACGAGCGCCACCCGGACGTGCTCATCTCCGTCGATACTTGGCGCAGCGAGGTGGCAGAGGTCGCCATCGCAGCCGGCGCCGGCCTGGTCAATGATACCTGGGCCGGTTGGGATCCCGAGCTCATCGAGGTCGCCGGCCACCACCGTGTGGGCTACGTGTGTTCGCACACCGGCGGCATCACCCCTCGCACCAGGCCGCATCGCGTCCACTTCGACGACGTGGTGGCCGATGTCATCGCGGAAACCACCCAACTGGCCGAGCGCGCCGCCTCCCTCGGCTGCCCGGAGGAACTGACCTTCATCGATCCCACGCATGACTTTGGCAAGAACACCTTCCACGGGCTCGAGCTCCTGCGGCGTATCGACGAGGTCGTGGCCACCGGCTGGCCGGTACTCATGGCTCTATCGAATAAGGACTTCGTGGGCGAGACGCTCGACCGCGGGGTAGGCGAGCGCGTGGCCGGCACCCTGGCCGCCACGGCGTGGTCCGCCGCCCGCGGCGTGGCCGCCTTCCGCGTCCACGAGGTGGCCGAGACCGCCGATGTCATCCGCATGACCGCCGCCATCCAGGGCAAGGTGGCCCCGCTAGCAACCACGCGAGGCCTTGCATGAGCGTCTCCGTAATCATTCCAGCGCTCAACGAGGAGGGCACCGTCGCGGACGTCGTGCGCGCCTGCCTCGCCGATGACCCCCTGGAAGTGCTCGTCATCGACGCCGACTCCACCGACGCCACCGCCTCCCGAGCTGCCGCCGCCGGAGCGGACGTGCGCAATTGGCGCGATATCCTCCCGGAGGGGCCGCGCCCCGGTAAGGGCGAATCCCTCTGGCGCGGGGTTGCCGCGGCGAAGGGAGACATCGTCGTCTTTGTCGACGCCGACCTCGAATCCGCTGCACCCGGCATGGTCTCGGCCTTGGCCGCGCCCTTCGCCGACTCAGCGGTGGAGATGGTCAAAGCCCGCTACCGCCGCAGCCTCAACGGCCAGCCCACCGGCGGTGGCCGCGTGACCGAACTGACCGCCAAGCCGCTCATCAAGCAGTTCTTTCCCGAGCTCGCCCACATCGATCAGCCCCTCGGCGGCGAATACGCCCTGCGCCGCGCCACCGCCCTAGAACTGCCCTTTGTGGAGGGGTATGGGGTGGAAGCGGGGCTAATGGTGGACGTCGGCAAGCGGGGCACAATCGCACAGGTAGACCTGGGCACGCGGGTACACCGCAACCGGCCGCTGCACGAGCTGGCGCCGATGGCCGAGGTAGTCGCTCGCACGCTGCTCGCCCGCGCCGGGGTCATCGCTCCCGTTGCTCAACGCCCGCCGCTAAAAGGTAAGGTTTAAGCCATGCTGTCTTGGATTATGCTCCTCCTTGTCCTCATCGCCCTGACCGTCATCGGCACCTGGGTGTGGGGCTCCATCTTTGGCCGCGGCAAGGTCATGCACCCGCTCGACGAGCCGCAGAAGGTGCGCGAAAATAACCGCGCCGCCCTCCGCGAAGGCCGCCTTGACCAGGTGAAATTCGAGGTAGTTCCTCGTGGATACCGCCAGGACCAGGTAGACGATCTCCTCGCGCAACTGGAGGAACAACTATCTTCCGCGCAGAAAAGGTCTAAGCTGGAAGGAAAAGAAGTTAACTAAAAGGAGACTCACTATGGCAGCAATGAAGCCGCGCACCACGGGCGGAGAAATGGAAGCAGTAGAGGAGTCCCGCAAAATTGTCATGCGCATCCCCTCGGATGGCGGCGGTCGCATCGTCATTGAGCTGAGCAAGGACGAAGCCGCCGAGCTCGGTTCCCTGTTGACCGAGGTTTCTAGCTAGTCTAGGTACATGCTTTCTCATATCGTCGACATTCTGGCCGATCCCAACGATGGCACCGCGCTTTCTGGTGCCGATGATTTCTCTCGCCTCGTTTCGGAATCCGGCCACTCTTATGATGTGGCCAAGCAGGGCTACGTCACCTTGGCCGCCGGCGCCGGACTCAAGCACAAGGGCGATGACATGGATATGGTCAACGCCCGCGAGACCTATTTGGCCATGGGCCACTTCGCGCCCTTCGTCGAGGCGGTAACCGGGGCCGTCCAGGACGCACTGGATTCCGCCTCCTTGGCCGAGTCCACGCCCGCCTCCCTCCTCGAGGTGGGTGCCGGCACCGGCTACTACCTGGCGCATACTCTGGACTCCATCGCGGAGGCCCGCGGCGTCGGCCTCGACATTTCCCCGCACGCCGCGAAGCACTTGGCTAAGTGCCACTCGCGCGTCGGCGCCGTCGTGGCCGATGTGTGGGAGCGCCTACCCATCCGGGATGAGTCCGTCAACGCAATCTCCGTCGTCTTCGCCCCGCGCAATCCCGCCGAATTCCAGCGCGTGCTCGCCCCGGGCGGCCAGGTCATCGTCTTGACCCCCGGCGCCGGACACCTGGATGAGCTGCGCGAGCCGCTCGGCATCCTCGGCGTGGAAGAAGGCAAGGTGGAGCGCATGTATGAGCAGGCCGAGGGCTTCCTCGAGCAGGCGGCCGACCCGGTGGATATCTCGTTCCCCATCGAGCTTGATAAGGCCTCCGTCGCCGCCCAGGTGGGCATGAGCCCGTCCGCGCGCCACATCAGCGCCGGCGAACTCGCCGAGCGCATGGCCGCACTGCCCCCGACGCTCACGGTCACCGCCCGCGCCCGCTTGGACCGCCTCCGCGCCGTCTAGCTCCCGGCCGGCCGCAGCCACCTCCACCGCCCTTCGCGCTCACCGGCAGCGCGTGGGGCGGTTCTTTCGTTTCCCCGTGAGCGCGAGGGGAGGTATTCGCCCTTGCCGCTCACCGGCACACGCTTGCCGACGCCCCAGCTTCTCCCCGTGAGCGCGAAGGACGCGTGTGAGGGAGCTAGGGGAGACGCAGCCCAGCGATGTGGATTGAAAACGAAATCCCCGCTCTTGCCGCTCACCAGGAGAGGCGGAACCGCGGTGGGCGGCCGCGCCGGTGAGCGCGAAGGGCGGGGGGAGGGACGGAGAGAGACGGGTTGGGTGAGGAGGGGCGAGCCAGGAGGATTAAAGCTTGGAGCCGGAGCGCTGCCAGTCCTGCTCGATGACGGCATCGCCGGAGGTCTCGACCCGCAGGCCGGAGCAGCCGCCTTCGAAGTAGACGCGGGAGGCCATGGCGATGAGACCGCCGTCGACGAAAACCTCGACCGTGGAGCCGTCTTGGATGATGGTGAGGGTATCGGAGTCGCCTTCGGCAAGCGTGGCGGTGGCGGGTTCGGAATCGGCGAAACAGTGGTCGAAGGCCTTGTTCATGGAGCGATCGAGGCTGATGTCATCGCCGGAGTGGCAGATGGTGGCGGCGGGGTCACCGGCGCCGTCGAGAAGCGTGACAGTCACGCAGGAACCGGAAGGGACTTCCATGACGCCGGTCCAGGAACGGGCGTAGTCGGAGAGCTTGACGGCATCGGGCAAGCCGGGGGCGGGGGCTTGGTAGAGGACGCCGCCCTCGAGGGTGACTCGGCGGGGCAGGGACAGGGCATTGGCCCAGCCTTCGGCCTCCCAGGAAGCGTGCTTGGTGGCGTCGTCGCCGCGGCCGTTGCCGTTGAGGAGGCCGACGATGACGGCCCGCTCGTAGCGCTGCTCTGGGGTGAGAGTGCCGGTGGTCGTATTGGTATTGCGCGGACGGGAGAAGTCGTGGCCGAAGTCTACGCGGCGGAAGCCGGAGACCACGGTAAAAGTAGTGCCCTCCAGCCGGCCGACGAGGTAGCCGGAGACGTCGCGGCCGCCGCGCTCCAAGGTGACAAAGAGGACGTCGTAGATATTGCCGTCAACCTCATCGCGCAGTCGGACTAGGCGCGGGGAGACGACCGGGGGAATCGGTGAGGTAGCGGGGACCTCGCCCTCTAGGAAGCCAGGGTCGCCGTCGAACTTGAGGCTGCCGCGCAGGCGCCAAGACACGCCGTCGGCGGATTCGAGGATGACGGGAACCGGGGCGTCGGAGTGGCCGGTGAGCGCGAGCATGAGCCAGCCGTCGTGGCCGTCATCGCGGTCCTCGGAGGCCCAATCGGGCACCACGGAGGGGGAGCGGAAGTGATCAAAGTTGCGGGTATTGCCTACGACCTCGCCAAAGCGAACGACATTGGGGTCGAGGGCTTGCGGGTCATCGGAGACCTCGCAGATTTCGTCCACGTCAGCATAGCGGGCGAGGTGAACGGCGATTCCGGCGGCGGTCACGGAGGTGAAGTAGAGGTGGATATCGTCCGGGCCTTGGGCTACGGAACCAGCACGCAGGGAGAGCTCGCCGCCGACGGGTGCGAGGACATCGTCGCAGTCCAACCAGTCAAAGGGAGACTCTTCGGAGTAGGTGTGTCCCCAGCGGGCAGGGGAGTCCGCGGTGGGGCGGTACTGGTAGAACAGGTGCCAGGTATCGCCGTCGCGCAGGATACCAGCGGGGGCGTCGAGGACGCCGTCTTCAGGGACAAAATGCAGTTCGGGGCGGTGAGTTGTCACGGCTATCCTTCCTTAAATCAAGCTGCGGTAGATATCGACGGTCTGGGCGGCAATCGTAGCCCAAGAGAAATCGCGGATGGCGCGCTCGCGGCCGGCGCGGCCAAAATTGGCGGCGCGCTCTTTATCAGCGGCGACGTCATTGACGGCGGCGGCGAGGTCGGCTTCGAAGGCTGCGGTAGCGGTGGCGTCGTAAGGCACCAGCACACCGGTCTCGCCATCGACCACAACCTCCGGAATGCCGCCCACGTTGGAGGCGACCACGGCCGTGCCGCAGGCCATGGCTTCCAGGTTGACGATGCCGAGCGGCTCGTAGATGGAGGGGCAGACAAACACATCTGCGCCGGAGTAAATCTGCTGGACCTCGTTGCGCGGGAGCATGTCCTTGACCCAGAAAATGCCATCGCGCTGGGCGCGCAGCTCATCTACCAGCGCCTCGGTCTCCGCCGCGATTTCGGGCGTATCGGGCGCGCCGGCGCACAGCACCAGCTGGATATCCGGGTCGAATTTCTGCGCCGCCTGCAGCAGGTGCTTCACGCCTTTTTGCCGGGTAATGCGGCCGACGAAGGCAACGATGGGGCGTTGCTTATCGACGCCCAGCTTGTCCAACACATCCCCCTCTCGCGGCTGCCATAGCTCGGTGTCGATGCCGTTGAGGACGACGTGGACCTTGGAGGCGTCGATGCGCGGGTAGGCATCCAGGATGGAGTCCTTCATGCCGGCGGAGACGGCGATGACGGCGTCGGCATATTCCATGGCGTTCTTCTCGGACCACGAGGAGACGTCATAGCCGCCGCCGAGCTGCTCGCGCTTCCACGGGCGGTGCGGCTCCAGCGAGTGGGCGGTGACCACATGCGGAATATCGTAGAGCTGGGCGGAGAGGTGGCCGGCAAGACCCGTGTACCACGTGTGGGAATGGGCGATGTCGATGTCAGAGGCGGCATCGGCCATGCGCAGCCCGGTGGACAAGGTCTTAAGCGCGCCATTGGCACCCTCGAGTGCGGGGTCTACGCCGTGTACAAAGACGTCCTTTTCTTCGCGCGGGGAGCCCATGCAGTGCACGGAGACGTCGATGATATCGCGCATGAAACGGGTGAGTTCAGCTACGTGAACTCCGGCTCCGCCGTAGATTTCCGGCGGGTATTCTTTGGAAAAGATTCCGGCTCTCATGCCCACCCAGAATACGTATCTCTGGTGCCGCGTGCAGAAATACGGGATGGGGGTAGAAATGTGCATATATCTGCTGCGAAATGTGGGATTTGCGGATAGGTTTGAAAACGTGAGAAGCCTGCCAAATGTCCTAGCCATCGTCCTCGCCGGCGGCGAGGGAAAGCGCCTTTTTCCCCTGACCGAAGACCGCGCCAAACCCGCCGTGCCTTTCGGAGGTTCCTACCGCCTCATTGACTTTGTCCTTTCCAATCTGGTCAATGCCGGTTTCCTTAAGATTGCGGTGCTGACCCAGTACAAGTCCCACTCGCTGGACCGCCACATTTCCCAGGCGTGGAACTTGGCGGGGCCGACGCCGCAATACATTGCTTCGGTGCCTGCCCAACAGCGCCGCGGCAAGCGCTGGTACAACGGTTCGGCGGATGCCATCGTGCAGTCGCTCAACCTCATCTATGACGAGAATCCGGATTACGTCATCGTCTTCGGCGCGGACCACGTCTACCGCATGGATCCGGCGCAGATGGTAGAAGAGCACATTGCCACGGGGCTGGATTGCTCGGTGGCCGGCATTCGCGTGCCGCGTTCTGAGGCAACGGCCTTTGGTTGCATCCAGGCCGATGGCATGGGAACCATCACGGAGTTCGTGGAAAAGCCCGCGGACCCACCGGCCACGCCGGATGATCCGAATATGAGCTATGCCTCGATGGGCAACTATGTCTTTACTGCGCAGGCGCTTATTGACGCCCTCTTGGAGGACGAAAAGAACGAGGACTCCGCCCACGATATGGGTGGCGATATTATTCCGTACTTTGTGGAGCGCGGGCAGGCGCACGTCTATGACTTCATGGCCAATGAGGTGCCGGGATCTACCGAGCGCGATCATGGCTACTGGCGCGACGTGGGCACCATCGATTCCTTCTATGAAGCGCACATGGACATGATTTCGGTGCACCCAATCTTCAACCTCTATAACCGGAATTGGCCGATTCACTCCACGGATGATTCCAATTTCCCGCCGGCGAAGTTCGTGCAAAATGGCATCGCGCAGTCCTCGATGGTGGCGCCGGGCTGCATCGTCTCCGGCGGCACGGTGCGCAATTCCGTGTTGGCGTCTGACGTCCACGTGGCCGATGGCGCCACGGTCGAAGGATCGGTCATCCTGCCGGGCGTGCGCATCGGCCGTGGTGCGGTGGTGCGCCGCGCGATCCTCGATAAGAACGTCGTCGTCAGCGATGGCGCAATTATCGGCGTGAACCGCGAGCGCGATGAGGAGCGCTTCAAGGTTTCTGACGGCGGCGTGGTTGTCGTCGGCAAAAACCAGAAGGTCTAAAGCTTCGTTACGAGGGTGAGCCCGGACCCAGCGGCAAGCGGGTGACGTTCGCGCCCTCGAGCTCGCGCAGGTACTCGTCTGCTTCGCGGGCGGCGGCGGTGTCGCGGTCGGTCCGGGAGGCGTCGGCAAGCGTGCCATCGAGCAAAGAATTAGCCAAGACCAGGGTGCCGCCCTGGTGCAGCAGGGGCCACGCGGCCTTGATGATGGCGGGGAGCTCGAGCGCGGCGACGTCCGCGTAGATGACCTGGTAGGCATCATTAGCCAGACGGCCCATGACTTCGAGCGGGCGAGACGGCAGGAAGCGGCCGCGCGAAGGTGCATAGCCCGCCTCGCGGAAGGCGGTCTTGGCGCTGCGCTGGTGCTCTGCCTCGGGGTCGATGCAGGTCAAGATGCCATTATCGGGCATGCCAGCGAGCAGGTAGAGGCCCACCACATTGGCGGCCGGGGTGATCGCTACGGACTGGGGGCGTTCGGTGGAACCGGCGGAGGCGGCCGTCAGGGTGGTGAGCAGCTGGCCCGTAGATTCATCTGGAACTGGCAGACCGTACTCATCGGCGTGGTCGCGCGCGCCACGTAGGGCCGCGGAGGGCTCGCTGGTGGTCTCGATATAAGAACGCAGTGCTTCATATGCGGTAGTAGTCACGTAATAAACCATAGGGAAAAGTGGCTGCCGATGTGGCAAAAACGCGCCTAGCCAGCGAGGTTGTGGTGGGTGGGGATAATGTGACGGACTCACAGGAAATTATCAGCACTGTGGCTGGAGTTTCACCATGAAGTGTAGAAAGATGACATGCATGACAACAACGAAGCGCGATGCCGAATCCCTTCAGCCCGCCACCCCTGAGGCGGAGTTGACCGGTACCGCGGCGTTCGATGCCGGCGAAGCCGACATGCCAGCCTGGGGTGACCTCGTGGCCGAACACGCCGATGGCGTCTACCGCTTGGCGTATCGCCTCTCCGGCAACCAGCACGATGCAGAGGACCTGACCCAGGAAACCTTCATGCGTGTCTTCCGTTCCCTGGACAAGTACCAGGCCGGTACGTTTGAAGGCTGGTTGCACCGCATTACCACCAACCTCTTCTTGGACATGGTTCGCCATCGCTCCAAGATCCGTATGGAGGCCCTGCCGGAGGATTATGAGCGCGTGCCCGGCACGGATATGACCCCGGAGCAGGCCTATACCGTGGCCAACCTGGACCCAGCGCTGCAGTCCGCACTCGATGGTCTGGCTCCCGATTTCCGCGTGGCCGTGGTGCTGTGTGATGTCGTAGGTATGAGCTATGACGAGATTGCGGAGACCCTCGGCGTCAAGATGGGTACGGTGCGCTCCCGCATCCACCGTGGCCGTTCCCAGCTGCGTGCGGCGCTCGAAAAAGAGGCGCAAACCAATGCGGAAACCCGCATTCTGCTGCGCACGCGTTAAACCATCGCGCGCTAAACTTTAAAGAAACTGCATAGTCCCCGCCGCCGGCGGGGACTTTCCGTGTCACTGAAGGCCAAGCAACTAGTGGAGGAGGGTGTTGATGGACTCGCTGCGGGGACGCCGAACCTTGTCCACGCTGAGCGTGCGCGGCGGATTCGATGCCGCCCAGGCCAAGGCCCGCGATAAGGCGAAAGCCAAGGCGCGGCGCAGCGATACCATCGGGCACCTTGGCCCAGAGGCTGTCGTTGCCTTCGTGGACGGGGAGATGGAGCCGAAATTCATGCACCGCGTGCGCATCCACTTGGTGCACTGCGCCGAGTGCCGCGCGGATGTGCACCAGCAGCGCCATGCCTCAGAGTGGGTTCGCCACTGCGCGGATTCCGCTAAGGTCAAGGCGCCACAATCCCTGCTGGCAAAGCTCGCGGGCATTGCCACCGAAGAGGTTGCGCCCGGGCCGGATGCAGCAACGCCCGTGCACCGGCCGCAGCAGGATTTCTTGGACAAGGTGGAGATGGTGGTTCGCGCAATCAAGCACAATCAGCGCGGCTAAGAGTGAGGGACTAGTATTTAACCGTGTTTTCTTCCATTGGTTGGCCCGAGATTTTCGTCATCGTGGTTTTGGGCATCATCGTCATCGGCCCGGAGCGCATGCCCGAGGTGATCAAGGACGTGCGCGCGGCCATTTACGCGGCGCGCAAGGCCATCAATAACGCCAAGGCGGAGCTCAACGGCGAGATGGGCTCGATTACCTCGGAATTCGATGATATCCGCGGCCCGCTCACCCAAGCCGCACAGTGGACGCGCCTTGGCCCGAAGGGCGCTATTACCAAGGCGCTTTTCGACGGCGACGATTCCGCCTGGGACGATTTCAACCCCAAGAAGATGGCAGAAAACGTCAAGACCGCTACCGCTCCACAGGAGCCGGAGGAGCAGCCGCAGTCTCAACCGCAGCAGCAGCGCCCGAGCTTCGACTACTCTCAGATCTACGCTGAGCAGCCGCAGCCTCAGCCCCAGCCGCAGCAACGCACCGCAGCCCCCCAGCCGACGGAGCAGCCCGCGCCCGAGAAAAAGCCGCCGAGCGGTGGGGAAGAATCCACCGGCGGCGGCATGTGGGGCGATGTAACCTAAGGCGTTAGTTCACGCCCAAGTTGAGGTTTTTGCCCACCAGGGAATCAGAACGTATGGCCAGCTTATCGGCCACTGCCTGGATCTGTTGGGCGGCGGGGGACTCGGGGGAATCGAGAACAATCGGTGTGCCGGCATCGCCACCGCTGCGCAGGGTGGGATCCAACGGCACGGAGGCCAGCAGTGGCACCTCATGGCCCAAGATGACGCCTAGGCGATCGGCCACAATCTGTCCGCCGCCAGAGCCAAAGACATCCATGGTGGAGCCATCCGGCATCACCATGGCGCCCATGTTTTCAATTACGCCGGCCACGCGCTGGCGGGTCTGCTGGGAGATGGATCCGGCGCGCTCTGCCACCTCGGCCGCCGCGGCCTGCGGGGTGGTGACAATGAGTAGCTCCGCATTCGGGATGAGCTGGGCTACGGACAAGGCGACGTCGCCAGTGCCCGGAGGCAGATCCAAGAGCAGCACGTCGAGGTCGCCCCAGAAAACGTCAGCCAGGAATTGCTGTAGCGCGCGGTGGAGCATGGGGCCGCGCCAGACTACCGGGGCATTACCCTCCACAAACTGACCGATGGAAATGTGCTTAATGCCATGAGAAATCGGCGGCAGCAGCATCTCATCATCGAGCACGGTGGGGCCGTCGGTGCAGCCCAGCAGGTTGGGTACGGAGTGGCCGTAAATATCGGCGTCCACGATGCCAACCTTGAGGCCCTTCTGGACCAATGCCGCGGCAAGGTTGACGGTCATGGAGGACTTGCCTACGCCGCCCTTACCGGAGGCCACCGCGAAAACGCGAGTGGTGGAATCTGGCTTTGCAAATGGGATTTCCGGCTCGGCTTGGCCACCGCGCAGCTTCTTCTTCAGCTCGCGGCGCTGCTCGTCGCTCATGGCTTCCATCGTCACCGTGACGTTTCCAACGCCCTCGATATCCTCTACCGCAGCGCGGGTATTGGACTCGATGGTGGATTTCATGGGGCAGCCAGCGATGGTGAGGTAGATTTCCACGGCCACGTCATTACCGGTGACGGTAACGGACTTCACCATGTTGAGTTCGGTGATGGGGCGGCCGATTTCGGGGTCTTCGACGCGGGAGAGTGCCTCGCGTACGGCGGATTCAGTAATAACGCTAGACATAACCCTTGCCATCTTAGTCACGCCGCAACAGGAGGTAAACACGCCCTCGGTGTAGAATCAGCTAGACGCTCACGCGCCGCTAACTAAAAGGAGAAGAGTATCGCTATGCGCAGCTTTGCCCGCCCCGCCCGCGCCATTGCCGGTGTGGTGCTGTCCGCAACGCTGCTTACCGGCTGCTCTTCCCAGTTCGATGCCAACCCTTTTGCCAAGAGCCCCCAGAGCGAGCCCATCGGCATTTTGGTGGATACCAATGAGACCGACCAGCTTGTCCTTGCGGAAATCTTCCGCCAGGAGCTGATGGGGCAGGGCCGCGAGGCGTCCATTGTGAAGGAAGACATTTTCCTAGACACCAAGGGTGGGCGTTCCATGAACCCGGGCGGCAATTTCTATGTAGGCTGCACCGGCGCGTTCCTTAATATCCTCAATCCCGGTGAGGCGCGGGCGATTTCTAAGGATTACAAGAAGGCACAGAAATCCTCCGAGCCCGGCGGGGAGGACTACCTGGCCCGCACCCACATTGCGCTCATGTCGAGCTTGCCCACGGATACCACCACGGTCGAGCCTTCCGGTGCCAGCGGCTGCGAGGAGGCTGAGCCCGAGTTGCCAGAGAATTTCGTGGTGCTCTATCAAGACGATCTTTTCGACCGCGAAGAGCGCCAGGCCGTGGCCTCGCTGACTAAGTTCATTACCCAAAAAGATCTCTCTGACATGGTCGAAGAGGTAGAAAACGACGACTCCAGCGCGGAGAAGGTCGTACGCTCCTGGATGAATTCCTCCGGTGGCGACATCGCCCATGAAGAAGGCGACTCCGATTCTTCCGGCGGGTCGAATCTCACTGGTTCTTAATATTTGACCGTTGGCAGGTTTGTGTGAGTTTCCCGGGCTTGTTGGCAACTTGGAGCTCCTGATGGTTAGCAACCGGCAGACCAACACCTCCACAGGATCAAGGACACGTGTGACTCGATATGGAACCATTCTGGGCTCGTGAATACCGACGCTAGTGCTTTTCATTGCTCCCGGGTTTGAGTGACAAGCATCCGCGACACGATTGGACATATCGAGTAAGCGCGTTACTTCTTAACCCGCTCCCTTGGCGCTCATGGGAAAGCGACCGCCAAGACAACAGTGTTCCGCTGGTGAGCGCGAAGGAATCGGAGATGAGAAAAGACGTGAGAGGGCAAGAACGCCGAGGGAGTGCTCCGGCAGAAGCAAGAACTGAAGTTTTACTAATGCTGACGTCGGCATGAATAAACCCCAGCGAGGAGGTGCCTCACTGGGGTTTAAACGGGGTAGAGGCGACTAGATGTCGAAGGCCTCTTCCAGCAGGTTCTTCTGCTCAATCTGGTGCACCTTGGCGTTACCGGTGGCAGTAGAGGACTGAGCACGGCGGGAAACGCGTACCAGCTCCGGCATATCCGGAATCAGGGTGCGCAGGTGCTCGTTGTAGAACGGCCATGGGCCCTGGTTGGCCGGCTCGTCCTGAACGAAGCGGACCTGGGTGGCATTCGGGTAAGCCTCGAATGCCTCGCGCAGGCGGTTGAACGGAATCGGGTGGAGCATCTCCACGCGGACGATGGCGATGTCATCGCGGCCGTCGGCCTCGCGCTTCTTTTCCAGATCCCAGTACAGTTTGCCGGAGACCAGCATGATGGTCTTGACCTTGTCGGTATCGCCGACCTTCTTGCCGTTGACGTCAACGAAGTTCGGGTCGTTGATAACGGACTGGAAGCGCTTGACCTCGGTGAAGTCTTCCACGGCGGAGGTAGCTGCCTTGTTGCGCAGCATGGACTTCGGGGTGAAGACGACCAGCGGGCGCTTCATTTCACCGAGTGCCTGGCGGCGCAGGAGGTGGAAGTGGTTAGCCGGGGTGGAAGGCTGAGCCACGGTCATGGAGCCCTCAGCGCACAGCTGCAGGTAGCGCTCGATGCGGGCGGAGGAGTGGTCCAGGGCCCTGGCCTTCGTAGCCGTGTGGCAGGAGGAGCACCAGGCTGGACAGCTGGCCCCACTTGGCCTCACCGGAGGAGATGTACTCGTCGATGATGGTCTGGGCGCCGTTGGCGAAGTCACCGAACTGTGCCTCCCATGCCACGAGGGCGTCTGGGTTGCCCACGGTGTAGCCGTACTCGAAGCCCATGCCGGCGAACTCGGTCAGCGCGGAGTTATAAACCATGAACTTGCCGCCGTTGCCCTTGGAGGTGGCGATGGCGTGCATCGGGTTGTACTCGTTGCCGTTGCGTGGGTCGAAGGTGACGGCGTGGCGCTGGGTGAAGGTACCGCGACGGGAATCCTCACCAGCCAGGCGGACAACCTTGCCCTCGCCGGCCAGGGAACCGAAGGCGATGAGCTCGCCCCAGCCCCAGTCGATGCCGCCCTCACGGGAGGACTTCTCGCGCTCCTTGGCTACCTTGCCCACGCGCTTGTGGTACTCGAAGTCCTCTGGTGGGTTGCCATAAGCGGCACCCAGCTCGGCGAGTTCCTCGGCGGTAATGGAGGTATCGAGGCCGCGGGTGAGCTCCTGGGAGGAAGTGATGCCGGTCTGCTCCTTCGGGCGAGCCTTGCCGGCTTCCTTGTGCTCAGCAAAGACGGATTCCATCTGGTCGTGGAAGTCACGTGCGGCTGCTTCGGCATCCTCAGCGGAAAGGTCACCACGGCCGATGAGATCGTTGGTGTAGTGCTCGCGCACTGCCTTGTGCTCGTCGATGACGGAGTAGAGCTCCGGCTGGGTCATGGACGGGTCATCGGCCTCATTGTGACCGCGCAGGCGGTAGACCATGAGGTCGATGAAGACGTCCTTGCCAAACTGGCGGCGGTACTCGGCTGCCATCTGACCAACCCAGACAACTGCCTCTGGGTCATCGCCGTTGACGTGGAAGACCGGGCAGTCGAAGCCCTTGGCCAAGTCGGTGGCGTAGTGGGTAGAGCGGCCGGAGTCCGGGGTGGTGGTGAAGCCCACCTGGTTGTTGACCACGATGTGGACGGTGCCGCCGTTGGTGTAACCGCGCAGCTGGGACAGGTTGATGGTCTCCTGAACAATGCCCAGGCCGGTGAAGGAAGCATCACCATGGAGCATGACCGGAACAACGGTGTGGCCCTCTGGGCCCTTGTCCAAGATGTCCTGCTTAGCGCGGGCGATGCCCTCCATGACCGGATCCACGGCCTCAAGGTGGGATGGGTTGGCGGCAAGGGTGACCTTGATTTCGCCATCGCCAAACATCTGCAGGTGGTGGCCCTCGGAGCCCAGGTGGTACTTCACGTCACCGGAGCCGCCGAGCTGGCCGCCCTTGTAGTTGCCGTCGAACTCGCCGAAGATATCGGCCAGTGGCTTGCCCACGATATTGAACAAGACGTTCAGGCGGCCGCGGTGCGGCATGCCGATGACGACCTCGTCCAGATCCTGGCCGGCGGCGGTATCGATGATGGAATCCAGCAGTGGGATGAGGGTCTCGGCGCCCTCGAGGGAGAAGCGCTTCTGGCCCACGTACTTGGTCTGCAGGAAGTTCTCGAATGCTTCTGCGGCATTGACCTTCTGCAGGATGTACTTCTGCTCCGCGTTGGTCGGCTTCGGCATGCCCGCCTCCAGGCGGTCCTGCAGCCAGCCGCGCTCATCGCGGTCCAGGATGTGGGTGTATTCGGAGCCGACCTTCAGGGTGTAGGCGGCGCGCAGGCGGGACAGCACCTCGCGCAGGGTCATCTGCTCCTTGCCGCCAAAGCCACCGACGTTGAAGGTGCGGTCCAGATCCCAGATGGTCAGGCCGTGGGTCGCGATGTCGAGGTCGCGGTGGTCCGGGTTAGGCAGGCCCGGCTGTACCCAGCCCAGCGGGTTGGTATCGGCCAGCAGGTGGCCGCGGGAGCGGTAGGACTCGATGAGCTGCATGACGCGGGTGTTCTTGTCCACGCCGGAGTTCGGCACGTCCTGTGCCCAACGGAACGGCTCATAAGGCACGCCCATGGAGGAGAAGAGGTCGTCCCAAAAGGCGCCGTCGACAAGCAGCTGGCCAATGGTGCGCAAGAATTCGCCGGACTCTGCTCCCTGGATGACGCGGTGGTCATAGGTGGAGGTCAGGGTAACCAGGCGGCCGACGCCCAGGTCCGCCAAGCGGTCCGCGGAAGCACCAGCGAACTCGGCCGGGTAATCCATGGAGCCCACGCCGATGATGGAGCCGGCGCCCTTGGTCAGGCGGGCGATGGAGTGGCGGGTGCCGATGCCGCCTGGGTTGGTGAGGTTAATGGTCACACCAGAGAAGTCATCCATGGTGAGCTTGTTCTTGCGAGAACGGGTAACGATGTCCTCGTAGGCCTCAACAAACTCGGAGAAGGACTTGGTCTCGCACTCCTTGATGGCGGCGACGACCAACGCGCGGGAGCCATCCTTCTGCGGCAGGTCAATGGCCAGGCCCAGGTTAATGTGCTCCGGCTGGATGACATAAGGCTTGCCATCCTTTTCCTCGTAGCGCACGTTCATGTCTGGGTGCAGCTGCACGGCCTTGACCATGGCATAGCCGATGATGTGGGTAAAGGAGATCTTGCCACCGCGGGTGCGCTTGAGGTGGTCATTGATCATGGAGCGGTTTTCCCACATGAGCTTGACCGGCATATCGCGCACGGTGGTAGCGGTAGGAATCTCCAGGGATTCCTCCATGTTCTTGGCAATAGCCTTGAACATGCCCTTGAGCTGGCGCTCGTCGCCGCCCTTGTAGTCTTCGATGCGGTCGAGCGGGGACTCGGACTTCTTCACGGACTGCTTGGCCTTAGCGGACTTTTCCTGCGCCTTGGCCACGGACTTATCCACGTTGGTCTCGCGGGCCTCCTGCTTGCGGGCGGTAGTCGTACCCTCAGTCTTCTTCGCGGCAGGCTTAGACGGCTTCTTCGGGGCTTCCTTGGCAGGTGCCTCGGACTTAGGCGCGCCGTTTGCCTCGAAGTAGTCGCGCCACTCCTTATCTACGGAGCTAGGGTCCTTGGAGTACTGCTGGAACTGCTCGTCTATCAGCCACGCATTGGGGCCGAAGATATTCGATGTGCTCACGGCAGGTATTCGCCTCATTTCTCTGCTTTAAATGGTCGTTTATTCGACTTTAGTGCGGCCTTTGCACGAGCGCATGCGTCACTCGCCAAAGAGTCTGCCTACATGATACGGGTCATACCCCTAAACTCACTATGTTAGGGGTATCAATAGCCCCGCTTAGTGGTTTCCGGCTACCCCTAGGCTTGGGTGAGGGGAGAAAGCTGCTCGCTGGCGTGCTCGATGACCTGCTTGGCCAGCTTGCGGTTGGCGGTGGTGCCCAACACGGCGCCGATGCCCATGGGCATGAGCTTGCCGATCCACGCCCACTTCAGGCGCTTGGTGATCTGCTTGGTAAAAAGCTTGGTCAGGCGGCCGTTGATGCCAGACAGCGTCGGGCCGGAGAAGCGGGAGAGGCTCGCGGCCGAGCGCATGCCCGCCACGCTATTGAGATCGCCTACAAAGGTATCCACCAAAGCGGAGCCCTTCGAACCGGTCAGCACCAAAAGTACAAGGGCGCGGCGGCGCTCGGGGGACTTGATGTCATCGCCACGCAGGTAGGCCGAAGCCAAGATGTACCACGCGGCCGCCTCCAAGAAGACCACGGATTCGCCGGCGATGGTGGCAGCGCCAGTTACCAAACCGACACCAGGGATGGCAGCGGAAGCGCCCGCGGCCGCACCGGTGCCGGAGGTGATATTGAGGAAGTGCTTGTCAATGAGCTCCTGCAGCTGCTGCGGGCTCGCGTCCTTATTGCGCTTCTTCAGGTTCTCGAGGTACTTGATGATGACACCGGACTGCACGGCCACTGCGCGGTCCAGGGAATTGAGCAGCGCAGAGGTAAAGCGGTTGGTATCTTCCGGATCGATGTCATAGGTATCGACGGTGTCGACCTCGGCGGAGTTGTCCTTTTTGTCTTTAGTAAATAGACCCATTTTTCCTTCTCTTTCGCTAAAACTTATCTGCGCCCAGCATAGTAAAGGCTCTATTAATGCGCCGCCGCGCCGCAACGAGATCGCCGAGGGCGTGCAAGCGACCTAAGCTAGTGGGTATGGTTACGCCGCACGAGAACAACCGCGACTCCGAGGGTTTCCCTCTGGAGGAGTCTTCTGCGGCGGCGCGCCTTAAAGCGGAGCAGGCCCACGAACGCGCCCGCCGCGCGCACGAAGAGGCCCAAAACGCCCTGGCAGATGAGCTCACCGTGCGCACTACCTCTGGGTGGGTGCGCGGCGTTATAGAGGAGGACCTGCGCACCGATCGCCCCATTAGCGCCGGGCCGGTGCTTACCTGGCGCGGCATCCCGTTTGGTGATACCACCGCCGGGGACAACCGCTTCCGCGCCCCGCAGCCCGCACCGGCTTGGGAGGGTGTGCGCGATTGCAGCCAGTTCGGCCCACCGGCCCCGCAGCCCACGTATTCCTGGACCGATCGCATTATCGGCTCTGAGGACTGCCTGCACCTCGACATCGTGCGCCCGCGCACTGAAGAGAAGCTTCCCGTGGTGGTCTACCTGCACGGCGGCAGCTTTATCATGGGCTCCTCTCACATGCTTATGCTCCGCGGTTTTGAGCTGGCCACCCGCATGGACGTGGTCTACGTATCCATTAACTTCCGCCTCAACTCCCTGGGCTATTTGGATCTGCGCAGCCTGGGCGGGGACTGCAGCGCTAACCCGGCGGTGGCCGATCAGATCCTGGCGCTGCAGTGGGTGCGCGACAATATCGCAGCCTTTGGCGGCGATCCTGATTCCGTCACCCTGATGGGCGAGTCGGCCGGTGGCGCGGCGGTGCTCACCCTCATGACGAGCCCGGCCGCGGAAGGCCTCTTCCACCGCGCCATCGCCCAGTCCCCGCCGATTGCCATGATTCATTCTCGCGCCCAGTCCACCTTGTGGGCGCGCGAGCTGGTGCACCGCATGGCCTTGCCCCGGCGCACCTCGGTGGAGGACCTGCGCCAGGAAAACTTTGCCGATCTGGTGCGCTCGGGCCAATCCATGATGTGGCGGGCCGGCGAGCTCATTCACCTCAATTCCTGCTACGCGCCCACGGTGGATGATGAGCTCATTCCGGAACACCCCATCGCCGCCTTCGAAAACGGGCACCAGCACCAGATTCCGCTGCTCATCGGCACGAACTCGGACGAGGCTAGCTTTGGCAAATTCCTCTTCCAGCGCCAAAGCTCCCGCGAGCGCGCCGCCTTGCGCCTTCTGGCTTCCTTCGATCCCCAGCACGCCCCCGAGGTCGTAGCCGCCTATGACGGGGCGGTGGCCCGGGAGGACTTTGCGCACCTGCTTGCCGACGCCCTCTTTTGGGCACCCTCCACCCGCATCGCCACCGCGCATGCGCAGGCAGCGCCAACGTGGATGTATCGCTTCGACTTCGCCTCTGCCGTGCTCAAGTGGCTGGGCCTCGGCGCGATGCATTCGATGGAGCTGGGCAACGTCTTCGGTGACCCTTATTCCTCGCGCGCGTCTTTCCTTACCAATTGGGGCTCGCGCGCGGAGATGGAGGAACTTACCGCCACCATGCAGCAACATTGGTCCGCCTTCATCCATGGCGGCCGCCCAGAGATGAGTTGGCCGCGCTACGGGTCTACTCAGCGCGCCACCATGATCTTCGATGCCGAGGCCTATATTGAGCACGCCCCGCACGAGCTCAAGCGGCAAGCCTGGGAGGGATACCACATGTTGGAGTGGGGAAGTGGGCGCCCGGAGCTGGTGAGATCTTTGGGCTTCCAACCATCCGGGTGGGAATAACGGTAGACTCCACAGTGACCGCGGGCGGCGGCTTGCCTACCGTGGGAACCTCTGCTTCCGAAGGATGGATTTTAAACCACCATGAGCTTTTTCGAAGATATTGCTTCTGCATTGGATGCCGAGGGCATCGAGTCCCGCGTCAATGATGACGTCATGTTCGTTCCAATCACCTCTGATCTGGAAATCCAATTTATTGAAATCGATCCGCTCCTGCCTGCAGCAAATGTCTATATCGCTGCGGCAGACGTTGATGAAGACGATGAGGAATTTGAGGCAGTGTTGGTCTCCGTCGCCTTCTCTGTAGATGACGCCGTGGAGGCGGTTTCTCGCCACATCGCTACCGACCAGGTGGTCACCGTCCTGCGCGACCTGCTGGAGGGCACCGATGAACGCATTGCGGAACTAGAATTTTCCCAAGATGAGCTCAACCCGCACCTTGTCGTGGCTGAAGTGGCCAATGACTCGGAGCTGCGCGTGCTCGTGGAAACCATCGACGGCGTCCCGTCCGCCATCGTCCGCTTCCTCGCCTTCGACTTCGATGAAGACGATCTCGATGACATGGAGGATGAGGCAGTCGCCCTCGCGTGGGAAGTGGACGAAGAGGATGAGGACCTCGACGAGGCTGACCGCCTCGCCCTCTTTGATAACGCCGAGTTTGATGACGTTCCCATCGTGGAGGTTCCCGCCGAGGCCCTTGAGCTTGGCACCTACACCGACTTCGATCGCCTCTTTGATGTCCTAGGCCTCGTCTCCGAGCAGGCCCTGGACTGGGAAGCACAGCTCGTTTCCTTCGATGACGAAGACTACGAAGAACCTGACGTCTACGACATCTTCGGCGAAGACGACGAGGACGAAGACGAGGACTTCTTCGACGGCGACGATGCCGACCTGGACGAGGAATCCGACGCCCCCGAAGCTGACGAAAAGTAATCCCGGCCTTCCCCACAGCCCAGCCCGCCGCTCCCAGCGGCCAGGCTGGGCCTTTCCCGTTTTAGGGGCCCTTTTGTGTTGCTACTTTCGCGCGCCGCCAATTAGGCTTTAGGGCATCCCCAGCCTGCAGCTGGAAATCCGCCCTAAACCTAGCCTTGTGAGGAGGAGAAGACCATGGCGATGACCCGCGATACCACGTGGCGCTACGTCCTTGTTGTAGTGGCCGTGGCACTCTCGCTTGCCGCGTGGTTTTGCACCGTCTTTGGTGTGTACTTCACGGTAAATGTGACTTTCGAGTCCTACCTGACCGCCAGCGTCTGGGTTCTCCTCCTAGTGGCCGCGGTGCTGCTATATACCTCGCAGCATGGGCTGGTGCCTAACTGCATCCTCCTGTATCCGATCTTCGGCGCCTCCATTAACCTGCTGTTGGGCTCGTTGACGGTGCGCACGCAGGTGCCGATGTTCTTCGATGCTGTCGGCACCGCCATCGTCGCCATCATCGCCGGTCCCGTGCTCGGCATGGCCACGGGGCTTACCACCACCGTATTGGGCGGAGCGTACTTTGCCTATAATCTCGCCTTTGCGCCCGTAGGTATCTTTATCGGTGCCGCAGTAGGCCTGCTGGCTCGCCGCGGGGTATTCAACAAGCTGTCCTGGATCATTTTCTCCGGCCTCGGAATAGGCATCGGCTCCGGCGTGATGAGCGTGTACGTACTCATCTTTTCCTTCAGTGGTCACCCACGCAAGGGGCCACAAAACCTCACCAAGTTCTACGAGATGATCGTCCAAGACGAGCGCCTGGCCATCATCTTGCAGGGCCTTACCTCGGACATTCTGGATAAGGTCTTTACCGTCCTCATCGCCTGCTTGGTCCTGCGCTTTATGCCAAAGGCAATCGCCCGCCACTATACGGTGACCTTCAACCACGAGGTGATGAAGAAGGTGCTCCACGCGCCTGACCCGCATGCAGAGTCAGACGCATCTGCGCAGTCAACACAACAGCGAGCGACCGCCTAGGCGGCTTGGCTGAAGCCGGCGAAGAGCGACTCGGGGGAGTGGACAGGCTGATAGGAGCTATCCACGAGCCACACATAAGTGGCATTCGGGCCACGGGAGACCTCGTGGACTGCACCCACCATCTCTGCCGGCACGAGCGTGCGTATCCAGCCCTCGGCCACAGCTGGATCTACCGGCTGACCAAAGTTCTCGGTAATGCGGATGGTAATCAGATACGCCGGAATGCGGTCTTGCCCAAAGCCGCGCACGCGGGCCTTCACGCGCGCACCCACACGGTGGCGGGTAATGCTCATGCAATACTCTCCGCCCGGTTCACCGGCGGGCGTCGGCAGTTGCTTTATCGGTGGGCGCCAGGTGGGAGTAGGGCGCGCTAGGGAACGCGGGTGGTGAATGATGGCGGCGATGGAATTGATGGTGTCATATTCGTGGTAGAGCAAGTCCGCCGCAATCTCGGAGGCGGACTGGGGCAGGTTCATTGCGGTGGGCTGGGGAAACTTCTTTTGTACGTTGTGCATGGCCATCACACTAGAACCCCGCGCGGACATAGACCCACCAAAAACGAACGCATGTTCGAGCCCAAACTGTAAATGGCTTTCCCTGACGCCAAGGATTAGAGTTGCAGCCGATATGATGAATGCACGCAGTGGGGAAGTAGAACAAGAGGAAGCGCCCAAGATTCCGCGCGAAATCTGGGTCATGGTCACGGCTGCCTTTATTATCGCTTTGGGCTATGGCCTCATCGCCCCGCTGCTTCCGCAGTTCGTGGTGAGCTTCGATGTCTCCATGGCTGCCGCGGGCCTTGTGGTCTCCATCTTCGCCGCTTCGCGCCTTATCTTCGCGCCCATGTCCGGCACGCTTGTGGATCGCGTCGGCTCGCGCCGCGTTTATCTCATCGGGCTCATGACCGTCGCGGTGACCACGGGCCTAGTCTCCATTGCGCAAAGCTACTGGCACATCGTGGCCCTGCGCGCCCTGGCCGGCATTGGCTCGACCATGTTCACCGTCTCGGCCATGGGTCTTATCGTGCGTATGTCCCCGCCGACGATTCGCGGCAAGTGCTCTGCCACCTACGCCACTGCCTTCCTGCTCGGTAACGTCGCCGGCCCCGTTCTTGGTGCCAGCCTGTCCTTCCTGGGGTTCCGCTGGCCATTTTTCATCTACGGCGTGGGCGTGGCGCTGGCCGCGTTCGTCGTCTGGTGGCAAATGCCCCGCGTCAACCACAAACAAGCCAGCAAGGATAAGCTGCCACCCATGCGCCTGCAGGAGGCCTGGGGTGATACCGCCTACCGCGCGGTGCTGACCTCCAACTTTGCCCATAGCTGGATCAATATGGGCGTGCGCGTATCCGTCCTGCCGCTTTTTGCCGCCTCCATCTTCCACAATGGCGCGGCCGCCTCCGGCCTGGCGCTCGCAGTCTTTGCGGCCGGCAACGCCATCGTGTTGCAGTTCTCCGGCAAGTGGTCCGATATCCACGGCCGCAAACCACTTATCCTCATCGGCCTCGTCGGCTCCGCCATCTTCATGGTGCTCATGGGTATGGCCACCAGCGTGTGGTTCCTCCTGCTCGTCTCCGCCTTCGCCGGCGCCTCCTCCGGGCTTATCAACCCCTCTCAGCAGGCCGCGGTGGGCGACATCGTGGGCAATGACCGCTCCGGCGGCAAGGTGCTTTCCACCTTCCAGATGGCCGGAGACTTCGGCCAAATCCTAGGCCCCATGCTCATTGGCCTGCTTGCCGACGCCTCCGGCTTCCCCCTCGCCTTCGCCGTCTGCGGCGCTATTGCCTTCATCGGCATCATTGCCTGGGCATTCGGACGCGATCCGCATGCTGAGGTGGGGAACAAGCCGAAGCGAGTGCCGCAGAAAAAGTAGAGCTTCAAAAGCGTACGGGGGAAGGGGCGGAATATCTTTCTGCTGAGCTGTTTTGTCTTGGACGGGACTCGTTTGGTGTAGCGTCAAATCGATTCTGATGGCTCAATCGTTTCGAGTGAATGAATGGGAAGTGTTCTCCGCGTATCGGGATTTTGTTTCTTAAAAAAGTTTCAAAATAAAAAACCATCGCGTAGAGTAAAAGTGTGAACAAAGATAAGATGCTGACTGGTGCTGAAACTGCCAAGATGTTGGGATGTTCTCCCGCTGTAGTTACTCGTCTAGCAAATACGGGTGAGCTTCAATTTGAGATGGTGGGACGTAGGAAGTGCTTTAGAGCCTCTGAGGTGAACCGTTACCTGAGCGAAAACAATTTGGTCATAGCTCCTCAGGATCATCCCCGCCTTTCTGATGAGGTGCCTGACGTGATTGGGCTCTCCTTCTTTAGCGGCGCTGGAGGGCTCGATTTGGGGTTGGAGTTAGAGGGGATAAAGAGTCTGCTTTATTGTGAAAACAATAGAGAGTCCCGTATGACTATTTCAATGAATCGTCCAGATTCTGCTCTATTGGGGGACATTTCAAAGGTGAACGCTGAACAAGTCCGTTCCTTTGCTCGAATTCCCCAAGATCAAAAAGTAGATGTAATGTTTGGCGGTCTCCCCTGCCAGGCTTTTAGTACTGCTGGGGCGCGAAGGGCATTTGATGATGAGCGCGGGAATGTTTTCCTTACTTACCTTGATCTGGCGAACGAGCTTCAGCCCGAGTACTTAGTCATTGAAAATGTGCGGGGTCTACTTTCAACACCGTTTCCACTTGTGCGTGGGGGGCAGCCTGTTAAAGGTGGGGCGATGAGGATGGTTCTTTCTAGGCTTGAAGAGATGGGGTATGGAGTTTCATTCAATCTCTATAATTCAGCGAATTATGGTGTGCCTCAAATTCGCGAAAGGGTAATTCTAATTGCCAAGCGAAGTGGAGAGACTATGCCGTGGTTGGAGCCTACAAACAGTGAGGACGGTAAATGGGGGCTGCCACCGTGGAAAACTTTTGACGAGGCTACTTCACATCTCGAAGGGATCAAACACCAATATAACCAGTTTCCTGCTAAGCGCCTAAAATATTTCTCAATGCTCAAGGAGGGGGAATACTGGACGTCGCTTCCGAAAGAGATCCAACCGGCCGCTATGGGTAAAGCGTACGAGTTATCTGGCGGGAGAACCGGCTTCTACCGTAGATTGAACGGGAAACGCCCTTCGCCCACATTGGTCACCTCGCCAATTATGCCTGCTACTGATTTGTGTCACCCTCGAGAATTGCGCCCATTAAGTGTTCAGGAGTACAAGGCAATTCAAGGATTCCCACTCGAGTGGAAAATTGCCGGGAAAACGTCTGATATTTATAGGCAAATTGGAAATGCAGTACCCGTGGAGCTAGGACGGGCAATTGGTCGCAGCATTATGGCGGATAGGGCTGGGCGGCTTGTAGAGAACCAAAAATTCAAGGATTTCCCCTACTCGCGCTATCGAATTACGAATCATCGGGTTTGGAACGAAGAGTGAGAGTAGGTCTCCAACTCGAGGTATAGACCAACTGGCCGATTTTGAAAGCCTCCGGGTTCAAGCGTAAAGAGCTTTTCGCCCGGAGGTAATTCTGACATGTGTACTTAATTTTCCGCGCTTGTTCAGAGTAGGGAGCGTAGCCGTACTACGTCGTCCATTGATGTTCCGAGATTGTGAGAATCCAGTAGCTCAAGCACTTCGAGCTTAAGGCGTGATATCGCACTTTCTCTAGCTTCTCGAACTTCTCGACCTCCAGTGATTGAGTCTAAAGGCATCAGAAGTGCAATTTGACTGTCAATTCCTGTAAGCCAGGTCCAGAATTTTTCTCCAGTGATGTAGCGGTATTCGAACCCGTCAAGATCGTGGTTTGAATCGGTAGTATTTGGAGCGCGGAACACCTCTACCTGATCAACGCCTTTCCCCTTTTTCCGTGAATCTCGGCTAACAGCAAGGGCAGCCTTGACCTTCTGGTTGGAAGCTCTTCTACGCCTGGTAATTTCAGCCATTCTCGTCCGGAGTTCGCGGAGTTCTCCCGGTTTACTCGTAGAGTTCACGGTATTAGGTTGGCTTTTCAGCTCAATCACCCAGATTGTATCTTCTCGGGTCGCGATGAGGTCTCCAGTATCTTGGGTGTCATCAGATATGTCTGCCAAGATTTGTTGCCATAGGTTTCCAGCTACTGTCTCTTCAGAAGAAGACTCAAGTGCTCTGAAGGCGTCCTCGACGAAATCCGTTGCTGTTGTGATACCACGTAGTGCAAACAAAGTGATGTCTTTGTCCAAGACCTTTTTTAATTCAATATCCTGATACCACTTGATACGTTTTTCCTGGTACGTCTGAATATGGCGGAGTGATTTTTCCCGCTGCTTTTTCAAGTCTTCGGGAAGAATTGCCTCAACATCGAGTGTCGTATCTGGAACGCTCAAATCGAAATTTTCGCTCATGAATTGACCTTATCGCTTGTTGCGGGTGGGTTGTGTTGAATCGGAAATTAAATTCAAGTGATGTGTTAAATGTGGATAGTTTTCGAGTAGGGTCGAGGAACTTAGCAATTGAGGTGTGCAAAGTATGGCCCACCTTTGTGAGCTCTCTGCACTTTGAATCTCCACGGGCTCAAGTTGAGATCCGTTAAAAGGGGAAACATCCGACGGGGTAGCAATAAAAGCGGTTAGTTACACTCTCCCAAATGGTGTTTGGATGTAGCCGTCGTCACCTTCTGGCCGGCGTCGGCGATGAGGTTAAGCTCTTCGTGTATTTCCCGAGCTAGAGCTTGCTGGGGCGTTTCACCAGGCTCAATCTTTCCACCTGGAAATTCCCAGTGGCCTTCTAGTGGTTTGCCCGGTTTCTTTCGGCAGGCGAGGAAACGCTGGCCATCGTGGAAGACGGCGCCGACGACGCGAATGGGATTAGACATGACTCCATTGTGCCTTGGATCTCGAAAACGTCTAGACAGTGAGCTGTTACTTAGATAACATATCCCCAATGTTCGCGTAAGGCTGTCACGCGGGCTTGATTTTTGTATGCAAGCTTGAGGGGACGGTTTTACTGTGACTTCTACCGAATCTGTCTACACCTCGCACCAGAGCCATGACGGGGAAATCCCGCAGCCTGGGGGACGGTGGAAACTCTTTTTATATAGCGCCATCGGCGCGTTCGTATTCTTCCTGCCAGTGACGTACCAGGATAAGCGCTCCATTCCTTTGGACCACATGGTCACCATGGTGCGCGAGGGGATTCCAGCGGCGGTGCCGTGGATTATCTTTGCCCTTGCTGTCTATGGCACGGTGCGCAGCTTTACCACCGGGGCGTTTAAGGAAAGCGCGCTGCAGGCGGTCTTCGCGGTGCTCAACATTGTGGGTGCGGTGATCTCTTTCCTCATGGTCATCGATGCGCTGCCGTGGGTGTTGGGCGATGAAGACCTAGTGCCGTTCCTGTGGAATTCCATCGCGATTCCGGTTGGGCTCATCGTGCCTATCGGTGGTGCTTTCCTGGCGTTTCTCATTGGCTTTGGCTTGCTGGAATTTGTTGGCGTGCTCATGCAGCCCATCATGCGGCCGCTGTGGAAGACGCCGGGGCGCTCCGCCATTGACGCGGTGGCCTCATTTGTGGGCTCGTACTCGCTGGGCATTTTGGTGACCGACCGCGTCTACCAAAAGGGCGGCTATACCGGGCGCGAGGCGGCCATTATTGCCACCGGCTTTTCGACGGTCTCTGCGGCCTTCATGGTCATTGTGGCCAAGCAGCTTGACCTGATGAAAATCTGGGGCACCTACTTTATTGTCACGCTCATCGTGACCTTTGTGGTGACGGCCATTACCGTGCGCATTCCGCCGCTACGCACCATTCCAGATGAGTACTTTGCAGAAGCACACCCAGACCCGGAAAAGCCGGTGGAGGGCTCGCGCATCAAGAACGCGTGGCGCGAAGCAATGCTGGCATTGCAGCGCGCGCCGTCCTTGTGGGAGTCCATCTGGGAGAACCTGCGCGATGGCGTGCGCATGGCGGCGGCCATCGTGCCTTCCATCATGTCGGTGGGCCTTATTGGCCTACTGCTTGCGCGCTTTACGCCCATCTTCGAGTGGATTGGCTACCTGTTTTATCCGTTCGCGTGGGTAGTGCAGCTGCCGGAGCCGGTCCAGGCCGGCAAGGGCGCGGCCATGGGTATTGCGGAGATGTTCCTGCCCGCCACCGCAGTGGCAGGCAGCGACAGCATGGTGCTCAAGTTCGTCATCGGCGTGGTGGCAGTCTCCGCCATCATCTTCTTCTCCGCGCTGGTGCCGTGCATCTTGGCTACCAAGATTCCGGTGAAACTGACCCACCTGGTCATCATTTGGTTTGAGCGCGTGGCGCTGACCATCCTCATCGCCACGCCGATTGCCCACCTGCTGTTTTGAGGTAGGAGCTAGGCCCCGAGGTGGGCCGTGACGATGTCATCGATTAACCGCGCCGCTGCCTTGGCGGTGCGGTTATCTATGTCAAAGGTGGGGTTGAGCTCGACGACGTCCACCAGGGCCAGCTTGCCCGTTCGCGCAATAGCTACGGCCATGGCGCGGATGCGCTCGTAGCTGACGCCCAGCGACGCCGGTGCGGATACGCCCGGCGCGGTGGACGCTGGCAAAACGTCGAGGTCGATGGACAGGTGAACCTTGTCCTTGCCCTTGGTGGCTCGGGCGGCAAGCTCGCCGCATTCGGCCGGGGAGAGGTTGACCAGCTCTTCGTCCAGGGTGATGGCCACGCCGAGGGACTCGGCTTCGTCGAAAAGCACCGCGGTGTTATTGGGGCGGGAGATACCCAGCACGGTGTAGTCGAAATCATCGGTGAGCTCCGAAATTTGCTTGAACGGGGTGCCGGAGGTGGCTTGATCGGCGCGGCGCAGATCGAAGTGGGCGTCTAGGTTGATGATTTTGGTGGCGCCTACCGCACGGTAGAGGCCGCGGTGCGAGCCGAAAGCGGTCTCGTGACCGCCGCCCAGAATGATGGGGAGGGTGCCGGCTTCGACGAGCTCCTGCACCTTATCGGAGAGCGCATCGTGGGCGCCGTCGAGGTCGTCGGCTTGGGTGGTGATCGTGCCGGCGTCGGCAAGCGCATGCGCATGGTGCACTGCCAAGGAACCCAGCGCGGAACGCAGCGCGGCCGGGCCTGCGGCTGCACCCTGGCGGCCGCCATTGCGCAGCACGCCCTCATCGGAGGCAAAGCCCACCAGGGTTACCGGGGCGGGGGAGTCGGTGGACTGATTGATAACGCTATGCCAGCGGGCATGCTCGGGGCCAGGGCCATCGGAGCGGCCGGACCATTCGGGGGCGAGGGTGAAAAGTTCAGCTTTTTCGGTGTTCATGGTTACCGAGGGTAGGCAAGAACGCGGGATATGGCAGGAAAATTCTGCCTACAATCACTAAGTGTGAGTACAAATCGAGTTCCAGCGGCCCGTCACGCGTTAGAGATTCTTAAGTTGTTATCGACGATTGACGTACCAATTTCTGCTGCCAGGATACAAGGCGAACTGGGACTGCCACGGTCATCTACGTATCACTTGCTAGCGGAGATGGTGGATGCCGGCTTTGTGGCGCACTTGCCGGAACATAAGACATATGGCCTGGGCCTTGCGGCCTATTCCATGGCTTCGGCCTATGTAACTCAACAGCCTTTGGTGCGAATGGCTACTCGGGACTTGGAACGGTGCGCGGATCTGGTGGGTGGATCGGGGCACTTGTCTCGTATGGCTGGATCGGAAATCTTGTACTTGCAGGAGGTCCGTGCTGCAGAGGCAATCTCTTTGGTGACCGAGGTTGGTGTGCGATTGCAAGCGCATAAGACAGCGTCCGGGCGCGTAATGCTGGCGCATCTTCCTGACGCGGAGGTGCGCGCCGCATTCGATACCGCGGGTGGTAGTGGCTTTTCTGCTTTGAAGGAGCGCTTGCGGTTGGTGGCCGCGCGGGGTTGGGACCAAGAGGTGGAGGAAATTACCCGCGGCCAGGCTTCTGTAGCGGTGCCTATTCTGGACCATCTGGACCGCCCAGCGGCGGCGGTGGCGGTGACGTATCCGGTAGGGACGCCAGATGCAAAGGTGGATGGCGCCATTCGGGCACTGCAGGAGGCGTCAGACAAGGTCGCGGGGAAAATGTACCGCAATCGAAGAAAGTGATGTAGCATACATCTATCGCGTTGGGTTGTCGCGCGACACATTTTTGATTATCAATCCCTACTCCAAGGAGTTTTTGCCATGCCTAACGCCTACCCATCCACCGTGACCGTCAACATTGGTGCGCTGAGCATCGAGGACGTCGTTGCCGTTGCCCGCTATGGGGCGAAGGTGGAGATTGCGCCCGAGGCCCTCGAAGAAGTGGCCGCTACCCGCGAGCGCGTGGAAGAACTAGCGCAAGATCCCACCCCGGTCTATGGCATTTCCACCGGCTTTGGTGCGCTTGCTCGCCGCCATATCCCAGAGGAGATGCGCGCCCAGCTGCAGCTTTCCCTGGTGCGTTCGCACGCTGCGGGTACCGGCCCAGAGGTAGAAGAAGAAGTCATCCGCGCACTGATGCTGCTGCGCCTGTCCACCCTGTGTACCGGTCGTACCGGCGTGCGCCCCGTGGTGGTAGAAACCTATGCCAAGGCGCTGAACGCTGGCATCGTTCCGGTGGTGCGCGAATACGGATCGCTGGGCTGCTCTGGCGACTTGGCGCCGCTGGCTCACTGCGCGCTGGCCCTGCTGGGTGAGGGCGAGGTGCGTGTCAACGGCGAGCTCAAGGACGCGGGCGACGCCCTGGCCGCGGCCGGCATCGAGCCGCTGCAGCTGCGGGAGAAGGAAGGCCTCGCGCTTATTAACGGCACCGATGGCATGCTCGGCCAGCTCTGCCTGGCCATTACTGACCTGCGCGCGGCCGCCAAGACCGCCGATATCGCTACTGCTATGACCGTGGAAGGACTGCTCGGCACCCTCGTGGTCTTTGCCGATGACCTGCAGCAGCTTCGCCCGCACCCAGGCCAGGCCGATGCCGCGGCGAATATCCTCCAGGTGGCTGAAGGCTCGGAGATCCTGGAGGCCGCGCTCGAGGAGTTCAAGAAGAACCAGGTGCAGGATGCCTACTCCGTGCGCTGCGCCCCACAGGTTGCCGGCGGGTTCCGCGATACCCTGGCCCACACCGCCCAGGTGGCCGAGCGCGAGCTCGCCGCCGCCGTGGATAACCCGGTGGTAACCAAGGACGGCCGCGTGGTCTCCAATGGCAATTTTCACGGCGCGCCGGTGGCCTATGCGCTTGATTTCCTCGCTATCGTCACCGCGGACTTGGCGTCGATTTCCGAGCGCCGCACGGACCGTTCTTCGGACCCGGCGCGCAACCGCGGGTTGAATGCTTTCCTTGCAGATGACCCCGGTGTCGACTCCGGCCACATGATCGCGCAGTACGCCCAGGCTGGCATCGTCAGTGAGATGAAGCGCCTGGCTAACCCATCCTCGGCCGATTCCATTCCGTCTTCGGCCATGCAGGAAGACCATGTCTCCATGGGCTGGTCCGCAGCCCGCAAGCTGCGCAAGGCTGTCGACGGCCTGCAGCGCGTGCTCGCCGTAGAGATCCTCACCGCCGCCCGCGCCATCGACATGCGAGAGGGCACCCCGGCCAAGGGAACCGGCGCGGTGATTGAGAAGCTGCGTGAGACTGTGGAGGGCCCGGGCGTGGACCGCTACCTGTCCCCGGAAATCGAGGAGACTGTACGCCTAGTCAAGGAGGGCGCTCTTATCGACGCCGTCGAGGACGCTACTGGAAAGCTGCGCGGCTAAGGGCTTGGGCCATGGCCACCTGTCCGGCGTGGGTGGGGTGCATGGGGAAGGAATTAGTGTCCTTGCCCGTAAAATCCACCCACGGTGAGGGGGAGCAGGCGGTGTGGTCAGGGGCGGCGTCGGCAAGCACGTAGGTAGCCCCATTGCGCTCGGCGGCCTCGCGCACCGCCTGGTTGATGCGCTCGATGGACTCTGCTAACCATTCCCGGTCATTGGCCGGGATTTTTTCTATGTAGGGGCAGGTCTCCCCATGTTTAATGAGTGGTAGGTAGCCGGTGGCGAGGACCTTCGCGTTGGGGGAGCGGCGGTGAATCTCTTCGTAGACCTTGTCCAGCCGGCGGGGTAGATCGCGGATTTCCAGGTCAATCTGCGCGCCGGATTCCGCCTGGCAGATATCGTCCGTGGCGCATTGGGTAAGGCGCACGAAGCTGGCGTCATTGCCGCCGATGGATAGGCTCACCAGGTCGGTGTCCTCGCGTAGGGCGTCCACCTGGGCGGGGTGCTCGCCGGCCGAGGAAAGTACGTCGAGGGTGCTAGCGCCCTGGCAGGCTACATTGGTGAGCTTCGCGTCCATTTCCTTGGCTGCAAGCTCGGGGTAGGAATCCTGAGCGCGCACGCAGGTATTGGGCGGATCGAGCGGCAGCGTGGTCGAGCCCATGGCCGCATAGGAATCCCCCAGCGCCACATAGTGGGGCGGCTGCGGTTCCTCGGCGGGGGTGGAACAAGCGGCGAGGAGGGCCACGGAAAAGAGGGGGATGAACCGACGCATGCAGGCCATCGTAGATCATTCCGCGGCTGTCTCATATACGAGACAGTTCGGGTTTGTGTGGCATGGTGCACAGAGCTGGGTCACAGTACCTTGTGACATGTGACGCTGAACAAGTCCTCGGGGACAGCCCCGGGACACCGGCCTAGGGGGCTTGGGAAGGCGTCGAACAAGCACGACGAAAGGAAGCCCATGTCTCAACCACGCGAAGTACGCGCGCCGCGCGGAACCGAACTGTCCGCCAAGTCCTGGCAGACCGAAGCGCCCCTGCGCATGCTCATGAATAACCTCGACCCCGAGGTTGCCGAGCGCCCCGACGGACCTCGTGGTCTATGGTGGCACCGGCCGCGCAGCACGCAGCTGGGAAGCCTTCGACGCCATCGTTGAATCCCTCAAAGACCTCGAATCCGATGAGACCCTGCTGGTGCAGTCCGGCAAGCCGGTGGGCATCTGGAAGACCAACGAGTGGGCACCGCGCGTGCTCATCGCTAACTCCAACCTCGTGGGAGACTGGGCTAACTGGGAGCACTTCCGCAAGCTTGAGGACGAGGGCCTGATGATGTACGGCCAGATGACGGCTGGCTCTTGGATCTACATCGCCACCCAGGGCATCCTGCAGGGCACCTTCGAGACCTTTGCGGCCGTGGCGAAGAAGCGCTTTGGCGGCAGCCTGGCCGGCACCTTCACCCTGACCGGCGGCTGCGGTGGCATGGGCGGCGCACAGCCGCTGTCTGTCACCCTTAACGGCGGCGCCTGCCTCATCGTGGACGTGGACGAGACCCGCCTGAAGCGTCGTCAGCACAAGCGCTACCTGGATGAGGTTGTTACCGACCTCGACGAGGCCCTCAAGCTGGTCCTAGACGCCAAGGAAAACAAGAAGCCCCTGTCCGTCGGCCTCGTGGGCAATGCCGCCGAGGTCTTCCCGGAGATCCTGCGCCGCCAGCGCGCCGGGGAATTTACCGTAGACATCGTCACGGACCAGACCTCCGCACACGACCCGCTGTCCTACCTGCCTTCTGAAATCACCATGGAAGACTGGCACAACGAGGCCAAGGCGGATCCGACCACCTTTACCAAGAAGGCTCGCGAGTCCATGGCCGCCCAGGTCCAGGCCATGGTCGAGTTCCAGGATGAGGGCGCCGAGGTCTTTGACTACGGCAACTCCATCCGCGATGAGGCCCGCAAGGCCGGCTACCAGCGCGCTTTCGAGTTCCCGGGTTTCGTTCCGGCCTATATCCGCCCGCTCTTCTGCGAGGGCTTGGGCCCCTTCCGCTGGGCCGCGCTTTCCGGCGACCCGGAGGATATTAAGGTCACCGACCAGGCGCTCAAGGAGCTCTTCCCGGACAACGAGCACCTGCACAACTGGCTCGACGCCGCCGAAGAATACGTCGAATTCGAGGGTCTGCCGGCACGCATTTGCTGGCTGGGCTACAACGAGCGCCACAAGGCTGGTCTGCTCTTTAATGACCTGGTCCGCGAGGGCAAGATCAAGGCGCCGATCGTCATCGGCCGCGACCACCTGGATTCTGGCTCCGTGGCTTCTCCGTACCGCGAGACCGAGGCCATGCTCGATGGCACCGATGCCGTGGCTGACTGGCCGCTGCTCAACGCCATGACCGCCGTTTCTTCTGGCGCTACCTGGGTTTCCCTCCACCACGGCGGTGGCGTGGGCATGGGCCGCTCCATCCACGCCGGCCAGGTCACCGTTGCAGACGGCACCGAGCTCGCCGCGGCCAAGCTGCGCGCGGTGCTCACCAATGACCCGGGCATGGGCGTTATCCGCCACGTCGATTCCGGCTACACTCGCGCGAAGGAGGTCGCCGACGAGCGCGGCGTCCGCATTCCGATGGAATTCAAGGCAAGGGACTAGATGAGCACACTTTTTACCGGCATTTCAGAACTCCGTACGGTCAGCGAGCGTGGCACGCTTAACGACGCCGCCATTATCGCCCAATCCGGCACCATCGCCTGGGTCGGCCCAGCCTCCGAGGCACCGGCCGCCGACGAGCAGGTGGACTTGGGCGGCCGCGCCGTCCTGCCCGGCTGGGTAGATTCGCACACCCACATGGTCTTCGACGGTGACCGCTCCGCCGAATTCGAGGCCCGCATCTCCGGCGGTTCCTATGAGGCAGGCGGCATCGCCGTGACCATGGACGCTACCCGCCAGGCCGGCACCGACCGCCTGGACAAGCTGGTGGCGGACCGCGTGGCCGCCGGCCGCCGCGGTGGCACCACCACCTTCGAGACCAAGACGGGCTACGGCCTAAATACCGAGTCCGAGGTGGAGGCCGCCAAGGTAGCCTCCCGCCACGTCGATGACGTGACCTTCTTGGGCGCGCACCTGGTCCCGCCGGGAGCGGACGCGGAGGAGTACCTTGACGAGGTCGTTGGCCCCATGCTCGAGGGCGTTGCTCCCTACGTGCAGTGGATCGACGTCTTCTGCGAGCGCGGCGCCTTCAACGAGGAACAATCCCGCCGCGTGCTGGAGGCCGGTAAGAAGTTGGGCCTCGGCCTGCGCGTGCACGGCAATCAGCTGGGCGAGGGGCCGGGCGTTGCCCTCGCCGTCGAACTGGGTGCCGCCTCGGTAGACCACGTCAATCACCTAACCGATGAGGACGTGGAGCTACTGGCCAATTCCGATACCGTGGCCACCATGCTGCCGGCGTGCGACCTGTCCACCCGCGAACCGCTCGCCCCGGGCCGCACGCTTCTCGACGCCGGCGCTACCCTCGCCATCGCCTCCAACCTCAACCCCGGCACGTCCTATACCTCCTCGATGAACTACTGCGTGACCACCGCGGTTCTGCAGCAGCACCTCTCCGTCGATGAGGCCATCCACGCCGCCACCACCGGCGGAGCGACCGCCCTGCGCCGCCACAACGTTGGCAACGGCCTTGACCCGCAGGGCCGCCCTGCGAAGGGCACCATCGTGGAGGGCGCCGCCGCGGACCTGCACGTGCTCGACGCCCCCAGCGCCGTGCACTTGGCCTACCGCCCAGGCATGCCACTGAGCTACCGCACTTTCGTCGCGGGCGCTTAGGATATGGAGTTTGGGGCGGCAATCGCGTAGGGTTGGTGAAGCAATGAGCATTACCGATAACGCCACCGGCGGCGTCAACGAGCCGGAAGATTTTAATAAGTCGGAATCTCAGGACAACTCGCAAGGTGTCACCAAGGACACCAGGGCTGCGAATACTTCTGAGGACACCGGCGCTGAATCCCAAGATTCAGCCAACGACAACTCCCAGGGGTTCGCGCATCTTGGCCTGCCAGAGAAAATTCTGGAGGCCGTTGCGAAAGTAGGCTTCACCAAGCCTTCCCCCATTCAGGAAGAAACCATCCCGATCTTGATGGAAGGCCGCGACGTTGTCGGCCTTGCCCAGACCGGTACCGGCAAGACCGCAGCCTTTGCGCTGCCGGTTTTGTCACAGATTGACACCAAGG
The DNA here is from genome assembly GCA_046097355.1 of Corynebacterium tuberculostearicum. Classification (GTDB taxonomy): domain Bacteria; phylum Actinomycetota; class Actinomycetes; order Mycobacteriales; family Mycobacteriaceae; genus Corynebacterium; species Corynebacterium tuberculostearicum_K. The sequence continues at coordinate 1,044,175 of CP175779.1, forward strand.
CCCGCCATCCGCAGGCCCTTGTGCTCGCTCCCACCCGCGAGCTGGCCCTGCAGGTGGCGGACTCCTTCCAATCCTTCGCCGAGTCCCTCAAGGGCGTCGAGGTGCTGCCTATCTACGGTGGCCAAGCCTATGGCATTCAGCTTTCCGGTCTGCGCCGCGGTGCGCAGGTTATCGTGGGCACCCCGGGTCGCGTCATCGACCACCTGGAGAAGGGCTCGCTGGACCTGTCCCAGCTGCAGTTCCTCGTCCTCGATGAGGCCGATGAGATGCTGAACATGGGCTTCCAAGAAGACGTCGAGCGCATCCTGGAGGACACCCCGGACCGCAAGCAGGTGGCGCTTTTCTCGGCCACCATGCCGAACGCTATCCGACGCCTGTCTAAGCAGTACCTCGACAACCCCGCCGAGGTCACGGTGAAGTCCGAGCGCCGCACCAATGACAACATCACGCAGCGCTTCCTCCTCATTCCGCACCGCGCAAAGATGGATGCCTTCACCCGCATCCTCGAGGTCATCAATTACGACGCCATCATCGTCTTTTGCCGCACCAAGCACGAGACCGAAGAAGTGGCCGAGACCCTGCGTGACCGCGGTTTCAGCGCCGCCGCCATCAACGGCGATATTGCGCAGGCTCAGCGCGAGCGCACCGTCGATCAGCTCAAGGATGGCCGCCTAGACATCCTCGTGGCTACCGACGTCGCCGCCCGTGGCCTCGACGTCGAGCGCATCACGCACGTGGTCAACTTCGATATCCCGAACGATACCGAGTCCTACGTGCACCGCATCGGCCGCACCGGCCGCGCGGGCCGCTCTGGCGAAGCCATCCTGTTCGTCACCCCGCGCGAGCGCCGCATGCTGCGCTCCATCGAGCGCGTGACCAACGCCCGTCTGGAAGAGATGGACCTGCCGTCCGTCGATGAAGTGAATGAAAAGCGCAAGGAAAAGTTCGCGCAGTCCATTACCAACTCCATGGACAATAAGCAGGCGGACTTCTTCCGCACCCTGGTGCGCAAGTACTCCGAAGACAATAACGCGGCTATGGACGACATCGCTGCGGCCCTTGCCGTCATGCTGCAGGGCGGCAAGAACTTCCTAATGGAAGACAAGCCGCTTCCCAAGCCGAAGCGCGACCGCGACCGCCGCGACGATCGCAAGCGCGATTTCAAGGGCGGCGGCAAGGGCCGTGGTCCTAAGCGGCCGGATGGAGACTTTGAGACGTACCGACTGGACGTCGGCAAGCGGCAAAATGTGCGCCCGGGAGCCATCGTGGGTGCTATTGCCAACGAGGGTGGCCTGTCTGCTAAGGACTTCGGCCGTATCACCATCGCGGTGGGCCACACCCTGGTTGACCTGCCAAAGAACCTTGACCCGGCAGTGCTGGACCGACTGAAGGATACCCGCATTTCCGGCCAGCTGATCAAGATTCAAAAGGACACCGGCCGCCCGCCACGCCGTGATCACGGCGGTGGACGCAAGCGCGGTGGACGCTGGCGCGACTAGCATTTTCGACTCAATGGGCCTCTTCGGAGGCCCATTTTTTCGCGCCCTTTGACCTGCGGTTTTACTATAAACGGGGGTAGGGTGTCGGAGGGGTTTTGTATACTAAAAGCGCAAACATGTTCTAGAGAAACTTCTGCGGGGGAAGTCCATGAATGCGCCCTTCTTTGCCAATACCAATCCAGCAAATTCCACCTCACAAGCAGCTACAGACATCCGCAAGGCCGAATATCTCCTTTGGAAGCGCCTGCATCCAGACCCGGATGACGATATCGAAATAATTAGCCAATCACTGTCGGATCTCACCGGAACGCGGCAGTCCCGAATTAGAAATATTATTTTCGCCTTTGAGCGATTACAGGAGCTGCCGCGCCTTAAAGCCCGGCAGGAAGAGCATTACCACTTAGATTTAGACCGCTTAATCACTATTGACCAGACGCTGTCCAAGTTAGGCGAGATTGACGCCGAAAAACGCCTGCTTATCGACGCCGAATTAACCACTTACCTCACCCCCAAACGCCCTAACCAAAAATTACCGTCCCATCGCAACCTGCGGCGAAAGCTGCGGGAGCTCATTGTCCGTCTTGATCCCACCATCGCCGCACGCGATCCGCGGCGCAAGGAGTCCTATCACCTCGAGCCTACGGGCGGGGAGTGGGCCGCCGTGTGCCTCGACGTGGGCTTAGAGACTGCCGAAATCATCGACCGAAATATTCGGGGTGTGGCCACGGAGAAGGACATCTCCTTGGCTCAGGCTGCGGTCGAGTTGCTCACCGGCGAGGCTGAGGCCAAGGCAAAGGTGGTGCTCAATATGTACCGCTGCGATCTGCCGGATGCTCCCGCCTTCGTCCAAAGCTTGGGTTGGGTTTCGCCTGAGGTGGCCGATGACATGCAATCGCGGGCCACGACCGTGCGCGACATGGAGAAGGCGGCACAAGATGAAAGCGGAAACTACGTCACGCCGCCGCATATTCGCGCCTTTGTGGAAGGGCTGGACGGGACCTGCCGGTGGCCCGGATGTACGCGGCCGGCTATGGCTTCCCAGATGAACCATCGACACGATTTTGCTGACGGAGTGACCTACTTCGGCGGCAAACTTGACCTGCCTGTGTCAACATCACCACAACATCAAGACTGATGGACGGGCGTTTTATATCAAGGATCCAATTAGCGGGGACGTCGTCTGGCTCTTTGAAGATTCGACTTGGGTCTATGACGAAGCCAGCGGTCCGCTCGCGCCGAAGAATCGGAGGTGGGCGCAGACTGTGGCGCAGGCGACGCGGCGGCGTCGAGAAAATGCGCACGAGGATGCACAAAAGTTGAAAGAGGAGCTGGAAAACGAAAAGAGGGACAGTGAAGACACTGTCCCAGAGGAGTAAATGGCTTTCTAGAGGGCCACTTAGAAGTTGACGTACATCAGGATGAGGCAGATGATCCACAGGAGGTTGAATACGCCGCCGAATGCGGACAGCGGCTTCTTTGCTGCCGCGTAGTCGAAGGATTCAGTCGATTCGAGGGCGGCCATTGCCTTCTTCTGCTTTGGCAGAATGACGAAGAAGAGCAGGCACCATGCGACGATGGCAACCAAGATGGCGATGTGGAAGTTTACTTCAGACTTGTAAGCGCTGATATCGGAAAGGAATACGCCGAGGCCGAGGATAGGCACGATGGCAGAGATGTAGCCGTAGGTATTGGTGATGTTGTGCAGGACGCGAGCGGAGCCGAGCGCCGCGTGGTCACCCTGTGCTGCCTTGGCCATCTGGGTCTGGAAGCTAGAGGTGGATACGCATACCGGGCCGATCAATAGAATGGCTGCGGCCACGTGGAGAAATACAAGGAAAGAAGTCATTGAAAGAACCCTTCAATCGCGGAAAGTTGCCACGTCAACCCTAATCAATTTCCGGTGAGTACGGCTAACCGACATTGCCTTTGCATCACCCGCACGTCCTTGGAAGGCAGGGGAAGGGAGTACTTTCGGGCGATGTCGGCGAGTCGGCGGGAGTAGTCGCAGCGGTTGGCGGGAGGTAGCCATTCCGCGGGGAGGGCGTCTGACTTTTCTTGGTTGAGCTCACGGCTGGTGGCTACGAGATTGAGCGGATCGTTGCCAAAGCGGACCTTGGTTTCGCGGTCCCACTCGGACGCGCCAAGGTCATAGGCCGCGGAGAGGGGAAAGATGTGGTCGATCTCAATAGGCGAGGTAGCGGGAATGGTGGTGTCACTATAGGGGTCATACAGAGTCCCGCTGCGGGCGTGGCAAGCGTGGAGGGGTTCGCTGGATTGGCTTTCTAGAATGACCTCGCGGGTGGTGCAGGCGCCGTGGGGCTGCCAGATGCCGAAGTCTTCACGGTTGTAGCCGGCGGCTTCGGGGCGGGAGGGGAGCGTGGTGACGTCAAAACGCGGAAAAGGCCACGCATACCATGCACCGATGAGGACGGTGATGCATGATAGCGCGGCCAGGTAATAGGACTTCATGTCCTATTGGACTGCGAGGAGTCCGCGTTGGTTCCGATTACTTATCGGTGACCTTTTCTGCGGCTTCCTCGAAGTCGAGGTTGGAGTCATTTTCCACGAGCTTGGCCAGCTTGGTGGACTCTTCGAATTCGGCAACAACCTCTGGCTTAGGCTCCTTCGTGAGCTTGGAGACAATAACCGCCACGATGAGGGCCAGGAAGAAGCCTGGGACGATTTCGTAGAGGACGTCGGAAAGCGGAGACATGCCCCAGCCAATAGCAACGATTGCACCGGTAAGCATGCCTGCAATGGCACCGGCGGAGTTGAGGCGCTTCCAGTACAGAGAGAGCAAGATGATCGGGCCGAAGGCAGAACCAAAGCCTGCCCAAGCGAAGCCAACCAGACCCAAAATGGAGTCAGATGGGTTGATTGCCAGCAGGGCGGCGATGACCGCGATGGCGACGATGGCGGTGCGGGAGAGATTGATGAGGACCTGCTCGCTGGGCTTCTTCTTAGCAAAGATGAGGAAGAGGTCCTCGATGAGGGAAGTAGAGACGACGAGCATCTGGGACGACATGGTGGACATAATGGCGGCCAGAACCGCGGTCAAGACGAAGCCTGCGGGCAGTGGGTGCATCATGGCCTGCGCCATATCCAGGAAGATGGTTTCGAAGTTGTCCTGGTCGGTGATGCTGTGGCCGGTCTGGGTGAAGTAGACGGTGCCAGAGAGAGCGACGAAGATGGCGCCGATGACGGACAGGCCCATCCAGGTAACGCCGTAGAAGCGGCCCTGGCGGGCGTCGGAAGGCTTACGCAGCGCCATGAAGCGGACCACGATGTGTGGCTGGCCAAAGTAGCCCAGGCCCCAGGCCAGGTTGCCGATGATGACGCCAGCGGAAACGCCGGCGAACATGGAGAAGTAGCTGTCATTTTCCACTACGCCATCGGTGCCGTAGGCATTATTGCTGGCGAAAGAGAAGATGGAGGCAGGATCGCTGAGAGAGACGATTGCCATAATTGGCACGATCATCAGGGCGACGAACATAAGCACGCCCTGGACGACGTCCGTGTAGGACACCGCCAAGAAGCCGCCGACGAAGGTGTAGAAGATGGTCACCGCGGCGATAACAAGCATGCCGGTGAGGTAGTCGCCACCGAAGGTGGACTCGAAGTAGCGGCCGCCGGAGACCATGCCGGAGGAGACGTAGAAGGTAAAGAAGAAGATAATGATGGCTGCGGAGATGATGCGCAGCAGGCGGGACTTATCGTGCAGGCGGTTTTCAAAGAAGGACGGCACGGTAATGGAGTTGGCCGCGATCTCCGAGTAGGAGCGCAGGCGCGGTGCGACCCACTTCCAGTTTGCCCAGCAGCCGACGAGCAGGCCGATGGCCATCCATAGCTCGGACATGCCGGAGAGGAAGAGCGCGCCAGGCAGGCCCATGAGGAGCCAGCCGGACATGTCGGAGGCGCCGGCGGAGAGGGCCGCTACGAATGGGTGCAGACCACGGCCGCCCAAAACATAATCGTCATATTGATCGGTTTGCTTGTAGCTCCAATAGCCAATGGCTGCCATTGCGAGGAGATACACGATCATCGCAATGACGTACCAAGTTGAATCTTGCACGTTTTACTCCTTGTAGGTGTGTGATGACATTCTCACGTTAACGGGGTCACAAGGTTAACCCAAGCGAAAATACAGGTGTGGCGCAGATCTCCGTTTCGATTTTCTGTCGTTCAACTGGGAAAAGGGTGGAACATAACGAGCCTGTAACAAAACCAAAAGGGGCTGCTATGCTGGCGGCTATGGCTTCTTACCTCGTGCATGGACTGTGGCTCCCCGTTACGGGACTAGGTCTATGGATTGAACAGGTAGAAGGACACAAGATCGTCATGCCCAACGCCGTCCCCGAGGGCACCTTCCCGCCAGCGGTGGAGTCCATCTTGGCGCAGAAATCCTTCCGCAACCGAGCGCGGGTATCGCTGCGTACGCCAAAGGGCAAGGATGTCTCCCTGATGGTGCCCATGGCGATGTTCGGACCCGAAGAGGCCGTGGCGGCGCTTGCCCAAATGGAGCACCTGAACCACAAGCCGCCCGCCACCATTGCGCCCGACCTCCAGTGGCTGATCCATGCCTACAGCGGGCTGTGCAAGTTCGTGCGCGCTGGCCGCGTGACCTTCCGGCTGGCTTACCAGGCCAATGAGTGGTTCCCCATGTGGCAGCTGGCCTCGGGCTTGGGCGAGCGCGGTTGGCTCGCGGAGATGATGGCGGCCGCGCCGGGCATCTTGCACGTGAATAATCGGGCGCTCTCGGATGATATGGCCGATGAGCTCACCCACTGGATTGCCTTTCGCGAGCTGCGGCCCGTGGCGGAGGCTCCGCGCCCGATGCCGTGGCACGAGTTTGCCCGCGCCCTGCTCGATACGCGGCCAATCCGACGGGGGCGCTCGCAGCTGCTGCGCGGGCTCAATGAGTGGAAGAATTCCATCTACGAGGTAGAACTCCAGCTGGTCTACATCGTGGAGGAGCCGCTTGACGTTGACCCGGATACGGCCAAGTGGCCAGTGCGCGTGCGGGTGCGCTCGGGCACGGATTCTCCACGGCCGGTGTCGGCGCAAAGTTTGGATAGAGCGAGTGTGGAAAAGCTGCGCGAAGCTCACCGCAAGGCCGTGCGCATCGCACCCACGCTGGGGGAGACGGCGCAGCTGCCACAGCCTGGCGACGGCGACTGGGACGTCTACCTAGAAACCCACCAGCTCACCCACTTTATTACCCATGAGGTGGATAAGCTCAAGGCCAGTGGCGTGACCGTCATGCTGCCCAAGGCGTGGGCGCAGATGGAGACTAAGGCCAAGCTGGAAACCCACGAGGCTCGCGATCCGGCCGAGGCCGCCACGAAGAAGCACATCGGCATGAATAAGCTAGTGGACTATAACTGGCGCATGTCCGTAGGCGATGTGGAGCTGACCGAGGAAGAGATGGAGGACCTGGTCAATTCCAAGTCCGGCCTCATCCAGCTGCGCGGCAAGTGGGTCATGGCCGATAAGCAGGTCGTCTCCCAAGTTTCCGGCTACATGGACGCGCTGCGGGAGAAGGCCATCGCGCGCAAGAAGAAGGAGCTCGAGCAGCTAGCCGCCTCCGCAGAGATGGCCAAGCAGCTGAACCAGCCAGGGTGGGAAGCCCTGATGGCGGACGTGGAGCGCCGCCGCCAAGAATTCAACGAGGGCGGCGAGGAGCACGAGCAGGTCACCGTGGCCGAACTGCGCGAGTTGGCCCTGGAGTCTATGACCCAAGAGCCCATTGAGTTCACCGGCAGCACCTGGCACACGGCGCTGCTCGGCGGGGTGGATAAGGTTGCCCCAGAGCGCGTGGAGATTCCCGCCTCCGTACACGCGGAGCTGCGCGAGTACCAGCGCCGCGGCGTCGACTGGCTGTATTGGATGTCGCGCAGTGGCATTGGAGCAGTGCTTGCCGACGACATGGGTCTCGGCAAAACCCTCCAACTACTGACCCTCCTCGCGGTAGAGAAGGACCGCGGTGAGCAGACCGGCCCCACGCTCGTGGTGGCGCCAACGTCCGTAGTAGGCAACTGGGCCCGCGAGGCCCAGCGCTTCGTCCCAGACTTCAAAGTCATGGTGCAGCACGGCCCCAGCCGCCCGCGCGGGGAGGACTTTTTAAAGGAGGCCAGCGAGTGTGACCTCGTCATCACCACCTACGGCACCGTGGGCCGCGATTTTAAGGACATGGGCGAAGTCGGCTGGCAGCGCGTCGTCCTCGACGAGGCCCAGGCGATTAAGAATTCCGCGACGCGCTCGTCCAAGGCCGTGCGCTCGCTGCCCTCGGAACACCGCGTGGCGCTAACCGGCACCCCGGTGGAAAATCGCCTCTCGGAGATGCGCTCCATCCTGGATTTCTGCAATCCCGGCGTGCTGGGCACCGCCTCCTTCTTCCGCAATCACTTTGCTAAGGCCATCGAGCGCAATAATGACGAGGAAATGTCCGAGCGCCTGCGCCAACTCACCGCGCCGTTTATCCTCCGCCGCGTCAAGACGGACCCGAATATCATCGATGACCTGCCGGAAAAGTCCGAGCAGATCCTCACCGTATCCATGACTACCGAGCAGGCCGCCCTGTATAAGGCACTGGTCAACCAGGTGAAGAAGGACCTGCAGGAGGCGACGGGCATTAATAAGCGCGGTTTGGTGCTGGCCTCGCTGACCCGCATTAAGCAGATTTGTAATCACCCCGCGCACTACCTGGGTGATAACTCTCCGGTGACGCTCAAGGGCAAGCACCGCTCTGGCAAGGTCAAAGAGCTCATGCGCATCGTGGACGAGGCCACCGAATCCGGCGAGCGTCTCCTCGTCTTTACCCAGTACAAGGCCTTTGGCGATATCCTGCAGCCCTACTTAAGCGACCAGCTCGGCCGCGAGATCCCCTTCCTCCACGGCGGGGTAAGCAAGAATAAGCGCGACCAGATGGTGGAGGATTTCCAGTCCGAGGACGGCCCACCGGCAATGATCCTATCGCTCAAGGCGGGCGGCACGGGCCTGAACCTCACGGCCGCCTCTATCGTCGTGCACATGGACCGCTGGTGGAATCCGGCGGTGGAAAACCAGGCGACGGACCGTGCCTTCCGCATTGGCCAACGCCGCAATGTGCAAGTGTATAAGATGATCACCGCAGGCACGCTGGAGGAATCCATCCAGGATATCTTGGACGGTAAGACGCAGCTGGCCGGCGCCGTGGTGGGCGAAGGCGAGGGCTGGCTTACCGAGCTAGACCCAGATCAGCTGGCCGCACTCATGAGCTACCGGGGGAGGGAGTAATCCATGGCTGTTAAAGGCGACGACAACGTCATCTATGCCAATTTTGGCACCCGCAAACGAGTAAGCACCCCGGCCGAGGTCAATCACGTAGACCGCAGCGGGCGCATCCTGTCCACCACGGCCTCGCGGATTGCGGCCTTTACCTCGCATGGCGCGGATCGCGGCCGGATAACCCGCGGCCGCCAGTATGCCGAGGGCGGCCACGTCGTGGGCCTCGAGGTGCGCAACGGCGCCATCCATGGGCGCGTGGCCGGCTCCCAGAACGAGCCCTTTGCGGTGCTCATCCAGCTGCCGTACCGCAATAACGACGATATTGCCCAGCTGGCCACCGAATTCGCCCGCACCCCCAATTCCGTAGCGAATGCGCGCAAGGGCTTGCTTGCCGACGCCGCCCTAGACACCCTCTTCGCCCCCGAGGCCGAAGACCTGCGCCTGACCTGCGACTGCCCGGACGGCGAGTACGTGTGCAAGCACATCGTGGCGGTGGGCGATAAGCTCGCCACCCGCGCGGATGCCGACCCGGCCGTCATCTTTAATATGCGCGGGTTGGACTTTGCCCGCCTGGAGCGCATGGTCTTAGAGCAGGCCAAGGCGGTTAGCCGCGAAAGCTTCACCCCGAGCGACCTGTCCGAGGAAGAGAAGAATGACATCTTCTGGAACGGGCGCGAGCTGCCGAAGCTGCCGCAGCCCAAGGTCGCCCCGGCCATTGATGACTCCGATCCGGATCTGCTGCGCAAGGCCATGCGCTCGGTTTCGCATACCAACCTGGATCTCTTGCGCGCGGTATCCGATATTGAAGACCTCTACTACCACCTCTCGCACTAATGACTGCTACCACGTTTATCCATACCTCCGATTTTCAGCTGGGCATGACCCGGTGGTTCTTGAAGGGCGAGGCCCAAGGCCGCTTTAACGATGACCGCGAGGCCGCCATCGTGCGGCTAGGCGAGCTGGCGGAGGAAACCGGCGCGGAGTTCATCGTCGTGGCCGGCGACGTCTTTGAGCACAATGCCCTCTCGCGCGACATCCTTGCCCGCGCCACGGAGATGTTCAAGCGCCTGCCGGTGCCGGTCTATGTCCTGCCGGGAAACCACGACCCGCTGGTGGCGGATTCGGTCTTTTATAAGACCAGCGCGGAGAATGTTCACGTCATCGCAGACTCAGAGCCCATCCAGGTTGCGCCCGGCGTGGAGCTGGTCGGCGCGCCGTACCTGTCCAAGCGCGCAAACCACGACTTGGTCCGCCAAGCGCTCGAGCCGTTGGCGCCGGCCGCGGGCATCCGCATCGCCGTCGGCCACGGCCAGGTGGATTCCCGCTCCGGCGAGGATGACGCCGATACCATCGACCTTGGCTTCGTCGAGGACTGCCTGGACCGCGGGGTGATCGACTACCTGGCGCTGGGCGATACCCACTCTACCGCCAGCCTCGGCACCACCGGCCGGGTGTGGTTTTCCGGCAGCCCGGAGACCACGGACTATAAGGAAACGAGCACCGGCGGCGGCGAATCGGATTCCGGCAATGCGTTGGTGGTGCGCGTGGGGGATAAGGTGGACGTCGACAAGCGCTGCATCGGCCGCTGGACAGCTTTGAAGCCCTCGATGCCGCCGTGGATTCTGCCGAGGACGTGGAGCGCTTCCTCGCGCGCTTAGGCGAGTATCCCGATAAGGTGCGCACGGCCGTGAAATATAGCCTGCGCGGCACGCTCGGCGTCGAGGCCCACGCCCGTCTGCAGCGTGGCCTGGACGAGTACGAAGCCGTATTTGCCTCCCTGCGCCCGCGCGAGCGCACCATGGACCTTTACCTGGAACCCAGCGAGGAGGAATTAGCCAGCCTCGATATCTCCGGCTACGCGGCCGAGGCCCTGCATGAACTGCTAGATAACCGCGAGGATCCCGTCGCCCGCGACGCCGCCAACCTGCTATTCCGCCTGGAGGGACAGTCCTAATGCGTATACACCGCCTGGAACTCACCAACGTCCGCGGCATTGAGCACCTGGTCCTCGATGAGCTTCCCGAGACCGGCGTCGTGGTCATCCATGGCGAGAACGAGGCCGGCAAGTCCACCATCGTGGAGGCGCTCGACGTGGTGCTCACCGAAAAGCACAGCGGCCGCTCCAAGCGAATTCGCTCCCTGCAGCCGGTGGGCAAGGACGTTGCCCCGGAAGTTACGGCCGAGCTAAGCGTAGGGGAGTACCGCTTCCGCATTGCCAAGCGTTGGCTATCAAAGAAATCCTGCGAGCTGAATATTTCTTCCCCACGGCCGGCGCAGTTTACCGGCAGCCAGGCCGATGATGAGCTAGAGCGCATCCTCTCTGAGCATTTGGATCGCTCGCTTGTCGACGCCCTCTTTATGCGCCAAGACGACACCGGCGAGGCCATCTCTGCCGTTGGCATTCCTAGCCTGACCCGCGCGCTCGAGCGCGAATCCGGCCTGGCCGAGGACGAGGTTTCCGGCGACGATTCCGCGCTGCTGGCCCGCGTGGACAAGGAATATCAGCGCTATTTCACCGCGGCGAAGGGTAATCCGGCCGGCGAGTACAAGGAGTCCGCCGCAGCCCTAGCGCGCGCCGAAGAAGAATACACTGAGGCCACTCGCGTACTGCGCGAGCTCGACTCCGTGGTCGAGCGCTACGAACAACTCGAGCGCGACCAAGCCGCCGCCGAAGCAGAGCTTCCCGCCGCCCGCGCCGACCTCGCAGAGAAACAAGCCCAGGCCGAGGAAGCTGCCACCGCGCAGGCCACCCTGGATTCCCATAAGGCCGCCCTCGCCCGTGCTTCAGAAGACCTTGCCCGTGCGCAAGCCGCCGTTACCGAGCGGGCCGAGCTCGTCACCGCCGCCGAGGAATCTGCCAGGGCCACCGAGGCTGCCCAGTACAAGCTCACCGCCGCCCAAGACAAGGCGAAAGAAGAATCCGCGGCCAAAGACTCGCTGGAGAAGCAACTTGCGGGGGCCAAGGAGGACTATGCCGCGGCCCGCAGCACTTTGAAGCAGGCACGCCGCCTGCAGGATAAGCAGAAGTTTGAGCAACTCAGCGCCCGGCTGGAATCGCTTGACGGCCTAGCCACCGAGGTAGACCAGGCCCGTGCGGCCATCGCTCAGCGTGGCCGCGAGGTCACCGCGGCCGATATCACCAGCCTGCATAAGGCAGACTCAGCGCTGTCGGTGGCCGAGCGCCTGCACGAGGCCGCTGCCGCCAAGGTCCGATTTTTCCGGACCTGCTGGCTCCACCATCCGCGTCGATGGCGAGGACATCGAGTTGGATGAGGACACCGCCGTCGAGCTTGTCGATTCCCGCGTTATCACCATCGGCGATATCACCGCCCGCTTCTCGGCCGGTTCCTACTCTGCGGAGGACACCCAACGCGATGTGGAACAGGCCCGCACCCGGCTGCACGAGCTGCTCGATACCCTGGGCGTAGGTTCAGTGGCCGCGGCCGAGGAAGCCCATGAGACGCACCGTGCACAGAACGACGCCCTCGATGCCGCCACCCGTGCCCTTGCCGCGGAACTGGGGCCGGATGATTTGGGCGAGCTGCGCGCCCAGCATGCCGCACTGGCTGAGAAAGTCGCGGACCTTGCGGACGGGGAGGAGGTAGACCTCGCCGCCGCAGAGGCCGCGGAGGAAGAAGCCAGCGAAAAGGTCGATGCGCTCGACCGCGAACTCGTGCCGTACCGCGAAAGCCGCCTAGCCCATGAGGCTGTGCGCCTCGATGCCGAACTTGCCGCGGCCCGCGAAAACGCGCAGCGCGTGACCCGAGACCTTTCCTTCGCGCGTGAACGCGCCGCCGACGAGGACCTGCGTGCTGAGGTCGTTCGCCTGGAATCCGTAGTGGCGGACCTGCGCGGGCAGCTAGATCAGATGGAAGCTGTGGACCTTGATACCGCCAACTCCCTAGTGGAAGGCGCGCAGTCCCACCTGGATTACCTCACCGAACGCATCCAACGCTGCGAGGTAGACCTCGGCCGGCTTTCCAGCGAGGTGAACTTCCACTCCGGTGCCGCCGAGCGCGCCCAACAGGCCACCGCGGCGCTGGAGATGGCCCGGGCGGTATATGAGAGCGTGGACAAGCGTGCGCAAGCCGCCCGCTATCTGCGCGAACTGTTGCTCAAGCATCGCGATGCCGCCCGCCAGCGCTACGCCGCGCCCTTCGTGGCTGCACTGTCGCGGCTGGCCCGCACCGTGTACGGCGGCGGCATCACTTTCGAGCTCGATGACGACCTCCGCGTGACCACCCGCACCCAGGATAATGAGACGGTGAGCCTGGCCAGCCTCTCCGGTGGTGCCCGCGAGCAGCTGGCCATCCTCACCCGCTTTGCCATCGCGCAATTGGTGGGGCCGGAGTCGGTTCCCGTTATTGTGGATGACGCGTTGGGCTCTACCGATGCACACCGCCTGCAACTTATGGCCACGCTCTTTTCCCATGTCGGAAGGGACAACCAGGTATTGGTCTTTACCTGCATGCCGGAGCGCTACTCCCGCGTACCGGGACGCAGTGAGCGCGACATTGCCGCGCTCAAAGGGGTAATCTAGTGCCATGCCTTATCAAACTCGCTGGTTAGACGACGATGAGCAGGAGCTATGGCGCCTGCTCCTTGGCGCCGTGCGTAAGATCGATAGGGGAATGGAGGAAACGCTCAAGGCCGGCGGCGAAGTATCTGCCTCCGAGTTCGCCGTCCTCGTCGCCCTGTCCGAGGCACCGGAACAACGCCTGCGCCTGCACGAACTGTGCACGCAGCTGGAGTGGGACCGCTCCCGCGCCTCCCATCAGGTAACTCGCATGGAAAAGCGCGGCCTGCTCACCAAAGAACCAGACGAGGATGATGCACGCGGCATCAACGTGTGTGTGACCCACGTGGGCCTAGAACACCTGCGGCGTGCCGCTCCGGAGCACGTGGAATCCGTGCGCCGTATGGTCTTTGACCATCTGCAACCCGAGGACGTACCGGCGCTGCGGCGCTTTTTCACCGGAGTTCTTCAGGTCAATAACATCCCGGGCTATGAGGGGTACGTGCCAGATTCGCTACTACACGGAAAGGATTAAGCTCCATGATGGGACAAGAGCTCTTTGAGCACCCGAAGAAGCAATATAAGACCTACGGGATCACCGCGTTGGAGGAGCTTAGCCCGCGCATCGGCGATCCAGAGGTGCACTTGGACGACGCCGCCAGCGAGGACCAGGTTGCCGCCATGGAGGAGGCACTAGAGGCCTACCCAGATTCCGCTCTCACCTATGACCAAGACACCGAGCTGTGGATCGTCGGCGCGGAAAAAGACATTGAGCGCATGCTTGGTGACCGCGAGTCCTTCGTAGAGGCGCTGCTCAATGATGAGGACCCAGGAATTTAATCGCCGATTTTCGGTGTCAATCAAAAGTGCGAGGAATGCGGCCTTCTGGGCGCTTAACTGTTAAGATATCCGTAGTTAATCCTCGGTGGATCGAAAGGTTTTATCATTATGAACGAGCGTGAGGCTCAGGAACAGCGCGAAGCAGCAGCCAGGGATAAGAGCAAGGGCTGGGTTTCCGTCTTCGTCCAGTGGATCCCGAACATGCTGCTGGCACTGGTAATGGTTGCTGCCATGTTCTTCGGTATGTACTACATCGAGCACGGCACCTTGGACATCACTCAGCCGATCACCAACGAGTTCATTACTCAGTAGCTTCGGCACATAGAAGAATCCGGCTCCCGCACCACGGCGGGAAGCCGGATTATTTTTTACTTGCCCAGCGCCTGACGCCAGGTCATCTTCCTGCCATTATTCAAAATGGCGCGGCGGTAGATGCGGCCAACAATGACGATAATAAGTGCCGTGACCAAGGCCATGAGCAGGTAGCTTGCGGCAAGTCCCAGCCAGCTGAGGTTGCCCCGGCCACCTGCATAGGGGCGACCAGCATGGATACCGGCGGCAGCCAGGTCATGACCTGCATCCATGTGGCATCTAGGTGCATCCAGCCGAACATCGGTACATACATGGTGGCAAAGACGAGGAACAGGATAGGTGCCTGCGTGGATTGGAGATCCTCGGTGCGCTGCACCATCGAGCCGGCTGCAGCGTAGAGGCTGCCAAAGAAGAGCAGGCCGAGAATCTCGCCAACAAGGAGGACGGCTACCAAGCCGTAGTCCAGCTCGATGTCACTAGCCAATCCAGTCGTAGCAAGAGAGATAGCACCGCCGCCCAAAATGAGCAGCGTGGCTAGGAATCCAACGATGGTATTGCCCAGAATCTTGCCGGCCAAAAAGTCCACCGGACGCACGGAAGACAAGATAATTTCCACCACTCGGGACGACTTTTCCTCCGTGACGCGGCCACCAATCAAGCCGGCGAAGGTCATGACGGAAAAGACGACCACCATTGCGCCAATGACGACCGTGGCTACGCCGGCCATCTTATGTTCCGTGCCGTCCTCTTCTTCTAAGTTCACCTGATTGACCGTGGTCGAGGGGGTAGCCTTTTCTAACTCTTGTGGGTCAATATTGAGCGTATCCAGCGCAGTTGCTTGTGCTTGAGAAGCAACGATTTGGTTGACGGTGGTGGTCACGGACGCTGGGGCATCCCCCTTGCTCACGAGTTCCCAGCCGTCGTTCTCGGCCGGCACTAAGGCGGCATCGGCGTCTTCATTCTCTACCATCTGCTGGGCTTCTGCGCGGTCATTTGCCGCGGTAGCATCGATGCCGGAATCATCAAAGGCAGACGCTTCCATCCCCACGACGGCTACGGAATCCGGTTCGTCATCGCCGCTGAAGAAATTGATAGCGATAGGGCCGATAATGGCACCGAGGATGAGCAGCAGCATGGTGCCCACCACCATCTTCGACCTCAGCGCGACCGCCATCTCACGCTTGGCTACAACTCCGATGGTCTTCATTGCGGAATACTGCATGGCCTAGGCCTCCTCGTTCTGGTTGCTGGTGACGACGTCCTGGAAAAGCTCGGTCAGGTCTGGGATCTTGCGGCCGAAGGAATGCACCGGGCCTGCGGCTAGGGCTGCCTGCAGGATTGCCTGGTCATCGATGGTTTCATCGGCCTCGAGCACGACGGCGTCGGCAGTTTCTGCCACCAGCTCCGTGCCTTCCGGATACCAGCCGCGCGCTGGGGTAGCGACCTCAAAGCGGGGAGGGCCTTGGCTGCGCAGCTTATCGACGCCCCCTTCAGCCACCATATGCCCCTTCGTCACAATGCCCACGCGGTCACACAAGCGCTGCACCAAGTCCAACTGGTGCGAGGAGAAAATGACGGGCACGCCGCGATTGGCGCGCTCGCGCAGCATGTCTGACATGACGTTGACCGCAACCGGGTCCAGCCCGGAGAATGGCTCGTCCAGAATCAGCATGTCAGGATCATGGATGAGGGAGGCCGCCAGCTGTACTCGCTGCTGGTTGCCCAAGGAGAGGTCATCGAGCTTATCGTCCATGCGCTCGCCCAGACCTAACTGTTCTAGGAGCTCAGTGCCGGCGCGCTTCGCGGCGGGCTTATCCATGCCGTGCAGGGTGCCAAGGAAGACCAGCTGGCTCAGCAGTGGCTCCTTTCCGTAGAGCCCGCGCTCTTCTGGCATATAACCAATGCGGCGGCGGTTATCGTCATTGATTGGGGCGTCATCGAAGTAGACCTCGCCAGAGTCTTTGGCTAGCACACCAAGTGCAATGCGCATGGTGGTGGATTTTCCGGCGCCATTGGATCCGACGAAACCGAAGATTTCGCCGTCACCAACGCTAAAGGTCATATCCCGCAGGGCTTGAGTCTCCCCGAAGGACTTATTGAGGTGGTCAATGGTCAAGGTGGGCATGTGTTAGTCCTCCGAGTTCTGGTTGAAGGTCAGTGCGTAGCCGACAGCGGGCAACGTGGCAGAGATGAAGTAACTAGAGAGCAAGTAGTAGCCAGCTCCAAGCAAATATTTAGTGCCAATAGTGCCGGTAATTCCTCCGCCTAGGAACCAATTGCCTACGAGAAGGGTGACAAGACCGCCGGCAAAAAGAAACGCGTTAGACAGCTGGAAAGCCTTCCGGCGCCACTGGTCGAGAACCCGGGCCTCGTACTCATCAAGAGAGGACAGCGGCTTGCGGTCTTTGG
The DNA here is from genome assembly GCA_046097355.1 of Corynebacterium tuberculostearicum. Classification (GTDB taxonomy): domain Bacteria; phylum Actinomycetota; class Actinomycetes; order Mycobacteriales; family Mycobacteriaceae; genus Corynebacterium; species Corynebacterium tuberculostearicum_K. Next base: position 1,061,017 of record CP175779.1, read on the forward strand.
AATCAATGGACACCCGCAGAATGGTTCAGGGAATGCAAGAAAGCACCATTGCGATAGACATTCCTAACAGTGCCCAGTAAGAAGAAATCGCCAATGCGAGGATGAGAAAGATCGCGGATACAGCTACGCAGCCATACATTGCCGCGATTAATCCACGGGCGGGGCCGGGACGGCGGAACCGTTCGGCGCGGATCGTTGTTGAAACAGGGGCGTCGTTTGCTGTCATGCATTCAAGTGTTGCATAAACCCAACACTCTGGCAACAGTTTCTGCAGATTTTCTTTGGGGTTGACCCTGACGCGACGTTAGGCGCGACAATGTCACCATGGACGACATCGATGAAGTTCTTTATACCGTTGGCGAGGTAGCAGCGCTCTTCCGCATTACGGTGCGCACCTTGCACCACTGGGAGGCACAAGGCTTGCTGTGTCCTACGTGGCGCAGCTGGTCCAATTACCGGCTGTATACCGAGGAAGACTGCGCCCGCGTGCAGAAGATTCTGATCTACCGCGCTACCGGTATGAAATTGACCGATATTAAACAGCTGCTAGATGGCGATGCTTCCGATCTGGAACATTTGCGGAGGCAAAGAGAAAGCCTGCTCGCGCAGCGAGACAGTCTTAGCGACATGCTGGCAGCAATTGACACCTTGATGGAGGATGCAATGAATAACCGAAAGCTCACCACCGAAGAAATTGGGCAGATTGTCGGCGATGCCAACTTCGCCGCGCACCAACAAGAAGCCGAGGAGGCCTACGGATCGACTGAGGATTGGGCTATGTATCAGCAGCGCACTGCCGGCTGGTCGGAGAAGAACTGGAGCGATGCGCAAGCCGGCGTCGCTGAGGTGGAAAAAGAACTGGCCGAGGCCGTAGCAGGCGGTGTGGCTGCGGGGTCGGAGGAGGCCCAAGGGCTCGTCGACAAGCATCGCGTAGCTCTCAGTGCCTTCTTTCCCGTCACGCCGGCAAAGCACTTCTTAATTTCGCGCGGCTATGTGGCTGATGAACGCTTCCGTGCCCATTATGAGGCGCAGCAGGAGGGGTTGGCGCAGTGGCTGGCAGACGCGATTGAGCATGCGGCTAAGGCGCAAGGGGTGGATACCGACAAGCCGGAGTGGAAATAGAAGGCTCGTGTGCAGCTAAGGTAGACCTAGCTGACCAGAAAACAAGCAAACCGCTGACCACCAGAAAGTCCTGGTGGTCAGCGGTGAATGTGTCCCCGACAGGGATCGAACCTGCGACCTTCGGTACCGGAAACCGATGCTCTAATCCGCTGAGCTACGGAGACATCGCTGGGAGAATTCCCAACGATGTGATTTTAGCGCATGGGTTAGTGGGGGACTAAATCAACCCGGGGGCGTCGGTGGTAGTGACCTCACCGGTGCGCAGGTAGTGCACGCCGATGTCATCGACGACTTTATTCTTGGATGCGAAGTGGGCATGGCCAGGACCATGGACGGTGACCACTCGCGACTGCATCGGCTTGGAGAGGCTGGTGTGGTACTGATACGGCGTTTGTGGGTCGCCCGTAGCCTGAATCTGGAGGGGCTTGGTGGCCAGCTTGGAGCCGTCGAGAGGCGCCTGGCCCGTCACCGGGGCGCGGCCGCCACAACCCGCGCCGGAGCCGTAGAGGGAATTGATGAGCGTGAAGGGATCAAGACTGACGAAGTTGGTCCACAGGTAGCTTGGGTACAGCAGCGGATTGCCCGGCGCGGTGTTTTCATTGCAGACGATGAGGTTTTGCATATTCATCGCCTGAGCCACGGCTTCTTGCTCCTTGCGCAGTGCCTCCGGGTCGGGCTGCTCGGCATCCATGGGCTCGCTGCCATTCAAGTGCTTGGCAAAGGCATCCCACTGCGCAGGAACCGGAACAACGACGCGCGTCATCCCCAAGAGTGGGGAGGAAACCTGCACGGCATTGGGGTGCTGAATCTTCTGACCGAGGAACTCCGCCTGCACGCGCAGCGGGCCGGTGGCTGTCATGATGTCCGCGCCAGGCTGACCGGCAAACTCGAGCCCTGGCGGGAGGTCACCAATCTTGGCATTTGGGGGCAAGACCGTGGGGCGAACGCCGGCCTCGCGGGCTACCTTCTGTGACCACTTTTCATAGACCTGCAGTGGGGTAGTGCCAAGGTGGTACTTGGCGTCATTTTTGGCAATGAAACCGAAGAGGTCGTGCAGTCCCTTTTCATAGCCGCGCTGTTGCGAAGCAAAGATGCCATTCCACGCCAGCTTGGGGCTCATACCCGAATCCAGCAGGACCTTGCCGGTATGCTCCGGATACTTGGTGGCGTAGGCGGAGCCGAGGTAGGTGCCATAGGAGGTGCCGGCGATGTCAATCTTTTCCTCGCCCAAAGCACGGCGCACCATCTCCCAGTCCTGCAGGGTATTCGCGGTGGTCAGCGAATTGGTATAGCCCGGGGTATGCTTTTCGCAGGCATCGCGGGTGAGCTTACCTACCTGGAGGCTGCCTTGGAGCGGATTACTGGTGGCCGTGGCATCGCACTTTACTGGCGTGGAGCCGGGCAGGCCACGCGGTTGCACACCAATGGTGTCCCACTCATCGCGCACGGCCTGTGGCCATGGAACAGCGGTATTGCCGGCCCAACCATAGGCATCGCCACTAGGGCCACCAGGGTTGGTAAACAACGCGCCACGGCGGGCGTCTGGCTTTGCGGCGGGAACGCGCACGAAGCCGACGCTAATGGTGCCGGCCTGTGGGTTGTCGTAGTACGTAGGCACTTCGATGCGGCCGCATTCGGCATTGGCGATGTCTACCTGCTCAGGGCAGTCTTCCCAGGAAATGGCGGGCTTGGTGTCCTGCGGCGCGGGGGCTGGCGCGGCTGTAGCAATCGGCGCGGTGACACCAAGAGTGACCGCAGCAGCACCGAGCGTGGCCGCTAGTTTAGAAGAAAAAGAAAGCATAGGTTAGGTCTCCAGAATAAAAATGATTGGTAGACCTAGCCTATGCTTTTTTGATGCTTTTAGCATCATATTCACAGTAGGTGGGTGCCCTCACCGGCCGAGGCAGGAGAGGGGCTACACAGAACTACTTGACGATGACAACGATGAGGTCACGCGGGCCGTGCACGCCCTCGACACGAGTGAGCTCGATATCGGAGGTAGCGGATGGGCCAGAAATCCAGGTCGCTGGCTTCTCCGGGTTCATGCGGGAGATGACCTCAGGGATGCCGTAGACGATCTCATTCTGGTGGACGATGCACAGGTGGCGGTCCGGAACCAGGGTCAGTGCGCGACGGCCGCAGCGCTCATCAGACTCGAGCACGATGGTGCCGGTCTGTGCGGAGGTGACGTGGGAATAAGTGACCACAGCGTCGGTCTCGTTCAGGGTGCGCGGATCGACGGACTTATCGTCCGGCTTGGCGTCGAAGCCCTCGAAAAGGCTGGCGTCCATGCCTTCGGCGTAACGAATGTCGTTGCACTTGCGGTCCTTGAGGATCGTGGCGATGGTCTGCTTGAGCTCGCCTTCCTCGGTGACGTGCACCTCGGCCTTGTAATCCTCGAGTCGGTCAATGAGCATATCGCGCAGCTCGTCCGCGTTCAGGGTGCCCTCGTGGTGGTAATCGCGCGGGGCATCAACGTGGTCGGGGAGACCAGCCTGCTTCTGAGCGGAGCGGATGCGGTTTAGGATTTCCTGCTTTGCGTTCACTTTTTGGACTCCTCACGGGCCTCGGCAAGAAGTTCCTTGCCTTCTTCGGACTCGAACCACTGGCGGAAGGACTTCTTTGGCGGAACCGCGGTATCGCGGCCCTCGGACCAACCGGACATAAACAGTGGCAGGGATTCGATGGTCTTGTTGGTGCCACCCAAGATGCGGCCAAGAGCAACCATGTGGGTTGCCTTGTTCCACAGCTTCGGGTTGCTCCACAGGAGCTGAATGGTCTTGAAGAGCTTCGGCTCGATTGGTGGGGTGGCGTGGGTGACCTTCTGGTGGCGGTTTTCCAAAATGACGTCGGAAAGCGGAATCTTCACCGGGCACACCTCGTCGCAGCGGCCGCACAGCGAGCACGCATAAGGCAGGCTGGCGGAAGGATCGTTGTGGTCCTTCATACCGGTCAGCTGCGGCGTCAAGGAAATGCCGATCGGGCCAGGGTAGACAGAGCCGTAGGCGTGGCCGCCGGCGCGCTCGTAGACCGGGCAAACATTCAAGCAAGCCGAGCAACGGATGCACTTGAGAGCCTGGTGGCCAATCGGGGAGGACAGGGCCGCAGTACGGCCGTTATCCAGCAGCACCAAGTGGAAGTTCTGCGGGCCATCGCCCTCAGTAACACCGGACCACATGGAGGTGTATGGGTTCATACGCTCCGCGGTGGAAGAACGCGGCAGCAGCTGGAGGAAGACCTCCAAGTCCTGGAAGGTAGGAACTAGCTTTTCAATGCCCATCACGGTAATGAGGGTCTCCGGCAGGGTCAGGCACATACGGCCATTGCCCTCGGACTCCACGATGTTGATGGTGCCGGTTTCTGCCACACCGAAGTTGGCGCCGGAGATAGCAACCTTGGCCTGCATGAACTGCTCGCGCAGGAACTGGCGGGATGCCTCGGCCAACTCTGCCGGCTGTGCCTGCAGGGTGTCATCGGTATTCGGCATCTTGTTGACGAAAATATCGCGAATCTCCGCACGGTTGCGGTGGATTGCCGGCACCAAAATGTGGGACGGCTTATCCTCACCCAGCTGCACGATAAGCTCTGCCAAGTCGGTCTCGCGAGCGTTGATGCCCGCGGCCTCCAGGTGCTCGTTCATGCCGATTTCCTGGGTGGCCATGGACTTAACCTTGACTACATCGGTCTCGCCGGTAGCGCGAATCAGACCCTCAATGATCTGGTTAGCTTCCTTAGCATCGCGTGCCCAGTGGACGACGCCGCCGCGAGCCTTGACCTGCTCTTCGAACTGCTCGAGCAGTTCTGGCATGCGGGCGGCAACGTCTTCCTTGATGGCGGAACCTGCAGCGCGCAGCTCCTGCCAATCGTCCAGCTCCTCTACAGCATTGGAGCGCTTCTCACGAATAGAGGTGGTGGCGTGCTGCAGGTTGTGGCGTTGGGTGGAGTTATTCAGGCCAACGTGTGCCAGGGGAACAAAGGCCTTGCTGCCGCGCAGGTTACCGTAGCCTTCCGGCGCGCGCGGTGGGGTGGTATCGAGGAAAGAGGTCATTAGAGCATCGTCTCCTTGGAGTAGGCGGCGGAGGTAGGAGTCCATGGGTGCTCCTTGGTGGAAGCCAAGATCTCAGCCATGTGAACGGCGCGGACGCCGGAGCGCTGGCGGCTCAGGGCGCCACCGATGTTCATCAGGCAAGAAGAGTCACCGCCGGTGACGAACTCAGCCTCGGTCTCCTTGATGTGGCGAGTCTTATCGGTGACCATCGCGCGGGATACCTCTGCGTTCTTGATGGCAAAGGTGCCGCCGAAGCCACAGCATTCTTCCTTATTGGGAAGGGTGACCAGTTCGATGCCTTCGACTTCCTGCAGTAGCTGCAGTGGGCGGTCGCCCAGCTTCAAAAAGCGCAGGCCGTGGCAGGAAGGGTGGTAGGTCACGCGGTGCGGGAAGAATGCCCCCACGTTGGTAACGCCTTCTACGTCTACCAGGAATTCCGGCAGGTCCAGGGTCTTCTGAGTGGTCTTGCGTGCACCGTCGACGTCGGCGGAGTTGCCAAATCGGTCAGCGATGCGCTCGTGCTGCTCACGAACGGCACCCACGCAGGAACCGGAGGCTGCAACAACGTAGTCAATAGAGGGATCCGCGAAGGCATCCGCATAGGAGCGGATCATGCCCAGGGTTTCCTTCTGGTAACCGGTATTGATGTGCATCTGGCCGCAGCAGGTCTGTTCCTCCGGGAAGACCACCTCGTGGCCCAAGCGGGAGAGAACCAGTGCCGTTGCCTTTTGTACGTCCGGGAAAAGGGCGTCACCAATGCAAGTGGAAAATAGCGCAATGCGCATACGGTGCTCCTCGTTGATTCTTGACATGGGGGATAGACACAACCCTACTACCTTTAAGCAGTACGTGCGTAATGCGTCCCTTTGTTGACCAGCAATTATTTCGCAATATCAATGTTGCAAAAAGTTGCTATCAAACGTTTGTCCTGCAAAGGGGAATATTCTGGCGCGGCCTTTTCACACTTGACTTTTCAGTCCACTAGAATCGTGCGACATGACACCAGCTGATTTGGCCACATTGATTAAAGAAACTGCCGTTAAGGTCATGGAAAGCCATGAGCTTGATTCTTCCGTTTTACCGGAAACGGTAACCGTTGAGCGCCCCCGCAATCCTGAGCACGGCGACTACGCCACCAACGTGGCGTTGCAGGTGGCCAAGAAGGCCGGTGCGAATCCGCGCGAGCTGGGCGGCTGGTTGGCAGAAGCCCTGGCAGACAATGATGCTGTTGCAGAGGCCGACATTGCCGGGCCTGGTTTCATTAATATCCGCCTTGCTGCCGACGCCCAAGGCGAGATCGTCGCGCAGATCCTTCGCGCCGGCACGAAGTACGGCTCTAACGATTCGTTTGCGGGTAAGAAGGTTAACCTGGAGTTTGTCTCTGCTAACCCCACCGGCCCGATCCACCTTGGCGGCACCCGCTGGGCGGCCGTGGGCGATTCCCTGGGCCGCGTGTTGGAGGCGTCTGGCGCGGAGGTGACCCGCGAGTATTATTTCAATGACCATGGCGGCCAAATTGACCGTTTCTCCCGTTCCCTCGTGGCTGCCGCGAAGGGCGAGCCTACTCCGGAGGATGGCTACGGCGGAGCCTATATCCAGGACATCGCCCAGGCCGTCGTGGAGAAGAACCCATCCGCGCTAGAGGGCAGCGACGAGGAGGTCCAGGAAGCTTTCCGTGCAGACGGTGTGGAGATGATGTTTGCGCAGATCAAGCAGTCCCTGCACGAGTTTGGCGTGGACTTTGATGTCTACTTCCACGAGAACTCCCTCTTCGAATCCGGTGCAGTCGATGCCGCGCTGGAAAAGCTCAAGGCCGAAGGCCATATGTACGAGGCCGACAATGCGTGGTGGCTCAAGTCCACGGATTACGGCGATTCCAAGGACCGCGTGGTGGTCAAGTCCGATGGCAATGCAGCTTATATTGCAGGTGACATTGCCTACGTGGCCGATAAGTTCGACCGCGGCCACGATTTGAATATCTACATGCTGGGCGCTGACCACCACGGCTATGTGCCGCGTTTGAAGGCGGCCGCAGCCGCCCTGGGCTACAACGCCGACGCCGTCGAGGTGCTCATTGGCCAGCTGGTTAACCTCATGCGCGATGGCAAGCCAGTGCGCATGTCCAAGCGTGCGGGCACGGTTATTACCATGGAGGATCTCGTGTCCGCCATCGGTGTGGACGCTTCCCGTTATTCCCTCGTGCGCTCCTCCGTGGATCAAACCATCGATATTGACTTGGGCCTGTGGGAGACGCAGTCTTCCGATAACCCCGTCTACTACGTGCAGTACGGCCACGCCCGCCTGTGCTCCATCGGCCGCAAGGCAGCCGAGCTGGGCGTCGATTCGGAAGGTGCGGATCTCTCCTTGCTCACACACGATCGCGAGGGCGACCTCATCCGCACCCTGGGTGAGTTCCCGGCCGTGGTGGAAGAAGCCGCGCAGCTGCGCGAGCCGCACCGCATCGCCCGCTATGCTGAGGACCTCGCTGCGGTCTTCCACCGCTTCTATGACTCCTGCCAGGTTCTGCCCAAGGCGGGCGAGGATGAAGCTCCTATCCACGGCGCCCGCCTCGCGCTGGCACAAGCCTCCCGCGTGGTCTTGGCCAATGCCTTGACCATGGTGGGCGTGAGCACCCCGGAGAAGATGTAAGTGGCGGATTTCAATGAGCTGCCGGCCCACGTCTGGCCGCGCAATGCAAAGCGCGAGGAAGACGGCGTAGTAACCATTGCTGGTGTTCCGCTGCCGGATTTGGCGGAGGAATTCCAGACCCCACTCTATGTCTTCGATGAAGATGACTTCCGGTCCCGCTGCCAGGACATGGCCCGCGCCTTCGGAGGCCCAGAGCACGTGCACTATGCCTCCAAGGCATTCATCTCAAAGAAGATCGTGAACTGGGTCAATGAGGAAGGCCTGTGCTTGGACGCGGCCTCGCTCAATGAGCTCAAGATTGCCTTGGCCGCAGAGTTCCCGGCCGAGCGCATCACCACGCACGGCAATAATAAGGACGAGGAATACCTGCGTTTGTGCGTAGACGCCGGTGTGGGCCATGTGGTCATTGATAACGAGCTCGAGCTGGAAGAGCTCAATCGCATTGCGGGCGAGGCTGGCAAGGTTGCAGCCGGTGATGATCCGCGTCAAGCCGGGCGTTGATGCGCATACGCACGAATTCATCGCCACGGCGCATGAGGATCAAAAGTTCGGTATTTCGCTCGCCACGGGCGCGGCCTTTGCTGCTGCCAAGCGTTGCTTGGAGGCGGACAACCTGCACCTGAGCGGCCTGCACTGCCACGTGGGATCCCAGGTTTTTAATGCGGAGGGATTCAAACTTGCCGCGGAGCGCGTCATGGGGCTGTACCGCCAGATTTATACCGAGCTGGGTGTGACGCTGGAAGAGCTCGATCTAGGCGGCGGCTTTGGTATTCCCTACATGCCCTATGAGGAGGCGCTGGATATCGAGCGCGTGGCCGGCGATATGCTCGGCGCAGTCAAGCACACCGCAGAGGAGTTGGGCATTGAGGCACCCTTCCTCTTGGTGGAACCGGGTCGCTCCTTGGTCGCCGGCTCGGCGGTGACCGTCTACCGCGTGGGTACCGTTAAGGATGTAGAAACTGGCAAGTCGGATCTGCCGCTGCGTCGGTACATCTCCGTCGATGGTGGAATGTCAGATAATATCCGGCCTGCGCTTTACGGTTCGGCCTATGACGTGCGCGTGGTCAACCGCTTTAGCGATGGGGAAGTGGTGCCCTCGCGCGTGGTGGGCTTCCATTGCGAGTCCGGCGATATTCTCCTTGAAGACGGCGAGCTGCCCAATGATATCCAGCCGGGAGACTTGATCGTCTTTGCAGCGACTGGCGGCTACCAGTACATGATGTCCTCGCGCTATAACGGTGCGGTGCGCCCGGCGGTCGTCGCCACGCGCGTGGGCCAGACCAAGCCCATGCTGCGCCGCGAGACCATCGAGGATCTTCTTTCCTTAGAGGTGGATTAACCTCCATCCTTCAGTCCCCGTTACATGGCGGAATTTAATTCAGGCCCTGTGACGGGGACTTTTCTATTTATAGACCCATTTACGGCGAAAGTAGACAGCTTGTTCTGTATAGTGTCCTGTATCCGCATTTAGCGGGCACGACACCTTTACCCCAACCGCACAATGGAGACGGATTATGGCTGCATCGACTAGCGAGCTTCAGGCACACGAGCATTCCGGCAAGGGCGCGGGCGAGACCGTTGGTATCGCGCTGCTGGGCTTTGGCACCGTTGGTGCTGAGGTCTTTCGCCTGCTGGGGGAGAACGCTCATGCCTTTGCTCACCGCATCGGTGGTCCAGCCGAGATTCGCGGCATCGCCATCCACAATAAAAATAAGTTGCGCCCGGGCGTGCCCCAGGAGCTCTTGACCGATGACGCCAAGGCGCTCGTCGCCCGCGATGATATCGACCTCGTGGTTGAGGTTATCGGCGGTATTGATTTTCCGCGCGAGCTGGTGCTCGCCGCACTCAATTCCGGAAAGTCCGTGGTGACCGCCAATAAGGCCCTGGTTGCTGCGCACGCAGACGAGCTGGCGGAGGCCGCCGACCGCGCCGGCGTAGATCTCTACTTCGAGGCTGCCGTAGCCGCCGCGATCCCGGTGGTAGGCATGCTACGGCGCTCCTTGGCCGGCGATCAGGTAGAGCGCATCTCCGGCATCGTCAATGGCACTACTAACTTCATCTTGGACGCGATGGAGTCCACGGGCGCTTCCTATGATGAAGCGCTGGCGGAGGCTACCCGCCTGGGCTATGCCGAGGCCGATCCCACCGCGGATGTAGAGGGCCATGACGCCGCCTCCAAGGCCGCCATCATGGCGTCTTTGGGCTTCCACACTCGCGTGAAGTTCGAGGACGTCCACTGCGAGGGCATTACCAAGGTCACCGCCGCGGATATCGCCGCCGCTAATGATGCCGGCTATTCCATCAAGCTGCTGGCCATTTGCGAGCGCCTTCAGCGCGAGGACGGCTCCGAGGCAGTCAATGCCCGCGTGCACCCCACGTTGGTGCCCAAGGAGCACCCATTGGCTTCCGTGAGCGAGTCCTATAATGCCATCTTCGTCGAGGCCGAGGCCGCAGGTTCCCTGATGTTCTACGGCAATGGTGCGGGCGGCAATCCCACGGCTTCTGCCGTGCTTGGCGACGTCGTCGGGGCAGCCCGCAATATCGTCCACGGCGGCCGAGCACCGGGCGAGAATACCTATGCCAACCTGCCTATTGCAGACTTCGGTGAGGTGGAAACCCGCTACCACATCGATATGGAAGTCCAAGACCGCACCGGTGTGCTGGCCGCCATCTCCGCCGTGTTCGCTGACAATGATGTTTCCCTGCGCACCGTGCGCCAGGAAGACGGCGCGGACACCGCCCGCCTCATCGTGGTCACCCATGCCGCCAAGGAGGCCACCTTGGATACCATTGTGGCTGCTTTGGGCGAGCTCGAAGAGGTCAAGGCTGTTCATTCCGTAATCCGCCTCGGCAGCTAGCCCGGCCAAATAGACTGGATAGCTATGAGCATCGAAGTTGAAGTCGGCACTAAAGCCATCGTGACCGTTCCTGCCTCCACGGCGAACCTGGGCCCAGGATATGACACCTTGGGCATGGCGCTGAGCCTGTATGACACCGTCGAGGTAGAGGTCACCACCTCGGGCCTTACGGTGGAAATCTTCGGCGAGGGCGCAGAGGACCTGCCACGCGATGGCTCCCACTTGGTGGTCAAGGCGATTCGCTCCGCACTTTCGGCGGCCGACGCCACGGTGCCCGGCCTGCGGGTGGTCTCGCATAATAATATCCCGCAGTCTCGTGGCCTGGGCTCTTCCGCCTCCGCCGCAGTCGCGGGCGTGGCCGCCGGCAATGCGCTGGCGGGAAGCCCCCTGACCCAAGAGCAAGTGGTGCAGCTTTCTTCCGCCTTTGAGGGCCACCCCGATAATGCGGCCGCCTCCGTGCTGGGTGACGCCGTGGTGTCGTGGACCGATGTCCCTGTCGACGGCCATTCTTTGCCGGACTACCGCGCCGCGTCCATCAAGGTGCACGAAGATATCCGCGCCACCGCGCTCGTGCCTGATTTCCACGCCTCCACCCAGGCGGTGCGCCGCGTCCTGCCCTCGCACGTGACGCATTCGGATGCGGCGTTCAACGTCTCGCGCACCGCGGTCCAGGTGGCGGCATTGCAGAACTACCCGGATCTCCTGTGGGAGGGAACCCGCGATCGCTTGCACCAGCCGTACCGCGCGGATGTGCTTCCCGTGACCGCGGAGTGGGTCAACCGCCTGCGCAACCGCGGCTATGCGGCCTACCTATCCGGCGCCGGCCCCACCGTCATGGTGTTGCACACCGAGGATATTGAGGAGGGCATTCTTGCCGACGCCCGCGAGCAGAACCTCCGCGTCATCGACCTCACCGTGGCCGGCCCCGTCCGCGTGGAGCTTACGCAGGCTTAATTTTTAGACGGCACACGTTGGGGTGCTGGCGCGGCACCAAGGTGATCGAGGTGTCATCATCGCTGGTTTCTTGCAGGAAGCCAGCGTGTACCGCGCACAGGAACGGCGAAGGTTCGAGACCCGAAGAGACAAACGGGCAAGCATGAAGCTCGATGTCGGTTGAATCGGGTTTGGTGGCAGGATCAAAGCCCATATCGCGCAGGGTGGCAAAGAGCGTATCGAGCGCACCATCGGAGGCATCCGCGCCTGCGGCGCGCGCCCAGCGTCGCCCGATCTCGAGGGCCTTGGCCGAGGCGGCGTCATCAAGCTCTTCCTTATCCGCCAGCATCGTGGTCAGCACTTCCACCAAGGTGATGTATTCCTCTGCCACCGCTTTATTATCTGGAATGCGGGCTTGGAAGATGAGGGAGGGACGCCCGCGGCCCTTACTCGGCGCGGATACTACATTGACGGCCCCAGCGTTGACCAGTTCATCGATGTGTCCGCGAGCGGTGTTGACGTGCATGCCTAGTTCCTCGGCTACGGTGCCGGCCTTGGCGCCTTCGGGGTGGCGTTGCACAGCGGTGAGGACCTCGCGCTGCTTGGGTGAGAGGTTGAGGGCCTCAGGAAAAAGTTCGGTGGTGGGCCGGGGAAGTGAATCAGGCATGGTAGAAATCCGCCTTGGGGTCTGCGAATACAGAAAAACTAGTTGGGGTGGACAAAAACGTGTGCTTTAGATATCGCTAAGGATACGATGTTACCCACCGCGATGCCTAAAGCGAACTCGCGGTCTACCGGTACTGTAGCCTCTTGGCCGCCCAGATCAACGCGCAGCTGCGCCGCTGCGAGGCTGGTGGCCTCGACTGCAAGGACGCGCGCTGCCCATTGATTGCAGGCCTCTGGCGCTGCGCCAATTGTGGCCGCCTGCGGGTCAAAGGTCACCGCCACCTTCTGCCCGGGCTCAAAAGACGTATGCTCCGTGGTCGCCAGAACGGAAATATCGCCGCACGCGACCTCGACGGCGGAGGCGCCGATCGCGGTCACGGTTCCTTCGAGGCGGTTGAGACCCGCTAGCGCCGCAACGAAGCCTGTCGGCGGTGCCTCGAGCAGATGCGCGGTTGCGCCGTGGGCCCGCACTTGGCCGGATTCCATGATCAGCATGTCCTGCGCCAGGTGCGCGATATCGAGCGCATCATGGGTAACAAGCAGCGTGGTGCGGTCTGCGCGGGCCGCGTGCAAGAAGCGGCGCCACCTCTCGGCCGATGTCACATCGACTGCGGCAAGGGGTTCGTCCACAATCAAGACCGCCGGCCGTGCGGCTAGCGCGCGCACCAGCGCCACGTGGGCGGCTTGGCCGCCAGACAGGGCGGGAACGGGGACGTCGGCAAGCTCGTGCAATCCCGCCGCCGCCAGGAGCTCCTGCGCACGGGCTTTATCGCGGGTGACCATGGCGACCGCCTGCAGGGCCGTCGAGCGCGGCGGCAAGCCCGGACGCTGGGTGAGCAAGACGACGTCGGCGCCCTCCGGGGAGATCTCCCCGCCGCTCAGGCGCCCGGCAATGCGCCCCATCAAGGTCGTCTTGCCGGAACCATTCGGGCCCACCACGGCCGTTATGGCACGCGGGGAAAAATCCGTGCGCACCCCGTCGACGGTCACAGACAGTGCCGGCGCATCGGTGGGCCGGGTAAGGGCTCGGAGCTTATCGACGTCCATCTCATGCAACCGCCTGGCCTGCGCCTGGTAGCTCCGCCGCCGCAGGGCAGGCAGGCCCGCAAGCGCCAGGCAGGCCAAGGCCAACCCTATAAGCAGCGCGGAGAGCACGTACGCGCCATCCGCATCGACCTCGCGCTCCAAATAAATACCCAGGGGCATGGTGCGGGTAACCCCCGGCTGTGAGCCGGCAAAGGTCAGGGTCGTGCCAAATTCGCCCAGCGAGCGCGCGAAGGCCAACCCCGCACCCGTAGCCAAGGCCGGGGCGATGGACGGCAGGGTGATTTTGCCCAGGACCTCCCACCGGCCCAAGCCCACGCCGCGCGCAGAGGCGAGGATTTCCTGGTTCAGCTGGCGCAATGCCGAATCAACCGCGACCACCACAAAGGGCAGCGCCACAAAGGTCTGCGCCATAACGACTCCGGGGAAGGCGAAGGCGAGGTTGATGCCTAGGGCGTCGAGAAGCGGGGCCAGGTACCCCTTGCGGCCAAAGGCTGCGGTAAGGGCCAAGCCGCCCACCACCGGTGGCATGGCCAAGGGCAGGTAGACCAAGAGGCGCACTACGGAGCTGCCGCGGCCGAGCTGCTGCACCCACAGGGCCAGCCCCAAGCCCAGAACGAGCGCAAGGATCATGGATTGGAAAGCGGCTGCCACTGAGATGAGCAGCATATCCCGGATCTCGTCGCGCGCGAGGTAGTCGCTAATGCGCGCCCATGGCACGCGCAGCCCAAGAGCGGCAACGGGGACGATGATGGTCGCCACCGCGATGAGGCCAATAAGGCCGATAAGAAGCGGGGCTTTGGGGCGAATGGGCTGGGGTGCGGACACAGAACTACTCCGCCGGGTTAAAGCCGCGGTCGCGCCAGGTGGATGCAAAGTCGCCGCTCAGGATATCGAGCACCGCGCGAGCCTGGTCGGGGTGGGATGCTTCTGCGGTAACGGCGCCCAGAATCTGGTTAGTAAATTTCTCTGCCCCAGGAATGTCAATCACCTCGACATCGTCGCCGGCCGCGGCGGCATCGGTGGAGTAGACCCACCCAGCATCCGCCTCGCCCGAGGCAACCTTTCCTAAAACGTCGGCCACCTGGCGCTCTTGGGAGGATGGATGGACGTCCAAGCGTTTATCGTCGATGATCCGGGAGGAGATATCGCCACAGGGAACTTGGGGATCGCAAAGCACGAAGTGGTGGGAGTGGCGGAGATCCTCCACGGAATGGATTCCCGCCGGGTTGCCCTTGGGCACAACCATGACCATGACATTGGTGGCAAGCACCTCGGGCGTGGCAACCGTGCCATCCTGCACCGCCTTATCCATGGTTTTCTTCGATGCCGTAAGGAGAAGATCGGCCGGGGCGCCCTCGCGCAGCTTGCTCACCAGGTCGGAGGAGCCGCCATTTTCAAAGTTTAGATTTACCGGCGGTGTGAGCTGGCCTGCGCGCGAAGTGAGTTCGTCATTGATGACGCGGGTGGAGGATGCAGCCAGGACATTGAGCGTGGGAGCATCCGCGTCCTGGGCGGAGGTCGTTGACGTTGGGGGAGCGCAGGCCGCTAGGGCGAATGCGAGGGCGGCGAGGAGTGCGGCGGCGCGCTTCTTCATCTGCGGAGGGCTCCTTCTACGGCGGAGAGTGTGACCTATCCAGGATAGCCCTCCGCTCCGCGAAGGGTTTAGCTCACGCGGGTGAACTTGATGTGGAAGTCGTTTTCTTCTTCCTTGAGGTAGTCCAGCTCGAAGTTCTCCTCGCGAGCCTCGACCTCCTTGAGCAGGGGAACCGGATTATGCGGGGCGATGAGGATCATTGCTTCGCCCACGTTGAGGGTGCCGAGTGCGCCGTGGATGGCGCCGTGGCGAACGGCGTGCGGAATTTCGGAGGCATTCAGAGTTGGGATGGAGTGTGGCTTATTGGCATCGGAGATGGGTAGTTGCATAGCGAGTGGTCCTTTCTTAAGGGGTGCGAGTTTCGCTCTGTTAGCAATATTAGTACGATAAAACCCGTGCAAAACAATAGCGTGGCGCATCGCCTCATCTTCCTCGCCTTCGCAGGACTGTCCCTGCTGGTAGGTCTGGTTGCGGGTGCCACCCTGTTGGGGCTGAACGTTACCCCGGGAGCGTCCTTCGCCGCCGACCACGGACCGCTCATGGTCTTCGGTTTCGTGGGCGGAGCCATCGGCCTTGAGCGCACCGTTGCCGTGCGCACCTCCTGGGCATGGGCCGGGCCCGTGTTCCACGTCGCCGGCGTGCTGAGCATTCTCGCCGGCCTGCCGCGGGCGGTCCCGGCCGTGTGTTTTGCCGCGAGCTTCCTTGTCCTTGGCTTCATTTACGCCACCATCTATCGCCGTCAGGCGAGCCTTGCGATCTTGGTGCAGGCAGCCGGAGTTATCGGGGGAATAGCAGCAGCTGCCCTATGGGCCATGGGCCCGGGGTTCGCCGCGGCGATGCCGCTGTGCGTCCTCTACGCCGTGGCCACCATCATCGGCGAGCGCATGGAACTAGCGCGCGTCACCATGGCCGGAACCCGCGCCGAAAACCACCTGACCCTTCTGGTTCTGGGGCTGGCGGCGGCCAGCGTCATCTACGTGCTTGCCCCTGCGGTGGGCTATCGCGCGATGGGCTTGGTGCTCATCGCCATCGCTGCGGCCACCGCGCGGGTGGACGTGGCCAAGAATCTGGTGCGCTCGCACGGCCTGCCGCGCTACTCGGCGGCGTGCATGTTGGCCGGCTACGGCTGGCTCGCCCTCGGCGGTTACCTCTGGCTGCTACACGGACAGTCCACCGGCTTTGCCTATGATGCCTCAGTGCACGCCATCTTCTTGGGCTTTGTCATGTCCATGATTTTTGCGCACGCACCCATCATCTTCACCTCCGTTATCCGCCGCCGATTGCCGTACCACTCAGTGCTCTATGTGCCGGTGGCGCTCTTACATGGCGGCCTCGCGTTGCGCATCCTTGCCGATTGCGCCGAGCACACCACTGCCCTCCACACCGGCGGGGTGGTTACGATATTCGCAGTGTTAATTTTTCTCGCTTGCGGCATTGCCTTGACTGCGAAGGAGGCGCGACGTGCGCATTCATGACGTATCCCTGGCCGCGCGCGGCCGCTGGCATACCCTGAGCGCCGCCATTATCGGTTTGTGGATCTTTACCGGCCTCGGCCTGCTCATCGCTGGCTCCCTGGGTGCTCCGGTGGTGTGGTGGGATATCATCCATCCCTTCACCATTGGTGCGCTGACCACGGCAATCATCGTCTTTTCCACTCACTTCACCGAGGCCTTGACCCGGACTGCGGGCGGGGACTATCGGGGCGTCGGCAGTCGCGTGGGCCTAGTGCAGCTCGGGCTTATCTTGCTGCTCATTGATAGGGCGGGGTATGACTGGGGCCCGCTTGCCGACGCCGCCTCTGCCCTCATCATCACCGCCCTCACCTGGCACCTGTGGTTCATCGCGCGGCGCCTACGCGGCTCATTGTCTGGTTCTTTTGCCGTGACCGTGCCCTTTTATATCGCGGCGGCTGTGTTCATGATTGCCTCCGTGGTGCTTGTCATCCTCAGCGGTAATGGGGTAGGCGAGTACTCCCTCCTCGTCGGCGCCCACTCGCGCGGCATGGTCTGGGGCTTCGCGTGGCTTACCGTCATCGGCACGGTGGTCACGTTGCTCCCCACGCTATCGGCCACGGCGATTTCGCCCACCGCTCGCGCGCGGTGTACTCGCGCGCTCATCGTGCACTGCGTTGGTCTGTCCCTGGCAATGGCGCTGTACGCGGTGGGCCTTACCCGCGCCGCAGGCATGGCCCAACTGCTTGTGGTCCTGGCGGCGGTGCTCATTATCCAGCCGGTGCTTGCCACCGTTATGGGTCGCTCGCCGCGGCTGACCACCGCCACCGTGGCCGTTATCGCCGGCCTGCTGTGGATGCTGGCGCTGTGCGCCGGCGATGCGATTTCCGCAGCGGTAGGCGCCTACCCGCGCGCCATCACCCTGATATTGCTGCCAGGCTTCCTCGGTGCCGGCCTCTTGCAGTTGGTCACCGGTGTCCTTCACCACTTGCTTCCTATTCTTACCGGCGCACGCCCTGATACCACCGAGCGCACCGGCTACGCCCGTCTGCTGCTCATCAACGTGGGCGGACTGCTGACATTGCTGGGCGCTACCGTGGCCGGGCTTATCATGATGGGGATAGGCCTTGCCGCCAACGTTATCGCCGTCGGCCGAGCCATCTACCTTAAGAAAAGACTGGAGAGTTAAATGCTGAGCGTTTCTTCCTCACAACCTGCGGACAAACCCGCACCCAAAGATTCCTCCTGGGCCTCATGGCTGCTCATCGGCATCGCGCTGGCGGCGGTCATCGCGCTCGCGGTGGTTAATTCAACCGGCAAGGGTACGGAGTCTGCGGCACCTGTAGCTTCCGGTGAAACGCAGACCATTGACGTCAGCGTAGACGGCATGGCATTTTCTCCCTCTTCCGTGGACATCGACCCCGGCACGCATCTAGTAGTCAATTTCACCAACTCCGGCGACCAAGTCCATGACTTAAAGATTGGCGACGCCGAAACCGGCCGCGTCGACCCCGGCGAGACCGTCCAACTCGACGCCGGAGTCATCGACTCCTCCGAGGAAGGCTATTGCACCATCGCTGGCCACAAGATGCAGGGCATGACCTTCCAGGTCAACGTGGGAGACGGTGCCGCTGCAGGACATGACCATGCGGTGTCTTCTGCTAGCAACCCGCACGTAGACGTGCCAACCGCCGCCGAACTCGGCGCACAACGCGACGATTTTTCCGCCTTCGACGCCTCTTTGCAGCCGGCCGCTGAGACGAAGACGCACAAAGAGACCTGGACGATGACCGAGGAAGTCGTGGAGGTCGCCCCCGGCATCAAGCAGATGCGCTGGCTCTTCAACGGCCAAGCCCCTGGTCCCACCCTGCGCGGCAAGGTGGGCGATAAATTCGAAATCACCATCAAGAACGAGGGCTCCATGGCCCACTCCATTGACTTCCACGCCGGCGAGGTCAACCCAGATAAGACCATGAAATCCATCCAGCCGGGCGAGGAATTGACCTACAAGTTCACCGCGAACCGCTCCGGCATCTGGATGTATCACTGCTCCACGATGCCCATGTCCCTTCACATCGCCAACGGCATGGCCGGCAACGTCATCATCGATCCGCCGGACCTCAAGCCCGTTGACGCGGAGTACAACTTCATGGCTACCGATGTCTTCCTGGGCGAGGAATCTACCGGAGCCGACGCCCAGCGCGTTGCCGACGGCCGCTTCGACCTGATGGCCTTCAATTACTACCCTGGCCAGTATGACGCAGAGCCCATCAAGGCCAAGGTAGGCGATACCGTCCGTCTGTGGCTGACCAACCTAGGTCCCGACCAGCCGTTGAGCTTCCACGTTGTGGGCGAGCAATTCGATACCGCCTACAAGGAAGGCACTTACCTCATCAAGAATGAGGACGCGACCGGTTCGCAAGCCCTGGACCTCCTCCCGGCGCAAGGCGGATTCGTCGAGATGACCTTCAATGAGCCCGGTACCTATTCCTTTGTCAATCACATCATGACTAACGCCGAGAAGGGACAGCACGGCAAGTTCATCGTTACCGAGTAGCCCTCCAGCGGTTCGGCCCCCGCTCCTCCCGCCCTTCGCGCTCACCAGCGACCGTTCGTGCTCACATTTGATGCCCACCGTGAGCGCAAAGGGCGGGTTTCTGTATTCGTCCACCCCTCGCGCTCACCGGGACGGCGATTTCGCGCTTGCTGTGGCTCCCAGTGAGCGCGAAGGGCGGTGTGGGGAGGCAACGCAGGAAGCTCGCGCAGCTCCGTACGGGTATCGTAGTCGCGTTCGGCGCCGGTACCGGGAATCTCGATGAAGTTGGTGCCACGGATGAGGCGGCGGACGGAGACGTTCCGGGTCGTGGGAAGGGACTCGAGCTGAGCGTGGAGCGCGGGAGCGCGCCAGAGGGAACACAGCGGCTGGAGGTAGCCGTCGGCGGCGCGGGTGAGTACGGCATCGGCCGAGGAGGAGGCGAGGGCCGAGTGCAGGCGGGGAAGCAGTAGCGGCGAATCGGGGGCATCCACGGCGAAGAGGGCGAGCTCGGAGCAGTGGGATAACGCCTGGGCGCCGGCCGCGATGCCGGCGACAGGACCACCGTAGAGCGGGGTCTCGCAGACCTGGGGCACGCCGAGGCGATGCGGGGAGACGGCCACGGTCGGCGTGCCGTAGGGAAGCTGGGCGAGCAGGCGGTCGATAAAGCGCGTGCCGTGGACAAAAAGGGAGGCCTTATCGGCGCCGCCCATGCGCCTGCCATGGCCGCCGGCGAGGATGACCGCGCCGAGCATTAGGACTCCGGGAGGGTGCGGGGCCAGTCCCCGGAGCGGCCGCCGGATTTCGCCACGATTCCGCAGCGGCGGATATACGCGGAGCGGTTCACGCCCTTGACCATGTCAATGATGGCGAGCGCGGATACGTTCACGGCCGTCAGCGCCTCCATTTCCACGCCGGTGCGGTCGGCGGTGCGGACGGTGGCGGAGATGGACACGTGGTCGTCGGCAAGCGTGAGCTCCACTGCGCAGCCGTGCACGCCGATGGTGTGTGCCAACGGAAGTAGCTCGGGGACCTTCTTGGCGGCCGAGATTCCGGCAATGCGGGCTACCGCGAGGACATCGCCCTTGGGTACAGTGCCATCGCGCAAAGCGGTCATGACCTCCGGAGAACAGGCGACCTCGCCCTCAGCGGTGGCGGTGCGCACGGTGGGCTGCTTCTCGGTGACGTCGACCATGTAGGCGGCGCCGTCAGAGTTCAGGTGGGTAAATTCCATGGTTGCTCCTTAATACAGATAAACGGTGATGTCCTCGCCCATGGCCGGCGGCTCGGAGTCGATAAGGCAAAAGCCATTGGTGCCGGCCAGCGACACGACTCGGTGACTGCCGTGGGGCAGGTGCGAGGTGATGGCGGGCGCTGCCTGAAAGTCTACGGTGACGGGAACAATGGTCGGCCGGCCGCGGGAGGCGGGAAGGGGCGAATCCACCCGGGCGCGCAGGTTGACCCGCTGGCGTGGCGCGGGGTGACCGGACAGTGCGGCGATAAGCGGCCGGGCATACAGCTGAAAATCGACGAAGGCTGCCACAGGGTTTCCGGGCAAGCACAGCACCGGGGTGTCATTCCACAGGGAGTAGCCCTGCGGGGCACCCGGGCGCTGGTCGACGTGCCCGAACCACGGGGAGTCCGTGCGCCCGAGTACGGTGTGCACGACGTCGAAGGCGCCGGCTGATACGCCACCTGAGGTGATAATGAGGTCGTGGGAGGAGGAAAGTTCATCCAGCGCAGAGGCGAGGTCTGCAGGGGCATCACCCACGTGGACGTGTGCGTCTGCCCCTGCAAGGGCAGCGAGCATCGGGCCATTGGAATCCGGTAGTTGGCCGGGGACTAACTCCGCTGGGGAAGCGACGAGTTCTTCGCCGGAAGAAATAACCGCGATGCGTGGGCGGCGGTAGGCCGTAACGGTATATACGCCGGCGGAGGTGAGGGCGGCGATGACGGCGGCGTCGATAAGCGTGCCGGCGGTGGCGACTGGCGCGCCGGGCTGGATGTCCTCGCCGGCGGGGCGGATATGCGACTTGGTGGGGGCCTCGGTGATGGTGACCTCGTCCGGAAGTGCTACCGGGCCGGCCGGGGAGGTGGTGTATTCCACGGGAACGACGAGCATTCCTGCGGTATCGGCCACGGGGGCTCCGGTCATGATGCGCACTGCGTGGCCGGCGGGCACAGCGATGGGGGCCGCGCCGGCCGGTACATCGCCGGCGACGGGGAGGGTCCATGGCGCGGAGGAGGAAGAATCCGCGGCATGGACGAGGAAGCCATCCATCGCCGAATTAGCGTGGGGCGGCACGGGGAAGCGCGCGGTGGCGTCGGCAGCGAGGACGCGGCCGCTGAGGGAGGCGTCGACGGGGGCGGACTCGGCCGGCGGCGTGGAAGCCAGCGCGAGTACGGCGTCGAGGTGCGCGGAGATGCTGCGGGGCGTGGACATAAGACTCAGGTTAGCCGCCGATGGCGGACATCGGACGGTCTGGTTGGAGAAAGCCCTCGTCATCAATGCCATGACCGGGCTTTTTGGTCCACATTTCCCCGGCCCAAGCCTCCATGATGTCCTCATCGCTCGCGCCGGAGCGCAGCAGGTCTCGCAGTGGGGTTTCGGAATTGCCAAAGAGGCAGTTGCGAATGGCGCCGTCGGTAGTAAGGCGGGTGCGGTCGCAATCGCCGCAGAAGGGGTGGGTGACCGAGGCAATGATGCCCAGCGTGCCGTGCGTGCCATCCGGAGCGCTGACCTCCCACAGGGCGGCGGGGGCGGAACCGCGTGGTTCGCGTGCCGGCGTCATGGAAAAGTGGGTGCGCAGTCGGGCGAGGATATCTTCGGCCGTGACCATGTCCTCGCGGCGCCACTGCTCGCGGGGCCCGAGCGGCATCTGCTCGATGAAGCGGAGCTGGGCGCCGTGGTGGACGGCATAGTCCGCCAGTGGAACGATGTCTTCTTCGTTGACCCCGGGCATGACCACGGCGTTGATCTTGATGGGATGCAGGCCCGCGGCATCCGCGGCGGCGATGGCCTGCAACACGTGGTCGAGCCGGTCGCGGCGGGTGAGTGCGGCGTAGCGCTCGCGGTCGATGGTGTCGAGCGAGATATTGATGCGGTCGAGCCCGGCCGCGGCGAGGGCGCCGGCGCGCTTTTCTAGGCCAAGCCCGTTGGTGGTCAGCGCGGTGGATGGGGAGCGGCCTTGGTCGGTGCGCAGCTGTTTGGTCGCGGCAATAATCTTCTCCAGCGACTTGCGCAGCAGGGGCTCGCCTCCGGTAAAGCGCACTTGGCGGATGCCCAGCTTGCCGACGCCTATCCGGATCAGCCGGATGGTTTCCTCATCGCTCAAGGTTTGCTCTGTGGGCATCCACTCCAAGCCTTCGGCCGGCATGCAATAGGTGCAGCGCAGGTTGCAGCGATCCGTCAGCGAGACGCGCAGGTCGCGGGCCTGGCGTCCATAGCGATCCACCAGTGCGCGCGTGCCATCAGCGGCCGGTGCAGGCAGATCCGCCGGCGGTTTCGCTCGGCCCACGGTAGGCAGGGGCAGGGAAACCACGGGCTGCTGGGAGGAAGAGGTCATTGGTGCCAGTCTAAGAGAGGGGACGAGGTACACCAAGCTGCAACGGCGACTGACGCGAATTTATTCCTAGTTTTCCCGGCTTAAATCGGCGGCGTTGGTGGCATCGAGGCGCTGGGATTCGCCTGGGCCCTTGAGCCGGATGATGTTGTACTCGCCCTCTGCCAGGTGGGCGCGCAAATCTTTCTTATCGAACTTGCCCACGGATGTCTTATCGATGGACTTCACAAAGGTCCAATACTCCGGCAGCATCCAGCTCGGCAGTTCCTTGCGCATGCTGGCGCGCAGGCGCTCTGCGGTTTCGATGGTGGGCGAGGCGCCCTCGGCCAATACTGTGACGGCGAGTGGGCGCTCGACCCATTGCTTATCGGGGTAGCCAATCACGGCGGCCTCGACGACAAGCTCGTCAGACATGATGAGGTTTTCTAGCTGCACGGAATAGATCCATTCGCCGCCGGAGCGAATGACATCGCGGGCGTGGTCCTCCACGGTAAGGAAGCCATCCTTGGTCACAGAGCCGACGTCGCCAGTGCGCAGCCAGCCATCGGCGGTGAACTTATCCTCCGCGGCCTCGATTTGTCTGCCGCGGAATTCGGAGGCGATTTCGCCCGGCTCAGCGGTGGGCGAGTGGTAGTAGGAACCGGTGACCAGGTTGCCGCGCACCTGCAGCTCGCCGGCATTGCGGTCGGTGCGAGCGACGACTTGCCCATCATTGACCACGCGGTATTCCAGCGAGGCGGGGATGCGGCCCTGGGACACGCGGTAGGCCCAGCGGGTATCGCCAGAGGCACCCTGGGGCGGGCGGGCAACGCTGCCCACGGTGGAGGTTTCCACCATGCCCCACACGTGGACCACATCGACGCCGTAGCGCTCCTCCCACATCTTGATCAGCGTCGGCGGAACGGGGGAGCCGCCGGCGTAGATCTCGGTGAGCGTCATGCGCTCTGGTGGATGGTGCATGTAGTGGACAAAGAGCTGAATCCAGATGGTGGGCACGCCGTGTGCCACGCGCGGAGAGGTAGCGGCGATGGCTTTGGCTAGGGTGGGGGCGGACACGTCGGCGTCGGGAAGCACCAGCGGGGTGCCCGTCATGAAACAGGTGAAGGGAACGCCCCAGCTGAGCACGTGGCAGATAGGAATGCAGCACAGGAAAGTCTCGCCGTGGGTAATGCACAGCGAGTCTGAGGAACGCAGCTGCATGGCCTCCAAATAGAGAGACCGGTGTGAATACAGCACTCCCTTGGGCGCACCCGTGGTGCCCGTGGAATAGCACAGCGCCGCGGCCGTGCGCTCATCTAGTTCGGGCCAGTCATAGACGGTAGAGCGGCCGTCGATAAGAGCCTCATAGGAATACACCTCAACCCCGCGGGGGAAAAGGTGAGCAAACTGCTGCGCTGGTTGGGCGCCGGTGATGATGACGCTTCCCACGGAGTCGGTGCCCACGAGCACCTTGCCTAGCTGCTGCGCCAAGCGGGGATCGCACACGATGGCGGAGATTTCCGCATGGTTAATAATGTGGCGGATCTGGTCATTCATCAGCTGCTTATTCAGCGGGGCGAAAACCGCGCCCTTGCAGGCGGTGCCGAACATTACTTCCAAGTGCTCGGCGCAATTCCACATAAAGCTGCCCACGCGCTCATCGCTGGTAATACCCAATTCATCGTGAATGGCGTGGGCGAACGCGGCGGCGCGGGCAGCGATATCGCGGAAGGTAACTTCCTCGGCTGGATCGAATTCCGAGCCGGTGCCCTCACCGTGCCAGGTGGTAACCGTGGTGTCCCCGTGAACCGAGGCACCGTATTCCAAAATGCGGGTCAGGGAGAGGGGGATATCCATCATCGTGGAAAGCATGCCTCTACTGTAGCGGTGTCATGGTGCGGGCGTTGCGCCCTATGCGTTATACTTGTTCGCGACTGGTAGGAAACCGGAAAGTTTTAGCTCCCCTTTCCTATGCATTCGGGCCCAGAGAAGTAGTTTGCCCGCAGTCGTTTCTTGATTTCTTCCGGTTCGCGCACTCGTTGTGCGAAGTCTCCTCGAGGACACGGAAGAGGCCTCATACTTATTGCCCGGCAGGACGCGCATGCGCCTTGGCACGAGGGCGAGAAGTCCTAGAAAAATACACATTGGCTTCCAGTGCAACGCCGCGAGCATAGGCTGCGGCGGCTCCCGCATAATCGGACCTGGTCAAGCAACGAAAGGATATCCGTGAGCGAAACGGACAACACCGCAGCACAGGATCTTGCATCCCTGAAGCTGCCGGAATTGCGCAAAATGGCCGCAGAGCGCGGCCTACGTGGTGTCTCTGCCCTGCGCAAGGGGGATCTCATCACCGCCATCAAGACTGGTAAAGTTCCGCCAAAGGCCAAGGCCAAGGTGGAAAGAGCCGCTCGGGTAGAAAAGGCGGAGAAGGCAGAGAAGCCTGAAAAGGTAGATAAACCACGCACTAAGGCGCAGGATGATGCGCCGAAGAAGGCGGAAAAGCAGGAAGAATCCGGCGAGAAGCAGGATAACCGCCAGCAGAGCTCTGGCGAGGAGCAGCGCTATGAGTCGCGCTCCCAGGCCCGCCGCGCTCGCCGCAACCGCGCCCGCCGCCAAGAGCGTCAGGAGCGCCAAGAACGGCAAGAGCGCGAGGAGCGCAACCGCAACGAGGAGCAGGGCGGCACTAAGGACAACCGCGACAATAACTCCCAGGATGGCTCCGATAATCAGGGCGAGAAGAATGACCGCGGCGATAATAAGCAGCGCGGCAACCGCCACGAGGACAACAATAACCACGAGCGCGGCAACCGCCGTGGGCGCCGCAACCGCCGCAACCGCCGCGGCCGCGGAAATAACAATGACAATAACGGCGGCAATGATTTGCAGGTCCGCGAGGGCGATGAGTTGCAGGCTGTCGGCGGCATCTTGGACGTCGTAGACAATAATGTCGCTTTCCTGCGCACCACGGGTTACCGCGCCGCGGCTTCCGACGTCTTTGTGAACAACGGCATCGTCCGCCGCCTAGGCCTGCGCTCCGGTGATGCCATCACTGGCCAGGTCAAGGTCTCCGGCCCGACGCATACCCACGGCAATGGCCGCAACCGCCGCAAGTACAACCAGCTTGTACAGGTCGATACCGTCAACGGCATTGATCCGGAAGGCGCAAAACAGCGCCCGCACTTTAATAAGCTGACCCCGCTGTACCCGAATAAGCGCCTGCGTTTGGAAACGGATCCGAAGATCCTCACCACCCGCGTCATTGACCTCATCATGCCGATTGGCAAGGGCCAGCGCGCGCTGATCGTCTCCCCGCCAAAGGCCGGTAAGACGACGATTCTGCAGAATATCGCCAACGCGATTTCTACCAATAACCCGGAGTGCTACCTCATGGTCGTCCTCGTAGACGAGCGCCCTGAGGAAGTTACGGACATGCAACGCTCCGTCAACGGTGAGGTAATTGCCTCCACCTTTGACCGCCCGCCATCAGAGCACACCTCCGTGGCGGAGCTGGCTATCGAGCGCGCTAAGCGCCTGGTGGAGCAGGGCAAGGATGTCGTGGTCTTGCTGGATTCCATTACCCGCCTTGGCCGCGCTTATAACAATTCCTCCCCGGCTTCTGGCCGCATTCTCTCCGGCGGTGTGGACTCCAATGCGCTCTACCCGCCAAAGCGCTTCCTGGGTGCCGCCCGCAATATCGAAGAGGGTGGTTCGCTGACGATTATCGCCACCGCCATGGTGGAGACCGGCTCTACCGGCGATACCGTCATCTTCGAGGAATTCAAGGGCACGGGCAACGCCGAACTGAAGCTGGATCGTGGCATCTCTGAGCGCCGCGTCTTCCCAGCCGTGGACGTCAACCCGTCCGGTACTCGTAAGGACGAGCTGCTGCTCGTTCCAGAGGAAGCACGCATCATGACCAAGCTGCGTCGCATCCTCTCCGCCCTGGACTCCCACCAGGCCATTGACCTGCTCATTAAGCAGCTGAAGAAGACCCGCTCCAATGGCGAGTTCTTGATGCAGGTGGCCTCCTCGGCCCCGATGGCTGCGGATAAGGATGAAGAAGATTATGTCTAATCAGGTTTCGCTCGTTGATGACATCGTGTCCGAGTACCAGGGCATTGAGATGCAGATGGCCGATCCGGAAGTAGCCGGCGACCAGAAGCAATTCCGCAAGCTCTCCAAGCGCTACGCGGAGCTGCGCCCCATCATCATGGTCAATGATGAGCTGACCCAGGCGCGCGAGGATCTCGCCGATGCCAAGGAGATGGCCTATGAGGACCATGACTTCCAGGAGGAAGCGGACCGCCTAGAAAAGTCCGTGGAGAGCTTGGAAGAAAAGCTCGCTGACCTGCTCGCGCCGCGCGATGAGCAGGATTCCGAGGACATCATTATGGAAATCAAGGCCGGCGCGGGCGGCGAAGAAGCGGCCCTCTTTGCCGGCGACTTGGCCCGCATGTACGAGCGTTATGCGGACAAGACGGGCTTTAATTGGGAGGTCTTGGGCCTCAATGAGTCCGATTTGGGCGGTGTGAAGGATATGACCATTTCCTTCCGTTCCAAGTCCCCGTCGCGCGATGGTGCATGGTCCGTATTCAAGTTTGAGGGCGGCGTGCACCGCGTGCAGCGTGTTCCGGTTACCGAATCCCAGGGCCGCATTCAGACCTCTGCCGCCGGCGTGCTGGTCTACCCGGAGCCGGAAGAGGTCGAGTCTGTCAATATCGATGACAAGGATATTCGCGTCGACGTTTACCGTTCTTCCGGTAAGGGCGGTCAGGGCGTGAACACCACCGACTCCGCGGTGCGTATTACCCACCTGCCCACCGGGCTTATCGTGACCTGCCAGAAGGAGCGTTCCCAGATTCAGAATAAGGCGCGTGCGCTGCAGGTTCTGCAGGCCCGTCTGGATCAAATGGAGCGCGAGGCCCGCGAGGCTGAGGCCGGCGAGCAGCGCGCCTCTCAGGTGCGCACCATGGACCGTTCCGAGCGTATCCGCACCTATAACTGGCCGGAAAACCGCATCACGGACCACCGCATTGGTTACAAGGCCAATAACTTGGACTCCGTGTTGAACGGTGACATGAATGACCTTATTAAGGCCCTGCAGGACCAAGAGCGCGCTGAGCGCCTCGAGGCCGAGGGGTAAACCAGCGTGAATAACACGTATGGACGGGCGCTGCGCCGCGGGGTGCAGCGCCTTCGTGCTGCCGGGGTGGCCAGCCCTGAATGGGATGCACGCATTATGGCCGCGCACCTAATGCACTGCGGCCACATGGATATCCCGCTCGATCAGTCACCTATGCCTGGTTTCGACGTGGCCTTTGATGCGCTGCTTCGTCGCCGGGAGGCCCGCGAGCCGTTGCAGTACGTACTAGGCAGCGCCTGGTTCGGCCCGCTGGAGCTCAAGGTAGGCCCGGGCGTGTTTATCCCGCGGCCGGAAACCGAGGTTATGGCGGACTGGGCGGTGCGCAATGTGGACGGTCCGCGGCTGGTTGATTTGTGCACCGGCACGGGCGCATTAGCGCTCTACCTGGCCCACTATCTACCCAAAGCGCAGGTGAGGGCAGTTGAGCTTGCCGACGCCGCACTGGCCTATACCCACGCCAATACCCATAACACCGGGGTAGAGGTCATCCAGGCTGACGCCACTGCCGACGACACTTTGGCGGACTGGAATGGTGCCGTGGGCCGTCCTCGTGACTAACCCGCCCTACGTGCCAGAGACCCCGGATCTTGAACCGGAGGTATATCACGACCCGCATAACGCGGTCTTCGCCGGGGCGGATGGGATGGGGGTCATCACCGGCCTTATCCCGACCATTGCGCGCCTTGTGCGCCCGGGAGGCAAGGTGGCCATCGAACACGACGATTCCACGAGCGAGGCCGTACAAGCCGCAGTGGCCCGACACGGCGGCTTTAAACAGATCGCCGCGCTGCAAGACCTGACGGGAACGTCCCGGTTTGTCACTGCGGTGCGCGGGGTAGACTAAGACACCAGTGAGGGCAAGAAGGGGAGAAGATGATGCAAGGAAAGATTTTTAACTGCGCCAACGATGCCGAGCGCGAAGAGGGTATGAACATTGCGGTCAAGGCTGCCCAATCCGGTCGCCTCGTGGTTATGCCCACCGATACGCTCTACGGCCTCGGCTGCGATGCCTTTGATAACGATGCCGTAGCCAACCTCTTGGCCACTAAACAGCGTGGCCCGGATATGCCGGTGCCGGTTTTGGTAGGTTCCTGGGATACCGTTCGCGGTCTGGTCGCTTCCTATACCGATACCGCGCGTGACTTGGTGGAGGCCTTTTGGCCCGGTGGACTGTCCATCGTCGTTCCGCAAGCGCCGTCCCTGCCGTGGAACCTCGGCGATACCCGCGGCACCGTGATGCTGCGCATGCCATTGCATCCCATTGCCATCGAGCTGCTGCGCGAGGTTGGCCCCATGGCTGTCTCCTCTGCCAATATTTCTGGCCACCAGCCGCCGACCACGGCGCTCATGGCCAAGCAGCAGCTTGGTAAAGCCGTGACGGTTTACTTGGATGGGGGAGAGACGGCCGTCGGCAAGCCCTCGACGATCATTGACCTCTCCGGCGAGTGCCCGTACCTGCTGCGCGAAGGAGCGCTCTCGGCCGAGGAAATCGGCGAGGTTATCGGCGTCGACGCGCAGACCCTGCGCACCCGTCCACAGGCTTAAGGGGGAATTCGCGTGAGCGGCAGTGGTGTCCCGCTGCGCGAGCTGGCCCTCGTCATTCTCGTCGCAGCAGCATTTACGTATCTCACCACCGGTGTGGTGCGCTCCTTTTTGGTGCGCACCGGCCGCGTGGCGGAGATTCGGCTGCGCGACGCCCACACACAGCCCACCCCGCGCATGGGTGGGGTGGCCATGTTTACCGGCTTCGTGGCGGCGATATTCCTCGCAGCCCAGCTTCCAGCCTTGACTCGGGGCTTTATGCCCGTCACTCCGGAGATGAATGCGGTGCTGTGGGCGGCCTTGGCGCTCGTGCTTGTCGGAGTGGTTGATGACTTGGTCGAGCTGAGTGCCATAGTGAAGCTTTTTGGCCAGCTCTTTGCGGCCACCTTGATGAGCGGGCTGGGCCTTACCTGGACGCTGCTTTTCATCCCTTTTGGAGGCGGCACCACGGTCGTCCTCGACCAATTGCAAAGCACCCTGCTCACCGCGTTCTTTACCGTTCTGCTCATCAATGCCATCAACTTTGTGGACGGCCTCGATGGCCTAGCGGCAGGCCTTGGCATGATTGCGGGCGGGGCAATTCTGGTGTTTTCTTTGACGGTTCTCCACGACCAAGGCGGTGCAGTCTCGGCCTACCCACCGGCCATCATTAGCGCTGCCCTGGTGGGAATGTGCGCCGGATTCTTGCCGCATAACTTCGAACCGTCTCGCATCTTCATGGGCGATTCTGGCTCGATGCTGATTGGACTCTTGCTCGCTGCGGCCTCGACTTCCGCGTCTGGCAAGATCAACATGTCGCTTTACGGCACGGTGGACATTGTCGCCTTGATGTCGCCCATCATTGTGGTGGTCGCAGCGGTGTTTATTCCAGTCCTGGACCTTGTCTGGGCTGTGATTCGCCGCCTGTCTCAAGGACGCTCGCCGTTTTCTGCAGATAAGGCGCACATCCATCACCGCCTACTCTCGCTCGGCCATACTCACCGCCGGACTGTGCTGGTTCTTTACCTGTGGGTCTCCGCCGTGGCCTTCGGCGCGGTGTCCTTTTCCATCGTGCCCGCGCCGGTGGCCATTGGCGTCACCATCGTTGCCTTGCTCTTGGCGTTCGCGGCAACCCTCGTACCTTTGCGGCAAGGAAAGATTGGTTCAGCTGCGCGAAAGTCCGTCGTGGTGAAGGAATCCGAGCCCTCGTGAGGTAGGGTGTGTAGCCGTGAGTGACCAAATAGTGAATCCTGACTTTGATGACCCGCGACTTCCAATACAGCGAGCTGTAAGCCTAGGTGCAAAGGCTCTCCTTGCCATTACAATCGTTTCCCTCGCTGTGTGGGGCGGTATGAAGGGTATGCCGGGGGTATGGGGAGTTGCTATTGGTGCTGCCTTTGGCGGTGGTTTCGTGCTTTTTACAGCTGGGTCTGTCCTCCTTACCGCGAAATCTACCCCGCCCACAACGATTGCCTTAGTTCTAGGAGGGTGGCTAATCAAGCTAATTGTCCTTATTGGTGTGCTTGCCTTGATCCGCGATCTGGATTTCTACGACACTTGGGCGTTGTTTATAACGGTGGTTTTAGCTCTCGTTGTGACATTAGGCACCGAGGTTTGGGGAGTCGTTACCTCTAGGGTTACCTACGTATCCTAAGTCCCATACGGTTACTCTAGCGACCTCAATTTGGGATGTGCTGTTCTTTGCATGTCGTGGCGGAGGACAGCTCGGGTTAAGCGACAAAATGTGTGTCTGCTATCGGCGTGTCGCGGGGTTAGATGTGGCCTTTTTGGATGCCGATTGAGTGTGTGTACTCGGTATCGATACCGTTGTCGTAGAGGGCTGGTTGTCCTGTTTCATAGTCGGCTTGGTTCTCGTTTCGGGTCAGGGTTGTAACTTTGGCGAGTTGGTTCTGGCCCCAGTTGGACTGTCTGGCGATTTCTATTGGATCGCCAGGCAGTTCCGTTTTCAGATACAGCCACCAATCCAGCATTTTGCGTTGGTGCTCACCGCGTCTGCCGCGATGAGTTCTTGCAAGGAGCTTCAGCTGGGCGTTGATGCCGCCTTCAAGACTGTTGGTGGTGGATTTGATCCGGTGCGGCTCGAGCACACCTTTCGGGGGCTTGAGGTAGACAAACAGCAGGTCATTGCGCCACAGGTGGTTGAGACTGTTGTAGGCCTTGCGCACGTTGACATGGGTCCACACGAGTGTGTCTTTTGCTGTTTTCGGGTCTTTGACCTGTGTCTTTTCGTTGAGCCAATCCTTGTAGAGCGTGTGAAACTCTTGCAGTTGTGCACCCCATTGTGCAGCCTCGTCCAGGGTGGTGATGCGGGTGAGTTTCAGCGCGAGTCGGTAGATGGTGCGGCCAGCATCAGTGCGTGGTCGTGAGGTGGTGTAGCGGCGTACTCTGCGTTGGGCGTGCACGAGGCAGCGTTGGATTTTGGTGTTTGGCCAGCACGTTTTAATTGCGCTTGTGGCTCCTCGGCCACCGTCGATCACAGCGATCAACGGTGCTTCGATGCGCTCGAGCAGGCGCTTGTAGTCGTGTGTGGTTTCTTGTTTGCACCAGTGCCAGGCGATGACGTGGTCGAGCGTTGCCGCCACGATCAGACAGCCACCTGCGGTGTAGGTGCCGTCGATGAAGATCTGGTCGTAGACCCTGCCTGTATGGCCGATGGTCGGGTCAGGCACGTCAACCAGCCAAAAGGCATCGAATTTGCGCTGCAGCGTACGTGTCGAGCAGCTCATGTTGCCGGCGATCGCCGCAAGACTGGTCCCGGCGGTCAGGTGCTGGATGAACGCACGAAATAGGGCTGCGTTGGTGATATCGCTGCGCTGCTTGGTCAGTGAAGCACCGCAGATTTTGCACCGCCACCGGGTCGTCCCGTTGCTGGTGGTGCCGTTTCGTTTCATATCGCCGCCACAATGGCAGCGTGGTCGGTTCTTTGGCATTGGGCAACCGAACCACCGCTCCGTAGCACACCATGGCAGCCACACCGGGGATTTTCGCAAGAGAGGGCCAATATATGCTTTTGGAGCATATATTTTCCGCAAACGCGGAGTTCAGAGCATGAAAATCAACGATTCCGGACACACATTTTGTCGCTTAACCCGACAGCTCTTTTTTTATGTGCACTACCGGCCAGAAGTGGAAATGGGCACCCCCGAGGAGGAGGTGAAAGAGAACAGTGTGATGAACTCCACGTTCTTGAATTTGGCCGGAAAATAGCGGTTTTGATCCTTTGATCGCTGCTGTGGGAAAGATCAACTCGCAAACTGGGGCCCCCACGTGCAAAAACTCTTGATCTAGCTGATACTATTTCCCTCGGGTTACCGCGGTAGTTGGCACCAGCCTGCTTTCCGTCCTGGTAAATCCCTGCCTTGATCACGCTGATGTGCGACGGAGTCCGTGTTCAAGGCGGAGAGTTTGAGACGTCCATCGCACCACAGAAGCTTTCACAAGCTGTGTGGCCCGAACACGGGAGAGAACGCTGAGCGTTACAACATTGGCTATGAAAGGGCACTTCCATACGCCCGATCTAGGTGAAGAATTCTTCCCGGGGCAAATGAATGCTGACCATCTGTTTTTCGGCGACTTTGCCGGCGGATGGTTCGCGCTTGATCGCCTGATGCTGATTCGTATATTGATGACGCTGATTGTGGTGATCCTATTCTGGGCCGCCTTTAAGAACCCCAAGCTGGTTCCTTCCGGCCTTCAGAATGTGGGCGAAAACGCGGTCGACTTTGTCCGTGTACATATCGCTGAGGACATCTTGGGTAAGAAGGAGGGAAAGCGATTTCTGCCAATTATCGCTAGCATCTTCTTCGCGGTTTTGTTTATGAACGTTGCGACCGTTATCCCGGGGCTAAACGTCTCGCCAAACGGTCGTATTGGTATGCCAATTGTCTTGGCTGCCGTTGCGTATATCGCCATGATTTACGCCGGTGCTAAGCGTTACGGCTTGGGAAAGTTCATTCGCTCCTCTGTAGTGATTCCGAACTTGCCTCCGCTACTGCACTTGCTGGTGGTACCGATTGAATTTTTCTCTACGTTCATTCTGCGACCGGTTACCCTTGCTATTCGTCTCATGGCGAACTTCCTTGCTGGACACATCATCCTGGTTCTTCTCTTCTCTGCTACGAATTTCTTCTTCTGGCAGCTGAATGGGTGCACCGCCCTGTCTGGATTAACCGTTGTCTTGGGCTTGGCTATGAGCCTGTTCGAGATTCTGGTTATTTTCCTGCAGGCGTACATCTTCGCTCTGTTGACGGCGGTGTACATTGAGCTGTCCCTGCACGCAGATTCGCACTAAGGACGAGGTCGACGAGCGCGACCGAGTAAACCACCTAACTTCACAACATTGACATTCAGTCCGATTGTGGGCTGACACATTTACGAAAGGGAACGACTTTCACCATGAACGAGATCATTCTGGCAGCGGACGCCGCTTCTAAGTTTGAAGGCTTCGGTACTATTGGCTACGGCCTAGCAGCTATTGGTCCTGGTATCGGTATCGGCATCGTCGCCGGCAAGACCGTTGAGGCTATGGCTCGCCAGCCGGAGATGGCCGGTCAGCTTCGTACCACCATGTTCCTGGGTATCGCCTTCACTGAGGCCCTGGCACTTATTGGCCTCGTTGCCGGCTTCCTGTTCTAAAAGCTCGAGTTTTCCAAACCGAAACTTTTAAGACGGGAGACCTATGAATAACGTCGTTTATATGCTTGCTGCAGAAGGAGGGGAGAACCCGGGATCGGGTAGCTTCTCCGTGCTTCTGCCCAAGAATTATGACATTTTCTGGTCTTTGCTGTGCTTCATTGTAATTCTCTTGTTGTTCTGGAAGCTTGTGCTTCCGAAGTACACCAAGATGCTGCAGGAGCGTGAAGACCGGATCGAGGGCGGCTTGAACCGCGCTAAGGCTCAGCAGGCCGAGGCTAAGGCTGCTCTGGAAAAGTACAATGCTCAGCTGGCCGATGCCCGTGCAGAGGCAGCCGAGATCCGCGAGCAGGCGCGTGAGCGCGGTAAGCAGATTGAGGCCGAGGCTAAGACCAACGCGGAAGAAGAGTCCCGCCGCATCGTCGCCAATGGCGAGAAGCAGCTGGAGGCTTCCCGCTCGCAGGTTGTTACTGAGCTGCGTTCCGAAATGGGCCAGAACTCCATCAACCTGGCGGAGAAGATTCTGGGCGGCGAGCTTTCCGACGCCTCTAAGAAGTCCTCCACCATTGATGGCTTCTTGTCCGAGCTCGACTCTGTGGCACCGGCCGGAAAGTAGGCAACTATGAAGGCAGCTAGCCGCGAAGCACTCGCAACCTCGCAAACCCGCTTGGATGAGATCCTGGCAGGCGACAACAATGTCGCCACCGCTGCACAGGCGGGCCTGGATATCTTCGAGGTTGTCGATGTCTTGGATGCAGACCGCGAATTGCGAGTCGCATTCACCGATATCGCCGCCCCGAGCGAGGCACGTAAGTCCCTGGCGGAAACCCTGTTCGGCTCCAAGATTTCCGATGGCGCACTGCGCATCATCCAGGAAGCTGCGGCCGCACAGTGGCTCACCCCGAAGGACTTTGTCAAGGGCTTGGTGTCCCTGGGCCGCCGCGCACTGCTGCGCGGTGCTGAGGCGCAGGGTCAGCTGGGTCAGGTAGAAGACGAGCTCTTCCGCCTGTCCCAGATCCTTGACCGTGAGGGCGAGCTCACCCAGCTGCTTTCCGACCGAACTGCTGATTCCGCCCGCAAGCGCGGATTGCTGGCAAACGTGCTCTACGGCAAGGTCACGATGTTTACTGAGGCACTCGTGCTTCAGGCCATCTCCCGCCCAGAGCAGAACCCGATCGATGACGTAGCCGCACTGGCCGATACTGCAGCTGATCTGCAGGACCGCACCATTGCGCGCGTTACCGCAGCGGGTGAACTAAACGAAGGCCAGCAAGCAGTACTCGCTGAGAAGCTGGGCAAAATTTATGGTCGTGCGATGTCCATTCACTCTGAGGTTGACACCAGCCTCCTCGGTGGCATGCGCATCCGCGTCGGCGATGAAGTCATTGATGGCTCCACGGCAGGCAAGATTGCCCGCCTGCGTGCCCAGATGGCGTAGCCGAAACGACAGAAACGATTTAAGTAAGTGCTGGAAGATACTACCGAGAGCAGGAAGAACATGGCGGAGCTGACGATCTCCTCCGACGAGATCCGTAGTGCGATTGCGAACTACACCTCGAGCTACTCCGCGGAGGCCTCCCGTGAGGAGGTCGGCGTGGTCATTTCGGCAGCTGACGGTATTGCGCAGGTTTCTGGCCTGCCGTCCGTTATGGCGAATGAGCTGCTCGAGTTCCCAGGCGGCGTGATTGGCGTCGCACAGAACCTCGACACCAACTCCATCGGTGTCGTGGTCCTGGGCAACTTCGAGTCCCTCAAGGAGGGCGACGAGGTTAAGAGACCGGCGAGGTTCTCTCCATCCCAGTGGGCGAGGAATTCCTCGGCCGCGTAATTAACCCATTGGGTCAGCCGATCGACGGCATGGGCCCAATCAACGCTGAAGAGGAGCGCGTCCTCGAGCTGCAGGCACCATCCGTGCTGCAGCGCCAGCCGGTTGAAGAGCCAATGCAGACCGGCATCAAGGCTATCGACGCAATGACCCCGATCGGCCGCGGCCAGCGCCAGCTGGTCATCGGTGACCGTAAGACCGGTAAGACCGCGGTCTGCATCGATACCATTTTGAACCAGAAGGCTAACTGGGAGTCCGGCGACAAGGACAAGCAGGTACGCTGCATCTACGTCGCTATCGGCCAGAAGGGCTCGACCATCGCTGGCGTGCGCCGCACCCTTGAGGAGCACGGCGCACTGGATTACACCACCATCGTGGCCGCACCGGCTTCCGATTCCGCCGGCTTCAAGTGGCTGGCACCGTTCTCCGGTGCAGCGCTGGGTCAGCACTGGATGTACCAGGGCAACCACGTCCTGGTTATCTACGATGACCTGACCAAGCAGGCTGAGGCCTACCGTGCCATTTCTTTGCTGCTGCGCCGTCCGCCGGGACGCGAGGCATACCCAGGCGATGTGTTCTACCTGCACTCCCGCCTGTTGGAGCGTGCTGCAAAGCTTTCCGACGACATGGGTGCTGGCTCCATGACCGCCCTGCCGATCATCGAGACCAAGGCAAACGACGTCGGCGCCTTCATTCCGACCAACGTCATCTCCATTACTGACGGCCAGGTCTTCTTGGAGTCCGACCTGTTCAACCAGGGCGTCCGCCCGGCTATTAACGTCGGTGTTTCCGTCTCCCGTGTCGGTGGCGCTGCACAGACCAAGGGCATGAAGAAGGTCGCCGGTAACCTGCGTCTGGACCTGGCTTCCTACCGTGACCTGCAGGCCTTCGCGGCATTCGCATCTGACCTGGATGCTGCCTCCAAGGCTCAGTTGGAGCGCGGTTCCCGTCTGGTTGAGCTGCTGAAGCAGTCGGAGTCCTCCCCGCAGCCGGTGGAGTACCAGATGGTATCCATTTACCTCGCCGAGGCTGGCATCTTCGACGTCGTTCCCGTTGAAGACGTCCGCCGCTTCGAAGACGAGGTGCACGAGTACCTCAATGCCAATACCCCAGAGGTCTTTGAGCAGATTTCCGGCGGTAAGCCGCTGACCGATGAGTCTAAGGACGCATTGGTTGCGGCAGCTAAGGACTTCCAGCCGACCTTCCGCACCTCTGAGGGCCACAACCTAGGCTCCGAGGCGCCGGTAGAGCCGCTGGATGAAAGCGACGTAAAGAACACCGAGCTCAACGTCTCCCGCAAGACGGCTAAGTAGAGTTCAGAACTCACAACTAACCGTCTAGATTAAAGAAGGGAGGAGAAACGATGGCTAATCTTCGCGAACTACGTGACCGCATCCGGTCCGTCAATTCGACTAAGAAGATCACCAAGGCCCAGGAGCTCATTGCTACCTCGCGCATTACCAAGGCGCAGGCTAGGGTAGAGGCCTCACAGCCGTACGCGGCTGAGATGACCAGCATGATGAACAAGCTGGCTGCGGCTTCTACGTTGGAGCATGACATGCTGCGTGAGCGTGAAGACGGAAACGTCGCCGCCATCCTCGTGGTCACTTCTGACCGCGGTATGTGCGGTGGCTACAACAACAACGTCTTCAAGAAGGCGGCACAGCTGCAAGCTCTCCTGGAAAGCAAGGGCTACGAGGTAGTTCGCTACGTTACCGGTAATAAGGGCATCGGCCACTACAAGTTCCGCGAGGACGAGGTAGTTGGCAGCTGGGGCGGTTTCTCTCAGGATCCAACTTGGGAGACCACCCACGATGTGCGCCGTCACCTGATTGATGGCTTTATTGCTGGTTCCCATGGCACTACCAAGGGCCGCGACGGCCTGCATGCGCAGGGTGAAGGCGCCGGTGTACGTGGCTTTGACCAGCTACACGTTGTTTACACCGAGTTTGAGTCCATGCTGACCCAGACCGCGCGTGCTCAGCAGCTGTTGCCAGTTCAGCCGGTTATTCAGGATGAGGAGTATCACCTCGGAGACTCCGCTCTGACTGACTCCGCATCTGCGGACGACGTTGCCGCAGGATTCGAGTTCGAGCCAGACGCAGAGACGCTGATGGAAGCGCTGCTTCCGCAGTACGTCTCGCGTATCCTGTTTGCTATGTTCTTGGAAGCCTCTGCTTCCGAGTCCGCTGCACGCCGTACAGCTATGAAGTCTGCTACTGACAACGCAACCGAGATGGTCGAGGACCTCTCTCGCGTGGCTAACCAGGCCCGTCAGGCACAGATTACCCAGGAAATTTCAGAGATCGTCGGTGGCGCTGGCGCGCTATCTGACAGCGCAGAAAGT
Source organism: Corynebacterium tuberculostearicum (assembly GCA_046097355.1). Lineage (GTDB taxonomy): Bacteria > Actinomycetota > Actinomycetes > Mycobacteriales > Mycobacteriaceae > Corynebacterium > Corynebacterium tuberculostearicum_K. Next base: position 1,098,949 of record CP175779.1, read on the forward strand.
GACTAGATTATGACTACAGCTCTGCAAGAGCAGAATGCACAGTCTTCGGCAGTCGCCGGTCGTGTCGTGCGCGTCATCGGTCCGGTTGTGGACGTGGAATTCCCACGTGAGGCACTGCCGGCCCTGTACAACGCACTGCACGTCGACATTAAGCTCGAAGCTGTTGCAAAGACCGTCACCCTCGAGGTCGCTCAGCACCTCGGTGACAACCTTGTCCGTACCGTGTCCATGGCACCGACCGACGGCCTCGTCCGCGGTGCCGAGGTCATCGACTCCGGAAAGCCAATTTCCGTGCCGGTCGGCGACGTCGTCAAGGGCCACGTCTTCAACGCCCTCGGTGACTGCCTCGACGAGCCGGGGCTCGGCCGCGATGGTGAGCAGTGGGGCATCCACCGCGAGCCGCCAGCGTTCGACCAGCTCGAGGGTAAGACCGAGATTCTGGAGACCGGCATTAAGGTCATTGATTTGCTGACCCCGTACGTTAAGGGCGGCAAGATTGGCCTCTTCGGCGGCGCAGGTGTGGGTAAGACCGTTCTCATTCAGGAGATGATTACCCGTATCGCCCGTGAGTTCTCCGGTACCTCCGTCTTCGCCGGCGTCGGCGAGCGTACCCGTGAGGGCACCGACCTCTTCCTGGAGATGGAAGAGATGGGCGTGCTGCAAGATACCGCACTTGTCTTCGGCCAGATGGATGAGCCGCCAGGAGTCCGTATGCGCGTGGCTCTGTCCGGCCTGACCATGGCGGAGTACTTCCGCGATGTGCAGAACCAGGACGTGCTGCTGTTCATCGACAACATCTTCCGTTTCACCCAGGCCGGCTCTGAGGTTTCGACCCTGCTGGGTCGTATGCCTTCCGCTGTGGGTTACCAGCCAACCCTGGCTGATGAGATGGGTGTCCTGCAGGAGCGCATTACCTCGACCAAGGGCCGTTCCATTACGTCCCTGCAGGCCGTTTACGTTCCTGCCGATGACTACACCGACCCGGCTCCGGCAACGACGTTCGCTCACCTGGACGCCACCACCGAGCTGGACCGTGCTATTGCTTCCAAGGGTATTTACCCAGCAGTGAACCCGCTGACCTCTACCTCTCGTATTCTCGAGCCGGGTATCGTTGGCGAGAAGCACTACGAGGTTGCACAGCGCGTCATCGGTATTCTGCAGAAGAACAAGGAACTCCAGGACATCATCGCCATCCTTGGTATGGACGAGCTGTCCGAGGAGGATAAGGTCACCGTTCAGCGTGCCCGCCGTATCGAGCGCTTCTTGGGCCAGAACTTCTTCGTCGCACAGAAGTTCACCGGCCTGCCGGGCTCCTACGTGCCGCTGTCTGAGACCATCGATGCCTTCGAGCGCATCTGCGATGGCGAGTTTGACCACTACCCAGAGCAGGCCTTCAACGGCTTGGGTGGCTTGGACGACGTCGAGGCTGCATACAAGAAGTTGAACGAGAAGTAGGGAGAGGCACATGGCTGACATCACCGCCGAATTGGTTTCCGTCGAGCGCCTGCTGTGGTCTGGACAGGCCTCCATGGTCACGGCTGAGACCACCGAGGGTGAGATCGGCGTGCTTCCCGGTCACGAGCCAATGATCGGTCAGCTGATCGATAATGGCGTGGTGACCATCCACCCAGTGGACGGCGAGCGCCGCGTCGCCGCCGTGCAGGGTGGCTTCCTCTCCGTTACCCAGGACAAGATCACCGTCCTCGCTGATTGGGCCATCTGGTCCGATGAGGTGGATGAGGAGAAGGCTCAGAAGGATTTCGTTTCTGAGCACGAGCTCACCAAGTCCCGTGGCGAGGCCGCACAGCGTGCAGTTCGCCGCGCCAAGTCTTAATACCTTGGATTGGTAGGAGAGGGCAGCAATAGCCGCCCTTCCTGCTCTCTTAAGGCGCATCGGTTTATAGCCGATGCGCCTTCTTCGTTTTTTCTTTGCCTTTTCTTATTGGCGTGTAGGCCCTTCAAGGCGCTACAATCCGAAGAATCAGTTTCTCCACAGAGCGAGGATGGCGTGAAAGGCCCATGAATTCAACGGTGGTTGCAGTGCTTCTGTGGGCCCTTGGAGTGGCCCTGCTGCTAGTTATTTTTCTGGCTGCGCTTCGCTTTTTCACCGTGCGATCGCGCGGTACTTCAGTCCTCCTGCGCCGAGTTCCGGCTAAGAATTCCCTTTCCTGGCGCCATGGTTCGTTGCGTTATGAAGGAGAGTTTGTGGAGTATTTCAAGCTCCGTTCTGTCTCTCCGCGCTGCGATCTGCGCATCAACCGCCTCGACATCGAAGTAATGAGCACCCGCCCGCTTGATGATGACGAGGCTTCTTTTATGTCCGCTGCCACCGAGGTCGTTCGCTTTCGGGCTAAAGGAAAAGAATATGAGCTGGCTTCCGACGCCCATGGCATCATGGCCTTTGGCGCATGGGTAGAGGCCGCCCCATCTAAGCGCCAGCAGCGCTTTGACTTCCGGGAATTGCGCGAGCGCGCTACCCGTCAATCCAAGCGATAGGCCCACCCGCTAGGGTAGAAAACATGCGTTTAGTAATCGCCCGATGCTCAGTAGATTACGTGGGCCGCTTAGATGCCCACCTGCCGATGGCAGACCGCCTGCTCATCGTCAAAGCGGACGGTTCCGTGTCCGTGCATGCCGACGACCGCGCTTATAAGCCGCTCAATTGGATGACACCTCCTTGCACCTTGAAGGAGTCCGCGATTGAGGACCTCGACGGTGAGGACACAGGCGAGGTCTTGTGGTTGGTGGAAAACCCCAAGGGCGAGCAGTTGCGCATCACCATTGCCGAGATTCACGAAGAAATCTCCTATGACATGGGCGAGGACCCCGGCCTAGTCAAAGATGGCGTCGAGGCTCACCTACAAGAGCTCTTGGCAGACCAGATCGATACCTTGGGCGAGCGCTACACCCTGGTGCGCCGCGAATATCCCACCGCCATCGGCCCCGTGGACATTATGGCGAAGGATGAGAACAATAATAACGTCGCCATCGAGGTAAAGCGCCGCGGTGGCATTGATGGCGTAGAGCAGCTGACACGGTACCTGGAGCTGCTTAACCGCGATGAGCTTCTCGCCCCTGTGTCCGGTGTATTCGCCGCCCAGGAAATCAAGCCGCAGGCACGTACCTTGGCTGAGGACCGCGGCATTCGTTGCGTTGTACTGGACTACCAGGAGCTGCGTGGGCTCGAGTCGAATGAATTGCGGCTGTTCTAATGCCGCGGCGAAATAGGCGCAAACCCGTAGAGATCCGATCCCTGCCTAAGGACGGCTCAACCTTCCTAGGCTCGCAAACGGTCGAGGGACCAAGTTGGACTCATGGCGAGCCCTATGTCATGCGGCATATCGGCTCTGCTCGTGCCCAGAAGTATTACGTCTGCCCGGGGTGTAACCAGAACATCCCACCCGGGGTGGCACACATCGTTGCCTGGCCGCGGGACGTGGGCCGCCAGGGCGACGATCGCCGGCACTGGCACCGCCACTGCTGGGAGCGTAGGTAGACTAGCGGGCATGATTGTTGCATTTTCTGTAGCCCCTGCGGTGGTCAATAATGACTCCCAAGAAATGGCCGATGCTGTGTCCGAGGCCGTGCGCGTGGTCCGCGAATCCGGCCTGCCCAACGAGACCAATGCCATGTTCACCTTGCTCGAAGGCGAATGGGACGAGGTCTTTGACACGATTAAGAAGGCCACCGATGCAGTGCGTGCGGTTTCCCCGCGCACCTCTTTGGTGGTTAAGGCCGATATTCGCGAAGGCGTAACTAACCAGCTAACGGACAAGGTAGATGCGGTTAACCGCCGCCTTGCAAAGGAGGACTAGATGACTTCACCAAATAATGCTTATGTAGGAGGAGCGCTCGACCTCAGCCAAGTCAAGGCGCGAGCCGAGGCTCGGCAGAAGGCGCAGGAATCGCCGCAGCCATGTGCCGGCGGCGTCCAGCCCTTCTTCGCGGTAACCGAGGCCAACTTCGACCAAGATGTGGTTCGCCGGTCTACGGAAGTTCCGGTCGTGGTCCTCATCGGTACTGCTCGCTCTACCCAGTCAGAGCAGTTGAAGACTGACCTTGCGGATTTGGCCGCGCAAGGAAACTTGAGCTTCTTGGTTGCTTACGTGGATGCGGATGCTACTCCCCAGGTTGCGCAGGCCTTTGGCGTTAAGAACCTGCCTACAGTCGTGGCATTGGGTGCTGGACAGCCGCTGACCAATTTTGAGGGGGCGCAACCTAAAGAAGCCCTACAGCAATGGGTAGATACCCTAGTGCAGAATGTCGGCCCACAGCTGAAGGGCCTGCAAGGCAATGAGGCATCGGAGCAGCCACAGGAGGAAGAAGAGGATCCGCGGCTCCAGGAAGCAGAAAGCTTCTTGAACGCCGGCGACTTTGATGGGGCGCTCAACGTCTACAACTCCATCTTGGAATCCGAGCCCGATAATGTGCAGATCAAACAGGCGCGCGCCACCACAGTCTTGCTCCAGCGCCTCGATCCTGCCAACCAGACCGAGGACCCGATTGCGGCCGCGGAAGGGGATAAAGGGGACGTCGATAAGCAAATGCGAGCTGCCGACGCCGAAGTGGTAGCCGGCGCCCCAGAAAAGGCCTTTGATCGCCTCATCGAGACGATGAAGACAACGGCCGGCGATGAGAAGTCCCGCGTACGCGAGCGCCTGCTGGAGCTCTTTGGGCTCTTTGAGGGCAATGACCCACGCGTCCTGGAGGCGCGCACCAAGTTGGCGAGCGCCCTGTACTAGCTTGGGTAGCATGGGAAAGCATGACTTCAGTGCTTTTTCTTTGCAATACCAACCGAGGCAAGTCGCAAATTGCAGCAGCACTCGCCCTCAAACATGCACCAGATTGGGATATTTACTCTGCTGGCGTGCAAACTACCGATGAGCACGTCAAGCAGGGAATCAACAAAGAGGCGAAAGCTTCCCTGGCGAAGGTGGGAGTAGAGATGTCGGGTACGCCCACTCTCGTGGATCCCCAGATTGCCGCAACTGTTGACCACGTGGTGGTGGTAGGCGATGCGGATTACGATGGCCCAGCGCAGCGGTGGGACATCGAGGATCCTTCACTGCGTGGTTTGGAGGGCGAAGAGCGCATGGATGCGCTTCGCGATGACATCGAAGCGCGCGTGGTGGAGTTCCTACGCGCGCAGCGATAGGCGTTTTATTTCTCCAGTACGTACCACTGCACCGAGTTAGCCGGTAGGTGAAGCGTGGCGGAGTTCTCCGCCACGTGAATGTGCTGGGGAAGTGGGTTCCCAGCGCCTTCGTAGACGGCGTCATCGGTGTTGAGTACCATCTGCCATTCGCCGTCCTGTGGAACCCAGAGGCCATAGTTGGGGATGGAAGAGCCAGAAAGGTTGCACACGGCGAGTAGCGCGGAGCCGTCCGCACCGTAGCGGACGTAACCCAGCACGTTATTCGTCGAGTCATCGGCCTTGACCCATTGGAAGCCGTCTTGGCTGAAATCCTGGCTCCACAAAGCTGGGGTGTCGCGGTAGATGAGGTTGATATCTCGTACGAGGCGCTTGATGCCCTGGTGCCATTCGCTGCCCCAACCGTCGAGGTTGCTCCAGTCCACGGAATGCCCCTCGGCCCACTCGGTAGTCTGGCCGAATTCCTGGCCCATGAAGAGCAGGTTCTTGCCGGGGTGGGAGAACATGTAGCCATAGAGGGTGCGGAGTCCGGCGGCTTTATTCCAGTCGTCGCCAGGCATGCGCTGCCACAGCGAGCCTTTGCCATGGACTACTTCGTCGTGGCTAAACGGCAACACGTAGCGCTCAGAATAGGCATAGACCATGGAGAAGGTGAGCTCGCCATGGTGATAAGAGCGGTGGATGGGTTCGTGCTTGAAGTACTCCAAGGTGTCATTCATCCAGCCCATATTCCATTTCAGGGAAAAGCCTAGACCGTTTTCAGAGGTGGGGGCGGTAACGCCCGGCCAGGAGGTGGATTCTTCAGCAATGGTGAGTACGCCTGGATGCGTGCGGTTGAGGGTGGCGTTGGTTTCCTGCAGGAATTGCACGGCCTCTAGGTTCTCGCGGCCGCCATGTTGGTTGGGCAGCCACTCATCGCGGGAATAGTCTAGGTAGAGCATGGAAGCCACGGCGTCTACTCGCAGGCCGTCGATGTGGAATTCTTCGGCCCAGTATAGGGCGTTGGCCACGAGGAAATTGCGGACCTCATTGCGGCCGAAGTCAAAGACATAGGTGCCCCAATCGGCCTGCTCGCCGCGGCGGGGATCGGGGTGCTCGTAGAGAGCTTGGCCATCAAAGCGACCCAAGGCCCAATCATCCTTGGGGAAGTGGGCTGGCACCCAGTCCACGATGACGCCGATGCCATTCTCGTGCAGGGCATTGACCAGCTCTCGGAATTCATCCGGCGAGCCCCAACGCGCAGACGGCGAGTAGTAGCCAGAGACTTGGTATCCCCAGGATCCGCCGAAGGGGTGCTCGGCCACGGGCAAGAGCTCGACGTGGGTGAAACCGTGCTCCTTGAGATAAGGGATGAGCTCCTCGCGAAGGCGGTTATAATTCGCCCCGACCTTCCACGAGCCGACGTGGACCTCATAGATGCTCATCGGGACATCGAGGTTTCCGGTGCGCTTGTTTATCCAGGCGGAGTCGGACCAGGCGAAGCTGGTGGAATCCACGATGGAGTCCGTCTCCGGCGGGCAGGCGGTGCGCTTGGCTAGGGGATCGGCCTTGTCCTTGCGGCCCTCGTGGCTAAAGATGGCGAACTTATAGTGCTCGCCAGCACCGATACCAGGAACGAAGACCTCCCATACGCCGGTAGATCCTAAAGAACGCATCGGATACTGAGTGGGGTTCCAGCCACAGAAATCGCCCACGACGGCAACTCCCTGGGCATTGGGCGCCCACACGGCAAAGGAGACGCCGGATACGGTACCCATTTCGGTGTCATAAGAACGCAGGTTGGCGCCGAGGACATCCCAGAGGCGCTCGTGGCGGCCTTCGCCAATCAGGTGCAGATCCAGCGAGCCCACCGTGGGAAGGAAGTGATAGCCGTCTGCCACGGTGCGCGTAGGTGCCTCCGGATAGGAGATTTCTAGGCGGTAATCGCAGTTATCGCCAATTTCCGCCTCCCAGATGTCATCGCCCACCGAATCCATGGACACGGATTGCGTGGGAGTGTGCAGCTGCACCTCGGTAGCGCCTGGTTGGCGGGTGCGGACGGTACCGTCGTGCCAGCCGTAGAAACCGTGCGGGTCATGGTGGCGGCAGTCATTGAGGCGAGCGAGATCAGCGGCCGGGATAGTCATACAATCAGAGTACCTAGTTCGAGTGCGGTCCGGTGGGCGAATGTTTACGGGCGATAGTCGCTAACTACGCGCCAGGTGAGCTGTTCCTGGAGGGCGTGGTCGGCAGGGGGAAGGACGAAGACATGGGCGACGTCGCGAAGCGGCTCTAAGCGCACAAAGTTGCGCTCGGACCAGTGGTAAGCAGAGCCGGTAATCGTGTCTTGGACGGTATAGGACTCGCCGGGGTGGCGGCCGATAGCCTGCATATCTACCGTGACGGTGGCTTCCTGCGCATTGCGCGGATCCAGGTTGACCACAATGAGGACTACGTTGCCGGAGGCTGGATCCGCCTTCGAATAGGCAATGATGGCTTCATTGTCGGTGTCATGGAACCGCAGGGTGCGCAGTTGCTGCAAAGCGGGATTATCGCGGCGGATCTGGTTGAGCAGCCGGATATAGGACTCAAGGGAATCTCCCGATGCAACCGCCGCCGCAAAATCGCGCGGGCGCAGTTCGTACTTCTCAGAGTCGAGATATTCCTCGGAGCCTGGGGCTACCGGGGTGTGCTCGTAGAGTTCGAAGCCGGAGTACACGCCCCACAGCGGTGACATGGTCGCGGCTAGGACAGCGCGAATGGCGAACATGGCACGCCCGCCGGTCTGCAGGGACTCGTGCAGGATATCCGGGGTATTAACAAAGAGGTTGGGGCGGCAGATATCTGCTTGGTCGACGTGCATCTGGCCAAATTGGGTGAGCTCGTGCTTGGAGGTTTGCCAGGTGAAATAGGTATAGGACTGGGAAAAACCTGCCTTCGCTAGACCGAAGAGGCGAGGCGCGCGGGTAAAGGCCTCGGCCAAGAAGATGACGTCCGGATGGGTGGCATGTACGCGGGTAATTAGCCAATCCCAAAAGTTTGCCGGCTTGGTGTGCGGGTTATCCACGCGGAATGTACTTACACCGGCTTCCACCCAAATCATCAAGGTTTCATAGATTTCGTGGTAGATGGCATCAGGAGCGTTATCGAAGTTAAGCGGATAGATATCCTGATACTTCTTCGGCGGGTTCTCGGCGTAGGCGATGGTGCCATCTGGAAGAACGGTGAAAAATTCTGGGTGGCTCTTCGCCCACGGATGATCGGGCGATGCCTGAAGCGCGAAATCAAGCGCTACCTCCAGGCCGAGTTCTTGGGCGCGGGAGACGAGCTTTTGGAAATCCTCCATCGTGCCCAAATCCGGATGGGTGGTGGAGTGGTCCTGGATGGCCCAGGGGCTTCCCACATCGCCGGGCTCGGCCACGACCGAATTATTCTTTCCCTTGCGGTGTACCTCGCCGATGGGATGGATGGGCGGAAAGTACACCGTGTCGAAGCCCATATCGGCCACCCGCTCCAGTGCCTTGGCAGTGGTTTCGAACGTGCCGTGGACTGGATTTCCCTCTTCATCCCAGCCTCCGGTGGAGCGAGGAAAGAGCTCGTACCACGAGCTATAGAGTGCGGCGGGACGCTCCACATATACCTCGTGGATTGCGCCCTCCACCAGTAGGTCGCGCAGGGGATGCGAGTGCAGGATGCCTGTTACCTCCTCCGAGAGCGCTACCTGCACGCGCTTATCGACGTCCAAGGACTCATCCTCCAAGTCCCGAGCTGCCGCAAAGAGCGGTTCCACCACATCCGACGGGGTTTGCAGAGCCGCGCGAGAAAACAACTCCGCGCCATGCTGCAGGTCATTGGCCAGCTCCGCGGCAGATTGCCCAGCCGCCATCTTCTTGGTTACCGCGTTCTTCCACGTGGCGATGGGATCGGACCAGGCATCGACGCGGAAGTACCAGGTGCCTTGGGTGCCCGGGGTAAATACGCCGTGCACGCGGTCCTGGTCATCGGGATCAACCTGCATGGTGACCGAGGAGGTAGCCGTGGTCCGTGCCGCCCACGCAGACAAGGTTGCCGAGACCGCGTCGTGGCCCTCGCGCCAGACGAGGGCGGTGACAGGAATTACCTCGCCTACAACTGCTTTGGAAGCTACAGAACCGGCGGAGATAAGCGGGCGGACATCGTCAATACCAAGGCGAGTAGTCATGCCCATAAGACTAATGCAGCTGTGTCAATTTCACCGGGCAAAGAACAAATCAGTCACAATGGAAGGCGTGAACGACGTAACTCCCACTGATCAAGATTGGCTCGTAGATTTTCGCGGCGTCGAGCTGCGCCGCGGCGGCAAGACCCTCGTCGGACCCGTGGACTGGCAGGTAGAGCTCGATGAGCGCTGGGTCATCATTGGCCCCAATGGCGCGGGCAAGACCTCGCTGGTGCGCATGGCTGCGGCCGAAGAGTTCCCCTCGAAAGGCACCGCCTTTTTGATGGGGGAGCAAATCGGCAAAACCGACATGCGCGATCTTCGCGCGCTTATTGGTATCTCCTCCGCGGCGGTGCAATCGCGGATTCCGGACACTGAGCGCGTGGACGATCTCGTTGTCTCCGCTGGCTACGCAGTGCTAGGCCGCTGGCGCGAAGAATACCAGGACATGGATTTCTCCCGCGCGGATGACATCTTGGCCCAAGTTGGCGCCACCCACCTCAAAGAGCGCACCTGGGCGACCCTGTCTGAGGGAGAAAAGAAGCGCGTCGTCCTCGCACGCGCACTCATGTCTAACCCGGAGTTGCTCATCCTCGATGAGCCGTCCGCCGGAATGGAACCTAGGAGGCCGCGAAGACCTGGTGGGATACCTTGGCAATCTAGCTATGGACCCCGATGCCCCAGCGATTGTCATGATCACCCACCACGTGGAGGAGATCCCCTATGGCTTCACCCACGCCATGCTGCTGGATGAGGGTAAAGTTGTAGCAAAAGGACTGATTAATTCCGTCCTTACCTCCGAAAACCTGACTCGCGCCTTCCACCAGCCCATTCAGGTGGACCGCATTGGACAGCGATACTTCGCCCGCCGAGCTTCTCTATGACCAATCCTTTTCATGACCGTCTCGATGCCATTGACGCCAGCGATACCACCGGCTTTCACGGTGGGCGCCTGGCGGCAACCGTCCTGCTCCTGCGGGACGGCGATGACGGTCTTGAAGTGTGGGTACAAGAGCGCGTCCACACCATGCACAACTACCCGGGGCATTCAGTCTTTCCCGGCGGCGGCGTAGATCCGCGCGACTTTCCACCACGTTCCTGGGACTCGGGCGAGCTATGGGCCGGAAAGTCCGTCATCTCCATGGCCCGTCGGATGGGCGTGACCAAGTACAAAGCCCACGCTCTTGTTTTTGCGGCTGCCCGCGAGCTCTTCGAGGAGGCCGGCACCCTTCTCGCCATCCGCGAGGACGGCATCGTCTCCAATGCGCGGCGCTATCACAAAGAGCGAAAACTCCTAGAAAACCACACCATTTCCTTTACCGAATTCCTCAGCAATAACGGCATGCGTGTCGACGCCGATATGCTCCTTCCCTGGGCGCGCTGGGTAGGAAAGGGAAAAAGCCATTGGTTCGACACCTTCTTCTTCGTTGGGGTGTTGCCCTCCGGCCAAGAACCCGATGGGGATACCGATGAAGCAGACGATGCCGGATGGTTCTCCCCGCAGCTCATCCTGGACGGCTGGCGCGCCGGGCTGGTGCGCCTTGCCATCCCCACGTGGGCACAGATGCAAAGGCTGAGCAAGTATTCCTCCGTCCAAGAGGTCCTAGAGGATGCGTCCTTTTCGGACCTGCGCCCCGTCATTGGGGATCCCCGCGAGGACCCCCGTTATCGCGAATTCTTTTCCACCACCCCCATAGACCGCATATGAGTTTTACCCCCGCAGAAGTTGACTTCCTTGCCGAGCGCCAAGAGGACATAGCACACCTCGACCTCACCTTAACCAAGGCTTCTCGGCTGAAAGACGCCGAAATCCTCAAAGCTAAGTTCGGTGAGTATGGCCGCGCGGTCATGGAGCTGGTAACCGCCCGCAGTTCCGGCAAGCTCCCGCACGATTGGCTTATGGATGCGGACTCCGCCCAGCAAGCAACCCCCATCGAAGTGGCGGCGTATCGGACGAAATTCCTCGCCGAGCAGGGCGTGCGCAGCGTCCACGACGTCACCTGTTCCATCGGCACCGAAGGCTATAATTCTCCGCTCGACTATTTTGGCTCAGACCTGGATGAATCACGGGTAAGAATGGCCAGGCATAACCTTTCTTCCGCCAAGATTTTCCGCGCGGATGCGCTGACGACTACTACCACTGCCGATGTTCTCCTTGCAGACCCAGCCCGCCGCGCCGGTGGCAGGCGAATCACGCGGCCGGAGGATTTGGTGCCACCGCTCCCGGAGGTCGTCGATAAGCATCGCGACAAGGAGCTGGCCATCAAGTGCGCGCCTGGCCTTGATTTTAGCGAGTGGGACGGCCTCGTTACCGTCGCGAGTGTCGATGGCGGGGTAAAAGAAGCCTGCCTTTATACCCCAGGCCTTGGCAGCGGCCGAAGGGCAGTGGTGATTCGCGGAGGCAAGCTAGATGTCCTCGATGACCACGCAGACAACCTACCCGATGCTGGAGACATTGGCAGTTACCTCATCGACCCGGATGGGGCCATCGTTCGAGCGGGATTGGCCCAGCACTACGCGGCAAGGGAAGGGCTGCATCAAATCGATCCGCGCATCGCATACCTGACAGGGGAGAGGATTCCGGAGGGGACTTCGGGATTTCCATTCATAGAAAAAGTACCCCTAAAGAGATTAAAATCCGTACTTAAATCCTATGATGCGGGAAGCCTAGAAATCCTTGTACGCGGGGTAGAAGTGGACCCTGACCAGCTGCGGAAGAAGATGAAGCTGAAGGGCAAGAAACCATTTGCGGTCATCATTACGCGAATTGGCTCACAGGGAATCGCCTTGCTGTGTCAACCCCGAGTATCATCGTCCGAGGATAATTACGCAACATAAATATATCGGAAAGGTGAGTGCCCAATGCCAACTATCGTGGCTCTGGTCAAACACGTGCCGGATACGTGGTCTACCAAGTCTCTGAATGATGACCACACCCTGGATCGCACCTCCGTGGATAACGTCATTGATGAGGTTAATGAGTACTCCGTGGAACAAGCCCTGCGACTGCGCGACAATAACCCCGATGCGGGCTACAAGGTTGTAGCACTGACGATGGGGCCGGCCCAAGCCGACGAGGCACTGCGTAAGGCGTTGGCCATGGGCGCTGACGATGCCGTGCTCGTCTCCGATGATTCCTTGGCCGGAGCGGACGCGCTATCGACCGCGTGGACCCTCAACGCCGCGCTTAACAAGCTTGACGACGTCCAGCTGATCACCGCCGGCGCCGAGGCTTCCGACGCCTCCACCGGCCTGCTTGCCGGCCTGCTCGCCGAATACCGCCAGCTGCCGGCGCTTACCGGCCTGCACAAGGTAGAGCTAGCTGACGGCACCCTGCAGGGCACCCGCGAGGATGCGCGCGGCACCTGGGAACTTGAGGCGCCGTTGCCGGCGATCGTTACGGTGAACGATAAGAGCGACAAGCCGCGATTCCCCAACTTCAAGGGCCTTATGGCAGCTAAGAAGGCGGAAATCACCACCTTCACCCTGACTGACCTGGGCATCGAGGCCATCGCGCCGACGACCTCCGTGGTGGCCGCTGAGAAGCGCCCGCCGCGCACCGCCGGCGAAGTTATTTCGGAGCCTAACCCACAGGACGCAGCGAAGAAGATCGCTGACTTCCTGTCCGCTAAGAACTTGATTTAGGAGTAGATATGTCGCACGTTTACGTACTAGTTGAGCACGACGCGGACAACCTCCTTCCCGTTACCGGCGAGCTGATTACGGCCGCGCGGGAATTGGGTACGGTGTCCGCAGTGGTCGTCGGCAAGCAGGCCGATAAGTTCGATGCCGACCTTGCCGCCCTCGGTGCCGCACAGGTGGTTCAGGCAACGGCCGAGGATTATGACCAGCGGTTCCTCACCCCGGAGGTCGATGCCCTGCATGCGCTTGGCGCTGCGAACCCAGCGCCCATCGTGCTGGCCGCAACTCCGGCCAATAACGAGATTGCCGGCCGCCTCTCGGCTCGCCTCGCCTCTGGCGCGCTGGTCAATGTCAATGGCATCGCCGCCGATGGCTCCGCCAAGATGAGCATTTTCGGTGGTTCCTATGAGACCACCTCTACCGCCGCTGGCCAGTGCCCGATTTACACCCTCCGCCCTGGCGCGGTTGAGGCTGCACCACAGCAGGTGGAGGCGCAGCCGGCGCCGATGCCGTTGCCGGCCGCCACGGGCAAAGACGTCAAGGTAACTTCCTTTACCCCGGCACAGAAGTCCGCACGTCCAGAAATTACCGAGGCCAAGGCAGTCGTCGCCGGCGGCCGAGGAGTGGGCGACGAGTTCGGCGCCGTTGTCGAGCCGCTTGCCGACGCCCTCGGAGCCGCAGTCGGCGCCACCCGCGACGCCGTCGATGAAGGCTTTTATGACGCCGCCTATCAGATCGGCCAGACCGGTGTTACCGTCTCGCCCGACCTCTACATCGGCTTGGGTATCTCTGGCGCTATCCAGCACACCTCTGGCATGCAGACTTCCGGCACCATTGTGGTGGTCAACCAAGACCAGGATGAGCCGTTCTTCCAGATCGCTGATCTCGGCGTCGTGGGCGACCTGCATGAAATCGCACCAGCCCTGACCGAGGAACTGAAGGCGCGCCAGTAATGCCGCACTACTTCGACTATGCCGCTACCCAGCCGATGCGCCAGAGCGCGATTGACGCATGGGTGGCGGCGGCCGGCTCCCTCAACTCCGGCGCGCAGTATGGATCCGGCCGCAAGGCTCGGTCCGTGCTGGATGATGCCCGCGAAAAGGTCGCTTCCCTCCTCGGCTGCGAGCCCATCGAAGTCATCTTTACCTCTTCTGGCACCGAGGCGGACAATATCGCCATTCAGGGTCTCTACGCGGCTGGGCAAACAAACCGCATTATTTCTACCGATATTGAGCACCCGGCCGTGCGCGATACCGTCTCTAAGCTGGAGAAAACCGGAGCAGCTGTCGATATCCTTCCCGTCGACCGTTCCGGGCACATTGCAGATCTGTCGGCCTTAGACACGCTTGCCGACGTCGCTACCTGCATGTGGGCCAACAACGAGACCGGCGCCATTCAGCCCATCGAAGAGATAGCCACACGTGCGAATGCGACAGGCACACCCGTGCACGTGGATGCGGTGCAGGCCGTGGGCAAAGTTCCCATCAATTTTTCTGATTTAGGGATCACCAGCCTCGCCGCCAGCGCCCACAAGTTCGGCGGCCCCCGCGGCATCGGTCTGCTTTTGGCCAAGCGCAGTCCTGCGCCCCAGCCGATTGCCTACGGCGGTGGCCAAGAACGGGGCATCCGCCCTGGCACCGTGGACGTGGCGGGCGCTTCCGGTCTAGCTGCGGCGTTGGAGGAATCCGTCTCCGAAATCGCCTCCCAGGGTGAGCGAATTGCTGCTCTTCGCAATAAGCTGCGCGACGGAATTCTCGCCAGGATCGACGACGTAGTGGTCAACTCTGCTGAGCCGTGCTTGCCTTCCCACCTGCACGTCTCATTTCCCGGCGCTGATGGCGATAGCCTCATCATGCTGCTGGATTCCTTGCAGATCGAGGCCTCTACCGGCAGTGCTTGCAGCGCTGGCGTAAACCGCATGTCTCATGTCCTCGAGGCAATGGGCGTAAGTGAGGCGGAAGGAATCGGTTCCCTGCGTTTTACTCTCGGCAGGCTTACTTCGGAAGAGGATGTTGGCTACGTCTTGGCTCATCTTCCGGAGATTATTTCACGAGCCCGTTCCGTCTAGCTATCATTCCTTTCTTTCGTCGCAGCTCGCCGGGCGGCGATAGCTTGGCCTACCGTTAGCGCCCAGTTCTTGTTCCTGGGCGCTAGCGGTCCTTGGGGCTCATCGTATTCCCAGCGGCCATCGTCAAAGAGCCATACTATGTCTCCAGTATGTGGATCCATGATGTAGAAGGCGCCACCATCAGTCTTGATGTTGTGATGGTGCTGGCACAGTGAGGCCAAGTTGCTTCCCGCCGTTTTTCCTCCCTGTGCATGGTCAATTCGGTGGTCCTTTTGGCAATTTTCTGCGGGGCGATTGCAGCCCGGGAATCGGCACACGCCATCGCGGCCTTCTACGTAGGCGCCAATGAGCGGGGGAGTGACGTAGCTTTCGCTCTCCATCCTTTTTGCAAGGTCCATATCCCGCGTCTGGGTGGGACGCAGACTGTCAGCGGTCTCAGGGCTTACCCATCCGAATCCCCGGATAAATGCGGGAGCAGCCTCCTGGTCGTGGGCTCGGTACATATGAAGAACCACTTTGGCCCGCGACTCAATTTCGCCCAGAATCAACTTGGCTAGGGCTTCAGCTTTCGTGAGGTTATGCTCTTCGGCTGCCTTACTAACGTGTTCATCGATGGCTAGCATGGTAACTTCATCGAATTCCACTGCTAGCCCGGCCTTCCCACCGAAACTGTGGTAGGTGAAATAGGAGTCGTTCCCTGCATCAGGCTCTCTATCTTCATTGGGGTGTGGGTCCTCTACAGCGATGAGGCCATTTAGTTTTCGCCGCAAATTCGTATTCGAAGGCAGTACCTGGCCGGGCTTGGTAGGGGTCAGGTAACGCGCAAGCTCTTGATCTATCCGCTCGAGAATTTCGGTCGGGATGTCGCCCAGCTTGCTAAGCACGGCGTCGATAGTAATAAGACGAGAGAAATCCAGGAAGTAATAGGTTTCCTGGAGCGCCTTTGTGAGTGGTAGCTCTGCGAGTCGATAAAGGGCCATGGTTATGTCCCGCGTGCGCCGCTCGCTTAAGCCCGTCCGAGCAGAAAGTGTGTGGCAGGAGATATCGAAATCGTCTTCTAGATCTGGCTTGACCTCTCTCCAGAATAGGTATTCTTGTTTCCTGATTTCTGTGGCTTTTACTGCTATCGGATCGTTGGTGTCATTGACTATGTAGTAGGCGTCCAAGATTAAATCCCCCGATGTGTAGAACATGTGTGCTTAGCTTCATGGTGAATATTTTAAGGCGTACCCTGCCCCTTTGCAAGGGGTATGGACAAAAATGTGTTCTAAAGGGATGCATTCCAAGAGGGGCGAAATGAAAGTAAAGAAAATTATTTCAAGTGGTGCGTGTTAAAGATGTGACAGGAGTGAAGGCGTTGCTAGACTCACGCGCATGACTTCAAAGAAAGCACTCCGAAAGAGCATCACTGCGGTAGTTACCGTGGCTGCACTAGCTGTAAGTGGTACCGCCATTGCCCAGGCGGTGAGCTTTGGTGCACCTAAGGGCATTGACGTGGCGGCGCACCAGCATCCGGGCGGTACGCCCATCGATTGGTCTAAAGTGCGTTCCGACGGACAGTCCTTTGCATTTGTGAAGGCTACCGAAGGCGGGGATTGGGTAAACCCCCACTACGTACAGGATATTCAGGCGGCTAATGCTGCTGGACTCAAGACCGGTGCATACCACTACGCACGTCCGGCTGGCGACGCCAAGACTCAAGCAGCGAACTTTGCCGCGCAGATCGCCCTTGCCCCGAATCAGACATTGCCTCCTGCACTTGATATCGAGGTGACGGAAGGGAAGTCTGCGGCACAGCTGGAGCAGTGGATTGAAGATTTTACTAGCGAGCTCAAGCGTCTTACCGGTCGCACGCCCATGATCTACACCTACAAGTACTTCTGGATGGGGCAGATGAATAACTCCCAGAAGTTCTCGGATATGCCACTGTGGCTCGCCGCCTATCAGGACCAAGCACCTGAAGCGGTGGGCGGATGGAACGAGCTATCTTTCTGGCAGCGTTCTGGTTCTGGCAAGGTAGCAGGCATTTCTACCGATGTTGACATGAACCTGTTTAATGGTTCCAAGCAGCAGCTGCGGTCTTTTAGCGACGGCAATTACGTTGACGTCGGCGGCGCGCTAGAACAGCTGGTTGTGAGCGATGGGCTTGACTTGAGCTCCGATAGTACGCCGCTCATCGGTGCTATTTTGGCCCTGGCGGCGGGGCTGATTGCGATTCCGCAGCTTGCCGACGCCGCCGAAAAGTCCGGCCTCGATCCCGAAGCAGCGAAGGGCTTGGCTTCCTTCGTAAAGACCCTGCAAGACAAGGATGCCCTTCCAGTGGAGGACTTGGGTGATATGGCCAAGGGCAACTTCTCCGTCAGTGACCTAGCTATCCTGCTGGACAATGCCGGTCACGTGAACAACGTTAAGTCAGGCAACGTCTCCGAGTCGGAGGTATCGGAAGTTAAGAATGCCGCCAAGAACGCCGGCGCCGATGTTCCTGATTTTGATGCGGGTCAGGCGGCTACGCTGCTTAATCGAGTGCTGCAGTAGCACCGGCAAAAAACGCGCGGGTCCAGGCCTCGTCTTTGTAATGGGCGGGTACAGCCCCGCCAAGGAGTGCCTTTGCCAGCTGGGCGGCTTCGACGGAGCCCTCGGCTGGCATTTCTGTATCTGAGGCTACCAGGATGATGTTCCCGTAGCGCCGACCCTTGAGCATCGGTGGGTCCGCGATGACGGTCAGGTGGTCAAATACTCGATCGAGGCCCGCCAGCTCGCTCTTTGCCAGCTGTAGATCGGAATGATCACCGCAGTTGGCCACGTAGAGGCCGCCCGCCGCCAGCGACTGTTTTGCCGCCTGAAAGAACTCCACAGTGGTGAGGTTGGCTGGTGTCTTGTCGCCGGCAAAGACATCGCGGATGATGATGTCGCGGCTGGACGGAAGGAACCCCTCGGTTTCTGTGCGGGCCTCGCCGGCACGGATTTTGACGGTGGGGGAACGGGGGACGTCGAAAAGCGTACGCACCAACTCGCCTAACTTGGCGTCGAGTTCGACCACCGTGTGGCGGCTGCCCGGAAGCTTGCTGGCAAAATAGCGCGGAAGGGAGCATCCCGCGCCGCCTAGGTGGGTCACGCGGAGCTTATTCGCGGGCCGAGAATTGAGGTGCTCTACCGCTGCCGCAATCCAGCGCATATACTCAAACTCC
Organism: Corynebacterium tuberculostearicum; assembly: GCA_046097355.1. Classification (GTDB taxonomy): domain Bacteria; phylum Actinomycetota; class Actinomycetes; order Mycobacteriales; family Mycobacteriaceae; genus Corynebacterium; species Corynebacterium tuberculostearicum_K. The sequence goes on from CP175779.1 coordinate 1,117,176, forward strand.
AGCTCCTCCGGCTCACCGAGCACAATGTGGCTGCTCGGCACGCCATTAACGTTGAGAATATAGGCGCCGTCGCGAAACTCATCCGGCACAACCTCGGCTGTGCCGGTAGAAATATCGTAGGTGCCGGTAATTCCCGGATCAGTGGAAGCTCGCTTTCTGCCCATGTCACACAAGCTTAGGGAATGGATTCGATTTAAACCGCGTTGGGGCTAGGGAGTAGACTTTCGGGCCTGTAGTCAAGGTGAAATGGGGAGCACAATGCGAGTATTGGTTGCCATGTCCGGCGGCGTGGACTCATCGGTTGCCGCCGCGCGTGCAGTAGAAGCCGGCCACGAGGTGATTGGCGTTCACCTCGCCCTGCACAAAGACGCGCAGCAGACCAGGGAAAAAGCCCGCGGATGCTGCTCATTGGAGGATTCGGCCGATGCCCGCCGCATCTGCGATAAGCTGGGCATTCCCTTTTATGTCTGGGACTTTTCGGAAGAATTCAAAGAAGAGGTCATCACGGACTTCGTGGATTCCTACGCCCGCGGCGAGACGCCCAATCCCTGCCTGCGCTGCAACGAGAAGATAAAGTTCCGGGCGCTGCTGCAAAAGGGCATGGCACTCGGTTTCGATGCGGTTGCGACGGGCCACTACGCCACCATCGACAAGGATGGCTATATGCGCCGCTCCTTGGATGAGAAGAAGGATCAGTCTTATGTGCTCGGCGTGATTTCGGCCGAGGAGTTGGAGCACTGCTTTTTCCCCATCGGCGATACCCCCAAGCCGCAGATCCGTGAAGAGGCTGCCGCGCACGGTTTTTCCACCGCGAAGAAGCCGGATTCCTATGACATCTGTTTCATTCCAGACGGCAATACGCAGGCCTTTTTGGGCGCACGCATTGGGCTGCGCCCCGGCATGATCGTGGACCAAGAGGGTACGGAGCTCAAGGAGCACGATGGCGCGTGGAACTACACCATCGGCCAGCGTAAGGGCTTGGACATTAAGGCGCCGGCTGCCGACGGTCGCCCTCGCTACGTCACCGATATTGATGCTGCTACCGGCACGGTTACCGTCGGCGCCCGCGAGGACTTGGCCGTAACCTCGATTCAGGCCGATCGCCTGAAGTACCTCCACCCAGGCATGGATGGGGATTTCGAGTGCGAGGTTCAGGTGCGCGCACACGGCTCCGTGGTGCCCTGTACCGCCCACGTTGATCGCGAGGCGGACGAAATGCGCCTCGAACTCAAGGAGTCGCTATCTGGTGTTGCCCGCGGCCAAGCGGCGGTGCTGTACTTGCCTTCGCCGGACGAGCTGGGAGACATCGTCATCGGCTCCGGCACCATCTGCGGAACTAATTAAGCACGCAGTTGGCGATGAGCCGATCTAGCGCTCGGACATCGATATTGGGTCCAATATTGATTTTGAATTCGCCGGCCTTGGTCCACAGCTGCAGTTCGGCATTGAAGTCAAGGAGCTTTCCGGCGTTTTCCGTGAACCACATGTTGATGGAGGAATAGGGCAGGGAGTACATCTCCACCTTTTTGCCTGTAAGGCCTTGCGCGTCGCGGATGATGAGGCGCCTATTGGTAAATACGGCGGCATCACGGACGGTCTTGAAGGCGCAGACAGGATATTCCTGTTCGGCCAAGACGGTGGAAATGTCCTGAGGGATTTCGCACTCGTTGTAGAAGGTTCAGCCGGAGTATTTTTCCACGCCCATAGTAAGGTTCCTTTCCAAGTGATACTTCGCGTATCGAATAGATAGTTCTGAGAAATAATACTAGCGCCGAGGTGAATATGGACGCTTTTGGCTTAGGCCCTATGCCGGGATACTCCATGAGTGAGGCTGCGGACATCGTGATGGGGGAGACGGGTGGTCTTCCGCACCTTCCGCAGTTGCCGGACCGCGGGATTCACGCTGGGGCCATTGGGCGAACAGCGGGCTTGTTGGAAGCAGTCTCCATTGACCGCGGTCCGCGCTCATGGGTGCTCAGTGATCGGCCGCAGCTCATCTCGCATCGGATTGGCGATCAGATGAGCCGGGACCTGGACGAGATTCAGGAGGTGTGGGGCGAGTCAGTTCCCCGTATCAAGGTCCAAGCGGTAGGCCCATGGAGTTTGGCAGCCGCTGTGGAGCTAGCAAACGGGCACCGCGCGATAACTGATTCGGGCGCTTTCCGGGACTTGTGTGGTGCACTATTGGCCGGAATTCAGGAACACAAGGCACAGATGGCACAGCGCTTTGGGGCAGAGGTGCTTGTGCAGCTGGACGAGCCCCTGCTTGCCGACGTCCTTTCGGGCACCCTTCCAGGCACCACCGATTTCGATACGATTAGGGCTGTTCCCGCAGACCAGGTCAATGCGACACTGGCGGAGTTTGGCGCGGACTACCTACGGCTTCGCGAGCCCTTATGGGAAGTGGCAGCGAAGACGGTGCTGCTCGATTTCGCTGGTCTGGCTTCTCCAGAGCATCTCGATGGCTTGGGGCAGTGGATTGATGGTGGCGCTCGCGTCGGATTGGGTGTGGCAGGGCACGATGCTCGCACGGAAGCTATTGCTATTGCACAGCACTTTGACCGCATGGGTTTGTCGCGGGAGCTAATTCCAGGACAGGTTGATATCTTTCCGTGGCCGGTGGAAAAGTCCGCGCACAGCTATTCTTTTGCCGCTGAGGTGGCGGGCATCCTCATCCGCGACGCCGGCGATCTTTAATCGACGCGCCCGCGGCTATCCGTGGTGGTGAAGTATTCGCCCATATAGGGAATGACATAGCGCAGCTTGCCATGTGCGGTGGGTTCGATGAGGTCGGCGTCGATAAGCCGCTGGCGGGTGGCCGACAAGGAACGCACCGTGCGGTCCATGTGGCCCGCGATGTCTGCGATAGTAGCGATGCCATCGACTTCGACTGCGGCCATCGCTTCCAGGAACTCCCGCTGCGCCGGCGGCAGGGCTAGCGTCGCAGGCTGGTGCACCTGCGCGCCCATGATCGATATTGCATCTGGGGCGATAGAGGTGATTGTCTGCTGGGAAATGCCGCCTTCTTGGTTGCGGCGACTGCGCTCCCACGCCAGTGAGCCGACCAATTGCACGAGGTAAGGGTAGCCGCGGGTGAGTGCGGCGGCGTCCGTAATCGCTTCGTGGCTAAACTCCAGCCCTGAGCCCGAGGCGGTATGTCCGAGCGCCCGCTCGGCATTGGCCGGCGATAAGGGGCCGAGCACGAATTTCTGGGCCCGGCGCAGGAAGGTTACCCCGGGCAGGTCCAGCAAGTGGTTGACCCCCTGCGGCAGGCCAGCGGCCACCAAGGCGATATCGATTTCATCGCGCACCAAGTCTTGGTAGGCCACGGCGATGGTGGTGAGCTCTTCGACGTCGGCGTCTTGAACCTCGTCGATGGTGAGCAGGATGCCGGTGCCTTTCAGCTCGGAGGAAAGCTCGCGTAGGCGAGTATTCAACGTGGGGGTGAAGCGGTCTTCCTTCTGGTGGTCGAAGCCAATCGATCCTACGCCGCCGATGCCGATGCGGCTGACCTTCTTCTTATCGCTGGGCGAAAGCCGCTCGAGAAGCCTCGGAATCGTGGTGTTGACCAGTTCCTCCACCATGGTGGAGCGCCCGGAGGCGCGTAGCGTTACCCAACCGCGCGCTTCAGCAATATCTTCCAACTCGTTGATAAGGACCGTTTTGCCGATGCCCCTAGCTCCGCTTAGCACCATGGAACGGGAGGCATTTCCTGCTGAACCATCGAGGGCAGTGCGGAAATTATCGAGCACGATGCCGCGTCCGACCCAAAACAAGGGAGGGGCGCCGAATGTCGGGCGGAATGGGTTGTCCATGCGGCTAGTGTAACCTGTCTTGTCGGAGATTTGGGAGACTTTCGGCTCAATGAGGAGATTTGGGAGACTTTATCCGATTAGCGGCCATGCAGTCGAGACATCCGAGGCATCGCGGCCTTTGCCTTCCAAGTACTTTTTGAAGGCGACGCGGTCCTCGTACCACTTGACGGCTTGGAACTCCATGAGCTCATTTTCATCCATCTGCGCCAGGTTGGGGTAGTGCTGGCGAACCTGCTTCCAAGCCACGCGGGCGGCCGCGAGGGCGTCGGCAGTAGCTTCGTGAGCATTGCCAAGCTCAACGCCGTAGTGCTCGCACACGGCGCCGAGGGTGCGTTTTCCTTTACGCCACTTATCGCTGACACGGTCAATCACGTATGGGTCATAGACCGGTCCGGTCACCGTAAAATCTCCGGTCAGGCTGCGCAAGACGGTGAGATCAAATGCTGCGTTGTAGACGATCAGCGTGAGGCCATCCTCCCATGCGGCCTTGATTGCGTCGACCGTATCCTTCAGCACCTCCTCGTGCGGGCGGCCCTCGGCGCGAGCCTTTTCCGTAGTAATTCCATGGACATTGGTCGCTTCCTGCGGAATTTCGATTCCGGGATCGGCAAGGTGCTCTACTTTTTGCACATCGCGGCCGTCAATGCGGACTAGGGCAGAGGTAACAATGCGAGCTTCTTTAGGGTTGGCCGAGGTTGTCTCAAGGTCGAAGGCGAGCATGCGGGAGGCGTCGAAATTCATGATCCATACCTTAGTAGCTAGCCCCGACACGAGGGATAGCTACACTTGGGCAGCGTGACTAATCCAGTTGATCTGCACCGTGAATGGAATGACCTCGCGCAGGAAGTGCGCCGCCACCGCAACCTGTACTACAACGGTGAGCCGGCTATTCCCGACGCCGACTTTGATGCACTTTTTCAGCGCCTTCTTGCGCTAGAAGAAGAGCACCCAGAGCTTGCCGTGCCTGATTCGCCCACCCAGCAGGTGGGTGCTGCCCCGAGCGCCGGCGAGGATATTGAGCACCTTGAGCGCATGATGAGCTTGGACAATGTTTTTAGCGCTGGCGAGATGCAGGATTGGTTGGATAGAACACCGGCAAAAACTTATCTCACCGAGCTCAAGATTGATGGCTTGTCTATCGACTTGGTTTATCGCAATGGGCGCTTGACCACCGCTGCTACTCGTGGCGACGGCACGGTGGGCGAGGAGATCACCGCCAATGCCCGCGTAATCGAGGATATTCCGCACGAGCTTACGGGAACTGCTGAATACCCAGTTCCGGAGCTTATCGAGATCCGTGGCGAGGTATATATGCGCCCCGAAGACTTCGAGGAGATCAATGAGGAACGCGCGGCTGATGGCAAGGATAAATTTGCCAACCCGCGCAACGCCGCGGCCGGAGGACTTCGCATGAAGTGACCCCGCCGAGGTGAAAAAGCGCCGCCTGAAGATGGTGTGCCACGGCTTGGGCGCGCGCGAGGGATTTTCGCCCACCTCACAGCACGACGCCTATAAGGCGATTGCGGCCTGGGGGCTGCCAGTTTCCCCGTATACCAAACAGGTGCACTCGGCCAAAGAGGTTCAGGACGAGGTGGCGCATTGGGCAGAACATCGCCACGACGCCATCTTTGAAATGGACGGACTCGTGGTCAAGGTGGATGATTTGGCTTCGCAGCGGGCGCTGGGTGCGACTTCCCGCGCACCGCGCTGGGCCATTGCCTACAAGTATCCGCCGGAGGAAGTGACCACGAAGCTCAAAAACATTGAGGTGGGTGTTGGTCGCACCGGGCGAGTAACCCCGTACGCAGTGATGGAGCCAGTCTTCGTTTCCGGATCTACGGTGGAGATGGCTACCCTGCACAACCAATCCGAGGTCAAGCGCAAGGGCGTGCTCATTGGGGATACCGTCATTATCCGCAAGGCGGGCGAAATTATTCCGGAGGTCCTCGGACCGGTGCGCGAGCAGCGCGATGGTAGCGAGTATGAGTGAACCTTCCCGGAGAACTGTCCTGCGTGCGGCACGAAATTGGCCCCGCAGAAGGACGGCGATGCTGATTGGCGTTGCCCCAATACGCAGTCCTGCCCGGCGCAGCTCTCGGCACGCCTGGAGTATCTGGCTTCCCGCAAGGCGCTGGATATTGAGGCCTTGGGCGAAAAGGGCGCGATGGATCTGATCGACAACGGCATCCTCGTCGATGAGTCGGAGCTTTTTGAGCTCACCGCGGAAAAGCTATTGGCCTCAGATGTCTATACCGCAAAGAAGGACACCAAAGACAAGCGCTCCAAGAAGGAGGGCAACGTCAAGGTCAATACGGCAGGTCAGAACTTGCTAAACAACCTGGAGGAGGTCAAGGGTCGCGACTTTTGGCGAGTCTTGGTCTCGCTGTCCATACGACACGTGGGCCCGATTGCGGCTCGGGCGCTTGCCTCCCGCTATGGATCCATGGACAGGCTGCGCGCTGCGAAGACGGAGGAGCTTGCAGAGGTCGATGGCGTCGGCATGACCATCGCGCAATCCTTCCACGATTGGTTCGAGGTGGATTGGCATCGCACGATTGTGGACAAATGGGCTGCTGCGGGCGTGGCCATGGAGGTAGCGGCCGACGGACCACAAGGAGCAGACCCTTGAGGGCTTGACCATTGTGGTTACCGGCAGCTTGGAAAACTTCACCAGGGATTCCGCGAAAGAAGCGATTGTCTCTCGTGGCGGCAAGGCCACCGGTTCGGTGTCGAAGAAAACCTCCTATCTAGTAGCAGGTGCAAACGCCGGCTCGAAGGAGGATAAGGCTCGCGAGCTGGACATCCCGATTCTCAACGAGTCGCAATTCCAGCAACTACTAGAAACCGGCGAAGTCTAATTCGCTGTGGCTATTTGAGGAAGCTACCCAAGATGGTGCCGATGTGGCCCAAGTGCTCGACCTCGGAGGCGAGGTAGTCAGGGCCGCCGGTTCGCCCCATGGCGATGACTAATCCGGTATCGCCGAGTGGGGCGGCGGCGAGTGCGGAGTCAAGTAGGGACCAGCTTTCGGGTACCCACTCGTCGCGCTCGGGCTGGAGGACGCGGGCGCTTTCGACCTCAATGTCGTGAGGAACGGTGCCGTCATCTTCCGGCGCTGCGTTGGACGAGGCCAGGCGGCGGATAGGCTCGTTATTATCAATGACGATGCACCAGGTGGAGGTGAGTGCCTTCGGGATCGCCGCGACAACCTCTTCCATAGCCGCAGTGACATTGGTGGCATGAGCTACGCGCGCGAGCAGCTCGATCTGGCCGCGGCGGTCTACCCGGCCGCTAAACGGGCGGATGGAGTCAATTTCCACACCGTCGACGGAGGAGGCGGCGGTGATAAGCACATCGGCCATGGCGCCTTGGGGTAGCTCAATGACGATGTCATCCATAACGGTGCCGTCGGGGAAGTTTTCTACGATGTCGACCGATTGGATATTGCCGTCGACGAGTCCAAAGGCGTCGGCAAGCTGGCCCAGGCTGCCAGGGGCATCGGGGAGCAGTACACGGATCAAAAAGGACATGGTCTCGCACGCTTTCGGTAGCTTGTAGTCCCAAACATGATACGTGCGTCACAATGCGGGCTTCAAGCAACGCAAATTTGGGGTGACGCGGCAGCCGTCTCGGTAGGTGCAGTACCATGGGTCGTTAGCAATTCACATAGTACATGCATGGTGTGAATATTTTTCACCCGCATGTCGATTATGCAGATAAAGGATGGAGTTCGCGTGTCTGAGATTTCGCGTGATGAGGTAGCCCACCTCGCCAAGCTTTCCCGCCTGGCCCTCAGTGAGGAAGAGCTAGCCCAGTTTGCAACGCAGATTGATGAAATTGTTGATTCCGTTTCCGCTGTAGGAAACGTGGATACCGAGGGTGTGGAGCCGATGAGTCACCCGCACTCCGTGGACGCCCCGATGCGCGAGGACGTTATTGTGCGCACCCTTACTGCAGAACAGGCTTTGGATCAGGCGCCGGCCGTAGAAGATGAGCGCTTCGTTGTGCCACAGATTTTGGGAGGAGAATAAATGTCTAACCTGACCGTTCCTGCGGAGGGCTTGATCTCCCTGACCGCCGCCGAGTTGGCGGAAAAGATTCACTCCCGCGAAATTACCTCCCGCGAGGTTACTCAGGCCTTCCTGGATCGCATCGCAGAGACCAATGAGGAGCTTAATTCCTTCCTGCACGTGGGGGCGGAAGAAGCCCTCGCGGCTGCCGACGCCGTGGATAAGGCCCTCGATGCCGGCGAAGAGCCTGCTTCTGGTCTGGCAGGCGTGCCCCTGGCGCTGAAGGATTTGCTCGTTACCACCGATGCGCCGACCACCGCAGCGTCCAAGATGCTGGAAGGCTACGTTTCTCCCTACGACGCCACCGTGACCAAGCGTCTGCGCGAGGCCGGAATTCCCATCCTGGGCAAGACCAACCTGGATGAGTTTGCCATGGGTTCTTCCAATGAGAACTCTGCCTTTGGTCCAGCGCATAACCCTTATGACACCGAGCGCACCCCGGGCGGCTCGGGTGGCGGTACTGCCGCTGCACTCGCCTCCGGCCAGGCACCGCTTGGCATTGGTACCGATACCGGCGGCTCCATCCGCCAGCCGGCCGCGCTGACCAATACCGTTGGTGTTAAGCCAACCTACGGCACCGTGTCCCGTTATGGTCTCATTGCTGCGGCTTCGTCGCTTGATCAGGCCGGCCCCTGTGGCCGCACGGTCCTGGATACCGCGCTGTTGCACGAGGTCATCGCCGGCCACGATGCCTTCGATGCGACCTCCGTGGATAAGCCGGTAGCGCCGGTCGTCGCCGCCGCACGCGAAGGTGCCAAGGGCGATCTGTCCGGCGTGAAGGTGGGCCTCATTAAGCAGTTTGAGCGCGATGGCTGGCAGGAGGGCGTGATGGAGAATTACCACGCCGCCGTCGAGCAGCTGCGCGAGCAGGGTGCCGAAATTGTTGAGGTTGATTGCCCGCACTTCGACGACGCTCTGGCGGCGTACTACCTGATTATGCCGTGTGAGGTCTCGTCCAACCTGGCGCGATTCGATGGCATGCGCTACGGCCTGCGTGCCGGCGATGACGGCTCCCACTCCGCGGAGCAGGTCATGTCCCAGTCTCGTGCGGAGGGCTTTGGCCCCGAAGTAAAGCGCCGCATCATGCTGGGCACCTATGCGCTGTCCGTGGGCTACTACGACGCCTACTACCTGCAGGCGCAGCGCGTGCGTACCCTCATTGCGCAGGACTTTGCCCGTGCCTTCGAGCAGGTCGACGTGCTCGTTTCCCCGACCACCCCGACTACCGCATTCAAGCTGGGGGAGAAGGCCGAGGATCCGATGGCAATGTACAACTTTGACCTGTGCACCCTGCCGCTGAACCTGGCCGGCCTGTGCGGCATGTCCGTGCCCTCCGGATTGGCAAGCGATACCAACCTGCCGACTGGCCTGCAGATCATGGCGCCGGCTTTCGAGGATGACCGCCTCTACAAGGTGGGCGCTGCCTACGAGGCCGGCCGCGATAAGTAAAACGCCGCCTGTGGAGTCCCTGACGATTCCATAAGGATTTCTTTACCCCCGTTGAATTTATATTCGGCGGGGGTAAATTCTTGGGCATGCATTTCAAAAAGACCGCACTATTTTCGTTGTCCGCCGCTGCGCTGATGGGCGCTGGTGCCGCCAACGCCGCGCAGGTCCCCGACATCGATCCGGGGTTTAGCATGACCGCGCCGACTCAGTCTGATCTGATTTCTCCGCTCCCGGAGGGCGCAGAGAAGCTGGAGCCTCAAATTGAAGGACAGACCATCACCGGCGAGCTCAACTCCGTCAAGGAAGATGGCAAGCTGAGCGTCACCTTTGCCAAGGACCGCACCTTGGTAGTCAATGATGGCTGCAATATCTACACCACTACCTACGAGGTGGCTAAGGACGGCACTATCAGCGTGGGCGAGTTCAACTCCACCCGCGCGGCCTGCGACGAGCATACGCAGCAGCTTTCCGACGCCCTCCGGGGCCTCCTCGAATCCAACCCCTCCTTCTATAACCTCCCCGGCGGCACCGTCGCCTTGGGTAGCGAGGATGCGGCGGTTGAGTTCACTGTGGCCAAGTAGGAACCAACGGCAGTCAGGATAGAAGAAAGCGCACCATGTCGAAGGACGTGGTGCGCATTTGTGTGGGTGGGGACTATTTGGCGTCGGAAAGCGCATAAGCCGCGCCCGCCGAAGCTGCGGTGACGCTGAGTACTGCCGGCCACGCACCGATCTTCTTGGCCAGCGGGTGGGAGGCGCCGAATGCGCCCACGTAGAGTGCGCACAGGCCGGCGGTGGTAGCCGGGGTGGTTTTCTTGGCCCAAGAGCGCCCCGCCCATACACCGGCAGCGGCGAGGATTACGCCGCCCAGCGGGCGAATGCCGGTCTCGCGGGCGGTGACCCAGCCACCGATGAGGCCGAGGGTGACAGTGGTGGCGGTAGAAACGTCTTGGGGCTTTTTAATATCGATCATGGACATGTGGCCAGTCTAGGTCGACATTTCTCGGACCGCTAGACTCTAAGGCCATGACTGTGGAGACGCATCTGCCGCCCGAGCGCCAAGCATGGCGCGCCATGTTTGCATTGTCCCTCGGATTCTTTGTATCCCTGCTGAACCAATCCATGGTGGCGGTGGCGCTGCCTGACCTGCAACGCGAGCTCAACGCAGGCGTAAACCACACCATGTGGGTATCCGCGGCCTATTTGTTGGCTGTGGTGGTGCCGTTGCTCTTTGCCGGACGCTTGGGTGATGTTTTGGGCCAGCGCCGGATGTTCTGTTTAGGCGTGGGCATTTTCGGGCTGGGTGCGGTAGCGTGTGCCGTGGCGCCCACTGTGGAAGTGCTCATTGCGGCGCGTGCCGTGCAAGGCGTGGGTGCGTCCCTCCAGATGCCACAGACCATGTCCGTTATCAATCGCATCTTCGCGCGTGAGCGCCGTGGGCGCGCACTGGGTGTGTGGGGCGTGATCGGCTCGGTAGCGGCACTTGCCGGTCCACTCGCCGGCGGGTTCCTTGTGGGGCACTTTGGGTGGCAGGCCGCCTTTTGGGTACACGTTCCCTTCGTGGTGCTAGCCATTGTCTTCGCGCTGCTGTGGGTGCCTGAGCTACCCACGACCGCGCAGTCTATCGATGCGCCCTCGGCCATCGTTTCGCTCATCGCCTTGGCGGCAATCGTCTTTGGTATTCAGCAGGGCCCGGTGCTTGGCTGGGGATGGACCGATTTGGCTGATCCTGCTCGCCGGAGTTGCCGCTAGCGTCTGGTTTATTCGATTGCAGGCAACCGCCCAGGCCCGCGGGTCGAGTCCGCTGGTGCCGCTGGCGCTATTTAGTGACCGCAATTACCTGGCGGGCTCGGTAGGCATTATTGCAATGGGGTTTATGGCTGCTACGGTGATGCTCCCCATCATGCTGTGGCTGCAGACCATGCAGGGAGTGCCTGCGGGCGAAGCCGGTATCATCGTGGCTCCTATGGCGCTGGTGTCTCTCCTTATATCTCCGCTGGCTGGAATCATGGCGGACCACGTCAATCCACGGATTCTTGGGGTAATGGGATTTTCTATCCTTATATTCTCGCTCCTTGCGGCATGGTGGGTCATGCAGGTCGACGCCCTTCCGTGGGTACTCGGGCTGCCTATTGCAGGTCTTGGTGTGGGGCAGTCGTTCATTTGGGGTTCCAACGCAGCCACCACCTTGCGCGATATCTCACCGGAACTTATGGGCGCTGCCTCCGGTGTGTACAACACCTCCCGCCAGGTGGGATCCGTGGTGGGAGTTGCCCTGGTATCCGCAGTTATGCAAACGGGAAGCCCAGAGGCGGCAATTATTAATTCGCTGCTCGTCATTGTGGCTGCGCTGGTGGTGGGCCTAGTTTCTGCCCTAGGTTATAGGGACACTCTGCAGGCCTAAAAATCGCGCGCTAGATTGGTAGGTATGCGTCTAGGTGTTTTAACGTCCGGCGGCGATTGCCCCGGCCTCAATGCTGTAATCCGTGCGGTAGTGCGTACCGCGTCCAATGAATTTGGAGATACCGTTGTAGGTTATGAAGACGGCTGGGTGGGCCTGATGGAAGACCGCCGCCGCGATCTTTATGACGATGCGGAAATCGACCGTATTCTGTTGCGCGGCGGCACCATCCTGGGCACCGGCCGCCTGCATCCGGATAAGTTCAAGGCCGGCCTTGACCAGATTAAGTCCAACATGGCGGATGCCGGGGTAGACGCCCTTGTCGCCATCGGTGGTGAAGGTACCCTTAAGGGCGCAAAGTGGCTTTCTGATAACGGCGTGCCGGTAGTGGGTGTGCCGAAGACAATCGATAATGACGTCAATGCTACCGACTACACCTTTGGTTTCGATACTGCGGTTTCTGTGGCCACCGATGCTATCGACCGTCTGCACACCACCGCGGAGTCCCATAATCGCATCCTGATCGTGGAGGTTATGGGCCGCCACGTGGGATGGATTGCCCTGCATGCGGGCATGGCTGGCGGTGCGCACTACACCGTGGTACCGGAAGAGCCTTTCGATATCGCGGAGATTACGAAGGCGATGGAACGCCGCTTCCAGATGGGCGAGAAGTACGGCATTATCTGCGTGGCAGAAGGCGCCCTCCCAAAGGAAGGGACGATGGACTTCGAGGCCGGCGGCGTCGATCAGTTCGGGCACCAGACCTTTAACGGCATCGGCCAGGTAATCGGGGATGAAATCAAGGCACGCACCGGGTATGACGTGCGTACGACCGTGCTGGGGCATATCCAGCGCGGCGGCACGCCGACGGCCTATGACCGCGTCCTTGCTACTCGCTACGGCGTGCACGCAGCGCGCGCCATCCACGAGGGCAAGTCCGGCATGTGCGTTGCCCTCCATGGTGAGGATATTGACCTCGTCCCGTTGGAAGAAGCAGTGGGTACGCTCAAGACGGTACCGGAATCGCGTTACCGCAACGCCCAAGCGCTCTTTGGCTAGAGGCATTCCGCGTTCCGAATATTAAGATAGCGCTCCCACTGGTTGGGAGTGTATTCTTTTGTCCATGAGTATCGATAGAATGACAGATAATCGGGTAGAGGCGCCCTCTGCGCCCTCCGCAGCACAAGACCGTCAAGCGCTCATTGCTGCGCTAGGCTTTCCCGTGCTCGTGATTATCGGTGGCATGGTGGGATACCTCGCGCCAGAGACCGCAGCTTCCTTCGCCCCGCAGGTCACCCCGCTGCTGGGTATTGTCATGTTCGGTATGGGCCTAACCCTCAAGCCGGTGGATTTTGCCCTGGTAGCACGCCGTCCGCTGCCTGTTCTCATCGGAGTAGTAGCGCAGTTTGTCATCATGCCGCTGGTGGCGCTGCTGGTAGTCGCGGTGATGGATCTTCCCGATGCTGTAGCTGCCGGCGTTATCTTGGTGGGCTGCGCGCCCGGCGGCACGAGTTCCAACGTGGTGTCTTACCTTGCGCGCGGTGATGTGGCTCTGTCGGTGACCATGACGTCCATTTCCACCCTGTTGGCGCCGGTTCTTACCCCATTGCTGACCTTGTGGCTGGCAGGGGAGTACATGCCGGTCTCCGCCTCCGCCATGGCGTGGTCCATTGTGAAGGTCGTACTCATTCCGGCTATCACCGGCATTCTCATCGGAATGCTGGTTCCGCGCGTGGTGGCAAAGATTAACGCGGCGCTGCCGTGGATCTCGGTTGCGGCCATTTCGGCCATTGTGTGCATCGTGGTCGGCGGCGCGCACGACACCATCGCTACCGCAGGCGTACTCGTCTTCGCCGCAGTGGTAATCCACAACGGCTGCGGCTACGGCTTGGGCTACCTGGCCGGAATGCTGACCAAGCAGCCGATCGCCGCGCGGCGCACCATGGCCGTCGAGGTGGGCATGCAAAACTCCGGCTTGGCTACCTCCCTGGCATCGACCTATATGAACCCATTGGCCGCCCTGCCAGGTGCCGTCTTTTCGGTGTGGCACAACCTCTCTGGTGCGGTGCTGGCAGCCATCTGCCGCTATTCGGATTCCCGGAAGTAGGGGGGATTCCGCTAAAAATTAATCGTGACCGCAGGATAGGATTCGTCTACAAACCAGGGTTCTTTCTGCACGGTCAGTGGGGGCTGGCCTTGCTCGAAAGAGAGGGTGTCGCCGTCTTTGACGGTGGCGCCTTGGAGTACGTGGTCTGTGATATTGGCCAGCTTGTAATAGAGATCGGTGGGATCCATGGATTCGGTGGCCGCCTGGACTTCAGGGTGTCCGGCTTGAACCAGCCCAACGGTATAGCCCAAGATCTTGTTTTCTTTTTGGGTAAGCCACACTGGGGCGATGTGCATTGGGGCAAGGTTGTCCCGAACGGCCTCGAGGAAAGTATTCGGTGCGATAGACACGTTGCCGCGCGGGTTGTGAACTATGAGGCAATCGGGGTGCTCGGCTACTACCGCGGTGGCCTTGGAGAGAAGTTCAAGGTGTTCGCGGCGGGCTTCGCGGAATTGCTTCGCGCGATCATGTTCGGTCTCCTGGGGAAGCACGGACACGAGGATTTGTGCGGTGGCGGAATCGAGGCCGCGAGCATCCGCGCTCAAAATGGGGTGGAGGCCATAGCTATCGCGAGTGGGAGGGGTATCGACGGCTTGGTAGTGCAATAGGAAGGAATCATCAAGCTCGACCATGATGCTTCCCGGATTCTTGCCCGGCGTGATATCTCCCAGGCGATCGCCAAAAGTGGTGGTCAGGCGTTCGCTTACCTCTTCAGGGGTAGGGGCAGTGCGGAAGACTGCGATGTTGATCAATGGGGCATCGATAAGCGCGGCATCAACGCTATGTGGTGTAGTCATAATATTCAGCTTAGGGGCGTGAGCGCGCGGGCGCATCGACGTATTAAGATGGCACGCATGACTGCTGCGATGTATGACCTGATGGACTTCGATGAGGTCCGTAGAAAAGTTCGAACCGGTAATGGGCATGGAAGTCCACGTAGAGCTGGATACGGAAACCAAGATGTTTTCTACCTCTCCTACGAACTTCAACGCAGCGCCTAATTCCAACGTTGACCCGGTCTCCCTGGGCCTGCCCGGTGCGCTGCCGGTAGTTAACTCCAAAGGCGTGGAAGGCGCCATCAAGATTGGCCTGGCGCTTAATTGCTCCATTGCGGAGTCCTCTCGTTTTGCCCGCAAGAATTACTTTTACCCGGACCAGCCGAAGAACTACCAGATTTCCCAGTACGACGAGCCGATTGCCTATGACGGCTACCTGGACGTTGTGCTGGAAGACGGCACCGAGTGGCGCGTGGAAATCGAGCGTGCCCACATGGAGGAAGACACCGGCAAGTTGACCCACCTCGGTGGTGCGGATGGCCGTATTCACGGCGCCACGGCATCCCTGGTGGATTGCAACCGTGCGGGCATTCCTCTCATTGAGATTGTGACCAAGCCGATCATTGGTGCCGGTGAACGCGCGCCCGAGGTGGCTAAGGCCTACGTTTCCGCCTTGCGCGAGCTCGTTGCAGCCTTGGGCGTTTCCGACGCCCGTATGGATCAAGGCTCCATGCGTGTGGACTCCAACCTATCCCTGCGCCCGGTGGGCCAGGAAGAGTTTGGTACCCGCACCGAGACCAAGAACATTAACTCCCTGCGTTCCGTGGAGCAGGCGGTTCGCTTCGAAATGCAGCGCCAGGCGCAGGTGCTCGAAGATGGCGGCACCATTGATCAGGAAACCCGCCACTATCAAGAGACCGACGGCACCACCTCCAAGGGTCGTCCAAAGGAGACGGCGGAGGACTACCGTTACTTCAACGATCCGGACCTGCCGCCGGTCATCGCACCGCGCGAGTGGGTAGAAGAGCTGCGCCAGACCCTTCCGGAGCTGCCATGGGTTCGCCGTGCGCGCATCCAGGAAGAGTGGGGCATCAAGGATGAGGAGATGCGCGACTTGGTCAACGCCGGCGCCCTCGACCTCATCGTGGATACCGTTGAGGCCGGCGCGAAGCCGGACGAGGCGCGCTCCTGGTGGGTTTCCTACCTGGCCGGCAAGGCCAACGAGCAGGAGACCGATCTTGCTGGTCTGTCCATTACCCCGCAGCACGTGGCGCGCGTTATCGCGCTCGTCAACGAGGGCAAGTTGACCACCAAGCTCGCACGCAAGGCCGTCGATGGTGTGTTGGCGGGCGAGGGTGACGTCGACGAGGTCGTCGAAAAGCGCGGCTTGGAGGTTGTGCGCGATGACGGCGCCATCGAGAAGGCCGTAGATGACGCGCTGGCCGCCAACCCGGACATCGTGGAAAAGTACCGTGCCGGCAATAAGAAGGTCACCGGTGCCATCGTGGGTGCGGTCATGAAGGCCACCCAGGGCAAGGCCGATCCGGGCCAGGTCAATAAGCTCATCGCAGAGAAGCTGAACTAAGACCCCCACATAGCCAGCCGCGTTCATCCCTCTTCAACCGAAGGGACGTGGCTGGCTTTTTGGTTTTCCTCCCCTGTCGGAAACGGTGATAATTTTCGTTAGGCGAGGTCAGTGGGGTTAAGCGTAGGGTCGTGGGCATGACAATTAAGAGCAAAGTATTGCAAAAGGAAAGCCCTGAAGCTCCATTCAAGGTCGTAGAAATTGAGCGCCGCGATCCGCGCGAAGACGACGTGGTCATTGATATCAAGGCTGCGGGCATCTGCCACTCCGATATTCACACCATCCGCAACGAATGGGGTCAAGCCCACTTCCCGCTGACGGTGGGCCACGAGATTGCCGGCGTCGTGGAAGCCGTGGGCGATAAGGTCACGAAGTTTAAAGTCGGCGACCGCGTTGGCGTGGGCTGCCTGGTGAACTCCTGTGGTGAGTGCGAACAGTGTCGCAACGGACAGGAGCAGAACTGCCTGAATGGCAATGTGGGCACCTATAACTCCGAAGACGTAGACGGCACCATTACCCAAGGCGGCTACGCCCAGAAGGTAGTGGTCAACGAAAACTTTGTGTGCACCATTCCGGAGGGTATCGACTTTGATGTCGCAGCCCCGCTGCTGTGCGCCGGAATCACCACCTATTCGCCGCTGGCTCGCTGGCAGGTCAAGGAAGGCGACAAGGTTGCCGTAGTGGGCCTAGGCGGCTTGGGTCACATGGGTGTGCAGATCGCTGCGGCAAAGGGCGCGGAAGTAACCGTGATTTCCCGCTCCCTGCGCAAAGAAAAGGAAGCCTACGAGCTGGGTGCGAAGAACATTCTGGCCACCGGTGAGGACGAAGACTTCTTTGCCAACCACCGTGGTGAATTCGACGTCATTTTGTCCACCATTTCTGCCCAGTACTCCCTCAATGACTACCTGCAGCTGCTCAAGCCGCGCGGCATCATGTCCGTTGTGGGACTTCCGCCGGAGGAGCTGGGGATTCATATGAGTAGCCTCGTTGGCGGCGGCAAGGTGCTTACGGGTAATAACATCGGCGGCATTGCAGAGACCCAGGAGATGCTGGACTTCTGCGCCGAGCACGGTATCGGCGCCGTCATTGAAAAGATCGGCGTTAACGATGTTGATGATGCCTATGAGCGTGTGGTGGCAGGCGATGTAAAGTTCCGCTTCGTGATTGATACCGCGACCTTCGATGACTAAAGCGTTAGGTTGATTTCGCCTAATCACCAAATGTGATTTATCACAACATCGGTATGTGTCAGTAGGTGTTTAACGGGTCACTTACGTACCATTCCTTAAGGAACGCATACCGGTGTTGTGGGACCCACGTGCTGGGGAGTGGGGGACAAGGGGCCGCGCGCACCAGTATGCGAGAGATATTCGCTACAAAAAGTTAGGCAACCGTGTCTTCTAAAAACATTATCGCCATTGCCATGTCCTTCGTGGGCTTGTTGGTGGGCGCCGGCTTTGCCACGGGCCAAGAGGTGGTGCAGTACTTCACTGCCTTTGGTTCTTGGGGTATTCCCGGCATCATTATCGCCGCACTCATCATGACCCTTGCCGGTACCGTGTTCTTGCAACTGGGCAGTTACTTCCACGCTTCTGAGCACAACACCGTTTTCCGCAATGTCACCCACCCGATCGTCTCCAAATTGCTGGACATCGCGGTCATCATCACCCTCTTTGCTATTGGCTTTGTGATGTTGGCTGGCGCAGGTTCCAATATGGAGCAGCAATTTGGCTGGAAGACTTGGATCGGCTCCACGCTCATGCTGGTCTTGGTTTTGATTGTCGGCATGCTCGACGTGGACAAGGTATCCAAGGTTATTGGTGCCGTAACGCCGACCATCATCATCGCGGTCATCGGCGTGGCCATCTACACCGGCCTCAATATGCCGGATGACATCGGCGCCGCTATGGATGCCTCCAGCCAGATCGACACCCCGATTGGTAACTGGCTCATTTCCGCACTCAACTACAACGGCCTTGCCCTGATGCTCGCCGTGTCCATGTCCCTGGTCATCGGCGGCGACAATATCAGCCCGCGCGAGGCCGGCTGGGGCGGCGTTGTAGGCGGCGTCATCTACTCCATCATGATGGGCCTTGCCGGATTCTCCTTGCTGATGAACTCGGATAAGGCACAAGGTTCCGATATTCCGATGCTGTCCTTGGTAGATGACGTTAACCCGACGCTGGGCGCCATCATGGCGGTCATCATTTACATGATGATCTTCAATACCGCTATCGGCATGTTCTACGCGCTGGGCAAGCGCCTATCTGCCGGCCATGAGAAGCGCTTCCCGGTTATCTTTATCGTTGGCTGCTTGGCCGGTTTCGCCGTGTCCTTCGCCGGCTTTAAGACCCTGATGAACTACATCTACCCAGTCATCGGCTACATGGGCATTCTGATGGTGGCCATCTTGGTCTTTGCTTGGTTCCGCAGCCAGTCTCAAATCCAGGATGAGGCTGTGCGCCGTGAGCGCGTGCGTGCCCTCATGCACCTGAAGCTGCACCCAGACAAGGACTACGACGCCGAGCGCTACGACGATGAGATTGGCCAGCACATCGAGGACTCCAATATGGACAATGAGGCCCTCTACGATGAGCTGGTGGAGGAAGTCACCGAAGAGCTCGATGGTGACGACGACGTGGACTTTGACAAGGAAAAGTACGAAGAAAACCGCCACGACCACTCTTACTACACCGAGCGTGATGCGGTAGAAACTGACCGCACCCCGGAAGAAATTGAAAAGTGGGTCGAAGAAACCGGCGCGTCCGGCGACCCTGAGGAAGATGAGGAGCTACCAAAGGCTGACAATTCCAAGAATTAAGCGGACAATGGGGTGCTATGAGTATCTATGCACCCGCATCTGACCGTTATGATTCGATGGAGTACCGCCGAGTAGGCAACTCTGGGCTGAAGCTGCCGGCCATTTCCCTTGGCCTATGGCAGAACTTCGGTGACGACCGTCCCCTGGCCACGCAGCGCGACATCCTGCGCGCGGCGTATGACCGGGGGATTACTCATTTCGATTTGGCCAATAACTACGGCCCTGAACCAGGTGCCGCCGAGGACAACTTCGGACGCATCTTCGCCCGCGATTTCCGCCCCTTCCGCGATGAAATGATCATCTCCTCCAAGGCCGGCTGGGTAATGAATGATTCGCCCTACGGTTTCGGCGGCTCCCGCAAGTACCTGGTGAGCTCCTTGGACGCTTCCCTAAAGCGTATGGGTTTGGATTATGTGGACATTTTCTACCACCACCGTCCGGACCCGGATACCCCGCTGGAAGAGACTCTGTACGCGCTGCGCGATATCGTAGCTTCCGGCAAGGCGCTGTATGTGGGCATTTCTTCCTATGGCCCGGAGCTCACCGCAGAGGCCGTGGAGTTTATGGAAGATGAAGGCTGCCCGTTGCTGATTCATCAGCCGAGCTATTCTATTCTGAATCGCTGGATTGAGCGCCCGGGCGAAGACGGCGAGTCGCTGCTTGATGTTACGGCGCGCACTGGCCTGGGTGTCATCGGCTTTGGTCCACTAGCACAGGGTATGCTGACGGACCGCTATATCGACGGCATCCCCGCAGATTCGCGTGCGGCGAAGAATAAGACCTTGGAAAAGGACTGGCTCAATGAGGAGAACCTTTCCATGATCCGCTCGCTCAACGAAATTGCAGGCAAGCGCGGGCAGTCGCTGGCCCAGATGGCCATCTCGTGGGTGCTGCGTGACCAGGGGGATCGCACGCTTACCTCGGCGCTGTTGGGTGCTTCTTCCGTGGAGCAGCTCGAGCACAACCTGGGCGCGCTGGACAAGCTCGACTTCAGCGCGGAGGAGCTGGCTGCGATTGACGACGCCGCCCATGACGCCGGCATCAACCGTTGGGCCGGCGCCACTGCGTCGCGCGTGCGAGGAAACTAGGCGGGCTGAACCCCGGCCCTAGAGCAGGAGCAACTTGAGCGTTAGGCCAATCATGATGACGCCGATGCCGAAGTTGATCCAGCGCCACACTGTGGGCCGGGACAGCACGTGGGAAAAGCGCGCGGCGCCAAAGCCAATAAAAGGGAACCAAGTGAAGCTGGCGCAGATTGCACCGACGGCGAAAAGCCAGCGCCCCGATTCGCCATATTGATTAGCAATGCTGCCGAGCATGACCACTACGTCCACGTAGGCGCCTGGGTTGAGCCACGTTAAGGCCAGGGCGGTCAATAGCGGCTTGACCCAGGAGGGGGATCGCTTGATCTCGACGCGAGTTGCGGTCTTGGTCGTGTTGCGTGCCCGAGAGCCATCGAAGGAGGCGACTTCCTGCGGTACCTTTGGCTGCGTGGATTCGACCTCGATGGCCTCGCCTTTGGTTTTGAATGCATCGCGGAAGCAAGTGAAGGTGAAGTACGCCAGGTAAGCGGCGCCAACATATTTCAGAACCTTAAGGGCGTTGGGGAATTTTTCAACCAAGTAGCCCACGCCGGCCGTGCCGGCGGTGATCAGGATGACGTCGGAAAGCGCGCAGACGACAATGATGAGGCCAATGTGGTCGCGGCGGATGCCGTACTTGAGCAGCATGGCGTTTTGCGGACCGACGGCCACGATGAGCGATAATCCCAGGAAGAAACCAGCAAGCACGATGGACATGCCTTCTAGTGTGAATTCCCGGCCTGAATTAGTCCAGTTAATGAATCTACAGTTGGTTTAGAATAGCTTCATGAACCCGGTGCACCTGGAAACATTGCTCGCCATCGTGGACGAAGGAAGCTTCGATGTCGCCGCAGCCGTGCTCGGCATCTCGCCGTCTGCGGTAAGTCAACGAATCAAGGCCCTAGAATCGAGCACCGGTCGAGTGCTCCTTCGCCGTGCCACTCCGGTAACCGCGACAGAAGCGGGGGAGATCCTGGTTCAATCCGCACGCCGCATGGCGTTGGTACAGGCGGAGACGGATGCCCGCCTAGGCCACCGCTTGGCCCGGGGCCCGCTCTCTGTCGCTGTGAACTCGGATTCCCTAGCGACATGGTTTCGTAGGGTCCTTAGCGATACCGCGCGGCGGGGTGATGTCGCCCTGCGCATCCGGATTGAGGATGAGGCGCGCACTCTGGCCATGCTGCGGCGGGGCGATGTGCTTGGCGCGGTAACGAGGGAAGCCACGCCGGTCTCGGGCTGCGAGTCTAGCTTTTTGGGGACGATGCGGTACTTCCCAGTCGCGGCAGCACATATTGCAGAAAGCTTCCATAGCGGCCATCTGACTTGGGAAACTATGCCCCTTGTAGGCTATGGTCCCAACGATCAAGTACTGGATGATGCGATGCGCGAGCGCTTCATTGATTCGGCCGTGGTGCGTGCCCGAGTGTCACAGATTCCCTCGTCCGAGGGCTACCTCGAGGCCGTTCGCGTTGGCCTGGGGTGGGGATTGCTGCCCCAGGCCCAAGCGCTGCCCCTATTGGCGGCAAAAGAGCTGGTGCTTCTCGACGACTCCCCGCTCGATATCGACCTCTACTGGCAGCGTTGGCGCTTGGAATCGGAGGTCTTGAGCGAACTAACGCGTTCGGTTCTCGAGGCTGCGAGCGACTTGGTGGCCACATAGCGCGCAAGCTCGTGCGGCGCGCCGTGGTGGGTACCACAAAAGTGCAGGCACGTGCCCTAAGTTGGAGCTATGAGCGATAAGCAGCAACCGGATAAAGCCAGCCCGTTTGATGAGGATATGGACGTGCCTACCTACAACGCGAAGCCCGCTAGTAAGGATTCTGTCTCCGGCCAGAAAAAGTCGAAGCCCGGTCTTTTCGAGCGCGCCGGCCGCGCCGAGCCGCAGGAGATCAAGCCTTCCCAGGCGCAGCAGGACCACCCTGAAACCGAGGTGCTGTCCTATTCCAGTGCCAATGAAGCCGCACGTCAGAACAGTGGTGCCGGCGAGGAGACCGTAGCCTTCGCACAGCCGGAGTCCACCACGCCGGCTAGCGGGGAGCAGGAGACGGAACTTGCTACTGCCGACGCCCCCGTGGACAGCACCCTCAGCACCGAAACCGCAGAGGAGCGCGAGGCACGCCTGCAAGCGGAACAGGAAGAAAAGGAAGGCTACCAACGCTATGGTCGCCGCGGCACCATCGACTTCGGCCTGCTTTTCATCCGATTGGCGCTGAGCGCTTACCTCATCGTCGCGGGAGCAAAGACCTTCTTCACGCTTGGCGATAGTGAGGGTTTGTCCGGCCTGGAAGGCGATTTTGCCAACTATGCCTGGGATACTGCACTGTCTATCGCGGTGCCAACCATGCAGCTTATCGCTGGTGTGTTCTTGCTGCTCGGCCTCATTACGCCGCTGGCGGCCATGCTTGGTCTGGTAGTGACCGGCTTTACCGCCGTCCACGAGCTCGCCCAGACCGATGCCGGCCTGGACGTCTTTAGCTGGCCGGAATCCGTATGGCTTTCCTTGGTCTTCTTTGTTATCGCAGTGGGCCTGCAGTTTACTGGCCCAGGCTTTATCTCCCTAGACTTCAAGCGCTCGTGGGCACGCCGCCCACTGGGTACTTCCTGGGCCTTTGTTCTCATCGGCATCGCCATTCTCGCCGCACTCTGGTTCTTCGGCGCAGGGGTTAATCCGCTGAGTTAGGCGCTAATAGATTGTCCGTCGCAATAGCGGCGGATTTTCTTTCCCCTCTTGCTTTCCTGGGTGGAAAGTATGATACTTTCTAAAGTGGAAAACAACGAAAAGTCGAAGGCGAAAGGAACGGCGACCATGGACGAAAGCGTACACGAGGCACTGGCCTTCAACGAGGAAGTGGAGAAGGAACAAAGCGACAGACGGCGGACTGCGCTTAATGCCTTGTTTGCTGCAGCGCTGGCAGTACTTTGGTTTGTCTTGATCCAATGGGGGAATGGCATGCCGTGGTGGTTGTCCCTTGGTTTAGTGGTGGTCTGCGCGGGAGTAGGACTCTGGGTTGGCGCTAAAAAGAGTGACGTACGTGCAGGCTATAGACAAAATCCTTTTGAACAGCCCCAGCCGGATAAGAAATACTATTTCGGAATCATTCTGATTTTTATCCCTACGTTTTTCCAGACCTTTCTCGAAGGACACATGGTAATTGCGGCCGTAGCATCCACGCTGTGGGGACTCGCTGTCTTCTGGGTTTTCAATTCCGGTGCGATGGATCTGTCCACGCGAGACCACGAGAGTAATAAGCGGGCAAGCGGCGATGAGTGAGCTTGATCCAGTAATCCACCCGCTCAACCGATTTAAGATTTGTGCGGTGCTCAACGCGGCTGGGGCAGTGGAAGGCGCCATCAACAAAGAGATGCGATTTCCCGCGATTCGAGACAAGGTGAATCAATCCGATGCCACGCTGTCTAAGCAGCTAAGCGCACTGGAAAAAGAGGGGTATGTCAGTCGCTTTCGTGAGTATGGATCCTCGCGTGGCAAGGACACGGTATGGGTGATGCTCACGGCTAAGGGTAAGGCCGCATTCGATTCGCACCTTGCAGCGCTTAAGACACTAGCGGGGCAGGAGTAGCGGTATTCGCGTTCCGGCTATTGCGCTGGGAGGCATAGAAAGCGGCTGCGAAAAGTGCGACGGTCAGTATGGTTAGCCACACGAAGTCATCCACCCAGAACTTCTGGTAGCGCTCCATGGCGTGGACATCGACTTGATCGCCCCACCACCACTTGGGCGGGACGGTCAGCAGCATGGCTGACCAGGCGACGAGGACGGTCAGCAGGCTGCCCGCGGCCCATCCAGATGGCAGCCAGGTCCAGGCGCGGTAGACAAAGACCGGGATGATGAGCGTGAGCCAGACCCAGTGGTGCGACCAGGAAACCGGGGAGATGAGCAGGAGGGTGAGGGCGGTGACCAATTGGGCGTCGACAAGCAGGTGCTCCTCGCACAGCCGCTTGATAAGCCACGCGGCGAATGCAATTACCACGAGGGAGGCGGCGATCCACGCGATGTTGATGGCCAGCCCATTGGCGTCCATGGCCTCGGAAGAAGAATACATGCGCTGAATGGCGCCCTTGATAGAGCTATTGGACTGGTAATCAGTCCCCACGCCGAAGTCGCCGCCAGAGCCCATATCGAGCAATTTGGAACTGAAGAACTCCACGAACGCGTCCCAGCGGAAGGCTGCGGCAAGGAGGGTGGCCGCAACAGCGGAAAGGAGCGCTGTGGCAATCTGCTTCCACTCCTTGCGCACGAGGAAATACAGCAACATAGCCAGTGGGGTAATTTTGATTGCGGCGGCCAAGCCAATCAAGATACCTTGGGGCAAGAAGCGCTTGCGCGGAACGAGGTCGAGGATAACCAGCGCCATCACCACGATATTGATCTGCGCAAAACCATTGTTGAGGTCAACTGGTTCGAAGCGCAAGGCAATGGCCCAAGTAATGGCGGTGACGGGCAGGAGGAACTCTGGCTTTTTCAGGACTGCCTTGAATACAAAGTAGAGGCATAGGAGCACGAGAAGGTCAGACAGGACGACCACGATGTCGCCTGCCATATCGTGGTCAATGCCGTCAAAGGCCGTGATCGGAACCATGACGAGCGCGCCAAAGGGCGGATAAATGAAGGGAAGTTCAATGTCCCCGGCCAGCATGGGCTCGCTATAGACGGAGCGATGCTCAAGGAAGGCCTTGACGCCTTCGCGGTAGACCACCATGTCAATGGGAAAGTCCGTGATGCGGGTGTCTTGAACGATCTTCCTAGCGCCAAGAATGAGTCCCAGTAAGGTCAGGGCATAACGGATTATCGGGGTGCGCGCGAGTTTCATCGCAGTACACTTTATGCGATCTGCAGGCAAACGGGCGTGCACCCCACCGAGGCTCATAGGGATTTAGCAGTTAATACTGGCTAATTCACATGGCCATCGACCATGCGCACCGCGCCGCGATCGGCAGAGGTGGCCATGGCTGCATACGCACGCAGCGCCTTAGTGATCGGTCGGTTGCGGCTCACTGGGCCCAGGGGCGCTCGCGCTGTTCTTGGGCAGCGCGGCGGCGCTCCAGCACGTCCTCGTCCACATCCAGGGTGAGTTGGCGCTCGTGGATATTGATTGTGATGGTGTCGCCATTTTCGATGAGCCCGATAAGGCCCTGGTGGGCCGCCTCGGGGGAGATGTGGCCGATGGAAAGGCCGGAGGTGCCGCCGGAAAAGCGGCCGTCGGTAATCAAGGCGCATGCCTTGCCCAAACCGGCGCCTTTCAGGAAGGAGGTGGGGTGGAGCATCTCCTGCATGCCAGGGCCACCGGACGGGCCTTCATAGCGAATGACCACCACGTCGCCCGGCTGAACTTCCTTGTTCAGGATTATCGATACGGCCTCCTCCTGGGATTCGACCACACGAGCAGGTCCAGAGAATGTCCACAGCTCTTCTTCAACGCCCGCTGCCTTCACGATGGCCCCGTCTGGAGCCAGGTTTCCGCGCAGGACAACCAGCCCGCCGTCGGAAGAAAAGGCATGCTCGGCGTCGTGAATGCAGCCATGAGCGGCGTCGGTATCGAGCTCGTCCCAGCGGTTGGATTGGGAAAATGGTTCGGTGGTGCGCACGCCGCCCGGCGCGGCGTAGTACAGTTCGCGGGCCGCATCGGTGGCGTGAGGGTTGCGGATATCCCAGTCATCGAGCCACTGCTCGGCGTTGTTATAGAGGGCCGTATGCACCTTCAAGTTCAGGTGCCCGGCGCGGCGGAGCTCTCCCAAGATAGCGGGGATGCCGCCGGCGCGGTGGACATCTTCAATGTGGTAGGTGCCATTGGGAGCGACCTTGGACAGGCAAGGCACGCGGTAGGAGATGTCATTGATGTCATCGAGGGTGAAATCCACCTCGCCCTCCTGTGCGGCTGCGAGCGTGTGCAGGATGGTGTTGGTGGATCCGCCCATGGCCATGTCTAGCGCCATGGCATTGGTGAAGGCTTCCTTGGTGGCGATATTGCGCGGGAGAACGGATTCGTCCTCCTCGCCGTAATAGCGGCGGCACATATCAACGATGGTGGAGCCGGCCTTTTCAAATAGGCTGCGGCGAGCCGTGTGGGTGGCCAGGGTGGTGCCGTTGCCGGGCAGCGCGAGGCCGAGTGCCTCGGTCAGGCAGTTCATGGAATTGGCGGTAAACATGCCAGAACAGGAGCCACAGGTGGGGCAGGCGGATTCTTCTACCTGGGTCAAGCCTTCATCAGATACCGCATCATTGGCAGAGGCGGTAATGGCGGTAATGAGGTCGGTGGGGGCGTGGGCTACGCCATCAACCACGACTGCTTTGCCGGCCTCCATCGGCCCGCCGGAGACGAAGATGGTGGGAATGTTTAGGCGCAGTGCCGCATTGAGCATGCCCGGGGTGATTTTATCGCAATTGGAGATACATACCAGGGCGTCGGCAGTGTGGGCATTGGCCATGTACTCGATGGAATCGGAGATGATTTCGCGCGAAGGCAGCGAGTAGAGCATGCCGCTGTGGCCCATGGCGATGCCATCATCGACCGCAATGGTATTGAATTCCTTGGGTACGCCTCCGGCCTCGCGCACGGCGTCGGCGACGATATCGCCAACGTTTTTAAGGTGTACGTGGCCGGGGACGAATTGGGTGTAGGAGTTGGCGATGGCGACGATCGGTTTGCCAAAGTCATTTTCCTTGGTGCCGGTAGCCCGCCAAAGGGCACGGGCGCCAGAGGCTTGGCGGCCGACGGTAGTTACTTTTGAACGCAGCGGGAACATGGTTTTCAGTCACCATTCCTTCAAGGGATGTGGGGAGTGTAGGCGGCGTATTTAGTTTTCGGCCGAAGGCTTGAGCTCGGGGTGGCGCTCGAGGTAGTCCGCATACTCTTCTTTGCTGAGGAGGACTTGTTGGCCGTCACGGTGGACAATGACCACCTTGTCATCTGCCGCTTCACGGCCCTGGGTAAGGGCGTCAGGGATGCGGCCGCGGGAGGCCTCCGAAAGTCGCGGGAGCGAGTTAAAAGTAATGCCGGGCAGGCTGTGCTCCGCGCCGGCCTTGGTGCGGGCGAAGGCGCGGGCGCGTTGGAAGCCGATTCCGGCAAAATCGTCCCATGCGATCTGGATATTTTTCCGGAATGCGTAGGAGATAGCGATTCCAGATTCGGAGACTTTGGTGCGGGATTTTATGACCCACCACAATCCGAGGATGGGGATTATGAACAGCCATGCGAGGTATTTGGGGGCCCATCCGATGCTCAGCAGAGCAATGGCGGACAGGATGAGGATGCCCAAGATGTGGTCGCGGGATGGCTTGAAAACCTCTGCCTGGGTGGTGGACTGACGAGGTTGGTTGTCCTTAGGTGGTGGAGTCATAGTGTGCAAGCCTAATTCACTAAGGCCGGCAAGGGCGAACCTATTTTTCAGGCGTGTCCCACCAGGTGGGAATCGGATCCCAAAAGGGGGTAATTACCACGAGTGCAATACCTATCAATGTATAGTCAGGCCCATGATCATTATTCGACTTCAGGCAGTACCAACGCGGTGGTGACCGCGACGCTTCATGACGTCGACGCATTTCGCCTCCGCAGACAGAAAAGCCCGCGGGGGCTTTGTTCATATCTGGAGCCGGTGCCAATGATGATCAGGACCTGTAATAGACCATTCCAAGGAGCACATTAACCGTGGTTACGACAACTTCGCCCACGCCCGCTTCGGTGCCTGCAGCCTCACGCGCCCACGCTCCGGAGCGGATGAGTGGTGCCCACGCCATTGTCCGCACTCTCGAAGACCTGGGAACCGATCTCGTCTTCGGCATTCCAGGCGGTGCCGTGCTTCCTCTATACGATGCCTTGCACACCTCGACCAAGCTGCGCCATGTGCTCACCCGCCATGAACAGGGTGCCGGCCATGCAGCCGAAGGCTACGCCCAAGCTTCCGGCAAGGTAGGCGTATGCATTGCCACCTCCTGGACCGGGTGCGACCAACTTGGTGACAGCGCTTGCCGACGCCAACCTGGACTCCGTTCCCATCGTCGCCATCACCGGCCAGGTGGGCAGCAACCTCTTGGGAACCGATGCCTTCCAAGAGGCCGATATTCGCGGCGTGACGATGCCGATTACTAAGCACAATTACATCGTGACGGAACCCAGCCAGATTCCAGCTGCCATTGCAGCCGCATTCCATCTGGCTGCTACGGGTCGTCCGGGGCCGGTCCTGGTGGATATTCCGAAGGACGTGCAAAACGGTGAATTGGAATATTCCTTCCCGGCTACGTTTGATCTGCCTGGATATAAACCGACGACCAAGCCGCACCATCGCCAAATCACGCAAGCGGTTGAGCTCATTTCGCAGGCAGAAAAGCCGGTCATCTATGCCGGTGGCGGTGTCATCAAGGCCGAGGCGGCCAAGGAGCTGCGCGAGTTTGCGGAATTTACCGGAATTCCTGTGGTGACTACGCTCATGGCCTTGGGGGCCTTTCCGGAATCTCATCCGCTGCACATGGGCATGCCGGGCATGCATGGCACCGTCCCTGCGGTTGCGGCCATGCAGCGAGCTGACCTGTTGATTACTATCGGCGCGCGATTCGATGATCGAGTAACCGGTGATACCTCCACCTTTGCCCCTGAGGCCCAGGTAATTCATGCGGATATTGACCCGGCTGAAATTGGGAAAATCTGCGACGTTGCCGTGCCAATCGTGGGCGATGCGCGCAACGTGTTGGCAGGTCTCTTAAAGGAGTACCGCAAGAACTCCGCGGTGAACTCTCCGGAATTAGGCCCATGGCGGGGCTACCTCGATGGCCTCAAGGAACGGTTCCCCCGTGGCTATGATCCCACTCCGGATGGGCAGCTCAATCCCCAATTTGTGTTGGAAAAGCTGAGTGAAACCGTAGGTCCTGAGGCTATCTACTGCGCCGGTGTGGGTCAGCACCAGATGTGGTCGGCACAGTTCATTGACTTTGAACACCCACGCTCCTGGATCAACTCCGGTGGTGCCGGAACTATGGGCTACGCCGTGCCGGCGGCCCTCGGCGCCAAGGCGGCATGCCCGGATAAGGAGGTGTGGGCGATTGACGGTGACGGTTGCTTCCAAATGACCAACCAGGAGCTCACCACCGCGGCATTGGAGGGCTTTCCGTTGAAGGTTGCCGTCATCAATAACGGCAACCTTGGCATGGTCCGTCAGTGGCAGACACTGTTCTTTAATGAGAACTACTCCAATACCAAGCTGCGAGAACGAGATGTCTATACCCCAGACTTCGTCCGCTTGGCAGAGGCGCTGGGGTGCGAGGCTATCCGCGTCACCTGTGAGGAAGAAGTGGTGCCGGCCATTGAACGGGCCCGCGCAATCAATGACCGCCCCGTGGTCATTGACTTCATCGTTGGTGAGGACGCTCAAGTCTGGCCAATGATTGGCGGTGGGGCGTCTAACGAAGAAATTCAATATGCCCGCGGCTTGCGCCCGCTTTTTGATGACAATGAATCGGCAGCAGAAACTCCTGCCGATATCGACGAGACTATCCAGGAGGTATAGGCATGGCCCCCAGTGGCGTTTCCCGGCATACCCTGTCGGTCCTGGTAGAAGACGTAGAGGGAATTTTGTCGCGCGTGACCGGCATGTTTTCCCGACGTGGATACAGCATCATTTCGCTGGTTTCTGCCCAAACGGAAAATCCGGGGATTAACCGGCTAACCATCGTGGTCGATGCTTCCGAAAGGATTATGGAGCAGGTGACCAAGCAGCTCAACAAGATTGTGCCGGTCATCAAGGTGGTGGAGCTCGAGGCGGACTCGACCGTGGCGCGAGCCCTGATGCTGGTCAAGGTGGCTGCGAATAATGCCAACCGGCCGCAGGTGGTCGATGCCGTTAATATCTTCCGTGCCCGCGTGGTAGACGTGGCACAAGAATCAGTGGTGGTGGAGGCTACCGGTACCCCTGGAAAGCTGGCGGCGCTTCTCGATGTCCTGGAGTCATTCGGTGTGCTCGAGCTGGTGCAGTCTGGTGACGTGGCCTTAGGACGTGGTCCCAAGGCGATGGCACCTCCGCGAAATTAAATCCCACTATATGGTCACCGTGTCTCGCACAGTGGTATAGTGCTAGGTGGGCCGTTGATTCATTGAACTTACAATTATTACAGAATTGAGGACTACGAAATGGCTATTGAAACCTTCTACGACGATGATGCGGATCTGTCTATCATTCAGGGTCGCAAGGTAGCCGTTATTGGCTACGGCTCCCAGGGGCACGCGCACTCGCAGAACCTGCGCGATTCCGGCGTCGAGGTTGTTATTGGTCTGCGTGAAGGCTCCAAGTCGGCGGCGAAGGCCGAGGAAGCCGGTTTTGAGGTCAAGACCGTTGCAGAAGCTGCCAAGTGGGCAGACGTAATCATGCTGCTGGCACCAGATACCTCTCAGAAGCAGATCTTTGAAGATGAAATTGCCCCCAACTTGGAAGGCGGCAATGCGCTGCTGTTTGGGCACGGCTTGAATATCCACTTTAAGCTGATTGAACCACAGGCCAATGTCACCGTCGGCATGGTTGCCCCTAAGGCGCCTGGCCATCTGGTTCGCCGCCAGTTCGTTGACGGCAAGGGCGTTCCGTGCCTCATCGCTACCGAACAGGATCCTAAAGGCGAAGGCCATGATCTGACTCTGTCTTATGCTGCAGCCATCGGCGGTGCGCGTGCCGGCGTTATCCCGACGACCTTTGAAGCAGAGACGGTTACTGACCTCTTTGGCGAGCAGGCCGTCCTGTGTGGTGGCGTAGAGTTTCTGATTCGCACCGGCTTCGAGGTTCTGACTGAGGCTGGCTACGAGCCAGAAATGGCCTACTTTGAGGTGCTGCACGAGATGAAGCTCATCGTGAACCTGATGTTTGAGGGTGGCATCGCCAACATGAACTACTCGGTATCTGATACCGCCGAGTTTGGCGGCTACATTTCTGGCCCTCGCGTTATTGATGCCGATGCCAAGCAGCGCATGAAGGATATCTTGTCCGATATCCAGGATGGCACCTTCACCAAGCGCCTGCTGGCCAATATTGAGGGCGGCAACAAGGAGCTGGAGAGTCTGCGTGAGGAATTTGCGCAGCACGACATTGAAAAGACCGGCATCAAGCTGCGCGATTTGATGAGCTGGGTCAAGAACCCGCTGGATGCTACGGCCTAGGAATAAAAAGCGGCGTCTGCAGCGCACACCCACGGTGAACAGGCATGTTTACCGTGGGTTTTGCCTTATTTGTGTCAGGTAAAACTCCGGTGCGGGGAGTAGGATGAGGGCCATGGGCTTTACGACGCCAAGCTATGATCTCAAAGACCTTTTTGCACGAATTGATCGCGGGGATATCCAGTTACCTGACTTCCAGCGCAGCTATGCCTGGGATGAAGATCGTATTCGATCTCTTATTGTTTCCGTGCTGCGCGGTTATCCCATCGGCGCGCTCATGGCTCTTGACACCCGAAACGAAAAGATGCGCTTTCGTCCCCGTGCCCTTGCGGGCGCACCTGACACTGGCGTCGACCCCGGCTTGCTCCTTTTAGACGGGCAGCAGCGCCTGACCACCCTGTTTCACTGCTTCAACGGCGAGGGCTTCGTAGATACCACTGACTTCCGCAAGAAGAAGATTCACCGCCGCTTCTTTATCGATATTCGCGCAGCCGTACGCGGCAATCTTATGCCGGATGATGCCATCTTCGCGGTCAATCAAGACGGCAAGATTTGCTCGCACTTCGCACCGGCAATCGAGAGCGAAATCCTAACGCGCGAAGATGCGCTAGAGAATATGTGCATTCCCGTGGCTTCTCTGCTAAGTGAAGACGGCGTCGGCATGCTTTTTGAACTTGCGGCGACCAAGCAGGAATACAGCGCGGAATTGGCGGCCTTTAATAATCGCATCGTTCGACCATTGTCCGGTTATGACCTGCCAATGATTCGACTTTCCCGCGAGACGGAGCGAGCCGGCATCGGCTCGATTTTTGCCCAAGCGAACTCGGCCGGCCTGCAGATGGACGTATTCGATCTGCTCACTGCCGTCTTTGCCTCTGAGGATCCCAGCTTTCACTTGGCCGCTGATTGGCAAGAAGTGGAAAAGGATCTGCGTAAGTCCCCAGCTTTGGATGGAATTGGGCGCACCGAGTTCCTCTCCGCAGTATCGCTTCTGGTTTCCGGTGAAAAGGGCTGTGCAGGTGGCCAGCGCGAGGATATTTTGAAATTGTCATTGGCGGAGTACAAGTCGGCAGCCAACGATCTGCGCATTACCTTCCGTGAGGTATCAGAGTTCTTGGCGGAGCGATGCATCCTCAGCATGGATCAGGTTCCGTTTAATGAGCAGATTGTTCCCCTGGCAGTCATTATCGCCCGCTTGGCCAAGCGCGAGGGAGCGCTTTCTACCGAGCAGTCCTGGAACCGCATCAACCAATGGTTCTGGTGTGGCGTCTTTGGCGAGCTCTACGGCTCTTCTGCAGTGCAGCTGCGTGCAGCTCGCGACGTAGATGAGGTCACCGAATGGGTAGCCGGTGCAACGGATGAGACGCCGAAGACCGTCGCTGATGCCACCTTCCGTGAATCCCGGCTGCTTTCCGTAGATGGCAAAGATGGCGTATGGCACGGACTCTATGCCCTCCTTATGGCGCGCGGCGCGAAGGACTGGCGCACCGGAAAGGCCTTCACCCGGCATACCTTTGAAGAGCTCAAGCCAGGCTTTTTCCCTGTATTCCCGCTAAATTGGTGCAAGCGTCACGGAGTTGATCCCGTCTTGGCTGAGTCGGTGATGAATTACACCCCGATGGGCAAGCGAACCGAGGTAGTGCTCGACGGCTTTGCTCCCAACCGCTACTTGCCCCGTGTACAGTCCAAGTCCATCATGGAAGATGCGCAATTTGATGAGGTGCTAGCATCCCACGAAATGAACCTGGATTTCCTGCGCGCATCACAGCCGCGTGAATTCCTTGCGGACCGCCGTCACCGTTTCTTGGGCATCGTGGAATATGCTTTAGGTAAACCCGTTATCCGCGATGTGGATGAAGCAAACCTTTTTGGTGGAGAGGAAGGTGCCGCAAGCTTTTGATCGCTAAATCTGTGCGCTTGGCCGCTACAGTGCTTGTTGCTTCTCTTGCGCTAGCAGCCTGTGGCACTCCGGTCACAGAATCCAAGCTGGTCAGGCGTGGTCTATCCGATCTGGAGGAGTCCGAAATCGATCTCAGCAAGGCCAAGGCGGAAAACCAAAACCGTCTTATTGATCCGAAATTTGATGGCAAGTTGGTCATTGTTAATGACCCCATTGGAATTGAAGCCAGCCGACTATTTTTTGAAGATTCGGATTCGCTTGTCCTTTTTGCTCCGGACGATAAATCTATTCTTCGTGCAGCAACCTTGGCGGTAAACCAGCATTTGCCAGCGGTGCAGTATGACGATGCTAGGCGTTTGGAGATCCATAAGTTGCTCACGGACTTGGGAGTAAGTCGCTTGGTGGTAGTAGGTGACGTGCCGTGGACGAAAACCTCTGGTGAATTCAGCGTGATCAAGGATCCAGGAACGCATAAGGCACTAGGGGAGTTCACGGCATTCCAATATGGTTCCAAGGTGGTAGCCTCGCCGGAGCAGATGGTAAAGGATATTGCACGGCTGGATAAGACTCCCCATATGGAGCTGCGTCCTGCCTGGGTGCCGTATGAAGGCGAACTCGATGCCGGAGAGGAAAAGAACCAACCCATCCCAGCACAGTCCCGCAGGGACGGCCAGATGGCGCCAAATATCGTTGCCACTAAGGATAGTCCCATCGCGAACGTTATTACTGCGGCAGCCTACGGTGGAAGAGTTTTGGTCGTGCCGACTGCCGATCCGCTAGCGGATAAGCACAGTATGGCTGCTGTAGCGGGCCTTGAGGACGGCGCCTTAGTAGCTTTGGGGCCGGAATTCGGTCGAGTGAAAGAATTTAAGGCAAAAATCAAGCAGGGCACTCCTGACTGAACTACACTTCCTTGACACGCGGGCGACCCGCGTGCACCGCATTTCACTTAAGCGAAGGAAGATATGTCGAAGCCGGTAGTCCTTATTGCCGATAAATTAGCCCAGTCCACGGTTACGGCCTTGGGGGATTCTGTTGAGGTCCGTTGGGTGGATGGGCCGAATCGTGCCGAGCTCCTCGCCGCGGTTCCGGAGGCAGAGGCTTTGCTGGTGCGCTCTGCCACAACCGTTGATGCAGAGGTATTGGAGGCGGCCACAAAGCTCAAGATTGTGGGCCGTGCCGGGGTGGGACTGGATAATGTCGATATTCCGGCGGCCACAGACAAGGGGGTCATGGTGGTCAATGCGCCAACATCGAATATTCACTCTGCGTGTGAACAGGCAATTGCACTGCTCTTAGCGACGGCGCGTCAGATACCAGCGGCCGACCAGTCCCTGCGCGAAGGGGAGTGGAAGCGCTCTTCTTTCAAGGGCGTAGAGGTCTACGGAAAGACCATCGGCATTGTTGGCTTTGGACACATTGGCCAGCTTTTTGCCCAGCGCCTGAAGTCTTTTGAAACGACCATTATCGCGCACGATCCGTACGCCAACCCGGCTCGCGCGGCAGCGTTGGGCGTGGAATTAGTTGAGCTAGAAGAGCTGATGTCGCGTTCCGATTTCGTGACCATTCACCTGCCAAAGACTCCGGAGACAACCGGAATGTTTGATAAGGAACTTTTGGCCAAGGCGAAGCCAGGACAGATTCTCATTAACGCAGCGCGAGGCGGTTTGGTAGATGAAGCGGCTCTGGCTGAGTCTATCGAGTCGGGACATCATCGAGGTGCGGGCTTTGACGTTTATGCCACGGAACCGTGCACTGATTCTCCGCTCTTTAAGCTGCCGCAAGTCACCGTGTCCCCGCACCTAGGCGCCTCCACTGTAGAGGCCCAGGACCGTGCGGGAACCGATGTCGCGGAGTCTGTCTTGAAGGCGCTTGAAGGAGAGTTTGTGCCGGATGCGGTCAACGTCTCCGGCGGGGCAGTGAGAGAAGAGGTTGCTGGTTGGTCTGGACCTCGCCCGCAAGCTAGGACTTACTGCTGGCCGCCTTTTGGGTCAGGCCCCCGTTGCCGTCGAGGTGGAGGCCTGTGGCGAGTTGTCTACCGAAGACGTGGAGGTGCTAGGACTTTCTGCCGTCCGAGGTCTGTTTAGCGGCGTGACTTCGGAGCCGGTGACCTTTGTCAATGCAATGCAGATCGCGAATAGTCGCGGGGTAGAGGTGGAGGTTTCTACTAATGCGGAGTCCAAGGGGCACCGCTCTTCCCTGCAGGTGAAGGTTATTGGCGCCGATGGCGAGACATCCTCGCTCACCGGCGCACTTATCGGTGTCGATGGAACCGAAAAGTTCATTCGCATCAACGGCCGCGGCGTAGATATGCGTGCTACCGGCCGCAATCTTTTCTTCCGTTACGCGGACGCCCCAGGTGCATTAGGAACGGTGGGTACCAAGTTGGGCGCTGCGGGAATCAACATCGTGGCGGCCGCACTTACGCACGGTAAACAGGAATCTGATGCGGTGCTGATTCTGCGCGTGGAAGCCGAGGTACCAGAGCATCTCATCGCCGAAATTAACGCAGCCTTGGGTGCCGAATGCGAGCAGCTAGACATGGAAGCCTAGGCCCGCCGACTGCCTAAGAATCTAATCCCGCGTAGTTACAGGTATCTGCCTGCGCTACGCGGGTTCTTTTTGGTAGGGTAAGTCCATATCCACTCTGTGAGAAAGGGATCCTACATAATGAAACTAGCGGTCATTGGCGGCGACGGAATTGGACCAGAAGTGACGGCCGAGGCGCTCAAGGTTCTTCGCGCCGTTCGCTCCGATATTGAAGTCACTGAGTATGACCTGGGTGCGCGGCGTTATCTGCGCAATGGGGAGCTTCTCACGGACGCTGATTTGAAGAGCCTGCGCGAACACGATGCGATCCTATTGGGAGCGATCGGCGCCCCAGGTGAGGTGCCACCAGGCGTGCTGGAGCGGGGGCTGTTGCTTAAGATGCGGTTTGCGCTGGATCATCACGTGAACCTGCGCCCCTCCAGGCTCTATCCCACCGCTTCCTCGCCGCTGGCTGAACCGGGCGATATCGATTTCGTTGTGGTGCGCGAAGGTACCGAGGGTTTGTACTGTGGAAACGGCGGTACCTTGCGAGAAGGAACTGAGCACGAGGTGGCCAGCGAGGTATCGCAAAATACTCGTTTCGGCGTGGAGCGTGTAGTGCGCGATGCGTTTGCGCGGGCAGCGCAGCGCCGTAAGCATCTGACCTTGGTGCACAAAACAAATGTCTTGGTCAATGCTGGTGGGTTGTGGCAGCGCACCGTTAATGAAGTCGCCGCCGAGTTTCCAGAGGTTCGGGTGGATTACCAGCATATTGATGCTGCAACCATTTATATGGTGACCGATCCGGCGCGCTATGACGTCATTGTCACCGATAATCTTTTTGGAGACATTCTCACCGATTTGGCGGGCGCGGTAACTGGCGGTATTGGCCTTGCTGCATCCGGAAACATCGATCCCTCAGGCGCGAATCCTTCCATGTTCGAGCCGGTGCATGGTTCTGCGCCAGATATTGCGGGAAAGGGGATTGCAGATCCAACGGCGGCAATCTTGTCCGCCGCCATGCTGCTTCGCCACGTAGGCGATGAGTCCAACGCCCAGCGGATTGAGGATGCTGTGGTACAAGATGTTGCGCACCGCGGCGATGGGCCGGTAAAGACCGTCGAAGTTGGTGACCGAATCGTCCAGCTGCTCGTCGAATAGAAGCGGGCTTTTTGCGCTAAGCGCTTGCCGACGTCCCCAACCCCCGCGTCCTGGCGTAGTCCGCACTGGGGTTAGCAACGGTGATTAAAGGACAATGGGAATTTACTCAAATTAACTAATTAACACCGTACCCTTTGCGCACATGTGAAGGAGGCGATTGAGTAGGATTGCCGCTATGCGTTTAGGACGAATTGCACACCCAGAAGGAATCTGTTTCGCCATTATCGATGGGCCAAAAGACGCCCCAATGGAAGAGCTAGTAGCAAAGGAAATTGCCGGCACGCCCTTCACCCCACCGGAGCCGACCGGCCGCGAGTGGAAACTTAACGAGGTTCGCCTCTTGGCGCCGACCCTTCCCACCAAGGTGGTAGCACTTGGCCGCAACTATGCGGACCACGTTGCCGAGGTTTTCAAAAATTCTGCCGATAGTCTTCCTCCCACCATCTTCATCAAGCCATCTACCGCGGTCATTGGCCCGGATGCTGCAATCAAGATTCCGGACTACGCCACCAACGTCGAGTTTGAGGGCGAGCTTGCCGTGGTCATTTCTAAGCCGTCGAAAAACATCAAGGCCGAGAACTGGAAAGACCACGTGCTGGGATACACCATCTGTAACGACGTTTCCTCCCGTGACCTGCAGTTTACGGATGGCCAATGGGCTCGTGCCAAGGGCATTGACACCTTCTGCCCGCTCGGCCCGTGGATCGAAACCGATCTGGATAGCTTGAATCTAGACGATCAGAAGATTAATGCGTATCTGACGCACGAGGGCTCTCGCGAGCAAAAGCAGGATTCCAATACGGACCAGATGATCGTGAAGATGGGCGGCATTTTGGAGGAGATCTCCGCTGCCTATACCTTGCTGCCCGGCGATGTCATTACCACAGGCTCCCCGGCTGGCACCGCTCCTATGGTCCCAGGCGACACCATCGAGATCGAGATCCCGGGCCTCGGCACCCTGCGCAATACCATCCACCGTGCATAACCCAAGCCACCAAGAACACCGCGGCTACGTACCCACCTCCGAAGAAATGGGGGAACACTACCAGAGTTCTGGGTGGGTGTGATCGGGCAACCCCAATGAGACCCTTGTCGAGTACGCCGCGGGACTTAACCCCGGCACCGCCCTCGGCATTGGATGTGGGGAAGGCGCGTGTGCGCACCACCAAAGCGATGTCGTGCTCGTCGCCAAGCGTGTGGGCTAGAGGCTAAGTGCCTTCAAAATGGTGCGCAGCTTGGCCGTGGTTTCTTCCAGCTCGGCATGGGCATCGGAATCGCCTACGATGCCACCGCCGGCCCACGCGCGCGCGGAAAGACCATCGCCGGCTACTTCTGCGCAGCGGATGGCTACCATGTACTCGCCGTCGCCGGAGCTATCGCACCAGCCGACCGCTCCGGCATAGAATCCACGGTCCGTTTCTGCAGTCTCAATGAGGGCTTGGGCGGCCTCTGCAGGGGTGCCACAGATGGCTGGTGTGGGGTGTGCTGCCAGGGCAAGCTCAAGAGCGGTCAAGTCTTTATCCTTGAGTGTTCCGGAAATTGGCGTGCCAAGGTGCCACATCTCATTGGTGCTAATAAGTTGCGGGGTGTCCGGAATGTCTAGCCGCTCGCACAGTGGGCTAAGCACTCGGCGCAGGTGTTCCACTACGAAGGAATGCTCGTGGAGATCCTTGGCGGAATGCAAGAGATCTTGACCTGCGATGTGGTCCTCAGCCGCTGAGGTGCGGCGCGGAGAGGAGCCCGCCAGGGGGAAAGCAGAAACAGTCGAGCCCTGACGCTTGACCAAAACCTCTGGGGAAGAACCAACCAGCATCGCGCCCGGCCGGCCAGCGGGGGAGAGATCGGCAATGAAGCCATCGCGGTTGGCGGAAAGATCGATAAGGCGCGCCGCCACGAGGCGTGGATCAATAGCCTCAGGGAATTCGATATCTACGGCGCGGGCCAAAACCACCTTGTCCAGTTTGGAGGTCTCGATCGTGCCGATAGCCGCCTCTACGCGGCGTAGGTGCTCTTCGGGTTCCGGATCGAATCCGACCACTCGCGAGTTTAGGCTTTTATTGCGGTAGTAGGCGTGCGGCTCCAAGGGGCCCTCTTCGCGGATGATGGCCTCCGGCACCGTCAGTGCAGCGGGCGTGTCAGAGTCGAACGGAATCGCGCCGACCACCATGTCTACATCCTTGCTACGCAGGGCGGAAATTGCCGCGTCGGTGTCATTAAAAGTGTGGCGCGCACCTTGGGTACGGACAGACCCCGTTGCTCGCGAAAGCAAAAAATCGGGGGCGGTGCTTGGTCTGTCTTCGTGCATGGGGATCTAGCTTAGTGCCTTGGGCTTTTCTTACAGAATTGAGTGTGCACTGGGCGTGTAAACAGTGAATCAAGTGAAGGATGTGGTTAATTTTAACCTTGTGGCTAATGTTACTAAGTTTCTTTATCGTTCCCTATACCTGATCCTCGCTGCTGCGCTGGCTAGCGCTGCGCTTGTGTGCGCCGCTCCTGCCCATGCTCAAGAAGGGCCACCTCCCGCACCCGCCCCTGGCCCTGAAAATGCACCACAGCCAGCACCAGCTCCAGCACCTGCTCCCGAAAATGCAAAGCCGGTTACCCCGCAGCCTGATGGGTCCCACCTAGTTCCAGAAGGTGTTAAGGAATCCACCCCGGCACCTGTAGAAGGCGGCAGCAGCGATGACAATGCAGCGCCTGTTCCGGAGGGATCATCTCTTCCCGAGCCAGCGCCGCAGCCGCCAATGGTAGATACCAGCATCAATCCCACCCCGCCGTTTGCGCCGGGTTCCATGCAGTCCCTAGAAATGGAGCACGAGGGCAAGACCCGCAGGTACTTGTTGCGTATTCCTAACCACTATTCGCCGGAAAAGGCGGCGCCCGTTCTCTTCGGCTTTGGTGGGTGGGGAGATTCCCCGGAGAACTACTCCGGCTATGCACGCATGCAGACCACTGAGGCCAATAACGAGGCCATCATCGTCTATCCAGAGGGATTCGAGCGCGCCTGGGAGGCGGCGCCTTATGCTAAGACGCGCGATGGGGAGGATATCCGCTTTATCAAGCGCATTCTTGATTCGGTAGACAAGGACTACCACGTTGATCGAAACCGCGTATACGCCATGGGTATGTCTAACGGAGGCGGCTTTACCTCGGTGCTTGGCTGCCACGCACAGGACACCTTTGCCGCTGTAGCTATGGTTTCGGGTGCCTTCTACAACCCAGTTGAGGTCAACTGTGCTGATGCGCCGATGAATACCCTCATCATGCATGGCGTTAACGACAAGATGATGACCTATGAGGGCGGTGACCGGCACGAGGCTGGATACCTCCCTGTGCGTACGGTGCTCGGCGGCTACCTTAAGCGCAATCGCTGTGATATGACCTTTCAGTCCACTCCGGAAGCTGGCGGTTCAGAACGCTTGAGCTTTAACGGCTGCCAAAAGGATGTGCAACTGGTTAAGGTTCCGCAAGACCACACCTGGTTCTGGCAGCCAGATACTCCACGGGTGGTCTGGGACTTCCTCTCGTCCAAGACCAGGGTATAAAAACAGCGGCGCTTAGCCACGGATTAGGCCCAGAGGAGAGATCCTCTGGGCCTAGTTCTATTGTTGGCCGATGACTAGCACTGGGCTAGTCGACGCGCGGCAAGTTTGCCGTGGCATCATCGGCCGGCTGCTGCGCTGGGGCCTTCTTCTTGCGGAAGAACTGGACATAGACCAACAGGCCGATTCCGAGCACCAGAGCGAATGCGCCTAGTCCGGCTAAAAGGCCCGCCCAGAAGCTGCTTTTAGCCAGAGTGGCGGTATACGCAGCGGCATTAGTCAGTACATTCTCAGAGTCCCTGCCTTCCGCAGCGCCAGCATCCGGCACCCTCTGTGCACCAGCGGTGCCTGCGGCCTTGCCCTTGGTACGCTTTGCGGACTTTGCGTCCCGAGAGCCGGTGGACTTTTTGGCCGTCGAGTGGGAAGAACCGCTGGTGGAAGCAGAACGGTGCGAGCCCGTGCCAGCGCCTCCGCTTTTTCCGGATTTCGCAGTGGAGGCAGAATCATTAACACGGCTAGCCGAATGGTGGGTCGTAGCCCCAGAACCAGCACCAGACTTTCGAGTAGTACCAGAGGCGTGAGCCGAACCCGTGGACGGCGTCTTACGTGGCGCTCCATCCTTCCCAGCGTCTTTTTCCTTGGTGCGGGAGGGCTGCTTGCGCTTGCCCGCGCTGTCCTCGTCAGAACCCTTCTTGTCTTCTTGTGTCTTGCCACCTTCTAGGAATTTCTGGCCCTCCTGCAGGGTATTGTCGAGCTCTTTGTCCAACCCGGCGATGGCTTTGTCTACGTCTTTGACGTCTTTTTCCAGTTGCTTGGGGCGGCTATTTGAGTCACCACTGTTGCCGGAAGCACCATCCGCATCGGCATAGTCCACACCGCATAGATCCTTCGCATCTGCCTGCTCGCCGACGAGGAAGCCGGCATGCAAGTGGTGTCGGGAGCCGTCGGGAAGCTCGAAGGTAAAGCTCACTGCGTAAGTACCCGGCTCGGTAAAGGCAAAGGCCGGGTGGGAATGGGAGTTGCCGGGGTAGTCCCAGGCAGAGCCATCGGCAGTGTCCATAAGCACCTTGGGGTCACCAAGATTCACCTGGTAGGCCAGGATGCGGCCATCCTCAGGGCCCTGTGCGATAG
Organism: Corynebacterium tuberculostearicum; assembly: GCA_046097355.1. Classification (GTDB taxonomy): domain Bacteria; phylum Actinomycetota; class Actinomycetes; order Mycobacteriales; family Mycobacteriaceae; genus Corynebacterium; species Corynebacterium tuberculostearicum_K. The sequence goes on from CP175779.1 coordinate 1,158,687, forward strand.
CCATGCTCAAAGTAGCGGTGTCTCCAGCGGTGAGGAGATCCTGAGACAGCTCTTGGGTATTAAAACCTAGCCAAGGAGCATCGGGGTCTTGCGTTTGCGGCAGAATCCAACCTTCATCGGGCAGGGAAGAATCACCGAGCTCCGATAGCGGTTGTTTAAGGTCATCAGATACCTCAATGGCAAAGGACTCAGAGTCATGCTCGATGTCCTTATCATCATCTTTGACCTGGAAGCTGAGATCGCCGGAATCGCCGCTGAGCGCCATATCCTGGTGGCCCTTGGTGATGAGGTCGAAGTCGCTGGCAGAGCAAGAATCGGTGGATTCTTCTGCATATGCGGTGGCGGGCGCGAAGAGTTCTACTCCCGCTCCCGGAAGGGCGCCGAGGCTTATCAGTCCCGCGGTGCCAAGGGCCACCGCGGTGCGGCAGACAGGTTTCATGAGGAGACGGATTCCTTTCGTGGGGTGGGGTGTGGGGCGTCGGAAAGCGAGGCACCTGCGTGCTTGCGGGCGCCGAGCAGTGGATGGATGGCCCATACAACCAAGAAAATGGCGGTGAGGGTGAGCACGATGGTGGCGCCGGCCGGCAGATCAATGGCCCACGCCAGGTAGATGCCGAGGAAGCTCGACAGCGCACCGATGAGGGCAGAAAGGCACATCATGGTCTTTAGATTTGTGCTTAGCAGGCGTGCTGTCGCGGCCGGAGTGATAAGCAGCGCGAGAACCAAGATATTGCCGATGGTGCTCACGGAAATGACCACTGCGGCCGTGACACACAGGTACAAAATGATGTCCAAAACAAAGACAGGCAAGCCCATTGCGCGGGCAGTTTCCCGGTCCAAGCACGTGGCGTTGAGCTGGGGGCCAAAGGCAATAACGATGGCGACAACTACGGCGCACACGCAGCCCGCGACGATAATATCGGTGCGGGAAACGCCAGTGAGTGAGCCGAAGAGGAAGCTTGTCAGCGAGGCACTATAACCATCGGTGCGCGAGATTATCACCATGCCCAAAGCGAAGGCCGCGGCGAAGAAGATACCGATGATGGAATCCGCGCGCACGTGGCGGCGCTGCGAAAAAGCGGCGATGAGCAAGGCCACAACCGCACCAGCGACTGCGCCACCCACGAGCACCGAGGTCTGTAGGGCGAAGGCAATGGCTAGTCCCGGGAATACGGCGTGGGAGACGGCATCGCCAATAAAGGCCATGCCGCGTAGCACGACATAGCAGCCGATGACGCCGCATACGATGGCCGCAAGCAAGGAGATGCCTACCGCGCGGGCGAGAAAGTCAAGGTGGGGATTGACCAGGTCGCGCAGGAAATCGAGGAAGGAAATTTCTATCATGCGGTGACTCCAATGGCAGAAAGCAAAGGGGAACCGGCACGCACGCCAAAGGTTTTTGTCCACGGATCCGTCTGGTGAAGAAGGGTCGAGGCAGAATCATCGGCTACTACGGTGCCGTTAAAGAGAATGAGGCGGTGGCAAGAATGTGCGGCTTCAGAAAGGTTATGAGTGGACATAATGATGGATGTTCCGCGGTGGGAAAGCTCTTCAAAAAGCTCGAGTAGTGATTCGGTATTGGGGGCGTCGAGGCCGGTGAAAGGCTCGTCGAGCAGCAGCACGTCTGGTTGCGTGGCGAGCGCTCGGGCGATGAGGACGCGTTGGCGCTGACCACCGGAGAGCTCCTCGATGGGGCGGGTGGAAAAATTCTCCATGTTTACCAAGCGAAGAGCCTCTGTCGCCGCGGCGTGGTCCGCGGCACGCGGCCGCTTGAGCCAGCCGATGATGCCGGTGCGCCCGCTGAGCACGGTGCGGTAGACATTGATGGGAAAGCCCCATTCCACCTCGTGCCGCTGGGGCACGTAGCCTACGATTCCCCCAATCTCTCGGGTACCGGAGGACGGGATGAGCCCTAAAATGGCGCGCATAAGCGTGGTCTTGCCCGCGCCATTGGGGCCTAAGAGCCCAATGAATTCTCCCGGGTGAGCCTCTAGGTTCGCACCGGTGATTACGCGCCGGTGGGATAGCGATACGTCCAGGTCGGCAACGGAAATGAGCGGTTTAGCCACGGCTATCGCCCCGCTTGGAAGAGCGCAGTACTAGGCCAAGGGCCAGCAGGAGTACGACGGCACCCACGCCGGCGAGGATAAAGACCCAAGTGGGGATGGAAGAGCCTGTGGTCTGGGCATCGTCTGGATTCCAAGTAGTATCTTGGGCCGCTTGGACATCGGCATCATCGCCCACGGCAAAGGTGAGCACGCCATCGGTGCTGAAATCGGCGCCATCTTTGGTCTTGCCTTTGACCCTGATACCTACCTGATGGGTGCCTGGCTCTGTAAACGTCCAGTTGGCATGGGTGTGGGTATTGAGGTCTACCCAGAAGTCTTCGTCGCTTTTTTGCGCGGTAGACCACAACAGCTGTGGTGCTTCAAAACCGCCGTTTTGCAGGAAAAGGGAGAAATCGCCGGGCCCGGAGTGGCCGAGGAATTCCATGGTGACTCCGCGATCGGCGGCATCGACAAGCGAGGGCGCTTGGGTATTCCAACCCAGCCAGGGAACCCCGACCTGCTCGGTTTGGGGAACTACCCAGACCTTTTCACCGGAATCGGCGCCTACAAAGCCAAAGTCATCGGTCTCCGGTAGGGTTTGCTGCGCCTTATCGCCCACGGCAAAGACAAGATCATCTAGGTGGCGCCAGACGGGCTTGTCGCCGGCATCATCGCGGGCCATGAGTTCGGAATCGGTGCCGTTGAGCAAAGCGCCAACGTCAACGTGGCCGGTGTCGATGACCTTGTCCTCGCCCTGTGGGGCGACCTGTTCCTCGGCGCCGACCACTTGTGCGAGGTCGCCGGCCCAGGCAGGGCTCGTAGAAAAAGCAAGGCCGGCAGTAAGGGCGCAGGCGGCGGTGCGAATAGCGGTACGGGTAGCGGTACGGGTAGCGAATTTAAGCATTGTTTTCTCCATCAGTGGAATTGGGGTTCAGGCAACGCTGGAGTGAATCAGCGTTGAACTTCATGAGGTCGATATAGGAGCCGACGGTGTCGTCCAGCGTGTCGCCATAAATGGGGCACAGCGCGACGCCTTGTTCCGCGGCGGCCTGGGTAAGGGTGTCGGCGCTGGCCTGTTGTACGGGCTCGACAAAAACGGCCGGCAGATGCAGGTTCTCCAGCGTGCGGCGCAAGGCTATAACCTCCCGCGGGGAAGGCTCGATGGCCGGGTTGGGCGTAACAAAACCCGCCACCGAAATGTCATAGCCCTGCTCGAGGTAGGCGTAGCCATGGTGCGTGGTCACTAGGTGCCGGTTTTCAGCAGGGATAGAAGAAATTGCGCGGTCCACATAGGAATCCGTGTCCCGCAGGCGCTTGGTATAGGCCGCTGCCCGCTGCCGGTAGGCGGCACCGTGGGAGGGATCTGCTTGCGCCATCTCCTCCGCAATGACATCCACGTAGGCGATAGCGTTGTCTACGTTGTGCCACAAGTGCGGATCCACCTCGCCATGGATGTGCTTGCCCAGCACGGCCTGCGGCAAGAGGTAGGTATCCGAGCCCGGCGCGCCGAGGAAGCGGTAGGCCGGATCCGGCGGGATGGGCTGCAGCACTGACGAGGGGATAGATACCGCGGTGGTGGCGGGGTCAAAGCGCTTGTCTTGGTCGCGCAGGTCAATGCGGTGCTGGGCCAGGTTTGCCTCAATATCCAGGTGCCCGGAATCAATGGCCCGCATTCCAGCGGGTGGGTTGACGCCCACGGCTACAGTGAGGTGCTGGACTTCGGTCCCGTCGGCCTGAAACCCAAGGCGGTAGATCCCAGGTTGGGAAAACCCCCAAGAGACGTGCGTGTGGGCGTTGGCCGGCAGGGTCACTGAGTCTTCTTTTTCATCGATGCCATCGGCCGAGTTAAAAATGACCTCCGGGGTGCCGAAGGTAGAGACCACATAGGCCGCGACGTTACCTGGCCCATCGGCAGAGACCATGCGGAAGTCCACTCCGGAAGAGCGCTGCTGTGCACCGCTGATGCGCAGGCCCAGCCAAATCGCCTCGAGCGAGACATCTTCTACCAGCGGCACCAGAGTGGCACCGCGGGTGGAGGCAGCATCGGCGACCTCCACCACGGGGGCATCGGTAGACTCGTGCAGCGTATCGATAAGAGCTTGCGGTTCCAGCAGGTAGCCGTTGCTAAGCGCCAGGTTGGCATTGGCAATATCGCGCACCGTGCGCAGCGTTGGCTCGAAGGTATGCGGATCCTTGCCGCTGGGGATGAGGCTTTTGACCTGGGCATCTTCTCCTGCCACGTTGCGCGCTAGGTCTGCCAGGATTGGGGTGGTGGCCACCACGCTGAATCCTTCTCCGGTTCCAGCATCACGAGCGGCCGAGGACGCACAACCAGCGGTGAGCAGGCAGCAGCCCAGAACTGCCCCTACAGTAAGGCGCCGGCGATTGTGGGAAAATGAACGCCCCATTAGTCCGCTGCCTTAGCTACAGCCAGCCGCGCAATGCCCAGGCCGAGGAAGAGCATTCCCAGGCCCAATACCCCGATGCCGAGGGGCACGATGGGGGTCCCAGTATTGGCTAAAGAACCGCCCGTGCCTTGTGCCTGCGCCGACTGACCGTTGCTGGATCCGGTGTGTGAGGTAGAGCCGCTAGCGCTTGCCGACGCCCCACCTGCCGCCGCGCCATTCCCACAGTCGCCGCCGTCTGGATTCACGGCAGCTCCCAGGTCGAAGTGCCCGTTATCAAACGCCTTGGCCGGTTCATCGCCGCCGACGACGAAATGGAGAGTTGCCTCACCGGCAACCTGCTTTCCCTCACCGGTTTGAGCCACTTGGCGGATGGTGACGTCATAGGTTCCCTGGGCGCCAAAGACCCAATTGGGGTGCACGTGGGTATTCGGGGCGATGGAATGGGTGCCTTCTGCTGCATCTGCGTTGCCACGGAACCATTCCTCGCCAACGACCTTGCCCAGCCCGCCTTGGGAGTAGACCATCATCGGGCCGGGCCCTTTAAAGCCCACCAACTCCCAGGTGACATCGCCGGGGATATTCTCGCGCATCGATGGGCTTTGGGTATTCGCCCCTAACCACGGAACACCGTCGACCTGGGTAGAACCAATCATCCAGGCCTTTCCTGCTGGCACTGGCCTACTTCTTGGGGGAGATCCACGCTGGATTTATCGGAGAGGTAGAAGGTGGCACCATCGGCATCGCGCCACTCGGAGGGCGAGACCGTATCGTCCTTGATTTGCGGGGTCATGCCCGGGGTGCATTCTTCGCCTGTTGCTGCGCCGGACGTGCCCGAGCCTGCTGCGTCGCTCTTGCCTGCAGATCGCTGTGTACTTGCAGCTTCCTGGTCAGTGGTGCCATCGCCGGAGTCAGCCGCGCGATCCGCGGTGGAGGCATCGCCGCCGTCGCCTACCTCCCAGGTGTAGGTCACCGCATTGCTGGACTCGCCATTGGAATGGGCGCGCACCGTCATGGTGTAGGTGCCGGCCTCGCTAAAAGCCCAATTGACGTGCTTGTGGGCAGGATGGGGCTGGTTGATGACCTCACCGCTGGTGAGCTCCATGGAACCGGAATCAGTCACGGCATTGATGCCACCAAAACTGCTGGTTTCAAAGACATACACGGAGCCCGGGCCGGAGACCTCGGCAAATTCCAGATCAACGCTTTCGAAGCCGCCATCGCGGACGGGTTGGGTATCCCAGCCCGGCCAGATGATGCGCTGGTCTTGGGCCTGTGGCAGGAAATAGGTGGGTTGGCCGATTTCTGGCACGCCCTCGGTGGCATCGGACCAGGCATCCTCGACGACTTTGAGCACTACGTCATCGCCAGAGCGCGGAACGGCAGACCCCGTGATGTCTTCCTTCATAGAAAGGTGCAGCGTGCCATCAGGGGCCGTGACGTAGAAGGCGTCGACGTGCCCGGAATCAAAGACCTCATCGAAGGCCAACGCTGCGCCGGGGGAGAAGAAGGCTAAAGCTGCGGCAAAGACAGCAGCAAGTACCGACATGAACCGACGCCGCTGTAGAGCGCGCCGGGAGGCGGAAGTGTGGGATTGATGCATTGTGGTGTCCCGTCTAGTCAGTTGGGTTGGGGTGGGTTAGAACTTGAGGCCGAAGCGCCGGCGGATGAGGTCTTCGTTATCGCGGAAGAAGTTATAGAAGGCCTTGAAGACCACCACGAGGACCGCTGGGAGGACTAAGCTCCACGGGCTTAACGAGGATCCCGTTGGCTCTTCGGGCTTAGCGGCATCGTCCGGCTTCTCGGTCGGCCTCTCGCTGGGGGTCTCGCCCTCGGACTCGCTCGGCCTGCGGGAGGAACAAGAATCTAGGGTTTTATCGCCCACGGCAAAGGTCAGAGTTTGCGGCTCGGACTTAAGTTCCTTGCCGTCCTTCCCCGTGGCCGTATAGGTGGCCTCGAAGGTATAGAGGCCAGGCTTGGAAAAGGCCCAGTGTGTGTGGGTGTGGGCCGGAAAGTTGGTCTCGATGGTGTAGTCCTCGGCTGCGGAGTTCGCCAAGACCGAAAAGCCCTTGCCATGGGAGGCGTCGATAAAGGCGCCCCACTCGGCCCCGTCTGGGGTGGAGGTGGGCTTCAGGTTGAGGTTGACGGCATTGTCTTTGGTCGCGGAATAATCCAGGTCCTGAGTGTTATAACCCGGCCAGATAATGTGTTGATTCTGGGTCTGCGGCAGGTGATAGAAGCGCTCACCGGGTTTTCCGAGGAAATCGAACTCCTTGCCCGCAAGCTTCTCGTTGCGCCGGGTGAGCGCATTATCGTGTACGCCGAGCACCACGTCATCGAGTTTGCGGTCGACGGACTTCTTATCCACCTGTGCGGTGTCATCGCGCAGAACGGTACTAAAGCCGCCCTCGGCAGGCTGAGCCTTGATGTCCACGTGCCCACGGTTCAGTAGGTATTTCTCGCTGCACTGGTGTGTGTCGGCTTCCGCTTCATTTGCGCCTGGCTGCGGCGCTTGGGAAGGCGAGTCTTCCTTGCCGGGAGTGGTGTCCGGTTCCTCGTTGGAAGTGGAGAACCGCCCCGTGGTTTCGTAGTTTTCGCCGAAGGCAAAGGACTCGGTAATCACGCTGCTTGCATGCCCGGCCTTCACGGTGGAATGAGGAAAGAGATTGACCTTTGCATAAGAGCCGGTGAAGTATTCGCCCTCGTCAAAGGCAACCTCGCCGTGCCCGTTGGTAATGGGGGTTTCCAGATCCACGGTGGGGTATTTGGAATCCTTGGCATCATAAAGACCGCCGGTGAGAAGGCCGTTGAAGTTCTTATCCTCGGTATCGACCACGATCTTGGTGCCACCCTTGCCCTGCTTGCGCATCCGGATGGTATAGCCCAGTTCCTGCAGCTCGGTTTCCTGGGTAGGGGCAAGCTGGCGCGGGTGGGAGGCTTCCTGCCACGTCTCGGCAGCGGAAGAAGAATCTGTCTGGACGGATGCGCCAGGCTGGACGTCAAGGGGATTAGAAATCCAGCGCGGGGCATCACCCTCTGGGGTAAATACGGCCTGCACCTGGGAAGGTTCTGGCCCCATGTACTCGTCCCACTGCGCGCGGCCATTCTTAACGGGGAGGTCGGTGAGGAAGTAGCCGTCGATAAGTAGCGTCAGGGTACCCTGCGCCTTATTTTTAGCGTCGAAGGAAAAAGTGGTGAGCTTGTCATCGCCGTCTTTTTCGGGATTGTGCTTAGGGGCCATGCGCAGGCTGTAGCCGGCAGCGGCGGCGTCGCCAGTCGCGGACTGGGCAAAGCGTTCCTTGAGGCTTGGAGTCTTCTCATCCTTGGGCTTCTGGCCGCCTACTTGAATCGTTGTGGTCTGCGGTTCATTGGCGATGAGCTGGCCGTCCTTGCCGCGCGCACTGGTGCGGTAGGTCAGGCGGTAACGCCCAGGCTTGGTAAACAGCGTGGAGTTGTGGGTGTGCGTGCCGGCAACGAGATAGGCCGAATGCGGTGAATCAGGGAAGGAGCCGAGCATACGGTGCAGCTGGGTTCCGTCTTTATCATCTTTATTGGTGAAAAGCTCGACCTCGCCGGGGCCATCAACGCTTAGCAAATCTAGGAAAGCTACGCCATCGCGGAATTTGTCAGTGGGCAGGGAGGTATCGGCGCCAAAGCCCAACCAGATGGGTGAAGTATTGCCGGACACTTGGTGCGGTGCGGTGTAGTACGTGGTGCCGGGCGCCCCAATATAGTCTTGAGTGCCATTTTCCGGCAGCGTATAGAGGTACTGATTGTGGCCGTCCATAGCGCTGTAGCCCCTGCCTACCCAGGCTACGGTGTCTGCGATCGGTGGTTCCTGGCCGCCAAATTCAGACTTCAGCACGAAGTCGTTGTTCTCCCAGAAAGACTTAGGGGAGTCAACGTGGGTATCGGTGGCAATGTGCTTGCCATCATCGGGGCCGGCGACGGCCGTGGCGGGCGTGATAAGCGCTAGCGTGCTGAGCGCGGCAAGGAAGCGGATGCGTGGGGAAGCCACTGTTGGGGAGGCCTTTCTACAGTTCTCATAATTCCATCAGAAACTATAGAAAATGAATTTCATAAACCGTTAGTGGTAATGGAAACCGATTTCACCGACCAGTAGCTTTGTAGTGAAACCCGTTTCCAATTACCCCAATTTGCGTGTAGGAATAGACTGCAAGCCGCTGCGCGCCGGGCAGGATTCAGGGGCGCTTGGGCTGGTGCGGACTGGAATCGGCGCCTCCACTACGATGGTGGGCATGACTGAAGTACGCGTTAGATTCTGTCCGTCCCCAACCGGCACACCGCACGTAGGCATGGTGCGCACCGCACTATTCAACTGGGCCTACGCCCGCCATACCGGCGGCAAGCTGGTATTCCGCATCGAGGACACCGATGCCGCCCGTGACTCTGAGGAGTCCTACCAGGCCATCATTGATTCCCTGACCTGGCTTGGGTTGGGCTGGGATGAAGGCATCGATGTCGGTGGCCCGCACGAGCCTTACCGTCAGTCCCAGCGCATGGACATCTACAAGGAGGTTCTAGACAAGCTTATCGACGGCGGATTTGTCTACCCGGCATACTCCACGGCTGAAGAGGTAGAGGAGCGCCACAAGGCTGCTGGCCGTGACCCGAAGCTGGGCTATGACAACTATGACCGTGACCTCACTCAGGAGCAGATCGACGCTTTTGAGGCGGAGGGCCGCAAGCCTGTCTGGCGCCTGCGCATGCCGGAGCAGGATTGGACCTGAACCGACCTGGTGCGTGGCGAGATGACCTTCAAGTCTGAGACCCAGCCGGACTATGTAGTAGCTCGCTCCAATGGTGCGCCCCTCTACACCCTGGTTAACCCGGTTGATGACGCCCTGATGCGCATCACCCACGTGCTGCGCGGTGAGGACCTACTTTCTTCTACTCCGCGTCAGCTCGCGCTTTACGACGCCCTTAAGAAGATCGGCGTTGCCGAGTTCACCCCAGAGTTTGGCCACCTGCCCTTTGTGATGGGCGAGGGCAATAAGAAACTATCTAAGCGCGACCCGCAGTCCAACCTGTTTAATCACCGCGATAACGGCATTATCCCTGAGGGTATGCTCAATTACCTGTCCCTGCTGGGCTGGTCGCTGTCCGCGGACCAGGACATCTTCAGCATGGATGACTTGGTAGAAAACTTCGACGTCCACGACGTGCTGGGTAACCCCGCCCGCTTTGACCAGAAGAAGCTCGAGGCCATCAACGCTGATCACATCCGCCAGCTGGACCCAGAAGAATTCGCCTTCCGTCTGCGTAACTACTTAACCGAATACACGGATTTCCCGGCCGACTATGACGGCGAGAAGTTCGCCTTCGCCGCTGACCTTGTACAAACCCGCATCAAGACCCTGTCTGATGCGTATGGCCTCATGAGCTTTTTGGTGACCCCGGATGCCGACCTAAAGCTTGATGAGAAGGCAGCGAAGAAGAACCTCAAGGAAGAGGCCATTCAGCCGCTCGAGGTGGGCATTGAGACCCTCGAGGGCGTTGCGGAGTGGAAGACCGAGAATATCGAGGCGGCACTATCTAAGGCTCTTATTGAAGACCTCGAATTAAAGCCCCGTAAGGCCTATGGCGCACTGCGCGTAGCTATTTCCGGCGCTCAGGTTTCCCCACCGCTCTTCGAATCCATGGAGCTGCTGGGCAAGGAGTCCACCCTGGCCCGCCTTCGTGCGGCCCGTGAAGTGACTCCCTACGTGCCGGCGGCACAGTAGGGGGAGTGCCTCCCGTAAGGCGGCGATAGATATCTATCCCGCCCTTCGATGCGGCGAATGACAGCTGAACTACAGCGCTGTCATTCGCCGCATTTTTATTAGCCATTCTACTGGCCTGAAAATGCCTCGTGCGCTGGCGATTTGGCAGTTTACGCGATGATCATTATAGTTATTACACGTTGCAGCGAGCAAGGGAGAACAGCCGAAAGGCGGTAAGCTTCCAGCGTAAGTTAGCAAATGGCCTATGGTGTAATTGGCAACACAGCGGTTTCTGGTACCGCCATTCTAGGTTCGAGTCCTGGTAGGCCAGCAGTGAAAATGCTTTAAATGGCAGGCTCACTAGTTCTAAGCCCCGTTCGTCTAGCGGCCTAGGACGCCGGCCTCTCACGCCGGTAACACGGGTTCAAATCCCGTACGGGGTACAAAGACCTCCAGCCCAAAGGCTGGAGGATTTTTCATATCCGGGGCAATGTCTTTTCCAGCGTCTTTTCCAGCGTCAGTCTGGGTTCCGACCACGACGCGAGCAAAACTGGTTATAACCTACCCCCAGACCATTAGCCTTATCTGCGCAGGCCGCAGCCTGCTGCCAACGAGACCAGGGCTAAGACCACCGCGAAGTTGTGCAAAACCCTTCCTGTCCTGCATGCGTAGGCATAGACTGCAAGTACAGCAGAAAACAAACAGAAAGGAGAGCGGGTGACAGAAAGCGAAACGCACCACAGCCAAGGCGCACAGCCCGAAAGCACAGCCAGGTAGTAACGCTATAATCCACAACTTCCTTCCCACCAACGTTTGTACGAAGTATAGGAGCCTGCAGCATATGCACTTCGACGCACAGCGCCATCCCGAGTCCTACTAGCACAGCCTTCTCGGCCACGGACTATCCACAGATTGCTTGCGGAATAACCACTGATTCGATCCGCACCTCGGCCACGAAGAACCCTCACTGCAGTACCGGGCTCGGGAATTTTTGCGTTTTCCTTCGCCTTCCCTCAAAACCGTCCTTGACCGTGCGATTTGTGCTGAATTAACCCATCGTTTACTCTTAACAAGTCCGCAACGCACAGTGTGCGATTGCTGCGAACGCGCCCCGTTCGTCTAGCGGCCTAGGACGCCGGCCTCTCACGCCGGTAACACGGGTTCAAATCCCGTACGGGGTACCAACGGAAAGCTGCGAGCCAGATGGCTCGCAGCTTTTTCTTTATTCAAAACCGGGTTAAGCGACAAAATGTGTGTCTGCTATCGGCGTGTCGCGGGGTTAGATGTGGCCTTTTTGGATGCCGATTGAGTGTGTGTACTCGGTATCGATACCGTTGTCGTAGAGGGCTGGTTGTCCTGTTTCATAGTCGGCTTGGTTCTCGTTTCGGGTCAGGGTTGTAACTTTGGCGAGTTGGTTCTGGCCCCAGTTGGACTGTCTGGCGATTTCTATTGGATCGCCAGGCAGTTCCGTTTTCAGATACAGCCACCAATCCAGCATTTTGCGTTGGTGCTCACCGCGTCTGCCGCGATGAGTTCTTGCAAGGAGCTTCAGCTGGGCGTTGATGCCGCCTTCAAGACTGTTGGTGGTGGATTTGATCCGGTGCGGCTCGAGCACACCTTTCGGGGGCTTGAGGTAGACAAACAGCAGGTCATTGCGCCACAGGTGGTTGAGACTGTTGTAGGCCTTGCGCACGTTGACATGGGTCCACACGAGTGTGTCTTTTGCTGTTTTCGGGTCTTTGACCTGTGTCTTTTCGTTGAGCCAATCCTTGTAGAGCGTGTGAAACTCTTGCAGTTGTGCACCCCATTGTGCAGCCTCGTCCAGGGTGGTGATGCGGGTGAGTTTCAGCGCGAGTCGGTAGATGGTGCGGCCAGCATCAGTGCGTGGTCGTGAGGTGGTGTAGCGGCGTACTCTGCGTTGGGCGTGCACGAGGCAGCGTTGGATTTTGGTGTTTGGCCAGCACGTTTTAATTGCGCTTGTGGCTCCTCGGCCACCGTCGATCACAGCGATCAACGGTGCTTCGATGCGCTCGAGCAGGCGCTTGTAGTCGTGTGTGGTTTCTTGTTTGCACCAGTGCCAGGCGATGACGTGGTCGAGCGTTGCCGCCACGATCAGACAGCCACCTGCGGTGTAGGTGCCGTCGATGAAGATCTGGTCGTAGACCCTGCCTGTATGGCCGATGGTCGGGTCAGGCACGTCAACCAGCCAAAAGGCATCGAATTTGCGCTGCAGCGTACGTGTCGAGCAGCTCATGTTGCCGGCGATCGCCGCAAGACTGGTCCCGGCGGTCAGGTGCTGGATGAACGCACGAAATAGGGCTGCGTTGGTGATATCGCTGCGCTGCTTGGTCAGTGAAGCACCGCAGATTTTGCACCGCCACCGGGTCGTCCCGTTGCTGGTGGTGCCGTTTCGTTTCATATCGCCGCCACAATGGCAGCGTGGTCGGTTCTTTGGCATTGGGCAACCGAACCACCGCTCCGTAGCACACCATGGCAGCCACACCGGGGATTTTCGCAAGAGAGGGCCAATATATGCTTTTGGAGCATATATTTTCCGCAAACGCGGAGTTCAGAGCATGAAAATCAACGATTCCGGACACACATTTTGTCGCTTAACCCTCAAAACCTGTGCGGTTTAGCGGCATGTAGGGGAGGCCTCGACGTCCAAGGGCTAACCGTCCTGCCCTCGGGACGGTTTGGGAGCCGAAGTAAACTGGGACGCAGACTCCCGTAGCGGTCTTTTAGTAGGGGCTCAGGTGGGCCGTAAGTGGTTTCGTGCTCGATAGCCGCGTTCGAGCGAATCTCTTAAGAAGGAGCTAGACCTAGCGATAGGAAGGGTATCCGAGTCCCTTTAGTGGATGCATATGCGGCTTTCTCTGCCCCTTCTAGGTCCTTGGGGCACTAGCGTGGGACCCGAACCATGAAAGAAGCCCACCAAGCCGTGAAAAAGGGCTTGGTGGGAGGTGTAGGAAGGGCGGAAGGGGAGACGTCGCCAAGCGCGGCTACGCCATGACCTTCGTCTTCTTAATCGCCTTCTTGAGGCGCTTGTGATAGGCATCCATTGCGCGGCGGAGAATGAGGCCGACGATGAGTGCCGGGATGGTAAACAGCAGTAGCATGCCCAACTCGCGCCAAATGTCACCGTGATAGATGCCCGCAATGGCGCTGCGGAAAGCATCAATGGCGTAGGTCGCTGGCAGCCACGGGCTCACGTTCTGGAACCACTCAGGCAGCAAGGGTAGCGGGTAGGCGCCGCCGGAGCCAGAGACTTGTATCACGAGCAACAACACCGCCAAGGCCTTGCCGGCACTATCGAGTGTGATGACAAGTGAATAGATGATCAACATAAACACCAGCGAGACTATCCATGCGGCGAACATGAGCATGAATGGGTGCGCGGGCTCGATCTGGACAAAGAAGATGAGGCTGAGGACCACCAAGGTGGCCTGCGCGAGGCCGACTAGGCCGAGTGTGGCAAAGCGGCCGAAGAACGCTTGACCACGGGTGAATTCGCTCTCGTCGTACTTTCCGTTTTCGTCCTTGCGCAAGTATTTACGCTCGGCGTTGGTATGCACCAGCACGCATGCCAGAAGGGCGCCTACCCATAGGGACAAGGCGAGGTAGAACGGCGTCATACCCACGCCAAAGGCAGCGACAGGGTAGACCGGCTGGCGGTCTACAGCCACGGGAGCGGCGATGCGAGAGGCAAGCAGTTCTGGATCGTTGCCGACGATATCCGCTAGCTTGTCTAAATCGCCGCCACGGCGCGCCTCGTCGATCTTGCGGCCCATGTCAGCAAAACGGCCGCTTTGCTCCCGCAGGGTGCTGGCAAGGCCGGCGGTGGTATCGCGGACGCGCGCCAGGCTTTGCTGTGGCGACCCGTCATCCTGAGAGACCGAGGAGCGAATGCCTGCGATGTCCTGCTTGACAGCATCAATATCGTCCGCGACCACCGAGACGCTCTGGTTGAGCTGATCTAGCTGCGGCTTGAGGTTCTCGTTATAGGAATTGCGTGCCTTTTCAGCAGCCTGCTTGGCATTGGCGATGGCATCCTTGGTGCGCTGGCGGGAGTCTTGGGACGTGCCACGGCCTTGCTCAAGGTCAGCGGCGGTAGATGCCAATGAATCATGCAGTGCGTTGCTCTGCGCAATGGAGGCATCAATCTGGCCCATCATCGCCTTATATCCACCCGCGACTGGAGCTGGTAGAGCTACCTTATCGGCTTGGTCCTTGATGGAAGCGCGAACTCCCTCAAAGGCCTTTGTCTGCTCGTCCACACGCTCAGCTGCGGTGCGGTACGTCTGCGCCGTTTGTGCGCTGGTGGTGCTTGCATTATTGAGCAACTCATCGACCTGAGCAGAGAGTGCATCGTAGCTTTGCGTTGTAGCCGCCAAGGAAGCATCAAGCGAACCAGCCGAGTCATTGAGGGTAGAGCGCAGAACGTCGATGGGGTTTTCGCCTTGGGCATTGTCGGTCTCCGTAGCCTGGCGGCCAGCCTCGGCGAGGATATTGTCCGCAGCCTGCGTAAGCGGCAGGGTGGAGTCGACCAGATTGCTTAGTGCACCTACGGTGCCAGCCGCAGCATCGAGGCGAGTGCTGACGTTATTGACGCGGTTGTGCAGGTTATTGAGTGCAGTCTGGGTATCGTCCTCATTAAGGTATTTATCAAAATCCGAGACGACGCCAAGGCCGACATTGGATACCACGCGGGTGAAGGACTCGTTGATTTTCTGGATGACGCCGTCCGCACTCTTTTGCGTGATGATGGTAGACAGCGCATTCTTCTTCTCATTGGTATAGAGGTTGAGCTTGCTTGGCTCGGTTCCTTCTACATAAAACGTGAGCAAATCCGCGCTGAAGTCCTTGGGCAGAACAATGCCGGCATAGTATTCGCCAGACTTCGTTCCTTCGACGGCATCGGCGCTATCAGTAATGACCCAATCGATATCTTGATTTCGGCTGAGCTGTGAGAGCACCTTATCGCCCAAATTCAGTTTCAGGGAGGCGAGGTCGCTTTCGTGGCCTTCATCCTCGCTGGCCACAGCGATCTTGAGTTGGTCGGTATTAGAAAAGGGATCCCAGCTGGCCAACACGTTGAAGGAGGTGAAAAGCAACGGGATGATGGCAAGGCCAAAGATGATGACCGCGGTGATTACATTGGTGCGAATGGCGTGGAGGTCATCGCGGAGAATGGTCAGGATGTTTTTCATGACTTACTCGCCTCGCTTTCCGGAGTCATCGCCATCAACGGCGGGCATTTCCTTGGTCTCGCTGGCATTAGAAAATGTGGATTCCTCGTCTAAGTCCTCTAGGAGGTAGCGGTTTGGGTGTTCCTGTCGGTGCTCGAGGTGCTCCTGGATTTCCTCATCACTGAGATCCGCCAGGCGGCTATCGTGCGCGATGCTCTGCTTGACGTACTCAAGGGAGCAGATAACGCCCACCGAAATGAGCGTCACCAGGCAGGCCAGGCCGAAGATGATGGCCTTTTCTTCAGGGTTAATGCGTGAGTAGATGCCCAAAGCGACGACTAACGCTAGGCCTACCGCGACGGTAATTTTCATCAGCTGGGAGTAATTCCTGCGGGCCATGCTCCACTTATCCTCCAAGCTTTGTTGGTACGCCTCGCGGTCATTCAAGGCATAGAGGAGGTCGGTAAAGCGGTACCGGCTGCCGACCAGGTGGACCTGCTCATTGATAACGAGACCGCCCTTATGCAGTTCGTCATTGACCAGCATGTTGACGTTGGACAGGCCGCGGCGCATCACAGTACCGATGAGGTAAGCGATCGCGGCCATGCCGATGAGCGCGGCAAGGTCGCGCGCATAGTGGTTGCCGTAGAAACCACCGACGGTCTCGCGCATGGCATCGATGCCGTAGGTAAAGGGCAGGAATGGATGCACCGCGCGGAAGAAGTCCGGCGTCATCTCAATGGGGTAGAGGCCGGATGCGCCCGGAATCTGGATGAAGGCGAAGACCACCGCGATGCCGCGGCCTACGTGTCCAAACGTAGAAACCAAGCTATAGGTAATGCTCAGGTAGCACAGGCCCACGATAACCGCGGTAGCGACGTAGGCCAATGCATTGGCATGTTCAACACCAATGGCCAGGTTGCCGATGGACACGATGAGTGCCTGGGCAATGGCAAAGAAGGAAAGCAAAAGGAAGCGGGCAAGGTAAGCCTTGGTAATGGTGAGGTCACTTGCGGCCCTGCGGGTCTACCTCAGCACGGAAGATGATGAGCAGCATGAACGCGCCGATCCACAGCGTGAGGTTGATAAAGAGCGAGGACATGCCGGAACCATAGTGCTTTACAGGGAATACGGCGTGGCTTTCCATCTCCGCAGGGGAGGCAAGGAAGGAAGACACCTCATCGGTGTTAAGGCCCTTGACAGACTGCAGGATGGAATTGTTATTGGCAGTATTGCTCAGCGCAATCACGTCGCTGCGGGAGGCACGAAGCCCCTCCTCAATGCCGTCGAGGTCCACAGAAAAACGCTCAACTACTTGCTGGGCCTGGCTTAGCTGCTCGTCGACGCCCCCCAAGAGCCCATCGGTTTGCCCGACCAGTGCCTGCTGGCTTTCGAGCGAGGCGGAAAGCTTGCCGGTGGTAGCAGTGACGTCGGAAAGCGCAGCGTTGAGCTTGGGTAGGCCTTCGGCTACATTATCGCGCAGCGCGTGGGAATCATCGCGCGTTTGGGCAGCCATCTCTTCCAGCATGCCCGTGGTCTTATTGAGCGAATCGATGGTGTCGTTCGTATCGCCGTTGAGAGTATCTAAGTCACCGAGAACGGCCTTATTTTGATCATTGCGTTTGCGGAGGTCTCCTACCTGATCCTTAATCTGTTGGGAAACCTGTGGGGGCAGGGCTGGTGAAGACGCAAGCTTATCGAGCTGATCGATTGCCCGGTCAGCTTCACCGACGATTCCTGACGCGCCCGCAGAGGCGGCACCTACGCGGTTGAGTGCGCCGCGCAGCTTGCCGGAGACCGAGCCTACGGTGGCATTGGCGGAGGCGGTGCCGTCCGCCATGGCGGTCGTGCCTTCTACATAGGCGGCGGTGGCATCGTCCGAGAAAGAAGTGACTTCCCGCTGGACCTCTGCGGTTATAGCGTTCAGCTCATCCAAGGCGGTCTGGGCATCGTCGATGGTCTTTTGCACCGTGCCCAAAGACTTGCGGGCTTGCGCGATAGTTGGGCGCGCATCCTCGATGGTGGAATGCACGTCAGCAAGTTGGCTGCGGGAGTTAGCTACCGTATCTGCGGTCTCTGAAAAAGAATCCGCGGTCTTGCTTGCGGTACTGTTAATCTTCTGGCTCAAATCGCCACCGGAGTTCTTTAGCTCCGTAGCCACCGAATCCGCTACCTGCTCATTGAAGGTCGAGCTGATGGTGGTGTCTAGTGTCGAAGCGCCAGTATCAGTAATCTTCGGTGCAATGGCGTTGAGCTTCTCATTGACGTGATATTCCAGCGTGGGCTGAGAATAGGTACCTTTAAAAAGGCTCACGAAATCTGCCGAAAAGTCTTCGGGGACAATCACCGAGGCGAAGACGTCACCCTTCTTAACGGCGTCTTCGGCTTCCTGCCTGTCCATGAACTGCCAGCCCAGCTCGTCATTGTCATGCAGCTTGTCAATCATCTGCCCGCCGACGTCTAAGTGGCCAGTCATTTCCGAGGATGCGCCTTTGTCCTCATTAACTACGGCGACCTTGAGGTGTTCTGTGTTTCCGTATGGGTCCCAGAAACCGGAGATGTTTACCCAGGAATACAGGGCTGGGGTGATCATCAAACCAATGAGGATCACCCAGACCTGCGGGTCCGCCACAAGCGGACAAAATCTTGAAGAAAAATCTTCCAACTAGTAATCACTCGAAAAATCGTAACACCCAACCGGAAAGAACTAATAGCCTGACTGTCAGTTTTAACAGAAATGAGAGAGCGCGTCCCGTCGAGCTTGCAGATATGTTTCTGGTGTGAATTTCGGGGACGATTTCAGCAGTAGGGTGGGCATAGAAAAAGCCGCCTGGGTCCTCAGTTCAAGGGACCTAGGCGGCAAGCACGTGGGGCTGGGCCCCGATAGGCGCTTAGTGCTCGTCGTAGTGATCGCCGTGGGCGGCGTGGCGGTGGCCGTCGTGCAGGTAGTCCACGTGGTCGCCGTGAGGGATTGCTACGTGGCCGCAGCCTTCACCATGGGTGTGGTCGGCGTGTGCCTCGGCTTCAACGTGCTCGGTGGTCTCGCACTCATCCCAGTGGCCATCATGCTCACGGTGAATGTGGCCCTCGTGGAGGTAGTCGGTGTGGTCACCGTGCGGGAAGGAAACGTGGCCGCAGTCAGCGCCGTGGGTGTGGGTATGGTCTTCGTGGGTGGTGTGGGTCATGATGCCTGATCCTCTCTGGTAGGGGACGTTCCCCGTCGTTTTCAGTGTGTTTTCATTAAACCGTATTTTCATTTCGGTTTCAATAGGTGTGGGTGTGTTTCTCTAATTTTTCCGGTTTGGAAATAAAAAGGGCCCGCCTCCCTGGGGCTAGGTGGAAGCGGGCGTCGTAAAGCTAGGGAGGGCCTTAGAGGCGGTTGCTCAATTCGCGTGCGGCGGAAGTGAGCATGTGGGCGTATTTCTGGGCCGGGGAAGGTAGGAAGCGCTCGGCAAATCCGGAAATCGACAATACTGCGAGGAAGGTGCCGGAACCATCGAAAACCGGCGCGGAGATGGAGGCTAAGCCGGCTTCGCGTTCCTCAATAGACTCGGAGTAACCTTGGTTTCTGGCCGCCTCAATGTCTTCTTGGGTAAACGAGGCATCTTCGATATTGATGTCTACATATGCGGCAATGATGCGCGCGGCAGAGCCGGAGCTAAGCGGTAGCTGGCGCCCGACTGGTACGACGTTGTGGAGGCCGGATTCCGGCTCCCTGGTGGCAATGCAGGTACGGGTATTTCCGGTGACCTCGTAGAGCTGGATGGATTCTCCGGTGTCTTCGCGCAGTTTCTCCATGATTGGCCCGGCTGCCTCGAGGAGATGATCGCGGTTGCCGGGGAGGGCAGGGCCGGCCTTCCACTTTCCATCGGGGGTGCGAACGAGGATGCGGTGCGCTTCGAGCGCGGTTGCTAAACGGTGTGCTGTCGCCCGAGGTAGTCCTGTGGTTTCGCATAATTCATTGAGGGTGGAGGGGTGGTTGGCGGCGGCCATCATAATGGCCATTGCTCGATCCAACACCTTGATTCCGGAAACTGCGCTATACTCTCCCATACAATGAAATCTACGTTCCAACTTATGAGATTTCAAGTGTGGAGAGACGTTTATGAACCAGAAGCTGACATTGGCAGAAAAAGTGTGGCGCGATCACGTCGTCCAACAGGGCGATGCTGGGGCGCCAGACCTCATCTTTATTGACTTTCAGCTACTACATGAAGTTACCAGTCCGCAGGCATTTGATGGCTTGCGGCTGGCCGGCCGCACGTTGCGTCACCCTGAGCTGCACTTGGCCACCGAGGACCATAACGTTCCCACGCAAGGCATCAAGTCCGGCAACCTCTTGGAAATCAAGGATGAGGTTTCACGCACCCAGGTATCGACCTTGCGCAAGAATTGCGAAGAATTTGGAGTGCGTTTGCACTCTATGGGTGATGTTCAGCAGGGCATTGTGCACACGGTTGGCCCGCAGCTGGGGATTACCCAGCCGGGTATGACAATCGTGTGTGGCGACTCGCATACCTCCACGCACGGCGCCTTTGGTTCAATTGCCATGGGTATTGGCACCTCTGAGGTAGAACATGTCATGGCCACGCAGACGCTTTCTTTGAAGCCATTTAAAGCCATGGCTATTGAGGTGACTGGCGAGCTGCAAGAGGGGGTATCTGCCAAGGACCTCATCTTGGCCATTATCGCTAAAATCGGTACCGGTGGCGGGCAGGGCCACATCATTGAATACCGCGGTGAGGCCATTCGCAAGATGTCCATGGAGGCGCGCATGACGATGTGCAATATGTCTATTGAGGCAGGGGCCCGCGCTGGCATGGTCGCTCCCGATGAGACGACCTTCGAGTATGTCAAGGGGCGCGAGTTCGCCCCCACGGGAGCAGACTGGGATGCTGCGGTTGAGTATTGGAAGACGCTTCCCACCGATGAGGGCGCGGAATTCGATACCGTTGTGGAAATTGATGGCTCCTCGCTGACCCCATTTGTTACGTGGGGAACCAATCCTGGGCAGGGCCTTCCGTTAGGGGAGAAGGCCCAGATCCGGAAGACTGTGGTGACGATAATGAAAAGGCCACTGTGGCAAAGGCATTGCAGTATATGGACCTGCAGCCAGGTACTCCACTGCGTGATATCAAGATCGATATCGTCTTCGTCGGGTCCTGTACCAATGCCCGCATCGAAGACCTGCGTGCTGCGGCCGACGTGGTGAAGGGACGCACCATCGCTGCCGATACGCGGATGATGGTCGTGCCGTCCTCCACCCTGGTCAAGGCCCAAGCGGAGGAGGAAGGCCTCGACGAAGTCTTCCGACAGTTCGGTGCGGAGTGGCGTACCGCCGGCTGCTCGATGTGCTTGGGCATGAACCCAGATCAATTGGCTCCGGGCGAGCGCTCCGCCTCCACCTCCAACCGCAATTTCGAGGGCCGTCAAGGGCCTGGTGGGCGCACACACCTAGTGTCACCCCAGGTGGCTGCCGCTACAGCCGTGACCGGATACCTGTCTAGTCCTGCTGACTTGAATTGAGCGCTAAGAAAGGCATTGACAATGGAGAAGTTTATTACCTATACGGGAACGGGCGTGCCCCTGCGCGCTTCCAACGCGGATACTGACCAGATCATCCCCGCGCGCTACTTGAAGTCGGTCAAGCGTACCGGCTTTTCAGATGGCCTATTTTCAAATTGGCGCTCCGATGACAACTTTGTACTCAACCAGGCGCAATTCAAGGACGGCTCGGTGCTTTTCGCGGGCAGTGATTTTGGCACCGGATCCTCCCGTGAGCACGCAGTGTGGGCGTTGAGTGAATACGGTTTCCGCGCGGTATTTTCTTCCCGCTTTGCTGATATTTTCCGCGGCAACGCCGGAAAGTCCGGACTGCTTACTGGATTGATGGAGCAAGAAGATATTGAGCTCATCTGGAAACAGCTGGAAGCAGGAGAAACCCAGGTCACCGTGGACCTGGAGGCTCGAACGGTCACGGTGGGTGAAAATACCTACCGCTTCGATATTGATGACTACACCCGTTGGAGGTTGATGGAAGGGCTGGATGACATCGGCATTACGCTCCGCAACGAGGGTGCAATCGCTGCGTACGAATCGCGTCGCCCCAGCTTCAAGCCCGCTGTTCACGCCCAATAGCAGAAGAATCGATGGCGATCGACGGGCCAGCAGTGCCCCTACAGTCCTGCTACGCGAAGAGGCCGTAGGGGCGCCGTGCGCTCACACGTGAACTTTAAACTTCCGCCTTGGGGTAAATGGGGGGTATAACTCGGTAACGTATGGGTAACAATTGCTTGCTCCAGTTTCCCGCAACAAAGTATCACCCTAGCTTTAGACTTATGAGCAATCCTTATTCGAATAATGATTCCTTCAATTCAGGAAACAACGGGGCAGAGTATCCCGGAGCCGGCCATGAGTCTGCATCTCATGGAAATGATGCGAATGGCCAGTCTGGCTACGGCCAACAGCAATTTGGTCAACAGCAATTTGGCCAGCAACAGTATGGACAACAGCAGTACGGCCAGCCTGGATACGCCGGAAGCCCGTATCCGGAAGACGATTCCCTGTTTGGCCGGGATGTAGATGCCATTCAGGTAATCGGCGATAGCTTCCGCTATTTCGGCCGCAATTGGGCGCAGTGGATTTTCGGCCCACTGATCCAGGGCGTAGTGATGTTCATCCTCTATTTAGTGTTGATTGCTGTCCTAGCGGGCAGCGGATCATCCATTGATGCCCTAGCCAACAGTAGCTCGGGGTCTGATGCTGCTCTTACTGGCGGGCTGGTCGCAGTGATGGTTCTTGTCTTTATTGCGATGTTCCTCGTGATGATTTGGGCATATAGCACCTGGTACCAGGCCGCCAATAAGCAGGTGGATACCGGCACGCTGCAGATAACGGACTTCCTCAGCTTTAAGAATATCGCCGGACTCATGGCGGTCTATACGCTGTCGATCGTGGTTGTCCTTCTAGGCTTTTTCCTCCTGATTATCCCGGGCCTTTTCGCTGCCTTCTTCTTCACTTGGATGCCGGCCGTCAAGGCTGCACGCCCTGAGCTATCTGTGGGCGAAACCTTTGGTGCATCCATCGAGGTCGCAAAGAAGAACGTTGGAGTGACCATCTTGGTGCTCGTCCTGATTGCCGTCCTGTACGCCGTGCTGAGCTTTACCATCGTCGGCGCCATTTTGTTCCCGGCGCTGAATACACTCATTACGGTCCTCTTTGTCCGCCGCACCCTTGGACTGCGCGGCTAGAAAGCTGCGCATCGCACAATAGGAGTGCACAGAAGGCCCTGCCGGTTCACCGAGTACGGTGGGCGGACAGGGCCTTAATCGTTGGTCGACGAGGTACCAGGAAACTAGCGCACCGGCAGCGGGCTAGCCAGATAATCGGCACCGGTGAGCTCGCCATTGTTGAAAGACAAGACCCACACAGAAGCCTTCTTAAACTTCAGCTTGTCCACCGGCTTTTTCAGGAACTTTGGGGCGAGGTCTTCAATGATGCCAGGAATGGTGGCGCCTTGGCTGACGATGACGGGCACCCCGCCTTCGTTGACCACGCGGTGGAAGGCTTTCTTGGCCGCTTCTGGGTCGCTCTCCCAGGCCTCGTCACCAAAGTTTTTGTTGATGGAAATGTCCTTGCCCAGTTCGTCGGCAAGCGGGGCAGCCGTCTGCTGGCAGCGCTGGGGCAAGGCCGAGTAAATCGCGGTGGGGTGGAAGGCACTCAGCATCGGCACCAGCATCTCTGCTTGGCGGCGGCCTTTTTTATCCAGTGGCCGCAGGTTATCATCGCCTTCCCAGCTCACCCTGTCATGCGCGCGTGCGTGGCGCACATAAAGCACGCGGGTAGCGGGCGCGATGCGTAGGCGCTTAGCCGCCTTGGCCACTACCGCGGTATCAACGTCGTAGGACAGGAGGTCTTGCGCCTCGTCGATGGGCAGCCACCGTAGCTCATCGGTTTCACTATTGGCGGAATAGGTTCCGCCCAGGTACTTGGCCACCCAGTAGTAGACCACCTTAGTGCGGCCCTGGACTGGGTACGTTACCTTGCCGATGAGCTTGCCTAGACGCACGCTAAAGCCGGTTTCCTCCAGGATTTCCCGGGCCGCGGTCGTGGGCAGGGACTCGCCGGGATCGACCTTGCCCTTGGGCAGGACCAATCATCGTAATGGGGGCGGTGGATAAGTGCGATTTCTGGGTCCTGCGGGGAGCCGCGCCAGATTACGGCGCCGGCGGCAAGGGTAGTGCGGTGGAATTCCTTGGCGGGGTTCACCGGGATTTCTTGGTGGCGGCCGGAAATAAACTCCTCGTGCTGCTGATCCTTGTCGGTTTCGTGCATCTTTTTAATATTGGGCATCGTCTGCCTCCACGGGGCCTTTCCACAGAAATTGGGTGTTTGAAAACAACGTCTAAGCGCCCATTGTCCCACGGGTGAGGCGCGTTGTGCATCCTCGCCCCACGGGGGACGGGCATGCTTTAAGGTTGGGGCTATAGATTTGCACGTTTGGAGGAGACACCATGGTTAATGTTGCCGTGATGGGTGCTGGTTCTTGGGGCACTACCTTGGCCAAGGTCTTTGCGGACGCCGGAAATGACGTTCGCCTGTGGGCGCGCCGCGCGGAATTGGCGCAGGCCATCAACGAGACCCACACCAATCCGGACTATTTGCCTGATACCCGGCTCCCAGCCGCAGTGAGGGCCACCCACAATGATGCGGAAGCTCTGGCGCTTGCCGACGTCGTCGTGTTCGGCGTTCCCTCCCAAACCTTGCGCGCCAACGTGGAAAAGTGGGCGCCGCACTTGCCGGAAGATGCCACCTTGGTCTCCATTTCTAAGGGTGTAGAGACCGCCACGCTCAAGCGCATGAGCGAGGTCATTATGGATGCGGCCGGCGTGCCAGCAGACCGCGTGGCGGTACTGTCTGGACCGAACTTGGCCAAGGAGATTGCTGCCGGCCAAGTGGCCGCCACAGTGATTGCCTGCTCTGATGAAGACCGCGCTCAGCGCGTGCAAGCAGCGGTTGCCGCGCCGTACCTGCGGCCCTACACCAATACCGATGTTATAGGCGCGGAAATCGGCGGCGCCTGCAAAAACGTCATCGCCTTGGCCTGTGGTATCGCCTCTGGCAAGGGGCTGGGCAATAACACCATGGCCACCATCATCACCCGCGGTCTGGCGGAAATTACTCGCCTGGGAGTAGAGCTCGGCGCGGATCCATTTACTTTCTCCGGCCTCGCAGGCATGGGCGACTTGGTGGCAACGTGCACCTCGACATTGTCGCGCAACCGCACCTTTGGCTACCGCCTGGGCCAAGGCGGCACGATTGAAGAGGCCAAGGCCGCGACCAATGGCCAGGTCGCAGAGGGCGTCTACTCCTGTGACTCCATCTATCGCCTCGCCCAGCAGGCCGGGGTAGAGATGCCTATCACGCACGCGGTTTATGGCGTGTGCTACGAGGGCATGGCGGTGGAAGATATGATCATCGCTTTGATGGGTCGGTCCAAAAAGTCGGAGTAGGTCGAGGGTAAAATCTGCGGGCATGACTGAAAAGACCCGCGTGGCCGTCATCTATGGCGGCCGTAGCACCGAGCACTCCGTATCCTGCGTATCCGCAGGTGCGATCATGAACCACCTCGACCCAGAGAAATTCGAGGTGGTGCCCATCGGCATTACCCGTGAGGGCACGTGGACGCCTGGCACCACGGAGGGCTTAGAAATTGTCGATGGTGTCATGCCGGAGGTCAACCCAGGTGCGGAACTGACCCTTTCCCTTGATCCCAATGCGAAGGGCCAATTCCATAACGTCACCGACGGCACGCTCTTTGCAGAGGTCGACGTGGTATTTCCCATTCTGCACGGACCCTTTGGTGAGGACGGTACAGTTCAAGGACTCTTTGAGCTTTCCGGCTTGCCCTATGTAGGCCCAGGGGTCTTGGCTTCCTCGGTGGGCATGGATAAGGAATTTACCAAGAAGGTGCTGGCGGCCGCAGATCTGCCAGTAGCGCCCGAGGTTATCCTCAAAGGCCGCACCGAGCTAAGCGAGGAAGAAAAGCAGCGACTAGGCCTGCCCGTGTTTGTTAAACCCGCACGCGGTGGATCGTCCATCGGCGTTTCCAAGGTCACTACCTGGGAGGAATTCCCCGCAGCCGTCGCCCTGGCGCTAGAAGATGACGAAAAGATCCTGGTGGAGCCGGAAATCGTAGGCAAAGAGGTAGAAATCGGCGTACTTCACTATGCCGATGGCACCTTGCTGGCCTCCGTCCCAGCGCTGCTCGCCGGGATCGATGATTCCGACGAGGGCTTTTATGGCTTCGACACCAAGTACCTCGACAATGTGGTCACTGCCGAAATCCCTGCGCCTTTCGCACCTGAACTGACTGAGAAGCTACGCGACATGGCAATCCGCGCCTTCGAGGCCCTCAACTGTGAGGGCCTGTCCCGAGTCGACTTCTTCGTCACAAAGGACTCCGTGTACATCAACGAGATCAATACCCTGCCGGGCTTTACCCCGATCTCCATGTACCCGCAGGTGCTCGCGGCCTCGGGCGTTGAGTACCCGGCGCTACTCGAGGCGCTTATCGAGCAGGCCCTAGCCAAGTAGTCCTAAGCGCTGCCTACTTTTCGGTCGTGTGCTTTGCGAGAACGTCGCCGATTTCCACCAGTGCCGCCTGCGCGGCATCTTGTGGGGCGTGTAGCGCAAGGTAGTCCTCGCGGCCGAGGGCAAACCACGTGCCTGCGGTCGTGCCATGGGCCAAGGTGGTGTCCTCGAACCACGGAATATCGTTAACCTGCTGGAGCTTGACTCCCGCCCGGTAGTTCTCCGGCTTGGCTACGCCGCATCGTGCAACGATGTCTTCGCGGCCATCGGCGCTCCACACATAGGTATTCTTTTCCTCTACCTTGCGGCGGTTGTAACCCTCAGCCACCGAATCGGGCAGGGCCTTGTCCACCTCGGCGCACATCTGGTCATTGCCCGCCTTGAGCGCCTTGAGCGGCGCCTCGTGCGCGGTGGCTGGCTTTTCTTCGAGGGAAGAGAGGGCGTCGTTAAGCTCGCCCGGCTCTGCATCGGTGGAGGCAGTGACCGCGACAATGGGGAAGCGCTGTGCCGCATACCAGGTGGTGAGGTTGGAGCCAGGGGTGGCATCACGCACCTGGAACCACTGTTCGCCCTCTACGTCCTGGGTCTGGGAGTACTCGGTGTACTGGAAAGGCATATCTACGCCACAGCGCACGGTGACCTTATCGTCTGAGGTAGCGGCCCAAGCCGCGACACCGGAAGGTACGGGCTCGGCAATATCGGCACGTGGCTTATCCATGACCTGATCCGGAAGGGCGTCGATAAAGCTGCGGCAGGCTTGCGAGTCTGCCTCCTTAGACTCCACGGGGGAGACCGCCACTGGTGCTTTGGCGACGTTATTGAATACGTATTTTGCGCCGAAAAGGACCGCCAGAACCATCACTATGGACAACCCAAGTGAAATGAAGATCGCGGTGCGGTTAAATTGGGATGTCATAAGGGCTCATAGTATCGAAAGGAAGCTGGTGAACTTAACTCAGACTCTCGCAGATGTGGGAGAACGCGCCGCCATCCGGGAAATTACCTCCGTGGCCTCCAGTGGGCTCAATGGAGACGATGCCGCGGTTCTGCCCAGTGCGCCGCCGAATTCCCGCACCGTGGCGGCTACCGATTTGATGGTGGAGGGACGTCATTTCCTGCGCGAGTGGTCTACCCCGCGCGAGATTGGCAAGAAGGCCATCTTGCGCAATTTTGCCGATGTGGAAGCTATGGGTGCCCGCCCGGTTGCCGCCCTCCTTGCAATCGCCGCGCCAGGCGATACCCCGGTGCCCTTCGTGCGCGGCATTGCCGAGGGAATCGCGGAGCATAGCTCTTTCTATAACGCCGAGTTGGTAGGCGGCGACCTAACGAAGTCCGATCTCTTGGTCATCAATATCACGGCCGTAGGCTTCCTCGGCGGCAGCCTTCCTGCCTTGACCTTGGACGGGGCGCGGGCAGGCCAGCAGGTAGTAGCGCACGGCAAGATCGGCCACTCGGCCGCCGGCTTGGCCTTGTTGGAGCGCTTTGGCCGGAACCTTCCTGCAGGGCATGAGCACCTGCAGCCGCTTATCGACGCCCACTGTGCCCCCTGGCTCAACCCCGGCCGCGGCGTCATTGCCCGTGCCGCGGGGGTGACCGCAATGACCGATAACTCAGACGGTCTGATTCAAGACTGCACGACGATGGCCGAGCACTCCTGCGTGCACATGGACTTGGATCCGCAGGCCTTGCAACCGGAAGAATTGCTGTGCCAGGCCGCGGATCTACTCGGCTGCGATCCCTGGGAATGGGTACTCAGCGGCGGCGAAGACCACACCCTCATCGGCACGACCGCAAAGGAAGCCCCCTCCGGATTCCGAAAGATTGGCACCGTAACCCGCGGCTGCGGAGTTACGCTGGGAGGCACCACACCGAGCTATCAGAAAGGCTGGCTGAGTTTTTAACCATGCATCCCACTTACCACCCTTCCTGGGAACCGGTGCTGGCGCCGGTTGTTGAAAAGCAATGGCCACAGATTTCTCACGCTCTTGAGGGGCAGGACTACTTGCCCCCGGCCGAGGACGTCTGCCGTGCGTTGCAGATGCCGCTGGATGATGTCCGCGTGCTCATCGTCGGCCAAGACCCTTATCCCACCCCAGGACACGCCATGGGTATGGCCTTCTCGACTCGCCCGGGTGTGAAACCGCCGCGTTCCTTGGTCAATATTTACCGCGAGCTGCACGATGATCTGGGTATCAACGGCCGGGAGGATGGTGACCTGAGCGCCTGGGCGGACCAGGGAGTGCTGCTGCTTAACAGAGTGCTTACCGTAGCCCCAGGCCAAGCCGGTTCGCACCGCCGCATCGGTTGGGAAGAGATCACAGAGGCTGCCATTCGCGCACTCAACCGCAGCCCCATGGTCGCGATTCTCTGGGGCCGGGATGCGCAAGCGTGTGAGCGCTTTCTTCCCGACGTCCCCTGTATCAAGTCCCCACACCCCTCACCGCTTTCTGCCAGCCGCGGCTTCTTTGGTTCTCAGCCCTTTTCCCGGGCAAACGCCCTTTTGCGGGACCAAGGCGCACAGGAAATAGACTGGCGCTTGTAAACTATTGCGCATGTCCTACCCCAGCACGCTGGATTCCCACGGAATGCGCAATTGGGCCACCCGCGCCGTGGGGGAATTAGCCCACCGCCGCGATGAGATCAACGCGCTCAATGTCTTTCCCGTACCGGATTCCGATACGGGCTCGAATATGGCGCACACTATGGAGGCAGCGGTAGCGGAGCTGGACAATGGCGGCGATGTCGCCGACTCCCTCGCGCTCGGAGCGGTGCGTGGTGCCCGCGGGAACTCGGGAATGGTGCTGTCCCAGGTTCTGCGCGGCGTGGCCGAGTCAACTGTGGACTCAGTTATCGACGGTGCCGTCTTTGTCCGTTCCCTCAAGCAGGCCGTGGAGCTGGTGAACCGGGCTATCGCCGAGCCGGTGGAAGGCACAGTTATTACGGTTTTGAAGGCAGCAGCCGAGGCTGCCGACGACGCTCAAGCGCAATCAGGCGCAACCTTGCACAGTACTGTGAGTGCCGCAATCGCTGCCGCGGAAACGGCCCTCGAGCGCACTCCTTCGCAACTACCAGCCCTGCGCGAGGCAGGAGTGGTGGATGCTGGCGGCGCCGGCCTCGTTATCCTTTTAGAGTCTCTCCTCGCAGAAATTGAAGGCTCGACCGGGCACACTGGCCTGCCCGAACCGGAGCCGGATACTGAACTGGAAGTGGTCTTTTTCTTCGAGGGAGATATAGACACGCTGCAGGTAGCAATTGAACCGTTGGGAGACAGCCTCGTCATCGCTCGGGCCACCGAGGACAGCGCTAATGTACATATCCACTCCCGCCAGGCAGGCAAGGTCATTGAAACCGCCTTTGATACCGGAGAAGTAACCAACCTGCACCTTGAAGCGTTGCCCCCTCACGCCGAACCTGCCTCCGAAGAGCCTATTGCTCGCCAAGTATTTGCTGCCGCACCAGCCGGGCCCATCAGCGATCTTCTGGCATCTGCGGGGGTTAGCGTCGTGTCACCGGATGATCCCATTGCGGCTAAAGACGAGGACATCGTTCTTGCTACCGGCGTGAGTTCGCAGACCGTTGCTGGGCGAGTAGTGCCCGCGCAATCTCTGGCTGCAGCTCTGGCGGCGATTTCTGTCTATGAGCCGGATAACCCAGATACCGGTGCCGTCGTTGCCGCCATGCGTGATGCTGCCAAGTCCATGCGAGTGGCTTACCCGAGCCAGGAAACCCCGCAATCAATCATTGCCACTTGCCGCGATCTCTTAGCAGAAGGCGGTGAGCAGGTCACAGTCTTAAGCGCCCTTGATCTAGACCAGGAGGACCTAGCTCAACAGCTTCGCGTGGACGTTATGGCACTGAAAGTACCGGATATCGCAACCGAAATCGGAGTGGAATAGCAATGCTCGGCTGGCAGGACAATCGCCCTTTGACGGAGGTGCTTGCGGCGAAAGATGCCGCGAAGATTACCAAAGCGCTGGGGTATGAGACCTGCGGTGAGCTCTTAGCTCACTATCCGCGAGACTATATCCGCCACAACAAGGACGTCGGACTAGGAGACGCTGCGGAGGGCGATATCGTCACGGTTACCGGAACCATTACCGGATTCACCCGCCATGACTCGGGCAAGACCACCATCATCAATGTGCAGCTCGATGGCAGCATCGTTGCGACTTTCTTCAATGCCAATTACGTGATGCGGATGTTGCACCGCGGACAGCGCGTCATGATGAGCGGCAAGCTTAAGTTCTTTCGCAATCAGCCGCAGTTGCAGCAGCCGGACTTTGTAGAGATCGATGCGTTTGGCCGCCCCGATGGCGAACTGGATGATTACCGCCAGCCAGCGGCCGAATCCGGCAAGAAGCACCGCCCAAAGGCCACCGGCTCGCTGCGGAACCTGTCGCAGTTTGGCAGGCTCGACCAGCTCCTCTTGGAACGCGAATGGATACCGGTGTACCCGGCTACGTCCAAGGTGACTTCGTGGTACATCATGGGTGCCATCCACTACGTCTTATCTAAGACCCCGCCGATTGAGGAACCGCTGGATTATCAGATGATCATCAGCCTCGATAAGGCAGTGCGGGAAATCCATGAGCCGGGGGAGGCGGGCCCGTACCGTGCGATTCAAAGGCTGAAGTACAACGAGGCTCTGTCCATTGGCCTGGTGATGGCATTGCGCCAGCGAGATGCCGAAGCCCGGACCGCTTCTACCATGCCGGCTACCTTAGGCGGCTATCGCGAGGAACTGCTGAGCCATCTGCCCTTTGATCTGACTGAAGGGCAGCGGCGCGTCATCAGCGAGATTGAAGACGATCTGGCTCGTCCGCTGCCCATGATGCGCTTGCTGCAAGGTGAGGTTGGCTCTGGCAAAACCATGGTGGCTACCTGCGCTATGCTGCAGGCTGTTGACGCAGGAACGCAGGCCGCGCTGTTGGCGCCGACGGAAGTACTCGCCTCCCAACACGCTGCCTCCATCGGAACCTCGGTTCCCGAAGGGGTCAAGGTGGTACTCCTGACCGGCTCCATGCGTACGGCGGACAAGCGGCAGGCATTATTGGATATTGTCTCCGGTGACGCGGACATCGTCATTGGAACCCATGCGATTATCCAAGACAGCGTGGAGTTCTTTAACCTGGGATTGGTCGTCGTAGATGAGCAACACCGGTTTGGTGTAGAGCAGCGCGATAGCCTGCGGTTAAAGGCACGTGAAGGCCTCAGCCCCCACGTGCTGGTGATGACAGCAACACCGATTCCGCGCACCATTGCGATGACCGTCTTTGGTGACCTCGCCGTATCAACGCTGACCGAGCTGCCCGGTGGTCGCAAACCTATTCAGTCAGCAGTGGTGGCCGAGTGGCGGCCGACCTGGGTGCTGCGCGCACTCGAGCGGATACGCGAGGAGGTTGCCCACGGCCATCAGGCCTATATCGTTTGCCCGCGCATTGAAGGCAAAGGCGGGGTGCTAGAGCTTGCACAGCAGTTAGAAAACGGTCCCTTCAAGGGACTGCGGGTCGCCATTTTGCATGGGAAGATGCCCAATAAAGACGAGGTAATGACGTCATTTGCCAGGGGAGAGATCGATATCCTGGTCTCTACCACGGTCATTGAGGTGGGCGTGGATGTTCCCAATGCCACGGTGATGCTCATTCGCGAGTCCGAGCATTTCGGCGTTTCCCAGTTGCACCAGTTGCGTGGGCGTGTGGGACGAGGCGGCAATGCCTCCGTCTGCCTTTTGCACACGACGGCAGCCGATAACACTCCGTCCTTCCGTCGTATCACTCAGATCGCCCAAACGTCCTCGGGTTTTGAACTGGCCGAGCTTGATTTGCGCCAGCGGCAAGAGGGCGACATCTTGGGCACCATGCAGTCCGGAACTCACCGCACACTGCGGCTACTGAACTTGGCGGATGACCAAGACATTGTGGAGCGCACCCACACGGATGCGCGCGCCATGGTGTTGCGCAATCCCGAGTTGGCTGAGGAACTCACGCGCAATTTGAGCGAAAGCGAACAGGAATACTTGGAGAAGAACTAAGACGGGTTAACCTAGAAGCATGAAAATTTACGCCCCTTTCGCGGGCATCGTCCGTTGCCATGTGAATGTGGGAGACACTGTTGATACCGGAGTCCCGCTTGCGACTGTCGAAGCCACGAAGCTTGAGGCTCCCGTAGAAAGCCCGGGACCAGGAAAGGTTCACCGTATCGTGGTCTCTGACTTTAGTGATGTGGTGGGCGGAGACCTTTTGATGGAGATTGGAGAAGCATAAATGACGCGCATTATTGCCGGCGAAGCCCGCGGACGCACCATTAAAGTGCCTGCAGAAGGAACTCGGCCTACCGCAGACCGCGCCCGCGAAGGGCTGTTTTCATCCCTAACTGCACGGTGGGGCTTTGCTGGATCTTCAGTGCTCGACCTTTTTGCTGGCTCTGGTGCCCTGGGCCTAGAGGCAGCGAGTCGTGGGGCAGAGGAAGCAGTACTGGTGGAATCTTCGGCCGATGCGGTAAAGATCATCCGGCACAACATGGGCGTCGTCAAGCATCCCGGCGTGCGCGTGCAAGAGATGAAGGCAGGCACCTACCTGGCTAGTGCCCCGCGCAAACACTTTGACCTGGTGCTTGCGGACCCGCCCTATGCTTTCGATGAGGTGGATGCACTCATTGCTGCCATCGAACCGGTGCTTACTGATCACGCAATGGTAGTAATTGAGCGCCACGTCGATTCCGCGGATACGGTGTGGCCTGCAGGTTTTGAGCCCACCGGCCAAAAGCTTAAGAAGCGCACCTTTGGCATCGCACGCATGGATATGGCGGTTTATACCCGTCCCGGCAGCGAGGACGCCGAAGACTAAACCCCTGAAAAGAAAGCGAAAGTAGCATGACTAAGGCCGTCTGCCCTGGATCCTTCGACCCCGTCACCTTAGGTCACGTCGATATCATCAATCGCGCTAACCAGATGTTTGATGAGGTCACCGTGTTGGTAACCGGTAATCCCGACAAGCCCTCAGGGCTTTTTAGCGTGGAGGAACGCATGGAACTTATCCGCCAGAGCGTGGATTCTTCCATCAAGGTGGATTATTGCTCCGGGCTGTTGGTGGACTACACCACGGAGCATGGGGCAGACGTCCTAGTGAAGGGACTGCGTAGCTCTCTCGATTATGAATATGAGCTGCCTATGGCGCAGATGAATCGGCGTCTTTCGGGAATCGATACTGTCTTCCTACTCACGGACGAGAAGTACGGCTATATTAGTTCCTCGCTGTGTAAGCAGGTAGCAAAGTTCGGCGGCGACGTAACGGGTATGTTCCCCGAATCCGTAGGTCGTGCGGTAAAGGAGAAATACCGGCAGTGAGCCTCGCACTGGTTATTTTCCTCGTCGTTGTCGTTGGTTCGACACTGCAACGGGTATCCGGAATGGGGCTCGGCCTCATCGGCGGCCCCATCCTCATGCTCATTATGGGGCCGGTCGAAGGAATCCTCGTAATTAACGTTCTGGCCTGCATAAATGCGATTCTGACCACCTATTCCGTGCGTGAGAATGTGAGCTGGAAGAAGTTCGGTCTGATAGCACCAGTCATGGTGATTGGTTCCTTGGCCGCGGCGCTGCTCATTAGGCGCATGGACACGGCAGGGCTCATGATCGTGGTGGGCGCTGCGCTTCTGGCCGCATTGGCCGTAGTGACATTTGGAAGGAAGTTTGTCCCGCCGATGGAGGGCAAAGGCCCTGCCATCTCCGCCGGTATTCTCGGCGGCTTTACCAACACCTTGGCCGGCGTGGCCGGCCCGGTTATTACCGTCTACGCCCAAGCGGCAAAGTGGCCCCAACATGTCTACGCCGCTACGCTGCAGCCGATTTTTGTCGTAGGCGGATTCTTTTCCGTGATGACCAAGACGCTCACAGGTGCGGCCCACTTTGATGGCTTGCCTTGGGTGATGTGGCCCGCCGGTGTATTAGGTATGTTCGTCGGAATTTGGGCCGGCACCCGCATTTCCCAGCGTGTTCCACGAGAAAAGGCCCGCGTGCTCTCACTGAGCGTTGC
Source organism: Corynebacterium tuberculostearicum (assembly GCA_046097355.1). Taxonomy (GTDB): domain Bacteria; phylum Actinomycetota; class Actinomycetes; order Mycobacteriales; family Mycobacteriaceae; genus Corynebacterium; species Corynebacterium tuberculostearicum_K. The sequence continues at coordinate 1,192,678 of CP175779.1, forward strand.
CGGGTTGGGCGCGGCCAGCGCACTGATTCGGGGCATTTTGACGCTTTCGTAGACGAGTCAGCCACGGCAAAGCCCGCCGGTCTCTTCGCGGAAGAGGGCGGCGGGCTGAAGGCAATCTGTGGAGTGTAGTGGGGTTATAGCAACGAAGCCAAAAAGTCCTTGGTGCGTGGTTGTTGCGGGTTATCCAAAACCTCAGCTGGGCTGCCAGACTCGATGACCACGCCGCCGTCCATGAAGAAGACCTTATCGGCCACCTCGCGCGCAAACCCCATCTCGTGGGTGACTACGAGCATGGTCATGCCTTCGGCTGCGAGGTGACCTTCATAACGCGCAGCACTTCGCCGACGAGCTCGGGGTCGAGGGCGGACGTAGGTTCGTCGAAAAGCATAAGCTTAGGATCCATGGCCACCGCACGAGCAATGGCCACGCGTTGTTGCTGGCCGCCAGAGAGCTGTACCGGGTAGTTATTGGCCTTGGACGCCAAGCCAACGTCCTCCAACAGCTCCATAGCGCGGGCGCGGGCGGTCTCTTCCGGAATCTTTTTCACCTGCACCGGTGCCTCGATGATGTTTTCAATCACCGTGCGGTGGGGGAAGAGGTTGAAAGACTGAAAGACCATTCCGATATCGGAGCGCTGTTCTGCGGCTTCCTTCTCGCTGATCTCATAAAGGGTGCCGTTCTTTTCGCGGTAGCCAATCAGCTCGCCGTCGACGTAGAGGCGGCCCGCCGTCGCCTTATCAAGGTGATTGACGCAGCGCAGGAAGGTGGACTTGCCGGAGCCCGAGGGGCCTAACAGGCAGGCCACTTCGCCGGGCTGGACCTCAAGGTCAATGCCTTTGAGGACCTCGAGCTGTCCGAAGGACTTATGGACGTTCTGGGCGGAAATCATGGGAGTAGCCATTAGTTTTTAGCCTCCGAAATCACGGATACGTTGCGGGGGATGGTTCCTTCAGCGTCTGCCAGCGCAGCAAGTTGGCGGCCAGTGAGTTCGCGGGTGGCACCGCGCTCAAAGCGGCGCTCCAGGAAGTACTGTCCCACCATCAGCAGGGAAGTAACCACGAGGTACCAGGACGCTGCGACCAGCAACAGCGGGATGGGCTGGAAGAGCGCGGCGGAAATATCCGTGGAACGGCCGAAGATTTCCTCGGTATAAGGAATGGCCACCACGAGGGAAGAGGTCTTGAGCAAGGAAATGAACTCATTTCCTGTGGGCGGAATGATAATGCGCATGGCCTGCGGAAGGACGGTGCGGCGCATGGTCATCCACCAGGACATGCCGAGTGCCTTGGAAGCTTCCTTCTGGCCCTCGGGAACGGAGGTGATACCGGAGCGCACAATCTCGGCCATATAGGCGGCTTCATTAAGCCCCAGGCCCATCACCGCAAGGAAGAAGGCGTTGGTGAGGATCGTCTGCAAAGACACCTCGGTAAAGCCCAAGTTGATGGATTGGTAGATGGCGGAGAGCAGGCCCCAGAACACCAGTTGCACATAGATCGGCGTGCCGCGGAAGACCCAGAGGAATACCCAGGAGACGCTGCGCAGCACCGGATTGGGGGACATACGCATAACCGCAAGGATGGCACCACCGACAACGCCGATGATCATGGACAAAATGGTGATGGCGATGGTGTGGAGGGAGGCAAGCGCGATGCGCTTGTCAAAGAGGTACTGGAAGTAGGTGTCCCAGCCAAAGGCCTCGTTGCGGGCGGAGGCGATGATGAACCACACGCCGAGCACAATAAGCAGGCCGGCGAAAACCCAGCGCCACGGGTGGCGGAGAGGTCGCGCTTCGATTTTGGCGGGCTTTTCCTTAGGCTCGGCCGTAGCTGGCGTCGCCGCATTTTCATTAACCATTGATCGGCCTTTCATTAATCATTGCCTGGTCTATTAAGCCATCCTTGATGCCCCAGCGGGACAAAATTTCTGCATACTCACCGGTTTCGATGAGGTGTTGCAGTGCCGCGGCCGAGGCCTTGCCCAGATCGGAATCCTTGGGCACGGCAAAGCCATAGGGCGATGCTTGGAACATATCGCCTACCTGCCGCATCTTTCCTTCGGAGCGATTGACAGCCCACGCCGTTACTGGGGAGTCTGCGGACAGGGCATCTGCGCGTCCCATTAGGACTGCCAGCGCGGCGTTGTCACCGGTGTCATAGGACAGGACTGTGAGATCGCCGTTGCACGCATCCTTTTTGGGACGCACATCGTCGGTTTCAGATACCGTGGTGCGCTGCACCGCAACGGTCAAGCCGCAGGGATTATCCGGGTCAACCTTCTTAGGTCCATCTACTCGCTCGGCCCACTGGATGCCGGCGTAGAGGTGATCTACAAAGTCGAATTCATTGCGGCGCTCGGGGTTATCTGTGAACCCGGATGCGCCCATATCAATCTGGCCCGATTGTACGGCGGGCAGGATCATGGAGAAGTCCTGTTCCAGGGGCTGGAAATCGAGTCCCAAGACGCCGGCGACGGCGCGGGCCAAATCGAGTTCAACGCCCTGGAGCGCCCCGTGGGAATCCTTGAGCTGAAATGGGGCATAGGGCGGGTTAGTTCCGGCGGTGAGGACGCCATCGTTGTCGTCATACATGGCGGCAATTTCCGGCACCATCGAGGTATGTGGTTCTTCCCAGCCGTCCGGAGTGGAATCTTCCTCGTTGGTGACGCAGGCGCCTAGGCTCAGCGTGGGGACGAGGGCCGCGGCGATGATCGCGCGGCGAGAAAACGAGCTTGGCATTAGTTTTGCGCCGTCCTTTCATCTATAGCGCGGGCTTTCTTCATATCTACGAAGATGAAGGCGGAGACGATGAGTGCACCGAGGATGAACATGGCGATGATGATGCCGCTAGAGGCATCTTGGTCAGCTCCCCAGGGCCACAGTGCGCGCAGAGAACCGAGCATGAAACCTGCCATAGCCATCAGCGTAGGGGCGCGGTGGTGATCCAGCAGGAAGTTCAATACCTTGATAAACGCAGCAAGGCCGCACAGGGCACCTAAGGCAAAGACGGCGATAGTGCCCAGGTCACGATCCGAAACGGCGCCAATGATGGGCTGGTAGAGGCCCATGGTCAGCAGGATGAGCGAGCCGGAGATGCCAGGCAGGATGAGTGCGCATACCGCGATGGCGGCGGCGAAGAAGACCACAATAAGGCTGGGGTTCTCGTGCGGTTCGGAGGTGAAGCCGGTGATGAAGAAGATTGCGATCGTGGCAACGACGAACGCGATGATGGACGAGGGGCGTAGCCTCTCCTGCTTAGAAAGCATGGATAGCGGTACAAAAATGGACACGGCAACCATGCCCAAAAAGAGCGCTCCGGAAGCCGATACGTGATTATCTACGAAGTTAGAAAGCACGGTGGACATTCCGAAGACGGCGATGAACATACCGATAGCTACGGAGAAGAGGAAGCTCCATTCGACCTTCTTGAAGCGGCCGGAGATGAGATCGTTGGCGTTGTGGACTGCGCGTTCATAAATGCCCACGATGAGCGCCACGGTGCCACCGGAGATGCCCGGTACGAGCTCGGCCATGCCGATGAGGGCGCCGCGGATAGCGTTCAAAATGTACTGCATAAAATAAAAATCTACCTGGGAGGGGGCTGGTGCGGAGGGCGACTGGCCTAGTAAGGCGGCAGAAAAGTGCCGAAGTGGGAGGCTAGGCGAACCGCTGTGAAGCGTAATGCATATCTTTCATTAGAGGATCGTTAGCTACCTACCGCGAGAAGGGAGGAACTTCTCCCTAACCGTAGAGGTAAAACGGTATTCACGAATATTCTGTCAGTTTAATACACCCCAATGCAACTATGCAGTTCGGGGCAGGATATACGGACTTGGCCACAGTGGGATGGTCCGATTCAGAAGCAACCATAAGTTTCCCATTATTCAGTCTCCTGTTTACGCGGGCTTCAACTAGCTGAAAGCTTCACGTCCTAGAATCCCTCGCGTATTCCCGCCATCTCCCCTGAGCAAGCATTCCTTTCCAGTCTTAAAGGACTCTCTATGAAAAATCGTTTCGTCCTGCCTGCCCTAACTGCAACCGCGGTGGCGGGTAACCTCATCGTTGTACCGGCCGCAAGTGCTGCGGAGTTTGGGGCCGAGGGGGCGTCGCCAAGCGAGGGCTCTCGTTTCAGTATCGGCGTCTTACCGGATACCCAGTTCTACTCGCGCTATTCCACCCCTGAGACGGGCAACTTGGCCCAAGCTCGCTACGGAAGCGAACCCTATTTGGCCCAAACTCAATGGTTGGTAGATCACCAAGACGAGCTGAACATGGATTTTGTCACCCACTTGGGCGATGTCGTCGACCAATGGAACGTGGAGGGCGAATGGCAGGTAGCCGATAAGGCCATGCAGGTCCTCGATGATTCTGACCTGAACTACTCCATCCTGCCCGGCAATCACGACATGGACGTCGAGGGTGCGGCGGCTCACCCGTATGACAAGTGGTTTAGCGCCGATCGTGCCAAGAACGCTAATCCGGAGACCTTCCAAGAGCGCTACACTGCGGTCAATAATGACTCCGAGGCTCACATCTTTGAAGCCGAGGGGCAGAAGTACCTCAACCTTGCGCTGGGCTGGCGCGCCGATGAGAAGGCCCTTGCGTGGGCGCAAGGCATCATCGATAAGCACCCCAACCTCCCCGTCATCGTCACGACGCACGAAGCCCTTAATATCGATGGCGAGGGCAACGTTTTCTATTCCGATGACTATGGCAAGGGCCTGTGGGATACGTTCATCAAGCGCAACGACCAGATCTTCCTGGTGATGGGCGGCCACCACCACGGTGCGGGCTACCGCGTGGATAAGAACGATGCCGGCCACGATGTCGTTTCCATCTTGCAGGACTATCAGATGGCCTATCAGGGCGGAAATGGTCTGCTGGGCGTGCTCGAGTTCGACCTTTCCGGCAAGCAGCTGGAGATGACCGCGCTCTCGCCGTGGGTGGCGCAGAAGCCGCACGAGGAGCTGACGCAATTCGATAAGCTCACCCTGGATGATCAGGGCGATAGCTACGCCATTCCGTTCGACTTTGAGCAGCGCTTTTCCTCCTTTTCCCCGGATTTCACCGTGGGCGAGGGCCACCAGCCGGACCTAGCGCAGCGTGCGCGCGACATCGCCGCGGAAGGCTATAGGCCCTACACCATCGCGGAGGATGAGCTGCCCAAGGGCGCGGATGACTTTGCCAAGAATGATCGCACGGTATTCCACTGGCGCCCGGGCCAGGCCCAGGACAAGGACGGCCATGCGCTTGCCGACGGCGCCCCTGCCGGCCGCGGCACCACCATCCCCGATATTGCCAGCGATTCCGGCAGCGACCTGCACCGCTCTGGCGCCATGCTAGGTGATCGGGTGACCTATAGCTCCGATCACCACCCGCTGTCCTCTGATTCCGGCTCGCTCTTCTGGTCCCGACCCTGCCGGCAAGGTAGGCAACGCCGAGTTCCGCACCGACAAGGGCGCGGCCGCCAATAATGTGGACACCACCAAGGGGTACACCTTCGAATCCTTCGTCAAGATTCCAAAGGACTTCAATGGTGCCCAACATGGCTGGGGAAGTGCGCTTAGCCGCGACTCTGCCATCAATAAGTTGGTTGACGGCTCTGAGGACACGGATCCCACCGTCATGTTTGGTATCTCCAATCTCCGCGAGCTGCGCTGGTGGGCGGAGCCGAAGCAGGGAAGCGGTTCGACGGTGTGGTCCCACGAGGTGCCCAAGGACGAGTGGATGCATATCGCCGTGGTCAATGATCCACAAAGCGATAGCGTGGAGATGTTCATCAACGGCGCACCCATCTTGCGCAATGCCGTAGGCGCCGAAGGCCTTCTCCCGCGCGACCTGCAGTGGGTTATGGGCGGTGGTTTTGATAACCAGCGCCCGCAGGACCCGTGGTACGGCTGGATCGGCGAGACCCGCCTGACCCAGGGTGTTCTGGGCAAGGACGAATGGCTAACCGCCCGTGCACACGATGACGGCAAACCGGCCGATACTACGCAGCCAGCCGCGGGCAGCTCCGCATCGAGCACCGGCACGAGCTCCAAGCCCGCAGTCTTGGGAGCACTCCTCGGCATCGCAGGCATTGCCGGACTCATCGGCCTAGCCCTGCCGCAACTGAAGGCCTCGATCCCGCAAATCAACGCGCTCCTGCGCAAGTACCACCTGCCAACCCTGCCTGACCTGGGCTAAAGCAAAGGCCTCGGTTTCCCTGACTTAGTGGAAACTGAGGCCTTATCTCGTTGTGCCCCTGGTGAGACTCGAACTCACACTGGACGGGTTTTGAATCCGTTGCCTCTGCCAATTGGGCTACAGGGGCGCACAATCCAAAGGCGGACTGCCTTTGACTGTCAAAATAGTAGCGCAGGCACTAGGCGAATTCCTAATTGGGTAGGGGCAGCGGGGGAATGCGCACGTCATCCACAAAATCTGCACCGGGGTGTTCGGATGTCGGCCTGGTTCTCTAGGATGGGGCAGGTGACTACTAATCAGCCTCGACTTCTGCTCATTGACGGCCACTCTATGGCCTTTCGTGCCTTCTATGCCCTGCCGGTGGATAATTTCTCCACCTCAGGAGGCCAGCACACTAATGCCGTGTATGGCTTCTTATCGATGCTCTCTAATATCGTGGCGGAAGAGACCCCCGACGCCATTGCGGTGGCATTCGACGTGGGGCGCAAGACCTTCCGCACCGAGATGTTCCCGGACTATAAGGCCCAGCGCGAGGCCGCGCCGGAGGAATTCAAGGGGCAGGTAGACCTCATTCGCGAGGTGCTCGAGGTACTGGGAATTACCACCCTGTCCCGGGAGAATTTCGAGGCTGATGACATCCTGGCCACTCTCGCAACCGAGGCGCAGGATTATGAGACCCTGATCGTCACCGGCGACCGTGACTACCTGCAGTTGGTTAATGAGTCCACCACGGTGCTCTATCCCATGAAGGGCGTATCCACGCTCCACCGTTTTACCCCTTCCGCGGTAGAAGAGAAGTACGGTCTCACCCCCGCGCAGTACCCGGACTTTGCCGCGCTGCGTGGCGATCCTTCCGATAATTTGCCGGGCATCCCAAAGGTAGGCGAGAAGACGGCCACCAAGTGGATAGTCAAGTATGGAGACTTGGCATCCTTGGTAGAACACGCCGAGGAAATTAAGGGCGTGGTAGGCAATAACTTCCGCGAGCGCATCGAGCAGGTGCAGATGAACCGCAAGCTCACCCAGATGATTACGGACATGGACCTAGAGGTCGGTCCAAATGACTTGGCCTTTAAGGAAGCCAAGGTCGCCGACGTTGCCGCCAAGTTTGATGACCTTGAGTTTGGTACCAGCCTGCGCGATCGCGTACTCGCAGCCATTCCCAATGATGGTGCTGAGGCAGCAGAGCAGGCAGAGCAAGTCCAAGAGCTAGAGACGGTCATCGATGACGAGCCATTGTCCCAGTGGTTGCCCGGCCGCGAGCATGTTGCGGTGTATGTCCAAGGCGAGGGAAACCCGGGACAAGGCGACGCTTCTGCGATCGCTTTCGTGAACCAGGAACGCCACGGCCTGCAAGTGGAGCTGGGCGATCTTTCTGCTGAGGACGATAAGGCCCTAGCCCAGTGGTTGGCATCTGATGCGCCGAAGTATTTCCACGAGGCAAAGGCGGCCTTTCATATGCTTGCCGGTCGTGGGATAGAGCTGGCCGGCATTGCCCATGACACGGCCCTTGCTGCCTACCTGCTTCGCCCAGGTCAGCGCACTTATGCGCTTGCCGACGTCTACCAGCGCCACCTCCAAAAGACTCTCGGCGCCGCCACGGAGCAGCTGTCTCTCCTGGATGATTCCTCCCTGGTTGACCAGGCCGCGGCAATTTTGGAGCTGGCAGAACGGCTCACCGCGGAGCTACAGGAGATTGACTCTTTCGAGCTCTATACCGACCTCGAGTTGCCGCTGGTAACCATCCTGGCGCGCATGGAGGCTACCGGAATCGCCGTTGACGTTGACATTCTCGAAACGCAAAAGGATGCCTTTGTAGAGCAGGTTGCCGAACAAGAGCGCGCCGCCCGCGAGCTTGCCGGCGATGACAAGCTCAACCTCAACTCGCCGAAGCAGCTGCAAACCGTGCTCTTTGAGACTTTCGAGCTGCCCAAGACCAAAAAGACGAAGACGGGCTATTCCACCGCGGCCAAGGAGATTGAACAGCTCGCGGCAAAGAACCCTCATCCCTTCTTGGATCACCTCTTGGCACACCGCGAGTACCAGAAGATGAAGACCACCCTGGAGGGCCTCATCAAAACCGTGCAGCCTGACGGCCGCATTCACACCACGTTTAACCAAACCGTGGCCTCTACCGGCCGTTTGTCGTCCACCGAACCCAACCTGCAAAACATCCCCGTGCGCACCGAAGCCGGCCGTCAGATTCGTTCTGCCTTCATCGTGGGCGATGGCTTTGATGAACTCATGACTGCGGACTACTCGCAGATTGAGATGCGTGTCATGGCGCATCTCTCCGCTGACCCGGGCCTCATCGAGGCCTACAAGGAAGGCGAAGACCTGCACAACTATGTTGGCTCCCGAGTCTTTGACGTTCCCGTTGACCAGGTGACACCCGAGCTGCGCCGCCGGGTTAAGGCCATGTCTTATGGGTTGGTATACGGACTTTCCGCTTTCGGCCTATCCCAGCAATTGGGCATTCCGGCGGGGGAGGCAAAGTCCATTATGGAAAGCTACTTTGAGCGCTTTGGCGGCGTGAAGAAGTACCTCGATGAAGTCGTGGTCCAAGCCCGCAAGGATGGCTACACGGCAACGCTCTTCGGTCGTCGCCGCTACTTGCCAGAGCTGAACTCCGATAACCGCCTAGCACGCGAGAACGCGGAGCGCGCGGCGCTTAATGCACCGATTCAGGGCACTGCCGCTGACATTATTAAGGTGGCGATGATTCGCGTAGACCGCGCACTGCAAGGGATGAAGTCCCGTGTGCTGCTTCAGGTACACGATGAATTGGTGGTCGAAGTCGCCCCCGGTGAGGCGGACGAAGTTCGAGAGATTCTCGAGCGCGAGATGGACTCAGCGATCGAGCTGAACGTGCCGCTAGAGGTCTCCGCCGGAGCCGGCAAGGATTGGGATGCCGCAGCCCACTAGCTCGGTTACATTCTCCCGCCCGGAAAAGGCGCGCTTGAGGCTCGCCTCGCAAGGCCTAACCATGAGGCGGTGGGAGAGTGCTGAGGAGACAGCCCGCGCCTTCGGCGTCATGCAAGGCCAAGACTTGCATTCGGTGCGCCGGTCACTGGCCTTGCGGGCGAAAGACCATTCAGATGCTGGAAACATTGTGCGTGGGTATCCCATGCGCAATACGCTTTTCGCGGCTTCTATCAAGGACATAGGCTGGATAACCGAACTCTGCGCGAAGGGGCGCAAGGGTGATACCGAGCTGCGAGCAGGGGTAACCAAGCTCATTGAGAATCCGCTTTCGCGCGCCGAGCTCAAGGAGCGGGCTGCAACAGCGTTGCCCGACGTACCCTTTTGGCATGTTGTGCGTGTAGCAATGGAAAGCGGTCACGCCGTCTATTCAGGAGCCGATCAGCTCATCACACCGGTGGATCTGCCGGGGCTAGAGGAGACCTTCAACGGCGATAAAGTCGCGGCGACCGCGGAGCTGATGACTCGGTACTTCCGAACGCACGGTCCCGCAACATTGCACGACTTTGCCTGGTGGGCAAAGCTCCCACAAAGACTGATACGGCCCGCAGCCGAAAACCTCGCGCCGGACATCATGCGCTGCGGCGAAGTTTCCCAGGCACCTTGTGTCGGCTGAGATAGTGGAAATGGCCGAAGCGCGAAAGAAGCAATCGGTATTGCTGCTGGGAGCATTTGACGAGTACATCTTGGGTTATCAAGACCGTCTTTTTGCGATGACGAAGGAAGTCCACGAGGTACTTGTTCCTGGAAACCGCGGGGTATTTCGCCGCGCCATCGTGGTGGACGGCCAGGTCCGCGGAACGTGGAATAAGCAAGACATTGAGGACTTGGGCATGCCCGGCTATGCAATGCGGGAAGTTCAAAAGCTGTGGCGGGATGCGCACTAAGTTTTTAGGTAGCCTTTTTTGTGCGGAAAAAGTTATGAGTGTAAGTCGATAAGCCAAGAAGGGAATTGCCGGGCAGTGACGTTAGAAGAGAAGACGAATAAATGGGGCCTGCGCTTCTTTGAAAGCCTGTGGGCCATTCAAGTAAACTTTCCTGCCACCGAGATTGCTGACCTCGGGCTTGAACGGTTTCTTGCAGAACAAAAGGCCTATGCCATCGGGTACGGAATTATTGCGGTGGCGTATTTTGGGGGTGCCATGGCTAACGCCCGTTTGGCACCTAACCCTAAGGTCAGGAGGCTAACGGCCGCCGCGGTGATGGTCGTAGCGACCGCGCTAGCATTCCTCTTCCCATCGTCGTGGATGTTCGCGGCACTGGTTGTCTTCGCGCTGTTGTACTACTTATTACCTCGAAAAGAAGGCGTGTCCATCTGAGATCGGCGCTCGACTAAGCAATTTGCGAGCATGTCGAACGGTGTTTGACCGAAGGCGAGGACACTCACGCTTAGGACGCCGAGTAGCAACGGCACAATAAACGGCACTCCCGTCAGTGTGAGCATAGAAAGTAACAGCCAGGAATTGCGCAAGCAGGCAGCGCGCCATCCGGGGTGGGTGGCGACGATCTCCAGCTTGAGTGACCATTTTCCTAGCGAAGTTGTCTTCGTGGCCTCGGCCCATACGCGGTAGGCGTAGAAGACTAGGGCGAGGGCCACAGCGTTGTAAATTTCCAGGGCTTGGCCGGTTAAGGGGGCGTCGGCAAGTGCATTGATTGCCCAGCGCACCACAACGATAACGGCCGCTGCCAGGAAGGCGTCGATCCACCATGCGAGGCCGCGGCGTAGGAGTAGGCCAATTCGATCCAGAAACATGCCCATAGGTTAGCGGCAATTCCGGCAGACGAAAATAATCGTGCCGGGAAAGATTTCGCCGCGCTCCGGCGACCATTGGCCCCATGTAGTGGTGAGCCCCCTAGGCCATTCGGGCTCGATAATGTCATCGATTAGGAACGGACCTTTGCCCTGTAATGCCCGAAACCAGTCGGCGATGGTGCGGTGGAACTCCGCATAGGTGAGGTTGCCCTCGCGGTCTTGCTCCAGGTAAGCGCGATCGAAATAGCTGATATCGGCCGTCAGATCGGTGGGATCATCAGGGAATATCCAGCGCATGGGGTGGTTAGCCGAGAGAACGAACCGACCGCCAGGTTTGAGGACACGCGAGACTTCACTTAGGGCTAAATCAAGGTTGGCAAGAAAAGGGAAGGCGCCGAACGCCGAAAAGGCTACGTCGAAAGAGCCCGTGGCGTAGGGGAGTGACAGTGCATCGGCCTGGGCTAAGGGGAGTCCGGGTGCAGCGTGGTTGAGCATGCCGCGGGAAATATCGAAGCCGGTGGCGAAGTGCGCGCGCGACTGCAGCCATTGGGTACACGGGGCGGAGCCGCAGCCAATTTCGAGTACGGAGGAAGCCGAGACGTCGCCTAGCAAGTGTGCTTGGTCTTCGTGGAGCATTTCTGGGCACCAGTAAAAGGAAGAAAGGTAGTCGGGGTGCTCGGCGTGGTAATTGGCGGCGTCGCTATCCCAGTAGGCCTGGTTTGCGTGCGAGGGGGAAGTCACGGTGGGAGAAATTCCTTTGCGAAATAGTTGGTCCGTGTATTTGCCCTTTAAGCTGGACAGATGTAGTGTTGGACGGGCGTGTCTATGCCACGGGTTGTTCTAAGCCCCTGTAGGAAGGCTTTAAGCAATCACGAGGCGGGATTGAATATTCCTCTTTTTAGCTGCATTTGCGCAGCTTAGCAAGCTTTTTTCGAGAGACGCGCAGTTGTCCAATTTCGATTTCCTACATTTATTCGGAGCATTTTTTCAATATGCCATCTTCTAACACCCCGCAGGTTGCGATTAACGATATCGGAACCGCAGAGGACTTCCTCGCAGCTGTAGACGCCACCATCAAGTACTTCAACGATGGTGACATTGTCGAGGGTACCGTCGTCAAGGTTGACCACGACGAGGTACTGCTGGACATCGGATACAAGACCGAAGGCGTTATCCCTTCCCGCGAGCTGTCCATCAAGCACGACGTCAACCCGGACGAGGTTGTTGAGGTCGGCGATGAGGTTGACGCACTTGTTCTCACCAAGGAGGACAAGGAAGGTCGCCTGATCCTGTCCAAGAAGCGTGCACAGTACGAGCGCGCATGGGGCGCCATCGAGGAGCTGCAGGCCAAGGAAGAGCCTGTTACCGGTACCGTTATCGAGGTTGTCAAGGGCGGCCTCATCCTGGATATCGGCCTGCGTGGCTTCCTGCCTGCATCTCTGGTTGAGATGCGTCGCGTCCGTGACCTGGAGCCGTACATCGGCCAGGAGCTGGAAGCAAAGATCATCGAGCTGGACAAGCAGCGCAACAATGTTGTCCTGTCCCGCCGTGCATACCTCGAGCAGACCCAGTCCGAGGTTCGCTCCGAGTTCCTGCACCAGCTGCAGAAGGGCCAGGTCCGCAAGGGCGTTGTTTCCTCCATCGTCAACTTCGGCGCCTTCGTCGATCTCGGCGGTGTCGACGGCCTGGTTCACGTTTCCGAGCTGTCCTGGAAGCACATCGACCACCCATCTGAGGTTGTTACCGTTGGTGACGAGGTAACCGTTGAGGTTCTGGATGTCGATCTGGACCGCGAGCGCGTTTCCCTGTCCCTGAAGGCTACCCAGGAAGATCCGTGGCGCGTATTCGCCCGCACCCACGCTGTGGGCCAGATCGTTCCGGGCAAGGTCACCAAGCTCGTTCCGTTCGGCGCCTTCGTTCGCGTCGAGGAGGGCATCGAGGGCCTGGTTCACATCTCCGAGCTGGCTCAGCGCCACGTCGAGGTTCCGGACCAGGTTGTCACCGTTGGCCAGGAGGTTATGGTCAAGGTCATCGACATCGATCTCGAGCGTCGTCGTATCTCCCTGTCCGTTAAGCAGGCAGACGAGGACTACACCGAAGAGTTCGATCCGTCCAAGTACGGCATGGCTGACTCCTACGACGAGCAGGGCAACTACGTCTTCCCTGAGGGCTTCGACCCTGAGACCAACGAGTGGAAGGAAGGCTTCGACGAGCAGCGTCAGGCTTGGGAGGCACGCTACGCAGAGTCCGAGCGTCGCTTCAACCTGCACACCGCTCAGATCGAGCGCAACCGCGCCGCAGCCGCTGAGGCTGCTGAGTCTGTAGAGTCCTCCAACTACTCCTCTGATTCCTCCGATGCAGCTCCGGCATCCGAGACTCAGGCAGAGGTTGGCGGCTCCCTGGCTTCCGACGAGCAGCTCGCTGCACTGCGCGACAAGCTCGCTGGCAACTAAAGCTTCCGCTTAGTTTCCGCTAGGCCTTAGGGCTTGGCTTACCGCCGCGCCCACTTCATCACCTAGATGGGGTGGGCGCGGCTTTTGTGATCTTTTAGACAGTTTGTGCAATCGTTTGCCGGGATGATCGTTGCCTCTAGGTGGTTGACCAGCGGTGAAGCATTCCCAGGTAGAGAAAGTCCCTGGAAGGCCAACAAAACGGGCTTTTGTTCATGTGGGAATCCTCTTATACTCAAACCTGACGTTATAGCCAGTGCAGTACTGGTTATAAGTGGTATTTGAACTGAGGAGTAAGAAGTGGCATCTATCAAGGACACTTCCACCCACATCGTTGAAAGTATCGGCGGCGCCGACAACATCACGTCGCTGACGCACTGCGCAACGCGCCTGCGCTTCCAACTTGCCGATGCGGGGAAAGTTGACCAAGAAAATCTCGATAGCGACCCAGCGGTGCTTGGTACCGTGCCCCAGGGTGCTCACGGCTACCAGGTAGTCATGGGCGGCGGCGTTGCTGACTACTACAACGAGATCATCAAGCAACCCGGTGTGCATGCTTCTGGTGACAAGGAGGCGTCCTCCAAGAAGGAGTATGACGGTGTTCGCGGTAAGTATGACTGGGTAGATTACTGCTTCGAGTTCCTTTCTGATACTTTCCGCCCGGTCCTGTGGGCATTGCTCGGCGCTTCGCTGATTATCATGCTGCTCATCCTGGCGGACACGGCGCACATCCAGGATTTCCGCGCACCGCTGGAGGAGCAACCAGAAGGCTTCCGTCTGGCTCATGCCATGTTCCAGTCGGTCTTCTATTTCTTGCCCGTAATGGTCGGTGCGACCGCGGCCCAAAAGCTGGGCGCGAATATGTGGGTCTCCGCGGCTATTCCCGCGGCACTTTTGACCCCCGAATTCATGTCGCTGGGTGAGCAAGGCGATACCGTCAACGTGTTTGGCCTGCCGTTGGTCATCAACTCCTACGGCTCCCAGGTATTCCCGCCTATTTTGGCTGCAATCGGCCTGTACTGGGTGGAAAAGGGGCTAAAGAAGATCATTCCGAGCGCAGTTCATATGGTCTTCGTGCCGTTCTTCTCCTTGCTCATCATGATTCCGGCAACGGCCTTCCTGCTCGGCCCGTTCGGCATTGGCGTAGGCAATGGCATTTCCTGGGTCCTGTACCAAATCAATGGTTTCTCGCCGTTCATCTTGGCTATCGTCATTCCGCTGCTGTACCCGTTCCTCGTTCCGATGGGCCTGCACTGGCCGCTGAATGTCATCATGATTCAGAACATCGCGACCTACGGCTACGACTTCATTCAGGGTCCGATGGGCGCGTGGAACTTCGCCTGCTTCGGCGTTGTGGGCGCGGTCATGGTTATCTCCTTCAGGGAAAAGAACAATGCCATGCGCCAGGTTTCTATCGGTGCCTTCGCAGCGGGCATCCTCGGTGGCGTGTCTGAGCCTTCCCTCTATGGCATCTTGTTGCGCTTCCGCCGCAGCTACTACCGGTTGCTGCCAGGTTGTGCGGTAGGCGGCGCAATCATCGGTATCTTCGATGTCCGCGCTGAGGCCTTCGTTTTTACCTCTGCGTTGACCACTGGCGCTATGACGCCGCAGCTGGGCTACGTCCTTGGTATTACGGCTGCATTCCTTACCTCTTTCTTCCTGACCCTGTTCTTCGGCTACCGCACAGCAGAAGAAAAGCAGGCAGACTTGGAGCGCATCGCCCGCGAACAGGGCGAATCCGTGGATGACGTAGCTGCTCGTTCGGAGTTCAAGTCCACCAAGGCCGGGAAGGGAGAGCCCTCGAATGCGGGTGGCGCCGTTGCTGCCAGCGCTGCGGGCACTGCTGCTACTGGTGTTGCCGCCAAGCAGGCTGGCAAGGCCGACATCGTGCTGGATTCCCCTCTAGAGGGCGAGGCAGTTGACCTTTCGGAAGTCCCAGATCCTATCTTTGCTGGGGCAAAGCTGGGGCCTGGCATGGCAGTCCAGCCAACTGGCACTACCGTCTATGCGCCTGCCGACGGCAAGGTGCTCACCGTTCAAAAGTCCGGCCATGCGGTAGGCCTAAGTCTCGACAATGGCGTGCAACTGCTCATCCACGTAGGTCTCGATACGGTGGAACTGGGAGGCGAAGGCTTTGACGTGCACGTGGAAAAGAAGCAGCGCATTTCCGCGGGCGATAAGTTGATTAGCTTTGACCCGGAATTCATCCGTTCCAAGGGCTATAACCTGATTACTCCGGTTGTGGTCACTAACGCCACCAAGTTCGGCGCGGTCTCCGGCGAAGCCGGCCAGGTTACCCCGAGTGATGACTTGCTCCGCATTCCCCCGAAGCCAGAGGAAGCAGCGGAATAAAGAATCGCTGACACCTATAGCGACAGAGGAACCCCGCACCATCGCGTATGGCGGGGTTCCTTTTCGCGTAGGGTGGCTGCCATGAAACTCATTGGCCTTACAGGCGGCATTGGCAGTGGCAAGTCAACAGTCGCGAGGATCTGCCGCGGACGAGGGTGGCGCGTGGTAGACGCCGATGGCATTGCGCGCGACGTCGTCAAGCCCGGGCGGCCTGCGTTAGCGGAGCTGGCGGCAGCATTTGGAGAAGATATTTTGCTGCCGGACGGCAGCCTCAACCGCAAGGAATTGGCTCGGCGAGCCTTTGCGGACAAGGAACACACTGAGTTGCTCAACTCCATTACCCATCCACGCATCCAAGAGGAAACGCAGCGTCAGTTCGCGGAGGCACGTGAGGAAGGCTATGACTTTGCCGTTTACGATATGCCGCTTTTGGTGGATAACGGCTTAGACAAAGACATGGACTACGTCATTGTGGTGGACGTGGCGGTAGAAGAGCGTGTCCGCCGCCTCGTAGCTTCGCGCGGGCTGGAAGAGGAAGACGCGCGCCGTCGCGTAGCAGCGCAGGTACCTGATGAGGTGCGATTGGCCGCGGCTACGCACGTGATTGACAACAATGGCACGTTGGAGCAGTTGCGCGCGCGAGCGGCCGAGGTCATGAACCGCATAGAAGCGGACTCTTAGATGCGGAGTCACCCAAACTTTAACCGTTGGGCGGTTAGAGTTTACGCAGTTTAGAAGTTGCGTTAACTTTCGCGTCTTAAGCTACTCGCCGTGGGAACGTGGGACACTGGACCTTTTGATAATCACGCTGCGCGAGAACTGCTCGCTAGCCTGCGTGATGGTTCTTTCGATCTCACAGCCTTTCAGAAGTCATGTGCCGAGGAGCCCTTAGACTCCGATGACGCGGAAACCATGATCGCGCTGGGTGCTCTGTTAAAGCTGGAGGCTGATGCACTGCCGGAAGGCATTCACCGTGAGGATCTTGCACCCCTGTATACACCGCAGTCTAAAGCATGGTTGCGCCGCCGCATTAATAGTGCAATGCGCCCAGAGACGTCTTCTGTCTATGCGCTGTGGGAGACCACCGGCGAGCTGGAAGAGTGGCTGCGCACCGCGCAGGACTCCTTGCCGTGAACATAGCTAGCCGCGCCATATAAGCAGTAGAGTAGTGGGCATGGCTTTTGCTGCTGAACATCCTCTTATTCCAAATTCCGAGCACCGCGTCGTCAGCGAGGTCGAGCGCACCCCAGGCGAGTTTCAGGTTGTCTCTGAATACGAACCGGCCGGCGACCAGCCCGCTGCTATTGCAGAGCTCAATGAGCGCCTCAACCGCGATGAGCGCGATGTAGTACTCATGGGTGCTACCGGTACAGGTAAGTCCGCCACAGCTGCGTGGTTGATCGAAAAGCAGCAGCGACCCACGCTGGTGATGGCACCAAATAAGACCCTGGCAGCGCAGTTAGCGAACGAGCTGCGTCAACTTTTGCCGCATAACGCGGTGGAGTACTTCGTTTCTTATTATGACTACTACCAGCCAGAGGCTTATATTGCGCAGACGGATACCTATATTGAGAAGGATTCGTCCATCAACGAGGACGTAGAGCGCCTGCGCCACTCGGCCACCTCGGCGCTGCTGTCCCGCCGGGACGTGGTGGTTGTGTCCTCCGTGTCCTGCATTTATGGCTTGGGTACACCGCAGTCCTATTTGGATCGCTCGGTCATTATTTCCGTGGACGAGGAGCTAGACCGGGACCGCTTCCTCCGTTTGTTGGTGGATATCCAATACGAACGCAACGACGTGGGATTTACCCGCGGCACCTTCCGCGCCAAGGGCGACACGGTCGATATCATTCCGGCGTATGAGGAACGTGCGGTGCGCATCGAATTCTTCGGCGATGATATTGATTCTCTCTACTACATTCACCCCGTCACTGGCGATGTCATCGAGGAAGTAAATGAGGTGCGCATCTTCCCCGCGACCCACTACGTGGCAGGACCTGAACGCATGGAAAAGGCCGTAGCCGCCATCAAAGAGGAATTGGCCGAGCGCCTGGACGATCTAGAAAACCGCGGCAAACTGCTGGAGGCGCAGCGCCTTCGCATGCGCACCGAATACGATCTAGAAATGATCGATCAGGTAGGTTTTTGCTCCGGCATCGAGAACTACTCCCGACACGTCGATGGCCGTCCAGCCGGCTCCGCGCCGGCAACGCTGCTGGATTACTTCCCCGAGGATTTTCTCACCATTATTGACGAGTCTCACGTCACGGTCCCACAGATTGGCGGCATGTTCGAGGGCGATATGTCCCGCAAGCGCAACCTAGTGGAATTCGGTTTCCGGCTGCCCTCCGCAGTGGATAACCGCCCGCTGACCTTCGATGAGTTTGAACAACGCGTGGGACAAACCGTTTACATGTCCGCCACCCCTGGCGACTTTGAACTAACGTCCTCGGACGGTGAGTACGTGGAGCAGGTTATTCGCCCGACTGGTCTGGTGGATCCGAAGGTTACCGTCAAACCCACTAAGGGCCAGATTGATGACCTTATTGATGAGGTACGCACCCGCATTTCGCAGCAAGAGCGAGTGCTGGTGACGACGCTGACTAAGCGCATGGCAGAAGACCTCACCGATTACCTGCTGGAGCAGGGGATTAAGGTGCGCTACTTGCACTCGGATATCGATACCTTGCAGCGCGTCGAGCTTTTGCGGCAATTGCGCCTTGGCGAGTTTGATGTGCTGGTGGGCATTAACCTCCTGCGTGAGGGACTTGACCTCCCCGAGGTATCGCTCGTTGCCATCTTGGATGCGGACAAGGAAGGTTTCTTGCGCTCTACCACCTCGCTTATCCAGACCATCGGCCGTGCTGCCCGTAACGTCTCTGGCGAGGTGATTATGTATGCCGATAAAATCACCGATTCGATGCAAGAGGCAATCGAGGAGACGGAGCGACGCCGCGAAAAGCAGATAGCTTATAACAAGGAACACGGCATCGATCCGCAGCCTTTGCGGAAGAAGATTGCCGATATCCTTGACCAAGTCTATGAAGACGGCGGGGAAGAGGAGGCCAACTCCGACCCCTCTGCAGTGGTGGAGAAGCGGGATATTTCCAGCATGGCTACCGATGAGGTGCAGGCGCTTATCGACGACCTCTCGGCCCAAATGGGTGCCGCTGCGCGCGAGCTCAAATTTGAACTGGCTGGTCGTCTGCGCGATGAGATTGCTGATCTAAAGAAAGAATTGCGTGGATTGAAGGAAGCGGGAATTTAGTTTTCTCCCCCTGAAAGTGATGATTGGCTCCGTGGGTACTTTTCTAAAGGGCTGCGCTAGTTATACTGAATAAGTGCCAGAAGCGCCGTTTAGTTGTCACTGTGAAATAGTTCAACTGCAAGGAGAATAATGCTTACTTATAAAAACATTGCCGTCGGCACCGATGGCTCTGAAACCTCCCTGCGCGCGGTCCGCGCTGCGGCGTCCATGGCACGGGCGTACGACGCTAAGCTGATTATTATCTCAGCTTTTTATAACCACGCTGGATCCATGCTTGGTGCTCCGAGGGGCGACGAAGCCGGTCTGCCCGTTGTAAGTGAGGACATGGCCGGTACCTACCTAACCAATGCCACCCGTATCGCCGAGTCGGAGGGTGCGGAACACATTGAAATCGTAGGGAAATCTGGAGACCCAGTAAAAGCCTTGTTGGAAGTAGGTCAGGACTATGACGTGGACCTGTTCGTGGTGGGAAACCGCGGCGTGAATTCCGTTCGTGGTCGAGTCTTTGGTTCTGTCCCAACGGAACTAACCCACAAGTCAAAGGTAGACGTCGTCGTAGTTAATACCAGCGAGAAACGTTAATCTTTTTTCGTTGTTACACTGGCAGTAATGCCTCTGTAGGCTAAATAAACACTCCGGGTACACACCCACAAAGAAAGGTCATCATGAGCGACTACAACTCGATCGTTGTCGGTACTGACGGTTCTAAGTCTTCTCTCCTCGCTGTAGAGCGAGCAGCTAAGATCGCCGCCGCATTCGATTCCAATCTGATTATTGGTTGTGCTTACTACGAAAACCAGGAGCAGGCTTCCAAGACCCTGCGCCAGGATTCCGTAACCATTTTGGGCGATGAGAAGGCGGAGGCAAACCTCAAGGATGCTAAGGCACACGCTGAGAAGTTCGGCGCTTCCAAGGTCGAAACCGCTGTTCGCCCGGGCACCCCAGTGCAGGCCCTGATGTCCATCGTCAACGACAACGATGCTGACCTGCTTATCGTGGGCAACCGCGGCATCAACTCCCTGACCGGTCGCCTGCTGGGCTCCGTGCCGGCAGACGTTGCTCGCCAGTCCGACTGCGATGTAATGATCGTTCACACCGTCAGCTAAATGCGGTGATTAAAACCCGCCTTGGTCTTGTTGGAAGGCCAAGGCGGGTTTCGTCGTTAAGCGCTGTTTACTCCGCTGGGTGTGCAGCGTTGAATGCGGCGGCAATGGCGTCGCCGTTCGCGCCCTGAATCAAAGGGATAGAGAAGTGGCCCTCCTCATTTGCATCGGCCAAAGGGCTCAGGGAGCCGTGAGAGAGCAACTGCTCTTGCGGGCTCAGATTGCGGATGAGCACAGAGTGGATCCGGTCCGGATGCTCGTTAGCCACATCGCCGTAGGTGAGCGGATCATGCTGTCCGTCATCGCCAATGAGAATCCATTGCATATCCGGGTAGGCAATGAGTAGATTGCGCAGTTGAACACGCTTGTGCTCCTGCCCGCTGCGGAAAAGTCCCGTTTCCGTTGGGCCCCAGTCCGTCAGCAGCATGGGACCCGCGGGGAAACCATGGTGGGACAGGAATTTCTTGAGCGAGCCAAAGGTATTCCAAGCGCCCGTAGATAGATAAAACACTGGGGCTTGGGGGAAGCGTTGCTGTAGCTGAGCATAGAATTCAGCCATTCCGGGAACGGCCTGTCGCTTGCTAGGGCGCTTGGCCCAGGAATTCCACGCCGCCGTGAGCGCACGCGGCAGCCACGTGACAAGCACCGTGTCATCGATATCGCTAATAATGCCGATCTTGGCCGCCGGATCAACGATAAGTAGTTGGACCTCCACGGCTTTCGCGTTTGCGGCCTCGATTGTTGCCGTATGCCACCCGGGCTCTAGTTCGTGGTCATGGACTAGTAAGTCAATGTATCCGTTTCGATCGGTGGTGCCGGTGACAGTCTTTTCCCCAATAGTTACCGAAACATCGTGGTGTCCTACTTGAATGGTAAGAAACTGCTGGTAGCCGCGCTGACCCCACGTATCCTTCTTGCCTTCATCAGGATCGTGCATGAGTACGCGGCCGAAGATTCTCACCTGATCGGTGGTGCCATAGCCTGTATATCCCACAATCAGGGGCTGCCATCCACGCCGTTGGGAGCGCTTCAAAGTAATGGAGTTAAGTGAGCTTTCAGCTTTGCGCATGATGTCAGATAAGGCCATGGCATAAAGCTTACGGGAGCCTAAAGAACTTCGCCGCAGTCACCAACGAGCGTGAGGGATTGAGTGGCACGAGTGATGCAGACATAGAGGTTCTGCAATCCCTGTGGGGAGGCATCCACGATGCGCTGCGGATCGAGCACGACCACGTGGTCAAACTCGAGGCCCTTGTAGCGCTCCGCCGTGCCGGCGTCAATAACCGCTGTGAGCCTGCCGTCCTCTTCGCTGTGTACTCCAGGGACGTAGTTGCCCTGCTCAAGCCGGCGCACCTGCACTCCATCACGGATGGCTGTCGCCGGGATGGCATCAGGGTTAATCATTTCCAACAGGCCATTGGCCAATTCCGTAATGGGCTGCGGGGTGCGATAGTTGACGGTTAAGAAGTGGTGACGGAAGCGCTGCGCCACAAACGGCTCCAAAGCTTCGCCCCAGTCATCAACACCTGCCGGGGAACCAGTCTGGGAGGTATCACCCACCAAAGTCATCCACCTCGAAGGGCAGCGGCGGAAGAGCATTCGCCACTCCATAGGCGTTAATTCCTGGGCTTCGTCCACGATGATGTGACCATAAGCCCACGTATGATCTTCGCGGGCGCGTTGGGCAGTGGTGCGCTTATCGCGTACCTCCTGGCGGTGCGCCAGGGTTTCGGCGTCGATGACATCGTGGGCAGAGAGGATTTCTGCTTCAAACATGTCATCGTCATTATCTGTGGACTCGGAGGAGGACAAGATATCCAGTGCGTCTTCCGCATCCGCCACTTGCTCGCGCCACGCGGCGTCATCGGCTGCCTTCTTTTCTTCAGGGTTGGGTAGGCCGATGAGGACGGCAAGCTCGTCTAGCAAGGCCGCATCCGAATCCGTCCATGCTCGCCCCTCTGCGCGGTAGAGGGCTTCTTGGGTTTCCTCGTCATACCCGTGGGCGGCAGAAGCGATGCGCTCGCGTGAGGAGACTAGAGCAGCAAGTACATCGGTGGGGTGTAGTTCGGGCCAAAATTCATCGATCAAGGCTGTAACGGCCGCGTCCTCAGCAAGGTCATCGTGGAATTGATCAATATCGGCGCGGGAAAGAAGATTCTTTCCGCCAAGCGGATCGGCACCTACCTTTTCTGCCATTTGCTGGGCTAGGTTCGTCTACGAGGTGCTCGATGAAGGCACCGCGGGCCTCATTGTGCGGCTTGCGCGAGCGGCGTGCACGTGTCCGGGCGCTTTTCACCATTTTTGGGGTGACGCTTAAGGTAAGGCCGTCGACTGCTAGTTCGCGGGGGGCGTCGGGAAGCAGCTGGTAGTCCTTGACCGCGGTGGAGAGGATTTCCACCATGGCGTCGCTGCCCTTGATTTCCCGAGCCACGAGGTCTTCTTCGTGGTTTGGTTCAATTCCAGGAAAGAGCCCGCCGATGGTTGAGAGCACCACTCCGGTCTCGCCTAGTTCTGGGAGCACGCGCGAAATATAGTCCAAGAAGCTGCTATTGGGACCAACGATGAGTACGCCAGTGGCAGAAAGCAGCTCGCGGTGGGTATAGAGCAGATAGGCAACGCGGTGCAGCGCAACTGCGGTCTTACCGGTGCCAGGGCCGCCTTCTACCACCATCACGCCGCGGGTGTTATCGCGGATAATCTCGTCCTGCTCCCGCTGAATGGTCTCCACAATGGAAGCCATGTGGCCCGTGCGGGCTCGCTGCATAGCGTGATAGAGAGCGGATTCGCTCGCTACGCCGGCCTCTTCTTCACGCACGCCGGGACCGGCAAGGACCTCATCATGAATGCCGGTGACGGTGCGCCCCTTGGTGCGGATTTGGCGGCGGGTGTGCACGCCTTCTGGTTGGGCGGTGGTAGCGAGATAGAAGGGCCGTGCCATTGGGGCACGCCAATCTAGAAGGAGCGTGCGATAGTCCTCTTCACGCGCATCGAGTCCCATGCGGCCGATGTAGCGGCGATCTAGGCCTTCCGCGGTGGGATTGTCACCGGGGGCGTCAATATCGATGCGGCCAAAGACCAATCCCATTTGGGCCACATTGAGACGATCCAGCTTGGCTTGGAGCCCGTGGTATTCCGTTTCGCGGCGTACCAAGGCATCTGCGTCCGGGGTGGAGGGATCTACGTCCGCCTGCACCTCATTGAGCCGTTCATTTGCTGCAGCCACCTCATCGTCGAGGCGGGAGAAAAGGCCGTCCACATAATCTTGCTCCGTAGCGATGGCTTCGCGCTCCGAGGAACCTGCGGTCGCCGCGTGCTTTTGGGATGCTGAGTTCACGTGACTCCTTGGTGATTGGACGTTGATGGGGTGGAAGGTGCCGGGCACGCTGTCCGGCGAGGGGGAGAGATGAGTTTAGACCCTGCTGTGACAAAGAACAACGGCCCAGCATAAGGCTGGGCCGTTGAGTCATCGCCGAGATACTCGGCCAAGGAAGATGTGGCTACTTAGAGCGCTTTTCCAGCTTCTTGATAGCTGCCTCAATCTTCTTATTTGCCTCCTGCTGCAGCTTGTCAGCGTGCTTGGAAGCCTTCTTGTTTGCGCGCTTGGACTTGGCGCCATCCAGCTTGGCGACGGCCTTATCAGCACGTGCCTGAGCCTTGGTAGCTGCCTTCACAGCACGGGTACGGGCGATGTCGCGATTAGCCTGTGCGGTCTCGAGCCAGTCACCCTTATTGTCTTCAACGTAAGTCTTGGCGTTGTCGACCGAGTCCTCAATGAAGGACTTAGCGTTGCCCAGCAAGCCGCGGCCAGACTCCTGCCAATCGTCCTTGTTGTCCTCTACGTAGGTCTTGGCATCGTCAACATAGGACTTTGCGGTATCTAGCAGACCACGGCCGGTGGACTGCCAGTCATCCTTGTTGTCGTCTACATAAGCCTGTGCCTTGGCAGAGGTCTCGTTGATCCAGTCGCCGGCCTTGGAAGACAGCTCGTTAGCACGGGCAGAGAGCTCTTCGCGCTTCTGCTCGGATTCAGACTTAGTAGGCAGCGCCTGCTGAATCTTCTTATTCGTGCGCTTGCCGGCCTTCTGTGCGCGCCAACGCAGGGAAGGCTTGCCCTCGGTGTCCTGGGTAGCGATAAACAGGGCGCCGAGCAAAGCGGTGTTGGTAACGAATCCGTTGCGGCGGGATTCCTTGTCTTCCTTGTTGTCTGCAGCCCAGAAGTTATTCTTGCCAATCAGGTTAGGCAGGGTAGCGGCGGCCAGAACCGCAGCGGAAGTGCGCGGTGCCTTGCCCAGAGCCAAGGTGGAGCCGGCGCCTACCTTAGCGCCGCCAATGGCGCGGGTAACTAGTTCTGGGTCATTGGGGATGTAGCCCTGGTACTCAGAAGGAACGGCCTTGCGCACGGTCTTGAGGAAACCCTCGGTTTCCTTCACGTGCTCGGACGCGTTGCGCAGGTTGTCTACGCCTTCCCATACAAATACGGATGCCAGCATGGGGCGGGCAAGCTTGCGAATCATAGTCCTTAAAGCTCCTTAGCTCGTTGTTCTAGACCTATCGTGTGCTAGACCATTGTACGCGGAAAACCGCCTTTGGATCACCAGCGGCGTTCCCACCAGTCACCAAGCTTGGGGCGCTCCTCGCCCAAGGTCGTGGACTTGCCGTGTCCCGGGCGCACGATCGTATTGTCGGGGAACTCATCAAAGATGCGCGCGGTGACGTCCTTATATAGGCGGACGAAGTCTCCCTCAGAGGTAGTCTTGCCCAGGCCACCGGGGAAGAGGGAATCGCCTACGAAGAGATTGGTGACGCCATCGATGCTTGCAACCAGGGCTGCACCGCCGGGGGTGTGGCCGCGCAAGATGATGACTGGCAGCTGAAGGCCCGCGAACTCGATGGAATCGCCCTCGCGCAGCTCCACGTCTACCTCAGCCGGGATGGCGGGGGAATCAAGGAAGGAGGCGTAGTGAGTAGCACCCGTTTCGGACAAAATCTCCTCGAGCGCGCGCACGTGGTCCCAGTGGCGGTGGGTCGTGAGCACCGCGGTAATTTTCACTCCGGCCTTGCGGGCCATGTCGAGGATTGCGGGCGCGTCATCGGCGGCGTCGACAAGCAAGCCCTCTTCGCCCGCCTGAAGGAGGTAGCAGTTATTGTCCATCTCGGACACGGAAATCTGATGTAGCTGAAGCTCGTTAGTCATGTGTCCCAGCCTACGGGTACATTCGAGGGAAGATTGCAATCCCTAGGACTGGAGGTATGAGCATAGTGGCTGATCGTTTGGTGGTGCGCGGTGCCCGCGAGCACAACCTCAAGGGCGTGGATATCGATATTCCCCGCGATAAAATGGTTGTTTTTACCGGCCTATCCGGCTCCGGTAAATCTTCGCTGGCCTTTGACACCATCTTCGCTGAAGGCCAGCGCCGCTACGTGGAATCCTTGAGTTCTTATGCCCGCATGTTCTTAGGGCAGATGGATAAGCCCAACGTGGAATTTATTGATGGCCTGTCACCCGCGGTGTCCATTGATCAAAAATCCACCAACCATAATCCACGCTCTACGGTGGGCACGATCACGGAGATCTACGACTACCTGCGCTTGCTATTTTCCCGTGCTGGTACGCCGCACTGCCCTAAGTGCGATGCGGTGATTGAACGCCAAACGCCGCAGCAGATTGTGGATGCGGTGCTGGATCTGGAAGAAAAGCTGAAGTTCCAGGTGCTTGCACCGGTAGTGCGTAAGCGCAAGGGCGAGTTTGTGGATCTTTTTCAGGATCTTTCGGCGCAGGGTTATTCCCGCGTGCGAGTGGATGGAGAGACCCATCAGCTCAGTGATCCTCCCAAGCTAAAGAAGCAGATCAAGCACAATATTGAGGTAGTGGTTGACCGCCTGCAGGTGAAGGCCTCGCAGAAGCAACGCTTAACGGATTCGGTGGAAACGGCCCTGCGCTTGGCCGATGGTCTGGTCACCATCGAGTTCGTAGATAGGGAAGAGCTCACCCACACGTACTCGGAAAAGGCCGCCTGCCCCAATGGCCACACCTTGACCATTGAAGAGTATGAGCCCCGTGCCTTTTCCTTCAATGCTCCGTTTGGTTCTTGCCCGGTGTGTGATGGTTTGGGTACCAAGCTGGAAGTCGATGTTGACCTGCTTATTCCGGATCCGGATGCCCCGGCGGTTGATGCGATTCAGCCGTGGCACTCCTCTCCCAACTCCCGCTACTTTGTCAAACTAGTGGAGGGCCTGGGCAAGGCAATGGGCTTTGACCCTAAGACGCCAGTGAGCGAATTGACCAAGGAGCAGCGCCATGCGCTCATCTATGGCACGGACGAGGAGGTGCAGGTTCGGTACAAGAACCGCTACGGGCGCCAGCGCAATTGGACCGCGCCGTTTGAGGGCGCGACCGGTTTCATTCACCGCAAACTGGAAACGACCGATTCTCAGTCCCAAAAGGATCGCCTGCTGCAGTACACCCGCCGCGTGCCGTGCAGCACCTGTAAAGGCACGCGCTTGAAGCCGGAGATCTTGGCTGTCCGCTTGGCCTCTACTACGCACGGTGAGCAGTCCATTGCGGGGCTGTGTGCGCTTTCGATCGAAGATGCCTCTGAATTCCTGGACTCTTTGGTGCTGGGGCACCGCGAGGAAATCATTGCCGGTGCGGTACTCAAGGAAACCCAGGCTCGGTTGCGCTTCCTTCTGGACGTCGGTCTGAATTACCTGACCCTGGATCGCGGTGCGTCCACGCTTTCGGGCGGCGAGGCACAACGCATCCGTTTGGCCACGCAGATTGGTTCCGGTTTGGCCGGCGTACTTTATGTGCTCGATGAGCCTTCCATTGGTTTGCACCAACGCGATAACCAGCGCCTTATTAAGACCCTGCAGCGTTTGCGCGATATTGGCAATACCCTCATCGTGGTCGAACATGACGAAGACACCATCCGAGAGTCCGATTGGCTTGTCGATGTGGGCCCGCGTGCCGGTGAATATGGTGGCGAGGTGGTCTATCAAGGCGAACCGGCGGGAATTGAAAAGGTAGAGGAGTCCCTGACTGGCCAGTACCTTTCTGGCAAGAAGGTGCTCGCTGTCCCGGATCACCGCCGCGAGATCGACAAGGATCGCACCCTGAAGGTCGTAGGCGCGCGCGAGAATAACCTCAAGGGCATAAACGTCGAAATCCCGCTGGGAGTGCTGGCGTGTATTACCGGCGTTTCCGGCTCGGGTAAATCCACCGTGGTCAATGAGATTTTGGCTAAGACTTTGGCTAATAAGCTCAACCGCGCCCGCCAGGTCCCCGGCCGGGCGAAGCGCGTCGAGGGCGTGGAGCACCTAGATAAGTTGGTCCAGGTAGACCAGAGCCCGATTGGCCGCACTCCGCGTTCCAACCCAGCGACCTACACGGGCGTCTTTGACAAGATCCGAAGCCTTTTTGCCGAAACCCAGGAGGCCAAGGTTCGTGGCTACAAGGCTGGCCGCTTCTCCTTCAACGTCAAGGGTGGGCGCTGCGAGGCATGCCAAGGCGATGGCACCATCAAGATCGAGATGAACTTCCTGCCGGACGTGTATGTTCCGTGTGAGGTGTGTGAGGGCGCTCGCTATAACCGCGAGACCCTGGAAGTGCACTACAAGGGAAAGAACATCGCCGAGGTTCTTGACATGCCCATTTCTGAGGCAGCGGACTTCTTCGAACCCATCAACTCGATTCACCGCTACCTTGCCACGCTTGTCGACGTTGGCTTGGGCTACGTCCGCCTCGGCCAAGCCGCTACCACACTGTCTGGCGGTGAGGCGCAACGCGTTAAGCTCGCCTCAGAGCTGCAAAAGCGCACCAACGGTAGGACTATCTACATCCTGGACGAGCCGACCACCGGTCTGCACTTTGAAGACATCCGCAAGCTGATGTTGGTCATCCAGGGCCTCGTAGACAAGGGAAATTCGGTGCTCGTCATCGAGCACAACCTCGATGTCATCAAGGCTGCGGACTGGATCGTGGATATGGGACCGGAAGGCGGTGCCGGCGGTGGCACCGTTGTCGCGCAGGGCACCCCGGAAGATGTCGCGCAGGTGGAGGGCTCCTATACCGGTAGCTACCTAAAGGACATGTTGAAGTAGGGACACTGTGAATAGTTACCGCCTCGGCGCCAGCCTGTTGGCAGCGCTCGCTCTGTTTACGGTGAGCGCTTGCTCTGGTGATCCTGAGTCCGAGAACGTCTCAGCACCCGCAACGTCCTCTCCAGCGCCCGACCCAGACTTAGTGCGCTCTCAGCTTGATCGTGCAGTAGACAAGACTGCAAAGAAATACCACGCCAAGGTTGGGGTTGCTATTTCGGCCGGCGATGACACCATTGCTGTGGGCGATAAGGGCAAGGGCCCTGTCTGGTTCACGGTAAAGGTGCCAATCGCCATCGCGGCGCTGAAAGACGGCGCGGATAGAAGCCTGGTTGACTTGGCAATCAAGGAATCCGATAACGATGCCGCCTACGCCCTATGGTCGCAGGTGAAATGGCGCGAAGGCTCCGCCGATAAGGCAGTAGAGGAATTGCTCGAAGACTATGGATCACACGCGGATATCCATGACACCGCTTTTGGTTACTCCACGTGGTCATTGAAAGACCAAGCAGTCTTCGGTGCTGAATTGCCTTGCATTGAGGAGGCGGACTACGTCCACAAGGTGCTCAAAGACATTGTGTCCTGGCAGAAAATTGGCCTGTCGAAAGAGAAGCGAACCCGCGCTAAAAGTGGCTGGGGCTTGGACGAGGACGACAATGAGTACACCTACCGCCAATTTGGTGTTCATGAGGTGGCCGGAAAGCGCGTCGGCGTCGCGTTATCTGTGGTTACAGATGGCGAGGATTATGCCAAAGCCGAGCCAGCGGTAAAGTATCTCGCCCATGAGTTAGTGGACATCGTTGATAAAGGGGTAGAGAAGGGCAACATTGAACCAGTTGCTCAATGCAAGGACAGCTAAGCGAGTTGCGATTTGGTGGAAAGGGTAGAAGCTGCTATCCTCAATGCCACTACCGCCCATGATGCCTTTTCGAGGTTCGTGGGTCACAAGCGGAGTCTCTCCCACCCGATGCCGCGAACACCGTTCGTAGGATAAAGGTAAAGGTAACCAAGCACTCGTGCTTGGCACTGTGAGAACTCCCGGCTGTCTTTGGCAGACCGGGTTTGATTCGTTTGTGGTCCCGGTAGGTGAACTACTTACTCATACACCCCCTAATCGAGGAGAACCACAATCAGCGCTGAAGCTCGCATCAATGAGCGTATCCGAGTACCCGAGGTCCGTTTGGTAGGCCCCGGTGGTGAACAGGTGGGCATCGTCCGTACCGATGATGCTCGCAAGCTTGCATACGAGGCTGACCTTGACTTGGTTGAGGTAGCCCCGAAGGCAAAGCCCCCAGTGGCCAAGATCATGGACTACGGCAAGTTCAAGTACGAGCAGGCTCAGAAGGCTCGCGAAGCCCGTAAGAACCAGCAGCAGACCGTGGTTAAGGAACAGAAGTTCCGCCCGAAGATCGATGATCACGATTATGAGACCAAGAAGGGTAACGTAGTTCGCTTCCTCGAGAAGGGATCCAAGGTCAAGGTGACCATCATGTTCCGTGGTCGTGAGCAATCGCGTCCGGAGCTGGGTTTCCGCCTCTTGGAGCGTTTGGCTGATGACGTCGCTGAAGTTGGCGTTGTTGAGTCCCGCCCCAAGCAGGATGGTCGCAATATGACCATGGTCTTGGGTCCGGTTCGCAAGGGCAAGAAGTAGACCAGATTCCACGTAGGATTTAAGGACTTAATACTCATGAAGCAGAAGACCCACAAGGGCACCGCAAAGCGTATCAAGGTGACCGGTTCCGGCAAGCTGCGCCGTGAGCAGGCTGGCCGCCGCCACCTGCTGGAGGGCAAGCCGTCCAAGCGTACCCGCCGTCTGAAGGGCACCGAGGCAGTCGCACAGCCTGACACCAAGCGCGTCAAGCGCCTGCTCGGCCGCGCATAGTAGCGCCGAATCAACCCACATCCGCCATCACAATTTGAATTAAGGAAGTATCACTGTGGCACGAGTAAAGCGCTCAGTTAACGCAAAGAAGAAGCGTCGCGCGATTTTGAAGTCCGCTAAGGGCTACCGCGGCCAGCGTTCCCGCCTGTACCGTAAGGCGAAGGAGCAGTGGCTGCACTCCATGACTTACGCTTACCGCGATCGTCGCGCTCGTAAGTCTGAGTTCCGTAAGCTGTGGATCCAGCGCATCAACGCTGCTGCCCGCATGAACGACATCACCTACAACCGTCTCATCCACGGCCTGCGCCTGGCTGAGATCGAGGTTGACCGCAAGATCCTAGCTGAGCTTGCTGTCAATGACTTCGAGGCATTCTCCGCACTGTGCGAGGCTGCTAAGGCTGCTCTGCCTGAGGACGTCAACGCTCCTAAGGCTGCCTAGTTACTAGGGACACAACGCCCGTTTCTCCGGTTTATGTGCCGGGCGAAGCGGGCTTTGTTCGTTTTATACTCTATCTGTCTAATGAGCTCGGTCTCGCATGCTACATTGAGTCCAGACCACGAGTGACCCCGAGACCGAGGAGCAGATTCCCTGTGACAAACCCAAATGGTGGCTACCAACCAGAAAGCGGCGAGTATTCTGGCCACTCCTATGACAACAACCAGGGCCAGCAGTACAACCCCTACAACCAGCAAGCCGGTTACCAGCCGCAGTACAACCAGGGCTATGCACCACAACCGAATATGGGTTCCTATCCAGTGCAGCAGCAGTATGTGGCGCAAGGACAGCAAAAGTCTTGGATCGCGACTTTGCTTCTGTGCTTCTTCTTGGGCTTCTTCGGCGCACATAACTTCTATACCGGTCGCACGACTTTCGGCGTAGCGCAGCTGGTGCTTAATATCTTGGGCTGGGCTACTTTCTGGTTCTTGCTTGGATTCGCATTTTGGGCCATCGTCGGAATCTGGGTCTTCATTGAGTTCATCATGATCATTGCCGGCGCCGGTGATTACGATAAGGACGCCCGCGGCGTGCCACTAGCTAGGTAGCACCCAGCATTGTGATCCTGTTGCCATATCGGCAACAGGATTTTTTGTTTTGCCTACGCAGCTGGGTCTGAGTCTGGGGCTAGGCAACTAGTAGGTAGGGTAGGAGCCATGAATTTGGATTTTGACTCTGCCTTTACTGAACGCACCCCGCGCATTGTTAATGCAGCCAAGCTGCACCGTGCGGCTAACCGGAAGAAGGCGAAGCAATTCCTGATTGAGGGAGAAAACGCCGTCGATGCCGCGGTGTCTACAGGCGCGGCTGTCGATGTTTTCGTCACTGAAAAGGCCGCAGAACGCTTCGGTGACATTATTACCGCCTGTGGATACATGGGGGTGTACGTCCATCCCATTACCGATAAGGCGGCTAAGCATTTATCTGATACCGCCACCACCACGGGGCTTTTCGCGCTATGCAAGCCAGTGCTGTGGTCCGCGGGCAAAATCCTTAACGGCAAGCCGAGTTTGGTCTCTGTTCCCGTGCTCACTTCGGAGCCGGGCAATGCAGGCACGTTGATTAGGACTTCCGACGCCATGGGCGCAGATGGAGTAATTTTTGCGGGCGAGACGGTCGATCCCCTCAGCTGCAAGGTAGCGCGCGCTTCGGCCGGTTCGCTATTTCATGTCCCGGTAGCGAGGGATCCCAATATCAAAGACGTTTTGGGGCAGCTGCGCAAGTCGGGCATGCAGATTGTGGCGACGGCCGCTGATGGGGAAGTAGACCTCGCAGAGGCAGATTTGTCCCAACCGACGGCGTGGCTTTTTGGCAACGAGGCCCACGGGTTGGGCGAGCTACTGGAAGAAGCCGATATGCGGGTGCGTATTCCGCTACGTGGGCGCGCAGAGTCACTCAACCTAGCGACCGCGGCGAGTATCTGTCTTTATGAGTCAGCAAAAGCCCAAGAGCACAGCTAAGCAGATCCCCGAATGAAAAGGGGGTCCCTGGGGCGGTCGGACTAGCCGGGACAGAGTAAGATTGCACGCGTTAGTTTTCGCGCGAGAAGAAGGTACGAAGTACGTGTCCGATACACCGCAGATCGAATTGACCGAAGAGGCTCTTGGGGCCGCGGCCGATAAGGCTATCGCAGCCTTCGACGCAGCCGAAACGCTCGATGAGCTGGCTGCAGCCCGCCGCGAGCACCTAGGAGATGGCGGCTATATTCCGCAGGCGCGCCAGTCTTTGGGGCAGCTGCCCAAGGATCAGCGCAAGAGCGCTGGCAAGGCTGTCAACATGGCCCGCGGCAAGATGGAAAAGCGCTTTGCCCAGGTTAAGGATGTCTTGGAGCAAAAGGCTCGCGAGGAGCAGTTGCGAGCAGAGACCGTTGACGTCACCATTCCCACCACCCGCACCCAGACTGGTGCTCTTCACCCAATTACCGCACTCTCTGAGCGCATTGCGGATATTTTCGTCGGTATGGGCTGGGAAATCGCGGATGGCCCCGAGGTTGAGGCAGAGTACTTTAACTTCGACGCTTTGAATTTTAAGCCGGATCACCCAGCACGTACCTTGCAGGATACGTTCCACGTCTCCGGCGAGGGCTCTAAGCAGGTACTACGCACGCACACCTCCCCAGTTCAGGTGCGCACGATGCTGGAGCGCGATGTGCCGCTGTATATCGCTTGCCCAGGTCGCGTATTCCGCACCGATGAGCTGGATGCCACCCACACCCCGGTTTTCCACCAGGTAGAAGGTTTGGCCGTGGATAAGGGCCTGACCATGGCTCACCTGCGTGGCACCCTTGAGCACTTGGCCAAGGTGTTGTTCGGTTCCGGAGACCACGACGCGCATGCGCGTGAATTACTTCCCGTTCACCGAGCCCTCTGCCGAGGTTGATGTGTGGTTCCCCAATAAGAAGGGTGGCGCCGGTTGGATCGAGTGGGGCGGCTGCGGCATGGTGAATCCCAATGTGCTGCGCGCGGTAGGTGTTGACCCAGAGGAATACACGGGCTTTGCCTTTGGCATGGGCCTCGAGCGCACGCTGCAGTTCCGCAATGGCTTGACCGATATGCGCGACATGGTCGAAGGCGATGTCCGCTTCACCCTGCCGTTTGGCGTGCAGGCTTAAAACCCAGAAAGGATAGACACACTAATGCTTATTTCCCAAGACTGGGTCACCCGCATCCTGGGCGCTAAGAACCCTGGTTGGAACGTTTCCGCTGCTGATATGGACTCCGGATTCGTGCGCGTCGGTTTTGAAACCGAAGGTTATGCTGCCGTTCCGGAGAGCACCGGTCCGCTGGTCATCGGCCAGGTGGTAGAGATCGAGGAACTTACTCAGTTCAAAAAGCCTATCCGCTACTGCCAGGTCAATGTTGGCCAGGCTAATGGGACGGGCGAGCTGCAGGGCATCATTTGCGGTGCTCGTAATTTCCGTTTGAATGACTATGTCGTTGTGGCGCTTCCGGGCTCGGAACTGCCAGGTGGATTTAAAATTGCGGCTCGCGAGACCTACGATCACATCTCCAATGGCATGCTGTGCTCCGGCGCTGAGCTCGGTTTGGGCACGCAGGCCAACGGCATCATCGTCCTGGGCGATGACGTTGCCGATAAAGTAGGCGAGGATGCTCGCCCGATTATTGGGCTGCACGATACCGATTTTGACGTCAACATCACCCCGGATCGCGGCTACGCCCTGTCCGCGCGCGGTTTGAGCCGTGAGATTGCCTCCGCTTTCGATCTAGAATTTGCCGATATTGCCAAGGATCCGTCGGTTGCTGGAATTGATACCTCTGCTGTTCCGGCAGCGCAGGGCTCGCTTATCGACGTCACTCTAGACCCCGCGACCAAGGCGCAGCGTTTCGGCCTCCGCAAAGTCAGCGGTATAGACCCGCAGGCGCGTACCCCGTTCTGGCTCGAGCGCGAGCTTATGCTCTGCGGCCAGCGCAGCGTTAATCTGCCCACGGACATTACTAACTATGTGATGTTGCTTTTGGGCGCCCCGATGCATGCATTTGACGCCAACGTTATCCAAGGAAATCTCGTTGTCCGTAATGCCAACGAAGGCGAGAAGTTTGAGACCCTGGATCACGTAAAGCGTGAGCTTTCTGCAGAAGATGTGGTCATCTGCGATGACAATGGCATCCAGTCACTGGCCGGTGTCATGGGCGGTACTACCTCCGAAATCTCGGCGGAGACCACTGATGTTGTCTTCGAATCCGCTATCTGGGATCCGATCACCGTGGCGCGCACCTCCCGCCGCCATAAGTTGTCGTCCGAGTCCTCCCGCCGCTTCGAGCGTGGCGTGGATCCAGCGGTCGTCGAGGTCGCTCTAGACACCGCATGTGCGCTCTTGCAGCAGCTGGCGGGCGGCACCATTGAGGAAGGCCGGACGCTTTTCGGGGACGTCGCCAAGCGCGAGCCTATTGCCCTGCGTACCGCAAAGGCTAGCGAGTATGCAGGCGTTGACTATTCCCGTGAGACCGTTATTTCCCGCCTCGAGGAAGTCGGTTGCACTGTTGTCGATGAGGGTGACATGCTGCAGGTAACCCCTGCCACGTGGCGCACCGATATCTCTATGGATGTTGACCTCATTGAGGAGGTGCCGTACGTCTGGAGGGCTTGGAGGACATTCCCACCGTCTTGCCTACTCCGGCCGGCGGTCGCGGTCTGACCCCAGCGCAGAAGCGTCGCCGCGCTATTGGTCACGGCCTGGCCTATGCCGGTTATGCAGAGGTATTGCCGGCCCCGTTCGTGGCGAACGACACCTTTGACGTGTGGGGCTTGGACGATAACGATGCTCGCCGCCGCACCGTAGAGGTGCAGAATCCGCTTGAGGCAGATAAGGCCATCTTGTCCACGACTCTGCTTCCGAACATACTGGAGGCCATCGGCCGCAATGTTGCGCGTGGCCGCAGCGACCTCGCCCTGTATGGTCTGCAGCAGGTGGCATTCAAGCGCGCCGCGGCATCGCCTATGCCTTCTGTAGAGCAGCGACCTTCTGAGCAGGTTGTTTCCGAACTTCTGGATACCCTTCCTGAGCAGCCGCTGCACGTTGCAACGGTGGCCACCGGCAATATGGAGCATGAGGGACCGTGGGGCGAAGGTCGCGCATATAGCTACGCCGACGCTATCGAATCCGCCCGCCAGGTCGCTCGCGCCGCCGGCGTGGATATCCAGCTGGAGGCAGCGAACGTTCTTCCCTGGCACCCAGGTCGTTGTGCTGCCGTGAAGGTGGCTGGCACCGATGTGGTTCTGGGCCATGCCGGTGAGCTTCACCCGCAGGTTCTGGAAGCGCTGAACCTGCCGGCGCGCACTTGCGCTATGGAGCTGGACGTTACCGCTATGCCATTGGAAGAGAAGTTCCCTGCGCCGGTACTGTCCTCCTTCCCAGCATTGCACCAGGACATCGCGCTCGTGGTGGATGAAGACGTCCCAGCAGAGCGCGTGCGCGCCACCGTGGAAGAGGGGGCGGGCGAACTCATCGAGTCCGTTGAGCTCTTCGACATTTTCCGTGGTGAGCAGTTGGGTGAGGGCAAGAAGTCCTTGGCCTTCCAGCTTCTGTTCCGTGCAGCGGATCGCACGTTGACCGATGAGGAAGTCAACGAGCACCGCACGGCAGCAGCGGAGCTGGCTAAGCAGCGCTTGGGCGCAGAGATGCGCGCATAGCTTTCGCCAAAAAGGGGCGGTGAGATTTAGCTCACCGCCCCTTTTTCATACATTTTTTCGTTCCTGGCGAAGCTTTAACCAGGCATTTTTCCTAAGTTGTATGAATAACATACGGGTGAGTGTATTTATTGCTATAGTCGCCCCTATGACGATTTCAGTAGCAATTGCAGGCGCCACCGGATACGTGGATGCGGAATTTCTTGCGGAAGTTACCCATAAGGGCGACTATCTGCGGCAAGAGATTGAAAAATTGCCGCTTGTAGAACGCGTACGCGGCCGCGGCCTGATGCTCGGCATTGTTTTAGCACAACCGGTGGCTAAGCAGGCCGTGCGCGACGGGCTTGCACAGGGGCTCATCCTCAACGCACCCAGTGAGAATGTACTCCGCCTCACCCCGCCCTTGGTTTTTCCCACGATGAACTAGACACCGCACTGACAACATTCCGGACGATAGTGGAGGAACTGGCATGAACCTGCGACACTTTCTGGCTGACGACGATCTCAGCCCACAAGAACAAGCAACCGTTTTGGACCTAGCTGAAAGGCTCAAGAAGGATCCCTTTGCGGAGCGCCCACTAGAGGGGCCTAAGACCGTGGCGGTGCTTTTTGATAAAACGTCTACGCGGACCCGCTTTTCCTTTGAAACCGCAGTAGCGAATATGGGCGGCAGGGGCATTACCGTCGATACTTCTACGACTCAGATGGGCAAAGGGGAGTCCTACCAAGATACGGCCGCGGTGCTTTCGCGGTACGTGGAGGCAATCGTGTGGCGCACCTTTGACCATGACAACCTCCTCCAGATGGCGGAGACTGCGACCGTTCCTCTGGTCAATGCGCTTTCCGACGACCTGCATCCCTGCCAGATTTTGGCTGACCTGCTGACCTGTCGCGAGAATTTGGGTGACCTCAAAGGTAAAAAGGCCGTCTACCTGGGCGATGGCGATAATAATATGGCTAACTCCTATATGATTGGTTTCGCCACGGCCGGCATGGACGTCTCTATTATCGCGCCCGAAGGATTCCAGCCGCGCCAGGAATTCGTCGACCGCGCGCGCAAGCGGGGCAACATCATCATTACTGATGACGTGGATGAAGTTGAAGGTGCAGACGTAGTCATCACCGATACTTGGATCTCTATGGGGCAGGAAAATGATGGCCGCGATAGGCGTACGCCGTTCCTGCCATATCAGGTTGATTCGACCATAATGAGCAAAGCGCATAAGGATGCAATATTCTTACATTGTTTGCCGGCGTACCGTGGAAATGAGGTCACGGCTGAGGTAATTGATGGGCCACAGTCGCGCGTCTTTGATGAAGCGGAGAACCGCCTGCATGCGCAGAAAGCGCTTCTTGTCTGGTTGCTCGAAATAAATAAGGAGATCAACTAAGTAATGAACACCCCGACCACCCGCAATGCTCGGCAAGCCAAGATCTTGGAGATTTTGGACCGCAATCGCGTCACCAGCCAGGTGCAACTATCCGAGCTTCTTCTCGCAGACGGCATCGACATCACACAAGCCACTTTGTCCCGTGACTTGGATGAGCTGGGGGCGAAGAAGGTAAAGCGCGATGGTGGCCGTTCCTACTACGTGGTTGGCGGTGAGCTGGAGCAATTTGAAGACCAGGTGGGCGGCCCCCGTGAAAAGCTGCGCCGCATGCTCGATGATCTGGTGGTATCCCATGATTCTTCCGGCAATATAGCTATGCTGCGCACCCCAGCCGGCGCGGCCCAGTACCTTGCGAGCTTTATTGACAGGGTGGGGCTGCACGATGTCATTGGTTGCATCGCCGGAGATGACACCATTTTCGTCTTGGCGCGCGAGGGCGTCTCGGGCGCAGATCTGGCAGTGACACTTACCACGCGGAATATTTAGATGGCGGTGGTGGCAATTCACACCACCTTCGTATATTATGTACCTAAATGAATTGTTTCCAATAGAGCAAGGAGCTTACCCATGTCCGCACGCGTAGTCTTGGCTTACTCTGGTGGCCTTGATACTTCCGTTGCCATCCCATACCTGGCAAAAATGACCGGTGGTGACGTTGTCGCCGTTTCCTTGGACTTGGGCCAGGGTGGCGAAGATATGGAATCGGTTCGCCAGCGTGCACTTGACTGCGGTGCTGTAGAGTCCATCGTTATCGATGCCAAGGATGAGTTTGCAGAGGAATACTGCGTTCCCACCATCAAGGCAAACGGCATGTACATGAAGCAGTACCCGCTGGTATCGGCTATTTCTCGCCCCCTCATTACCAAGCATTTGGTGAAAGCGGCGCAGGAATTCGGCGGCACCCACGTCTCCCACGGCTGCACCGGCAAGGGGAATGACCAGGTACGCTTCGAGGTTTCCTTCCGTGCTCAGGATCCTTCCCTCGAAATCATCGCCCCTGCACGCGATTATGCCTGGACCCGCGATAAGGCTATCGCCTTCGCGGAAGAGATCAACCTGCCGATTGAGCAGTCCGCTTCCTCGCCATTTTCCATCGATCAGAACCTGTGGGGCCGCGCGGTAGAGACCGGTTTCCTTGAGGATCTGTGGAACCCGCCAACGAAGGATCTCTACGCCTATACCGAGGACCCGAGCCTGGGCAATGCCCCGGATGAAATCATCATCTCCTTTGAGAAGGGCATCCCGGTGGCAGTTGATGGCCAGAAGA
Organism: Corynebacterium tuberculostearicum; assembly: GCA_046097355.1. Lineage (GTDB taxonomy): Bacteria > Actinomycetota > Actinomycetes > Mycobacteriales > Mycobacteriaceae > Corynebacterium > Corynebacterium tuberculostearicum_K. The sequence continues at coordinate 1,231,048 of CP175779.1, forward strand.
TGTCCCCGCTGCAGATTATTGAAGAGGTCAACCGCCGCGCCGGTGCGCAGGGCATTGGCCGTCTGGATATGGTGGAGGACCGCTTGGTAGGCATTAAGTCCCGTGAGGTCTATGAGGCCCCGGGCGCCATGGTCCTCATCCAGGCCCACGAGGCGCTGGAGGATGTCACCGTGGAGCGCGAGTTGGCCCGCTACAAGCGCTTGACCGATGCCCGCTGGTCCGAGGAGGTCTATGACGGCCTCTGGCACTCGCCGCTGAAGCGTTCTCTGGATGCCTTCGTTGAGGAGTCCCAGGAAAACGTCACCGGCGATATCCGCCTAAGCATGCATGCCGGTACCGCCACAGTCACCGGTCGCCGTTCCGGCCAGTCGTTGTACTCCTTTGACCTGGCTACTTATGACACTGGCGATACCTTCGACCAGACCGCAGCTAAGGGCTTTGTGCAGCTGCACGGCCTGTCCACCCAGATCTCCAACCAGCGTGACCGCAACGGCGGTTTCCCCACCAGCGCGCAGAAGTAGGAGCACATGGAACCGCATAAGACTAATGAGGGTGCCCTATGGGGTGGCCGCTTCTCCGGCGGTCCATCTGAGGCGATGTTTGCCCTCTCTGTATCCACCCACTTTGACTGGGTGCTGGCGCCATATGACGTACTAGCCTCCAAGGCGCATGCCAAGGTGTTGCACAAGGCTGGCTTGCTTTCCGACGACGATTTGGACACCATGCTCTCCGGCCTCACCGAACTAGGCGAGAAGGTGGCCTCCGGTGAGTTCCGCCCAGCGCCCACGGATGAGGACGTCCATGGTGCGATGGAGCGCGGGCTCATCGAGATTGTAGGCCCAGAGGTAGGCGGTCGCCTGCGCGCCGGTCGTTCCCGTAATGACCAGGTCGCGACGCTGTTTCGCATGTGGGTACGCGATGCCATTCGCGATACCGCGGCTCAGGTGAGCGACTTGGTGGATGCCTTGGCCGATCAGGCAGCAGCACATCCGGACGCCATAATGCCGGGTAAGACCCACTCGCAGGCGGCACAGCCAGTTCTTTTGGCGCATGAGCTTTTGGGCCATGCGCAGCCACTTCTGCGCGATATTGAGCGTCTGCAGGACCTGGATAAGCGCTTGGCTGTATCGCCCTACGGTTCTGGCGCTCTAGCCGGTTCCTCCTTGCAGCTAGATCCGGAAGCCATTGCGGAGGAACTCGGCTTTGATGCCGCCGCGGAGAACTCCTTGGATGGCACTGCGGCTCGTGACTTCGCCTCCGAGACGGCTTTCGTCTTGGCGCAGATTGCCGTCGACATGTCCCGACTTTCGGAAGAAATTATCTACTGGTGCACGCCGGAATACGGCTACGTCACCCTGGATGATGCATGGTCGACCGGCTCGTCCATCATGCCGCAAAAGAAGAATCCGGACGTTCCGGAGCTCACCCGCGGCAAAACCGGCCGCCTTATCGGTAACCTCACTGGCCTGTTGTCTACGCTCAAAGCACAGCCGCTGGCCTATAACCGCGACCTGCAGGAAGATAAGGAACCCATCGTTGATTCGGTGGCACAGCTTAACCTGCTGCTGCCGGCAATGACTGGGCTGGTGTCCACACTGACTTTCCACGAGGACCGCATGCGCGAACTTGCCCCGCAAGGGTTCACGCTGGCTACCGACTTGGCCGAATGGATGGTTCGCCAAGGCGTTCCTTTCCGAGAGGCGCACGAAGCGTCCGGCGCCTGCGTGCGCATCGCTGAGGAGCGGGGAGTTGACCTAGTAGAGCTCACCGATGAGGATTTGGCGGGCGTCGACAAGCGGCTGAAGCCTAGCGTCCGTGAAGTGCTCACTATCGACGGGGCAGTGGCCTCTCGTGCCACCAAGGGCGGCACCGCCGGTGTCCGCGTAGCTGAGCAGCGCGAGACTGTCCGCGCGCGTGCCGCGGCTGCTCGCACGTGGGCGCAGAAGCCGCTGCGCTAAATCTCGGTGCTCTTTAAAAACCGCATGGTCGCTGGCCATGCGGTTCTTTTATATCTCGCTGCGGGGGTGGGAGATTGACCCCTATTCCCAACCCGTCAACTGCGTTGTTGAGCATAACGGGGGTAGTGGTGACATGGGTAACAGTGTGATGCGTTAGTATTCTTGCAGGGAATGTGACCTAACAGACTCACTTGCCGTAATGAAAGGACGATCTCTCCTATGACAGTAAATTCGCCCCCGCCCACAGCGGGGCCGCACGAGAACGAGAAAGCGGTCTACGCCTCGGAAGACCACGGCCTGCAAAAGGGAATGGGCAATCGCCAGTTGCAGATGATTGCCATCGGTTCCGCAATCGGTACTGGCCTTCTTCTAGGTACCGGCAGCCGCCTGCAAGACGCGGGCCCCTTCCTCGCCGTGCTGTACCTCGTATGTGGTTTCTTCGGCTACATCATCTTGCGTTCACTTGGCGAGCTCATCGTCTATCGCCCCAGCTCCGGCTCCTTCGTGTCTTATGCTCGCGAGTTTTATGGCGAAAAGTCCGCTTTCGTCACCGGCTGGTTGTACTGGGGAAACTGGGCCATGACCCTTGTGGCGGATGGCACAGCCGTCGCCATCTACATCAAGTGGTTTAGTCAGTACACGTCGTGGCTCGATGCCGTCCCGCAGTGGTTACTTGCACTCGTCGTCATCTGCGGCATCCTCGTGTTCAATATGCTCTCGGTGAAGATCTTCGGCGAGCTGGAGTACTGGTTCTCCTTGATAAAGATCGTCGCGCTGATCATCTTCATGTTGGTGGCCATCGGCGTCCTCATCTTCGGCCACCCGAGTGGCGACCCGACCGGCTTTAGCCTCATTTCTGATTCCGGCGGCTGGCTACCTAATGGCTTGATGCCTGCCGTGATCGTCGTCCAGGGTGTCGTCTTCGCCTATGCCGGCATTGAGCTTGTCGGCACCACCTCCGGCGAGACCAAGAACGTAGAAAAGCACATTCCGCGAGCAGTCAACAACGTGCTGCTGCGCATCCTGATTTTCTACTTCGGCTCCGTGCTGCTGCTCACGCTCGTGCTGCCGTACACCGAATACGTCGCAGATGTGTCGCCATTTGTGACCTTCTTTGAGTCCCTCGGTGTAGGTGTGGCGGCCCCGATTTTCCAGCTTGTCGTTATCACCGCTGCGATTTCCTCGCTCAACGCCGGCCTGTATTCCACCGGCCGCATTATGTACAACATGTCCACCTCCGGCTCCGGCCCGAAGTTCGGCGCTCGCATGTCCAAGTCTGGCGTGCCCTACGGCGGCATCGTCATGGCGGCCATGGTGGGCTTGGTAGGCGTCTTCCTCAACTATGTGGTGCCGGAGATGGCGTTTGAAATCGTGCTCAACCTAGCAGCCTTGGGCACATTGGCGTCCTGGGCGGCAGTTGCGCTCTCGCACCTCAAGTTTGTGCGCCTGGCCAAGAGCGGAAGCTACACCCGACCGGGATACCGCTCGCCGTTTGGCGAAGGCGGAGACTGGGCAGTGCTCATCTTCATTGGCCTAGTCATTATCTTGATGGCCTTTGATTATCCAATCGGCACTTTTGCACTTGCATCGACCCTGTTCCTCGTTCCGGTCTTTATGGCAATGTGGTACGCATGGCGTGACCGCATTCGCACCATCGCGGAAGAGAGGAAAGCCAAGCATCTGCCAACCTCCAGCTTCCCGGCCGCACCGCAAACAGATCTTCACCCAAAGAAATAGAAAGGAACTTTTATGAACCACGCAGTTAAGTTCGTAGACGTAGAAAATATGGCGCGCTGGATTCAGCGCGAAGGCGTAGAAAACATCATTACCGGAATGGTTGGCTACCTCGAGGCGGACTATCGCGAGTGGGAGCGCTTCGACAAGATTCCGCGCGTTGCCTCCCACACCCCGTTCGGCGTTATCGAGCTCATGCCTACCTCCAATGGCAAGGAGTACTCCTTCAAGTACGTCAACGGTCACCCATCCAACCCGGCTCGCGGTTTCCAGACCGTTACTGCCTTTGGCGTGCTTGCCGACGTCGACAATGGTTACCCCACCTTCGAAGCCGAGATGACGCTGCTTACCGCACTGCGTACCGCCGCGACCTCCGCTATGGTGGCAAAGCACTTGGCACGCAAGGATTCCAAGCGCATGGCCATGGTTGGTGCGGGCTCCCAGTCCGAGTTCCAGGCGCTTGGCTTCCGCGGCGTTATGGGAATTGAGGACATTACCATCTATGACATCGACCCTGAGGCGGTAGAAAAGTTCAAGCGCAACTTGGAGCCACTGGGCTTTAATATCACTGCTTGTTCCAGCGTCGACGAGGCGGTTTTGGGTGCAGACATCATCACCACCTGTACCGCAGACAAGGCTCAGAACCAGATTCTGGCTGAGCGCCACGTCGCCCCAGGCGTCCACCTCAATGCCGTTGGCGGTGATTGCCCGGGCAAGACCGAGCTGGAGAGCTCCATCCTGGACAAGTCCAAGGTCTTCGTAGAGTTCCCAGAGCAGACCCGTATTGAAGGTGAAATCCAGCAGAAGCCGGAAGACTTCCCGGTTGTCGAGTTCTACCAGGTGCTCACTGGTCAGGCCACCGGCCGCGATAACGATGAGCAGATCACGCTCTTCGACGACGTCGGATTCGCCATCAACGACTTCTCCGCCCTGCGTTACCTGCGCGATTCTGTCAAGGGCACCGACCTGGAGTCCGAGATCGACATCATCGCCAACCCGGATGACCCGAAGGATCTCTTCTCCCTGGTTGCAAACGTTCCCTCCCTGCTCTAAGTCGAAGGTGGGGTAGAGGGATCCAACTTCTTCCTCTACCCGCTAAGATAAGACGCATGAGTCTTGACCCGAAGTTGCTAGAGGTCCTTGTCTGCCCGCAAGACAAGGGCCCTTTGACATATCTGGAAGATAAACAGGTCCTCGTCAACGAGCGGCTGGGCATTGCCTATCCCATTGAGGATGACATCCCAGTCATGCTTGTAGACCACGCCCAGAAATGGCCAGCTTAACTTCGACTTTTAGAAAGACCCCCATGAATATCATCGATGAACTGCAATGGCGCGGACTGATCAATCAGTCCACCGATCTTGAGGCCCTGCGCGAGGCATGTGAGAACCCCATCGCGCTGTACTGTGGGTTCGACCCCACGGGCGACTCCCTCCATGCTGGCCACTTGGTCCCACTTATCATGCTGCGCCGCTTCCAAAACGCCGGCCACCACCCAATCGCATTGGCGGGTGGCGCAACTGGCTTTATTGGTGATCCGCGCGACGTCGGCGAGCGCTCCATGCTGAGCGAGGAAGACTTGGCCCATAACCTCGAGGCCATCAAGGGGCAGCTGCGTCGGTTCATCGACTTCGACGGCGAGCAGGCTGCCACCATGGTCAACAACGCCGATTGGACCATGAACATGTCCGTCATCGACTTTTTGCGTGACGTGGGTAAGAACTTCTCCCTCAACACGATGCTGGATCGCGATACCGTCAAGCGGCGCCTCGAGGGCGACGGCATTTCTTACACCGAGTTCTCCTACATGCTTCTACAGTCCAATGACTTCGTGCAGCTTCGCCGCGAGCGCGATTGCGTATTGCAGATCGGCGGCGGTGACCAGTGGGGCAATATCGTCTCTGGCGTAGACTTAAACCGTCGTATCGATGGCGCCAAGGTCCATGGCCTTACGGTGCCTCTGGTTACCGACGCCTCCGGACAGAAGTTCGGCAAGTCCACTGGTGGCGGAAAGCTTTGGCTCGATCCGGAAAAGACTTCCGCATACTCCTGGTACCAGTACTTCCTCAATGCAGGAGACTCTGTAGTCATCGACTACCTGCGCTGGTTTACCTTCCTGACGCAGGAGGAAATCGCCGAATACGAGCGTGCGGTAGAAGAAGAGCCTTATAAGCGCGCCGCTCAGCGCCGCCTGGCTCAAGAGATGACCGATCTGGTTCACGGTGAAGAGGCAACCAAGGCTGTCGAGCTTGCCGCACAGGCGCTATTCGGCAAGGCGGAACTCTCCGAGCTGGATGAGAAGACCCTTGCCGGCGCGCTTTCTGAAACTACTGTCGCCGAAGTTGCCGCCGGCGAACCGCGCACCATTGTTGACCTTCTCGTGGCTAGCGGCTTGGCTGATTCCAAGGGCGCTGCTCGCCGCACCATTAAGGAAGGCGGCGCCTACGTGAATAACCAGCGTATCGAATCAGCAGAGTGGGAACCTTCTGCAGAAGACCTCCTGCATGGAAGCTGGCTGGTGCTGCGGCGAGGCAAGAAGAACTTCGCTGGCGCCAAGTTGAATTAAACAGCAGTAGATGACGTCCATTCCACTCGTTGGAAGGACGTCATTTTTCATTTTTGTACGCTGTCCTGCGGGTTTGTGTTGTGTGGTTGTGGTGGACTACATTAATCCAAGTCGCCGCGAGGTAGCCGGGAGGTTACTTTTGAGCGAATTTGGTGCGGACTTGGTTCGATGATTTGACAGGGTTCATTGAGTTGAGTAAGTTTGTACGAGCCGCCAACGAGAGGTTAACGGAAAGTTAATTTTTTTGTGGTGTGCGGATGATGTTTGAGAACTCAATAGTGTGCCAATGTACTTTTTATTTTTTGTGTGCATGGTTGTGTGTTGATTGGTTTGTCTGCCAATGGGCCTTTAGGTGGTTTGTTGGTTGGTGTGTGCCGGTTGGGTATGTGGAACACGTACTCATTTGAATGCTGTTTGGTGTTTCGGCTGCATTGAGATGGATTGGTTGGCATGTGATTGTGTTCAACTTTTTGGTTTCCTTATTTTTGCCCCGTCGGGTTGAGGGAACTTATTTTTTTCTTTGTAGTAATTTTTTGGACGCCAGCACAGGCTTTTGTGGTTTGTGGTGGTTTGTTCTTTTGTTGGGTTTCGGGCTTTTCACGGCCTGTTTCGGATTTTGTTCTGAAATTTTTTTGTGGAGAGTTTGATCCTGGCTCAGGACGAACGCTGGCGGCGTGCTTAACACATGCAAGTCGAACGGAAAGGCCCTGCTTGCAGGGTACTCGAGTGGCGAACGGGTGAGTAACACGTGGGTGATCTGCCCTGCACTTCGGGATAAGCCTGGGAAACTGGGTCTAATACCGGATAGGAGCCATTTTTAGTGTGATGGTTGGAAAGTTTTTTCGGTGTAGGATGAGCTCGCGGCCTATCAGCTTGTTGGTGGGGTAATGGCCTACCAAGGCGGCGACGGGTAGCCGGCCTGAGAGGGTGGACGGCCACATTGGGACTGAGATACGGCCCAGACTCCTACGGGAGGCAGCAGTGGGGAATATTGCACAATGGGCGCAAGCCTGATGCAGCGACGCCGCGTGGGGGATGACGGCCTTCGGGTTGTAAACTCCTTTCGCTAGGGACGAAGCTTTTTGTGACGGTACCTAGATAAGAAGCACCGGCTAACTACGTGCCAGCAGCCGCGGTAATACGTAGGGTGCGAGCGTTGTCCGGAATTACTGGGCGTAAAGGGCTCGTAGGTGGTTTGTCGCGTCGTCTGTGAAATTCCGGGGCTTAACTCCGGGCGTGCAGGCGATACGGGCATAACTTGAGTACTGTAGGGGTAACTGGAATTCCTGGTGTAGCGGTGAAATGCGCAGATATCAGGAGGAACACCGATGGCGAAGGCAGGTTACTGGGCAGTTACTGACGCTGAGGAGCGAAAGCATGGGTAGCGAACAGGATTAGATACCCTGGTAGTCCATGCCGTAAACGGTGGGCGCTAGGTGTGAGGGTCTTTTCACGACTTTCGTGCCGTAGCTAACGCATTAAGCGCCCCGCCTGGGGAGTACGGCCGCAAGGCTAAAACTCAAAGGAATTGACGGGGGCCCGCACAAGCGGCGGAGCATGTGGATTAATTCGATGCAACGCGAAGAACCTTACCTGGGCTTGACATACACTGGATCGGGCTAGAGATAGTCTTTCCCTTTGTGGCTGGTGTACAGGTGGTGCATGGTTGTCGTCAGCTCGTGTCGTGAGATGTTGGGTTAAGTCCCGCAACGAGCGCAACCCTTGTCTTATGTTGCCAGCATTTGGTTGGGGACTCATGAGAGACTGCCGGGGTCAACTCGGAGGAAGGTGGGGATGACGTCAAATCATCATGCCCCTTATGTCCAGGGCTTCACACATGCTACAATGGTCGGTACAACGCGCAGCGACACTGTGAGGTGGAGCGAATCGCTGAAAGCCGGCCTTAGTTCGGATTGGGGTCTGCAACTCGACCCCATGAAGTCGGAGTCGCTAGTAATCGCAGATCAGCAATGCTGCGGTGAATACGTTCCCGGGCCTTGTACACACCGCCCGTCACGTCATGAAAGTTGGTAACACCCGAAGCCGGTGGCCCAAACTTGTTAGGGAGCCGTCGAAGGTGGGATCGGCGATTGGGACGAAGTCGTAACAAGGTACCCGTACCGGAAGGTGCGGGTGGATCACCTCCTTTCTAAGGAGCTTTTATTTTTCGGGTGCAGTTGCACCCTTGGTTGGTTGAGTATGCGAGTGTCATGCTGCCGGCCTTTTTATTATGAAAATTGTCCGGGTGAAACACACGCTCAAGAGACGAACTAAGTGTTTGAATGGCGCTTTGTGACACACGTTGTCTATGCACAGTTGAACAAGAAATAATGTTGTTTGTATGTTGGTGCATTGTTGGGTGTCTGGGGCATTATCCCCTTTTTTGTGCCTGACCATTATTCTTGTTGACACTTATTGTGTTGGTGGGGTGTGGTTGGGGTGTTGTGTGAGAACTGTATAGTGGACGCGAGCATTAAACACAGATGAATAGGCCGTGTGGTTTGTTTGTGTGTGTTTGTGTGATTTCTTTTTTCTTTAATCAATTTTTTGTCAAGTTCACTTGTGTGGCCATCTGCATTTTTGTTGTGTGGGTGGTTTGTGTGTTCGTTATTAAGGGCGCATGGTGGATGCCTTGGCATGCTGAGCCGATGAAGGACGTGAAAGGCTGCGTTAAGCCTCGGGGAGTTGTCAATTAAGCGTTGATCCGAGGATGTCCGAATGGGGAAACCTGGCCCTGGTTATGTGGGGTTACCCTTCAGTGAATTCATAGCTGTTGTGGGGGTTTACGCGGGGAAGTGAAACATCTCAGTACCCGTAGGAGGAGAAAATAATAATGATTCTGCTAGTAGTGGCGAACGAACGTGGATGAGGCTAAACCGTGTGCATGTGATACCTGGTAGGGGTTGTGTGTGCGGTGTTGTGGGCCCTAATTGGCGGTGACTACCATCATCGTGCTCGTGTGTTGTTGTTAGGTGAAGTGGTTTGGAATGGCCTGCCGGAGAAGGTGAGAGTCCTGTAGTTGAAGACAATGGCATGTGGGTTGTTGGGTTGCCCGAGTAGCAGCGGGCTCGTGGAATCTGCTGTGAATCTGCCGGGACCACCCGGTAAGCCTAAATACTCAGTGTGACCGATAGTGTATGAGTACCGTGAGGGAATGGTGAAAAGTACCCCGGGAGGGGAGTGAAATAGTTCCTGAAACCATGTGCTTACAATCCGTCAGAGCACCGTGTGTGTGTGATGGCGTGCCTTTTGAAGAATGAGCCTGCGAGTCAGCGGCATGTCGCGAGGTTAACCCGTGTGGGGTAGCCGTAGGGAAACCGAATCCTAATGGGGTGTTAAGTGGCATGTCCTGGACCCCGAAGCGGGGTGATCTACCCATGGCCAGTGTGAAGCAGCTGTAAGAGGTTGTGGAGGCGCGAACCCACGTAGGTTGAAAACTGCGGGGATGAGCTGTGGGTAGGGGTGAAAGGCCAATCAAACTCCGTGATAGCTGGTTCTCCCCGAAATGCATTTAGGTGCAGCGTCGTATTATAGCTTGGTGGAGGTAGAGCGACTGGTTGGTTGAGCGGGACTACAATCTTAGCAATGTCAGCCAAACTCCGAATGCCACTAATTGTGTTGTACGGCAGTGAGACTGTGGGGGATAAGCTTCATAGTCGAGAGGGAAACAGCCCAGATCGCCGGTTAAGGCCCCTAAGGGTGTACTAAGTGGAAAAGGATGTGGGATCGCGAAGACAGCCAGGAGGTTGGCTTAGAAGCAGCCATCCTTGAAAGAGTGCGTAATAGCTCACTGGTCGAGTGGTTCTGCGCCGACAATGTAGTGGGGCTCAAGTACACCGCCGAAGCCGCGGCAAACTTTTTTGTTTGGGTAGGGGAGCGTCGTGCATGGGTTGAAGCGTTACCGTAAGGAGGCGTGGACTGTGTGCGAGTGAGAATGCAGGCATGAGTAACGAATTGATAGGTGAGAATCCTATCCGCCGGATGACTAAGGGTTCCTGGGTCAAGTTCGTCTTCCCAGGGTGAGTCGGGACCTAAGGCGAGGCCGACAGGCGTAGTCGATGGATAACCAGTTGATATTCTGGTACCCGTACATGCGCGCCCATGATAAAGCACTGATACTAACCACCGCGGATGCACTGTTGATACTCTTTGAGTGTTGGTGGTGTTGATGTCGTGGGGCCTGATGTGTGGTTCAAGTGATGGGGTGACGCAGTGAGGTAGCCACGCCACTTATTGGATTGGTGGTGTAAGCGTGTAGATCGTGTGGTAGGCAAATCCGCCACATGTGTGGTTGAGACGTGATGCGTAGACCCTTTAGGGTTGATGGTGGTGATCCTGTACTGTCGAGAAAAGCCTCTAGCGATGTGTGTGTATGGCCCGTACCCTAAACCGACACAGGTAGTCAGGTTGAAAATACTAAGGCGTTCGGGTGAACTGTGGTTAAGGAATTCGGCAAAATGCCCCCGTAACTTCGGGAGAAGGGGGGCCTCACGACGTGAAGGCCCAAGCGGCTGGAAGCGTTGTGGGGTCGCAGAGAATAGAGGGAAGCGACTGTTTATCAAAAACACAGGTCCATGCGAAGACGTTAAGTTGATGTATATGGACTGACGCCTGCCCGGTGCTGGAAGGTTAAGAGGACCGGTTAGTAGTCTTTGACTGCGAAGCTGAGAATTTAAGCCCCAGTAAACGGCGGTGGTAACTATAACCATCCTAAGGTAGCGAAATTCCTTGTCGGGTAAGTTCCGACCTGCACGAATGGCGTAACGACTTCTCTGCTGTCTCAACCACAGGCCCGGTGAAATTGCACTACGAGTAAAGATGCTCGTTACGCGCGGCAGGACGAAAAGACCCCGGGACCTTCACTATAGCTTGGTATTGGTGTTTGGTTCGGTTTGTGTAGGATAGGTGGGAGACTGTGAAGCTATCACGCTAGTGGTGGTGGAGTCGTTGTTGAAATACCACTCTGATCGGATTGAGCATCTAACCTTGGCCCATGATCTGGGTTGGGGACAGTGCCTGGTGGGTAGTTTAACTGGGGCGGTTGCCTCCCAAAATGTAACGGAGGCGCCCAAAGGTTCCCTCAGCCTGGTTGGCAATCAGGTGGTGAGTGTAAGTGCACAAGGGAGCTTGACTGTGAGACAGACATGTCGAGCAGGGACGAAAGTCGGGACTAGTGATCCGGCACCTACTTGTGGATGTGGTGTCGCTCAACGGATAAAAGGTACCCCGGGGATAACAGGCTGATCTTCCCCAAGAGTCCATATCGACGGGATGGTTTGGCACCTCGATGTCGGCTCGTCGCATCCTGGGGCTGGAGTAGGTCCCAAGGGTTGGGCTGTTCGCCCATTAAAGCGGCACGCGAGCTGGGTTCAGAACGTCGTGAGACAGTTCGGTCTCTATCCGCCGCGCGCGTTGAAACTTGAAGAAAGCTGTCCCTAGTACGAGAGGACCGGGACGGACGTACCTCTAGTGTGCCAGTTATCCCGCCAGGGGTATCGCTGGTTGGCTACGTACGGAAGGGATAACCGCTGAAAGCATCTAAGCGGGAAGCCTGTTTTAAGATGAGGTTTCGTTAAGGTCCCCTAAAGACGATAGGGTAGATAGGCCAGACCTGGAAGCACTGTAAGGTGTGAAGGCTACTGGTACTAATTGACCACAACAAACACCAACACACATTCGTGTATTGGCAAAAAGAGAATGAAGAAATGTAAATAGTCACTGTCGTGACCGCGTCCACTATGCAGTATCTGACACAACACCCGAAAGCACACCTAAGGGTTGGAATGCTTCGTATGTTTGTCGGTGGTCAATAGCTGCAGGGAAACGCCCGGTCCCATTCCGAACCCGGAAGCTAAGCCTGCACACGCTGATGGTACTGCAACCGGGAGGTTGTGGGAGAGTAAGTCACCGCCGACACCAAACAAAAACAAACAACAAAATACCGTAATGATGAAGCCGTAGAAGACAGCGCACCACTAAGTGCCAAAGCCTCTACGGCTTCATTTGTCGTTTTACCGCGATTGTCTGTGAGGCCATCTTGAAGGCTATTCCGAATGGTGTCCTGAAGAGCAAACTTTTTCATTGCATCTTCGCTACACTTATCCACTCAATAGTTTGGGAGGAAACTTATGTGGTTCGATGGCTATCATCAGCAGTTTGGAAAGCGTCTGGAAGAATTTCACGCGGTTGCGATTCCTGCGATGCTCGAGGAGCTTTCGCCGGAGCAGGAAGAACAAGTCACCCAGGGCTCTAAAGAATTTCCGTTCGATGCGGTGCTAGACGTCTTAAACTCCAAGGACAGCTACGAAGACAAGGTTTCCCGAGTACTGGCTATTAGCGGTACATGGATGAATGCTGCTTCCGGTAGCCAGTGGGCTCTAGGCCCATTGAGCAGCACACCATACTCTGAACGGGTAGGCATAGGCGTTAGATGGGGAGAGATTGCATTCTCACCACTATTGAATGTCGCAGAGAACCTCATCGATGCGTATCCGACTTGGCCGGGCGTGCTCAGGGAATTCGCTGAGAATCAAGAATTTAACCGTGAATATTTTTCGCAGCGGCTTAAGGAGATTTAGGGGTGTCTGATTTCTCTTCTAAAAGACCGCTAGATGTTTCTGGGACTAGGGTCTTATTCGGTATCGGCACTGCGCTGCTGGGATCTTTGCTCTTGTCTATTTCGTGTGAAGGTGGCAGTGAGGGCTGGTGGGACGCTGCGACTGGCGCGGTCTTGATTCTGATCGCAGTGATTCTTCTCGGTTGGGCTGCATTGAGGAAGGCGGTGCGTCGTCAAGCGCTGTGGGGCCTGCTATTTGTTGTCTACGGGGCGCTAGGCGCGCTACTTGTTCTTGGTGGTAGCATCCGTTTCGTCACGGTGTGCCTCTGGGTTGGTTTGATGAGTAATGTTTGGGTAGCGCTGCGGCAGCCCGTCAGGATCTAAATTCCGGCTTTTTGTTTGCGGGTTGTAGAATAGGGCCGGTATTTCTGTGCTAGTTCCAACCAAGAAAGGGTAGGGCTGAATGTCGGAGCGCAATCCCAATGGGCGCGGCGGACGTGACCGCAAGCCACGCAATAACAAGGGCCGTGATTTTAAGGGCGATTCTCGGAAGAAGAAGTCTTTTTCGCCGCAGCGCTCCGGATACCGTGAGGAACGCATTAACCGTCGCATGAGTGACCCAGACATCCCGGCAGAGGTAGATGTCAACGACCTGGACCCGATGGTGCTGCAGGACCTGAAGTCGCTATCGAAGGAGAACTCCGAGGCCGTCGCTAAGCATATGATCATGGCTGCGACCTGGATGGAAGATGATCCTAAGCTCGCATTGCGGCATGCGCGTGCCGCTAAAGACCGCGCTGGCCGCGTCGCAATTGCCCGTGAAGTCAACGGAATCGCTGCGTATCGCGCCGGCGAGTGGAAGGAAGCCCTTGCTGAGCTGCGTGCCGCGCGACGCATTTCCGGTGGCCCCGGAATGCTTGCAGTAATGGCGGATTGCGAGCGCGGCTTGGGTCGTCCAGAAAAGGCACTCGAGCTAGGCCGTGCGGAGGAAGCATCGGAACTCGATGAAGAGTCCAAAATTGAGCTGGCAATTGTTGTGGCCGGCGCCCGCCTAGACATGGGTCAAGCTGAGTCCGCGGTTGTCACCATTCAGCGCGCACATCCTGACCGCGATGCCCGCGGGGTAAGCGCGTGCCGTCTTGCTTATGCCTACGGTAATGCTCTGCTTGAAGCAGGCCGAAAGGACGAGGCTCGGGACTGGTTTGAGCACGCAGTTTCTATTGATGAAGGCGACTGGACTGATGCTGCCGAGCGCCTTGAGGAGTGCAAGTAGTGACGGTCCTCAGCAAGCACGACGCTCTTCTTCTCGATCTCGATGGCACCGTGTGGGAAGGCGGTCGCCCGCTTTCTAACGTGGTGGACGTCATCAACACCTGCGGAGTGCCGGCAGTGTATGTGACCAACAATGCTTCGCGCAGCCCACAGGCAGTGGCGAAGATGCTAGCGGATATCGGGCTTACCGCGGGTACGGAACAGATCGTTACCTCTGCGCAAGCGGTACTCCAACTCGCGGCGGAGGAGGTCCCAGCTGGGGCCAAGCTCCTTATCATTGGTGCAGATTCCCTCCGTGACTTGGCCCGAGAGATGGGCTTCAAGGTAGTTTCCAGCGCCGATGACAAGCCTGCTGCCGTTGTGCAAGGCTTTGACCGCTCAGTAGGCTGGGAACACTTGACTGAAGGTGCCTTGGCCATTCGCCAGGGGGCCAAGTTCTTTGCTTCGAATCTCGATACCTCTCTGCCAATTGAGAGAGGTCTTGCTGTGGGAAATGGTTCTCTGGTTGCTGCCATCCAGTCAGCCACTGGTGTAGAGCCGGTATCTGCTGGCAAGCCTGAGCCGGCCATGTTTACTTTTGCCGCAAAGCAAATCGGCGCGAAGAAGCCACTTGCTGTGGGTGACCGTCTGGATACTGATATTGCAGGTGGCAACTCTGCAGCAATGGATACCTTCCATGTGCTCACCGGCGTTTCTGGTGAGTTGGAGCTGATTGAGGCACCCGTGGAGGCACGCCCTAACTTTATCGGCGCAGGAATGCACGAGTTGGCCCTTCCTGTCTCTGTCGCTCGTCCCGGAGCACAGGGTGGATTTACGGCGCGGTGCGATGGCCATGACCTTCTGCTCGAGGGCGGCGACGAAAAGTCTACCTCCGTTCAAGCATTGCGCACCGTGTTGGAAGTTGCATGGGCCATGCCGTCACCGCCGCGCTATATTCAGCCGCGTAGCGAGCGTGCGGAAAAGGTTGTTGCGCAATGGCGGTAAAGCCGCACGACTTTCGAGCCGTCAAGGAGCCAGCAGAGATCGATGCGGAAGTAGCAGAGATCCTTGGAGAAGACGCAGCGGATTTGGCCGCTGAAGTAGATCAGCTTGATCGCGCTCACAATGTGTTGCGCGATGCATTGCAGGAGAATTGATGCCCCCACAACGTCGTAGGTTAGATGCGGAGCTGGTGCGCCGAAAGATTGCGCGGTCACGTGAGCAGGCACGGGAGATGATTAAGTCTGGCCGTGTCACAGTTGGTGGCTTCAAGGCGCAGAAGCCGGCGTCGATTGTAGAGCCCGAGGTGTCCATCAAGGTAGAGGAAGCCGAAGAAGACAAGTGGGCTTCACGTGGCGCTCACAAGCTCTTGGGCGCCTTGGCGGCGTTCGACGTCGACATGAACGGCCGCATCCTCGATGCCGGCGCTTCTACCGGTGGCTTTACGGACGTGTGCTTGGAACACGGTGCGCAGGAAGTGCTGTCTGTCGACGTGGGCTATGGGCAGCTGCTCTGGCGCCTGCAAAACGATGACCGCGTAACCGTTTTAGACCGCACCAATATCCGGAATTTGACGCTGGAGCTTACCGACGGCCCCTGCGATGGCATGGTAGGCGACTTGTCCTTCATTTCCCTCCGCTTGGTATTGCCGGCCATTGTGGATTGCCTGAAGGACGGCGCTTGGTTGTTGCCCATGGTGAAGCCCCAGTTTGAAGTGGGCAAGGAGCGCCTCGGCAGCGGTGGCGTGGTTCGTTCGCCGGAGTTACGCAAAGAAGTAACCAAGGAAGTCGCTGAATTTGCGTTGTCCCTGGGGCTTAGCATGCATGGGGCTGTGGCATCCCCGCTGCCTGGGCCAAGCGGCAATGTGGAGTACTTCCTGTGGCTGAAGAAGGACGGTCAGCCCACAGATCTGGCTAAAGTGGAAGAAATGATTGACCGCGCAGTCGAGGAAGGCCCGCAATGACACGTGAGATCCTGTTGGTACCTCATGCCAACCGCCAGCAGAACCTGGAAGCGACCTCGCGTGCGGCAGAGCTTTTGCAAGATGCGGGAATTACCGTACGAGTGTGCGCGGACGAAAAGGTACTGCCGGGATTGAAGCATGTACCGCACACCGAAGATGCGGCGGCGGGCTGCGAATTGGTATTGGTATTGGGCGGTGACGGAACCTTCCTCCGCGCCGCCGACATGGCGCGTGCCGTAGATATTCCGGTGCTGGGCATCAATCTAGGCCACGTGGGATTCCTAGCCGAGTGGGAGGTCGAATCCCTCGACCAGGCCTTGGTGCGCGTGATTGAAAAACGCTACCGCATTGAAGACCGCCTCACCATTGATGTGTCCATCTTTGATGAGGAGGGAACCCTTCTTAATCGCAGCTGGGCTTTGAACGAGGCTTCGGTAGAAAACCAAAACCGCTCCGGCGTGCTAGATGCCATTTTGGAGATTGACCGCCGGCCGGTGTCATCCTTCGGCTGCGATGGGGTGCTTATCTCCACTCCCACTGGATCGACTGCCTATGCTTTTTCCGCAGGTGGTCCAGTGTTGTGGCCCTCTCTGGATGCGATTTTGGTAGTTCCGAATAATGCGCATGCGCTGTTTACCAAGCCATTGGTTGTATCGCCCAATTCTTTAGTGGCCGTCGAATCGACGATGCGCACGACTCCAGCCACCGTGATATTAGATGGCTTCCGCGAATTTGCGATGCCACCAGGGGCACGTGTGGAAGTAGTGCGCGGCGAGCGTCCGGTGCGGTGGGTACGCTTGGATGACCAACCTTTTACTGACCGTTTAGTCTCGAAGCTGCGCCTGCCCGTAGAAGGGTGGCGCGGGCCGAAGGAGAAGTAGTGCTCGTCGATATTTCCATCAATGATCTGGGTGTCATTAGCCAGAGCTCTGCGGAACTATCCGCGGGCCTTACCGTGCTTACCGGTGAAACCGGTGCGGGTAAGACCATGGTGGTTACTGGTTTGAGGCTCTTAGCCGGTGGTCGCGCGGATGCCTCCCGGGTGCGCGATGGCGCGAAAAAGGCCGCCGTGGAAGGGCATTTTTCCTCGGCAAAGGATTCTATCCGCGAACTGGTGGAGTCCGTTGGCGGTGAACCCGACGAAAATGGCGAGTATATCGTTTCACGCACAGTCTCCGCCGCGGGAAGATCGCGTGCCTATTTAGGCGGCCGTGCAGTACCGGCTGCAACCCTGGGCGAGTTCGCGCGCGAGCTTATAACGGTTCACGGACAAAATGACCAGCTGCGTTTGCTTGCGCCCGAGGAACAACTGGGTGCGGTAGACCGTGCGGATTCGAAATTGGCCCGTGTGCGGGAGCGCTATACCGAAGCCTTCAAAGAGTGGCGCAGCCTCGCCAAGGACTATAAGCGGCGTACGGAGCAGCGCCGCGAGTTGGCGCAGGAGGTTGACCGCCTGCAATTCGCCGTCGATGAGATCGATGGCATCGCCCCAGAACCCGGCGAGGACGAGGAACTGGTGCAGCTGGTTCGCAAGCTGCAAGACGTCGATGGGCTGCGCGAGTCCGCGGAAATCGCGTTGGCTTCCATCGATGGTACCGAGGAACTGGAAGAGGCCGCCTCGGCACTGCTAGGCCGGGCGGTTTCTGCCTTGGCGGGATCCACCGATAAGGAATTGGCAGCCCTGGGCGAACGGCTCGGCGAGATCTCGTCGCAGCTGGGCGATATCTCCGGCGAGCTCGGTGGGTATCTAGCCGGGCTGCCGGCGGATCCACACCTGTTGGAAAAGTCCCTCCAGCGGCAGCAGGAACTGCGCACGTTGACCAGGAAGTACGCGGGGGATATTGATGGAGTCGTAGCTTGGCGCAATGAGGCTGCGGCAAAGCTCGAGTCTATGGATACCTCTACAGAAGCCCTAGAGGAGCTGAAAAAGCAGGTCAAAGACGCTGAATCGGTGATGATTGAGCGGGCAGGGGAGCTGACAAGGGGGCGTCGGAAAGCGGCGAAGGCCCTAGGCGAGCAGGTAACGCAGGAGCTCCACGGCTTGGCCATGCCAAATTCGACCTTGACGGTCGAGCTTACGCAAGCGAAATATTCTAAGTCCGGCGCAGACGCGGCCGAGCTGCAGTTGAATGGTAAGCCGATTGCCTCTGCTGCCTCGGGCGGCGAGCTCTCTCGCGTCATGCTGGCCTTGGAGGTCGTGCTGGCAGACGAGGACGGCGCCACCTTGGTCTTCGATGAGGTCGATGCCGGCGTGGGCGGACGCGCAGCGGTAGAGATCGGCCGCCGCCTGGCGCGCTTGGCCGTGCATAACCAAGTGATTGTGGTAACACACCTGCCACAGGTCGCAGCGTACGCGGATGCGCACCTGCATGTATCGAAGGAGAAATTTACCTCTGGCGTGGCCGAGCTTTCACAGGAGGAGCGCGTAGAGGAATTGGCCCGCATGCTGGCGGGGTTGGACGATACCGAGACCGGGCGCGCGCACGCACAGGAGCTTTTTGACCGCGCGCAGGAAGAAGCTTCCGCGCGCCTCGCCCACTCGAAACCATAATCACGCCACAATAGGGCCCATGGCTCTGTTTTCCCGTAACCCCGAGCAGCCTGGTGCACTGCGCGATTGCACTCCAGGCGCTAAGGGGATGAAAAAGTTTAGTGAAGGCGACGTCGCCGTAATTGATGCGGCCAATATCTCTCGCCACGAGGCTCAGACCCTCGTAGACCTTAAGCCCTCCGCAGTCATTAACGTGGCGGAATTTTCTACCGGCACGGTCCCTAATTATGGCCCGCACATGTTGCTTGACGCCGACATTACCCTCCTTGAAGGCGTTGGGCAGTCCTTTGTTTCCGAGTTCAAAGAGGGCAAAAAGGCGCGCATCGGGGAGGACGGTACCGTCTTTAGCGGCGATAAGGCGCTCGGCACCGGCCGCGTGGTAACCCGCGAGCGAGCAGAAAAGAACTTCACCGCGGCGCAGGGCGCGCTGATTGACCACATGGAATCCTTCTTTGGCAATTCCATTGATTTTATTAACTCGGAAGGCCCGCTGCTTATCGACGGCCTCGGTGTCCCCGCCTCCGGCTCCGAAATTGCCGGCCGCAAGGTTGTGCTCTTTTCGCCTACCGATCGGCACCGCGAACAGCTCAAGCAGCTGCGCAACTTTATCCGTGAGTATGAGCCGCTGCTGATTGCAGTGGGAGCAGCGGCAGATTCGTTGTTGGCCCAAGGGTATAAGCCAGATTTCATTATTGGGGATCCCAATAGCGTGAGCGATGAAGCCCTGCGCTGCGGCGCCCGCGTAATCGTGCCTGCGGACCCGGAAGGGGAGGTAGAAGGCCTCGACCGCATCCAGGACCTCGGCATTGGTGCGATGACCTTCCCCGCAGCAACGCATTCCGGTACCGACTTGGGCCTGCTCTTTGCTGATTACCACGGCGCGGACCTCATCGTGCAGGCCGGCGGCGGGGTGAACCTCGATGACATCTTTGCAGACCGCACCAACCCCTCGGCCGTGCTGTCCCGCCTCAAGGCCGGTACCAAGGTGGTTGACGCTGATGCGGTGATCAATCTCTACAGTGCGCCTTCCTCCAACCTCGGCTGGCTGTGGGCAGTGCTGGGCATCTTGGTTGCCATTGCGGCGGTCATCCTCATCGTCGGTTTTGGCGGCAGCCAAGACTTTGCTAGCAACCTTAGCGAAACCTGGTCTAGCCTCTTTGGGGGCGCATAAGGCATGGCAAAGACTGAGCTTGTAGCAGGCTTGGGCTTCGGCGCCGCGGTAGGCGTAGCCTTGGGCGCCCTGGTGATTGCGCCAAACCTGACCACCAGCATGGCAGACGACGATCCGATCCGCGAGGAGCACCGCAAGGTGGTCCAAGACAATAAGATTCTGCAGACCCAAAATGACGCCAGCGATAAGATCGTTGGGGATTCTGGGGCGGAAATGGTTGATGGAGCCTTGTCCCAGCGCCCAGTACTCATCGTGACCACCGATGACGCCAATGGCGGCGACGTAGACGCTATCCGGAAGCTCTTGAAGTCTTCCGAGGCCGGCGAGATTAAGCTGACCAAAGACTTCTTACGCCCCGAAACTAAGGACAAGCTGCTTCCCATCTTGAAAGATACTGCGCCCAAGAAGGCAGATATCAAGGACTTGGATTCGGCCGGAGCCCTTGGTGGTGAGGTGCTAGGCACTGCGCTGTCTATGGATCCTGAGAGCACGAAGCCTTTGGCCTCGGTAGACGAGCGTGCAGACGTGCTCCATAAGCTGCGCGACGAGGGCTTTATTGATTACGAGGATGGCACCATCGTGCCTGCCCAGGCCATTATCGTGGTCTCTGGCAATGGCCTGCGTGGTTACCCGTCCAGCGCACTGGCAGAATTTGCCACCGGGTTGGATGATGTCAATGGGTCCGTGGTGTTGAGCGGGCGCACCAAGCAGACCCAGGATGATAAGGCGCTAGCCCAGGTGCGTGATCAGGACGCGGAGCTGTCTACGGTCGATAGCACCGAACGGGCAGTGGAGCGCATTGCGGTCATTCTGGCCACCCAGGAACAACTTGATGGTGGCCAGGGTGACTATGGCGCCACCGAAACTGCTGACTCCGCCTTGCCGGGAAAGGAATAGCCCATGGCGCATGATTTCAAGGTGCTTGATTCGCAGCTGCTTGTCGAAGCCCCCATTCTCGCCCTCCGCCGCGACGAGGTAGTCATGCCCGGTGGCGTTTCTGCCTCCCGGGAAGTAGTCGAGCACCTAGGTGCTGTGGCCGTTGTGGCAGTGGACTCAGACGAGCGTATTGCGATGGTGTACCAGTACCGCCACAGCGTGGGAAAGCGCCTGTGGGAACTGCCGGCGGGATTGCTCGACGTACGCGGTGAGGATGAGCTAACCGGCGCGCAGCGTGAGTTGCAGGAAGAGGCCGGCCTGAGCGCGCAGACGTGGTCCGTGTTGACGGACCTTGTGACTTCGCCGGGTTTCTGCGAAGAGGCGGTTCGCGTATTCCTCGCCTCGGAGCTTTCCGAGGTCCCCCGGATGGAGGCTACCGGGGATGAAGAGGCCGATATGGAAGTCGCCTGGGTGGGCCTCGACGAGGCCGTAGACAAGGTGCTGCGCGGTGACATCGTCAATTCCATCGCCTGCAGCGGCATCTTGGCGGCCTACGCTGTGCTGCGTGGCGGGAAGCAGACCCGCAGCGTGGAGGAGCCGTTCGACCTTCGACCTACCTCAATGAGCTCCCGCCGCACGGGTGCGGACCTAAAGCAGCTGTGAGTGCGCTAGAAAACATAGCGCAGACGTGGCTTAATCATCTAGCAGTCGAGCGCGGCGTTTCTGCCAATACCTTGAGCAACTATCGCCGCGATGTCCGCCGCTACCTTGCGTGGCTGGGGGATAACGGGGTAGAGGATCTGCGGTCGGTGACGCGACCGATGGTGGAGGCTTATCTTAAAGACCTGCGCGCACACATGGCTGTGTCCTCGGCCAACCGAGCGCTCATCGTTGCTCGCGGGCTGCATAAATTTGCCGTGTCAGAAGGCGTAGTGGACGTCGATGTTGCGGTTGAGGTTACCCCTCCGTCAACCGGGCAGCATTTGCCGGAGACATTATCGGTAGACGAGGTCACCGCCCTCATTGAAGCGACCCCTACTGAGACCCCGGTAGATGTGCGCGACCGTGCCCTGCTGGAGATGCTCTATGGCACCGGCGCGCGAATCTCAGAAATTATCTCCCTAAACGTTGATGACGTGTCCTCCGCGCAGGAGGTAATACGCTTGCGGGGTAAGGGAGACAAAGAACGGATTGTGCCGGTGGGCTCGCATGCCCGCCAGGCTCTCGATGTCTACCTGGTGCGGGCGCGACCGGCGCTGAGCAAAGGTAAGACGCCGGCGCTGTTTCTCAATACCCGAGGTGGGGCTCTATCGCGGCAAAGTGCGTGGACTGTGTTAAAGACTGCAGCGCAGCGGGCGCAATTGGGAAAATCCATTTCTCCGCACACCTTGCGGCATTCTTTTGCGACGCACCTGCTGGAAGGCGGCGCAGATGTGCGTACCGTGCAAGAATTACTGGGACATTCCTCGGTGACGACAACGCAAATATATACTCACGTCACTGCCGATTCCTTGCGCGAGGTTTGGCGCACTGCGCACCCCCGTGCCTAAGAAAGGACCTATATGTTTTCAACTCGTGTAGCTGGTGCGGTACTTTCTACCGCATTGCTTTTCCCAGCGGTGGCACACGCGCAGCTGCCGCCGGAGGTAGAGGCTGCTATTGCCGCTCCCATTTCGGTTCCTGCCGGTCAGACCACGACTGTAAGCCTGCCCGTGCCGGCCGAAGCCAGCTACTCCGGCGATGGGTGGAATGTGTCTGCCTCAGGTACCTCCGCTACCATCACCGCCCCGGCAGATGGCGGCCAAATCTCGGTTCCTGTCTCCGCCCAAGGCATGAATGCAACCCTGACGCTGGTAGCCGATGGGTCGGTCGCACAGGAGGATATTCAGGAAGAAATTGACGGCGCGGAAGGCGGCCCGAACCCAGCGCCAGCGCCGGATCCGGGCTCTGATAAGCCGGCACAAGGTGACAAGGCGCCAGCCGGAAACGATGCAGAGGGTGGAGCTGACAAGCCCGCGCCGGCGAAAGAAGATAGCAACTTGCCTGTTGTTCCAGGCAAAAAGCCGGAGCGCAAGCCTGCTGGGGAAGCCAACCTTGAAGGTGCGGAATACGTCAATCTCGAATCCAAAATCGAAGGCAATACTATTACCGCAAAGATGGGCCTCAAGCAGGCCTATGACCTCTACCAGCAGTTCAAGGACACCCAAGAAAACGACGTCACGCTGCGCTACCTCGATGGCGAGGGCAATATTATCCAAGGCGTAGAGCGCGACGTGGACGCCTCTTCTCGAACCCTCACGCTGACCTATCCGGAGGGCGAGGCGCCTGATAATCCCTTCATCATGCAGTTGCTACGCAATGACGGTTCTGGGGCCGCACTCATCGTCACGCTGCAGGACCCTAACTATCAATCCGCCGCGGAAAACCTCGATGAGCGCCAGCAAAAGGACCCAAAGAAGAAGACGGCGGCTCGCATTTGGGCTGGATTATTGGAGGGGCAGCCGCAGCGGTAATCATTGCGCTCATAGCTCTGGTGGCAATTCTCAAACGCCGTTCCAGTCAACGCTAAAAGCTTGATATAGGCTAAGTCTCGGTACTTTTAACCTGTAACGGGTACGCTTTAATGACAACGTTGTAATCAACCCTAAGCCAAGTGTCATGGTCCGGAACTTGGCGTCAAGGAAGCAGGTGTGACTGTGAGCGAAGAGGGTCTATTTTCTGCCTCTGACGTAGAGGTGGGGCTGACCGGCCGTCCTATCCGTGAGCTACCGGAACCCGCCCCCTTGGAAAAACATGGGCCGGCCACCATCATTTCCATGTGTAACCAAAAGGGTGGCGTAGGTAAAACCACCTCAACCATCAATATGGGCGCCTGCTTGGCGGAATACGGCCGTAAAGTCCTCTTGGTTGACCTTGACCCCCAAGGTGCGCTTTCGGCGGGTCTCGGGCTCACGCATGACGATATCGAGGACACTATCTATGACGTGATGCTCGATAGTCACACTTCTATTCATTCCGCTATCCAGCACACCGGGGTATCGGGCTTGGATCTGGTGCCGGCGAATATCGACCTTTCCGCCGCGGAAATTCAGATGGTCAATGAGGTCGGTCGCGAGCACACCCTTGCCCGTGCGCTGCGTCCGGTGCGCCGCGATTACGATTTCATCATTATCGATTGCCAGCCCTCTTTGGGCTTGCTTACCGTCAACGCCCTTGCTTGCTCACAGGGTGTGATCATCCCTATGGAGTGCGAGTTCTTCTCCCTGCGCGGTTTGGCGCTGTTGACCGATACCGTGGAAAAGGTTTCTGATCGCATTAACTTTGACCTTGAGGTCATGGGAATCCTGGTAACCATGTTTGATCGCCGGACCAAGCACGCCCGGGAAGTCATGTCCCGGGTGGTGGATTACTTTGGCGATAAGGTTTTTGACACCGTCATTACCCGGACTGTTCGGTTCCCAGAGACTTCGGTAGCCGGCGAGCCGATTACTACCTGGGCACCAAGCTCCCCGGCCACGCAGCAATACCGGAACCTGGCCAAAGAGGTCATCGAGCGCTCGACCGTTTAAGGTATCGTGACCCAGCCGGAGATTACGGGCTTTCGCATTGCACTGCGGAATTTTGAAGGCCCTTTTGACCTGCTTTTGCAGCTTATTCAGTCCAAGAAGATGGACGTGACTGACGTTGCGCTGTCAGAAGTGACGGACGAATTCGTGGCGTATACACGCCAGCTGGGAGAGTCCGCTGATCTGGATGAGACCACTGATTTTCTATTGGTGGCAGCTACGCTCTTGGATTTGAAGGCAGCGCGGCTTTTGCCGCGCGGTGATGTCGACGATATTGAAGACTTGGAACTGCTGGAGTCGCGCGACCTTCTTTTTGCCCGTCTGTTGCAGTACAAGGCTTATAAGCAAGCAGCGGACCAATTCGCCGTGTGGCAGCGCGAGGCGCAGCGCAGCTATCCGCGAGCGGTTTCCATCGAGGAGAAGTTCGCCGAGCTTTTGCCTCCCGTCTCGCTCGGCCATACGCCGGCCAGCTTTGCCGAGCTTGCCGCGGGCGTGTTCCGCCCCAAGCCACCGGAGGAGGTGGCAACCGGTCACGTGCACGCCGTAGCAGTATCTGTACCGGAGCAGGCCGGCAAGATTTTGGAAACACTCAAGCTACTCGGTGCGGGCCAATGGACCAGCTTCGGTGCGCTAACCCGCGACTGTACGGTTTCTATGCAGGTAGTGGGGCGTTTCTTGGCCCTGCTGGAGTTGTACAAAGCCAAGGCGGTTGACGCACAACAAGAAGAAGCGCTGGGTCAGCTGAACCTATCGTGGACAGGCCTGGATGTTGACCCAGCGGTAGTTGCCGCAGCGAACTGGGACTAAGGCCGTTGCTGGATGAATTCCAGCGTCTCGGGGGAGAGCTCGCGGTCGGAGTAGACGCGTACGTCTGGTTCCTCGGGGTTGTTCTCGGTGCCTATGCGGCGCCCTTCCCATACTTGTTGTAGCCCTTGCTTTTCGATGACCCGGATGGCCGCCGGGTGATTTGTGGTCACGCGGGCGGTAATGGGGGAGTTGGGGTCCACCTGGCGGATGCTCTTCACCGCCGCGGAGGTGATCTCTGTGGCAAAACCTGCACCCCAGTGGGCGGGGCGCAGGCGGTACTTGATGTCCCAGAAGTTTGCTTCTTCGACGAAGATGGCACCGCCGACGCCGACGAATTCGGAAGGGTTGTGGCGCATATACGCGGCCCACGGCCCGAAGTGGTGGGCGTCCCACGACTGGGAGGATGCTTGTGCGAGTGCACGCGTGGTGCGGATGTCAGCAAAGCGCCCATTAGGACGGTGGCTCCAAATGCGTCCGTCGCTGTAGACCTTGTGGGTCTCTTCGGTATTAGCGGCGGACAGCGGGATGAGGATGAGTCTGTCGGTGCGAGTGATGGTTTCCATGACAATATGTTAGCCGAGTCACAGTGGCGAGCGAAAGTGATTTGGGGAATTTTCTGCAACTTTTTCCTCTCCAGTAAACTTGGGCCTTATGGATCTTCCCCTCATCTCGCAGCTGCGTTCCCGTCTTGAGTCCATATTGCTCGTGCTTGACTCCCCAGCCTCTGTGGAGTCTTTGGCGCGTGCGCTGGGGGCGGAAAGGGACGTCGTCAGTGATTGCTTGCGTTCTATTCAGCGGGAGTTGGATAGTCGCGGTTCTGGTATTGACCTGCGCGAGACTCAAGAGGGGTGGCGCTTTTATACGCGCACCGAAAATGCCGGGGCAGTGGAAGAATTTCTCTTGGATGGCGCCCAAACGAAACTCTCCCGTGCTGCCCTAGAGACTTTGGCGGTAGTGGCTTACCGTCAGCCCGTTACTCGCCAGCAGGTGGCGGCGGTTCGCGGCGTCAATGTCGATGGCGTAATGCGGACCCTTAACCTGCGCGGGTTGGTTCGGGAGCTGCCGCAGGATGAGTTTGAGGGCGCCGCGCACCGGTATGAGACGACGGAATTATTCCTCGAGTTATTGGGGATCGATTCTTTGGAGCGCCTGCCAGACTTGGCGCCGCTGT
This sequence comes from Corynebacterium tuberculostearicum, assembly GCA_046097355.1. Taxonomy (GTDB): domain Bacteria; phylum Actinomycetota; class Actinomycetes; order Mycobacteriales; family Mycobacteriaceae; genus Corynebacterium; species Corynebacterium tuberculostearicum_K. The sequence goes on from CP175779.1 coordinate 1,257,218, forward strand.
TGCCTGACGTCGAGGCGATCGACGAAGAGTACTAGCGTGGGGTAGGATTGCCCAGGTAATTTCATATCTTCGAGAGAAAAGGACACGTACGTGACTCCTCCCGCTCGCCGTGACGGCACACCGGATAAGAAGCAGCGAGACAGTGACATCATTGTCTCCAATGCCAAGCCGGCCCGTCACCAGCATGTGTCAAAGAAAAAGCAGAAGGCTACCGCAGAATCCGTAGCCCGCGAATTGGGCGCCGATTGGCTGGTCGATGAAGACAAGCCCAAGGGAGAACGCCTCCAAAAGGTGCTCGCCAAGGCGGGCGTCGCTTCCCGTCGCCACGCAGAAATCCTCATCGATGCCGGCCGAGTTGAGGTCAACGGCAAGATCATCGCCAAGCAAGGCGTCAAGGTAAACCCCTCCGTCGATGTCATCCGAGTAGACGGTGTGCGCGTCAACGTTAATGAGGAGCACGAATATTTCGTGCTCAATAAGCCGCGTGGCATGCAGTCCACCATGTCCGATGACCTGGGGCGCCCGTGCGTGGGTGACGTGGTGTCAGAAAAGGTCGCAGCTGGCCAGCGACTCTTCCACGTCGGCCGTCTCGACGCCGATACGGAAGGCCTGCTCATCCTCACCAATGATGGCGAGTTGGCCAACCGCTTGATGCACCCTAAGTACGAGGTGACCAAGACCTACCTCGCCACCGTATTGGGCGAGGCCGATAGGAAGCTCGTGCGACAGCTCAAGGAAGGCATCGAGCTGGAAGACGGACTGGCAAAGGCCGACTTTGCACAGGTAGTTGATACCAACCAGGGTTATTCCCTGGTGCGTCTCGAGCTGCATGAAGGCCGCAAGCATATCGTGCGCCGCATGTTGAAGGAGGCCGGCTTTCCAGTGCAGCGCCTGGTGCGCACCAAGCTGCATACAGTCCAGCTGGGCGATATGAAGCCTGGCGGCCTGCGTGCCCTCAATTCCAGCGAGCTGACTAGCCTGTACAAGGCGGTGGAGATGTAATGATTTCTAATATGCCGAATGAGGGTCTCATCCTAGCAGTGGATGGCCCATCTGGAACTGGAAAGTCGACCACGTGCCGTGCGCTGGCCAAGCAGCTAGATGCAAAGTACGTCGACACTGGTGCTATGTACCGAGTGGCAACGCTTGCGGTGCTGCGTGAAGGCGTCGACCCTGCTGACACCGCCGCGGTTATTGCGGCTACGGCCAATCTGCCCTTGGGAGTATCCGATGACCCGGACTCCACCGAAGTTCTCCTCGGCGGCGAGGACGTCTCGCGCGTTATTCGCGAAGACGAAGTAACCCGCAACGTGTCTGCCGTATCTGCCATTCCGGAGGTGCGCGAAAATCTGGTTGCGCTGCAGCGCAAGCTCGCCCGCGAGGCTCACCGCGCGATTGTAGAAGGGCGCGATATTGGCACGGTTGTGCTTGCCGACGCCCCCGCTAAGGCATTCATGACTGCCTCTGCCGAGGTCCGCGCTCAGCGCCGCCAAGCCCAGAATGAAAAGGCGGGCATCGCTTCGGATTACGAGACGGTACTCGCAGATGTCCAGCGCCGGGACGCTGCGGATTCTTCCCGCAAGGCCTCACCACTGCGCCCAGCGGAAGACGCAACCCTAGTCGATACCTCCAATATGAGCCCAGAAGATGTGCTGGAAGCTCTGATCAACGTGGTAAAGGAGTCTGTCAATGACTAATCACGATCCCCAGGAAGAGTCGGAGACTCAGTTTCATTACCCAGCCGGTAAGTTCGATGATGAGGTGGTAGAAGCCTCACCTGGCTGGGCTGCCGATGATTTCAATACCGAGGAATTCGACTATGACTTCGATGACTCGGAATTTGGTGAGGCTGATTATGGCGACGATTCGAATGCAGAAGAGCCTCTGAGTGAAGAGGAGTGGGAAGAACTCTCCCGTGCTTTCGGTGTGGAGTCCGATGATCACACCGAAGAAGCTTTGTGCACGGTGGCCGTAGTCGGTCGCCCAAATGTGGGCAAGTCCTCCTTGGTCAACCGTTTCCTTGGCCGCCGCGAAGCGGTGGTAGAGGACCACCCAGGTGTTACCCGTGACCGAATTTCCTACGTTGCGGACTGGAATGGCCAGCGCTTTTTGGTACAGGACACCGGCGGCTGGGATCCCAACGTGAAGGGTATCCATGCGGCGATTGCCCGCCAGGCAGAAGTAGCCATGGAAACCGCCGATGTCATCGTTATGGTGGTGGACACCAAGGTGGGCATCACGGAGACGGATGAGGTCATGGCTCGCCGTCTGCAGAAATCGCCTGTGCCGGTGATTTTGGTATCGAATAAGTTCGATTCCGATAATCAGTACGCGGATATGGCGGAATTTTATGCCTTGGGCTTGGGCGATCCGTGGCCCGTATCCGCCCAGCATGGCCGCGGCGGTGCGGACGTGCTCGATGAGATTTTGCGGGTCTTCCCTGAAGAACCTCGGCAGACCGCGATTACCTCCGGACCTCGCCGCGTCGCATTGGTGGGCAAGCCCAACGTGGGCAAGTCCTCGCTGCTGAATAAGCTCACTAGCGAGGAGCGCTCCGTGGTCGACAACGTTGCGGGAACCACTGTGGATCCGGTTGACTCTCTAGTGCAGCTGGATGAGCAGCTGTGGAAGTTCATTGATACCGCGGGCCTGCGCAAGAAGGTAAAGAATGCGCAGGGGCATGAGTACTATGCGTCCTTGCGTACCCGCGGCGTTATCGATGCGGCCGAGGTCTGCATCATGCTTATCGACGCCTCTGAGGAGATCTCCGAGCAAGACCAGCGCGTGCTCAATATGGTGCTAGAGGCCGGCAAGGCCCTAGTCATTGCGTTCAATAAGTGGGACCTCATGGACGAGGATCGCCGCTACTACCTGGACCGCGAGATTGATCAGCAGCTGAGCCACTTGCCGTGGGTCACGCGCGTGAATATCTCTGCGGAAACGGGCCGCGCGCTGCAGAAGCTGGAGCCGGCCATGATTGAGGCACTGGAAAGTTGGGATCAGCGTGTGTCCACGGGCCAGCTGAATAACTGGTTGCGTGAGGCTATCGCGGCTAATCCGCCGCCGATGAAAAATAACCGCCTGCCGCGCGTATTGTTCGCCACGCAGGCGTCGACTCAGCCGCCGACCATCGTCTTATTTACGACGGGCTTCTTGGACGCGGCGTATCGCCGCTACCTTGAGCGCAAGTTCCGCGAGCGGTTTGGTTTCCACGGAACGCCTATCCGCATCGCAGTGCGCGTGAGGGAAAAGCGCGGCAAGAAGCGCTAGCAGTATGCCCGTTACGCTGGGATTATAGCACTCAGGCGAGCGATTATTGCACCGAGACACGGTGTGAGAATTCGCTCGCCTTTCCGTTTATGTCCGTTCATGTGGGTCTGGATAGGATATAACCAGTTAATCATTCTCGTGATGGAAGGCTCAGCATGCTAGCCAGCGTAATTGCGCCAGATTCAATTCTGGCCATCGTGCTTCAGGTCATCATCATCCTCAGTGCCCTGCTTCTGGGCACTCGTTATGGTGGCATCGGATTAGGACTTATTTCCGGCATCGGTTTGATGCTCATGGTCTTTGTCTTCGGCCTCGCCCCGGGTGAGCCGCCGGTATCCGTGATGCTGACCATCATTGCGGTCATCGGCTGCGCCGCCACCTTGCAACAGGCGCGCGGCCTGGAAGTGATGATGCAATTTGCTGAGAAGTTTCTCCGCGCCCACCCAGAGCGCATTACCATCCTCGCGCCGCTAACCACTTGGTTCCTGACGGTCCTGTGTGGTACGGGCCACGTGGTCTACACGATGTTTCCGATCATCGAGGACATTGCCCTGAAGAAGGGCATCCGCCCAGAGCGCCCCATGGCCGTGGCATCAACGTCGGCTCAGATGGGTATTACGGCCTCGCCAGTATCTGTGGCCACCGTATCCCTAGCGTCCATCATCGCGGAAAACGCCGGTGCTATCGATCACGCCTATTCCATTCCGCAGATCCTCATGGTGGCTATGCCCGCCTCGCTTGCCGGTGTCATTCTTGCCTCGCTGTGGTCGCTGCGCCGCGGTAAGGACCTGGACGAGGACCCGGCATTCCAGGAGCGCATGAAGGATCCGGAGTTTGCAGAAAGCATTCACCAGTCCACCGGATCGCTGATGGATGAAGAATTTTCGCCGGAAGCAAAACGAGCAGTGGTTATCTTCCTCGTGGCTATCGCCAGCGTGGTCGCGCTCGGTGCGTTCGAATTCCTGCGCCCCCTCGTCCCGGGGGATGATGGCGAGTTGAGCCCGCTTTCGATGAATCTGGTTATCCAGATGGTCATGCTTGTTGCCGGCGCAATCATCTTGCTTAGCTGCAAGGCTGACCCGAAGAAGATCGCGTCCACGCCAGTCTTTAAGGCCGGTATGACCGCAGTATTCTCGGTCTTTGGCGTGGCATGGATGGCAGATACCTTCTTCGAAGCCCATATCGATGCCCTAGAATCCAACCTCGGGTCCGTGGTCGAGGCCGCCCCGTGGGCCTACGCGGTGGTACTGGTCATCGTGTCCAAGCTGGTTAACTCCCAGGCCGCCGCCCTGGTTGCCATCGCTCCGATTGGCCTGCAGCTCGGCATCGATCCCGCCATTATCGTTGGTTTTTACGGCGCAGCGTATGGTTACTTCATCTTGCCAACCTACCCTTCGGACCTAGCCTGCATCGGCTTCGACCGGACGGGCACTACCCACATTGGCAAGTTCGTCATCAACCACTCCTTCCTCGTTCCCGGCGCCATCTCGGTGTTCACCTCCTGCGTGGTGGGCTCGCTACTGGCACAGGTTCTGCTCTAAGCCGAATCCCGTACCAGCACGAAGGCATCCGTGCGGTACGGGATGCGTAGTTTTTGCCCTGACTTAAATCCCATGTGCTCGTAGAGGTACCAATCCAGGTTGTGGGTCATGCGCTCATGGATGGCTTTGCCATTGCGCAGCCAATAGGATCGGGTGTGCATCAGCTGGTGAAGCTGTTCGGGAGTTAATTCGTTTTCCCAGGTCAAGCGCAGCTCGCGGTCCAAAGACCACGGCGCCGTATAGTCCGGGTAAAAGCCTGGCTTATGTACATCGCCAGAGTGCATGATGCGAGAAAGCCGCAGGATCCAGGGTCCGCGTTGACGTCGAGCGTATTCCACACCAAGAGGATCTTCCCGCCCGGCGCGAGGACGCGGTCAAGCTCTGCACAGGCGGCTGGCACGTCGACCCAGTGCCAGGTTTGGGCGAGGCAGGCGGCGTCTAAGGAGGCGTCGGCAAGCGCGGTGTTTTCGGCCGTAGCACGAAGGACTGGCAGGCGGAGGTGCGCTGCGAGAATTCCAGCCATATCGGCGGAGGGTTCGAGCGCAATAACCCGAGCATTGGGTAGGGACTCGGTGAGTTTTCCAGTACCGGCGCCAATATCGGCAACGGTATGGGCGTCAGCAATAAGGGCAGAAACCTCGTCCGGATAGCCGGGGCGCACATCGTGATAGGTGCTCGCGCCGCGGCGGAAGGCCTGGGCGGAAGCGGTGCGTTGCGCGGCATTGCGGAAGCCGGGGCCTTGTCTAGTGGAGGCCTTGCGGTAGCTAGGGAAGTGGCTGGGATCGGGGTGGCGAGTCGACATAGCCCATCTAACCTACCGCGAATTAGAATGGCAGCCTATGAGGACACTTCCTGCACCATCAGATCCCAGGTGGCTGCTAAAGACCGTCTTTTCCCGTCCGGCACTCACTGTGCCGGCCGCAGTCTGCATGGCTGTCTCTTTTCTGCTTAACGGATCGACTCCAGTGATCGTGGGACATGCCATTGATGAAGCTGTGTCGCAAGGATCCGTTGACCGACTAGGCATGTGGCTGGTGGTATTGGGGGCAGCTTTTGGTCTGAATGCCATAGCCGCATGGTTCGGGCGCGGCCTCAACGCGCGAGCCATGCTAGTAATTGGGCACGATGTCCGAATGGCCATCACCGATAGGATTCAGGATCCGCGGGGCATTGCGGGCAGGCCTCGCACCGCCGGCGAGCTGCTTGCCATCGCCTCCACAGACGCACGGCGCGTGCAGAATGCCGTTATGATGACGGTCTTTCCCGTCGCTGAGATCACCGCCATTGTGTATGTGTCGATTATGACTAGCCGTATTAACCTGCCTTTAGGCATTGCCATTTTGTGTGGCGGGCCGTTGATGGTGTGGGGCTCAGTGCGCGCGGCAAAGCCTCTGCGTACGCGTTCCGGAATCCGCCAAGCGGCGTTGGCGAAGGCCAGCTCCATGGCCACCGATGTGGTCCAGGGCCTGCGGATCCTTAAGGGCCTGGGCGCTGTAGCCACAGTGAGTAGGCGTTATTCCTGAAGTGCCCCGAGTTTTGTTCCTAGGCATTTGCCTTGATTTCTATTATTTCTTGCGGCGGGTTCTGCTTCCAAAAATCGGTTTCCACTTCGACTGGGGTTCGGTATCCCAAGCTTTGGTGAAGCCTCATCTCGTTCCACCATGACACCCACTCGAACGTCGCGATTTCTACCTCGACAACATCATCCCACCTGCGAGTATGGATCAGCTCGTTCTTGTAGGAGCCGTTAACGTTTTCAGCCAGAGCATTGTCATAAGAATCCCCGACAGTTCCGGTGGAAGCGGCAATCCCGTGCTGGGCAAGGCGCTCGTTGTAGACCACGCTGACGTACTGCGAGCCGTGATCCGAATGGTGAATGAGACCTGTTGTTTCCTCAGCACACACGATCGCCTGATTAAGAGCTTGCAGCGGCAACGCTTCGGTGCGCATGGAGTCTGATAACGCCCACCCAACGATCCGTCGGGAGTAAACGTCGGTGACAAACGCGGCATACACAAAGCCTTTCTTCGTGCGCACATACGTAATGTCAGCCACCCACAGTTTGTTCGGGCCGGGGGCTTTGAACTCACGCTCGACCAAGTCTGGGCGCAGATCAGGCACGTTAGGCTTACGGGTTGTGAGAGGTGATCTGCCTTTGCCTTTGCCAGAAACACCGGCCAAGCGCATTAAACGGGCAGTTTGTTCACGACCGATATCAATTCCGTCACGGCGGAGAGCATGCCACATTTTCCGTACACCGTAGACACCGTAATTATCCCGATGAACAGTTCTAATGCGTTCGACCAGCACAGCATCACGAAGGCGACGAGCACTTAACCCACGGGCCTTGGACTGGCGATAGCCACGCGAGGTGATAAACCCACCAGCCCGGTTATTCTTCAACGTCTTACAGATGAACTCGACAGAGAAACGAACCCGGTATTCATCGATGAACCGGATCATTTCCGACGTTTTGGGTCGAGTTCCGACGCGAAAAAAGCTGAAGCGGCCTTCAGCAGCTCATTAGTGTCGCGTAGCTCTTGATTTTCACGACGCAGCCTCGCGTTTTCCGCGGCCAAATCTTCAGGCACAGGTTCTGGGATGTTTCCCGCACGACGGGCCTGTTGAGTCCATTGACGGGCCGTATGCCATGAAACCCCCAGCTTTGGAGCTACTGCCTGGCACGCGGCTTGCATCGACATATTTTCCGCCAAGATGCGATCTTCCACGAGACGGACCACACGGTCATTTGCATCCTGGTCAAATTTTCTTGGCATATTCCAGATTTTCCCATCTACTTAAACGGAACAAAACCTGGGACACTTCATCCGCGGTGTCTGGTGCTGCCTATGCGCGAGCGGTAGAAGCCAATGGTGCCCAAGCCCGACTTAATGCGACTACGGAGATTTTGGGCTCGGTATATGTCATTGCAGTGGGTATTGGTGCAGGAATGATGGCCATGCGTTCCATGATGAGCGTAGGTGAACTCATTACGGTCATCGGCCTTACGCAGTTCATTATCACCCCAATGACGATGCTGGGCCGAAATATCGCCTCGCGGTGGGCAGCCGCACAGGCAAGCGCTGAGCGCATTATTGCGGTCCTCGCCGCCCCCGGGGTGGAGAAGAGTGAACCGGAGGTTCCGGCCCTCGCTCCTGGGGTTAACGTGGTGCCCGAGCCTGTCCCAGAGGATCTCGTCTTCTTGCCGCGCGAGCGATTCCTGGTTGTTCCACACGAAACCATGCTTTTTGAGGGGACCGTGGGGGACAATATTCATCCGGATAGCGCGAGTGCACAACGAGCCCTCTTCGTGGCTGCAGGGGAAGATATTCCGGGCGGGTTGGACCGCGAGGTGGGAGAAGGCGGCCGAAACCTTTCGGGCGGACAGCAACAGCGCGTAGCGCTTGCACGAGCCATTGCTGCGGAAGCGGAGATCTTAGTTTTAGCCGATCCAACAACCGCCGTGGACTCGGTGACCGAGCAGGAAATAGCGCAGCGGGTGGCGAATCACCGCGGGGCTAAGCCCACGCTTGTCTTCACCACTTCGCCGGCATGGGCAGCAGTGGGGGTGGAGTTATGATGCGGTTTCCCACGGCCTCTTGGCCCCAAGTGCGTAAGGAAGTGGGCCGCCAGCTTTCCGACGTCCCCGGTGCCCGCCCCCAAGCCGCAGCGGCCTTGGCCTTGCTTACCGCAGGCGCCGGCAGCAATGTAGCGATCCCCATCCTGTTGGGAAAGATCGTTGACGCTGTCATTGATCACGGCGACATTGTGCCCATCGGTATCTCGCTGGTGCTGGTGGCTGTGGTCTCCGCGCTGTTTTCCGCGACGGGGTTCTATGTCCTTTCGCGCCTGAGCGAGCGCGTGATCTCCGCTTTGCGGGAAGATATGGTCTCTACCGCTCTCCGCCTGCCTACCCACCGTGTGGAGGAAGCCGGCACTGGGGATTTGGTCTCTCGCTCGACCGACGACGTAGCAGAACTATCGGCAGCCGTAACCGAGACCGTTCCTGTGCTGGCGAAATCCGTCTTCGCCATCGCAACCACCGGGGTGGCACTAGTCAGCCTCAATTGGCAATACTTACTGGTAGTAGGCGCAGTTACGCCGTTATATTTCATTGCTGCGCGCCAGTACCTGCAGCGCGCTCCACAGCGCGATACCGACGAACGCGCTGCCATGGCGGAACGGGCACGCAGGCTTCTGGAGGCAATTCGCGGGCGAGAGACTGTGCGCGCCTTTGGCATGGAAGACCAGATGCATGCCGGTATTGAACGTGCCTCCGCACAGGTGGTGGACAAGGGCTACGCTGCGCGAAGGACAATGATGGTCCTGCAGCTATGGATGACGGTCATTGAGCTAGTCATGCTGGTCTGCGGTCTGGTCGTTAGCTTTTGGGTGGTGCAGTCTGGGGCCCTCACCGTTGGCGCAGTCACCGCGGCCATGCTCCTTCTTATTCGCTTGCGCGGTCCGCTCATGGGATTGATGCGAGTCATCGATACCGTTCAATCCGGCTATGCCTCCCTGTCACGGATAGTTGGGGTGGTCATGGATCCGCCACGGGCGGTGCCAGACTTCGGCGCCCCGACCCCAGGTGGAGTTGCCGAATTAAAAGAAGTGAGCTTCAGCTACGATGACGGCGGCTGGGCTGTGCAAGACGTAAACCTTAAGCTTCCCGCTGGACACACCGTAGCTTTAGTGGGAGCCTCTGGTGCGGGAAAGACCACGGTCGCTGCTCTTCTAGCCGGACTGCGGGTGCCTGCTGCCGGAACAGTCGTGGTCGATGGAGTAGAGGTATCGGCCCTTTCTGATTCCGAACGGGTGGCGCGTTTAGCGATGATTTCCCAAGAGGTTCACGTATTCTCAGGAACCCTGCGCGAAGATTTGTCCTTGGCTGCCCCGCAAGCCTCAGACGCACAAATGGAAGATGCACTACAGCGCGTCGGCGCACAGTGGTATCTGCAGCTAGAAGAGGGCCTAGATACGGTCATTGGCGCACAGGGGATTCACCTAGACCCGGTAGCAGCACAGCAGCTTGCGCTGGCGCGAATATTGCTTTTAGATCCCAAGATCGTCATCATGGATGAGGCCACCGCAGAGGCCGGATCGGTGGGGGCGGAAGCTCTGGAAGAAGCCGCGACAGAGGTCACCCGTAGGCGAACCGCACTGATAGTGGCACACCGACTAGACCAAGCCGCACGAGCCGATAGCATCGCCGTGATGGATAACGGGCGGGTGGTGGAGCAAGGCAGTCACCACGAACTGTTAGATTATGGTGGCCGCTACAAGCAACTATGGACCGCATGGCAGAAGGGACGACAAAGATGAACGCGAGGTCGCTACGGGTCGTGTTAGGCGCAGTAGCAGTGAGTTTCCTTGCGGTTGCCGGCGCATCATGTTCGGCCGATTCGCCGGACTCCGCGCCTCAAGCAGTCCCAACTGAGACGAAAAACCTAGGTATTCCAACCTCCGCACCGCTGAGCGGACCCGAGCCGGGAAGCTATACAACAGTTAATCTGCCCTCGGGCCGTTCCTTTATCCTCAGCGTGCCCAAAGACTACACTGGGGAGAAAAAGTGGCCCATGGTCCTGGCCTTTCCAGGCTGGGGACAATCTGCTGAGAATCTCCGCGGCTATTCCCGCCTCGATGCCGCTGATGCCATCACTGTTTTCGCAGAAGGTAAAAAGAAGGCTTGGAGCCCTGCTCCTTATGCCAAGACGTCAACGGCAGAAGACAAGAAACTTGTTCGCGACATCATTGATGCCGTTCGAGCCACGTATCGGGTAGATGACTCCCGGATTTTTGCTACCGGGATGTCGAACGGTGGCGGGTTTGCCGCCTACCTGGCTTGTCAGATGCCCGATGTCTTTAAATCCGTGGCTACAGTTTCCGCCGCCTACTACAAAGATATTCTCAAAGACTGTGCTCATTCACCCGTGGGCCGATTGGATATGCACGGCACCGTGGACCCCGTGGTGGGCTACTACGGTGGAACGCGCCATAAGACCAAGTACTATTCTGTGGAATCCGTGCTGGAACAAGACCGTAAACGCAATGGTTGCTCTACCAAGGTCGATACGACCCGCCTGGTCAACAATGCACTCGATATGAAGTGGAGCGGCTGTACCGCACCGCTTGAACACATCCGTATCGCCGGAGGCTCTCACGTATGGCCCGGTGGTACAGCAGACGCACACAATGAGGTAGGCAAATTCTTCGCTACCGACCGCGTCCTAGACTTCTTCGGCATTCCTGGCCGCCCGTCCGGTACCGCACAGACTTAGTCCTGGCGATAGACCTGAAAGTTAGCGCCTGGAACCTTGCGCACCCTTTCAATGCAAATATCTGCAATGGTAGAAAAGCCCGCGCGATGAGCAGCGCTACGCGGGGAGGTTGGCTCTGGAATTTGCACAAGGTGAAAAGACCGAGTGCCCCCATCGTCGTTATTGAGTTCCACTACCGCCTGGGCAGTGGTGCCGGAGCCCGCAAAAAAGTCAAGGACGCGCGCATTCTTTCCACCCGCAATGGAAATGAGGTGCTTAATCAAGCGCACCGGTTTGGGAAACTCGAAAACGCCCTCTATCCCCATGACGTCTTCAGCATCGCGCCTGCCAGTGCGGGTCACCCCAAAGCGCTCGCCGTCCAAGATGGAGCGTGGGCGCGCTCCCACCTTCTGATAGTTCTTGGTATAGACAAAACCTCGCCGGAAGACGAGCTCATCGAAGCGCTGTTCAACCTTATCCCGTCCCCAGCGCCAACGGGCGACCTTTTCTTTTCCCACCGGCTGGTCCGGCCAATATTCCTTGCCGTCGGGCCCAGAGATAGGGAAGTCGAGGGAGGGAAGGTACCCAAGGGTCTTAGAGTCTAAACGCACCAAGGAGTACTTCCCTTTGTCATCCTCATGGTTGTATTTGGTAGAAGTGTGACCGTGGAGATCGACATTGAACCCCGGATTGTCGGGAGTGCGGGCGTAACACAGAATATATTCGTGTTCTACCACCGCGTACTTAGAATCGTTCTTGCCGGTGCCGGCCTTTTTCCAAATCAATTGGCCGGCAAAGCACTCCTCTCCAAAAACTTCATCGAGTACCTTGCGCGTATTGGCCACTTCGTCTTCTCCGATGGAGACAAAAATGAAACCTTGTGCGGAAAGTACGTTTCGGGCCAAGATGAGTCGGGGAAGCATCATCGACAGCCATTGCGAGTGCCATTCTGCATAGCTTCCGGAACGCATCTGGCGGCGCAATCGGTAGTTATCGCGGTAGACAAAGTCTTTGCCCGTGTTATAAGGCGGGTCGATATAGATAACGTCAAAGAGTTCTCCGCGGGAGGTGAGCCTTTGCAGAACCGGAAGATTATCTGCCGCAATAATCGCGTTGTCCGTGTCGCAGGCTGTGCTGAGCGCGGAATCACGCGTGAAACGTCGGCTCAGCGGCGATCTGGCAGCTGCTCGGGCAGCCTCTTTACCTGGCCATACTAAGCCAAAGAATTCCGTGCCCGGTTCCGGGGTGGACGGCGGCGCTGGGGTAGTTGAAGCCATGGTGCGAAGCCTTCGTTGGTAAATCGTCGTTACCGTCTAACGCTATCATTTGCAAGACTGAGGAAAATTGGCCTGAAGTTAAAATATGCACCCCGACTTTGCTTATACTTCGCTGGGGTAGGGATAAAGCAGCAGGCCTTATTGGGTGCTCGATTGGCTGCGGGGGTGTCTGGATGCCCCTGAGAACAATTGCGGTGCGGGGCGGTAAAATTTATTTGGTCTAGTGGCCGAAGAGACTTTTCGGTGGCATGTTGGCTCAATTGTCGGTACGTTGGGGTGTGTTGCCGGACACGGCAGCTTTTAGATAAAGCTAGAACTGGAAGAAAGGATAACCACATGGGTATCTTCGATAAGGCAAAGGACGCACTGAACTCCGACAAGGGCGAAGAGCTCAGCGACAAGGGCTTGGACAAGGCAGCTGACGCAGCTAAGGGCAAGCTCGGCGAGGACAAGGCTGACCAGATCGACAAGGCTCGTGACGCAGCTGACGGCAAGCTCGGTAACGAGTAAATAGCTTCACCCGCTTGAAGGGTGAATGGCTACTTTCTATTTTGGCCCCCAGCCCGTAAGGGCAGGGGGCCAAAGTTATATGAAGACCAGTGGTACAACGCCGGGAAAGGTCTATATTGGTGCTCCCACCTGTTTGTGGGTGACTCAACTAATAAAGTGAACGTATCCCAAGCAAATTTGCATGAAATCGCTAGGATTATAATTGTGAACAATCTTGAAGGCGCCGTTTCCCCTGCGGGCTCCAATAAGCAGCGCTTGCTGGAGCAGAGTGCCCGTATCCTGGCTAAGGGTGGGCGCGACGCTTTAAAGGTTTGTGCTGCGGCGGAGCAGATCGCTGTTCCAGTCGATGAAGCTAAGTCTTTCTTTGAAGATGACCACGACCTTTACATTCAGACCAGCCGGTTCTTGGATGAGCGTCTCCGAGTAGCTGCCTACGAGGCGCTCGATAAACTGCCAGATGACGCGACCGCGATTCAGAAACTTCGCGAGTCTGCCAAGGTCTACTTCAACTTGGCTCTTGATAACCCCACCTACTTCGCCGCCTATAACAACTGCGAGACGGCAACGAGCTTTCCCAACTTTGAGGACGGCATCGAAGAGTCGAAAAGCTTTGATGCCTTCCCACCCACTTTCCGCTGGATGCTTGAACACATGCGGGAAGCCGCCATTGCAGCACGCGGCGATTTTGATCACCGTTTGGTAGTGATCCAAGCACTTACTTTCTTGTCTGAGTTGCAGGGCATTACTCACTTGGCCACGTTCGGCATTATGCGTCATCTCTCGCCCACGGCGAAGAAGCAGACCTTTAATGCTTGCATTGAGACTTTGTTCTCTGGCTTGGAAGATAGCTTGCGTGACGGGGAGATTGCGCCCTTTGAACCACAAGCACTCGTTGGCGATCCAGCGGAACCGTTTACTACAGCAGCAAAGGACATGCCAAAGTCCACGATTGAGGAAAAGCGTGCAGCCATCTTCCGTGGTGCGGCCGAAGAGATTGTCTATAACGGTCTTCCTAGCTTGCATCTCGGCTCTGCTGCTGCGCGAGCGGGCGTAGATTTGGCAGACGCGGAGCATCTTTTCGACGGTAATTCTCACCTGCTGCGCTCTTTGGAAGAGTCTTTGGATGAAGCCAATACACTAGCGATCATGCGCCAGAACCAGGCCGTGCCGGAAGGATCCCACGGGCTGGATTATATTAAGGCAACCGGCTTCGGATATTTGGAGTATGCGCTGGAAGATCCCGTCGGCTTTGTTGCCCTCATTGAGGTATCAAGCCGCTCGATTGTCCCCGTCTCTTTCGATGAGTCCGGCGATACTGAGCAACCATTCGATATGGGTAAGGCCTTCACCTTCATCATGAATCTGGTGCGCGATGCCATTTCTGAGTCGAATGGGCCACGATCGCCATGGATTCTCTTCACCCAGATTGCGGCGCTGTGGGCCTCCATCCACGGCCTCTCGCAGTTGAGTACCGTAGGAGCCTTGCGCTATCACTCGGCTGATTTCTACTTCAACCTAGCTTCCAAGGTGATGGACGTAGTCCTTCAGGGCATGGTCAATGTCCTTGAGCTAAAGAAGCCAGAATAGGAAATTAAGTAATAAAGGGGACCCGCAGCGGGCTCCCCTTTTTTCTATATCCATCCCCGGGCACGTGCCATAGTTGCTGCCTCAAAGCGGTTCCCAGTTCCTGTCTTGGCGATGAGCGAAGAGACAATATTGCGCACTGTCCCAGTGCTCAGATGAAGGTGCCCGGCAATCTGGCGGGTGTCGCTACCCTCCAAGACATGACGTGTGACCTCCTTTTCGCGTGCGGTTAGTGGATTGTCGGGCGTGAAAATAGTCTCTTGGGCCAGTGCAGGGTCGATGACCTTTAGACCGGCGTGCACTCGCCTAATGGCTTCAGCAAGTTGTTCGGGTGGGGTGTCTTTGACTACGAAGCCAGCTACGCCCGTTTCCAGCGCACGTTTGACGTAGCCACTGCGACCAAAGGTCGTGACAATCAGGCCGCGGCAACCCGTGCCCTCTAGTTCAGCGGCCGCATCAAGCCCGTTCTTACCGGGCATTTCAATATCGAGTAGCGCAACGTCGACGCCATGCTTGGCGACGAGCCCCGCAACCTGCCCGCCCGTTGCGCACTCTGCTACAACGCTGATATCTGGCTCTGTCTCCAAGAGGGCAACTAGCGCCCCACGCACTAATGATTGGTCCTCAGCAATGAGAACTCGGATGGGATCAGTCATTGCCTGAGCCTCCGGCGGTAGTAAGAGGAAGAAAGTCCGTGTCGCCATTCATAGTAACCAAGGCCAGAGTACAGCCATTGCGGCGCGCAAAGAGCAGGTGTCCGCCAGCATCTGTTATGCGTTTGCGCAAACCGTCAATCCCACCGTGAGCACGAGAAAGGCTTTCGTCAGCGTCAAACCCGCAGCCATCGTCCACCACTTGGAGTTGGTGGCCTGTCACCTGGACCCAACAGTGCGCTGCGCCTGAGTGACGGACGACGTTTGTGGTTAGCTCGCGTAGGGCCCAGGAAAATTCGGCGTCGTAAAGCCCAGCGCTTTTTGCCGCAGAGGGCAAGTACGACACAATGCCGGCAGTGTCGAGAGCCCTGTGAGCCGCGTGGATTTCCCCTTCAAAAGTGGGCATGCGCATCCGGGTTACTGTGGAGCGGACTTCCGCCAAGCCCCTCCGAGAAAGCGCGCTCACCTCCTGGAGCTCCTGCTGTGCCCGTTGTGGATCCGAATCTATTAGACGGCGGGCCAGCTCTGACTTGAGGTTGATAACGGTTAAAGAGTGGCCCAAGAGATCGTGAACATCGGTAGCGATATCCTCACGTTGGCGTGCCAAGTCCAATTCGTGTTCCAATTCAGCGCGGCTGTCTTCGCGCTGGGAAAATGTACCTAGTAGCACTAGTAGTATCGGCCAGGCGAAGAGGACTATCAAGGCCCAGCCGGTGCTTTCAGGAGCGAAGAACCACGTGGTGGTGGCGAGCGCGGTCCCCATTAGCAGGGTAAGCGCTAATGCTCGCCGTAGCGGAAGGTTGAAGCCGAGCAGCGCCGCCAGGTAAGGCACAAACCTGACGGCTATTATCCCGAAGAAATCAATTGATATCGCTGCGATGGCCGCGAGTAACACCCAGTAAAGCCCGACCCGCTGTCCTAACCGCCATCCGCGTGGGTAGTAGCCCACAGCGCCAAAAGAAAGGAAGTAGACAGCACTAAACGCTAGAACGCACGCAGAAGCCCCAATTCGTCCAGCGAGCGTCGTGCCCGGCGCGGCAAAGGTCATCACCAACCCGGGAATGAGGAAGACCAACCATACGCTGGCGAAAAGCGCGCTATTGAGGCTAAAACCGCGCCACGGCTCGTGAAAGGGGCCCATTAACGGCGCGCCTTGTCGCGGGAGCGCAGCACCAGGCAAGCGGTGAGAAAGATGGTCGTCCATACCGCGAAGTTTAACCATGCGGCCCACATGGGGTGCGACACGGTGCCTTCCTCCCCGCTGAGAAACTGCATGCCTTCTGCAAGGGGCCACTGGGCGAGCACAACCGGGCCAAAGAGGGGAGTGAAGCGGCCCAATTCCATTAGCGGCTCGGTAAGTGGAGTGAATACATTTGCGGCAAAGAGGAAGAGGACAACGGAGGTCGAGGCGATTGCGACAGAGTTGTCGGAGGGCAAAGCCATGGCCCACACCAAGCCATAAAAGCCAAAGGGAATGGAAACTAGGACGCAGGCGATAAAGGCTAAGACCCATTGGTGTGGTTGCATTGCAGCTTGTGTCATGGCACCGGTGATAAATACAGCGGTGATGGGAAGTAGTGCCTGAAAGCCGATTGATATGAGGTTTGCCCACAGAAGCTGCCGTGGGTGTAGGGGAGTAAGTGCTAATTGGCGCGCCCACCCAGTCTTGGTATCTGTCACGGCGGAGCCAGCGGCGGAGACGGATCCTGCCACGCCGCCGTAAAGGGCCATGCTGATCATTTCTAAGGCGGCGAAGTTTCCTCCTTTAAAGGGGGCATCGCCAAAATCCATCATGGTGCCAAAAAGCAGGTAGAAAAATACCGGCAAGAACGTGCTGAAAAACAGCGGAGTAAGGTTTCGGCGAAGGCGCAACAAGTTATGGATGGTAAACCCGAAAGTGCGCGCAGTGGTTTTTGCTGACTGTGCAGTCATAGCATGTTCCTTTCACGAAGTAGCCAACGGAGAGACGGGTTAGGACTGGGATGCTGTCAAAGCAAGAAATGCGTCCTCTAAGGAGTGTGTGCGAATAGTCAGGTCATGGGCCGAGGTGTGATTGAGAAGATAATTCGCAAGTACATCGGAGTCATGGGTGGACATCCGGGCGTAGCCGTCAGACAAGGAAATCTCGGCGACGGTGGGTAGCTCTTTCGCATTTAAAGGTGTGCCGTCGAATTTCGCCTCGACTATGCGCTTGCCCGACTGTTCGCGCAGTTCTGTGGCCTTAGCATCTGCGCGCAGCTTTCCTTCATGCAGGAGAATTATTCTTTCTGCAAAATTATCTGCCTCTTCGAGGAAGTGCGTAGCGAAGACAATGGTGCGTCCCTGGTCTGCTTGTCTGTGCATGGTGAGCCAGAATTCACGGCGTGTATGAGCATCCATTCCAACAGTTGGCTCATCGAGCAATAAGATTTGGGGATTGCCCACAAGAGCGAGGGCGAATCGCACACGTTGTTGCTCGCCACCAGAGCATTTTCCTACTGGGCGGTGCAGGATCCGGTCTAGGTCTGCTTGTTTGGCAACTTCTCCGATGGGAAGGGGATGGGGAAAGGTAGAGGAAATCATCTTGAGGGTGTCCAAGACTGTGAGCTCAGGTAGCAGGCCACCGGTTTGCAGCACGGCGCCAATCTGTGCCGCGCGGATCGCAGCGTGCGGTGTGTGTCCGAGCACGGAAATGTTGCCGGAGGTGGGTGTGGTGAGCCCGAGGATGAGATCGAATAGGGTGGTTTTGCCTGCTCCATTGGTGCCTAATAGGCCTACGATCTCGCCTTGGGCGATGCTGAAGGAAATATCGCTGAGCGCATGGACGGGGTGAGAGGATCTCGTGGCAAAGACTTTACTGACCCCGGATACGTCTATAGCCAGCGGTTGTGCAGTAGATGGATCTGTAGTTCTCATACCTGAAAAGTATCCGTAGCCAGAAAAAATAATGAATAGGCTCTGTCATCACATTTTCATGACAAGTGTCATGACGCGATAGGGTAGGGGAATCCTTACTACTCTCGCAGCCGCTGCTGGACTATTCGTGGCCACCAATATCGATGACATTGTGGTGTTGTCCCTCTTCTTCGCCCGTGGTGCTGGCCGCAAGGGCACGGCGCCCGCGATTCTGGCCGGGCAGTATTTGGGGTTTCTCGGCATACTAGCGGCCTCTGCCATTGTCGGATTGGGATTTAATGCCGTTTTACCTGAGGAATTGATTCGCTACTTCGGGCTCATCCCATTGCTTTTAGGCCTATGGGCAGCGTGGCAGGCATTCCGGGGTGAGGATGACGATGAGGACGTTTCGGGCAAAAGGCTGAGCACACTTGCGGTAGCCGGGGTGACCTTCGCCAACGGTGGCGACAATATCGGCGTCTATGTACCAGTATTTACTACTTCTTCGCCGGCTGAGGTAGCGATCTATTGCGTGGTCTTCTTAATCCTCGTGGCGCCCCTAGTGTGGGCAGCGCGGTTTGTGGCCACGCGGCCGGGCATTGCAGAAACACTGGAAAAGTGGGAAAGCGTACTGTTTCCAGCGGTGCTCATTCTGCTGGGAATCGCGATCTTGCTTGCGGTGTAAACGCAGAATAGAAAAAGCCGGCACCTTCACGGTGCCGGCTGAACTTTTTGTCGGGCTAACAGGATTTGAACCTGCGACCCCTACACCCCCAGTGTAGTGCGCTACCAAACTGCGCCATAGCCCGCCGTCGAACTGTGCGACTTGTCTAGATTACATCAGTAGGATTCTACTGTGAAATTTGGGGTGTAACCTGCGCTAAAACTCGCCGCTGGAGTAGACCCAAGCGCCGCCCACGCGGCGAAACGAAGAACGCTCGCGTTGTGAGCCAACGGCCGCGCCTTTATAAAAGGCCTCAAACTCCACCACGCCGGATTTATCGAGCAATCCGCCTGCTTGGGTGTCCAGGATATCGAGGCGGTAAAACCGGACGGGAGAATCAGCCAAGTCGAGTGTTGCAGGGCGAGTATCGGGATCCCACGTACGGAGCAGATAAGCTTCGTCGCCAGTAACAAAGGCGCTAAAGCGCGAGCGCATGAGCGCCTCAGCGGTAGGCGCATTGGTGCCGGCATGGTACTTGCCGCAGCACTCTCCGTAGGTCAGGCCGGTGCCGCACGGGCAGCGGCGCGAGGAATCAAAGGCTGCCATTAGTGCGCGTCCACGTCCACGATGGTGACGTTGCCGATCATGCGCTCCACATCGGTGTCCTTCGCGGCAGAGCGCAGCGTGGATTCTTCTGATGCAGACAGGTTCCCTTTAAGCTCGATGCGGCGCTCAAAGCTGGCGGGGCCGGTTTGGGTGATGCTCACGTGGACGTCGTCAAGCGCAAGCTTCTTGCCGGCATCCTTGATTGCTTGGGTCGCGGCCGTAGCCAGAGCAGACATAATAAGACCCTCGGCGGTAAAGCCCTTACCCTTGCCGCCATTCTTCTTCGTGCGGTCGGCACTGAGGCTGTGGTCATTGTGGCGGACGACCACGCCGAATCTGGTGCCGGTGGCCGGCTGCGCAACGGCGGCGTCGGTTCCTACTTCTTCTGGCCGGTAGTCAGGAACGATGAACTGCTCGGCCCACGCACCGATGAGATCCGCAGCGCGGGCTGCCGTGCCCTGCTTCGTGAGCAGATGATCGGTCTTGTCCAAAGAAACCAAGGACTTGGGGTAGCGCGTGAGCAGGAAGATATTTTGCGCATTGTCAATACCCACCGTCTGGTCAATGGGCGAGTGCAATACCATCAATGGCTTGCGGAGCTTGGGCAGGTATTCCTCGGGGTTAGTATCCGCCAAGTCCTCGAGGAACTTGCGGGAAATGATAAGGCCGCGGCCGCCGAGGATGACTTCCACCTCGCCGTTGGCGTCGACCTCGCCGATCTTGTCCGCATAGTGAAGCACGGAGTGGGCAGGATCAAAGGGGGCGCCAATGGTGGCTACAGCCTTAAGAGATTTCATGGTAGTGGCCGCCTTCAACGCAGCGGCGCCACCCAGCGAGTGGCCCATGAGCAATTGTGGGGCAGAGTAATTCTCCGTCAGCCAGGCGGCAGCGGCATGGATATCGTCAACGTTTTGGCTAAAGGTAGTATCGCCAAATTCACCGGCGGACTGGCCAAGGCCGGGAAAATCGAAACGCAAAGTGGCGATGCCGAACTCGGTGAGCTGCTTCGCGGTGCGGGCAGCACCGGGAGTGTGGCGGGAGCCGGCGAAGCAATGGGCAAAGATGGCGTAGGCGATCGGGGGAGAGTCCGGGAAGTCGATGGTTCCGGCCATCTCGGTACCCCGGCTCGAAGGCAGCTTAACGTTGACGGATTGCATGAGAACTAGAATAACGGGCCTCTTACCCGCAAGCCATACCAGGTTGACTACAGTCGATAGGAGCAATCCAAATAAGGAGGATGAGGTATGGGCGCGTTCGATTGGTTCTGGAAGGCAATGGGCTCGCAAAGCGAGCGTAACGATAAGAAATCCAAGGCCATCGTGGGTTCAGCCGATGAAGCGGCCAGGGCATTGGGCCAGCAGGACGACGCAGCTGTAGCCCAAGCCGCACGCGATGCCGTAAAAGGCGGCGAGATCGCCGATAAGGCGCAGTTCCTCGCGGCCTTAGCAGTAGCGTGTGAGCGCACCTTGGGCATGAATCCCTTCAACGTGCAATCCCAGGCAGTCCTGCGCCTGCTCACCGGAGACGTCATCCAAATGGCAACCGGCGAAGGCAAGACTTTGGTGGGCGCCATGGCGGCTACAGGTTTCGCGTTGACTGGCAAACGCGTCCACGTTGTCACCGTCAATAACTATCTCGCCGCCCGCGACGCCGAATGGATGCGCCCTGTCGTGGAGTTCTTTGGCTTAAACGTTGCCTCGGTGACGGAGGGCATGTCACCGAACGAGCGCCGCGTTGCCTACGCGCAGGATATTATCTACGCACCGGTCAACGAGCTGGGCTTTGATTTGTTGCGCGATAATCAAATTACCGACCGCTCCCACACGGTGCAGGCTGCCGGCGACGTTGCCCTCGTGGATGAAGCCGATTCCGTCTTGGTGGATGAGGCGCTTGTGCCCCTAGTGCTGGCCGGTAATCGGCCGGGTGAGGCCCCCACCGGGCACATCACCAATGTGGTTTCCCGCCTGCGCGAGAAGCTGGACTACTCCATCTCTGAGGACGGCCGCACCGTTCAGCTGACCGAGACTGGTGCACGCCGCGTGGAGCAGGAATTGGGCATTGATTCGCTCTATTCGGAGGAGAATATCGGCACCATCTTGGTGAAGGTCAACCTCGCCCTGCATGCCAAGGCCCTGCTTATCCGGGACATCCACTACATCGTGGTCGATGGCAAGCTGCAGCTTATCGACGCCTCCCGGGGCCGCGTTGCCGACCTACAACGCTGGCCCGACGGGCTCCAAGCGGCAGTAGAAGCCAAGGAAGGCCTAGAGGTTTCCGAAGGCGGTCGCATCCTCGACACCATCACGCTGCAAGAGCTTATGCGGCGTTACCCACTCGTGTGCGGCATGACTGGTACCGCGGTGGAGGCGACCGATCAACTGCGGCAGTTCTATGGTCTTCATGTATCCGTGATCGACCGCAATAAGCCGCTGCAGCGCTTTGACGAGCAAGACCGCATTTTCGCGACAGTCGATGATAAATCCGCCGCCATCGTGGAGGAAATAGCCACCATTCACGCTACGGGTCAGCCCATCCTGGTGGGCACGCAGGATGTAGCCGAGTCGGAAGATCTGGCGGATGCGTTGCGCGAGCGCGGCATCGACGTCAATGTGCTCAACGCTAAAAACGATGAGCAGGAGGCAGAGATCGTGGCCGAGGCCGGCGATATTGGACGCGTTACCGTCTCTACACAGATGGCCGGACGCGGCACCGATATTAAGCTGGGCGGTGCTCACGAAGCTGACCACGATGCAGTAGCGGAAATGGGTGGCTTGGCGGTTATCGGTACCTCCCGCCACCGCACCGCCCGCTTGGATAACCAGTTGCGCGGCCGTGCAGGCCGGCAAGGTGATCCGGGCCTGTCCCTATTCTTCGTCTCCCTTGAAGACGATGTGGTCCAGCAAGGCGGCGACGGCGAGACTGTGCGTGCCCAACCAGCAGAAGACGGGCGCATTGAATCCAAGCGAGTGAGCGATTTCGTGGCCCACTGCCAGCGCGTGACCGAGGGGCAACTACTCGAAATTCATGCCCAGACCTGGAAGTATAACCAGCTCCTAGCTGATCAGCGCATCATTATTGATGAGCGCCGAGCCAAGCTGTTGGATACTGATCAAGCCTGGCAGGAACTATCCGAGCGCGCCCCGGAGCGCGCAGCAGAGCTCACAGAGGTTCCTGAGGAAGCCCGCATCAAGGCCGCCCGCGAAATCATGCTCTACCACTTGGACTTGGCCTGGGCCGACCACCTGGAGCTTATGGACGATGTGCGCGAGTCCATCCACCTGCGCGCCATCGCACGTGAGACGCCCATCGATGAGTACCACCGCATTGCGGTGAGGGAGTTTAAGGACTTGGCTCAGAGGGCCGTCGACAAGTCTGTGGAGACTTTCCGCACAGTGCTTATCGACGCCGCCGGGGCGCACCTCGATGACGCCGGCCTCGCTCGTCCGAGTGCTACATGGACCTACATGGTGTCCGATAACCCCCTTGCGGGCAAGGGAAATTCCGTGCTGAGCGGCATCGGAAACATTTTCCGGTGAAATTATTCCCCGCGAAGCGGTCACGGACTCACATGAGTCGCTAGTATTGTTATAAGTAACTCGTAACTAATCCCCGGAGGTAACAATGAGCGAGAACACCGGAACCCCGGAACCACAGGTAGAGACCACATCTGTATTCCGCGCAGACCTGCTCAAGGAGATGGAAAACGGCGCGAATGGCAATGATGCCACCGCTGCCGGCACCGACAACCTGGCGGAAGGTCAGGCCCTCCTCGTGGTAAAGCGCGGCCCGAACGCGGGTGCCCGCTTCTTGCTGGATCAGGCGACTACTACCGCCGGCCGCCACCCCGAGGCAGACATCTTCCTCGATGACGTTACGGTATCCCGTCGCCACGCGGAGTTTCGCAAGAATGATGACGGCAAGTTTGAGGTAGTTGATGTGGGATCCCTGAACGGAACCTACGTTAACCGCGAGCCCCGCAACTCCCAGGTGCTCGAGGTGGGAGACGAAATCCAGATTGGCAAGTTCCGCTTGGTTTTCATCGCTAACCAGAGCTAATTTTTACGTAGACTAGCCGCGCTTCCTTACTAGGAGGGGCGGTGTAGTCTACTTATGGCACGATAAGAACTTTCAGTACCCCCTAAGAGATAGACACAGTGAGCGCAGCAGATTCTTCGGCAGCAGCAGTACGCCGCACCAGCACTAAAGCTAAGAAGCCTAAGACCATGTCCATTGGCGTGGTTTTAGAAACGTTGAATCAGCAGTTCCCAGACGTCACGGTGTCTAAGATTCGCTTCCTCGAATCTGAGGGGCTCATCAGTCCACAGCGCACGGCCTCGGGCTACCGCCGCTTCACCCAAGAGGACGTGGACCGATTGCGGTATATCCTCACCACTCAGCGCGATAACTATACGCCGCTGAAGGTTATTCGTGAGCAGCTAGAAGCCATGGATTCCGGCCAGGTGACCGCCATCGTTTCCGCAGGAAATGCGGAAACCCTGCTCTCGCCGCAGCAGTTTAAGGCCCCTGTGGTCACCCGCCTGACCGATGTAGAGGTGGCTACCCAAGCTAGTGCCAGCGAAGATGATGTAGCCTCCTTGGTTAAATATGGCCTCATCCGCCCGGATGTCGCAGGCTTTTTCAATACCGACGACGTAGCCATTGTCTCGGCCGCGGTGGCGCTTAAGGCATTTGGTTTCGGCTCCCGTGAACTCAAGTCCCTGCGCAATAACGCCCGCCGACAGGCAGACCTGATCTCCCAGGCAGCGGCTCCAGTGGCGCACTCAAATTCCGATACCGCGCATCAGAAGGCGGAGGAAATCTCCCAGCAAATGACCGCGCTCGTGGTGTCCTTGCACGCAACGCTAGTGAAGTCGGATCTGCGCGACGAATACCACTCCTAATACACACGCGCTCCCGTCTTTGTGGGAGAGTGGTAGTTATGAGTGATGTATCCCTAGAGTTCCACGGTATCCACCAGGTCGGCCCCGAAGACGATGTGTGCGCTTTGCTGCGCTGGCCGGAAGAAAACCGCTTGATACCCGTGTGGATTTCTCCCATCGAGGGTATGCAACTGGCCGCAGTCTTGGACGGACACCAGCCAAACCGTCCCACCTCACACGATCTGATCTGCGAGGTACTAGAGGGCACTGGCGGGGTAGATGCGATTGAAATTGCCAATTACCACCAGGGAACCTTCATGGTAGATATCAAGGCTCCGAACGGAGAGGTTTATGACTCTCGGTTAAGTGACGCACTTGCTGTATCCGCATATTTCAACGTCCCTATTTCAGCCGAAGCAGATCTCCTTGCCCAGGTATCCGTATATGCCAGCGATGCGGATGTGAAAGAGTACTTCGACCTGGAAATTTCCACCCCCGGCGCCGGCGATGATGTGCAGACCAGAGAAAGCAATGATTCCTCGACCTCGGCGTCGGGAAATGCCCAGGCAGATGCAGATTTTGAAGCCATGATGAGGTCTTTGGGTATGGAGGAAAAGGACTTCCTATCGGGGGATGACGACGAAAAAAGTTAATGACACGCGTGTGACTAATGGTGACAATGGGGTTTGAGAAGTCTAAAGTTGTACTTGACAGTTGAGCAAGCAGCGCTTGACGGGCGTATGCGCTTGGCTTTTAATTGATCTTTAGAACTTCCAACAAACCCCATTGGAGTAATTACGTGAGCATTAACGAGGACCCCAGTCCGAATCGACCTACGTACAGGAATCGCTTTTTGACGTCGGACCCGACGAAGAGGTGGGCTACCGCGTTCCCATCGCTTGCCAAGTTGCCGGCATCACCTACCGCCAGCTTGACTATTGGGCACGCACCAACCTGGTCAACCCTTCCATCCGCACGGCACGCGGCTCCGGCTCCCAGCGCCTGTACTCCTTTAAGGATGTACTGGTGCTCAAGATTGTGAAGCGCCTGTTGGATACCGGCATCTCTCTGCAAAATATCCGTTTGGCAGTTGAGTCCCTACGGGATCGGGGTGTGAATGACCTAGCAGAGCTGACCCTCGTATCCGACGGCACTACCGTTTATGAATGCCGTTCCAACGATGAGGTCATTGACTTGCTCGCCGGCGGCCAAGGCGTCTTCGGTATTGCTGTTCCGGGTATCTTGAAGGAACTGTCCGGCACCATTTCTTCCTTCCCTTCGGAGCGCATCGAAGACTTCGCCGAGGACAACGTGGTCGGCCTCGACGAGTTGGCTGCTCGCCGCAAGCGCAAGAGCTCCTAAGCTCGTCCACACAGAATCCACCCTCCTTCCCAGCTCACGGGGAAGAAGGGTGGATTTTTAATCTCTATCGCCACGAGTGCACCATGCAAGACAGTTCCTCTCTGCGCTATGTAGCTGGTGGTATCGAGGTCGAGCTCTAGCTCAAAGCCCGAGCCGACTCTGAGCTTATATCTGGAAAGCGCCCGTAGCTCCGCGGCGTAGGGGAGCAGTAGTCACTACGGCCGACAATAAAGGCACCGAACGAGGCGTCGTTCGGTGCCTTAGACAAGGAAGAGTTGCGTATTAGACCCCTGCGGCCTTAGTAATCGCCCCAGAGACCGTGGCCTCATCGGCTGAGTCAACGGAAGTGAAGCTATCGGCTGCGGACTTCAGTGCGGCATCGACATTGCCTTCACCGACATGGACGACGCTGAGAGAAACGTCCTTGGAGGCGGCGTCTTCAAGAGCGGACGTGAATTGAGCATCATCCATGTCTTGCTCGGTGCCAGTAGTTACGACGAGCACGCGTGCCTTATCGCCGCTGCCTGCAGCTTGGTCGGCGGCATTGGCTACTGCCGCTACCACTGCGCTGCGCGTTTGCGGAACACCGCCAGTTCCAAAGCCACTGAGCGTGCCGGATACAGCGTTGCCATCGCCAAAGCCCAGGTTTTGTCGGAACCCAACCGTGGCGGTTTCAGAGATAGGAGAGGAGTAGTTCCACAAAGAAACTGCTCCGCCGTCAGCGGCTAGGTCAGAAGCAGTGGTGCCCAAGGCTTTGGATACAGGGCCGTACATCGGCGCCATGGCCGTAGAGGTATCCAAGAGCAGGAGCGTATTTGCCGCCATCGTCACATCGGGCTTGGGAGCTGCTGCGGAACTCGTCGCTGGAGCGGAGCTCTTCGAGGAAGAAGAGCTCGTGGGCGCATCGGACGTGGAAGCACTGGAAGCAGCTGCCGTGCTGGTTTCCGGTGCAGCCTCGGTGCTGGTTTCCACTGCGGCGGGTGCGGCGGAGTCTTCGCCGTCGTCGTTGCCCGCGCCGCGTAAAAGGAAGGTAACCAGGGCGATTATGGCCAGCAGCGCGATAATAGCCACCGCAATAACCCATCCCGCTACTGCGAAGCTATTTTTCCCGTTTGAATGCCGTGCCATGTGGTGTTTTCCTCCCAAGCAAACTGCCGTTGTTAGTGGCTCATTCTAGCGGGGCAAGTGCCTGATCTATCACAGCGACAAGCCGTTCTCGCAGTGGTTCAGCTTTGTGCGCCAGCGTTCTTTGCCTCGAGACGTATTCGGCCTTGCCCTCAGGTGTTTCGATGGGCACGACGCCAAGTCCCCAATCACGGCAGTCATAAGGGGACGCCTCCATGTCAAGGATGCGCGCTTCAATCGCCAGATCCAGGCACTCAAGGAAAAGTTCGCCTGGAACCAGTGGTCCCAGCTTCCAGGCCCACTTATATAAATCCATTGTGACGTGTACGCAGCCTGCCTGGTCATTGTCGGGCTGATCCTCACGATGCAGGACAGTGAGGTTAAGAGGGCGAGCGGGAGGAGTAAAGAACCGGAAGGCATCATAATGAGAACACTTAATTGAGTGCTCATCGACAACCCGATTGGTCCCGTCCGCACCAAGCCGCAAGGGCAGCGAATGTCGCGGGGAATCCGTGTGGTAGACCATTGCCCATTCATGCAGACCGAAGCAGTCAAAGTGGGCCGGATTGGTAGCGGAACGCCGAAGCAGATTAGAAATATACCGAACCGAGTCACCACGACGCTCTAGAAAGCTGCCGATGTCGACGGTGATGCCGTCTGAGGTGGCGTGGTAATCCCGCCATTCAGCGTGCGGAGGAGTGCCCGTTAGCGCAGTTCCTACACCTGGGTGCCAGCGCTTTAGGTGAGAAGGGCGTACGGGGTAGTACTCAAAGAGAAAATCGAAAACAGGGTGGTAGCTGCCAGGATGTCGGAAGCGCTCCAAGCGGTCGGTGGCTTGCTTTTCGTGTTCATGCTGTTGAGCACTCCATTCCTCAGGGCTCAAGATACGCATGAGAGTTAACCTCCTTGACTTAGCGGCGTCGGCGGCGGGCGACTTTGCCGCCTGAGCGACGGCGTTGGAAATTGGATTTCTTGACAGATTTCGCTGGTTTCTGGGGTGCGGCCTGCCCGGGCGGGGGAAGGGCAGGGCCATTGGGCTTTCGAGCGCCCGTAATCTCCTTAAGGATCGGTGCGCCAGCAGGATTGTCACGGTGAGAAATATCGTGCTCCGTAGCCGTGACCCCGGCTTTCTTAATTAGAGCGTCTACTTCTTTGCGTTGTTCATCCATAACCAAAGTGATTACGGTACCCGCAGCACCGCCGCGTGCCGTGCGGCCGGCGCGATGGAGATAGGCTTTGTGCTCCGCGGGCGGGTCGACGTGAACAACGAGTGAAACGTCCGCAATATCGATGCCGCGGGCGGCAATATCGGTGGCGACCAAGACTGGGATGCTGCCATCGGCGAAGCCTTCGATTGCGCGGGTACGGGCGCCTTGGCCTTTATCGCCATGCAGCGGGTACGCGTTGATGCCAGCGCGCCGCAACTTCTTGACCTGCCTGTCCACGCCGTGCTTGGTGCGCATGAACATGATGGTTTTGCCTTGGCGGGCAGCGATGCGCAGCACCACCTCGTTGCGGGCGGGGCGATCACCAACGAAAAAGAGGTGATGGGACATGGAATCCACTGCAGCTTGCACCGGGGCCGTGGAATGGACCACCGGGTCATGGAGGAATTGCTCCACCAGCTTGTTGACGTCGCCGTCAAGCGTCGCCGAAAACAGCAAGCGCTGGCCTTGCGCCGGTGTTAGACGCAGAAGCTTGCGTACCTGGGGCAAAAAGCCCATATCGGCCATTTGGTCGGCTTCATCCAGCGCAGTGATCTGGACGGCATCCAAATGCAGCTTGCCCTGGTCAATTAAATCCTGGGCACGGCCAGGGGTAGCGACAAGGACATCAACGGGACGGGCGAGGGAGCGGATATGGTGATTAATATTTACCCCGCCAACGACAGCGAGCACTCTTAAGCCCAGCGTCGCCGCTGGTTCATCAAGGCGCTGGTGAATCTGAGTGGCCAACTCACGGGTCGGGGCGAGGATAAGCGCACGGGGATGAGCAGGCTTGGATGCACCTGTTCCGGCAAGGCGGGCGAGTATGGGCAGGCCAAAGGTATAGGTCTTGCCCGACCCGGTAGGGCCGCGGCCGAGGACGTCTTTGCCTACGAGGGCGTCGGGAATCGCGGCTTTTTGAATAGGAAACGGTTCGGTAATGCCTTCGTTGTGCAGGACGTGCACCAGGCGCTGGGGAAGGCCGAGATCGGCAAAGGTAGTCATCGCTTTCCCATCCTATCGGCAGGGAGTCGAATCGCCGCATTCGAATCAACACGCCTGTTAGAAAAGTGAAAGGGGCCCCGAAGGGCCCCTGATCACGTCACTGCGAATCTAGTCGGTCTGGGTCAGGCTGCGGTCGCCGGACCACTCAATGTGGAAGGTGCCCGGCTTGTCGGTGCGCTTGAAGGTGTGGGCGCCGAAGAAATCGCGCTGGCCCTGAATGAGCGCGGCCGGCAGGCGCTCGGCGCGCAGGCTGTCGTAATAGGAGAGGGACGACGCAAAGACCGGTGCCGGCAGGCCCAATTGGGTAGCGGCGACGACCACGCGGCGCCATGGGTCGATGAGGTCTTCTAGCTCGCCCTTAAAATAGGGATCGAGGATGAGGGCGGGCAAGTCCGCATTATTGTCATAGGCTGCGCGGATGCGATCCAAGAACTTGGCGCGGATGATGCAGCCGCCGCGCCAGATCGTTGCTAGATCGCGCGGGTCAACGTCCCAACCGAATTCGTCGGACCCGGCCTTAATCTCGTCAAAGCCCTGGGAGTAGGCAATGAGCTTGGCGGCATAGAGCGCGCGGCGCACATCCTCGATGAACTCTGCCTTGTCCACGTCCAGCGCCTTGATGGTGCCGGCGGGAAGCTGGCCTTCTTGGGCGGCGCTGCGCTGCGCGGTGGAGGAGGACAGCGCGCGGGCGAAGACGGATTCGGCAATACCGGTAATCGGAACGCCCAGCTCCAATCCATTAATGGCAGTCCAGCGGCCGGTGCCTTTCTGGCCGGCGGCGTCCACGATGACGTCGACAAGCGGGGCGCCAGTCTCCGGATCCTTTTGGGCCAGAACCTCGGCGGTGATTTCAATGAGGTAGGAATCAAGGTCGCCGGAGTTCCATTCGCGGAATACCTCTGCGATCTCGGCCGGCTCCATGCCCGCGCCATAGCGCAGCAGCTGATAGGCCTCGCCGATGACCTGCATATCGGCATACTCGATGCCATTGTGGACCATCTTGACAAAGTGGCCGGCGCCGTCTGCACCAATGTGGGTTACACACGGAGTGCCGTCCACGTTGGCAGCGATGGACTCAAGAATCGGGCCGAGGGTCTCCCACGACTCCTTGGGGCCACCGGGCATGATGGCCGGACCGTTGAGCGCGCCCTCCTCGCCGCCGGAGATTCCGGCGCCGACGAAGTGCTTGCCGCGGGCGGCTACGTCCTTCTCGCGGCGAATGGTGTCAGTGAACAAGGCATTGCCGCCGTCGATGATGATATCGCCATCGTCCATGGCCTCGGCCAGCTGATCGATGACGGCATTGGTGGCCTTGCCAGCCTTGACCATAATGATTGCCTTGCGTGGGCGCTCCAAGGAAGCCACAAAGTCCTCGATGGTTTCCGAAGGTACGAAGTTGCCTTCCTCGCCGTGGGCCTCAATGAGTGCATGAGTCTTTTCAGGGCTGCGGTTATACACCGCTACGGTATTGCCGTTGCGGGCAAAGTTACGGGCCAAATTAGAGCCCATGACCGCCAATCCCACGACGCCAATCTGAGCAAGTTCATTCTTATCAGTCATGCTGCCTATCCTACGTCACTAGGGCGCAGTGCTGGCATCAACGGTTAGGCTGGTGGACTATGTCGGATACGCAGAAACTCAATGACTTGCTCCACCTCGCGCACACGCGGGTGCTCAATGCAGAAGAACTGGAGTCTCTCAACGCCTTAAACGGCGGCCTTGCGGAATTGCTAGGACTGCAGTTCACCCACGTGGGCCCGCGCGAGGCCCGTGCGAAACTGCAGGTGCTGACGGAGCATCACCAACCCTGGGGAGTAGCCAACGGCGGGTTGTATTGCTCCATCGCAGAAACCGTGGCCTCCATCGCTAGCGTGGCGGCTGCCGACGCCCCCGCAGTCGGCGTCAATAACTCCAGCGACTTCATTCGCTCCACAGGTGAGGGCGAGTTAGAAGCCGTTGCTACGCCAATCCAGCTAGGCGGCCGCACCCACGTGTGGAGCGTCGAGATGCGGCAAGGCCGCGAGCTTATTGCCCGCACCACCTTGCGTACTATGATTCTGCGCTAGTTGACCCGAGCGGCGGTAAAAGACATGCCGTGGGCGGAAAGCCGCTCAAGATAGAGCTTTCCAAGTGCGGTGGCCGGGGTGAGTACGCCGCCTGCACGGCCGGCATTAGAGCGCGAATCGAGCAAGCAAAGCGCAGCCTGGCTCAGCATCATTGCCGTGACCTCGTAGCCCGGGTCGCCTTGTGCCGACACAGCTGCTCGCCAGTGTTCGCCATCTTCGGTAGTCCCGTGGTGGCTGACTTGGAAATGCGCGCCCTTAGGGCCGGGCTTGGGCAGAGCCTTTTCCACCAGTGGGCGCAGGCGCGACTGAGTGCCATCAAAAAGTAGCTTGGTGGCGAGCGCCAGCCCATAGGCGCGTGCGCGACCGGAAAGTCCGGTGCCAGCCCACCATGCTTCTTTGTAAAACAGGCGTGCTCCCCACGCGCGCCCCAGCAGAGCGTTAGAGCGGCGCACCACGCGGGTATTGAACATGGACATGAAAAAGGGGCCTACCCAGCCCACGCCGTCGAGCTCTTTAATTTCGAAGTCTTTTTGGAGGCCGTCTAAGCGTGGCCCGGCCTTGGGATCCGGGTCCAGCGAGTAAGGATTGTGCAGGTTACGGGCTACCTCTTTGTCCGCGTGCGCGGCATGCGAGACCTGCAGGGAAGACTCGATGGTGCCCGGTGAGATTCCGCCTTTGAGCTTGTCGACGACCATCTGCACCCGTGCAAACGGCTTTCCTGCCGCCTGATAGAGATTAAGCATGCCCATATCCGAGGGCACGGAATCAAAGCCGCAGGAGTGAACGATGCGCGCACCCGTGGATTGGGCGGTGGCGTGGTGGGAGTCGATGCTCCGGCGAATGAAAGGAACCTCACCGCAGAGGTCAACATAGTCCACGCCATGGCGCGCGCAGGCGGCAACGACGTAATCTCCATACAGGCTGTAGGGGCCGACCACGGTGATTAGCACCTTGGTACCTACCACCATGCGCTCCACAGCGGCGGCATCATCGGCGGCGGCGATGGCGATGTCCCAGTGCGGATTGAGTTCATCGCGCAGCGCGGCTAACACCGGTCGGTTCCGGCCGGCCAGAGTCACAGAGGGCGCGTTAATCGAGGCAAGGTAGCGCGCCACCAATTGGCCGACCAGCCCGGTAGCGCCGTAAACAGCGATATCGCTCATAGTGCACGAGCGTACCGGAGGGATTAGAGCCAGTGGTTCTTTCGGAACCAAGCCCACAGGCCCACAACGACCAAGATCATAATGATAATCGCCATGGGGTATCCCAGCGCCCAGTGCAGCTCCGGTATGATGTCGAAGTTCATACCGTAGATACCCGCCACAAGGGTAGGCGCGGCCCACATGCCAACGACCGCGGAAATGGTGCGCATATCCGAGTTCTGTTGCATCGTTACCTTGGCCACGGAGGCGTCGATAAGCGAGGTAAGGCGCTCATCGAAGCTGGATACTGGTCCTTCACCACGAGCTCATGGTCGTTGACATCGCGCAGGTAGGAGCGCAATTGCTTGGAAATTAAATCCTTGTGGTCAGAGACCATGGATTTCAGTGCCACCGAAAGTGGGTCAATGGCATGCTTCATCTCCAGCACCTCACGCTTGAACATGTAGATGCGGTCTACATCAAATTTGAGGTTCGGGGTGAAGATCTCCTCTTCAAGCTCATCGACCTCGATGCTGATAAGGCGCGAAATCTCCGAGTAGCGGTTCACCATCATATCCAGGATCTTCCAGGCCATGGCCACCGGGCCAAGCTCTACCAAGTCCTGCTCATCTTCCACCGTATAAGCCAGGTTGGGTAGCTTTGCGCCGTGGCGCACGGTGATGATGAAGTTGGAGCCCATGATCATCTGGATCTCGCCGGTGGAAATGATCTGGCGCTTATCCGTGACCTCATCATGATCGCGGTAGTTCACGGAACGTGCGACCACGAAGAGCTGATCATCGTAGCGCTCGAGCTTAGGGCGTTGATGGGCCATAACGGCGTCTTCCACGATAAGTTCGTGGATGCCAAACTGGGAGGCCACCTTAGTCATCTGGGATTCATAGGGCTCATGCAGGCCCACCCAAATAAATCCGCGGCCGTACTCCTCAATGGCTTCCAGCGCGGAGCTGGTGGAATACTCTCCAGGAAGCGCCTCGCCATCCACAAAGACGCGGCAATGTTCAATGGCTCGCTCCGGTGGTACCGGCAGGGAAGTGGGCTTACTAGGAGGCTCGGGTTTCTTGCGGCCCCTAAAGGGTGAAGGTACGGATGGCATCTTTTCAGCCTCCTTTGCGCGGTAGTGCGGGTATTTTCCCAATGGGCAGGCGGCGATTTTACGCAGCGGGTAAATCTTACACCGAAGCCGGGTAATATAATCGAATCTATGCCTACGTGGAAAGAAGTAACCGAAGCTAATCCCGAGCACTCCCATAACTTTGCTCGCAAATGGAAGGTGCTTGCCGCACAGGGTAAAGACATCAATGGCGAGGCCCGGCTTATCGACGCCATGGTGGAGCGCGACTCCACCATCCTCGATGCCGGCTGTGGCACCGGCCGCGTGGGCGGTGAGCTGCTTCGCCGTGGCCACAGCGTTGTGGGCGTCGACGTAGACCCCATTCTCATCGAGCACGCAGAGCACGATTTCCCAGAGGGGCAATGGTTCGTGGGAGATCTGTGCGAGGAAGAGGTGCCAGAAGGCCCCTTTGATATCGCCGTGTCCGCAGGCAATGTCATGGGCTTTCTAGCAAAGGAAGGTCGCGAGCCCGCGCTGCGCAATATCTATGATTCCCTTAAGCCCGGTGGTCGCCTCGTCACTGGCTTTGGCGAGGGCCGTGGGTGGGAATTTGCTGATTTCCTCGACATGGCGCAGAAGGTGGGCTACCGAGTCGACTTCACTTTCTCCTCGTGGGACATGAAGCTCTTCTCGGAGCATTCCACCTTCCTCGTCGCCGTTCTTTCGCGACCCGGCTCAGACTTGCTGGCCTAAAAGCGCCTATCGGCTTGGTCGAAGAAATCGACCTCATGGTGGCTGGCGGTGATATAGGCGCGCTCGGCACGCAGGCGGGTAGGCTCATCCGCCCCGGCGAGGGCTTGTTCGACGATGTCGAGGCTAGCGCGAACCCCGTCGAGGAAGTCCTCGCCGCCGTACATGGAGAGCCATGAGTGATAGGGGTGTTCGGGGGAATCAAACTCTGCGAGGTGGAGGCCTACCTCTGCATATAACCAGTAGCAGGGCAGTACCGCCGCAGCGCCCACCACGTAGTCATCCGTATGCGTCGAGCGGATAAGGAAATCCGTATAGGCGCTAGTTACCCGGGAGGCTGCGGTCGTGATATCGCTTTCGAGCCAGCCGCGGTGCAGCTCGGCCTCCACCGCCAAGCAATCATGCGCTCCCTCAGCCCAGTGCAGCTGCTGTGCCGCTTCTGGGGCTTGGCTGGCGAGGCGAGCCAACGCCTTGGAATAAGCGTTCAGGTACTGGGCATCTTGGTCGAGGTAGAAGCCAAAGGCATCCTTTTCCAACGCTCCCGTGCCCAAGGCCCGAATAAAGGGCAGCGCCTTGATCGCCTCCCAGTGTTCCCCGGCGAGGTTCCACAGGCGTTGCGTGTGTGGGCCGGCCGCGGGAACGTGGGGCTGGTCGACGCTTTCCGGTTCTACCAGCTTGCCGGATAAGTACGGCTGGGGCAGGGTAGAAGCGGCCTGCATGAGGCGCTGCGAGCGATGCAGGTGGTCCACGGGTCCGTGTCCCTTGCCCACGTGAAGCGCATCCGCATTAGCAATCGCCTCATGCAGCCACTGGGTGGACCACGCCAGAGCTGCGGCAGCGCTATCGCCGGCTCCCAGGCGGGTGGCTAGGGCAGAGGAAAGGGAACACCCAGTTCCATGCGTATTCTTCGTGTCCACCCGGCTGGAAGCAACGCGGTGCACTGACCCATCCGCATTGACCACCGCATTATCCGCAATGTCGGCATCGAGGTGCCCGCCCTTGACGACGACCGCGGTACCAGCACCCTTCGCCCATTCCTTCGCCGTGGCAATGGCCTCTTCTAGGTCGCTCGCCTCGTCCGTCTGGGTAAGTACTGCCAATTCCTTCAAGTTGGGGGTGATGAGGTCTACCTGGGAGCAGAGATCGCGCACAGCCTGTTCTGCTTCCTCCTCCAGCAGGCGATCTCCGCTCGTAGCTACCATGACCGGATCAAGTACCACGGGAACATCGTCCGGCAGGCGGCGCAAGAAGTCTGCGACCTTGGCGGTAATGGCGGCGTCGGCAAGCATGCCAATCTTTACCGCATCAATCTCCACATCGTCGATGACGGAGTCTAGCTGCTCCTGCAGAAAGTCCACCGGTGGTACGTGGACGCTGCGGACACCCTGGGTGTTTTGAGCCACCAACGCAGTCACCACGCTCATGCCGTAGCCGCCTGCGGCAGAGATGGATTTCAGGTCGGCTTGAATGCCTGCTCCGCCAGTGGGATCGGTGCCGGCAATGGACAGTACTCGGGGATAGATGCCTTTAGCCATGGAAAGCCTCCTTAAGGTGGGCGGCGGCTGCTGCGGGTCCTCGGCCGCCATGATGTCGCTGACTACGCAAATTCCGGCAAAGTCGCTGCCCGCCAGCTCGTGCGCATTATGGGCCTTGATCCCGCCGATGGCGACGGACTCGATGCCACGCTCACGTGCGGCGTGAGCGAGTGCTGCGGCTGCAGCCGTACCCATGCCGGCTGGGGCGTTCTTCTTCGTTGCAGTCGAATGCACGGGCCCGATGCCAATGACATCTGGGCGCGCATCGTCCGCTATAGCAGCAAGCTCCTCGTGGCTGCCGATGGATAAGCCAATAAGCTGGCCCTCACCCAGCTTCTCCCGGGCCTCGCGAAAAGCCATATCATCCTGCCCAATGTGCAGGTGGCAACCGAGTTTTGCGGC
The DNA here is from genome assembly GCA_046097355.1 of Corynebacterium tuberculostearicum. Lineage (GTDB taxonomy): Bacteria > Actinomycetota > Actinomycetes > Mycobacteriales > Mycobacteriaceae > Corynebacterium > Corynebacterium tuberculostearicum_K. The sequence continues at coordinate 1,293,001 of CP175779.1, forward strand.
CACTTCTACGCGGTCATTGATGAACAACGGGACATCGCCCAGTACACCCAGCAGCTCGCGTGCAGTGCGCTCAATCTGCTCATCGCTAGCTTCCTTGTCCCGGAGTTGGACAACGGTTACACCGCCGCGTACAGCCTCCTGCACGATGGAAACCACGTTGTCACGCCCGCCAGCCAGATCTGGATCGGTGACCAGGTAGAGAGTCCAGTCAATAGACACTTAAACCTCCTCTACGTCAGTGAGCTTGACCAGGCCCTCAATATCCGCCGTTGGGACATCGTAGAGCGCATCCAGCCAAGCGACGGCAAAGGAGCCGGGGGCGTGGTGCTTTTCGGCGGCCAAGCTACCTGCCGCGCCAACGTGCGCGTGGGCGGCGATGATCGCTTCGAAAGGATCCTCCCACGCGGCCAGATATGCGGCGCAGATAGCGCCAAGCGAACAGCCAGTACCAATGACGTTTTGGAGCATCGGGTGCCCCGATTCGAGGTAGACGGCACGCGTTGTATCGCCGACATGGACGATAAGGTCCCGCGGGCCGGAAATGGCCACGACGGCGCCGGTATCCCGGGAAAGTGCTACGGCCGAATCTAGGGCGGCTTCCACGCCATCGGTGGATTCGACGCCACGGCCGCCCTGCCCAGTACCTGCGAGGGCGATGATTTCTGAGGCGTTGCCACGAATTGCGCCCGGGCCGAGTGGCAGCACCTCGCGCATGAATTCGGTGCGGTGGCTCAGTCCGCCGGCGCCTACCGGATCGAGTACCCAGGGGGTGTGGGCGGAGTTCGCCCCAGCGATAGCCTCGCGCATGCCGCCGTATTGCTCTGAGCTGGGCGTGCCGCAATTGATGAGTACGCCGCTGGCTACTTGGGCGAATTCGCGCGATTCCTCCGGCGTATCGACCATCGCCGGGCTAGCCCCGATGGCCAGCAGGGCATTGGCGGTGACGTTGCTGACGACCTTATTGGTCAAACATTGAATAAGCGGCGTGGACTCGCGCACAGCGTCGTGTGCGCGCAGAAAAGCATAATCCACAACTATCCCTTCGCTAGTTCTAACTGAGTGCAGGTTCGATGGGTATTTCTCAGCCGCACCGCGTGCGGCACCCCATGTTGCGTGTCTCAGCCTAACAAAGGTCACGGAAACTATGTGCGAAAATCGGCGTTCGGGATATCCAGTAGGGGAATCGCCGGCGCTAGCAACAGGTAGCCAGGGAAAATAAAAATTGCCGCCCAGAGCCTGCTTTCCAGCAGGTGGGGCGGCGATGCGAACGAGGAGGTACTACTTCTCGTTCTTGTTAATGATATTGCGTGCGATGCGCTGCTGGGTAGTGATCTCCAGGTTGCCGCGATCGCGGGAGAGGATATTGGTTGCCCAGTTAACCAGCACGGCCAAGCGGCTGCGCAGACCAATGACGTAGGTCAGGTGCAGGCCGAGCCATGCAACCCAGCCTGCAAAGCCACCGAACTCGGTCTTGCCCAGCTTAACGACGGCGTTGAAGCGCTTGACGATGGCCATGGAGCCCTTGTCGAAGTAGTCGAAAGCCTCCTTCTCGTTTGCGGTAGATTCCTCGTCCACCTTGGCCTGGATGAGCTTAGCGACGTGCGCGCCGCCCTGGATAGCAACCTGTGCCAGGCCAGGCAGGCGGTTGAGGGAGATCATGTCACCGATCATGTAGACGTTATTGTGCTCGCCTACGGTCAGGTCCTCGTTCACGGAGACGCGACCTGCGCGGTCTGCCTCGACGCCGGCCTGCTCTGCAACCATCTTGCCCAGTGGGGAAGCGGCCACACCAGCGGACCAGATCTTGGTAGCACCCGTCAGGGTGGTTTCCTCCTCGGTCTTCATGTCCTTGTAGGTGACGGTGTCCGCGGTTACATCGGTCACCATGGCGTTCAGGTGAACCTGTACGCCTTCCTTTTCCAAGGTGCGCTGAGCCTTGCGGCCCAGGCGCTTGCCAAACGGCGGCAGTACCTGTGGGGCACCATCGAGCAGGTAAATCTTGGCAGAGGTGGTGCCGTAGTTGGAATAGACATCGTTGAGGGTACGGTTTGCCAATTCGGCAATCTGGCCGGTGAGCTCAACGCCGGTTGGGCCAGCACCAACGATGATGAAGGTGAGCAGGCGCTCGCGCTCTGCGGGGTCGTCGGTAAGCTCTGCCTTCTCAAACGCCGAGATGATGCGAGAGCGCAGCTCCAGGGCATCGTCCAAGGTCTTCATGCCTGGGGCAAACTCAGCGAAGTGGTCGTTGCCAAAGTAGGACTGACCGGAACCCGCGGCGACAACCAGGGAGTCATAAGCGTAGGTGCGGGAGAACTCGTCCTGTTCGGCGGTAACAGTCTGATCCGCCAGGTTGATATCGGTAACCTCAGCGTTGACGAAGTGGACGTTGTCCTGATCGCGCAGCAGCTGGCGGGTGGAAGGGGCAACCTCACCGGCGGAAATCATGCCGGTTGCTACCTGGTACAGCATCGGCTGGAACAGGTGGTGGTTCTTCTTATCGATGAGGGTGATTTCCACATCGGCGTTCTTCAGCTTCTGAACGGTGTTGAGACCACCGAAGCCGGCGCCAACCACGACGACGTGGTGGCGGCCACCGTTGGGGCGATAAGGGGTATCAGTCATGGATTTAATGCGACCTTCCTTAAGAAAGCTAATGTTTAGTACCCGTACAGTCTAAACACTTCAAACAGAACGCGCATACTTAATGACTGATAAACTTCCGCCGCTGCGTTGCGGTTTCCGTGGGAAGAACCGGCGCGGCTGTCCGGAGCGCCTCAACCGGGGTGCGCACAAAGCTGACTAAGGTTGTTCCGGATAGTGACTTCCTCCGCCCACCAAGGAGCGCACCTGGCATTATGACTTTTACCCGCCCTGAGCATTTGAGCTCTATCGATGCAGAATCCTGGCCCAATGTGGCTACGGTTCCCGCACCTCGTTGGCCTGGAATGAAAGCCCGCCGGGCAGAGGCTGAGTTTGCCAAGGCCTGCGATGATGCCGGTCTAGAGCTTGACCTAGAGGCCGAAGGCGGACCAGATCTTAAGGTGGGCCATGATGCCTTGTTTGAGCGCATTGCCGCTAACGGTTGGCTGGGATTTGCGGAAAGTTTCATGGCAGGAGAGTGGACCGTTACTTCTTCCTCGCAGCTGGTAAAGGTCCTCGGCCGCCTATTGGGAGTGGGTTACCTCCCCAAAGCCAAGATGCTGGGTGCCGGTAAGTCGGAGCCAGGGGAGCTGCCGCTGGAATTGGTTCGACTCTATGCCGGCGATGGTTTAAGCCATGTCGGTGGAATTTTCTCCAGTGGCGTACCGACCACCATCAGGGAAACGGTGGAAAGTTATAGCCCCAAGGCCGGCCGCAAGGAGCCGAAGAGCCACTTCGTCGATGTCACGACGCTGAGTGAGCCCACGAGTGTGGACAGGGATGACCTGGGAGATGCGCAGCGCCGCGCGGCGGATTGGCTGCTTGACGTCACCCGTACCGGCGCAGGAACCCACCTGTTGGTATACCCGGCTGCCGGAATGCAGCCGGCGATGCGGGCGACTAAGCGGCGCGCTACGGTAGACGTATTGACCAGTGATGTGGACCAAATGAGCCACATGCGCGAGGCCCTCGTACTAGAGGGGGCGGACGATTCCATCCACGTCGAGCGCATTCCCGGCGTCGTCCCGAACCCCAAGCAGTGGCACGGTCACTATGACGCCGTCGTCACCGTAGAAAAGGTAGAACAACTCAGCGCTAGTGAGCGCAAAGAGTACATTCGCGCAGTCGACCGGTTCTTGACGCCTAATGGGCGGGCAGGAATCCAATCCATCGTGGCGACCGAGTCGATAACGGAGGCCGGTAAGGCCTCGCTTCAGGCCTTGCGAGCCTATGTGTGGCCGGGGTTGGACTATCCGCGCACCACGGAGATGCACCAGCTAGTAGATAAGAACTCCAATTTGCGCATCGTGTCCGAAACTCACGTGGGCACTCATTATTTGGAGTCCCTGCGTCAGCAGCGATCCTTTTTCGACGGGCACCTGCGAGAGGCAGCGGCCGCCGGGTTCGACCCAGTCTTCCGCCGCTTGTGGACTTTCCAATTTGCCCTCCGCGAGGCTCTTATGACGCTCGGGATGATTGACTCGGTGCAATTTGGGTTGGCCCACCGCAACCGCGGGGGACGGCGTTAGGCGGCCGGCCGTTAAGCAGGTGGCCCTTAGCCTTAGGCCGGCGGCAGCTCGTCGAAGTTCTTCATCAGATCCGCGCTGGGCACAAAGAAATTGGTGCCTGTAAGCGCGGTGGAGAAGTCCAAGATGCGGTCGTAGTTTCCCTCCGGCTTGCCAATGAACATATTGCGCAGGCGCTCCATGACGTTTTCTGGGTCCTTGGCATAGCCGATGAAGTAAGTACCCATCTCACCCGCGGCGAAAGAGCCGAAGACCATGTTCTCGCGGTAAATATCTTCCTCAAGGTCATTGAGGGCTACGTGAGAGTTAGTGGGCTTGGTATCGTCATCCAACTCGATATCGTCGGCCTTAGTGCGGCCGATGACCTTTTCTTGCTCCTCGGTGCTCAGCTCGTTCCACTTGGCCAGGTCGTGGATATATTTTTGAACGGTGACATAGGAGCCGCGGGGGTAGTCAGCGTCATCGCCAAGCAGCACAGTATCTAATGCCTCTTCGGCAAGGGGATTGGCGGTGCCATCCACAAAGCCCAACAAGTCGCGCTGATCCAGGTACTTGAAACCTTGGGTCTCATCGATAACCGTTGCGGCTTCACCGAGCTGGTCGAGAACCTGGCGGGCCATCTCGTGGCAGAGATCGTAGCTATTTGCACGGAAGTGGAGAAGAATATCGCCTGGCGTGGCTGGGGCCTTATGTGCGGCATCGATTGCCTCAAATTCCTTCAGCCGTTCCGGCATAGGTGCGCTGGTCAAACGCGGCCACATGGAAGCTCCGATGCCAACTACGGTATAAAGCTTACCTTCGTTATAGCGGAAGTTCACGGACTTGAAAAGCCCGGCAAACCCCGTGAGCATATCGCGGGTGGCTTGCTCGCCGCCGTCCTTGATTTCAAGGACAAGAAAGAGAGCTGCGCGGGAAGGCTTATCTACTACGTGCTGAATCGTCATGGTGCCGATTTTACGCACCCGGTCGATTCACAGAAGGTTAGTGGGGCGGAAATGCCCCTTGTTGGAGGTCGTCGCTGCAACGCGCCGGTAAGCGGTGTACGGGATAGACCACCGGGAGGGAGCCGCACCCATCTTTAAAATGACATAATGTACATTATCGGACAATTACAGATATCCGGAGACTATCGTGCGTCGCCTCCATGAGCGCCCGAGTTCTAACACATCTTCCCGGCCCATCTATTGGTTTCCGGTTCAGCTCCCTTAACCCTCCACGAAATCATACGACGCTTTGCTTGGCGACGCCCCGCGGTCTCTGTCGTGCCACCCGCCAGCCGTCAGACTCAGGCGCAGGTATCGATTCCGGCTGTAGCTTATTGGGGCCCGGATTTGCGGCGGCCGGGCCCATCAATCTTTCGGGACTTCTTCAATCCGGGGCCAACCTTTGGCGGCGGTGTTTCGCTCGGCGACCGAAAACCTAATATGGGGCGAAAATACGCCCTACTGGCGGGACCAAGTACACCACTATATAACGTCACACTGACGTTATTTGAGGAAGTTCCCCCAACACTGTGAAGGACTAATTATCGGTTCCGGTAAGCGCTCCACAGCTGCCAGATGGTCAACAGTGCCAAAAGAACCGAGATGGCCACAATGACCCACATCTGTTGAACGGCTACGAAAAGGGTAAATCCGATGACGACGACGAGGCGCAGCCACATAAACGGGATAATCTGACGGGAATTCACTGGCTTGACCATCGCTAGTTCTTCTCGAAGGAAATGCGGAGATTTACCTCGCCCTTTTCCTCGACCTTCGCGGCGAGCATCTCTGGGGTCTCCACGCCATATTCAAGTCGATCAACTGGCACGGTGCCGCCGATGACGATCTGATCTCCATCGCGAAGAACGTCGAAGTCTTTGGAAATCTCGTGCGTTTCATCCTTGATAGTCAGGTCTCCGGTGAGCTTGACTGTGCCAATGGTGCCGTCATCCGGGACGTCGGCAAGCGAGGCGGGCTCGGTGAGCTCAAAGGATGCCTCTGGGAAAAGCTGGGTCTCAAAGAGCTTGGACTTCATATTCTGATCGCGGACTTTCTTATCCGTGGTCAGCTCGTCCATATCGACGGTGACTGCGGCGGTTTTCAGGGTGGAATCAGAAATATCCGCCTGGCCGGTGACCTCCGTGGTCGAACCCGATGTGGTGGTCTTTTCCGCAGGCAGAACCTCATTAAAAGTAAAACCAACCGAGGTATGGTTATTGGCGCGTCCCTTGGCTACCTCCCAGGTGCCATCGAGCTCCGTTGATGCGGCCTTTGCGCCGTCGGCGGAAACTGGTTCGGTCTTTACTCCGGCGCCCTTGAGGAGCGAATACACCATCGGGCCAATGGCCACGGCGGTGAGCAACACAATCAGCACCACAAAGATGGTGATGACGAGCTTGCGGTTATAAAAAAGCTTTTTCATCTTCTATCGAAGTCCTTCTAGGCGTCGCGCCAGGGCAACAAGCTCTTCGCACAAACCGGCAAGCTCCTGCGCACTAGCGCCTTCCTCCGCGGCGGTATTGATATCTTCTGCGGAACAACGTAGTTCAAAAAGTCCGTCGCGCAAACTCTCTGCCTTTTCTGGAGTAAGGATCACGGCATTGGCGGGAATCCCCGTGCCACTGACGTTATTTCGCTGCTCATAAGCGCGCTGCTTGCAGGAGGCGCTGCAAAACTTCCGTGGCCGTCCCCTACCGCCTTGGTCAATGTCCTTCCCACACCATTGGCAGGAACCGACGTTGCGTTCACGACTAGCTGTACGGATCACCCGATACACTTTAGTCCATTTTGGGCGGGCTGGGAACAAAGACGCGTGGGTGTTCGTTATAATTAGTAGCTCTTAGGCGAAGTTTTGCTTCGCACTCAATCAGGGATCTCTTTGAAAAGGATGATGTTGCATGGCAGATCGCGTACTCCGTGGCAGCCGTATGGGCGCAGTCAGCTACGAAACCGACCGCGACCACGACCTCGCACCGCGCCAGATGGTGAAGTACCGCACCGAAGACGGCGAGATTTATGAGGTGCCTTTCGCGGATGATGCTGAAATCCCTGAAGAATGGATGTGCAAGAACGGCAAGCTGGGCCACCTAGTAGAAGGTGAAGGCGTTGAGTCTAAGCCCGCTAAGCCACCACGCACCCACTGGGATATGCTGCGTGAGCGCCGCTCCATCGAGGAGCTCGATGAGCTGCTTGAAGAGCGCATTAACCACCTGCGCTCCCGCCGCCGTTCCGCAGCTCGCCTCTTGAAGGAACAGCAGGAGCAGCAGCAAAAGAACTCTTAAAGTTCTGCGGCAGCAAAAAGGCCCGTACCTCCCTAGTCTGACTAAGGGACGGTACGGGCCTTATGCGTTGCGGTGGCGCCTACTTCTTCAGCTGCGCAATCTGGTGCTTTGCCAGATGGCCAATCTCGCTGGCGAAGTCAGAAACCCAGCCGGCGCCCTTACGGGCCTGAACGCCTAGGTCATGAATGGAGCCGTCCTTGACTTCACGGTTGACCAACTTGGACACCGCGCCGCCAAAGTCCTGCAGCTGCTCAGCGCGATGAGCAACGCCCCACTTGGTGACCTCGAGCAAAGAATCCTTCACGAAGGAACCATCCAGCTTGGACTCGCCATATTCGCGCTCGGTGAAGGTAATGGGAACTTCGCGAACGTCAAAGCCAGCCTTGACAGCACGGAAGGCCAAATCGACCTGGAAGATGTAGCCGGCCTTGGACAGCTCATCAAAGTCGATGGACTCGAGCAGCTCGCGGCGGAACGCACGGTAGCCGGCGGTCATATCGGACAGCCCAGCGCCCAGCGCTACGGAGATGTAAATATTGCCCAAGCGGGAGAGGTACTCACGAGAAGCCGGCCAGTTGACGGTCTCGCCACCCGGAATGTAGCGGGAGCCGATAACCAGGTCCGCGCCCTTGTCCACCTCTTCCAACAACAGGTGAAGCTGTTCCGGCGCATGGGAGCCGTCTGCATCCATCTCACACAGCACCTGGTAGTCGCGCTCCAATCCCCACTCAAAGCCGGCGATATAAGCGCCTAGCAGACCGCCCTTGCCCTCGCGGTGAAGAACGTGGATGTGGTCATCCTGTGCTGCGAACTCATCGGCCTTGTCACCAGTTCCATCGGGAGAGTTATCGTCCACGATGAGGATATGGACCTCTGGGACGGCCTCACGGACGCGTCCAGTAATGAGAGGAAGATTTTCGATCTCGTTATAGGTCGGGATGATGACCAAGGTCGAGGATTCAAGCGTGCTCACAGTGTTTATGCTCCTACGTATGTATCTGTGCCGGAGCGGCGCGGGGTGCGTCGCAGGCGGTTTGTGCGCAAAGCTACCAGTGCGCAGACTGTTCCAATAATAACCATGAGCCATTGCAGGGGCGAACCAAACCTCACGGAAAAGGTCTCTCCGCTACGCAAGGGCAACTGCTCTACTAACGCGTCCGGCGTGAAAATCTCCGTGGACTGGCTAACGTGGCCATCTGGGTGAACAATGGCGGATACTCCAGAGGTCGCCGCCACCACCACGGCTCGGTCCGTCTCCATGGCGCGCAATCGGCTCATGGCCAATTGTTGGTAGGTCATATCGGAATAGCCAAAGGTGGCGTTATTGGTGGGAGTAGTCAGTAGTTGTGCACCATTTTTCACCGACTCCCTAAAGGCGTTATCGAAGGAGACCTCGTAGCACGTTGCCACGCCTACCGGCACTCCCGCCATGGAGACAACGCCTGGGCCGTCGCCGGGTTTGAAGTCACCGGCTAGATTCACATAGTCAGAAAATTTGGCAAAGAAGTCCCGCATGGGCATGGTTTCACCGAAGGGCTGCAGGTACTTCTTATAGTGGTGGTCTCCTACCGTATGCCCGGGAGCAAAGACCTGCATTGTGTTGCGGGCTCCCACCTCATCCCGCGTAGCGGTGCCAACCAAAACAGGTGCGTCTATCGCATCGACGGCGCCACTGATCGCCGAGGCTGCCTTGCCGTCACGGAATGGGTTGATATCAGAGGAGTTTTCGGGCCAGATGACTAGGTCAATGTCCTTGTCGCGTGCGGCCAGCTTCTTTGTCTCAGCCACGTGGTTGTTAAGGACCGCTTGGCGTTGCCCGGCAAAGTCTAGGCCCATGCGTGGTACGTTTCCTTGGATAGCGGCAACCTTTGCTTCCCCGACAGTGGAATCGTCTCGGTTGATTCCCAGACCTGCCACCGTTGCGCTTGCAAGGGGAAGGATAGCTGCTAAGAATGCGGCGCTTTTGGCTTTCCATCCGCGTTGAATCAGCAGTGCAGCGAGACCGCAACCGCACAGAACCGTGGCTGCGGTAATGAGCGAGGTTCCACCCCACGGAGCCAGGTTGGCTAGCGGTCCGTCGATTTGTCCCCAAGCCAATTTCACCCAAGAAAAACCGCCGAAAGGTACCGAAGAACGCAACACCTCCACCGCGAGGTAGAAGAACGGGAAGGCAATAAAACCGTATTTCCACCGCGCTACTGCCGCGCCGCCAATGCCCAGTAGAATCGCGTATACCGAAAGCCATATAGCCAAAGCGATGTATGGCCCACTGCCCACTAATTCGCCGATCCATGGCAGCGTCAGCAGGTACAGCACGAGCGAATGCGCGACTGCAAGAAGCGCGCCCACACGGGCGGTAACGTGCCTAGTTCCCCACGGCAGCAAGCTCGCGTACAGCAAGCCCACGCCCACAATGGCAGCCCACCACCAGCCACGGGGCTCTATGGCGGCATAGGTGAGCAGACCGGAAAGGCCCGCCACTACGAGGCGGGCAAGAGTTAGCACCACTAGCTCTTTCCGCCCTTGGACTCGCCACCGGAGGGTCCGAAGTCATCTGGATCCAGGTTCTCGCTCCAACGGCGGATCTCTTCCTCATCCAACACTTCATGCGGGCCAGCATCCTGCATGCTGGGGTGCCCACTTTGTGTTGCTTGGCCACGACCAAAGGAGCCAAAGTCGCCATAAGAGTCGTGCTGCTGTGCCATTGGGGTGGCCTCGTAGATCTTAACGCCCATGTTTTCGATCTTGCGGTACAAGGAGGCCGCTAGCACCGTGCGCAAGACGGCGCGGGTCGGCGAGAAGATAAAGAGGGCTCCGAGGATCGTCGTCAAGAAGCCCGGCAAAGAAAGCAACATGCCGCCTACCAAGGTAAGGCCCACATTGCTGGCGGTCTTGCCCACATTGCCGGCGTGAACGACGTATGTACCGTCCCCTGTGCGTTCGACCTGCTTTCCCATCAAGCGGCGCACTTCAAGGCCAGCGATGGACATTCCGAAGAACATGGTGACAAAGAGTGCGATAAGCGCCCAGCCAACGCCGATCCATTTTGAGACGGCCCAAAAAGTCAGGGTCTCTGCGACCATGTAGAGAGCAAAATACATAAACGGCATGGCCTCAGTCTAACGAGGCAGACTGATAAAGTGCTGGCAACACTCATGCGGGAAGCTGCAGCCGCGGCAGGTTAGACTAGTGCGCATGTTTACTCCTGCGCTTTTTGAAGACCCCAAATACGGCACGTGCATCCGCATCCACGTTGCCGGCGGCAGCACCCACGCCCAGGACTGGGTCACTTTGGCGCAGTGCGCCAGTGCTGGTGCGGATGGGTATGTCTACATCGACCGGTTCTCCGCAATCGAGTTGCGCGGCATTAAGGATGCGGAGGCACTCATTCAGCAGCTCCAGGAGTTGCAATTGCGCGCCGCGGCGACGCCGGTGCTGGCTTCGCCTTTGTCGGCGGAGGCCAAGCACACGGCCCAGGACATCGCGGCTGAGCTGGGAGCGGCGGAAGGCGGTCCCGGACTGGCCGTTATCGCCCACGACGACGTACCGACCGGCGCGGCCGCAGTCAGCCTTAGCATCGACGGGGACGGAGCCCTGCGCCTTGAGCATTCCCCGCTTGGCGACGCCCCCTCTGCCCCACTGACTCCGCATGCTGCCGCCCGGCACTATGAGGCGGTGCTCCAAGGCGCCGAATCCCTAGAGCATGATGTCTCCGCTCTGGCAGAACCAGGCCCCATCGGCTGGTTAGATGATCATTTGCCTGCGGGCGTAGTTGACCTCGGCGCGGGCGTGCACCGCGGCGCCATCCCTGCTGAGTTTGCGCAGCTCATCGGCCAGTTAGAGGTTGACATCACCGTCACCCCATGGGGCGGATTAGTCTTTCACAATATTGCCGAGGGTGACGCCGAAGTGGTACTGCGCGTACTCGCCCCACGCGGTTTTATCTTCGACATCAACTCTCCCCTGCTGCGCGCAGATTAAAAGAACTCAGGATCTAGCGCGGCATGTGCCGCCATATTGGGCGCGGTACAAGCCGCATGACCCACGCGAGGCACTGGAGGGCGCGAGGAATCCACACGGTGCGCGAACGCGGCTTACCGCGCCGTGCATCGCGGTCAATACAACCGACAACTGCCTCGGCCACATCTGCCGGACGCACAGAAAGCGGCGCCGGCTTCATTCCTTCGGTCATGCTGCCGATGACAAAGCCAGGACGCGCGGTAATAAGGCCTACCTGGCTGCCGTGCAGCTTGTCCGCCAGCCCCTGACAAAAGGCATCAAGACCGGCCTTGGTAGATCCGTACACGTAGTTTGCCCGGCGGGCCCTCCAGCCTGCTATCGAGGAAAAGGCGATGATATGGCCGCGGTCCGATTCGCTGGGAAACCAGCGTAAGCAGTGAAATCTGCGCGGCATAATCGATTGTGGCGATGTCGACCGCGTGGGAAGCATCGCGTTCTGCCCGCTGCTGATCGCCCAAGATGCCAAAGGCGACGACAGCAAGCTCAAGGGGGCCTGCCAGCTCTATGGCGCGATCGACCACACCGGCGTGGGACGGAAAATCTGCGGCGTCGAAATCGAGCAGATGCACGCTGCGCGCACCCGCCGCCCGGAGCCGGCCTTCCACGTCTTCCATACCGTGGGTGCCACGAGCGGCGAGCACAATATCTTGGCCTGGGGCTACTCTCCTAGCGATTTCTCCGCCGATATCGCTGCGGCCTCCCAGAATCAGTACGCCAGCCATTAACGGACGTCACGCGGAGCTTGGTTCAGGGACTCGTAGCCATCGTTGGTCAGCACCACGATGTCTTCCAAACGCATGCCCCACTTGCCTTCCAAGTAGATACCCGGCTCAATGGAAAAGGCCATGCCCTCTTCCAAGGCGAGATCGTTGCCTTCCATGATGAAAGGCTCCTCATGCGTCGACAGGCCGATGCCATGTCCAGTGCGGTGGACAAAGTAGTCGCCCCAACCGGCTGCCGAGATCGCCTGGCGGGTGATGGCATCGATGTCTGCGGCGGTGCTGCCGGGGTGGGCTGCGGCGCGGGCGGCAGCTTGGGCGTCGGCAAGCACGGCATAGGCATCCTGGAAATCCCGCGGAGCCTTGGAAATATCCCCGCCCACTACGTAGGTGCGGGTGCAATCGGAGTGGTAGCCGGAAGGCAAAGTGCCTCCGATATCGACGACGACTGGCTCGCCCTCAGCCAACTCGCGATCCGAAAAGCTATGGTGCGGGTTGGCGCCATTCGGGCCCGAGCCGACGATGACGAAATCGATAACAGAGTGCTCCTGCAGGATGAGCTTTTCCAGTTCGTGGGCGACCTCGGCCTCAGTACGACCGGCCTGCAAAAGCTGTGGAACTTGCGCGTGGACTGCGTCGATGGCATGGCCAGCCTTGCGCAGCTCAGCAATCTCAGCCTCGTCTTTGCGGGTAAAGAGTTCGGCCAGTGCGTAAGTGGCCAGTTCATAGCTGGCGTGTGGAAGCAGATCTTGGAAACGCAGCACGTGGTCTGCCGTCAGCGACTGTCCCAGCGCTACCTTGCCTAGTCCGTCGCCTGCGCCACGCAGTGCAAGCTCATAAGGATTTTCTCCGTCATTCCAGCCACGCAACTCCACATCCAGCTCACCTACTGGAGCAGCCTTGATATCGGTGATATCGGTATTGGGCGCGGCGATCCATGCATTGCCCTGCTGCGGCACAACCAAGACCGTCAAGCGTTCGTGGGAAGAAACCCAAGAGCCGGTGAGGTAGGCAAAGTCTGGCCCCGTGCCAATGAGGAGCAGATCGATGCCCTTGTCTGCAGCCGCCTTTTGGGCGGCGTGCAGACGCTGGGCGTAGACATCAGCGGAAAAAGTCTGAGTATCAGTCATGCCCCAGAGTCTACTCGTCCGCGCCGCGGATTTTAGGCGCCAATGGCTACGACACCGCGCTGAATTGCGTCGATGGCCCGGCGGGCGTTGCGCTGAATTTCGCCATCGTACCCCGTTTTAGCCACTTGTTGCAGCAGGTCGATGACTTGGCGGCACCAACGGACAAAATCACCCGGGGTGAGTTCGGCGCCGGCTTCGTTTGCCGCAGCCATGCAGTAGCCCAAGGGTGCGCCGGCCGCCCATTGGTGTACCGCCAAGGCGAATCCGGCTTCCGGCTCTCGGGTAGGTGGCAGCCGGTGGCGCTGTTCATCAGCGGTAAGTTCGGTGTACACGCGCCACGTGGCATTCATAGCGTCAGCCATGCGCTCGGTGGCTGCTTCCGGTTGCCCACTGGTGGCCTTGCGGTTTTCGAAACAGCACAGGGAGGCAACGCCGGCAAGCTCTGCGGGATCGAGTTCATCCCAAATTCCGCGCTTGAGGCATTGGGCGACGAGCAGATCGGATTCGCTGTGAATTTTGGCAAGGCGTTCGCCTTCTTCGGTGATGACCGGCGTGCGGTCTGCGCCAGCCCCGGTGAACTCAACGTAGTCCATTTCTGCGAGGAGATCCACAATGCGTTCGAAGGTGCGGCCCAATGTATCCGTAGCCTTATTGACCTTGGATTGCAGCTTGTCCCGATCGCGCTCGCGCCGTGCAAGCTTTTGTGCCAGGCCCGCCAGCTGTTCGCGGTCAGTAGCCGGCCAATCGTGAGCTGGATGAGCACGCAGTGCGTCGCGCAACTGCCCCACTCGCTTATTAGGCCGGGCGCGGGTGTGCGACTTCATGCGCTTAGGACGGTCAAAGTGTTCGCGGTGCAAGACATCTTGCACATATCGGGTATTGCGGCGCGGATTCTTGCGCACCGGCTTGGGGATCTTGATGCTACCGACTTGGATCGGTGGGTTATTGATTCCGGCTGCATCGATACGTCCCGACCACCCGGACTCAGTGGTAATCCACGGGCGGGGATCCGCGGTTTGGTTAGCGGGAGTAACAACCGCGGCGAGAATTGGACGCTTCTTGCCGGGCATGGCAATAACATCGCCCAGCTGCAGGCGTCCCAGTACCGCGATAACCTCTTGGTTTCGTTGATTGGCACTATCGATTTTTGATTGCTTTTCCTCGGCCGTGAGCTCGCGGCGCAGGCGGACATAGTCCATGAGAACCTCGGCAGGATCCTCCCCGTCCTTAGCAGGTGGTGCAAGCGATGCCACGGCATCATCGAGCTGGTTGCGCAGTTCTCGCACGCGGTGCTCGGCGCGTTCAATCTCGCGAGTTTCCTCCACGACGGAGCCATCGGCCTGGAACTGTGCAAAGGACTTTTCCAAAAGGCGGAGGGATTCCTCGAAGCCGAGCATTCCCAGCAGGTTGATCGCCATATTGTAGCCCGGTGCAAAAGTGGAAATGAGTGGATACGTGCGGGTAGAAGCAAGGCCAGCTACTTGACGCGGATCCATGGCGGGGGCCCATTGCACGACTGCATTGCCCAACGTATCGATGCCACGGCGTCCTGCCCGGCCAGTCAGCTGCGTGTACTGGCCCGGGGTGAGATCGACGTGCGCCTCACCATTGAACTTGATGAGCTTTTCTAGCACCACGGTGCGCGCCGGCATATTAATGCCAAGAGCAAGCGTTTCAGTAGCAAACACGGCTCGGACTAGCCCGCGTACGAATAGGTCTTCCACGATATGCCGGAAGGCGGGCAGCATGCCCGCATGGTGTGCGGCAAAGCCACGGGACAGGGCTTCACGCCAGCGCTTAAAGTCGAGGACCTGCAGATCTTCTTCAGGGATACCTTCCACACCCGCATCGACGATGTCTTTAATCTGCTGTGCTTCCTCTTGGGAGGTCAGCACCATGCGGCTGCGCAGGCACTGATAGAGAGCGCCATCGCAGCCTGCACGGGAGAAGATGAAGGTGATCGCCGGAAGCATGTCCTGCGATTGCAATACCTTCAATACCTCTGGGCGGCCCAAGGGGCGATAGCGATCCTGCTCCCGGGCGGCGCCGGAGCGTCCCCTTCCCTTACCGTGGAATTCGCTGCGTCCGCCACCCTTGTGACGCGCACGCGCACGAAAGCCCTTGCCAGACTTATAGTCCGCGCGACCATCGTCGGTATCGCCGGCCTCAAGGCGCTGGATCCTACGCTCTAGCTCGGCGTTGACCTGGCCGCCAGATTCTGGCTCGAAGAGCGGATAAATCTTGCGCCCCAGCATCATCCACTGGTCGAGAGGAACTGGGCGGTGTTCGGAGACAATGACGGTGGTATCGCCGCGCACGGTAGAAAGCCAATCGCCGAATTCTTCCGAATTGGACACTGTGGCAGATAGGCCAATGATGGAAACATGATCCGCGAGGTTGAGGATGACCTCTTCCCACACTGCGCCGCGGGAAGCGTCAGCCAAAAAGTGGATCTCATCCATGACCACGTGGGTCAGGCGATCGAGGGCCGCGGATTCTGCGTAAATCATATTGCGCAGCACCTCTGTGGTCATGACGACGATCTCTGCATCTGAGTTGATCGATACGTCACCAGTGAGCAGGCCTACGGCTTCTTCGCCATGCTCTTCCACCAAGTCGTGGTACTTCTGGTTGCTCAAGGCTTTAATCGGCGTCGTATAAAAGCACTTGGTTCCCCGGCTCAGCGCCAAAGAAACCGCAAATTCGCCCACGATCGTTTTGCCGGCGCCGGTCGGCGCGCAGACCAGTACGCCGTGACCGTCCTCTACGGCCTGGCAGCCCTTTACCTGGAACTCATCCAACGGGTATGGCAGGGCTGCGGTAAAAGAATCCAGATGAGTTTCAGTCATGACTCCCCAGGCTACCCGTGCCTAGAGGACATCGTCGAAAAAGCCGCCGCTGGTCGACGAAGTCCCACTGGCACCAGTGCTCCATGTCTGCTGCGGCTGCTGCTGTGCCTGTTGTACTGGCTGTGAAACGGGCTGCGAGGGCCCCGGTGAAGGGTTTACTCTGCTCGGCGCCTCGACAGGGGTTGGCCCGCCGATGGCTCCTGGTCCAGCGCCAAGCGGCGAAGCAGTCTCATCATCGAGATCCATCCACTCGGGGCGTTCGCGTTGCATGCGCTTGTCGTGGAGGCGGCAGAACTGGAATGCGATCTCGATGAGCAAGATCAGTGAACCAGCCAGTACCACCATCGAGAATGGATCCTGGCCTGGGGTGACGAAGGCGGCGAAGATCATCACGATGACGATGACGAGACGTCGCTTATCCTTGACATGCCCATATTCGAGTACGCCAATAAGGTTCAGGGACACGATAAGCAGTGGGATCTCAAAGCTAATGCCAAAGATGAGAAGAAGGGCCAAGAGGAAGTAGAAATAGCGCTCACCGGTCAGCGCCGCCGTCTGGTACTCGGCGCCGATTCCCATGAGGAATTCCAGACCAACGGACAAGATGAAATACGCCAGCACTGCGCCGGCTACGAAGAGGCCTACCGCGGCGCTAACAAAGCTCAACGTGTAGCGGCGCTCGTTCTTATGGAGACCAGGCACAACGAAGGCCCAGACCTGGTACAGCCACACCGGCGAAGACAAAACGGTGCCAGCCAAGGCGCCTACTTTTAGGCGCAACAGGAGCATTTCAAACGGGCTGGTGGCCAATAGTCGGCACTCGCCGTCCGCGCTGAAGGATGCTCGCTTATCGGGAGGAAGCGCACAATATGGCTCGCGAAGAATTTCACCTAACGGAGACAGCCCGAATGGTGCTCTTTGGTACCAAATGAACCCGATGATGGCCCCGACGACAACCGCTAACACGGAAATAATGATGCGGCGGCGCAGCTCCTGGAGGTGCTCCACCAAGGTCATCTCCCCGGTAGGGTTCTTCTGTTTGCGTGAAAAGCGCAGCTTACCCTTCACGCTCTTGCTTGCCTTCTGGGGAGATAGAGGCTGTGACTGTGACGACATCAGTGTGGCTCTTTCAACGCAAAGAAGCGAACACTTCCCTACTGCGCGGATTGCGGGTGCATATCCGCGCTCGGCAGGGGTGTTCGCGCGACGACAGGTTAGGGGCGTTTACTGCTGAGTATTGGTGTTGTTCTGCTGGCCCGGCTGCATGTCTGGTCGGTTCCAGAATTCCTCATCGGACTGCTGCTTCTGGTTCAGCTGCGCCTGAGACTGAGAACGCTGGGCATCCTCGGAATGCATCTCATTGACCTCAGACTTGAAGATGCGCGCGGAACGGCCAATAGAGCGTGCCAATTCCGGCAACTTCTTTGCACCGAATAGCAAGACGATGGCAAGAACGATCAGGCCAATTTCCATAGGTCCTAGGCTCATGGAGAAACCTCTTTCAACTAGTGCACCAGCATGCCGGGAAGCATCACCGCCAACTTATGTGCCGGCGGGCGGGCGCAGTGAACGGGCAAGTAACTGGCTACTGAGTATAGCCGCTCAACGCGGTGTTTCCTCGCTCCGCAATGAGATTTACTACGGATTGAGGAGCCACTACCCGCAACCTATCAGCTTGACCAAGGGCAAAGCGAATAAGCCAATCCACTGATCCCATTGGCATCGTTGCAGCTACTTCCCCATTTCCTAAGTCTTCACCCAGGCGCATATCGTAGTACTCAGCCAGCCACGTGAATTCTTGGTTAATTGCTAGTTGCACGGTGTCCCCATCGCCCAAATTAAAGGGTGATGCGGCATCAAAGTCGAGATCTTTCAGGTGTGGCTGGGACTTTTCCTCCACGATACGAGCCTTACTAATGCGGTCGATGCGGAAGGTGCGATGCGCTTGCTTTGCTTCCTCCCAAGCGGCCAAGTAAGGCTCGGAATCAACGATGAAAATGCGGGCTGGGTTCACCACCCTCTCGGATTCAGCATTTGAGGAAGCGCTCCAATAACGCAGCCGTACCCGCTTTCTTTCATTGACGGCTTGGGTCAAAAGCGCCTGGATATCAGTCTCTTCAGGGGCTGGAGTAGACAGCGACTCATAGATGGCGACTGTCTTTTCATCCATGATGTCGCGCAGCTTAGCGGCGGCGGATTCGACAGCGTGGGCGTCGATTAGGCCTGGCATCGCCTGCAAGGACTCCAAGGTAAGGAGCAAAGCACCGGCTTCCGTTGGGGTAAGCCGCAGCGCTTGGCTCAAGCCCTGATCGTTGTGAATGGTTACCCCATCGCGATAACTGAAGGTGAGATCAATGAGATCCTCGGTATTGCGCCCAGTGCCGGAACAAAAGAGCCGGTCAAGAGCATCCTTCAGTTCGCCAGGATCCATACCCAAATCTTTGGCCGCTTCCATAGGCGTCTTGTCGGGATGGTTTTTAAAGTATGGAATCAGGTTCAAAGAGCGCACTAGCGCCTGGAGCTTTAGCGATCCGTCAGCCATGTCTAGCCTTCCTCCTGCGATTGTGACGCCTTGCGTAAAAGGGAGATGACCTCTTGGCGGACCCGGCTGGTTCGAGCACCCGTACCTCTGGGGCGTAGCCGGCCGCAGTGCGCACGACCCAATCCTTATCTACCTTCTGCAGCAATACCGTGCCATCGGGTTGTTTCTCGCCAGCATCCATGAGCTCCCTCGCCTGCCCCTCTGGGATGACAAGGCGCGCATCGATCTTCTTCCCGCGTTGCAGTGCACGCTCTACTAACACCTGCAGGTCTTCAGTTGGGCTGGTGTGCTCCGCGGGATCGTGCGAGCGTTTGATGTCAGAGACGCGGAGGGCACGAAAGACGCGCGGTTCGTTGCGGCCCACATCGAATCCTACGAGGTAGATGCGGCTGTCCCGGTTGACCACTCCCCAGGGTCCATGACACGGCGTACCGGCTCAGTAGCCGGATTAGCACGGTAAGAAAACGTAATGCGGAGCTGATTGCGCACCGCAGCAAGCACCGCGGTGATGATTTCTGGGGCGAGTCGCGTGATGTCATTGACCGCCGTGTATACCGGTGCGCCTGCTAGGTTGCGGGAGGCGCCGCTAGCAGCAATCTTCGTCCATCCCGACAGGGAAAAATCGCTTAAGCCGCCGGTTGTCCCCACTCCCCCTGCAATGCCTAGAACCATGGCCTCCTCAGGGGAAAACTCCACCGGAGGAAGCTGGTAGCTGCTCGGGTCCAGGCGATAGCGCGCACCGCTTTCGCTACCGGAATGAACAATGGGCACCCCGGCGCGCTGGAGGGTTGCGATATCTCGTGCCAGTGATTTGGCGAAGGCTTCGTCTGATTTATCGCCGTATCCTGCTACATGACGGCGAATCCAGGAGGCGGTGCGGTCCGGGCTACCGCCGGAGTTTGCGGCGCCCTGTAGCGCGAAAGAGAGGTTGGTGAGTCTTTCTACCGCCTCATCATGCCGTTTCGGCGCGGGGTTGTGTGCTGCCACGTGTTGTGTTGTCTCCCTGGTGCGGCTCGTGTGCTTCTAGCTGTGGTGTAGACGCATATAGTCTAGCAACGCCTCGACCCGATCATCGTCGGCTACGAAGGGGTCTAGGAGCTCCTCGGTGCGTGGCTCTGGGCGGTTGACCTTGAGGCGCGTCCAGTCAACGGTGACGTTGGCCCCGAGGCTACGCGCAGCGGCAAGGAACTGGCCGCGCAGCGCAGCACGGGTGGTGGCAGGCGCTGTGACCATGGCTCGTTCGATTTCGGAGTCTGTGATCCAGCGTTCGATAAGGCCCTTGCGCAGCAAGACATGGTAGAGCCCGCGGCTCGGCCGGATATCGTGGTAGGTCATATCAATCTGGGCGAGCTTGGGGTGTCCCCAGTGACCGCCTAGCCGTGCGCGGTAGCGCTCGAGCAGTCCCAATTTAATGACCCAGTCGATTTCTCGGTTCACTCCGGAGAAGTCTTGAGTCTCTATGGCGTGCAGCGTGCGCTGCCAGAGATCCACCACGCGCCGCATTTCTGCCGTGGGAGTTCCGGCGTCTTCGCGTTCTTCCAACCATTGGGTTGCGCGCTGGCACAGTTGCTGTTGGACCTCGAGCGCGGTGACGGATCCCCCTCCTGCGAGTGGTAGTTCGGTCAAACCCGTCATATCGCGCGCGATGGCGCGGATATGGTGAATGGGTTTTTCGATGTCGAACTCCGGCAACTCAAATCCTGCCTCCAGCATTTCCAAGATGAGCAGCGTGGAGCCAACCTTTAGCGCCATGGTGGGCTCGGCCATAGTGGAGTCACCCACTATGACGTGCATGCGGCGGAAGCGTTTGGAATCGCCGTGCGGCTCATCACGGGTATTGATGATCGGACGCGAGCGGGTGGTGGCCGAAGATACGCCCTCCCACACCTGGTCCGCGCGCTGCGAGAGCAGGAATTGGGCGGGTTTATCGCCCTTTGCGGGCTGCACCATGCCGGCGCCGCAAATGAGCTGGCGGGTAATAAGGAACGGAAGGAGCGCCAGCCCCAAATCCTTGAGCACCATGTGGCGGCTGATGAGGTAGTTTTCGTGGCAGCCGAAGGAGTTTCCGGCTGAATCCACGTTGTTTTTAAACAGGTACACCGCGCGCGGGTGACTCTCGGCGGCAAAGGCCTGCTCTGCTTGTTCGCCCAGCCGGTTGACTATTGCATCGCCGGCGCATTCATAGGCTAGAAGCTGGCTCAAGCTATCGCATTCGGCGGTGGCTACCTCGGGGTGGGATCCGACGTCGAGGTACAGGCGGCTCGCGTTGGTGGAAAAGATATTAGAGGAAGAATGTTCCTGGACGATGGGCCGGAAAAGCACGCGCGCCACTTCATCGGGGCTCAGGGCGCGTTCTCCTGGGCCCGCGCTGGTGGTTAAGCCATATTCCGTCTCGATGCCCATGATGCGACGGGCGAAGACGGGACGCTGGTCACTCACCCTTACTGCCCGCCCTTTTGGACATAGGAGCGCACGAATTCCTCGGCGTTGTTTTCTAGCAGGCCATCGATCTCATCGAGCAATTCATCGGTGCCGGTGGTGTTGATGCTCAGCTGCGTAGAGGTAAATTCCTCATCGCCGGTGGAGTCATCGCCGCCATTGCCGCCAGTGACCTGGGACTGGTGAGTAGACATAGGGAGGAAGTCCTTTCTTTGGCTTCTGCCTAATTGCTTGGTTATCAATTACGGTACTCGGGCTGGATACCGCTGTCAGAGAGTCCCTGGAGGAGATCCTCCACCGTACGTGCGGTGTCGATGATCTCCTCGCACTGGGCGCGGGTCAGGCCGGTGGTCTCATCCATCGGAACCGTGGCCCAGGGTGCCGCGGTTGTCTCGCCTACCCGAACGGTGAGGCTTTGCCAGCTCGCGGCGATGATGTCCTCGCCGAATTTCTGCGTCACTCGGCCGCGGAAATACGCGCGGGTATCCTCCGGAGGGGTGCTGGCGGCGTCTTCAATCTCTGCAGCGCTAAAGAGCTGCCGCATCTGGCCTTTACGCACCAGCGCGTGGTGTAGCGACTTTGCCGGATCAATCTCCGCATACTGCAGGTCAATGAGCCGCAGTTTTGGGTCTGTCGGATCGATACCGCGGTCAAGGTAGCCCTTGATCAGGCGATATTTCGCCACCCAATCCAGAAGGTGCGCCGCCTGCATCGGATCTTCCGCAAGAAGCGCGACTGCCTCGTCCCAGGCCGCGAGAACCTTGTGGTCTGCGGCGGTGCGTGGGGTGACGCGAGCGCGGTATTCGGCGAGGATTTCTAGGGCGGTGAGCTGGCGGGCGTCGGCAAGCTCAAGGCGATGTTGCAGGCTGAGATCGCGGCTGACGCGCGGGACCTCCGCCACGGCATCCTGCAAGCGGAGATCGCTAAAGTCCACCCCCTGCTCAATCGCGTCGAGCACCAGCGAGGTCATGCCCAGTTTGAGCAGCGTGGAGGTCTGCGACATATTCGCGTCTCCGATAATGACGTGGAGACGCCCAAAGTCTGCGTGCACCGCATGCGGCTCGTCACGGGTATTGATGATGCCGCGATTAAGCGTAGTTTCCAGGGAAATTTCCTGCTCAATATAATCAGCGCGCTGAGAGATCTGGAAGCCCGGCTCCTCACCAAATTCCCCCAGCCCCATACGCCCAGCACCGATGACTACCTGGCGGGCCACGAAGAACGGGATAAGGGCCTGCGCCATGGTGTCAAAGTCCGTGGCACGGGAGTACTGATAGTTCTCGTGCGAGCCATAAGACGCGCCCTTGCCGTCCACGTTGTTTTTGTAGAAACGCAAGGCAGGGCACGGGTCGTGGTTGGCAAGGACGGACTTTCCTTGCTCAGTAAGCCCTGCTACGGCCGCTGCTGATTGCAGGAGCGTGGCGTCCCCTGCGGCGTCGTAAAGCGTGGCATCCCAGGCATTGGTGCACTCTGGCGCGGAATATTCTGGGTGCGCGTGGTCGACATAGAAGCGCGCGCCATTGGCCGTGACCACGTTGGCCACCCCGATGGCGTTGGGATCGACCACGGGAACTGTCTGGTAGCGCTTGAGATCGAAACCGCGGGAATCACGCAGCGGGTGCTCCTCGGCAAAGTCCCACCGCGAGCGCGCCCCAGTGTGCAGCGCGGCATAAGCTACCACCGCGTGCGTGGAAGAAATGATGGGCGAATACTCCGGCAGCTCCGGGGTGGCGATTCCGTACTCGGTCTCGGTACCTACAACGCGGCTCATGCGCTCCTCCTAGCGGTCAGTAGCTCCACCCGCTCAACGCGGGCACCTGCATGGTCTTGGGAGATGATCTTGGTCCACTCCTCCGGGTTGGTGGAGGTAGGCACATACTCGGATTCGGCGCGCTCGGCTGCGATGGCCTGGAGCAAATGCTGCTTGGCGATGCCCCCACGGCGCCCGCCTATCCCCTGCTCACTGCCCGAGCGCTGTTGCAGTTCGTCCTTAATAGCCAGCTTTTTGGCGCGGGAGAGGATATTGGCAATCATCGCGCCGGAGACAAAGTCCCGGTAGTGCAATACCTCGCGCTCGCCGCTGGAAAAGTGCAGCTGCACAAAGGGGCGATCGGCATAGAGCTCATCCACCGCGGCGCCGATGAGTTCCTCTAGCGTGCCCTGGTGCGGCACGGATTCTGCAAAGTGGCGGGCAAAGATCTCGCGGGCGCCCTCTTTATTCGGGCGGTTGACCCGGATCTTGATATCCAGCCGGCCGGGGCGCATGATGGCGGGATCGATGAGCTCCTCGCGGTTGGTCGCGCCGATGACTGTCACATTGGAAAGGCTTTCTACTCCGTCGAGTTCCGTAAGCAGCTGCGGCACCACCGTGGTTTCCATATCCGAGGACACGCCTGAGCCACGGGTGCGGAAGATGGATTCCATCTCATCAAAGAAGATGACCACCGGCCGATCAGCGCTGAGCTGGGCTAGTTCGCGGGCGCGCTCAAAAATGAGGCGGATGCGGCGTTCCGTCTCGCCTACATACTTATTGAGCAACTCTGGACCCTTGACATTGAGGAAGTAGCTCGAGCCCTCGCTGCCCAATTGCTGCGCCAAGGAATGGGCCACGGCCTTGGCGATGAGCGTCTTACCGCACCCTGGCGGGCCATAGAGGAGGACGCCCTTAGGCGGCTGCAGCTCGTAGTGGTGATAGAGGTCCGGATGGATAAACGGCAGTTCCACGGAATCGCGGATCTGGGAAATCTGCTCGTCTAGTCCGCCAATATCCTCGTAGCGCACATCGGGGACCTCCTCAAGGGAGAGCTGGGAGACTTCCGTCTTTTCCACCTTTTCCAGCGCGATGGCAGCCTTGGGATCAACGAGCACGATTTCGCCTGCTGCCACGCGGGTTTCCTCGCGCAGTGCCTGCGATAGCAGCACCACTTTTTCCTCGCCGGAGGAATTTGCCACGATGAGGCGTTGATCTCCTAAGCGCTCTACCACGGTAGCGAGCTCGCCTGTGCGCTCGGGTGCGCACCCTTCCACCACTACGAAGCCATCGCCCAAGCGAACCTGCTGGCCTGCCACTAGGCTGCCTGGTTCCACATTGGGCGAAACCTTAAGCTGCATCACGCGGCCGTTGGTGTAGACCTCCGCGGTGGTTCCTACCTCGCTGTGGGTAGGCGAATAGCCTAAGAAAACGCCGTAGGTCGATGCCGGCTCAGCCAGCGCGTTAAGCTCCACAAAAAGCTGTTCGAGCTTCCCACGCGATTCCTTTAATAAGCCCGCCAACTTCTGATTGCGGGCAGCAAGCTGGCTGATCTGCCGCTTATAGTCCGTGGCTTCATCCATGCCCACTACTCTAACGCGGCCCAGTCGGCGAAAGAGGGCAGTTGCGCTTTAAATTCTGGGCGCTGAGGTGAACCTATTTCCAGCTCTACTTGCGGGCTCGGCGCTGCGGGCGCGGAGGGGTCACGCCATCGGCCAGGCGGCGGGTCCAGATAAGGAAGGCGGTATGCGCATTCATGCGGTGCTCCGGGCGCGTAGCCAGGCCTTCGACCTTCCATTCCCGCACCAGAGATTCCCAGGCCTTGGGCTCGGTAAAGCACTTGAGTTCACGGATGCCTTCCATGACCTTCATCAACTGCGGCACCGTTGCCACGTAGGTCATGAAGACACCACCCGGGATGAGAAGATCGCGCACGGTCTCGAGGTGCTCCCAGGGCTCGAGCATATCGAGGATCACTCGGTCGACCGGACACTCCCAAGTCCTCAGCGGTGACATCGCCCAAATCGCCGAGGCGCGGCGACCACCACTCGGGCTGCTCGCCAAAGTATTCCTTCACGTTATCCACCGCATACTCCAGGTGATCATCGCGCACCTCATAGGAATACACATGCCCCTCTGGGCCCACGGCGCGCAGCAGCGACATGGACAGCGCACCCGAACCGGCACCGGCCTCGAGCACGCGCGCGCCCATGAAGATATCGCCCTCTACCAAAATCTGCGCCGCATCCTTGGGATAGATCACCGCAGCACCGCGCGGCATGGACAGCACGTGATCCACCATCAAGTGGCGGAAGAGGAGAAAGGAGGAGCCAAGCGTGGACTCAATGACCGAGCCCTCGTCCATGCCCACGATGTCATCATGGTTAATGATGCCCTTGTGGGAGTGGAACTGGCCTCCTTCTTCCAGAATGACCGTGTAGTGGCGCCGCTTGGCGTCGGTAAGCTGCACGCGGTCGCCATAAGCAAAGGGGCCGGAATAAGCCATGTCTCAAGACTCCTCGAGGTTGCGGTTACTATCCCACCAAGTATGCCTCAAGTGCCTGCGCGAGCCATACTTGGTCCCGCTCGCCTACCATTTCACGCGCCGAGTGCATAGACAGCATGGGCACGCCCACATCCACGGTGTCGATGCCCAAACGCGTCGCCGTAATGGGACCAATGGTCGAGCCACAGGGCACGTCATTATTGCCCACAAAGCGCTGTACTGGCACGCCTGCCTTCTCGCACGCTGCTTCCCACAGCGCCACCGTGGTGGCATCGGAGGCATAGCGCTGGTTGCCGTTGATCTTGGTCACCGGGCCCTTGCCAATGATCGGATGGTGCGTGGGATCGTGCTTGCCCACGTAGTTGGGATGCACCGAATGCGCCGCATCGGCCGAGACACAGCTCGACCGGGAAAACATCTGGAAGCGTTCCTCCTCATTGGCCCCCAGCGCCCGCGCCGTGCGGGTAAGCACATCCGCCAGGATCGGGACCGCCCGCACCGTAGCGCGAGCTGGATCCCACCTCTTCATGGTCAAAGGCCATCATGACCAAGATATCCTTGCCTTGATATTCCTCGGCGGCCTTCTTCATCGCTGCCAACGAGGCATGTACGGAAGAAAGGTTATCCATGCGTCCGGCCGCGATGAACTGCTCGCCGGCGCCAAAGACTTCGCCGCGAGCAGCATCGGCCGTAATCAGGTTAAAGGAAGCAATATCCTGCTTGGCGACGCCCACCTTCTCCCCCACTACCTGCAAGATCGATGCCTCTGGGTCACCCACGCTCAGAACCGGCTGCATGTTGTGCTGGCGATCCGGCTTAAACTCGTCCTTGCGGTAGAGGTGAATTGCCAGGGACGGAAGGCGCAGTACCGGGCCAGTATTGACCAGGTGCCGAGTGCCGTCCCTGGTGACAATCTGCCCGGCCACGGTCAGCTCCCGGTCAAACCAGGTATGCAGCAGCGCCCCGCCATAGATCTCTACTGCCACCTGCTGCCAGCCGACCGCGGAAAAGTCCGGCGTGGGCTTGAGAACCAGGCCCGGCGAGTCCGTATGCGACCCCACTATGCGGAAACCGGAATTCTTATCCGCACCCTCTGGCACGTACCAGGCCGCTACCGCGCCGCCGCGCACCATGACGTGGCCGCCAGGTGCAGCGGACCACTGCGTTCCCTCATCCTGTACCTCAAATCCCGCCGCGCGCAGCTGGCGGGATACCTCATCGGCAGCGTGGTACGAAGAAGGAGAAGCAGCAATGAAATCTAGGAAATCTGCGGTATAACTCATACCTTCTAGCTTGCCACGAATCGCGCGGCGATAGGCTAGATACACCATGGCTACTTCATCTACTCCCCGCCCACTCGCCCTGTCGCCCTCGCGCGCCTCCGACTATAAGCAGTGCCCGCTGCTCTATCGCTTCCGCGCCATTGACAAGTTGCCCGAGCCCAAGACCATCGCGCAGGTCAAAGGAACCCTCGTGCATGCCGTCCTGGAAGAGATGCACAAACTGCCGCGCGAAGAGCGGACCTATCCCGCTGCGGTGAAGATGATTAAGCCCTCCTGGGCAGAGATGACCTCCAAGGATGATGAGCTGCTTGAGCTCGTGCCAGAAGAAGACACCTACGACTTCTTCGTCGCTGCCAGGCAACTGCTCAAAGGCTATTTCCAGATGGAAAACCCACAAGGCTTTGATTGCCAAGAAACCGAGATGTACGTCAACACGGTCCTGCCCAATGGCGTCCCCGTCCGTGGCTTCATCGACCGCGTGGACCGCGCCCCAACCGGCGAGGTCCGAGTCGTGGATTATAAAACCGGCAAGAAGCCACTTCCCCGCTATTCCCAGGATGCACAGTTCCAGATGCGCTTTTATGCGCTGGTCTACTGGCGCATTCTAGGCACCATTCCCCACCAGTTGCGCCTGATGTACCTCAAGGTCTTGGACTCGATGTTTCTTACACCTAACCGAGAGGAGCTCGAGTACTTCGAGCGCGATCTCGGCGAGCTGTGGGCCAAGATTGAGGCCGACGGGCGCGCCGGGGACTTCCGTCCGAAGCCATCCAAGCTCTGCGGCTGGTGCGCCCACCAGGATCTCTGCCCGGAGTTTGGTGGCACTCCGCCGCAGTACCCGGGCTGGCCGGGTTCCGCGGCAGATACAAAGGACTAGCGCCCCACCTGCCTAGAAAAGGCCCGAAATGGTGCCCTGCTTATCGACGTCGATATTATTGGCCGCCGGCTTCTTCGGCAGCCCCGGCATCGTCATGACGTTGCCCGTGAGCACGACGATAAATCCCGAACCGGTGCGCGGCAGCAATTCGCGCACGTGCAGCGTATGGCCTTCCGGCGCCCCTAGGGCGGAGGCATCGTCGCTGAAGGAGTACTGCGTCTTAGAGATCACCACGGGCAGCTTGTCCCAGCCATTGTCCTGGATGTACTTAAGATCCTTGAGCGCCTTTGCCCCGTATTCCACACGGTCTGCGCGATAGATCTCGCGCGCGATGGTCTCGATGGAGGCCTCGATTCCCTCTTGCGGATCATAGAGCTGCGTGGCGCCTCCCTGCAGGTTCTCCAGCAAGGTCTCTGCCAGCGTGGTAGCGCCCGCGCCGCCCTCGGACCACACGTTGGCTTCCTCCAAGGCCACGCCGAAATCTTCGGCCCACTGCCGCATGAACTCGCGTTCTGCCTCGGTATCGGACCAAAAGAGGTTGAGCGCTACTACCGGTTTGATCTCGAACCTGCGCAGGTTCTCTACGTGGCGCTCTAGATTGACTATGCCCGCCTTGAGGGCATCCAGGTTTTCCTCGGTGAGCTTATCCTTGGCCACACCGCCGTTGTATTTCTGCGAGCGGATGGTGGCAACGACCACGGCACCGGCAACATCTAGGTCCCCAAAGCGCGCCTTGATGTCGACGAATTTCTCGCCACCTAGGTCCGAACCGAAGCCGGCCTCACTTAAGACGATATCGCCAAATTGGAGCGCGGTTTGGGTTGCCAGCAGGGAGTTGCAACCGTGCGCAATATTGGCGAATGGCCCACCGTGCACCAAGGCCGGCACGCCGCCAAGGGTCTGTACCAGGTTGGGGTTGAGGGCATCACGCATAAGCGCCGTGAGCGCACCTTCCGCATTCAAGTCACGCGCAGTAACAGGGCGCTGATCATAGGTGAAGCCGATGGTGATATCGCCGAGGCGCTTCTTTAGGTCCTCGAGGTTCGTGGCCAAGCACAAGATGGCCATGATTTCGGAGGCCGCGGTAATGGTGAAACCGGTTTCTGCAGGCACACCGTGAGCTGGCCCGCCCAGGCCGGTCACCACGTTGCGCAGGGCACGGTCGTTGACGTCCATGCACCGCTGCCACGTCACGCGCCGCGGGTCGATGCCTAGGGCGTTGCCTTGGTGGATGTGGTTATCAATGATGGCGGCCAGGGTGTTGGTTGCAGAGGTAATGGCATGAAAATCGCCGGTGAAATGAAGATTGATGTCTTCCATGGGGACAATCTGTGCATAGCCGCCGCCAGCCGCGCCGCCCTTAATACCCATGACTGGTCCTTGGGAGGGCTCACGCAAGGCAACGATGGCCTTCTTGCCCAGCTGATCCAGGGCGTCGGTAAGGCCGATGAGCACGGTGGACTTGCCCTCGCCGGCAGGTGTGGGCGATACGCCGGTGACAAGCACCAGCTTGCCCTGGTTTTCCTTTGAATAGTCCACCTTGGTGATATCTACCTTGGCTTTGGTGGTGCCGTAGGGAATCACGGCGTCGGCAGGAATGCCCGCCTTGGCCGCAATCTCCGCGATTGGCTGGAGGTGGTGGGCTTGGGCAATTTCAACATCGGATGGCTGAGTAGTCATGTTCTTAGCCTACCGAGCTCGCGAGTTAAATAACCCGCATTTTTCTAAGAAAGTGAATTGAATCAATCGGCCCGTCCTTGCTGCGATCCAAAAAGGCGCCCTCCAGGGCGCCTTGTGGGTGGACTTGTCGTCTATCTTTTAAAGGATGACGAGGCCGAATGCGTAGCCCAACAGGACAGAAACCACGATGCTGACCGTGCCTGGGATAAGGAATGGGTGGTTGAATACGGCCTTGCCGATTCGAGTCGAACCTGTATCGTCCATCTCCACCGCTGCCAGCAGCGTTGGGTAGGTCGGCAGGATGAATAGAGCCGAGACGGCCGGGAAAGCAGCGACTGCAGTAAGGGGGCTTACGCCCAGAGCCAGGGCTGCTGGCATCAGGGCCTTGGTCGTAGCGGCCTGCGAATACAGCAGCGCTGCGGCGAAGAACAAGACCACCGCGAGCAGCCACGGCGAAGACTCAATAACGCTGCCAGCCATGGACTGAATATCGTCCATGTAGTGGTTGATAAGGCTGGTACCCAACCAAGCAACACCTAGCACACAAATACATGCGGACATACCGGACTTAAATACCGGCGTATTGAGAACATCCCCCGCCGGGAACTTCGTCATCATGACGATGATGGTGGCCGCGGTAAGCATAACCGTCATAATGGCCTCATTACGTGGCAGGGTTGGTTCTGCAATGAGGCCGACCTGCTCCGAGGTCAGCGTAGCCCAGGCCATCACGATGACGATGGCTACCAGGAAAACCAGAACAGAGGCCTTGGCACCCTTCTGCGGCGCGAAGTTTTCAGCGCCTAGTGGTTGCTTAACCAAGCCCTGCGCCTTGCGTTCCTGGTACACCGGGTCATCTTCTAGTTCCTTGCCAAACTTATTAGCAATCCACGCAGCTGGGAAGATGGACAGGAACGTTGCCGGAATGACGACTGCTAGCACCTGCAAATAGCCCACTCCAGCTGGTTCCAACAGGCTGGCTAGGAGTACCACTGCGGCAGAAATAGGCGAGGCACAAATTGCCATCTGGGAAGCAACTACCGCAATGGAAAGCGGGCGTGAAGGGCGAACCTTGCCTTCTTTAGCTACCTCAACAATGACCGGTAGCGTGGAGAATGCAGTGTGGCCGGTACCGGCCAGCACCGTCATCAACCACGTAACGATGGGCGCGTAGAACGTAATCCGCTTCGGGTTCTTGCGCAGAAACTTTTCTGCGATGTGCACCAGGTAGTCCATGCCACCAGCCCGCTGCATTGCGGCAATGGCGGCAATAACGGTCATGATGATACCGATGACGTCGAACGGGATGTCTTCCCTAGTAATGGGGACACCGGTGAGACCAAGGGCCAACACACCGAGGCCGCCGGCCATGCCGATACCAATTGAACCAATCCTCGCGCCCAAGAAAATGGCGGCGAGAACGATGACTATATGAACAATAACCATGGACATACTCCATACGCTCTGTATGCAAACTAAGGGCACGCATCTTCACACAGAGTGCATGCCGTCCTCAACATCTTCTATTTTGCACCTGTCACGTCGATTTATTCACTCGAATTGTCCGTTTGTGTTGATTCCCACATGTATTATGCGTCTCGATATAAGATGGTCGGTATCCTTCTCCGCATTCGTCCAGCACAGGGACATAAAAGGAAACTAGCAACCGCCGATTCTATGCAGGCAAAAGACCCCCACAGCCTTCGCCAGTTTTCCTTCTCATGAAGTGAAAGTGGCAAAGACCGTGGGGGCCTAAGATGCGGGGCGCTATGCCCCACTGCTTCTCAACAGCCGCGACTTTAGTCCTCGTCGATGAAGAGCTGACCGCGGAACTCAGGGTGCATGAGGTTTTCAACGGACAGAACCTTGTTCAAGGTTGCCTCATCGAGCAGGCCCTTCTCCAGGACGAGTTCCTTGACGCCCTTGCCGGTCTCCAGGGACTCCTTGGCAATCAGGTCACCGTTGTGGTGGCCGATGAACGGGTTGAGGTAGGTGACGATACCGATGGAGTTTTCCACGTAGGCACGGCAGACATCCGGGTTGGCGGTGATTCCGGTGACGCACTTTTCCTGCAGGGCATCGACGGCGTTGCCCATGATGCGAATGGACTGGAACAGTGCCTCGCCGATGACCGGCTCCATGACGTTGAGCTGCAGCTGGCCAGCCTCAGCGGCCATGGTGACGACGTGGTCATTGCCGAAGATCTTGAAGCAGGTCTGGTTCACAACCTCCGGGATAACCGGGTTAACCTTACCCGGCATGATGGAGGAGCCGGCCTGACGTGCAGGCAGGTTAATCTCAGCCAGGCCAGCGCGTGGGCCGGAAGACAGCAGGCGCAGGTCATTACAGATCTTGGCGAGCTTCATCGCTGCGCGCTTGATGGTGGCGTGCAGCAGCACGTAAGCGCCACAGTCAGAGGTTGCCTCAATGAGATCGCGGGCGGTCTTCATCTCCAGGCCGGTGACCTCAGACAGAGCTGCGGTGACCTGGTGGCGGTAGCCGGCCGGGGTGTTCACGCCGGTGCCGATTGCGGTTGCGCCCAAGTTGATCTCGAGCAGGCGGCGCTGTGCATCGCGCAGCAATGCCTGCTCCTCGTTCAGGTTATTGGCAAAGCCCTTGAACTCATCACCCAAGGTCATCGGAACCGCATCCTGGAGCTGAGTACGGCCCATCTTCAGGATGTCCTGGAACTCATTGCCCTTGACCTGGAATGCGGCACGCAGGCCATCCATGCGCTCAATGAGGTGATCAACTGCTGCGTGCAGACCCAAGCGGAAGCCGGTCGGGTAAGCATCGTTGGTGGACTGGGACATGTTCACATCATCATTCGGGTTGATGATGTCGTAGGAGCCCTTCTCCTCACCGAGGTACTCCAGCGCGAGGTTAGCAACAACCTCGTTGGTGTTCATGTTCAGCGAGGTACCAGCGCCACCCTGGAAAACGTCCAGCGGGAACTGATCCATGCAGCGACCCTCTTCCAGGATCTGGTCACAGGCCCAGATGATGGCTTCAGCTTTCTTCTTGGGCAGTACGTGCAGGCGGCGGTTTGCCATGGCGGCCGCCTTCTTGACCTGGACCATTCCGCGAATGAAGTGCGGGATGGTGTTGATGGTCACGTAAGAGATCTGGAAGTTCTCCATGGCGCGTACGGTGTGCACACCGTAGTAAGCGTCAGCGGGAACCTCCAAAGAGCCAAGAAGGTCGGTCTCGGTGCGAGTCTTCTTGCTGGAGTTCTTAGGTGCCTTTTGTTCGGCCACCTTCTGCTGTGCGGCGTGAGTGGAAGTGTCAGCTTCCTTCTTCTTCACGTCCTTTGCTGCAGACTTGGTGTCCTTTTCTTCTTTCTTAGAGGACTTTGCCATGATGGCTCGGCTCCTTTGCCTGTCGAGACTTATATTCGAATGAGTAACCTCAAGCGCTAATGTTAGCCACGACTGAATCTATTTGGGCCGACCCAGAGAAATTGCTCCCCCTAAAAGCGGGCGATGCGCAAATCGGAAGCCAAAATTGCTTCCGCTCCAAGTTGGGAAAGTCGGTCCATGACTTGGTTGGCTTGCTTCTTCGGAACCATCGCTCGCACTGCCACCCAGTCCTCACGGGCCAAAGGCGACACCGTAGGACCGGTCAATCCTGGAGTAATACCAGCGGCTTCATCGAGGTTGGATTGAGCGATGTTGTAGTCGATCATCAGATAGGTGCGAGCGTGCAGAATTCCCTGAATGCGGTCGAGCACTACCTGCTCTTCCTCGGTAACTTCTACCCCTGTGCGCTTAATGACTACAGCTTCGGACTCAATGATCGGCTCCCCGAACGGCGCTAAGCCTTGCTGACGCAAAGTAGTACCAGTTGACACGACATCAGCAATAACATCGGCAACGCCTAGCCGGATGGAGATCTCTACGGCGCCGTCCAATCGAATAACATCGGCCTCAATCCCATGTGCGGCAAGGTTGGCGCGGACGAGATTGGGGTACGACGTTGCGATCCGCCGCCCAACCAGTTGAGAGATATCCCACTCCTCCCCCTGCGGGGCTGCGTACCGGAACGTGGACCCGCCGAAGCCTAAAGGCAGCACTTCATCAAAGCTCGCTTTAGAGTCAAGCGCCAAGTCTCGGCCAGTAATGCCTAGGTCTAAGACCCCGCGGGCAACATAGATAGCGATATCTTTCGGACGCAGGAAAAAGAACTCGACCCCGTTATCGGAATCCACTACGTTGAGCGCCTTGGAATGCCCGCGGCCCTTGTAACCGGCCTCTGAAAGGATCTCCACGGCAGCTTCTGACAACGTGCCCTTATTCGGTACAGCAATCTTGATCATGCGGATCCTTCCATCCTGTGGGGAGTTACCTAGAGGTACCTATAAAGGTCTTCAGGGGTAAGTCCGCGCTTAAGCATCATGACCTGAGTCCAATAAAGCAGCTGGGACATCTCTTCCGCCAGCTCATCGTCGGACTGATATTCGGCGGCAATCCATACTTCCCCGGCTTCTTCGATGATCTTTTTACCGATGAAATGCTCGCCTTTATCCAGCGCGGCAACGGTGTCAGAACCAGCTGGACGCTGGTCGGCCTTCTCGGCTAACTCGGTAAAAAGAGTCTCAAAGTTCTTCACGCCTACCTATTGTTCCACAGGTAGTTAGAGAATGTAGGGGAACTCTGAATTTCTACTGCCCCGCCGAAATCTTAGCGAACCACTCATATACGTCGGTGGCCTTAGCCCCAGCGAGATGCCGCGAATCGCGGAGGCGAGAAATTTCGGTGACCTCTGGCGGTATCTCAACCTGGTCATCTTCTGGCAGCCCGATCACCGCACAGCCGGCATCAACTGCAGCGCGCATGCCGGTTGCAGAATCTTCGAAAACTAAGCACTCTGCGGGATCTGCTCCGATGCGGCGGGCGGCTTCGCGGTACATATCCGGTGCTGGTTTGCCGGCAGGAACCTCATCCCCGCAGATAGTATCGACGAAATAGTCCCGCCCCAACGCAGTGATAGCAGCATCGGCAACATTACGTTCGGTATTCGTCGTGACCATCATGGGCACCCCATCCGCTTTCAGCTCCTGGAGCAAGGCGGGAATTCCCGGAAAGATCTCCAACTTGCGAGCAAAAAGGCCTTTGACATAGTCAAACATTCGGGCGCGGTAACGCTCGCTGTCACCAGGTTGCAGCGTCACCCCCGCATTATCCGCACAGATTGCCAAGGTGGTATCAAAGGTCGCGCCCACAGTAGCCAGGCGTTGGGTGGGAGTGAGCCGTTTGCCCAGCAGTTCTGAAAGATAAAACGTTGCCTCCGCCCAGAGGGGCTCCGAATTGGTGAGGGTGCCATCCATATCCCAGAAGATGGCGGCGGGCTTAGTCCGGCTGGAAGCGGCGGTGGAGTTCGACACGGGAATAAAGCTAGCTTTCTCTATCAGGAAAAAGTGGCACCGTCCACGTTGGAGGCACACGGCGGTGAGCGCTAGGCTGCGCGGATGGCGCAAACTAGCACTCACTAATGCGGAAGGAAAGGACCTAGAAGTCCAGTTCCGGAATCTGCGACAGGGCTTCGTCGTCTGCTCCGGTGGCCGCGCTGGCGTTATAGATAAGCTCAGAGAGCTCTTCCTTTTCCTCTGGCTCGAGAACGGCATCGTGCTGAGCGCGATTAAAATCTGCCAACTTACGAACGGTCTTGGACAAGACGGTGACCAACTGTGGTCCGTCTGGATCGTCCGGAAGAGCATCCAGCCCATCGAGCATCTGCTCAAGGTGGCCGCGCAGCTCTGGGAGGACGTTGGCGTCAAACGGTGCCTCCCAAAACTCCTTTTCCTCTTCCTTGAGGTAATCGCCGGTGGCGAAGGACTTCAGGTCACTAATGAACTCATCTACGGTGGGCTGGAAATCGGCGCGAATGCTCATGCTGTAGATACTGCCCTATCTTGCCTAAGCCTGCACGCCGAGGAGCGAATTTAGTGCGGTGCGAACCAAATCGGCCGCGCCGTCCTCGTCTGCGCCACGGTCGGCCTCTGCCCACTCATCCACGGCAGCGAGCGCGGCCGGGGTATCAAGGTCGTTGGCGATTGCGGCACGCAGCTTACCGACGACCTCTTCGGCCCCTGCCATGCTTCCCGGCTGCTCAAGGGCCTCCCGCCATGCGGAGAGGCGGCGCTTAGCGGCGTCGAGCACCTCGTCGGACCAGTCGCGCTCGTCGCGGTAATGGCCAGCAAAGACGCCCAGGCGGATAGCGGAGGGATCCTCACCCGCTCCGACGAGCTTGTGGACGAAGACGAGGTTGCCCAAGGACTTAGACATCTTGACCCCGTCGAGGCCGATCATGCCGGTATGCACGTAGAACTGTGCCATGCGCTCAACGTTGAGGGCGGCCTCGGCGTGGGCAGCGGAAAACTCATGATGTGGGAACTTCAGGTCGCTGCCGCCACCCTGGATATCAAAGGTTGATCCCAAGCGGTTGGTGGCGATGGCGGAACATTCAATATGCCAGCCTGGGCGGCCAGGCCCAAAGGGCGACTCCCAGGCTGGTTCGCCCTCGCGGTGGGCACGCCAGATGAGTGCGTCGAGCGGATTCTTCTTTCCTGGGCGGTCTGGGTCGCCGCCGCGCTCAGCAAAGAAGGTGCGCATCTCTTCGGCAGAGTAATTGGACTCATAACCAAAGCGCTCGGTGGCCTCGATGGAGGCATAGATATCTGGGTGCTCGGGGTCGTCTACGACGTAGGCTGCTCCGGCATCGAGAAGCTTTTGCACCATCTCTACGACCTCATCGATGGCCTCCATGGCGCCGATATAGTCCTGCGGAGGGAAAACGGAGAGCAGCTCCATATCGGAACGGAAGAGATCAATTTGAGAAGTGCCGAGCTCACGCCAATCTACACCGTCGCGTTCGGCACGTTCGAATAGCGGATCATCGACGTCGGTGATGTTTTGGACGTAGTGAACCTTTTTCCCGGCATCCAAGAACGCACGGTAGATAAGGTCAAAGGTCAGGTAGGTGGCGGCATGGCCCAAGTGGGTGGAGTCATAGGGCGTGATGCCACACACGTACATGGTGGCGGTATCCCCTGCGACCTCTACGGGAGCGATGGTTTGGTTCGCAGAATCGTACAAGCGCAGCTGTGCCGCATCACCCGGCACAGGGCGGAAGGAAGGTGTTGGCCAAGAATGCATAGCCACCATACTAACGCCGTGTGCCTTAGAGCGGCTGCAGGACTCCCAATGCCAGGAGGATCATGACGAGCACGCCGACCGGGATGCGGTAAGCAGCAAACCAAGAGAAGGAGTGGTTGCCCACGAACTTTAGTAGCCACGCAATGGAGGCGTAGCCCAGTACAAAAGCGATGCCAGTGCCGACCAGAAGCTGCAGGCCGGAGGCGGCTTGGCCGGATTCGGGAGAAAAGGCGTCGGGAAGCGAGAAAAGCCCCGAAGCCAGCACAGCCGGAATAGCGAGCAAGAAGCTAAAGCGTGTGGCTACCTCGCGGTTCAGCCCCAGGAACAGACCACCGGAAATGGTGCCGCCGGAGCGGGAAACACCCGGAATGAGCGCCAAGCATTGGCACAGGCCCATAATAATGGCGTCTTTCATGGTCAACTGGTCAAAACTGCGCTCCTTCTTACCCACTTTTTCTGCGGCGATGAAGACGAAGGAAAAAAGGATGAGCATAGCGGCGGTGATCCACAGGTTGCGCAGGGCGCCGCGGATAGCGTCCTCGAATGCGAAGCCGATGATGCCGATGGGAATGGAACCCACGATGACCATCCATCCCATGCGCCAGTCCTGGCCACGAGAAGCCTTATCGGCCCAGCCGCGGAACCAGCCGGAGAGAATCTGCCAAATCATTGGGGCGAAATAGACCAGCACAGCCAACTCCGTTCCCAGCTGGATAACTGCGGTGAAGGACGCGCCGGCGTCGTTGCCCCAAAAAAGCTCGGAAACAATGCGCAGGTGACCAGAGGAACTTACCGGAAGAAACTCGGTAAGCCCCTGCACTATGGACAAAACAATGACCTGCGCCCAAGAAACAGCGTCAGTTGCGGTATTAGAAATCACCCGCTTCACACTACAGCCGCGCTGGGCTTCGAGTTTTTACAACGCGCACTGTTAGGATTAGTAGCCGTGAAATCTCAATCTGGCTCCGCACTTATCTTTTCCAGTTTGCTGGCGCTTAGCGCCACCGCGTTGGCCGCCTGCCAGCCCGAAGTGGGCGTGGGCGCCGATCCAGAGACCGCGGTCAAGGGCAACGCCACCCCAGCGGTCTCCCCGGCTAAGGCGGATCCGGAAGGCACTGTGGTCAACCTTAAGGCAGACATCACTGACCTTGCCGCCTTTGATGACTCGGTGGCAGTGCGCACCAAGGACGAGCTTCTCATCGGTAGCCAGAAGGATTTTGAGGGGCAGAAGGCTACCTCGCTAGACATTTCTGCGGAGTGTGGTGACCTCAGCTCTTCGGAGTCGGGCTTCGTGCTCGCTTGCCCGGACAAGGTTCTCCTCATCGATCCTGCATCCCCGGATTCTCCCCAGGAGGTCCACATGGAGGAGGACTCCCCCGTTACCGCCGCCACCCAGCTATCCAGCGGCGAGATCTTTGCCACCTCGGCCGATTCCACCACGGTAGGCATCTATAAAGACGGAAAGCGCGACGGAGATATCGAGGTAGAGGCCGGCTCGGACCAGCTATTGGCCGTGCCCAATTCCTCAGGCGATGACGGAGTGGTGCGCATCCACCGAGAGGATTCCACCATCCAGAACGTGGACTGGACGAATGATCGCGCGGGCGGCCGACTGCGCGTTGGCCAGGGAGTCGGCAGCATCGCGGTGGGCGATAACGGCGTGGTCCTCGCCTCCGATACCGAGGGCGGCCGCTTGGCCGTCTACACCTCAGATGACGTCGTCCGCCTGCATCAATACGGCAACGTTGAGGGCACCCCATGGGGCGTAGCCTGGGATAATAAGCGCAATCTGGCGTGGGTGAGCGCCACCGATACCAATAAGGCTTATGCCTATGAAATTGGCAAAGGCGTACCAGAGCTGCGCGGAGATCTCTCCACCGTGCCGGATGCGCAGAATATTGCCCTGCTTGGCGACGGCACCTTTGTCGCCGCCTCCGCCACCGGCCACGGGCTGCAGTTCGTGGACGCCCCGCACCTGAAGAAGGAGTCTTAACACTATGACCAGCACTATTGACCAATTGCGCGCGCAGGCTTACCAGCTTGCCTTGCGGGGCATGTTTAAACTGAGCCCGGAGCGCATCCACGAGATTATCAACACTGCGCTCAGCGGACTCCAAGCCGCCGGGCCAGCCAACCGAGCCCTGGCAAAGATCCTGCCGGTCAACGATCCAGTGCTGCGCCAAGAGGTCTTCGGAGTAGAATTCCCCCGCCCGCTGGGACTTGCCGCCGGGTTTGATAAAAACGCCGCGGCTGCTGATACGTGGACTCCCATTGGCTTTGGTTATGCAGAGTTGGGCACCGTCACCGCCCAAGCACAGCCCGGCAATCCTGCTCCGCGACTCTTCCGCCTGAAGGCCGATAAGGCCATCTTGAACCGGATGGGCTTTAACAATAAAGGTGCAGCGGCCGCCGCGGAAAACCTGCGCAAGCGTCGCTACAGCGATGTCATTGGCATCAATATTGGCAAAACCAAAGTCACCCCTGCCGAGCATGCTGTAGAAGACTACCGCCGCTCCGCGTCGGTGTTGGGCGACTTGGCAGATTTCTTGGTGGTCAACGTTTCCTCGCCGAACACCCCGGGCCTGCGCGACCTGCAAGCAGTAGAATCGCTGCGCCCCATTCTCTCCGCCGTGCAAGAATGCACCGCGGTTCCGGTGCTGGTGAAAATTGCCCCAGACCTTTCCGATGCCGACGTTGACGCCGTGGCAGACCTAGCCCTTGAACTCGGGCTCGACGGAATCGTAGCGACAAATACCACCATTTCCCGCGAGGGCCTTAAGACCCCAGCTGCCGAGGTAAAGGACATGGGTGCCGGTGGCGTATCCGGCCCTCCGGTAGCCGAGCGCTCCCTAGAGGTACTGCGCCGCCTCAATGAGCGAATCGGCGGCCAGCTCACCCTCATCTCCGTGGGCGGCATCTCCACGCCAGAACAGGCATGGGAGCGCATCACTTCCGGTGCTTCCCTACTGCAGGGCTACACCGGTCTCATCTACGGCGGACCGGACTGGATCCGCAATATCCACCGCGGCATTGCCGCCCAAATCCGTGCCCACGGTTTGAGCAATATTTCCCAGGCCGTAGGCTCCGGCCTCCCCTGGAAGCCCTTGGATTAGTCCAGCCCAAGGCTTTTCAACACAAGGTTCGCCTACTTCTCCTGCTGCACGCAGAGGAAGTAGGCGGACCCTTTGTCTTTGCTGTGCTGACTAGGTCTGCGCCATAACGCTGCGCCTGAGAACCAGTGCGCACAACACCGCAAAGCCGGCGTAGAACACGACCCAATACTGTGGTTGAGTGAATAGGATATCGCCGGGTACAAAGCGGCTGGCTGCAATGATCACAATGGCGATGACCAATGCGGCAACCTGCGCGCGACTTCCCGCCTGACTTTTGCTCATGGTGCTAAAGGCCCCGACGATGACCGCGGCAACAATAATCGCCACTTTGGAATACGTCCATTCGAAATCGGCACCCCAACCATCCGTGAAGACGGAGATTAACGCAAAGAGCACCAGCACGAATGCGACCACCATGAAGGCGCCGCCCACCCGCAGCGCCGTCGGCGGACTAGGCTGCGATGAAGTAGAGCTACTCGCCATTACTTCGCCTCGTACCAGCCCCACAAAATGGCGCGGCCAAGGGCGTGGAAATGCAGGTTGAACCCAAGCACGGTCGGCGAAGCATCTGGGTCGATGTCGAGCTTTTCTACGTCAACTGCGTGGACGGCATAGAGGTAGCGGTGCGGGGCGTGTCCGGCAGGCGGGTTAGCGCCGAAGTAGGTGCGCTCGCCGGAATCGTTGCGCAAGCTGATGACGCCGTCAATGCCCAAGTCCTCTGCAGCACCGGCATTGGTAGGCAGCTCGCTTACCTCGACGGGAATATTGAACGCCGCCCAGTGCCAGAAACCAGACGCCGTTGGCGCATCTGGGTCGAAACAGGTCACGGCCAGGGACTTAGTGCCTTCCGGCAGTCCGGACCACGCTAGCTGAGGCGATACACTCTCCGGGGCGCGGAGCTTTTCCTGCAGCTCGTCTCCTTCCACCACATCGGTAGACGAGAGAACGAAGGAAGGAACATCGCGTAGCGGTGCGTAAGGATCTGGTCCAGGAAAGCGGGAATCATCTGCATAAGAAGTCATAGGCCCCTTTGTACCCCACCTCACAAGCCGCTGTCGATGTGGTGTAACCGCCGCACCCTGCATATATTTTGCCGCACACATGGAAAGCCCCCACCCAGACTTACAACCATGTATTTCCACACGCCGTAAACGGTAGCTTTTTCACGCCACACGCTGGCGATTTGTAAAGCAAGCCTCGAGCAGGATACAGTATCGGAGTGCCCAGCCGAGAGGCTGATAAACACCCTGCCCGGGTGGCGGAATGGCAGACGCGCTAGCTTGAGGTGCTAGTGTCCTATTAACGGACGTGGGGGTTCAAGTCCCCCCTCGGGCACAATGTGAAGTCTCGAGACATCGTTCCGGTCGATGCCTCGAGATTTTTCGTTTTCAGTTGCCCTGTTGGGGGTCAAGTTCGTTGTCTTTCTTGTTGTAATAGATTTTTTCTTCGGTGAGTGTGTAGGCGGCGATTTGTGCCCCAGTGGTGGTTATTTTGATGCTTACGCGGTTGTCGATGCAGACCATGGTGATTGGTTCGCCGCCCCATCGGCGCCCGATGTAGAGGCGGCGTAGTTTGCCACCCCATCGCAGGGTTGTCTTGCCGTTGGTGCCTACTTTGTCAGTGCGTAGGCGGTAGTCGTGGTCTGGTTTGATGTCTGCTGGGAGAGCTTTGGGCAGTGCTGTGTAGGCTTCTGCGGGGGTGGTTCTGTTTAGGGCTCTATGGGGGCGTTTGTGGTTGTAGTATTCGATGATTTCTTTTAGCTGAGAGTTGAGTTCATCGAGACTTTGAGCTGGTATTTTGCTTGCTAGGGCTAGTTTAAGGGTGTAGTGGAAGCGTTCAACTTTTCCTTGTGTCTGGGGGTGGTAGGGTTTACCGTTTTTCTGCTTGATTCCTAGGTCTATGAGCAGTTGCTCGAATCCGTTTCGCGCGGGGTTTGTCCGGTCTGTGCTGGTTGTGAATGCTCGGCCGTTGTCGGTGAGGGTGGACTGGGGGTAGCCGTGTGTCTGGCCTGCATTAATGAAGCTTTCTATGACGTTTCCCACGGTGGCATTGTTGTAGGCACAGCAGGAGATGATGAACCGGGAATGGTCGTCCAAGATGGTGAGGATAGCTACTCGCTTGTGACCTGCGATGGTCCAGTCACTGTAGTCCATTTGCCATGTTTCGTTGGGTTGATCTGCTTGAAATCGTATCCATGAGCTGCGAG
Organism: Corynebacterium tuberculostearicum; assembly: GCA_046097355.1. Taxonomy (GTDB): domain Bacteria; phylum Actinomycetota; class Actinomycetes; order Mycobacteriales; family Mycobacteriaceae; genus Corynebacterium; species Corynebacterium tuberculostearicum_K. Next base: position 1,334,700 of record CP175779.1, read on the forward strand.
GACGCTTTTGTGGTTGGGCGATGACGTGACCGTTGTTTGCGAGCACTCGGTGGATTGTGGATGGTGCTGGTGGTGGGTCGATTCCCTCTTGCTGCAAGTGCCAGCGAATTGTATGGGCTCCGGCGTTAGTGCCGCGTTCTGTGAGGTCCTGGCGCAGTTTAAGTATGCGGTCGACAGTGCTGGGGTTGAGCGCTCGGGGATTAGTGCGCGGGCGTTTAGAGCGTGGTTCTAGGCGGTTGATTCCGCCTTCTCGGTAGCGGGCTTGAAGTGTTCGGATCCATCTGGTGCTGACGCCGAAATGGTCAGCTGCTTCGGCTTGAGTCATGCCGGTAGCAAGCATGGTTTCGATGATGATTTTTGGGCTTGGTTTTGATTTCTGCTCCATTTTTAAAGCATGGAGGATCGATGTCTCGAGACATCACTTTTTGTCGCGGCCGGGCAAATTTAACTTCAGAGTTTTCTACCGGATCGATGTAATGAGACATTAGTGCTGGTTAGACCGGAACTATCTCATAAGACATGCGGAACGATGTCATGGAACCAGACACCCCCTCGGGCACAACGAACCGGCGGTTACCACTAAGGTAGCCGCCGGATTTTTCTATTCAGTACTCCCACAAGGACTACGATCTCCCCCATGACCACACTTTTGAGTTGGGCGCGCAGCTTCGGCCATTTCCTCAAATCGCTCGCCTGGTCCGCTTGGCGGTCAATTCTCCAGTGGTCGATGCGTCGTTGGGTAGCCGTCCTCGCCGCCATCGTCACCGGCGTCACCCTCCTTTACTTCTTCGATCTGCCGGACGTGGCTCAGCTTCGCGTCGCCTCCACCCGCTATGGCGCCTGGTTCCCCCTCCTTTTCACCCTAGGTTATGTCATATTTACGCAGCTTCCCTTTCCCCGGACGTTGTGGACGGTAGCCGCAGGAATACTTTTCGGCCCCTGGAAAGGACTCGCGCTATCCCTGTGCGCCTTGACGGTGTCAGCGGCCCTGTCGCTCCTCATCGTCCGCACGCTCCTTGGAGACTGGATCCGGCCGCACCTGACCCACCCCGCAGTGTTTAAAATCAATGCCCACTTAGAGCGGCGCGGCTGGCTGGCCATCGCTTCGCTGCGAATGGTGGCCGGCGTCCCCTTTAGCCTCCTAAACTACGTTGCCGCCCTAACTCCGGTGAAGCTTAGCCACTTCACCGTGGCCACTCTCCTCGGTTCCATCCCGACTACTGCCCTCGGCGTCTTCTTCGGCGATGCCCTCACCGGCCACACGTCGCCCGGCATCATTGTCGCCATGGTAGCTTTTGCCGCCATCGGTATGGGCGGGCTGTATATGGATTCACGTCTCCCCACTCGCCCATAAGTCAAGTACGAGCGGTAGACTATTTCGCAATTGGTTCCTTAAGGAGGATTTTCTGTGCTTGCTGTCCACGCTCGCTACCGGGGCCGCTCCGTGCGTCGCGCAGATTTGGTCCAACGTTCTGCAACGGCTCTATCCACCCTCAACGGTGTGGGCGAGTTCCACGTGCTCGGCGTGGAAGATATTTGCGCCGTAGTTGATTCAGCAACTGCCGTGTGCGACGTGGTCATGGCCTTGCTTGCCGACGGCGACTGGGCTATCGGCATCGGCATTAGCCCCGGCAACCAGGAAGATGAGGAAGGCGCGCGCCAGGTAGCAACCGCCGCATTGCGGAAGTCCGCCCGCATGGGGCAGGTCTACGCCAAACTCAATAAGCGCGGGCGCGCCTCGGAGGCAAGTGATATTGCAGCCACCTTTGCCCTGCTTGGGTACGTTCTGCACAAGCGCACCATCGAAGGGCGCGAAGCAACCTCGCTCGTCCGCGCAGGGCTCAACCAGAATGAGGCCGCCGAAGAGCTAGGAATTTCCAAGCAAGCCATGTCGCAACGCCTCCAGGCAGCCGGCTGGAGCGCAGAGATGGCGGGGTGGCAGTTGGCCGTCAACCTCATTGAACGCGCCAACCTTGCCCATCCCTAGAGCAAGTCGGACTTGCTCAACTCAGGTGTAGTAACGAAGTCCACGAGGCGCTCCACGGCGCCGATCAGGCTGGAGTCCAGGTCGCGGAAAGAATGCACGGCGTTATAGACATGACGCCACCCATCCTTCGGGTCGCTCCACCCTACGCGGCGGCAAATGCCGGTTTTCCAATCCTCGCCGTAGGGCACATCTGGCCATTCACGCAGGCCTACGCGCTGCGGCTTTACCGCCGCCCAGATATCGATGAAGGGGTGTCCAGTTACCAGGACATGCTCTCCCACGGTTTCCGTTAATCGGGTTTCCTTGGAGCCTTGAACCAAGTGATCCGCCAATACTCCGACCCTGCGGCCCGGCCCTGGCTGAAACTCTGCGAGGCGCGCCTCCAAGTTGTCCAAGCCCTCGAGGTATTCGACGACCACGCCTTCCACACGCAGGTCGTGACCCCACACTTTTTCCACAATGGCGGCATCATGCACGCCTTCTACCCAAATTCGCGACGGCGCGGCGACCTTAGCCTCCACGTTTTCTACGCGGCGGGAGCCGGAGTTGGACTTACGGGGAGCCTGCTTTTCGACGTACCGGGTAAGCGTTACTGGCTTGCCTTCCACTAGGAACCCGCCTTTGACCAGGTTAAAGACCCGTTCTACGCCGTGGCGATCCTCAAGGCGTACCACCTCACCGAAAACGGTTTTATCCACGCCCATAACAGCCCCCACAAAGTCATCGCCGCGCACTTCCACTACCATTCCGGGCTCGGCTGGTACTTCTGGGTACTGGCGCGGCTTCGACCGCGAGTGGCCAGCAAAAATATCTCCGCCATAAGGATCAAAACTCATGGCCCGTTAGTCTATCTACTAGACTGGCTCGCCATGGATATGCGCGCCGAAGTATGGTCACCTTTGCAAAACACCGCCGTCTGGCTTGGCTCGTGGCTATGGGGGCATGAAACCACCGATGACTTGCTGGACGCGCTTACTGAGCTTGGCGGACGCCCAGAATGCTGGGACGAATCCCCCTTCGTCGATCTGCTAGCCATGCTGCGCGCGGAGACCTCCGAGCTTACGGCTCATCGCGGTGTACGTGCAGAGCCTATTGTGCGCCTCGCACTGTCCGGGCCAGGCGAGCCGCCTGCATTGCCGGCAGGATCGGAGTCTTATCGCGCGGCCGCACAAAGTTCTGCCGGGGCAATCATAGTTCGTACCAATGATCCCTTGCGCAACTTAGTCCTCATTCCCCACATTCGCCACAGCCATACAGCGTGGCAGGTGGTCGTCGAAAAGCAGCAGCTCCCCGCGCCCGCCTGGCTAAGCCCCGGTGAAGCCGACGCCCTCCTCTCTCAAGCAACCAATGAGTCCGCCGATCTCATCGCCGCAACCGGGTATAGCACCGAGGCCTTGCCCAACCCCCGCCTCACCGTGGGAACCCTGAGCGACTTCTATGACACACCTGGCCTTCCCCACTCAACGCCAGCCCGAGCAGCCAAGCTCTTTGCCCGAGCCGACCGAGTGGCCGCGATCATCGAAACCGTCACTGACCGCATTAATGACCACAGCCTTGATCCGCAATTGCTTCGCTTGTGGCGCCACATCCGCCAGGCCCGCATGACGGGCGTGTCTTATGCGCTTGGAGAATTTGCCCGCTAGCGGGACCAGATATCGCAGCACCCCGCTGCACACGGCGCACCATTGACTGTGCACCCTTGCACCGTGACACTCCCGCTGGTCTCCCACTCGTGGCTCTGCTCTAGTTCATCGATGAGATCAACAACCATCTCCGCAAAACGTGGAGTCGGACCCGCTGTACGGGTGCGCAGGACCTTGACCCCCATCTCTTCGGCTGCCTTCTGCAGCTCGGAATCAAGATCCCAGATAACCTCCATATGATCGGAGATGAAGCCAATCGGGCATACCACGACCGTGTCGATGTCTTCGTTGTTATGGATGTTTGTGGTGTGATCAACAATGTCTGGCTCGAGCCACGGAGTGCGTGGATTACCCGAGCGTGACTGCCATACAAGGTCATAGTCAGAAATACCGGCCCGTGCGGCCACCAACCGCGACGCCTCAGCCACCTGGCGGGAGTAAAGGTTTTTATCCCCGTCCGCGCCACCCACGTTATCGTGCGCGACGGGAACCGAATGGGCGGTAAATAGCAAGCGCGTGGATTCCTTCTTTTCTTCCGGAACCTCTCCCCAGACCTCCGTGACAGCGGCTGCCATTTCGTCCACGAACTTCGGATGATCGAAGAATTGGCGAATCTTAGTAAATTCAATGTCCGGCAGACCCTGCTCCGCCAGATGCTCGCGCATCCGCTGAATATCCTCATCATATTGCCGGCATGCGGAGTACCCACCCCATGCAGAGGCAGCGAAGACAGCTACCTTGCGCACCCCGTCCTGAGACATCTTCTCCGCAGTCTCACTGGCAAAGGGGTGCCAATTTCGATTGCCAAAGTAGACAGGTAGATTATGTCCGCGTTTTTTCAGCTCCACTTCGAGGTGATCGATGATTTCGCGGTTAAGCGCATTGAGCGGACTTACCCCTCCGAAGTGGTAATAATGCTCGCCCACCACTTCTAGCCGCTCGCGAGGGATACCTCGACCTCGGGTAACGTTCTCCAAAAAAGGAACGACCTCCTCGTTTCCTTCTGGGCCACCGAAAGAAAGAACGAGGAGGGCGTCGAAGTTTTGGGCATTCTGTTGTGCGTCAGTCATGCCCTAAACCATACCAACCAAAAGTTGGAGATTAGAGAAGGCGCACGACATCGGGAGTAGCGCCACCCCAGCGAACTGGAACTACTGAAACAGTCTGACCAGACTGTGGCGCTTCAATCATTTGGCCGTCGCCTAGGTAGATAGCTACGTGCTGGCTTCCACCAGCTCCGTAGAAGATAAGGTCACCGCGCTGTGCATTCGCACGAGGAACCTTCTTACCCTGCTGGTACTGCGCACCAGTGTAGTGAGGAAGGTCCAGGCCGGCTGCCGCGTAGGCGTACTTAACTAGCCCCGAGCAATCGAAGCCAGACTGACCGAAGTCACCGAAGGAATCAGCCACGCCACCGTCTCGAAGACCACCGGTTGGACCATTATTATCGCCGCCACCCCACACATAAGGGACACCAACCTGGGACTCGGCGCGAGAAATCACGGCCTCGATCTGAGCGTCTCGGCCCGCGTCTGCACTCGTGGTGGTTTCCTCGGACTCAGTTACCTCATCCACCTCGGGAGCGTCAACACTGGCGGCAGGTGCAGTGTTCGGACTGCCCAAACCAAGCAAGTCAGATGAACCTTGCATGAGGGTGCGCACATCGTCCTCATCAACGGCTGCGGCGATATCATTCGCAAGTCCGAGCGCATCGTTCACGGAGGATCCAGTGCCAAAATCGACGTTCTGGAACGTCGGCGTTGTACCCTTGTTGAGGGCGTTTCCGAAGTCCGCTTCTGGAGTAGTCTTCTCCTGCTCAGCAACGGATGGTTCCTCCGGATTATCAGCGACATCCGCACTGCCCGGAACCTCAGGCGATCCCTGATCCACCAACTCATCAGTAAAGGTCTGAGGATTGCCTTCACTCGTCAAGTCTTGAGGGTTGACCGAGAAAGTATTAGTAGACACCTCAGAATCAAGATTATCACCTTGATTTGGCGAGGTTGGAAGAGAATCCTGCTGCGAGAGCTGTACCCCGCTTGCCTCCTCCCCCTGGGACGTAGCCTGCTGCTGGCGGGCAAAAGTGGCTTCCGCAAATCTTTGGGTAGCGTTTAGCCGCGCTTCATTCTGGGCCAACTCTCGGCGCTCCTGCGCAACACGATTCTCGGCTTTTCGCTTTTGCTCACCGGCCTGGCGCAGCTCATCTTCCAAGCTGGCAACGTACTCTTCATTAGTGCCCGGCTCGCCGTTCACTTGTTCCAATTGGGTTCGGATCTGAGCAATACGGTCTTCCGCTCCGGAAACATCTGCTTCCGCGCGACCTAGCTCTGCCCGGGACTCCTCTACAGCACCCTGCAGTGAATCCGCGTTGGCAACCGCACGGTCAATTGCTACGTGGTCTGACTCTTGATCCTGGACCGTACCTGGGTTTGGCGTCGATACTTCATCGGCGCCTGCTGGGGCTACGGTGGAAAGTGTTGAAATGGCTGCGGTACCTGCTACTGCAGCAATGAATGCGCGAACATGTCGAATGCGCGGAAGGCGAATGGTGGCCACTGAAATACTCCTAGTTTGGGCCCACCTTGCTCCTTTTGTGAGAGTCCACGAAGACCTCCGGACATAGGTATGCCCGGGCTCCCCGCCCGCATATTTCGCACAAACACAGGCGTTATCGCATGCCTTATTGGGTGGCCCAGGAAATCGCCTCGAGTAATTATTTATAGATACGCGAAACTATCCCCTGGTGCCCGCAGACACTAGAGCGGTAATTGGTATTGGACTGCCTACATTGGCTGAGACTTCACTCCGGGTGTGCACATTCTGTGGACGCTCAGCAGACTTAGGGCTTTCATGTTGGAACTAGAGAGAGTTGAGGACGATTGCTGCGCCGATACTGGACGACTCTAACCGCTACTGTTTCCCCACAACAGCGATATCCAGACAACTTGCACTCTGGCAAGAGAGCCTAAAGGTCTACTTGCGTGAGTCCGACAAGTCGGCCACAAATGGTCAACAACTATTCTTCTGTTCAAACAAATTCCCACGAATGCGAAATCCACTTCTATTCTTCGCTGTGCGCGACATACGCTCCAGGATGCGTCTAACAACCCGCGATTCCGTATGCCCCGATCACGTCTTCGTTGCACTGAGCACCGTGAGAACTGCTCTATGGGTTCTGGCGAACCTCGCCGCGGCGCCGACCGGAACCCAAAAGGTCTAACCTTTTAGTACTACCGAGCCGTCGAGGGCAAGCAGCCACAAACCATGAACAGGCCGCACGAAGCTGACCCTTGTGGAGTGATTCGGCGTTCCTGGACCCTATCCCTATGGACCTCTCCGTACGCACCTTCTGTAACAACAGGCTTTCAGCCTTAGCCATATAAAGGTTCGCACCAAAATTTCCACACGGTGGAGTTCTAATGAACCCGTCTCACCTCATAAACGGAAGGTGGGTTGATGTGTAATTTTTCGAACATTGTAATCGCTCAAGTTCTTTGCCTGCGTCCCAATCGTTATCGATAGGTCCCGGTTCATTGACTTCCAAGAACGGCCACTCGACGTAATGACTTTCGCTCGAGGCGTGCTTCCCCACATACCCGTGCGAGTTCTCTCGTGACAGTCAAGGCTAAGCCCATGAACCCAGGAAGCAAGAAATGTCTCCTGAGTCGACAACCGAACCTTACGTCACGACACGCCCGTTTCGCACAATTTTCCCGCAATTCACGTGAGTCAAGTTAATTCACATGACTCAACATGTGCACCTAACCTGCAATGATTTTGTTACCATCCCGTTATTGTGACTTTAATCACTAGCTAGCCAGAGTTCCATACGCCCTACCGGCCCCCAACTCGACCGCAACTAGGGCAACAGAACCACTCCCCCACCGGAAGTCAACCCCTAAGAATTTACTTTGGCCACTCCCCCGCCCTTCTTACGATCCCCGATTAGGCACCCGGCCCGCTAAAGGGTCAGACTGGATCCCTGGCGCCCAAGTTAGTAGCCGAGCCTCTCGCCACGCCGCGAATGAACGAAACCGCGCCATCCCGGTTCAACCGGCCCCCTCGGCACACACCCTCGGGACAGTTGCCCGAAATTGTTGCTCCTCAAAAGATCGCAAATGTTCCACCATTCAACGCGATACTTTCTCGAACAAATTCAATTTTTCAGAAGGCATTTGCCGGATTTAAGGATTCGAAGTTCATCGTTGCTCGTCCGGTTTTCTTGGCCCGGCCGACACTCGCGCCCGATTTCCGCAGAACCTCTTTAGGGTTCTAAACCTTGCCACGGCCAGCCGCCAGGAAAGAGCTGACCAAAACGATCACGGCAATTACAGCAACGGCCCCCACTACCGCGCCCACCGGGAAGCTGATTTGGTCTACTCCCCCATAGTACTCAGACAGAAGGTCCACTTGGTCAGTTCCAGGCGCGATCTGCGCCTGCACCGACTCAATGTTGGCACGGCTATAAGTGTCACTGACGGAAGAAACATGGCGCGGAGTTTGAACAATGACGGTGTTCAACCCTGTCGCATCCTGGAGCTCTTGGGCGATGTCCCGGACGTCAGGCGCCCGATCCGCCACTACGTCAACCACGGCTATGCCATCACCGTCTCGCAAGCCTTGAGCCACATCAGTATTGAGTTGCGCATCTTCACGGAGCTCTGGGGTCGTGTAGGCCACGCCATCCTCTTCGAGCTGGCCTGCCAAATCGGCTATATCTACGCCCGCGGGAACCATGTGTATCTCTTCCTTATATATAGGGCTCCTAAATTTCTTCTCCCCCAAGATACGGGCGGGCCGCAGACGTCCACCCCCTCAACTCGCCGAATTTCTAGAAAAGGTGAAAACAGAACGCTTGTACTGTTACAATGGCAGCGACCGAAGGTTTTAGCCTCTACAATATCTAGGTGAACCATCGCGTTCTTTGTCGCCTTCAACACAGCGGGCCCCATGGTCGCGTCGAGTCACACTCGTGACCGTTGACGCTGAGCACTGCCCCGCGGTGACGACAGGCGGCGAGTACCAAACAGAACACACTGTTTATTAACAAGGAATGGAGCTCCCTGTGACTGAAAGCTTGAACTCCTTCGAGGCCAAGAAGACCCTTGACGTCAACGGCAAGTCTTATGACTACTTTGACATCAACACCGTCTCCGGCTTGGAGAAGTTGCCTTACTCCCTCAAGGTGTTGGCAGAAAACCTGCTGCGTAACGAGGACGGCAAGAACGTAACCAAGGACCACATCAACGCCTTGGCAAACTGGGATCCGGAGGCAGAGCCGGACACCGAAATCCAGTTCACCCCGGCACGCGTCCTCATGCAGGACTTTACTGGCGTTCCTTGCGTTGTTGACCTCGCTACCATGCGTGAGGCCGTCTCCGCACTGGGTGGCACCCCGGATCAGGTTAACCCTCTCAACCCGGCCGAAATGGTCATTGACCACTCCGTCATCGTTGAGGCTTTCGGATCTACCGATGCGCTGGAAAAGAACGTTGAAATTGAGTACCAGCGCAACGAAGAGCGCTACCAGTTCCTCCGCTGGGGTGCTGAGAACTTCTCCAACTTCCGCGTTGTTCCTCCAGGAACCGGCATCGTCCACCAGGTAAACATCGAGTACCTGTCCCGCGTTGTATTCGACAACGAGGGCCTCGCTTACCCGGATACCTGTATCGGTACTGACTCCCACACCACCATGGAAAACGGCCTGGGCATTCTGGGCTGGGGCGTCGGCGGCATCGAAGCAGAGGCTGCCATGCTCGGCCAGCCGGTATCCATGCTTATCCCGAAGGTCGTAGGCTTCAAGCTGACCGGTGAGATTCCTACCGGCGTCACTGCAACCGACGTCGTTCTTACCATCACCGAGATGCTGCGCGAGCACGGCGTTGTTCAGAAGTTCGTTGAGTTCTATGGCAACGGCGTTAAGTCTGTCCCGCTGGCAAACCGCGCCACCATCGGCAACATGTCCCCTGAGTTCGGTTCCACCGCTGCGATCTTCCCGATTGACGAGGAGACCACCAAGTACCTCGAGCTCACCGGCCGCCCGCAGGAGCAGATCGACCGCGTCGAGGCCTACGCCAAGGCACAGGGAATGTGGCTGGAAGAGGACGCTCCAGAGGCAAAGTACTCCGAGTACCTCGAGCTGGACCTGTCCACCGTTGTTCCTTCCATTGCCGGCCCGAAGCGCCCGCAGGACCGCATCCTGCTGACCGAGGCCAAGGAGCAGTTCCGCAAGGATCTGGCTAACTACACCACCGACGAGGTTTGCGTTGACGAATCCTCTGTCGAGGCAAAGCGCATGTCCGCAGAAGGCGGCGCTCCAGTTATGGAGGACGTCACTGGCGGCTTGAACAAGGCTCGTGAGGGTCACGGCGAGTCCTCGGCTACTGGCGCGAAGGGCCGTCACTCCAACCCAATTACCGTTGAGTCCCAAAACGGTGGCGAGTTCACCTTGGACCACGGCATGGTTGCCATTGCCTCCATCACTTCCTGTACCAACACCTCTAACCCATCCGTTATGGTGGGCGCAGGCCTTATCGCCCGTAAGGCAGCAGAAAAGGGTCTGCAGTCCAAGCCATGGGTTAAGACAATCTGTGCTCCTGGCTCCCAGGTTGTTGATGGCTACTTCCAGCGTGCAGACCTGTGGAAGGATCTCGAAGCCATGGGCTTCTACCTCTCCGGCTTTGGTTGCACCACCTGTATTGGTAACTCCGGCCCACTGCCGGACGAGGTTTCCGCAGCCATCAACGAGAACGACCTCGCTGCCACCGCGGTCCTTTCCGGTAACCGCAACTTCGAGGGTCGTATCTCCCCGGATGTCAAGATGAACTACTTGGCTTCTCCAATCATGGTCATCGCCTACGCCATCGCCGGCACCATGGACTTTGACTTTGATGCACAGCCGCTGGGTCAGGATAAGGAAGGCAACGATGTCTTCCTGAAGGACATTTGGCCATCCCCGCAGGAGATTGAGGACACCATCCAGTCCGCTATCTCTCGCGAGATGTACGAGGCTGACTACGCCGACGTCTTCAAGGGCGACGATGCTTGGCGCAACCTGGACGTGCCGGAGGGCGAGACCTTCAAGTGGGATGAGGATTCCACCTACATCCGCAAGGCTCCTTACTTCGACGGCATGCCTACCGAGCCGAACCCGGTTGAGGACATCAAGGGCGCACGCGTTCTGGCAAAGCTGGGCGATTCCGTCACCACTGACCACATCTCCCCTGCTTCCGCTATTAAGCCGGGCACCCCGGCCGCGCAGTACCTCGATGAAAACGGCGTTGCCCGCCAGGACTACAACTCCTTGGGTTCCCGTCGCGGTAACCACGAGGTTATGATGCGCGGTACCTTCGCGAATATTCGCCTGGCCAACCAGTTGGTCGACGTCACCGGTGGCTACACCCGTGACTTCACCCAGGAAGGCGGCCCGCAGGCCTTCATCTTCGATGCTTGCCAGAACTATAAGGAAGCCGGCATCCCGCTCGTTGTCATCGCCGGCAAGGAGTACGGCACTGGCTCTTCCCGTGACTGGGCAGCCAAGGGTACCAACCTGCTTGGCGTGAAGGCTGTTATTACTGAGTCCTTCGAGCGCATCCACCGCTCCAACCTGATTGGTATGGGCGTTATCCCACTGCAGTTCCCGCAGGGCGAGTCCCACGAGTCCTTGGGCCTGGATGGTACGGAAACCTTCGACATCGAGGGCATCTCCGCATTCAACGATGGTTCCATCCCGAAAACCGTCCACGTCACCGCTACCAAGGAGTCCGGCGAGGCCGTCGAGTTCGATGCCGACGTCCGCATCGACACCCCGGGTGAGGCTGACTACTTCCGCCACGGCGGCATCTTGCAGTACGTTCTGCGTCAGATGGTCAAGAACTAAGCGTCTTCGCGCAGTCCTTTAGCCCAACCGATGGGTTAAAGGACTAAGTTCAGTCGACAACGCGGGGTTGCACCGCCCTCTCTCAGGAAGGGCAATGCGGCCCCGCGTTTCGTCACGTCGATTTTATTTCTTATTTAAAATTACTGATTAAACAATCTTTAGATATCCCCCATTAAGGAGAGTTCCCTACTATGCCCATCGTGAGCGAATCTGAACTTAGCCGCCGCCGGCACGACATTCTCGTAGGTGCCCGCCGCTGCTTTGCAGAGCACGGGTACGAGGGAGCGACTGTTCGGCTACTCGAACAAGCTACGGGTAAGTCACGTGGCGCAATTTTTCACCACTTCGGTGACAAAGAGTCACTATTCCTTGCCTTGGCGCAAGAAGATGCCGCTCGTCAGGCCGAAGTCGTGGCTCAAAATGGCTTGGTAGAAGTCATGCGGGAAATGCTCCAACATCCTGAGCGCCACGATTGGCTGGCCACACGCTTGGAAATCACCTCCCTGCTACGCACTGACCCCTCGTTCGCCGCTCGGTGGAAGGAAAACCAGTCGGTTCGTGATGAAGCCGTTCGCGCACGCTTGGCATCTAATGCGGATAAGGGCCGCCTTCGGGATGATGTAGAAATCGATACCTTGGCCATCTATCTTGAGGTATTTATGGATGGATTCATTAATCGGCTTGCCTTGGGCGATACCGCGGAACTAGAAAATGTTCTTGACTTAGTAGAGCAATCCATCCGCGGTGCTCAGGCGAGCCCACAGTAATCCCCCGTACATCCAATCCTGCTCCCGGCTGCTTCTTAACTGATATTGGAGAGAGCCGGGAGCAGTTTTGTATGCGCTTATAGCTGCGGCGCCAGCAGTGTCTTTTCCGTTACTTCAGCATAGGTTTCTATTTCTGCCACAAACTTAGAATCGTGGCAGGTAACTACGAGGGCGCTGCCGGACTGCAGTGCGTAGTGGATGAGTTGGTGCATGAGCCAGCGGTCGGCAGCTGAAAGCAAGGTGTCTGGTTCGTCGAGCAGAACCACCGGTCGCTGCTGCCCGATCACGTGGGCAATCTGCGCAAGCCTCAGACGAGACGATGATAAATCGAGAGGATGATCTGCAGGATTAAGTCCCAACAGGTTGCGCAAGGTGTCATTGGGGACGAACTCCTCCACCGTTGGAAACACCGCCTGATCAAACGGCGATTGCAGGGCAAGAGCGGGTGGATTCGGGACAGCTCCGGCGCCATCGAGCCCAGCCGCGGCGCGCAGGAGCGTGGTCTTGCCACTGCCGTTATCGCCACGCAGCCACGTAACCGCGGATTCCGTGATAGGGATTTCCACCGGTCCGACGCTGAAGGAAGTGCCACGGGGCTGAGAAAAGTGCCACCATTTCTTCTTTGCTGCACCCCGGCGTGCCGTTAGCGGACCGATACTCCCTGTCCGGGGGCTTGCAGAAACACGCGGTAAGTCGACGGCCGCTACGAGTGGGTCTGTGCCAATGATGTCGCCACCCAATTCTGGCCAGGAGGAACTAGAAACGGAAATGACGCAAGTCTCCGGCATCGACTGCAAGAGGCGAACCACTTGCGTGCGCGAATCAGCATCAAGCCCGGCTCCGGGCTCGCACACAATCATGATTTCTGGCTCGCGAATGGCAACGCAGGCTGCCGCCAACCTGCGCGTTTGGCCACCGGATAGCTGCGTTGGGTCATGTTCGCAGTAGTCAGACAGTCCTACAGCGCGAAGCATTCGCTCCCCGCGCCGCTGCATTTCAGGGGCAGGCACGCCGGCATTTTCGAGGCCTAAAACTACTTCTTCGATACAGGTTTCCCGCAGGAAGCTAATCTGTGCTGAGGCATCCGTGCCGATGATGGCTTCGGTAGATAGGTGCTCGGCTAGTTCCACGGCAACGTCTTCGACGGCTGTGTCAGGTTCGACGAGTACTTGATATATGGCCCCAGAGGTGGGCTTAATGCGGGCTAGATCCATGTAGCAATCACCACCGCAAGGCTAACTAGCGGAATGACGAAGCGTAAGACGCGGGAGACCATGGAATCGGCAACGGGGCGCAGTAGGGTGCGTTGCCCTTCTTGGTCGAATCCGACGGCGGCGAGGGCCTGGCCACGTTGGGTTCCTTGGGTAAGGAGGCGAGCGATAACGGGAATAATGACGCGCGAGATGGTATTGCGCCAGGTCACGGTGATGCCGGCGAGCTGGTTGGCTTCACGGACGCAACGCCAAGCGTGCGCGCCTTGGGGCAGGGTTTGTAGGGAGGCTCCCACGATATACGCGACCTTGTGGCCAGCGCGCGACACTTGCAGCCACTTGGCGATATCAGCAATGCGCAGGGCTGCCATGGCCGCGATGAAGCAGGCCATGAGGGCGCAGAATCGGAGGGTGAGGGTGGCGGCGAGAACCAGGCCGTCGCTTGTTAGCAGCGGCAGCACTGGGTCATCACCGTAGGGGGCGTGAATGACCAGCATGGAAAGGGCCGCTGGGGCGCTTAGCGCCAATGTTGTCAAAATCACGGAAGCGTTGCGGGTAGCGGCAGTACCGCAGGCTAGGGCGATGAGCGCTACGCTTGCCGACGCCACCGGGTTATTCAGCGCCAAAGTAAGGATCCAGCCGCAGGCCGCGATGGTGACAACGGTGGCGGGATGAAGGCCGTGCATTAACGTGGCTGGAGGGATTCTCGGGTGCGCTGCGGCAGTGCCTTGACCGCTGCCCAGACAATGAGGAAAACCAGTGCCTTATCCAGGGGATCCGAAATAAAGGACTGCAGCGTAACCGAGGCGATGAGGGAATTGCCCAATTCTCGGAAGAGCGAAACAACCGCGCCCGTACCAAGACCTGCGGTACCGCCATAAACAAAGGCAGCCACTGGTGCGGCGAGCATGCCGGAAATGATTCCAATGATGGCGCCGCTGAGAATGACCCACCACACCTTAGTGAAAGCGCCCTTCTTGATTACCAGTCCGGAGAGGAACCCCGTGGCGGCGGACACGGCGGCGAAGGGCAAAGCGGCGGGGTTCAACAGTCCCCATACGACGGAGGACAAGGTACCAGTAGCCAATCCGGCGATGGGGCCCGCGAGCGCGGCTACCAGGATCGTTCCCACGGAGTCGATATACAGCGGAACACCGATAGAACCGATGATTTCGCCGACAACAATATTGAGCACTAGTGCTACCGGGATGATGGCGATGGTTCGCGCCGGTAATGCCGGAACGGTGCCGGTGAGAAGGAGCGCGGCGCCAACGAGGTAGCCGGCGAGGGTAATGAGCGCCTCGGTCGAGCCGGCAACGGATTCCCAATCAGTAGGACGCAGAAGAACCAGATAAATCCAGGTTGCGGCGACGATGAGTGCACCCGCGATGACCATAGCCTTGCGGGCGGGGGTGAGAGAAAGCTGTGACACAGTAAAAGTCCAAATCCATATACCGAAAAATGGGCAAAATAAACGCCGACCGCGGATGGTGCTGCTTTCCTATGTCACCTCGGAAAGCGATCTCGCACGGCACGAGCGCCGCGGATAATAGTAGAGGTTTTGCGTGCTAAAAGCCATTAATGCGAAGCCAATAGCGTCAATCCCCGCGCGCATTCGTGGTGTGCGGCCTCCATGTCTGCGCTTGTTACCAGACGCGCGTTGTGGGTGCGGCCCCAATGGTTGCGCAAATCTGCGACGCTCGTGCCACGCAGCAGTGGCGATTCCGCCTCGACGTCCATGGTGGTTTCTATCGCTTCATAAGGGATGCGCCCCAGGGCAATCATGCAGGTCAAAAGGTCGTGGATCTGGGCTTGATAGCCCTCTCCTTGCGCCTGGTGGAATTCAAAATAAAAACGCAGCACGTCCGGCAGGATTTGTGCCGTGGGGTGCTCCCCCAACAATTCCAAGGCCTCGTCTAGGCGCTGCGGAGTAATGAGAAACTGTTCCGTTACTTCGAGGGAACACAGCGTGGTGAGAACGCGTGGGGCGTTTGAATGAAAATGTTGGGCGGCGGCGTGCGGATCCACCCAAAAGTTCCATTCGGCAGTTGGCGTGGTGTTTCCGCGGTAATTGACCGCGCCGCCCATGATGGTGATGGCACCGAAGCGCGCGGCAGCCTCGCTATGGGTTGCTTCGAAGGCCGCAAGGTTGGTGACCGGTCCAGTAACGATCAGCTGCAGATCGTCATGGGTGGCTAATGCTTCTTCCCATACCTGCTGCCAATCGCGCTGTTGTAGCTTGGCGGCGGCAGCGGGGGCGTGTGCGTAGCCCAGCCCTGTCGGGCCATGGGTCTCAGGGGTGGTGGTGAGATCTACCTTGAGGGGTTGGGGTAGGCCGGGGGCTACGGGGACGTCGGAAAGCGAGCACAGGTCCAGAATCCAGCGGGCATTATCCGCGGTCCGGTGAACCTCGACGTTGCCGGCCGTGGTGGTAACCCCCACCAGCTCGATCTCCCCAGCATGATGCAGCCCCGCCAGGTACATAAGGGCGAGGCAATCGTCGACGCCGGGATCGCAATCAATAAGTACAGCTGGTGGCTTAGCAGTCATAATGCCAGCCAGTCTAGCGCCTTACTTGATGGAGCTCACCGGATTGTCGCCATCAACGAAGGCAAGCGGGGATCCCGGCAGGTTTTCACGGCCAAGGGACTCGACGATGACGTCCGCAACCAGCTCGCGGGAAGAAGTCAGAGACTCCTTCAGCTTCTTATCCTCAATCTGCTCAATGCCCTTGGCTGGTTCCTCGGTCAGCATCGCTGGCTTGAGGATGAGGTGCGGGTAGCTGGCCTGTACAAGGCGGTTGTCTACTTCCTTCTTGGACTCCACGTAGGCATACCACTTCTCATCGGCAGGATCCGTGGTTGCTACCTGGGAGCCGACATAAGAGATCATCACATAGGCAGGCACATTCTTGCCCTCCTGCTGCAACTTGTCCATGGCGTCGAGGGTAGCGAGGGCGCCATCGCGGTCGACGGCCCAGGTGAGGTCTGCCCCACCGCGGCCGCCATTGCCGGCGCCCCAGACTACAGCGTCATAAGCGGCGAAAAGCTCTGCCCACTGATCCACGGATTGTTCAGTAATATCCGCCATAACTGGGGTCGCGCCGAGCTTTTCAATCTCGGCCTTCTGCTCTGGGTTGCGGATGAGGGAGTGGACCTCATGGCCGGCGTCAACCAGCTTAGGGGCGGTCAGCAGCCCGACCTTGCCGTGTCCACCGATGTACAGAATCTTCTTCTTATCAGTCATACCGCCCCACCGTAACAACGGCGCGGCCGGCGTGCAGACGGCCTCCTTACTCCGGCACGCACAAACCACCGCGGCGCGCTCGGCAAGCAGATAGAATTGCATGCATGTATGCCATTATGACCGTCACCGGCGCCGATAGCACCGGCATTATCGCCGCGGTGACCACTACCCTTGCAGAACTCGATATCAACGTCATTGACGTCTCCCAGACGCTCATGGGCGGATACTTCACCATGATCCTGCGCGTCGAATTCGATGCGGACAAGGTCTCCATCCAGGCCATCAAGGAGCACATGCGCCCGGTGGCGGAGGAAAAGCACCAGTCCATCCGCATTCAGTCCGAAGACCTCTTCACCGCCATGAACGAAATTTAATATGAGTACGCGTTTTAATACCACCAATATCTTGGACACCATCGAGATGATTGAGAACTATCGTCTCGATATCCGCACCGTGACCATGGGCATCTCGCTCCTCGGATGCACCCGCTCCACCATGGAGGCTACCTGCCAGGCCATCTATGACCGGGTCACCCAGCAGGCAGGGCGCCTCGTCGAGGTATGCGAAGGCATCGAGGGCGAGCTCGGCATCCCCATCGTCAATAAGCGCA
Organism: Corynebacterium tuberculostearicum; assembly: GCA_046097355.1. Taxonomy (GTDB): domain Bacteria; phylum Actinomycetota; class Actinomycetes; order Mycobacteriales; family Mycobacteriaceae; genus Corynebacterium; species Corynebacterium tuberculostearicum_K. The sequence goes on from CP175779.1 coordinate 1,352,043, forward strand.
TTTCCGTAACCCCCATCTCCTTGGTGGTGGCCGGCGTAGAGGGAAACCCCGTTGATGCAGCGAAGGCGCTGGACAAGGCGGCAAAAGAGGTCGGCGTCAACTTCGTGGGCGGCTATTCCGCCTTGGTAGAAAAGGGCGCTACCACCGCCGAGCAAAAGCTCATCAGCTCCATTCCGGAGGCGCTGGCTACTACGGACGTCGTGTGTTCCTCCGTAAACATCGCCAGCTCCCGCGCCGGCATCAACATGGATGCGGCGAAGAAGATGGGCGAGGTCATCAAGGAAGCGGCCGAGCTGACTAAGGATGATTCTGCCATTGCATGCGCCAAGCTCGTGGTCTTTGCTAACTCCGTGGGAGATAATCCTTTTATGGCCGGCGCCTTCCACGGCATTGAGGAACCCGATTGTGTGGTCTCCGTGGGCGTTTCTGGCCCGGGTGTGGTCGACCGTGCCTTGGGCTCGCTCGAGGGGGCCAGCTTAGACCAGGTTGCAGAAGAGGTGAAGAAGGCTGCTTTCAAGATCACTCGCGCCGGGCAGCTGGTAGGCACCATGGCCTCGGAGCGCCTGGGCGTTCCTTTCGGCATCATCGACCTTTCGCTTGCCCCCACCGCCGAATTGGGCGATTCGGTTGCGCACATCTTGGAGCACATGGGCCTAGACCAGGTAGGCACCCACGGCACCACTGCGGCCTTGGCTCTGCTTAACGACGCCGTTAAGAAGGGCGGCATGATGGCTTGTTCCCGCGTGGGCGGTCTATCTGGCTCCTTCATCCCCGTTTCCGAGGACAAAGGCATGATCGACGCGGTCAAGTCCGGCTCCATTTCCATGGACAAGCTGGAGGCCATGACCGCTATTTGCTCGGTTGGTTTCGACATGATTGCCCTGCCGGGCGACACCTCTGCCGCGACGATCTCGGGCATGATTGCTGATGAGGCCGCCATTGGCGTGATGAACCATAAAACCACCGCAGTGCGCGTCATTCCGGTACCTGGCGCCCAGGTAGGCGACGAGGTCAGCTTCGGCGGGCTTCTTGGCTACGCCCCTGTCATCCCGGTCAATCAGGTGGGCAATACGCAGTTCATAAACCGCGGCGGCTTCATCCCCGCCCCGGTGCATGGATTCCGCAACTAGCGCCAGCGACAACCGCGCCGCGGACTAGTCCGCGGCGTGCTCCTCGCCCGGCTTATCGGATTCCGCCCACGCAGCTAGGTTGGCCTGGAAGTGCTGGTAGGAAGCCTCCAACTGTTTCAGCTCCACCTCGCCGCCTACCTGGCGGCGGGCATCGGAGTAGATGGCCCGGGCGGCGTCGTCAAGCACGCGCCGGCGTTCCGCTGTGCGAAGGAGGGCAACGACCTTAGCTAGATTGTCCAGCATGCTGAGGTAGATCTCCGCATTATCGGCCGCATCGCGCCGAATCTGTGTAAACATCGCCTCGACGATCTCGTCATAGCTAAAGGTCTGATAATCCAGCCGAAACTCGCCGCCCACATGCACAATGCCCTGCGGAAGACGCTTATCCCCAATCACGGTGAGGATCTGGGTGAAGCGGTCAATGATGTCAATTACCGTAAATGGGTCATTAACGCCGGTGCTCAAAGCGCGGGCAGCAATTTCTGCAAGGTGCCGGGCGGTAAACCGAGGATCGTGGGCAGAGGCGTTTTCGCGGTGTTGCGTGAGCACGATATGACGCTCAATATCTTCCGGCAAACGTGGCACGCCGTGGGCAATGACCTCGCCTTCCAATACGAGGTCTCCCGGTGCCACGCCGAGGTGCACCGCGCAATCCTCTTGCGCCGCAGCCTGCGCGATAGCGTCATAGTCCACGAATTTGAGATAGCCAGTCTCACTACTGCGGCGCTTTTGCGCGTTCGTGTAGAACTCTGGCCCCGGCGCTTTTACTTTCTCCTCCTCCTCACCGCGGCGGATGAGCCGGCGCATGTGGCTTTCTACGTCTTGGGCAACCACGTGCACCACGTGGGACATGCTGATGGATTGCGCAATGTGCACGATGAAGTAGATGAGGAAGACAACGCAGGCGATGGCCAGCAGAACCGTGACGGCTACATTGAGGGAAGGAACGTATTCTTCTACCCCACCGCCGCCGGTACGAACCGCGCGCAGGGATAGGAGCGCAAAAATAAAGGTTGCCAGGTAGATCGCCAACGTGGATTGAATGGAGCGATCCTTTAAAAACTCGTGCAGGAGGCGCGGGCCCATCACCGTGACGACACCGGATAGCGCGGTCAGCGTGATGAAAAAGACGGTGCCGGCCAAGGAGAGTGACGAGGTTGCTACCGCGCTTAAAATCCCTTGCGCGCTATCGGCGCTGCCGTCATAAAAGGGCGTGTCCGACACGTCAAAATTGCTACCAACCGCAATGAGCAATTCCGCGCAGATCGCGGCGATGGCCACCGCCACGGCGGGGATGAGCCAAAACTTCTCCCGCCAAGCGGGCATCCTCTCCAGCAGTGTCTTCATAAATCCCTAAGCTAGCTCCACGATCTCCATATAGTCATCGGACCAGCAGGTCCTCATCACCATCGGGCATGATGATCACGCGTTCCGGATCCAGTGCCTTAACCGCACCCGGATCGTGTGTCACCAGCACCACGGCGCCCGTATACGTTTTCAGTGCATCAAGCACCTGCTCGCGCGAAATTGGGTCCAAGTTATTGGTGGGCTCATCGAGCAGCAGGACGTTGGCACGGCTGGAGACCAAGGCGGCCAGTGCAAGGCGTGTCTTCTCACCGCCGGACAGGGTACCCGCAGGCTGCTCCAGCTTCTCTCCGGAGAACATGAAGGCGCCAAGCAGGCTGCGCAACTCCTGCTGATCTGCGTCAGGACAAGCATCAATGGTGTTTTGCCACACGGACTTATCCGGGTCGATGGTGTCATGTTCCTGCGCGAAGTAGCCGATACGCAGGCCGTGGCCGCTGACGATGCCACCTTCACCATCGGTTCGTTCCACGCCGGCAAGCAATTTCAACAGGGTGGTCTTACCTGCACCGTTGTAGCCGAGAACAACCACCCTAGAGCCTTTGTCGATAGCGAGGTCTACGCCCACGAAAACCTCCAGCGAGCCATACATCTTGGTCAGGCCCTTGGCATTCATGGGCGTCTTGCCGCACGGCGCCGGCTCGGGGAACTTAATATTGGCCACCTTATCGGCCACGCGGACCTCGTCGAGCTCGCTCATCATGCGTTCAGCACGGTGGAGCATCTGCTTTGCCGCGGCGGCCTTGGTTGCCTTGGCACCGAGCTTGGCAGCCTGCTTTTGCAGTGCAGACGCCTTCTTTTCCGCATTGGCACGCTCTCGGCGACGCCGCGCTTCATCGGTAGCACGGGCATCGAGGTACTTCTTATAGCCCATGTTGTAGACGTCGGCCTCGCCGCGGACCGCGTCAAGGAACCACACCTTGTTGCACACGGCCTCCAGCAGTTCGACGTCGTGGGAAATCATAATGAGCCCGCCCTCATGCTTGGACAGGAATTGGCGCAGCCACGTAATAGAGTCGGCATCCAAGTGGTTAGTCGGCTCATCCAAGAGCAGCGTGGTCTGGGATTTGCCGGAGCCTTCAGTAGCTGCAAAGAGGATCTGTGCCAGCTCCACGCGGCGACGCTGGCCGCCTGAGAGGGTCTTGAGCTTCTGGTCTAGGACACGCTGTGGCAGGCCCAAATTATCGCAAATCTGCGCACACTCGGAATCGGCTTCATAGCCGCCGAGCGACTCGAACTGCTCCTCCAAGCGGGAATACTTACGGATAGCCTTATCCCGGAACTTATCGTCCGTGGCCGATTCCATGAGCTCTTGTTGCTTCGCCATGCGGCGCTTAAGATCATCCAGGCCGCGTGCGGAGAGAACGCGCTCGCGCGCCGTTTGCTCGATATTTCCCTCGCGGGAATCCTGGGGCAGATAACCAATGGGGCCCGAGCGAGTCACAGAACCACCATAAGGCTCCGTCTCCCCTGCCAAAATGCGCATGGTCGTCGTCTTGCCCGCGCCGTTGCGGCCGATGAGGCCAATGCGGTCGCCGGGCTGCACGCGGAGGTGCTGCCCGGGGGCGTCGAGAAGCGTGCGCGCTCCTACCCTGACTTCGAAATCATTGGTTACAATCACGAAGAAATAGTCTAGCAATTGACGCGGCCAACGCTAAGACGCACTAACGCCCCCAACAGCCACTTCCCGAATCCGAGAAATGCGCTGCTGGGGGCGTGTGATTAATACGCGATTTTAAACCGCGAAACCGAGGGCCTGAAGCTGCTCGCGGCCCTCCTCAGTAATCATTTGCGGTCCCCATGGCGGCATCCATACCCAGTTGATGCGGACGGCATCGGCCAGCTTATTGGCCTTGACGATGTCTTCGACCTGCTCCGCAATGACATCGGTCAGCGGGCAGGCCGGCGAGGTCAGCGTCATATTGATCATGACGATTTCCTTGCCATTGTCCTCTTCAAACCAGAGGTCATAGACAAGGCCCAGGTCGACGACGTTAATGCCGAGCTCGGGGTCGATGACATCGCGCATGAATTCGGTGACGTCAAAGGCCTTAGAGATCTGCTCTTCGGTCTGCTCCGGGCGCTCGCCGCTGCCGGAGAATGAAGAGTTCTCGTTCTGATAAGGATCTACGGGTTCCGTCATCTAGTTCTCCACTTCAGTTAGTGCATCGGCGGATGCAGCCTGGAAGGCCTTCCATCCGAGGAGCGCACACTTGACGCGCGCTGGGTACTGGGACACGCCGGCGAAGGCAACGCCGTCACCGATGAGGTCTTCATCGCCCTCTTCTTGGCCACGAGAGGTAATCATCTTTTCAAACTCGGCCAGCTTCTCGTTGGCTTCCGCAAGCGGCAGTCCAACGATCTCTTCAGCCATAACCGAGGTAGAAGCCTGCGAAATGGAGCAGCCTTCCGCGTCATAGGAGACGTCCTCGACGGTCTTGCCGTCGTCCGAAAGGCGCACGCGCAGGGTGAGCTCATCGCCGCAGGACGGGTTCACGTGGTGAACCTCGGCCTGATATGGCTCCCTCAGGCCGGCGTGTTGGGGGTTCTTATAGTGATCCAGGATGACGTCCTGGTACATGGAATCTAGGTTCATGAGGCAACTCCAAAGAATTCGCGGGCAGCCTTGATTGCGTCCACCAGCTTATCTACTTCTTCCTCGGTGTTATATAGGTAGAAGCTAGCGCGGGCGGTGGACTGTGCGCCGCAGGCACGGTGCAGTGGCCACGCACAGTGGTGGCCAACGCGAATGGACACACCGTGGTCATCGAGGACCTGGCCCAAGTCGTGCGGGTGAACGCCTTCCACAGTGAAGGAAATGGCGCCACCGCGATTTTCGGTGGTCTCTGGACCGATGATGCGCAGACCCGGGATTTCCTTGAGCTGGCGCAATGCGCGCTCGGTGAGCTTCTTTTCGTGCGCGTGGATATTGTCCATGCCCACTTCTTCCAAGAACTTCACCGCGGCTCCAAGGCCAACCACCTGGCTGGTCATCTGCGTGCCCGCCTCAAAGCGCGTCGGCGGCTCGGCAAAGGTGGTCTCTTCCATCTTGACGATCTCAATCATGGAGCCACCGGTCAGGAAAGGTGGCAGCTTCTTGAGCAGCTCATCCTTGCCGTACAGCACACCAACGCCGCTGGGGCCACACATCTTGTGGCCGGAAAAGGCCGCGAAATCCACGTCCAAAGCATGGAAATCAACCGCCATGTGTGGCACCGACTGGCAGGCGTCGAGGACAACCATGGCGTCCACCGCGCGAGCACGGCGCACCAGTTCATCCACGTCCGCCACGGCACCCGTGACATTGGATTGGTGAGTAAACGCAACTACCTTGACGGAATCATCGAGCTCGAGCGAATCGAGATCAATACGGCCGTCTTCGGTCATGGAATACCACTTCAACGTAGCGCCGGTGCGAGCACACAGCTCCTGCCACGGCACCAAGTTGGCGTGGTGCTCCAATTCGGTGATGACAACGGTATCGCCCTCGCCCACGTAGAGGTCCCCCGCGCGCTCGTCGCCAAGCACATAGGCAACTTCGTTCAGGGCCTCAGTGGCATTTTTGGTAAAGGCGATCTCGTCGCGGTCCGCGCCCACGAATGCGGCGATAGCTTGGCGCGCGGACTCGTAGGCATCATCGGCCTCTTCTGCCAGTTGATAGGAACCGCGGTGAACAGGGGCGTTCGTGTGCAGCACAAACTCCTCTTCCGCCTTCCATACCGGCAGCGGGCGCTGGGAGGTAGCACCCGAATCCAGATACACCAGTGGCTTATCGCCACGCACCGTGCGCTGGAGAATCGGGAACTGTTCCCTAATTGCGTTTACATCAAATCCAGACATGAATCTTCTTTGGATAGTCGCGGTTGACCGGCCGAGGGTCGGTCTCTTACTTGAGGAACTGGTCGTAGCCGTCAGACTCGAGCTGGTCCGCCAATTCAGCGCCACCGGTCTTGATGACGTGGCCGTCAGCGAAGACATGGACGAAGTCCGGCTTCACATAGTTCAGGATGCGCTTGTAGTGGGTAATCATCAAGATGCCACCATTGGTTTCCTTCTGGTAGCTATTGATGCCCTCAGACACGATGCGCAGAGCGTCAACGTCCAGGCCGGAGTCGGTCTCGTCCATGACTGCGAACTTCGGCTTCAGGATATCCAGCTGCATGACCTCGTGGCGCTTCTTCTCACCGCCGGAGAAGCCTTCGTTTACGGAGCGGGAGATGAAGGACTTATCAATCTTCAAGTTCTCGCGGGCCTGGGTAAGCTCCTTGTTCCATTCGCGCAGCTTCGGTGCCTCGCCGCGAATGGAGGTGACTGCGGAGCGCATGAACTGAGAGACCTTTACACCCGGTACCTCAGTTGGGTACTGCATCGCCAGGAAGAGGCCGGCGCGAGCGCGCTCATCGACGGGCATCTCCAGCAGATTTTCGCCGTCGAGAAGCACCTCGCCCTCGGTGACCTCATACTTCGGGTGGCCGGCGATGGTGTAGGACAAGGTGGACTTGCCGGAACCGTTCGGGCCCATGATGGCGTGGATCTCGCCGGAGTTGATGGTCAGGTTAACGCCCTTGAGGATTTCCTTCGGCTCGCCGCCTTCTTCCGTCGGCAGCACCTGGGCGTGGAGGTTCTTAATTTCCAGAGTAGACATAATGTGTGTGGGTTTCCTTCTATGAAAGAGTTAGGCGGAGATCTTTTCCAGTTCTTCGGAAATGCGGTTTTCCAATTCCTCGGACAGGGACTGCACCGGAATACGGTGGATGACCTCATTGAAGAAGCCACGGATGATGAGGCGGCGTGCTTCAGCCTCTGGAATGCCGCGAGACATCAGGTAGAACAACTCGATGTCATCGAAGCGACCAACGGTGGCCGCGTGGCCTGCACCGGTAATTTCACCGGTCTCAATCTCCAGGTTAGGGATTGCGTCCGCGCGAGCGCCCTCAGTCAGGATCAGGTTGTTGTTGGTCTCGTAGGTATCGGTGCCCTGTGCATTGGAGCGGATAAGGACATCGCCTACCCAGCAGGTGCGGGCCTCATTGTCCTTGGTGCCCTGCAGTGCGCCCTTATAAAGGACGTGGGAGCGGCAATTAGGGACGGAGTGATCCACCAACATGCGGTTTTCGAAGTACTGGCCTTCATCAGCGAAGTAGACGCCCAGCAGCTCTGCGTCGCCGCCTTGCTCGGTGAAGTTCACGCGAGGCACGATGCGTACCACCTCGCCGCCAAAGATGGCGGAGTTGTGGCGCAGCACAGAATCGCGGCCGAGCTGTGCCACGTGGTTAGACAGGTGTACGGCATCGTCTTCCCAATCAACGTCAACGACGACGGTCAGGTGAGCGCCATCGCCCACGATGAACTCGACGTTATCTGCGTGGGTGCCAGAGCCGACGTACTTCAGGATGACGGTGGCTTCCGCGTGGTGGCCTACCTCGATGGAGGTAGCGCCAAAGGAAGTTACGCCCTCGCCCTTGCCGGTGTAGGTAATGACCACGGGCTCTTCCACCTGAGCCTCAGCGTCAATGGTGACAACCTGGCCCTCAGGCATAGAAGTCCACGCCTGTGCCGCGACGCGGTCAGACGGGGTACCAACGCGGCCCAAGCGCTCGTCATCGCGAGCGACGGTCTCGGAGCTTACGCCTGGATGTTCGCTCACGGTGACGTCCTGTGCCACTGCCTCAGCGAACTCGCCATTGTGGAGTCCACGGAGCTTGCGCAGGGAGACAAAGCGCCACACCTCATCGCGGCCGTGCGGCACCGGGAAGTCCTCCACGTTGGTGGAGGTAAAGACGTCACCCTTGGTGATCTTATCCGGATTGAATTCGTTCGAAGCGACCATTTTCTTTAGCCGACCGATCCTTCCATTTGCAGTTCGATGAGGCGGTTGAGCTCGAGGGCGTACTCCATCGGCAGCTCCTTAGCAATCGGCTCAACGAAGCCACGCACGATCATCGCCATTGCTTCTTCTTCCGCAATACCGCGGGACATCAGGTAGAACAGCTGCTCCTCAGAAACCTGGGAAACGGTTGCCTCATGGCCCAGCGTGACGTGGTCATTGCGGATGTCGTTATACGGGTATGTATCCGAACGCGAGATATTGTCCACCAGCAACGCGTCGCACTCGACGTTAGAGGTGGAATGGTGCGCGTTCTGATTAACCTGCACCAAGCCGCGGTACGCGGCGCGGCCGCCGGCACGGGCAACCGACTTGGACACAATATTGGAAGAAGTGTGCGGGGCCATGTGAGTCATCTTGGCGCCCGTGTCCTGGAACTGGTTCTCACCAGCAAAAGCAACGGAAAGAACCTCACCCTTGGCGTAAGGACCGGTCATCCATACGGCTGGGTACTTCATGGTGACCTTGGAGCCGATGTTGCCGTCGACCCATTCCATGGTGCCGCCTTCTTCTACCTTGGTGCGCTTGGTCACCAAGTTGTAGACGTTGCTGGACCAGTTCTGAATGGTGGTATAGCGGCAGCGGCCGCCCTTCTTCACGATGATCTCCACTACTGCGGAGTGCAGGGAATCAGACTTGTAGATAGGAGCGGTACAGCCCTCGACGTAGTGAACATAAGCGTCCTCGTCGACGATGATGAGGGTGCGCTCGAATTGGCCCATATTTTCCGTGTTGATGCGGAAGTAAGCCTGCAGTGGAATATCTACGTGCACGCCCTTGGGCACGTAGATAAAGGAGCCACCGGACCACACTGCGGAGTTCAGCGCGGAGAACTTATTGTCACCGGCTGGGATAACGGTGCCGAAGTATTCCTTGAAAAGCTCAGGGTAGTCGCGCAACGCGGTGTCAGTATCGACGAAGATGACACCCTGGCTTTCCAGGTCCTCACGGATCTGGTGGTAGACAACCTCAGACTCGTACTGGGCGGCCACACCGGCAACGAGGCGCTGCTTCTCAGCCTCTGGAATGCCCAACTTATCGTAGGTGGCCTTGATATCGTCCGGGAGTTCGTCCCAGGTCTGGGCCTGCTCCTCAGTGGACTTCACGTAGTACTTAATCTGGTCGAAGTCGATGCCAGACAAATCCGCACCCCAGGTGGGAACGGGCTTCTTATCAAAGATGTTCAGTGCCTTCAGGCGCTGGTTAAGCATCCATTCCGGCTCGCCCTTCTTGGCGGAAATATCGCGAACTACATCTTCGTTCAAGCCGCGGCGAGCAGAAGCACCAGCCGCGTCCGAGTCGTGCCAGCCGTACTCATATGCACCAATGGAATCAATGATTTCATCATCGGTCATCTTGTTCTCGGGTGCCGATTGTGCCTGGGTCATGACTCGCTCCTTTCAGTATTTGTATTAACGGGTGTCAAGGGGATGTTTGTGGTACAGATCCCGTGGCCTCCGGCGATGGAGGCCAAAGGCTGTACGTGTTTGCCTAATAGAGCAGAAAAGACTTCTTGTTCCGCCTCACACAGCTCTGGGTGCTCGGCCGCCACATGGGAGACCGGACAATGATGCTGACAGATTTGCACTCCCTGACCAGCGCGGTCCACCGTGGCGGCGTAACCGTGCTCGTCCAAGACCTCGGCCAGCTTTCGGGCAACATCCTCTACAGATTCGCCCTCTTCTACGAGGGGGCGCACATCTGCAACGAGTCGCTCGAAGCGAACCTTGGCAAAGCGCTTAACGGCCTCAGACCCGCCGACGTCGCGAAGCGCCGTCAAGGCATCAGAGGCCAAATCATCGTAGGCGTGGCCGAATTGCGCTCGGCCACGATCGGTGAGGCGGAAATGTTTGGCTGGTCGCCCGCGACCAGAGCCGCTACCCGCTGAACCGCGGGTAACTGGGCGGCGGCGCACAACCTCCGTCAATTCCTCTTCCACCAAATTGTCTAAGTGCCGGCGGATTCCGGCAGCAGAAAGGCCAAGGCGTTCACCCAAGTGGGAAGCGGTAACGGGCCCGTCCTTCAGCAGCAACAGCATCACTTGCCGGCGGGTATCGCCATCCGTAGTGCGGGATTCCTTAGCCGCCTTGTGCGTAGTTTCTACGCGCTGAGGTGTGCTCATGCCGGGACCTCCCTTCGTGCTTCGCTCACTTACAGCCGCCCTGCAGCCGGCTCCCGTAATTCCGAGAGTCGCGCCGCAGTCCAACTGCGCCTCCTTTATTAGACAACACTAGTGTTCCTTAATTCATTCCGGAATGCCACCATTGGCCTTTCTTCGGCGTGGCACGGGGGTGGCTAACTCCCCTCATCGCCACAACTGGCGGTGCTGCGCGCGTTAAAAGGGCGGGCCTGCTGGGGTTGGGGCGGAGGATTCGCGTAAGGTCTTAACCCATGACAGGCAAATTCCGCGGCTTCCTTTCCGGCGTCAAGGCCGAGCTGCCGCAGCTGGGCACCGCTGGTTCTCGGTCTGCGCGACTACACGCCGAGGACACCGGAGCCGCGGAGCCTGATTCTCGTTTTGATTTTGTCCCCGCCAAAGAAGATGGCCTAAAGCGCACCACCACCGCACAGTGGCGGACATTTTTTATCCTGCGCTGGGTGGGCACAGTTGGATCCCTGCTTATCGCCTTCGGCGCGTTGGGCGCCGGTGCCCTCCCAGTAGTGGGAAACCCTTATGACAACGTGCCTTTTGGCTCCCTCATGTCCCGCATGCTGCAGACCTCTTCTGCCATAGTCATGGTGGGAGTAGGGCTGTTGGTGGCCGCCTGGGTGTTCCTTGCCCCTTTTGTGGGCACTCCGCTGCGCCAACCCCAGGAAGGTTCGCTCACCCCAACGCGCGCCCGCCGGCTCGTGACCACCCACCAACTGTGGCGCACGTGGGCCGGCTGGGTCATCCCGCTGATTTTTACCGCCCCGCTCTTTACCCAGGACATCTACTCCTACTTGGCCAACGGTTCCATCGTGATGCAAGGCATGGATCCCTATTCTGCACGGACCGGTGCAATTGCTTGGCGCGGGTGATGAGCTCGCCCGATCCGTACCGTTTATCTGGGCCAACTCCCCCTCCCCCTATGGCCCCGTAGCACTCGGGCTCGCTGGAGTGGTGAGCGCAGTTACCTCTAATTCCATCCTCTTGGGAGTAATCGCCCACCGGCTCTTATCCATCGCCGGCATCATGGTTGCTGGGTGGGCAATCAGCTGTCTCGCGCGGCGCTGCCGGGTATCTCCAGAATCTGCCCTGTGGCTCGGCATTCTCAACCCACTGACCATCTTGCACCTGGTGGGCGGAATCCATAATGAATCCATCATGCTGGGCCTGCTCTTGGTGGGTATGGAGCTGGGCCTGCGGGGCGTCGACAAGCTAGAAAAGTCCACGCGCAGCGCCTACCTAGCGCTCATTGCTTCCGGCTTTTGTCTGTCCTGCGCCGGAATGGTCAAGGTTACCGGCTTTATCGGGCTGGGCTTTGTAGGGATGGCATATGCCCGCCACCTGATAGACAAGGAGCGTGCATCACGCTGGAAGGCCTTGGCCTACGCCATTGCTCTGCAGCTAGTCATTTTAATTGCAACCATCGCCCTTATTAGCGCCCTGACCGGCATTGGCCTGGGGTGGATCACAGGACAAGGCGGGGCGGCCTCCATCCGCTCGTGGCTTTCTACCTCCACCGCCGTAGGCGTGGGTACCGGCTTTATCGGAATGCTACTGGGCCTAGGTGACCACACCGAAGCTATTCTCACCGTAACCCGTACCTTTGGTGTGCTGGTGGCAGTAGCTTTCATGGCCCGCATGCTCTTTGCAACGTTGCGCGGTCGCATCCACCCGGTGGGAGGACTCGGCACCGCCTCCTTAGTGCTGGTTATCTTCTTTCCCGTCGTCCATCCGTGGTACATCTTGTGGGCCGTTCTGCCTTTGGCCGCATGGGCCAACCGGCTTATCTTCCGTTTCTGCGTCGTGGCCTATTCGGCAGCTATGAGCTTCTTTGTGCTGCCACGCGGCCTCGGGTTGCCGCCCAGCACCATCATCGTCATCTATGTGTCGGCAGCCTGCACGTTTGCCGTCATTGCCGGCCTGTGGTGGGTTGCAGTGCGGCGCAGCGGAATCCGTGTCCTAAACTAATCCCACGTGAATTCCATTTCAGCCGACCGCCCAGCCCTCACCGTGGACAACGTGGTAAAAAAATATGGCTCCACCACCGCCGTTAATGGTCTGAGCCTTAGCGTTGCCGCAGGTGAGATCTTTTGCCTCCTTGGTCCCAATGGCGCTGGAAAGTCCACGACGATTGAGATGTCAGAGGGTTTTATCCACCCCACCAGCGGCACTATCGACGTTCTGGGGCTAGACCCGAGTTCCGCACCGGACAAGGTGCGCGAAAAGGTCGGCATCATGTTGCAGGGTGGTGGTTCCTACTCCGGCATCCGTGTTCTGGAAATGCTTGAACTTTCCGCTAGCTACAGCGCCCATCCCCTCTCCCCGCGCTGGCTACTGGAAACGCTCGGGCTGGAAGGGGTAGCCCGGACTCCCTATCGCAGGCTCTCCGGCGGGCAGCAGCAACGGCTTTCCCTCGCCTTAGCAATCATCGGCCGGCCCGAGCTGGTTTTCCTGGATGAGCCCACCGCTGGCATGGATGCACAATCCCGGTTGGCGGTCTGGGACCTTGTTCGAGCCCTTAGGCACGATGGCGTCACCATTGTTCTTACCACCCACCTCATGGATGAAGCGGAGTCACTAGCGGACCGAGTGGCCATCATGGATCATGGCGAGCTCGTAGCCCACGGCACTCCCGCGGAACTTACCGCCCAGTCGGACTCGGCAGGGCTTAGTTTCAGCACCGATATCGATGTTGATGTGGAGGCTCTGGCTAAGGCTGGAATTCGAGCGACCAAATCGCGACCGTTGCACTACCGCTTAACCCAGGCCGGCACGCCCGAGACGATTGCCGCGCTGAGCGCCGAACTTGCCCGCCAAGGAGTCCTGCTGCGGCGCTTAGACGCAGCCCACCGCAACTTGGAGGAGGTCTTCCTTGACCTCACCGGGCGCCATTTGCGCAGTTAGCTGCGCCCTCCGCCAAGATCGAATTCAATCAACTGCGTTGCGGAAAGAAGCCACCACATGAGCACTACCTTTAACACTGGAACCTTTACCCCGGCCCCGAAACGGGCTAGCGCCGGCGCCATGTTGCTCGCGCAAGGAAAGATGGAAGCAAAACTCATGCTGCGCCACGGCGAGCAGCAATTGCTGAGCGTCATCATTCCGCTGGCCCTGCTCATTGGCGCGGCCCACCTGGAGTCGCTCACCGGACATGGCTTGCACGAGGTATTTCCCATGGTGCTTGCAGTAGCTGCCACCTCCGCAGGCTTTACCGGTCAGGCCATTTCGCTTGCCTTTGACCGGCGCTACGGGGCCCTTAAACGCACCGGCGCGTCCGGCGTGCCCGCATGGGCCATTATTGGCGGCAAGATCCTCGGCGTGCTCACCATGGTGGTATTCCAAATCCTCGTTTTGGGCATCGCTGCCTATATCCTGGGCCTCCGCATCAGCCTGGGCGGGGTGCTGCTCATGATTCTTTCGCTATTTTTTGGTGTTGCGGCTTTTACCGCCATGGGGCTGCTGCTCGGCGGCACCCTCAGCTCTGAGGTGGTACTCGCACTGGCCAACCTCATCTGGTTCCTGCTCCTCGGCGTAGTCGGGTGGACCCTCTACTCCCAGGGACTGGGCGATAATGGCATCCTCAACGCGGTGCCGACCGTCGCCCTAGCAGGCGCGCTTACCGACGCCTCTATTTCCGTCTTCCCCGGCCTCGAGCTCCTGTCCTTGTTGGCGTGGCTTGCGGTGGCGTCGTTCGCTGCGGTCCGTTGGTTCCGCTTCGATGGCTAAATGTGACTTTTGTCCGGTTCCTTTCGAAACGAGAGGAATTTTTATGCCCAAAATCTCCCGACTAGTAGGATGCTATGCGTGAATTACTGGACGAAGATCAAGCGCTTCTTTAAGGAAGCCGCCCCTACACTGCAACAGCAGCGCCTCATCGCGCTCATCCTCCTCTTGTGCCAGGGTGGCATCACCGTGTCTGGTTCCATTGTCCGCGTGACCGGCTCGGGATTGGGCTGTCCCACCTGGCCGGAATGCCAACCGGGCTCCCTTGTCCCTATGGAAGGCGCTGCGCCTGCTCTCCACCAGGCCATCGAGTTTGGTAACCGCCTGCTTACTTTCGTCGTATCCGCAGCGGCAGTCGCCGCTGTCATTGCTATGCGTATGGCGCGTCGCCGCGCAGAGCTCAAGGTGTACGCATGGCTCAACGTCGCCGGCATCGTCCTGCAGGCGGTCATTGGCGGCATTTCTGTCCATCTGGACCTTCGCTGGTGGTCCGTGGCTCTGCACTTCCTGCCTTCCATGCTCTTGGTATGGCTGGCGGCAATGCTTTATTCCCGCATTCTGGAACCCGATGACGGGACGCCGCGCGCTCGCTTCCCTCAGGCGATCCGCCTCCTTGCAGCGGTCGCTACCGTTGCCCTGAGCATTGTGCTCATCACCGGCACGATGGTTACCGGTTCGGGCGTTCACTCTGGCGATTCCGGGGTGGGAATGGAAGGCCGCCTGCAGGTAGATACCGAAGCCATGGCCGTCACCCACGCCATGTGCATGTACGTCTATCTGACGCTCACTGTTATTACCGTCTTCCTGCTCTACAAGAACCGGGCGCCACAGGATGCCAAGAAGGCAGGATGGGTCCTCGTTGTATGCATCCTCATTCAGTGGGCAGTAGGCGTTTACCAGTTCTACATGGGCATTCCGCGTTGGACTGTACCGTTCCATATTGGCCTCTCCTCCTTCGTCACCGCGTATACCGCCCTGCTGTGGGCGCACGGTGTACGCCGCACCGATGGCACCGCAGAGCTCATCACCGGCTCTCCCAGCGGCGATGAGAAGTACGCGGCGCGTCAAGCCTCTCTCGAGCGGGAGCGCGCGAACGCTTAACCCGTAACGCTCACGGCCGACCGAAGTACTGCACTCGGCCGGCTTTTTGCGCTAGCCTGGCTATATGCACGCAATTCAGGTCACAGAAACCGGCGGACCAGAAGTACTTCGCTATACCGAAGTACCCGCCCCCACCCCTAATGACGACGAGGTTTTGGTGGACGTCATCATGGCTGGCGTCAACTACATCGATACCTATTATCGTGAGGGTATCTATAACGCGGCCACCCCGTTCATTCCCGGATTCGAAGGCACCGGACGCGTAGTCCACGACCCCAAGGGGGAAATTGCCGAGGGCACGATGGTGGCCTGGAACCAGGCTTTTGGCTCCTACGCCGAGCAGGTGTGCGTCCCACGCGAGGGACTAGTGGCGGTGCCCGGATGATTTCCAGCCAGAAGTCGCTGCTTCCATGTTGCTGCAAGGCATTACCGCACACTACTTGGCGCATGGCGTTTATCAACTGGGTGAAGGCGCTTCCTGCCTGATTACCGCCGGCGCCGGCGGTGTCGGCCAGATCCTCACCCAAATGGCATCGTCGCTCGGCGCTACCGTCTATACGGTGGTTTCCACGGACGAAAAGGAAGAACTCTCCTACGCAGCCGGTGCGGATAAGGTATTTCGCTATGGCGACGGACTCGCCGAGCAGGTACGTCGCTACAACGGTGATAGGGGCGTTGACGTAGTTTACGACGGCGTCGGCAAGGCGACCTTCCACGAGTCACTCGAAGCAGTACGCCCCCGTGGCACCGTCGCGCTCTTCGGCGCCGCCTCTGGCCCAGTTGAGCCTATCGACCCGCAGCTGCTGAGCAAGCATGGCTCTATCTTCCTCACCCGGCCTTCCATCGGCGCATGGACAGCCCAAGAAGGCGAGTTCCAAATGCGTGCCCAGGCGGTCGTCCAAGCTGTTATCGACGGCGATCTGAGCTTCAACGTCACGGCGTCTTATCCACTGGAAGATGCCGCTGCAGCCCACCGCGATCTCCAAGAGCGCAAGACTACCGGTTCCATCGTGCTGCGCGTCCAAGCTGGCGATAAAGCCTAAACCCACCCACGAACACCAAAAGCGCGGGAAAGCATTTGCGGGTTAAGCGACAAAATGTGTGTCCGGAATCGTTGATTTTCATGCTCTGAACTCCGCGTTTGCGGAAAATATATGCTCCAAAAGCATATATTGGCCCTCTCTTGCGAAAATCCCCGGTGTGGCTGCCATGGTGTGCTACGGAGCGGTGGTTCGGTTGCCCAATGCCAAAGAACCGACCACGCTGCCATTGTGGCGGCGATATGAAACGAAACGGCACCACCAGCAACGGGACGACCCGGTGGCGGTGCAAAATCTGCGGTGCTTCACTGACCAAGCAGCGCAGCGATATCACCAACGCAGCCCTATTTCGTGCGTTCATCCAGCACCTGACCGCCGGGACCAGTCTTGCGGCGATCGCCGGCAACATGAGCTGCTCGACACGTACGCTGCAGCGCAAATTCGATGCCTTTTGGCTGGTTGACGTGCCTGACCCGACCATCGGCCATACAGGCAGGGTCTACGACCAGATCTTCATCGACGGCACCTACACCGCAGGTGGCTGTCTGATCGTGGCGGCAACGCTCGACCACGTCATCGCCTGGCACTGGTGCAAACAAGAAACCACACACGACTACAAGCGCCTGCTCGAGCGCATCGAAGCACCGTTGATCGCTGTGATCGACGGTGGCCGAGGAGCCACAAGCGCAATTAAAACGTGCTGGCCAAACACCAAAATCCAACGCTGCCTCGTGCACGCCCAACGCAGAGTACGCCGCTACACCACCTCACGACCACGCACTGATGCTGGCCGCACCATCTACCGACTCGCGCTGAAACTCACCCGCATCACCACCCTGGACGAGGCTGCACAATGGGGTGCACAACTGCAAGAGTTTCACACGCTCTACAAGGATTGGCTCAACGAAAAGACACAGGTCAAAGACCCGAAAACAGCAAAAGACACACTCGTGTGGACCCATGTCAACGTGCGCAAGGCCTACAACAGTCTCAACCACCTGTGGCGCAATGACCTGCTGTTTGTCTACCTCAAGCCCCCGAAAGGTGTGCTCGAGCCGCACCGGATCAAATCCACCACCAACAGTCTTGAAGGCGGCATCAACGCCCAGCTGAAGCTCCTTGCAAGAACTCATCGCGGCAGACGCGGTGAGCACCAACGCAAAATGCTGGATTGGTGGCTGTATCTGAAAACGGAACTGCCTGGCGATCCAATAGAAATCGCCAGACAGTCCAACTGGGGCCAGAACCAACTCGCCAAAGTTACAACCCTGACCCGAAACGAGAACCAAGCCGACTATGAAACAGGACAACCAGCCCTCTACGACAACGGTATCGATACCGAGTACACACACTCAATCGGCATCCAAAAAGGCCACATCTAACCCCGCGACACGCCGATAGCAGACACACATTTTGTCGCTTAACCCGCATTTGCCTTGCCTTCCCGCGCTTTCTGGTTCCTATCCTAGGTATTTGGGCACAGTTAAAATAACGTGGCCGACCAGCCGAGCATCCGGCCTAGTGGCTCCCAGCCCAATACTGCGTCGATGGACAACCCGATAAAGAGCACCGACAGATAGTTATTGGAGTAAATGAACAGGCGCATCGGCTTAACCTTGGCACCGTTCTTGACTCCCTTGTGCAGGCGGATAGCCATCCACAGGAATACCGCTCCGGAGGCAAGCGCTGCGACCAAGTAGATCCACGAGGCAGCGGGGACGATAAGTAGGGTCACGATAACCGTGCCCACGGTATACCACACGATCTGTCGAGTGACTTCCTTTTCATCAGCCACTACGGGCAGCATCGGCACGCCGGCCTTGCGGTAGTCTTCCTTGTACTTCATGGCCAGCGCCCACGTGTGTGGCGGAGTCCAGAAGAAGATGATGAGGAAGAGCACGATTGCCTGCCACCAGCGGTCAGGCTCTCCAGCAGGAGCGTTATCCCGGATAACTGCCCAGCCGACCATCGCCGGCATGCAGCCGGCCAAGCCGCCCCAGACAATGTTTTGGGCATTGCGCATCTTCAAAAACTTGGTGTAGACGAAGACATAGAAGAAGTTCGTCAAAACCACGAAGAAGGCCGCCAGCCAGGAATGAGCTAGGACGCCCAACCACAGCACGGAGATAATGAGCATTATCCACGCGAAAATTGCTGCGTTTCGCTTGGAAATCTTGGCCCTTACCAGTGGTCGGGCCCTGGTGCGCTGCATTTTTTGATCCAGCTCGTAGTCCACGACGTTATTAAACGTGTGGGCGGCAGCAGCGCCCATCCAACCGCCGAAAATGGTCGACACGATAAGCCAGATATTGTCTGAAACGGCCTCCACGCCGCGTTGCGCTTGGAGCATCGCCGGGATTGCGGCCACGAGGAGGAGCTCAATGATCCTCGGTTTCGTTAGCGCAAAATAGGCCTTGATGGTCTCCAAGGGATTCCTCCACTATCTGAACGTTGGTGAACTGTGCCCCGCGCACTTACTGCGCGCGGTCACCCCTAGCGGTCGCACATGCCCGTGAAAAAGTTCCAGTTCTCTCACTCACAATTTTCGGCGCAGGGGCGAAAGACTACAGGCCTATGGCCGCTAGATTCAGTGCGCGCTCTAGCGCCCGCGCGCACTCCACTTAGCCATGCCAGCATACCTTTTATGCCTAGCTTTCTATAATTGCGCACCGCCGGTTAGAAAATTACTAGACTGAATAAAGTTAAGTACTTTTTGCCTAGACGTAAGCGAGGCTTTCCAGTGTCGAAAGATAAGTTGTCCCCAGAACTCCAAACTATGGTCGAGCGCCGTTATCCGGAGGATTGGTCGGAGTTTGACACCCGCGCCGTCGACACCGTGCGAGTTCTAGCCGCAGATGCTGTACAAAAGTGCGGTTCCGGCCACCCCGGTACGGCAATGTCCCTCGCTCCCCTCGCCTACACCTTGTATCAGCGCGTCATTAACCATGATCCCGCCGATGTGCACTGGGCCGGCCGCGACCGCTTCGTTCTATCGGTTGGTCACTCCTCCCTCACCCAGTACATCCAGCTCTACCTGGGCGGCTTTGGTTTGGAAATGGACGACCTCAAGCAGCTACGTACCTGGGGTTCGCGCACGCCCGGCCACCCTGAGGTGCACCACACCGATGGCGTGGAAATCACCACCGGACCCCTTGGCCAAGGCTTGGCTTCCTCCGTGGGCATGGCCATGGCCGCACGAAAGGAGCGCGGGCTTTTCGATCCAGAGGCACCGGCCGGCGAGTCTCCCTTCGACCACTACATCTACACCATCGCTTCCGATGGTGACCTGCAGGAGGGCGTAACCGCTGAGGCCTCTTCCCTGGCGGGTACGCAAAAGCTGGGCAACTTGATTGTCTTCTGGGACGATAACCGCATCTCTATTGAGGACGATACGAATATTGCTTTCAACGAAGACGTGGTCGCCCGCTACGAGGCCTACGGCTGGCACGTCCAAACGGTCGAATCCGGCGAAGACGTCGTAGCTATTGAGGAGGCCGTCAAGGCCGCACAGGCAAAGACCGAGCGCCCTTCCTTCATCCGCGTGAAGACCGTCATCGGCTACCCGGCCCCGAATAAGATGAATACCGGCGGCGTTCATGGCGCTGCGCTGGGCGATGACGAAGTTGCTGCCACCAAGCAGGTCTTGGGCTTCGATCCGGAGCGCAGCTTCCACATCGACGACGAGGTCATCGCACACACCCGCAAGCTGCGCGAGCGCGGCGCCGAAAAGCACGCCGCGTGGCAGAAGAAGTTCGACGAATGGGCTGCGGCTAATCCGGAGAATAAGGCACTCTTTGACCGCATGCAGGCGCACGAATTGCCGCAAGATTTCGACGCTGAATTGCCGGTGTGGGAACCGGGTGAATCCTTGGCCACCCGCAAGGCTTCTGAGGCCACCATCCAAGCCTTGGCCGCTTCCCTTCCTGAGATGTGGGGTGGCTCTGCTGACCTTGCCGGCTCCAATAACACCGTGATTAAGGGCGCGGACTCCTTCGGCCCCGCAGCCATTACCACCGATATGTGGTCGGCTCAGCCGTATGGCCGCAACCTCCACTTCGGCATTCGCGAGCACGCGATGTCTGCGATCATGAACGGTATTGCTCTGCACGGCAATACCCGCGTTTACGGCGGCACCTTCCTTATTTTCTCCGAGTACCAGTACCCCGCTGTCCGCCTGGGCTCGTTGATGTCTACCGATACCTACTATGTCTGGACCCACGACTCCATCGGCTTGGGCGAGGATGGCCCGACCCACCAGCCGGTAGAGACCCTTTCTGCCCTTCGCGCTATCCCGAACCTGTCCGTTATTCGCCCGGCCGATGCCAACGAAACCGCTCAGGCTTGGGCCGCAGCGCTCGAGTACAAGGCCGCACCAAAGGGCCTGGCACTGAGCCGCCAGGGACTGCCGGTACTGGAAGGCACCAAGGAAAAGGCACATGAGGGCGTGCGCCGCGGCGCTTATGTTCTGGTGGAAGAGTCCAAGGAAACGCCAGACGTGATCCTCATCGCTACCGGCTCTGAGGTGCAGCTTGCCGTCGCCGCCGCTAAGGAACTGGAGGCCGCCGGAACTGCCACCCGCGTTGTCTCCGCACCGTGCCTTGAGTGGTTTGATGAGCAAGATGACGCATACCGCGAATCCGTGCTGCCTAGCGAAGTACAGGCCCGCGTGTCCATCGAAGCCGGCATCGCTATGCCGTGGCACAAGTACACCGGTTCTTTCGGCCGGACCATTTCCATCGAGCACTACGGCGCCTCTGCTCCTGCGGGCGAACTCTTTGAGAAATTTGGCTTCACCACTGCAGCGATTGTTGAAGCGGCGCAGGAATCGCTCGCTGCCGCGCAGAAGTAAACCTCCAGGACTGGATAAGGAGTAATCATGAACCACATTTCCGAACTTGCCCAGCTGGGAACCTCAACCTGGCTCGATGACCTTTCTCGCGAGCGCCTAGTCTCGGGCAATCTCAAGGAGATAATTTCCGCTAAGTCCATCGTGGGAGTTACCACCAACCCGGCGATCTTCGCCGCGGCGATGACCAACGGCACCGCCTACGACGCCGAGCTTTCCACGTTGAAGGAGACCAAGGCCACCGCCGATGAAGCGGTGTACGCATTGGCTATTGAGGACGTCAAGAATGCCTGCGACCTCTTTGCGGATATCTACTCCTCTACTAACGGCGCAGATGGCCGCGTGTCCATCGAGGTCGACCCGCGCATTTCTGATGACGCTACTGCCACCCTTGAACAGGCGCGTGAGCTGTGGTCCAAGGTTGATCGTCCCAACGTGATGATCAAGATTCCGGCCACCACCGGCTCCCTTCCGGCCATCGAAGATGCCCTGGCAGAGGGAATCAGCGTCAACGTCACCCTTATTTTCTCCGTGGATCGCTACCGCGATGTCATTGAGGCTTTCCGTACCGGCCTCAAGCGTGCCGCCGAAGCTGGCAAGGACGTCTCTACCATTCACTCCGTGGCTTCCTTCTTTGTTTCCCGTTTGGATACCGAAGTAGATAAGCGCTTGGAAGCCATTGGCAGCGAGATTGTTCTGGCACTGCGGGGTAAGGCGGGCGTCGCCAATGCACAGCGCGCCTATGCTCTTTTCCAGGACGCCTTGCTTAACGACGCCGACTTGCCCGAAGGCGCCCACCTCCAGCGTCCACTGTGGGCTTCTACCGGCGTGAAGAATCCGGAGTACCCAGCCACCTTGTACGTATCTGAGCTGGCTGGCCCGCACACGGTAAACACCATGCCGGAAAAGACCATCGATGCGGTTCTCTCTGAGGGCAACCTCCACGGCGATGCCCTGTCTGATAGCCGCGAGGCTGCAGAAGGCGTCTTTGCCCAGCTAGAAGAGGTCGGCATTGATTTCGATGATGTCTTTGCAGTGCTGGAGCGCGAGGGCGTAGATAAGTTTGTCGCCGCGTGGGAGGAACTGCTTGCTTCCATTGAGGAGCGACTCGCGTAAACTAGCCGTGTGACTTGTGCCCCGCCGAGAATTCGGCGGGGCATTCTGCCGCTAGAATATTAGCGAGCTTAAAGCCCATAAACTCAGGAAGGATTCTTCGTGACCGACTCAGCCGCTTGGGTCAACCCCTTGCGCAATGCCAGCGACAAGCGATTGCCGCGAATCGCAGGACCCGCGGGCATGGTCATCTTCGGCGTTACCGGTGACCTAGCATATAAAAAGCTACTGCCCGCCATCTACGACCTAGCGAGCCGTGGTCTCCTCCCCGCTGGCTTTACCCTTGTGGGTTATGGTCGCCGCGACTGGGACAAGGTCGCATTCTGTGACTACGTTCGCTCAGCCGTCATCGCTGGCTCACGTACCGAGTTCAATGAAGATGTCTGGCAGCATCTATCCCAGGGCATCGAATTTGTACAAGGCTCTTTCGACGATGCTGGATTCGATCGCCTCTCGGCGCGGTTGGGCGAGCTAGATCGCGAGCGCGGCACCGGCAGCAACTGGGCATACTACCTTTCGGTTCCCCCGGAATTTTTCTCCAATATCTGCCACCAGCTGGAGCGGGTGGGCATGGCCAACTCCGTCGAGGACTCGTGGCGCCGAGTAATCATTGAAAAGCCTTTCGGCCACGATCAAGAGTCTGCCCGCAAGCTCAATGAGATTGTCAACGCCGTCTTCCCTGAGTCCGCGGTCTTCCGCATTGACCATTATCTGGGCAAGGAAACGGTGCAAAACATCATGGCTTTGCGCTTTGCCAATCAGATTTTCGAGCCCATGTGGAACGCCCACTACATCGATCACGTCCAAATCACCATGGCCGAAGATATTGGTCTGGGCGGCCGCGCTGGCTACTATGACGGCATCGGTGCGGCTCGCGACGTCATCCAGAACCACCTGCTGCAGCTTTTGGCTCTAGTTGCGATGGAAGAACCGTCCTCCTTCGAGCCTGAGGCCCTGCAGGCAGAAAAGGTCAAGGTGCTGCGCGCTACCCACGCCGTGCACCCGCTCAATAAGACCACTGCTCGCGGCCAGTACTCCGCCGGCTGGCAAGGCTCCGAATTTGTCAAGGGCCTGCGCGAAGAAGAAGGCTTCGATCCGGAGTCCACGACGGAGACCTATGCAGCCTGCACCTTGGAAGTGAACTCCCGGCGCTGGGGAGGAGTGCCCTTCTACCTGCGCACGGGCAAGCGCTTGGGCCGCCGCGTGACCGAGATTGCGCTGGTATTCAAGGCAGCGCCAAATCAACCATTCGTTGACGGCCAGACCGATGCGCTGGGCCGAAACGCAGTGGTGATCCGCGTACAGCCGGATGAGGGCGTCACCATGCGCTTTGGTTCCAAGGTGCCCGGTTCCACCATGGAGGTCCGCGACGTCAATATGGACTTTGCTTATGCTGAGGCCTTTACCGAGGAATCTCCGGAAGCATACGAGCGACTGATTTTGGATGCCCTCCTCGATGAGTCCTCGCTCTTCCCCACTAACGAAGAGGTGGAACTTTCCTGGTCGATTTTGGATCCCATCATCGATTACTGGGCCGAAGCAGGCCAACCGGAGGAATACCGCGCTGGCACGTGGGGCCCAGAATCCGCCGATAGAATGTTGCGCCGCCGGGGCCACTCCTGGCGCCGCCCATAGGAGGGACGCAGACAATGATTATTCCATTGCCCAACACCACTACGCGTGAAATCTCCAAGAAGCTAGTAGAGGCCCAGGAGCATTACACCCTTACTACCGGCCGAGTACTCACCCTAATCGTGGCTGCCCGCGAGGACGATGATCTGGAAAACATTCTGGCCTCCGTGCGCGATGCCTCCCACGAGCACCCGTCGCGCGTTCTGGTCGTCGTGACGGGCGACCCGCAGGCAGATACCCACCTGGATGCTCAGCTGCGCGTGGGCGGTGAAGCGGGTGCTTCTGAGATGGTCATCATGAAGTTGCACGGCGCTTTGGCAAACCAGGACGAGGCAGTCGTTACTCCACTGCTGCTTCCCGACACCCCCTTGGTCGCCTGGTGGCCTACCTTGTGCCCGCCCGACCCAGCTTCCAGCTCGGTGGGCAAGCTGGCTCAACGCCGCATTACCAACGTTGCCCATGACGGACGCGTCACTGGCGAAGATCTGCGCACATTATCCGCCGGCTACACGCCGGGCGATTCCGATATGTCCTGGGCCGCCATCACTTTGTGGCGCGGCGTCGTGGCCTCCGCATTGGACCGCCATCCTCACGAGCCCGTGCAGTCCGTCGAAGTGGCGGGGCCTGCGGGCCACCCAGCTCCAGACTTCGCGGCCGGATGGCTCCTCGATCGTTTGGCAGTGCCCGTCCACCGCACTGTCACCGACTCTCAAGAGCCGCACTTCCCAGTGACCCACTTGCGGTTTAATCGGGAAACGAGCCACGTCGACGTCGATGTAGTCGACGAGCGCACGGTGCGTGTATGCGTTCCAGGTTCTCCGGATTCCTTGGTGAGCCTTAGCAAGCGCTCCCAAGCTGAGGTTCTCTCTGAAGAATTGCGCCATCTGGATGCCGATAAGACTTATGCGCAAGCACTCCGTGCGCTCGCGCAAGTAGACTACAGTAAGCAGTAAAACGGCTTAACTCTGATTCTTTGCAAAGGATAGCGATACCTCATGGTAACTCTTCACCGCGTAAGCGATGTGGATGACCTTATCTCCCAGGCCGCGCTGAAATTCGTGGATACCGTAGCGCGTATCCAGGCCGCCGGTGGCGGGCTCCACCACGATGGGGTCGCGCGAGTTGTCCTAACCGGCGGTGGCGCTGGAATTGGCGTTCTTCACGAGCTAGCTCGTTTGGATTTCGCGGCACAGCAGCAAGGCGAGAATTTTCCAGCCCAGCGCATCGATTGGTCGCGCGTTCACGTCTTTTTCGGCGATGAGCGTAATGTGCCCGTCTCTGACGCAGATTCTAATGAAGGTCAAGCACGCAGTGCCCTGCTCAATCACGTAGATATTCCGGACCAGAATATTCACGGCTTTGATCTGGGCGCGGTGTCCATGGAAGCCGCAGCGAGTGCGTATGAGCCAGAGCTAAAGGAATTCGCCCCGAACGGATTCGACCTGCATCTGCTGGGCATGGGCGAAGAGGGCCATATCAATTCCTTGTTCCCCCATTCTGAGGCGGTTCGGGAACAAGAAGAGCTAGCTGTTCCCGTTCATGACTCTCCCAAGCCGCCGAGCGAGCGGATTACCCTTACTCTTCCCGCAGTCAACAAGTCTGCTCGTATCTGGCTTCTTGTAGCAGGCGAGGCCAAGGCGGAAGCTGCAAAGCACGTCGTTGAAGGCGCTGAAGCCGAAGAATGGCCGGCTGCAGGCGTGCACGGTAAGGAGGAGACCATCCTCTTCCTTGCCGATGACGCTGCCTCCGAGCTCTAGGCACGGCCGCCTAGCGCGCAGCCGAGCTGAACTTGTGGCTCGGCGCCACACCAAAAGCGCCGGTACCGCTTCCCCACCCCCAGTTCCCACAGGGAACCAAGAGGTCGGAAGCCGATACCGGCGCTTTCGCTATTCCAGCTGGTAGCTTAAGCGAATGCCTGGATGAGGTTAAGACCTACGATGCACGCAAGCCAGATAATTACCATGACCACGGTGTAACGGTCCAGGTTCTTTTCCACGACGGTCGAGCCGGAAAGGTTAGACTGCACGCCGCCGCCGAAGAGGCTGGACAGACCGCCACCTTTGCCCTTGTGCAGCAGCACGAAGATGGACATCAAAATAGCTGCGATGACCAAGATGATTTCCAGTGCCAAGACCATGAGGATAATCCTTATTTCTAACGTGCGCCCTGCGGGTAACTCTCGCCACCCGCTAGCGCGGAATCGTACTTTTAGGCTTCGCGTACAGCGAAGTAATCACACCGGCCCACTGTACACGATGGCGCGGGCTGGAACCATTCCAACCCGCGCCTTAGCGCGAACCTGTGACAGGTGATAACTCCTGTTAGCTCAGAGCATTAGCTGCGTTGGCAGCCAACTTGGCAAACTCCTCGCCGACCAAGGAAGCGCCACCAATGAGGCCGCCGTCGACGTCTGGCTTGCTGACAATCTCTGCAACGGAATCAACCTTGACGGAACCACCGTAGAGAATACGGATACCTGCAGCAACCTCCTCGCCTGCGAGCTCCTTTACGAGCTCACGGATGGCGGCGCAGACTTCCTGGGCATCGTCTGCGGAGGCAACTTTGCCGGTGCCAATCGCCCAAACTGGCTCGTAGGCGATGACGGTCTTGGCAAGCTGGTCTGCGCTCAGGCCAGCCAAGGAATTGCGGGTCTGGTTGACCACGTAGTCCACGTGGGTACCGGCCTCGCGTACAGCCAGCGGCTCGCCTACGCACACGATGGGGCTGATGCCATTGTCCAATGCTGCGGCTGCCTTTTCTGCAACGAGCTTATCGGTCTCGCCGTGGTACTGACGGCGCTCCGAGTGGCCTACGACTACCCAGCTGCAGCCGAGCTTGGCCAGCATCTTGCCAGATACTTCACCAGTAAATGCGCCGGACTCGTGCTTAGAGATGTCCTGCGCGCCGTAAGTGACCTGCAGCTTGTCGCCTTCTACCAGCGTCTGGATAGTGCGAATATCAGTAAACGGGACCATGTAGGCCACGTCGACCTTCTCGTAGTAGTCCTTTGGCAGGGAGAAAGCGAACTTTTGAACGGAGCCGATGGCCTCGACGTGGTCGAGGTTCATCTTCCAGTTACCTGCGATAAGTGGGGTGCGTGCCATGAATTTTTCCTCTCTTTATGGCAAGTTGATCAGGCAGTTTTAGGCTTCCAGGACAGATACGCCCGGAAGCTCCTTGCCCTCGAGGTACTCGAGGGAGGCGCCGCCACCGGTGGAGATGTGGCTGAAGCCGTCCTCGTCCAAGCCCAGCATGCGCACGGAGGCAGCGGAGTCGCCGCCACCGACGACGGAGAAGGAACCGTTGTTTGCGGTGGCGTCGATAATAGCCTGTGCTACACCAGCAGTGCCCTTGGAGAAGGCCTCCATTTCGAATACGCCCATCGGGCCATTCCAGAAGACGGTCTTGGAGGAAGCAAGAACCTCCGCGAACTTTTCGACGGACTTTGGCCCAATATCCAGGGACATCCAGCCCTCAGGGATGCTATCGAGCTCGACCACCTGGGTCTCTGCATCCGCCGCGAACTTGCTTGCAGCAATCAGATCAACCGGAAGCACCAGCTTGTCACCAAAGCGCTCGAGCAGGTCCTTGCAGTTTTCGATCTGATCTTCTTGCAGCAGGGACTCTTGCACGTTGTAGCCCTTGGCAGCCAGCAGGGTGTAGCACATGCCGCCACCAATGATGACCTTGTCAGCCTTGCCAGCCAGTGCTTCAATCACACCGAGCTTATCCGAAACCTTGGCGCCGCCGAGGACAACCACGTACGGGTGCTCCGGTTCCTTAGCTACAGTGGAAAGAACCGACAGCTCCTTTTCTACGAGCTTGCCTGCGTAAGCCGATAGGCGCTTAGCGACGTCATACACAGATGCCTGCGCACGGTGGACAACGCCAAAGCCATCGGAAACAAAAGCGCCGTTATCGGCTGCCAGAGCAACGAGCTCGTCAGCGAACTGGCCGCGCTCAGCCTCGTCCTTGGAGGTCTCACGAGGGTCGAAGCGGACGTTTTCTACCAACATCACGTCACCATCGTTGAGACCATTTGCGCGTTCATGCGCGTCTTCTCCGGTGACATCGCCGGCTAGGGCAACGTACTGGTCAAGCGCTTCAGACAGCGCTTCAGCTACTGGAGCCAAAGAGAACTTAGGGTTTATCTCACCCTTTGGACGACCCAGGTGAGCGGAAAGAATGACCTTTGCGCCACCTTCTACCAGTGCCTTGATGGTCGGAAGAGAAGCGTTAATACGTCCGGGATCGGTAATGTTTCCCTCTTCATCGAGTGGAACATTGAAGTCAGAGCGGACGAGGACGTGGCGGGATTCGACGCCCTCCTTGAGGAGATCGTCAAGAGTCTGGAAAGCCATTATTTACTCCTTAATTAATTCGGACGGGTTAAAAGGCTATAGATATAAGAATACCGGCCGCGACGCAGTGCCGTTGAGACTTGCATCGGGGCCGGATCCTCATTGCTAGAGCTCTAGTTTAGAGCTTGTCTGCCACCAGGTTGGTCAGGCGAACGAGCTGGGAGGTGTAGCCCCACTCGTTGTCGTACCAGCCCAGAACCTTGACCAGGTTGCCGTTGGAAACCTTGGTCATGCCGGAGTCGAAGATGCAGCCGTGCGGGGAGGTAACAATGTCGGTGGAAACCAGCGGATCCTCGGTGTATGCGAGGGTGTCCTTGAGCTCGCCCTCAGCAGCTTCCTTCAGGGCGGCGTTGATTTCCTCGGCGGTGACGTCGCGGGAAGCGGTGAAGGTCAGGTCGGTAGCGGAGCCGGTGATAACCGGGACGCGCATTGCGTAACCATCCAGCTTGCCGTCCAGCTCAGGCAGAACCAGGGATACGGCCTTAGCAGCGCCAGTGGAGGTAGGCACCATGTTTACTGCAGCGGCACGGGCGCGGCGCGGATCCTTGTGCGGAGCGTCCTGGATGCGCTGGTCGCCGGTGTAAGCGTGAACGGTGGTCATCAGGCCCTTTTCGATGCCGAACTCGTCATTGAGAACCTTTGCCATCGGTGCCAAGCAGTTGGTGGTGCAGGATGCCGCGGAGATAACGTTGTGGTTTGCCGGATCGTAGGTGTCAGAGTTGACGCCGTAGACGAAGGTTGCGTCTACTTCCTTACCCGGAGCGGAGATAATGACCTTCTTGGCGCCAGCTTCGAGGTGAGCCTTGGCGTCGTTGCCGTTGGTGAAGCGGCCGGTGGACTCGATGACGAGGTCTACGTTGTACTCGCCCCACTTGAGCTGCTTCGGGTCCTTTTCTGCGGTTACTACGATGCGGTGGCCGTTAACGGTAATGGACTCATCGTCGTGAGTAATTTCGCCATCGAAGCGGCCCAGTACGGAGTCGTACTTCAGCAGGTTAGCCAGCGTGCCGTTGTCGGTCAGGTCGTTTACTGCAACAACTTCGAGGTCGTTGTCACCCTGAGCGACTGCACGGAAAAAGTTACGGCCGATGCGGCCAAAGCCATTGATACCTACGCGGATAGTCACTGTATTTCTCCTCAAAGAGTCGAGTAAATGTGTGTACGGGTATGTGCGCGGGTCCTTCAATGAAGTCAGTGTTTGAGAAGCGCCCGAGCGTTTTCCCTTACAGTGCCGATACTACCGAGCGTTTTTTGTCAGCGCAGGCTCCCAGCAGCCTTAAGAACTAGTAGATGACAGACTTTCCAAAAGCGCGTACACTCTTTCCGATCCTTTTTATTTCCCACATATAAACCCGCTGGATAGGCCCGAACCCGTGGGTTTGTGTTGTGTTTACCCCGTAAACGTGAGATATATCACTGCTACACTTCAGGAGTTGCGCCCGCCTCTGCCCGATCGGACATTGAGAAATGCTGCCGCTAACACCTACCAAGACGACCGTATTGTTTCCGTGACACCCACCGCACGATATGCTTTCCTTACTCACTGGCTCACAAAGCGTTTAAGGCAACCCTGCCTGCTCTAGCGCCACCGTTGGTCACCGTGAGAATGCTTCATGTGCCCGTAATCTCCTACGGGCAAGACCACCGTAGAAATCAAGGACTTCTCTTGTTCGAAATAAATACCTCTGCTGTGGGTGACAGCCTCGGGCTTACCGCCCTGGTGGCGATTCTCCCGCTCATTGCATTCTTTATCATGCTGCTAGGCGTAAAGGCACGCGCGCATACTTCTGGCGCCGTTGCCCTGGCAGTATCCCTCATTATTGCCATCGCCGGCTTCTCCATGCCGGTAGATATGGCTTTGTCCTCCGCCGTACGCGGCGGGCTTTTCGGGCTCCTGCCCATTGTCTGGGTCATCATTACCGCAATCTGGTTCTATGAAATCACCGTAGCTTCCGGGCGCTTCGAGGATTTGCGCAAGACCTTCGACCTTTTGGGTGATGGTGATATTCGCATCCAGGCTATCCTCATCGCCTTCTGTTTTGGCGGTTTGTTGGAGGCCCTCGCTGGCTTCGGCGCCCCCGTGGCCATTACCGCGACCATGATCATGGCCCTTGGTGTGAAGCCACTGCGCGCGGCAACAGTAGTTCTGATTGCTAATACCGCTCCGGTTGCTTTTGGCGCGGTTGGCATCCCGGTAACCACTGCGGGCGAGGTTGCCGGTCGCAGCGCCGAGCAGACCCAGGACATTGCAGCACTTATCTCCTTGCAGGTGCTGCTCATCGCCGCTATCGTGCCATTCCTCATCGCCTTTATCTTGGACGGCATCCGCGGTGTCAAGGAAACTGCCCCGGCCGCTGCCGTGATTGGCGTTTCCTTCGCGTTGGCTCAGTGGCTGTCCGCGACCTTCTTTGCGTACCAGCTCACCAACGTCATCGCCTGCATCGTCTCCTTGGGCTGTGCTTTCGCCTACCTCCGGGTATGGAAGCCGAAGGGCGTCAAGGAGTTGCGCGAGCGTCTCGAGCTGCCTGCCGCCGAGTCCACTACCGACCTCAACGGACGCCGCATCTGGATGGCGCTGCTTCCCTACGCCGTAGTGACCGTTGTCTTTGCCGTGGCAACCGCAGCCCCAGCCATCTTCGGATTCCTCAAGCTCCACTTTGCCTGGCCTTTGCTTGATGACGCGATTGTCGACGCCGACGGCAACCTCATGGATACCAGCTTCAGCTTCAATGTCTTTGGCAACCCGGGTACGCTCCTGTTGCTCTCGGGCATTATCGTTGCGGTTGTCTACCACTTCTTCAACGAAAATGGCCGCTACAGCCTAAGCTTTGGGCAGCCGGTAAGCGCCTTTGGGGACGTAGTCAGCCGCATGAAGTTCTCGGCTCTTACCATCATCCTGGTGCTGGCCTTGGCCTATACGATGAACTACTCCGGCCAGACCATTGCTATTGGTGAGTTCGTCTCTTCAGCCGGCAGCATCTTCGCGCTCTTCGCCCCAGTCCTAGGCTGGATTGGTACCGCGGTTACTGGCTCCGATACGTCTGCTAATGCCCTCTTTGCCAACCTGCAGGTTGCAGCGGCAGAGCGAATCAGCGTGAATCCTGACCTCATGCTCGCGGCCAATACCGCAGGCGGCGTTGTGGGCAAGATGATCTCCCCGCAGTCCCTTGCAATTGCGGCTACCGCCGTCAATATGGAGGGCAAGGAATCAGTCATCCTGAAGAACGTAGTGGGCTACTCCGTGGCCTTCCTTGCGTTTGTCTGCGTCATCGTATTCCTGATGACCAACGTCCTAGGATTCCTCGTGCCCTAGTTCTTTAACGCTTCTGGCTAGCCGGTTGCGCACCTGCTAGCCGGGAAGGCACTAAAAATCTCCCCGCAGCTGCGCCTACCGCTTTGGTATCCGCACTGCGGGGAATTCTTTAATGTAGGTGATTCCGAGGGTCAGGATTCGTTGAAAAGGTCATCTGTAATCGCTTGATTGGTATCGGGGATGTCAAGCTCTTCGGCTCGTTTATCGGCCATCGACAGCAAGCGGCGAATACGCCCAGCTACTGCGTCCTTAGTCATAGGAGGCTCGGCCAACCGGCCCAGCTCTTCGAGCGAAGCCTCGCGGTGCTGAACTCGCAAGCGGCCCGCGTCTGCCAAGTGCTCAGGAACATCGTCACCCAAAATCTCCATGGCGCGGTCAACGCGCGCTGCCGCGGTAACCGCAGCGCGAGCAGAGCGCCGAAGGTTGGCGTCATCAAAATTGTCCAAACGCCGAGACGTATCGTGTGCCTCCCGCTTAACGCGCTTCTTTTCCCAGCTCAATCGAGTCTCCTGAGCACCCATACGCGTAAGAAGCGCCCCAATCGCATCGCCATCGCGTACAACGACGCGGTCTTCACCACGGGTCTCCTTGGTCTTCGCAGAGATACCAAGGCGGCGGGCGCAGCCCACCAGTGCCAACGCAGCCTCTTGGCACGGGCAGGTTACTTCCAGCGCGGAAGAGCGGCCTGGCTCCGTGAGGCTGCCATGGGCGAGGAAGGCTCCGCGCCATGCTGCTTCGCTATCGGCCACGGTGCCGGAGATGACCTGCGGCGGCAGCCCGACTACTGCATGGCCGGAGCGGGTGATAAGGCCCAGCCGACGGGTCAGCTCTTTCGCGCCAGTGGAGATGCGAACCGTCACGCGAGTCTTCTTGGTGGTTCCTGCCGGGCCGGCGACATGGCTTTCGGCAGTGATGCCATAGAGGTCATCAAGAGCGTTGATGAAGCGCCGTGCAATAGCGTGGCTTTCTAGCTCTAGCTCATAGGACATGCTGTCGCCGGAAATATCTAGGTCGCCGGCGAAGCGCAACATCGCCGCCAGTTCGGCAGCGCGAGCGGACTGGCGTGGCACAACGACAGCCGTCAATTCTTCTTTGACCTGGTCGGTCAATGGTGTGGTCACCTAGTTCGCCCCATTTCTTTTCTCACAGTCACAAAGTTCGCATACCGGCCAGAGCCATCGCTCCCAGCCCAGTGCGGTGAAAGGATTTCTGACATCATACCGCGCACGCTTGGTCGCCGCGCAGTCGGTCAAGCGCGATCGGCCGCACGCTAGCCGGAAGTGTAGGCACCAGTTCTAATCGCGAGCGCTGCGATAGTCCGAATATAGGTCCAGAAGTGCTGTAGACAGCTTTTCAGGGTCATGCTTATTGATGCTGCGACCATTGGCATCAACTTGGCTCACATCCGCGAAGGTAGCGCGAGCGCCTAAGGACTGCGCGGCGCGCTGAATATAGACGCGCTCACTATCGGTGGGTAAAGCCGCCTCGTCCACCAAAATGCGGTCAATCCGCAGATCGGGGGCGTGTTGAGCGAGCACATGCAAGTGGCGCTCCGCGGAGAAACCATTAGTCTCACCGGGCTCGGCCGAAAGGTTCAAAACAACAACGCGCAGCGCATCGGAAGCAGAAATCGCATCCACTACCTCCGGCACGAGAGTATGTGGCAATACCGAACTAAACCACGAGCCTGGACCGATGGTGATGAGATCCGCGCGCTGGATGGCATCGAGCGCATCCGGATTCGCGCTGGGCTGTTCGGGCACGATGCGCACGCGCCGCACCTGGCCCGGCGTGGAAGCGACGGCAACCTGGCCGCGGACTTGGCGCATGACACGGGGGTCGTCGTCAAGCCCGGCTACGTCCGCTTCAATCTCTAGGGCCTGGTTGACTACTGGGAATACCCGCCCCTGGGAATTGGTAAGTTCTGCGATGGTATCCAGGGCAGCTTGATAATCGCCGAGCACATCCGTCAATCCCGCAATCATCAGATTGCCCACCGCATGTCCTGCCATCGCGCCATTGCCACCGAAACGGTGTTGCAAAGTTCGCGCCCACAAGTCCCCCACTGGGTCACTATTAGCCAAGGCAGCCAGCGCCATGCGCAGGTCACCCGGTGGGATGATTTCCAGCTCGCGGCGCAAACGGCCAGAGGAACCGCCATCATCCGCAACGGTAACAATGGCAGAAATATCGGTCGCCTCGCTAAAGCGTGCGGACAGAAGGGTTTGATAAAGTCCATGGCCGCCGCCAAGGCAAACCATGTGTGAAGGATTGGTCATAAAAGCGTTAAAACTCCTGTGCTCTAGCCTCGAGCGATATCTCTATGCAAGGTGCTGACGTCTAAGGTGTCATTGTCTCGCAGGCGCGCCGCAATAGCCTCTGCGACGGCAACGGACCGGTGGTGACCGCCCGTGCAACCGACGCCAAGCGTGATGAAGTTCTTGCCCTCATGGCGGTAGCCATCCAGCATGGTGGAAAACATCTGCAAGAAATTGTCTACGAATTCCTGCGCCGCTGGCTGCGAGAGCACATAGTGGGCAACTGGTTCATCCGTACCGCGGTATCCGCGCAGTTCTGGAACCCAATAGGGGTTGGGCAGGAACCGCACGTCTACTACTAAGTCAGCATCGCGGGGCGAGCCATTCTTAAATCCAAAGGATTCGACGGTGACATGCTGCTTTGCATTTTGCATCTCACCAAAGGCGGCCTCAATGGCACGGCGGAGATCATGAATGGATAGGTTGGTCGTATCGATGATGATATCCGCATGGGAACGCACTTCTGCCACTGCCCGGCGCTCGCGTTGGATTCCCACTTTAAGCGTGTCCCCCTCCTGCAGAGGGTGGGTGCGCCGCACCGAATCGAAGCGGCGGATGAGTACATCATCGCGAGCATCCAAAAAGAGCACGGTGGGCTTCATATTTAGTTCCGTAAGCTCATCCATAATCTCCAACAGAGACCCTGGGAACATGCGCGAGCGCACATCCGTGACGGCTGCTACCTTGCCCACCGGAGTTTCTTCTTGGTTGCACAGCTTGAGAAGGTCAACAATGGCGCGAGGCGGAATATTGTGGGCCACGTAGTAGCCCTTGTCCTCAAACACTTTGGCAGCGGAACTCAACCCGCCGCCGGACATGCCGGTTATCAAAATGGGTGGAGTTTCGAAATGCGTCATGCTCTTCAGTCTAGCGCTTCAAGATTCGCTGCCTCTAGGAGAATGCCACTTAATTGCCCGCAGAATCATGCAAACTCTCGTACACGGTCTGGGCCAGTTTTGGACCAAAACCGTTGACCTCACAAATCTCATCCACAGTGGCGGCCTTGAGCTTTTTCACCGAACCGAAATGCTTGACCAGATCGGTGCGCCGTTGCGGTCCTAATCCCGGCACGGAATCGAGTACCGAGGAACGCATCCGCTTTGAGCGCTGCTGCCGGTGGTAAGTAATAGCGAAGCGGTGGGCTTCATCACGAATTTGCTGCAGGAGGAAGAGCGCTTGCGAGTTACGCGGCAAAATCACCGGCTCATCATCGCCTGGAACCCAAATTTCCTCGAGGCGCTTGGCCAGGCCCACCAGGGTTACATCCACAATGCCTAACTCATCAAATACCTCTTGAGCCGCGGCCACCTGGGGCGCGCCGCCATCCACGATGAAAAGCTGCGGTGGATACGCAAAGCGGCGACCCGCTTCGGCGGATTCTTCCGCCACCTTCTCCTCTGCAAAGGAAGACTCTTCTACTTCCTCATCGGGATGGGCCAGCTTATCTTGCTTGTGGCGCTTAAACCGACGGCGCGTGATCTCTGCGATAGAACCGACGTCATCCGAGCGGCCATCGCCTGCCGCCTCCTTGATGCGGTAGCGCCTATAGTCCGACTTCTTGGGCAAGCCATCTTCAAAGACCACTAGGGAAGCAACCACATCTGTGCCTTGAATGTGCGAGATATCGGTACATTCGATGCGCAATGGGGCTTGTTCCATGCCTAGGGCTTCTTGAATATCCTGCAAGGCCGCCGAGCGTGCGGTGAGGTCTCCTACCCGCTTGAGCTTATGCTGGCGCAACTGCTCCTTGGCGTTTTTCTCCACCGTGGACATAAGCTGCTTTTTATCACCGCGCTGAGGAACACGCAGGTTCACCTGGGCACCGCGCAGCTCCTCCAACAACGCAACGACCTGCTCCGGTTCATCCGGCAGGGCCTGAACCAAGATCTGGCGTGGAATAACCTGCACGCGGCGGGATTTCATGTGCGATTCTTGGTTCACCCCACGCCGCTTCACGTCCGCGGCGAGCGCAGCGTCTTCGCGCGCCTCTTGCTTTTCACGCTCGACCGCATCGGAATAGAACTGGATAAGGAAGTTCTGCACTAACGCGGGCAGCGCGGGATCAGGCTGCCCCTCTTCCAAGGGCTCTGAACTCGCCTGATCGCCGGCGCGTTCGACTACCCAACCGCGCTGACCGCGAATGCGCCCATCGCGAACGTGGAAAATCTGTACCGCTGCCTCAAGTTCATCCGAGTTAAAAGCAATGAGATCAGCATCCGTGCCGTCTGTAAAGACCACGGCTTGCTGTTCCATGATCTTGTCAATAGCGCCCAAGTCATCGCGCAGGCGCGCAGCGCGTTCGAACTCTAGGTTCTCGGCGGCCTGCTCCATGTCCTGGGTGAGTTTGCGGCGCACTGAACCGGTGTTGCCATTCATGAAGGACACGAGATCGTTGACCGTCTCGCGGTGGTCTTCTTTGCTTACTCGGCCAATGCAGGGTGCATCGCATTTGCCGATATAGCCCAATAGGCACGGACGCCCGAGCCGCTCATGCCGGTTATAAACGCCCTTCGAGCAGGTGCGCATGGGAAAGACGCGGGTAAGCAGGTCCAAGCTTTCCCGCACGGCCCAGGCATGAGAGTAGGGTCCGAAATAGCGCACTCCTTTGCGCCGCGGGCCGCGGTAGAAGAAGGCGCGAGGGACCGTCTCCCCGACCGAAACCGCGAGCATAGGATAGGTCTTATCGTCGCGGTACATGACGTTGAAGTGCGGATCAAAGCGCTTGATCCACGTGTACTCCAACTGCAAGGCTTCCACCTCGCTGGCAACTACCGTCCACTCCACCGAGTTGGCGGTAAGCACCATTTGGCGCGTGCGTGGGTGCAGTTGCGTGATGTCCTGAAAATAGTTGGACAGCCGAGCGCGCAGGTTCTTGGCTTTGCCCACGTAGATAACGCGGCGGTTTTCATCGCGGAACTTATAGACGCCCGGGTCGGTGGGGATGGTACCAGGAGCCGGGCGGTAGGTGGTGGGGTCAGCCAATTGTTAATCCTGAGGCATGTACTTGGCTTCCACGTCGCGGAAGCGGCGGACGTTGTCGATGACGGTGTCCTTATCGCCAGATTGCAACGCCCAGACGGGGACGAATTCGAATTCGGGCAGCTCAAGGCGTGCCATACGCTGGCCTACGGGGAAGGAAAGTCCGTAGACCACCTGCCACGGATAAAAGCGCGTGCCCACGATATTGCGAGCCTCTACCCCATCCTCATTGGCGCGCAGGCGTGGTCGGTTTAGAGCGATCCAAGACAGAACGGAAATGAGAACACCGACGCCAGGGAAGGCGAATTTGTCGATGGTAGTCACGTGCGCACCGGTAAAGGACACATCCAAGGTGATTCCCATGAAGATATGGATGGCCATAACGAGGATCACCCAGGCGATAGCCACCTTGCGGAGGAAAGGCGAGGTCGCCGTGAACTCCCACGGTTTAGACGTAGTCTGTGCGAAGGGATCGGCGCTGGTATAGGCCAATACTTCGGCGTCGCTAAGCTGGCGGCTGTGCTGCGGATTCTTTGGGGCCTGCGCCTCGTTCATGTGCATACTCCTTTGGGGTGCGCCCCGCCGGCCACCTTAGTGGTCAAGCGTTGGGCGCTGACGCATTGCTAGAGGTTACTTTTGTGCTGCGTTTAGTGTACGCAACTGCAGCACGGTATCTAAAGCTGCAATCATAGCTTCGGCGCCCTTGTTTTCTACCGAATCTGCAAAACCAGCGCGGTCGATGGCTTGCTGCTGGTCGTTGACTGTCAGCACACCGTTAGCAACCGGGGTGGATTCATCGAGCGAGATGCGAGTCAGCGCCTGGGTGACGGAATCGCACACGTAGTCAAAGTGCGGGGTGCCGCCACGGATAACGCAGCCTAGGGCCACCACGGCATCGTAGGCACGGGCTGCGGCTTGGACCACAACGCCAAGTTCCAGCGCACCTACCACTCGGTATTCGGCAACCTCGGCCCCATTATCGGTTGCAGTCTGCACCGCCTGGGCATGGAGCTGGTCGCAGATTTCTGCGTTCCACGTAGCAGTAACCACGGCAACGCGCAGTCCACTGCCATCTACCTGGGCAATATCAGGCAGGCCTTCTTTACTCATCGCTTTCCTTTCAATTGCACGTCAAAGCTCTACTTATGTTCGGCATCCCACTGGGCGACCTGCGGAAGGTCGTGTCCCATGCGGTCGCGCTTAGTACGCAAGTATTCAATATTATCCGCGTGGGCTGGGGTGGCCAGCGGCGTGTGGTGGCTTGCATCTACGCCGAAGCCGCTTAGGCCTTCGCCCTTATGGGGGTTATTGGTTAAGAGGTTTGCGGATTCGATGCCGAGATCGCGAAGGATTTGGCCGGCCACGGAATACTCGCGGGCGTCCTCGGGCAGGCCCTGCTCCAAGTTGGCATCGACGGTATCCATGCCCGAATCCTGCAGGCGGTAGGCCTCCAACTTATGCAAAAGCCCGATGCCACGACCCTCTTGACCGCGCAGGTAGATGACCACACCGCGGCCTTCCTGGCTGATAAGGCGCATGGACTCATGCAGTTGGGGCCCGCAATCGCAGCGTCGTGAGCCAAAGGCATCACCGGTTAGGCATTCGGAATGGACGCGCACCATGACGTCGCGCGCGCCGCGCAGGTGGGCGGGATCCCCTGCGACCAACGCAACGTGCTCCTGCCCGTCTACCTCGTGGCGGTAACCAATGGCGGTGAAGTGACCGTATTCGGTGGGCAGCTCAGTGGTTACCTGGCGGGTGACCTGCGTTTCATTATGGCGGCGCCACTCGATGAGCTGCGCGATAGAGATCATGGAGAGCCCATGTGTATCGGCAAAGCGGCGCAACTCTGGCGAGCGTGCCATATCCGTGGGGTCATCCTCGGAGACGATCTCGCACAGCACACCGGCCGGGCGCAGGCCCGCCAATCGGGCGAGATCAATGGATGCCTCCGTATGACCGTCCCGCTCCAAAACGCCGCCCGGCCGAGCACACAGCGGCACCACGTGGCCTGGACGGGTGAACTCTCCTGGAGTGGTGCTGGGGTCTGCCAGGCGGCGGATGGTTTCTGCGCGCGAGGTGGCAGAAATACCGGTGCTGCCCGTTGCTGCATCCACGGTCACCGTGTAGGCGGTGCCGCGTACATCTTGGTTGACCGCCAGCATCGGTGGTAGGTTCAACCGGTTGCAATCGTCTGGCAATAAGGGTGCGCAGATATATCCAGAGGAATAGCGCACCATGAAGGCTACGAGTTCCGGGGTGGCTAGCTCCGCGGCGAAAATCAGATCGCCTTCATTTTCGCGATCCTCATCATCGATGACAACAACCGGCTTACCAGCGGCGATATCCGCGATGGCCTGGTCGATGGAATCTAGACGGATGGAATTATCACTCGCGCTCATAAGGTAGCAGTCTAGTCCTTAGCCTCAGGGGGTTAAGCTTCGGGGTGAAGCATCTTTTCTACATACTTGGCCAGCACATCCACCTCGAGGTTTACCTCTCCTCCCACCGGCAAGGCGCCGTGGATGGTATCGCGCAAAGTGGTGGGGATAAGGGATACCTCAAACCAGTCTGGGCCCACGGCGCTCACGGTCAGCGAGGTGCCGCTCACGGCAATGGAGCCCTTTTCCACGACGTATCGGGAAAGCTCCAACGGCAAGCTAAACCGCAGCACATCCCAGTTCTCGGAGTTAGTTCGGCTCTGCAGCGTAGCGGTGCCGTCCACGTGGCCTTGCATAATGTGCCCGCCCAGCCGGGTGGTGGGAAGCAGTGCCGGTTCGACATTGACCGGATCACCCTGGGCAAGGCGCCCCAGTGCGGTGCGGTCGAGGGACTCCTGCATCACATCCGCACAAAACGTATCCGCCGACAGATCCGCCACGGTAAGGCATACGCCGTTAATGGCAATGGAATCACCCAGTGCGGCCCCCGCAACGGTACGCGGGGCACGAATGCTCAGGCGAAGCGCGTCTGCGTGCGGCTCCATTGCATCCACGGTGCCCAACTCTTGTACTAGCCCAGTAAACACGTCCAACCTTTCTCGCTATTAGCTGTTAAGAGCGCCTAGCGCACGTATTCAATAAGAACGTCATCACCCAGCGCCTTCATTCCCACCCGGCGGAAACGGGTGGCTTCTGCCAGCGTCTGGGTCACGGGGTGCGCGAGCACGCCGCGGCCTTCGCCCAGCAAAAGTGGCGCGATATAGGCAGAGATGGCATCCACCAAATCGGCCTTCAGGAAGCTACTGGCTAGGCCTGCGCCTCCTTCCACGAGGACGTCGCGGGCACCGGTGGCGTAGAGCTCGAAGAGCGCCTCTTCGATGCTCTCGTACTGCTCGTACCCTAGCTCGCGCAGGTGGCTTGCTGCATCGCCCGCCGATTCCAAATCACGCTTGCCGATGACCACCCGGCGTGGCTGGTGCGCGCGCAGGCTCCCGTCGTGAAAGCGTGCGGTGAGCGAGGGATTATCAGCCAGCGCAGTGCCGGTACCTACCACGATGGCATCGCGGTGCGCCCTATCGGCATGCACCCAGTCGCGTGCCTCCTCGCCCGTAATCCATTGGCTGGTTCCATCGGCCGCGGCCGTAAAACCGTCCAGCGTTTGCGCGAACTTCAAGGTGACGTGGGGCCGCTGGGTGCGCACGGCGAATAGCCATGGCACCAAAGCATCCTCGGCGTGCGGGGGCTTTTCTAACTTGGCGACGTCCACTCCGGCCTCCGCTAACACTTCTGCTCCACCCGCAGCCTGCGGGGTGGGATCGGCGTGGAGGTAGTACACGCGAGCCACGCCGGCATCGATAAGCGCCTGCGCGCAGGGCCCCGTGCGGCCGGTATGCGCACAGGGTTCCAAGGTGACCACGGCCGTGGCGCCGCGCGCCCTATCTCCGGCCTCCTGCAACGCCATGACCTCGGCATGCGCGCCTCCCACGGGCTGGGTGGCGCCGACGCCCACAATTTCCCCAGCTGGCGACACGATGACCGCGCCTACCGGTGGATTAGGGCTCGTGGTTCCACGTACCTCAGCACCCGCGGCCATCGCGCGCAACAGCGCTGCGGAGAGAGTGCTGTTCTGGTTCTCCGCGGCCATCAGGCACCAGCCGCCAGATCACGCAGCTGCTTGACGACGCCGGCGGGATCGTCCGACTTGAATACGGCTGAGCCTGCCACGAAAGCGTCGCAACCCGCCTCGGCGGCTGCCCCGATGGTCTCGGGCGAAATGCCGCCATCGATCTCGATGACGGTTTCAAGGCCCTGCTCATCAATGCTGCGGCGCAGTTTACGGACCTTCTCCAGCATCTCTGGCATGAACTTTTGCCCGCCGAAGCCAGGCTCCACAGACATCACGAGCACCTCATCGAAATGGTGCAGCTTATCCAACCACGGCTCGATGGCGGTGCCTGGCTTGATGGAAAAGGCCGCACACACGCCCAAATCGCGGATGCGCTGGGCCAAGTCCACTGCCGCCTGGTCATCGGCGACGGCCTCCACGTGGAAGATAATCGTATGTGCGCCCGCCTTGGCATAGGTCTCCACCCACTTTTCGGGTTCCTCGATCATGAGGTGGACATCTAGTGGCTTATTGGTGCTGCGATGGACCGTGGCCGTGATATCTGGGCCGAAGGACAGGTTGGGCACAAAGTGCCCATCCATAATGTCCACATGGACCCAGTCTGCGGTATCAATCGCCGCAAGTTCCTCGCCCAAGCGAGAAAAATCGGCGGCCAGAATGGAAGGGGAAATAATCGGTGCGGACATGCCCACCAGTCTATCGCGATTAGTCGGCTG
Organism: Corynebacterium tuberculostearicum; assembly: GCA_046097355.1. GTDB lineage: Bacteria > Actinomycetota > Actinomycetes > Mycobacteriales > Mycobacteriaceae > Corynebacterium > Corynebacterium tuberculostearicum_K. The sequence continues at coordinate 1,393,784 of CP175779.1, forward strand.
CGCGGCGAAGGGCCGCAAAGAACATGGCGTCGGTACCGTGCCGATGCGGCCACATCTGCACGGATTTCTCATGGCCTACATCGCCCATATCAGGAATGAGAGCATGTGCGTCGAGTTCTGCGGCGCCGAGTTCGCCCACAGCGCGGTCAACGATGCCCCTCGTCTCGCGCAGGTCTGGCGAACACGTGGAGTAGATGACCACGCCACCCGGACGCACTAGGTGTAATGCGGAGGACAAGAGCTCGAATTGCAGCTGGTTAAGCTCGGCAATATCGGCCTCCGACTTGCGCCACCGCGCCTCTGGGCGGCGACGGAGAGCGCCGAGGCCGGAACAGGGGGCATCGACAAGCACGCGGTCAAAGCCCTCTCCCACGCCGGGATTGCGGCCATCTGCCACATGAACGTCTACGGGCAAGTCGCTCACCGTCTTTTCAATCAGCGCCGCTCGGTGCGGAGATACCTCCACTGCATCAACATGCGCGGAGTCGATGCGGGCAAGCGCGCCCATCAAGGCCGCCTTACCGCCGGGACCGGCGCAGAGATCCAGCCACCGGCCGGTGTCCTCGCCTTCGAGGGGCGCCTCGCATACCGCGCGGGCAATCAGCTGCGAACCCTCGTCCTGCACGGCCGCCAATCCTTGGCGCACGGGTTCCAATTGGCCGGGGTCACCGGATTCCATGTACACCGCATAAGGGGAATAACGCCCCTCCTCATTGCCGGTCATCAGGGCCAATTCCTCGGCCGAGATTTCCCCGGGACGCGCCACCAGATGAACCGAAGGTCGATCCGAATCCGCCTCCAGGGCAGCCTCCAACTCCCCTAGGCCCAACACGCGGCTAAACGATTCCGCAATCCAGGTGGGGTGGGCATGCTTAAAGGCGATGCCGGCGATCTCCCCCTGTGGAGCGAGCTTGTCCAGCCAAGCCTTGGCCGGCGTCCGCGTAATGGTGCGCATGATGCCATTGGCAAAGCCCTTGGCCTTGACTTCACCGGCGGCTTCTACCAAACGAACGGTGGTATCAACCGCCGCGTGTGGCTCCACGCGGGTATAGAGAACCTGATAAGTGCCCAGGCGCAAGGCATCAACTACGGCTGGGGAAATGGCCTCGAGGCCGCGAGAGGAGCACTCTGCGATGACGGCATCAACTACGCCAAGGGTGCGCAGCGTGCCGTAGGTGATTTCGGTGGCGAAGGCGGCGTCGCGCCCCTTGAGCTTTTGCTTGCGCAGTGCCTTGGGCAAAATGAGGTTAGCGAAGGCATCGTCATCGCTTACCCTGCGCACCACGTCGAAGGCGACCGCACGCGGCGCATCCACGCCCGCGGCCAGCGCGGCCTGAATCAGACCGCCTTCCTGGCGCTTGCCGGGACGCTGGCCCTTAGCAGACTGCCGGCCCCTATGCTGCCCACCGCGGCCGCCACGCTGCTGCCGTTGCGGGCGGTCATCTCGGCCCTTCGCACCAGTGGATTTGTGGGAGTCCTGCGGCTTACCCTCCGGGGACTTATCCCCGGACTTGCTGCGGGAACGGAAACCACCGCTCATTGAAACTTCACCTCGGCATCCTTGCCTAGTCCGCGGGCCCAATCGGCCGCATTCATCATCTTCTTTCCGGGAGGCTGGATTTTACCCAGCTGGACTGGCTGCGTACCGGTACCGATGAACACGGCGTTCTTGGCAATGTGCAGCTGCCCTGGTTCTAGTGCCTGCGGAACCGCCGCCTCTTCTATGAGGCTGACCGGTCCAATCTTCACGCGGGCCTCGTCCCACATGGTCCATGCACCCGGCCCAGGCGTGTGTGCGCGAATGTGCCGATCGATAGCGAAGCCAGGCTGTGACCACTCCACGCGGGCCTGCGCGGTAGAGATTTTCGGCGCATAGGTAGCCTCGCCCTGCTGCGGCTGTGCCTCCAGCTGTCCCGCCGCTAGGCCATCCATGGTGGCCACGAGCAGATCGCCGCCGGAATAGGCAAGGCGCGTCAACAGGTCATCGGCAGTATCGGTGCCTTTAATCTCCTCCGTCACGGTGCCGAGCACCGGGCCCGTATCCAGGCCCTCTTCGATGCGGAAGGTTGATGCGCCGGTCACGTCATCGCCTGCGGCAATGGCAGCCTGCACTGGTGCAGCACCGCGCCATGCCGGAAGCAAAGAAAAGTGCAGGTTTACCCAGCCATGCTGTGGTAGTTCCAGCAGGTCCTTAGTCACCAGATTGCCGTAGGCCACCACCGGAATCGCCTCAGGCTGCAATTCCTTTAAGCGGGCGCGCAGCGCCTGCCCATCCTCCGAGTCAGGGCGCAGGGTGGTCGGGGTCAATACTTCGATGCCGTGTTCTTGGGCGAGCGCCTTCACTGGGCTCGGGTGAAGAGTGCGGCCGCGGCCCTTCTTTGCGTCTGGGCGAGTAATTACGGCCAGCACCTCGTGCGACGAGGCAAGCAGCTTTTCCAAGGCCACAACGGCTGGCTCAGGGGTACCGGCAAAAATGATCCGCATGCGGGGAAACTCTCCTCTTAATATCGTTCAAAATACTAGGCTACAACGCCGCAACGCTGCCGCCACAGCGAGTGGGCTACGAGGCGTTAAACCACTCGGATTCACGGATGGCGCGCATGGCCTCCTTGCGCACTGGCGCCTCTAGGCGTTGTAGGAAGAGCACCCCATCGAGGTGGTCAGTCTCATGCTGGATGCACCGAGCCATCAGGCCTGAGGCCACCATGGACACAGGGCGCCCCTCAATATCCTGGCCGGACACAAAGACCTGGTTGAATCTCGTGGTTTCCGCACTAATTCCCGGAATAGATAGGCATCCTTCCGGGCCTGTTTGCTGCTGCTCTCCCACCGAAGTCCAGACCGGGTTAACAATCGCCCCACGCAGCCCAGATTGGGTATGCGAGCAGTCATAGACAAAGATGCGCTGCAAAATCCCCACCTGATTAGCCGCTAGCCCTACTCCCCCGGCTTTATCCATGGTCTCAAGCATATCGCTCGCCAGAGCGCGCAGACCTGCATCAAATCTACTAATTTCCTCCGCGCGGCTGCCCAAGACTGGGTCGCCGTAGATACGCAGCTCTCGAAGGGACATGGCAATCACACCTTTCTCATGGCACCGAGACCAAACCGGCCGGCGGTGGCGGCTTCCTCCGTCGAGATTAGCGCATGAGCGCCTATGGCCCCGATATGGCTAACCCACGTGGATGGGGTCAACCACGATGCGCAAAGGCAGGTCATCCTTGCGGGCGCTGCGCGACGCATTGGCGCTGCGTAAAGCCCGCCCCAATTGGGAACGCGGCCCCAGCGGGGTGCGCACGACCAACCGCTGCGGTGGGCCAAAGCGCTGGCTATCGTAGTCACCAGGCAGGCTCTGCCCCGGTGGAAGGGGAACTGGGCCCAAGACCTCCGCGTGGTCCGGCAGATCCACCAGCTCGGCAAAGCCATCCAGGGATGCATCCGCACCGTCGATGGCAGCAAAATGCACCGCAGGCGGGAAGCGCACTTCACGTCGGGCAGCAAGCTCTGCCGCGGCCGCTCCCACCATATCCCAACGCAGGAAATGCTGGACTACGGTAAGCGACTCATCGGCGGCTAGGATTACTCGACCGCCCTTGAAATGCGGCTGCACCAAGGTAGCCGCCTGCGCCCACTTCGCTAGGGTGTCCTCCGTGGCGCGCAAGTCTTGCCGGTTGAGCAATGCTCCGGCATCCAAGAGCAACGCCGCGCCATAGGCACCATCTTTTACCTTCGGTTCCGCACCAGGGGTGGCAATGACCAGCGCCGGCGCATTGTCCACCGCATCGAGCACCTTGTTTCCGCCCGAGACCACCACCCGCGTATTGGGAAAGGCCCGGCCCATTTCTTCCGCGGTGCGCTCCGAGCCCAACACGATGGCCCGCAGGCGCGGAGACCCGCATTCGGTGCACCGATGCCGTGCCTCAATGCGACCACACCAGCGGCAGGTAGGCATTCCCGCCTCTTCCGAGCCCGCGCTTGCCGACGCCCCCTTGGGCGGCAGCCCCAATGGCCCATTGCAATGCCGGCAGCGCGCCGGCGCTCGGCACTGGCCACAGGCCAAAATGGGTGCATAGCCCTTGCGCGGTACCTGCACCAGTACCGGCTCTCCCCTATCCAGCGCCTGGTGGGCGGCTTGGAAGGCCTGCGCCTGTACTTTGGTGGTGCCGCCCTGCAGGTCGCGGGCGATAGACAGGCCGAACGACCCCACCGCCTCGATAGCCGGGCACCGCGCCGTTATGGTTTGCTCTTTGGCCACCACATCGTGCGCCCATCCTGATTCCACGAGGAGCTGTGTCTCTGCTGTTCGCGAATGGTTGGCCAAAACCATGCTGCAGCCTTCGAAGGCTGAGCGGGTGGTGAGTACTTCCCTCGCATGGACATAGGGCTTGAGGTTGTCGACCAAATTATCATTGCCATCATCGAGGATCACCGCCAGTTGCAGGTCTTTGACCGGGGCAAAGGCGGCGGACCTGGTGCCAATGACCACGCGGGCTTGGCCCACTAGTGCAGAGAGATAACGGCGATAGCGCGCCTGCGGTCCCATGCTATTAGTCAGCACCGTTATCTGCTTTGCGCCAAGTACCCGGCGCAGCGCGGTTTCTAAGGCATCAACGCTCTTTTGGTCCGGGGCAACGAGGAGAACTCCGCCTCCGCCAAGCGCCACTTTGGCGGCGAGGGCAGCTAGCGCATGTGCCCAATCATCGCCCGGGGCGATTTGCCAGGCGGCACGGGCGAGCTTGCCGGCCAGGATCGAATCGACGAAAGCCTCACCATGTTGATAGGCCGACCATCCTGATAGGTCGGGCTCGCTCGTGGTGCCGAGCTCCTCCCACGGGGTTTCTAGGTCGGATTCTTCCGCCTTGGCGTGTCGCGGCGGGATGGCGGAGCGAATAATGTCCGAGCGCACGCCGCCGTAGCGGTCTGCCAGGGCGTCGACAAGCCGGGCCAGCTGCGGCGGATAAACCTGGAAGGGCGAGATAATGCGCTCGATAAAGCGCAGGTTGCCGCCAAATTCAGAATCATGCCGGCGTTCTAAGACAATCGCGTCCACCAAGCGCCCATTGAAGCGGATGCGCACCTTAATCCCCGGTTGGGCGTCCTCCGAATCTGCCTCTTCTACGAGGTAATCAAATCCCCGGTCTAGGTGCGCGACGCCTAAAAGAGGCAACACCCGCGCAACCGGCTTCCGGGTGGCGGGTGTTTTCTTAGGCATAGGCCTCGATTCTACAGACCAGCGGCAGCACGCAATGCTTCCACTCGGTTCAACTCCTCCCACGGCAGCTCAACGTCGGTGCGGCCAAAGTGACCGTAGGCCGCAGTTTGCGCATAGATGGGGCGCAATAGGTCGAGCTCGCGAATGATAGCGGCCGGACGCAGGTCAAATACCTGATTCACCGCAGCCTGGATATTCGCATCGCTCAGGCCTTCCTTGGCGGTACCGAAGGTCTCCACGTACAGACCCACCGGCTTGGCGCGGCCGATTGCATAAGCCACTTGGACTTCAGCGCGATCTGCCAAGCCCGCGGCGACGATATTCTTAGCTACCCAGCGCATGGCATAAGCAGCGGAACGGTTCACCTTGCTCGGGTCCTTGCCAGAGAACGCACCGCCGCCGTGGCGAGCCATGCCGCCGTAGGTATCGACGATGATCTTGCGTCCGGTTAGCCCGGCATCTCCCATCGGACCGCCAAGGATAAAGGAACCGGACGGGTTAACCAACAAGGTCGTGTCTTCGGTGTAGTACTTCTCCAAGCCGGCGTCCTTGATAACCCACTCAAGGACCTCACTGCGCAAGGGGCCTTCCAACCAAGCGCTATCGACCTCGGCATCGTGCTGCGTGGAAATCACCACGGTGTCCAGGTGGGACGGCTCATTGTCATCGGTGTAGGCAAAGGTCACCTGGGTCTTGCCATCCGGACGGAGGTGATCGACGATGCCTTCCTTGCGTACCTGCGTCAGGCGGCGGGACAGGCGGTGCGCCAAAGCGATGGGCAGTGGCATGTACTCAGCAGTCTCATTGGAGGCGTAGCCGAACATCAGGCCCTGGTCGCCGGCACCGGCGGTATCGTTTTCGGCGTCATAGTCCTCGTCATGAGCGCGGGCTTCAGTGGAGTTGTCCACTCCGGCGCCAATTTCCTGGGACTGCTCGCCGATGGCGATATTCACACCGCAAGTGTTGCCATCAAAGCCGACTTCGGAAGAAGTAAAGCCGATGGACTTAAGGGTGTCGCGCACCAGCGCCGGGATTTCTACGTATGCCTCGGTGCGAACCTCGCCCACCACGTGGACCTGGCCGGTGGTTACCAACGTCTCAACGGCGACGCGGGATGCTGGATCCTTTTCCAGCAGGGCATCAAGGATGGCGTCAGAAATGGCGTCACAAATCTTATCGGGATGGCCTTCTGTCACGGACTCGCTGGTAAAAAGACGAGTTGCCACTGCAGCGTTATCAGTCACAAAAACTTCCTTCGTTCTCACTGTTGATTCGATGCTGTGGGTTTTCTACGCCCAAGCCTAATACCTCGCAAGCCTAGACCAAGCGGTCTATAAATGCAATTTTAGTTGTCTACACCTGAAACATTTCATTCACGGCCAAAAGAATCTGAGCGGCAACAACCTGCTTCGAGCCATGCTCCACTCGTTGCGGCGCGGAACCCGGACGCAAAATCCACCCCTCATTGGACTTTTGGCCAAAGGTTTTTCCGCGCCCGACCTCATTGGCCATGAGCACGTCGCAGCCCTTTCGCGCAAACTTTTCCTGGGCATAGTCCAAGGCGGACTTCTGGGCATCGCCGGTTTCGGCGGCGAACCCTACAATTACGCACTCCGCAGGGATCTCCGAGCGCTCGCGCGCAGCGACGAGCCCTTTGAGTACATCGGGGTTTTCCACCAGATGGAGCGTCGAGAGCGCATCGTCTGCCTGCCCCTTCTTCATCTTTGACTCGGCGACCTCCGCCGGACGGAAGTCAGAGACTGCAGCGGCCATGATCACCACGTCCGCGTTGCGGGACTCCTCGCACATGGCATCCTCCAACTCACGGGTGGAGACAATGTGCCGGAGCTTCGCGCCGCTTGGCACAGGAAGTTGGGCGGTATTACCCGCAACGAGGGTGACCTTGGCCCCCATCTGGGCAGCCCATTCCGCGAGTGCAAATCCCTGCCTGCCGGAAGAACGATTACCCAAGTAGCGGACCGGATCCAGCTCTTCCTGGGTGCCGCCGGCTGATATGACAACCTTCTTGCCCTGCCAGGTGTGCTGCACTCGGTAGCCCGCCAGTTCAGTGCGGACAATCTCCGCAATCTGTTCCGGCTCCGGCAAACGACCTGGGCCAGAATCCTTGCCGGTAAGGCGGCCGTGGGCGGGCTCGATGACGGTGATACCGCGACGTCGCAAAGTAGCCACGTTGTCCTGCGTAGCGGGGTTATGCCACATCTCAGTGTGCATGGCCGGGGCCACAATAACCGGGCACGTCGCGACCAATACGGTGGCCGTGAGCAAATCGTCTGCACGGCCTGCGGCCAAGCGCGCGATAAGGTCTGCGGTGGCAGGCGCAATGACCACTGCATCCGCATGCTGTCCTACGTTGACGTGCTGCACCTCATCCACGGCCTCAAACACGCTCGTGGAGACAGGATGGCCAGATAGAGCCTCAAACGTAGCCGCGCCCACGAAGTTCAGTGCACTTTCCGTCGGGACAACGCGGACATCATCGCCCGCTTCCTTGAGATTGCGCACGAGGTGGCACGCCTTGTAGGCAGCGATGCCGCCAGCGACGCCCAGAACAATATTGCGAGAGGTATCTTTATCAGTCACACCGCACGATGGTACCTGCCGACATAGAGAAAGGCCCCACCCGCCGCGACCAAGAGGTGCACCCCAATTCGGGGATGCACATCCGTGGCGGCGCGTGGAGCCTTAAAGCTATTACACGCTTAGTGCTAGCTACTTGCCTTCCTCGTGGTCAAGCAGGCCAGCATCAATCTCGCGCAATGCGATGGACAAAGGCTTTTCGCCTGGCTCTGGGGTAACCAGCGGGCCTACGAACTCGAAGACACCTTCATCCTGCTCTTGGTAGTAGCTATTGATCTGACGTGCGCGCTTAGCGGCAAAGATGACCAAAGCGTACTTAGAGGAAACCTTGTCCAAAAGCTCATCGATCGGGGGATCAGTAATGCCGATCGGATCATCAAATACTGGTTCCGCCTTTGCGGCTTCAGTGTTAGAAGGGGTGGTCACGTTAGTCACATGCACCTTTACATTGATTGAAGATGGTCAAAAAGGAGGTCTATGCCCGCAGGATATCACTAATGGCAGATACTGCCTCGTCCAGATCCTCGTTCACAACGACGTGATCGAACTCGTCCTGTGCGGCTAGTTCCTCATGCGCAGTTTGCAACCTACGGTCAATGACGTCTTGCGGCTCGGTACCGCGGCCGGTGAGCCGCTCCACAAGTACCTCCCATGACGGGGGCGCCAAAAAGACCAGGTCTGCCTCCGGCAGCGCTTTCTTAACACTCCGGGCACCCGCGAGATCCACCTCAACGAGTACCGGGCGGCCAGCGGCCAAAGCTTCCTCTACCGGCTGGGCGGGCGTTCCAGAGCGCTGCAATCCGCCGTGGATATCAGCCCATTCGAGCATCTCCCCGGCATCAATTCGCTCCTGGAAGGTTTCTGGGGTGACGAAGAAATAATCGACACCGTCCTGCTCCCCGGGGCGGGGCTGGCGCGTGGTCATAGACACGCTGAAGTACAGCCCCTCGACGTCACTGCGCAGACGCGAAACTACGGTGGATTTTCCCACTGCGGAAGGCCCCGCCAGAACGACGAGGCGCCCGCGTGCAGTTGCGTCAGCCATGGTTGTGACTATTCGCCGTAACCGAAACGCTCGAGGAGAGCACGACGCTGACGCTCACCCAAGCCGCGCAGACGACGGGTCTGAGCAATCTCCAGATCCTCCATGATTTCCTTAGCCTTGACCTTGCCAACCTTCGGCAGAGCCTCGAGGAGCGCAGAAACCTTGGTCTTGCCGATGATCTCATCGGTCTCAGCCTTTTCGAGCACGTCCTTCAGGTCGGTCTCGCCGCGCTTGAGCGCAGCCTTGAGCTCGGCGCGAGCCTTGCGGGCCTCAGCGGCCTTTGCGAGAGCTTCCTTGCGCTGCTCATCAGTCAACTTTGGAAGGGCCACGGGTTTCCTCCGATTCATTAGATTGATTCTGTTACGTCTAGTACTTGGTACCAGATTACGGTTGCCTAACGCAGTTAATACACCGCGGAAAGTTATTAATAACCTTCGAGCAAACCGACTTCTGGTAATCCTAGCACTGCTCATTGAACGGTGACGATTAGCGGGTCCAAAAGCACGCCTATTTTAGCACGTCACCGCACATACCTTAAACAAAGTACCAGGTAAACGGCGCGGCTGTTAATCAGCCACGCCGCCCCTTTTAGTCCCGGAACTCCGCTGCCACCTGAGCAACTGCTTTGCGCAGGTCAGCGATGTCAGGCACCTTGCTCCAGCACTGCTCGGGACACATTGGCGAATCCCAGCGATGGTCGAGCAGAAACAATGCCGTGCACCTGCTCTGGGCCGGCGCCCTGGGCGCCAACACCGGGCAGAAGAACTGGGCCATTGAGCGCATCGAGGCGCGGCGGATTGTCCAACGTAGCGCCGACGACTACGCCGACATCGCCAGGCTTGCCCGCCTTGTGCGCCTCGACATTGAACGCGGCGCACTCATCGACGACGCCCTGGGCGATAGTGCTCTCCTCGCCCACCGGGACCGACTGGATGGCACGCGCCTCCGGATTGGATGTAGCCGCCAGGACGAATACACCGCGGCCAGTTTCTTCAGCCTTGGTGAATACCGGCCCCAGGGCGCCAACGCCTAGATAGGGCGACACGGTCACAGAGTCCGCGCGCAGCAGCGAGCTATCGCCGAGCCATGCGTCTGCGTAGCCGGCCATGGTGGAGCCAATATCGCCGCGCTTGGCATCGGCAACAGTCAGGCACCCCGCTTCCCGCAGGGCAGCCAAGACGTCTTCGAGGACCGCAAAGCCCTGGGAGCCAAAGCGCTCAAAGAAAGCAACCTGTGGCTTTACCAAGGCGGCGGTATCGCTAAAGGCTTCAACGCAGCGCAGGCTAAAGGTCCGCAGACCGTCAGCGGTGGGCTCCAGCCCCCACTTGTCCAAGAGATACGGATGGGGGTCGATGCCAACGCACAGGCGCCCGCGTTCCTGGCCGGCTTCTTCTAGGCGCTCGCCAAATCCTTTAGTGCTGTGGGCCATGCTCAAGCTCCTGGAGTGCGCGTACCTGCAGGTTGCCAATGCGCATCGCTTCGATGCCCTGGACAGCCGCGGTTACACCCTGCACGGTGGTCACCAGCGGGATTTCCATGTGCACGGCGGCGGCGCGGATATCGTAGCCGTCGTGGCGGGCACCGGCGGAGCCGGCCGGGGTATTGAGAATCCAGTCGATCTCGCCGTTGAAAATCTTATCCACGATGGACTCTTCGCCTTCCTTGGCCTCAGAGACCTTGGCGGCAACCTCGCACTCGATACCGTTGCGGCGCAGCATCTGGGCGGTGCCGGCGGTAGCGACGATGTTGTAGCCCATGTTGGCCAGGCGCTGAATCGGGAAGATCAGGGTGCGCTTGTCGCGGTTGGCAACAGAAACGAAGACGGTACCCTCCGTGGGTGGTACGGCAAAGGCCGCGATTTCGCCCTTGGCATAGGCCGCGCCAAAGTTGGTAGCCAAGCCCATGACCTCACCGGTGGACTTCATCTCTGGCGAGAGCAGAGTATCGAGCAGGCTGCCATCGGGACGGCGGAAGCGGTTGAATGGCAAGACTGCTTCCTTGACGGCAATCGGGTGCTCCAGCGGCAAAGAACCACCGTCGTATTCGGAAGGAATCATGCCTTCGGCACGCAGATCCGCGATGCTCGAGCCCATCATGACGCGAGAGGCTGCCTTAGCCAGCGGTACGCCAGTGGCCTTGGAGACGAACGGCACGGTACGGGAAGCACGTGGGTTGGCCTCAATGACGTAGAGGATGTCATCCTTCAAGGCGAACTGGACGTTCATCAGGCCCTTGACGCCAATGCCCTCGGCGAGCAAGCGGGTAGACGTGCGGACCTTTTCAATGTCCTCGGGTCCGAGCGTCATCGGTGGCAGTGCACAGGAGGAGTCACCGGAATGAATGCCGGCCTCCTCAATGTGCTCCATGACGCCGCCCAGGTAGACCTCGTTGCCGTCGCACAAAGCGTCAACGTCAATCTCGATGGCGGAATCCAGGAAGCGGTCCACCAGAACCGGGTGGTCCGGAGACAGCTCGGTGGCACGCTCGATGTAGTCTTCCAGCGCCTTTTCGTCATAGACGATTTCCATACCGCGGCCGCCCAGCACGTAGGACGGACGAACCAGTACTGGGTAACCGATGGAGGAAGCAACCTCGCGGGCCTCCGCGAAGGAGGTGGCGGTGCCGTACTCCGGAGCTGCCAATTCTGCCTCATCGAGGACCTTGCCGAATTCGCCGCGGTCCTCGGCGGAATCGATTGCTGCAGGGCTGGTGCCCACAACCGGAACGCCTGCCTCCTCCAGGCGGGCAGCGAGGCCCAGCGGAGTCTGGCCACCCAGCTGGACAATCACACCAGCAACGTCACCGGAAGCGGCCTCCGCGTGGTAGACCTCCATGACGTCCTCGAAGGTCAGCGGCTCGAAGTAGAGGCGGTCTGCGGTGTCGTAGTCGGTGGAGACGGTCTCCGGGTTGCAGTTGACCATGACGGTCTCGTAGCCCTGCTCCGAAAGCTCAAGGGCCGCGTGAACGCAGGAGTAGTCAAACTCGATGCCTTGACCGATGCGGTTAGGGCCGGAGCCCAAAATGATGACCTTGCCCTTGGAGCCTTCCGGTGCCGGGCGAACCTCGGTCTCGGCATCCGGGTCAAGCTCATAGGAGCTGTAGTGGTACGGGGTCTGGGCCTCGAACTCACCGGCACAGGTATCTACGGTCTTGTACACGGGGCGAACACCCATGCGCCAGCGCAGACTGCGTACGCCATCCTCGCCGTTGAATTCGGGGCGAAGGGCGGCAATCTGGGCGTCGGAAAGCCCAAAGACCTTGGCCTCGCGCAGCAGCTCCTCGGTGAGCACTGGGGCGTCGATAAGCTCCTGGCGGAAGGCCACCAACGTGGCCAACTCAGCGATGAACCAGGGGTCAACGCCGGAAGCCTCGTGGACCTCGTCTACAGAAGCGCCAAGGCGAAGAGCCAGCTCAATGTCGTACATGCGGCCCTCGGTCGGGCGCTCCAGATCCTTGAGCACGGCCTGCAGGTCAGTAGCACGCTCGCCCGCAAAGTACTCATCCGGCTTGGTCCAGAAGCCATTGGGCTTGTTTTCCAAAGAACGCATGACCTTGTTCAGGCCCGCGATGTAGTTACGGCCGATGCCCATGGCCTCGCCCACGGACTTCATGGTGGTGGTCAAGGTGTCATCGGCACCCGGGAACTTCTCAAAAGCAAAGCGCGGGGCCTTGACAATGACGTAGTCCAGGGTCGGCTCGAAGGCCGCCTTGGTCTCGCCGGTGATGTCATTCTGAACCTCGTCCAAGGTGTAGCCAATGGCGAGCTTGGCCGCCAGCTTGGCAATCGGGAAACCGGTGGCCTTGGAGGCCAGCGCGGAGGAACGGGACACGCGCGGGTTCATCTCGATGACGATGATGCGGCCGTCCTCCGGGTTAACCGCGAACTGGATATTACAGCCGCCAGTATCGACGCCGACCTCGCGGATGATGGCAATGCCCAAGTCACGCATCTTCTGGAACTCACGGTCAGTAAGCGTCAGCGCCGGGGCGACGGTGACGGAATCGCCGGTGTGCACGCCTAGGGCGTCGACGTTTTCGATGGAGGCCACAACCACGACGTTGTCATCGCCATCGCGCATGAGCTCGAGCTCGTATTCCTTCCAGCCCAGGATGGATTCCTCAATAAGCACGTTGGCCTCTGGGGACGCGGCCAAGCCGCCGCCGGCGATGCGGTCCAGGTCCTCATTATTGAAGGCCAGACCGGAGCCCAGGCCGCCCATGGTGAAGGAGGGGCGGACTACGACGGGCAGGCCGAGCTTATCGACGGTCTCGTGAACCTCATCCATGTTGTGGCACACAGCGGAGCGGGCGGACTCACCGCCAATGGAGGCCACGATGTCCTTAAACTTCTGGCGGTCCTCACCACGCTCGATGGCGTCAATATCTGCGCCGATGAGCTCTATGCCGTACTTGTCCAGAATTCCTTGGCGGTCAAGCTGAACTGCAGCGTTCAACGCGGTCTGGCCGCCCAGGGTAGCCAGCACGGCGTCGATGGGGTTGCCCTCTTCGCGCTCCTTGACCAGGATCTTTTCGATGTATTCCGGCTCGATGGGCTCCACGTAGGTGTGGTCCGCAAACTCAGGGTCGGTCATGATGGTGGCCGGGTTGGAATTGACCAGCGTTACGCGCAGGCCCTCCTCCTTGAGCACGCGGCAGGCCTGGGTGCCGGAGTAGTCGAACTCGCAAGCCTGGCCAATGACGATCGGGCCGGAGCCGATGACCAGGACGTGGTTGATGTCGTTGCGCTTTGGCATAGTTATTCTTCCTTTTCCTGGTTGTCTACTTATTTGGGGTGTGGTTAGCCATCAGTTCTTCAAACTGATCAAATAGCGGGTTGGCATCGTGCGGGCCCGCAGCGGATTCCGGGTGGTACTGCGCGGAGTAGGCCATGCCGTTGCGCAATGCCACGCCCTCGACGGTGTCGTCATTCAGGCAAATGTGGGTGACCTGCGCGGGGCCGAAGTCGGTGGCGAACTCGGCGTCATTGCTGTTTAGGTCATAGCCTTCCGGTGCCTTGAGCGCGAAGCCGTGGTTCTGGGAGGTGATATCAATCTTGCCGGTCACGTTATTGCGCACCGGCACGTTGATGCCGCGGTGGCCGAACTTCATCTTGTAGGTGTCCAGTCCCAGCGCGCGGCCCAGGAGCTGGTTGCCAAAGCAGATGCCGAAGAACGGGATCTTGGCTTCGAGCACCTGCTTGATGATGCCCACCATTTCATCGGCGGTAGCCGGGTCGCCCGGGCCGTTGGAGACGAAGACGCCATCCGGGTTATAGGACTTCACCTTGTCAAAGGAGGTATTTGCGGGCACGACGATGGTTTCGATTCCGCGCTGGGAGAAGTGGCGCGGGGTTGCGGTCTTCACACCCATATCGAAGGCAACGACGGTGTACTTCTTCTCCCCTACGGCCTCAACCGTGTAGGGCTCGTCAGTAGATACCTCCGCGGCGAGGTCGGCGCCTTCCATGGAGTCCTGGGACTTAACTTCCTTGAGCAACTCCTCTACCGGGCGCTGTGCAGCTTCGCCGGAGAACAGGCCGGCGGCAATGGAGCCGTAGTTGCGCAGGTGGCGTACCAAGGTGCGGGTATCGATGCCGCGGATGCCGATGACACCCTGCTTTTCCATCTCTTCGCTCAGGCTGCGCTCTGCACGCCAGTTAGATACGCGCTGCGCGAGGTCGCGGATGACGAGGCCCGCAACCCAGATGTGGTTGCCGTGGGACTCATTGTCCTCGTCGTTCCAACCGGTATTGCCAATGTGCGGCGCTGCGGAAACCACAATCTGGCGGTGGTAAGACGGGTCCGTCATGGTCTCCTGGTAGCCGGTCATCGCCGTGGTGAATACGGCCTCGCCCAAGGTGGTGCCGGTGGCGCCAAAGCCATAACCGCGGAAGGTGCGCCCGTCCGCGAGAACGAGGATTGCTGGGGTTCTATCAGTCACGTCGTGGCCTTTCTCTGCCATATAGGTGGTCTCAGTGTGCAAGGTTAGTCTTCTTCGGAGGCTGCCAAGTCAAAAGTGACGGCACCTCGCAAAATGGTGTGGGTAACGCGGGCGCCAAATTCTTCGCCAGCGTACGGGTTGTTTTCGGACTTGGAGGCCAGCTTGGCGGAATCAGAAACCCAGTGGTGGTTTGGGTCCACAATGGTCAAGTTGGCAGGCTCGCCCTCTGCAATGGGGCGGCCATGGCCTGGCAGGCGGGTGATTTCTGCGGGGCGCTCGGACATCACGCGGGCAACAAAGCGCCAATCAGCCAAGCCGGTCTCGACAAAGATCTTGGCGATGACGGCCAAGGAAGATTCCAGTCCCAACATGCCAGGGCGGGCATTTTCAAACTCCACGCACTTGTCTTCGGAGCCGTGCGGGGCGTGGTCGGTGGCAACACAGTCGATGGTGCCATTGAGCAGCGCCTCGCGCAGGGCCGCGGTATCGCGCTGTTCGCGCAGCGGCGGGTTGACGCGGAAGAGGCCATCGTAGGTGCGCAGCTTGTCATCGGTCATCAATAGGTGGTGCGGGGTTACCTCGGCGGTGAGAGGAATATCCTGCTCCTTTGCCCACTTCAGCAGCTCCACGGTGCCCTGGGTCGAGGCGTGGCAGATGTGTACGCGGTTGCCGTAGTCGCGCGCCAATAGGGCGTCGCGGGCCACGATGGATTCTTCCGCCACGCGCGGCCAACCGCGCAGGCCGAGCTTGGCCGCGGTCTCGCCTTCATGGGCGGAAGCACCGCCGGTCATGCGGTCATCCTCGGCGTGCTGCGCCAGCAGCACGTCCATGCCCTTGGCATATTCCAAAGCACGACGCATGAGCTGCGGATCCTGGACGCACTTGCCGTCATCGGAGAACATGCGCACCTTGGCGTCCGAGCGGGCCATCATGCCGAATTCAGTCAGCGTCTTGCCTTCCAGGCCCTTGGTGATGGAGCCCACCGGGTGGACGTCGCACAGCGCCAGTGCCTGGGACTTGGCCCATACGGACTCAGCGATGATCGGCTGGTCGGTCACCGGGTTGGTATTAGCCATGGTGAACACGGCGGTGAAACCGCCCTTGGCGGCAGCCTTGGAACCGGTCTCGATGGTCTCGGTGTCCTCGCGGCCGGGCTCGCGCAGGTGCACGTGCATATCCACCAGACCTGGCAAAAGCACGTTGCCTTGGCCGTCGATAACCTGTGCATCCTCGGCTTCTGCCGTGTTGCCGATGGCAGCGATGATGCCGTCCTTGACCACGACATCGGTGGGCTCGCCTTCGCCGTAAAGGCGCACATTCTTAATCACCAGTGGGGATTCCGCCGGCGCGGAAAGGCGACCGGTTTCCGGGTAAGTAGTCATTGTCTCTCCCTAAAGTTGAGTGTGGGTCGCGGTTTTAAATGCCGGCGTTTTCGCCATTGGTCAGCAGGGTAAACAGCACCGCCATGCGGGCGTGTACACCGTTGTGCACCTGCTGGAGGACCGCAGTTTTGTCCAAATCTGCGACGCCGTAGTTAATCTCCATGCCGCGCAGCATCGGGCCTGGGTGCATGACGATGGCGTCCTTCTGCATGGCCGCCGCGCGATCCTTGGACAAGCCAAAAAGGTTGGCGTATTCGCGGTGGGAGGGGAAGAAGCCGCCGTTCATGCGTTCTTGCTGTACGCGCAGCATCATGATGACGTCGGCGTCTGCGATTTCCGCATCAAAGTCATAGGACACGCGCACCGGCCAGTTCTCTACCCCAAAGGGCATGAGGGTGGCTGGGCCTACGAGGGTTACCTCAGCACCAAGAGTGGTGAGCAGATCTACGTTGGAGCGCACGACGCGCGAGTGCAGGCAATCGCCCACAATCTTTACCTTCAGGCCTGCAAAGCCTTCGTCGCTGTGCAGTCCCAGGCGCTGGCGCATCGTGACGGCGTCGAGAAGCGCCTGCGTTGGGTGCTGGTGCGCGCCGTCACCCGCGTTGATCACTGAAGGTCCCTTGCCGTTAGGAGCTACCCACTGGGCCAGCTGCTGCGGCGCACCAGAGGAAGGGTGGCGCATGATGATCGCATCGGCGCCGATGGCGGCCAAGGTAAGGCCCGTATCCTTCAGGGACTCGCCCTTCTTTACCGAGGACGTAGAGGCGGACAGGTTAATGACGTCCGCGGACATCCACTTGCCGGCCGTTTCAAAGGAAGAGCGGGTGCGGGTGGAGTTTTCATAAAAGAGGGTATAGATGGTCCGGCCCCGCAGGGTCGGCAGTTTCTTTACCTCGCGGCCTTCGAGGGCCTCGCGGAAGCGATCCGCTTCATCCATTAGACCGATAATTTCGCTTCGGTTCAGCTCTGCCATATCGATGAGGTGCTTCATGGTTATGCCTCCCCCGTTTCGGAGCCGGTTCCGTCAGTAGTTGCGGCGGCTCGGGTCAATACGACCGCGTCCCGGCCGTCAATCTCGTTGTTGTATACGGTGACGTCTTCTTCTCGCGCGGTGGGCAAATTCTTACCCACATAATCGGCGCGGATAGGAACCTCGCGGTGGCCGCGATCTACCAAGACGGCCAGCTGAATAATGTCGGGACGGCCCACGTCACTCAACGCGTCCAAGGCGGCGCGGATAGTGCGGCCAGAATACAGCACATCGTCGACCAAAATAACGGTGGCGCTATCGATGCCACCGGTGGGAATGGTCGTCGGTTGGAGTGCGCGATGCGGCTTACCAAGCAGGTCATCGCGGTAGAGGGTGATATCGAGGGAGCCCCATGGGACTGCAACCCCGGAAAATTCTTCAATCTTGTGCGCTAGGCGCTGTGCAAGCGGCACGCCACCAGAGGGAATGCCAAGCAAAATGACCCGCAGTGCGTCCGCGGAATCGAGCGCCGTTTTTCAATGATCTGGTGCGCGATGCGTGCAACGGTACGCGAAACATCATCGGAGCTTAAAAGCTCTAGCTTGTTCGCGGTAGCGTCAGTTCCACTCATCGTGACCTCCTTCCCCGCCTCACGGTGCGGTCTTTAAAGGATGCCGGTTGATGGTCTCAAAAATGTCTATGCTGTTAGACACAGATTACTCTAGCACCTTCCCCACCATTTGGGTGAGGGCGAAAAGAAGGAGGCGCATCAAGAAGTGAGTTTTTCCGCCGAACACATAGTCCCCGCCCCGCGCGAGCAGGTCTGGCAATGGCATACCCGCCAAGGCGCTTTAGCCCGTCTGAACGCGCCCTTTGCCTTCATGAAGCCCATCCAGCAGGCGGAGAGCCTGGGCGATGGCGCCTCCATCCTGGGCCTTCCGGGTGGCCTGCGCTGCAACCGCTCAGCATAAGCTTTCCCAGTACCGCGAGGGCTATGAGTTCACCGATGTGTGCGTAAACTCGCCCATTCGCAAATTCGCTAAATGGCAACACCATCACACCTTTGCGGACCACTCGGACGGCACGCTCGTTCGCGATGAAGTTACTACCCGCATTCCTTCGGCGGCGCTGGAATCGGTCTTTGCTTATCGGCAGCACCAGCTCATTGAGGATGTTTCCTTTCTCCAGCGGCTTGCCGACGCCTCCTTAAACACCCAACCACTAACCATCGCCATGACCGGCTCCCGCGGCAGCGTGGGTGCAGCGCTTACCGCACAACTGCGCACCGCCGGGCACACGGTAATCCAGCTCGTGCGCGGCACGGCTTCCAAGGGCCAGCGCACCTGGCGACCGGAGCACCCCGATCCCGACCTCCTGCGCGGCGTCGACGTCCTCGTCCACCTGGCAGGCGAGCCCATCTTCGGCCGCTTTAATGACGAGCACAAGGCCGCCATCCGCGATTCCCGCGTTGGCCCCACCGAGCGCCTAGCCCGTCTAGCGGGCTCCACGGATTCCGTCCGCACCATGGTCTGCGCCTCTGCCGTGGGCTACTACGGATCCGACCGCGGCGATGAGGTCCTCACCGAAGACTCCGCACCTGGCGAGGGCTTCTTGGCAGACGTAGTAGTCGACTGGGAGCGCGCCTGCGAGCCCGCCCGCGCCGCGGGCACCCGCGTGGTCAATATCCGCACCGGCATCGCCATGTCGGGCGGTTCCGGCCTCCTGCCACTGCTGCGCGCCCTCTTCTTTACCGGCCTGGGCGGCCCTTTCGGCGACGGTGAGTTCTGGTTCAGCTGGGTTGCCCTCGATGACCTGACGGATGCCTACTTCCGCGCCATCGTGGACGATTCGCTGGAAGGCCCGGTCAATGCGGCATCGCCTAACCCGGTGCTCAACAAGGACTTCGTCAAAGCCCTCGGCGCAGAGCTACACCGCCCAGCCCTGCTCCCCGTTCCGCCCTTCGGTCCCGCAATCTTGCTGGGCAAGGAAGGCGCCCAAGAGTTGGCCTTGGCGCAACAACGCGTAAGCCCCACGGTTCTACACAACATCGGGCATACGTTCCGCTACCCCACGATCGAAACTGCTCTCGCCCACGAACTTGGCGGCGAGCACCTATGGAGTCCCAGTAACTAGAAAAGAACTTAGGTAAACTAGTAAAGGTTGACCTTTATCCCCGATTAGTACATGGATTGAGACTACTTAAGTGTCTGAAGAACCAACCCTGTATCCCGATACGCCGGTAGAGCCCGTAACTCTCGAGCGCATCGGCGAGATCTTTGAATCCGAGAACCTGGAATACCGCCTCGAAGAGCAGCCAGTGAGCGAGGAAGAGACCGTGCAGATTCTGCGCACGGGATTCTCCAACGTCGCCATCGCCATGCAGGTGCGCGATGATGTGCTCGTGGCGGATTCCGTTTGGCGCGGCAATGTGCCTTCTTCTGAGGGACCAACCCTGTTGACGATGCTCAACCAGTGGAACCAGCAGCACTTCGCGCCGACCCTGCGCTTCTTTGAAGCTGCCGAGAATAACCTCGCCGTTTCCGGCGTGCGCGAGATCAACATTGCCCACGGTTTGTCCCGCAATCAGATCGGCGCCTTCGTGATGTCCACGCTGGATTCTATGCTGCAGTCGTTCGCCTTCGTGGAAGAACACTACCCACAGCTCGTGACTTGGGAGGAGCACAACCATGACTAATGCCTCTACCGAAAACAACCTGCCGGAGATTACCCTTGACCGCGTTGTCGAGGCCATGCGCAGCTTCGATATCGAATTGACCAAGATGGACAGCGATATTGAGGCAGCTACCGCCAACCTCAATGGCCTGCCCACTATGTTCGCGGTCCTTGATTCTGTGGTTATTGTCCGTTGCGATGTGCCTACCGACGCCGCCTATTCCAAGGCCGACGCCGGCCTCTTTCTCGCGGCTAACCAGATCAACTCCGTCGCCTTCGGTGCGCGTGCAGTTATCTCGGAGCACGATGACATGCTCGTGGTGCGCACCGAGCGCGATATCCCTGCCGCTGCCGGCATGACCGATGAGCAGCTGCAGGCTGCCTTGAAGACCGCCGTAGATGGCGTCATTCGCGGCCAGGATGCCATGGTTTCTGCCGCAGAAGAGATGGCAAAGCTGGGCTCCGAGACTGCAGCCAAGGCTGGTTCTGACGACGCCGCTGCAAGCGACGCCCCGCAGAGCTAAGGCGCTCTAGCATCCACCGCTCTCCCCCTCTCCTTTCGCCTTAACAACGGCGCAAGGGTGACGGGGAGAGTTCTTTTTACCCTTGGCCGTTCTGGGCACGTGGTGTGTCTAGGACTGGCGTCGACGAGCGCTGGCTCCGACATGAAAATACCGCCCGCCACAGCTCTTCATCATCGAGCTGGGCGGGCGGTTTAAGTATGCGGGCCGGTTTAAACCTGACTATTCCGCAGTGGGTCCTGCTCCGCAGAACCGTCTGCTACAGCCGAGTCGTCGGCCGCGGCAGCGGAGTCCGAAGCGGTGGATGCGGGGGTATCCTCGGCCGCATCATCCGCGTTCTCGGAGCCTACCGGCTCCTCGTCGGTCGAATCTTCGCCATCCGCGTCCGCATCGCTGCCTTGGTGTTCTGCGGACATCGGGTTTTCCGCAGAACGGGATTGCGCCACGTCATCCAACACAGCGTGGATGTATGGCGCTGCTTGATCGTTGGAATACTGGGAGGCAATCTCCACACCTTCCACAACCGCAGTAGCGGTGGGAATATCCGGGTTGAACAGCAGCTCCCATACCGATAGGCGCAGGATCGCGCGGTCAACGGCCGGAATGCGGTGCAGTTCCCAGTCCTCGGCAAGAAAGCGAGAGATGGTGTCATCGATGGCATCCAGCTCTTCGGCTACGCCCTTGACAATCACCTGCGTGTATTCGGCGACAGGTGCTACCGCATTGCGATCCTCACGTGCCAAGGCGATGCGATCCTCCACGATGGCAACGGGGTCAACGTCCCTATTTTCTGCTTCGTAGAGGATATCGGCGGCACGACGACGCGCACGGTACCGCGCGGTGTGCCGCTTGTAGTTGATATCGCGCTTAGGGGTGTTATCAGACACAGTCAGATGCCCTAGTTGTTAACGCGGGAGAGGTACTCGCCGGTACGGGTATCGATCTTGAGAACGTTGCCGATCTCGATGAACAGCGGAACCTGGATTTCAGCGCCAGTTTCCAGGGTGGCGGGCTTGGTGCCGCCGGAAGAACGGTCACCCTGCAGGCCAGGCTCGGTGTGCTCCACCTTAAGGTCTACGGAAATAGGCAGTTCTGCAAAGAGTGCCTCATCCTCGTAGAAGGAAACCTGAACACGCATGTTCTCCAGCAGGAAGCGAGCGGCATCGCCGAACTTCTCCGGCGGGAGCTCGAACTGCTCGAAGGTCTTTTCATCCATAACAACGTAGCTGGTGCCATCGTTGTACAGGTAGGTCATATCGCGGCGGTCACGGTAGCGGTCTCTACCTTTACGCCAGCATTCCAAGTCTTGTCCACGGTCTTACCGGAGACAACATCCTTGAGCTTGGTACGCACGAAGGCTGGGCCCTTGCCCGGCTTTACGTGCTGGAACTCAACGATCTGCATCAGTTTGTTGTCGATCTTCAGAACGAGGCCGTTCTTGAAATCAGTAGTATCAGCCATTGCGGTTAAACTCCCGAAAATTGTGGACTAAAGGTTGAAAACAATGTTTAAGCCTACCGGACAACTGCCCCTTGGGGTATTACCGGTCCCCCTTTTCTTCCCCACAGTTACCACCGGAGTGACCTTCGGGCCCTGTCGCCTGCCCTAAACCGTCAGACACGCAAGCAATCAAAGGTTTTTATCCAGCAATAACTGGCTGTACGATAAGGCTTTGCTTTATTGATTTTTCACATATCTACCAAGGATTTTTGCGATGCCTCTCAAGAAGCTTTACGCCGCGGCTACCGCTACTGGCGCAGCCGTAGCAGCACTCTCCGCTCCGCAGGCCATGGCGGCAGACGCTCAGACCGTGATGTTCGGCGATTCTGTCTTTGCCAACCCAACCTATGGCCAAGTTGGCACGACCTCGAGCCTGTCCCCTTCGGCAGGCACTACGCTCTCTTCTGCCACCCACGGCATCGAAGACGCTCCTGGCGCACCATCCCCGCAGGGCTGCCCGCAGGGTCAGAGTAATGTTGGCCGCGAACTGGGCCGTGTTTCTGGTCAGCACGTAGCCAACTACGCATGCTCTGCAGCAAAGGCTGCCGGCCAATCGCACCGCAAGGACTTCGGTGAGCAGATCAACGGAGCCATTGCCAAGAATGATCTCAATGGCGAGACGAAGAACGTTTTGATTCAGTTTGGCGCCAACGATCTCCGGGAAATCGTGCGCCCATCTCTTTCTTCTTCCAACCCCTACTACGACGGCATGAAGAATTCGATCCAGCGGCCCGCCACGCCGCCCCGAATGCCCGCATCACCGTCGTAGGCTATCCCGCCATCTCCGCCCGCAATGGCGCAGTATGCCCGCTGCGCACCTCCGCCCCGGGCTCTTCTGAAGCCGGATTCAACATGGACTATGCAGGCCTGATTCGCACCGGTGAGGACCAGGTCAATAGCGCAATGTACAAGGCAGCACGCGCGAACGGTGTGCAGTACTACGAGCTACGCGCCGATTCCATTGATCACAGCATGTGCGCGCCGGACAGCTCCCGCTGGATTTCCGGCAAGTGGGAGTACTCCGTACCGCACAACCTCTTTAATCACCTCACACACCTGGGCAACCGTAATGTCGCCCAGCTGCTCAACTCCAAGGTGCTGGCTCACTAAGCGGGCAGTTCAGTAAATTCCTTCGTCGCGGCGGTAATGATCTTCGGCGCACCATCGGTGATGATGAGGGTATCTTCGATGCGCACGCCGCCCTTGCCTGGCACATAGATGCCCGGCTCGATGGTCAGGGTCATGCCGGCGGCGAGTTCGCCCTTACCGGTCTGTGCCGCGGACGGGGCTTCGTGGACGTCTAGGCCCACGCCGTGGCCCGTCGAGTGTACAAAGTAGTCGCCATAGCCGGCGGCGGAGATGACATCGCGGCAGGCAGCGTCGACGTCGGCAAGCTTAGCGCCCGGCACCGACGCTGCCACGCCTGCCTTTTGGGCGCGGAGCACCACATCATAGATTTCCTTGGCAAAGTCATTCGCCGCGCCCACGACGTAAGTGCGGGTGCAGTCGGAGTTGAAACCGCGCAGGTGCGCACCGAAATCGATGGTCACGAGGTCGCCGTCCTCGATTACTCGATCATCGGCACCATGGTGCGGCATCGCCGAGTTCGGACCAGAAGCAACGATGGTATCGAAGCTCACTCGCTCCGAGCCGAGCATGCGCATCCGATATTCCAAATCAGCAGCCACCTGGCGCTCGGTGCGTCCGGCACGCAACTCACCAGCGGCGAGCAGATCCTCCAGCGCCTGATTAGCCAGCGCGGCAATCTCTTCCAGCTTTTCTAGCTCGAGCGAATCCTTGACCAAGCGAATTTTTTCAATGACCCCGGCGATGGGAACTAAGGTAACCGACTCTGGGGCGGACTCTTCCAGATCCTTCAGTTCAGAGACCGAGAGGTAGTCGGCTTCAAAACCGACTCGAACCGGTCCCTCGACATCGGCAAACTGCTGCAGGAGCACCTTTCCTACCGCGCGGCCTTGGATAGCCTCCAGATCGGGAACCTCGCGGGCGATCTGCGTGGTGTACCGGCCGTCGGTAGCAACCTGCGCGGTGAGGTCCTTGCGCAGCAATAGCCCGCCATTCGAGCCGGAGAATCCCGAAAGATAGCGCACGTGCGTGAGGTGGGTGACCAGAACGGCATCGATGCGCTGGCCGGCTAGTTCCGCGGCAAGCTTGCGGCGCCGGTCACTAAAACGGGTATCTGCCAAAGCCATGATTTCATCCTTTTAGGGTCGACTGCGGTGTAGAAAGTATCCACCCAGTATATCGACCCTGCCCCCGCAGTTGGGCGGATTTCTTTCTCGCCGGCTGCCACCCAGCCCGTTCGTGGGGCCTATTGGCAGAGGTAGTCCACTGCCGCCACGTAGCCAAAGACCCCCAACCCGGCGATGACGCCGCGGGCGATAGGGCTGAGATAGGAATGATGGCGGAAGGGCTCGCGCGCATGCACATTAGAAATATGCACCTCTACGAATCCGGCGCCATCGGCTACCTCTGCCAGGGCATCCCGCAGGGCCACTGAGGTATGGGTAAAACCGCCGGGGTTGATAATCACTGGGTGGCCCTCATCCGCGGCGGCATGCACCTTCTCAATGAGCTCACCCTCATGGTTGGACTGGAAGCACTCTACTTCTGCACCGTGCGCGGCAGCGCGCGAGGAGATCATCTCTTCTACATCCGCCAAGGTGGTGGAACCGTAGACATCCGGTTGCCGCTTTCCCAAGCGGTTCAAGTTCGGGCCATTGAGGACAATAATCTTCATTACTACTCCGAAATCGCGGCGTAGGCCGCTTCTAGCTCTTCCGTGCTGGGGCCTTCGAGGCGGGTGGTCTCACCCACTCCGGTCAAGGCTACAAACCGAATCTTTCCGTCGCGGTTCTTCTTATCGTGGGTCATTGCCTCATACAGGTCCGTGAACTGGCCCGGCCTATACGTAGTTGGCAGCCCAATGCTGTGCAGGATCCGGCGGTGTTTTTCCACCAGTTCTGCGTCAATGAGTCCGCGCGCATGCGCCAGGTGGGCGATAAACATCATGCCCACCGCCACCGCATTGCCATGGCGCCACTGATACTGTTCATGGCGCTCCACCGCATGGCCAAAGGTATGGCCGTAGTTGAGCGTTTCCCGCAGGCCCGATTCTTTAAGATCCTCGCCCACCACCGCGGCCTTTACCGCGATGGAGCGCTCAATTAGTTCTGGAAGATAGCCCCGCGGGTCCACGCATGCGGTGGGGTCGCTGTCATAGCGTTCAAGGATCACTGGGTCATGGATGAATCCGGTTTTGATGATTTCTGCCGAGCCGGCAATGATCTCCGCCGCGGGCAGGGTATCCAGGCGCTCGAGATCCACAAACACAGAATCTGGCTCATGAAAGGCGCCTACGAGGTTCTTGCCGGCTGCGGTATTGATGCCGGTTTTGCCGCCGACGGCCGCGTCAACCATGGCTAATAGCGTGGTGGGCACCTGAATAACCTTGATGCCGCGCATCCACCCGGCCGCAGCGAACCCAGCCAGATCGGTGGTGGCGCCACCGCCGAGGCCAATGATGACGTCACGGCGGTTAAAGCCCTTTTCCCCCAGCTGATCCCATACGCCACCGATGACGCTGAGCTGCTTGGCGGCCTCGGCATCGGGGATATCGATAAGTGAAGGCTCCACCCCCTCAGCGGCGACGAGTTCCGCTAAGCGCTCGGCTGCGGCACGCAGCGGCGGCTGGTAGATAATGCCAGCCTGGCCTGCACCAATCTGCGCACAGCGCTGCGCGATGTCCCGGTTGAGATCAGCGCCAATGCGAACTTCATAGGGCTGTGGTCCATTAACGGCAATACTGGGCATGGTGGTCGCTTTCCGTTCGACGCCGAGCCAGTGGGGCGAGAGACTAGTGCTAGCGCGGCGGGGAATCTACAGGGTATCGAGAAAGCCGAGGATATCGCCCACCACCTGCTGTGGGGTCCGGGCATCGGTGCGTACCCGATAATCGGCCACCTCCTGGTAATACGGGCGACGCGCCTCCACGAGGTTGCGGTAGTGCTCGAGGGGATCTGCGGCCGCGAGAACCGGCCGATTGCTATCCCCAGACGTCCGCCGTGCACCTTCTTCAGGGGAGATATCCAAAAAGATGACGGTATGGCGCTCCAGCAGCCCACGGGTTGAGTCCGTCAGCACTGCCCCGCCGCCGAGGCTAACGACTCCACCAGTACGCAGTGCCGCAGCAACGTGCTCGGCTTCAAGCACACGAAAGTCTGGTTCACCCAGCTCGCTAAAGACTTCCCCGCACGGCTTATCCTTAGCCTGCTCAATAAGGTGATCTGAATCCACCAGTTCGCAGCTCAAGGCGTGGGAAAGGCGGCGGCCAATGGTGGATTTACCCGCACCTGGCGGGCCAACCAAAACAACGCGTGGACGGGGCAGGCCCGTAACGGCGGTTGGGGTGGTCATAACTTACTCCTGGTCAAAAGCAAGGCGGTCCGAAACGTATTTATCATACGTGGCGATGGCTGCAGAGGTTTCTTCGAGGCTATCGCCACCGAATTTTTCTAGCACGGCGCGCGCAAGGACGAGGGCAACCATTGCTTCTGCAACGACGCCCGCCGCCGGAACCGCACACACATCTGAGCGCTGGTGAATGGCAGTAGCTTCAGCGCCGGACTCCATATCAATAGTGCGCAAGGCACGCGGAACGGTAGAAATCGGCTTCATTGCCGCCCGCACGCGCAACTGCTGCCCGTTGGTCATGCCGCCTTCGAGTCCGCCTGCACGGTTGCTAAGGCGGGATACGCCTTCTTCGGTTCGCACCATCTCATCGTGGGCAGCGGAACCGCGACGACGGGCCTCGGCAAAACCATCGCCAATTTCCACGCCCTTGATAGCCTGAATGCCCATCAACGCGCTGGCCAACTGGGCGTCCAAGCGGTCATCGCCGGAAATATGCGAGCCCAGGCCGATAGGCAGGCCATCGACCACAACCTCAACGATGCCGCCCAAGGTATCGCCCTGCTTCTTTGCGGCCTCAATTTCCGCGATCATGGAGGCTTCAGCCGCCTTATCGCAGGCGCGGACCGGCGAGGCATCGATAGCCTCGATGTCCGCGAACGCTGGCGCAGGCCCCTCATAAGGCTCGGAAGCGCCAATGGAAATCACGTGGGAGAGAACCTCGACGCCCAAGGTCTCACGCAGGAAATTGCGCGCAACGGTAGCTGCGGCCACTCGCGCCGCCGTCTCACGCGCAGAGGATCGCTCGAGGATGGGGCGCGCTTCACTGTGGCGATATTTCACCATGCCGGCAAAATCAGCGTGCCCTGGGCGCGGCCTAGTCAATGCAGCACCGCGGCCGGAGTTCATCGCTTTAATAGTGTCTTCATCGTCCATATCCAGCGGATCGGCCGACATGATGGTCGTCCACTTGGGCCACTCCGTATTGCCAATCATTATGGCGATGGGACTACCCAAGGTGAGACCGTGGCGGACTCCACCCAGCACGGTCACCTCATCAGCCTCAAACTTCATACGGGCACCGCGGCCATAGCCCAGGCGGCGCCGGGAAAGCTGATGGGAAATATCGGCGCGGGTAATAGGAACCCCAGCGGGCATGTGCTCCAGCATCGAAATAAGAGCTTGGCCGTGGGATTCACCTGCAGTAGTCCAACGAAGCATGCGGGTATTATCGCACGGCCCGGCCAATGCAGTACCAACTTGGCCCCGCAATATATTCTTCCACCCCCTCAAAGAGGGTGTGCACATGCGATTACGACCGTTGCCGCTAGCAACATTGCGGGACCATGCGGGCTCTTCTTCTGCCCACTGCACACCGACCACATAAGAGTCAGGAGGGACGCGCTGCCGCTTGCCGCCACCACCCCAATAAACCCGGCCACATGCCCCACCAGCATCCCCAGGGGCCAGGCGAGCTTTATGTCGCCTCCACCCACGCCTGCATGGGCCAGCCCCAGCACGAGGTACATCCCCGGCCACCACAGCTTGAGTTCAGAGGGTCGTTGCAACACTTTCCCTTAGGAGGGTGTTGTTGTGTCTGGGGTTGTTGGCCCGTTTCATTCGTTGTCTGAATCGGATCGTCGTGGCTTAGTTGCCTTGGTTGGCAGTGGGCGTAGTGTCCGTTCGGCGGCTGGTGAGCTTGGCTGTCATTACGGGCATGCTTTGAATTTTTGCCATGCCTTTGGATTGCCAGTCGTGTATAAAGCCAAACGAGTTGATCGCCGCGGCAGCCAGGCTGTCCAGCTTGTAGAGCTAGTCCGAAGCGGACTGTCGGTACGCCAAGCTGCTAAAAGATGTGGGATGCATCTTACCGCTGCGTATGCCGTAGCTACGGAAGCTGGGTGCCATATCCGGTTAAGTCAGTATGCTCGGAAAGTCCGCCAGACGCAGTTAAGAGTGGAATACCTGCGCCTTCGGCTGGCGAGCCTGCCTGGTGGTGATGCTGGCGCGGCAGTAGGAATTGATCGTCGACTGCGTTTAGATTTCGAAAAAGGACTCACCAAATCCCAGGGTCGACGAGAAGAGTTCATACCCGTCGGCGAAGACGCCAGCACGTATAACAGACTTATGAAAGCGCTGCGCCAACGCCATGATGTCATCGAATCCGGAAGGCTTGCCCCTCCCGCCTTACCTAGCGGGGTAGATCCGTATAAACGCATCAGCAATCGCTACATTTGCTTCGAAGAACGCGTCATCATCGCCGATCTTCTCCGCGAAGATGTGCCACTGCGTGAGATTGGGCGCCGTTTAGGGCGAAGTGCATCGTCAATTCAGCGTGAAGTACGCAGAAACCACAGTGCGGAAGGCCCGTATCGTGCAGAAACAGCCCAGTTAAAGGCCTGTGCGCGCAGATTACGGCCGAAAATACCGAAACTACTAGCCAACAAAAGACTATGGGACTATGTATGCGCACAATTGCGGGCACAATGGTCACCTGAGGAGATTTCTAATCGCCTGCCCATCGATTACCCCACTGATAAGGACATGCGCATTAGTCACGAAACGATTTATGACGCCTTTTACCTGCAGGCCAAAGGAAGACTCAAAGACCTTGGCCTGAACTTGCCGACCGGTAGAAAGAAACGCAAGAAACGCCAAACCCGCTCCAGCACACCTGCCCAGCAACGCTTCGTCGATGACATGATCCTCATAGACGACCGACCAGATGAGGTAAGTGAACGTATTTTGCCAGGCCACTGGGAAGGTGACCTCATCCTCGGTAAAAACAACCAATCAGCGGTAATCACGCTAGTAGAACGTGTTAGCCGATTTGTTGTCCTTGGCCACCTACCGGGAAGGCATACCAGCAAAGAGGTATTCACAGCCTTGCACAAGGCGGTTGCAGGAGTCGATAAAGCTATCTGGTCATCAATTACCTGGGACCAAGGAAGCGAAATGGCTGGTCATAAAGCCTTTACCATGGCCACTGACATTCCCATCTACTTCTGTCACCCAGGATCACCATGGGAACGCGGCAGCAACGAAAACACCAACGGCAGGCTCAGAAGAAACCTTCCCAAAAACAGCGACCTGTCCATCTACAGCGCCGAGGAGCTAGAAATGATCGCCAACATTCACAACCACAAACCACGCAAAGCACTCAACTGGCGCACCCCAGCCGAAGTCATGACCAACGCCCTCACACAAACCGGTAGCATCAAACCAAACTAACCATCATCGTTGCAACGACCCCTAGAATCCGCCCAGGCCACTCCAATTGGCAACGGCGAGCGAGAGCACCGCAGCCGGAAGCGTCAGCCAGTCTGGCAATCGGCGCTGCCGAACATCCCACCAGCACAGGGCTGCTGCCCATAAACAATAAATAATTCCCCCGACTATTAACACGGGGATCACACTAAGGCACGCTGTGAGGAAGCGCCGGGCGCCAATGTCTACATGGCGAAATCCGCAGCTCCTGCTACACGGGGATTCCAGCCCGCGCTTGCCGACGCCCCCTTTTTACTTAGTCGTCTGCGACCGCTTCTGCAGCTCTTGGTTCAATGCCTTCAGCATGTTTTCCCGCGGGGCGGCCACCCCAGTAAATTGCTCAAACTGGCTAAATGCTTGATACGCGAGCATGACATGCCCGCCCACGGTCTTGTACCCGTTGGCCGCCGCGCACGTGGTCAGCGGTGTAGGCCACGGATCATAGATGACGTCCAACACCGGTGCGTGGGCGAGGTCAAAGACATAGTCTTTCACCGCAGCAGCTGGAACGGTGGACACAATGACATCGACGGCGCGAGCCAGCGCGGATAAGTCCCCGTCGAAACTGACAAAAGAAAGTTCCAGCCCTAAATTCTGGGCGAGCGGCAAAAGTTCGGCGCTGCGATCCGAGCGGTTCAGAACCGTAACCTTTTTCACCCCGCGCTCAGAAAGCGCCCACAACGCCGGACGGGCGGTGCCTCCAGCACCAATGATCAGCGCATGAGCTGCTGAATCATCCCCCAGAAGTTCGGCGAGCGCACCGCGTACGCCCTCGGTATCGGTATTGTCCGCATACCAACCATCAGCCCTGCGCACCAAGGTGTTTGCCGAGCCAATCAGTTGGGCCCGGTCACTAACGGTGTCCGCAAAGCGGAGGGCGGCAAACTTGCCGGGCATGGTCACGGAGAAACCAACAAACTCTGAGTCGCTTGCCGCCACCAATTCCGGCAGCCCCTCCGCCGATGTTTCAAAGCGGGTGTAGTCCCAACTGGCCAGTCCGGCGGCCTCGTAGCCAGCATTGTGAAGCACCGGAGACAAGGAGTGCTCGATGGGGCTACCAAGGACCGCCGCACGTGGCATGGTGTTCTACCTCTTTGTGGTTGTCGCGACTCTACTCGGCGGGCTGCTCGGCAGCGGCGTCGCCGTTGCCGGAACCAGCGCCCTCACCTTCGCGCTTGGAGTCAAGCACGCCGGAGCGGATAGCGTCATCGACGCGGCCCAAGTGCTCATCGTAGGTGTCGGAGAAGACCGTGGTGCCCTCCTTGTCCACGGTGACGAAGAACTTCCAGTTGCCCTCAGCCGGCTCTTCCATGGCCTTGATTGCATCGTCCGAAGGAGAAGCAATCGGGGTATCCGGTAGGCCTTCCTTCGCGTAGGTATTCCACGGGGTCTTCTCCCCACGGGCCTCATCGGTGGTGGCCAGCTCAACGTCTTCCAAGCCGTAGTTCACGGTGGAGTCAAACTCCAGGCGCATTGGCTCGTCCAAGCGGTTGAGGATAACGCGGGCAACCTTGTCGAACTCGCCCGCTGGCGCCTCGCGCTCCACCAAGGAAGCGGAGGTGAGCAGTTCATAAGGGCTCAAACCGATAGCCTGCGCGCGTTCCTCAATATTGGTCTCGTTGTAGCGCTTGGTGGAGCGGGTGATGAGATCCTTCAGGATATCCTTGGCCTCCATATTGGGGTCCAAGACGTACTGGCCTGGGGCGATAAGGCCCTCAATGCGCTTGGGGTCATTGCCGCGCTTCTTGATAGCGTCCAAGGCCCACTCCGGTGCGCCCAGCTCGGCTGGGTCGGTCTCCGCCGCAACCTTTTCCAGGTCTTCCTTCTTCAGGCAGTTGCCATCATTGCAGCTGACCTCAGAAATCAGGGAGTAAATGCCGTAGCGAACGTCTCCGCCCACAACCTTGATGTCCTCCAAGGTGGCGCCACCTTGGACCTCGAGCATGTCAACGCGGTTCTTCTCATCCAGCAGTGCCTCGACTGCCGCGTCCGCGCTCATTTCTTCCTGCAGACGATAGAAGCCCGGCTGGATTTGGCTCGCGCCGTGGTTCATCGACGCAGCAGAATCGAAAGCGTCTTGTGTCTTCACCACATTCTTTTCTACCAATGCAGGTCCGAGCTCGGACATGGACGAGCCTTCCGGCACCTCCACCAGCTGGGTGGTACCGTTGCCGGTTCCTTCATAATCGGCGGAGGTATTGCCGAGGCGGAATCCGATGTAGATAAGGGCGCCAAGGATGACGATGATGGACGCAATGACAACGGCAATGCCGCGCTGGCGGCGCTTGACGTATTTCGGCTCCATCGATCGGCCGAGGCGTTCTTGGTTACGGCTCACGTGTTTTAGTCTCCTGAGTCTGAAGGCTGGTCTATTGCATCATGAGAACGAAGCGCGCTCGCGCGCCCATCCAACCAGGTCTGCAATATCTCCACCGCTGCTGCTTGGTCAATGACTTTACGGCCCTTCTTCTCGGACACGCCGGACGCGCGCAGCGCGGTAGTTGCTGCCACGGTAGTCAGACGCTCATCAGCCAAACGTACTGGTGGTGGAACTTTATCTATATTTGCATCTCGATTCAACCGACGGCGGATCCGAAACGCAATTTCCTTAGCGTGTTTTACGCTTTTGGAGCCATTTCCCTGCAAGTCCCGTGGCAGGCCAACGACAACTTCAACTGCATCATAGGAATCAATGAGCTCCAGGATGCGGTCAATATCGCCCTTATCGCGGTCCTTGAACCCGGTTTCCCGGTGCACGGTCTCCACTGGGGTGGCAAGCGTTGCTTCCCTATTGGACACTGCCACGCCAATGCGCACCGTGCCAACATCGAGTGCGAGCCGGCGGCCCTGCCCCGGATCATCAACTCCGGGGGTATCTGGTTCCACTTTTGCCACGGTCGAACTCCTACAGGGACTCGAGCATGTCCTTGACGGCTGCAAAGCCGCGCTCAGCGCCGACTGCAGTAGAACCAGAACCCTGAGCCATATCCGGCTTACCGCCGCCACGGCCGTCGACGTACTGTGCAAACTCCTTGACGATGTCGCCGGACTTTACGCCGCGGCCAACAGCCTTGTCCGTGGCTGCCGCGATGAATGGGAACTTGCCCTTGTCCTCGGCGCCCAAGACGATAACGGCTTCTTCTTCGCGCAGGCGGTTGCGCAGGTCCGTTGCAACGGTGCGCAGGTCCCCGCCGGTGGTGCCTTCCGGCAAGGTCAGTGCAATGACCTTGAATCCGTTGATGTCCTTGGCCGCGCTGACGAACTCGGAAGCACGCGCAGCCAGCTGTTGCTTGCGCAGGGTTTCAATTTCCTTCTCCGCTGCCTTGAGCTTTTCAGACAGCTGAGCAATGCGCTCTGGCAGATCCTCGGTCTGTACCTTCAGCTCGCGGGAAACGCCTTCTACCAAGGCGGTTTCCTTGGAGTAGTAACGGAAGGCATCCAAACCGGAGTAGGCCTCGATACGGCGAGCACCAGAGCCAACGGAGGACTCACCGAGCACGGACACCGGTCCGATTTCGGCGGAGGAACCAACGTGGGTACCGCCGCACAGCTCGATGGAGAACGGGCCGCCGATCTCTACTACGCGGACTTCCTTGCCGTAGTTCTCACCGAATAGTGCCATAGCGCCCATGGCCTTGGCCTCCTCTAGGGAGGTCTCAATGGTGTTGACCGCGAAGTTGGAGTCGATTGCCTGGTTGGTGATCAAAGCGATCTCTTCCAGTTGCGCCTGGCTGAGCTGCTCGGTGTAGTTGAAGTCAAAGCGCAGGTAGCCCGGGCGGTTCATGGAGCCGGCCTGGACGGCGGTGGGGCCAAGCACCTGACGCAGTGCGGCGTGAATGAGGTGGG
The DNA here is from genome assembly GCA_046097355.1 of Corynebacterium tuberculostearicum. Taxonomy (GTDB): domain Bacteria; phylum Actinomycetota; class Actinomycetes; order Mycobacteriales; family Mycobacteriaceae; genus Corynebacterium; species Corynebacterium tuberculostearicum_K. The sequence goes on from CP175779.1 coordinate 1,427,169, forward strand.
TTGCGGAGTGCGCCTGGGTGGCACCGTGGCGCCACTGCTCGTCGACGGCCGCCTCAACGGACATGCCCAAGTCAAGGCCACCGGCAGTAACCGTAGCCTTGTGTACCCACAGCTTCTTGCCAATCTTCTGGACGTCATTAACCTCAAGGAGGGATTCGCCGGCCATAATGCGGCCGCGGTCTGCCATCTGGCCGCCAGCTTCGGCGTATAGCGGGGTGTGGTCCAAGATGACCTCAACCTGGTCGCCCTCGCGTACCTGGTCGACCTTCTCGCCGCCGCGGACGAGGCCGATCACGCGGGCGTCGGAAGTAAGCTCCTCAAAGCCGGTGAAGACGGTGGGGTTATTGTCTACCCAGTCACGGTAGAGGGAAAGGTCAGTGTGGCCGTGCTTCTTGGCCTGATTATCGGCCTTGGCGCGGCGGCGCTGCTCGCCCATGGCGTCGTTAAAGCCATCCATGTCGACCTCAAGACCAGCCTCCTGGGCCATCTCCAAGGTCAAGTCGATAGGGAAACCGTAGGTATCGTGCAGCTCAAAGGCCTTCTCGCCTGGCAGGACCTTTGCGGTCTTCGCGCGGGAGGTGGACTTGAGCTCCTGGACGGCATCATCGAAGAGGCGGGTGCCGGACTCGAGGGTCTTCAGGAAGGCCTTTTCCTCATTCACGGCAACGCGCAGGATGCGCTCACGGTTGTCTGCAATCTCCGGGTAAGACGGGGTCATGGTGTCCATGACCGTATTCATGAAGCGCTCCATAGTCGCGCCCTTAGCGCCCAGCAGCTTAGCGGAACGGATAATGCGACGCAGCAGACGGCGCAGGATGTACCCGCGGCCCTCGTTGCCCGGGGTCACGCCATCCAGGATGAGCATCATGCCGGTACGGGAGTGGTCAGCTACCACGCGGAAGCGGATATTGTCCTCGTGGGAGGCCTTGTCACCATAGGTGGCACCGGTAAGCTCCTCGGCTACGTCAATGACTGGGCGCAGCAGGTCCGTTTCATAGACGTTGTCTACGTCCTGCAAAATGCAGGCCACGCGCTCGATGCCCAGGCCGGTATCGATGTTTTTCTTGGGCAGCTCACCGACGATCTCAAAGTTACCCTTGCCAATACCCTCGCCGCGCTCATTTTGCATGAAGACCAGGTTCCAAATCTCCATGTAGCGGTTGTCATCGGCAATCGGGCCGCCGTCCTTGCCGTACTCGGGACCGCGGTCATAATAAATCTCAGAGCACGGGCCACAGGGTCCAGGGATACCCATGGACCAGTAGTTGTCCTCCATGCCGAGACGCTGAATGCGCTCTTCAGGCACGCCGATCTTGTCGCGCCAAATTTCGGCGGCCTCATCATCATCCAGGTAAACGGTGACCCACAAACGCTCTGGGTCTAGGCCAAAGCCGCCCTCATCGACGGAGCCGGTAAGCAAGGTTCACGCATTGGTGATGGCGCCTTCCTTGAAGTACTGGCCAAAGGAGAAGTTGCCGGCCATCTGGAAGAAGGTGTTGTGGCGGGTGGTAATGCCCACCTCATCAATGTCCAAGGTACGTACACACTTTTGGATGGAAGTGGCAAGGCCCTTGGCAAAGGGCGGGTTCTGCTGGCCTAGGAAGTAGGGCTTAAACGGAACCATGCCGGCATTAACGAAAAGCAGGTTAGGGTCATCCAGGATCAGCGAGGCGCTCGGTACTGCCTCGTGACCAGAATTGACGAAGTGCTGGGTAAACCGTTCCCGGATCTCATGAGTCTTCACGAGCAACAATCCTAACTGTCTGAGCTTTCATCTTCTATCAAGAAGTTTCTAACCCGCCCAACTCTACCCTTCGCTGCACAGCGATTTCCCATCGGTAGGGATCAGCGCGGCCGGCGAGCGTTTTTGCCTGGGCCGCGATTGCCGCGAATAATGCTGCGCAAGCGGCCTATATAGTCATAAACTCGCTTCTCAGCCCCGTGATCGGTGGGTTCATAGTAAACCGAGCCCTCCAGCTCATCGGGCAGGTACTGCTGCTCTACTACGCCGCGGGGATCATCGTGGGGGTAGACATAGCCCACGGCATTTCCCATCCGCTTGGCGCCCTCATAGTGCCCATCGCGCAGGTGCGGTGGCACGTGGCCCACCTTGCCGGCCGCTACATCGGCTTGCGCCTGCGTGATGGCAGAAATGACCGAGGGAGACTTGGGCGCGGTGGCCAGGTGAATGGTGGCCTGCGCCAGCGGAATTCGGGCTTCTGGCATGCCAATGAGCTGAGCTGCCTCGGCCGCCGCCACGGCCACCTGGAGCGCGGTGGGATCAGCCATACCAATATCCTCAGAGGCGTGCACAATGAGCCGCCGGGCGATAAAGCGCGGTCTCTCCCCGGCCTCTACCATGCGGGCGAGATAATGCAGCGCAGCATCGACATCGGAGCCGCGAATGGACTTAATAAACGCGGAAACCACGTCATAGTGTTGGTCGCCGTCGCGGTCATAGCGCACCACTGCCTTATTGACGTTATCCGTGACCGTCTGTGGGGTAATCTCCCCGCCATCGTCAACCGCCTCGGCCGCGGCCTCGAGATAGGTCAGCGTGCGCCGCGCATCGCCGCCGGCGAGGAGTACCAACTGGTCCAAGGCTTCATCGGTAATCCGAATCTTGCGCTCGCCCAGGCCACGGTCGCTTTCGAGCGCGCGCTTGGCGACGCCCCTTAAGTCATCGTCGCTTAGCGAATGCAACTGCAACAGCAGCGAGCGAGACAAAAGCGGCGCGACGACGGAGAAGGAAGGGTTTTCCGTGGTTGCCGCAACGAGCAGTACCGTGCGGTTTTCAACGGCTGCGAGGAGCGCGTCCTGCTGGGTTTTGGAAAATCGGTGCACCTCATCAATAAAGAGCACGGTCCGCCGGCCGTGAATGAGCTCTTGCCGGGCGTGGGTGATGACCTCGCGAACCTGCTTGACGCCCGAATCAAGCGCGGAGAGGCCCACGAAGTTCTGCCCCATCTGGCTGGCGATGAGCGAGGCAATGGTGGTCTTTCCGGTACCCGGTGGCCCGTACAAAATGACGGAGGCCTCTCCTGATCCTTCCACGAGGCGGCGCAATGGCTTGCCGGGGGCCAGAAGGTGGTCTTGCCCTACTACCTCATCCAGGTTTTGGGGACGCATCCGCGCCGCCAGTGGGGACCCAGCGTGGGTGGCGAAAAGGTTCTTCCCCGGCAGCGACGGTGCGCTGTTGTCCGGACTGGGCCCGCCAAATAATGAGTCTTGAGACACTGGAAAGCTACCTCCTATAAGGGTGCGGGCACATCGTAATTGTCTATTCGTCATCCAAGCGGCGCGCAATGGCGCTGCCGAATTCCGCGATGGGCGCGCAGGCGGGGCCATCGCAGCGCGCGGCATATCGGGATAGCGCCTCAAATGTTTCATAGAGGTCGCGGCGCACGAGCAATTCATCTTCCGTGAACGGACCGTGGTCAGCAGGGCGCAAGATGGAGCGCTGCGGATCGTGGACGACCTCGGCTTCTCCCCTGGCTAGGGCAACCAGCCCTTCGATGCCGCCGGCGTGCATCGTGGTCACGCTCGATAGCGCCCAACCGATGAGCGACGCCACGATAAGGCCGTGGATTTCGTCCGCATTGGAAAAGAGCGGCCACACCTCGGATACGGCACGAGACCATGCAGAGATGAAGATATCTGCCTCTTCGTCCGTGATCGGCTTGGAGAAAAGAAATTGCGGGAAGCCGGCTATGACGCAGGCTACGTCGAAGCCAACATTGCGGAATCCTGCCCATTCATAGTCCAAGAAGTGCAGGCGCTGGGACACAATGATGTTATCCGGCGAAAGGTCGAAGGGGGTAAAGGCCCGGTCACTTGCCGGATGCCAAGGAGCGTGCGGCTTGACCCGCAAGATCCCGGAAGCTGGCCGGTGCCTCAAGCCCGGCTTTATCCAGCAAGTCGAGGCCGATGCCAATGGAGCGCTCCAGCGCCTCATCGCGCACGGACTGGTGCGGGGCCAAGTCCGCATTCTTGCGCAGCATCCTATTGAGCAGGGTTTCATAATCTTGCTCATGGCCCGCGGTTCCAGCGTGCATATGACCCAGCGCACTGCCCAGGGAGCGCAGCACCCGCACGCGGTCGGCATCGGTGGACTGTACGAGGACGTCGGCAAGCGTTTCGCCCTCGCCCAAGTCCGTCAACACAATAATGCGCTGCTCCAAATCGTGTGCAAGAAGCACAGGCCCAGGGCGCACGTCCTCGGATAACGCGGTGGTGAACTGATAAGCCACCACCTCGCGCAGCATCGCGGCATCATCGACACCGTAGCCGGTAACCGGGTTGTACTTAATAACTACCGAGCGGTGCGGCAGGAAGGCTCCAGGGGCAATCCTGGCGCGCAGGACCATTGCATTGCCGGAACCGTCCAAGCGCTCCACGCTCGACATCTCCGGGGTGCCACCAAAACGGCGCGACAACATCTCCGAGGCGGCCTTGATGACATCCTCGGGTGATAGCACAGCTTCGTTATCAACCATAGTTCTATCCAGTATGCCCCCTCACACCAAAGCGGGGTCACAAGTTCGCCCGCAGCGAAATTGCCGCGGACTACGATGTGCCCCGCACGGTGCGCCTTAAAGGCTGAGGTTTAAGCCTTCTGCTTACTTCTCCTCAGCGGTTTCACCCGCAGTGGAACCGGCCTTGTCCTGTTCCTTCTTCTTTTCCGGCTTGTAGTCTACGCCGGTCTCCTTACGCTGTGCAGCAGGGATAGCCGCAGGGGCGTCGGTAAGCGGATCCACGCCGCCGCCGGACTTCGGGAACGCAATGACGTCGCGGATGGAGTCAAAGCCGCCCAGCAGGGAGACGATGCGGTCCCAGCCGAAGGCGATGCCGCCGTGTGGTGGGGCGCCATACTGGAAAGCATCGAGCAGGAAGCCGAACTTCTCCTGGGCTTCCTCATCACCAATTCCCATGACGTCGAAGACGCGCTTCTGCACGTCCTGCTGGTGGATACGGATGGAGCCGCCGCCAATCTCGTTGCCGTTGCAGACAATGTCATAGGCGTACGCCAGCGCCTCGCCCGGGTTCTGGTCAAAGTTGTCCAGGTACTCCGGCTTCGGGGAGGTAAAGGCGTGGTGAACCGCGGTCCACTTGGAGTGGCCCAGCGCGACGTCGCCAGAAGCAGTCGCATCAGCGGAAGGCTCAAAGAGCGGAGCGTCTACAACCCAGGTAAAGGCCCAGTCGCCTTCCTTGATAAGGTCCAGCTTCTTGGCAATCTCGCCACGTGCAGCGCCCAGGAGGGCACGGGAAGACTTGGTGTCACCAGCGGCAAAGAAGATGGCGTCGCCCGGCTTGGCGCCGACGTGATCTGCAATGCCCTCGCGCTCGGCGTCGGTAATGTTCTTAGCTACCGGACCGCCCAGGGTGCCGTCCTCGCCCACGGTGATGTAGGCCAGGCCCTTGGCTCCACGCTGCTTTGCCCACTCCTGCCAAGCATCGAACTGGCGGCGCGGCTGGGAGGCACCGCCTTCCATGACCACGGCGCCGACGTATTCGTTCTGGAAGACGCGGAAAGTGGTGTCCTTGAAGAACTCGGTGCACTCTACAATCTTGATGTCGAAGCGCAGGTCCGGCTTATCGGAACCGTAGTACTTCATCGCATCGGCGTAGGTCATGCGCGGGATCGGAGTCTTAATCTCGTAGCCAATGAGCTTCCACAGCTCAGTGACAATCTCTTCCGCCAAGGCGATGACATCGTCCTGGTCTACGAAGGACATCTCCACGTCCAGCTGGGTAAACTCCGGCTGGCGGTCAGCGCGGAAGTCCTCATCGCGGTAGCAACGCGCGATCTGGTAGTAGCGCTCCATGCCGGAGACCATGAGCAGCTGCTTGAAAAGCTGCGGGGACTGTGGCAGTGCATACCAGGTGCCCGGCTTCAAACGTGCTGGAACCAGGAAGTCGCGTGCACCCTCCGGGGTGGAACGGGTCAGGGTTGGAGTCTCGATTTCAGCAAAGTCATGCGAATCCAGCACCTCGCGGGCCGCGCGGTTGGCTGCAGAACGCAGGCGCAGCGCCTGTGCCTGGCGCTCGCGACGCAGGTCCAGGTAGCGGTACTTCAGGCGAGTCTCCTCGCCTACCTCACCCGAGGTGGAAGGATCATCAATTTGGAACGGCAGCGCTGCGGACTTATTCAAAACCTCAAGATCCGCGACATTGACCTCAATTTCACCGGACGGCAGGTTGGGGTTTTCTGAGCCTTCTGGGCGAGGCTCCACGGTACCGGTGACCTTAACGCAGTATTCGGAACGCAGGTCGTGGGCGCGCTCCGCCACGTCAGATTCACGGAAGACAACCTGGGCGATGCCGGAGCGATCGCGCAGGTCAATGAAGATCACACCACCGTGATCGCGGCGGCGGGAAACCCAACCGGTTAGGGTGACGGTCTCTCCTGCGAGTTCTTTGCGGAGCTCACCTGCTAAGTGGGTACGCAGCACTGTTGTTCAATCCCTTCTGAAAATTGTGTCACTTGCGGGTCCCGCCACGCGTAAACAGCGCGCGCCAAACCAAGCACAAGACTAGGAACGCGCACAATTCTACATCCCTACCGGTACGCGGAGCGCAGTTAGGTGGACGCAAGCTAACCCTGAAGGCCGCAGAAGAACCCCCGTTTCCCTCCTTCGGCTTCTTTGCAACAATCTCCATCCAGTGTATGAGGGGACCATGTGGCACTATTTAGGCATGACTTTTAGATCAGGTGCCGATTTCGGCGGCAAAGAAGCGCGTTCGGGTGGTGGTGGCGGTGGTATCGCCATTGGCGGTGGCGTCGGCTCGATTGTTCTAGTAGGCCTTTTCCTCCTCTTGGGCGGCAATCCCTCAGACTTGGGCTCAATTCTGGGCAGCGAGCAGACCCAATCCGACGGCGCTGCACAAGGCGAAAGCCCCGAATGCGAAACTGCAGAAGATGGCAACACCAAGGATGAATGCCTCGTTGAGTTCACCGGTCGCAGCGTAGACAACGTCTGGTCCAAGGTCTTGCCGGAACAGGCCGATATCCAATACACCGAGCCGGAGCGCGTGGTCTTCCACGGCGGCGTTAATACCGGTTGCGGCGCGGCCTCTTCTTCTACCGGCCCCTTCTACTGCCCGCGCGATGAGTCCGCCTATTTCGACACCGCGTTCTTTGATTCCCTGCGCAACTTCGGCGCGGAAAATGCCCCCTTGGCCCGCATGTACATCGTGGCGCACGAGTTCGGCCACCACATTCAAAACCTTGAGGGCACCCTCGGCCTGTCGGACTATGACGACCCAGGCGCCGATTCCAACGCGGTGAAGATCGAGCTCCAGGCTGACTGCTACGCAGGCCTGTGGGCTTCCTACGCCGACAAGGGCGATAACCCCTTGCTCGAGCCGATTACTAAGGAACAGGTCTCAGACGCTGTCGCGGCTGCCCAGGCGGTGGGCGATGACAATATCCAGCGCCGCTCCGGCGGCCAGGTCCAGCCTGATTCCTGGACGCACGGTTCCTCCGAACAGCGTGAGAAGGCATTCCTCGCCGGATATAACTCTGGCAAGATGTCCCAGTGCGACACCCTGGAGCGCGGCGCCTACCGCGGCTAAAACTCTCAACGTGGCCGTCGCCGAGAGCGGCGGCCATTATGTTCACAAATAGCCACATTGCTTTCACGAACTCCACATCTTGAGTTCACTTTCCTGACACCTAGGGCCTTTAGTCTGAGTGTGCATTCTCTACATAAGAATTTCCTTTGAGAATCCTCTTAACCACGCTGAGAAGCGCGGTCATCCCTCTCGTGCACGCTTTTCCTGAAAGGTTCTTCCTGTGTCTACCCCTACCACCCACATGACGGACATTGAGGCCGTCAATGGCAAGGGCAACGACTGGATTTGGCACGCCATCTTTGGCGGCCTCACAGCCGTTACCCTCATCGGTTTTATGATCTGGGGCCACGACTACGTCGATGGCTCTAAACCTATTCTGCTTGGCACTGCCATTCTCTTCGCTCTCTTCATGGCCTTCAATATTGGCGGCAATGACGTTGCCAACTCCTTCGGCACCTCCGTAGGTGCCGGGACGCTGTCCATGAAGCAGGCCCTCGTCGTCGCCGCCATCTTCGAGGTCTCCGGCGCCATCCTCGCCGGCGGCGAGGTCACCGATACCGTGCGTTCTGGCATCGTCGACCTTGACGCCATCGATGGGCTCGACCCCATGGAGTTCGTCTACATCATGATGTCGTCCCTTTTGGGTGCGGCCATCTGGCTCCTCGTTGCCACCCGTATGGGTTGGCCAGTGTCTACCACCCACTCCATCGTCGGCGGCATCGTCGGCGCCGCGCTCACCGTTGGCTTCATCACCGGCAAGGGTGGCTTGGACATGGTGCAGTGGGGCGGGATTGGCACTATTGCCATCTCGTGGGTGCTCTCCCCTGTTCTCGGCGGTCTCGCTGCGTTCATCCTGTTCAAGTGGATTAAGACCTCCATCTTGGTCTACAACGAGGAAGCAGACCAGAAGCTGCGTGAAATCAAGACCCGTCGTGCGGAGCTGCGCCAAGAGCACAAGTCTCGCTTTGCTCGCCTCAATGAAATCCAGCAGATCAGCTACACCAACGCCATGGCTCGGGACGCCGCCTTGGTGGCAGAAGAAGACTTCGATCCGGATCAGCTGGAATCTGAGTATTACCGCGATCTGTATAACCTCAACAAGGACATGGATAATGTCAAGGCTCACCGCGCCCTGGAAAGCTGGGTCCCGGTACTAGCCGCCATTGGTGCCATCATCATCTCCGCCATGGTGATGTTCAAGGGACTGAAGCACACCGGACTCGATTTCAGCGTCCTTCAAAACCTGTTGGTCATGGGCATGGTCGGCGCAGTGGTATGGATGGCCGTCTTCATTTTCGCTCGCTCCCTGAAGAAGAAGTCGCTGGCTAAGTCCACCTTCCTTCTCTTTTCTTGGATGCAGGTCTTTACCGCTTCCGCCTTCGCCTTCTCCCACGGTTCCAACGACATTGCCAATGCCATTGGCCCCTTCGCTGCGGTTATTGACGTCCTCAAGACCGACCAAGTAAGCGATGAAGCTTCCGTGCCCGTTGCCGTCATGATTGCCATGGGCGTTGCCCTGATTTCTGGCCTGTGGTTCATCGGCCGCTTCGTGATTCAGACCGTGGGCTCGGGCCTCACCCAAATGCACCCGTCCTCCGGCTTCGCTGCTGAGCTTGCCGCGGCCGCTGTGGTGATGGGTTCATCGATCTTGGGCCTTCCGGTTTCTTCCACCCACATCCTCATCGGCGCCGTACTGGGCGTGGGCATTGTCAACAAGGCAGCTAATTGGAACCTGATGAAGCCTATCGCTTTGGCGTGGGTCATCACCCTGCCCGCCGCGGCAGTCATCGCTGCCATCACCGTATCTGTGCTGCGCGTAGTCTTCTAGGGATAGCTCAGCGCCGCATATCCTCGACACTCCCCATTTCATCCGCTAGCCGCACCGGCCATCGAGCCGGGGCTAGCGGATTTTCCATTGGGTAGCTTGGACAAACGCCCTGCTTGGCGACGCCCCCTTCTCTACACTGGCCCATATGACCGCGCACCGAGCTACTGCATTCCTGGCCGCATTCAACGACATAGAACAACACTTGCGCTCGGCTCTCAACGCTGAGAACTCCGATTCCTTCTGGTGGATAGTAGACAAGGCACGAGACAAGCACGTGCTTTCCAGTAAGCAAGCCGAGGCACTCAAAGATTTTTCCAACCTACGCAATGCAATTGCCCACGGGCGCTACTACAAATCAGAGCCCATTGCTGAACCGCACGAAGCAGTGGTTAAGCAGATTTCGGCTCTCCGAGACATAGTGGTGTCCCCGCCCGACACACTCCAAGTTTTGCAGCCACAAAAGGTATTCACCTTGACGTCTGCCACATCCATCATGGAGGCATTTAGCGTCATAAAGGATAAGGACTTCTCCCAAATCCCCATCTACGATGAGGGCCGCTTCACCGCTTTGCTAACCACCAACACCATTGCGCGATGGGTAGCCGGGGACCTCAGCGATAATCACGTGCTCGATGCGGCGGACATCGCGGACATCGTGGAATATCAAGAACCCAGTGATCGCGCTATCTTTCTTGCCCGCACAGTCAGCGTGCAGGAAACGGTGGACGCCCTTTCAGAAACCGACAACCAAGGACATCGCCCATGCGCAGCGGTCATCACGGAACACGGCAAGGTCACTGAGAGGCCCCTGCGCCTCGTTGCACCGGCCGATCTACCGGCACTTTTTGATGCCCTAGAATGGGAATAATTCTCCCGCAGTCGGCTTTTCCGCAGTCGGCACGGCGTCTATCTTTACTCCTGTGCACCGCATAGAAAGGCAACCATGCAATTCGGCATCTTCACTATCGGGGATTTAACTACTGACCCCATCTCAGGAAAGACACCCAATGAGGCTGAGCGCATCCGCAACCTAACGGAAATTGCGCTTAAAGCCGAAGAGGTCGGCCTTGATGTCTTTGCTACCGGCGAGCACCACAACCCACCTTTCGTGCCGTCCTCTCCTACAACGCACTTGGCCTATATCGCCGCGCAGACGGAGCGCTTGCAGCTATCTACTGCGACCACGCTCATTACCACCAATGACCCGGTAAAAATCGCAGAGGACTATGCCTTTCTGCAGCACCTTGCTGACGGCCGCGTAGACCTCATGCTCGGACGCGGAAATACCGGCCCGGTCTATCCCTGGTTTGGCAAAGACAGCCAGCAGGGCATTCCTTTGGCTATTGAAAACTACCACTTGCTGCGCAGGCTGTGGCGCGAGCCAGTCGTTAACTGGCAAGGAAAGTTCCGTGCGGGTTTGGAAGGGTTTACCGCAACTCCGGCACCGCTGGATGGAATTCCGCCCTTTGTCTGGCACGGCTCCATTCGTTCGCCGCAAATCGCAGAACAAGCCGCGTACTACGGCGATGGCTTCTTCCACAACAATATCTTCTGGAATAAGGAACACACCGCCCAGTTGGTGGATCTCTACCGCCGTCGCTTTGAAAGCTATGGCCACGGCCAAGCGGACCAAGCAATCGTGGGACTTGGCGGCCAAGTCTTCATTGGCGAAACCGAACAAGAAGCTAAAGACTTCTTCCGCCCCTACTTCGACAACGCCCCAGTCTATGGCCACGGGCCAAGCCTCGAGGATTTCACGGCGCAGACTCCTTTGACGGTCGGCACCGTGGAACAGGTAATCGAAAAGACCCTCAGCTTTGCAGAATGGGCCGGTGACTACCAGCGCCAGCTATTCCTCATCGATCACGCGGGACTTCCACAAGAAGTAGTTCTCCAACAGATAGAAATCCTGGGCACGCAGGTTGTACCCGAGCTGCGACGCCGCTTTGAGCAGCGCCGTCCGAGCCACGTGCCTTCTGACCCGCCGACGCACGCAAGCTTGCTCTCTGAGCCGAATCCTTCGCACCTTCAGGTCAGCCCAGGAAAGGAAAACTAGTTATGCGCTCCCTCCTCGTTGTCTCAGCTGGCCTTTCGCAGCCGTCTTCCTCTCGCAGGTTGGCGGACATGCTCGCAGAAGCCACCCGCGCCAAAATCTCCGCGCGCGGTGAAGGAGCCGAAATCGATGTCATCGAGGTCCGCGATCTCGCTTTCGAACTCGCTACCGCCATGACCGATCAGACTGCGCAAACACCCCTTTTGGCTAGAGTCAAGCAGCAAGTTGCCGATGCCGATGGACTCATCGCCGTCACCCCTGTATTCCAAGGCAGCTATTCGGGCCTTTTCAAGATGTTCTTTGACACCTTGGAACCCCATGCCCTCGACAACCTTCCCACCATCATCGCAGCGACGGCCGGTTCTTCGCGCCATGCCCTCATTTTGGACTACGCGCTCCGCCCGCTATTTAACCAATTGCACGCAAACATCGTGCCGACGGGTGTTTTTCAGGCCGCAGAAGACCTAGGCACTCCGGAGGGCGAGCGCATTGCCTCCAGAATTGAGCGCTCAGCCATCCAGCTGGCTGACCAGATCGTTACCCCGCGGGCCGGGTGCCAGGAATTGCCGGCGATCTCACTGGGTTGGGAGGCCGCTCCACCGTACGGCTAGCAAAGGAGAACTTCATCCCCCTTGACAAGCTCCTGAATGGGTACGGCAAATAAGCCACAACGCGAGCAGCGCTACGCATAGACGGCGATTGATAGAAGGTGTGACTTTCGCTACCCTGGTCACATAAAATCTGCCTCTACCCTTTGGGTCCAGCTTTGACCGAAATAGCGGCACAGCAAGCACCCGATAGCTATCCCTTCAGAAAGGTTCGGCACAGCTTAACTATGACAATTAGCGTCACGGACATCTTCTCCATCGGCATTGGCCCTTCCTCTTCGCACACCGTCGGACCCATGCGCGCGGCTAGGCAATTCCTTGATTCCTTAAAGAAACACCCAGCCAAGGTCTATACGGAGTTGCGGGGCTCGCTTTCCGCCACTGGCCGTGGCCACGCTTCCGATCGCGCCGTCATCCTTGGGCTCGCCGGCTGGGATCCGCTGAGCGTGCCTATCGACGCCGAACCTCACGCGGGCGGCTTCATCCCTAGCGAGGGAACCATTTCTGGTCCCCAGGGCACGGTGGACTATGAAATCGTCTTTGATAACGAACCACTGCCCCAGCACCCGAATGGCATGATTTTTAGCGCCTGGGATGACAGCGGCAACCTCCTCGCAGAGAAGGAAGAGTACTTCTCTGTCGGAGGCGGCTTTATTCTCTCCCGCGCCGAGCTCGATGCGGAAGTCGCCGAGAGCCATGAGGTTCCCGCCGGCGTAGCCGCCGCCCAGGTAGATGACTCCGTTCCCTATGAGTTCACCACGGGCGAAGAACTGCTCAACCTCTGCGAGGCGTATGACAAAGCAATTTGGGAGCTCGTCCTTGCCAACGAGGAGGCCTTGCACCGCGATGAAGGCGGCGCGGAATACGTTCTGCGCCACCTTGATCTGGTCTGGGACATCATGCGTGAGTGTGTGACTGAGGGTATTTCCACCAAGGGCCTTCTTCCAGGTGGCCTGCGTGTGGCACGCCGTGCCCCGAAGATGTATGCCCAGTTGCTAGAAAACCAGGACGATACCAGCTGCGGTTTCTCCGCCATGGAGTGGGTTAACCTGTACGCCCTAGCGGTTAATGAGCAAAACGCTGCCGGTGGCCGCGTCATTACTGCACCTACCAACGGCGCATGCGGCATCATTCCAGCAGTACTGCATTATGCGCGCGATTTCCGCGCCGACTTCACCCGTTCCACTGCCCGTCGCTACCTATTGACTGCCGGTGCCATCGGCATGATTATCAAGGAAAACGCGTCCATCTCCGGAGCTGAGGTGGGCTGCCAAGGCGAGGTGGGTTCCGCCTCCGCTATGGCCGCCGCAGGCATGGCAGAGCTACTGGGAGCAGCCCCGGCGCAGGTGGAAAACGCCGCTGAGATTGCTTTAGAGCATAATTTGGGCCTTACCTGCGACCCAGTGGGCGGATTGGTGCAGATTCCGTGCATCGAGCGCAATGCCATTGGCGCGGTAAAGTCCATCAACGCCGCGCGCATGGCCAAAATGGGAGAAGGCACTCACCACGTGACCTTGGATAATGCGGTACAAACCATGGCTGAAACCGGCCGCGATATGCTCTCCAAGTATAAGGAGACCTCCCTGGGCGGATTGGCCAAGACCATGGGCTTTAGCGTTTCGCAGGTGGAGTGTTAAAAAGGACTGCATGCGCGCAGATGCTCTTCACCGCCGCACCGCCATTATCGCTGCGGCATGCCAGCTCTTTCGTACCCACGGCGATGATGTCGCTTTGGAAAAGGTGGCTACGCAGGCTGGCGTAAGTGTGGCTACGGTCTATCGCAATTTCCCCAACCGTGCGAGCCTTATCCGCGCGTGCGCGGAATATATGGGTGATGGCTTTGCCGAGTTTCAACAGCGCCTCATCGCGGACTTTGAGAACTCCACCCATTCTGGGCAAGACTACGTCCGGACCTACGCCACTCATATCCTGACCATGGGACTGAACACCCTTATTCCAGCGTTCGTCCCGCAGGATTTGGACTCTCTGAGCCCCGAGCTGACTGCCCAGCGCGATCTCCTAGAGCGCAACGGCCGACGGTTTATTGAGCTGGGCCAAGAGCAAGGCGAGATTGGCCCCGGCGTCACCCACCTCGAATTCATTGTGGGACTGTTGAGCCTGGCACGACCCCGCGAGGTTGATATCGATGCCTACCAGCCGGATATTCAAGAAAAGATCATTGACCTCTTTCTGGCGGGCATAAAAAGTGGGCACCGCGCCTAAGCGCAATGCCCACCGGCTAAAGGAAATTTAGGCCTCGCCGTTCATTTCCCGAGCAAGTACGGACACTAGGTCAGAAACCTTTACGTCGTGCTGCTCATGGGCGGCAAGGTGCCTTGAGCGCAACCGTACCATTTTCTAGCTCCTGCTCGCCCAAGACCAGCGCGAAGCGTGCACCGGCGCGGTCGGCACCCTTCATCGCGCCCTTCAGGCCGCGGTCTCCAAAGGACATATCCGCAGAGATTCCAGCCTTGCGGAGGTCATTGATCAGGGTGGTCATGGTGCGCTTGGCGGCAGCACCCAGTGCAACGCCAAAGACATCCACGCGCGACTCAACGCCGTCGAGGGTGATGCCCTCAGCCTCTAGCGCTAGCAGGGCGCGGTCGACGCCCAGACCGTAGCCGATACCGGATAGGTCTTGGCCGCCTAGCTGGGCCATCAGCCCGTCGTAGCGACCACCGCCACCGATGCCGGACTGCGCACCAAGTCCGTCATGGACGAACTCGAAGCAGGTCTTGGTGTAGTAGTCCAAGCCGCGGACCATACGGGGATTAATCTCGTAGGCTACGCCCATATCGTCTAGCATGCCGGTGACCGTTTCGAAGTGCTCGCGGCATTCGTCATTGAGGTGGTCGAGCATCAAGGGGGCGTCGGCAAGCTGCTCTTGGACCTCTGGGCGCTTGTCATCCAGCACGCGCAAAGGGTTGATCTCTGCACGGTGGCGGGTCTCTTCATCCAAGTCGAGCTTGAAGAGGAATTCCTGCAGCTTCTCGCGGTAAGCCGGACGGCAATTGCGATCACCCAAGCTGGTGAGCTCGAGGCGGAATCCGCTAAGCCCCAGCGCGCGGAAAGAACGATCCGCCAAAGCGATGACCTCGGCGTCAAGCGCAGGATCGTCCACGCCAATGGCTTCTACACCGACCTGCTGTAGCTGGCGATAGCGGCCAGCCTGGGGGCGCTCATAGCGGAAGAACGGACCAAAATAGTTGAGCTTCACGGGAAGCTGTCCGCGGTCTAGGTTGTGCTCAATGACCGAGCGCATCACGCCAGCGGTGCCCTCCGGGCGCAAAGTAACGGAACGGTCGCCGCGATCGGCAAAGGTGTACATCTCCTTAGACACCACGTCGGTGGACTCGCCCACGCCGCGGGCGAAAAGCGCGGTGTCTTCGAAAATGGGCAGCTCAATGTGCTGGAAGCCGGAGAGATGTGCCTGCTCCACCATGGTCTGGCGCACCTTATAGAATGCGGCCGACTGTGGCGGGAAATAGTCTGGGACACCTTTGGGGGCGGACAGGGCTTGGAACTGCTTCTTTTTACTCACGGGTATTACAGTACCTCCCTCAATGTTGCGAAGAAGGGATTGGTCGCCCTCTCCTTACGCATCGTGGTGGTGGGCCCGTGGCCGGGCAGAATGTCTAGGTTATCGGGGAGACTCCACACTGGGCCAGCAAGCGACTTCTGCATGGCATTGGGGTCCGAGTGGGGTAAGTCGGTGCGTCCAATGGCCCCGGCGAAGAGCACGTCCCCTGTTAAAGCAAAGTCCTCGGAGACAATCATCACGCATCCCGGCGAATGCCCGGGTGCGTGTTTGAGAGCAAAGGTATGACCGATAAGCTCCAGGGTTTCGCCATCCTGGAGCTCGCGGAGGTCGGAGATGGGGGTCATATGGGCGGCGTCGAAAAGCTCTTGAGCCTGGGGCGAGACTCCTTCACCGCTGTCGAGCATAAATCTGTCAGCCGGGTGGATATAAACAGGGATGTCGAGCTTTTCTGCCAAAGATCCGGCATCTCGGGTGTGGTCAATATGGCCGTGGGTGAGCACGATAGCCTCATAGTCCAAGTCATGCTCGAGGACTTTTTCCATCGCATCCATGCCTGGGTCCACTATGAAGGCGCGGCGAGCTTCCGCAATCACATAGGTATTGGTCTGAAACGGACCGGCAGTAAAACCGTAGATTTCCATACCCACTACCCTAGCTGCCCGAAACAAAAAAGAGCCGGCCTCCCCCATTTTCATGATGAGTAGAGGCCGACAGCGCCGAACGGCTTAACGCAAAATATCCCAGACCTCGTCATAATCAAGCTCGGTAACCACACCTGGAACCATTTGAGTGTGGATGACCTTGTGGTTTTCATCAGCCACCACCACGGAGCGGGCAAGCAAGCCTTCCAAGACGGAATCGCGCACAGTCACGCCGAACTTCTCACCAAAGTCAGAGCGAAATGCGGAGGCAGCGATGACATCATCAATGCCGTCAGCCGCGCAAAAGCGCTTGAGGGTAAAGGGCAAATCGAGAGAAACGGAGAGAAGCTTAGTGTTATCTAGCTGCGAAACCTGCTCATGAAAACGGCGCAGCTGCTCCTGACAGGCAGGGGTTTCAATAGAGGGCAAGATGGAAATAATAAGGCGCGTGCCCGCAAAGGTCTCATTAGTAATCTGACGCAGGTCGGTACCGATGAGTTCAAATTCGGGCAGCGGGTCTCCCACTGCGGGAAGTTCACCAACGGTGGGCGTTGGCGGATCGGTAAAATCTGGTTCAACCATAGAAACCAGCGTACTTATGATTGGGCTTAAAAGCTATTAACTTGACCTATTTTCATGCCAACGCTCTCGCGAGAGTATGGAACCGCTAGACTCGGTCAGGTTGAATCATGCCACCGATAATCGCTAGAAAGGTTGACTCCCGGTGCCAAATAATCAAAAGCGCGGCGAAGAGGCGCTGAGCAAGCTCGAGCGCGAGCTGAAATCCCGTGAACGCAAACAAAAGGCACGCCCCCTAGGCGTTGTTGCCGCCTCCCTCGTAGTAATTCTCGCCCTCGTCGGCGGCATCTACTTCTTGTCCACCCGCGAAGGTGACGATGAAAACGTACAAGCTGAGGAGTCTTCCGCAGCTGAGACCTCGCAGGAAACTCCACAGGCGCAGCCCATCGCTGACAAGCGCGCCAAGGCCCTGCCGGATACCGTGACCTGTAAGTACGAAGACAACGGTCAAGAGTCCAACGGTGCTAAGAAGCCGAACGGCAAGGATATTTCCACCAAGGGCACCGTCACCGTTTCCTTTGAAACCAACCAGGGCACCATTGAGATGGAAATGGACCGCGCCAAGGCGCCGTGTACCACCAACGCTATTTCTGAGCTAGCCAAGTCGGGCTACTACGACGACACCGTCTGCCACCGTATGACCTCAGGCGGGCTCAACGTGCTGCAGTGCGGCGACCCCACCGGTTCCGGTTCCGGCGGACCCGGCTTCAGCTTTGGTGATGAGTACCCCACCGACGAGGTGGATGAGAAGGACGCACAGAACCCCGTTGTCTACCCGCGCGGCTCCGTCGCCATGGCCAACAGCGGCCCGGACACCAATGGTTCCCAGTTCTTCCTCAATTACGACGATTCCGAGCTAGCCCCGAACTACACCTACTTCGCCACCATCACCGACAAGGGCATGAAGACGATGGATAAGATTGCCAAGAACGGCGTCGAAGGCGGGCAGCCAGACGGCAAGCCGGCAAAGGAAGTCAAGATCAAGAAGGCAACCGTCAAGGCTTAGGCGACAGAAAAAGCCCTGCTTGGCGACGCCTCCCTTTAACCCCACCGCACCACACCCCCCTAACGGGGGCGGGCGCAAAGCCCCGGCCATTCACCACACATTCCGTGGACGAATGCGCCGGGGCTTATCCTTTCCTTAAATTAAGCTGAGCCCGATTATGAGGGTTAAGCTGCAGAAACACGAGAACACCGAAATTCCCCCAGATCACAAGAATCACAGTAGTGAACTCGCAGCACACAGCGGGCTTTCAGGTAGTTCATCCGATGAACAAAAACCTGCCAATACTGTTGCGGAAGCCTGTCAGCCTGTCTAGTATTTGAAACGTCTTTGAACACACCAAGCTTGTTAGGAATCAAAAAATGAAGCTTTTCTCCCGCAAGGCACTCGTTGCTGGCGCAACCGCTCTGTCCATGACCTTCGCTGGCACCACCGTGGCTACCGCTGCTGAGTCGACCACCCAGTCCACCACTGCTAAGCCGACCACCACCAAGCCAGCTGAGCCGGCTGAGCAGGGCTCCTCCCTCAAGGATGCTGACCCTCAGGAGATCAAGGCTTGGATCGGCGTCTTCACCGCCGTTATCGGCGCTCTGGGCACCCTGTTCGCTTTCGCTGACAAGTACTTCGACCTGCCTTTCGGCAACAAGTAAGGTCACCGCTTCATAGCGATTCTTAAGCCGCTGCTTCCCTTAGTGGAAAGCAGCGGCTTTTTCGCGTGCTTTGGGGCAAAGGGAGCGCAGGGATGGTCTTTGTGTTCCTTGCCAAGCTCTAGCGTGTGCCCTAAGCGTCTTTAGCGTCTTCGATGTATTCAGACCCTACGAGGTCCTTGAAAAGCTCCGGGTCGATGGCTTGACCGACCTTGATGACGGAGATATGGCCTGTAGGCTCAAGGATCATTATCTGCACGTCTTCCATGCGGCTAATGCCGGCTCTACGGGCCGCCGAGTAGATATCCGACTCCGTAATGTGTGCGAGCGCCAAGTTATCTTCAACCATCTCACCGCTAAAGACTAAAAGGATGGGACGACGGTCCAGAAAGCGCGTCCACTTCACTACCTTGCGAATGGTACCGAAGGCAGCTTCGAGCGCCATCAGCGTTGTCAGGCCGATGACGCCGGCGGCTAGGGTCGGTGGATTGCCCACGATGACACGACCGGCGACCGCGCCGAACATAATAATGATGATGGCATCTGAGGCCGTCATGGACGTAAGCACGCGAGAGCCAAATACCTTCACCAAAACCATGAAGGATAGGTAGATACCCAAAGTAGCCAACACGACAACGGGAATACGGTGCCATTCAATACCCAGCTGATAAGTAATTTCGCGCAGGAAGAGTTCTAGAGTATCCACGACTGCTTAGGTTACCCGGCAGCCGCGAGACATACAGAAAAGGCGGAGCGTCACTCCCCCGTTCAGGAAGAGCCGCTCCGCCTAGTGCTGTGCTGTCCTAGATGTGGAACTGCTTGCGCAGGCCCTCAATCATCTTGCGAGCTGGGGCAGGAAGAATCTGCGGGTTCATGCCCACAACCGCAACGCCAGCTACCAGCGCTGCAACGATGGCGAATACTGCGCCACCCACGGAAGAGCCGTTAGAGGACAAGGAAGAGCCTTTCGGCTCCGGCTTAGCCCCCGGCTCCTGGGAGCCCTCGCCGCTTACCTCGAGAGGCAGAGTTGCCTTAGTGCCGGCATCGGTGGTGATTTCTAGGTTCTGGGTACCGCTCAGGTTCTCCGGAACGGTGAGCTTTGCCGTTGCGCGACCGCGCTCACCAAATTGCGCATCGCCTTCCTGTGCGGCGT
Source organism: Corynebacterium tuberculostearicum (assembly GCA_046097355.1). Classification (GTDB taxonomy): domain Bacteria; phylum Actinomycetota; class Actinomycetes; order Mycobacteriales; family Mycobacteriaceae; genus Corynebacterium; species Corynebacterium tuberculostearicum_K. Next base: position 1,446,797 of record CP175779.1, read on the forward strand.
TGTCGATGTCTACGGTCTGCTCAGCGTCGCCCAACTTGACGGTTGCCTTCTTGGCCATCGGCTCACCGTCGGTGGAGTAATTGAGGCTGGACAGGTTCACCGTGATTTCCTCGCCCGGCTTCACGTCCCCCTCGATGTTGGCGCCAATCTGGCCTTGGCCCGTGCGGACCTCCGATTCACCCGACTTGATGTAGTCGATCATGGCCTGAGTGTCCATGTAGCCCACATCGTTCTTGTCCTTGATGGAACCAGCGTTGAAGTAGCCGTCGCCGCCTGCCTCTTCATCACTGGAAGCAAGGAAGGAAGACAGCGCAATGGAGTAATCCTTCTTCGGATCGATTTGCTCGCCGTTGATGGTCACAGACTTAACGCGCTCGCCCTTGTCGGCCTTCTGGTCGTAGACCACCTGGACGTTATTGGAAAGTCCCATAGCCAGGCGTGGTCGGCTTCCCTCCTGCCACTGGTTTTCCAAAGCCTTGATGAACTCTTCACCGGAAATCTTGGCGGTAATCACGGAATTGCCGAATGGCTGAACCTCAAAGATGTCCTTGTAGGTTACGTCTCCGCCCTTCAGGTCAGCGCGCACGCCGCCGGCGTTCATAACACCGATCTCGATGTCCTCGCCCACCTGCTTGCTCATGGCATAGCGCTGGCCATCTGCGATGAAGTTGTTGAGGGTGGATTCCACGCCGCGGTTGGAGCCAGGTTCTGCGCCTTCATCAGAGCCACGGAACAGGTCTTGCTGCACGTTGCCGGCGGTCTTAGAGCCTTCCACCTCGGCTTCCTTCTGCGCCTTCTCAACGATGGACGCAATCTCGGCGTCCGGCTCAACAGTGGCAGCATCCGTAGCGTCGTACTGGCTGAGCTGGATGTCGGTTACCTTATTGGCGGACTTGTCAAAGGTGATGTCGACGTCGTTAAGCAGCTTGCCATACTCATGACCCTGCGCCCACTGCAATGGAAGGGCACCTTCGCGGGAGATTTCGCCCTTGGTGCGCTGGTGGGTATCGCCGCCGAAGAGCACGTCTACGTCCTTGTTGAATCCCTGGGCATACTCCTGGGCGTCCTCATGGAAAAGCGCGACGACGACGTCCGCCTCGCCGGATTCCTTCAGGCGGGTGGCCTCATCGTTGGTGGCCTTTACTGGATCCGTGAAGGTAACACCTGGGATCTTTGCTGCGGATACCTTGTACTTGGTGTTCTCCGTTACGGTTCCGACATAGCCCACCTTGACGCCGTCCACCTCTTCAACGTGAGAAGGCTTGAGCAAGGGTTGGCCATCCTTAAGCACGTTTGCACCCAGGATGGGATACGTGGAGTTCGGCTGAATACGCTCGGTGAGATCCTCGGTGCCCTTATCGAACTCGTGGTTGCCCACTGCTGACACTTTCATACCCATCTGATTGAGAGCCTCAAGGGTGTACTTGTCATCAGAAATTGCAGATACGAAGGCGGAACCGCCCACGTTATCGCCCGAGGAGGTCAGGTTGAATTCCTGACCTTCATTCACCTGCTTGATAAGGGTCTGCAGGCGAGCTACGCCGATCTCATCGCCAGCCTTTGCTGGGTCACCAATCTTGTCCTCCAAGTGACCGTGAATATCGGTGATATTGGTGACGGAGATGGTGGTCTTATTTTCCTGTGCTACCGCCTGAGCGCCAGAGAGAGCAACAGCGGAAACGGTAGTGGCGGCCACAAGCTGGCCGATGCGACGGAACTGCATTGAAGTACTCCTAGATAGTAGAAAGCGACAGGATAATTTATATCGCTTTACTAACAACTTGGCAGGAGAAATTAAGCCCGCTTGCTGGAGCTTTACCTTGCAGCAGCCAAGAATTCACACACAGGTAACCTCCCCGATGCCTTCGCGTTGCTTGCCCCGCCCCTCCTTGAGGGTGGGGGCACAGCGTCTTAGGCGGTTACTCGGTAAACGTCAAAGACGCCTTCGGTATTGCGCAGTGTGGTCATCAAGGTTCCCAATTGCTTGGTATCCGAAACGGAGAATGTGAACCTTACCGTCGCAATATGGTCATCGCCACGATTAGAGTTCATGGTCAAAACGTTGATGTTCTCATCGCTCATTACCCGAGTGAGCTCTGAAAGGAGGCCCTGACGGTCGAGGGCTTCCAATTGCAGCGTCGCCGAGAAAGCGCCCGTTGCGGAGGTACCAGAAGACCAGGCCACCTCCAACATGCGCTCTGGTTCTGCCTTGAGCTTTTCCGCGTTTGTGCAATCGGCTCGGTGCACGGAGACTCCCCCGCCGCGGGTAACGAAACCGAAAATGGCATCGCCCGGCACGGGCTGGCAGCATTTGGCGAGCTTTGCCATCACATCGGGGCTGCCTTCCACCAAGATGCCGGTGCCCGATGCCGAATCTTCGGTGTGCTGGGCACGGGAGTGCTCAATCTCAGAAAGCGGCGTGCGCGAGGCCAGGGTGTCGATGGCATCATCTTGGTCGCCAAACATGGCAACCAATTGGTTGGCAACGTGTTGAGCAGATACGTGGCCGGCCCCGATGGCGGTATACAGCGAATCGACGTCGGTATAGTGCAGCTGTTCCGCTACCTGCTTCATGGAGCTGGCAGTAAACAGGCGGTGCATAGGCAGGCCGCCGCGCTGAACTTCGGTCGCTAGGGCATCGCGACCGGCTTCCAAGTGTTCTTCGCGGCGTTCCTTGGCAAACCACTGCCGCACCTTGGTCTTGGCTCGAGCAGACACGAGGAAGTCTTGCCAATCGCGGGACGGACCAGCATTGGGATCCTTGGAGGTAAAGATCTCCACCTTGTCGCCGGACTTTAGCTTCGATTCGAGCGCGACGAGCTTGCCATTGACCTTGGCACCGATACACCTGTGCCCCACCTCAGTATGTACTGCGTAGGCAAAGTCCACTGGTGTAGAACCGGCAGGCAGGTTCACCACATCGCCCTTGGGGGTAAAGGCGAAGATCTGCTTGGCGGTCAGGTCGTAGCGCAGGGAGTCGAGGAACTCGTTGGGATCGGCGGCCTCCTTCTGCCAGTCCAGAAGTTGGCGCATCCACGCCATCTGGTCCACTTCTTCCTGGTGGCCCGAGTTCTTGCCCTTGGTTTCTTTGTAGCGCCAGTGAGCAGCCACGCCGAACTCGGCGTTATAGTGCATCTCGTGGGTACGTACCTGGACTTCCAAGGTAGCGCCGCCATCTGCCAGCACCGTGGTGTGCAGCGACTGATACACGCCGAATCGCGGCGAGGAAATATAGTCCTTAAAGCGCCCCGGCAATGCCTGGTAGATCGAGTGGACCACGCCGATCGCGGCATAACAGTTATTGACGTCCTCGACCAAGATGCGGATTCCTACGAGGTCGAAGATCTCCGCGAAGTCGCGGCCGCGCACAATCATCTTTTGGTAAATCGACCAGTAATGCTTTGGTCGGCCCATGACCTCGGCTTCAATGCCGTTTTCCTTCAGCGCCCCGCTGACCTGGGTAATGATCTCCTTCAGAGCGCGGTCGCGGGAGGGGGCGCGATCTGCCACCATGCGCACGATCTCGTCGTACTTCTTCGGATACAAGATGGCAAAGGACAGATCTTCCAGCTCCCACTTCACGCTGGCCATGCCGAGGCGGTGAGCTAGCGGCGCGATAACCTCTAGGGTCTGCCGCGCCTTCTTAGCCTGTTTTTCGGGCGGGAGGAACCGCATCGTACGCATATTGTGCAGGCGGTCGCTGACCTTAATGACCAGGACTCGGGGGTCGGTGGCCATGGCGACAATCATCTTACGAATGGTCTCAGCCTCTGCGGCCGACCCCAGTGCCACCTTGTCCAGCTTGGTCACGCCATCGACCAAGCGAGCCACCTCCGGACCGAAATCTCGGGTGAGGTCGCTCTAGTGAGTAGTCCGTATCCTCCACGGTGTCGTGCAGCAGTGCTGCAACGATGGTGGTGGTGTCCATACCGATCTCCGCTGCGATCGTCGCCACGGCGAGCGGGTGGGTGATATACGGTTCTCCGGATTTGCGAAAGACCCCCTCATGGAGCCGCTCCGCGGTGTCATAGGCGCGATTGAGCAGATCAGCATCGGCCTTGGGGTGAAACTTGCGGTGGATGGACATCAACGGGTCCAGCACCGGATTCACCTTCACTCGGCCGCCGGTGAGCGAACGAGCTAGGCGAGCCGACATACTGCGCATTCCGCCGCCGGACTGGCGCTTTACGGGTTTGTCCATGGCCAAATCTACCGCCCTTCACAGTGTCATGGGCCTTGTGGCCTCATGTCCAACTAGATCGTGCGATCTAGCTTAGACATCCCATCTTAGTCTGTGGCATTCAACACAATGAGCGGTGGGCCGGATAAACGCTCACGACCGTTGAGGCCCTTGACCTCCAGCACCACCACATTGCCAGCGACTTCGGCACCTGCGGACTCAAGCAAAAGCTTGGCACCGTGGAGGGTGCCACCGGTCGCCAGGACGTCGTCGACAAGCACTACGCGTTTGCCCTTGATGTCAACGCCGCTGGCTGGAATCTCCAGCGCCGCGGAGCCATACTCCAGCTCATATTCCTCGGTATATACCGGTGGGGGAAGCTTGCCTTTCTTGCGGATGGCCAAGATACCCAGGCCCATCTTGTAGGCGACGGCCGAGCCGAGGAGGAATCCACGGGCGTCTAGGCCGCCAATCATATCTGCGCCCAATTCCTCGCAGGCGGCCGCCAAGCCGTCCACTACGGTGCGAAATGCCTCTGGGTCCGCCAAGACTGGGGTGAGGCCCTCAAAGAGGATGCCCTCCTCTGGGAAGTCTTGAACGAGGCGAACCTTATCCTTGAGTGCCTGTGCTGCTGATTCGTAGTGCGAGCTCATAATCTTCCTTGAGAAATGTTTGCGAGAGGTCGTTAACGGCCGCTGTGTGCAGCCTAGTTCTTTTCAGCTGGGGCGGTGCTGTGCCAGCGGTCGATATTCCAACCGATGCCCGAGACGCCAGTGTACGGCAGGACACCTTCCACGTCGCGGCGGACGAGGAAAACGCGCGGCTGCGCGGAGAGCGGAATGGACGGTACATCCTTCCACAGAGCCTCTTCTGTCTTCTTCAGCTCCGCAGAGTTCTTCATACTGGACTCCACCGTGGAATACTCCGTCTGAGGATCGACTGGACCGAGGAAGGCATCAACGGTAGGCGCCCAGGTTTCCGGATCCATTTCCAAGTAGTGCTGGGACATGAACTCCGCAGACGCGTCCTCGATGGTGATACCAGCCGGCTCACAGGATGCACGAAGTTGTTCCACCATGGCAGCGTAGCGTTTGTCTGGCCCCAAATAGCCGACCTTGATGGTCGTACCGTTGAGGTCACCGGCCTTAGCCAAATCCGTGCCTTGGTGTTCCTTGCCCACCTTGTCTAGACCGCCGGCGACTGGGTTGGTCGCGGAGACGGTACGCAAGTATGCCGGCGGCACCTCCACACCGGAGGCCGCAGAGCTTGCTTGCGCAACCGCCTGCTGATCGACGCAAGCAGCGAAGCTCTCGCGCGCCCACGGCTCCGCGAATACTCCAGCTTCAGATAGCGTGAGCGTATCGGTTAGCTCGCCAACCATTGGAGTGACCTCGTAGGGGGACTCCCCTGCCTCGTCCTTCGTACTGTCCAGCCAGTCAGGATTTTCGCTGGCGGCATCCACTACGCGCAGTGCGCCTTTATCTGCAAGCTTTTGTGCATCAGCATCCGAAGGCCAGACCACAACATGCTCTTCCGCTGGGGCGTCCCCGAAGTACTTTTCGTTTGCTTTGAGAATGATCTCCTCTTCGTCGCCTACCTTGTCAATGACATAGGGTCCAAAGGAGACCTGCAGCTCGGGATCTAGTTGATCCTTGGCCACGGAAAAGCCATAGCGCCATTCCTTAGCAACCGGCGCAAGCGCCTGCATGTCTTCGACCGTGAGTGCCGCGTTGAGTTCGGCAATGCTCAACCCGGACTTTTTAGCCAGCGCATGGGCCGGCATGACCGTGCCGGCGCCAAACATGTGGCGCCAGCGCTGCCCCTGATCCTTGTTAAAGGTCAAGGTGAACGTTTTGCTTTGGGGCTCACAGCTAAAATCTGCGATGTCATTCATCAACGGCATATGGGAGGCAAATTCAGCTGGATGAGTACCGGCCACATACGCCAAAAAGTAGTCGTCACAGGTAACGGGGGTGCCATCGGAAAAGACAGCATCCTCCTCCAAAGTGAGCTGAACGCTGCGCTGGTCGCTGCCGGCAACAGGCGGAAGCTCTTCAGTTTCAACCAGATCCGCATTGGGGATTAATTCGCCAGAGGGGCCGGGCACGAAAAGGCCCGGATAAAGCCGCGTAGACAGCAGTCCGGCGGAGGTAGCATCACCAAAAGACGTGCCAGCATTAGTGGTGGCCAAGCGGGAATTTACCTGGTAGCCAAAGTATCCATAGGATTCTGGCTCCTGGGGAGCACTAGGCGAGTCCTCTTCGCCGCCCTGCCCACTACAGGCAGAAGCAGCTAGAGCTAGAGCTGAAACGCACGAGGCAATGGCCTTCCTTCCCCAGTGACGTTCGCTAGAACTGCTCTTGGATTCAAACACCGTAATTCGCCCTCACTTCAGCTACAACTCCGCCAAAATTTTACTATCGGAGGCTACCGGCCCGGGCGCCAGGTTGCGCCAGGGTGCCCAGTGGACTCGGACGGATCATCTTCGATCTCAGCCGGGGTGGTCTTTGCACTCACTGGTGAGACCACGGTGCGGCCGGAGGATGCTGCGCCAGATTCTGCCGCGGCATTCTCGTCCTTGCCAGCGCGGTAGTCCGCGACCCGCTTGTTGTGACGCTTGATCTTCTTGGACATATTGGCGAGGGTCACGACCAGCGGCGTAGCGAAGAAGATGGAGGAGAAAATGCCCTCGACCACGCCGATGAGCTGAATGAGCGCCAGATCGCGGAGGGTACCGATACCCATCAGCCATACGGCCACCACGAAGAGCGCGATGATAGGCAGCGCGGAAATAACCGAGGTAGAAATCGAGCGCATGACCGTCTGGTTGATAGCCAAGTTTGTCAGCTCAGCATAGGTCTTCTTGCGCTGGCCCTCGAGGCCTTCCGTGTTCTCGTTGATCTTGTCAAAGACGATGACCGAGTCATACATGGAGAAGGTCAAGACGGTAAGCAGACCAATAATGACGGCCGGGGAAACTTCGAAGCCAAAGAGGGCGTAAATACCGGCGATGATCACGCCGTCTGCAATCAGCGCGATGATGGCGGCAAAAGCCATGTTCTTCTGCAAGCGAATGGCCACGTAGACGGTCGCAGCCACCAAGAAGACCAGCATGGCAATGAGCATGCGCTGGGTAATAGAAGAACCCCAGGATTCGGATACTGTGGACGAGCCAATGGCATCCGGGGTGGCCTTGCCGTTTTCATCCTTCGGCTGGAAGTTGTCATAGATAGCCGCGCGGGCCGCATTCACGTCCTCTTGGCTCAAGCGCTCAGAAACGATTTCCAAGGTCTCGGAATCGCCAGCGCCCACAATGTGAACCTGCTCGGGTTCTACACCGGTGGAGTCTTCGAAGACCTGGCTTACCTCATCTTCCTTGAGGTCGCCTGCCGGCATCGACAACGTGGTGCCGCCTTCGAAGTCAATCGAGAGCGAGAAACCACGAATGAGAATCGCGGCCACTGCGGCCACGATCAACGCGGCGGTGATGCCGTACCACAGCTTGGTGCGACCGATGAAGTCATAACCGCGCTCGTCCTCGTAGAGGCGATCCATCCGGGAAATCTTGTGCTTAGTCGAAACAGCCATGCTTATTTCTCCTCATCTTCCGCAGCATCTACGGGACGTGCGGTTCCTGCGGCAGAATGTCCTGCCGTTTCTTTGGTGGCTGACTCTTTAGCGTCGGAGGCTTCAGCAGTGCTTGCTTGACGACGTCCCGAGCCAAAGTAGCCGCGCTCACGGCGCTCTTCCACCAGTGCGTAGATTCCGCCGAGGCCATTCATCGAAGGTTTAGCAGCAGCCGGACGGCGGCCCACCATCTGCATCAGTGGTGCCATGACCAGGAAGGATACGACCAGGTCGAAGACCGTGGTCAGACCCATCGTAAAGGCGAAGCCCTTCACCTCACCGATGGCGAGGAAGTAGACCACAACAGAGCCAATCAGGGTCACCGCGTTACCGGTCACAATGGTGGCACGAGCGCGCTCCCACGCCTTTTGCGTAGCGGAGCGGAAGGTGCGTCCCTCGAGGAGCTCGTCCTTGATGCGCTCGTAGTAGACCACGAAGGAGTCAGCAGTTGCGCCCACACCGATGACCAGACCGGCGATGCCGGAAAGGTCCAGCGAATAACCGATCCAGCGGCCCAGCAGAACCAGGGAACCATAGGTCAGGAGGCCAGAGGCAATGAGGAAGATGAGGGATACGCCGGCAAGCGCGCGGAAGTAGTACAGCGAGTACGCCATCACTAGTACTAGGCCAACGAGGCCTGCAATGAGGCCGGCCTGCAGTGCGGCCTTGCCCAGTGTCGGCGGAATGGACTCGACGGTGCCGCCTGGTTCGCCATTTTCACCTGCGAAGGACAACGGCAGTGCGCCATACTTCAGGTTATTTGCCAGACTCTGTGCCTCTTCCTGGCTAAAGTCACCAGTAATGGAGGTAGCAGAGCCTACCGGGGTCGCACTCTGGATAACCGGTGCGGAAATAACCGCAGAGTCAAGCGTGATGGCAACTTGGTCCTTAAGGTGTTCCTGCGTCAGGTCTGCCCAAGTCTGAGAACCGTTCGGACCATCACCGGTCTTGAAGGAGAAGTTGATCTCCATCTGGCCAGACTGGCCGTTGAGACCGCCTTCGATCGGAGAATTGGTATCGATCTCGTTACCGGTGAGGCGGGTACCGTTTTCGTCCTTGATGCCATTGAGAAGCGGTGCTGGCTCCAGTACGTACGGGTTGCCGTTGGAGTAGTCACAGGTAACAAATGGCTTGGCAGGATCGTCGGCTCCGGCCAGGGGATCGGTACTGCCTTGGCAGGTCATCAGCGCAGAAGCTGCAGCCTGGGTGGTCGGATCCTCGGACTGACGGTCCTTCAGCAGCATTTCCGTTACTTCATCGCGACGCTTAGTCTGCTCAATAGAGTTGCTTGGCTCCTCAAGCGGCTTGGCGCTGACCTTGGGAGCTTTCTGCTTCTTCGGCTCCTTACCAGTCATCTGCGCTTCTTGCTGGGCGATGGCCTGGGTCATCTGCTCCATCTGCTTGTTGGCCTCGTCTGCGCTGAGTACGTCGTACTTCACCCAGCGGTTGGCCATATCTTCCAGCTCCTTATTGAGCTTTTCCATGTCCGGCATGGATGGCTTAGCCACCGGACGGAAGAACAGCTGCGAGGTTTGGCCGACGGCCTGCGCTTGGGAGGCGTCTTCACCTGGCACGGTAATGACCAGGGTATTGCCGTTGATGACAACCTCAGAACCGGAAACACCCATGCCGTTAACACGCTGTTCCAAAATGTTGCGTGCTTGCTTGAGTTGGTCTTGGGTGGGTTCCTCGCCTTGCGGCGCCAGCGTTACGCGGGTACCGCCCTGCAAGTCGATGCCGAGCTTCGGGGTGCTTTGACGGCTACCAGTTAAAAAGATAAGCGCATAGATAACAACCACAATGAGAACGAAGAGCGCGATCGCGCGCTTCGGCCATTGGCGTTTGCTATTTTTCATAGCGCCACGGGATTTTGCGGACAACGATAATCTCCTGTGCTGCTTATAACAGGGTGTTTAAACATTAAATACGGCCCCGCCATACGGCGCAGGCACGTCAACAACGCACAATCGTACGTCATCAGGCGGAGTTTTCCTTAACGAGGGCCGGAAAAGGCCCAAAGTGTGACGGGGTCTACGCTCCGCGAAGGCCCCACCTACCTAGCAAACATTAAGGTAACTCTTAGGAAATGGCGGGCTATTTCTTCTCCTCGCCGTCAAACGGAGGGTATTTCTCATCTGGCAGGTCATCTGCCGCATCATTCTTCTCTTCCCCAGCAGCAGGACGGGCCAGGTCATTGGCCTCTTGTTCGGTGCGAATGACGGCCATCTTGTCAAAAGTAACCACCACGCCAGGGGCGATTTCTAGATCCACATCCTTGTCGCCAGCGCTGCGCACCACGCCGTGCACGCCGCCCGCCGTAACGATGGCGTCGCCCGGCTGCAGGGAATTCTGGAGGGCCTGCATCTCATTTTGGCGCTGGCGCTGCTTTCGCATGGCCATAAACGAGGGAACGACGAAGAGGATGCCAATAATGATGAGAATGATGATTTCCATAGCACCCTAGTGTGCCAGACGGCGGTGTGCACAGAAACCCCAAGGGGGCATCGCCAAGCAGGCTAGCCCTTGAATTAAAACAGCCCGGCCGCGCCCTCCGGCGGGGTAAGCCCCAGGTGTCGCCATGCTGCAGCGGTAGCTACACGGCCGCGCCCAGTGCGCGCAACCATCCCGGCACGCACCAGGTAAGGCTCACACACCTCCTCGACCGTCGAGGGCTCCTCGCCCACTGCGATGGCCAGCGTGCTCACGCCAACCGGTCCGCCGCCGTGCCCCTTAATCAAGGCATTGAGCACCGCCCGGTCGAGGCGGTCAAGTCCCATGTCATCTACGTCAAAGACTTCGAGCGCTCCCTGGGCCGCGCTGAGATCAATCAAGCCGGTGCCATTGACCTCGGCATAGTCACGCACGCGGCGCAGCAAACGGTTAGCAATACGCGGGGTTCCGCGCGACCGAGAGCCAATTTCTACTGCCGCATCGTGGTCAATTTCCACGTCCAGGATGTGGGCAGCGCGCTTGATCACCTGGGTGAGATCGGCCGTGTCGTAGTACTCCATCTGCGCGGTGAAACCGAAGCGGTCGCGCAATGGGCCCGTGAGCATGCCGGCACGCGTAGTCGCGCCGACCAAGGTAAAAGGCGGGATCTCTAGCGGAATGGAAGTAGCGCCAGGCCCCTTGCCCACAATGACGTCAATGCGGAAGTCCTCCATTGCCATGTACAGCATTTCTTCTGCCGGCCGGGCAATGCGGTGGATCTCATCGATGAACAAGACATCGCCTTCCATCAGGTTGGAAAGCATTGCGGCCAAATCACCGGCGCGCTCCAAAGCAGGCCCAGAAGTCATACGCAGCGAGGTGCCCAGCTCCTGGGAAATAATCATCGCCATAGTGGTCTTACCTAGGCCCGGCGGCCCCGAAAGCAAAACGTGGTCGGGCGTTACCCCACGGTTCTTAGCGCCTTTGAGCACAAGGGAGAGCTGCTCGCGCACCTTGGGTTGGCCGATAAACTCCTCGAGCGACTTGGGACGCAAGGAGCGTTCAATATCATGCTCCTCGGAGTGTGCGGTGGCATCCACATCGCTATTGCGTTGGGTGGTGTGCGCCGCGTCGACGCCCTCAGGGAGATTGAACTCGGTGCGCTCAATATCGGACATGATTTTCAGCCTTCCTGCCGGTTATTTCTTCTTGCCCAGCTGCGCCAGCGCCGCGCGCAAGAGAGAGGACGTATCGGCATCGGGGTTGTCCGCGTAAGCGGATTCCACTACGGGACGCGCTCCCTTATCGGTAAACCCAAGGCCAATGAGTGCCTCAGTCACGCTTTCTACCACGGCACCACCGGCCGGCGCGACGGCAGTATCAACAGAGCCTGCGGCGGCGGCCTCGCTTGGCGCAAAGGCCGCTACCTTATCTTTCAGCTCCAGCGCCAAGCGTTGGGCCATACGCTTGCCGACGCCCGGGATAGACTGCAGCGCCTTTACATCTTCGCCACCAATTGCCGCAGCAAGCTCCCCTGCCCCCATTACCGACAGCGCCGCCAAGGCAAGTTTAGGCCCTAGGCCGGACACGGATTGCAGCACGTGGAACATCTCGCGGTCTTCATCAGCGCTAAAGCCATAGAGAGTCAAAGAATCTTCCTTGACCACCAAGTTAGTAAGAACCGTGGCTTGTTCCCCGCGGCGCAAGGTGCCCAGCGTTTTTGGGGTAGCTAAAAACTTGTACCCCACACCTGCACAGTCGATAACCCCATGGTCGAGTCCAATATGGATTACCTCTCCACGCAGTGCAGCAATCATTGGCTTCCTATCCTTCCACTCTCAGTAAAATTCCCTAGCGCTTCTTGCCTTGCCCGCGCACGCCGCTGGTCTTAGCTCCAAGCCCGAGGCCGGTATGGTCCGATCCGCACAATGGCCGGGGCACGCCAGCAGTGGCACACTGCCAACGCAAGGGCATCGGCGGCGTCGGCAGGCTTGGGCGGTTCAGTCAACCCCAGAATACGGGTAATCATGGTGGTCATCTGCTTCTTATCTGCGCGCCCGTTTCCAGAGATGGCCTTTTTCACCTCCGACGGGGTGTACATGTACACCGGAATATCGCGTTCAGCCGCAGCCAGCACCAGCACCCCTACGACGTGGGCCGTTTGCATGACTGTGGATACCTGGCCGCGTTCGAAGACGCGCTCGATCGCAACCACATCTGGCGAATAGTCATCCATCCACTCTTTCGCCGCCACCGAAAGGCGCAGGAGGCGCTCCGTCAAGTCCTTATCGCTCGGGGTGCGCACCACGCCGACAGAAACGGGAAGGATTGCTCGGCCACGACCAGCCTGAACCACCGAAAGTCCGCAGCGCGTCAAGCCTGGGTCAATTCCCATCACGCGCATTCCTTCTAGGTTCATCTCTCCCCCATTGTCATGTCGGCACCACCGTGCACTGCCTACCGCCCCATTATGGACTACACACAGGTGTTCTACAAGCGTAGCATCCAGTCAACCCATGGAAAAGCGCCGGCAACGTCTCCTGCGGGCAATCCCCACGGAGCGCTACCGGCGCTAAGATTCGTTCCTGCTAAAGAGGATTAGTCCTCGTTCAGCTCGGCTAGAACCTCATCGGAGAGATCCATATTGGTGTAGACGTTTTGCACATCGTCGGAGTCTTCCAAGGCATCAATGAGGCGGAAAATCTTCTTGGCGTCATTGGCCTCCAGCGGCACCTCGACAGACGCACGGAAGTCATTGTCGGAGTCATCGACCTCAATATCGGCGTCCTTGAGCGCGTCCTTGACTGCCTGCACATCTGTCGGTGCGCAAACAATCTCAAACTTCTCGCCCTGGTCCTTAACCTCTTCCGCGCCTGCTTCCAGCACGGCCATCAAGACGTCATCCTCCGTCAGCTCGCCTTTTTCTACCAAGACGTAGCCGGTACGGGTGAACATGTAGGCCACAGAGCCGGACTCACCCAGGTTGCCGCCGTTCTTGGACATCGCGGTACGCACGTCGGTCGCCGCACGGTTGCGGTTATCCGTCAGACACTCAATAAGCATAGCTACGCCGTTCGGGCCATAGCCTTCGTACATGATGGTTTCCCAATCGGCGCCGCCGGCTTCTTCACCGGAACCGCGCTTGCGAGCACGCTCAATATTGTCATTGGGGACGGAGGCCTTCTTGGCCTTCTTGATCATGTCATCAAGGGTTGGGTTAGCCGCTGGGTCACCACCGCCGGTACGAGCCGCCACTTCGATGTTCTTGATCAGCTTGGCAAATTCCTTGCCACGCTTGGCATCGTTGGCAGCCTTCTTATGCTTGGTAGTTGCCCATTTCGAGTGGCCTGACATGTAGTCCCTTTCTAATCGGGTGCTGAAACTGGTGGCAATTATACGTGTGCTGCACGAATGCGTGAAAGCGACCCCCTTATAAGCGGGACATTCTTATACGTTGTGCCAATTGCCATGGGCAGAGCCGCTGCCCAAATTTTCATCTAAATAACGAATAAGACCCTCTTGATTCACCAACGCCACCAATTCACCCTGCTCGGTAAAAATCTTGCCACGCGCAACCGCCGTCGCATTCGACGCCGTAGGTGATACCTGCTCATATAGCAACCACTCATGCACGCGGAATGGGCGCAGAAACCATATCGCATGATCAAGGCTGGCCAATTGCACTTTCTCTCCCTGATGCGGAATCAGGGCCGAGCGAATCAGCGTCATATCAGACATAAAGGTCAGCGCCGCACAATGGAAGGAAGAATCCGCAGGCAGTCTGCCAGTATTGCGGAACCAAATATGCCGATAGCCTGCACCAGTGCGCTCTGCAGCCACCGGATCGCGGCCCTTTTCTGGCACGAGACGAATATCCCACTCCTCCCACTCTTTGAGGATGATCCGGGTCGAGTACGGGGCACCACCACCCATCCGAGCTACTTCCTCGGGCCCTGGCACCTCTGGCGCAGGATCCTGATGCTGCGGGCCGCGATCCCCGTCGCGATGGAAACTAGCCATGAGAGTAAAAAGGAGCACGTCCCCCTGGTAGACACGCACCTGCCGGTTGGCAAATGATCTCCCCTCCCGAATGCGTTCGACACGGATCTCAATTGGCTGGCTCGCATTGCCAGGGCCTACAAAGTAGCCATGCAGGGAGTGGATGTCTTTGCCGGACACAGTGCGCTGGGCTGCGGCCACTGCTTGAGCAGCAATCTGCCCGCCGAAGGTACGTTCAATTCGCGACTCCACAGCAGGGCCTTTAAAGACATCGGCCATTGTCGTTTCCTCGACGGCCAGAATCTCGCGAATGGATGCCATCTGCACGCTCCTTATGCCCTATATCACTTTCCTAGCAATTGCCGTCCACACTACTCACTGGACGAGCCGTCAGTTTGTTTTTCTGATCCGTCCCCCACTTCTGGGCGCAAAAGTGGAGGAATTTTCTGGAAGAAACTATGTCCGCTACCGAAGTAGGCGCGCATTGAATAAAGTCTTTCGAGTGAAACGCATCGCTTCTGTTCCAGCAGTATGGATTGGGTGGGTCATCGCCCGCCTCGTCCTTATTTACTTACTCAAGATTAACCACAATCCCAGGGGCGATGTCGCATATTATTTTGCCGGGATCTTTGGCGATGACCCGACAATGATGACCGAATACCCTCACGCGGGCACGTGGCCCACGGTGCTTTTGGGGTGGCTCACCGGCGAGAATATCACCACATTCTATATCGGCTTCACCATCATGACCCTGCTTGTTGACGCCGCCTTTTTAGCCCTCCTCCTGCGCCACCACTCGACTCAACCGCGCAGTTTCCAGGCCGCCTGGTTCTGGGTACTCTTCGGCACCGCGGCCGGCCACACCTTTGTGTGGCGTCTCGATATATTCCCCGCCCTAGCCGTAGCCGGGGCAGCTGCCCTTCTAGCTACCCGCCCGCTCATCGCCTCGGCGGTACTGGGCTTTGCCACCACGATGAAGCTATGGCCAGGAGTCCTCGCTGCCGGATTGGTGGGCCGTTTCAACAGATCCGCGACCTGGCAGCGCCTACTCGCGTTTTTCTGCACCATCGTCGCGGTCTGCACCGTCACGATTGCTGCCTCTGGCACCGAGCGCCTGCTTTCACCGCTGAGTTATCAGGGCGTGCGCGGTCTCCAGTTGGAGTCCATCCCGGCGACGTTCCTGTTGCTGCAGGCACATCGCGCTCCGGGGCGGTGGCATCTGGGCTACGCGCCGTCCAAGAGCTTTGAAATTTCCGGGCCTGGAGTAGATACCGCAATGACCTGGAGCACAATTGCCACCATTGCCATGCTCGTCTTCGCAGTGGGATGGGCGCTGTACCGTCTGTGCGCCGGCGGATGGACCACCCGCACGACCATGGCGTTTTTTACCGTTACGGTCCATGCTTCTTATCGCGACGAATAAGGTTTTCTCCCCGCAATACATCGTCTGGCTGGGCCCCTTGCTTGCCGTGGTGATCCGCCAGCGCCTGCCGGAAGGATTCGCTCCCTTGCGGGTATTCCAAGCCTTGTTAGCGTCCTGCACCATTATCGCTGCCGTGCTGGGCACCTTGGTCTACCCATTCAACTATGACTACATCTGGAACCACGTGGGCGAGAACATGTTTGTCGTCTACCTATTGGTAGCCCGCAATATCCTCATCGTTGTCATGGCCATCATCGGACTTGTCTGGTTTGCAGTCGAGGTGGCCCTGGCGTCGAAGATCGAGCGGGCGCAGGTGCAGCAGCAAGCGCCTAACGCCCCGGAGGAAGGCACGGCCGCCAGCACCGAGGCGAAGCCGGTATTCCGCCGCCGACGCGGCCGGCACGCACTTGCGTCCTAAATCTTGAGGTAGAACTGCTGGCTACTCAGCCAGCATATAGTCAAAGTATTCCGGCAGTTTTGCGGTGCCACCCAGATGAAAGAGCCGTACCGCAGGGCGCAAGCGCAGCGCGCGAGTGTCGCTGACCGCCTCGTTGTAGAAGCGGTGGGCAAGTTGGATGCGGCCCTCGGCGTCGGCAAGCGCGGCAGGGCGACGAGTCGCGGGAAACTCCCTCACAATGGCGGCAGATAGTTCCCGCTCGGCCATCGTGCGCGGTTCGAAATGGCCCTGATAGAGCTCGGTAGACTCTGCTCGCTGAGCTAGCGCCGCGAGCTCTGGTGCGACAACCGCTGTCACCGCTGCCCTGCGGTCTAGTGCCGCCTGTAGCTGGGCCAGCGAGGCATCAGTGCGGATGTGCAGCGAGTTAAGCCGCTGGGCGGTAAAAAGCGCCCACAAACCTACGATGATAAGTAGGAAGAGGATTAGGGCAATTTCAATGGCCATCAACGCTTTACCCTCACCTTGGTACCGTCTTGGACAGTCTCGTAGACCTGCATCACGGCCGCCGCTACATGGTCCCAATCATAGGTGCTGGCGCGTTGGACGCCATTGCGCACCAACTGGGCCCGATACTCGGCATCATCGAGCACCTCGTTGAGGACGCGTGCCAGATCCTCGCTGTCTTTATTGCGAAAGAGTGCGCCGGCAACCTCGTCGGAATCGGCATTGCACACCGCACGGAAAGCCTCGAGGTCAGAAGCAACAACAGCCGCGCCGGCCGCCATAGCCTCTACGAGCACGATTCCGAAGCTTTCGCCACCAGTATTTGGGGCCACGTAGACATCGGCACGGCCCAGGATTTCTGCCTTTTCGGCGTCACTGACCCGGCCGACAAAATCCACGCCCTCAACCTCGCGGGCGCGGCCGCCGCCCATGATGGTCACGCGGATATCGTGGTGTACTTGGCGCAGCGCGCTCAGCAGGATATCGAGGCCCTTGCGCGGTTCATCCAACCGTCCCAAGAAGACAACTTCCAAGGGATCGCCGGGGGCTTTGGCCGGGCTGCGGCGCCGAGCCTGCGCGTAGACCGATGTATCCACGCCGTTGGGAATGAGCACCGGGTCGCCGCCCAATTGCTCCACCTGCCACCGCCGCGCCATATCGGATACCGCGATGCCGCCGCGGATCTTTTCCAAGAAGGGAACGAGGAATGGTTTGGCCAGAGTCAGCACCAGGGAGCTCGATGCAGAGGCGTGATAGGTCGCCACCAGTGGGCCTTGGGCCACGGCCAGCGCGGTCATGGAAAAGCTCGGGGAGTTAGGCTCATGGATGTGCAAGACATCGAAGTCGCCCTGCTTGATGAATTGCTTTACCTTGCGTGTTACGTGGGGTCCCACGGACAGGCGCGCCACCGAACCGTTATACGCGATGGGGAAAGCCGGCCCTCCCTTGACTACGAAATCTGGCAGCTGGGTGGATTCCGCAGCGGGGCCAATGACCTGAACGTGGTGCCCTTGCTCAATGAAAACTGTGGCTAGATCAAGGATATGGGCTTGAACTCCACCTGGTTCATCGAAGGAATAGGGGCACACGATTCCTATGCGCACTAGCTCTCCCCTTCCTGCGATGGCCCGGTGTGGCGGGCATTGCGGGCTTCTTTGCCCGCCCGCGCTTGCCGACGCCTCTCTATGTCCACATTCCACTGCGGCTGCAGCATATGCCAATCCTCCGGGTGGCGGCGGATATTGGCGGCGAAGCCATCGGCCATGCGCTGAGTTGTCTCCTGCAGGTTCCGTTACCTCGAGCTCAGGAGACACAGAGAGCCCCCAGCCCTCGCCCTCAAACCACGAGTGCACCACGTGCAGGGCGGCGCCGGTCTCTATAGCAAGCTGTGCGGGACCGGCGGCCATATTGGCCTTTTCCCCCATGAAATCCACGGTAACGCCGCTTCGGGTCAGGTCGCGCTCAGCCAGCAGGCAGACCACGCCACCGGCTTCCAGCACCTCTTTGAGGCGGGCAAAAGGCGAGGATTCGCCGCCGGTGAGGGGAAGAACCTCAAAGCCAAGGGTTTCGCGGTAGTCCACAAAGGCGTCGAAAAGCACTGCGGGCTTAAGGCGCTCCGCAACGGTGGTGAACTGCCCATAATGGCCAACGAGGAAGACGCCCGCCATATCCCAATTCCCGGAATGCGGCAACGCCAAAATGGTGCCGCGCCCGGATTGAGCCGAAGCATCAAAATGCTCGAGGCCTTCCAAGCCACTGAGCAAGCGCTCATGCAGCCCGGCATCACCGTGGATGGCTGGCAGGCGGAAGGCCTCCATCCAATAGCGCATATAGGAGCGCACGGAATCGCGCACCAACGCGCGGGTAACGTTTTCTGGGCCTACCACGCGCGCCAGGTTGCGGCGCAAGCCCTCCATTCCGCGACCGTTGCCGCTTGCGTAGTCCGCACCCCAGCGAAAAAGCGTGCGCGCGATGGGCTCGGGCAGACGGCGCACCACCTTCCACCCCGCGAGGTAACCCGCCGCGGAGAGGTCTTCTTTGTCCCACATGGTGTTACAACCTCCTGGTTTTAGGTGGTGCAGTATGAGCTACTGCTGCTCCTGGCGGGCGGCGATAACCATACGTTGGCACACGGTAAAGACGGAGCCCACGGCCAAGATCCACAGCGCAACCTCAATGGCATGCGGTACTCCTAGGCCTTCGAGGCCGATGCCGCCCAGGGCCAAAATAAGCCGCTCGGGACGCTCGATAAGGCCGCCGACCATCTTGAATCCGGACGCTTCTCCCCTAGCCTTGATATAGGAAATGACCTGGGAACATACCAAGGTGACAAAGCAGGCAATGACCGTGATGCGGGAAGAATCCGCAGAATAAATCAGCCACCATGCAATAGCACTGAACAATGCGCCATCGGTGATGCGATCACAGGACGCATCCAAGGTCGCACCAAAGGCAGTAGCCTTGCCGCTCAGGCGCGCCATGGTGCCGTCGAGCATGTCGAAAGCGGCGAAGAGACCGGACAGGACCGCAGCGAAAAAGAGGTGGCCGGTAGGAATAAGGATCACCGAAATCGCAATGGTGACGATGGTACCCACAACCGTGACCACATTCGGGGTCAGGCCCAGCTTTAAAAAGGCCTTGGCTATAGGTTCCACCACCACGGCGGCGGGCTTTCGCCCATGCACGCTAAGCACGCGAATCCTCCTCTTCCATCTCGCGCCATCCTTCTGCCAGCACGCGGCGCGTATCCTGCAGAAGCTGCGGTAATACCTTAGTCCCATCGAGGACAGTCATAAAGTTACTATCCCCGGGCCACCTTGGCACCACATGCAGGTGCAGGTGGTCTCCTACCGAGCCGCCCGAAGCACGACCCAGGTTGAGTCCTACGTTGATGGCTTCTGGGTGTGAGACTCGTTTGAGCACTCGAACCGCCTTTTGCGCGAAGGCCATCAACTCCTGAGATTCCTCTTGCGTAAGGTTCTCCAGCTGCGATTCCTTGCGATACGGCACCACCATGAGGTGCCCGGCGTTGTACGGAAACAGGTTCAACAATGCATAGACGGTCTTGCCGCGAGCAATGATGAGCCCGTCCTCGTCGCTGCCCTTCGGGGCTTCCACGAAGGGGTCTTTAGAGCGCTTGGCAATATAGGCCATGCGATAAGGCGCCCATAACCGCTCCAAGCGGTCCGGTTCGCCAGCACCTGAGTCAACGAAGGTCTCCGCCACCGCTTGGTTTTCAGCGACGGCGGAGCTGTCAGTTTCGTGTGTCTCTTTAGCGTCGGGCACTGATGAGCTCTTCGGTCGGCTGCTCGTTGTTGCGCTCTGCCACCCATGCGGCAATGAGCTCCACGGCTTCCTTTACCGGCACACCATTGACCTGGGTGCC
This sequence comes from Corynebacterium tuberculostearicum, assembly GCA_046097355.1. Lineage (GTDB taxonomy): Bacteria > Actinomycetota > Actinomycetes > Mycobacteriales > Mycobacteriaceae > Corynebacterium > Corynebacterium tuberculostearicum_K. The sequence continues at coordinate 1,466,742 of CP175779.1, forward strand.
GTCGAGGAAGCGGAAGGATACGGCATCAGCTTCTACGTCGCGCGCGCCAGCCACCAGCATGAACGGAACCTTACCGGTGGTGTGGTTGCGAATCTTCTTCTGCATGCGGTCATCAGAGGTATCCACATCGGCGCGGATACCCTTCTGGCGCAGCTGGGCGGCAACCTCTTCCAGGTGCGGGGAGAATTCGTCAGCCACCGGAATGCCCACCACCTGGTGCGGCGCCAGCCATGCCGGGAAGGCGCCGGCGTAGTGCTCCAGCAGGACGCCAAAGAATCGCTCGATGGAGCCGAAGAGCGCACGGTGAATCATGATTGGGCGCTTCTTAGTGCCGTCCGACGCGGTGTATTCCAGCTCGAAGCGCTCTGGCAGGTTGAAATCCAACTGCACGGTAGACATCTGCCAGGTACGGCCGATGGCGTCGCGAGCCTGCACCGAAATCTTCGGGCCGTAGAAGGCTGCACCTGCGGGATCCGGAACCAGCTCCAAGCCGGACTTTTCTGCGACCGACTGCAAGATAGACGTAGAGCGATCCCAGATCTCATCAGAACCAACGAACTTATTCGGATCCTTGGTAGAAAGCTCCAGGTAGAAGTCAGACAGTCCGTAATCCTTCAGCAAGGAAATGATGAAGTCGATGGACCTTGGTCAGCTCTTCTTCCAGCTGCTCTTCGGTGCAGTAGATGTGGGCATCGTCCTGGGTAAAGCCGCGGGCACGGGTCAGACCGTGGACCACGCCAGACTTTTCGTAACGGTAGACGGTACCGAACTCAAACAGACGCAGCGGGAGCTCGCGGTAGGAACGACCACGGGATGCAAAAATCAGGTTGTGCATCGGGCAGTTCATGGGCTTGGCGTAGTAGTCCTGCGGCTCCTTGACGGTATTGCCCTCTTCGTCATACTCACCATCGAGCTGCATCGGCGGGAACATACCGTCGGCGTAGAAGTCCAGGTGGCCAGACTTCTTGAATAGATCACCCTTGGTGATATGCGGGGTATTAACAAAGGAGTACCCAGCCTGTACGTGGCGGTTGCGAGAGTGGTTTTCCATCTCCATGCGAACGGTCGCGCCATTCGGGTGGAATACCGGGAAGCCGGAGCCAATCTCATCTGGGAAGGAGAAGAGATCTAGTTCCTGACCCAGGCGGCGGTGGTCGCGCTTTTCAGCCTCTTCCACCATGGTTTGGTAGGCCTCCAGCGCCTCCTTGGACTCAAAAGCGGTGCCGTAAATGCGCTGCAGGCCAGCCTTGGACTGGTCACCGCGCCAGTAGGCAGCTGAAGAACGGGTCAGCGTGAAAGCCGGGATGTACTTGGTGGTCGGCACGTGCGGTCCGCGGCAGAGATCGAACCACTCTACGTCCCCGGTGCGCGGGTTGATGTTGTCATAATGGGTGAGATCGCCGGAACCGACTTCTGCGGCCTCGTCGGAGTCAGGGTCAACGTTGCCCTTGTCCTGGACCAGCTCGAGCTTGAAGGGCTCCTCGGCGAGGGCCTTTTCCGCTTCCTCAGCAGATTCGTAGACGTGGCGCTCAAAGCGCTGACCACCCTTGATGATCTTCTTCATGCGCTTTTCAATCGCCTTGAGATCTTCCGGCGTGAAAGGCTCGGCGGTCTGGAAATCGAAGTAGAAGCCATTCTCAATGGCCGGGCCGATGCCCAGCTTGGTGCCAGGGAATTCGGCCTGCACGGCCTGGGCCATAACGTGACCGCAGGAGTGGCGGATGACGGCGCGGCCGTCTTCCTCGCTGGCGGCAACCGGGGTAAAGGTGGACTCCGTGTCTGGGGTGTGCGACAAATCAAAAAGAGTGCCGTCCTCACCGCGAACGACTACGACAGCCTCAGGGCCCTTATTGGGAAGGTTGAGCTCTCGCATTGCTGCACCCACGGCCTGGCCGGCGGGCACGGTGAAGGAATCGTAATTGACCGGTACTGCGGGGATGAGTTCCGCCATAATCGCGCTCCTTTATGCGCTCGTGCGTCGGCGGCATACCTGGCCGCGTCCGCTATTTAAATTTACGGATAGCTATTCTACAACCCCGCATGCTCGCAGAGCGATTTTGCCCACCATGATTCACGCCCATCGGCAGCAAGGGTGCCCGGCGGACAGAAATACATAGCGGAGCCGATATGGGTTAGCCATTCATTCATTAGGTCGGATTCATCCAATCGGGCCTGGATAGGCTCGAATTGCTTGGTGGGATCCTGCTGATAGCAGATGAAAACCTGGCCGATATTGGAAAGCTGCCCATCCTTGCCATCGGGGGCCAGCTCATAGTTATACGGCCGGCGCAGGATGCGTTGCTCCGGATGATCAGCAGGTGGCGCGGCCACGGCCATGTGCGAGTTTTTATCAATTACCGGCAAGCCGTAGTCATCTACCGTATCGAAATCTGCAGCATCAAATTCTTCTTCACCGGTAAGCGGGGCGCCGGTGTCAAGCTTGCGGCCCACCGCATTTTCGCGGGAGGAGCGATCCAGCTTCTCCCACGTATCCACGTTCATGCGAATGCGACGCACTACCATCGCCGTTCCCCCTTGCGCCCACTTCGGCCCTTCATCGATCCACACTTGGGCTGCAAAATCTTCCTCGCTGCGCGGATTAACGGTTCCGTCCTTTTGCCCGAACATATTGCGCGCGGTAGCGCCCTTTTCGTGGCTGCCAAAGGCATTAATAAATCCTTGCTGAAGCCACTTCACGCTGGCATAGTGTTCGCCGGCTCGCACCATGTGGCGCAGCGCATAAGTGTTCATCAGCGGATCATCGCAGCAAATCTGGAGGACTATATCGCTTTGTCCCCATTGTCGTTGCAGCTCATCACGCTTAAAGGAACGCACATCTCCCAGCCAGTGTGGTTTCTCCACGCCGAGCAGGGAGAAAACCTTCTGGCCTAGACCACAGGTGATGGTCAAGTTGGCGGGCTGTTCAACCATTTCCGGCTCCAGGGTGCCTAGCGGCGCCTCCCCCGTACACAGTGCCCGGGCGTCCTCGGTCCACAATTTCATCAGGCTGGCAAACCCCCGCTTGTCGACGCCCCTTTTAAGGTCAAACCCCACCAGGTTCAGGTGCGCCTGCTCTGCAGTAGCAATGCCCGCCTGATGCTCGCCGTCGAAAGCCACGAGGGCGTCGGCAAGCGCAGGCTGCTCCTGGGCCTCAGCACCCGGGGAAGAACCCTGGTTATTGCAGCCTGCCAACGCGAAGGCGCTAGTCGATACCGCAGCGCCGGTAAGAAATCCCCTTCTGCTGAATTCCGACATGACTAGTGGTCGTGGCCCTTCATGTTGTGCTCCATATCCCCGTGCTCCATGTGGGACATATCGTGGCCTTCCATATCGCCATAGTCCTCATCGCCCGCGGGCATGCTGCGCGTTTGAATCTCGCCCAGATCGAGCTCTTCGCCGCCTTCCAGTTTCACCGTGAGGTCAAGGGATTCGCCGGGAGCGATGTGGTTTTCCATTTCCATGAGCATGAAGTGGTCACCGCCTGGTGCCAGTTCGTGGGACTCGCCGGCTTTAACTACCAACGGGCTCGACATTTCTTGCATCTTGCCGTCGACAGTCTCATGGATCTGATTCACCTTGGCGTTAAGGCTGGTGGAAAATCCGGTGATGGCAATGTCCTTATCGGTGTGGTTCACCAAGGTGCCAAAAATGGCAGTCATGTCCTTGTCCTCATTGGCGCGCACGACGGCATCTTCGAAGGTCAGGTCCTCGGCTGCGGCGGAGGAGGACTTCTCCGCAGCGCTGGTGGTGGCATCCGCCTTCGACTCGGTGGAGTCATTTTGGTTCTGTGGGGAGCAACCTGCCAGGGCGAGGCCGGCCACTGTCAAGCCCACAAGGGCAATGTTAGAAATCTTAGACATTATTTTTCACCTTCCGAATCAATGCGACGAGACTTGGCCATAAATAGGGCAACTACTGCGGCAATCGCCAAAACGCCGCCCACCCCCAGGATGATTTTCAGCGCGGTCGGTAGGCCCTCATCCCCATCCTCGGACGCAGAATCAGCTTCAGCCGCCTCGGTTCCCTCGGTCGCGTCACCCTTGACGGAGAATTCCACTCCCCCGCGGGTAGCGTGTCCATCCGAAGACGTGATCTGGAAACCCACCTGGTAATTACCCGGCCCAGGATGGATATCCGCTGGGGTTTCAATGGTGAGATCCCGCTCATGGAGCTTTGGTTCCTGGCTAAAGAGTTTCTCACCAGTATCCGCGTTGGTCACGGCAAAGGTATTGAAGTCTTCTTTGGGGATACCAGAAAACTCGAGGGTGATTTCCTTCGGAAACTCGTCGAGTTGGTCGCCGTCTTTGACCGAACCGCCAATAACGGAATCGTGCGCGAAGGCGGCCGGCATCGACCCGCCCAAAACCAGTGATGCAGTGCCGACTGCTGCCGCCGTGCGGCGCAGCCAAGGTACGCGGTAGCCCATAGATAGCTCCTTTTGTGTTGAAAATGCACAAGTTGAATTGTCAGACATACTAGCCGCGCGGTTTGCCGGAGCGGCAATCGCGATAAGCAGCGCGTCGAGTCATATGTCGGGCTGTAGTGCGCACAAGTTCCCCGCCTTGAATAAAAAGAGGCATTTATCACTATTTAAGGAATGCCAACTCAATGATTGGAGCTGGCTCCCTCAGCATTCCCCAGCACGCCTGCTTTCAAATGCAGGACCAGTCAGCATCAAGGCAGTGACTATCGAAACCGTACCTGCAACGATGAGAGCGCAGGGCCAAATCGCGTTACCGGAATTGCCACCGATATCCGCCTCCGATAGCCCCACAGCAAATAGTGCGCTTCCTACCAAGAGTGACAGGCAGCCTGAGGCACCCACCAGTAGCGGAACTAAAACATTGCGTGACATCGCTACCCCTTCCACTGTGGCTACTGCAACTAACAGCTGTTCACCCTGCGATCCTAGCTAGACATGCGAAAAGCCACCCTATTTCTAGGGCGGCTCACCTGAGCGGATGACGAGACTCGAACTCGCGACCCTCACCTTGGCAAGGTGATGCGCTACCAACTGCGCTACATCCGCATAACAAACCGGAGTTTGTTGCAGAGCCCCAAATAGGACTCTCGTGCGCGATACTGGGATTGAACCAGTGACCTCTTCCGTGTCAGGGAAGCGCTCTCCCACTGAGCTAATCGCGCTTAATGCCCGAAGGCATTAAGAAGTTGAGGTGGAAACGGGAATCGAACCCGTGTGCACGGTTTTGCAGACCGTTGCCTCACCACTCGGCCATTCCACCGTGGCGATACCGCCTCACACAATACAGTGCTGGAGCGGATGACGAGACTCGAACTCGCGACCCTCACCTTGGCAAGGTGATGCGCTACCAACTGCGCTACATCCGCATGCGAAACCAGGCCCGGTTTCTAGGACAAAGTCCTTGTGCGCGATACTGGGATTGAACCAGTGACCTCTTCCGTGTCAGGGAAGCGCTCTCCCACTGAGCTAATCGCGCGCTATTCATTTAGAATCACTCTTCACGGGTGAAACCCAAGAAAAGCGTGGAGCGGATGACGAGACTCGAACTCGCGACCCTCACCTTGGCAAGGTGATGCGCTACCAACTGCGCTACATCCGCATTGCCCCGCGAACTTTGTACCGTTGCGGTGCGAGAAGAAACATTATCGTGCTCCGCGCCAGTTTCCAAATCCCCAGCCCAGCGGCATTCTTTCTGGCACCGATTTTTCACATTCGAGCCATCCCAAAACACACTGGTGTGATTCTCCCAAGACAGTGGACCGCAGGCCACCTCCCCTTGATGCGCACTCCTGCCCAGCCAATTAGGTGTTTGAATTTGGTGCGGTGTAGATTTAGCGACCGCAAGGTGCCTATAGCTCAGTGGGAGAGCGTTCCGTTCACACCGGAAAGGTCACTGGTTCAATCCCAGTTCAGGACCACTATTTCCCGTCCATCGCTCCCCTCCATAGGAGCTTGGGCAGGTTTCTTTATATGTCTGTAAAGTGTCCCGACGTGTTGTGGATTCTCTTAGGCATTTTCGCCGGACTCGTTCTGCCCGTTCAGACCCTGGTTAATACGCGCCTGCGCGCATCTACTGGCACGCCGTTTTCCTCGTCGCTCATCTCGTTTGCCGTGGGCACGATGACGTTGCTTGTCATCGCGACAGCCGTCACCGGCGGCGAGTTTGGCATTTCCCGCGCCTTTGGGGAACCGCTGTGGATTTGGTTCGGTGGTCTGCTCGGCGTGGTTGCGCTTACTGGAAATATCCTGTTGTTTCCTCATCTGGGTGCGGTCCAGACCGTAGTCCTTCCCATCGCGGGCCAAATCATGATGGGCCTTGTCATCGACCACTTTGGGATGTTTGCCTCCCCCACTTCCCCACTTTCCCTGATTCGCGCCCTTGGGGCACTAATTGTCCTCGGTGGAGTGATTTCTATCGTCGCCAGCCCCGGCGCGCCGACGAAGCAAGGAGACAGCGCTATGGCGTTGTGGCTTTGGCGCCTCGCAGGCTTTGTCTTTGGCTGCTTTACTGCAAGCCAATCCGCCATTAACGGCCACCTGGGCCAGATTACCGGGTCGCCCGTTAGTGCGGCTTTGGTGTCTTTTAGCATTGGCGTTTCCACGCTCGTAATGCTCAATATTGTTTTGCGCTGGCGCCCTCGCATTGAGCGTCCTGAGGGAAAGGCTAACCCCTGGTGGATGTGGACAGGCGGCACATTGGGAGCCATGTTTGTCTTTGGCAACGCGGCCTTAGTGCCGCAGATTGGCACTGGGCTTACTGTGGTGGCAACCCTTCTTGGTTCCATGTTGGGCTCCGTGCTGATCGATCGTCTGCGAGGCGCCCGCGTAGCAATGCGCCAGGTAGCCGGTATTGCAGTGATTTTGGTCGGCGTAATCCTCATCCGCCTGGTGTAAGCCCCTCTCCTGTGGTTCTATCCTTCGCTGTGCCGTGCTGGGCATCTGGTGCCTTGACTAGGCTGGGAAAGTATGGATATTTCTTCGCTATTGGGCCCCGATTCCGGTGATGTATTCACCGTCCGCACAAATATGGTCAGCACACTAACTGGATCGGCAACCATGAACCATGTATCCGAAGACATGGGAAACGACACTGATGGGCAGCTTTTTGCTGCGCTACGTAATTGGGCAGACGTCGTGTTGGTGGGCGCGCAAACGGTGCGCGCGGAGGACTACTCCGGAGTAAAACCTAACGGGGATGGTTCGCGGCCGGCTCCTATTGCCGTGCCTTCCCGCAGCCTTGATTTCGATATCACCGCGGACTTCTTCACAGACTTCACTACCCCTCCCATCATCCTGATCCCCCATAGCAGCCGGGACAATCAAGAGCTCGCAAAGCGCATCGCGACCATCGAATCCACAGGCGCGGAAGTCTGCGATGCTGGCGAAGGAACCGTGCAGGACTACATTTCCGTCTTAAAGGACCGCGGGTTTAAGCGCGTGCTCTGCGAGGGCGGGCCAGGAATGATTGGGCAGCTGGTAGACATCGATGCCATCGACCAGATGTATTTGACCCTGGACCCACATCTATCCACCGGTGTGGAAACTCCCATGGCGACGTTTAAGGGCGAGCATTCCCATCGCCGCATGCAGTTAGAAAATGTCGCGGCCGATCACGATGGCACGGTGTTTCTGCGGTATTCCCGCGCCCGCTAGGCCGTAGACTAAGGGGCCGTGAATTCCCGAATCAATGTCGCCGCCTGGCCTGTGGCCATCCTGCTTGTTGTGCATCGCGTGTTCATCATCGCGCGCAATGGCACGCCGACGGATGATTTCACCACCGTGTATAACGCTGTGGCACGCATGTCCTCTGGCCAGCCGGTCTATGAGCAGGCTTATAACCACGTGGACCCGCTGTACCTGTATACCCCGGGGGCCACGCTGCTGCTCGCACCGCTAGCTCATATTGATTTTTCGCTAGCACGGGGACTATTCATCTTCGCCAACGCGGCTGCAATCGTGGCAGCGCTAGCGGTGCTCACCCTTGTAGTGGGCCGCACACTTACTTCGGCAGTGTGGCCAGTATCTATCGCTTTGGCCTTTGTCACCGAATCGGTGACCAATACGCTCGCATTTACCAATATCAATGGCATTCTCTTGCTATGCATGGCCGTGTTCTTGTGGGCTTTCGTGCGCGCCGAGCGCACCCCATGGCTGGGCTGGGTGGCAGGCGTAGTCATTGGCTTGGCCATCGTCATTAAGCCGCAATTTGCGCCGTTGCTCTTCCTGCCCTTGGTCAAGCTGCAATGGCGCAGTCTCGCGACTGGCATTGGCCTACCGGTAATTCTCAACCTCCTAGCGTGGCCGCTCGTGCCGGGCGCTAGCGGCTTTGTGGATAACCTCCTGCCCTACCTCTCAGAAACCCGTGACTATGCCAATTCTTCCTGGGCAGGCTTCCACGCCTACGTTGACTTTGGCGCGGGACTGTATTGGACCGTGTGGTTGATATTTGCCGCGCTTTCGGCCGCAGCGATTCTCGGGCTTTTGCGCTTCCGCAATTCCAACCCGACCTTGTGGGCGCTAACGACCAGCGGGGCGATCATGGTGGGTATCTTCTTCCTGTCTTCTCTTGGCCAGCAGTATTACTCCATGTGGCTATTCCCATTGATGTTTACCGTGGTGCTCAAGCGTTCGGTTTTCCATTCTGCGGGTGCGTGGTTTGCGGCCTTTCTCTATTTGGCTCCCGTTTCCTGGGCGTCTACAGCGCACCCGGATGCTGGTCGGTGGATGAATTTTTTCACGGCCACAGCGGGATGGGCGCTGCTTATCGTCGCAATTTTCGCTACGGTCGCCGGCTGGTGGCGTGCCGCGCGCAGCACGGTTTAGACTCGGCCCATGACCGATTTCAAGCTCATTGCCGATACCGAATGGCGCCAGCGCTTAAGCCCCGAGGAATACTACGTCCTGCGCGAAGCCGGCACCGAGCCGCCCCACGTAGGCGAGTACACCAATACCACCACCGAGGGGGTCTATTCTTGCCGCGCGTGTGGAACGGAGCTTTTCCGCTCTACAGAGAAGTTTGAGTCCCACTGCGGCTGGCCTTCCTTTTTCTCCCCACTCGCAGGGGACAAAATCATTGAGCGCGAAGACAATTCGCTCGGCATGCGCCGCGTAGAGGTTCTGTGTGCCAACTGCGAATCCCACCTGGGGCACGTCTTTGAGGGTGAGGGCTACGATACCCCCACCGACTTGCGCTATTGCATCAACTCCATCTGCCTGGACTTGGAGGAAAAGCCGGTAGAAGATGGCACCGCCTAAGGAGGCATGCACAAGAAAGCGCGCCCCGTCAGCAGCCTAACGTGCAGGCTAGTGACGGGGCGCGGCTAAGTGGGGACGTCGCCAAGCAGGGCTACTGCTGGGCGGCGTTACTTTTAGGGCAGAACTGCGATGAGCTCTGCTACGTCCTTGACGCGGCGGCCGGTGTGGAAGGGAATCTCCTCGCGCACGTGGTGGCGGGCCTCGGTGTAGCGCATCAGGTACATCAGGTCGACGATGCGGTGGAGCTCATCCGCCTCGAAGGCCAAAATCCACTCATAGTCACCCAGGGCAAAGGCTGGGACGGTATTTGCACGCACATCGGGGTAGTCGCGCGCCTGCATACCGTGCTCCATGAGGATGCGGCGGCGCTTTTCATCATCCATGGTGTACCAGTCATAAGAGCGCACGAAGGGGTACACCGAGATCCACTCCTTGGGCTCCTCACCCATGATGAAGGAGGGCAGGTGGGACTTATTGAACTCTGCCGGACGGTGCAAGGCATTGCCCACCCAGGTCACTTCGCTTACCTGGCCCAGGGTGGTCTCGCGGCGGAAGTCCCCGAAGACCTTTTGTAGGTCAGAGAATTCCTCGGCGTGCCACCAGATCATGAAGTCGGCGGAATCGCGCATAGCCGTGAGGTCGTAAATGCCGCGCACGGTTACCTTTCCGGCTTTTTCCACGCCGGCAAAGAACTCCTGCGCTTGGGCGATGATCTCCGCTCGCTCGGTGCCGAGCGCGCCCAGAATCACCTTAAAAACTGCGTGCTGGGAATATTGCTGAACCGCGTTGAGTTCCTTGTAATCAAGCTTCGCCATTGCGTTCTCCTTTGCAGAAGCCTTTGGGTTAACGAACATATCCATCATAAGTTGGATATGAAACCTTGTCACTTCTCGACCATAAGGAGGACGACACGCCTCCGCATCGGCGCGCCTCCCCCAGCTAGAGGACGCGAAACTATAGCTTGAACGTCGTGAGCAATTCCGAATCGACCACCCCACGCAGCGCCGAGGCCTCCGCCCCCACCCCTTTGCACGGGCAGGCGGAAAGCCACGAGCCAGCTACCCCCGCCGCTTTCACCCAAGCAGTGGAGTCCATGCACGCGGCCGACCTGCGCCCTGAGATAACCCTAGGCTCCATTCGCCCACCGCAACGCCTTGCGCCGTTTAGCCACGCAATCGGCCTCGAGGTGGGAAACGAAGATAACCCAGATATCGTGCCCACCGATGCAGAGGGTGACGCCTTTGGTCGCCTCATCCTGCTCCACGATCCAGGCGCCGAGGAAGCTTGGGAGGGCGCCATGCGCCTTGTGGCCTATATCCAGGCGGATATGGATGATGCCGTAGCCGGCGATCCACTCTTGCCCGATGTGGCGTGGCAGTGGCTCAACGAGGGCTTAGAAAAGGAAGGGGCCGGCCACACGAATTTGGGCGGCACCGTCACTTCCACCGCGTCCGTGCGTTTTGGCGAGATTGGCGGGCCACCGCGCGCCTACCAGATCGAAATGCGCGCTTCGTGGACTGCCGAAGGCCTCGATCTCGCACCCCACGTGCAGGCCTTTGCCCAGGTATTGGCCAACGTTGCCGGACTACCCCCTGAGGGCGTCACCGAGCTCGGCCGCTAATATGCCAGAATTGCGCAGCCGGCCGCTCGAGGGCATCCCGCCGGTTCTTGCCACCCCGGAGGAATTCACCGCTGCCGCAGCCCGCCTCGCCGCGGGTACGGGCCCCTTTGCCATCGATACCGAGCGCGCCTCCGGCTATCGCTACGATGATCGCGCCTTCGTAGTGCAAATTCGCCGCCGCGGCGCGGGCACGATGCTTTTTGCCCCTGAGGGCCACCGCGAGGAGCTCACGACCGCCCTTGCCCCAGTGCTCAACGGCACGGAGTGGATTATTCACGCCGCCCATTCGGATTTGCCTTGCCTCGGGTGGCTCGGTCTCTTTCCCGGCTCTATCTTTGACACGGAACTAGCGGCGCGGCTCGCGGGATTTGAACGGCCCAATCTGGGCACTATGGTCGCAGAGCTTTTTGACGTCGAATTGGAAAAGGGCTACGGCGACGCCGACTGGTCCACCCCGCAGCTTAGCGAGGAGCTCAAGGCTTACGCCGCGCTCGATGTGGAACTGCTCCTCGAGCTAGCCGACGCCCTGCGCGACATTTTGGCCGAACAAGACAAGATGGACTGGGCTTTAGAGGAATTTTCCACCATAGTCCAGGAACATTCCGGAGACTTCGCTCCCCAGCCGCACACGTGGCGCGATCTTAAGGGCATCTCCAGTTTGCGCAGCGGCAGTCAGCTCGCCGCTGCTCGGGCGCTGTGGCTCAAGCGTGACGCTATCGCTCGGCGCACAGATACTGCGCCCGGCCGGGTATTAGGGAATAAGACGCTGGTAGAAATTGCGCGCGCCCTTCCCACCACCGCCGGCGATCTTGCCCGAGTCAAGGGATTTCCCCGCCGGCGCAAGGGCGCGACCGCCCAGTGGATGGCTGTGCTTCACCAGGCGCGCGCCGTTCCCCCGCAGCAGCGGCCTCGCGTCCACCGCGCCCCACAACCGGTTCCTTCCAAAACCATCTGGGCCAAGGACTACCCGGACCTATGGGAGATATACCAAACCATCCGCGCGGACATCGCCGATCTCGCCACTGAACTCGGTATGACATCCGAACTCCTTATCCGCCCTGCCGCTTTGCGTGCAGCGGTATGGGCGAAGGTAGGTGTGCGCGCCGATAAGCGCCACCGCGGAGCTGATTCTGTCGCCGGCGCCATCCGGCAGCCAGGCGACGTCGCTGCCTTCCTCCGCGCGGAGGGCGCGCGCGAATGGCAAATAGAAATGACCGCCCCGATTATCGTGGACGGTCTATTCTAGGCTCTATTTAGCAGGCTAGGTTTAGCTCTCTTCTCCTCGCGCGTTGGCATCAGCGGTGAGGTTTTCTAGCCACTCGCTTATCGACGCCGCCATAAGCTCCGGCGTCAACCCGAACTCTTCCAAAACCTCGCCGCGAGAGCCGTGCTTAGGGAAGTAACCCGGAACGCCGAGTCGGCGCACAGGAGTATCGACCTCGGCTGCGCTGAGGGCTTCCGAAATCATGGAGCCAATACCGCCGCGAACAAGGCCGTCTTCTGCCGTAACCACCAAGTCGTGGTCAGCGGCGAGAGCCACCACAGAGCTTGCCACCGGCGCTACCCAACGCGGGTCAACAACGGTAACGTTCACGCCCTGCTCGCCCAGCAGCTTCGCAGCCTCGATGCTGCGCGCGGACATGGCACCGATGGACACGATGAGTACCTCAGGGGTGTCCTCGCCGGCATCGGCTTCGCCATAGTGCAGGATGTCTACGCCATCGCCCAACGTATCCACCGCTTCCATATCCGGCAGCAGGTTGCCCTTAGGGAAGCGGACCACGGACGGGCCAGATTCAATCTCTAGCGACTCACGGAAGAGCTCCCGCAGACGCGCGCCATCGCGCGGGGCAGCAATATGCATTCCCGGCACAATGCTCATGAGCGCCATATCCCACACGCCATTATGCGAAGCGCCATCGGAACCGGTAACCCCGGAGCGGTCAAGCACGATGGTTACCGGCAGCTTTAGCAGCGCAATATCCATAATGACCTGGTCCACGGCCCGGTTTAAGAAGGTGGAATATACCGCCACGACGGGGTGCATCCCGCCGAGCGCCAAACCAGAGGCAGAGGTCATTGCGTGCTGTTCGGCAATTCCCACGTCAAAGAACCGCTCTGGGAAGCGTTCTTGGAAGGGAGCGAGCCCAGTATGACCGGCCATAGCAGCGGTAATGGCCACGATGTCATCGCGCTTTTCAGCAGCGGCTACCAGCTCCTCTGAAAAGGCGGCCGTCCAGCCAGGCTGCTTGGTGCCCTTTGCCACACCGGTGACCGGATCGATAGCACCGGTGGAGTGCATCTGGTCCTTCGGCTCATTGACGGCTGGGGCAAAACCGTGGCCCTTTTCGGTAACCACGTGCACGATGATGGGCCCGTCATAATCGCGGGCATAAGTCAGGGCATGTACCAAGCTATCGATATTGTGCCCGTTGATGGGGCCGATGTACTTCATGCCCAGTTCCGGGAACATCTCGGTAGGCAAGACGGTGGACTTGACGCCTTCCTTCATGGCGTGCAAGGCATCAAAGGCACGCTCGCCTACCCATCCCATTTGCTTCAGGCGGCGCTTGCCCTGTTCCATGAGCTCGTCGTAACCGTGCTGGGAGCGGATGCGGCCGAGGTTTTCGGAAATGCCACCGATAGTGGGCGAATAGCTACGGCCGTTGTCATTGACCACGATGACCGCATTGCGGCCCTTGTCTTCAGAGATATTGTTTAACGCCTCCCAGCACATGCCGCCGGTAAGGGCACCATCGCCGACAACACCGATGACATTGCGGTGACCGTCGCCGCGAATCTTGAAGGCCTTAGACAAGCCATCGACCGTAGACAGCGACGCCGAAGCGTGGGAGGACTCGGTCCAGTCATGCTCGGATTCGCCGCGGTCCGTATACCCCGAAAGGCCGTCCTTTTGCCGCAAGGTATCGAATTGATCCGTGCGCCCCGTCAACATCTTATGCACATAGGACTGGTGCGAAGTGTCAAAAATAATGGGCTCACGCGGAGAGTCAAATACACGGTGCAACGCAATGGTCAATTCCACCACGCCCAAGTTGGGCCCCAGATGTCCGCCCGTGACGGAGACCTTGTCAATGAGGCGCTGCCTAATCTCTGCCGCCAGCTCCTCAAGCTTGTCTGCAGACAGCACCTTGAGGTCCGTGCGGCGAGTTAATGGTATCCAAGATAGTCATGGAGCGGCCTTCAACTCCTTCTGTGCTTAGTTCTTCTTTTCTACCGTACCCGCGGCGGGCGGTGAATATTATATCGGTCAATGTTCCGAGAACGGCGCGGCAACGTGCCGCACCCCGCCTCGGAGCCATAAAAGCTCATTAGGCAGGGGTAATGAGCGCAATCGTTTCAAAGTGGTGCGTTCCGGGGAACGCGTTAATCAGCGCCATCTTTTCTATTCCGTATCCGTGCTGGTTCCAGTATCCCAAGTCGCGCGCGAAGGTGGCGGGGTCACATCCCACGTGAACGACCGTCTGGGGTGCAGCGGCCGCCACGGAACGAATCACATCCTCCCCTGCTCCGGTGCGCGGCGGATCAAGGACTACAGCGCCAGGCTTGGAAAGCTGGGCGGCGACTTGCTCGACCTTCGCGGACTTTACTTCCACATCGCAGTCCGCAAGGGCGGCCTGTTCCCCGGCCGTAGCCGCCAGCGAGTAATCCACGGAGATAACCTTGCCCTGCACGGCATGGGCCAGTGCGGGAACAAATAGGCCAACGCCACCGTAGAGATCCCAGGCGGTGTGCTCTTGGTACTCGCGCTCCCCGAGCCACTCCGCTATTAATTCGGTATACGCCGCCGGTGCCTGGCTGTGGGCCTGCCAAAAGGCCGTAGCAGGAAAGCTAAACGTCCGCCCGTCGACATGCTCGTGCACCTTGCCGCTGCCTTCTACCACCTCACGGATGGTCTCCACGCGGCGCCCGCGTGGGGCCTTGCGGGTTTCTACCACGTGGCGGTTGCCCTCGCCATCGAGAACGGCGATGACCTCAGCACCTGGGGTAAACCGGCGCGCACCTTCTCCAACGAGCCCGTCTGCCAATCCCGGAGCCAGCTGTGTACAGGCAGCGCCCGTAACAAGCTCATTGGACCGACGCTGACGGGTTCCGGCGCGCCCTTGCTTGTCGACGCCCCACCTCACCCGCGTGCGCCATCCCCGAACCGGCTCTAGGGTGTGCTGCTCAATGTTCAGTTCCTCGCCAGTGACAACGCCGGTGCGGCGCAGCTGCTCCGACAAGATCTCTGCCTTGATTCCGGTTTCGGCCGCGGGATCCAGCTCGGCGAAATCACAGCAGCCAGCTCCTTGCGCGGCCGCAGGACAAGACGAGGGAACGCGCAACGCCCCAGGGCTTAGTACGCTTTCCAGCTCTGCCTTAATGAACGACTTCTTTACACGGCCGGCCGTAGCTTTTACAACGTCGCCGGGAAAAGCGCGAGGAACGAATACCACTCGCCCATCCGACGCCTGGCCAATTCCTTCCCCGCCGTGCGCCATGCGGTCAATGGTGACCTCAAGACTATCGCCACGGCTCATCGTTGATTCAGTCATTTTCTGCCTCAGACTTTTGTTCTTGTTCTGCGTTAGTGTGCTCACCTGTGCCCGCCGCTGCGTCAACGGCTGCATCCGCGCGGCGCACCATCCACACGGTCAGCGCCGTAACTAGAAGCGTCAATGGCCATCCCATCAGGATTCGGGTCACCCCTAAGGCAGTGGTTGCATCCGCATCATAAATGGCGCGCTGAACAACAAAGCGGGCCAGGAAGATGACCGCCCACCCACCGGTAGCGATGGCATAAGCCCGGCGCGCCTGAGCAATCTTTTGCCACTGCATTTCCTCGCCATTAATCCCCTTCCAGATGACACCCACAGCGGGCCACCGAAAGAGGATTGATAGTACCGCGGCAATACACAGCGCCAACGACATCCAGATGCCGTACAAGAAATACCCTTTGGCATCACCGGTAAACCAGGCGATGGCTGCGCAAAGGGCCACTCCCAGCAGACCCGATATGGCTGGCTGCAGGGTCTCTTTCCGGATTACCCTCCAGAGTGCAATAACAACGGCCACGCCGAGCGCCGCTGCCAAGGCTGGTCCCAGCCCAAAGAAGTTATTGACAGGAATCAGCACAATGACCGGCAAGGTGGCCGACACGAGCCCTGATAAGCCACCCATTTGCTCCAGCAAGGTGGGTTCGGCAGCAGACTCCTCAGAGTCCAGGTTCTTAGCGTCCGGGGAAGGTTGAGGCGAGGAAGAATGTGTCACGTGGTTTACTGCTTTGCCTAGTTCTTGGAATTAGGTGCAGATCCCTCATCGGGGTTCTGCGGGGACGATCCATTCTCACCCTGTTGTGGGCTGCCGCCCAAATCGCGCAAGTGTTGTTCCGCCTCTGCTTCTGCCGCAGGGTCGGGGCCGCCCACTCCGTTTTCTGGGTGGTCTTGAGCATTAGCGGCTGCCTGCTGTTCTTGCTGGCGCTGGTCCATGGCCTGCTTGACCTGCTCTACGAGCTGCTCGGGCATGATGACCGGCAAAGCATTTCCTGCCAAGATGGGGTCTTCCCCGCGGTAGACGAAGGTACGGGCGGCCACCTCGCGAGCCATGTCTGCGAGGTCTGCTTCCATGCCGGCCGGCGCGGCCAGGGTCATGCGCAGCATCCAGCGCGGACCGTCTGCACCGATGACGCGGACCTGACCGTTGTCGTTCTTGCCCACGACCTCAGCACCCCAAGGGCCTGGCTCGGTAGTAACGGTAAGTCCGTCGCGGCTCATGCCCTCCTTGATTTCCTCCACGGATTCTGCCCACTGGCCTGGCTTACGTGGGGCGGCAAAGGCTACGGGAGTAATTCGGCCTACCTTGGTCACGATGTGCAGCATTCGTGGGCCCTGTTCGCCCATTTCCACCTGTACCTGGGATTCCTTTGGCAGTGGAATGCGCAGGGACCAGATCTAATACGCCGATGGAAAAGTCACTGAAATCGAAGGTCTCGATATCGACGGAGTCGCCGTCAAAGGGGCCGGTCTGGCCATTGATGGCATCATGGGCGAATTCGCGGGGTTCATTGCCAGAAGCCGCCGCGGCATCTGCTGCGGTGTCGCCTACTGGAGCATAAGTTTCCTGCGCTTCTGTATCCGCGGACTTGGGGTCCGCCGGCTTTTCGCTTTGGGCTGCAGGCTTTTCCTGAGCCTTCTTTTCTTCGTCGTTCTTCTTGCCAAAGGGCCAGATTCCCATGGGTGCTATGTCCTTTCTAAAAGTTTCGTTGATTCTCTACTGCTTTAACTACACACCGGTAGAGCCATAGCCGCCGGCTCCGCGGACGGTGTCATCCAATTCTTCAACCTCAGCAAACCCCACCAGCTCTACGCGCTGGACCACGAGCTGAGCGATGCGCATGCCGCGTTCGATCTCAATGGGTGTATGCCGGTCGTGGTTGATGAGGCAGACCTTGATCTCCCCGCGGTAATCGGCATCTACCGTGCCCGGGGTATTGACAATGGAAAGCCCTTGCTTGGCGGCTAGTCCGGAACGCGGGTGAATTAAACCGACCGTTCCTAGTGGCAGCGCAATGGCAATCCCGGTGCCGACGAGGGCGCGCTCGCCGGGTTGCAGGGTAAGAGCTTCGGCTGCGTAGAGGTCCGCACCGGCGTCACCACGGTGGGCACGGTGCGGCAACGGAAGCTCCTTATCCAGGCGCTTGACTTTAACGTCCCCAAAGGGGCTTTCTGGTTGAGAATGCGGAATCGAGTCAGTCACCTGGCCAATCCTACCTGCCTTGGGAGGTTCATTCTGCGGCGCGTGTGGACTAGACTGACTAGACGTGTCTGATACATCTGCTACTTCCGCAACTCCGGCACCGTCAAGCGCCGCTTCGGCACAGGGCACGGTGGCCCCTCAGGTGCTGTACCGCGAACGCCAATGGGTCCCTTGGTACTTTTGGCTTTTTGCAGCCGCCATCGTGGGGCTTACTTCCGCTACCGCCGGCCTCAATCGCTCCATGTGGTGAACCATTATTCCCGCGATCCTCCTTGGTGCTATCGCCGTGTGGGTACTTATTACCTGGTCCAATACAGTCATCAAGGTAGAGCGCGACCCGGACGGAACGCGTTGGCTCACGGTCAAAGATGCCCAATTGCCTAACGACGTCGTCTCGCGGTCTATCACCGTTCCCAAATCTGCGCGGCGCAATGCCCTGGGCCCGCAGTTCGATCCCGC
Organism: Corynebacterium tuberculostearicum; assembly: GCA_046097355.1. Lineage (GTDB taxonomy): Bacteria > Actinomycetota > Actinomycetes > Mycobacteriales > Mycobacteriaceae > Corynebacterium > Corynebacterium tuberculostearicum_K. The sequence goes on from CP175779.1 coordinate 1,484,816, forward strand.
GGCGTTTTTGGTCTCCCACGCTTGGGTGGATGAGCACGCCATGATGGTGCTCAATGATCCAGAGGACGATACTCCTTATTGGCTCATCGCCTCGAAGGATCCGGAGGCTTTGCTCCACGCTTTCGTTCCGGAACAGCACTAATCTTTATTGACTTCGCACACCACAGAGAATGTGGTGGCTGCAACAGCAAACCCCGCACTCGGCACGTAGAAAATTGCCAAGTGCGGGGTTTCGTTTCTGCTGCGTATTCCTTTAGGCGCAATCCTTGCAGATTGGCTGGCCGTCCTCTTCGTGGGAGTAACGCTTATTGGACTGCACCAGGAAACACGAGCCGCAGGTAAACTCATTTTCCTGACGTGGAACTACCTCAACATTAAGCTCCTCGCCCGTGAGGTCTACTGATGGCGGCTGGAAGGCTTCGACGATTTCTCCGTCATCGTCCATGCCGTTGTTATCGCTCTCAGCGGCTTTGAGTCCTTCTAGGGAGTCAGTTTCGAGTTCATCTTCCGCGCGCCGGCGCGGTGCGTCATAATCGGTGGCCATAATGCACGCCCCTAATGGTCAAGTTGCTTTAAGGAATGGGTATTTATCGATCGCGCATAGTAAAGCACAAATGGCTAGATGTCATCTCACCGCTTGCCGGCGTGGGAAACTATTACCCCCGCAGCGCGTCCGTGGCCCTGTGCGCTGCTAAAAGCTTTTCGAATGCGGGGGCCAAATCTGCCCCCGCGGCCCAGGTAAGTTCACCGTCGGCGGAGCCTTTATCAAAGCCTGGATGGCGCACTACCGCACCTGCCTCGCGAGCAATGATTGCCCCTGCGGCGAAGTCCCACGCATTGATGCCGTGCTCAAAGTAGGCATCAACGGTTCCCTCTGCCACACGGCATAGGTCGAGCGCGGCAGCGCCGATGCGGCGAATATCACGCACATTAGGCAGAAGCTTGGTGAGAAGCTCGGCTTGGGCTGCACGCCGGTCAGCTTCGTAACCAAATCCGGTTGCTACCAAGGCCAACGCAGTATCTTGTGTCTGGCCACACCGCAGTGCGTGCTCAATTCCGTCTGGGCCGGTGACCGTGGCGCCTTGGCCGGCTGCGGCAGCATAGGTGCGCCCGCGTGCTACGTTGACCACCGCGCCAGCTACGAGGTGCCCTTGGTATTCCGCACCAATGGATACGGCGTAGTCCGGCACCCCGTAGAGGAAATTCACGGTGCCATCAATCGGATCGACAATCCAGGTAACGCCACTGGTCGATTCCACATTGGCGCCTTCTTCGCCGAAAATTCCGTCCCCGGGGCGTTGGGTGCGGATGGTGGTGGCAATGAACTCCTCTGTCGCGGTATCGACCTCCGTTACGGGATCTACGTCGCTGGACTTGGTGTGGGTATGCGCCGCGATGCCGTCACCTGCGACTAGTTCTGCGCGGCGCGCAGTAATTAATTCCGCAGCGCGCGTGGCGGTAGAAACGGCAAAATCCCGCAATTGGAGAAAATCGATCTGCTCAGTCATGCCAACTATTGTGCCTTCTTCTAGACTGTCGGGCATGACTACTCTTTCTGGCCATTCCTTTGGCATCGATATCGGAGGCTCCGGCATTAAAGGCGCTGAGGTGAACCTTGCCACCGGCGAATTCGTGGGCGAGCGTTTGAAGATCGCCACCCCACAGCCGTCTACGCCGCATGAAGTTGCCAAGGTAGTAGCCCAAATCGTGCAGGAAAAGCAGTGGGACAGCCCCGTTGGCATCACCCTGCCTTCCGTGGTTCGCAACCAGGAAGTCGAGACTGCGGCAAATATTTCCAAGGACTGGATTGGGGTCAACGCCACAGAGCTCTTCGCGGACTACCTGGATGCGGATTTTGCCGTGCTTAACGACGCCGACGCGGCGGGACTAGCCGAGGTTGCCTACGGAGAGGACATCGCCAAGCAGGGCTCCGTTATCTTCCTAACCCTCGGCACCGGTATCGGCTCGGCCTTCTTCCTGGACGGCCAGTTGTTCCCTAATACCGAACTGGGGCACCTCACGGTGGGCGATGACGAGGCTGAGAAAATTGCGTCCTCGGCCGTGAAGGACCGCGAGGAACTCAAATACAAGCAGTGGACTAAGCGACTCAACAAGGTCCGTCGCGGAATATGAAAAGCTCTTTAACCCGCAGGCCTTCCTCATTGGGGGTGGGATTTCCCGCAAGTTTGAAAAGTGGGGCCCACACCTTGATATTGAAACCCCCGTCATGCCTGCACAACTGCGCAATCGCGCGGGAATTGTCGGAGCTGCGATGGCGGCGGTAGACGGTTTGAAACCGTAGTATTTACGCACTGCAGGTGACCCTATCCACCGGCAGATTGGAAAGATCCTCTATACTGGGCGGTCGATCCTAAGTTAAATAGCTCTAGGGCGTGTCTGGCCTGCTTAAGGCCACAACGCGTTAACATCACACTGATGCACGAGCGCCCCACTAGGGCGCACTGAGCTGTTTCAATCAAGAAGTTAGTCGAAAGGGCGTACGTGGCAGCCACTGAATCTTCAGACCAGGCACTCGGCGAGGGCGAAAACGCCGCTGAGGCATCTACTCCTGCAAAGAAGACCGCCAAGAAGACGGCAAAGAAAACCGCGAAAAAGACGGCTAAGAAGACGGCCAAAAAGACCGCTAAGAAAACAGCCAAGAAGACTGCGAAGAAGACCGCCAAAAAGTCGGCCAAGAAGACCACTAAGAAGTCTGCCAAAAAGGCCACTAAGAAGACGGTCCGCAAATCCGCGGCAAAGAAGCAGGAATCCCCAGCCGAGTCCGAAAAGCAGGCACAGCCGGAAGCAGAAGAGGAGCTCGAGGAGGACGAGCACGACGAAGACGTCGACTTCGATCCCACCAATGCGGACATCGAAGACGATGATGACTTCGACGCTGGCGAAGACCTCGAGGACGATGACCTCGAAGAGGACTTGGACGATGACGATGAGGAAGAAGAGGAAGACTCCTCTTCCGTCTGGGACGAGGAAGAGTCCGCTGCGCTGCGTCAGGCACGCAAGGATGCGCAGCTGACCGCCTCTGCTGACTCCGTCCGCGCCTACCTCAAGCAGATTGGTAAGGTCGCCCTGCTCAACGCCGAGCAAGAGGTTTCCTTGGCCAAGCGCATCGAGGCTGGCTTGTACGCACAGCACCGCATGGACGAGATGGAAAAGGCCCGCGCCGAAGGCGATAAGGCCGCCAAGCTCTCCCCCATGGAAAAGCGCGACCTGCGCAGCATCGCCCGCGATGGCCGCAAGGCCAAGAATCACCTGCTGGAGGCCAACCTGCGTCTGGTGGTTTCCTTGGCCAAGCGCTACACCGGCCGTGGCATGGCTTTCTTGGACCTCATTCAGGAAGGCAACTTGGGCCTTATCCGCGCGGTGGAGAAGTTCGATTACACCAAGGGCTATAAGTTCTCCACTTACGCCACCTGGTGGATCCGCCAGGCCATTACCCGCGCCATGGCTGACCAGGCTCGTACCATCCGCATCCCAGTGCACATGGTGGAAGTCATCAACAAGCTGGGCCGCATCCAGCGCGAGCTCTTGCAGGACTTGGGCCGCGAGCCTACCCCGCAGGAGCTGGCGAAGGAGATGGATATCACCGAGGAAAAGGTGCTCGAAATCCAGCAGTACGCCCGCGAGCCCATTTCCTTGGATCAGACCATCGGTGACGAAGGCGATTCCCAGTTGGGTGACTTCATCGAGGATTCCGAGGCCGTCATTGCGGTCGACGCCGTATCCTTCACCTTGCTGCAGGATCAGCTCCAAGACGTGCTGACTACGCTGTCCGAGCGTGAGGCCGGCGTGGTTCGCCTCCGCTTCGGCTTGACCGACGGCATGCCGCGCACTTTAGACGAGATTGGCCAGGTCTACGGGGTTACCCGCGAGCGCATTCGCCAGATCGAGTCCAAGACGATGTCGAAGCTGCGCCACCCGTCCCGTTCGCAGGTTCTGCGCGATTACCTCGACTAATCGCTGCAGCTGCAGAACCGTAGAAAGCCCGCACCAACTTCGGTGCGGGCTTTCTGTATAGCTACTCTCTAGCCATCGTGGGCCGTTCTACCACTTGCGCAGGTATTCGATGCGCTCGCGCAGCTGGTCGGCGTTGCACAGCGCGGTGGGCGGGCCGCCACAGGCCTTGCGGACCTCGGTGTGAATAGCACCGTGCGGGCGGCCGGAGCGCTGGGCAGCGATAGATACGACCGTATTGAGTTCTTTGCGCAGCTGGCCTAGCTCATCGACGACTCCGGTGTCGCTGGGCTCAGATTCCATAGACTTCTTCCGTGAGGCCGGCGCATAGTCCATGCCGTAAAGCTTGCGGCGGTGAGCTTCCTCCGCCTCCGCGGCGCGTCGCGCCTTTTCCTCCGCTTCGCGGCGGTCCATTTCTTCGGATTGCTTCTTGCGCAGCAAGTCTTTTACTTGGTCCGCATCAAGTAGCCCGGGAATACCTAGGAAATCCGCTTCCTCATCGGTGGTCATATCCCCGGTATTAAACTGAGAACCGTTGTAGAGCAATCCCGAAAACTCTGCCTCGGCACCAAGCGACTCATAAGACTTCTCCAGCATGTCTGGTTCGGTCTTTTTCTGATTCGCCTGCTCTAGCAGTTCGTCGTCCCAGCCTTCTTTGTCGGGCTTTTCTTCACCCAAGACGTGGTCGCGGGATTTTTCCATATTTTCGGCCAAGCCCAGCAGGACAGGGACCGAAGGAAGGAAAACCGACGCCGTCTCACCCGGCATGCGCGAGCGCACGAAGCGGCCGATGGCCTGGGCGAAAAAAAGCGGGGTCGATGCCGAGGTAGCATAGACGCCCACAGCTAGGCGCGGGACGTCGACGCCCTCGGACACCATGCGGACTGCCACCATCCACTCATCGGTGGACTCCGAAAATTCCTGAATGCGGTCCGAGGAGCCGGGATCATCAGACAAAATCACCGACACCGGTGTATTGGAAAGCTGCTTGAGGATCTTGGCATAGGCGCGTGCGGTCGTCGTATCCGAAGCCAGCACCAGACCGCCGGCATCCGGCATATTGCGTCGCATTTGCATCAGGCGGGTATGCGCCGCCTGCAGCACCGCAGGGATCCACTCGCCCTTGGGGTCCAAGGCGGTGCGCCACGCTCGGGCGGTTTGCTCCGCATTCATAATGTCGCCCAAACGGGCTGCATGTTCCTCACCGGCCGAGTCGCGCCAACGGGCTTCGCCAGAGTAAGAAAGAAAGACAACGGGGCGCACGACGCCGTCGGCAAGCGCATCGCCATAGCCATAGGTATGGTCCGAGCGGGATACCTTGTGCCCCTCCCCATCGTCCACGTACTGGACGAATGGAATGGGTGAGTCATCGGAGCGGAAAGGCGTACCGGTCAAGGCCAGGCGGTGATTGACATCGTCGTAGGCTTCCTTGACGCCATCGCCCCAGCTCTTGGCGTCGCCTGCATGGTGAATCTCATCAAGGATCACCAAAGTGCGCCGTGCAGAGGCCACCGCGCGGTGCTTGAAGGGGTGCATACCCACTTGCGCATAAGTCACCACAATGCCGTCCATCGAGGGATTGACGGCGGAGGAATTGCTAAACGCGGGATCTAGAGCCAGACCTACGCGCGCGGCAGCGCTAGACCACTGGGTCTTGAGGTGTTCGGTAGGCACCACCACGATTACGCGCTCGACCGTACGGTCTTCCATGAGCTCGGTGGCAATGCGCAGGGCGAAGGTAGTCTTTCCGGCGCCCGGGGTCGCCACCGCCATGAAGTCCTGCGGCTTAGTGGCGAGGAATTTATCGAGGGCGGATTGCTGCCAGGCACGAAGGTTTGTCTTTTTAAAGGTCCTCACTTGCGGCGCAGACCCTTATACACACGCTCACAATCGGGGCACACCGGAGAACCCGGCTTTGCCTGCTTGGTCACCGGGAAAGTTTCGCCGCACAGCGCAACGACGTACTTGCCGTTCACCGCGGAATCGAGGATGTGATCCTTTTTGACGTAGTGGAAGAACTTCGGCGTGTCATTATCCGTCGTCGAAGTGTCTTCACGAATATCTGGCCGTTCAATTGTCTTCGTAGTCGTAGTCACGCACTCCATTTTGCCGCATCGGCATCGAACTTTGCGAGTCAGGCGGCTACCCTTGGAGAACATGTACACGTCATGCACGCCAGCCACTGCGCCCCTCTCCCCTTATCGAGGGAACGCCGACGCGCACGAGGGGAGCCGAGTCTAGGTTGTTTGGCAAAAAAGAGCGCTACCTCATCACAGATGCCAAGCTCTCGCCTGGCCAGGACCGCAAGCGCCGCGAAATTCGGTACGGAATCTTTCAGTTTTTGCGCGTTCCTTCCCTGCTCATCGCCGGCTTCTTCCTTTATATGCATTGGTGGCTTTTAGCCGCCATCATTGTCGGCGTAACATTTCCCCTCCCCTGGATAGCCGTGGTGATTGGCAACGGCCGGGGCGAAAAGAAGGATAAGCGCGAGAAAAACGTGTACAAGCCAGCCATGAACCGGCAGCTTTATAGCCAGGCCCACGCCCCACAGGTATCCGGCGGCACCGCCCGGCCTATTGAGGCACACCACGACATCATTGATCACGAAGAAGAGTAAAGGATTCCTGCTTATATGACGACCGCTTTTGGCCCCGACTTTGATGCCTCCGCGCTAGCCACGCTGGCCGCAGAGCTTTCCGACGTCTTTACCGCCGCCGGTTTTACTACCGATGGCGTAGCCGGGCACCTAGGTCCGGAAGTTACCGAGGCCCTCTTCCGCGGCGAACCAGCACCAGTTGCGCTCGCCGCGCATAGCGAATCTCAATTGGATCTTTTGATCCGCTTCTTCCTCCTTCATGAGCACCTGCCGGCCACGCTTTTGGGCGAGGCGGTAGGCGCGCGCCTGGCTACCCAGTTGCTCGATGCCCATGTTGCGCTTGCCGACGCCCATGGCAAGGCCTACATTGCCCTCGATATCCGCCCCCACACGATCGTTGGCGCCAACCGTCTCATCTTCTCCGACGTCGACGCCTCCCTGGTCGACCACGTACCTGGCCCAGACCATGTGCTTGGCGTTGGTGCGGCAAGCCTTTCGCTGCTGCAATCCACGCCAGTAAGCCCAGTGGGCAGCGTCTTAGATCTAGGCACTGGCTCGGGCGTCCAATTGCTGGGGCAGCTCGATTGCGCTGAAAAGATTACCGCCACCGACGTGCATGAGCGTGCGTTGGAATTGGCCGAGGCTACCATTGCCGCTACTGGCGATAGCGAGAAAGTGGAATTGCTGCAAGGTTCGTGGTTCGACCCCGTAGCCGGCCGCCGCTTTGACCGCCTCGTAGCTAACCCACCTTTTGTTGTTGGCCTTCCCGAAGTTGGCCACGTCTACCGCGATTCCGGGTTAAATCTGGACGGTGCCAGCGAGCTGGTTGTCTCTCGGGCCACCGATCACCTAGCCCCTGGCGGAACCGCTCACCTTCTGGCCGCTTGGGTGCACACCAGCGGCGAAACCTGGCAGCAACGCGTTGCTTCCTGGCTGCCGGACAAAGGAATTGCCGCCTGGATAATCCAGCGCGACGTAGCCGATCCCGCACTCTACGTGTCCACCTGGCTCGAGGATGAATCCCTGGATGTACGCTCCCCTGAAGGACAAGAGCGCTCTCGCGCCTGGCTGGAACATTTCCGGCAGCACGAGGTCAATGGCCTTGGCTTTGGGTTTGTCGCTATCCAACGCATCGGCGACGATGAACCTGCCGATATCTTGGCCGAAGAAATGCCGCAGGCCTTTAGCGACCCACTTGGCCCAGAAGTAGAAGAATATTTTGCCCGCGTGGCGTGGTTGCGCGACCTAGTACCCGGTGAGCTACAGGGAAAGCACTTCCAGGTACGCCCGGGGCTGGCACGCGAAGATATCAGCACCCCAGATGGGGAATTGGGCCAGGGGTTTACACGGGCTGCTCTACGTCTTACTCGCACCGACGGTCCGCGCTGGAGCCACGAAGTAGATGAACACATCGCTGCCATTGTCGCCGGGCTCAACCCACAGGGCTTGAATCTTGAAGAAACCATCGGCTTGTATGCGGCGGCACATGGATTCGACGAAGCAGAACTTACTGCTGCCGCCCTACCCGCCGTCATCGATATGGTCCGACATGGCCTACTTATCCCAGCTGATCTCCTCTTGGAGACCGATTCGCTGGACCTCAGCTAGATCCACATTGTCCCCCACTCGTTATATAAGGAGAAGTAAACCGTGCGCGCAGTTTTAACTCGAGTTTCAGAGGCCAAAGTGACCGTCGATGGAGAAACCGTAGGAGCCATCGATTGCCCCGAAACCGGTGGTCTTCTCGCTCTAGTTGGCGTCTCGCGCGAGGATATGGATGATTGGCAGCCCCGCGCTGAGAAGATGGCACGCAAGATTGCAGAACTGCGCATTCTTGATGGCGAAGTATCAGTCATTGATGCCGCAGCCCCTGTGCTTGTGGTGAGCCAATTTACTTTGTACGGCCGCACTGCCAAAGGGCGGCGCCCTTCGTGGGCGGATGCTGCTCCAGGACCCGAGGCTGAACCGGTCATCGCGGCGATCATTGCGAACCTAAGGGAACGCGGCGTGTCAGTTGAAACAGGCCAATTCGGGGCTAAAATGCGCGTTTCCTCTGTGAACGAAGTGACCTTTCACCGTCTTGGTAGAGACCTAGCCCGCACCCTCAATTTCCGGCTCACGACATCTCAAAATCGTGTTAAGCAGGCCCTTTTACAAGCTACCCCGTGACCCAGACCACTTTTCCGGATTTTGTGTAGAGCAAGCCATAAAGAACTGGGGAATGCAAATTCTCAGAGAGTGATAAATACCCTACTCGCAGTGCAATAATTTATTATCACCCTGCAAGATTTTGTTCTATACTGAAGGCACAGCGAAGCAAAAGGGCTGGATATGCAGGATGCGAGATAATTTCTCAAAATCCTACAAACGCAAAATTGAGTGAGAAGAAATTTTCTCAATCATGGTTGCAGAAGCCCAAACGCTTCGGCCGACCAACTAAATGTAGGAAAGAAAATGTCCCACTCAATCACGCGGCGCAACAAAGCCCAGCACCCAGAGAACCAGGCTGAGATGCCCCAGGATCTCAAGACCTCCAAGGCAGCTCCCTCCTCCAAGGAATCCGCACCAGCCCCTGGCATTGATACCCCGTTCGATGGCCAGAAGGGGGCACCGAAGTGGAATAAGGAAGACACCGTATGGATGCTCTCCCTGTTCGGCACCGCAATCGGCGCCGGCGTCCTCTTCCTCCCCATCAACGCCGGTATCGGCGGCATCATCCCACTGATCATCATGACGGTGGTAGCACTGCCAATGACCTTCTGGGCTCACCGCGGATTAACCCGCTTGGTGCTTTCCAGCTCCAAGCCAGACGGTGACCTCACGGACGTCGTCGAGGAACACTTTGGCAAGAAGGCCGGCGTTCTGATGAACATCCTGTACTTCCTGTCGGTCTACCCCATCCTGCTGGTTTACTCGGTAACCATCACCAACACGGTCAACTCCTTCTTGGAGCACCAGCTCGGAATCACCCCGCCGGAGCGCTGGCTTACCTCCCTCCTGCTAGTAGGCGGCCTCATCCTGGTCGTCCGCATGGGCAAGGACGTCGTAGTTCACGTCATGTCCTACCTGGTCTACCCATTCATCGGCATCCTGGTTCTGCTTTCCCTCTACCTCATCCCGAAGTGGAATACCGCACTCTTTGATTCCTTCGACCTCAACGTTGCTCGCGAGGCTTCTGGCCACAGCATGGGCGTTACCCTGATGCTGCTGGTTCCGGTTATGGTCTTCTCCTTCAACCACTCCCCGATGATTTCCTCCTTCGCCGTTGACCGCCGCCAGACCTACGGCAAGTTCGCTGAGGCCAAGTCCCGCAAGACCTTGCTCCGCGCAGAAATCCTCATGGTCGCCGTGGTTATGTTCTTCGTCTTCTCCTGCGCTCTGAGCCTCTCCCCGGCTGACATGGCAGAAGCTAAGGCACAAAACATCACCATCCTGTCTTACCTGGCCAATCACTTCGATACCCCACTTATCCAGTGGATTGCACCAATCATCGCCATGATTGCAGTTGCTAAGTCCTTCCTCGGCCACTACCTCGGCGCAGCCGAAGGCTTCGAAGGCCTCGTCATCAAGGGCAGCAAGAACGCAAGCAAGGACGACGCAGAGTCCGCCCACAAGCTCGATACCATCACCCTCATCTTCATGCTGGTCACCGCTTGGCTCGTCGCTTGGGCTGACCCATCCATCTTGGGCATGATTGAAACCCTGTGTGGCCCGACGATTGCCATCATGCTCTTCATCATCCCAATGGTCGCCATTCACAAGGTTCCTGCGCTGAAGCGCTACAAGGGCAAGGCTTCCAACTACTTCGTCTTCTTCATGGGCCTCGTCGCCCTGGCAACCATCATCTACTCCATCGTCCAGGCTTTCTAAGCACCGCCGCAGACGAGAAAATCGCAGAGGATTCAAGGAAAGAACAATGTTCATCAGCATCTTCGATATGTTCAAGATTGGCATCGGCCCCTCAAGCTCACACACTCTTGGGCCAATGAAAGCCGGCAAAGCTTTCGTGGACGAGCTCAAGGAAAATGACCTCTTTGACAAGGTCACTCGAGTTCAGGCAAATGTCTACGGCTCCCTCTCCCTCACGGGAATCGGCCACTCCACCGACAAGGCCATCCTTCTCGGCCTCGCTGGTGAAGAGCCAGAGACGGTTGATATCGACGGCATCTCCGAATTCATGAAGAACGTCCGCAGCAGCGAGAAGCTCATGCTGGGCGGCTCCCACGAGGTAGAATTCCCCAAGGACGGCGGCTTCTTCTTCCATGACGAGTACCTCCCGATGCACGAAAACGGCATGTGCCTTATCGCCTTCGCTGGCGAGGAAGACATCCTGCACAAGACCTACTACTCAGTCGGCGGCGGTTTCATCGTCAAGCAGGAAGACTTTGCCAAGCGCACGGACGCCAAGGTTGATATCCCCTTCCCATACGCCAGCGCCGCAGAGATGCTTGAGCTGTGCGAGAAGAACAACATGACCCTCCCGGAGCTTGGCCTTGCCAACGAGTTGGCACTTCGTTCCGAAGAAGAGGTCAACGAGCACCTGCGCAAGGTTCGCGATGTCATGTACACCGGCATCAAGCGCGGCTCCGCTACCGACGGCCCGCTCCCAGGTTCCCTGCTGGTCCCCCGCCGCGCCGCTGCCCTCAAGCGCCGCTTGGAGCAGTCCGAACCGCATGATGGTCTGAACATCCTCAGCTGGGTCAACATGTTCGCACTGGCCATCTCCGAGGAGAATGCATCCTGCGGCCGCGTTGTTACCGCTCCTACGAACGGCGCCTGCGGCGTTGTTCCGGCAGTACTGGCTTACTACGACAAGTTCGTTGAGCCCGTTACCACCGAGATGTTTGCTGATTACATCTTCGCCTGCAACCAGATTGCTTCCCTGTACAAGATGAACGCTTCCATCTCGGGCGCTGAGGTCGGCTGCCAGGGAGAAGTTGGTGTAGCGTGCTCCATGGCTGCTGGCGGTCTCGCCCAGCTCATGGGCGCTACCCCAGAGCAGGTATGCATCGCAGCTGAGATTGGCATGGAGCACAAGCTAGGCCTGACCTGTGACCCAGTCCTTGGACAGGTTCAGGTACCCTGCATTGAGCGCAACGCTGTCGCTGCCGTTGACTCCATCACAAGCGCCCGCATGGCGCTGGAGCGCGAGAGCAAGCCATGTGTTTCTTTGGACGAAGTCATCTGGACCATGTATAAGACTGGTAAGGATATGAACGCCAAGTATAGGGAGACCTCACAAGGTGGCCTGGCTCTAGCAGTTCACCCACCAGTTCCGGTGTGCGGATAGAGACCACCCTATAAAGAAGCGATGAGCCGGGTGAGCACAGCGCTAAGCCGCTTGTGTTCACCCGGCTTTCTTGGCGCTACTCCCCCCTTTCGCCTATTCGCTTCCGTGTGATATCTTCTCTATAACCTGACAGGAATTAAAGGACATGCTTCAGCTAATGAACTTCCCTAGCGGCAATGCCTCCGAAGACAACTTCCTCGAGCAGTACATTCCCCTCGTCGAATTCCTCGGTAAGGCAATGGGCCCCAACACCGAAATCGTACTTCACGATCTCGACGTCCCCGATAAATCCATCATGGCCATCGCCAACGGCCACATCTCCGGCCGGCAGCTAGGCGGCCCGGTGACCGATTTCGCTTTGTGGTTCATGAAACAAGGCGATGCCGCAGCAATACCCATGATGACCGGCTACCGCGCCGTCAATGCGGAAGGCAAGATTTGCCGCTCTTCAAGCTACTTCATCCGAGATGACTCCGGCCATATGCGCGGCATGCTGTGCATCAATGTTGATGTCTCCGAGTTGGTACACATTCGCGATGCTGCCGCCGCACTTATCGGCAACGCCGATGATCCCGCATTTGATAAGTCAAAGGCCTTCGGCGGCTACCCCGGCGCAGAGGAGCAACCCCAGCGCCCCGTAGCGGTACCTGACCCAGTTCCAGAAGAAGTAGCTGAAGAGACTGCAGAAGAGCCTGAAAGCGAAGAAGTAAGCGAGTCTCTGCGTTCTAACGTGGAGCACCTTCTCGATTCCATGCTGAACTCTGCGATTTCCAACCAGAGCACGCCAGTTCCTCGCATGCAGCGCGAAGAGCGTCTCGAGGTGGTTTCTGACCTTGAGGATGCAGGATTCTTCCTTCTTAAAGGCGGAATTGCCGCAGCTGCAGAGCGCCTCGGCGTATCTGAGCCCACCATCTACCGCTACCTCGTACAGGTGCGTGGATAGTAGTTCCACATTTCTAGCTACTCGCCGCTCGTAGCCGTTCCCCGTGGTACCTCTCCCCCGAAAAGGTGGAGTTGTACCACGGGGAACAACTGTTTTTAATGATTCTCTCCGCACCGGGAACTAAATCGCTACAGACTCCGTTGTACTTTGTGAAACCGGCGACAAATTCAGGAGGCTTCACTATGACGAAGACATCTGCCACCACCGCCAAGGGCACTTCAAGTGCCACTACTGATGAAGAACAGGAAGTAGACCGCGGATCTCGCCGCAACCAAACCAACGATAATCCTTCTGCCGACCTCGTCCGCGTTTACCTCAACGGCATCGGCAAGACCGCACTACTCAGCGCGGAAGATGAGGTAGAACTCGCTCAGGCCATTGAGGTTGGTCTGTACGCGGAGTACAAGCTCAATAACGCAGAAAAGCTCACCCGCGCAGAAAAGCGTGACCTTAAGATCCTCGCCCGTGAAGGCAAGAAGGCACGCTCCCACCTGCTCGAAGCCAACCTGCGCCTCGTTGTCTCGCTGGCAAAGCGTTACACCGGCCGCGGTATGCCACTGCTGGATCTCATCCAGGAGGGCAACTTGGGTCTTATCCGCGCAATGGAGAAGTTCGATTACGCCAAGGGATTTAAGTTCTCCACTTATGCCACGTGGTGGATCCGCCAGGCGATTACCCGCGGCATGGCTGACCAGTCCCGCACCATTCGCCTCCCAGTCCACTTGGTGGAGCAGGTAAACAAGCTTTCCCGCATTAAGCGCGAGATGTATCAATCCTTGGGCCGCGAAGCTACTAACGAGGAGCTTTCGGAAGAATCCGGCATTGATGAGAACAAGATTGAGATGCTGCTGCGCCAGTCGCGCGATCCGGTCTCTCTCGATATGCCGGTAGGTACCGATGAAGAAGCTCCTTTGGGTGACTTCATCGAAGACGCGGAAGCTACCGATGCTGAAACTGCGGTCGTCGCTTCTATGCGCCACTCCGATATCCGCGGTGTGATTGACACCTTGGAAAAGCGCGAGCAGGACGTCATCCGCCTGCGCTACGGCCTCGATGATGGTGTTCCGCGCACCTTGGATCAGATTGGTCGCCGCTTCGGCCTCTCGCGCGAGCGTGTACGCCAGATTGAGCGCGAAGTCATGGCTAAGCTGCGCGATGGCAACCGCGCCGATCGCCTGCGCGAGTACGCTTTGTAATCCACGCCTACTGTATTCGGCAGCACATCCTCTCCCCGGGCCCATTTGGCAACGTACCGCCATGGGCTCGGGGTTTGGCGTTAATAAGGCATCGGCTTGGTTCTTAGCGGCGAGCCAAGCCTTAGGTAGGCTAATCTGGACTGCAGAGTCTAGAAAGCGCTTTCCCGTTCTTGGGCGGGACTATAGCCGCGTAACTGTATTCACACAGAAAGGTATGCCCACGTGAGGGACCTAGTTGATACAACGGAGATGTATCTGCGGACCATCTACGAGCTAGAAGAAGAAGGCATTACTCCCCTGCGCGCCCGCATTGCGGAGCGTTTGGAGCAGTCCGGGCCTACGGTTTCTCAGACTGTAGCTCGCATGGAGCGCGATGGCCTTTTGCACGTGCGCACCGACCGCAGTTTGGACCTCACGGACAAGGGCCGCGACCTAGCTACCGCAGTCATGCGCAAGCACCGGTTGGCAGAGCGTTTGCTTACCGACGTCCTGGGGCTCGACATTGCCAAGGCTCACGACGAGGCCTGCCGGTGGGAGCACGTCATGAGTGAAGAGGTGGAAAAGCGCATGGTCGCCGTTCTCGATGACCCGACGCGGTCCCCCTTTGGCAATCCTATTCCGGCGCTGTCTGCACTTGGCTTCGATGTTCCGCAGCCGGATCAGGGCACGCGCGCGGTCGACCTCCCCAATGGCGAGCAGGTCTCCGCGACCGTCATCCAGGTCAATGAAATCCTGCAGGTTGATGATGGAACCTTCCAGGAGCTCACCGATGCCGGCATTCGTGTGGGTGCCAAGGTATCTGTGGTCAATAACAGCGGCACGATTACGCTGTCGACACCGGAAGGTGGCAGCGTCGTGCTTTCCGACGATTTGGCGCACGCTGTGCGCGTGGAGGTATAACCATGAAGCTTCTTGTCACAGGTGGCGCCGGCTACGTGGGCAGCGTCTGCGCCGCAGTATTAGTCGAACAAGGCCATGACGTAACCATCATCGATAATTTCTCCACTGGCAACCATGAGGCCGTTCCGGAAGCCGCCCGCGTCATCGAGGGCGATGTTGCGGACAAGGCTGCCGAGGTCTTGGGCGAAGGTGGCTTCGAAGGCGTCATTCACTTCGCTGCGCGCTCCTTGGTGGGCGAATCCGTGGAAAAGCCTGATGAGTACTGGCAGCACAACGTCGTTACTACCCTGACGCTGCTTAATGCCATGCGGGATAACGACGTCAAAAACCTCGTCTTTTCCTCCACCGCTGCAACCTACGGTGAGCCCGACCAGGTCCCGATTACGGAAGACATGCCAACCCAGCCCACCAATCCGTATGGTGCGACCAAGCTGGCCATCGACTACATGATCACGTCCTTTGCCCACGCCTACGGCCTTGGCGCTACCTCGCTGCGCTATTTCAATGTGGCTGGCGCCTACGGAAATATTGGCGAGAACCGCGAGGTAGAAACCCACCTCATCCCCATCGTGTTGCAGGTTGCTTTGGGCCACCGCGATAAGATCTTCATGTTCGGCGATGACTGGGATACCGCAGACGGCACCCCAGTGCGTGACTACATCCATATCCGCGATCTAGCCGACGCCCACGTGCTTGCCCTCGAGTCCAATGAATCTGGCACCCACCGCATTTACAACTTGGGTTCTGGCGATGGGTACTCCGTCAAGCAAGTCATCGAGATGTGTCGCAAGGTCACCGGCCACGACATTCCGGCTGAGGTGGCCCCGCGCCGCGCGGGCGACCCAGCTACGCTCATCGCTTCCTCTGAGAAGATTCAGCGGGAGCTCGGGTGGAATCCCACCCGTACGGACCTGGAAACCATCGTCACCGACGCGTGGAACTTCACCCGACAGCTTGGCGATAAGGCACATTCCGCAAAGCGGTCCTAGACGCCGCGCGTGTTAGGCGGGGCTGTCAACGCGGAGCCCCGCCGCTTCGCGGGCTAGCTCGCAACCATGGCATAGGCTGGAGACCAACCGCTTTCCCATGCCACTGCGATATCCCTGCGCTATGAGGCGCCCCAAATTGTGATGGGGCGCCTCTTCTACTACTACGGAAAGCGCCGGACCGGCATAAACTCCGAATTCGTGGGACACCTGGCTAGCAGCATATAAAGCTAGGGCGTTATAGCGAATAGAGCCCTGGAATGTACGCGCTACCGCCAATAACAGGTCACCTGCTTCCTGCGGCGCGGAGACGAGCTCCGCAATGACCAGGTCACGGGTCCAGGTGGTAGACATCCACATGGCTGCCACACACAACAATTCTTCATTTTCTAGGGTTTCCTCCAGCGATTCGACCTCGCTGAGCACATAGCGCACATCGGCGATGAGGTGTTTGACCACCTGCACTGGATCTGTGGTGCCGTACCCGTGCCCGGCGCGCAATTGGCGGGCAATCTCTTCGGCGCATCGCTCCATGGCCCTAATCTCTTCATCCCCAAAGTATGGGTTCGGGTCCTTAAAGCGCTGCACCATGTCATGGCGGCTAAGTTCCGGCAGCATGCCGTTATTCACGCAAGCGCGCATCGTGTGGCTCGTCGAGATGGCGGGTATGGTTCCTTCCATCCAGTTCTGCAGCGGGCCCTCGCCGCTTTCTGTGGCGTGGCCAAAGATGAGGTCATAGGCGGTATCGGTGGATAATTCTTCGGCCAGCCAGCAGGCATCGATGCCCATACCTGTCCGGTCTTGGAAACGGTAAAGAGACTGCAGAATATCCCAGAGCTCTCCTTCCTTGCGCTGGGAGAGCACGAAGCAGAAAATGATTTCAGGGTTTCCGCAGTGAAACGCTTCCATCACCTCGTGCAGGGCACCAGGCACATCGTGCAAATCGAGGCGGGCTACTGGTCCGATGCTGTGTCCGCGTTGGCTGGGTTGGATGGAGATGAGGATGACTGATTCAGTGGGAAAGAATCCGAGGATTCCTGGGATATTGGCGAGGATATCGCCGGGCGTACGGATGGGCTGAGTTGGTGTTGTGATGTCCATGGCCCCAGCTTCAACCTCGCGCGCAACTCTGTATAGGCCACTAGGGGCTAGGTGGCGAGGATCTGTGGATAGGTGGGGTGAAGGGGGCGTCGGCAAGCGGCTTTCCACACCCCGCCCGGGATTGCGCTGGCAATGCGCAGCGGTTTGGGGCACAATTGTTTATTTAACCTCGCAGTGCGCGCGGGAATAGTAAGCACGCGCGCGGCGTTGGGGTAGGTAAGAAAGCAAGGAGGTAACACAACATGCACGAAGAAGATCGCCGCATGTATGAGCTGGAATATCCGGCTCCGGTGATTAGGGATGATTCCGGTGACGGACAAGGCCCCACCATGATTGTTGCCATGCACGGTTATGCTGACGCTGGCCAGGCCATTGAGGCAAGTGCTGACCACCTGAAGGCCGCTTTGGAAGGCCGTCAGCTGGCGTCGTTTAACTCTGATGAGCTGATTGATTACCGCTCGCGCCGCCCGGCTGTCACGATCGATAAGGATCGGGCGCTGGAAATCGAGTCCATGGATCTTGGTATTAAGGTCCTGCGCGATAATTCCGGCAAGACCTTCCTACTGCTGTCTGGCCCTGAACCAGACATGCGCTGGGAGGCGTTTACTACCGCCGTGGTGAAGCTGGTGGAAAAGTTCAATATCGAAGACACCATTATGCTCTATGCCGCGCCGATGCCGGTGCCGCATACCCGCCCCACGGTGGTTACGGCTCATGGCACCTCCTCCCGCTTGACTGAGCACATGCTCTCGATGGATTCCACCATGATGGTGCCGGGCTCCGCCGCGCTGTATCTGGAAAAGGCTCTGGCGGATAAGCACCGCACGGTGGCTGGATATACCGTCCACGTGCCGCATTATCTGGCAGCTTCGCCCTATCCACAGGCCACGTTCCAGTTGCTGGATTCGGTGGCGCGGGCGGCGCGCCTCAATATTCCTTTGGGCAGCATTGAAGCCGATATATCTCGCGTGGAAAACCAGCTGGAGGAGCAAGTTGGTGGCTCGGATGAGATCGAAGGCGTAGTCCAACAACTCGAGCAGCAATATGACGCTTACATGGAGCGCTACCGCAAGGAGCATCCGCAGGCGATCATGCCCGGCGAGGAGCCCATGCCTACCGGTGAGGAAATCAGCGAGGAGTTCCAGGCATTTTTGGCTTCCTTGGATGAAGAAGAAAGCCAGCAGATCATCAATACCGAGATCGATGACCGCGAAGATTCCGCCGAGGAGGAAGGCCCGCAGTCCGATGATGGCAAGGACGGCCCTGATTCTGCTTCGGGCGAGGGCGACTTAGGTGACGATATCTAACTAACCCGCCCCCATCGCCGCTAAGGTGGTGGGGGTGAACTTATCTCAGCTGCTGCCAGATTTAACGGAAGTACCCGAGTCCCTCGTAGACGAGGCAATTTGGGATACCTTTACCTCGTGGACCACCGGCCGGGGTATCAATTTGTACCCAGCGCAAGAAGAAGCCTCGCTCGGCATTTTGGCCGGCGATAATGTTATCCTCGCTACCCCTACGGGCTCGGGAAAGTCCATGGTGGCTAATGCTGCACACTTCATCGCCCTAGCACGTGGCCAGCGCAGTTTCTATACCGCGCCGATTAAGGCCCTTGTGAGCGAGAAGTTCTTTGCCCTGTGCGATATCTTCGGCGCCGAAAATGTGGGCATGATGACTGGCGACGCCACCGTTAATGGCAATGCCCCCATCATCGCCGCCACCGCCGAGATTGTGGCCAATATTGCGCTGCGCGATGGCGCCGAGGCCAATATCGACCAGGTAGTGATGGACGAGTTCCACTACTACTCCGAGCCGGACCGCGGTTGGGCCTGGCAGGTGCCGCTGCTGGAGTTGTCCAAGGCGCAGTTCCTCCTCATGTCCGCCACTTTGGGCGATACTCACTGGCTAGAAGAGGATCTCACCCGCCGCACCGGCCGCGCCACCAACCTCGTCGCCGGCACCACGCGTCCCGTCCCGCTGGACTTTTCCTATGTCTTTAGCGCGGTGCACGAGACCATCGAGGAGCTCTTGGCCGATAAGAAGGCGCCTATCTACGTGGTGCACTTCTCGCAGCGTGAAGCGGCCGAGCGCGCCCAGGCGCTCACCTCGCTTTCGGGGATCATCACTAAGGACGAAAAGGAAGCAATTGCCCAGGAAATCGGCGGTTTCCGCTTCACCACTGCCTTTGGCAAGGATCTGTCCAAGCTCCTGCGCAAGGGCATCGGTATCCACCACGCGGGCATGCTCCCCAAATACCGCCGTTTGGTAGAGCGCCTGGCACAAAAAGGCCTGCTTAAGGTCATTTGCGGCACCGATACCTTGGGGGTGGGCATTAACGTGCCCATCCGCACCGTGCTGATGACTGGGCTTGCCAAGTTCGACGGCCAGCGCCAACGCATCCTCAAATCGCGCGAATTCCACCAGATTGCCGGCCGCGCCGGCCGAGCCGGCTATGACACCGAGGGCACTGTGGTGGTCGAGGCCCCCGAGCACGAGATTGAAAATGCCAAGGAACGCCGCCGCATCGGCGATGACCCCAAACGCTTGAAGAAGCTCAAGAAGAAATCCGCCCGAGAAGGTGAGGTGTCCTGGTCCGAGAAGACTTTCGCGCGCCTTACTGAGGCTGAGCCGGAACAGCTTACCTCTCAGTTCCGCGTTTCTAATTCCATGCTGCTCAACGTCTTGGCGCGCCACGGCAATGGCTATGAGCACATGCGCCACCTGCTGCGGGATAACCACGATAACCGCAGCAAGCAGAATAAGGACATCCTCACCGCGCTCGATCTCTTCCGCGGGCTAGTGGATTCCGGCGTGGTGCAAAAGTCCACCAAGGGATTGGATATCTACGGCCGCCCCTACCATTTGGTGCGAGAGCTGCCGCGTGACTTTGCGCTCAATCAGCCGCTGGGCCCATTCGCGCTGGCGGCGCTCTCGCTGCTGGATCCGGAAGCGGAGACCTATAACCTGGACGTTATTTCCGTTTTTGAGGCCATCCTGGATGACCCGCGCCAGGTGCTCATTGCCCAGCAGAAGCAGCGCCGCGGCGAAGAGATCGCCGCGCTGAAGGCGGACGGAGTGGACTACACCGACCGCATGAATATCGTGGAAGATATCACTTGGCCGAAGCCGCTCGAGGAGCTATTGGAGCAGGCCTACGATACTTTCGCTGAGACCAATGCGTGGGTCAAGGAGTTTGAGCTGCGACCCAAGTCCGTGGTGCGCGACATGCTCGAGAACGCCATGACCTTCTCGGATCTGGTCGCCACCTACGGCTTGGCCCGCTCCGAGGGCGTGATTTTGCGCTACCTGACCGACGCCTGGCGCACCCTCAAGCAATCCATTCCGGACGAGTACAACACGCGAGAACTCGAAGACATCGTTATTTGGCTAGGTGAGCTTATCCGCCAGGTGGATTCCTCGCTTGTCGACGAATGGGCGCAAATGGCCGGCGAAGACTCCCCCATCGACCAAGACACGGTGGATCGCGAGCTGGCCTTTGGCGTGGATGACCCACCGCGCTCACGGCCAACCGCCGCGCCTTTACCATCATGGTGCGCAATTACATGTTCCGCTTGGTGCAACTCTTTGCTTTGGAAAAGGAAGACCGCTTGGCGGAGCTGCTCGATTACTTGGACGAGGTGCCGGACTTCGGGGCTATCCTGGATGATTACTTCGATGAGTATGATGACATCGATTCCGGCCCCGAGGCCCGCGGCCCAGAGTACTTCCGCCTCGAAAATACTGACTCGCGAGCCTGGTCGGTGCGCCAGATCATCAAGGATCCAGACGGCGACCACGCCTACCAGTTCGTCGCTACAGTAGATCTAGACGCTTCCGATGAGGCCGGCGAAGTTCGCCTATCAGACCTGCGCGTGGAGTACTAGCCAGCGAAAACGACAAAGCCGCCCTGGCAGCCGCGCCCGGGGTAAGGGGGGCGTCGGCAAGCGCGAGGGCGGCTAAAGGCCGGCTATTCTAGCGTGCGGCCTCAATCTGGATAGCCTGTGCCACAGCCTGGACAACGGCCGCAACCTTGACGGCCTCCCAGACCTGCTCCTTGCTCAGACCAGCCTCGTTGAGCTCGTGAGCGTGAGCGCCCAGGCAGTGCTCGCAGCCATTGATGGCGGAGACGGCAGTATTCCACAGCTCGAAGTTGGCCTTGTCCACGCCTGGCTTGGAGATGATGTTCATGCGCAGGCCGAACTTAACCTGTGCGTAGTCGTCGCCCAACCAGCCCTTGGCGCGGTAGGCAACATTGTTCATCGCCATAACGGTTGCTGCGCCGTAAGCTGCCTCGATGGCTTCCTCAGACAGGTGCTCCTTTGCTTCCTCCGCAATCTCAGACAGCACGGTGTCATTGCGGGTTGCGGCGGCCGATGCCAGCAGGCAGCCCCAGAGCTGCTCCTCGTCCAGGTCCTTGGAACGGGTCAGGGCGCCCAGGTTGAGCTTCTGATCCTTGGCGTACTCCGGTAGGGAAGACTTCAGATTATCAATAGACATAACTTTTCTCCTTTGATATTTTGATAGGAATTTGCTGCGCTGGATTCAAAAGGAAACCCCGCCACGAAAGCGGGGTAAACCTGCATCTCAGTGAGATTTAGAGTGCGGACTGAACGACGTCCATCTTGTTGATGTTCTTGGTTGGGTCGTTCTTCTCCCAGTTGCAAGCGCAGACCTCTTCGGACTGCAGGGCGTCGAGCACGCGCAGAACCTCGTCTACGTTACGGCCGACAGCATCCGGGGTAACGGAAACGAACTGGATAACACCATCCGGGTCGATGATGAAGGTAGCGCGGTCAGCAACACCATCAGCGTTTTCTACGCCCAGTGCACGGATGAGGTCGTGGCGCACGTCGGAGAACATCGGGAAAGGAACTTCCTTCAGCTCTGGGTGGGTTGCGCGCCAGTTGAAGTGAGCGAACTCGTTATCGGTGGAGCCGCCGAGGATCTGGGTATCGCGGTCTTGGAACTCCTCGTCCAGCTTGCCAAAGGCAGCGATCTCGGTCGGGCAAACGAAGGTGAAGTCCTTCGGGTAGAAGAAGACGACCTTCCACTTGCCCTCGTACTTGTCCAAGGATACCTGCTCGAAGTAGTCCTCCGGCTGGTTAGCGTTGACGTCGTGCAGGTCGCCACCGGTCAGGGCGGTGAGGTTGAACTCTGGGAACTTTTCGCCGACGGTCAAAATAGGCATAGTCTTCAACTCCTTTAGCAAAGGCTTTTCCTCTAAGTTTCCTGCCGCTTGGCGTACAAGCAGCGGGGCCGAGCCGTGTCCAGCCCAACACGATCAGTTATACCATCTTTTCCGCTCGCGTCAATAGCAAATCCTATAGGTAAGTGTTAGAGTGATAGGCATGCATAATAAAGAGTATCGCCCTACACTTGCTCAGCTGCGTACCTTTGTCACCGTTGCGGAAAACAAGCACTTTGGTACCGCGGCCGCCAAACTCGAAATCTCTCAGCCCTCCCTCTCCCAGGGCCTCGTTGCTCTCGAACAGGGCTTGGGTTTGCAGCTCATCGAGCGCTCTACCCGCAAGGTCATCGTCACCTCGGCCGGTGAGACCCTCCTCCCCTATGCCAAGGCCACTCTTGAGGCCGCCGATACCTTCCTCGCCCATGCCCGCGGCGCCAACGGCACCCTTGCCGGCCCGCTGACCATCGGCGTTATCCCCACCATTGCCCCCTACATCCTTCCCGATCTGCTCTCCATGCTTGCAGAGGCCTACCCGGACCTCGAGCCACGCTTCGTCGAGGAGCAAACCCAGCACCTCATCACTCGCCTGCGCAATGGCAACTTGGATCTTGCCATCATGGCCCTTCCATCCGAGGCCACCGGCATGGTCGATAGCCCGCTGTACACGGAGAAATTCTCCATTGTCTGCCCGCCCGATCACCCCATCGCCGGTCGCGAGGATGTGAAGCTTGCGGAGCTCAAGGACCTGGATTTGCTGCTGCTTGACGACGGCCACTGCTTGCGCGACCAGGTAGTCGACCTTTGCCGCCACGCCAATATCAACCCGGCCGAGGCCACCAATTCGGTCACCCGCGCCTCCTCCCTGACCACCATCATGCAGCTGGTCATGGGCGGCCTGGGCTGCACCCTCGTCCCCGAATCCGCCCTGGCCACCGAATGCCATGGCAAGGACGTCGCCATCGCCCACTTTGCCTCCGGTGTCACCGCCGAGCGCGAGGTAGGCCTCGTGTTCCGTTCCTCCGCCGCCCGCAGCGAGGAATTCCGCGAATTCGGCACGCTCATCACCTCCGCCTATAACAAGGCGATTGAGCGCTCCCGGCAGTAATTGCTCACGGCGGCCCCACGGGGGCGTCGCCAAGCACGGCAAAGGCCACCGTCCCTGAGAGGAACGGTGGCCTTTAACTATGGTGCGCTAGACCTGCGGGAGAGTATTGCGCCCCGCGCACTGGCGGAACATATGCGCCTGTGCCAGAAGCGTAACCGGATACGCCACGATGAGGCCGATGCCCAAAAGCAAGAAGCCGGCCACAATGATGAAAAAGTTCAAAATTGCCAGTAGCAACATTTGACCGTAGTTGTTCTTACCTGCCTGGAAGCCCTTCTTCACGGCATCACCAACGCTATCGCCGTCGGCCGCGAACCACTGCATCAGGGAGAACAGCGGCTGCACAAAGAAGCTAATCAGCGAAATCACGGCCAAGACACCGAGCATGCCCATGACGGCGGCAAACGCTTCTTCATCGGAAAGCTGCTCGGCATTGTCAGCTAGCCCAGCCGCAGAACCGCGCACAGCGACGAAGGAAATCAGTCCCCCCACAATGCCGATTACGACCATAATGACTAGTGGCTGCCACCAGCGCACATTCTTAAATAGGTAGCCCCACCCGGTGCGAGAATCATCAATCTGGAAAAGCGCTAGGCGCATAAGCGCCAGAGTTAGCACGATGCCAATCACCCAGGAAATGATTTGCATGATCGTGGAACTAGCAGTGAGATCACCGTCGGCATTCGCCGTCGCAGCGCCCACTCCGCCAGAAATAGCGAAAAAGACTACGCCGAGGAAGCCAGCAAGCAACGTTCCTAAAATCCATAGCTTCCAGTTGCCAAAGACAGCCCGAAAAGCCCAAGAAACGGCATCTATGGCCGAAACCTTTCCGGTGTGCTGTGGCTGACCCGCGTGGTAGCCGGCGTAGCCTTGGGCATTGTCCTCGTGGCTCCCACCATACGATGGAAGCTGGCCGTAGTCCGGCCGATCCTCGGGATGGTTGGTCGGCTCATAGCGAGGAAAATCGTCATTTCCACCCGAATACGGGTTCGTCATAGGCGGTGCTCCTCCTTCAGGAATGCACATAGAAAAATGGATAAGTATTTTCACTTTAACAACTTTTTCCTCATTTCAGGTGGGCGGGTAAACTCGTTGCCTAGTCATGACTAAGAACGAATCCCCTTCTCGCGACGAGCTCTTCGCCGCACTCGAAAATGTCACTTTGGCCGAGGCCCGCTCCTTCCGCCGCCGCCTCAAGAAGGCTCGCGCCCCTAAAGCGCTGCAAGAAATCGGCGCTGAAATCCATGCCGCGGCCGATCGCGTCGCGCTTACCGACGCCGCCGTTCCCACCATCTCCTACCCCGACGACCTCCCCGTCACCGCCCGCAGGGACGATATCGCCGAGGCAATTCGGGACAACCAGGTCGTCATCATCGCTGGTGAGACCGGTTCTGGTAAGACCACCCAGATCCCAAAGATCTGTCTCGAGCTGGGCCGCGGCCGGCGCGGGTTCATCGGCCATACCCAGCCGCGCCGTATTGCAGCGCGCACCGTGGCTGAACGCATTGCCGCGGAACTGGACCAGAAAATCGGCGAGTCCGTCGGCTACGCCATCCGCTTCGATGACCGCGTCTCTGAGACCACCGCCGTCAAGCTCATGACCGACGGCATCCTGCTCGCCGAGATGCAGCGCGACCGCTTCCTCAACAAGTACGACACCATCATTATCGACGAGGCCCACGAACGCTCGCTCAATATCGACTTCCTGTTGGGTTACTTGAAGCGCCTATTGCCCAAGCGCCCCGATCTCAAGGTCATCATTACCTCCGCAACCATCGATCCGGAAAGCTTCGCTGCCCATTTTGCCGACGCCGACGGAAACCCCGCCCCCATCATCGAGGTCTCCGGGCGCACCTACCCCGTAGAAATCCGCTACCGGCCACTCGAGTTCGAGGCCGGCGGAAAAGTCGTGAACCAAGACCCGCTCGACGGCTTGACCGAGGCCATCGAAGAGCTCATGCGCGAAGGCGACGGCGATATCCTGTGCTTCTTCCCTGGCGAGCGCGATATCCGCGATGCCATGGAAGCCATCGAAGGCAAGAAATGGAAAAACGTCGAGGTCACTCCCCTCTTTGGCCGCCTATCTAACCAAGAGCAGCACCGCGTGTTTAGCGAGCACCGCGGCCGCCGCATCGTCTTGGCCACCAATATCGCCGAAACCTCGCTTACCGTGCCCGGCATCCGCTATGTCGTCGATACCGGAACCGCCCGCATCTCGCGGTACTCCACACGCACCAAGGTTCAGCGGCTGCCCATCGAGCCTATCTCGCAGGCCTCCGCCAACCAGCGCTCCGGCCGCTGCGGCCGTGTTGCCGACGGCATCGCCATCCGCCTCTACAGCGAACAGGACTTTGAAAGCCGTCCCGAGTTCACCGATCCGGAAATCCTGCGCACCAACCTTGCCAGCGTCATCCTGCAAATGGTTTCGCTCAAGCTCGGCGATATCGAACAATTCCCCTTCATCCAACCGCCCGAGCACAAGGCCATCCGCGATGGCCTCACCCTCCTCCACGAGCTCGGCGCCCTCCACGACAAGCAGGACAAGCCCTCGCTCACCACCATCGGCCGCGATCTTGCGCGCATCCCACTGGATCCGCGCATGGCCCGCATGCTCATTGAGGCCAATACCAACGGCTGCCTCGATGATGTCATGGTCATCGTTGCCGCCATGACCATCCAAGATGTGCGCGAGCGTCCCCTCGACTTCCAAGCCCAGGCCGACCAAGCCCACGCCCGTTTCAAGGACAAGACCTCGGATTTCTTGTCCATGCTCAAGCTATGGGATTACATCAAGCAAACCCGCAATGAGCAATCCGGCAATAAGTTCCGCAAGCGCATGAAGCAGGAATTCCTCCACTACATGCGCATCCGCGAGTGGTTTGACTTGGTGCGCCAGCTCAAGGACGTCGCCAAGCAGCTGGGCTGAACCTACCAGGAAGGCACAGAGCGCCGCTCCGATGACATCCACATGTCCCTCCTTTCGGGCCTGCTCTCCAATATCGGCGCCCGCGATGGCAATTCCAAGGAGTTCCAGGGCGCGCGCAACACCCGCTTCCTGGTATTCCCCGGCTCCGCCCTGGCTAAAAAGCCTCCCGAGTTCCTCATGGCTGCCGAGCTGGTGGAAACTTCCCGCCTCTGGGCGCGCGATGTCGCCGCCATCGATCCCGCCTGGGTAGAAAAGCTCGGCGCGGACCTGCTCAAGCACAACTACTCCGAGCCCACCTGGTCCCGCAAGCGCGCCGCCGCCATCGCGCACCAAAAATCCACGCTCTACGGCGTGCCCATCGTGGCCGACCGCACCGTGCCCTACCACCGCGTCGATCCCGCCGCTGCCCGCGATATGTTCATCCGCAACGCCCTTATCGCCGGAGACTGGAACACCCACCACGCCTTCTTCAAGGCCAACGCCCAAGCGCTTGACGACGCCGCCGCATACGAAGAAAAGGCCCGCCGACGCGGCCTCATCGTGGATGAAGACACGCTCTTCGATTTCTATGACCAGCGCATTCCGGCAAAGGTAACCACCGGCCGCCACTTTGACTCGTGGTGGAAAAAGGAGCGCCGCCGCACCCCGGACCTGCTGGATTTCGATCCCGCTAAGCTCATCGATGACTCCCACGAGGTCACCGAGGAATCCTTCCCCGACCACTGGCGCAAGGGTTCTATCGATTACGAACTGACCTACAAGTTCGAGCCCGGCGATCCTCTCGACGGCGTCACCGTAATGGTTCCCATTCCTATGCTCGCCGGCTTGGATACCGAAGGCTTCGATTGGCTCGTTCCGGGTCTGCGTCTCGAGCTCGTCACCGAGCTCATCCGCAGCCTGCCCAAGGCCCTGCGCCGCACTGTCGTTCCCGCGCCCGAATTTGCCGAGCGCGCCATCGACCGCCTCATCCCTTATGAAGGCTCCATCACGCAGCAGCTTGCCGACGTCCTCCGCGAACTCGGTGGCCAAGGAATCAACGCCACCGACTTCCAGGCCAGCAAGCTACCCGCCCACCTGCGGATGAACTACGGCGCCATTGATAAGCGCGGCAAAATCGTCGACTCCGACCGCGACCTCGCGGCGCTCGTCCGACGGCAGGCCGGACACATCAAGTCCTCCGTATCCCGCGTCTCGCGCACCTCCGAGTCCACCGCCGTCAGCGAATGGACCGACGACACCCTCGGCACCATCGATGACACGGTAACGACCACCGTCGACGGCCACGAAGTCACCGCCTACCCTGCCCTGGTCGCTACCAAGGACGGCGTCGAACTCAAGGTGCCGATCCCACCAAGGCCGCCGCAGATGCCGCCATGGTCACCACCACACTTACGCTCCTCATGCGTGAGATATCCGTCAACGCCTCCCAAATGGTCAAGGGCCTGCCATTGCAACAGCGCGTCGCCGTCGATTCCTATCCGCACGGCGGCGCCGACGGCTTGGTTAACGACGCCCGCGTAGCCGCCATCCGCGACTTGATGCTCGAAGCCGGCGGACCCGTCCGCACCCCATCGGCGTTCCAGAAGCTCAAGGACACCGTCAAGCCCCAGGGCCCAGGACGCGTACGCCAGGCAGTGGTAGCTATTGCCCCAGGACTCGCCGAATACTCCAACCTGCGATCCGAACTCGCACATTGGGATGGTCCAGCAATCGATGACATGCGCGCACAATTGGACTTCCTCCTTCCCCGAAATGCCATCACTGTCCACGGCATGTCCCACCTGCGCCATCTCCCGCGATATATCCAAGCTATGCGCATTCGCCTAGAGGATATGAACCTTGACCCAGACCGCGATGCAGACCGCCAAGCCGAGGTAGATAACGCCAAGGCCTACCTATCCAATCGCCTGCGCAGCCTCCCAGCCGGCCGCGAAAAGACCCGCGAGGTCAAGGACGTACGCTGGATGATTGAAGAACTTCGAGTTTCTCTTTTCGCTCAACGCCTTGGCACAGCCCACGCCGTTTCACTCCGCCGTATCCAAAAGGCGGTGGACAAACTGCGCTAAAAGTCCTCGCGATCGCGCCTTCGCATCAGGCGAATCTCGGATTCAAAGTCATCTGCGCTTTCAAAGGATTTATACACGGAGGCGAAGCGCAGATAAGCCACTTCATCAAGGTCACGCAGTGGCTCTAGGATGGCCAAACCAATCTCGTTCGCGTTGACCTGCGAGGAGCCATGACTGCGCACCGTCTCCTCAACTTCTTGCGCCAGCTTCTTCAGGGCATCGTCGCTTACGTCTCGCCCCTGGCAGGCACGCCGGACACCGCGGATCAATTTATCTCTACTGAAGGGCTCGGCCAGACCGTTTCTCTTCACGACAAGCAGCACGGCCTTTTCAACCGTGGTAAAGCGCCCCTTGCACGAAGCGCACTCGCGCCGGCGACGAATCGACGCTCCAGCATCGACCACACGCGAGTCGATGACGCGGGATTGCTCATTATGACAAAAGGGGCAATACACAGTGGTCCTTTCACTGACGTTGGTACGCCAGTAGTTTACTCATCTTCAATTCCGTGCGGCCACCGGGCTTCACCCCGCTGTATCCCCTAGTGCGCTACTGCAGCCTCAACTTGCTGCACGCCAGAAGCCGGGGGTTGAGGGGCACTATCTCCTTCAGCACCCGCTAGTCCCCCTAGCAATGTGCCCACAAAGACCGCGACACCAAACACTGCGCCCAATGCGTAGTTACCTGTGTTCGACTCACCCACACTGTTTCGGACCCTATTCGATCTGTTCCCAGAGCCTCCGACCGACGCACGGTTCGAACGATAGGTCGTGCGATCTTCCACACGTAGAGTTCGAACATACCGAGAGTTTGTAGTACCGCGGGCCGCAGAACCGTAGCCACGCTCCACATCCCACACGGACGCAGAAGGCACCACTACAGGTTCGGCAGCGTTGCGAGTTACCAGGTTATTGCGAGAATTGATCAGCAGAGACATGAATTTCCTTTCGACGACTGAACACACCGTAGGCGCCCCGAACGACACGCACTGGCAACCAGTCGCCACAATGTTCGATTTAGTTGGTACGTTCGATTTATAGCATCGCTTCGAATGCTTGTCCACCCCGACGTCCAAATCTCGAACATCTGTACTTTTCGTGCTACAAATGACGTGAGGCCTTTTTCAACGCCGCCAGCTAATAGACCACCGATAGATCCACCCAATCCCCTAGGAGCCAGCAATGGGCCGCAAGCCAAAGAAGACCGCCGAGAAGACCGACTACGCCTCCCTATCTGACCGCCAGCGACGCATCCTCAATGTCATTAGTGACGCCGTTATGTTGCGTGGTTACCCACCAAGCATTCGCGAAATTGGTGACGCAGCGGGGCTGCAGTCCACGTCATCGGTTGCCTATCAGCTAAAACAATTGGAAGAGAAAGGGTTTTTGCGCCGAGACCCTAATAAGCCGCGTGCCGTAGATGTTCGCCACCTTAATACGGATGATGGCGCCAAAAAGCCTGGCCGCAAGCCGGCTAAGCCCGAGCAGCAAGTTCCGGAGGATGCAGGTGCCGTTTCCTATATTCCTGTGGTCGGCCGTATCGCTGCGGGAGCACCCATTACCGCAGAGGAAAACGTCGACACATACTTCCCCATGCCTGACGAGGTGGTCGGTGGCGGCGACCTTTATATGCTGCAAGTAGTCGGCGACTCGATGCAGGATGCCGGCATCCTTGACGGCGACTGGGTAATCATTCGTTCCCAGTCAGTCGCAGAGGAGGGCGAGTTCGTGGCCGCCCTGCTCGAAGGATTTGAAGCTACCGTCAAGGAGTTCCACCGCGATTCCTCCGGTGTGTGGCTACTTCCTCACAATGAGGCCTACGCTCCCATCAACGGCGATGATGCGGAAATCATGGGCAAGGTCGTATCGGTATTCCGTAAGCTTTAACCACGCACCTGACGCAGATTCTATGACCCCGCAAGGGCCAAGCGTGGCCCTCGCGGGGCCTACCTATGTACACCCTTCGTTGACGCGGCCCGTTTCCTGCCACCCCCATTTTGGCTCCATTTCGGACCCGGACACCAAAAGAGACGAAAATCCCACTTTCCCACTTTTACCTCTGACCAGGTACTTCAGCGCACCGGGTATTGAATGCAGCCGTGCAAATTTTTACTTTAGTCCGTTTATTCCCGATTTTTGAGACAATGGACTAAGCAAAACAACATCGCCGGATTTTCACTTCCGCATAAAGTGGCAATTTTTACCCCCACGCCATGACGCGATGTCTCTAGATTCAAGGAGGAATCATGTACGCAGAAGAGCGGCGTCGCCAAATTGCTTCCCTCACCGCCGTTGAAGGCCGTGTCAACGTCACTGAACTCTCAGAGCGCTTCGAAGTCACGGCCGAGACCATTCGGCGCGACCTTGCCGTGCTTGATCGTGAGGGCGTCGTCCACCGCGTGCACGGCGGCGCGGTAGCCTCCCAAACCTTCCAAACCGCGGAGCTTACCTTGGATACTCGCCAGCGGTCCGCCTCCGGTGCAAAAGCAGCCATCGCCCGCGCGGCCCTCGACTTTCTCCCCCACGGCGGCGGCAGCATTTTCTTGGACGCAGGCACCACCATTAACGCGTTCGCGGAGCTCATTGGACAGAAATCCCCGCAAGCGCAGTTCAATATTGTCTCCAATAGCTTGCCTATTGCTCTGTCGCTAGCAAGCAACGGTGTGCCAGACGTCCAGCTACTTGGCGGTACGGTCCGCGCGATTACCCAGGCCGTCGTTGGCGATACCGCACTGCGCACCCTGGCGATGATGCGTGCCGACGTCGCCTTTATCGGCACCAATGCCCTTACCCTGAACCATGGCTTGTCGACGGCCGACTCCCAAGAGGCAGCCATCAAATCCGCCTTTGTCACCAATGCCCACAAAGTAGTGGTCATGTGTGACTCCAGCAAGCTGGGCAATGATTACTTGGTAAGTTTCGCCTCTGCCGCCGATATCGACGTCGTCATCACTGACGCCGCTGCCCCCGATTCCTTCGTGGAGGCGCTGCGCGAGCGCGAAATTGAGGTCGTGCTCGCCAGCGAATAATCCCCCCGATCCTTCGCCAAGTTTAGGCGAAGGACTCCATGCGCTCGACCACTGCGGTACGGGCAGCGTCAGGGCTTTCCGCATCCAGCGCCACCTCGGAAAGCTGCTGGCACTGTTCCAGGGTAACCTCTGCCAGCTGCGCACCGACGCCCGCAACTGCGGTCGACGCTGCGGATAGCGAATTCACACCCAAGCCGGTAAGCACGCATGCCAACATCGGGTCGGCTGCCGCCTCACCGCACACGCCTACCGCAACGTTATTGGCCTGGCCCACGATGCAGGTGTGCTGAATGAGCCGCAGCACAGCCGGCTGCCACGGGTCGGTCAGGTAGGCCAGCTGAGGCGACAGGCGGTCCGCGGCCATAGTGTACTGAGTCAGGTCATTAGTGCCGATGGACACGAAATCAAGGTGCGGCATGATTTTATCCGCCATGAGCGCTGCGGCCGGAACCTCAATCATGGCGCCGGCAGTCAGGCCGCGCTCGCGGCACAGGCTAGCAAACCACTGGGCCTCGGTAGAGGTGGCAACCATAGGAGCCATCACCCAAGTAGAGGCTTTGTCATCGCGAGCCGCAGCCGCCTGGGCAATCGCATCCAGCTGGCGGGTGAGCAAAGCCTCATTATCGCGTGCAATTCGCAGGCCGCGAACGCCCAATGCTGGGTTTTCTTCGGAGCTTAGCGTGGCATAGGAAATGGGCTTATCGGAGCCAGCATCCAACGTCCGCACGACAACCTTGGATTCAGGGAAGGCTTTAAAGACCTTGCCGTAAATCTTTGCCTGCTCGTCAACGCTGGGCTCTTCACTGGCCGAGAGAAACGACAGCTCCGTGCGGTACAGACCAATGCCTTCTGCCTGAGAATCCGAAGCAATGCGGGCGGCGTTGCCATCAGCGACGTTGGCAAGCAGCTGCACGCGGTGGCCGTCCTTGGTTTCCGCCGGGCCGCGCCACTGGGCAACGCGTGCCGCACGCTCGCGGTACTCGGCCACGGCCTTTCTGGAAGCCTCTTCGTCGGCCCCAAGGGTGACGGCGCCCACTGCGCCATCGACGAATACCAGCGTGCCGCTTTCAATATCGCTCAGCGCGGTGCCCACAGCAACGATGCACGGAATATCGAGCTGACGGGCGATGATGGCCGTATGGCTGGTAGGTCCACCAAGCTCTGTGACAAGGGCCTTGATGTGCTTGGTATCCAGCGTCGCGGTATCGGCCGGGGCCAAATCGTCCGCGAACAGCACGGCCTCGCCGTCTACGAGCGGCAGGCCCGGCTCGTCCTCGCCGCGCAGCTCGGCGATTACGCGGTCGCGCACGTCCTTCAAGTCAGTAGTGCGCTCGGCCATCACGCCGCCGGCGGCCTCGAACATGGTGACAAACTTATCGGTGGCACCGACAGTGGCGAATTCCGCATCCTGGCCGGTGCGGATATTCTTGCGCACCGCCTTATGCCAACCACGGTCCTTGACCATGCCGGCCGTTGCGGTCAGAACTTCCGCAGCCTGGCCTTCTGCGGCAGCAGCTCGCTGCTCCAAACGGCCAGCGACAGTATCTACGGCCGCAAGGAAGCGGTCGTATTCAGAATCACTCGCTTGCTCTGGGTCAATGCTTCCCTCGGTAGGCAGGGCCGGGCGAGGACGGACCCACACGGCTTCGGCGTAGGCGACTCCGGCAACGACACCGGTTCCTTTGATCGTGGACTCAGACGCGTTTTCCATGAGCGTACTTCCTTCGAAGATAGCGGTTTATTAACTTCCAGAACACCACAAATCGGATAGAAAAGCAATGTATACCACAGAAATTCTGTTGACTTTCGGACACAATCGGACAAGAATCAACATTAAGGGCGGGCCATGCCCGCGAGGTTCTCCCCAACGGCGTTCGGCCCCAATATACAACCTGCGAAAGGGACAACTTGATTCTCACGCTGACCCCCAATCCCAGTATTGACGCCACCCTTGTGCTCAGCGAGCCATTGACCTCCGGTGATGTCCACCGGGCCAGCGAGGTCACACAGGTTGCTGGCGGCAAGGGTGTAAACGTCACCCATGCCGTGCACTTGGCCGGCGAGCAATCCTTGGCTCTTTTCCCGGCCCACGACTCCGATTCTTTCCTAAATCTCATCCACTCGGCCGGGCTGCCTTCCTCTGCAATCCCCATGGACGGCACAGTTCGCGTCAATACCACCATCACAGAGCCTGATGGCACTACCACCAAGGTCAACGGCCCAGGCCCTGCGCTTTCCGACGCCGACTCCCAAGCCATTACCTCCGAGCTCACCGCCCGCGCCCTTGCCTCCGACTGGGTGGTCCCAGCCGGCTCCCTGCCGCGTGGCGTTAACACCGATTGGTATTGCGACCTCATCTCCGCAGTCCGCGCGGCCGCACCACAGGCTCGCATTGCCGTCGATACGTCAGATGCCCCAATGCAGGCCATTGGCGAAAGCCTCAATTCTGCTGCGCCGGATCTCATTAAGCCGAACGGCCTAGAGCTCGGCCAGCTCACCGGAACCGACGGCCGCGAACTGGAAGACCAGGCCGCACGCGGCGAGTACTCGGGGGTTGTTCGGGCGGCCCGGGACGTCGTCAAGCAGGGCATTGCAGAAGTGCTCGTCACCCTTGGCGGCGCGGGCGCTGTGCTGGTTACCGCGGATGGCGCTTGGGCTGCAACTCCCCCGCCAGCAACGGTGAAATCCACCGTAGGCGCCGGCGATGCCGCGCTCGCCGGATACCTCCTCGGCCGCACCGCCGGTAAGTCGCCGGCCGATAGCCTCGCGCAGTCGGTGGCCTACGGAACTGCGGCTGCATCCAAACAAGGCACCCAATTCCCTCGCCCAGAAGAACTCGATATCGCACATACCCTCGTAAACTCGCTAGCCTAAGGAGTGCCTAATCATGGCTTCCGACCTCATCACTACCGACCTAGTCGCGCTCGACGCTGACTTCGGCGACAGCGTTGACTCCGTCATCACTAACCTGGCCACGCTAGTCCATGACACCGGCCGAGCCACCGACATCGCCGGTTTGGCACAGCCCGCCATCGACCGCGAGGCCAAGGCCGGTACCGGCGTCCCTGGCGGAGTCGCCATTCCGCACTGCCGCTCCGAGGCCGTGACCGAACCTACCCTCGCATTCGCCCGCCTGAGCCGCGGCGTGGATTTCTCCGGCCCCGACGGCGACGCTCAGCTCGTCTTCCTCATCGCGGCCCCGGCCGGCGGCGGCAAAGCCCACTTGAAGATTTTGTCCAAGTTGGCCCGCGCTCTAGTGCGCAAGGACTTCCTCGAGTCCCTGCGCAACGCGCCCACCAAGGAAGAAATCGTTCGGCTTGTGCTGGACGTAGTCAATGCCGAAAAGCCGAAGAAGAAGCCGGCCGAGGAACCGGCCGCCCAGGGCGCTGCTGCCGGCACTGCCGCAACTGCTGCCGGCACTGCCGCCGCCGGTGCCGCCGGCTCCTCCGCCGCGGCGCC
Source organism: Corynebacterium tuberculostearicum (assembly GCA_046097355.1). GTDB lineage: Bacteria > Actinomycetota > Actinomycetes > Mycobacteriales > Mycobacteriaceae > Corynebacterium > Corynebacterium tuberculostearicum_K. The sequence continues at coordinate 1,519,572 of CP175779.1, forward strand.
CTCGGCCGCATCCCCTACCGACGCAGAATCTTCGGCCGATGTCACCCGCATCGTGGCCATCACCGCCTGCCCCACCGGCATCGCCCACACCTACATGGCGGCCGACGCCCTCACCCAAACCGCGGCCGAGCGCGATGACGTATCTCTGACCGTTGAGACGCAGGGCTCGTCTAATAATGAGTCTGTCTCCCAATCCACAATCGACGCGGCCGATGCGGTCATCTTCGCCACGGACGTCGGCGTGCGCGACCGCGAACGCTTCGCCGGCAAGCCGGTAATCGAATCCGGCGTCAAACGCGCCATCAATGAGCCCGGCACCATGCTCGACGAGGCCGTCGCTGCCGCTCACAACCCGCACACCCACAAGGTCTCTGGCACCGCTACCCGCGCCGACGCGGAAGAAGAAGGTCAGTCTCTCGGTTGGGGCAAGCGCATCCAACAGGCAATTATGACCGGCGTGTCCTATATGGTCCCGTTCGTCGCGGCCGGCGGCCTGCTGCTCGCCCTCGGCTTCCTTTTCGGCGGCGCCGATATGGCCAACGGCTGGCAGGCACTATCGACGGACTTTTCGCTCGGCAACCTCCCCGGCCACGACGTGACCATTGACGGCGAACTCATGCACTTCGAGCGCTCCGGCCTGCTGCTCTACCTTGGCGCAGTTCTCTTCGCTATAGGCCAAGCAGCAATGGGCTTCATCGTCGCCGCGCTGTCGGGCTACATCGCCTTTGCGCTGGCCGGTCGTCCGGGCATTGCTCCGGGCTTCGCTGGCGGCGCCATCGCCGTTATCTTGGGCGCTGGATTCATCGGCGGCCTGGTTACTGGCCTGCTGGCAGGCTTCATCGCGATGTGGATTGGCAACTGGAAGGTACCGCGTTGGCTAGGCTCGCTCATGCCGGTTGTTATTATCCCGCTGCTGACCTCTCTAATCGTCGGCCTCGCAATGTACCTGCTGCTGGGTGCACCGTTGGCAGCCATCATGGAGGGCCTGCAAAATTGGCTATCGTCCATGTCCGGTTCTTCGGCTGTATTGCTGGGCATCATTCTCGGCCTGATGATGTGCTTCGACCTGGGCGGCCCAGTCAATAAGGCGGCCTACCTCTTCGCCACGGCCGGGCTGTCTACCGGTGACGAGTCCTCCATGCAGATCATGGCCGCCGTCATGGCGTCCGGCATGGTCGCACCAATTGCGCTGTCGCTGGCTACGTTTATCCGCAAGTCGCTGTTTACCCCAGCCGAGCAGGAGAACGGCAAGTCTGCCTGGCTGCTGGGTCTGTCCTTCGTCTCGGAGGGCGCCATCCCGTTTGCGGCGGCCGATCCGTTCCGCGTCATTCCTTCGATGATGGCCGGCGGCGCGGTGACGGGCGCGATTTCGATGGCCCTGTCGGTCGGCTCCCGTGCCCCGCACGGCGGCGTGTTCGTCTTCTTCGCCATCGACCCGTTCTGGGGCTACCTCGTGGCCATTGCGGCCGGCGTGGTTGTTTCGACGGCGGCGGTGCTGGCGATGAAGCAGTTCTGGCCTAACAGGGCCGCCGAAGAAGCCGCCCAGAACGTGGCAGCATAAACCAAACACTCGTACACTGGATTCTAAAAATCCCCGTAAGAAAGGATATTTTCCATGGCTTCCAAGACTGTAAAGGTTGGCTCCTCTGTAGGCCTGCACGCACGTCCTGCATCTATTATCGCGGACGCTGCCGGCGAGTTCGATGAGGATATCTTCCTCAACCTGGTCGGCGACGATGATGAGGACGAGACCGATGCTGCCTCTTCCCTGATGATCATGGCTCTTGGCGCAGAACAGGGCGATGAAGTTACCGTTACCTCCGAAAACGAAGAAGCAGTGGAAAAGATTGCTGCTCTCATCGAGAAGGACCTGGACGCTTCCTAAGTCCTAAAACGGCTCCACTTTAGGCTCCCCACCCTTGCGGTGGGGAGCTTTTCGCTTGCCGACGCCACCTATCCCCACGGTGGCACCCACGTCACCTGCCCGCGCACCCGGGCTAGCCGGCCACGGCGCGGCGGGGCGTTGGGGTCATCGTCATTGACGCCATTGTGATAGGGACAGCAGGTCGCGAGGTTCGCAGCGTTGGTCTCGCCGCCATGCTTCCAGGCTTTGAGGTGGTGAATCTGACACTTGTCGGCGGGATAATTGCAGCTCTCCCACGGGCATACCGGGTTGACCGCAGCCGCCATGAGCCGCTGCTTGTCGTTGGCCACGCGCGAGGTCCGGTAGAGGTTCACCGGCCCCTCGTGGGGATGGACGAGCGTGACATAGCCGTGATCGCTCAGCGTCCGCGCGACAAGCTCCGCTCCGGTGATTCGAGCGCCATTGGTGAGTTGGAGGGTGATTTCCTCGCCGCCGCCGTCGACTATTCGGTCGAGTTCATCAAGGGTGAGAACCACCTGCGTCGTCACCGTCGCCCGCGTCGCATCCGCCTTGCCAAAGAAGAGTTCTTTGGCAGATTCCAGGGGCTTATTGGCATCCAATGCAGCGTGCATATCCGCCACATCGGCCGAATCCCCGGTAATGGTCAGTGACCACGGGCCGCCGGAGCGGCGGGTGATGCGCACTCCCTTTTCGGGCGTACGGCGCGGTCGCAGTTCGCGTACCAAGGCGCGGGCGCGCTTTTCCAGGGCGGTGGCGCTGCCGCGAAAGGCACACAGTTCGGTGCGCAGGGTCCAGGCATCGCGCTGCGTCGGCAAGCGCAGGGCATACTTTTCAATCAGCAGTAGCACGTCGAGGGAATGCCTAGTCTGCCGCGCCGCTCGCTGTTTGGCAGCAAAGCCGCACCGGCCGAAATAGGTATCGCATAGACGCAGCAGGTCGCGCGCGGCGATGTCGGAGGCGCCCCGCGCGATGAGCTCGCGATCGCTCAGCCCTTGAACGGCGGCGACAATGTCCATGCCGGCGTTCACTGCGTTTAAGTATGCGTCCAATGCGGTCATGCCGCTAAGTAAAATAGCCCCCGCACGCCTACGCGAGGCGCATATCGGCTCGCTGTGGATAACCCGCGTTGGCCCGTCAACAAAACTGCCCGCCGCGGGCGCGCGACGGGCAGTCATCCACAGGTTGAAAATTAGTACTTGGCGCCGTGTCCCTCGCCGACGGAATCGTAGAGCTTTTTCATAATCGGAAAGGCCACGATGATGCCAACCGAGCCCCACGCAATGCCCTCGAGGGAGACCCCGCCCACGGTGAGGGTCAGGTTGCCGATGCCCGCGATAAGCGCCACTGCGGCCGCAGTCAGGTTGACCGGGTTATTGAAATTAACCTTATTATCCATCCAGATGCGCACACCCAGCATGCCGATGAGTCCATACAGCACGATGCAGGCACCGCCCAGGACGCCGGTCGGGATGGTGAAAATCAGCGCACCAAACTTCGGCACGAAGGCCAAAAGGATGGCGGTAAAGGCTGCTACCCAGTAGGCGGCGGTGGAATATACACGGGTTGCGGCCATCACGCCGATATTTTCGGCGTAGGTCGTGGTACCGGAGCCGCCAAAGCCGCCGGCAAGGGTAGACGCGAGGCCATCGGCAATGAGGGCGTCACCGGCTAGGTCATCGAGATCGCGCTTTGTCATCTCGGATACGGCCTTGACGTGGCCGACGTTTTCCGCGATGAGAACTACCAGTACGGGAAGTGCCACGGCAATGGCGGAGACGTTGAAGGAAGGCGCGTGGAATTCCGGCAGGCCCACCCACGGGGCAGCATCGATGGCCGCGACGGCGTCATCGCCAAGGTTGCCGGTCAGCGCGGCGAAGACCCAGCCGACGACCACGCCGAGCAGGATGGACAGGCGCGAGACCATACCGCGGCCGGCCACGGTGGCCAGCAAGATGACGAGCAGTGTCACGGCGGCCACGAGCGGCTGGGAGGCGAAGTTCTCGGCCGCATTCGGCGCCAGGTTCAGCCCGATGAGGGCCACGATTGCACCAGTGACGGCCGGCGGCATGACGGCGTCCAGGACGCGGCGGCCGGCGATTTTGACTGCCACACCCACCGCGGCCAAGACGAGGCCGGTGACCAAAATGGAGCCCGCTTGCGCGGCGATGCCATACTGCTGCGACGCCGAAAGCGGCGCGATAAACGCGAACGAGGAGCCGAGGTAAGACGGCAACCGGTTGCGCGTAATAAGCAGAAACAAAATTGTGCCGAGGCCGGAAAAGAGCAGCGTCGTATTGACGGGGAATCCGGTCAAGGTGGGAACCAAAAGCGTAGCGCCGAACATGGCCACCACGTGCTGCATACCGATGCCGATGGTTCGGCCCCAGCTGAGTCGTTCTTCCGGCGCCACGACCGCGCCCGGTGCAATCCTTTTACCGTCTCCGTGGACGGTTCAGACCTTTTAAGCTCACGAGCCTTAATTATGGATCACCCGGGGTGCTTTTAGGAAACTTCCTCCACGATGAATTCGGCGAGTTCGCGGGCGGTGGGTGCGGGAAGGCGGACGTCGACAAGCGTGCCATCAGCCGTGTACTCCTCGTGGCGCACCGTGCCCTCGGCATGTACGCGGGCCACCACATCGCCGCGGGTGAAGGGAACCTGCAGCTTGACGTGGCTGTCGCGGGAGTTGAGGAAAAGCTCCACGCGCGCGGTAAGTTCGTCGATTCCCTCGCCCGTGCGCGCGGATACGTAGACGACGTCCTCGTGGTCGAGTACGTGACGCAACTCGGCGAGCACTAGCGGGTCGGCCTGGTCGATCTTATTGATCACGATGATCTCGGGCGGGGCCTGTTCCCCGGTTTCCGCGACAATGTCATAAATGACCTGGTTGACGGCCTCAATCTGCTTGAGCGGGAATGGGTCAGAGCCATCGACCACGTGCAACATAATATCAGCGGCCAGCACCTCTTCCAGGGTGGATTTGAACGCCTCGACCAGCTGCGTGGGCAAGTGGCGGACAAAGCCGACGGTGTCGGTGAAGACGACTTGGCGGCCGTCGGCAAGCGTGGCACGGCGAGTGGTGGGGTCCAACGTGGCAAAGAGTGCGTCCTCCACCAGCACGCCGGCGCCGGTCATGGCGTTGATGAGCGAGGACTTTCCAGCATTGGTGTAGCCGGCAATGGCTATCTGCGCGATGGTTGAGCGCTGGCGCTTGGAACGCTTGACCTCACGGGCGGTCTTCATAGCGCGCAGCTCCTTGCGCAACCGGGCCATCTCCGTGCGGATGCGGCGACGATCCGTCTCGATCTTGGTCTCACCGGGACCACGCAGGCCCACGCCGCCGTTGGAGCCGGCGCGGCCGCCCGCCTGGCGCGAAAGGTTGCCGCCCCAACCACGGGTATGCGTATACAGGTATTCCAACTGCGCCAAGGAGACTTGGGCCTTACCCTCTTTTGATTTCGCATGCTGGGCAAAGATGTCAAGGATGAGCATGGTGCGGTCAATGACCTTGGTGTTGAGCGCACGCTCGAGTGCGGTGAGCTGGCCGGGGTTGAGCTCGCCATCGCACACCACGGTATCGGCGCCGGTGGCCTCGACGATATCGCGCAATTCCTTGACCTTGCCAGAGCCGATGAAGGTGCCGGAATCCGGCTTATCTCGCTTTTGGTAGATCATCTCTACCACTTCGGCGCCGGCGGTCTCGGTCAGCGCCGCGAGCTCATCCATGGTGGCTTCGACTTCGGCCACGGTGCCTTCGGTCGACACGCCAACCAGGATGACGCGCTCGAGGCGCAGCTTACGGTACTCCACCTCATAGCCATCGGTGGTGTCCTCAGCGCGGATGGTGGTCTCACGGGTAACGCGACGGAAAGCGTTACGCTCTGCCAGGTCAAGGTCACCGGTAGTGGGCGTCGCCTCTGGTGCGGCCGGGGCGTCGTTATCGCGGAACGCGCGAGCGAGGAGATCGTCGTTATTGTGCTGGGAAAATTCGGTCATACTACCTTTCATTTTGGCACGTTGCGGCCGAAAGCGGGAATTGCGGATTCTTAGCTGGCTGCACAAGGCGATACAATGGCGGGCATGAACGTTAAGGACACTGGGGTGAAGCAGAATACCGAGATGCAGGCCATTGGCCTCAATTTCGAACGCTGGCAGGACGCCGTCGAGGCCGCCATCGCTAGCGATCGCTTGGCCGTTACCGGTGAGGTACGCGGTGGTCAGCTGATTCAGTTCACCGATCCATCGGGCGCGCAGCTCAATATTCTCGCGGTGGAACCTTTTGCTACCTACATTGGCTTCAATGCGGTTACGCAAGGGTTCGCCCACGTAGAGATGGTCAACGATGTTCTCGCCCTGCTGGAAATCATCGATCCTTTCGGCACCACCATCGCCCAGGCCACCGCGAACCTGGCGCAGGGGCCTTTGCTTGCCGACGAACCCTTGCAGCAATGGCAGCAAATCTCCCTCACCGCCATGGGCCTTGATGTCCGCACCTACGAGTCGGCAGATGCCTACGAGGCGGCCGAGGGCGAATTCCCGGCGCTCTTCGAGTCCGCAGGAGCAAAGGTTATTTCCTCCGGCTCTGGCGCGGAGGTTCCTACCCCAGCCGCTACTTTTGCGGCCCGCGTCATGGAATCCGAGTGGCGTACCAATGAGCTAACCGGCGAGAAATTCGCCCACCTCGTCATGGATGGCCTCTTCCCCTTCGATCTCTGCCTGCCTGCAGGGGGCGACGAGCTACCGGCCAAGGACTCTATCGTGGCCGGCACCGCCCTGCTGACGGCTTCTATTGAAATGCCCAGCGGTGGCTGCGGCGACGGCGCTGGCTGCGGTTGTGGCTCCGGTGGCTGCGGCTGCGGCGGCCACTAAGAGCTGACGCAAAGGTCTGGTGGAATAGCTGTGTGGATGCCTTTCCCGGAAAATGCGAGAAACCGGCGGGTGCTGGTCCTCGCGCTGATCCTGGTGGGATCAGTGGCGGTTGTGGCAACCCTAAAACTTCCCGGGGTTTTCATCGCGGCACTACTTATCGCGGCGGCGCTGCTTATGCTCCACACCCGGCCGGACGCCTCGGAGCAGGCGGCGCTGCGCAGCTCTATTCGGCTCTCGGCCGAAGATATTGAGGACGTCTTGGCGGAGTACGAAGACTTCCGGCCCTCCGAGGCGGCCGAGAAGATCGCGGACCGCACGCTCTACCGGCCGGCGCTTTTAGATCTGGATTGCTCCGACCCCACCATCGAAGCCTTCCACTATGAGATTTCGGGCGCGCGACGGTTCCTGCGCCGATTGAACCTGCGCGTCAACGCAGAAGAGGTCAGCACCAACGAGCTGGAATCCTTGCTCAAGGTGACAGATGAACGAGCCCGCGAGCTCAAGGAAACCTGGCTATCGGCCCGCCGCGCCGCCTTTGCGCTCGGGCCGAAGTATGAAAAGAACGAAGTAAAAAATCGCGCCCTGCGCCGCCAAGCCCTAGAAGAGCAAGCGTTCGAGGAAGAGGAAAACGAAGGGCGCAGCGCCTAAGCACTCACCGCGCGCGCCGGGCCCGACGCGGTCTAAAGGGAGGTCTCGCCGGTGGCGACGATCGCGGACGGGCCGGTCAGGCGCGAGCCGCCCTCGTAGATGTCCACTGTCACTTCGCCGCCGGGAACGTGTACGTGCACGGTGCCGTGAGGGGTGGTGGTGTGGTCAACGGCGGCGTCGGCAAGCGCGGCGGTCGCGGCCGCCACGGTGCCGGTGCCGCAGGAGCGGGTCTCTCCTACCCCGCGCTCAAAAACGCGCATATGCACGTGGCCATCGCGCAGCGGGGTCACGACCTCAACATTCACGCCGGCTGGGAAGAAGGCTTCATCGATGACTGGCTGCTCGAAAATCTTGGCCGCAAGTCCCTCGGCGTCCAGCCCCGGCACTACGGCCGCGAGGTGGGGGTTGCCCATGTCGACGCCTAGACCGGCGTAGCTCTCCCCGGCCATAGACGCGGTGGATACACCCGTTACTTCGGCCGGCCCATCTCTACGGTGACCTCGGCCGCTTGCTCATCACACGAGTGCACCGTCACGCGCTTGGCGCCGGCGCGGGTGCCGATGGTGAACTCGTCTTCTTCCACGAGCCCGCGCGAACGCAGCCAGTGAGCGAAAACGCGGGTGCCGTTGCCGCACATTTCGGCCACGGAACCGTCGGCATTGCGATAATCCATAAACCAGTCAGTGGGCGCGATGCCCTCGGCCAGCGCCTCGACTTCCCCGGCCGCGAGCAACGCCTCAGCGCGCACGACGCGCAGCAATCCGTCGCCGCCAATACCGGCGCGGCGACCGCACAGCGCCGCTACGCGCTCGGGGGCAAGCGGCGTGGCGGCCGCGTGGTCTTCGACGATGACAAAGTCGTTCTCAGTTCCATGACCCTTGGCAAATTTCATGCTCCCTACCCTAGCGCGCGCAGCGCCTGGGCGGTCGTATCGCCCGCGGCATCCAACCACGTGATGCGCTTGTCCCGGTTGAACCAGGAACGTTGGCGGCGCACGTAGCGCCGTGTCCCGGTAATTGTGCGCTCGACGGCCTCATCCCACGTAAGTTCGCCGCGCTGGGCTTGGAATACCTGCGCATAGCCTATGGCACGCCCGGCCGTGGAATCGGCCACCAAGCCCTGAGCTTGGAGGCGCTCGACTTCCTCGATGAGCCCACGCTCAAACATCTGGCGCGTGCGCAGCTCGATGCGCGGATTAAGCCAATCTGCGTTGGTGCGCAGGCCGAGCAAACGGGTACCCCACCGCGGCGGGGCGTCCTTCGGCGGTTGGCTGGCCTTATAAGGTTTACCGGTCAGTTCGATGACCTCCAGGGCGCGCACAGTGCGCCGTGGTCCTTATCTTCAATGATGGCGGCCGCGGCCGGGTCCACCTGCGCCAGCTCCTCGTGCAGGGCGTCGGTGCCGATTTCTACGCGCCGGGCCTCATACTTGGCGCGGACGGCGGGGTCGGTGGGTGGGAACTGCCAGTCGTCGACAAGCGCTTGGGCATAAAGCATCGAGCCTCCGACCAAGATTGGTGTCTTGCCGCGGGCCATGATGCCTTCCACGTCCGCGATGGCATCGCGCTGGTAGCGCGCCACAGAAGCGGTTTTGGTAACACCCCACACGTCAAGCTGGTGGTGCGGGATTCCTTCGCGCTCGGCCGGGGTGAGCTTGGCGGTGCCAATGTCCATACCGCGGTAGAGCTGCATGGAATCGACGTTGACCACCTCGCCGTCCAGCTCCTGCGCCAGCGCCAACCCCAGCGCAGATTTGCCGGAAGCGGTGGTGCCAAACACTGCAATCGGGCGCATTAGACCTCCCATCCTGCAACGTAGCGGCCGACGCCCAGGGTGGCGTCGGTAGCCAGCAACTGCGCCTTCTTTGGTTGTAGTCCTGCTAGCTCCTCCCATAGTGCAGGCTCTACCACACCGCGCTGGGAGAGCCACTCGCCTGCCTTGCTTGCCGACGCCCCCATCAGCACCTCCTCGCACCACTCGTGCGCTTCCTGGGCACCGGGAACGAGCGCCAAGGGTGCGCGCTCGGTCAGGCCCGCGCTGCCATCTGCCACGACGATGGTCAGCGCCGCCGGATCCGGCTGTCCAATGTGCTCCCGGCTAGCGCGGGCGTTAAGCTGCGGCACGCTGTGCAGCACGTACCGGGCCATGATCTCGGGTAGATAATTGCCGCCGCCAAGGTTCGTGGCCGCACCCCACGCCTTTAAGCTGCCGGTGTGGGCGGTGTACCAGCGCTTGTCCTGGCTGCCGACGATATCTACCTGCGTTATGCCGGCGGCCGCAGCCTCCACCGCGAGGGTGCGGGCAGCGGCAAGCAGTGCGCGAGAAGCGGCGTCATTGGAGGAAAGCTCCACGGCCAGCGCGGGTGAGGCTGGCATTACCATGAGATTGAACATTATTCCTCCATACTATCTACCCAAGTGGAGGTAATTAAATAGAATCTGGGCACGCGCGGGATATTCGCGGTAATGTATCCAGTGATTTTATTCGGCAGCCGTGACGCGCGGCGATCTATGCATAGGAGGGCTTGTCATGTCTCCCATCCCTACCCCAGGTTCCATGCCCAAGAAGGGCCCTCGTCCCACCGCAAAGCCTGTTCCCGTCCAGGCACCCAGCAAGAATGACCCGGCCAAGTGGGGCCGCGTCGACGCGGATGGTTCCGTCTTCGTTTCCGCTCCGGAGGGCGAACGCAAGATTGGCGAATGGCAGGCCGGCACCCCCGAGGAGGGCCTACAGCACTACGGCGCGCGCTACGACGACCTCTCCACCGAAATTGAACTGCTCGAGGCGCGCCTGCGCGCCAACCCCAGCGAGGCCGCTGGCATCAAAAAGACCGCAGCGCAATTGCGCGACACCCTGCCTACCGCTGCGGTCATCGGTGATATCGCAGCACTTGACCGCCGCCTTGTTGCCGTCATTGAGCACTCGGTAGAAGCCGGCGAGCAGGCGCAGGCCGATAAGGAACGCCGCCGCGAGGAAGCTATTGCTGCCAAGGAAAAGCTGGCAGCTGAGGCAGAAGAGATTGCCGAAAACTCCACCGAGTGGAAGGCCGCCGGCGACCGCATTCGCGCCATCCTGGAAGAGTGGAAGCAAATCAAGGGCATTGACCGCAAGACCGATGATGCCCTGTGGAAGCGCTACTCCCGCGCCCGCGATTCCTTCAACCGCCGTCGTGGCTCCCACTTTGCCGAGCTTGACCGCGCCCGTGCGGTTGCCCGCAAGAAGAAGGAAGAACTCGTCGAGCGTGCCGAGGCCATCCAGGATTCCACCGAGTGGGGCCCCACCGCCCGCGCCTACCGCGATTTGATGACCGAGTGGAAGGCCGCCGGCCGCGCCCCGCGCGACGTGGACGATAAGCTTTGGGCCCGCTTCCGCGCCGCCCAAGACAAGTTCTTCAATGCCCGCAATGCCGTCAATGACGAGCGCGACCGCGAGTTTGCTGAAAATGCCAAGGCCAAGGACGCCTTGATTGCGGAATACGACGGCCAGATCGACCCGTCCAAGGGCATCGAAGGAGCTAAGGCCAAGCTGCGCGAGCTGCAGGAAAAGTGGGAAGAGATTGGCTTCGTTCCCCGCAAGCAAGTGCGCGAGTACGAGTCCAAGATTGAGGCACTGGAGCAGCGCGTCGCTGACGCAGAAAAGTCCGAGTGGCGCCGCACCGACCCAGAAGCGCAAGCCCGCGTGGCGCAGTTCCAGGCTAAGGTCGATGAGTTTAACTCTCAGGCCGAGGCAGCTGAGGCCAAGGGCAATGCGAAAAAGGCCGCTGATCTGCGCGCGCAGGCCGAGCAGTGGCAGGCTTTTGCCGACGCCGCCGCTAACGCCGTCAACGATAAGTAGTGCACCTCGTCCACATTGCGCGGCCACCACGGCCGCCGCACTCACCTACCGCCGAATCTCGGCCCAGCGAACCTGCGGACTGCATTCGCAGCTTCGTCTTTTGGGCCAACTTGGCGGCCCAAGAAGCAAGCGGCGATGCCGCGGCATCGACGTCGCCAGGCCGCGTGGTTCAGCGCCTGCAGGGATCTAGCGAATCACAGACCCATCTCTTTGCCGTAGTGGACGGCGACTCCACCCTTGGTGAGGTTTCTGAGCTGGGGCTGCCACAGATTCCCGCAATAGAACCCAGCCCAGAACTGGATTACCTCGGGTTCATCCACATTAGCCTGCCGCTTTTAGAAGAGCGCGAGGCAGCAGAGATTGAATGTGTGCTGTGCGATCTGCCTCTCCCTGGCGAGCAGCTCGATGAGGAGGGGCGCCAAGTAGCCGAGTGGATGGGTACGAAGGCGCTGGAGCTGGCCCGGCAGCTCGGCCGCACCGTAGCGCACGTGGGATTATTGCACCCGCCGGGCGCGGATCCAGACTACGACGCTATGGGCAGCATCTACCGCCATCTGGGATTTACGCAGAGGCATGCGGAGCACCAGCTGGTAATGGACATCCCCGAAAGCCCTGTCGCAGCACTGCTCCCGGCTGGAATCACCGCCCGAGTCTGGCCGGATTACGACATCCCTGAGGGCTACCTCGACGAGGTCATGCGGCTGCTTAGCCTAGCGTCCAAAGACGCGGAGACCGGGGATCTGACGGTGGAGCCCATCGTGTGGACGCGTGCTCGATTGCGCGAAGCGCACGGCCGCCTGCGCTCTCGTCGCGGGCACACGCTTCTTATCGCACTTACCGCCGAGGACGGGAGCATTCTCGCACTGACCGAAATGGCTAGGCACGAGGACGCGAATCCTGAAGTATGCGAGTGGACTCTGACTGTAACCGATCGCCCGCACCGCCGCCGCGGACTTGCGCAGCTAGCCAAGCTCACAGCGCTGCATGAGGTGGCAGGCTACTGGCCGCGGGTACGGCGTTGCTATTGTTCCGTTGCAGCCAAGGACGCGGCAATGAATGCCATTTACCGCAGCCTGGGCGCCCGGGAACTTTCCCGCTCTTCCGCGTGGGAGTTGCGGCTGCAGGACTAGTGACGGTGGTAGGCCTACTTCTCGCCGCGCTGGGCGCGGTGGCGTTCGGCGGCCTGCTTGCGGCGATTGTCCACCAGTGGCTCCCGCTGCGGTGCCGCGTCTATCCTGGATTGAAATTCGCCCACCTCATCGAGTTGTCCGGCGGTGGCGCGCACGCGGGCTTCGGCAGCCTTCTGCTCTGGGCTGCGGCGCAGCGCCACCGTGCTATAGGCCAGAAATGCTAGGAAGGTAGCTAGCATTCCTACCCACATTCCCAGCGACGCCCCGTCGGCGGTAGAGCCACGGAACCAGAAGCCCCATAGGTTGGCGAAGAAGGACACCGTCACCAGCATCCATGCAATCAGTCCAGGCGTGGCGCGTCGGGTGAACAGCGTCACCGGAGTAAGAATGCCCAGCCCAATGAGCGCGAGCCACGCAGAGACGGTTTCCATGATGGAAATCCTGACGCCGCTTGACGTGGTGCCAAAGGTCAATGCCTCCCAACCGTGGGCTGGACCGGCGTAGGGCAAAATCAGGTAGAGGATATACGCCACCACCGCAATGCACAGCGTGACCTTGTGACCGCCGAGGTCCATTGTTTGTGCTGCTCTCCGCTCAGCGTTAGCTGCATTGTGGGCTGCGGTGGTCGTATGTTCCTCAGTCATGGCTCCCTAGCTTACTCCCCTGCTAGCAACCGCAGGAATCGCCGGGTTCGGCTGCCGCGGGCTTGCCAATCGACGGCAATCCCAGACCGACGCCGATGGGTGCGGTGGTAGGCGTTTCGCCGGCAGCGGACATGTCGCCGGCCTTGGTGCGGGTGTGGGAGGTCACGGCGGCGTCGGCAAGCAAGAAGAAGGAGCCCGCACCAGTGACCTGGGTATGCACCACATCGCCCGGGCGAATCTCCGCCGAAATATCCGTGCCGTCAGAGTCAACCGGGGTGAAATGCACTAGGCGGCCATCGCGTGCACGGCCGGTCATGCGGTGGGTTTCATCGTTTTTGCGGCCGCCTTCGGCCTGCACCAAAAGCTCTACATCCGTGCCGATGAGCATCTTGTTTGCCTCGGCCTGGATGCTATCTTGCAGGGCAACGAGACGCTCGAAACGATCCTGGACGACCTCCTTGGGAATCTGGTCCTCCATTTCCGCAGCCGGGGTTCCCGGACGCGGCGAATACTGGAAGGTAAAGGCCGAGGCGAAACGAGCGCGGCGCACAAGCTCCATGGTGTCTTGGAAGTCTTCCTCGGTCTCGCCTGGGAAGCCCACGATTATATCGGTCGTGATTGCGGCGTGCGGAATCTTGTCCCGTACCTCATCCAAAATCCGCAGGAACTTCTTAGTACGGTAGGAACGGCGCATGTCCTTAAGGACCTTGTCGGAGCCAGACTGCAGGGGCATATGCAACTGCGGGCACACAGCCGGGGTCTCGGCCATGGCATCGATGACGTCGGAAGTAAACTCCGCCGGGTGCGGGGAGGTAAAGCGCAGGCGTTCAAGGCCTTCGATCTTGCCGACCTCGCGCAGCAGCTTAGAAAAGGCGAAACGGTCGCGTGGCATATCGGGATCGGCGAAATTGACGCCATAAGCATTGACGTTTTGCCCCAGCAAGGTGACCTCGGATACGCCCTGATCTACTAGGGCTTTGACCTCGGCCAAGATATCGCCGGGCCGGCGGTCCTCTTCCTTGCCGCGCAGGGAAGGAACGATGCAGAACGTGCAGGTGTTATTGCAACCTACGGAAACAGAAACCCAGCCGGCATAGGCAGACTCACGCTTGGCTGGCAAGACCGACGGGAAGGCCTCGAGGGAATCAACGATTTCCACCTGTGCTTCATCGTTGTGCCGGGCGCGCTCTAGCAGCGTCGGCAGGGCCGCCATATTGTGGGTGCCAAAGACAGCATCAACCCACGGGGCATTATCTAGGACGGTGTCCTTGTCTTTCTGCGCCAAGCAACCACCCACGGCAATTTGCATGCCGGGATGATTTTCCTTTGTCTTCTTCAAGGCACCCAAGGTGCCGTAGAGCCGTTTATCGGCATTTTCGCGCACGGCGCAGGTATTAAAGACGATGAGATCTGGCTCCACGCCTTCGCCGGCGGCCGCGTAGCCGGCCTCCTCCAAGAGACCAGAGATGCGCTCTGAATCGTGCACATTCATCTGGCAGCCGAAAGTTCGGACTTCATAAGTACGGTTATCTGCGATTGTCTGCTCCACGTCGGCATAGTTTAGCCATGAAGCTAGGCATCTCATAACTGCCGGACTTGGCCATTCCGGCGCTACCCTTCCTTGGCCGTATCAGTCCTCTGCGCGCAGCTCCGCGCACCGCGCGTCAAGCGCTGCGATTGCGATCTGTAGCGACATCCCTTCATTGAAGCCACGGCGTGCCAGCACACCCACGATGCGGCGTAGGGCCTTGTCGCGCTCCTTGCGATCCTGCGGGACGGTCTTAATGGAGCGAGCCTTCTTTTCCGCAAGGGCCTGTGCCATGGCCTGTTCATCGGCAGGGTCAATTTGCTCGAGGGCCTCGGCACGGTCGGCCTCGCTCACGCCCTTTTCCCGCAATTCCCTGTTGAGAACCGAGCTGGACTTGCCGCGCCGCTTATGCCGTTGGCGCACCCACTCGAGTGCAAAAGCGGCGTCATTCACCAGCCCCGCGTGGGCTAAATCATCTAGCACGTCCTCAACGACATCTGGCTCGAACTCGGCCTTTACTAGACGATCATAAAGCTCTTTCCGGGACCTAGAACGCTGATCCAAAAGACCCAGCGCCCGAGAGCGGACCTTGGCCTTGGCTTCTTCTGCCTCTCGATCAAAAAGCCCACCCCCAGCTGCTCCATTCTCATAGGCCTCGAGGGCCTGACGGAGTTGGGCGAGCTTTTCGGGGGCGGGCTGATTCATGATGCAGATTCAAATGGTACGTGGAGCGTGTGGGGACGGGCTAGACGATTTTAGTCGTCATCAAAATCGACGTTTGGAACAAGATCCACGGACTCATCAGTCAATGGGTCATCGGCACCAGGAACGTCCATCGCGGCACCCTCCTCGCCTTCGGCCGCGGCCTCGCCGATACCGAGCTTCTGGAAAATCTTCTGCTCGATTTCATTGGCCAGATCCGGGTTATCCTTCAGGAAATTACGCGCCTTCTCCTTACCCTGGCCCAACTGGTCGCCTTCGTAGGTAAACCAAGAGCCGGACTTGCGGATGAAGCCGTTTTCGACGCCAAGGTCAATGATGGAGGACTCGCGAGAGATGCCTTCGCCATACATGATGTCGAACTCGGCAATCTTAAATGGTGGCGAGACCTTGTTCTTTACTACCTTGAGCTTGGTGCGGTTACCGATGGCATCTTGGCCATCTTTTAAGGTCTGGATGCGGCGGATATCGCAGCGCACGGAAGAGTAGAACTTGAGCGCCTTACCACCGGTGGTGGTCTCTGGCGAGCCGAACATCACGCCAATCTTTTCGCGCAGCTGGTTAATGAAGATAGCGGTGGTACCGGAGTTGTACAGGGCACCGGTCATCTTGCGCAGCGCCTGGGACATCAGGCGGGCCTGGAGGCCGACGTGACTATCGCCCATCTCACCTTCAATTTCCGCCTTCGGGGTAAGGGCAGCTACGGAGTCAACGACGATGATGTCAATTGCGCCAGAGCGCACCAGCATATCGGCAATCTCCAAGGCCTGTTCGCCGGTATCTGGCTGGGAAACCAAGAGGTTATCGGTATCCACGCCAAGCAGGCGAGCATACTGCGGGTCGAGCGCGTGCTCGGCGTCAATAAACGCGGCAATGCCGCCGTCCTTTTGCGCGGATGCAATAGCGTGCAGCGCAACAGTGGTCTTACCAGAAGACTCCGGGCCATAAATCTCTACGATGCGCCCGCGCGGGAAACCGCCAATGCCCAGAGCGACATCGATTGCGGTATTACCGGAAGAAATGGCCTTAATCGGTGGGCGGTTGTCATCGCCCAGGCGCATCACAGCGCCTTTGCCGTAGTCCTTCTCAATCATGGCCATTGCGGCATCGAGGGCCTTTTGGCGGTCATCTCCCTTAGAGGCGGCAGAAGAAGACTTCTTTTTGGTTGCCATTAACTTTCATCCTTATCTTTAACGACGATGTACTAACGCATTATTAGACTGCCGTGGAACTCAAACGGTTCCCTCCGTCAACGCCATCCCACTGTAGACGACTGCATCGACACTTCCGCCATCTTACATACATCTGTTCGAATTTTGAAAGTGAACACGCCAGTCCGTCAAATCCGACCGCTCTATAAAGTTGGGTAATCGACTCCCAACCTGCGCTCCTTCGGTACATCAAAGTCATCGCACAGGCTCAGCCAGACGCGACGCGGATCGACGCCGCGTTCGATAAGCTCATCGGGCGTTGCCCCGAGGTCGGGCAAGACATGGGAGTGGCTAATCCACTTTCCTTTAGACTCGCCAAATTCGTCCACAATGAGCTGGTGATACTCGGTCAATCGCATGCGCGCCATCCTACTCAGCACTAAAGCACGGACGCCAGCAGGCCGGAGAACGTCAATTGGGGGCCCGCCGCTATCTCTCTGGCTTAGCATTGTCAGCCTCAAATGAACACCGTTCAAAACCCTCAATTGTCTGCAGTTTTCATGCAGTGCTAACCTCTTGAGCATGAAAAAGAACTCTCTGGCAACCACCATTGCCTATGTTGCCGTGTTTACCGCTCTCGTCATCGTCCTTGCCTTCGTATCCATCCCCGTCGGTTCGGCCGGCGTGCCCATCGTGCTGCAAAACGCAGCACTGATCCTCGCCGGCCTAATTTTGGGCAGCAAGCGCGGCGGATACGTGGGACTCCTCTTTTTGTTCCTGGGCCTTGCCCTCCCAGTTCTGGCAGGTGGCGGAACCACGCTGCGCGCGCTGGCAGGCCCAACCGCAGGCTACATCATCGGCTATGTTCTCTCGCCAGCGGTTGCAGGCGCAATTGCCTACCGCTCCCCTAAGAACAAGGGCGGCATGGCGGTCATGCTTGCCATCGCTGCCGTTGCCGGCCTTGCCGTCCAATACATCTGCGGCGCCTTTGGTCTCATGATCCGCTCCGGCTTGGAAATTGGTCCAGCCTTCGCCGCCCAATTGCCCTTCATCCCTGTCGATGCCGGAAAGCTTGTAGTTGCCGTCATCATCGCTCTCGGTGTTCACTCAGCCTTCCCCGATCTGATGGGACGAAAGGCCGCCTAGTGCCCACGATCGAATTTTCCTCAGTCTCGGTGGCTTTTGATGACACCGTGGTGCTCGAGGACATCAACCTCACCCTCACCGAACAGCGAATTGGCATTATCGGCCAAAACGGTGGCGGAAAATCCACCTTGACCAGGCTCATTAATGGGTTGGGCGAACCTAGTGAAGGTACGGTGACGGTGGACCAGATGGACGTCGCCAAGCAGGGCAAAAGGGTGCGCGAAAAGGTGGGGTTTGTCTTTTCGGATGCCGAAAACCAGATTGTCATGCCCAATGTGCGCGATGACGTCGCCTTTTCGCTCCGCCGCTTTAAGCTGCCCAAACACGAGCGCCTCGCCCGCGTGGATGCTGCCCTCGAACGCTTCGGACTCGCCGACTTTGCTGAGCGCTCACCGCACACGCTGTCTGGCGGACAAAAGCAGCTCCTTGCGCTGGCAGCGGTCATGGTCATCGACCCGATACTCATCATCGCTGATGAGCCCACTACCCTGCTGGATCTGCGCAACCGCGATCGAATCAAAAGAGAATTCGCGCGATTGGAACAGCAACTACTTGTGGTGACACACGATCTGGAATTTCTGCGCGATTTTGATCGGGTCATTTGCATCGATAACCACCGCATCGCCGCGGATGGCCGGCCGGCGGAGGTCATAGATTTTTACCAAGACCTCATGGCCCAGCGGCCGCTGTAGGGAGAATTCTCATGCAACGACGCACGAATCTCCCACTTTCCGTCTACGTTGATGGCACCAGCTTTATTCATCGCATCAAGCCTAGTTGGAAGATCGCATTCCTCTTAGTCTTTATCCTGGTCACCAGCATCTTTTTCAAGTCCATTCCGTGGGCAGCAGGCGGCGTCATTTTTGTCGTCTTTCTCTATGCTTGCGCCCGGGTTCCACTGGGCATTGCGTGGAGTCAGATCTGGCCGCCTCTCTTTTTCCTAGTCCCCCTGGCAGGCTTTCAATGGTGGGCCAAGGACTTCGACTATGCGGCAGTGATGTTCCTCAATGTCTTCGCCGCTATGATGGCTGCCTTCTTGCTCACGCTGACCTCCACGGTAGATGAAATCATGGAGTCGCTGGAAGAGTCGCTGCAGCCCCTAAAGCGACTCGGAATACCGGTAGAAAACATCAGCTTGGCTATGTCACTGACTATTCGTCTCATCCCGTTGATGTTTGAAACCGTCTATGAAGTCCTAGATGCCCGCAAAGCGCGCGGTGCCGGGATGTCCCCGCTCGCATTTGGAACCCCCGTTATTATTCGATCCATCCGGCGAGCGCGCGCCATGGGTGAGGCTTTGCAGGCCCGCGGCGTCGGCGACTAGCAGCAATAGTTATCGCCTCCCACGCACCACCACATGATGGCCGAGGGAGGCGATAATTATTTAACAGACTGTCGGGGGTTTACTCCCCACGCAGCTCACGCAGCCGGGCCTGCACAGCATCGTTGTTGGCACTGCCTGGCTGAGCAGCGTTGTCGGCAGCAGAGCCGGACGCTTTATTGCCCTCAATGGCCTGAGCCTTATTACCTTCCACGGACTTAGAAGAGTTCATTTCGCTGCGAATCTGCTCCAAGCGGGAATGACCGGCCATCTGAATACCAGCTTGTTGTACCTCGGCCATGCGGTTTTCTACGGAGTTCTCAGCCAGCTCAGCCTGGCCGAGGGCCTTGGAGTAACGGCGCTCAATCTTATCGCGCACAGCATCCAGAGACGGCGTATTGCCATTGGCAGTCAGCTCGTTCATAGAGTTCAAAGACTCAGAGACCTTTTCCTGCATCTTTGCCTGCTCCAGCTGGGAAAGCAGCTTGGAACGCTCATTGACCTTTTCACGCAGCGCGGCGTTATTACGCTGCACCGCATTCTTGGCCTTTTCTGCCTGCTGTAGTGCCTGATCGTGCAGCTTCTTGGTATCCTCCACGGACTCCTCAGCCGTAACCAGCTGGGCGGCGAAGGCCTCGGCCGCGTTCTCATACTCCACGGCCTTATTTTCATCGCCCTTAGCACGGGCCTGATCAGCCAATTCCAAAGCCTGGCGGGCATTGCCCTGCAGCTTTTCTACCTCTGCCAAACGGCGGTTAAGCTGCATTTCCAGCTGACGCTGGTTACCAATCACGGCGGCCGCCTGCTGAGACAGCTCTTGGTGCTGGCGCTGAGCATCTTCAATAGCCTGCTCGATCTGCACCTTCGGATCGGCGTTTTCCTCGATCTTATTATCGAAGAGAGCCATCAGGTACTTCCAGCCCTTAACAAATGGGTTCGCCATGGTGTGCTTCAACCTTTCTAGGTTAAAAAAATGTGCGTAATGTTCTGCTGTTTATACTAGCGAAGCGTTGTTTCCGCCGCTTGTACTCCCCGCGGTCGCGGTCGCGGGCGCTTGCCGACGCCCCATTACGTTGTTGGCAGTTCCGCTTGAAGGAACTCAGGATTCGTACTCCTAGCCCCATGCTGGGGCAGGCTATGTTTATCTGCGTTCCTTCTGCCTTGTTGCAGTGGAACTAGTCGCTGGCTTCGGTATGGCTTGTTTTCGTCCCTGTCTGAAAATGATCCGGGGGGTGATGCCGCCGAAGGCAGTGACATACTCCAGACTGCTAATAGGAACCTGACCCGCACAGAATGTGCGAGGTCTCAAAGTAATGTGGATGCCAGCGTGAAGTATGTCCGACCACCAGCGATGAAATAAGTCCCATACTCATTCAATTCGCTTGGAGGTTTGCTATGACCTACGACTATGTCATCGGCATGGACGTTGGTAAATACTTTCATCACGCTTGCGTCTTAGATATCGACGGCACCCAGGTGCTATCTAAGCGCATCAACCAAAACGAAAAATCCCTGCGCGCACTGTTTTCAACGTTCAGCGCACACGACCACAAGGTGCCTTGTCGTCGTGAACCAGCCAAATAACATTGGTCGACTAACTGTCGCGGTTGCTCAAGATCTCGGGATCGACGTGCGCTACCTTCCCGGTTTGGCCATGCGTCAACTCTCACGCATCCACGCTGGCAATGCCAAAACTGATATCCGGGATGCCTATATCATCGCCCATGCTGCAAAGAACCTTCCGGAATCCCTCCGCAGCGTCGACCGTGTCGAAGAAGCTTTCCTCCAATTGAAGGTCCTCAACGGTATCGACGAAGACTTAGCGCGCTCCTACACCAGGCTCATCAATCAGATTCGAAGTGCGCTAGTGGGCTGCTACCCGCAATTCGAACAAGCCCTTCGCGGTCAGATAATCCACCGCAAGTGGGTTCTGCACCTACTTGCACGCTACGGCGGACCGACCAAGATAAAGCGCCTCGGAAAAGCCAAAGCAGCTGCCTTTGCTCGACGCTATAAGGCACGCAATCCTGAACCTGTCCTTGATGCCATATTCGCTGCCATCTCTGAGCAAACAGTCGCCATTGCTGGTGCACACTATGCCGAAATGGGCGTAGCAATGTCAGCGAAGGACGCACTCTTAAAGCTCGAGCACCGCAAGCAAATCGAGCAAGAAGTCATCGAGCTCATCAACGACATCCCCCACACTCAAATCCTGCTATCCATGCCAGGAATCGGACCAAAGACGGCAGCACAAATTCTCATGACCGCTGGCGATATGTCCGACTTTCCGTCAGTCGGGCACCTGGCCTCTTACGCTGGTTTATCGCCCCGAACGAATCAGTCCGGAACCTCGATCATGTCGAACTCACTGAACCGAGCCGGCAATAAAAAATTAAAGAACGCCCTATGGCAATCATCTTTTGCATCGATCAGATTCCACGAGCGTTCCCGGCAATTCTATGAACGAAAGCGCCGTGAAGGCAAGAGACATAACGCCGCAGTAGTAGCACTAGCCCGCAGACGACTCAACGTCCTCTACGCCATGATGCGCAACCACGAGCACTACCACGATCCCACACCATCACAGGAAGACCTAGCCGCCTAGACACTAAGAGTAAAGATAGCCGACCGGGTAAAATCCCAGTCGGCTAGCAGCCATGCCCGAAAACAACACGACCAAACAACCCCGCAGAGAGAATCCGCCCCCGATTTCTCCACCCTCGAGGTTGACAACCTATATAGGAACACCCCCCTTAACCATCACAGCCGACCCTCCTCGCGAGAGAATAGGCCGGCTGTTGACATAGACCGCTGTGGGCTAAAGCTCTGATGCGGCAGGTGCCGTATGGGCTAGCTCCTCATCCATGGAGGGCAGGGCCATGTAACCGGCCGCTTCAATCAATACGTCCGAGACTGAGCAATCCAGCGCGTGGCACACGGACGCAAGAAGCTCAGAGGAGACCTCCTTGCGGCCGCGTTCGAGCTCTGAAAGGTAACCCGGCGATACGCGGGCCACCCCGGCCAATTCGCGCAGGGTCACTCCCTTGTCCGCGCGGAAGGCGCGCAGCGTCAACCCAAGAGCCTCACGCAAAAGCGGCTCAGGGGTACGAGCAGTGGCGGGCGCCGCTGGTGCAACAGCGCCGTTTACCGGGTGTTCGAGGACAGCAGTAGAAGTGTTCATCACTATAGTCAACGCTCCTTGTCTCGCTATTGTTCCCGCAGTGCCGGATTTTCTTCCAAAGTTGAGCACAGGAGACGCAGGGCGGCTGCGACCGTGGCCTCTCTGATTTCGTTTCGCTCTTTCCCCAACCCGGAAAGCTGTTGGGAAAATCCGACTCCGCTAGGAGAAAAAATTCCGATATAAACCGTGCCCGCCGGCTTGCCTTCTTGTAGGTCTGGTCCGTGCCACTCCGGTAAGGCCTATCCCCCAGTCCGCACCGGTTTCTGCCACCGCCGCGCGCGCCATTGCAAGGGCAGTCTCCCCAGAAACCACACCGGCTGCTTCGATATCGGCTACTGGTTGGTGCAAAAAGTGGGATTTCACCTCGGTGGCATATGTTATAAGCCCTCCGCGCAACACAGCCGAAGCTCCAGGGACAGAAGCCACCGTGGCACTGGCCAACCCAGCAGTAAGTGACTCACAAAAGGACAAAGTTTCGCCGCGCTCGGTGAGTTCAGATACGAGGCGGGCCGCCATGGAGCTCATGAACTACCTAGCTATTCTGCTTCTTGCCGTCGATGAGGTACTGAACGCCGGTAACCACGGTCACCACTGCAGCCAAGAGCATCACCAAGAAGGTAGGAACGTTCATCCACTCCGGCAGCGGCCACAGGTACAACCCTACTGCCAAGGATTGCAATACAGTCTTCAGCTTGCCGCCCTTCGAAGCAGGAACGACCTTGCCGCGGCGCAACAAAACCATACGCCAGATGGTGATTCCGAACTCACGAATGAGAATGACCACGGTAATCCACACTGGCAGTACCCCAATGATGTTGAGGCATACCAGTGCGGTAGTCATAAGCGCTTTATCCGCGATAGGATCAGCAATCTTGCCAAAATTGGTGATAAGGCCACGGGCACGGGCGATGTCCCCGTCGAGCTTATCTGTGAGCATTAAGGCCGCAAATAGCCCAAAAGCCCACCAGTCATGGCCAACAATCACCAGCCATGCGAAAACCGGAATGAAAAGAATGCGCAGGCTGGTGAGAATATTTGGCAGGTTCCAATTGGATACCTGTGGATTCACATCCGAAGATTGCGCTGACTGTGTTCCGGGTTGATTCACGTTATACATACTACCTGTTAGCACCAAGCACCTGCGCTTGGATGCCCCTGCATTTTAAAATGCGAAGCATGAAGTATTTTGCTGTTAGCTACGACTACAACCCCAAGAATCCTGAGATTGCTAAGGCCCGCCCCGCGCACCGCGAGTTTACCGCGCAGCTTTTTGAGGAGGGCACCATCATTGCCACTGGCCCGTTGACGGATTCCAAGGGCGGCGCGCTCATCATCGTGGGGCTTGCCGACGACGCCGTGGTCGCCGACGCCATCGCCCTCATGGACCAAGACCCCTTCTACCAGGCCGGCTGCATTACCGGCCGCAGCTTCCGCGAATGGAATCCCGTTAACGCCTGCTTCTAGTGCGGTAGCTCTTCCTTGGGCAGGTCTTCGGCCTTGCCCAAGAATTCGCCCTTCTTGTTGCGGACGATCTTATTGCCTTCCTCGTCCCAGTCGAAGTGATTGTGCGATACCGGCACTCCGCCTTGGTTCTCATCGCGCTTGTTTTTAATAATCGAGGCGATAACCGTAATAACCAGTACGCCCACAATCACGATAAGTGAGGTAATAGTGGAAAATTCTGGGATAGACTCCACGTTCTCGCCGCCGTTTACAAACGGCAAGTTATTCTCATGCAGCGCATGGAACATGAGCTTCACACCGATGAAGCCCAAGATGATGCCCAAACCATAGGGCAGGTACACCAGGCGATCCAGCAGGCCATCCAGCAGGAAGTACATCTGGCGCAAGCCCATGAGGGAGAAGGCATTCGTGGTAAAGACCAAGAACGCTTCCGAGGTAATGCCGTAAATGGCCGGAATGGAGTCGAAGGCAAACATCACGTCGATAAGGCCAATGGACACCAACGCAATAAATAGCGGGGTGAACGCGAATTTCCGCTTGCCCGAGGAATCTTCCAGGCGGTGCGTGAGCTTATCGCCGTGGTAGCGCGGGGTGACGTGGACTACCTTGCGGATCAGCTTGATGATGCCCATGTCATTGGGATCGGTTTCGGGGGCGTCGCGGATCTCATCGACGATGAGCTTGATAGCTGTGTAGATGAGGAATATCGCGAACAGGTAGAAGATATCGGACCATGCCGCGATGACCGCAGCACCCAAAAGGATAAACACCAGGCGGCATGCCAAGGCAATGACGATACCGATGAGCAATACCTTTTGTTGGTACTTCCGCGGGATCTTGAAGGCGCCCATGATAAGCGCGAAAACAAAGAGGTTATCTACGGATAGCGCCTTCTCTGTCACGTAACCCGTGAGGAATTGGATGCCGTGCTCGTGATCCCAAATGGCCCACACACCGGCACCAAAAAGTAAAGCGATACCGACATAGAATAGGGTCCAGAACCCGGATTCCTTCAGCGTCGGCTCGTGCGGGGTGCGCACGTGGGAGTAGAAATCAAAAACAAAGAATCCAAGAATGACGACGATAGAAATCGCCCAGATCCACAATGGCACATGCATTGGTACATCCCTCCGGTCGAAGATACAACAAATTGACCGGAGGTCTCCCCCGCCCGGCGAACTAAATTCCGCTGGGCCGGCACGACCGGGAGCGTAATGCTACCGTGCTGACGATCGATGCCGAAGGATGGGGTACTCCCCTCCAAGACCCGTCCAACCTTACACGATCTTAGAAGGCGCCTGCCGAAGGGTTATACGTCGCCTGAACGGTACGGGTGTCGCCGGCATCGCCCTGCGGGGAGGAATCGGCGCCTGCGGAAGAATCGGCGTCGGAAGTAGCGGCAGCTTCCTCCTGCTCTTGCTGCTGCATCTCCTCCTGAATCTCCTTCGGGGCTTCGGCAGGATCGGCGCCCTTAATCATCCAGATGATGGTATCGAGCTCTTCCGGCTTCACTAGGACCTTCGCGGGCCTTGGAGCCCTCGGACGGTCCGACGACGCCACGAGATTCCATCAGGTCCATGAGACGACCGGCCTTGGCAAAACCGATGCGCAGCTTACGCTGCAACATAGAAGTCGAGCCCAACTGGGCGGTGACCACCAGCTCGACGGCCTCGAGGAGGTCGTCCATGTCCTTGCCAATTTCCTCATCGATTTCCTGCTTGGCCTCGGATTGCTTCTCTTCAGTCACGCCCTCGGTGTAGTTCGGCGCAGCCTGCGACTTGGCGGCATCGACAACCGCCATGACTTCATCATCCGAGACGAATGCGCCCTGCATACGCACAGGACGCTTGCCCTGCGGAATGAAGAGGCCATCGCCCATACCAATGAGCTTTTCCGCGCCACCCTGGTCCAAGATAACGCGAGAGTCGGTCAACGAGGACGTCGCGAACGCCAGACGCGATGGCACGTTGGTCTTAATCAGGCCGGTCACCACGTCCACGGACGGGCGCTGGGTTGCCAACACCAGGTGAATACCGGCGGCACGCGCCTTCTGGGTGATGCGGACGATGGAGTCCTCAATCTCCTTTGGCGCGGTCATCATCAGGTCGGCCAACTCGTCAACAACACAGACGATGTACGGGTACGGGCGTACCTCGCGCTCGGATCCTGCCGGTGCCTGGTATTCGCCGGAGACCACCTTGCGGTTATAGTCCTCAATCTTGCGCACACGAGCGGCCTTCATATCCATGTAGCGCTGCTCCATCTCCTCCACTAGCCACTGCAAAGCTGCTGCGGCCTTCTTCGGCTGGGTAATGATGGGCGTGATCAAGTGCGGAATGCCCTCGTACGGGGTAAGTTCCACCATCTTCGGGTCCACCAAGATGAGGCGAACCTGCTCAGGGGTGGCTCGGGTGAGCAGCGAGACCAACATGGAGTTGACGAAAGCGGACTTACCGGAACCGGTAGCACCGGCGACGAGCAAATGCGGCATCTTTTGCACCGAGAACGAGGTGTATTCGCCTTCGATGTCCTTGCCCAAACCGATGAGCATGGGATCCGGTGAGCTGGTCATGCTTGGCGCATCAAGCACCTCGCGCAGGTGCACCATCTCGCGGTCTGGGTTCGGAACCTCAATGCCGACGGCCGACTTGCCGGGGATGGGCGTGAGCAAACGTAGATTATCCGTGGCCACGGCGTAGGCCAGATTGGACTGCAGGTTCGTAATCTTCGATACCTTGACGCCTGGTCCCAGCTCGATTTCATAACGGGTGACTGTTGGGCCACGGCTAAAGCCGGTTACCTGGGCATCTACCTTGAACTCTTCGAAGACATCCGTAATCGCTTCGATGATGCGGTCATTAATCTCCGTGCGCTCCTTGGCCGGAGTGCCCGGGGTCAGCAGGTCCGTGGTGGGAACCGCGTAATTCTCGTTGCCAAACTGCGCGGCCGGCGCAGGTGCAGCAGAGGTACCCGTTTCCCTTGCGGCCTCGGCCGCAGGCTCGGTGGAGTCCACCTGTTCACCGGTCGTAGCGTCGCGTCCGGAGCGCTCACGGAAGAGTTGGCGGGCCTTCTCGTGTGCGGACGAGACCGCATCAGCGCCTCCTTCCACCGCGGATCCAGCAGCGCCTGCAGCTGCACCGACTGCTGCAGCGCCAGCGGCACCGGCAGCACCCGCAGCAGCAGTCTTTGCTGCGCCACTTGCTGCTCCCGCAGCACCCGCGGCACCCGCAGCCGCACCAGCGGCCGAGCCAATGGCGGTACCGGCGGTACCCGCTGCCGTAGCCGAGCGAGTGGAAAGAGAAGTGGGACGTTGACGAGTAGTGCCCAGCACTCGGGTCGGTTCCGGATCCCCAGAGTCCGATTGTGCTGGCGACGACGCAGCGGCGTCGTCTACTACCGGGATCTCATCGGTATCGCCAATGTCACGAGAGACCGGCTTCTCAGCCGCGTGAGACACGGACTGGAACCCGCCTCGCGTTGGTGCACTAAAGGCGCGGGTGGCATGCTCCTCCTCTGCTGCAGCAGGGGAATCCACCGGATAAGAAGAACCACGCGGGGCGGAGCTTTCAGTGGGGCGTCGGAAAGCGCGCAGGCTTCCACCACGCTCAGAGGAACGGCGCTTAGCTGCAGGTCGTGCCGGGCGCTCGCTGCGCTCGCGTCCTTCCGCGATGTCATCAATATCGCCAGTCACGTGGCCGTAGAGGTCATCGCCCTCTTCGTCGTAGAAGTCTTCGTCCGCGCCGCCAAAGCGGGAGAAGGCCGCAGCAATGGCATCAGCCACCAACTCATAGGCCTCGCGGATAGTAATGCCGGTGACCAATAGGGCGCCGTAGATAATGACGAGGAAAAGCAACGGCACAGCGACGAAAGAGGTGAAGGCCGTCTCCAGAAGGCCACCGATGGCGTAGCCGATTACACCGCCGGCACCACCGGCGCTGTCCGGGGTAAAGCCTAGCTCAGGGGTACCAGCAAAGATGTGGATCAAGCTGAGCATGGCAAGGACGATAATGCTAATACCGCCCACAATGCGCGGCTTAAAGTGCCCCGCTGAACCAGAGATGTCCATCATCAAGGCAATGGCCAAGGCCACCAATGCCACCGGCAGCACCCAGGCGCCTGCACCAATGACATAGCGGACGATATTGCCCACCCAGGCGCCTACCTGGCCGGCAACGCCAAACCAGACGGTAGCCGCAAGCACGATGGCAATGCCGATCAAAACGAGTGCCACCGCATCAGGATTTTTCACCTGAATACCGCGTGATTCTTCCTCGCTTACTTCCCTGGTAGAAAGCTCTTCTTCCGCAGCTACATCGCGCGCCCGCGTAACCTTGCTCTTCTTCTTTTTCTCCCCGCGTGCAGAAATTTCTTCCGGCTCCCTCGTCGTCTCGTACTCCTCGGTGTCATATACGTCTTCGCTGGGCTTGAGCCCCGCCACGCCATGGCTTACGCCCCGCGCCATATTTCCCATGCTGCGGGCCGTGGCACCAAAGGCAACGCCTAAGCCCTTGCCGACGGCCCGGAACGCACTGCCCGTACGCTCCTGCGAGGTCGCCGCCGCGCGCCGATGCGAAGACGTCATAGCCAGG
This sequence comes from Corynebacterium tuberculostearicum, assembly GCA_046097355.1. Lineage (GTDB taxonomy): Bacteria > Actinomycetota > Actinomycetes > Mycobacteriales > Mycobacteriaceae > Corynebacterium > Corynebacterium tuberculostearicum_K. Next base: position 1,547,681 of record CP175779.1, read on the forward strand.
TTTTCCGGCATGCCAGCACCGGACCGGCTGCGGCCCGACGGCCGTGAACGATTCGACTTTCGGCGCGTTCCGCGCGAAGAGGCATTTTTGACAGACATGCCTCTACCTTAACCGCGCCACCCCATAAATCACATTAGCCACACGCGTTTCCCTAATACCTGGACCCATAATCTCACGGCGAACGCTTCCCACGCACCCCAAAGCTTAGAAACTGCGATTAAATCAAGTTTAGAGAATTGACTTTACGATGGCTTCGGCCTCACCTTCAATCTTGACTTCAGCAGCATCACGCCCGAAGGACCAGAGGATGAGCTCGCCTACCTCGCCTGAAACGCGAACCACGGCATCGCCCTTATCCGCCACGCCATGCGTATCTGCGGCAACGATTCGCGGCAATCCTTCCGGCTGCAGAATCACCGGACGTTCAGATTTGCGCAGGGCCACCTTAGCCAAGAGCTTTAGGTAGCTATGCATCTGCTGCTTGATGTGTGCCGAAAAGTCGCGTGGGCCCATGCCATTAGCCCGGCGAATATCCTCGTGGTGAACAAAGTGCTCCACAAAGTTTTGCTGTGCATCCACGAACCGGACGGGGTTATAGGCAGCAGTGCCCCTCCCCCAGTCATCAACCAGTTCATCAAAATCGCGCTCGGCCACCTTGCGTGATTCCTTTTCCAGCCGGCCGGACAGTGCGTTGACGAAGATGCCGGCGGCGGCATCGGGGCGGTTTTCCCGCACCCATAAATGCACGGCTAGGTCGCGGGTTGTCCAGCCCTCGCACAAGGTAGGGGCATCGGGACCAAGCTTATGAAATAGCGCTACCATTTTGGCGCGCTCAGCAGAAGAAAACGACATAAGCCCCAGCATACCGAGCTAACTGGCATGCTGGGGCTGTGTCTTACTTAGCGCGAGGAACCTGTGCTATTTACAGGGACTCGCGAGAAGCGTCAACGTCTTCTTCATCGGTAACCAAAGGGCCGGAGTTGGTCGGCACGATGGTCGGCAGAATAACCGGCTCGCGCTTGTACTTGGAATCCATGAGCTTGGATACCTTACGGCGCAGCTTCTGCACCATGCGGTAGGTATCGTTCTCGCCTTCAGCGGCGAGATCGTTCATGGTGTTTTCCACCATCTCCGCAACCTCCGGCACGATGCCGCGGTCATCATCGGAGAAGCCAGTGGTAGATACCGTTGGGTGCTCCAGCAGGCGCGAGGTGCGGTTATCAATCACACAGGTGATAGAAACCACGCCGCCGGTACCCAGGTTGGTGCGATCAGCCAAGGTATCGGCGTCCACATCGCCCATGGATACGCCGTCGACGTACAGGTTACCCACCTGCATCTGGCCTACCACCTCGGCGCGGCCCTTGCGCAGATCCACGACGACGCCGTTTTGTGCCAGCACCGTACGGTCCCGGTCCACACCGGTGGAGATAGCCAGTTCCTTATTGGCGCGCAGGTGGCGCCACTCGCCGTGCACCGGCATAGCGTTGCGCGGGCGCGCTGCGTTGTACAGGAAGAGGAGCTCGCCAGCGTAACCGTGACCGGAAGCGTGCACCTTTACGTCCTGGTTAGTAATGACGTTGGCACCGATCTGGGACAGCATGTTGATGACGCCGTAGACGGCCTCCTCGTTGCCCGGAATGAGCGAGGAAGAGAAGATGATGGTATCGCCATCGCGGACGGTAATCTGACGGTGCTCACGTCGGGCCATACGCGACAGTGCGGCCATTGGTTCACCCTGCGTACCGGTGGTAATCAACATGGTCTTGTGAGGAGCCATCTTGGCAGCCTCATCGATGGGGATGATGGTACCGCGTGGAACCTTCAAGAAGCCCATCTTCTCCGCGATTTCCATGTTGCGCATCATCGAACGGCCATTGAAGGCCACCTTGCGGCCGTTTGCCACGGCAGCGTCAATAGCGGCTTGGACGCGGTAGACGTTGGAGGCGAAGGAGGCCAAGATAACGCGCTGCTTAGCGCCAGCAACGAGGCGCTTGAAGTTGGCAGGAATATCGCCCTCAGATGCCGATACACCTGGGACCGTCGCGTTGGTGGAGTCACACAGCATGAGGTCAACGCCCTCATCGCCATAGCGGGACAAGGCTGGGAAGATCCGTTGGACGGTTATCCAGCGGGGTTTGGTCCAGCTTGATGTCACCAGTGTGGATGATATTGCCAGCTGGGGTGCCCAGCATGATGCCCAAAGCATCCGGTACGGAGTGGTTGACTGCCCAGAAGCGCACGCGGAACGGACCGTAGGTTACGTCGGACTTTTCATTAACCTCGACGAACTTCGGCTTCTGGCGGTGCTCCTTACACTTTGCAGCAATAAGCGCGATGGTGAAGCGGGAAGCAACGATAGGGATATCCGGACGCAGCTTAAGCAGCCACGGGATAGCGCCGATGTGGTCCTCGTGCGCGTGAGTAACGACGAGGGCCTTGACCTTGTGGATCTTCTTCTCAATGGGGCCAAAGTCAGGCAGGATGAGGTCCACGCCTGGCTCACCAGAGGATGGGAAGAGCACACCACAGTCGATGATGATGAGGTCATCACCGTACTCGAAGACGGTCATATTGCGGCCGATCTCCGAGATACCACCCAAAGCGTAAATGCGCAGGGCGTCCTTCGGCTGCTTCGGTGGCTCCGGCAGGCGCTTGGTCAGATCCGCGCCCTGCATAGACTTGGGCACGTTGCGGCGGCCACGGTTGTTGCGGCCGCGGCCCTTACCATTGCCGTTCTTTCCGTTGCCATTGCCGTTCTTGCCGCCGTGGTTATTGTTTCCACCGTGGTTATTGCCATTGCCGTTTCCACCACGGCCACGGCCGCGGCTGCCACGGGAACGGGAGCGACGATTGTTGCCGCCGCCATCAGTGTTGTTGTCGGAAGAATTCTTCTTGCCAGAATTATCCTTGTCGCCCTTAGCGGAATTATCCTGCGCGGAATTACCCGCATCAGTTGCTGGGGCTTGGAAAACTGGCGAAGCCGCCTCGTTGGAGGCGGTTTCGTTTTCCGCCGGTGGGCCCGCCTTGCGGGTCACCTTGCGGGAACGGTTACGGGGTTCATTCATTCTTAGAGGACTCCAGATTGTTCCAGATCACGGCGAAGTTCCTCGCGTTCCTCCCCGCTCGCAGCGGTGATAGGAAGACGGGTATCGCCAACTTCGATGCCCTGCAGACGCAGGGCTTCCTTTGCAAACGTCGCTCCACCCAACCGAGCTTGTGCATGGGTTAGCGGAAGGAGCGTAGTGACATTGATTTCTCGGGCGCGGGCCATATCGCCCGCGTCGAAAGCTTCATAAAGTTCTACCAAGGCACGCGGTGCAACATGGCCGATAACGGAGATGAAACCAGATGCGCCGAGGGAAAGCCACGGCAGGTTAATCGGATCATCACCGGAATACCAAGCCAAACCGGTTTCTTGGATGAGTTCTGCGGCCGCAGGAAGGTCACCCTTGGCGTCCTTTACGGCTTGAATGGTCGGCAAATCCGCAAGGCGGCGGAGGGTATCCGGCGCCACTGGGATGCCCGAGCGGCCAGGGATGTCATAGACACAGATCGGCAGATCCGTGGCTTGCGCGACTGCGGCAAAGTGCTCGTAAACGCCCTTTTGTGAAGGCTTGGAGTAGTACGGAGTTACCACCAGCAAGCTATCGGCCCCCGCATCTGCGGTGGCCTGCGCCAACTTAATGGAGGTTGCGGTGTCATTCGTTCCGGCACCGGCGCAAAGCTTTGCGCGGTCTCCTACTTCTTCCTTTACGGCTTTGAGCAGCTCCAGCTTCTCTTCAACCGAAGTGGTCGGTGATTCGCCGGTAGTTCCACCTAGGATGAGCGAATCAACGCCATTGTCAACGAGATGAGCTGCTAGGCGACGACCTGCTGCAACGTCCAGCGCACCGTCACGGTCAAACGGGGTGACCATGGCGACGCCGATGCGTCCAAAGGTGTCGACGCCAGTCTTTGCTGTCATACCTGTGCTCATAGCCGTCAAGATTACCCTTTTGGCTTGCAATTAGCCGCATCGGGGTCTCGCGCGTGTTAGGCGTAGGGGCTTGCCGCCATCTGGGTCCCATCAGCAAGAGTGGTGATATTGAAATCATCAAAGAGCACTGGAGCCTTGCTTTGCAGCAGTTTCAGGCACTCCACCGCAACGTGGCGGAGTTCCTCGTCCGCCTGCTCGGCGGCCCGTGCACCAATAAAATGCCGCCACGCACGATAGTTGCCAGTGACAACGATGCGCGTTTCTGTGGCGTTTGGCAACACAGCACGCGCCGCCTGACGGGCCTGCTTTTTGCGCAGGAGAGCGTTGGGCTCATCCAGCTTCTCTTCTAGTGCGCTAAGCAGTTCATCGTAGACAAAGCGGGTCTCATCAACCGCCTGCATGACCAATCGACTTAGTTGCTCGTCTTCAGCCACCAGTTTTGGTAGGACTACTTCGGTCTCTTCTGGGTGAACAAAGCGCTGGGAGAGCTGCGAGAAGGAAAAGTGCCGATGGCGGACGAGCTCATGGCTTGCCGAACGCGACAGCCCTGTGATGTACATGGTGGCCGTGGCATGCTCGAGCAACGCAGTATGGCCTACCTCCATGATGTGGTGCAGGTAGGCTTCATTGGTTGCTGTCCGGGGGTTTGGCTTATCAAAAGACTCGTAGCAGGCCCGTCCAGCGAACTCGACGAGTGCTTCCCCATCAGAGGCCGAGTCATCCGCGTGCCACTCCACGCCCCGCGGGGCGTGGAACTGTGTTGCGGCAATGAGCTGAATGTCTAGCTCACTTGCTTTAGCCATGGCTTAAAGCCCCAGGTACTTATCGAGGCCCACGACTAGGCCTGGGTGATCCGCAATTTGGCGCACACCCACCAGTACGCCCGGCGTGAAGGACGCGCGGTCATAAGAATCCTGGCGGATGGTCAGCGACTGACCTTGAGCACCAAAGATGACCTCCTCGTGTGCCACCATGCCACGGGTGCGTACTGCGTGAACCGGAATGCCGTCGACGGTAGCGCCGCGGGCACCATCGAGTTGCTTTTCCGTGGCATCCGGCATGTCTCCCAGACCAGCCTCCTTGCGGGCGGCGGCAATTCCCTCAGCGGTATGGATCGCAGTACCGGACGGCGCATCCAACTTGGTTGGGTGGTGGAATTCGATAACCTCTGCAGTCTCAAAGAACTTGGCAGCCTGCTTAGCTAGCACCATGGTGAGAACTGCAGAAATGGCAAAGTTCGGCGCAATGAGGACATTGCCGGCACCGTCCTGCTTGGTCCATTCCTCCACCTGAGCCAAGCGCTCCTTATCAAAGCCGGTGGTTCCCACCACGCAGTGGATTCCGTGGGCAATGCAGAACTCCAGGTTGCCCATTACCGAATCTGGCTGGGTAAAGTCCACGATGACCTCTGCGTGGGCGTCGATAAGCTGCTGCAGATCATCACCGCGGTCAATTTCCGCTACCAGTTCGAGGTCGTCTTCCGCGTTGACACCTGCAACGATTGCCTGGCCTACGCGTCCGTGCGCGCCTAGTACGCCAACCTTGATAGCCATGGTGTGTTCTCCTTCTTCAGCCACATCGGTAGTACTTTTCTCCCCATCCTAACGCGCATGGGGGTTGCGCAATTCCTCGCCTTCCTTGGAACGGACTTGCGCTCTCCGACGATGCCCCTCACTCTCACTAGGATGGCGGGCATGCAGATCTATATCGCTCCGTTCCTGTAGACGACGTTGCCCGCGCTCGCGATTTTTACGTCAATACCCTTGGCTTCCGAGTTAAGGATGACGTAACCAACGGCGATTTCCGCTGGCTCACCGTCACCAATGCTGAAGGTGAGGGAGATACCGAGCTACTTTTGGAGCCGAAGGGCCATCCCGCCGCCAAAGACTATGCCGCAGCACTCAAGGCCGACGGCATTCCAGCCACCCAGTTCCTGTCCGCCGATGTGAAAAAAGAATACCAAGAGCTCAGTGACAAGGGCGTGAAGTTCACCATGAAGCCCACCGATGTTGGCCCGTCCATCATCGCTGTATTCGATGACACCGTGGGCAACCTTATTCAGCTGGTGGAACTAAAGAAGTAGCCGCACCCTCCCCTCTCACACGGGTTAACAATTGCATCACTTCCTACAGTCCGTCCCATCTGCCCCAGTAGAATGGGTGTAACGACACGGTAAGCACCAAGGAAGTGATGAATATGTCTCCCTCAGTTTTCTCTCGCCCTCTCGCCGTGACCATCAGCGCAGGATGCGCAATAGCACTTGCCGCTTGTTCCGATAAAGACACTACGAAGGCAGGCGCGCTGACTTTCAGTGAGGTTCAGTCAGCTACCGACACCGCTGAAGTTCAGACCTCCTCCGCTACCCCTGCTACTTCTTCTGCCCCGCGCAGTACCTCGGCAGCGGATGCAGAAAAGCAGAAGCTCCCCCAAGACTCAGCCCCAATGGCGTTCGCCGGTATGGGCACGCCCTCGCTCGACGGACCAACAGCACATGCCGGAGGGGCTCGGAAACCTCATTCCCACGGGCGTGCGAGTGGGAGCACACGATGGCTTCACCCGCGTCGTCATCGACCTGGAGGGAGAAGGCGAACCGGGCTGGTTTACGACCTATACCGATAGCCCTGCCCACCAGGCATCCGGAAAGCCGGTTGAGGTCCAAGGAAATACTTTCCTCAACCTCGGCATTGAGGGAACGCCGTGGCCTGCTACCCCAGAGCTGAAAGCAAAGTACATGCAGCCAGGCACTACCCCTGGTGCCGGGGTGGTTAGCGAAGTCAACTACACCACCACCTTTGAGGCGCAAACCCAGCTCATTATCGGTCTAGAGAAGAAGACCGCCTATTCCGTGACGTATCTGAAAGACCCGTCGCGCGTGGTCATTGACTTCCAGAACTAAGGTTTAGCGGCGCCTCTAAACGGTGCACACCTACGAAGAAAGGCTCTGCCTTCCAGCGAATAAACTGGAAGGCAGAGCCTTCTTTGGGTTTAGGGATTAGTCCTCAACCGGAACCAGGGAAATCTTGCCGCGGTTATCGATATCCGCGATTTCTACCTGAACCTTATCGCCAACGTTGATGACGTCTTCTACCTTCTCGATGCGCTCGTCGCCACCCAGGTTGGAAATGTGGATCAAGCCATCGCGACCCGGCGTCAAGGAAACGAATGCGCCGAACGGCACGGTCTTTACCACGGTGCCCAGGAAGCGCTCTCCTACCTTCGGCAGCTGTGGGTTGGCAATGGAGTTGACCTTATCAATGGCAGCATCCGCAGCCTCACCGGTGGCAGCGGAAACGTAGACGGTTCCGTCATCCTCGATGGAGACATCGGCGCCAGTTTCCTCGGTGATCTGGTTGATGGTCTTGCCCTTTGGTCCGATAAGCTCGCCGATCTTATTGACCGGGATCTTGACGGAGGTGATCTTCGGAGCAAGGCCGGACATCTCATCTGGGGTATCGATGACCTCAGCCATGGTTTCCAGGATGGTGGAACGGGCATCGCGAGCCTGCTCCAGTGCCTGGGCCAGGACCTTGGACGGGATGCCATCCAACTTGGTGTCCAGCTGCAGGGCGGTGATGTACTCAGAGGTACCGGCGACCTTGAAGTCCATATCGCCAAAGGCATCCTCGGCGCCGAGAATATCGGTCAGGGCGACGAACTTCTCCTTGCCGTTTACTTCGCCAGAGACCAAGCCCATAGCGATGCCAGCTACCGGAGCCTTCAGCGGAACGCCGGCATTGTAGAGGGACAAGGTGGAGGCACACACAGAGCCCATGGAGGTAGAGCCATTGGAGCCCAAGGCCTCAGAGACCTGGCGGATGGCGTATGGGAAGTCCTCACGAGATGGGATGACCGGAAGCAGAGCACGCTCGGCCAAAGCACCGTGGCCGATCTCGCGGCGCTTCGGGGAGCCCACGCGGCCGGTCTCGCCAGTGGAGAATGGCGGGAAGTTGTAGTGGTGCATGTAGCGCTTGGATTCCACCGGGGTCAGGGAATCAATCTGCTGCTCCATCTTGAGCATGTCCAGGGTGGTAACACCCAGAATCTGGGTCTCACCGCGCTCGAACAAGGAGGAACCGTGAGCACGCGGAACCAGGTCCACCTCAACGGAGAGGTCACGGATATCGGTAACGCCGCGGCCATCGATACGGAAGCCCTCGGAGAGGATCTTCTGGCGCACGATCTGCTTCATCAAAGCGTTATAAGCGCCGCGGATCTGCTTAGACGCATCGGCTTCTTCCAAGTCCTCGAACTGGTCCAAGAGCTTTTCTTCGACCTGCTCCATGTATTCATTGGTGGCATCGTCGCGCTCCTGCTTGCCCGGGATGGTCAGCAGCTTTTCTAGCTTCTTGGTAGCAGCCTTTTCCACTGCAGCGAAGACATCATCGCCGTATGCCGGGAAGAGTGGGAACTCCTGGGTTTCCTTGGCGGCACGATCCGCCAGACCGTTCTGGGCCTCGCACAAGGTCTTAATGAATGGCTTTGCTGCCTCCAAGCCTTCAGCGACGGCTGCTTCCTGCGGTGCAGGAGCGCCGTCGGCAATGCGCTCGGCAACGTTGGTGCCGGCACCGGCCTCAACCATCATGATGGCTACGTCGTCCTTGCGGCCCTTTTTGACGATGCGACCGGCAACGACCATCTCAAAGAGAGCGCGCTCGTGCTGCTCGTGATTCGGGAACGCTACCCACTGGCCCTCGGGGTGCTTATCGTCAGCAATCAGTGCCATGCGGACACCGCCGACAGCGCCGGAAACGGGCAGGCCGGACAGCTGGGTGGCGGCGGAGGCGCCGTTGATGGCAACGACGTCGTAATACTCTTCCGGATCCTGGGACATCACGGTGACAACGACCTGGACCTCGTTGCGCAGGCCCTTGACAAAGGTTGGGCGCAGCGGGCGGTCGATAAGGCGGCATGCCAGGATAGCCTCAGAAGAAGGGCGGCCCTCACGGCGGAAGAAGGAGCCTGGAATCTTGCCGGCGGCGTACATACGCTCTTCTACGTCCACAGTCAGGGGGAAGAAGTCGAATCCCTCGCGCGGCTGGTTGGACGCGGTGGTCGTGGCCAACAACATGGTGTCATCGTCCAAGTAGGTGGTCACGGAGCCGTCTGCCTGCCGGGCCAGCTGGCCGGTTTCAAAGCGCAGGGTGCGGGTGCCAAAGTCACCATTGTCTAGCGTGGCAATGGCCTCGGTAATGCCAAAGTCCTCGTCAATATTGAACTCGACGGAGTTCTGAACGCTCATTAAAAAATGTCTCCTTGAGTGGTTTAGGCGATCGTCGGTGCCGCCTGGTCGATTTTGTCTATGACAACGGTGTCAAATTCTAACAGAAAAACCACAAAAGCCCCGCCAAAGGGCGGGGCGAGGTGGCCGAAGCTGGGCCGAAATTAACGGCGCAGACCCAGGCGAGAGATCAGATCACGATAGCGATCGACGTTGTTCTCAGCCAGGTACTTCAGCAGGCCACGACGGCGACCAACCATCAGCAGCAGACCACGACGGGAGTGGTGATCGTGCTTGTGGAACTTCAGGTGCTCGGTCAAAGTATTGATGCGGGAGGTCAGCAGGGCAACCTGTGCCTCAGGGGAACCGGTATCGGTTTCGTGCAGGCCGTACTCCTTGAGGATTTCGGCCTTCTTCTCAGTGGTCAATGCCATGAGTATTTCTCCTTTATTTCAGTCCACATTATCGTGACGCTTAAGCCTGCGCTGGGCGCAGTACTTGTGCGTGCCGCAACTGCTGTGAACCGCAGTCGCTAAGCCAAACAAACACCTTACAGCGCCCAGGCAGAGAAAATCAAAACACACGGCTTCTAGGCTGTGCTTTTAGAGCTCGCTGAAGAGCGTCTCAAGGCGTTCCACAAACTCACGCACAAAGCGCTCACTATCCACACCCACAGCCACCCGGGCGGTGGGCGGCGCATCCAAACGCTTTTCATCCGCTATTGTCCGGCCACGGGTAGGGCCGGTGGTGTCCGTCTTGAGGTTTATCGAAAGGACGTCGACAAGCGAGGCATCTGCTGCCACCGCAACGGCCAATGGATCATGTAAGCCGCACCCGTCCAAGTGCGGCGATGTGGTGGCGTAGGCGCGGATATAATAGTCCACCATGTCCGCAAAGATGCGGCCAGCGTGGGTGCCGGTGGCTCGCCAACGAGCGGACTCCGCCGTGGTCAAAAGGGTGCGCAAGGTGACGTCCAAACCAACCATGGTGGTATCGCTCGTGTGGCGGAACAGGTAATCGGTAGCTTCCGGATCCTGGGAGATATTGGCCTCGGACCACGGCGTGACGTTGCCAGGAACGGTGAGAGCCCCACCCATCATCACTAGGTGTGCGGCCGTGGCAAAGGAAGGGGCCTGCTGCATGGCGGCAGCAATCGTGGTGGACGGGCCGGTGGGAATGATTACTAGATCATCTCCGTGTTCGTGCACGGCCTCGATGAGGAACTCGGCCGCTGGTTGGGACTGCGCCTGGGTGGTTGCCGGCGGAAGCAGGACCTCCCCCACGCCGTTGTGACCGTGGATAAAAGAAGAAATCTCACTTGGCCGAAACCCATCCGGGCTAGGTCCGACAAAGACTGGAATATCGTCTTGGCCCAGCAGCTCTAGAAGGGCCAGGGTGTTGCGCACGGCCAAGGGCACGGTCACGTTGCCGTACGTGCAGGTCACGCCGATTAAATCCAGGTCCGGATGGGCGATGGCATACGCCAGCGCTAGGGCATCATCAATGCCGGTATCAAGATCGAGAATCGCCTTCATTTATTTCTCCCGCAGGAAGTAGTCTTTCGCCGGTCCAGCCCTGCGCCTTCGCGTCGGCAGCGAGCACCTGGCGGGCCTTGGCTACGTCATTGGCCATGGCCTCAAGCAGCTCGTCTACGGAATTGAACTTCACCATATCGCGGAGGTGGCCCACAAAGTGCACCGTAGCCTCGTAGCCATACAGGTCAGCGTCGCGGTCGAGCACGAAGGACTCGATAGAGCGCTCCTCATCGCCGAAGGTGGGGTTGGTACCTACGGAAATAGCGGCCGCATAAGCCACGCCAGGGCGCATATCCCCCTCGATAGAGGAGTCAGAGTGGACGATGAACCAGCCCGCGTACACACCATCGGCCGGGATGGCCACCGTATCCGGGAAATACTGATTGGCCGTGGGAAATCCGAGCTCCTTGCCTCCACGTCCTGCGCCGCGCACTACGGGCCCGGTCACGGTGAAATGGCGACCGAGAGCCCAGTTTGCGGATTCGATGTCCCCCTGCGCAAGGCACTCACGGATGTGGGTGGAACAAATGCGCACGCCCTTATCATCCAGCAGTGGAACGATGTCCACGCTAAAGCCAAACTCGGCACCAAAGTCCTGCATAGCCTGGGCGGTTCCGGTCGCGCCGGCGCCAAAGGTGAAGTTCTCGCCTACCACGATGTGCTGGGCTGCGAGCTTTCCTACCAATAAATCTTCTACGTAGGGCCGTGGCTCCACCCCAGCAAGGTCGCGGGTGAAGTCAATAACGAGCACGGCAGCAATGCCCATCTCTTCGGCCAATTCCAGTCGGCGTTCAAAACTCAACACCGACAGGGGCGCACGCTCTGGGAGGAATACCGACACCGGGTGCGGGTCAAAGGTCACCATGACAGGGCGCTCACCATGAGCGCGTGCATGCTCCACACAGGCGGAGATGAGCTGTTGATGGCCACGATGCAGGCCGTCAAAGACGCCGATGGTTACTGACGTTGGGCCCACTTCCGCGGGGATGTCATCGATTCCGTACCAAATATCCACGCAGACCATCGTAGAGCATAGACTTAGAGGCTATGACTGATGCGCTCGCAAACTCCGGACTCGTCATCGTAGACAAACCCGCCGGCATGACCTCCCACGATGTTGTCGGCCGCCTACGCAGGTACTTTCATACCAAGAAGGTAGGCCACGCCGGTACCCTCGACCCCATGGCCACCGGCGTGCTGGTCCTTGGCGTGGAGCGTGGCACCAAGTTCTTGGCCCACATGGTTGCCTCCACTAAGTCCTATGACGCCACCATTCGCCTCGGCGCCGCCACCACAACCGATGACGCCGAGGGGGAATACTCTTGGGGTGCTAGCGCTGCGGACATTGACCGCACCGCAATCGAGGCAGAGATTGCCAAGCTCACCGGCGATATTATGCAAAAGCCCGCGGCGGTATCCGCTATCAAAATTAACGGCCGCCGCGCCCATGAGTTAGTACGCGAGGGCCAGGAGGTAGACATTCCCGCCCGCCCAGTAACGGTAGATAAGTTTGACGTTCTGGCAGAGCGCCGCGAGGGCGACTACATCGATCTAGACGTCACGGTGGATTGTTCTTCCGGTACCTTTATTCGCTCCCTGGCTCGCGATCTGGGCGAGGCCCTGCAGGTGGGCGGGCACCTGACCGCCTTGCGCCGCACTGAGGTGGGCCCTTTTGCGCTTGCCGACGCCCTCTCGCTCGACGCCCTTGCCGAATCCCCGCGCCTTTCCCTCAGCTTGGATGAGGCCCTGGCTCGCTGCTTCCCCGTCCTTTCCGTCACAGAGGAGGAGGCAGCCGCCCTCGCCATGGGCAAATGGCTTGAGCCCCGCGGACTCAAGGGCGTCCACGCTGCTGTGGCCCCCAATGGCCAAGCGGTGGCGCTCATTAAAGAAAAAGGCAAGCGCCTGGCCACCGTATTTGTGGCACGGCCCTCTACCCTTTAGTGGCTAAAGTCTAAGGCTGGAACCGAGGTGGAGACGATAACGTAGCCGTCTCGAATTACCCAGCGCCCGGTGATAAAAGGCACCGGTGTGGGCCTAGCCAAAATATAGGAAATTAACGTGCCATCCTCGCGCAGGTCGATTTCTGCTTGGTCAAAGTCGAGCCACCGGAAGGTCATGGGAAACCATGACTTATACGTGGCCTCTTTGGCACAGAAAAGCAATCGGTCCGGGCAGGTAATCCCTGCCTCACGAAGTCGCAAAAGCTGCGGCATCTCCCCCGCTCGGGCGATCATGGTGAGCACATGATCTGGCAGCGGTTCGGCGGGTTCTGCATCCAGGCCTACGGATTTTAAGGCTGAGGTAGGGGCAACCACCGCAGCCCGCATCCCCTCGGTATGCGTCATCGAGCCGACAAAACCTTCTGGCCACAGCGGCATGCCGCGCTCGCCGCGCAAAATCGGCGTTGCCGGATTGGCACCTAATTCCTGCAAGGCTCGGTGCGCACACCACCGAGCATCACCGAACTCGGCCTTGCGCACATCAACTGCCTGGGAAACGAGAGACTTTTCTTCAGCCGCGAGGCCTTCAAAATTAGCCAAATCCGCATAGCCCGAATCCGTGCGCACATAGCAATAGCGCGCACTTTCAGGAAATAGCTCTGGATACATCATCGTGCCTCCTCCCCTTCAAAAGAACGCAGTACCGGATAGGGCCACGTCTGGGTGCTGTCGCGCCCCTGCCATTCGCGTGGATACCCCAATGACGTCTCGATGTGGTCAACGCCGTCCACATTCATGCGAGACGGCATATGAAGGTGCCCATAGATGACGGACTGCGCGTTATAGCGCCGCGGCCACGACCGCGTATGCCTAGTTCCGCACCACAAGGCAATTTCCGGAAAGCGCAACAGCATGGTTGGTTCTGGACCAACGGCCAATGGTTAACCAACACAGTAGGACCATGTACTCGGGAAAGGCGCTTGATGGAATAGGCCAACCTGTCCCAACACCACGCCCGCACGTCTACGAAGGGGGCGATGGCGAACTCATCGGTCATCATCAGTTGTTTTGCGCGCGCCGCCTCAATGGCTTCGTCCACGCTAAGGCCATGCGGACGGAAACTGTAATCATACAAAGTAAATAGCGGAACGATGGTGGTCCCGTGAAATACCGGATACGGGTCTTCGGGAGTGATAACTCCAATCTCCCTGCACCTTTCCACTAGGTGCGCATACTTTTCTCGGCCTTGATACCGATCCTGGGAGCGGGAGAATAACTCATGGTTGCCCGGCACCCAGATGACCCTGGCATAGCGATCATTGAGCTGGCGCAAAATACGAATGATGAGATCGGTACGCTCTGCGACGTCCCCAGCTACAATCAGCCAATCCGCAGGATCGGGCGGAGTAAGCTGATCAATGCGCTCGCTATTGGCGCTGACCGCTCCATGCAGGTCAGAAACCGCCCACACTGTTGGCATAGGTTTCTCACCTGTCTTCCTAGAAGCTGCGCGCTGCACGTAGCCGCACACCACGCGAGAGTATCAACACGCCCACTTTAGCGCAGCTAGCCCTCCTGCACTACGGCCCATTTCATCGATCGGAACCGGTAGACGACACCCACCATGCGGAAAGCAATGAAGGCGGCGAGGCCACACCACACGCCGGTTAAGCCTGTGCCCATAAAGTGCGCCAAGATAACGCCCGGCAAAAATCCCACTAGGACCGAAGAAATGGTCAGCGTGCGCAGGAACGCAGCATCGCCGGCGCCGAGCAAGACACCATCGAAGGCGAAGACCACGCCACCGCCGATAACCATGGCTACCAGGATCCACCACGGCTTAGAGATGGCATCGAGCACTTCCGGAGAGGAGGTGAAGATGCGCGGAATAATCCCTGCACCAGCAGCAAATACGACAGCCAAGAGGCCAGAGAAAATCGTAGAGTACAACGCCACCTTGCTGCCCACACTGCGTGCGTGCCGCGCAGAGCCAGCACCTAGTGCAGCACCAGTCAATGATTGCGCGGCAATGGCCAACGAATCCAAGATGAGGGACATGAAGTTCCACAGCTGCATCATGATCTGGTGACCGGCCAAAGAAGCGGTACCAACGCGGGAAACCACAGCCGTGGCGGTAAGAAAGGCCACCTGGAAGCTGGCTGAACGCAAAATAAGATCGCGGCCTAAGATGAGTTGTTCGCGTACCACATGCCACTGAAATTGCCAGGAGCCGGTATGTTCCTTATGCAATTCGCGGACAAATAGCGCAGCAATAATGCTCATGCCCAAAACCGTGGCAATTGCCGAGCCTGCCAGCCCCCAGAAATGGACGAAGATGGGCACCGCAATAGCGCCGGGAATCATGCCAGACAAAGTGAAGTACAGCGGCTTCTTCGTATCTTGGACACCGCGCATCCAGCCGTTTCCGGCCATCTCCACCAAAGTAACGGGAATAGCCAGAGCTGCGATGCGCAGCCACAAGGCCGTACCGGCGGCCGTGGTGGGATCACCGGTTAAGGCGCGGGCAAATACGCCGCCGAAAATCCACATGATCACGGCGAGCAGCGCGCCTACACCTAGGGCCACATAGGTGGCTTGCACGCCTTCAGCAACCGCAGCTTCGCGCTTTCCGGAGCCAAAGAGACGGGCAGAGCGAGCGGTCGTGCCGTAGGACAAGAAAGTCAACTGCGTCGTCACCACGGAGTGAATTGTGGTGGCTGCAGCCAGCGAGGCGAGCTCTTGGGCGCCAAGGCGACCGACTACCGCGGTATCCAGCAAGAGGTAGAGCGGCATGGCCGCAAGTACGCCAAGCGCGGGAAACGCGAGGCCAAAGACCTCGCGTGCGGTTACCGTGCCGGCGGTGGAGCGATCCTGAGCGTTCATTCCATCCGTCTGCCTTTTTCTCATTGGATAGCGGCCACCAATTCCTTAATAATTTTTTCCGGAGCCCCGTGAGCGGTATAGCCCGCGGCCGGTACATGTCCGCCGCCGCCGAAGGTTAGCGCCACCGAAGAACAATCGATGCGAGAAGAACGCAAAGAAACTGCCCACACCTCCGGAGCTTGTTCCTTAAACACCACGCCGACGGTGGTTCCTTCAAGCGCGCGAACGAACTCCACTAGTGATTCGACAGCCGAATCGGAGTGTCCCTGGATATCTTCCAGCCGCGCGACGAGAATGCCTAGGGTGTGCTCCCCTGCTTCTTCGAGGCGCAAACCGGCCAATACCCTACCGATCATCTGAAGATCGTCCGGAGTGGTGGAATCTAACAGGTCAGCTGCGATCTGCTTGGTATCCAGATCGTAGTGCATGAGGCGGGTAGCAATATCGTGCATAGCCGGCCTACCCCAGCGGAAGCTGCCAGTATCGGTCATCAAACCGGCATATAAGCAGTGTGCAATATGACGGTCAATCTGAATCTCCAATGAATCCAAGATGCTCAGCAACACCACGGTGGTGGATTCACATTCAGTGTCCACCACATTGATGGCACCAAACCCTGGATTAGAAGAATGATGGTCAATGCACAGAACCCGGCCCTGCTGGGCTAGCTGCTCAATCCGATCCGCAAAAAAGCCCGTTCGGTCCAAAGAACCACAATCAACGGTGACGTAGAGGTCATAGCCTTCCGGCAGCTCACGACTAGTGGTGACGTCGTCGGCGGCAGGAATGGTGTAAAGGTTACGGGAAATTTCCCGCTCCTGGCCCACAACGGCACACACATCTTTGCCCCGTTGGCGCAGCGCGAGCAGCAACGCCGCAGCAGAGCCGATGGCATCGGCATCCGGCCGCAGGTGCGTCACAATGCAGATGCTATGAGCATCATGCAAAGCGGCAACTGCCGGCTGGTATTGCTTCTTAGTCACTTAAGCCTCGTCTTCATCGGAGGTCTTATACGGGTTCGCATCCCCTGCCGGCTGGGCGTTTTCCTTCAGCTTTGCCAGTTCTTCATCGCGGGCGCGAGCACGGGCCAGAAGTTCTTCCATATGAGCGGAGGCCTCCGGAACGGTATCGACCTCGAAGGTGAGCGTCGGGGTAAACCGCACCGAGAGTTGATCACCCACAATCTTGCGCAGTTGACCTTTAGCGCGCTTGAGGGCTTCTTCTGCTTGAGCGAAGTCTGGCTCGGAGTCGATGTCTTTTCCGCGCACGGTATAAAAAACGGTGGCATCGTGCAGGTCGCCCGTGACTCGAGTATCCGTAATGGTCACCAACTCGAGGCGGCGATCCTTAATCTGGCGTTCGATGGCGCTTGCCACGATTTCCTGAATGCGCTTGGCCATGCGCGCTGCGCGTGCGTGATCGACCATGTGAACCTCCCAGCTCGAAAAGAATCTATCTCTAAAATTACCGCCAACCGGTACAAGAAACCACCAGTTTAGTGCCGAATACCGGACAATGAAAACCCGTCGCGGCAGCGCCTGTAGGCAGCGGCGCCCACGGCGCCCTCAACTCACAGACGCAGGAATAGCACAAGGCCCGCTTCCCATCTCCCCGGGCCTTCCCTACTGAGTGCTGGCAGCACATTCAGTGGGGACGGCGGGAGCGGAAGCGGGCCTTGAGACGGCGGCGATTAGTCGCGCGGAACCTCGACCTCTTCGTAGGCCTGGATGATGTCGCCTACCTGGATATCCGGGTAAGAGAGCACCATACCGCACTCGTAGCCGGCCTTGATCTCGGTTGCGTCGTCCTTTTCGTGACGCAGGGACTCAATCTTGGCGTCGGCAGTGATGACGTTGTTATCGCGCAGCAGGCGAACCTTGCCGTTGCGGACAACCTTGCCCTCGGTAACCATGCAGCCGGCGATGGTGCCCACCGCGGAGGACTTGAACAGGGCGCGGATTTCGGCCGCACCGGTGTCGCGTTCCTCGTAAATCGGCTTGAGCATGCCCTTGAGCGCAGCCTCGACCTCTTCGATGGCCTTGTAGATGATCGTGTAGTAACGAATATCCACGCCCTCTTGGGTGGCCATCTCCGTCGCCTTGCCTTCCGCACGAGTGTTGAAGGCAATGATGACGGCGTCGGAAGCCGCAGCGAGAGAGACGTTGGTCTCGGTCACAGCGCCCACACCACGGTCGATGATGTTGAGCTCCACTTCGTCCTCGGTCTTGATATCCAGCAGGGCATCTTCCAGTGCCTCGACGGAACCGGCGTTGTCGCCCTTGAGGATGAGGTTGAGGGTCGAAGTCTCCTGCAATACCTTGTCCAGATCCTCCAGGGAGACGCGCTTGCGCTGCTTTGCCTGCAGGGCAGAGCGCTTGCGCGCATCACGCTGGTTAGCAATCTGGCGGGCAACGCGGTCATCTTCCACCACGAGCAGGTTATCGCCTGCACCCGGCACACCGGACAGACCCTGGACCTGCACCGGACGGGATGGGCCAGCCTCTTCGACGTCGCCGCCGAACTCATCAAGCATGCGGCGGACACGGCCATGCGCATCACCGACGACGATGGAGTCACCCACGTGCAAGGTACCGCGCTGAACGATGACCGTTGCCACCGGACCACGGCCGCGGTCCAGGTGCGACTCAATGGCCACGCCCTGTGCGTCCATGTCTGGGTTAGCGGTCAGCTCCAAGGCGGCATCCGCGGTCAGGATGACCGACTCAAGCAGCTGGTCAATGTTCTTGCCTTGCTTCGCGGAGATATCCACGAACATGGTGTCGCCACCGTACTCTTCCGGAACCAGGCCGTACTCGGTGAGCTGGCCACGGATCTTATCCGGCTGAGCCTCCGGCTTATCCACCTTGTTCACGGCCACGACGACCGGAATATCGGCAGCCTTGGCGTGGTTGATGGCCTCCACGGTCTGTGGCATGACGCCGTCATCGGCGGCAACCACGAGGATGGCCAAGTCGGTGGACTTAGCACCACGAGCACGCATGGCGGTAAAGGCCTCGTGACCCGGGGTATCCAGGAAGGTGATGGTGCGCTCGCCGTCCACGTCCACCGTGGTCTGGTAAGCACCAATGCCCTGGGTGATGCCGCCTTCCTCGTGAGCGCCCTCGTTGGTCTTACGGATGGCGTCCAACAGGCGGGTCTTACCGTGGTCAACGTGACCCATAACGGAGACGACTGGAGGACGATTCTCCAGTGCTTCCTCGCCACCTTCATCCTCGCCGAACTTCAGGTCGAAGGACTCGAGCAGCTCGCGGTCCTCATCCTCAGGGGAGACGACCTCGACGTTGTAGTTGATCTCGGAGCCGAGCAGCTGCAGCGTATCTTCCGATACGGAAGCGGTTGCGGTCACCATTTCACCGAGGTTGAACAGTGCCTGTACCAGTGCTGCTGGATCCGCGCCGATCTTCTCGGCGAAGTCAGACAGGGATGCACCGCGACGCAGGCGGACGGTCTGGCCCTTGCCGTCGGGCAAGCGCACGCCGCCTACGACATGCTTCTGCTGCTCCTCGTACTCATGGCGCTTCTGACGCTTGGACTTCTTGCCCTTACGTGGAGCGCCACCTGGACGGCCGAATGCACCTGCGGTGCCACCGCGACGTCCGCCGCGTCCGCCTCCGCGGAAGCCGCCTGGACGGCCGCCACCTGGGCCACCGTGGCCTGGCCCGCCGTGACCGCCGCGACCGCGGCCGCCGCGTCCACCGCCGCTCGGTGCCTTAGACGGCATAGACGCAGGGTTCGGGTGGGACGGCATCATGGCCGGGGATGGACGGCGACCGCCACCTTGGCTATTGCCTCCCTGGCGGTTATTTCCGCCCTCGTTCTGGCCGCCGCGCTTACCGCGGTTATCGCCCGGCTTATTGCCGCCACGCTGGCCCTTGGAGCCACCTGGGCGGGGGCCCGGACGGTTGTCGCCGCCACCCGTGGAGAACGGGTTATTGGCTACGCGACGGGAACCGCCTGGCTTCGGCATAGGACGAGGCATGGAGTTGCCTGGGGTCGGGCGCTCGCCCGACTTCTTGCCACCAGCTTGGCCTGGCTTCGGTGCGCCCTGGCCAGGCTTCGGTGCGGCAGCCTTAGCACCAGGCTTCGGCGCCTGAGCACCCGGCTTCGGGGCAGCTGGCTTTGCGCCGGGCTTAGCAGCAGCACCCTGTCCCGGCTTCGGTGCGCCCTGGCCAGGCTTCGGTGCAGCGGCCTTCGCGCCTGGCTTTGGCGCCTCTGCGCCCGGCTTCGGGGCAGCAGACTTCGCGCCCGGCTTAGGGGCGCTCGCCTTTGCGGTGCTCTTAGCGGCACCCTTGGCAGGCTTATTGTCTTGCTTCTTCTCGGCGGCGTCATCGCCGCCGGACTGTGCTTCATAATGTGCTCGCATCTTCTTAACCACCGGCGGTTCGATGGTGGAAGAAGCAGTCTTTACAAACTCACCCTGTTCCTTCAGGGTGGCGAGCAGTTCCTTGCTGGTTACTCCGAGCTGCTTTGCGAGCTCGTGAACACGTAGCTTTCCGGGCACTTGTCTCCTCTTGGTATCGACTAGGAGTCAAGGCCGCGGAAACTGGCCTGACCCCTAGTTAGGTGTGTAGGACTTTCATCGCTGATGCTTCATCGTTGTGCGCTCATCAGTGTTCGGTCTTCCTTTGTAACTCTGGTTCGTACGAATCTAACGCGGCATTGTCCGCGCTAGGTACCTGTCCGCTATGCGCTTCCAAGTACTGCCGTACCTGACCTGTGTCCACGGGTGCGGACGTGCGAAGCGCGCGCTTGAAGGCGCGTTTGCGCTCCGCTAGCTCGAGTGCAGAAAGTGTGGGGCTAATCCACGCCCCGCGGCCGGGAAGCCGGCGGTGTGGATCTGCTACCAGACGGCGGCCGTGCGGATCATCGTGGTCGATGACCACCCGTAGCAAGTCCGTATCTGGCAGGCGGCGGCGAGTAGCGATGCAGGTCCGGAGTCTTTGCCTCTCAGACATTCATCTCCTTACTTTTCGCGTCGCCAATATGCCCCAATCTGCAACTGGGCCGTTTACTAGCCTACGCTACAAAAGCGCAGATCCTTAATTAGCGTCAGCGTCCGAGTGAATATCGATCTTCCAACCGGTCAAACGGGCAGCAAGACGGGCATTCTGGCCCTCTTTACCAATAGCCAGGGACAGCTGGTAATCCGGCACCACCACGCGTGCGATCTGCGCCTCGTTGTCCACAACGGTAACCTTGACCACCTTCGAGGGGGCCAAGGCATTGCCTACGTAGACCGTGGGATCCTCGCTGAAGTCGATGATGTCAATCTTTTCACCGCCGAGCTGGCGCATGATGTTGTTGACGCGCTGACCGCGCGGGCCAATGCAGGCTCCCTTTGCGTTCAGGCCCTTGGCATGGCCCACAACGGCCACCTTGGAACGGTGGCCTGCCTCGCGGGCAATGGCAATCATTTCTACGCTGCCATCGGCAACTTCTGGAACTTCAAGCTCAAAAAGGCCACGCACCAGCTCCGGATGAGTGCGAGAGAGATTGATCTGTACCTGGGCGCCATTGCGATTAACGCCTACGACATAGGCCTTAATGCGGTCACCGTGCTCGAGCTTTTCACCCGGAATCTGCTCGGCCGGCAGCAAGATGCCGTCCTGGGACTCCAGCTCAGAGCCCAGCTGGACCACGACGATTCCGCGGGCATTAGCGCGCGCATCGCGCTGGACGATGCCGCTGACAACGCGGCCGGTGAGCTCCGAGTAGGAATCATAGGTGCGCTCTGCCTCGGCCTCGCGCAGCTTGCGCAGGATGGCCTCGCGCACGGCCTGTGCGCCCACGCGTCCAAAGTTTTCCGGGGTGTCATCGTATTCGGTGGTTACTTCCCCAGTTTCTGGGTCGCGCTCCGAGACAATGACGCTGACCGCACCGGTGGTGGCGTCGATATCGACGCGGGACTTGGCGCCTTCTACCTTGCCGCCAGCATTAGACTCGCGGTAATCCAGGTAGGAATACAACAAGGCACCCGCAATCGCTTCCAGCAAGTCCTTTACGGGGACGTTGCGCTCGGACTCGATGGTACGAAGTGCCTGTAGATCAATATTCACTTGTCATTCCTCTCGGTTGCCGGTTAATTCTCGGCTTCTTCAAACGTCTTGCGCACTGCCTCTAGCTCCTGTTCGGACGGCTGTGCAAACTCAATTTCTACCACTGCCCGGGCAATATTTTCCAATCGTTCGGCGCGCGCCTGCACGTCCTTTTTGCTTGCCGTGATGAGGATTACGGCATCGGCGGCGTCGTTAAGCGCGCCAATGCGCGCCGATTGAGTCTTACCATCGCCAAGGTCGAAGGAGACCTTGCGCCCCCGATTGCGGCGCCAGTGGCGCGGGGCGGTGAGCGGCAGGTCCACACCGGGGGTGGAGACCTCCAAGGTATAGCCCGCACCGAAGTTCAGCTCTCCCTGCGCTTCCTTGTCATCAAAGAAGGCAGAAATCTCGTTGGATACTTCCTCCAACACATCGGAGCTAGGGCGCTTATCACCATCAATACGGATAATGACCTGGGATTTCTTTCCCGCCTTGGTGGTTTTAATGTCTTCTACGTCCAATCCCCGCTCAGCCAGTTTGGGTTGCAGGAGATCGGTCAATTGTTGTGCATCTGGGAAAGCCATGTGCACTAGCCTACGTGCTACGGGGTACAGTCTTTTGCGTGAACCGCCGACGTTTAGCTTTAGCCCTCGTAGCCACAACCGCCACCCTGCCCACCTTGGCTGGGTGCCAAGCGGTTGATTCCGTCGTCGACTACTTTGGCCCGCGGCCAGAAAGCAGGCTGCTGGCGCTTGCCGACGCCGCCGCCACCGACGCCTTGTCCCTCAGCGGCGTCGACGACCATGCCGCAGGGCTGCGCAGCTCCCAGGCGGACGCCCTGTATGCCGAAATTACACGGCTATGCGGCACGGATGATGCTGGCAATCCCCCACGCTCCTGCGAGGTAGAGCGCCCTACCGAAGCCAATCACGCCGCAGACTCTGGCGAAATTATGGAAAATGCCGCTTCTGCGACGACAGAGGCGGCCGATGAAGTCACCGTTGAATCGCGCGTCCTAGTTACCGAGCAGGCCATCGCGCTCAATGCCTGGCTGCCTGGCGATGCCCCGGATATCCCCGAGCTTTCCCAACCAGAGCAAAAAAGCGCTGCTGATCTCCTGAGCTGGGAGTATGAGCAGGTATTCGGTCTAGATTTCGCCCGCGCCTACGTTGGCCCCGAGCACGAGGACAAGGTGGATCATCGCCTAGCTGTTCATCATCGCCGCATCGACGCCCTCCAGGATGCACTAGCCCGCTACGGCAACATTCCGCAGCCAGAGTCGGCCTATACTTCCGGAGAGCAAGAACTGCCCCACGATTCTGCTTCCGCGCTGGCCTTTATCGATGGCCTTGCCGAACACGACGGCCGCAAGTCGCCCGCCGCCGCCACAGGTGCAGCGCAAGAAGAATCCCCGGATCAGGAATGGGTTACGTGGCTCATTGGCATCGCGGCGGAGTCCCACGGTATGCGCTAGACCACTACCACCCCGGCCAGCCCCCACCTGTCCATCCCCTGACAACGGGCCAGCGAAATGGCAGCAACCTCTACGGCCCTATGCATTGCTTCGGCTCCTCTAGCGTGCGTAGGTTGGTTCACCATGAGCTTGCAGGAGATTCCGCAAGCTAAACAGACACAAAGAGAAGGAGTTTCCTCTCAATGCGTTCTAAGAAGACCATGTTGACCGTATCCGCCGCAGCACTTGGCCTTGCTGGCTTGGCCGCGCCTGCTGCTACCGCCGCACCGGCTAGCGCCTGGGATCAGGTAGCTGCTTGCGAGTCCGGCGGTGACTGGCACATCAATACCGGAAACGGTTACCAGGGCGGCCTGCAGTTCAACCCGCAGACCTGGGCTGCCAATGGCGGCACTCAGTACGCCCCGACCGCTGACCAGGCAACCCGCGAGCAGCAAATTGCCGTGGCCGAAAGCGTCCTAGCCACCCAGGGTGCTGGCGCTTGGCCTAACTGCGGCGGCCCCGTCGCCGGCTAGTTTCTAGCCTCGGTATTTAACACGAAGCCGGCCTCCTCCCCATCCCGCGAAACCCCGCGGAGTAAGGGAGGAGGCCGGCTTTTGTGTTTCACCTAGTTGGCTAGCATGCAGCCATTGTGGCTTTAGGCCTCATGCTTGGCGATATTCCAGGCATACATCATCAACAACACCTGCAGCGGCTGGCGGATGATGTGGTAGAGCTTCTTTGGCCACCCTGCCTTGCGTTCAATCCAGGCGTGGTACATATTGGCCGGCCACACCGCTGCAAAGAGCGCGAGTGCGGAAGCACCGCCGAAGCCGCGGGTGGCGCGGCGGCGAAGCAAAGCACCGGTGGCAATCTCCCACAGGCCCGAAGCAAAGTTATAGAAGCGCGCAGGGCCTGGCAGTTGCGGCGGGACAATGGATTCGAAAGTCTTCGGCTTCACAAAGTGCAATACGCCCATTGCTGAAAGCACCGTGGAAAGCCCATTCTTTTGAAAGTTCATGCCTTCCACGGTACCCCGCCGCGCAGAGTTGAGTCCTATTTAGCCACGCACGAGCTCGAGGATCTTGTCCACGATGTCTTCGGCTGGAACCTCAAGGGTCTCTCCACCGCGGATGCGCAGTTCAATCTTGCCTTCCTTGAAGGCACGGCCCAGAATTGCCACGAAGGGCATGCCAAGGAGCTCTGCATCCTTGAACTTCACGCCTGGGGAGACCTTTGGGCGGTCATCGAAGAGCACCTCGAGCCCCTTGGAGGATAGCTCCTCTACCAGCTTATCGCCGGCCTCCATGGCGGCGGCGTCCTTATTAGCCACGGCTACGTGTACCTGGTACGGCGCAACAGCTACTGGCCAATTGAGGCCCTTGTCATCATGGCGCTGCTCGGCCAAGACGGCCAGCATGCGGGTGATACCAATGCCATAGGATCCCATGGTGGGAACGGCGCGCTTGCCGTTCTCATCCAAGATTTGCACGTCAAAGGCCTCGGTGTATTTGCGGCCCAGCTGGAAGATATGGCCAAGCTCAATGCCGCGCTCCAAGGTCAAGGTGCCCTGGTTATTGGGAGCCAGGTCGCCTTCTTTAACCTCTGCGGCCTCAATGAACTCATCCACGGTGAAATCGCGACCGGCCACGCATCCAACCACGTGGCGCTCGCTCGCATCGGCGCCGGTAATCCACGCCGTGCCCTTGACCACGCGCGGATCGGCCAGGACCTTGATGCCATTGGCATTTAGAGCGCGCGGGCCCACATAGCCCTTGACCAAGAAGTCATTGTCTGCAAAGTCCTTGTCCCCGGCCAACTCAAACTCCACTGGCTCGAGTGCGGCCTCAAGGCGCTTTTCATCCAGCTCGCGATCGCCAGGGATGAGAACCGCCGCCAACTCGGACTCGCGCTCTTCGCTCTCCACGGCCGGGTGGAAGAGCTTGACCATCATGCACTTGAGGGTGTCTGCCGCGGTAACCTCGCGGCCGTCGACAGTAATGCCTGCCCCCTGGGCCCATTCGACCAGCTTCTCAATGGTCTCGGCACCCGGGGTGTCATGCTCCTGCGCCTCTGGCTGGCCCTCAATATCCTTCTCCGCCGGTGCTGGGGTCACCACGGCCTCGACGTTGGCTGCGTAGTCGCCCTCGGTGGAGCGCACAAAGGTATCCTCGCCCACCTCAGAGACGGCGAGGAATTCCTCGGAGGCGGAGCCGCCCATGGCACCAGAGGTGGCCTTACAGATGGCGTAATCGAGCTCCAGGCGGTTGAAGATATTCTGATACGCCTTGCGGTGGCGGCCGTAGGACTCATCCAAGCCCTCATCGGTCATGTCGAAGGAGTAGGAATCCTTCATCGTGAATTCGCGGCCACGCAGCACACCAGCGCGGGGGCGCTCCTCATCGCGGTACTTGGTCTGAATCTGATACAGCGTGACCGGGAAATCCTTATAGGAGGAGTACATATCCTTGACCGCGCTGGCAAACATTTCCTCGTGGGTAGGGCCAAGCAGCATATCTGCGTTCTTGCGATCCTTGAGGCGGAAGAGGTTATCGCCGTATTCCACCCAACGGTTGGTCTTTTCATAAGGCTCGCGCGGCAGCAAGGCAGGAAAGAGCATTTCCTGGCCGCCAATGGCATCCATTTCCTGACGGACTACATCTTCAATCTTGCGCAGGGTGCGCAGACCCAACGGCAGCCAGGTATATACACCCGGCGCGACGCGGCGTACATAACCGGCGCGGACGAGCAGCTTGTGGCTAGGGACCTCGGCATCGGCGGGGTCACTCACGGAGGGTACGGAGAAATAGTTCAGAAAGGCGGGTAATCATGCACAAAAATATACCCCGCTACCCTGTATATATGCTCATTATCCTCCCTCCTTCAGAAACTAAGGCCCATGGCGGTACGGGACAGCCCCTTGACTTTGGGCGGCTATCCTTCCCAGAACTGCACGATACCCGGCGCGAAATTGCCGCTGAGCTGCAGTCTCTTCCGGTAGACGAGGCAATGGAGGTACTCAAGCTTTCGGAAAAGCTGCGCGGTGAGGCCGAATCCAACCAGGGGCTTTTTACCACCCCCACCATGCCGGCCGTGTTGCGCTATACCGGCGTGCTTTTTGATGCCTTGGATGCCCCTTCCCTGCCCACATGGGAGCGCCTTGCTATTGGCGACGCCCTCTTTGGCGTCCTCCGCGCCAGCGACCCCATTCCGCATTACCGGCTTTCGGGTGGCTCGAAGCTTGGCGGCCGCACCATGAAGTCGCGCTGGGGCAAGCAGATTACGCAGGCGCTCGAGGGGGTGGACGAGCTTATTGTGGATCTGCGCTCGGGCACTTACCAGCAGCTCGGCCGGGTAAAGGATGCGGTAACGGTACGGGTGGAAAGCGTGCAGGACGATGGATCGCGCAAGGTGGTCAGCCACTTCAATAAGCACTACAAGGGCCTGTTAGCCCGCGAGTTGGCGCTCTCGCCTGCCGACGCCTATAGCGCCGCCGACGTTGCCGCCATCGCGCGCGCGGCGGGTATGACCGTTGAGGAGCCGGGGCCTGGGTCGAGTGAGCTTACGCTCGTCGTCAAGCGCTGAGCCCAACGCTGCCCGCTTAGCGCAGCTGCGGGTTATACAGCAGGCTATTGCGCTGTACCGAGCATTCGGTAGCCACGCGGACCGAGCGGGCAACATGCCCGGACTCGCGCAGGGAATAAAGCTGGCTTACTACCCTATCGCGCAGATCCCAGGGCGAGATGGTGTTGAGATAAATCTTGGTGCCGCCTTCGAATCCGGCAAGGGTAGAAATGCGGAGCTTGATGAGAATGCGCCATGGCTGAGCGACGTCGACATCGGCTGGCTTGTGGTGCCATTCCTCATTGCAGGGCACCTCGCGGCCCACTGCGGCGTGGGCGGCGTGGACGAGGTCGCTCATGGCGCGGATTTCTTCTTCCGACTGCCGCCAGGGCTCACAGGTCGCGGACTTGGAGTAGACCTCCAAGGTGGGATAGCGATGCCCAAAGCCGGCGAAGAGGACGGCATGGTCGTTTTCCGCAATGATGAGGTTGCGGCTAGCGGCATAGTCCACGGCCCACTCGTTGTACATGTTCATATTGCTGCGCAGCATCTGTACCTCCCGGTGGGAGGCCATGCCGCGATCATCGATGGCGACGAGTTGCTTGTGCAGGTGCTCGAAGGAGGCGCCGGCTGGCTGCAGCCAGTTTTGGAAGGCCACCACATAGGGGGCGTAGCGGTTGCGTTCGTAGAGGTCGCGCATGGCGTCAATAGTCAGCTGCATAAAGAGCAGGTGCTCTTCGGCGCTGAGGGTGCCGGAAGATACCACTTGGGAATCATCCTGTGCACCGCGCTCAAAATGGCGGCCCGCCACGATGACGTCGTGGCCTCCTGCGAAAAAGCCCGCCGCCTGTTCTATAAGTTCCTCTTCGCTTGCTTCAGGAAGGTGCGCTGCCTTGCGCTTCGTGCGCACGATATTGAGCACATGTTCCCGGCCGGCAGGATCGGCAAGGTAGTTGTCCATGCGTTGGCGAGTCTCAGCATCCATGTCGAAGCCGTAGTTGGCATGCCAGTAGTCATAGGAGACGATTTCAAACAGATTGGGGATGCGGCGAAAGGCCGGCACGGTGTGTCCGTATTCGCTCAAGGGCAGCCCACGCACAATCCCGCCGGACGGCAGAATGCGAGCCTTTTCCGGCGGGGTATCGGTCATGCGACCTGAGCAAAAAGCGCAGCGGTGGGTGAAGTCTTCTTCCTGCAGTGGCTGCGGGTTAGCCACTGGCGTAGACAGCGGACGGTTGCCGCGGCCCGGCACGGTTCAATACCTCGGTCCCGGAGAACGGGTTGACCTGCTTGACCGTGCCATCCCGCATGGTCTGGATGGGTTCTATGCGGGCAAAAAGTGCATCACTCATGCCCACCAGCGTAGTTAGTTCTGGGAGTTATTTGGCGACGGACCGACGGCGGGACACTGCGCACGCACCGCCGACGCAGACTGCCAGCGTGACGCCCAGAATCAAAGCAGACACACCGCGGGAATGGTCGAAGGGGCCCGAATCGCTACCCAGGACCAAGGTCTGCATATTGGCGAAGGGCAGGCAGCTCAACAACGCTTCTGCCCACGAAGCGTCAAATGCCATAAGCGCAGTTTCAAGAACAAAGAACTCCACCACGAGGATCATCGCCGCAAATGTGCCGCTACGCAAGAGATAAGCCAACCCCATAGCCAGCAGGCTAAAGCCGGCCCATTCCAGGTAAGCAAACACCACTCGGTTGCAATCCGGCCACTGGTGAAAGCTTGTGAAGTCAATATCGCCGCCGAGTGCCGCAATCAGCAAGGTTCCCACAGCTATACCCAGCGTGGCAGCGAGCAAGAGTGATACCAGGATGACTAAGAATTGGCTGAGCACTATGCCAACGCGGCGGTTGGAGGAAAGATAAGACCATGCAACGGTTCCCTTTCCTAGGTCACCTCCGACCATCATCGCAGATGCAAAGATCATCACCACCATGGCGAGGTCACTAGCTGCCAAGACATCACTGGATTGAAACTTGCCGTCCGCGGTGCCGTTGAAGTCATAGCCCCAAGCCGTAAGCACGCCGCCGGCGGTCATGCCGAGTGCCACGATGGCGAGGTAGACCCAGGTAGAGCGAAGAGAAAAGAGCTTGCGGGATTCTGAAACCACAGTATTCATAGAAATCTGTCCTTAAAGGTTGGGTCGTGCGATTAGGCGGAGCGGTAGGCCACGTGGTCGGCGGTCGCGCCGAGGTAGGCCTCTTCCAGGGAGGGCTGTTTGCGTTCCAAGCTGGAGATAAGAATGCGGTTATCCAGGCAGATGCGGCCGATGTCGGAGCCTTCGAGGCCGCGCACGCGCAGGACCTCACCGTCAAAGGAGGTTTCCGCATCGGTGCCGTGCAATAGGCGCAGGAGTTCATCGGGCTGGTCAACGATGACTTCGAGGCTTGCGCCACCAGTTCCGTTGACGAATTCATCCATGGTGCCCTCGCCCAGCAGCTTGCCTTTGCCGATGACTACGAGGCGGTCTGCGGTGAGCTGCATTTCCGAAAGCAGGTGGGAAGATACGAGGACCGAGCAACCGGCCTCGGCGAATTCGCGGATGCGGGCACGCATCCAGTGCACGCCTTCGGGGTCGAGGCCGTTGACGGGTTCGTCGAGAAGCAAGTGCTTCGGCTCGCCGATGAGCGCACAAGCAAGGCCCAGGCGCTGCTTCATGCCTAGCGAATAGCCGCCCACGCGCTTGGTGGCTACCTGGGTAAGGCCGACGCGGTCCAAGGTGTCATCCACGTGGTTCATAGACACGCCCTGCAGCGCGGCCATGTAGCCCAGGTGAGCACGGGCGCTGCGGCCCGGGTGGAACCAGTTCGCATCCAGCAAGGTGCCCACCATGGTGGCGGGATTGGACAGTTCACGGAAAGGCGTGCCATCAAAAGTCGCGGTGCCGGAAGTCGGAGTCTCCAACCCCACGCACATGCGCATCGTGGTGGACTTGCCGGAACCATTCGGTCCGAGGAAGCCGGTGACTTGACCGTCTGGAACCTCGAAGGAGAGGTCATCTACTGCTTTAAAGGAACGGAAATTCTTGGAAAGGTGTGAAACTTTGAGCATGGTTCCCATCGTGCCGCCTGACCGGCACAAAGTAACCATCCTTGGGAGTGATTTAGCAGGTCATACCTAGGGATGAGAGAGCAGTTCCTCCACCGAAACCACGCCATGAGTAAGCGCGTAGAGCACGGCATGCACGCGGTCACGCGAGCCGGTTTTCGTCAAGATGTGGCGCACGTGAGTCTTGACCGTGGCCATGGAGACGAACTCGCACTCGGAGATTTCGGTATTCGAATACCCCAGTGCCATTAGCTTGAGGACGTCCAGCTCGCGTGGCGTGAGTTCTTCTGCCGGAGGGGCGGTAGCCGCTGCCGCAACGGGGGTGGCATGTGAATTAGGCTGTGACGCGGACTGCTCGCTGCGCAGTTGCTGCAGCACCTGGGCGGTAATGCGCGGTGAAAGGACGGCCTCGCCGGAATGTACGGTGCGAATGGCGGCGAGGAGATCTTCCGGTTCGACGTCTTTGAGCAGGAATCCGGAAGCCCCGGCGGAAATGGCGCCATGGACAAAGTTCTGGTCATCGAAGGTGGTAAGCATAATGACTTGGGTATCCGGGAATTCCGGCAGCAGCCTTTCGGTGGCGGCGATGCCATTGACGCGGGCCATCTGGACATCCATGAGCACAATATCGGCAGGCTGCGCGCGGGCGAGGTCGAGGACTTCATCGCCATCGGATGCCTGCCAGGCAACGTCTAAATCCTCTTGGGAGCCAAGGAGCATGGCGAACCCGGCGCGCACGAGGGGCTGGTCATCTACTAGGCCAATGCGGATGGGAGCGGCATGCGATCTTGCTGGCTGCTCAGAGTTAGTCATTGGGTACCTCCACGGTGATAAAGAAGTGTCCGTCCTCTGTGCGGGTAGCAACGCTGCCGCCATAGGCCCTAACGCGCTCGCTCATCCCGATGAGCCCGTAACCGGGCTCGTGATTGTCCGGCGTGCGTGCGGCCGGGTTATCGGCGCTCAATACTAGGCCGCTTCCAGTAGAGCGAAAGCGCAGCACTCCCCTTTTATCGCGGGAATGCTTGAGCATATTGGTCAAAATCTCTTGCACCACGCGGTAGACGGTGAACTGATAGAGCTCGTCGCTTTCGGTCGGCAGGCTCCTCCAGCCCGTGCACGATGATATCGAAACCGCTGCGGCGGGCTTCCGAGATGAGTCCTGCGATATCACTCGCGCCGGGCGCCTTGGTATCGGCGCGGGAATCTCCATCTCGCAGCACAGAGAGCAATCCGCGCATCTGTTTGAGGGAATCGCGGGAGGTAGAGGCGATGGTTTCTAAGGCTTCTGTGGCCGCTGCGGGATTTTTGGCGGCGGCGAACCGGGCGCCGTCGGCAAGAGCGATAACGCCCGCTAAATTATGCGCCACAATGTCATGCATTTCGCGGGCAATGCGGTTGCGCTCTACCGCGCCGGCCATCTCCGCACGTTCAATCAGCAGCTGCTGGTCCGTCGCGCTTTTTGCGGTCATTGGTGCCCAGCAAGAAGAAAAAGCCCATGACCGGCCACGCGATGGCAATGACTGAGCCGAAAGCAGGCAGAGGGCCGATGCTGGCATCTTCCAGACCAAAGTCGATGCCATCTATGAGTCTCCGCCCATAAAGGTTCGCTGCAGTGGCCGCCAAGGTGCCTAAGGCAATCCACCCTATCCAGATTCGCTGTAGTCGTTTGGGTGAATGTGCTCCTATCAGAAACACGCAGTAAGCCAAAGGGAAAAAGTGAGCGTTACCCATTGCAGCCAGCGGGGTAAAGATGCACACCGTTAATGTGATCGCAATAAACCCAATGGCGTATTCCTTGAGCTTAGGATGCAGCCACAGTGCTAGTGGAATTCCGACGGCATAAATTACGATGACCAGCTCTTGAAAAAGCGATGTTCTGTCAATGGCGCCTTCTGCCGCCGGCACCGAAGAACCCCAGAAAAACAGTGGAATGATAATTCTCCACGGTGGGCCTACCCACGCGCGAAGTGCATCGGGCCATAGCTTCTTCATGGCTTTCTAGGCTAGCGCAGGCTCTAAGCCATAGTCCTCATCCCTGGGGCTGACTAGACTGGCAGGCATGCACCACGAGTTCTTTGAAGTTGATGTTTTTGCCACGGGTTCCTTTAACGGCAATGCCTTGGCGGTGATTGCGGGCGCCGATGGCCTTAGTACCGAGCAGATGCAGGCAATCGCGAACTGGACCAACTTTTCTGAAACCACCTTCTTGCTCGAGCCTCACGACGCCCGCGCGGACTACCGCGTGCGCATTTTCACCCCGTACGAGGAGTTTGATTTTGCCGGCCACCCCACCTTGGGCAGCGCTGCCGCGTGGCGGGCACTAGGCAATCAGCCACGGGAAGAGGGACGCATCGTCCAAGAATGCGGCGTGGGCTTGGTAACCGTCCGCGAAGAGGGCGAAGTCTTTTCCTTTGCTACCCCGCCGCTGCGCCGCGAAGAACCGCTAAGCCCGGCGGATCTGAAGGAGGCCTGCGGTGGGCTGGGGCTAAATAGCGCGGATATTGTGAACCATGGCTGGGTGGACAATGGCCCAGGCTGGCGCCTGCTCCAATTACGCGATGCCGAGGCGGTGCGTGCGGTTAAGCCCCAGGGCGAGCGCCCCAAGGTCGGCGTTGTGGGCCTTAATCCCAACGCCGCAAAGGGCGAGCCGGCCTATGAGGTGCGGGCCTTTACCACCCAATTCGAAGACCCAGTCACCGGTTCTTTCAACGGCGGCGCCGCGCAGTTTATGCGCTCGCGCAACGTGGTGCCGGCGCGTTATACCGCAGCACAAGGCAGCCAAATAGGTCGGGCGGGCGAAGTATTTATCAACGATGACGGCACGGATATTTGGGTGGGCGGTCGCGCCCAGATTCGCGTGCGCGGAACACTGGAGGTCTAGATGCAGCTACACCACGATTTTGCCCAGAAGCTTCCCCACTTGGTTCGCCCCACCGAGGGTGAGGAGCAACCGAACCCACAGATGGTCATCCTCAACGAGGAACTGGTCAGGCAGTTGGGCTTTGACCCGGACTGGCTGCGCTCCTCCGAGGGCATGGATTTCCTTACCGGCCGCGCGGGCGGCCACGCCATGGCCTATTCCGGCTTCCAATTCGGTGCGTTTAACCCGCAGATGGGAGACGGCCGGGCCATGCTCTTGGGCGAGGTGGATAAGGACGGGCGGCTATGGGATCTCCATGCCAAGGGAACTGGACTTACTCCCTTTTCCCGCCTCGGGTCCGATGGCCGCGGAACGCTGTCTTCCATGCTGCGCGAGTACCTAGTCTCTGAAGCTATGCATGCCTTGGGCGTTCCCACCACCCGGGCGCTGGCGGTTATCTCCACCGGACGGCCCATTCAGCGCGGGCACGTGCAACCGGCCGGCATTGTGGTACGCGTGGCAGCCAGCCATATCCGCGTCGGCACCTTTCACCTAGCCGCGCAGACGGATTACACCCGGCAGTTGGCCGACTATGCCATTGCGCGACACTACCCTGGCGCGGACTACCAGGAATTTTTCACCCAGGTGATGATTGCGCAGATCCGCACCGTGTCCCGCTGGATGCGCTTGGGCTTTATCCACGGCGTGATGAATACCGATAACACCACCATCTCTGGCGAGACCATTGACTATGGCCCCTGTGCCTTTATGGAGGCCTATTCGCCCGCGACGGTCTTTTCCAGCATCGATAGGCAGGGCCGTTACGCCTTTGGCAATCAGCCCTCCATTCTGGGATGGAACCTGGCCCGCTTGGCGGAATCCCTGCTGCCGCTCTTTGATATGGACATGAATAAGGCCATGGACTTTGCCCAGGAATCCATCAACGGCTTTAGCGACCGCTTTGCGGACCAGCGCAGAGCAGATTTAGCACAGGCTTTGGACACCTCCCTGGAGGTCGCTTCTTCTTATGCGGCCGCCATGCAGCTCAACGGCCCAGATATCACGCTGGCTCACCGCGCTCTTGCCGACGCCGCCGCGGGCCACCCCACCCACGCCCGCGAGCTCTTTGCCGAGGGAGACTTCTTAGATGACTACCTTGCGTCCTCGCCCGATCCTTCCCGCGTCGATAGCGCCATGCCGCGGGTCATCCCGCGCAACCTCGCCGTAGAATCCGCACTAGATGCTGCCGAACGCGGGGAGATGGGCCCGTATCAGGAGCTCCTCCACGCGGTCACCCACCCGTGGGAGCCCAACCCAGCGTTCGAATCGCCGGATCCTCATGGTCTCGAGGGCTACCTCACCTACTGCGGCACATAGGACTGCCATTACCTGCCTAATACGCACGAAACCCTCGCACCGGCACGAAGGAGGTGCGAGGGTTTATGAGGCCGAAAGCTAGCTCTTAGCGGTCCAGCTTCAGGGTCTTCTGGGTGTACTCCCACATCTCGTCATACAGCTTCTCATCGTTGCGCAGCTTGATGCCATAAGACGGAACCATCTCGCGGATCTTGTCTGCCCAATCAATCATGTGCTCGCCGAAGCAACGCTCCAGCAGCTCCAGCATGACGGCCGGTGCAATAGACGCACCCGGGGAAGCGCCGAGCAGGCCGGCGATATTGCCCTCCTGGTTATTCACCAAGGTGGTGCCGAACTCGAGGGAGCCGAACTGCGGAGCACCAGCAGGCTTAATCACCTGGACGCGCTGGCCAGCAATAACGGTCTCCCAGTCGCTTTCCTTTGCTTCCGGTACGTACTCGCGCAGGGCTTCCACGCGGTCCGAGAAGCTCTTGCGCACCTCATCGACCAAGTACTTGGTCAGACCGAACTCCTGCACGGCAACGCCAAGGTAAGAGGTGATGTTGTCTGGGCGGATGGACTTAAACAGGTCCAGGTAGGTGCCCTTCTTCAAGAACTTCGGGCTCCAGC
The DNA here is from genome assembly GCA_046097355.1 of Corynebacterium tuberculostearicum. Lineage (GTDB taxonomy): Bacteria > Actinomycetota > Actinomycetes > Mycobacteriales > Mycobacteriaceae > Corynebacterium > Corynebacterium tuberculostearicum_K. Next base: position 1,582,213 of record CP175779.1, read on the forward strand.
CACCGTAAGGTCCGAAGAGCAGGCCCTTCTCGCCGTCGATAACGCGGGTATCCAGGTGCGGCACGGACATTGGCGGGGCGCCCACAGCAGCCTTGCCGTAGACCTTCGCCTGGTGCTGCTCGATAAGCTCTGGGTTCTTGGAGCGCAGCCACAGACCGGATACTGGGAAGCCTGCGTAACCGGCAACTTCCTTCACCTTTGCCTTACGCAGCAGGTCCAAGGCGTAACCGCCGGCACCCACGAAGACGAACTTTGCCTTAACTACGGTGATGTCGCCGGTATGCTTGTTCTTGGAGTACACCTTCCACGCGGAGCCATCACGCTTGATATCGATGACCTCATGTCCGTAGCGGATCTCGGTGCCGGAGGCCTTGGCTGCGGTCAGGAACTGCTTGGTCAGCGCGCCAAAGTTGACGTCGGTACCAGCGTCGGTCCAGGAAATGGCCACCTTATTGGAGAAGTCACGGCCCTTCGCCATCAGCGGCAGCTTCTCAGCAAAATCGGAATCGTCCGCGGAGAACTGCATGCCCGGGAACATGTGCTTCTCGCTCAGCACATCATAACGGCGCTTGAGGTAATCCACCTGGATTTCACCCTGTGCGAAGGACACGTGCGGAACCGGGTTAATGAATTCGCTCGGGTCGGTGAGAATACCGTTGTTGAGCTGGTGGGACCAGAACTGGCGAGACTTCTGGAACTTCTCGTTGATGCCCAGAGCCTTGGAGATATCAATGCGGCCATTCTTCTCCGGGGTGTAGTTCAGCTCGCACAGTGCGGAGTGGCCGGTACCGGCGTTATTCCACGGGGAGGAGGACTCCAATGCGGGGCCATCGAGGCGCTCAAAGACCATTTGGGTCCAGCTGGGCTCCAACTCGCGGAGCATAGCACCCAGGGTGGCGCTCATGATGCCAGCACCGATAAGTGCTACATCGACCTCGTCTACAACCTGTGCTGTCTTCTTAGCGGAGGACACTGTGTTATTACCTCTTCGAATTGAAAATAGATATCCATCGGCGCGGTCTACGCCTTGATTTTTAGCGCTTAGCGCCCCGCGCCACCATCGCTGCACTATGACAACCTGGTAGTGCGTCACGCGTTAAGGCCTTACTCTACGCTTTTCTCATCCAATTTGGGATTTCTCCCCCAGACCAGTGGCGAAAATGTGGGAATTTCCGCCCCCACTATTTACGCCCCAGTAGCAGCACCATAAATTCTTCGTTGCACCTAGAATCGAGGCATGATTACACACTCCCCGGTATGGGGCCCAGACAAACTTGGCCCCGACTATGAAGCTGCCACCATTGACTTGGGTACCGACCCCGATGGCGAAGGCGACGTGGTCACCACGCTGGTGCACTACGCGCCGGAGCACGCGGGTGGTACTGCCCGTGAGTCAGCCGCCCCGTCACGCCCGGCGCTGGTGTGGCTACACGGCATGACCGATTATTTCTTCCACACCCACGTAGCGGAGCACTTTGCCGCCGAGGGTTATGACTTTTATGCCATCGATCTGCGCAAGTGCGGCCGCTCGCGCCGCTCGGGCCAGTCGTGGCACTATGCTTCGGACCTAGCGCTGTACTTTACAGACCTCACCGCCGCACTTGATGCCATCCCCAATGATGAGGTCGTCTTCATCGCCCACTCCACCGGTGGCTTGATCGCCCCACTGTGGATGGATCACCTGCGTCAAACCGACCAAGTACGCCACCAGCGCCTGAAAGGCCTCATCCTCAACAGCCCTTGGCTCGACATGATGGGCGTGCCCGGCCAAATTCTCACTCCCCTCAAGCCGTTGCTCTATGCGCTGGGCCGCAAGGCCCCCATGACTCCCCTGCCCGGCGGCAACCTCACCGCCTATGGCGAGTCCGTACACAAGGATTTCTACGGCGACTGGGATTTTGATCTTCGCTTTAAGCCATTGGCCGGCCATAAGAAATATGTCGGCTGGATAGCCGCGGTATTCCATGGCTTTGACGCTATCCACAGCGGCCGCGTTGATACTGGCGTCCCCATCTTGACGCTGCAGTCCACTCGCACCCAATTGGGTCAGCCCTACTCCGACAGCGTGAACCACGCAGATGTCATCATCGACGTTGCGCAAACGCGGCGCTGGGCAAAGGAACTTAGTGCCCACTACACCTTGCATCCCATCAAGGGTGCTAGGCACGATGTGTTCCTATCGCTTCCGGACCCGCTCCAAGAAGCTTTTGACGCCTGTGACAAGTGGCTGCCCACCGTCCTCGATGCCCCACAATCCACTCAGTAATTTAGTCCCTATATATAAGGAATAAACGTGACTACTTCACACCAGTCCCACACGCCCGCTGCCGAGGAACATTTCGACCTCATCATCATCGGCACTGGCTCCGGAAACTCCATCCCTAGCCCGGATTTTGATGACCAGAAAATCGCCATCATTGAAAAGGGCACCTTTGGCGGCACCTGCCTCAACGTAGGCTGCATTCCCACCAAGATGTATGTCTACGCCGCCGATATTGCCCTAGCGGCGCGCGAGGCCGGCCGGCTCGGCCTTGATGCTCAGGTCACTAGCGTGGATTGGGATTCCATCGTGGACCGGGTCTTTACCAACCGCATCGACCAGATTGCCCAGGGCGGCGAGCAGTATCGCCGCGGTGAAGAAACCCCGAATATCACCGTGTACGACGAGCACGCGCGTTTTGTCGGTCCGAAGACCATTCAGACCGGCGAGCATGTCATCAGTGGCGACCAGATCGTCATTGCCGCCGGCTCCCGTCCGGTGATTCCGGAGGTCTATGCCAACTCGGGCGTGAAGTACTACACCAATGAAGACATCATGCGCATGGACCACCAGCCAGAAAGCCTCATTGTGGTAGGCGGTGGCTATATCGCCATGGAGTTCGCCCATGTCTTTGACGGTCTCGGCACCAAGGTGACCGTTGTCAATCGCTCCGAGACCTTGCTGCGCCACTTGGATGATGACCTGTCCAGCCGCTTCAACCAGATTGCTCGCGATCGCTTCGACGTGCACATAGCCAATGGCACCAAGCTCGAGGAAACTGACACGGGCGTGCGGTTGGAGCTCGACAATGGTGAGTCCGTGGAAGCAGAAGCGATTCTCGTTGCTACCGGGCGCACCCCAAACGGCGATCAGATGGATGTGGACAAGGCGGGCATTGAGCTGCTTGCCGACGCCCGCGTGAGCACCGACGAGTTCGGCCGCACCACCGCCGAGGGCGTTTGGGCGCTTGGCGATGTCTCCTCGCCGTACATGCTAAAGCACGTAGCCAATGCGGAGACCCGCGCCGTGCAGCACAACCTGCTCCACCCCGAAGATCTCCGCCCACTGCCCCACGACAATGTCCCTGCCGCGATCTTTACCCACCCACAAATCGCCACAGTGGGCCTAACTGAGAAGCAGGCACGCCAGAAGGGCTTCGACGTCACCGTCAAGGTACAGAACTTTGGCGACGTTGCCTACGGCTGGGCTATGGAAGATAGCACCGGCATATGCAAGCTGGTGGCAGACCGCGATACCGGGCAGCTTCTCGGTGCTCACCTCATGGGTCCACAGGCCTCTACCTTGATCCAGCAATTGATTACCGCGATGGCCTACAAGTTGGACATGCGGGAGTTCACTCGCAACCAATATTGGATCCACCCTGCGCTGCCAGAAGTAGTGGAAAATACCCTTTTGGGACTGGAGTGGAATAAGTGAACTGTTACGTGATCCTTCTCACACTCCTCCAGTTTCTTCCCAGGGTTTAGGACGTTTTCCCACTTCACGCCAAGGAAGTCCCATTCACAATTTCAGGAAATTCACCACCATAAAGGGGCCCAAATTAATTTAATCGCTGAAATTCCGGTCTTTGACGTGCAAAAGGACGGGAGTTTTACTAAATTCACTTGGGACACCGGCTCGAGCCGATACGAACACGGCTACCGCGTGTTTATGAATACCGCCTGTGTATTCAATAACACTTTGGTTTCCCAGTGCGGAAGCCTTGCAAGTACGACTTTTAAGGAATTTTGATATGCGTATCCGCAATGCAGCAATCGCTGGCGCAACCGCTCTCGCCGTTGCCTTCGGCGGCACCACCGTCGCTTCCGCTGCCGACACCGTCAACCAGAACGGCAACAACGTCACCGTAGAGCAGGCTAACCCTTCCAAGACTGGTAAAGGCCAGGCCGAGGACCAGACTCCAGAGGACTACACCCCTTCCCTGTCCTCCAAGCTTGGCCACAAGCTCGAGGGCGACAAGGCAGCTAACGGCGTTGCCATCTTTGGTTCTTCCAAGGACTTCTCCGGCCAGCCAGCATGGGCAAAGGTCTTCTACGGTGCAACCGTTGTAGCAGGCGTTGGTGCCCTGCTCGGCGGCATCATCGGCCCTGTATACAACTTCTTCGTACACGGCCCTTCCTTCTAAGCAACAGCCACACGGCTCAATCAAAACTTCCGAAAGGTAATTTTCACAATGCGTAACTTCCGCACCGCAGCCGTTGCTGCTGCTACCGCTGTCACCGTAGCTTTCGGCGGCACCGCCGTTGCTTCTGCAGAGTCTTCCTCCACCAACGAGAACACCACCTCCTTTTCCTCCTCCAGCTCCCTGACCCAGCTGGGCAAGAAGAAGGGAGCATGGTCCGAAGGTGAGGACGGCAAGCCTGTAGTTAAGCCTGAAAACCAGGTCACCGGCGAGGACATGTTCGGCAAGGAAACCTCCAAGGACATCCCGGAGTGGGCTTCCGATTGGAAGAAGGGTGCTACCGCACTGGGCATCACCTCCGTTATCGGCGCAATCATCGGCGCTTACAACTACGCTGTTTACAACGGCATCATCCCGCAGCACATCCTGGACCCAATCTTCCGCCGCTAATTAACAGCAGCAGATTGGCTCTAGATAGCTAGGGCTTGCAAGGGCCTCGTTCTTGTAACGAGGCCCTTTTTGCTATGTATAGTCGCTCCGATACGGCCGACTGCTCCGTGGGACGTCGGCAAGAAAACAAAGGCCGCCTCCACTCCCCTTCTCTGGAAATGGAGGCGGCATTCAGTTTGTTCTGAGACTAAGTACTAGTCCTCATCTGGAATGGTAAGGATTTCATTGCCGTCTTCGGTAATGACGAGGGTGTGCTCAAACTGGGCGGTGAACTTGCCGTCGGTGTTTTGGACGGTTCAGTCATCATCCCAGATCTCATAGTCCAAGGAGCCAAGGTTAATCATTGGCTCGACAGTGAGCGTCATACCAGGCTCAAGGATGTCGCGGTACACGGTCGAGTCATGGTGTAGGACCACAAGACCGTTGTGGAAGGTTGGGCCGACGCCGTGGCCGGTGAAATCGCGCACGACGTTGTAGCCGAAGCGCTTGGCATAAGACTCAATAACGCGGCCAATGACGTTAATCTCACGGCCGGGCTTTGCGGCCTTGATACCGCGCATGGTGGCCTCCTTGGTGCGCTCTACCAGCAGGCGGTGTTCCTCGGAAACATTACCGGCAAGGAAGGTGGCGTTATTATCGCCGTGGACGCCATTCTTATAAGCGGTGATATCGATATTGACGATGTCGCCATCCTCAATCACGGTGGTATCCGGGATGCCGTGGCAGACAATCTCATTGAGGGAGACGCAGCTGGACTTGGGGAAACCGCGGTAGCCCAGCGTGGACGGGTAAGCGCCGTGGTCGCACATGTACTCATGTGCCACGCGGTCCACATAATCAGTGGTTACGCCCGGCTGCACGGCCTTGCCGGCCTCCTTAAGTGCGTTGGCTGCAATCTTGCAGGCCTCACGCATTTTCTCAATGACCTCTGGGGACTGGACGTAGGGCTCGCCTACGGCCTCCTGCACCTCGTCCTTCCACACGTACTCTGGGCGCTCAATGCTCTCCGGCACGGTGAGGATCGGAGTGGGCTTGCCTGGCTTTAGCTTTCCTCGATTACTCATGGTTTCCCATGGTAGTCCTCCACGCCCATAATGCAGCAGCCGGGGTCACGAGGGCAGGCGGGGGTTCTAGCCTTCGGCTGGCGGCGCTGCCCCTTCGTGTGGGCCAGAACGGTAATCGTCTACCTTTTGCAAGAAGTTGCTCGTGATATTTACCGATACATCGGAGCCGCCGCCCAAGACCACGAGGGTGGCAAAGGCAATATCGTCTTCTTCCCGGTAACCGGTAAACCAGGCGTGCGAGCCCTCGTTAATCTCGGCCTCACCGGTCTTGCCGTAAATCGTGCCACCCGCTGCCATGCTGCGGGCAGTACCGCTGGTGACCACTTGGCGCATCATGCCGCGGACGTTATCTAGCACGGGCTTCGAAATCTGTTGCGGTTTATCGGAGGCTTTGGTTTCGTGGCCTTCGATAAGCGTGGGCGTAGGCGTCTTGCCATTGGCAACCGTTGCGGAGACAAGCGCCATGCCGAAAGGACTAGCCAAGTCGTAACCCTGTCCATAGCCAGCTTCAGTGCGCTCCAGTGGTTCTTTGCCCTCCGGAATGGAACCGGTAATGGTAGTAAGGCCCGGGATATCGTATTCCACGCCGAAACCAAACTTTTTGCCCATATCCTTCAACTCACCAGGCTTAAGCTTGGTGGAAATATCCGCGAAGGTAGTGTTGCACGATTGTGCAAAGGCTTGGCTGAGCGGAACGCTGCCTAGGGCGAAAGCGTTGTAGTTGGTCACCACGCGGCCAAAGATATCCATGGTGCCAGGGCACGGAACGATGGTATCGGTATTAAGCCCCTGCTTTTCCACGCCGGCCGCAGCGGTGAGAATCTTAAACACCGAGCCCGGAGGGTACTGACCTTGTAAGGCTACGTCGCCATCTTCATCGGCTTTCTCGGTTTGGGCGACGGCCAAGATATCGCCGTTGGAGGGACGGATGGCTACGAGCATGGCCTGGGAATCGGCGCGCTCATTGACCGCCTCCTGCGCGGCACGCTGCACGTCGTAGTCCAGACCTACCTTGATCGATGGCGCCGCATCAGGGTCGTGCTTTTCCACATCAGAGAGCGCCGCACCATTTTCATTAACCACGGAAATGGACCAGCCGGTTTGGCCATCGACCTCATCCTGAACCGCGGAACGCACGCGCGACATCAGATCGGGTGCCAGGCCACGGTCGCGGGTGACCAGAGCCGGTTCTTCATTGAGGCGCACGCCGTCTATGCCTTCGACCTTGGGGCGCACGGCCTTGGCTTGATCCTCCGTAAACATGGTGACGGAAAAGGAGCCGTCTGCATCCTCCAATTTTTTGGCCAGATCCTTGGCATCCATCTCCGCAATGGAGTCATCCTGGCGGTGGGCGGCAGCCAGTGCGCCGCTGATCTTGGAAGCGGTGGGCCGCACATCATCCAGCGAGCTGGTATCTACCACCAGCCGGTAGTTCAGCCCCGGGCTCATCAATTCCACTCCGTTGGAAGAAACCACGCTGGCGCGCTCTGCCTCCAGAGCACGCAGTTCCAGGTGCTGATTTGCTCCCAGGTCTGGGTGGATAAGACTCGGCTTCCACCGCACCGTCCACTCATCCTCGGTCTTGGTCAGCGTCATCTGCGTGTCATAGCTCAAGGTGCGATCCTTGGGCAGATCCCAGGTGACCTTGTAGTTCGCCGTGGCGAGGTTCTCATCCTGGTTCACGCCTTCAAGCTCAATGTCGAGCCCCTCGGCTTGCAGGCCGGAGTAAGTGGCATCGAGGGCGGAGGTGGCGTCCGAGGGGGCGTCGGTAAGCGCGGCTAAACCGTCATTATTCCGGGACTCCATCCCCTGGAGGAATTCTTCTGCGACCGGTTCCGCAGAGACCGGCTTCGGCGTACAGGCAACCACGCTGGTGGAGGCGAGCGTGATAGTTGCAACCAGCGCGACCAACTTCTTCATGTCTTGGCACTCTAGCAGCGCAAGCGCCAAAAAAGACTGCCCCACACCGAAGTGCGGGGCAGTCTGCTCAAAGTGGGTAAATTACTGGGTTACGCGAACCTCAGCCTTGGCGCCTTCCACGGCTTCCATACCCTGCTCATCGGCAATGCGCATGGCCTCTTCAATGAGGGTTTCCACGATCTTGTCTTCCGGCACGGTGCGAACGACCTCGCCCTTAACAAAGATCTGACCCTTGCCATTGCCGGAAGCAACGCCGAGGTCGGCATCGCGGGCCTCGCCTGGGCCGTTGACAACGCAACCCATCACGGCAACGCGCAGCGGGAACTCCATGCCGTCCAAGCCTGCGGTAACTTCCTCTGCCAGCTTGTAGACGTCCACCTGGGCGCGGCCGCAGGACGGGCAGGAGACGATTTCCAGCTTGCGCGGGCGCAGGTTGAGCGACTGCAGAATCTGGTCGCCCACCTTGATTTCCTCTACCGGCGGGGCGGACAGGGACACGCGAATGGTATCGCCAATGCCCTCTGCCAGCAGTGCACCGAAGGCCACGGAAGACTTGATGGTGCCCATGAACTTCTGGACCAGCCTCGGTCACGCCAAGGTGCAGCGGGTAATCAGTCTTTTCCGCCAGCTGGCGGTAGGCCTCCACCATCAGAACCGGATCGGAGTGCTTAACGGAAATAGCGATATCGCCATAACCGTGCTCCTCAAAGAGGCCAGCCTCCCAAATAGCGGACTCGACGAGTGCCTCCGGGGTAGCCTTGCCGTACTTTTCCAGCAGGCGCTTGTCCAAGGAGCCACCATTCACGCCGATGCGGATGGGAATGCCGGCATCGCCGGCTGCCTTAGCAACTTCCTTCACGCGGCCGTCAAACTCGCGGATGTTGCCCGGGTTCACACGGATGGCGGCGCAACCAGCATCGATGGCCTGGAAGATGTACTTAGGCTGGAAGTGGATATCCGCAATCACCGGGATCGGAGACTTCTTGGCGATGGCCGGAAGCGCCTCCGCATCGATGGGCTTAGGGCACGCCACGCGCACGATATCGCAGCCGGAAGCGGTCAGCTGCGCGATCTGCTGCAGCGTGCCGTTAATGTCGTGCGTCTTGGTATTGGTCATCGACTGCACCGAGATGGGCGAGTCAGAGCCGACGCCTACCGGGCCCACCTGCAGCTGACGAGTCTTGCGGCGCGGGTGCAGGACTGGTGGTGGGCCGTCTGGGATTCCTAGACCGATGGGGGTCGACATGAATTCTCCTTGTTGAAGCACAGTAAATACTTACGGTGGGTGATTAACGCCCCCACTCTAGCACTGCTTGCTTTATGCCTGAAGTGCGCGCAGCGGGGGCTGCGGCGGCTAGCCAAATAGCCGAATGGGGTTAACCACATCGGCGACAATAACGATAGCCCCAACGCCCATTAGCAGCGCGGCCATCACATAGGTCACCGGCATCAACTTGGTGTAATCGGCCGGCCCCAGAGCTGGCTTGCCCGCCAGTGTGCGGATGCCATCACGCAGCTTTTCATAGATGATGACGGCGATATGTCCGCCGTCGAAAGGCGGCAGCGGAATCAGGTTAAAGAGCGCGAGGAAGAAGTTCAGCGTGGCCAGCATCATAAAGAACATCGACCACAGGGAGCGCTCCGCCAATTCGCCGCCCACGCGAGAAGCGCCGACGACGGACATCGGGCCATCGGCCTCGCGTTCGTGGCCGAAGATGGAGGCCACCACACCCGGGATCTTGCCCGGGAATTGCTTGAGACCGTCAACCGTGGCTTCCAGCGAGTAGGTGCTAAAGCGCCAGGTTGCCGGCAGGGCGTCGACGGCGCCGTGCTTTTCGACGACATCGATAAGCTGATTGCTCAGCCCGATTGAGCCAGCATCCACCAGCTCGCCGTCTTGGTTCAACCGCTTGACCGTATCGAGGTGAACCGGGAAGTCCTTTTCTTCCCCACCGCGCTCAACTGTCAGCGTGACGGTCTCGCCGGGGCGCTGCATTACCTCATCGCGCAGCTGGGTAAATGAATCCAGCTTCTGGTCATCGAGGGCCACGATGATATCGCCCTCCTGCACACCGGCCTTTCCAGCGGGGCCTTCACCTGTACACTTTTCCAGTTCTTGGTTCGGCTTTTGATTGGCCGAGCAGGTCACCTCGCCCACGCGCGGGCGCACGTCAGCATCCGGGTTGGGCAGGCCGGCCGTCATCGCCACAAAGTAGAGGATGACAAAGCCCAAAATCAGGTTGACACCGATGCCGCCGGCCATCACGATAATGCGCTGCCACCACGGTTTTTTATACATCGCATGGGGTTCTTCTTCCTCGGTGAGGAATTCATCCTGAGCCGTCATGCCAGCGATATCGCAAAACCCGCCCACAGGGAAGGCCGCAAGCCCATATTCGGTATGGCCCTTCCGGAAGGAAAATAGGCGCGGCCCAAAGCCAATAAAATAACGGCGCACGCGCATGCCAAAGGCGCGCGCGGTGAGCATATGGCCTGCTTCGTGCAGCGCTACGGTAAGCCCGATGCCAAGGGCGAAAAACACAATGCCCAGCAAGTTTGCCATGGTGTGAAAGCTTTCTAGTCAGCCAGCGAATCAATCAGCGCATTCGCGCGCCTGCGCGCCTCGCTTTCTACCGCGAGGATTTCATCGAGGCTAGAGACTACACCAGCAAACTCGGATGCGGAATCAAGGATCGTGCCCACGACGTCCACGATCTCCGGGAAATGGATGCGCCCGGACAAGAACGCGGCCGCTGCCTCCTCATTGGCGGCATTATAAATGACCCCTGTTCCCTCGGCCGCGGCCCGGCGGGCGAGGTTGACAGCGGGAAAGGCGGCATCGTCAAGCGGCTCAAAACGCCAGTCATGCGCCTGCGCAAAGTCCAAGGCCGGCTGGGCGCCTGGTACGCGGTGCGGCCAATTCATCGCCAGCGAAATGGGCAGCTTCATTGACGGCGGCGAGACCTGAGCGATAGTGCAGCCGTCTTTGAAGGTGGCCATGGAGTGAATGATGGACTGCGGGTGCACGGTGACGTCGATGCGCTCCGGGGCGATGTCAAAGAGCAGGGTGGCTTCAATCAGCTCCAGGCCCTTATTAATGAGGGTGGCAGAGTTGAGGGTATTCATCTGCCCCATGGACCAGGTAGGGTGCTGCGCTGCCTGCTCAGGGGTCACGTCCCACATCTCTTCGCGCGACCAACCGCGGAAGGGGCCACCAGAGGCGGTAAGGACAAGCTTATCCAGCTCCCCCTCCTCGCCGGCACGCAGACACTGCGCCATGGCGGAATGCTCCGAGTCAACAGGGATAATCTGGCCAGGGCGCGCCTTCTGCGTAACCAGCGTGCCACCCGCCACGAGGGATTCCTTATTGGCCAAGGCTAAATACTCGCCCATCTCCAGAGTGGCCAAGGTGGCCTTGAGCCCCAAAGACCCCACCAAGGCATTGAGTACCGTATCGGCCGGGGCCGAGCGCACTAGGTGCTCTGCAGCGTCGGCGCCACTCAAGACCGAACCGCCTAAAGCGGCCGACACCTCGGCGGCGGCGGCCTCGTTGGCCACGGCAACGTGGTCAAACGAAAGGTTGAGGCTACGGGCTTGTTCGATGATGAGCTGCGGGTTGGAGCCACCCGCAGCGATTCCCACGACGTCGAATTTATCGGGATTATCCGCAATGACTTCCAGAGCCTGCGTGCCGATTGAACCGGTGGAACCAAGAATGAGTATTCGCTGAGTAGTCACGCCTCCACCCTAGCGCCCACCACCATTGGGCGTGCGCGCCAGGTACGCCGCACTGCGACGGGGGTGTTTAATCGCCATCTCAGGTGCGATGTTTTAGAATGTGTAGCAGACAAATGGCATTGGTGTGCCCGCATGCCCATCGCACAGACGGACACACGCAGAAGCGAAGGAGAGCAAGTGTCTTCCCACAAGCCGGTACCGCAGGTATTTGACGGTGTTTCTACTGAGGACGTCCCATCCGCAGGATTCGGTTGGTCCCGCATCAGCCGCTCTGGCGTACAGATCGCCGGTTGGATCTCTGTCCTGTTCCTGCTTGCCTACAACTTTGGTAACCACAAGGGCCACGTTGAGACCATCTGGCTCATTGCCTTGGCTATCTTGATCGCCGTTGGCCTGCTCATCCACGCTTTCCAGCCTAAGTTGCACCAGGTCCGCACCGTGACCGCCCGCAACCAGCCGGTGGGCCACCAGGAGCCGGACTGGGTCTACGACCAGAAGACCAACACCGGCGTATACGCCGAGCTGACCGATTCCCAGCTGCGCGCGCTCAACATTGAGCCTTCCCGCGTTTCTCACCTGCGCGTTGAGCCAGGCACCAACAACGCCACCCCGGTTTCCTCCGGCAAGCACACGCTCTAAGCTTTTAGTACGCTTTAGCTACCGCCGCCCTTCCCCGCGAAGGTCGGTGGTTTCTTTATGCCTCCGCTTGGCGACGCCCCTCCTCCTCACCAACACATTCTGTCGTTTAGGACCCACTCCCAGCCCCACGGACCCAACCGCGCCCTGGGAGGGCAGCGATACGGCCACTGTCGCGGGGGCCGGAGGATTAAGACACCCAGTGCCCCACCTTGGCGTAAATCTCAGGCAGGGAGTTGTCCACGCGTTTTCCGCTTACCCGGAGGGCAACGATATAACACGCAACTGGAACCACGATGACGAGGATAAACCCCAGCGCAACCAGTACCATATTCGAGCCGTAGCCGATGGCCATTGGAATGACGCCAGGGATAATCGGCGTCCAACCAATAAACAAATTCAAAATGGCGCTTAAGAAGGCACTGGCCGAGTAGCCGGATTTATCTGCCCACATACTGCCACCGGGCCGCGCGGTGGCAAAGGGATTAAAGGTGGATAGCAGCAATGACAATCCTGCAGAAGAAATGAAAATTCCCAGTGCGACCACCATCAAGCACCCGGTGAGCGCTTTGTCGGCGCTCACCGCGAAAAGCACCGCCGCCGAGAGGACGAAAGTTATGGCTGTGGGCGCCAAGTGCGCCCAGTGCCGCGCGTAGAGAAACGTGCGCGGACGAACTGGTGCGGCCATCTTTACCCACAGGCTTGGACCGTCATAGCCAAAATCATTTGTGGCTACAATTCCGCCGAAGAGTCCCAGAAATAGCACTCCTATAGACGGCATGACGGAATCAGTAGTAAAGCCTTGAATGATAAAGACGATTGCCAGAATCGGCTGCATGATGATGGTTCCGATAAGGCGGGAGTCACGGAAGATGTAGCGCAACGAACGCGTAAATTCCATCGCAGCTGGTCCGCGATAGGAAAAGGAGCCCAAGGAAAAGCGGTTAATCCCTTTCGCCTTTTCGCGGCGTTGGTGCTTCGGAGACAAGAGTGCGCGGCGCTCGAATTGCAGGCGCAGCAACCGGTGCCACGCCCAGATGGCTGCGCCCAGCGACGCCGCGGCGATGAGAAACTGCAAGAAGGCTACTACTGGTTCGCCTTGGGCGAGCGCGAGCGCCCAGCCCACAGGTGCACCTACAGGCGTCCAAGCCAGACCCTCGCCCACAGTTCCCAATGGGAAGTCCGAGCCCGCGAGGGACGCAAGCCGATTCGAACCAAAGATGAGCAAGAACACCGCCAGCGCACCCAAAACTTTGAGGGTGGTCGAGCTTAGCTCCGCGACAGTAACCCCGACATAGACCGCGAGGTCCACTAAAACCAGCGTCAGTACTAGGGCAAAGAGCATGCCCAGGCAGAAGGGCACGATGAACAATGCCTTGCCATTGGCCGCCAAGATCACACTTCCCGCCACCGCATAAGCGATGGAGAGCAAGACTGATACTGGAGCGCGCAGATTGAGCACTGAGGCAATAGCAAGCGCCGGTGTGATGTCTTTTAACCGCACCGGCAACGCGGAAAGCTCACGGGCAGAAAGCTGATTCTCCCCGCTGGGCATGATGAGGGTAATAACGATAAAGGCCAGCGTGCCTACAGCAGGTGCCACGGCCAGCGCTTGCATTTTTCCAGTTCCGATGGAGATATCTGCCGCAGCAAGAGCTCCTAGCGACGCAAGGCCGATGAGACCATAGAGCAAGAGGCAGATAGGGATCATGACCGCCGCGGCATTCGCCTTGAGATTGCGCGCCCACAGTGTGCGGTGCAGCTTGAGGAGCGTCGAAGTCATTGCGCCTACGCCTCCCCTTCCCCGCGCTGCGGCTCGCCGCCTTCACGACGCAGCCAGTCGAAAGAGCCCGCATCAAAATCACTCCCACCGGCAAAGTGGATGAAGGCATCCGTCAGGCTACCGCCTTGGCGCACCTCTTCGACGTGGCCAGCAGATAGCACCTGTCCTCCCGCGATAATGGCTACATGATCACACAAGCCCTCCACCAGTTGCATAACGTGTGAAGACAGGATTACGGTGCCACCGCGGGCGGCATAGGCGCGCAAGAGCTCCTGAATGAGCTGGCCGGAGACTGGGTCCACCACTTCCAAAGGCTCGTCGAGGATCACTACCTCTGGGTTATGCAGGAGCGCACCTGCCAAAAGGATCTTCTTAGTCATGCCGGCGGAATAGTCCGCGATGGGTTTATCGGCGGCGTCGGCAAGCTGCAGGGCATCCAGCAGCTGTGCGCTGCGGCGCTCCACCTCGGCTTGGTTCATGCTGCGCAAAGCGCCGAGATAAAACAGGTACTCCGGGCCAGACAAGCGGTCAAAGACGGGAGCACCATCAATGAGCAGGCCCATCGCCGCCTTAGCCGCAATCGGTTCCTGCCACGTATTGTGCCCAGCGATGAACGCCTCACCGCTATCGGGGCGCATCAGACCACACGCCATGGTCAGCATGGTGGTCTTGCCAGCGCCATTAGGGCCGACGATGCCATAAATAGAGCCCCGCGGAATGTCAAGGCTCAAATTCGACACCGCGGGGCGTCCAGCGAAAGATTTATTCAGACCGCGCACGGCAAAGGCCTGCGCGGTGGGGTCATCTGCAAGCGGTGGATAATTCGGAATAATCATATCCGCCAATGTTATCAGTTAGGCGGACTTATCTTCCCGTTCATCCGCTGCGAGCTGACCACACGCTGCCGCAATCTCATCGCCCTTGGTATCGCGCACCGTGCAAGGAACGCCTTGGGCCTGTACGCGGCGCACGAACTCGTCCTGGCGGTCCTGCGGGGCCGCATCCCACTCCGAGCCCGGCGTGGGGTTCAGCGGAATGACATTGACGTGAACCTTGGAGCCCAGCTTCTGATGCAGCTTGCGGCCCAGCATATCCGCGCGGAAATCCTGGTCATTCTTATCGCGAATCAGGGCATACTCGATGGACACGCGGCGAGCAGACTTATCCGCGTAATAGCGCGCAGCATCGAGCACCTCATCGACGGACCAACGGTTATTGACTGGCACGAGACCATCGCGCAGCTCATCATCCGGAGTGTGCAAGGAAACGGCGAGCGTGCAGGCCAAATCTTCGTCCGCCAGCTTACGGATTGCCGGTGCCAAGCCCACGGTAGACACGGTCACGTTGCGCTGGGAAAGACCAAAGCCGGCACCATCCTGGCCGGTAATCTGTCGCACGGCCTGCACCACGCGCTTGTAGTTGGCCAGTGGCTCACCCATGCCCATGAAGACCACGTTGGACAGGCGGCCACCTTCTGCTGCCATCGCGGCTGCAGCATGGCGGAACTGCTCAACGATCTCGCCCGTGGACAAGTTGCGGTCTAGACCGCCCTGGCCGGTAGCGCAGAACGGGCAGGCCATACCGCAGCCGGCTTGGGAAGAAATACACAACGTGGCGCGTCCTGGGTAGCGCATCAGAACCGACTCCAGCAGCGTGCCATCATGCAAACGCCACAGGGACTTAGTGGTCTCGCCGTCATCCGTGGAAGTAGTCCGGATAGGCTGCATGAGCTCAGGGAAGAAGGCTTCCTTAACTGCTTCGCGCTTGCCGGCGGGGATATCGGTCATATCCTCTACATTGTCGGTATAGTGCTCGTAATAGTGCTTAGCCAGCTGCTTTGCGCGGAATTTAGGCAGGCCAATTTCTGCGAGCTTGTCAATACGCTCGGTTTCGGTCAGGTTCGCGAAGTGCTTAGGGGGAAGTCCGCGGCGCGGGGCGGAGAAGTTAAGTTTCACTGGTTGAGCCATAGTGTTGCCCATCTTTCCACGGTCTGCGTGGGTTTTTCCAATTGAAAGCCATGCCAAGTGGCATAATCGACAGGTTTAAAGAAATAATGGATGCATGACAAATCCGAATTACCCCGCAGATGACTTTTCTTCTTCCGACGCAGACCTCTCCTCGACGGAGCTGAACACTTCTGCACCGGAGACCGATTCTAGCCTAGAGCCGACGGTCTCTGACTCTACTTCTCACTCCACCCAGCCTTCCGGCAAGGCGAAGGGATCTTTCGCAGCCAGCACTTGGATCGCGCTCATCGTAGATTTCCTGCTGCTGATTGTCCTCATTGTTTTCATCATGCAAAACCAGCACGAGGTTCCCATGAACTTCCTAGGCTGGTCCGGTGAATTCCCTGCCGGAATTGCTTTCCTCATCTTCGCCATTGGCGGAGCACTCATCATGGCTCTGGTGGGTGGCTGGCGCATGTTTGAGTTGCGCCGCCAACTGCGCAAACAGGCTCAGCAGGTATAAGTCTCAACAAGCCGCCTCTCCCCCTTTCCTGCCTTCTTAAGAAGGACTCTTGGGAAGAGGCGGCTTTTGCGTACCCGCTGCTTCTATGGCGTAAACGTTGCCAGGAAGCTAATGGCCACCCAGGTGACCATGGCGGAAGGCAGCATGCCATCCAGGCGGTCCATCAGTCCACCGTGGCCTGGCAGCAAGGCCGACATATCCTTGATTCCCAGCTCACGCTTAAACTGTGATTCCACTAAGTCGCCCAAGGTGGCACAAATGACAAGGCCAAGCCCCATTAGGCCGCCCACCCAGGCATCGTGATGGAGCAGGAACTTCACGGTAAGCGCGCCGGTGACCACGCCAAAAAGGATGGACCCGGCAAAGCCCTCCCACGATTTCTTGGGGCTCACCGCAGGGGCCATGGGATGCGAGCCAAACATCACGCCAGCGATATAGCCACCAGTATCGGAGGCCACCACGCACAACATGAAGACGACGATGGAAGCGGCACCACTGGCAAACGGGGTCGATACCAGCGACAGCATTGCTGCGAAGGTGGCAAAAAGCGGAATCCATGTCAGCACAAAAATGCCGACGGACATATCCCGCAGGTAGTTAATTGGCGGGCGATGGCGACCATTATGGAAGAGGCGACCAAACATGAGCGCCAGCACAGCGGTGACATAGACCGCAACAAGGCCGGGCGCGCCCAGTGGCCACGAGACCCACACCATGGCTTGGCCCAAAATAATGAGCAGCGTGCGCGGAATATAGTAGGAATGCTCCCGCAGGCGGCTGAGCACCTCCCACATGGCAACGCCAACTGCAAGGGCCACGACCGCGTACCACGCGAGTGGTCCAGCCCATACGGCGAGCACGACAAGTGCGCCAAGGCCTACGCCAACGCCGATAGCGGCCGGCAAATCGCGGCCTGCACCATTCTTCGGCTGAGGCAATCGGCGGTTAATGGCGTCACTCACCGTGACCGGCTCCTTTCACTACTTCTTTCGCGCCCCTCGCTAACTCTCACTGCTCGACCTCCCCTACTCCAAACTTCGGATCTGTAGGCCGCGGAACAGAAAAAGCGCCGCCGGCCGGGGACGGGCACGGCGGCAATGATGGGAGGTCTTAGACCTCCATCAGCTCGTTTTCCTTATTTTCTACCAGCTTGTCCACCTGCTCGATGTAGCCGGAAGTAATCTTTTCCATTTCCTTTTCCGCAGCGATGACCTCATCCTCGCCGGCGTCGCCGTCCTTCTGCAGCTTCTTCAACTGCTCCATGGCCTTGCGGCGAATATTACGGATAGCAATCTTGCCGTCCTCGCCCTTGCTCTTGGCCAGCTTCACCATTTCCTTACGACGCTCCTCCGTGAGCTGCGGAACGGTCACGCGCAGAACCTGACCATCGTTGGTGGGATTCACGCCCAAATCCGAGTTGCGGATGGAGTTTTCAATCTCATGAATCATGGACTGCTCATAAGGCTTGATGAGCAGCATGCGCGGCTCCGGTACGGAAATGGTAGCCATCTGGGTAATCGGAGTAGGTACACCGTAGTATTCGGCTACCAAGCCGTTGAACATGGTGGGGTTCGCGCGGCCGGTACGAATGGTCACCAGCTGCTCGCGGGTGTGCTCGACGGAAGCGGTCATGTGCTCTTCTGCTTCGAGCTGAATCTCATCGATCATGAGGTTAAATCATCCTTAAACGAATAGGGGTGGCTGTATAAAAAGGTAGCAGGTTCGCGGTCCTTACAGTATTAGGACTGCACCAGCGTGCCGATAACTTCGCCGCCTGCGGCGCGGGCGATATTGCCCTCCTCCAGCAGGTTAAAGACCAAAATCGGCATATCATTGTCCATGCAAAGGCTAAAGGCCGTGGCATCTGCAACCTTGAGGCCCTTTTCAATGACCTCACGCGGAGTGATTTCGGAGTACAGTTCCGCATCCGGGTTGGTGCGTGGGTCATCGGAGTAGACGCCGTCGACTGCCTTGGCCAAGAAAAGGACCTCGGCGCCAATTTCCAGGGCGCGCTGCGCGGCAGTGGTATCCGTGGAGAAGTACGGCATGCCCATGCCGGCGCCAAAGATAACCACGCGACCCTTTTCCAGGTGGCGGTCAGCGCGCAGCGGCAGGTACGGCTCGGCAATCTGCGCCATGTTGATGGAGGTCTGCACGCGGCAGTCGACGCCTTGCTGCTTGAGGAAGTCCTGCAATGCAAGGGAATTCATTACCGTGCCCAGCATGCCCATGTAGTCCGAGCGAGCACGGTCCATGCCGCGCTGGGAAAGCTCCGCGCCGCGGAAGAAGTTTCCGCCGCCGATAACCACTGCAATTTCGATTCCCTGGCGGGAGACCTCGGCGATTTGGCGGGCTACGTTTTCAACCACATCTGGGTCGATGCCGACCTTGCCGCCGCCGAACATCTCACCGCCCAGCTTCAGCATTACTCGCTTGTATCCGGTTCGCTTAATATCTGCGGCAGTCACGCCTACTTCGTCTCCTTAACGCGGGGCAGTTTCAATCTCCGCCCTATCTTACCCATATATCTTTCGCATCCTCACACCGCCCGCCGGTGCAGGCCAGTAGGCAATTGCGACGTGCCGGTCCCTTTCCTGCGGATTGTCCATCCGCACGAGTCGGCACGGTGAGCGCACAACAAAGCCCACGAAGGATAGTCCTTCGTGGGCTAGTTGTTAAAGCGCGGTGGGCTTAAGCGCCAACCTCGTAGCGAACGAAGCCGGTGATGGTGGTGCCAGCTTCTTCAGCAACCTGCTTTACGGTCTTCTTGTTATCAGACAGGGAAGCCTGCTCAAGCAGAACGATGGACTTGAAGAAGCCGTTCAGGCGGCCTTCCACGATCTTCGGCAGGGCTGCCTCTGGCTTGCCCTCCTCACGAGTGGTGGCCTCAGCGATCTCGCGCTCCTTTTCGACGATCTCTGCAGGAACGTCCTCGCGGGTGAGGTACTCAGCGTTCATTGCAGCAATCTGCAGGGCTGCAGCGTGAGCGCCTTCCTCGCTGCCCTCGTAGGAAACCAGAACGCCCACTGCCGGCGGCAGGTCAGCGGAACGCTGGTGCAGGTAAACGGCAACGTTGTCGCCCTCTACGGTAACTGCACGGCGTGCCTGCAGCTTCTCACCGGTCTTTGCGGACTCCTCGTCCACGACCTCGGAGACCTTCTTGCCGTCGATCTCAATGTTGTTGAGCTCGTCAGCGGAGTTTGCCTTGGCCTCAGCAGCAGCGTCAGCAATCTTGGCTGCGAAGGTCTTGAAAGCCTCGTTCTTAGCAACGAAGTCGGTCTCACAGTTGATCTCGACCATGGTGTTGCCGGAAACGGCGATGAGACCCTCGGTAGCCTCACGGTCAGCGCGCTTGGAGACGTTCTTAGCGCCCTTAATGCGCAGGTACTCAACGGCCTTGTCGTAGTCGCCGTTGGACTCTTCCAGAGCCTTCTTGCAATCGAGCATGCCGGAGCCGGTAGCTTCGCGCAGTGCCTTGACGTCTGCAGCAGTGTAGTTCGCCATAGTTGGGGCGATCCTCCTTGAAAATCAAACAGTGTTCGTTCAAACAGCGTAGTCGACGCGGTGAAATCGCGCCGCTTTAGGGTGGCAGAAACCACCCCTTTCCCACCTCTGCATAAAGGTGGAGCTGGCTTCAGCAGAACCCAGCATAGATAAAACCAACCCCCGCCGCCGTTAAAGCACGGTGGCGGGGGTTGGTAAACAGCCTTGGGTAGGAATTACTCCCTTGCTGCCCCACACCAAAAGTGCGTGGGGTATTCAGTTAAACGCAGGTGAGGAAAATTCCTAGCGAGAAGTTAAGACTACTTCTCGGCCTTGTCTGCGGATGCTTCCTCAGACTTTTCCGCAGAAGCCGGGTCGGAAGCTGCGGCAGCTGCCTCAGCGTCACGCTTTTCCTTCTCAGCGGAGTCGCCGGCAGCTTCCTTAGCTGCAGCTAGCTGACGCTCCTCACGAGCCTTCTTGCCTTCCTCAACAGCGGAGGCAACGATGCCGGAGAGCAGCTTGGTGGAGCGGATGGCGTCGTCGTTGCCCGGGATCGGGAAGTCAACGTCGTCCGGGTCGCAGTTGGTGTCCAGGATGGCAACAACTGGGATGTTCAGCTTGTGAGCTTCCTTGACCGCAATGTGCTCCTTGTTGGTGTCAACAATCCACAGTGCGGACGGGGTCTTGGCCATATCGGAGATGCCACCCAGAACGCGCTCGAGCTTGGCGCGCTCACGGTTGAGCATGAGAACTTCCTTCTTGGTGCGGCCCTTGTAGCCGTCCTCACGCTCGTCCATTGCCTGAAGCTCCTTCATGCGCTTCAGACGCTTGGAAACGGTCTGGAAGTTGGTGAGCATGCCGCCCAACCAGCGGTGGTTGACGTAAGGCATACCGACGCGGGTTGCTTCCTCAGCAACTGCTTCCTGAGCCTGCTTCTTGGTACCAACGAACAGGATGGTGCCGCCGTGTGCAACGGTTTCCTTGACGAACTCGTAAGCCTCGTCAATGTAGGTCAGCGTCTGCTGCAGGTCGATGATGTAGATGCCGTTACGGTCAGTGAAGATGAAACGACGCATCTTCGGATTCCAGCGACGGGTCTGGTGGCCAAAGTGCACACCAGCGTCGAGGAGCTCGCGCATGGTTACAACTGCCATGATTCGCTCGCTTTCTTTTATCTTGTCTTTCGGTTTTCCAATTGTGCGGTGTTTTATTCCGCACCCTAGCAACGAAGGCCCCGCTGACACCTTGTTTCCAAGGACCACGTCAACCGTCAGGCTGTCTCTTCCTTCCAGCAGGAAGCGACAACTTCGCCGCGCGTAGTCAATGCCTCCACGAGGTGGACACACTGCTGCCACAAAGAATAATCCCCTTACGCTGGTTTTTCCAAACCGAAGTCAGCTTATCCACAACTTCGCCGCAGCCACTTTGCCTCAATCGTCACAATCGACTCAATCACATCATGCAACCCAAGTTGTCCACAACTAAAGGAGAACTCACTTCCCAACCGCTTGCCTCCGGCGGACACTGTGCCCATGAATCAGTTTCTTTCCTCCTCCACATTTCCCGCTTGCCGACGCCCCACCTTCCTCCCCGCCGCTTTCCTCACCCTTCTTTCGCTTCTTATTCTGTGTTGCCCACCGGCCACAGCCTATGTCGACCCCGCCTCCGGCAAACCTAGCCCAGCGCGGGTACTGCGTGGATTCGATGCCCCCGAACAAAAGTGGAGCCCTGGCCACCGCGGCGTCGACATGGCCCTATCGGTGGGCTCGCCGGTGGTAGCCGCCGAAGACGGCAAGGTCGCCTTTGTGGGCACGGTTGCTGGCAAACCAGTTGTCTCCATAGCCCACGCGGATGGAGTGAGAACGACGTATCAGCCCGTACACGGCTCCGTAAAGCAGGGCCAAGAAGTCCGCGAGGGCCAAGTTATTGGCCGTTTAGGCAATCCCGTCGATGGCTATCCCGGACTGCACTGGGGCGCACTTATCGCAAAAGATTCCTACATCGATCCTTTAACCCTGCTGGACATGCCGGTGATTCGACTCAAACCGCTTTAGGCTCGGGGATGGGCTTGATCGTATACGCGCTGCAAGCGCTGCGCGGACACGTGGGTATAAATCTGCGTGGTATTAAGCGAGGAGTGCCCCAGCAGTTCTTGCACTACGCGCAAATCCGCCCCGCCTTCCAATAGGTGGGTCGCGGCAGAGTGGCGCACCCCGTGCGGGGTAAGCCCCTGTGTACCAGTGACTTTGGCGGCCTTTTCTACTATGCGGCGCACCTGGCGTTGATCGATGCGCCCTCCCCTGCTGCCAACAAAAACTGCTTCAGTGTCGGCCGCAGCGATTTCTCCACGGCCGTTGCCAATCCACTGCTTTAAGGCGTCTTCCGCTGCGTGCCCGAAAGGCACTACACGCTGCTTATTGCCCTTACCGGTGACATGCAATGTACCGCGTTGAAAATCAATATCGCCTAGGTCCGAGCCGGACCAACTCCGCCACGCGCATACCGGAGGCATAGAGCAACTCCAGAATGGCGCTATCGCGAAGGAAGTGGACTTCATCTGCAGAGACCGCATTGCCCATAAGCTCGCCGGCCTGCTCCGGAGCGAGAACCGTTGGAAGGTGACGCCCCACTTTAGGAGTTACTAGGCGGGCAGCAACGTCTCGCTTAAGGTGCCCTTCGCGCACTGCCCAAGTAGAAAAACCCTTCGCTGCCGCGGTTCGCCGTGCCAGAGTGGAACGCGACTTTCCTTCCGCAACAGCCTCTGCCAACCATTGGCGCAGGCTGTTGAGGTCAAACTCCGCGAAGGTAGGCACGCTGCGTGCAAGGTCGCGCAAGTCGGAGCGATACCCGCGCACCGTCGCTTCTGCGCGGCCTTTGACATGTAGTTGGAAATCCGCGAAGTCCTCAATGGCCTCAGCCATCTGCCCCTCAACTTTCGGAGCCTTCGCGGATTTTCCATCTTCACTCATGCCACAGCAGTGTACTCGCCCTACGCAGGTGCCATTTATTCCGTTTCCCGGCGCGCCCAGGTATTGCCATGGCGGACGACAACGCACATCTTTTCCAGTGCCAGTAGTAAATGAACTGTAAGCGGTAAACGAAGCCCCGCTTCGCGGGCAATGTCTTCTGCCGTTGCTTTCTCCTGTCCTAGCGGTGGCGTCGCGTCAAAGACGCGCAACTCATTGCGGGAGAGGCGTTGGGTCATGGTTGCTGCAAAATTGATTTCGTACTGTGCGCCTGGGTCTACTTCCCCGGTGCGACTTACTAAAGCGCGAACTTCATCGGCACTGGTAACCAACTGTGCGCGGCCTTCTTGAATGCGCTGGTGGCAGCCCAACGAACCGCTAGTAGTTATCGGCCCGGGCACCGCCATCGCAACGCGCCCAAGCGCCTCTGCCCAGTTGAGGGTGTTCAACGCGCCCGATCGAAACGCGGCCTCCATAACGACGGTGCCGTGGCTCAGCGCTGCTACTAAGCGATTCCGCGTTAGGAACCGGTGACGCTTCGGCGCGGTTTCCGGCGCGAATTCAGAAACGATGCAGCCGTTATCTGCAATCTTGGCGAATAAGTTGGCATTGCGGGCTGGGTAATCCCTATCGATGCCGCACGCTGCTATGGCTACCGTGCGCCCGTTGTTGTGCAACGCTGTTTCGTGCGCGACGGTATCCACTCCCAGCGCGCCGCCGGATATTGGAGTCCATTCATGCTGAACCAATCCGGACACGACGTTGTGGGTGGCCTGCCAGCCATAGCGAGAAATGGCACGAGTACCGACGATGGCCACAGCTTGAGCAACCTCTGCCTGCAATGGCGCACCGCGCACCCACAGGCTATGCGGTGGCAATGCTTGGTCATCAAAAGTAGCTGGGGCCTCCCCGCTGTGTTGATAGAAGCCGAATGCAGAGTCAAACTCCTCTGTGGGCCACTCTGGGCTTTCTGCCGTAATGAGCCGAGCCCCGACCCTTTCGGCTGCCGCCATGTCTTCGGCTTGCCGCAACCAGTCATAGCGAGAGGCCGTGCGCGCCAAAAGGGGGCCTATCCAGTCGGCGCGATTGTAGATTCCGTGGGCGATTTCCTCAGCTGGATACTGCGTAAGCAAGGCCTGCAACGCCGCAGAGGGGCCTTCCACCACCCGGTTGAGGTATACCCAGGTTGCATAAGGAGTAGAGAGATCAAGTTCGCTCATGCTGCGAGCCTCCCAACATTAATTGAGCCGCGCAGATCGAGCGCGCGCCCCACTTCGTCCAGATCCGGCTGCGCCTTTCCTGCTAGATCCGCCAGGGTCCAGGAGAGCTTCAATACGCGGTCCACCCCGCGCTGGGATATTTCGCCATCTGCCAAATAAGCGGACAGCATGACCATCGCGGCTTCGGCGGCTGGCCTCTTTCGGCGCAAATAGGACGAAGGCACTTCCCCATTGGTCCGCGCGGTGATGCCCTCCGCCCACCAGCGCGCGGCGGCGCGTTCACGGGCAGCGGCGACGCGCTCGGAGATAACTGCGGATTCCTCTTCTCCCTCCGCGTTAATAGTTGCCGCCTGCCCCGTTAGCGTGACCACCATATCCAGACGGTCTCGCAGCGGACCGGAAAGGTTGGATAGGTAGTTCATGCGCTCGTGCGGATTGCACCTGCACTTGGACGGGTCTTCGGCCGCACACCTGCACGGGTTTGCCGCCATGACCAATTGGAAGCGAGCAGGATAGCTAACCTCGCGGCGCGAGCGCGCCAACCGCACGTGTCCTTCCTCCAGCGGTGCACGCAAACCATCGAGTACGGGCGCGGCTACTTCACTGGCCTCGTCGAGAAAGAGCACACCATTGTGAGCCAAGCTCACCGCACCAGGGCGCGGATGACCGGAACCGCCACCAAGAAGTGCAGCCCGAGTTACCGAGGCATGCGGGGCGATGAACGGAGCACGTTCGATGACCTCACCTGGGGTTCCGGTAAGCGAATGAATCGCGGTGGTTTCTACCTGCTGGTCCGGGGTAAGGGTAGGCAGGATGGTGGGCAGGCGCGAGGCGATCATGGACTTTCCTGACCCAGGCGGCCCGATCATCATCAGGTGGTGGCCGCCGGCCGCAGCAACCTCGGCAGCCCATTTGGCATTGGATTGGCCAGCGATATCACTAAAGTCGAGGCGCGATGCGGCCGCAGGCGTGGGGTTGAGCGAACCCGAAAAACTTCCAGCTTGCGGCAGCCCACGATTACCGCAGGCCCAGCCGAAAGCCTCCTTCAACGACGAAGCAACCAGTACGTCCATGTCCGGCACCAAAGTCGCCTCGGCGGCATTGCCAGGCGGAACAAGGAGAGTTGTGATTCCTTGTTCCCGTGCGGCCAGAAGAGCGGGGATGATGCCTGCTACAGACCGAACTGAGCCGTCGAGGCCGAGCTCGCCAAGAACTAGAGTGCGCTCAAGGCGTTGGGCGGGCGAGGGAGTGCTGCCATAAGACGGAAAGTCGGCCTCCGCCTGTGCCGCGAGGATTGCCAGCGCTATGGGTAAGTCAAAGTGGGACCCGGATTTGGGAAGCGAAGCCGGGGACATAGAGACAACCACTTTGGTCTTGGGCCAGGGCAGATGGGAATTAAAGGCTGCGGTCCTGATCCGGTCCCGGGATTCGGAGATTGCGGTATCCGTCTGGCCTACAACGTGTATCCCTGGCAGCCCGTGGCCAACGTTCGCCTCCACGTCAACCAACTGGGCTAAGACTCCATTGAGGGACATGGTCAAACAATTACCTAGAGCCATCTTCAACCCCCTTGAAGTGTTCCAGCACGAATCCTTTCCCCTGCGCGACCAAGGCAATGACATCGAATCGCACCTCAGACAGTGGCTTTCCATCAAGCCACTGCGCCGCGGCTTTGCGCAGGCGCGCGAGCTTCTGCGGGGTTACGGCCTCAGCTACCCCGTAGTTGGAATTGGCGCGGGTCTTAACCTCAACAAAGACAATGGTTCCGTTAGGTTCCCGGGCGATGAGGTCGATCTCTCCCACTCGATAAGAGACGTTGGCAGCGATGATTTCCGCCCCGCGCTCGCGCAGATAGCGCGCTGCGAAGGCCTCTCCCCTTTTGCCTAAGACTTGTTTATGACGAGGCTTCTTCGTGGCCAAGCGGTGTTCTGAACTAAAATGCATTGCGATTTATCCTTGTGCGTTGGGAAATTCATTGGCCAGCACAGAACACCGCAGCTGGTAAGGCTTACACAAGGGACGCAGTAACAAAAAGGCCCTAGCTGTGGATAACTAGGCTCTGCAACTCTGTTATCCACAGCTAGGGCGCGGCGCCGTGTGCGCCGGCTTGACAAAACTATTCCGGCATCATGAATTCCGGCTTATCCAGCTCCTCGATATTGACGTCCTTGTAGGTGATAACGCGGACGTAGCGCACAAAGCGCGCGGAGCGGTACATATCCCATACCCAAGCATCAGACATGCGCACCTCGTAGTAGACATCGGGCCCAGAGGTATGCGGAATAAGCTCTACCGCATTAGCCAGATAAAAGCGCCGCTCAGTTTCAACGACATAGGAAAACTGGCTGACAACGTCCCGGTACTCGCGGTAGAGGGACAGCTCTACCTCAGCCTCGTAGTTATCGAGTTCCTCTGCACTCACGGTGGACCTCCAGATTGTGGGTTAGCTCGCTATAGCTTAGCGCGAGAAAGGGTAGATTTTAGCTAGGCACGCGCGGCAAACTCCGCATGAGCGCGCCGGACATTCTCGTAGCTCATCCGGTGTTCTGGGCACGCTCCAAGCGCCGCAATTGCGGCCTCATGCGCCTTGGTTCCGTACCCCTTATGGCTGCCTAACCCGTAGCCGGGGTACCGCACATCCAGTTCGTGCATCAGGTGATCGCGGCTGACTTTGGCCAATACACTCGCCGCGGCGATACACCGTGCGGCCGCATCGCCGCCAATAATGGGCAGGTGGGGTTGGGTGAGGCCGGGGATAAAGAGGGCGTCGGTAAGCACATAGCCCGGACGCGCTTCCAGGCGCGCAACCGCCCTGCGCATGCCGGAAATATTGGCGTGTTGGATGCCGCGCTTATCGATGTCCCCCGCACCAATATGCACCACAGACCAGTCCACAGCCTTGTCTTTAATGAGTGGAAAGAGCTTCTCACGCTGTTTGGGAGTCAACTTCTTTGAATCTGTAAGCTGCGCCAACTCCTTGATCGGCCGATCAGGCATGACGCAGGCTGCGATGGTAATCGGTCCGCAGCAGGCGCCGCGGCCAGCCTCATCCACGCCGGCCACCGGGCCTAAACCGGCCTTGCTCAGTGCGACCTCGTAGGTGCGTCGCTGCTTAAGCCGCCGCATGCGAAATTTCCGGGTGTTCCACCCCGCCCCAACGCGAAAGCGGCAAAATGATGGCCTCGACGCGCCCGCGGACATTGTCCACCGGCACGGTGCCCTGCAAATGGTCACCCAAGTGTGCACGGGAATCGAGGGAGTTGGTGCGATTATCACCCATCACCCAAAGGTTTCCCTCGGGGACGGTGACCGGGCCAAAATACTCTCCGCCACACTCTCGCGAACCCACGCTGGGGTCTACGGGAATCTCCGGCGGATCGAGGACGAAGGATTGGTCAATGGGCTTTCCGTCCACCATGACCGCAGGATCGCCAGCCTGACAGCTCACCGTCTGCCCGCCGGTAGCAATCACGCGCTTTACCAGGATATTTTCCCCATTAGGAAGCAGCCCTACGGCTGCCAAGGCATTTTGCGCGCCGCGCACAAAAATATTGGACGAGCGATTGACCTCAAACTCGTTATTCCACGACTCGGGCCCTTCAAAAACCACAACCTCCCCGGGCTTTGGGTCTGTGAAGTAATAGCTGACCTTTTGCACGGCAATGCGATCATTTTTGCAGCCGGGACACCCGTGCAGGGTCGGTTCCATCGAAGCAGAAGGAATGACATACATCCGCCCCACCAGCGCCTGCAGGAGCACTAGCAGGACAAAGCCTGCCACCACGGGGATGAGAAAATCCCGGGTGCGCAGGCGTTGGGAGGAAGGCTTATTCCTGAATGTCCGGGTCATCGACCCCACCAATGCGGGTAAACGGCCAGAATACGAATTTCACCTTGCCGCGGACGTTTTCTACTGGAACCGTGCCATGGAACTTGTCGGTCATGTGGTAACGAGAATCGGCCGAAGCAGTACGGTTATCGCCCATCACCCAGATATTGCCCTCCGGTACCTCGACGGGACCAAAGTACGGACCACCGCAGGCCTCCGAGCCGGTCGACTCATCTACCGGGTACGTAGGCGGGTCTTGCACATAGTCTTGCTCGATGGGTTTGCCATCTACCATGACGGCAGAATCGCCCTCCTGGCAGGACACCGTCTGTCCGCCGGTAGCGACCACACGCTTGACCAAGGTGTTTTCATCTGGCGGTGCCAAGGATACGAAGCTCAACGCATCCTGCACGCCATGAATGATCGGATTGGACGAACGCGGTGAGACGTAGCTGGAATTCCAGTCCTCGGTGCCCTTGAATACCACGACATCGCCCGGCTCTGGCGCGCCGTCACCGTAGTAAGAGATCTTTTCCGTAAAGATGCGGTCATTTGTACAGCCCTCGCAGCCGTGGAGAGTCGGCTCCATCGAACCCGATGGGATCACATACTGCCGGCCGATAAAGTTCTGGAATAGTCCGACGATCACGAGAACCGTCGCTACTACCAGAAGGGTTTCCAGCAGCCACGGCATTTCTTTCTTCTTAGTCGCCTCTTTGCCTTGCTGGGCGGCCTCGCCCTGTACTGGGTGGGCCCCCTCGCCTTCTGGCGGCTGTTCCTGCGAGATGCTGTCTTTATTCACGCGCTAGATCCTAGCAACCCCACGCTTCGTTTCCGGTCTTATCCCCCTCGCTGCAGGAGGATTCACAGACAACTTTCCGTTTAGATCATGCTTCTAACTTTGAAATAAGCGCAATTGGGCATTAAAAAATCCCCTTGCACCCACAGTGGGGCGCAAGGGGAAGCCGGCGCGCAGCGCGCTAGTACTAGCGACGCTCCTTGATGCGAGCCTTCTTGCCGCGCAGATCGCGCAGGTAGTAGAGCTTCGCACGGCGGACGCGGCCACGGCGGGAGACCTTGATGGACTCCAGGTTCGGGGAGTGAACCGGGAAGGTACGCTCAACGCCGATACCGAAGGAGACCTTACGAACGGTGAAGGTCTCACGGATGCCGGAGCCCTGGCGACGGATGCAGATGCCCTTGAAGAGCTGTGCACGCTCGTTGTTGCCCTCGATAACCTTTACGTTAACGTCGAGGGTATCGCCTGGGCGGAAGGACGGGATATCGTCGCGCAGCTGTGCTGCATCGACCTTGTCAATAATGTTGGACATGCCAATATTCCTTTTCAGTTTGGGACAGAGGACCCTAGCGGCGTACTGCCTAACCGGTTCGTGCCCGTTACATAGAACGGTGCACTATTTTTCCACATACGCCAGCCGGAACCAAATTCTCATATCGCAAGCTTGCTTGCTCTGCCCAAGGTTCCTCACCGCAGTGCAAGGAACCTAGAAACCTGCCTTCTTCAGGGCATCGGCCATGGCTCCGCCACCGCCGGTGCCGCTTGGTCCACCCGTGCGACCGCGCGAACCGCCCCGGGATCCGCGTCCAGACTTGTGGCC
This sequence comes from Corynebacterium tuberculostearicum, assembly GCA_046097355.1. Classification (GTDB taxonomy): domain Bacteria; phylum Actinomycetota; class Actinomycetes; order Mycobacteriales; family Mycobacteriaceae; genus Corynebacterium; species Corynebacterium tuberculostearicum_K. The sequence continues at coordinate 1,611,793 of CP175779.1, forward strand.
GGAGCGCTTTCCTTCTCCCCTGCCGCCGGACTTGGCGGAACCGCGTGGGGAATCACCGCTGCGTTTGGGAGCCGGCTGCCCCGGTTCATCATCCAAACGGAGTGAGAGGCCGATGCGCTGGCGCTCCACATCAACCTCCATGACCTTCACCTTGACCACCTGGCCAGAGCGCACGACCTCGTGCGGATCGGAGACAAACTTGTGGCTCATGGCAGAAACGTGGACGAGGCCATCCTGATGGACTCCGACATCCACGAAGGCGCCAAATGCCGCCACGTTGGTCACCGTGCCCTCAAGAATCATGCCCGGGGTGAGATCGGAGACCTTATGTACGCCTTCTTTAAAGGTGGCGGTCTTGAACTCAGGGCGCGGGTCACGTCCGGGTTTATCCAGCTCGGCGATGATATCGGTCACCGTAGGAATGCCGAAAGTCTCGTCTGCAAAGTCTGCTGGCGCCAGCGTGCTGAGTACGCGGGTGTTGCCAATAAGTTCAGAAATACCCAGGCCCGTCTTCTCCGCGATGCGGGAGACGACTGGATAGGCCTCTGGGTGTACAGCAGAGGAATCCAGCGGGTCGGTACCGCCGTTGATGCGGAGGAAGCCTGCAGACTGCTCAAAGGCCTTAGGCCCAAGCCGCGGTACCTTCTTCAGTTCCTTGCGGGAGGCAAAGGACCCATTTTCATTACGGTAGGCCACAATATTGGCGGCGATGGTGGAATTGACACCAGCTACGCGCTCAAGCAGCGGGACGGAAGCGGTATTGAGATCTACGCCCACACCGTTTACCGCACTTTCCACGACGCCATCAAGGGTGCGAGCGAGCGCCGTCTGGTTAACGTCGTGCTGGTACTGCCCCACACCAATAGCCTTAGGATCGATCTTGACCAACTCAGCCAAAGGATCCTGCAAGCGGCGAGCGATGGAAACCGCACCGCGCAGCGAGACATCCATTTCGGGGAATTCCTCCGCTGCAAGCGGCGAGGCGGAATAGACCGAGGCGCCGGACTCGGAAACCACGACGGGCGTGGGTCGCTGGCCGCTGGCCTGTTTAATTAGGTCCGCAATTTCCTGAGCAAGCTTCTCGGTCTCGCGGGAGGCGGTGCCGTTGCCGATGGCCATAAGGTCTACAGAATGCTTGGCGCACAGGGTCGACAGCGTCTGAACTGCTTGACTCCACTGATTTTGCGGCTGATGCGGGTAGACAATGGCGGTGTCGAGTACCTTGCCGGTTTTGTCCACTACCGCGCACTTCACGCCATTGCGGTAGCCCGGATCCAAGCCGATGGTGGCACGCTGGCCGGCAGGGGCGGCGAGCAGCACGTCGCGCAGATTAGTAGCAAAGATCTTTAGCGCGCCTTCCTCCGCAATCTCTTTCAGCCGCATGCGAACGTCCAGGCTGGAGGAAATATAGAGCTTGGTGCGCCAGCCCCAATGGACGGCGTCGGCAAGCCACTTGGAGGAGCGATCCAGCTCGAAGCGGGAGGCGATTACATCCTCGTAATCGGCGTCATCGCCGGCATCTAGTTGCAGCTGCAGCACTCCCTCATTCTCGCCACGCAGCAGCGCCAAAATGCGGTGCGAAGGCAGCTTGTGGAAGGGCTCGTTGAAATCGAAGTAATCCTTAAACTTCGCGCCTTCGGCTTCCTTTCCCTCAACTACGTGCGCGCCCATGGAGCCTTCAGTGAACATACGCTCGCGTACTTCACCCACCAGATCCGCGTCGAGCGCGAAGCGGTCCACCAAGATGGCCCGGGCGCCGTCGAGGGCCTTCTTGGTGTCCTCAAAGCCCTCGGTGATAAAGGCCTGTGCCAACTCTTCTGGAGCGGCGTTGGGATCCGCAATGAGCTTATCGGTCAGCTCCTCAAGGCCGGCTTCGCGGGCAATATCGGCCTTGGTTTTGCGGCGCTTCTTATACGGCAGATACAAATCTTCTAGGCGCGCTTTGGTCTCGCAGGCAAGGATTTGTTCCTTGAGGGCGTCGCTAAGCTTGCCCTGCTCTTCAATCGCCGCAAGGATGGTCTCCTTGCGCTCCTGTAGTTCCTTTAGATAGTTCGCGCGCTCTTCAATGGTGCGCAGCTGGGAGTCATCCAGCCCACCGGTGGCCTCCTTGCGGTAGCGGGCGATAAAGGGCACTGTATTGCCCTCCGCAAGCAGCTGCAACGCGGTAGAAATCTGCGTTTCCTTTACATTGAGCTCGGCGGCGATAGTGGCCGCAATATTCACGTGGTCTCCTCACTCTTTCTCGAGGTTAGGGATTAGACCCACCCAATTTACCGCACTGCCCCTTCACTGCCTTCGCTTGCCGACGCCCCCTTCAACGCAAAACCCCCTTTCCGGAAAGGAAAGGAGGAAGGTGCGCCGCAGGCCTAGTGGATAACCACGCGGGCTCTATCGCCGCCGGTGCAAGTAACCCGGGCGGAGCTACCGGAGCAGTACATGGTGTAGGTACCACCGGTGGTCGGCGAATGGACACTCAAGGTGGCGCTGGTGCCACCGCCTGCAACCCAGTTATTCATAAAAGCGGTGTAGACGTTGCGAGCAAAAGGACTGGAAGTCGGGCCAGTCGCATAATAGTTAGGGAAATCACTCCAGGAATGTCCATTGCTGGAGCCAGCGGAACCAGCCTGTGCCGGTGCTGGTGCCGGGGCGTCCTTGGTCTTGGTCACCGTGACCGGGCTGGAATCTTCATCCTCATCCTCAGCATCGTCCTTGGACGCGGAACCGGAGTGCTTGCTAGATCCGGAGCCGGAGCCGCTATTGGCATCAGCCTGCTGGAATTGACTATCGGCGGCCGCGCTAGTCGATGCATCGTCCTTGTTATTGGTCACGAACATGATGACCATGGCTGCCACCGCGATGACCGCCACAATGGCTGCGATAATCGCGGCGATCGTGGCGCCACCTACGCCACCGCTTTGCTGCGGCTGGGAATAATACTGCTGATTGTACTGGGGCGGCTGTTGGTTATATCCACCGTAGTTATTGCCGTTGGGAGCCGTCATATTTAAGGGACCACCTTGGGAATAGGAATCTGGAGGGATGTCCCCTTTACTATAACCCTAGAAGGAATATGCGCTGCAGTGTAGGCATGAAAAAGCGCTAAATAATTTTCCAAATTCCGCTTATAACCCAGAATCCGTCCGCCACACCGCCGGGGCACCAAGCCCCATCTCCGTAAAACCGATTTCCGCACTGCCCACCCACGAGGCTGCCGGCGGCAAGCAGTCTGCTACCAAGGAAGCCACTGCGGCCAGCGGCTGCGTGGCCTCTCCATTTACGATGAGCCGCCACACCGGAATTCCTTGTGGCCACTGGCCGAATCTGAAGCGATATTCCTGCGCTAGCGGGCTGCTTTCAGTGCACTCCTCCGCTACCAGGAGAGCGAAAATGCTTAGCGGCTCAAAGCCCCGTGCCCGCAGCGTCTCTGGCAAAGCTTCGATGCTATTCTCCCACTCCTGGGTTACTAGGAGTACCGAGAGGTCAGCGCTCACCTCCATTAGCCTTCACCCTGTGTGCTGGCTTCTTGTTCCAACTGCGCGATGAAGGCCTTGTCGTCCTTATCGAGCTCAGCCGCCTCCAAAAGTTCGGGACGACGTTGCCACGTGCGCAGCAAAGCCTGTTCCCTCCGCCATGTGTCTACCAAACCGTGGTTTCCCGAGGTGAGCACGTCCGGCACGGCTAGGCCACGCCACTCTCGCGGCTTGGTATAGCTCGGGCCTTCCAAGAGACCATCAGAAAAAGAATCTTCCTCATGAGAGCGCTTATTTCCCAGCACACCGGGGATGAGTCGCACCACAGCCTCAGCAATCACCAACGTTGCCACTTCCCCACCGATCAGCACATAATCGCCGATGGAAACCTCGCGCACGCGGTAGCGCCGAGCGGCGTCATCCACCACGCGCTGATCGATGCCCTCATAACGCCCGCAGGCAAAAACAATGTGCTCCTCATTCGACCACGCCCGCGCATCTTCTTGGCTAAACGGTTTTCCCGTTGGCGTCGGCACGATAAGCAGTGGGAGGTCGCTATCCTCATCGGCCGTGGCATCAACCGCATAGGCTTGTGCCTCTACCCCTTCTAGTTCATCGTGGCGTGGACGGTTCAGATGGGGCAGCGCCGATTCTAAGTTGGGCGCACTTTCTTGTGCGGCGACGCTATCGAGCGCTGGCCCCCATACCTCCGGCTTCATAACCATGCCGGGGCCGCCACCGAACGGCGAATCATCGACGGACTTATGCGCATCCGTAGCCCACTGCCGCAGGTCGTGCACACCTACTTCAAGGCGACCTTGTTCAATGGCCTTTCCCAAAAGCGCATGCCGCAACGGGTCTAGGTACTCCGGAAAGATGGTGATGACGTCAAGCCTCATAGGTCAAGCAGTCCTTCCGGTGGATCGATGGTGCACGTTCCGGCCTCAAGGTTCACCTCAGGAACAATGGCATGCACGAAGGGAATGAGCGCCTCCTTGCTGTTGTCGAGTTCTACCTCCAACAAATCCTGGCTTCCACCGTGGATGACCGATGTGACCTTACCGACTTCCTTGCCAGCTAAAAGAACGCGAAGCCCTTCCAGCTCATGGTCATAAAAGCCATCATCATCACTGTCTAGCGGAGCGGCAAAGAACTTAGTACCACGTAGGCTATCCGCCACTGTTCGGTCTTTGATCTCTTCAAAGGTAATGAGCAACCTTCCCTTATGGCTCCGGACCGCCTTGATAGTTAGTGTGTGCTCCTTCTTGCCCTGCGTGCCATGAAGAACTTCCCCTACCGCAAAGCGCACCTCCGGTTCATCCGTAGTGGCTTCTACTACCGCTTCACCTTTCACGCCGTGTGATTTAATCACGCGACCAATCATCAATTCCATAGCGGAAAGTCTACAACACAGACCTCTTTGCCCTTGTCAGTCATGAATTTTGGCGCTGTGGAAAGCAAACCCAGATTTTGAGTATTGTTGCCGTTAAAGTGGGCTTATGAGCGATCTACCGACCAACTCCCCGGACACGTTTGGCGCGGCTTCTCATTCAGGCGAGGATTCCGTAATGTCCGCGCTAAACCTGCTGGACATCGCGCCTGATACCGATCCGCACCGCCCGCGCCCGGGCGTACAGCGCGTCTTGAGCGCCGATGGTGCCAACCTCATTCTCTTTAGCTTTGCGCCTGGACAGTCCCTGCCCAACCATAAGGCCGCACATCCCATCACCGTGCAGGCGCTGCGCGGTGAGCTTAACTTCAGCTACGGCAGTGAAACCATCCCGCTCACCCCCGGCTCTATCGTGCACCTTCCTGCATATGAGGTGCATAAAGTCGAGGCCACGCCGGAGAGCGGCGACCCTTCTACCCCCGCAATTTTGCTGCTCACCATGCTAACCAAATAATTTATATGCACATAAGTTTTGGTGATAAAATGAGTTTTATGGAAACGCACAATAAGCCCTACCATCATGGAAACCTCCACGATGAGCTGCTCCGTATCGCTGTTCAACTAGGCAAAAGAAGCGGCCCCGAAGCAATTACCGTTCGTGCGGTAACCCGCGAAGCAGGAGTGTCCCCTACCTCCGCATACCGCCACTTCAAGGACCGAAGAAGAACTGCACGACAAGGTCGCCGAACTTGCCACCGATGAGTTGGTCCGGCGTTTACACGAGACTACCGAGACTGCAGAGGGCCTAGATTTTCCAGAGCACCTTATGCAAATTGGTTACGCTTACCTCGAGTTTGCCTTGGATGAGACCAATTTCTTCCGCTGCATGCTGGAGTGGAAGGCACTGCGTTTCATGCTTGGCGTCGATCCCAATACGGAAGATGATCCGAAGATGGATCACCTACAGCAGATTCGCGATTTCTTTGCCCTGTTGTCCCGCCACGCCGAAGCACTGGACAATACCACTGAGCCTACGTATTTCCTGCAAAATGCTCTGCTGGCCTGGTCGGCTATTCATGGATTTACCGTGCTTGCCATCAACGGCCCTATGTCGCAGCTTCCACGCGAGCAGATCCTCGAGCTTTTCACACCGGTTGTTGCAGGCGCCCTGCGCGGCATGGACTTTAAGCAACCCTCTAACGTCTACAGCCGCTACTCCAACTACAAGCCACAGAACTAAAGGCGAACTGGCATATCCCGACATGGATGCCGCAAGTTTCCTAGCGCGTCACCGCCAGTAGCGACCGCGTACGCAGCCCCGGCAAGGACTAGCGTGCGCGGTCGCTATAGTGTGCCGGCGTTGGCGGATTCTAGGGGTCGTTGCAACGATGATGGTTAGTTTGGTTTGATGCTACCGGTTTGTGTGAGGGCGTTGGTCATGACTTCGGCTGGGGTGCGCCAGTTGAGTGCTTTGCGTGGTTTGTGGTTGTGAATGTTGGCGATCATTTCTAGGTCCTCGGCGCTGTAGATGGACAGGTCGCTGTTTTTGGGAAGGTTTCTTCTGAGCCTGCCGTTGGTGTTTTCGTTGCTGCCGCGTTCCCATGGTGATCCTGGGTGACAGAAGTAGATGGGAATGTCAGTGGCCATGGTAAAGGCTTTATGACCAGCCATTTCGCTTCCTTGGTCCCAGGTAATTGATGACCAGATAGCTTTATCGACTCCTGCAACCGCCTTGTGCAAGGCTGTGAATACCTCTTTGCTGGTATGCCTTCCCGGTAGGTGGCCAAGGACAACAAATCGGCTAACACGTTCTACTAGCGTGATTACCGCTGATTGGTTGTTTTTACCGAGGATGAGGTCACCTTCCCAGTGGCCTGGCAAAATACGTTCACTTACCTCATCTGGTCGGTCGTCTATGAGGATCATGTCATCGACGAAGCGTTGCTGGGCAGGTGTGCTGGAGCGGGTTTGGCGTTTCTTGCGTTTCTTTCTACCGGTCGGCAAGTTCAGGCCAAGGTCTTTGAGTCTTCCTTTGGCCTGCAGGTAAAAGGCGTCATAAATCGTTTCGTGACTAATGCGCATGTCCTTATCAGTGGGGTAATCGATGGGCAGGCGATTAGAAATCTCCTCAGGTGACCATTGTGCCCGCAATTGTGCGCATACATAGTCCCATAGTCTTTTGTTGGCTAGTAGTTTCGGTATTTTCGGCCGTAATCTGCGCGCACAGGCCTTTAACTGGGCTGTTTCTGCACGATACGGGCCTTCCGCACTGTGGTTTCTGCGTACTTCACGCTGAATTGACGATGCACTTCGCCCTAAACGGCGCCCAATCTCACGCAGTGGCACATCTTCGCGGAGAAGATCGGCGATGATGACGCGTTCTTCGAAGCAAATGTAGCGATTGCTGATGCGTTTATACGGATCTACCCCGCTAGGTAAGGCGGGAGGGGCAAGCCTTCCGGATTCGATGACATCATGGCGTTGGCGCAGCGCTTTCATAAGTCTGTTATACGTGCTGGCGTCTTCGCCGACGGGTATGAACTCTTCTCGTCGACCCTGGGATTTGGTGAGTCCTTTTTCGAAATCTAAACGCAGTCGACGATCAATTCCTACTGCCGCGCCAGCATCACCACCAGGCAGGCTCGCCAGCCGAAGGCGCAGGTATTCCACTCTTAACTGCGTCTGGCGGACTTTCCGAGCATACTGACTTAACCGGATATGGCACCCAGCTTCCGTAGCTACGGCATACGCAGCGGTAAGATGCATCCCACATCTTTTAGCAGCTTGGCGTACCGACAGTCCGCTTCGGACTAGCTCTACAAGCTGGACAGCCTGGCTGCCGCGGCGATCAACTCGTTTGGCTTTATACACGACTGGCAATCCAAAGGCATGGCAAAAATTCAAAGCATGCCCGTAATGACAGCCAAGCTCACCAGCCGCCGAACGGACACTACGCCCACTGCCAACCAAGGCAACTAAGCCACGACGATCCGATTCAGACAACGAATGAAACGGGCCAACAACCCCAGACACAACAACACCCTCCTAAGGGAAAGTGTTGCAACGACCCTCTGAACTCAAGGTTCTTCCGCGAAAAATAAAGGCCCCGCTACTACGACCAGTGATCGTAGCGGCGGGGCCCGAAGCTAAAGCGCTATGCGCTTAACGAGGGAGGCAGATTACTCTGCGGACTCCTCAGAGGCTTCCTCAGCCTTCTCCTCGGCCTCAGCGTCAGCTTCGCCGGCGGCAGCAGCGGCAGCCTCTGCAGCAGCAGCTTCCTCAGCAGCCTTCTTCTCAGCCTCTTCCTTGGCCTTCTTCTTCTTTTCAGTGATGGCCTCGATGGTCGGGCCATTGTTAGCCTCAGCCAGTGCCTCGTTGAAGATCTCCAGCTTGGACTTCTTCTCCTCAGCAACCTTCAGGGTGCCCTCTGCGCCCGGCAGGCCCTTGTGCTTCTGCCAGTCACCGGTGACCTTCAGCAGAGCGAGAACCGGCTCGGTTGGCTGTGCGCCAACGGACAGCCAGTGCTGTGCACGCTCGGAATCGATCTGGATGAGGGAAGGCTCTTCCTTCGGGTGGTAGATACCGATGTTCTCGATGACCTTGCCGTTACGACGGGTGCGGGCATCAGCAATAACAACGCGGTACTCAGCAGCGCGGACCTTGCCCAGGCGCTGCAGCTTGATCTTGACAGCCATGTTGGCTCCTTTACTAGTCACTGGGCAGTACAGACGCGCACTAGATTGTGCGCCGGTTCAACCCTTGGATTTTATCTGCGCGTGACATACCGGCCGACCGTGGACGGAAACGGTGCTACGCAGAATATTACGTTCTTCAGTTTATCTAGCTCAGAAATCCGAGCAGACAACCTGAAATATTTTAGCGCGAGTAGCTGCATTTTCAAAAATTACTACGCCACGCACGCAGGTTCGTTATGCCTGCGATACTGAAGCAGAGTACCCTTAAGGGCCGAATATAGACATTTCGTTTCATATGTATGGCGCGCCTTCCGCCCCACCATTCAGGCATAGGCGCACGAAAAGACAGTTTATGACTAAAGAATCACCGCGAAATTTCCGGTACCGCTATGACCTTGATGGCCTGCGCGGTATTGCCATCGGCCTAGTAGTTATCTACCACGTATTCGTCGGACGGGTATCCGGCGGCGTCGACGTATTCCTGCTGCTATCCGGCTACTTCTTCTTGGGCTCCCAGCTGCGCTACGCAAGCAAGCCCAACGCCTCGCTGAACCCATGGTGGCCCATCTGGCGCACCTTGCGACGCCTAGTGCCGAGCTTGGTTCTGGTCATCGGTGTGACCTACATTCTAGTGCGAATTTTCACCCCGCAGCTCATGCGCACCGAGCTCACCCAGCAGATTACAGCCACCATGCTGTATTACCAGAACTGGGAGCTAGCGGAACAAAACGCCGACTACACGGCGGCCGCGGCCGATACCTCGCCGCTGCAGCACATGTGGTCCATGGCCGTGCAGGGTCAGTTCTACATCATGGGCATTGCCTTCGCGCTCATCTTGGCTGCCATCATGAAGTTCCGGCCGAAGCAGCAGCCTTTGGGCAAGCGCAGCTTCCCCACGGTCAACCAGATTGCTGGCCCGATCCTCATCGTGGTCACCATCGCCTCCTTCGCCTATGCTTCGCGCCACGGCCTCTACGGAACTCCGGAGAACTACTATTCCACTTGGTCGCGCGCTTGGGAGTTGACCTTGGGCGCGGTCTTGGCCATCTACGGTTCCTCCTGGAAGATTCCAGCCCGCCTCTATGACCTCTTTACCGGCCTGGGCCTTCTGATGCTCATCTTTACTGGTGCCATCATCGCGGATACCACTGCGTATCCTGGCCCGCTTTCCCTCTTGCCACTAGGCGGCGCCGTGCTCATTATCTTGGGCGGCGGTGGCAAGATTTCCAAGGCCATGGCCTCCAAGCAAGCGCGCTGGCTGGGCGATGTAGCCTACCCGCTCTACCTGTGGCACTGGCCATTGCTCATTTTGTCCACCTCCTACCTGGGTCAAGAAACCCCGTCGTGGTGGTTGGGCGTCATCATTATCGTCATTTCGCTAGTGTTGGCGGACCTCACGCACCGCTTTTTGGAAAAGCCCCTGCGCCAGCATCGCAAGCGCCCCACGGCCGAGGATCTGCCGGTACGTAAGGGCCTTTCGACCTTGCAGAAACCCGCCGGTGCCGCCCGCGGTGTGGGCGGCGTCGTAGTCGCTGCGGCTGTTGTCGGCCTCTTGGCTATCCAGCCACTGTGGATGCGCACCCTTGATGATGCTGATGCGGAGCTTTTGGATCCTGCCCTCTACCCCGGCGCAACGACGTTCATCAACGACATCACCCCGCCGGATAACGTGGAGGTCAAGCCTGATCCGATTCTGGCCGGCGGAATCCAGCCACCAGTAGCGACAAATTGGTGCTTCGTGCCAGATAGCCAGCCCGCTGACTTCTTCTTCGAAACCCGCAAGGACGGCAAGACCCCCTGCATTTTCGGTGACCCCAACGCAGAGAAGGAAGTCTATTTGGTCGGCGGTTCCCACGCGGAGCAGTATTCTGCCCCGCTGGACCGCTTAGGCAAGGAAATGGGCTTTAAGCTGGTACCACTGCTGCGCCAGGGCTGCCCGATTGAATTGGGTGACGATGTCACCGTGACCCCAGAGTGTGCCGAGTGGGGCAAGCTGGTCATGGATCGCATCGAAGAGGCGAACCCGGCCTTGGTTATCTCAAATACCACTCGCCCGCAAAATGAATTTGGCACCGGCCCCGATGCCGTGCCCGCCGGCTACCAGGCATTCTGGGAGGAATTGGCCGAACGCGATATTCCCTTCTTGGGCTTCCGCGATAACCCGTGGGGATTCGACGAAGAAGGCCGTCCACGCGAGTTTGATGAGTGCTACGTCGCTACTGAAGATGCCTACGGCTGCGGCATGCGCTTTGAGCAGGTCTACCAGCCTTATGACCCCGGTGCAGTCGTGCTGTCGAAGTACCAGAATATGCTCTCGATCGATACCGCTCCGTGGTTCTGCGATGCCAATGGTGACTGCCCGGTCATCATCGGCAATACGATGGTCTACCGCGACATGCACCACATCACCAACGCTTTTGCGGAATCAGCAATGCCGATGATTCGCGAGGCCCTAAAGCCCTTCCTCAACGGGGAAAAAGTCCAGCAGGAAGCCCCGGATATTCCACCGGAGCAGGCTGCAGGAGCCGTAGAGCAAGCACCCGCAGCACCTACCAACGCCGGCAAGCAGCATGCCAACCCCGTCCCCTACCCCAACGCTGCACAAGACGATGCCGTCTAGGCCATAGCTCGGTCGTGCACAAGCCCCGAGGGCGAAGGCGCCTCATGCGAAGGCGCGCTGGGGCTTAGGGCGGCGTCGGCAAGCGTATAAGAAGGAGGCTCCCGCAGCAACGCGGAAGCCTCCTTCTTTATGCCTTAAGGCTGGGGAACACTACTTTTTGCCCTTGCCAAAGTCCAGGTTATCGAGGTCGATATTTTCCATTCCCTTTGGCATCTTCGGCATGCCAGGCATACCGCCCGGCATGCCACCGCCGCCGCCCATTTGCTGCTGGAGCTTTTGCAGCTCCTCCATGGACGGCATGCCGCCGCCACCGGGCATTCCTGGCATTCCGCCCATGCCCGGCATACCGCCCGGCATCTTCGGGCCACGGTTGCCACCGCCGCCTTTGCCCTTCTTTCGCTTGCCATTCTTGCCTTTGCGACCCTTGGGCTTCTTCTTGGTAGCGGAGCGACCACCCATGCCGCCCATGCCGAATTGGCCGGCCATCTTGGACATCATTTTCTTAGCCTGGTTGAAGCGCTCAATAAGCTGGTTGACCTCGGAAACGCTGACACCAGAACCATTTGCAATGCGCTTGCGGCGCGAAGCATTGAGAATCTTCGGATCCTCGCGCTCCTGCGGCGTCATACCGCGAATGATCGCCTGGATGCGGTCCAGCTGCTTTTCATCCACCATGGCGGCCATTTCATTCATCTGCTTGCCGCCGGGCATCATCTTCAGCAGGTTGCCGATGGGGCCCATCTTGCGGATCATCAGCATCTGCTCAAGGAAGTCATTGAGCGTCAGCTCGCCAGAGCCCAGCTTAGAGGCTGCCTCCTCAGCTTTCTGGTGGTCCAGGGTTGCTTCAGCCTGCTCGATAAGGGAGAGCAAATCACCCATGCCCAGAATGCGGCTGGACATGCGCTCCGGGTGGAAGACATCGAAATCATCGAGCTTCTCACCGGTAGAGGCGTACATGATGGGCTTGCCGGTGACCTCACGGATGGACAGGGCCGCACCACCGCGGGCGTCACCGTCCAGCTTGGTGAGAACAACGCCGGTAAAGTCCACGCCATCGCGGAAGGCCTCGGCCGTCTGCACGGCATCCTGGCCGATCATGGAGTCGATGACAAAGAGGACTTCGTCCGGGTTGACGGCATCGCGGATATTGCGCGCCTGGGTCATCAGAGTCTCATCTATGCCCAAGCGGCCTGCGGTATCGATGATGACCACATCGTGCTGCTTCTGCTTGGCCTCAGCAATGCCCTGCTTGGCGACGTCCACCGGGTCCCCGTGCGAGGTACCCATTTCATGCTCGTTGGAGTCCAGGGAGGTTCCCGGATCCGGTGCGAAGGTCGGCACCTCAGCGCGCTCGCCGACGATTTGCAGCTGCTGCACCGCGCCTGGACGCTGCAAGTCACAGGCCACCAGCATCGGGGTATGGCCCTGCTTAGCCAGGTGCTTGGCCAACTTACCGGCCAGGGTGGTTTTACCAGCACCCTGCAGGCCGGCAAGCATGATCACCGTCGGCGGGTTCTTAGCCAGGTTCAGGCGGCGAGTTTCGCCACCCAGGATCTCAATGAGCTCCTCATTGACGATCTTGACTACCTGCTGCGCCGGGTTGAGCGCCTCAGAGACTTCCGCGCCACGGGCGCGTTCCTTGATGCGCTTGATAAAGCCACGGACGACGGTCAAAGACACGTCGGCTTCCAGCAGCGCGAGGCGGATCTCGCGAGCGGTGGCATTGATATCAGCCTCGGTCAGTTTGCCCTTACCGCGCAGGCCCGCCAGGGCTGACTGTAGGCGGTCTGATAGTGAGTCAAACACTACGGATGCGCTCCCTTAATTTAGATCGATCTAAAGTTCAACTATTCAATCTTAGTCCCTAGCCAGGGCCCTGGTCACATTCCCCACCACGGTAGCGCGAGAAACCTGCCCGGCGAGGTACACATTAACGATCATCGTCGCGCCCAAAATCTCATGGCGCAGCCATATAAGGTCCGGCAATGCCTCTACCAAGTGCCCTAAAGCGCCGATGCGCTCGACCGTTCGGATGACCAAAATGCCGCCCACATCGAATGCCGCGGTGGTCACCTCTCCAGCAATGGCCGGCAGCTCCGTATAAGTTCGTGAGTTATAGGACTGGATAAACCTTATCTCCTGCGCTGCCTCCTTTAGGGTCTGTTGCACCGTGCGGATGAAAAACTCCGCCTTATAGGCACCGTCCTCCTCGCGAACGATATTCGCCCGCACGATGGTTCACCCCAGCGCCGATAGCAAGGCGAAGATGCGTTTTAGCTCCCCTTGAGAGGTACCGCACCACGACACGCTGACTTCTTGGTCTTCCCAGTCCACTGTGAGCGCAACGCCTTCGCTAGATAGCGGTACATGCACAGCAGGGCGGTCGAGAACACGTGGTTTGAGCGCTTCAAGTGCCCGCGCAACGATCAGCTTCTGTGCTTGTTCCACTCGCAGTGTCCACACGCCCGGCCCGGTCGATTGGGCATCAGCCTCAGCCAACACCGCTAACAGGGATATAGTCAGCTGGTCATAATGCGCGGCAGCCAAGAGGGCATCGCGAGCGGCATCGGATGCCGGGTCCATCGTCGCTGCTAACCGCGCCAAGGTGGTATGTTCTGCCACTAGGGTTTGGGCGCGCGACCTATCGGCGACGCTCAACCGCATGCGGGCTGCCTGGCGGGTGATCATCTCCGCACCTACTTGGGCATGAGGGCGCCCGTAGCCCTTGCCTATGTCATGGTAAAGCGCGGCCAGAAGCAATAAGTCGGGACGAGCCACCGAAGTACGCACCTGCGCGCACCGCGTTACCGTTGCGATGAGATGATGGTTCACCGCGTTGACGTGGCTGCGCTCGCGCGGCAACAAGCCGCGCACATGCCCCCATTCTGGGACTAAGCGTTCCCATAGGCCATAGCGGTCCAAGTCCTGTATGACGCGCGGCGTGCATCGCGGAGAGGACAAAATAGCGAAGAAATCATCCACCGCTGCCCGCGGCCAGCGTAGCGGCAGCTCGGGCAGTTCTTGGAGCTGGTGCCACGTGGTCTCGGCGATGATATATCCCGTGCGTGCCGCGGCAGCCGCCACGCGGGTGAGCAGCCACGGGTCCTCTACATTTGGATTGCGGGAAAGGAAAATGTTGCCGCCCTCGGACACCACGTCCACATCGAGCGGGCGGCGCCGGCCCCGGCCGGTCGCTGAAGCATTACGGCCTAGTACCCCACGGGCGGTTGCAAGGCCGCGCTCCACCGCCTTATTGACCGTGGCCGCAGCGCTGACCAAAGCTGCCGTCAGTGCGTAGCGGCTTTCAAAACACAGATCCGCCGCTACGTCCGCGGCGAACTCGGGATCCAGTATGTCCCGGTGGCGCCGGGCTGTGACGTGCAGGAGCGTGCGGGCGTCGAGAAGCAGCCGCTGCTCACCGTCCAGATCTGGAAAGTCGCACAGGTTTCCCAAGGCCATCGCGCGCAAGAGCTGAATATCGCGCAGTCCCCCGCGCCCATTCTTCAGGTCCGGGTTCGTCATCGCTGCCACCGCGCCCGAACGTTTCCACCGAGTAATCGCGGTATCCAAGAAGTCATCAAAGCCGCGCTGCAGCTGACGCCGCCACGCCGCAAGCAATTGCGCCCGCGCCTCATCCACCAGGACCTTGCGCCCTGCTACAAAGGCCAAATCCAACTGGGCAAAGCCGGCAGAGGCATCCTCGGCGGCAATCGCCCCGCACTCTTGTGGGGTGCGCAGGGCATAATCCAGGCGGTACTTGGCATCCCACACGGGATACCACAGCTGCTCCACCAGAGCCGGATCTGGCTCGTGGCCTTCCGGATAGATGAGGATGACATCAATATCCGAGTACGGAGTCATCTCATTGCGGGCAAAGGAACCGGTGGCAGCGAGCGCGGTTCCTGGAGGAAGCTCGAGACTGCGCAATACACGAAGCGCCGAGGCATGGGCCTCGGCGCGAATCTGTGCGGCGGTATGCATGCGGGCTTAAAGTGCCGCCTCGCCGCGCTCGCCAGTGCGCACACGAATGGCATCTTCAACTGGGGTTACCCACAGCTTGCCGTCGCCGATCTTGCCCGTGTAGGCAGCATCCACGATGGCATTAATGATGTCTTCAACGTGGTCATCGGCCGCAACAACCTCCAGCTTGACCTTGGGCACAAAGTCAGTGGCGTATTCTGCTCCGCGGTATACCTCGCTGTGTCCACGCTGCTGCCCAAAGCCCTGGCTTTCAGTAACAGTGAGGCCGCGTACTTCCTGCTGCTCCAGAGCCTGACGGATTTCCGGCAGGGTGAAGGGCTTAACGATGGCCGTGATGAGTTTCATTGTTACTCCTTGCTAACTCTTCGGGGCGGGTCTAGAGGCACCGAATAACGTGCATCCATTCTAGCCCGAGCACAGCAATTGCTGTGCAACTTTTCCACATTGTGAATCCAGGGCGCTGGTGGGCTCAGAAGACCCCACTGTGCAACCAGAAAAGCGGCGAGCTGTTCTGTTCTCCCCGCAGCTACGCACAGGAGCAGAAAAGGCTCGCCGCCAGAAGGAGCTGAAGAAGACTAGATATCGTCTTCCTCTGCTTGCACGGTCTGAACTTCCTTATTGGTGTGCTTGGCGTGCTTGACGTCGGTGACGGTTACGCCATAGATGGAGCGGCCCAGATAAAAGGAACCTACCGAGCCGATGATCCATACACCGAAGCAGGCGATCAGTGCCTGGATGAGCAGCCACAGCGAAAAGCCATCGCGGCCAAAATCTACGACCAACTTGGCCACGATAATCAGCGGTACCGCAAGTCCCACAGTGGGGCCCAACAGGTTGGCCCGGGTCAAGGCATCGGGCGCTCGCCACAGAGACACCACCGTAGCGACCACCAAGAGCGTAGCGATGATAAGCAGGACCGAGGCGATAATTTCAGAAATGGCCATGGTTTATCGCCTACCCTTCGAAATGATGCGGGCCATCGATAGCGTCGGTAGCACACCGGCGGCAATGGCTCCAAGGAGTGCAATGTAATACGCCATCGGGGCGTTATTGGTCATCGACCACGCCAAATACATGCAGATCATGCCGTAGAAAACGATATCCGAGGTAATGGCGCGGGTGAGCTCATCGCGCGTGCGAAGCGCCAGCAGCACGCCGCACCACGTGGCGACGCCCATGATGAATACGCATACAAATACGACCCAGCCGAACGGGGACAATGTGGCAAAGTCAATCATCGCTCGGTCTCCTTTCTGCGTTGTACGTTGCGGGCGCGGCGCTTTGGCTTTTCGACGTCCGCTTCGCTTTCTGAAAGCGGAGTGTCCTCCGCCCGTGCCAAGTCAGGCGAGCGCATATAACGACCGACGGACTCGAGCGGATACTCGTAGAAAGCCTCATCCAATTCTGTAGTCTCCCCTTGACCCGGGACGCCGTAATCGATGTCCTTAACCCGCGGGGCGAGGCGCTGTTCCATATCAGCAAGATCAGCGACGATTCCCGCCGGGTCAGATCCTTGGACTGCCTGTACTAGCACAATGCGGGGCAGCCCCTTGCGGGGCGGTTCGCGCAAACCGAGTGAGAGCGTGCCCGGGGTTGCGGTAATGGAAGACGTAAACCAGAAGATCTCCCAGGCGCTAGTCACGCGCAGTGGGTAACGAATGATAACTGGGTTATATTCGTTATCCGGTTTGAAGGCCGCCAGTGCCAAGCTAATGCCGGCGACGAAAATCTCCTTGATGAGCCACAATGCATACACAATTGCGTTCATTTAACGGCCCTCCTGGATTTCATCGATAGTGGGAACGGCAATCGGCTCGTCGCCCAAGACGGTTTCAGTATATGCGTTAGTGTCCAAAAGCTGCTCCGCTGCAGCATCCACGACATCGAGGACGATGCCGGAGAAGATGAACATGCACAGCGAACCAAGGATGAGAGCGGCGGATGGGGCCATGAGCTTTTTGCGGATGACCAGTTCATCCGGAACCTTGTCCTCCGGCAGGCCCTTGCCCCAGAAGACCTTGCGCCACACGCGCAGCATGGCCAAGAAGGCAGCGAAGGAAGCGATGATGATGGCCGCGATAGCAATCCAGGCCCAAGCACCGCCCACGCGGGCAATCTCGAAGACAATCATCAGCTTGCCCCACATTCCCGAGAACGGTGGGAAGCCCACAACGGAGAATGCACCGGCAGCGAAAATCCACGCGATAATGGGGTCGCGGCGAGCAAGGCCGGAAAGCTTGCTGAGCAAGCCAGTGCCGTAGGTCTCCTCAATGGCACCAGAAGCCAAAATCAGCGAACCAACGGTCAGCATGTGGTGAATCGTGTACATGATGCCAGCTGCCAGTGCGCGACGTGGGTCATCAGAGGTAAACGCAAGCATGACCAAAATGAAAGGCATGCCGTTGAGCATCTGGTAGCCGAGGACGCGGCGGATGGAATTTTCAGCTAGGCCGCCGAAGGCACCGATCATCATGGAGATAATCATGATGACGATGATCAACACATTCCAGCGCTGTTCCAGATCGAATAGTTGCACGTAGAGCCGGTAGAGCATGTAGACGGCCACTTTGGTGTGCAGGCCGGAAAACAGGCCCATCACCGCGGCGGAGTGCCCTGGGTAGGTGCGTGGCAGCCACGACTGCACGGGGAACACGCCGGCCTTGGCGGTAATCGCAATGAGGATCAAGCCTGCTGCCACGGTCACCGGCCCGTTGCCTGCCGCTGCGCCCTTCAGTGCGCCTAGGTTGACCGCACCGGTAACCGAATAAATATAGCCCACGCCAACAACCAACAAGGTGGAGGCGAAAAGGTTAACCAAGACGAAGGCACGGCCGGCTGCCAAGCGCGACCAGGTACCAGACATGGTGATAAGGCCGTAGGACGGCAGAAGCATGACCTCAATAAAGACGAAGAAGTTAAAGAGGTCGGCGGTGAGCAATGCACCGCACACACCGGTGATCAAAATCAGGGTGAGCGAAGGATAGTAGCGAGACTTAGTCTCTCCGCCCACAATGGCAAACCAGTTAGCACCAAACGCGACGATCATCGTAGTAATGATCATCAATGCGGAGAAGGCATCCGCCGCAAACGGAATACCCACATTGCCTTGGTAGAGGCCAACGGTATGGGCTACTACCCCATTGTTCATGGTGTAGATGAGCAGACCCAAGCCGGCGAAAATTCCAACGCCCGGGATGATAAGCATGATGGAATCGCGTACCGCACGCCACGGTGCCAGCAATGCGAAGGCCGCTGCAATCAGCGGGACCGCTGGAAATAGCGGAAGGAGTTGAGCTACAGCATCAGCCATTATTTGTCATCCTCCTTCTGTTGAGTTGCCCCGCGTTCTGCAACGGGAGTGTTGTGGTTCACCTGACCGATTCGGTCCAGCTGATTGGTGGACTCTTCCAAAATTTGGCGATTTTGGGCGTCTCGACCCAAGGTCGAAAAGGCATGGTCGATGGTGTTGTCATCAACCGGCTCCACCACGTCGGTGTCGTCGTTCTTGCCCATGGCCGCCATCGTCAACAAGATGGTCGAGGTTGCCATGGAAATAACAACGGCGGTCAGCACGAAGGCCTGCGGCAGCGGGTCGGCCATCTGATCGTGCGGAACCTGGGATGGGAAGGACTCTCCGCGGTAGGAATACACGCCCGTAGCCAGCAGCATCAGGTTGGCACCGTGACCAAAGGCCATCATGCCCAGCACGATGCGTACCAAGCCGCGCTGCTGAATGAGATAGACAGCACTGCCGATGAGCAAAGCAATAGTCAATGCAAGGATCATTACTTCTCCCCTCCCCGGTTAGCCGCGGAGCGCTTATTCTTCCTCTTCGTCTTTGCTTCCGAAGGCGTCAGCAAGGCCAACGGATCGGTCGAAGGGTTGATCGGGTCTGGGTACGGATCGTCGACATCCTCGAGCGAAATGCGTGGAGTCGTCGGCAGCGCGGAATCATCATCATGAACCCATGGCAAGAAGTCGCGCTCCGTGCCTGGGCGCAGGTAGCCGCCCAATGCGTTAATCGCCATGGTCAACATACCCAGCACCGCTAGGTAGATGCCCAAGTCGAAGATGAGCGAGGTGGTCCAGTGTTGGCCAAAGGCTTCGGCATGGATTGCAGCTAGGAAGCCACCATTTCCAAAGCCGTGGTGCAGGTAGCCCACAAAGCCGGCGATCAAGGCGGTGATGATGCCGATACCGGTCAGGTGAATCGGAGTCATACGGCCGAAAACAATTTCATCGGAGCCACGGGACAGATAGATAAGCCCGATTGCGGCACCCATGATCAGCGCTGCAGGGAAGCCACCACCGGAGGCATTGTGCCCGCGGAAGAAAACGATGACGGACATAATGACCAACAGCGGGATGACAACGTGAACACCCTTGCGCAACGGCACGGAGTTCAGCTGGGACTGGCCAAACGGCGCTGGGCGTGTACCCGACTTGAACGGGAATCGCGGCAACGTCGTAGTGATGGCTGCGATAACCACCGCAGCCATGCCCAGTACGGAAAGCTCGCCCAAGGTATCGAGTGCACGGAACTCCACGATGATAGTAGCGACAACATTGTCGCCGCCGGTGATGTCCGGAGCATTGTCCAGGTACCACATGGCCAAATCGGAGCGCTCGTGTCGACCCATGAGTCCCCACACACCTAGGAACGCAGCCACGCCGGCCAAGACCGCAATGACGATGGAGCCGGTCTTGCGGGATTTGTTCTTCACCGGATGGAAGGTTTCTGGCAGGTAGCGCAGCACCATCATCATGACAATGACGGACAGGGCCTCCACCATAAACTGGGTCAGCGCCACGTCAGGTGCGCCCAGCAGGAACATCTGCAGGGTCACGCCCGAGCCGGCAATGCCAATCATGATGGCACCGGTCAAACGATTCTGGGTGCGAACCAGTCCAAACATCGCCAGAGCGATGATGCCCAGTGGCAGCAGGTCCCATGGGTTATCCAGACCATCTACCCGTGGTTGCAGCGCTACCCCGTCGACGCCATCGCGGATGAGGGTGGTGGCAGCCAGCACGATGATCAAAATGACAATCGGCAGCATGTGGCGGGACGGATTATGCGAGTCGGACATCTTGCCCAAGACGCGCCCCAACTGGGAGCAGCCCTTCATCAAGGAGTACAGCAAATCATTGCCGCTGCGCGGCATGAACTCGTGAGCTTCAAAGCTTTCCCACATCTTCTTGCGGGCAAAGATGCCAGCAATACCGAGGATGAGGACCACTAGCGAGATAAGGAAAGGAACGTTGAGCCCGTGCCAGAGGGCAAGGTGCGAATGATGCTCCAATCCCACGGCAGCCACTGCATCATCGATCGGGGCGTCAAAGAGCCCGAGCACAAATACCAGCGGCAGAGACATAAAGCCCGGCAAAGCTGCAGGTAGCCACAGCGACACTGGTGCTTCATGGACATCTCCCATGTCGCGAGGTCCGTCAAAGAAGGCGCCGAAGACAATCTTTGCGGAGTAAGTAAAGGTAAAGAAAGCACCAATGCCGGCAACGATGAGCAGGATTACCTGGCCCGCACCGCCAATCGGGGCGTCTTCAAACGCGGTGAGCATTCCTTCCTTGGACACAAAGCCCAAAAGCGGTGGCACCGCAGCCATCGAGGCTGCACCGATTACTACGGAACCGAAGGTTCACGGCATCTTATTCCACAGCGGTCCAAGGCGGCGAATATCGCGCGACCCAGCCTCGTGGTCGATGACGCCAATGAGCATGAACAGCGAGGACTTAAACAGCGCGTGCGCCAGAGTGTGGACCAACGCTGCGGCGATAGCGAACGGGGTACCCACGCCAATGGTGGCAACAATCCAGCCCAGATGGGAGACGGTGGAATAGGCCGTAAGCTTTTTCAGATCCGTCTTCTGCACTGCAAATACCGCGGACATCACCGCGGTGCCCATGCCTACGACGATGAGCAACCAATTCCACACCGCCACATCGTGGAAGATGGTGGAAAAACGAATAAGCAGGTACACACCGGCCTTGACCACCGCTGCCGCGTGAAGGAAAGCCGATACCGGGGTGGCGGCGGCCATAGCCTCTGGCAACCAGAAATGGAATGGGAACTGCGCCGCCTTGGTAAAGGCAGACGCCGCAATCAACACGGCTACGGCTGCCGTTACTCCTGGGCGTTCCGTCCATACAGGGGACGCCAAGATCTCAGAAACGGTAGTCGTTCCGGTCACCGTCGCGGCGATACCCAAGCCGGTCAGCAGGGTCAATCCACCAATAAAGGTCAGGATCAGTGTGCGCTGCGAACCAGCCTCGCCGCCTGAACCGGAGCGAGCAATCAACATAAACGAAGCCAAGGAGACTAGCTCCCAAGCAAGGAACAAAACCACCACGTCGTTGGCCAGAACCAGCAACAAGATGGACAGCGTGAACGCTGTCATCAAGGTATAAAAGCTGGTGTTGCCCTCATTCTTGGGCAGATAGGCCGCCGAATAAGTGAAAACGACGGCGCCAATGACCAGCGCCAACATAGCGAAGAAGATGCTCAACGCGTCCCCGCGGAGAGCAAAACTTACGTCGACGCCTGGTGCGATGAAATCACGCACCCAAGTGGCGTGGAAACTTAATTCCTCCCCGGCTGCAATGGCAGGAAATTCCTTGGCGATGAGGACCGCTGCAATAAGAAAAAGGCCAGCTAGTGGATAGCCTGCCTTTCGGTCAATAACCTTTACGGTTACCGGTGCCAAGATCACTGCCAGCGCCGCGAGGAGGACTGCATAAAGTAGCGTCACGAAATACTTGCCTCACGAACCTTGGTCTAGGTTTAATGCGAATTTCGCATTAAATACAGCCCTTTCAGGCTACCATTCCCGCCAAGGTCAAACCACATTGCAGCACTCCCTACCGATTCATAAAAGGCGAGCACAACCGCCACAATTACGCTCGCAGGCAGAGAATTCACAGGCGCTCAGCAGGACTTTTTCCCGCGCCAATTGCATAGGCCTTTTTGCATAGTCTGCGAACTGACAGCGAGAGGAGAGCGAAAAGAATTCGCGAGATTGCTGCACGCTATAACTCTCCCATGAAAACGAAGGACTCCCCCAGCACACCGTGGTGCACGTACGTGGCACCCGATATGCAGGGGGAGTTAGAAAGGTTAGCTGCTACTTCTCACCCAACAGGGCGTCGACGAAGCCTTCAACTTCGAATGGCGCGAGATCATCGGCGCCTTCGCCCAAGCCCACAAGCTTGACTGGAACACCCAATTCTTCTTGTACTTGGAAGACGATGCCGCCCTTGGCAGTACCATCCAGCTTGGTAAGAACCACACCGGTAATATCTACTACCTCGCGGAAAATACGCGCCTGAGTAAGGCCGTTCTGCCCCACCGTGGCATCCAATACCAGCAGGACCTCGTCCACATCGGTCTTCTTCTCCACCACGCGCTTGACCTTGCCCAGCTGGTCCATCAAGTCCGTGGAGGTGTGGAGGCGGCCTGCGGTGTCGACCAAGACCACATCTACTTGCTGTTCCACGCCGGTTGCTACCGCGTCGAAGGCTACCGATGCTGGGTCAGCGCCTTCCTTGCCGCGCACGGTATCGGCGCCAACGCGGCGACCCCACGTCTCAAGCTGATCAGCGGCCGCAGCACGGAAAGTATCGGCCGCACCCAAAAGGACCTTGTGGCCCATGGCTACCAGCACGCGAGCAAGCTTGCCGGTGGTTGTGGTTTTACCGGTGCCATTGACACCGACGACCATCACGATGGCCGGCTTGCCCTCATTCGGCATGGCCTTAATGGAGCGATCCATCTCTGGGTGGCCTGCTTCAATCAGGCATTCGCGCAGCATGGCACGTGCCTCATCCTCGCTGGAGACGCCGCGCTCTGCAATCTTCTCGCGCAGGGAATCGGTCACCTTCATCGTGGACTTGGTGCCCAAATCCGCCATGATGAGCGTGTCTTCGACTTCCTCCCAGGCGTCTTCATCCAGATCGCCTGCGGACAAAATTCCCATGAGCCCTTGGCCGATGGCATTTTGCGAGCGCGAAAGGCGCCCGCGCAAACGGCCAAGACGCCCACCGGCGGGTGCGATATCATCCTGCGGAGCTGGTGCTGGGGCAGGCTCACCCTTTGGAACTTCGGTCTGTTCCTTGGCAGCTTCGGCTGCACCGGTTTGCGCCTCGGCAGCGGCTGCGGCTTCTTCGGCTTCCTCGCGGTCGTCCACCCGCTCCTCGATGTCTTCCGCAGCATTGTCTTCAACAACCTCGTCGAAGACTGGGGACTCCTCTTCTACCTCGGCATTTTCCACGGAGACAACGTCTTCTGGAGTTTCCGCCTTTTCGGCAGCTGCCGGCTCTTCCGGCTTGGGTGCAGCTTCTGGCTGCTCAGCCGCTTCTGGAGTACGGTCCGTGTGCGATTCTTCGCTTTCCGACGCCCCAGCTGCCGCACCCGCTACGCCTGCCGCACCAGCAGCAGCCGCCGCCGCAGCGCCAGTTCCCTTGGACTGTGGTTTATCTGCCTTATCAGCGGAAGATTCTGCCGCCTGCGGTTTCTCCTCCGCTGGCGCTTTGACCTCGGCGGGCTTAGTAGGCTCTGCCGGTTTATCGGACTTCGCCGGCTTCTCCTGCTGAGGTGCCGGCTTGATTTCTGGTTCCTCTGCCACAGGCTTGTTTGCCGCGGGCTTGTCGGCCACAGGCTTGTTTGCCGCAGCATCAGTCGTGGACTGAGCAGACTGTGGCTTATCAGCCTGCGGCTTAGCCTGTGCCTGCGACTTTTCCTTAGACTGTGAGGTCTTGCCGCTGAGCTGCTCGTTGGCGATGGCGGTAGCATTCGGCTCTGCCTTAGCGGCCTGCTGCGACTGAGCGTGTTTTTCTGGGGCAGGCTTGTTCGCGCCGGGTTTGTCCGCCTGAACCGGGGCTTTCTGCGCTTCCTTAGCGCCGCCAGCAGGAGCGAAGTTAAAGCCGGACTTGGCTTGATAGTTGCCGGACTTTTGCTCCTGGGTCAGCTGCTTCGGTTCTTCCTCAGCAGGCTTTTCAAAGGACACCTTCTTGGCGTCGCCGCGCTTTTTGCCGATTACTACGAAAAGAATAATCAGCACGATGACGACGATCGCAATGCCGATCCATAACCATAAAGAATTCATGCCTCTATAGTGCCAGTCTTCTCAGCTCGCGGCACGCCAAACCCCCTCCTATAGCGGAAGGAAGTCTGCGGGAAGTCGACGAGCCCAGGCTACTTCCCCGCCTCGTCACCACGGGGAGCATCTACGCCCAAGCGAGTGGCATCCTCGCTGGCTTGCTCCGTTCCAGGGGCGCTGCCTGCGGGATTCATGCGCTGCGAAATCACGCGAGTAACACCATCGCCGCGCATGGTTACGCCATAGAGGACGTTGGCGACATCCATCGTCGGCTTTTGGTGCGTAATGACGATGAGCTGCGAGTCTTTACGCAGCTCCTCAAAGAGGGCAATGAGGCGGCGCAGGTTGACGTCATCAAGCGCTGCCTCAACCTCATCCATGACATAGAACGGGCTGGGGCGGGCGCGGAAGATAGCTACCAGCATCGCAAGGGCAGTAAGCGACTTCTCTCCACCAGATAGCAAGGACAGGCGCTTGACCTTCTTGCCCGGTGGGCGTGCTTCCACCTCGATGCCGGTGGTGAGCATATCGTCCGGCTCTGTGAGGATAAGGCGTCCCTCGCCACCGGGGAAAAGGGTCTGGAAAACCTTTGGAAATTCTGCTTCGACGTCATGCCACGCATCGGTAAACAGCTGCAAAATCTGCGCGTCTACATCCTCGATAACACCCGCAAGATCCTTGCGGGCTTGGATAACATCCTCCAACTGAGTGGACAGGAAGGAATAGCGCTCCTCCAAAGCCTTATATTCTTCCAGCGCGAGCGGATTGACCTTGCCTAGTGAATTGAGGTCCTTTTCTGCTTGTTTCAAGCGCGCGTTTTCCGCCCCGCGGTCGAAATCTTCGCCTGGAGTGTAGTCCTGCAAAAGATCCGAAATCGCAATGCCCAGCTGCTCCACGATCTTGGCTTCTGCTTCGTCCACACGCACCTGCGCCTGGGAGCGAGCAATTTCCGAGTCATGGGCGCGGTTGGTCAGCCGGTCCAGCTGCTGCCGCGCGGCCGAGACGTGTTGCTTGACCTGCTGTAGCTGCGAGTTGAGGGAGGTGCGCTGCGCAAAGTAGTCATCGCGCTCAGAGGTAGCGCGCTCAAGCAGCTGCGTGGCGCGCGCGGCCAGATCGCGTGAATGCTTGGCTACCGCACCAGCCAACTCGCCCTGGGCCTTGCGCCGCGCCATGGCCTGCTCATGGCGGGCCTTGGCTTGGCGTTCATGCTGCGCTTGGCGACGCAACGCCTCACCCTTTCCCGCTACCTGACCCACGTGGTCTTGGGCCGAGCGGGCTGCCACCTGCGCCTCCATTTCCATGGATTTGACCTGCTCTAATGCAGCGGAGGCCTCGTCGCGCTCTACCGAAGAAGGCTCGTCGGGCTGCTCGTCTGCATCGACGCGGGCGAGCCTATCGCGGGCGTCGGCAAGCTGCGTGCGGGCCTCGGTGAGCTTGACCTCGATCTCGGTCGCCCGCGCCGCGGCCTTCTCGTGCTCGTTCTTATTGGCCTCGTACTGCTTGAGCAGGCGCTGGTGATCGCGCTTCCACGCATCGACTTCAGTATCGTGCTCGCGCAAGGCAGCCTTCGCCGAGGCTGCAGTCACGCGGGCATCCTCCGCCGCGATCTTCGCGCCCTCGAGCGTGCCGGAGAGTTCTTCCAGCTCCTGCGTGGCGGATTCCAGCTGCTCCTCTGCCTCCGCGATGCGAGCGGAAACCTCAACGGTGGATGAAGCACCGGTGCCCACTTCTACCCAACCTTCACCCAGCACCACGCCGGATTCGGTGACGGCACGCAGGCGAGGGTCCTCGGCCACCAGCTTTTTCGCCTCCGCGACATCGGAGACGAGCACGACATCCGCAAGGAGGCGGTGCAGCGCTGCAGAGACTTCTGGGACTACTGCAATGTGGTCGAGCAACCACGAGGCGCCTGTGGGCAAAGTCGCATCCACGCGCCAGGAAGTGGCGGGGGCGGCCACGGAGACGTCGATAAGCGCGGAGCGCGTGCCCTTTTCCAAGTCCGCAATCAGCTGGGCAGAAATCTCGCCCGCCTGGGCCTCTGCAAAAGCACCCAACGCGGCAGCTACCGCGGTCTCGTACTTGGTGGTGATGAACTCGGCCAACGGTTGGAACTGCTCGCCTACATCAATCTTTTCCGGCGCAGTCTGAGCCAAGGTATCGATGCGGGAACGCAAGGTATAGACGGTGCGCTCACGTTCGCGTTGCTCGTCGCGAAGCTGCTCCAAACGCTTATCGGCTGCACCCGATTCACTGGCCGCCCGCACATGGGCTTCCTCGAGCGGCTCACGCTCGCCGGCCAAAGACTGCAGCTTATCCGCCACCTCATCGGCTTCTGCCTGGGCGGCTTGGGTGCGCTGCTTGGTAGAAGTCAGGGTCTCCTCTTGGCGCACCAGCTCCTCTTCGGCCGAAGTAACCTGGCCTGCCGCCTTTTCCTCTGCGGCGATGAGGCGGACGACGCCCTCGCGCCTATCCGCAATGGCACGCAGCTGCGCCATGTGCTCGCGCTCAGCGGCCTCGAATGCCTCACGGCGCTCTGCTACCTCTTCGCGGATAGCCTCCAGGCGTTCCGCAGCCTCCTCCGCTGCGGCGAGAAGCTCTGCATGTTCTTCGTCCGCGCGGGCAGCCCGTGCCTCTAGGTCATCCGGATCCTGGCCAGAATAGGCCACCTGTGCGCCGGCATTGGCCGCTCGTTCCTCCGCGATACGCAGGGTCGCGGAAATGCGCTCGGAAAGTGTGGACAGATCGAACCACAGTTTTTGGGCAGCATCCGCCTTGGGGTTTACCTCCTCTAGCTGGGCTTCCACTTCTAGCTGCGAACCTGTTGCTTCTTCCAGCTGCGCGGTAACTTCTTCTACCTGCTCGGCTAAGACCTCTGCCGCGCGCTCGGCCTCCTGGAACTTGCTGCGCAGGCGCACCACCCTATCTCCTGCCAGCCGCAGGCGGGCGTCGCGCAGATCAGCCTGCACAGTGGCGGCGCGCTGCGCGGCCTCAGCCTGGCGGGCCAAAGGCTTGAGCTGCTTTCCCAACTCATCAGTAAGTGTCCTGCAAGCGATCCAAATTGGCCTGCATGCCGGTGAGCTTGCGCTGCGCTTTTTCCTTGCGGCGGCGGTGCTTGAGTACACCCGCGGCTTCTTCGATATACGAGCGCCGATCCTCAGGCCGCGATTCTAGGATCTCAGAAAGCTTGCCTTGGCCAACGATGATGTGCATCTCGCGGCCAATACCGGAATCAGATAGCAGCTCCTGAATATCCATCAGGCGCGCTTTGGAGCCATTGATTTCGTATTCGCTGGCACCATCACGGAACATGCGGCGGGTGACCGACACTTCCGAGTATTCGATCGGCAGCGCACCGTCCGCATTATCGATGGTGAGGGTGACCTCGGCGCGCCCCAGAGCCTTGCGGTCGCCGGCGCCGGCGAAGATGACGTCCTGCATCTTTCCGCCGCGCAGCGTCTTGGCGCTTCCCTCACCCATAACCCAGGCCAGGGCGTCCACCACATTGGACTTGCCGGAGCCATTCGGTCCGACGACGGCGCAAATTCCGGGCTCGAATTTCAGAGACGTCGCCGACGCGAATGATTTGAAGCCTTTCAGCGTCAGCGATTTCAGGTGCATTTGGGTAAGTTTAGCAAGCCTTGAACGCAGCTGCCCAGCCGAGCCTAGAGGCTCGCTTCGGCGGGCTTGTGCTGCGAGTTAACGTTCGATGAAGCCAGATTCGCCCTTAGGGGAAGCCCATTGTTCGACAACCAGATCCACCGTTCCCGGGCGGCGGGTCGTACTCGGCTGCTCATTGAGGAGGCCCAGCAAGTCCTCGCATTTCTCCCGCGGGCCTTCCGCTACCACCTGCACCCGGCCATCTCTCAGATTGGTGGCATGCCCGCTCAAACCGAGCTCCAAGGCCCGGGAGCGCGTCCACCAACGAAAGCCCACTCCTTGGACGTGCCCATGGACAAAAGCGGTCATTCTCTCCAGTGCCATGCGGCCTCCCAAATTTCTAATAGCGGTCGTGGTGTCCCTTATCGCGCAATACGCGGCGATCCTCTTCGCTGCGGCGAGTAACGGGATCGGATCCGTCCCAGCACTCTACGCCCTTCAGTTCCGGCATCATATCGCGGTGGAATACCGGGTCAATGCCGTGGCTGCGCTGTTCGTTGTAATTCTTGAGCAGCTTAATCGCCACACCGGATAGCGGCACGATGGCGATGATATTGAGGATCACCATGGTTGCCGCACCGGTATCGGCCAACGCAAAGACCAGCGGCAGGGAGCCCACTGCGCCAAACCAAACGAAGAAGAGAACGACGAGGCGGAAAATCACCAACGCAGGCTTGCTCTGGGTGAGGTATTCCAGGTTAGATTCCGCCAAGTAGTAATTGCCCAGGATGGAGGAGAAAGCCAGGAAGAAGAGGATGAAGCTAACGAAGTGGATGCCCCAGTCGCCCACCTCAGAAGACAGTGCCGCCTGAGTCAAGGAGACGCCTTCTGCTTCGGCGCCGTAGGCAATCTCTGGTCCCAGCAGGATGATAAAGGCGGTGATGGTACACACCACCAAAGTGTCAAAGTACACGCCGAGGGTTTGAACCAAACCCTGCTTGACCGGGTGGGACACTGCCGCGGTAGCGGCTGCGTTCGGAGCAGAGCCCTCACCAGCTTCGTTGGAGAACAGTCCGCGCTGAATACCCTTCATCATGGCCGCACCAAGACCGGCGCCAGCGATTTCCTTAATACCCAGAGCGTGGCCGACGATATCGCCAATCATTCCCGGCACCTTGTCAAAGTTGGTGATGACAACAAACCCACCGACGAGCAGGTAGGCCACCGCCATAAATGGCACGATGATCTGGGTGATATTGGCAATGCGGTTGACGCCGCCAAAGATAATGAGGCCTGCAACCACGGCAATAACAACACCGATGATGGAGCGGAACATGGTGTCATCGCGGTCAAAGGAGAAGGACACCGCATCTGCAATGGCGTTGGTCTGGAAGGCGTTGTAGACCAAGCCAAAGGTAAAGGCAATAGCGATGGAGAAAAGAACACCGAGCGGGCCCCAGCCCAAACCGCGCTTCATGTAGTACGCAGGGCCGCCGCGGTACCCGTCACCATCGCGCACCTTCCACAGCTGCGCCAGGGTGGATTCGATGAATGCAGTTGCGCCACCGAGGATGGCGATGAGCCACATCCAAAAGACTGCACCTGGGCCGCCCACGGAAATGGCCACAGCCACGCCGGCCACGTTGCCGGTGCCAACGCGGGAGGCGGCCGAGATAGTAAAGGCCTTGAAAGCAGAGATGCCGCCATAGTCCTCATCCTCATCGCGGCCCTCCCCCTTTGGCCGCTCGACGACCGCGCGGAACATATCCGGCACCATGCGCACCTGCACCAAAGCGGTACGGATGCCGAAGAATAGGCCCGCAGCGATGAGCAGCCAGGGCAGAATCCACGACCAGACGCCGTCATTAAATGTCGTTACGACATTTTCAAGAAAATCCATGCAGAATAATTTACTGCCTTGAGGTTCACAACGTGAACCCCATGCGCCATAACTTATTGGCAATGGGGGCAGAAATGGGTGGAACGCCCTGAAATTACGCAGCGCTCCAAGGGCGTTCCGCAGCGCTGACAGGGCTGGCCAGCCCGCCCATACGCGGCCAGGGAACGCGAGAAGTATCCCGATTCACCATTCACGTTGACATACAAGGAATCAAAGCTCGTGCCACCCACTTTTAGGGCGGCGGCCATGACGTCTTGGGCCGCTTCGAGCAGGGCTACGGCATCCTTTTGGCGCAACGTCGATGCCCTTTTGCGGGGCGGAATCTGTGCCGCCCACAGGGATTCATCGGCATAGATATTGCCGATTCCAGAAGCCAAGGTTTGATCCAATAGTGCAGTCTTTACTGCAGTCTTCTTGGCCCGCAAGCGCCGCGCGGTAGCCACAATGTCGAAGTCTGGTTCCAACGGGTCAATGCCAATGTGCGAGATCTTCGCCCACGGTGCATAGAGCCAATAGCCAAAGGTGCGCTGGTTCACAAAGCTAAGCTCTACCCCACCGCTTAGCTGAGCGCTAATGCGCAGATGCGGCGAATCGGTCGTACCGATTCGAACCTGACCCGACATGCCTAAGTGGATGAAGAGTACGTCGCGGTGGGGATCCATGGAATCTTCGCCCACAAATTCCAGCCACATGAACTTTCCCCGCCGAGCCACAGCGGCGATCTCTTTGCCTTTTAGGAGACCGGAAAGTGGCTCATCTTGGCCACGGTTGGCACGCGGGTGCAGGACGTGCACAGACTCAAAAGTCCGCCCCACCACATGGGGCTCAAGACCCCGGCGGACGGACTCGACTTCCGGCAGTTCCGGCATGCTTAGCCTTCTTTATGCGCAGTGCCCTGCACCAAGAGAGGAGTCTCGCGCAAAGTCTGGCAGGCCTCCTGAGCCGCTTGCTGCTCGGCCAGCTTCTTATTATGGCCCACTCCATTGCCCACGGTCAGACCAGCAACGGTAGCTACCGCGTTAAAAGTCTGGTCATGTTCTGGGCCGGTGGAGGTAGCCGAGTAGACCGGCATCGGTGCCTTAAGCTCGGCGCACAGCTCCTGCAACGTGGTCTTCCAATCCAGGTGGCGGCCACTCACGGTCGCATTGTCGATCTTTTCTGCAAATAGGCGCAGGATGACATCTCGCGCAGTTTCGAATCCATGCTCGCGGTAGATAGCGCCAAAGATTGCCTCGGTGGTATCGGCAAGGATGGAATCCTTATCGCGTCCACCAGTGGACTGCTCGCCCTTGCCCAGCAAAATGTGCGGGCCGAGGTTTATCTCACGAGCGATATCCGATAGGCCATAGCGCGAGACGATCGAGGCACGCATCTTGGAAATATCCGATTCCGGACGAGAAGGATAAGTGATGTATAGCTGGGAGGCCACCGACAGGCCCAGCACCGCATCGCCCAAAAACTCTAAGCGCTCGTTATTAGGCAAATGCCCATTCTCATTGGCAAAAGAGCGGTGAGTAAGCGCTAGGCGCAGGTGTTCTGGCTGCAAGTCCACGCCGAGCGATTCCAACAATGGGGTGTGGTCTACTGCAGCAAATTCGGCTGCCAGTGCCTCTTCCCCGGTTAGCTTCTTTTTGCGGCTCATAGGAACTTCTCCAAACCAGCCCAGCGGGGATCGACCTTGTCTTCCTCTTCTTCGCCAGAGATACCGGTGGTCACCCCTTCAGGCGTGTCAATCTCACAGCCGTCCTCACACACCGGCGCGAAGGGAAGGTTGAGGCCTGCCTCATCGATCACGGCCTGCAAAAGGCCCAGCTCATCATCCTCGATCTCCGGAATCTCATCTCCGGAACCTTCATCATCGGCTGCAGGATCATCGCCAGAGACAAAGGAGTCATCGGCGGCAAAGACCTGCGTGACGTGGAGATCCAGCTGCGGGTGCAGTTCCTTCAAGCAGCGGGAACATTCCCCGGTTAGCCGTCCGGATACGTTGGCGTCCACCAAGACACCTGCACCTAGAGGGGTTAAGGTGGCGTCTACGGTGAGCTCCTCGCCCTTCGGAATGGCGATCATCTCGACGCCGATCCTCTCAGGTGCGGGTCCGGTCTGGGTGCGTTGCTCCGGCAGTGCGTCAGCGCCTTGGGCGTTCAACAATTCGCCCACATCGAACTTCAATGGTGATGTCATAACACTAGGTAGTCTACCTTGCCCCGCAAACTCCGCCTAGCGGCCAGCACAGGCAAACTTTCTGTCAAGAGTCTGTCGTTTAAAGTAAAAGGGCCTATGCCTTTCCGGATTAGCCTTTTCCCAAGCCAAAGCCGTCTTTAGTGTGGAGGCATGACTTACCACTTGGCGCTAGCCTCCACGGATCCACGCAGCATCGCACTCGGATTCGCCGTGTTTAGCTGCCTTCCTGCCGCGGTATTAACCATTGCCGGCACGCTCGTGCACGCGACTCCACGGCCGGACCGTTCAGGAATCTATGGTGCTAGTGGGATTCGCCTCTTTACTGCACTCATCTGCAGCATCATTGCTGGTTTGATAGCTGGCACCATCCTGGTATTGCCCACTGGCATGAACCTTTCGGTGCTTACCGGCGCACTCATCTTTTCCCTAAGCGCAGGTGCCATTACCTGGTTTTCTCGGGAGACCATTCCCACGGCGCTTATTTCTGTAGGCACCATGCTGGTTGCCACAGGTGCGCTAGTGAGTATGTGCGCCGTGTGCTTTCCGCAGAACTTTAGTGATAGTTCTTTGACGTCACT
This sequence comes from Corynebacterium tuberculostearicum, assembly GCA_046097355.1. Classification (GTDB taxonomy): domain Bacteria; phylum Actinomycetota; class Actinomycetes; order Mycobacteriales; family Mycobacteriaceae; genus Corynebacterium; species Corynebacterium tuberculostearicum_K. The sequence continues at coordinate 1,644,318 of CP175779.1, forward strand.
GTCTTCCTATTTCTTTACCGCACTCGTTGCATTCCTTTTCCCTGGATTAGTAACCACAATCATTGCAGCATGTATGGCCGTCCAATCCGCCGCACCTGCGCGTCTCACATCGAGGAAGGAAAGCAGCGCCACGTCCACACACACGCCGTTAACAGCTGCTCCCCATGCACCGAATGCGGCAGTGCCCACCACACAGCCTCGCTCCCGCGCAACCTCCTGAGCTGCCCGCGCTGATAGGAAACAAAAAGGCCCCTGGTGGGTGGACAGACGGCGTACGACAAACCGTCTGTCCACCCACCAGGGCCTTTGGCCGTGCCTGATATGAGGGACTAAACCATCCCTCACCCCTCAAGCCCCAGAGCCCAGTTCCATCCGGGAAATGAAGCTTAAGGGCAGAAAGAATTTAAAGGTTTAGCGCTCGTTATAGCGACGCTCGTAGTTCTCGCCTTCTGCGTAGCGGGAGCCGCCCGCAACACCGCCGGCACGACTCGAGGGCTGGTAGTCGCCGCCGCGGGAACGGACCCGGCACCGCCGCGCAGTGCAGAGCGGTCGGAGCTTACGGTGCGCAGCAGCCCATTGAGGGTGGTTTCAAATTCGCTTAGCTTGCCGTCTACAAACTCATCGCATTCGCTGCGCAGACGATTGGACTCGGTGTGGGCGGATTCCACAATGCGGTGCGCTTCCTCATCAGCGCGGCGAACAACTTCCGATTCCGAAACCATACGCTCTTGCTCGGCACGGCCTTCTGCAACGGAACGCTCATATTCATCATTGGCCTGAGCGATGGTGCGGTCTGCTTCCGCGCGGGCCTGCTCCACCATGGACTGAGCGCGAGCTTCAGCATCAGCCACTAGCTTGGCGGCATGCTGTTCTGCGTGGGAGACCGTGGCATCCGCTTCCTCGCGAGCATGGCCCACGATGTCGTCGGCCTGCGCATTAGCGTCATTGATAGTCTGGTCCGCACGCTCTTCGGCGCCGTGGAGGATTTCATCCTGCTTATCCAAGACATCCTGCGCGTCATCAATCTCAACGGGCAGGGCGTTACGGAGGTCGTCGAGAAGCGCGAGCATTTCATGGCGCGGAACCATGCAATTAGAGGTCATGGGGAGGCTATGGGCCTCTTCCAAGTGCTGGACTAGTTCATCTAGGGACTCAAAGACACGGTACATGCTGCGAATTTTACATGCCCTCACGTGCCAGACGTGGAGGCCACGCACCGAGTGTGTACTGCGGATTTCCCCTCCAGTGCAAACAATCGCCTTCCACCCACCCACTCACACAATCTATGGCGCGTATTTACAGCACAAACTCCCCTTCTCCACTACACAAAGGCAGCACAGAAAGGGAGCTTGAAAGAAGAAGTGAGCAGCTAGATAACGCCCTGTGCCAACATGGCGTCCGCTACCTTCTTGAAGCCAGCAATATTTGCACCGGCAACGTAATCGCCTTCACGGTCATATTCCTTGGCCGTACTATCGATGTTTTTAAAGATATTGGACATGATCGCGTGGAGGCGATCATCGGTGTAATCAAACGACCAGGAGTCGCGGGATGCGTTTTGCTGCATTTCCAGCGCGGAGGTAGCAACGCCACCAGCGTTGGCTGCCTTGCCCGGCGCGAAGTTGATCTTGGATTCTTGGAAGACGTGATCCGCCTCTGGGGTAGACGGCATATTGGCACCTTCGGCTACGTAACGCACGCCGCCGTCAACGAGCTTCTTGGCAGAATCGCCATCGAGCTCATTTTGGGTGGCACACGGCAGAGCTACGTCTGCCTGCACTTCCCAGATATTTCCCCCCTTGTGGAATTCCACGCCGTTTCCAGCTTCTTCGGCGTAGGTGGAAATACGTTCACGGCGGGTTTCCTTGACGTCCTTGAGCAGCTCAATGTCCACGCCGTTAGGGGTGGTGATGTAGCCGGAGGAATCGGACATGGCCACTACAGTAGCGCCAAGCTCTTGGGCCTTGGCTGCGGCGTAGATGGCCACGTTGCCAGAACCGGAGACGATAACCTTGGCGCCGTCGAAAGACTCGCCGTGCGTCTTCATCATCTCATTGGTGAGGTAGACCGTGCCAAAGCCCGTGGCCTCAGTACGAACCAGGGAGCCACCCCAGGTCAATCCCTTGCCGGTGAGGACGCCGGATTCGTGCTGCGTGGTCAGTCGGCGGTACTGGCCAAAGAGGAAGCCGATCTCGCGGCCGCCGACGCCGATGTCACCGGCCGGCACGTCGCGGTATTCGCCAATATGGCGGTGCAGCTCCGTCATGAAGGACTGGCAAAAGCGCATGACCTCTACCTCGGACTTGCCCTTGGGATCAAAGTCAGAACCGCCCTTGCCGCCGCCAATGGGCAGGCCGGTCAGGGAGTTTTTGAAAATCTGCTCAAAGCCAAGGAACTTGATGATGCCCAGGTTGACCGAGGGGTGGAATCGCAGGCCACCCTTGTAGGGGCCGAGCGCGGAGTTGAACTGAACGCGGAAGCCGCGGTTGACCTGGATGTCGCCACTATCGTCGATCCATGGCACGCGGAAGATGAGCTGGCGTTCAGGCTCGCACAGGCGCTCCACCAGGCCGTAGTCCGCGTACTGCGGGTCTTTTTCTAGGACAATTTTCAGCGAATCCAGGACCTCAGAAACCGCTTGGTGGAATTCCGGTTCTCCCGCATTGCGCTTGAGCAATTTGTCGTAGTACTCAGAGATTTGGCTATCTACTGACATGGTGTGCATTCCATTCTGTGGGCTTGTAAGAACAGATACCAGTTTCCTATCAAACTACCGATAATGCAAGCAGGTTCGAGGCTTTAGGGAGACATACAACGCCTTTTACCAGCGACAATAAAGTTAAATATTTTCTGTAGACCGTTCGAATCTTAAGTCGCACCGTGCCCCAGCGCGGGCGGGCTTTATAATCACGGGCATGCATATTGTTGTCGCCCCAGACTCATTTAAAGGCACCGCCTCCGCGCCCGAGGCCGCAGCCAGCATTGCTATGGGGGTGCGCCAAGCGCTTCCCGACGCCACGGTGACCACCCTGCCCATGGCCGATGGCGGCGAGGGCACCGCTGCCGTCCTCGCGCAGGCAGCAGCGGCCGGCGGACAATCCGCCGAGACCATTACCCTGCCCACTACCGACGCCATTGGCCGCTTGACTCAGGCAAGCTATGTCCTCGCCGGAACCACTGCGTTCATTGACGTCGCCTCTGCCACCGGGCTGCCCGCTGTACAGGACAGCCTTGATCCGCTGCACGCCGATTCCTATGGCACCGGCGTGCTGATCGCGGACGCAGAAACCCGCGGTGCTACCTCGATCGTGTTGGGATTGGGCGGCACCGCCAGCATTGACGCCGGGATGGGCATCCTCACCGCACTCGGCGCCGCCGCGCACGACTCCCGCGGCTATGCCCTACCCAAGGGCGGCGCTCCCCTAGTTCAGCTGGACCACATCGATACCGCGCAGCTCAATATCAAGGCGGGCATGCTTGACTTCACACTGCTGGCAGATACCCGCGCTACCCCAGTGCAGGCGGCAACCATGTACGGCCCCCAAAAGGGAGCTCAAGGCGAACAAGTAGCGCTGCTGGCCGGCGCCATGCTCCAAGCATGCACGGTTACCGGCACCGATGCAGATTCTGCATATTATGGCGCCGCGGGTGGCCTTCCCATTGGCCTGTCCTGGCTTTCGCGCACCCTCTGGGGTTCAGACGAACACGTGCGCGTCCTGTCCGGCGGCACGCACGTGGCCGCTGCACTGGGCCTTCCGGAAAAGATCGCTTCGGCCGATCTCGTCATTACCGGCGAGGGCCGCTTTGATGAACAGTCTCTGACCGGCAAGGCAGTCGGAACCATCACGGATCTTGCCCGGCAAGCCGGAACTCCGGTGGGCATTATCGCCGGCTCCTTCGAGCATGACACCGACGCCTACTGCGCTCCCCTTAGCCAAGAGGGCTCGTTAGCCCAGCAGCTGGCGGCGGCCGCCGGGGACATCGTCAAGCAGCTCTAAGGCCGAATGGACAGCGACCACGGGAAGATGGCGGGCCGCTCATACGCCAGCTCATCTTCTAGCAATACGTGGTCCTTGGGCAGCACTGCATGCGGGGTGAGAAGGCGCGAGAGCACCATGCCCAGCTGGTTAACCGAGCCACTCACGCCCGCCACCGCGATGTCATAGCGGTGCACGCTCGCGTCCGCAAGGTCGCGGTCCTCATGCTCGTCGCGATAATTTTGCCGCAGCTGCTCTTCCAAGCCCTCTGGAAACTGCGGCGCCTCTGGGCGGGTAACGTCAGCTGAGGAAAGCGAACCGCTCTCCACCAGCTTGTCGGTGGCGGCGGTAAAGATGTCCGCGACGCGCTCTGCTTGCGCGTTGGGAACCAAAACATCAAATTGAATAACCGGCATAGCGCCAACCCTACCCAATCCCTAAGGTGTGAAACCATGTCTGATTCTGCCCGCATCGCCCAGCTCACCACTTCCCAGGAAGCCGATCTGGGGTGGCAGCAGGACTTTTATGAGTGACCTGCACCGCCACCCCGAGCTTTCGCATGAAGAGGAGCGCACCGCCAGTCGCATCCGCGCCAAACTCGCCGATTTTGACTGCGAGGTAGTAGAAAACATCGGCGGTTTTGGCATGGTCGCCATCTTCCGCAACGGCGATGGCCCCACTGCTTTGCTGCGTGCGGACTTTGACGGCCTACCCGTGGAAGAGGCCACCGGCGTGTCCTATTCCGCCACTAATGGAAAGATGCACGCCTGCGGGCACGATATGCACACCACGGCGCTGCTGGGTGCCTGCGCGCTTCTCGACGCCTCCCGGAGCACCTGGTCCGGCACCTTCCTCGCTCTTTTCCAACCGGCCGAAGAATCTTCCGTGGGAGCTAAGGACATGTTGGCCGATAACCTCATCGATCGTGTGCCTCGTCCCGATATTTGCCTAGGCCAACACATCATGCCCGGCCGCGCCGGTACTGTACGCCACACCGCAGGCCCCATCATGGCCGGCTGCGATTCCCTGCGCATTCGCGTCTTTGGAAAATCGGCCCACGCTTCCATGCCCCATAACTCCATCGACCCCACCTATATCGCGGCCATGATCGTCACCCGCCTCCAAGCTATCGTGGGCCGCGAAGTTGCCCCACACGAGTTCTTTGTCATCTCTGTAGGCGAGCTACACTCGGGCGATAAAAACAACATTATTCCCGAATCCGCCGAGCTCGTGCTCAATACGCGCTACTACGATCCCGCACTCGCGGAAAAGGTCTATGCCTCCCTCGAGCGCATGGTCAAGGCCGAGTGTGTGGCGTCCGGAAGCGAGCAAGACCCGACCTTTGAGTACTACGCTCACGGCGAGGTCACCGATAACGACACCGCAGCCCACGCACCGGTGGCCGAGGTTTTCGATGCCGCCTTCGGCTCCGATTCGGTCATAGCCGCCCCTTCCACCGCCTCTGAGGACTTTTGCTATCTACCACAAGCATGGGGCGTGCCATATGTCTTCTGGCACATCGGCTGCACCCCGGAAGACGAGTTGCAGGACCCACCGGTCAACCACCAGGCGACCTTCCTGCCGGACTACGCCCCGACCGTCTACGCCTCCACTCGGGCAGCATATGGTGCGGCATTGACCTACTTGGCAAAGCCCTAGGTACCCGGCGCGCCTTTCCCTATTCCTCCCTGCAAGGCTGCGCCAATCCTATTAAGCTGGCAGGCGTTTCGTGACTTCCCACTAACTTAAGGTTTCACATGAGCCAGCCACGGCACTCTGTTTTCGAATCCACCGTTCCCTCCCATGTTCGTGCGGCCTCCGGTGTAAGCCCGCACAGCGCTTCCTACCGCAAGTTCTGGTCGGGCCTATCCGGCGCCGTCATGGAGCAGATTGCCGATAACTGGGAGCGCACCCGTTCCGCCTACGCTGCGACCCGCCAACAGCACTACTTCTCTGCGGAGTTCCTGCAGGGCCGCGCACTGCTCAATAACCTCACCAACCTAGGCTTGGTCGACGATGCCAAGGCAGCGGCCTCCGCTGCCGACCACGAGCTGAGCGATGTCCTCGAAGCCGAGCACGATGCCGCGCTCGGCAACGGTGGCCTCGGCCGCCTTGCCGCTTGCTTCCTCGATTCCGCTGTCACCCAGGACTACCCCGTCACTGGTTATGGCCTGCTTTACCGTTACGGCCTTTTCCGCCAGTCCTTTGAAAATGGCTTCCAGAAGGAACAGCCTGATGCGTGGATGGAAAACGGCTATGACTTCATCATCCGCCGCGCCTCCGAGCAGCGCCGCGTCCACTTTGATGACATGGACGTGCGCGCCATTCCTTATGACATGCCTATTACTGGCTACGGAACCGATAACGTAGGCACGCTACGCCTGTGGAAGTCCGAGCCCATCGATGAATTCGATTATGATGCCTTCAACTCCCAGCGCTTTACGGAGGCCATTGTCGATCGCGAGCGCGTCATGGATATCTGCCGCGTGCTCTACCCCAACGACACCACCTACGAGGGCAAGGTACTGCGCGTTCGCCAACAGTACTTCTTTGTCTCCGCATCCCTGCAGACCATGGTGGATAACTACATTGCCCAGCACGGCGAGGACCTCACCGGTTTTGCGCAGTACAACTCCATCCAGCTCAATGACACCCACCCAGTGCTCGCCATCCCCGAGCTCGTGCGCATTCTGCTCGATGACCACGGTCTGAGCTGGGATGCGGCGTGGAAGATCGTCACCGAGACCTTCGCCTACACCAACCACACCGTGCTCGCAGAGGCACTGGAGAGCTGGGAAGTGTCCATCTTCCAAAAGCTGTTCTGGCGCATCTGGCAGTTGGTGGAGGAAATCGACCGCCGCTTCCGCGAAGATATGGCCCGCCGCGGCCTAGATCAGGGCCGCATTGACTACATGGCGCCGGTATCCAACGGACACGTGCACATGGCCTGGATCGCCTGCTACGCCGCCTACTCCATTAACGGTGTCGCCGCCCTGCATACCGAGATCATCAAGGCCGATACGTTATCCGAATGGCACGATCTCTGGCCAGAAAAATTCAACAATAAGACCAATGGCGTCACCCCGCGCCGCTGGCTAAAGATGTGCAACCCCCGCCTGGCAGAACTGCTCACACAGCAGGCTGGTTCCGATGCGTGGGTTACTGACCTCACCCAGCTGGCCAAACTCGCCGATAAGGCCGACGACGGGGACCTGCTGCACCAGCTCATCGCCATCAAGCAGGCCAATAAGCGCGACTTTGCGCAGTGGGTAAACGACCACCAAGGCGCTGAAATCGACCCCGATTCCATCTTTGACGTGCAGATTAAACGCCTGCACGAGTACAAGCGCCAGCTGATGAACGCCCTCTACGTCCTCGACCTCTACTTCCGCATCAAGGACGAGGGCGAAACCGTGCCGAAGCGCACTTTCATCTTTGGTGCCAAGGCCGCGCCAGGCTACGACCGCGCCAAGGCGATTATTAAGCTCATCAACACCATCGCGGATCTGGTCAATAACGACCCGGCGACCAAAGACATCATCCGCGTCGTCTTCGTAGAGAACTACAACGTCTCCCCCGCCGAGCACATCATCCCGGCCGCTGATATCTCCGAGCAGATTTCCGTGGCTGGCAAGGAAGCCTCCGGCACGTCCAATATGAAGTTCATGATGAATGGCGCACTGACCTTGGGCACCATGGATGGAGCAAACGTAGAAATCGTCGAGGCGGTTGGCGAGGACAACGCTTATATCTTCGGCGCCCGCAATGAGGAGTTGCCGCAGCTGCGCGCCGAGTACAACCCGGGCGAGCTTTACCAGAGCGTGCCAGGCTTGGCCCGCGCGCTGGATGCGCTAGTCGACGGCACCCTGGGCGCCGACAATGCCGGCATCTTCGGCGATTTGCGTTCCTCGCTTCTCGACGGCTTCGGGGAGCACGCCCAAGACCAGTACTACGTCCTCGGTGACTTCGCCGACTACCGCGAGACCCGCGACCGCATGGCCGCGGAGTATCAAGAGGACGATCTTGCATGGGCCAAGAAGGCCTGGCTGAATATCTGCTATTCGGGTCGCTTCTCCTCGGACCGAACCATCGCGGACTACGCGAACGAGGTGTGGAAGATCCAGCCGACCCCGATTTCCCAGCGCTAAGAAAAGGTCCTGTCCTTCGCTTCCACGGCAAAGGGCAGGGCCTTTAGGTAAGGCGGTGTGCCTGATTCTGTTTAGCGCAGGCCCACGCGCTTGAGCTGCTCATAAATGGGCTTCAAGTCAATGTTAAGCACGCCCATCTGCGTAGCTAGGAAGCCGAGGCCACCGACAACGGCGCCCAGAATCCCCAGACCCGTAGCTAGACCAGCAGCAAAGCCCTTGCTGCTGCCTTCCTTGCCGGCATCGGCGTCATCGGACGGGTTAGCAGCGTCTTCTGGCTGCTCTGGGTCGTCTACTTGGCCGGAGCCATCGTTCACCACTCATCAAAGGTCAAGTTGGCTACCAGAGTGTTGTCGATGTAGTCACCGCGGACGAATCGGCCCAGAGGTACGGGCCATGATGTCCTCGGAGCCGGCGCCCTTGAAGAAGAACGGCACCAACTGGTTGGTGTGCTGACCGGAGTACCAACCGTGGCGAGCAACCTTGCCCTTCTCACCTTCCATAGCGTTGAAGCGGTTATCCGCCTCAGGGTTATCCTCAGTCGGAGCCTCGTTCGCACCGGAGAGATAGCCGGTTTCGTGGTCTGCGGTAACAACCAGTAGGGTCTCCTCCCACGAAGAGTTCTCCTCTACCCACTTGATGGCGGCATCGACCGATTTGTTGAAGTCCTGGGTTTCTTCGATGTCGCGCACCGGGTTATTGCCGTGTCCAGCCCAGTCGATGGCACCGCCCTCGATCATGACGGAGAATCCATCCTCATCCTGCCCCAGTGCGTTGAGTGCGCCGGTGGTCATGGTGGGGAGATCGACGACGTCGTTAAGCGGGTCAGAGTACGGCTCCTTCGCCTCACCAGAGCGAGAGTTCTGCAAGGTGGATCCTACCTGTGCGATACCCCAGTACTTCTGGTCCGGCTTGACGTCGCCTTCCGCCATCTTCTTGAAGTCATCGTTGGACTCAAAGTAGTTCCAGTCGGTCTCGCCAGCGGAAAGCTTGGCGTAGTCCTCCTCGTACATGAAGCTGTAATCCGGAGTTTCGATCTTTTGGTGGTCATTGTCGTAGAACGGGTGGCCAGCGGCCATGACCAAGTCGAGGGCGCTGCCGAGCATCTCACGGCTAATGTCCTGCAGCTTATCGCGGTCCTTGTTGTGCGCGGCCCACGCCGCCGGAGTGGCTTCGGAATAGAGAGTGTCTGATGGTTTGTGTGTGGGTACCTAACCCGCATAAGGAGATGGACCAGAATGACTACTGTGGCGAGACGAGATCCGGCTGATAAGGCCAAGATTGATGCGATTGAAAAGAAGCTGCTTGCTAACCCTGACATCGCGAAGCTGATTGATGACCTAGGCACGTCTACAACGGATGCCAACGACCTGGTTCGCGGCATGTTACAAGCCTCGATTACCAGGGGACTCAACGCTGAAATGGATGCCCACCTGGGCTACGAGTCTGGCGACAGGAGCGCTAAAGCTGCAGCTGGAACAGACAATCACCGCAACGGGTCATATCCAAAGACCGTGGATTCTAACTACGGGCCAGTCACCGTTGATGTCCCACGCGATCGGGCTGGAACATTCTTGCCGACTATGGTTCCTAAAGGTTCTAGGCGCTTGACTGATGTCGATGACATGATCGTTAGCTTGTACGCCGGTGGGATGACAATTAGGGACATCCAGCACCATATGGCAACGGCGATGCGTGTTGATATTTCCCATGAGACGATTTCAGCGGTTACTGACGCCGTCCTCGATGAGGTCATGGTCTGGCAAAACCGCCAGCTAGACGAGTTCTACCCGGTCATTTTCCTGGATGCGCTGCGCATTAAAGTCCGCGATGGCGGCCGAGTGGTCAATAAGTCCGCGTACATGGCTATCGGCGTGGATCTCGACGGTATCAAGCACATTTTGGGATTGTGGATTGCCAAAGAAGAAGGCGCTTCATTTTGGGCGCAGGTATGTGCCAATCTTTCCAATCGTGGGGTCAAGGACGTCTTTATCGTCTGCTGTGACGGGCTTAAAGGTCTGCCTGAAGCAGTTGAGGCAACGTGGCCGAACTCTATGGTGCAAACCTGTATCGTGCACCTGATTCGTGCCGCTAACCGGTGGGTAGCCTACGGGGATCGCCGGGGCGTATCAGCCGCGTTGAAAAAGATTTACACCGCCACGGATGAGTCCACAGCTAAGGCTGCCTTAGACGAATTTGAAGCCTCTGAATTGGGAGAAAAGTATCCACGCTCAGTCAAGGTCTGGCGAGATGCTTGGGCGCGTTTCGTACCGTTTCTGCAGTTCCCACCAGCGGCCAGAAAAGTAATCTATACGACGAACTCGATTGAATCATTCAACAATGAACTGCGTAAAGCTACCCGCAACAGGGTACAGTTCACCAACGATGAATCAGCGCTCAAGACGCTGTGGCTGATGATCTGCAATATCGAAGACAAACGAGCTGCAAAGAGAGCGAAGCAGGGCAAACGAGTCTCAGCGACAACCGGCAGACTCATGGAAGGGACCCGAGTTTCCGGCTGGAAACAAGCCATTAACCAAATGGCCGTGGCCTACCCCGACCGCTTCGACAAATACCTATAAACCTAGCCCCACACACAAACAACTTGACGCTGATAATGGGAATACAGGATCGGAACCACGTGGAATGACCCACTTCTTGACTGGCCATGATCTCCTCATGTGCCTTCAGCGTGATCTGTCTTCCATGTTAGTTCCGACCCTGTACCGCAATCTGGTGAATCCGCCCATGACCTTATAGGAGCGTGACGTCTCCACCGTGACCACCCCGGCAGGTGTCTAGTGTAGTCGTCCCATCAGCGTCTTGTCTGCCCGGAAACCCCGGATCGCGGGTCACCCGCACGTTTGCTCACAGACAGGGCCTGATCCCCAATGTCTACCACTTTCGACTGCCCCACCGGCCCCGTTGCCGGAATCGACACCCACACCGATACCCACACTGTTGCCGTTATTTCGGACACCGGCCGGCACATCGCCACCGACACCTTCCCCGCCACCAACCCTGGCTACGTGGCGATTTCAGAGTTCATGGCAACCTACGGTGTCACCACCGTCGGTGTGGAAGGAACCAGCTCCTATGGAGCAGGCCTGACACGCCACCTTCGCACCCAGAAATACTCAGTCGTAGAAGTCTTACGCCCTACCCGGGCCGTTCGACGCCGGGACGGCAAATCAGACCCCGTTGATGCTGTCGCTGCCGCCCGCCAGGTGCTCACCGGGGAAGCCTTAAGCATCCCGAAAGACACTTCCGGGCCAGTGGAATCCCTCCGTGGGTTGCAGATCACCCGCCGTCAGCTCGTGATGACAGCAGCGAAACTGATGACAACGATCAAATCGTTGCTGGTCACAGCACCCGATGAGATTCGACGCCGCTATAGTGCGATGTCCACATTGGTCATGGTGGAGGCCTTGTCCCGGTGCCGACCATCAGCTGACCTGGCCGACCCCAGAAATGGGGTGCTCCTCGCGTTGAAGACATTAGCCACCACCTATCGTGATTTACAGAAACAGGGTACGCAGCTGGAAAAACACATCAGTATCCTGGTTGAGATGATCAATCCGCATGTGACCTCGATATTTGGGTGTGGTTCCGTGGTGGCTGCTGATCTGATTGTCAGTGTGGGGGATAATCCAGGCCGGATTCACTCCGAGGCAGCATTAGCTCATCTGTGCGGGGCCGCACCGATTCCGGCTAGTTCTGGACGGACTCATCGGCACCGTCTCAACCGGGGTGGTGATCGTCGGGCGAATTCTGCGTTGCATCGGATCGCGTTGGTGCGGATGCATCATGACCAACGCACCAGGGACTACGTAGCCAAACGCACCAAGGAAGGATTGTCGAAAAAGGAGATCTTACGGTGTCTGAAACGCGCCATTGTCAGGGAGGTCTACCGGGTGTTGTGCTTGGGTCAGGCCGTTCTTCCAACGGGCCAGGTAGAGGTTGATGAACTCAAAGCTCGACGGATCGAGAGGCAGTTATCGCAAGCCCAGGTTGCTGAAAAACTCGGGTGTGCCCCGGCGAGAATCAGTGATATCGAAACCGGCAAGCGCCCTTTGCCGGAGTTGAGGTTGGCTTATGAAGAACTTCTCAAATCAGCTTGACACAACATAGGAGCATCACCCTCCGAACAAGCAAGCATTGATAGATGCAGGTCTGCACTACATTTTGTCGGTGAAACCCCACCGTGCCTGAGGTGATTGAAACCTGGCGGCGGGAAATCCCTGGTGAAGCCTACGCCCACGGCCAGATCTGGACACAAGCCTCGGCAAGCGATGCGCGCAAACACACAACCCCGAATACGGTGACCCACTTCCAGTACTCCTATGATCGGGCCAGACGCGGCCTGCGCGGAATCAAAGAGCAAGTCGCAAAAGCCAAACGCGCTGTTGACGGCGAAATCGCCATTAAGCGCAACCGCTATTTCGATCTTTCCACCCCGAACAAGAAGGTCAACTACGCTCTTGCTGCCAAACACCGAGCCCTAGCCGGAATTAAAGGCTATGAAACCGACCTGACCGCTCTTCCCGCCCAGGAGGTTATCGGGCATTACCGCAGGCTATTCCACATTGAAAATGTCGTATCGGATGTCGAAATCAGACCTGAAAGCACGCCCAATCTATGCGAGGAACAAAACTCGATCACAGCACATCCCAATATTGTGATGGCAGCACTAGCCGTGACCCACCTGATGGAGACCCGCAGTGGTCACTTCATCAAACGCCTCGTGAGAACACTCAAGAAATACCGCAGCTTTCAACTCGTCGTTGGCGGCGAAACCATTCACGCCGCCGTACCATTCCCGCCCGACCTCACTGCCACCATCCAAGTAATCACCGGCCGCGAACTTCCGCACAAAATTGGCCTAAGTCAGGTTAGAAGGGAATCAGCACACCGTCTCGTGGGATTCGTGCTCTGGGTGCTCAATCTGGATGGTGGAGTGCTCGATACCGTGTTCGCGCAGGGCCTGCTGGGCGGCATCCAACAGCGGGCCGGTGCCGACGGTGCCGTCGCGCACGATATGCACGGTCGTGAGCACGTTCACGCCGTCCAGGCTCCACAGGTGCAGGTCGTGGATGTCAGCAACGCCCTCGACCTGCCGCAGCGCGGGCTCGATCGCACTGGCGTCGAAGTCCGCCGGGACTTGCTCGAGCAGCACGCTCGCCGAAAGCCGCATGAGCTGCCAAGCGCGCGGCAGCACCATCGCCGCGATCGCTAGGGAGGCGATCACGTCCGCCGCCACAAACCCCGTGGTCAGTACCACGATGCCGGCCACGATTACTGCGATCGAGCCGAGCATATCCACTAACACGTGCAAGAACGCGCCCTCCACGTTGATCGAGGATTTGCGGTGCCGGTGCAGAACCCACGCCGATAGCGTATTCGCCACCAGGCCGATCACCGCGATGATCAGCATCGTTTTTCCCTGCACTTCGGCCGGGCTCTGCAGGCGGCGCACCGCCTCGACGACAATCCACACCGAGATCGCCAGCACCATCACTGCGTTCGCCAGTGCAGCAAGCACCTCCACTCGTCGGTAGCCGTACGTGGCCTGAGCCGATGCTTGTCGGCGCCCAACCAACACCGCTAACACCGCGATGATCAACCCCGCAGCGTCGGAAAGCATGTGCATCGCATCCGCCATCAGCGCCATCGAACCCGCCAACCAGCCGCCGATCAGCTCCGCGAAGAAGACGGTGCCGGTAATGCCTAGCGCAATCAAGAGTGCGCGCAGCGGCGTGCTGGAGTGATCGTGGTCGTGGTGCTCGTGTGCCATGCACTCAGCCTATCCCCGTCGACGCTTATTGACAATTAAATGAAAATGGATGGGGGTAAGCGCAGCCACTGAGGCCAAGTCGGCCTGATTTAGGTCATTGTGCAGTTGTCCTTTGAATGTGTAGAGAAGCTGAAACATGAACAACCAAAAAGTACTGCAGCCGCATGTCAGGAAAGCAACCGCTGAGTGTACTCGAGGTAAATATAAATCTACATTTGTATAAATGTATATAGAAAAGCGCCGCGAGCCGTGGAACGTGTTAAAGGGTGGGTCGCGGCGCTCGTGCCAAAAATCTACTTCTTGGTTTCACCCAACAAGTGACACTGAATCATGTTGGTGTTGCCAGCAATTCCTGGAGGAGTACCAGCAATGACGACAATCATGTCGCCTTCCTCGTACCTGTCCATCTCCAGCAATGCATCATCGATAGCTTCCATCATGTCATCGGTGGACTTAACGTGCGGGCTCAAGAAGGTCTCAGCACCCCACGTCAAAGCCAGCTGGGAACGAACCGCTGGGTCCGGCGTAAATGCCAGCAGTGGCAGCTGGGAGTGCAGGCGAGCCACGCGCTTAGCGGTATCGCCGGAGGTAGTAAAGGCTACGATGGCCTTTGCATTGAGGCGCTCGGCAATATCGCGGGCGGAATAGGACACCACACCACGCTTGGTGCGCGGAACGTGGGACAGCGGTGGAACCTTGCCACCATCTTCAGCATTAGCCACGATCTTGGACATGGTGCGCACGACGTTCTGCGGGTCAATACCCACGGAAGTCTCACCAGAGAGCATGACGGCATCGGCGCCGTCGAGAACGGCGTTAGCTACGTCAGAAGCCTCTGCACGGGTCGGGCGCAGGTTGGAAATCATGGAATCCAACATCTGGGTAGCCACGATGACCGGCTTAGCGTTCTCGCGAGCAATCTGGATAGCGCGCTTCTGGAACAGTGGCACGCGCTCCAGCGGCACCTCAACACCGAGGTCGCCTCGAGCAATCATGATGGCATCGAATGCCAGCACGATGGACTCGAGCGCGTCTACCGCCTCGGGCTTTTCCAGCTTGGCAATGACCGGAACGCGGCGGCCCTCTTCGTCCATAATCTCGTGGACCTTATCCACGTCTGCTGGGGAGCGGACGAAGGAAAGCGCAACGAGGTCAACGCCGAGGTTCAAAGCGAAGCGCAGGTCAGCGATATCCTTTTCTGACAATGCCGGAACAGAAATGTCCATGCCAGGAAGGGACACGCCCTTATTATTGGAAACTGGACCACCTTCGGTGACCTCACAGACGACGTCGTTGCCGTCGACTTCCTTACAAACAACGGCAACCTTGCCGTCGTCAATCAGCAGGCGGTCACCTGGCTTAGCATCTTTGGCCAGGCCCTTGTAGGTGGTGGAGACGCGGTCATGGGTGCCTTCGATATCGTCCACGGTAATGCGGACGATCTGGCCGTTATCCCACTGCTCCTCGCCGTTGATAAAGCGGCCAAGGCGAATCTTAGGGCCCTGGAGGTCCGCCAAGATACCTACGGCGCGGCCGGTCTTATCGGTGGCCTGGCGCACCCAGTTGTAATTCGCCTCGTGGTCTGCATGCTCGCCGTGAGACATATTCAGGCGGGCAACGTCCATGCCGTCCTGTACGAGGCGCAAGATGCCGTCCTCGCTAGCAACGGCAGGGCCGAGAGTACAAACAATCTTCGTTCTTCTATCCAGCATTATTGGCCTATTCCGTCGGGGGAAATTGAACACTCCCCAACCTACTCCTTCGAAAGGATTGGGGCCACAATTTTTTGGTTCCATTTTCTGAACGGACACCACAAAATGCCCCATTTCCCACAAAAACAAATCCAACCGGACACACTTGGGCAGTATTTACGTCGATAAAGAGCCCGGTTGCTGCCCATCAGATACCGCGTGCTCTGGGCTGTGCTCATCAGTATCCCGGCGCTCCGCCCAATATTTAGGATCTACCTCTTCGGGGGACTCTGGCCCCTGGCGGTGCCTATCGAGCACGAAGAAGACAATCGCGGCGATGAGAAAAATCGCTAGGGAGACGATGATATTCACGCGGACCCCAAAGATATGGGTCGCTTCATCGGAACGCATCCCTTCAATAAAGAAGCGGCCCAATGTATAGCCCATGACATAGAGAGCAAAGACGCGGCCGTGCCCCAACTTCCAGGCCTTGTGAGCCCACAAGAGGAAAAGGCAGACCAAGACATTCCACACGAGCTCGTACAGGAAGGTCGGGTGCACCGAGGTCATGACCTCACCCGTGGAGTGTCCGGAAACGGGAGCATAGCCACCATTTTCATTGACGCGGTAATAGATGTCTAAAGCCCACGGAACGTCGGTCGGGCGTCCGTAGAGCTCCTGGTTAAACCAGTTACCTAGGCGTCCAATCGCTTGCGCGAGGACGAGGCCTGGCGCCACCGCGTCAGCAAAGGGGCCGAGCGGCACCTTCTTCACTTTAAAAAGCACCCATAAAGCTAGTGCGCCCAAGGCTACGGCGCCCCAAATGCCCAGGCCGCCGTTGGTAATCTTCAGCGCGTCCGCGGGATTGCAGCTATCGCAGAAGTACTTCTGGTTATCGGTAATGACGTGGTAGAGCCGCCCGCCAATGATGCCGGCTGGGATGACCACGATGGCGGCATCCCATACTGTGTCTGGGTTACCGCCGCGTGCGGTATAGCGGCGTAAGGTCATTCGCAGGGCGACGATAATTCCTACGATGATGCACAGCGCATAGGCACGAATGGGAATGGGCCCCAACTGCCACACGCCCTGCGGCGGAGACGGAATATTTGCAAGAATTTCTGTGTGCACGTAGCTAGTGTGCCTTATCCCCCACCCCACCAGCTAGTTGGGGCCTTAATCTATCTTGCGCGCGGGGCACGCTGGATGCTGCCCGGCAGCCACCAAGGAGCGCGCCAGCGCCGTAGGATCTTGGGCAGCCATGACGGATTCGCCCACCAAAACTGCATCGGCGCCGCGTGAAGCATAGTGAAACAGGTTGCGCGCGTTGTTTACCCCGCCTACTGCGATGCGCAGGATGGATTCTGGCAGGCCTGGGGCGATATCGTTAAACGCCTCGCGGTTAATGGCATCCGAAGCCAACGACCACGCATTGATGGCGATGACGCTACTTCCTGCCTTGATTGCGCGGTCGACCTCTGCGCAGTTGCGTACCTCTACGATGGCGGTCATACCGAGCGATTCCACGCGGTCTAAAAGCGCCTCCAGGCGAGCTTGCTCTAAGAGCTCTACCTGCAGCGGAATGGCATCGGCCCCAAAGCACCGGGCTTCATGAATTTGGTAGGGGTCCACGATGAGATCGCGCGACATCATGGGAATATCAATCGCAGCACGGGCAGCTGCCATGTCTTCTAAAGAACCGTGGAAACGGCGGAAATCAGTCTGGCATGCCATGAGATGTACGCCGCAGTGTTCAAAGGTGCGGGCCCATTCCGCCATCTGTTCCGCAGAGCCAACATGAGCGATTTCGCCGCCGTAGGGTACGGCGCGCTTGAGCTCCGTGATGACCGAGCAGCCTGTGCGTAGCAAAGCCGCGCGTGCATCTCGGGGAGGTTCCATGTCACGCGAGCGCGCCTTCACCTCTTTAAAGGACACGCGGGCTTCCCGTGCAGCGACGTCCTCCAAGACTCCTGCAACAAGGTGGTCAACGGCAATGGGCGTAGGCATCAGCACCTCCCTCCACGGGCGATTAAGATCACGCTTAGGTTAACCTGCTCGCGTGCCGTTCCGGAAATTGCACAGGAAACGGGGCTATTTTTTGTCCATATCAGTGGGATCGATATCACTATCAAGCGCGTCCCACATCACACGGCCAGAGTCAGATGAGGTTTCCAAATCCTCCTCCAGCTTTGCCTGTCGTGCCGCTGGGGTTTCGTATTTGCTCGACACCTTCGCCTTATCCGCGCCTGGATTGCGCGCAAGCATGACTGCACCGAAGAGGGCCGCTGCCGCACCTATTAGGGCCAGAATTGGGCCCAGGGAATGCACCTCGGTGGAAACGACCGTGGCCCAGTCAGAAATCTGGGCAGAGTCTACGGCGTTTTCATTGGCCGAGGCTCCCTGCAGGATCTTCTGGGCGCGCTCGGCGTCCGCGCCCGCAGTCAACAGGCTCACCGGGGTCCATGCACTAGCCGCGGCCGCAAGAGCGCACACGATGCCCACTACTCGCCTACCTACGCGACGCAGCGCCATCCCTGCGACGGCACCAGCTACCAGAACTAGGGTCAAGGCCATGATTTCCAGCGACCAAGCCGAGCCGATGATGTCATTGGCCGCAGAGCCGGCCTTGTCGTCTTCGCTGGCGGCTACCACCCACGTAGCACGGGAGGACAGCCACACTACGATGGCTCCTACAGCGATAAGTAGTGGTCCAAGGCGTCTAGCCTTCACGGTTGCCCTCCTAGGAGATCGGTGGCGTCAAAGCACGTGCGGTCACCGGTATGGCAGGCGCCGCCGCGCTGCCGCACGGTCAGCAGAATAGTATCTCCATCGCAGTCAAGGCGAACGCCCAGCACCTCTTGGGTATTTCCAGAAGTTTCTCCCTTGACCCAATATTCATTGCGCGAGCGCGAAAAATACGTTGCTTTGCGGGTGGCGAGGGTATGGGCCAAGGCGTGGTCATCCATCCAGGCCATCATCAGCACCTCACCAGACTCAGCTTGGGCAATGGCCGGCACCAAGCCTTGGTCATTGCGCTTGAGCTGCTTGGCGATGTCCCCGTGAAGTTCAAAGTCGCCCGGGCTACTCATCGGCGCACCTCGTAGCCCGCAGCGTCAAGGGCGTCTTTCACGTCGCTGATTTCTACCTCACCGAAGTGAAAAATGCTTGCTGCCAAGACGGCATCGGCGCCGGCTGCAACTGCCGGTGGGAAGTCTGCGGCGTTTCCCGCGCCGCCAGAGGCGATAACGGGAATGGTCACCGCTGCGCGCACGGCGCGCAGCAATTCCAGGTCAAATCCTTCTTTTGTGCCATCGCCATCCATTGAGTTGAGGAGGATTTCCCCTACGCCGAGTTCTTCGCCGCGGCGTGCCCATTCGATGGCATCGATCCCGGCCGATTCCGTACCGCCGTGCGTGGTGACCTCAAAGCCGGATGGCGCATACTCTTCGTAGCACCGGCGGGCATCAATGGACAGCACGATGCATTGGGCTCCAAAGATCTCGGCCATTTCGCGCAGGAGTTCCGGATTCTTAATGGCCGCGGTGTTTATAGAGACCTTATCTGCCCCGGCGCGCAATAATTCCCGGACGTCATCAACGCTGCGAACTCCACCACCCACCGTCAAGGGGATGAATACCTGGTCCGCAGTGCGGCGCACGACCTCGAGCATGGTGGAACGGCCTTGCGTAGAAGCAGAGACATCCAAGAAGGTAAGTTCATCGGCTCCTAGGGCGTCATAACGCGCGGCCAGCTCCACTGGGTCGCCGGCATCGCGCAGGTTGTCAAAGTTGATGCCCTTGACCACGCGGCCTTGGTTCACGTCTAGGCAGGGGATCACGCGTACGGCTACAGCCATGGCGGCCGCCTCCTTTTTAGGGTTTAAATTTTAGCGGTGAAAAGTACCGGTATGACGAGACAGGATATCCACGATGGTGGCATGAACCTGCGGGGTACCTGCCACCATGCCGCGCGACTGCGCGGTCCACGGATGTCCTTCCGGATCGGTAACAACGCCACCAGCGGCCTGAATCTGCAGTGCACCCGCGGCGTTATCCCAGGGGTGCGGGGAGAAGTTAATCGCGCCATCAAACACACCCTGCGCGACGAAGGCATTATCAAGCCCCACAGAACCGGTCATTCGCGGTCGCAGTCCGGTCTCGCGCAGCTCGTGGAAAATCTCGGTGGGCAGGTGGGAAGAACAGCCCACGTGACCGCGTGCTTCATCAAAACCCATCGCGTCTTCCCCACCGCCAAAACCAGAAGCAGGTCCACCTACTGAGCGCAGTGGGGAGCCATCGCAGGTGACCAGACGGCGCCCCAGGAGCGGGAAGTCAGATACCGCGGCAACAGGCGCACCCTCATGAATGAGCGCCACCAGGATGCCGGCCATGGGGTTTCCGGCAGAGTAGTTTGCGGTGCCATCGATCGGATCTACCACCCACACGGTATCGAGCACGCTGCCGCCCGATTCTTCTCCATAGACCGGGATGCCGGTCATCTGGGTCAAGATATCGCGCAGCTGTTGCTCGATGACGAGGTCTACCTCGGTGGCAAAATCTCCTTGCCCCTTAAAACGGGCGGGCGCAGCTCCGAGGCCGGAGCGAAAAATGGGTTCTACTTGGTCTACGGCCGCCTCCGCGAAGGCCACCAACTCGCGGGGTTCCATCATGACTTAGTTGTCCTCAGGGTCGAAAGGGTCAATGGTTTCTTCCGCCGGCAGCGGCTCTACCTCGGCCACCGCAGCGAGTGCTTCGTCGAGGGTGAAATTCCCCTCGTACAGGGCCTTGCCAATAATGGCGGAATCGATGCCCTCATTTTCATAAAGCGCGAGCTCGCGCAGGTCTTCCACGCTAGAAATGCCACCAGAGGCGGTGATCTTTGCCTCCGTTGCCATCGCTACCTCGCGCAGGAGCTCAATATTAGGTCCGGTGAGCATGCCGTCTTTCGACACGTCTGTCACCACAAAGCGTTGGCATCCGGCGGCATCGAGGCGCTCGAGTACTTCCCACAGATCGCCGCCATCGGAGACCCAGCCATTGCCGGCGGTACGCCATTCGCCGCCTTCCTCGCGCACGGCAAGATCCACGGCGACCTTATCTCCGTAGCGCGCCAGGATGTCCTCGATCCATTCCGGCCGCTCTAGAGCAGCCGTGCCGATGCTAATGCGCTGCGCACCGGTAGCCAGTGCGCGCTCCACCGCGGCATCGTCCCGGATTCCGCCGCTAAGCTCCACATTCACGCCCAGCTCGCGGGTAATCGTCGCCATTTCTGCGTGGTTGGAGCCCCGGCCAAAAGCCGCATCCAAATCCACAAAGTGCAGCCAGTGCGCGCCTTGGGACTGCCACTTTTGTGCGGCATCGCGCGGGGAACCATACGAGGTTTCGGTGCCTGCTTCGCCTTTATCTAGGCGCACGGCTCGGCCTTGAGATACATCGACTGCTGGCAAAAGCGTAAAAGTCATATCCTTCATCCTACCTAGAGCGTGCGCATCCAGTTTTCCAAAAGCTGAGCACCGGCGTCCCCGGATTTCTCAGGGTGGAATTGAGTCGCCCACAGGGCACCGTTTTCTACCGCCGCGACGAACTTATCGCCCGCGTGCTCGGCCCAGCTCACCTGCGGCGGACGGGTAATCTCCGTTTCCAATTCCCACCGGCGAACGCCATAGGAATGCACGAAATAAAACCGCTCGTCTTCGGCCACTCCGGCGAACATATCGCTGCCGACGGGTACCTCTACGGTATTCCACCCCATGTGCGGCAGCACCGCAGACTGCAGCTTTTCCACGGTGCCGGGCCACTCGCCGCAGCCGGTGGAGTTGATGCTGTGTTCCACTCCGGCGTCGAAAAGCACCTGCATGCCTACGCAAATGCCCAACACCGGCCGCTCTCCTGCCAAGCGCTGGCCGATGACCCGAGGGCCCTGCACCGCCCGTAGCCCGCGCAGGCAGGCAGCAAAGGCACCCACGCCAGGGACAAGCAGACCGTCCGCTTCCACCGCTTCTTTAGGGTCCGCGGTAACGGTGACGTCCGCGCCCACTCGCTCCAGCGCGCGCTGGGCCGAGCGCACATTGCCCGCGCCATAATCCAATAATGCGACCGTCTTTGCCATGGGCTATACCTTACGCATGCGACGCAGTCGCGTCCGGATATCGTTGGTTTCGCTCACACGGGTGCGCCCAAGGATAAAATCTGCCAACGTCATCACAACGCCGGCGACGAGGATGACCACGCCGGCCCCAAAAGCCCCTGCATAGCCGTAGCCGGCAACCAAGGCGCCCAAGAGGGTCGAACCCAAGCCAGTGCCGCCATCATAGAAAATATTCCAGATGGCCGAAGCTTCCGAGACGCGCTCGCGCGGCAGGCGGTCAAACATCGACAGCAGGGCCTCATTTTGCGCAATACCAAAGGCACCACCGAAGAGAAAGGCACCCAGCACGAGCCACCACACAGAACCGTCGAGGTACAGCGGTACAGCGATGGCGAGCACACCCACGATGGCCATGATCTGACTGGGGATATACAGACGGCCGGGAGCGCCCACGCGGTCTGCCACCATGCCGGCAAAGTAGCGGAAAATCATGGCGGCGCCGCCCACGATGGACAGCATGAAGCCGGCCAAGCTAGCGCCGCGCTCGGCATCGAGTTCTTGCACCGCCGGCGGCAGGAAGGATGACACGGCGCCATAGCTCATTGAAAATGTCGTTAGCGCCAGCGCAGGAACGAGCACCAGCTTCCACGTAGGAACGCGGATCAGGTTCGGCTCCTCTTCGGTATCGGAGGCAAGGGTGACCTTAATCTTGGGAATGCGCAGGCACAGACCAAAGCCCACAAAGCCAATGATGCCGGCGGTGATATACGTCGAGGCATATCCCAGCTTTTCCGCCATGATCAATCCTAGGGGCAAAAAGACCATCTGGCCCAGGCCGGTAAAGACACCAATCATGCCGGTAGCCTTGCCCAGCAAACGTACGGGCGCCAGTTCCGCAATAAGCGCGGACTCAGAAACGGTCAGCGCGCCAAAACCCACGCCGCGCATGGCAGAAAAGAGCAGGACTACCCAGGCATCAGTTCCCAGTAGGTGGCCAAAGGCAGGTACACCCAGGGTGAAAGCGGACAGCGCCATCACACGGCGGTAGCCCCACCGGCGCAGGAGCCATGGGGAAATGATCTGGGTCAGCACGGTAAAGGCCATGAAGATGCCTGTGGATGAGCCCGCCAAGGTCGCTGAGCCACCAGAGTCAATGACCGCTAGCGGCACCACTGGAAGGAGGATGGACCACGCACCGAAGGCCGCGGCGATAGCCAACATGGTCGCGGTATAGCCCGGAACCTTCCAGATATTAGTTTCTTGGGTATTGCTCATTTACCAAACGCTCCTACCATCCACGAGATTGCTGCTACCACGGTGATTGCGGCCAAAAGAGAGGCTACTACTGTCATTGCCTTCGACCCCTGTTGGTAGGCAGACCATGCGCCTCCCACCAGCATGCCAGCTACGAGGAAGAGGACCAAGATCATAAAGTGCATGCGTTCTAGAGTGCTCCCTTCGTCGATGGAATTCCAGTCTGGCGGGGGTCGAATTCCACCGCACCGCGCAGCGCACGCGCGACGGCCTTAAACTCCGCCTCAGTAATGTGGTGCGGATCGCGCCCATAGCGCACGTTGAGGTGGAGCGTAACCCCAGCGTGGGTGGCGAGCGTTTCAAAGAAGTGGCGGTTTATCACGGTGGCGTAATGCCCACCGATGGTCTGCCACTGCAGGTGCTCTGGTTCGCCGTTCATGACGAAATAGGCGCGACCAGAAAAATCCGCAACCGCTTCTACCAAGGCCTCATCCATGGGCAAAAGCTGGGAGCCAAAACGGCGGATGCCGGCCTTATCCCCCACCGCCTTACGCAGCGCGGTGCCGAGCACGATGGCGGTATCTTCCACAGTGTGGTGGGCGTCTACCTCCACGTCGCCCTCCGCCTGCACGGTAAGATCGAAGCTGCCATGAGTGGCAAAGGCCGTGAGCATGTGGTCAAAGAAAGGCAGGCCAGTAGCAATATCGCTACGCCCAGTGCCATCGAGGTCGATGACCACAGAAATCTGCGATTCCGACGTCGCCCGCTGGGCGCGCCCTACGCGGTTGCTCATGCTTCGCTCCTTTTACCTGCGGCCGGGGAATCAGCCACTACTGTATCCGCAAGGTCCTCTGCCACAGCCAAAAAGGCCGAATTTTCTTCTGGCAGCCCCACCGTCATGCGCAGGTAGCCTGCGATGCCAACATCGCGGATGAGCACTTCCTTTTCCAAGAACTGCTGCCACACGCGGTGTTGGTCAGCAAAGCGGCCGAAGAAGAGGAAGTTGGATTCGCTCGGCAGGACGGTATAGCCCAATTCGCGCAAGCGAGCGGCCACCCGCTCGCGCTCGGCGGCGATCTTTTCCACGGTGGCGAGCGTATCCGCGCTATGGCGCAGCGCCACCGTCGCCGCCGCTTGGGAAAGCACGGACAGGTGATACGGCAAGCGCACCAGCATTACGGCATCCACAAAGGCCGGGTCCGCCACGAAATAACCGAGGCGGCCTCCGGCAAAATCGAAGGCCTTAGACATGGTGCGCGAGATCACCAGCTTCGTAGGGTATTTATCCAGCAGCGTCACCGCAGAAGGTGAGGAAGAAAACTCGCCATAAGCTTCATCGACGATAAGGATGCCCGGGGCGGCGTCGGCAAGCGCGGCAATATCGTCCACGCTAGTCACTCCGCCGGTGGGGTTATTCGGCGTAGTCACAAAGATAATATCCGGCTGGTGCTGCGCCACGGCTGCGAGCGCCCGGTCCATATCAATGCGAAAATTCTCATCGCGCTGGCACTCCACAAACTGCGTATGGGTGCCGTCCGCGAGGATAGGGTGCATGGAATAAGACGGGGTGAAACCAAGGACGCTGCGGCCCGGACCGCCGAATGCCTGCAGCAGCTGCTGCAGAATCTCATTCGAGCCATTGGCCGCCCATACCTGCGTATAGCTCACACGTACGCCGGTCTGTGCAGAAACGTAGTCCGCCAGGGCCTGGCGCAGCTCCACCGCATCGCGCTCCGGATAGCGATTGAGCGTGGCGGCAAGGCGCCGGGTCTCCGCCACCAGGTCATCCACTAGTGCCTGCGAGGGAGGATAAGGATTTTCGTTGGTATTGAGCTGGTAGGCCACGTGGAGCTGCGGCGCCCCGTAGGCGGACTTACCGCGCAGCTCCTCGCGCAGGGGAAGATCATTCAAGTGCGTCATTTAATTCTCCTCGAATCGGGCGCGGATAGCCTCGCCGTGGGCGGGCAGCCCCTCGGCCTCCGCAAAAGCGATGACGTGCGGGGCAATCTCTTCCAACGCAGCTCGGTCATACTCAATAAGGTTGACCGGCCGCATAAAGGTATGAGTAGACAGGCCGGCAGAAAAGCGCGCCGTACCGGAGGTGGGCAATACGTGATTGGAGCCGGCCGCGTAATCTCCAAGCGGCACTGGAGCAAAGTCCCCTACAAAGATGGCACCGGCGTGCTTAATCCGCTCGGCCACCGCGCCGGGCTCTGCGGTGTGGATCTCTAGGTGCTCAGCAGCATAGGCATTGGCCACCGCCACCGCTGCATCCAGGGAATCGACCAGCACAATTCCGGATTGCTCGCCGCCTAGGGCTTCGGCCGCTCGCTGCGCATGTGCGGTGGCGCTGTAGCGCGCTTCTACCTCGGCATTCACACGCTGAGCTAGGCTTGGCGATGCCGTAATGAGCACACTTGCGGCCATCGGATCATGCTCGGCCTGGGAGATAAGGTCATAGGCCACATACACCGGATTCGCGGTGTCATCAGCGATAATGGCGATTTCGGTCGGCCCGGCCTCAGCATCAGTACCCACCACGCCGCGCACCAACCGCTTGGCCGCGGTGACGAAGATATTTCCAGGGCCGGTAATCATGTCCACCGGGGCTAGTTCGGCGTCATCATCGCCGTAGGCCATCAGCGCGATGGCCTGGCCGCCTCCTACCGTCCAGACCTCCTCCACGCCGAGCATCTGGCACACGGCCAGCACTGTGGGGTGTGGCAGACCGCCGAATTCTTTTTGCGGTGGCGAGGCTACCACCAAGCTTTCCGCGCCGGCCGCCTGCGCCGGCACCGCGTTCATAATCACCGAGGATGGATAGACCGCCTTGCCTCCCGGCACGTATAGCCCAACGCGCTCGATGGGGCGGAAGACCTCGGTCACCGTGGCACCTGGTGCCAGATCGGTGGTGTGCGCGGCCGGTTTTTGCTCGGCGTGAACCTTGCGGACCCGCTCAATGGAGACCTCAATCGCTTGACGCACCTGCGGGTCTAGGCCGGAAGCGGCCTTCTCCAACTCCGCTTGGGGCACCCGCAGATGGGCTGGGCGCACGCCATCGAATTGCTCGCCATAGTCCAAGGCGGCCACCGCGCCTTCGTGGCGTACTCGATGAACCAGCGGCGCCACCTTGTCCACCACGGCGGCGACGTCGGTGCCACCGCGCGGCAAAACTCGCCGCAGCTGGGCGGGGCGCAGCTCGTGGCCACGCAAATCGATGGTGCGAAGCATTCCCGGCTCCTCTTCTGCCTATCGGATTTCTGTTATTAAACCAATATCCTAATGGTCAAACGCCAGCGAGGGGGCCGGTTTGGGCTATAGACTCGGTGTCAACACAGCTTTAAGGTGGTGGCAGTGATGAGCGAGATTGAACCCTCCCTTCTGCTCGCGCATGCCTGCATCATTGCCCGCGATAATGACGTTTCCTGCTGGGCCTTGCCTACAGGCGAGCTTCTCGTTCCGCATGCGGCCGGTGGCTCCACTTTCATTTTTGTAGACCAGCTGGAAGAACCGGTGCTCCACCTGCACACCAGCCCCCGCGGCGGCGTCGATCTCAGCGAGATCTCCGAGCTCGCGCATCTAGCCAACGAGTGGAACCACGATTGCCTCTCCCCGGCCGTCGTGGTTGATTATGACCAGCCTGACTGCGTGAGCGTGTCCGGCCATAGCTATCTGCCTGCCGATACCTCCCCCAGCCGCGAACAGCTCGCGGCATTCCTCCTACCGGCGCTACGCAACGCGGAGGTCCTCATGGATCTGCTCGCCCAAACCCATCCCGGCCTCGTGTGCGAAGCCTCACCGGAGCTTGCCCCGCTTGCCGACGCCCCCTTGGAACCCTTCACCCTCGACAGCCTGTCCGAGATCCTGCCGCTTATCGGCATCCAACGCTTCCAAAGCGACGGCGCCACCGCCATCTACGCCTGGGTCAATGACGTCCTTTTCGCCTTCGCACTGGACAACGGGCCCAGCCTCATTATCAAAGGGCATTGGGACCCCAGCCTGGACGAGGCGGAATTTACCCGGCTATTCCTCATTTGCAATGACTGGAATCGCGCCCACCACGGCGCCGTGGCATTTTGCCACCACACCTCCGAGGGCCTGCAGGTGCGAATGGATGCCGCCACCATTACCGCCGCGGGACTTACCCGGCCGCAACTTTTTAGCGCCATCGGCCGCGGGCTCAAGCACATCCTGCACGGCATCGATGACATCGCGCACGAGGTAACCGGCGCCTCCCCCGTCGAATGGCCTTAGCCGCGCACATCACCAATCTTCATCGGCACTCACAAAGGCCGTGAACCAATAGGCAAACATCGCCATAAAGGGCGCGACCGCCCACGAGATGGCCGGGGAGAAGTTTGGGGCGAACTCGACGACTTCCCCTGGGTTTTCAGGCGGATGCGTAGCAGTGACCCCGCCAAAGACATAAAACGACGCCGCCCCAGCCAGGGCACACACCCCGACCCACAGGAGCATCGACAAGCCCCGCCCCTGCCGGCGCAGATACGCGCCCAACCCCAAGAACAAACCAAGCAGGCCGGTAATGAGGGCAAAGGTGATAAAGGCGATGAACTGGGCGCTTCCCATCGCATCGATGGCATAACCGCCATCGTCTACCTCATGGCCGGTAAGCGTCGGCCGGAAAAGCCCCCACAGCGCACCGGCCACGCCATAGACTAAGAGCGCGCACGCGAGTAACCCCGCACCGAAACCTAGGGTGCGGGGTAACCGGAGTTTTAACAATGACAACTTAGTTACAGAAGGTCCAGTTGCCGTTCTCGCGGCGGAAACGAACCGTAGAGGTCTCGGTGCCCTCAGAGTTGGATACGCTCACGGTTGCAGAAGCATCGTCGCCATTGACCACAACGTCGTTGACGGACTGCAGCTTGGTCGACTGCGGGATGGACTCCAGCTGGCCAGCGAACTTCTCTACCTCGGGGTTGCCACCGCCCTGCTGGCGCATGGTGTTGGCGTACTCAGCAAAGGACTGGTTCGGCAGGCTATCGACGTACTGCTGGTACTGGCCGAACTCCTGGGACTGCTCATCGCGGACTGCCTGGCAGGCGTGCTGCGGCATGTAGTTGAAGTATTCCTTCACATTATCGATCTCGTGCTGGCCGCGAACCAGCTGCTCGATGGCCTGCTTATCGCCATCATTAGCGGCCTGGCCGCCTTCGATAGGCTTGATATCCTTCGCTCCAGCGAAAGGATCCTCACCATTGTTCAGCGGGTTAGCCAGCTGATCGGGCCCCTCGCCAGCGCCGTCCTCGCCTTCTTGGCCTTCTGCACCCGCAGCGGCGTCCTTCTTTTCGCCGTCCTTATTCTGATCCTTTTCTTTGTCCTTGTCCTTGTCCTTATCCTCGGACTTATCGGCATCTTTGCCCTCGGACTTATCTGCAGACTTATCCTCAGAAGACTTGGACGCCGTGGTGGCGGCAGCCTTCTTGGAGTCGTCATTGTCATCCGAACCACACGCAGCCAACGCCAGCGGGGTGACCAGCGCAACCGCGATGAGGGACTTCTTTGCAGGGGTCAAAAAGGACAAGGGAAAGCTCCTGAATCAATCTTGCGAGTGTGAAGCCGCCCCAAGGGCGGCCTCTTATTTGTCTTCGCAATACTAACAACCCGACGATGGAAATGACATTGAGACTCCGTTAAAAGAACCTGTGAACTACCGTCCCGCCCGGCCAAGTCCGTACAATTGCCAAGGTGCACATAAACCGCGAGAGTATTATCGACGCCGCTCTTTCCCTGCTTGATGCCTACGGGCTTGGCGACGTCACCATGCGCCGCGTTGCTTCCTCCCTCGGCGTCGCCCCCGGCGCGCTCTACTGGCACATTGCCAATAAGCAAGCGCTCATTGCAGCCCTAGCGGAAGACATTACCTCCCCCGTTTCTGGGGAGTCGCTCGAGGATATCAGCCTCAATCTTCGTGATTTGCTGCTCGCCCGCCGCGACGGCGCCGAGGTAGTCATTGCCGGCCTCTCCCTCCCGCAGGCCCCGGCCTGGGACCGCCTCTTGGCGGCCTTCACCGCTGCCGCCACGCGCAGCACCCTCGCTGCCGACAGCACCCACCGCGCCGCCGCGCTCTCCGCCATTCACCTCGTGCTCGGCGCCACCTTGATGGAACAGTCCCAACGCCAGCTTGCAGAAACCACCGGCGAGTCGCCGGTCACAGATTATCGCGCAGACCTCATTCGCGGCGTACGCATTATTAACGCTGGACTTACGCACGGCGCCGGCGCCTAAAAAGTGGTTATGCTCGTGGGCATGAACACTCCCGCCATGGACGCAGTCCCCACGCCCACCGAGAGCTACGGCCGCCAAATCTGGCCCGGCAAACCCACCCCGCTGGGATCCACTTTTGACGGATCCGGCACCAACTTTGCCCTGTTTTCCGAGGTAGCAGACAAGGTCGAGCTCTGCCTCATCGACAAAGAAGGCAACGAGGAACGCATCGAAATGTCGGAGGTCACCGCCCATGTGTGGCATATTTACCTCCCCAACGTCACCCCCGGCCAGCGCTACGGCTACCGCGTCTATGGCCCCTATGAACCAGAAAACGGCCTGCGCTGCGACCCTTCCAAGCTCCTTGTAGACCCCTATGCCCGGGCGTTCGACGGCGAATTCGACGGCGATGCCTCCCTCTACTCCTATGACATCCATGCCGAGGAACCCGGCACCGGCCGCAACGAAGAGGACTCGCTGGGCCACACCATGCTGTCTGTGGTGATTAACCCCTTCTTTGACTGGCGCAGCGACCACCGCCCGCACATTCCGGATAACGAAAAGGTCATCTACGAAACCCACGTTAAGGGCATGACCATGACCCATCCGGACGTGCCGGAAGAACTCCGCGGCACGTATGCCGGCATGGCCCACCCTGCCGTCATTGACTACTTCAAAGAGCTCGGCGTGACCACCGTTGAACTCATGCCCGTGCACCAATTCCTGCAGGACGATCGCCTGCGCAACCTGGGCCTGCGCAACTACTGGGGCTATAACACCTTCGGCTTTTTCGCCCCGCACCATGACTATGCCTTTGCCAAGAAGCCGGGCGAGGTGGTGTCCGAATTCAAGACCATGGTTCGCGCCTTCCACGAGGCCGGCATCGAGGTCATCCTCGACGTGGTTTATAACCACACCGCCGAGGGCAACCACATGGGCCCCACCATTGCCTTCCGCGGCATCGACAATGGCGCCTACTATCGCCTCGTCGAGGGCGATGAGGCTCATTACATGGATTACACCGGCACCGGCAATTCCCTCAATGTCCGCCACCCGCACTCGCTGCAGCTGATTATGGATTCGCTGCGCTACTGGGTTACGGAGATGCGCGTCGATGGCTTCCGCTTCGACTTGGCTGCGACCTTGGCGCGGGAGCTTGACGACGTCGATAAGCTCGCTACCTTCTTCGACCTAGTCCAGCAAGACCCCATTGTCAGCCAGGTTAAGCTCATCGCCGAGCCGTGGGACATTGGCCACGATGGCTACCAGGTGGGCAACTTCCCGCCGATTTGGAGCGAATGGAACGGCAAGTACCGCGATACCGTGCGCGATTTCTGGCGCGGCGAGCCCGCTACCCTAGGTGAATTCGCCTCCCGCCTGACCGGCTCTTCGGACCTCTATGCCGATAATGACCGCCGCCCCACCGCCTCCATCAACTTCATCACCGCTCACGATGGGTTTACCTTGCGCGATCTTGTGTCCTATAACGACAAACACAACGAGGCCAATGGCGAGGACAACCGCGACGGCGAATCTTTCAACCGCTCCTGGAACTGTGGCGAGGAAGGCCCCACCGATAACGACGATATCCGCAAGCTGCGCCGCCGTCAGGCCCGCAACTTCCTGACCACTCTCCTGCTTTCCCAGGGCACTCCTATGCTCTCGCATGGCGATGAATTCGGCCGCACGCAGGATGGAAATAATAACGTCTACTGCCAGGACAACGAGCTGTCATGGATGGACTGGTCCGATGCTGAAGGAAGAAAAATCCGCCGCGATGCTGGGCTTTACCAAGCGCGTCCTGGCCATCCGCAACCACCACCCCGTCTTCCGCCGCAAGCG
Source organism: Corynebacterium tuberculostearicum (assembly GCA_046097355.1). GTDB lineage: Bacteria > Actinomycetota > Actinomycetes > Mycobacteriales > Mycobacteriaceae > Corynebacterium > Corynebacterium tuberculostearicum_K. The sequence goes on from CP175779.1 coordinate 1,675,336, forward strand.
TTTCCTCGCCGGCGGCCCACTCGGCGCGGACGTCAAGGAACGCGATATCGCCTGGCTGGTTCCTTCGGGCCGCCTGATGACCCAAGACGACTGGGACCACGACTTCGGCCGCGCCCTCATGGTCTACCTCAATGGCAATGCGATTACGGAAACCACCGCCCGCGGCGAGCGCATCACCGATGATTCCTTCATCATGATTTTCAACTCCCATGACGGCGAAATCGAGTTCACCCTGCCCACCAAGGATCTCGGCGCTACGTGGCGGCTAATGGTCGATACCGCCGATTCCGGCGGCTACCCCGCAGAGGAAACCCTCATTGAGGCAGAGGGTACGATCACGGTGCAGCCGCGTTCAACGCTGATTCTGCGTCAGATTGAACCGCCCGTTTTCGATTCCTAAAGAAAGGCCCCTCGTGTCATTTCCCGCGCACGGCGCACTCATCGATGTCACAGCGGATAAACTCGTGCTCCACCGCACCCTGCTGGCTACCAGCCTCGGCGCCCCCGCCACGCAGGATATCCCGCTTGAAACCATCGACACCGTGCGCGTGAGTGAACCGACTGCCACCGGCTTCGGCGCCCTAGACTTGGGCGCCGCCGGCACTATCGCCTTCGCCCCGCACCAAAACCCGCAGGCCGTCGCCCGCGCCATTTCCGCCGCCCAGCGCGGCGAGGCGCCCTCCTCCGCCGCCACCATTCCCGGCCTAGATTTCACCGCCGTGGACGTGGAAACGGCCAACGACAACTGGGGCTCTATCTGCCAAATTGGCGCGGTGCGCTTCCGCGACGGCCAGGAGACCGACTCCCGGTCCTGGCTGTGCACTCCTCCACCAGGCCTAGAGCACTTTGCCGATATCAACGTCTCCATCCACGGCATTACCGCGGACGATGTGAAAGGAGCGCCGGCTTTTGCCGACGTCGCCAAGGAGCTCTTCGATTTCCTCGGCGGCGACGTGCTTGTCGCCCACAACGCCCAGTTCGATTCCACCGCGCTGCGCTCCGGCCTGCTTACTGCCGGTGCCGAGGTGCCCACCGTGCCGCTGGCCTGCTCTCTCGCACTGTCCCGCGACGCTTCCAAGGCCAAGGTGATTTCGGTGCGCAACCACAAACTGCCCACCGTCGCCGCCCACCTGTCTGCACCGGACTTCAGCCACCACGACGCCACCGAAGACGCCCGCGCGGCCGGCGAAATCATCGCCCGTCTGGCCGAGCGCTTCGGACACACCGGCAGCATCCGCGATCTATTCACCGCCCGCGAATTCACCTTGGGCCGCCTCGACTCCGAGGCCATTCTGCCCGTCCTGCGCGCCCACACCGCCCCCACCTCCGGCGCGGACCTCGGCGCTGGCACCGACTTCCGCGACCAGACCCGCGCAGCCGGTGCCAAGAAAAAGAAGCCCAGCGTCCTGCCCCCTGGCAGGCCGTCGCCACCCCAGACACAATCCCGGAGCCCAACCCCGACGCCGACCCGGAGGGCGCACTCTACGGCCAGCACGTCACCCTCACCGGCGATTTCGAGCCCTACGATAAGGGCGTGCTGTGGCAGGGCATCGCCGAGCGCGGCGGCCAAGTGGCAAAGAACGTCACTAAAAAGTCCACCCTGCTCATCGTGGGCGAATGGGCCAAGAAAACCTCCAAGGAAAAGCGCGCGGAGGAGCTGCAGGCCAAGGGCCAAGAAATCGACATTTGGCCGGCCGATAAGCTCTTTGCCGAGCTGCAGCTCGACGCCGAGCCACCCTTCTAGGCCCACCCGGGGAACCAAACGGGGATTTCTCCAGTCCAATAAAGGCGACCGCACCCTACCGCCACACTGGAGACCCCACCGTGACCGTCGCCCTGCGCCCGCCTCGTCCCACCACAGCAAACCTGCTGCCTGCGCTCTTTGCCCGCTCGTGGCTGAAGGAACAGCGGCTTTCTGACGACGGCTTTTGCGACTCCCTCGCCACCATCCAGCTCTCCCCGAGCTTATCCATGGCGCTGGTCTTTCCCGGCAAGCAGACCTTTCGCCGGCTCAGCCACCGCGGCCTCGCGGACATGGATATCTCCGCGCGCCGAGCATGGAACCACGCCTCCCATAACCTGCAGCGCGCTGCACTCGATTCGCAGGGGTTGCGCTTTTGGACCCGCCCCGCCGCCTGCGAGCTCCCTTCCGCCGCCCGTTTCGGTGGCTTGCAAGTCCGCTCCCACGGCGCACCGATTTCCTCCTGGATTGCCCACCCAGAAACCTTTACCGTGCTGGACAAGCACATGCGCCGACTCCTGCGATCGCACTCCCTGACCTACCTAGTTCCGGACTCCGCCACGCTCTTTGCCTTTGCCCACCTGCCGGATACCTATGCCCGCCAGCTGGCCGCCGATGCCGTCGCGCGCGTACCCCGCCATCGCACCGTGCTCCACCCACGCCCGCTAGTATGGTCTAACGGATTCCCGCGGGAGTTATGAAAGGAGCACCATGCCGGAAAGTAGGATGTCGCGTCTGAGCAACCAGTACCACGACTGGGCGCGCAGCCACCCCACCGCCGCGGTGGACTTCCGCACCGCCATCGAGGATCTCCTCAATGACGCCGGCATCATCTTTGACCGCGTCTCTACCCGCGTAAAGACCTGGCCCTCGCTGAAGGCGAAGGCCAAGAAGCGCCGGGAGAACGGCGATTTTGTCTATCCCCAGCCCTGGCAGGAGATCCACGATGTGATGGGCGTGCGCGTGACGTTGTATCACTCCACCGCCATCCCGCAAGCGCTCAACGTCTTTGGGGAGTCTTTCCACGTGGAGCGCTCCGTAGACAAGGCGGCCGAAACTCGCATCTCTGGCGGCTTTGGCTACGGCTCCCACCACCTGGTGCTTACCGTGACCGAAGATAGCGCGGCTGCGATGGAAGAGCTCGCCGCCTACGTGGGATGGACTTTTGAGGTGCAGATTCGCACCGTCCTGCAGCACGCATGGGCGGAATTTGAGCACGATATCCGCTATAAGCAGGGACCGAACCCGCCCTCGCCGGAGGTAGATCGCCTCTTTACCTTGGCCGCGGGGCTTATCGAGCTCGCCGACCAGCAATTCGATGAAATCGCCGCCCTCAAGGCCCCCGATACAGAAACCGACAAGGACGTCGAGCTTACCGCCGAGACCCTACCGGGCGTGCTCGCCATCATTTTGGGCAACCGATTCCCGCTCTCGCGCTCGGAGCACTACCGCTTCTTGGCGGAGCTCCTGGAACAGAACGGCGTGCGCCACCTAGGCCAGCTTGAGCAGTTGCTGGATGACACCGCCATTGCCCACGTCCACGACGCCATGCGCTACCGTTTCCGCCCCGGCCAGGTGCGGCTTATCGACGACCTGCTGCTCAACAAGTTTGGCAAGCAACACATCGAGGCCACCGCCGAATCCGGCGACCGCCCAGGCCGCAAGCGGCGGCTTACTGCGCGCCTGAAAGCCCTGCGCGCCGCCCACTAGCCGCGCGGTAATTTCGGCGACTTACCGGAAACCGCCGCGGAATTTCTCCATATCGCGGCGCTCCTTCTTCGTCGGCCGACCGGCACCGCGCGGGCGCACGGGAACCGACGGCAGAAACTCCTTGGGCGGCGGCGGTGGCGCATGGTCCGTGTAGCAGGTGCGCGCGACTGGCGCGCCGACGCGCTTGGCGACGGTCGCTAAAACCTCGAGGTCATGCTCATGGTGGTTGCGCCACACGCGCACGCGGTCGCCCGGCACCACCTGTTGGGAAGGCTTGACGGCCTCGCCATTGATCTTTACGTGCCCGGCGCGCACGGCCGTCGCGGCCGCGGACCGGGTTTTAAACATGCGAACGGCCCACACCCAGGCATCGATCCTGACGGGGCGGCCGCTAGGTTGCGGTGCCGGCATCTAGTACTGGTTGTGGTTCTCGTTGACGATCTTCTGGATCTTCAGCCAGTTATAGCCGCCACCTGCGACGGCGACGATGGCACCAATTAGCATCCAGGCCCAGAAGTTAGCCGAAAGCACGCCGAGCACTACGCCCACACCGATGCCGCCGGCCACGCATACGACGGCGTTGCGGGAGTGCTTGCGCACCTGCTGCTTGCGCTGCGCAATGGGGTTATTCGGTCGCTGCTGCATACTCATGGTCAGGATCCTACCTCAACCCACGCGCTGCCGGCCTCTGCCGCTTCGATCTGGCCCTGCGAGATCGCCGCCAGCGTAGCTTCCAGCTCGTCCAGCCCACCCGGGCGCACGGCCAGCGTAAAAGTCACCGCGGCCGCATAGGCGGTATCGGTTATCTCATAGCCGCGCCCACGCAGATCCGCTTCCACGCGCCCGGCCGTCGCATGTGGGCACTCCACGGCATAAAGCTCCCGGCGCGCCCTAGTTACTGCGCGCACCTTCTCCATGGTCTCGCTCACCGCACCACCATAGGCGTGCACTAACCCGCCAGCGCCCAACTTGATGCCGCCGAAGTAGCGCACGACCACCGCGCACACATCGAGCATGCCGGAGCCCTTCACCACGTCTAGCATCGGCTTTCCGGCCGTACCGGAGGGCTCGCCGTCATCGGAGGATCGCTCCACCGGGTTTGCGCCGTCGACGTGGTAGACGTAGGCGGAGCAATGGTGGCGGGCGTCGGGAAAGCGGCTGCGGGCGGCGTCGATAAACGCGCGGGCCTCTTCCTCATTGGTGACGCGGCCGATCAAGGTAATGAACCGGGAGCGCTTAATCTCAATTTCGTGTTCAACCTGGCCCACTGGGCGACGATAAGAATCCTGCATTAGGCCACGAGGAATTCGTACTCGGGGGTGCCGGGCTTGAGGTACTGCACCGAAATCTTGGATTCTCCCATGCGCTCTAGCAGGCCCTCGAGATCCTCGGCACGGCTAAGCTGCAGGCCCACCAGCGCAGCGCCCGTCTCGCGGTTATTGCGTTTGAGGTACTCAAAAAGCGTAATGTCATCGGTCGGGCCCAAAATCTCGTGCAAGAAGTGGCGCAACTGGCCCGGCTCCTGCGGGAAATTCACCAAGAAATAATGCTTCAGGCCGCGGTGAACCAAGGAGCGTTCCATGATTTCGGCGTAGCGCAGCACATCGTTATTGCCGCCGGAAATTACGCACACCACCGTCGAGCCTGGCTCCAGGTCCAACTGGTGCAGGCCCGCCACCGACAGCGCACCGGCCGGCTCCGCAATGATGCCCTCATTTTGATACAGGTTAAGCAGGTCCGTGCACACCGCGCCCTCGGACACGGTATCGAAGCTCAGGCGCTCGCGATTGGCCTGCAAAATCTCATAGGGCAGCGCGCCAAGGCGCTTGACGGCCGCGCCATCCACGAAGGGGTCGACTTCCTCCAGCGTGACTGGTCGCCGTGGTCAAATGCCGCTCTTAGCGACGCCGCCCCCTCCGGCTCCATGCCTACCACCCGGGTGTGCGGCGCCATATCCGCCACATAAGAGGTGATGCCGGAAATCAGGCCACCGCCTCCCACAGGAACGACGATGGTGTCAAGCGACTTGCCCTTGGCCGAAAGTTGCGCCAAGACCTCCGCCGCGACCGTGCCTTGTCCGGTGATGGTATCGCGGGCGTCGAAGGGCTCGATGAAGGTGGCGTCGCGCTCGGCGGCGTCGGCATGCGCCGCCGCGGCTGCCTCGTCGAAGTTGGCGCCGACCACCACCAGCTCCACCTGGTCGCCGCCATGAACCAGGATGCGGTCGCGCTTTTGCATCGGCGTGGGCTCCGGCACGAAAATCTTGCCGGCAATGCCCATCGTGCGGCAGGCATAGGCCACGCCCTGCGCATGATTGCCGGCCGAGGCCGTGACAATTCCCCGGCCGCGCTCTTCCTGGGGAACATTCGACATACCGTTTAACGCGCCGCGAATCTTATAGGAGCGCACGTCCTGCAGATCCTCCCGCTTGAGATAGACCTCGCAGCCCGTCTCGGCCGACAGCCGGGCACAGTACTGCAGCGGAGTCGGGACGATTTCCGAGCTAATCCGCGCCTGCGCCTGCTGGATATCGGATGCATGGATGGTCGAATCAGTCATGTCTTGACAGTCTACCCATTCACTGGAAATTCACTGTCCTTTAGTTGCACCGTTACCTCGATCAGCAATAGTGGACATAACCACAAGAAAGGAATACTTATGCTCAAGCGCATCTCTCTCTGCGTTACCTCCTCCCTCGTCCTCGCCTGTGCCCCGGCCGCCAACGCCCACATCGTGGATAACGTGCTGGAACACTCCGCCCCCAACGCGGCACTGCAGCTGACCCCCATCGGTTCCCATGAATCCGGCGTGCTGGGCAAATCCGCCGCCGAAATCGTCGCCTACCACGCTGCATCCCAGCGCATCCTCACCGTCAATGCGCGCTCTGGCGAGGTCGATATCCTGGACGCCTCCGATCCCACGAAGCCGCGCAAGATCGGCGCCCTCTCTGCCGGCGGGGACAAGGAAATCAACTCCGTGGCCGTGCGCCCTGATGGCCTGGCCGTCGCCGCGGTACAGCAAGCGGACAAAACCGACAACGGCGAGGCGCTGTTCTTCAACGCCGAAACCGGCGAGGAGCTTGGGCGCGTAGGCGTAGGCGCCCTGCCCGATAACGTGCACCTCACCGCCGACGGCCGCCACGCGCTGGTAGCCAACGAGGGCGAGCCTTCCGACGCCCTCAACGCCGAGGGCACCGCCTACCTCAAGGACCCAGAGGGCTCCATTTCCGTCATCAGCCTGCCCGAGGACGTCGCAGCGCCCGCGCTTGGCGACGTCCACACGGCCGACTTCACCGCCTTTGACACCGCCGACCTCGACCCCTCGATCCGTGTCTTCGGTTCCTCCGAGCACCATAACCTGCCCTCGCGGGACTTCGAGCCGGAGTACATCTCCTCCGCGGGCGGCAAGGCCTATGCCACGCTGCAGGAGAATAACGCCATCGCGGTCATCGATATCGAATCCGCCACCGTAGAAAAGGTAATCCCCGCTCATATCGCAGACCACTCCCAAGTGCCGGTGGATCCGTCCAATAAGGATGACACCGCGGAGCTGCGCACCATTCCGGTCAAGGGCCTGTCCATGCCGGACTCCATCGGCGCTTTCGAGGCGGAGGGCCAGACCTATTTCGCCACCGCCAACGAGGGCGATGCTCGCGAGTGGGGAGGCTATACCGATGAAGTAGAGCTCAAGGACCTGGTAAAAGACGGCAAGGTCTGTGATGACCTCGTACTTCCCGAGGGCATCGAGGACAAGAAGGTCGCCGGCAACCTCAAGCTCACCAACGCTTCTGGCTGGAACGAAGAAAAGGAATGCTTCGACGGCCTATATTCCTATGGCTCGCGCTCCTTTAGCATCTACGACGCCGAGGGCAACGTCGTCTTCGACTCCGGTGCGGATTTTGAGGAAATCACCAAAGAAATTCCTGATCTGAACTTTAACGCCGATAATGAGGACCCCGATTTTGATGACCGCTCTGATAATAAGGGCCCGGAGCCAGAAGCCTTGACCATCGGCAAGGTTGGCGATCGCACCTACGCCTTTATCGGCGCAGAGCGCGTGGGCGGCATCTTTGTCTACGACGTAACCACCCCCGCCGAGGCAAAGTTTGTCACCTACGTCAACAATCGCGATTTCTCCGTTGGCTACGACGAGGACGATGTTGCTGCCACCACCAAGGCCGGCGACCTCGGACCAGAGGGCCTAGCCTTCGTCCCCGCCGCTGACTCCCCTAGCGATGACGCGCTCCTCATCGCCGGCAACGAGGTATCCGGCACCACCACCGTGTTCTCCGTCAAGGACCTGCTTGCCGACGCCTCCGACAACCCCGACTCCCCTACCGCATCCGGCAGCTCCGACGGTTCCAGCAACAGCAGCAGCGGCAGCAGCGTCGCTGCCGGCGTGGGCATCGTGGCTGGTTTGGTAGGTCTTGGCGCCCTGATTGGCGGGGCGCTGGGCTTCCTGCCGAAGACCGTCGACGAGTTCTATGCGCTGTTGCCGGCGCAGGTGCGCAAGCTATTGCCATAGATCTTCTGGGATTTAGCTGCTAAATTATTTGAGGCTAATACCTCTCACTCTAAAGGAGAACCATGCGCAACCGTCTCAGCACTTCGCTCGTCGCCGCCACCGCCGTGGCAGCGGGCCTCGTTGCACCAGCTACCGCTTCTGCCGCTGAAGCGCAGCCGAAGGAGATTTCGGCTGAGTGCCAGGCCGAGGTCGACAACGCCAAGGAAGAGCACCTTAAGAAGATCGAAAGCGGCGAGCTCGGATCTTCCGCCCGTACCCCGCAGGAGCTTATGCAAGGCCTGGCCAACGGTTACGGCTCTTCCGGAATGCCGAAGGAGCCGGACTGCGTAGCCGAGGAGGCAGAGGCGCAGCAGATCGAGGCACTCAAGCGCCTGCCTATCTGGGGTTCTTCCTCCCCGGAGAAGTTCCTCGAGGTCATGAGCTGGGTTACCGTGGCTGCCAGCCTCGTTGCCGCACTGCTGCAGGCCTTCACCATGGTTGCCAAGGTAAACCCGGCTGTGCTGGAGCCGATGAAGAATGCCCTCAAGCAGCTGGGCGTGCGCTTCTAAGCACTGAATAATTTAGCCGCTCCGGAACTCCGGAGCGGCTTTATGCGTTTTAGAAGAGTTCTCGGGTAGCAATCTCCGCGCCCTCGACCAAGGACCGCAGCTTCGCCCAAGCAATCTGGGGGTGCAGGCGGCCGCCGAGGCCGCAGTCGGTCGACGCGATGATGTTTTCCGGGCCGACCACCTCAGCGAATTGGATGATGCGATCGGCCACAAGGCGCGGATGCTCTACCGCGTTGGTGGAGTGAGAGACCACGCCCGGGTAAATCACGGTATCCTCCGGCAATGCGTGGTCCTGCCACACGCGCCACTCATGCGCGTGGCGCGGCGAAGCGGCCTCGAAGGAGAATCCGCCGACCTCGGCACGCAGGATTTCCTCGACGATGTCCGCAAAGGGCACGTCGGTAACGTGCGGGCCGTGCCAGGAGCCCCAGCAGATATGCAGGCGCGTTTGCTCCTTGGGCAGGCCGGCGATGGAATCATTGAGCACATCGATGCGCTCGCGAATAAAACCGCGGAAGTCCTCCACGGACGGCTCCGGGTTGATTTGGTCCCAGGCCTCGGCCAGGTCGGGCGCGTCGAATTGCACAGTAAGCCCAGCATCGGTGATGGCCTGGTATTCGGTGCGCATGGCGCGGCCGACGTCGGCAAGCAGCTCATGCTCATCGTCGTAGTAGCGGTTGGTCAGGCGCGCTGCCGAGCCGGGCGAAAGGGCGGCGATGAAGCCGGGGGTGCCGGCCGGGAGGGCGTCGGCAAGCAGGCGAACATCGGCGGCGACCTCGTCCTGGCCGATGTAGGTCACAGGGCCGGTGAACTCTGGGTTCGCCACCTTGGCGCGGCCGGTGAAGATGCCGGAATCCGGGTCATTATAGGCCTCCGAGAACAACGCGCGGTCGCGGCGATCAATAAACGACGTCAGCCGCGGCTCACCCGGCTTGGAGCGCACCACCTCGGCCGATTCCCAGCGGTCGGTATCCGTCATCGTCAGCCCGCCCAGGCGGCTAAACGAATAATTCCACCACGCGCCATAATCCACCGCGCCAGAGGTGATATGGCCATACTCGCCCTCGTTAATGATATCGAGGCCGAGATCGAGCTGCCGCTTGACGACGTCCGCTACCGCAGCCTCCAAAATCCCCTGAAACTCCGCGGCCGGCAGCTCCGCGCGCTGCAGGTTGGCTTCCAGCAGCTCCGGGGTGCGCGGCAGCGAGCCGACGTGGGTGGTGCGAATCTTGTTCACCATCAGGTTTCCTCCATCGTTATAGACTGTGCTGTCTAGATTAGTGGAGGGCGCCTGCCGCCGCAGAGTTTAAATTCAGCCTAATATGCCCGCGCCCATGGTGGCCTTGAGGTCGCCCATGAGGTTTCCGGATCGCTCCACACGCAGGTGGTCGCCGAGGATCATAGTGGTGGACTCGGAGCCATCGACAAGCTCGAGGTACACATCCGACTCGCCCTGGTTTTTGAGCAGGACCTGCTTGAGGCGAGCAATATTTTCCATGGTGCACTGATCCGTGCGCATGGTCAGCCGCAGCGGCAGGCCCGCACCCCCGCCAGGGCCCAGCTCCGGCACGCGGATATCGGAGCAGAACAGCGAGCGGCGCTCATCGCGCACCTTAACGTTCACTCGCGCGAGGATGATATTGTCCTCGACAATCTGCGGGGCGACGAGCGAGTACACCTTGTTGAATACCAGAATTTCCACCTGCGCGCCGTTGTGGTCTTCCACCGTGACAATGGCCCACGGCGAGCCATCGCGCTTGGAAAAGCGACGGTTCACGCCCGAAATGATGCCGCCGATGATGAGCTCTTGGCCGTTATGCACCTCGTCGTTGAGGATCTTGGTCAGCGGGGTATCCGTCTGCGCGGCCAGCGCCTCTTCGAAGCCATCGAGCGGGTGGCCGGAAACATATAGGCCCAGCATCTCGCGCTCGAGGGCAAGTTCGTGTTTGCGATCCCAGTTGTCTTCCGGAATGTCCAAGGCAAAGGCGTTGGAAGCCGCGTCGTCCTCTCCCCCGCCGATTCCGGCAAAGAGGTCGAACTGGCCCTTATCCGCGGCCTTCTTGGTGGTTTGCACCGCATCCACCGCGTCCTCGTGGATAAGCATGAGGCCCTTGCGCGGGTGGTTTAAGTCATCGAAGGCGCCGGCCTTAATCAGCGCTTCTGTCACGCGCTTGGTGCAGGCGGCGAGCTCGATCTTGTCCAGGTAATCACTAAAGGAGGTAAACGCGCCCTTATCGTGGCGGGATTTGATGATGGATTCCACCACTTCCGAGCCCACGTTGCGGATAGCGCCCATGCCGAAGCGGATATCCTCTCCCACCGCCTGGAAGTCCTCTTCGGACTCGTTGACGGACGGCGGCAGTACCTTAATGCCCAGGTGGCGGCAGTCCGAAAGGTAGATGGCGGACTTATCCTTCTTATCGCCCACCGAGGTCAACAGCGCGGCCATATATTCCGGTGCATAGTAGGCCTTCAGGTAGGCCGTCCAGAAGGACACCAAGCCGTAGCCCGCGGCGTGGGACTTGTTAAACGCGTAGGACGCGAAGGGCTCGATGGTACCCCACAGCGCATCCATGGCGGACTTGGAGTAGCCATTTTCTTGCATGCCGCCCCAGAACTTGTCGTACTGCTGGGCCAGCACTTCGGGCTTCTTCTTACCCATTGCCTTACGGAAGCCATCTGCCTCGCCGGCTGTGTAGTTGGCGACCTTCTGCGAGATACGCATGATCTGCTCCTGGTAGACGATGAGGCCGTAGGTCTCATCCAGGATTTCCTTGAGCGGCTCTTCCAGCTCCGGGTGAATTGGGGTGATTTCCTTGCGGCCGTTCTTGCGGTCCGCGTAGTCCCAGTGGGCGTTCACACCCATCGGGCCTGGGCGGTAGAGCGCAAGGGAGGCCACAATATCCTTAAAGCCGGTCGGCTTCATGCGCTTGAGCAGCTCCTGCATGCCGCCGGAGTCGAGCTGGAAGACGCCCAGCGTATCGCCGCGCGAGAGGAGGTCATAGACCTTGGAGACCTTGGGGTCGTCGGCATGCAGCTGCTCCAAGTGGATTTCTTCGCCGCGGTTGCGCTTGATGTTTTCAATCGCATCGCCGATTACGGTGAGGTTGCGCAGGCCCAAAAAGTCCATCTTCAGCAGGCCGATGGCCTCGCAGGCCGGGTAATCCCAGCCGGTGATATAAGCGCCGTCGGCCGGGCGCTTCCACATAGGAATGTGGTCCATGAGCCGGACCGAAGCCATAATCACCGCACAGGCGTGCACGCCCGCCTGCCTGACGACGCCCTCCAAGCCCCGCGCCGTGTCATAGATCTTTTTCACATCCGGGTCGGATTCCACCATCTGGCGGACCTCGGCGGCCTCTGAGTAGCGCTCGTGGTTCGGGTCCGTGATGCCCTTAAGCGGAATGTCCTTGGCCATGATGGCCGGCGGCAGCGCGCCGTTGATGCGGTCGGCCATCTGGAAGCCGGGCTGGCCAAAGTGCACCTTGGCCGAGTCCTTAATGGCCTGCTTGGTTTTCACCGTGCCGAAGGTAATCACCTGCGCCACCTTGTCCTCGCCCCAGCGCTCGGCCGCATAGGTAATCATTTCGCCGCGACGGCGGTCGTCGAAGTCGATATCGATATCGGGTGCGGACGGGCGCTCAGGGTTCAAGAATCGCTCGAAGAGGAGATCGTGTTCCAGCGGGTCGATATTGGTAATGGTCAGCGCGTAGGCGACGAGCGCGCCGGCCGCCGAACCACGGCCCGGCCCCACACGAATACCCACGGAGCGCGCGTGCTTAATGAGCTCGGCCACGATGAGGAAGTAGGACGGGTAGCCCTTCATCTCAATAACGGAGATCTCATACTTGGCGCGCTCGATATATTCCTCCGGTACATCCTGGCCGGGGAAGCGCTTTTGCAGGCCCTCCATCACCTCATGGGTGAGCCAGGAAGTTGGGGTGTGGCCCTCGGGGACGTCGGCAATAGGCATGCGATCGTGGGTGTGTTCTTCCCAGATTTCGCCGTAGTCTTGCACGCGCTCGGCAATCCACAGGGTGTTATCGCAGCCATCTGGAATCATATCGTCCCAGGTCTCGCGCATCTGCGCGGCCGACTTAATGTAGTAGCCGGTGCCGCCGAACTTGAAGCGGTCCGGATCCATGAACGTCTTGCCGGTCTGCACGCACAGCATCGCCTCGTGCGCCGGCGCCTGGGACTCCAACACGTAGTGGCAGTCATTGGTCACCAGCGGCGGCAAGTCCAGCTTGCGGCCGATTTCTAGCAGGCCATCGCGTGTGCGCTTTTCGATGTCCAGCCCATGGTCCATCAACTCCAAAAAGAAGTTGTCCTTGCCGTAGATGTCCTGCCACATGGCCGCGGCCTCCAGCGCCTCGTTGAACTGGCCCAGGCGCAGGCGGGTCTGGACGTCGCCAGAGGGGCAACCGGTGGTGGCGATGATGCCGTCGGCATGCTCGGCGATGAGCTCGGCGTCCATGCGCGGCCACTTGCCCAACTGGCCTTCGTAGGAAGCCAGCGAGGACAAGGTAAAGAGGTTGCGCAGGCCGGTGGCATTCTCCGCGATCATCGTTTGGTGGAGGTAGGCACCGGACGCGGAGACGTCGTCGCGCTTTTGATCCGGCGTGCCCCACAGCACGCGCTTCTTATTGAAGCGGGATTCAGGCGCCATATAGGCCTCGATGCCGATGATCGGCTTGACGCCGGCACTGGTCATGCGGCGGTAGAAAGCATCAGAGCCATACATATTGCCGTGGTCGGTCATACCGACGGCCGGCATTTCTTGGCGAACCACCTCGTCGGCCAGCATATCGACCTTGGCCATGCCGTCCAGCATGGAAAACTCGGTGTGGTTGTGCAGGTGGACGAAGGAGGAGTTTTTGGCCATGCGGCTCATCATAGCGGGGCGGTCAAAATGGGCTATTATTTTGTGATGCTCTACACGCTCGCCGCCTACATCATGTGGGGATTTTTCCCCGCGTTCTTTCCTCTCTTGCTGCCGGCATCGCCGCTAGAAATCCTGGCCCACCGCGTGTTGTGGACCGCGGTACTGGTCACGGGATTTTTGCTCCTCGGCGGCCGGTGGCGAGAAATGGCGCGCATGGACAAGCGCACGTGGGGTTGGCTTGCGGCCGCGGGTGTATTCATCACGGTCAATTGGGGCACCTACGTGGTGGCGATTAATAGCAACCACGTGGCCGATGCGGCGCTGGGATATTTCATCAATCCCCTGGTGTCGGTCGCCCTCGGCATGGTGTTTTTGAAGGAGCGGCTGCGGCCGTGGCAGGCCGGCGCGGTGGGCGTTGCGGCCATCGCGGTGCTGTACTTGACGTTCTTTACCGGCCAGGCGCCATACATTTCGCTGCTGCTGGCCTTCAGCTTCGGCTTTTATGGGCTGCTCAAAAAGCAGGTCCGGGTGTCCTCGGCCGTCTCGGTCGCGGCGGAGGCGCTCGTGATGTCACCGCTGGCGGTGGGCTACATCCTGTGGCTAGAAACAAGCGGCCAGGGCACATTCGCCAGCGAGGGAGTCGGCCACGCGCTGCTTTTGGTCAGCGCCGGCTTGATTACCGCGCTGCCGCTCCTCTGCTTTGCGGAGGGCGCACGGACACTGCGCTTATCGACGATCGGCATGCTCCAATACCTCACCCCCATCATGCAGATGCTGTGGGCTCTCTTTGTCACCCACGAGCACTTTTCGACGCACCGCTGGATCGGCTTCGGCATCATCGGCGTGGCGGTGGCGATTTACGTCGCCGACTTGGTGCGCATGGCTAGGAGCGCTTAAGTTCCTCGCGGGCGGCGCGGGCCCGGCGACGCGCCGCCTGTTCCTCTTCTGCGCGCAGCGCCCAGCGCGGCATCACCACGACGAGAAAAATGCCATAGGCACATACGATCCCGGAAAACACCAGCGTCATCGAGGTGCCGCCGGTGACAAGGCCGATGAAAAGCGCGATGCCGGAAACCACCACCGCGACCCACGCGGCGATATAGCCAAATTTGTAGTTGGGCATCCACTGCGAAAAGGGCTGGCGTGAGGACATAGGTCTAGTCTACGCGGTGGTCGTATTCGTGGGCCCGGTATCGACGAGGTCCGGTGGGGGCGGATCCCAGGGGTTAACCCAGCGAACGCCGCGGGCGGTGCGCTCGAAGCGGCCATTGCGCGGCGGGCCGGTGCGATGGTCATCATTGCGGCCGTTGTGATAGGCGCAGGCGGTGGTGAGGTTCTTCGCATTGGTTCACCCGCCGCCGGCCCAACTGAAGATGTGGTGAACCTGGCACTCATCGGCAGGCTTATTGCATCCCTTGACCGGGCAGGTGGGATTTTCCGCCGCGGCCATCATGAACTGCTTCCAGGTGGCCCCACGGCGCATGCGGTACAAGTTCACTGGGCCCTCTACGGGGTGGAGCAGGGTGACAAATCCCTCCTCGGCAAGCGCACGCTGGGCCAATTCAGCACCCGTAATCTGCGCGCCATTGGTCATGGTCAACACCACATCGTCGCTGCCATGGGCCACGCCAACCAACTTATCCAGTGGCACCACAACGTTGGTGCGCACGGTTGCGGCGGCGCCGGTACCGGTGCGGAAGAGGGAGGTGACGTCGGCAAGCGAACCGGCATGCTGGTGTAACTCGGCGATGAGTGCGGACGGCCCAGTGATGGACAGCGTCCAGGGTTTGCCGGCGGCGCGGCGGCGCAACCGCACCCCCGGCTTGGGTTCGCGCGGCGCGCGCATCTCGCGCAGCTTTTTGCGAGCACGCCTTTCCATCTCCCGCGTATCGCACGCGATATGGGTGAGCTCGGCGCGCAGGGCCCATGCGCGGGCTTGCGTGGGCGCGCGCCGGGCATGCTTTTCGATGACCGCCAGCGTCGGCAGCGAATGCCGGTTGCGGCGGGCCCCGTCCACCGCGCGGCGTTGGCGGCGGCGAAAGCTGGTGGTCCCGAAGTAGACCTGCGCGAGCTGCGCAATAGTGTCAGCCGTGGCATCGGGCATGCCGGCGGCGGTAAGGTCCGCGGCGGAGGCGTCGGCGGCCTCGGCGAGGAGGTCCATCGCCGAGTTGAGCGCCGCGATATAAGCCCGAATGTGTTCCATGCCCTCGATGCTAAAAGCGCTGGGCGGCCACCGCGCGCCACAGGTCCCAGGAGGGCGATATTAGCTGGGAGGGCGGATGGCGAAGCTGCCCCAGGCGGCGTCCGCGGGTGCGGGTTCGACGGCGGCGACGGAGGGGGTGGAGGCGACGTCGGCAAGCTGGGCGCCCGATCCCCACACCACGGCGGCGCTCACCGCGGTGGGGCGCTGGCCATAGGAGGCATCGATGCGGTCGAAGGCGCGTTGGATGACAGCGGCGCGGTCCTCGCCGGCGGTGGGTTCGGGGACGTCAATGGGGGCGGTGGAGCCGATAAGGATGGCATCCATGCGCGGGGCGGCGGCGACGGCGGCCGCGGCGGCTACGGGTGGCAAATCCTCGTCGAAGGTAACAAGGGCGTAGGCAGGCGCGTCCGGAATGTCGCTACCGGATACGCGCGCAATATACTCCGCGCGCGTCTCGCCATCCGGGCCGAGCTGATCGCCTTGTACTTGCGAAGAGGCCTGGGTTCCTAGGGCGCCAAAAAGCGCGAGCGCGGCCAAGAAAAGCACCGCAAGCACCGCCAGGGCCGCTAGCCGACGCCGCCGGTAGACCTTCCTCATCCCCGCAGAACCTCCAAAGCGTGCTCGAGATCGGCCGGGTACGGCGCTTCAATCTCGAACCACTTGCCGGTGCCGGGGTGGGTAAAGCCGAGCTTTACCGCGTGCAGCCATTGACGCTGAAGCCCAAGGCGCTTAGCCAAGTTGGGATCCGAGCCGTACATTGGGTCGCCCACGCACGGGTGGCCGGTGGCGGACATGTGCACGCGAATCTGGTGGGTGCGGCCGGTCTCTAGGTGCACCTCGATGAGGCTGGCCTCGCGGAAGGCCTCGATGAGGCTGTAATGGGTGATGGCCGCTTTGCCGTCGTCAAGCACGGCGAATTTCCAGCCCGACTTGGGGTGGCGGCCGATGGGCGCATCAACGGTGCCCTCGATGGGATCCGGCAGCCCCTGCACCACGGCGTGGTAGGTCTTTTTCACGCTGCGGTACTTAAAGGCGTGCTTGAGCGCGGAATAGGCGCGCTCCGAGGAAGCCACGACCATCACGCCTGACGTGCCCACATCGAGGCGGTGCACGATGCCCTTGCGCTCGGTCGGCCCGGACGAAGCCACGGTATAACCGGCCGCGCGCAGCCCACCAATCACCGTCGGCCCGTCCCACCCCACGCTGGGGTGCGCGGCCACGCCCACCGGCTTATGCACGCAGATGATATCGGCATCGTTGTAAAGCACGTCCATGCCCTCGACCAGCTCTTCGCGCGGCAGCAACGGCTTTTCTGGCTCCGGCAAAAGCACGGAGACCACGTTGCCGGAAGTCAATCGCTCGGATTTGCCCAGCTCTTGGGAATCGATGGTCACACTGCCCTCGGCGCACAGCTGCGCGGTGGCGCTGCGGGAAAGGCCAAGGAGCTTGGCCAGGGCGGCGTCGGCACGCATGCCTTCTAGGCCTTCAGGAATGGGGAAGCTGCGCATCTGCCTATTCATGCTCGGCCTTCCTTTCCTCCAGCACCATGGCGATAATGAACAGCACCACGCCGCAGGTAATGGCCGCGTCCGCAATATTGAACACGGCGAAAGAGCCGACCGAAATAAAGTCCACCACGTGCCCGAACCAGAAGCCGGGGGCGCGGAAGATGCGGTCAGCGAAATTACCCAACGCACCACCGGCGATGAGCGCTAGGCCCACCGCCTGGCCGGAGTGGGTAATGCGCGGGGCGGCAATGGCCACGCCGAGCACAAAGACCAGCTGGATAGTGGTAAAAAGCCACGTCGATCCCTCCCCGCCCATGGAAAAGGCCGCGCCAGGGTTAAAAAGCAGGGTAAACCGGAACCAATCCCCAATGACCGGCAGGGGCTCGCCCTCCGTAAGGATGGAGAGCATTATTTGTTTCACGGCTTGGTTCACCAGCGCCACGGCGATGACAACCGCGGCGATAAGTCCTGTCTTGCTCCTTCGTTTTTGACTCACCCGCTCTATTCTAAACGGGAGCGTCCGGTATTTTGGTAAGCGTGTTTCGAGTCAAAGTTTTTGCAGCCCTGACCACAGCCGCCGTAGCGCTTACGGCGTGTTCCTATGAAAAGCCGGGCCCCGCGGTAGAACAGCCCGTGGGCCTGACTATCGACGCCCCACGCGTCACCGTGGACAATCCCGGCACCGGGGAGAAAAAGCTCCTGGAATACCGCGATATCGACTCCACGCAGGACGTGAACTACCGCGTTACCGAGGGTTTTTCGCAGGACCTGCTCAAAAAGTCAGCGGCCGAGAAGTTTCAGGCCTCCGACGTCGAATCGACCACCACTACCCTGCCGCTATCGGCCAAGGTAGATAAGGCTAGCGAGGACGTTGAAGATCAGCTGCCCGCCACCCGCAATGCGTTCGTCACGGCCGGTGCGCCGGAAACTTCTGGCGACACCGACGTCTCTTCGGCCGAGGGATTTCAATTTGGCTGGCGAGGCCAAAATACCGGCCAGATGAATTCCTTGCGCCTTGCCGCACCCCAGGAGGCCACGGATGAAGCCCGTGGCTCCGTGGAACAGGCAATTATGAAGCTGACGGCCCTGCCCGTGGTTTTCCCCACCGAGGAGGTAGGCAAGGGAGCGAGCTGGACGGTGGATTCGCGCGTTACCGGCGAGTCCACCCTGCTGCAGACCACGCGCTATACGGTCGCTTCCATCGAGGGCGACCAGGTCAAGCTCAACGTAGAGGTAGAACAGCGGCCGTCGCTAGGCGCGCTGTCGTTTGAGGGCCAGGCCCAGGGCACGGAGTTGGAGGACAAGGAGCTCAAGGTTGTGGACTCCAGCACCCAATCCAAGGGCAACATCACGGTAGACCTGAGCAAGCCGCTGCCCGTGGGCGGTGACGTGTCTTTCGACACGAAGGTCATTTATGGCGCCGCCGGCTCGGAGCTGCGCGTGGTGCAGTCGAGCCTGACGGAGCTGAACTTCACCTAGTTACTCGGCCGGGGCTTCTACAGGGGCCTCGGCTGGAGCTTGCTCGGCGCCGGCAGCCGGGGCGTCGCCTTCAGCCGGGGCAGCATCGCCCTCGGCCGGTGCCGGGGCGGGTGCAGAGGCACCGGCGCCGGTATCCGCGCACATTTCCGGAACCTGCTCCGGCGGCACGGTGTTTTGGATGAGCGTGCAAGCCCACGCCTTGGAGAGCTTCCAGGTGCCGTCTTCGTACACGAATTCCACCTGTTCAGCGGTCTGCTGCTGGCCGTCAGCGGTGGTGAAGTTCACGGTGGTCAGCACGGACTGCGGGTCATAGCCCGGAAGCACAGGATCGACGACCTCGAACTCGGCGCCGGATTCCGCCTTGGACTGTGCCATGGTGTCAAAGATTTCCGGTGCGGTCTCGCCGCCCTGCACGGTGGCGGTCTTTTCCTGCTCAGAGGCGTTCGGATCCGTGGCCTTGGCCAGGATGGCGTTGAGATCCGCCGGGGATGGCAGCGCTGGGGCGGCGGAATCGCCGTCGGAAGAGGCGGATTCCTGCGCCTCGGTGTTGGTGGCGGCGGTATCGTCCTGCTCGTCGTCGGAAGAGCAGGCGGCCAGGGCGGTGGCCGCGGTCAGTGCGAGGCACGCGGCGCTAAACTTGCGGAATTTCACTTCTAACTCCTCACGTCTGGGTTCTAAACTCCCATCAGTTTACAGCTGCACCAGCCTTTTCCGGGCTGCGCCCGCCGCGTGGGCGGAGATTTCTTTAACCTTGAGTGCATGACCCGACTTGCTTTGATCGCCACCGGCGGCACGATCGCGTGCACCACCGTGGCCGATGGTTCCCTGGTTCCCACAATCTCCGGCGCGGACCTTGCCGCTGAAATCGACGCCGAGGTAGTGGAGTTTCGCCAGCTCGACTCGTCCTCTATTACTTTGGCGGACCTCGATGAGCTCATTGCGGTGGTCAATGAGCACACCGCGCGCGAGGACATCGGTGGCGTGATCATCACCCATGGCACCGACTCCATGGAGGAAACCGCGTTGGCGTTGGAGATTTTCTGCGCAGGGGCAAAACCCATCGTGCTTACTGGAGCGCAGCGCGCCTACGATCACCCTGCGGCCGACGGCCCCACCAATCTGCGCGCTGCCCGCGAGCTAGCGGCCAGCGGGCGCCCTGGGGTTTTCCTCTGCTTCGGCGGCGAGACCATCCCGGCGCGCGGTGCGCGCAAGCGACACACCAGTGACCTGCGCGGGTTTGAGTCGCTGCCGGTTCCTGGCACCACCCCGCGTTTGCATCCTGCCCCGCTGGCGTCGCAGCATATCGAGATCATCCCCGCCTATCCGGGAGCGGGGCGCCTGCTGGTCGACGCCGCCGTAAACTCCCCTGCCTCCGGTCTCATTGTGGAGGCCATGGGCTCGGGAAATATGGGCGAGGAGATGGGCCGCGCGCTTGCCGACGCCCTCCACGCCGGCCTCCCCATCGCCATTTCTACCCGCACGCCCTATGGCCCGACGGCGCTGGCTTACGGTGGCGACGGCGGTGGCGCGAGCCTGGGGAAGCGTGGCGCCATCAACGCCGGATGGTTCCGCCCGAGCCAAGCGCGAATCCTGCTCGCGACGGCACTAGCCACCGGCACCGATCCGGCGGATCTTTTCGCTCAGGAGGGCTAGTCCTCGCTGGTCAGCCAGTCCTGCCAATCCAGTGAGTCGAGCGGGTCTGCTGGCACGAGCGCGGGATCATTAGCCGCGAAGGATTTGGTGCGGCCAGGACCCGTGGCGCGGGTTTCAAAGCGCACGCTGACCACCCCGTGGCCGGCACCTTGAATCCAACCGTGGCCGTAATCGGGGTGGAAAACGTCTTGCGTGGCGCGCCACTGGTTATCGGTTTCTTTTTCCACCGTCACCGTGGGCGTTGGAATGGTCGGCGTTGCGTCGTCACTCACCCCAGTTTCATAGTCCGTATCTGCCGGTGCAGGGCGCACGATCTCGCGGTCGAGCTCCGGAAAGAGCACGTCTTGGCGAGCGGCCTCTAGCCCGGAATAGCTCACCCCTACTAGGCGGATGGGCCCCAGCTCATCGGGGTAGCGGGCAAGCTTGAAGGCGGCGGCGGTGAGCACGGCGGCGTCGTCAGTCGCGTAGGGCAAGGTGGTCGAGCGCGATTCGATATGAAAATCCGCCATGCGCAGCTTTACCGTTACGGTGCGCGCACCGCGCCCATCCTTAAGCAGCCGGCGGTGCGCACCCTCCGCCGCGCGAGTGATGGCTGCATCGACCTCAGGGGCGGTCTGCAGGTCTTTCGGGTAGGTGTGCTCGGTAGAAATCTGTTTAGAAATAGCGCGCGGCGCCACCTCACGGTCATCAATGCCGCGGGCCAGCTGCCACAGCTGCAGCCCCACCACACTGCCGATGGAAATCTCTACTTCCTTGCGCGTCATCGCCGCTAGCTGCCCAATGGTTTCTACGCCGATGGACTTGAGCTTCGCCCCAGTCACCGGGCCGACTCCCCACAGCTTGTTCACCGCAAGGGGGTGCAGCATATCTAGCTGGCGCTCCACCGGAATAACAAAGGTGCCGTCGGGCTTCGCTTCGCCGGAGCCAATCTTGGCAAATTGTTTGCCCGAGCCCGCCCCAATGGAGCACGGCAGACCCGTCTCCTCCCGAATGAGCGCGCGCAGCTCATCCGCCCAGCGCTTGACCTCCTCCGCGCTCGCTCCTTCCAAGGCGGCGGGTTCCATAAAGGCTTCATCGATAGAAAGCTGCTCGATAACCTCCACGTGTTGCGCGATGATGCCAAATACGCGCCGCGAGGCTGCTGAATAGACTGCCCGGCGCGGCTGCACCACCACCGCGCGAAGTCCAACAAGCTGCTGCGCGCGGTACATCGGCATGGCCGAATGCGCACCGTACACGCGCGCCTCATAGGAGGCGCCGGCCACCACGCCGCGCCCACTGGTACCACCCACCAAGACGGGACGCCCCTGCAGGGTAGGCCGGGTCAGCTGCTCGACGGAGGCGAAAAACGCGTCCATGTCGATGTGTAGAACCCAGCGTTGCATGCGGACCAGTCTAATAGGCGCGCTCACGGGTGCACTCCTGGGTGTTTGCGTGCCGTTAATTAAAGCTTTTATTTCTTTCCATCTCCACGTCACCCACATGCAATATTACGGCCTTATCTTTTTCGAGGTTATTTCTTGAAGAAAGTATTTCGCTGATTATGAACTCACCCCACGTCATCTTGCGCGGCGTTAAGCGCGAATTCGCCGATAATACGGGTCTCCACGAGACCGATCTAAGCATCAACCGCGGTGAATTCATCTCTATTCTGGGTTCCTCCGGCTGCGGTAAGTCCACCCTGTTGCGCTGCATCGCCGGGTTGGAAACTCCTGATGCGGGCACCATTGCCATTGGTGAGAGAGAGGTTTATGGCTGCGCGACCAATGTGGCCGTCAACAAGCGCCGGCTTTCTATGGTCTTCCAGGACCTCGCACTGTGGCCGCACATGACGGTGGAAAAGAACATCGAGTTTCCGCTGACAACCCCAGGCAATAAGGTGGCGGCAGGCCAGCGGTCCGAGAAGGTGCGCGCCTGCATGGACATGGTGGGCATCACCAGCAAAGCGAAGGCGCGGCCAAACCAGCTCTCCGGCGGCCAACAGCAACGCGTCGCCATCGCCCGTGCGTTGGTTTCGAATCCGGACCTCCTGCTCATGGATGAGCCACTGTCCGCCCTCGACGCCGCGCTGCGCGTGCAAATCCGCGCCGAGCTCACCCAGCTGGCACAGGAGCTGGGGCTGACGGTCATCTACGTCACGCACGACCAAGCCGAGGCACTTGCCATGTCGGATCGCGTCGTGGTTATGAATCAAGGCCACATCGAACAATTCGCGGATCCGGTCACCCTTTATGAACAGCCGGCCACCGATTTCATCGCTGGCTTTGTAGGCACCATGAACCGCCACCCACAGCTGCCCAGCGTACGTCCAGAAAATCTCACCGTCACCACTGCGGAGGAGGACACCGGCGCCTCCCCGCGCCGGGTCGAGGCGCAGGTTCTTGGCGCTCACTACATCGGTGGGCGCTACGAGTTGCGCTGCGACGTCCCTGGGGCGGAGGAACCCTGGGTGACGTATTCACCGCATCGCTTCACTCGCGGCGAGACCGTCTACCTCAACTATCCATCTTCTCTTTCTGCATAGGAGCCACACATGTTTACCAAGAAGTTCACCGCCACCATCGCCACCACCGCTGCTGGTGCGCTCGCCTTGACCGGTTGCGGATCCGTCGAGGACAGCGCCGATACCGCCACCGACCAGTCCACCTCTTCTGCCGAAAAGTGGCAGGCACCTGAAGGCCTGTCCGGCGAGGTGGATTACTACTCGGCTAACCCGCAGGGGCTTACCGACGCCCTCGTGGAGGCCTTCGAAGAAAAGACCGACGTCCACGTCAACGTTTTTGCCGATACCACCGGCAAGATCACCGCCAAGCTCAAGGCCGAGGAAGCCAACCCGCAGGCTGACGTGGTCTACCTCGCCTCCTGGGCGGCAGCTAGCAAGCAGGAAAAGTCCGGCGCCCTTGAAAAGTACACGCCGGAGGGAGCGGACAAGATTGAGCCCAAGTGGGCGTCGGAAAGCGGGGCGTTTACCGGCCGCGATGGTTCGGCCCTAGCGCTGGTAACCAACACCAACGTCGTGGACGAGGCCCCGAAGGACTGGGAGGACCTCACCGATGAAAAGTACAAGGACCAAATCATCATGCCGGACCCGCGCGAATCCGGTACCGCAGCCGACCTCATCGCGGCCATGGTAGATCAGTGGGGCGAGGAGAAGACCTGGGATCTCTTTGACAAGCTCTTTGACAACGGCATGATCGTCCAAGGCGCCAATGGCCCAGCGCTGGACCAGGTCACCTCCGGCTCCCGCGGCATCGTCCTCGGCGGCGTGGACTACTCCGCATACTCCGCGCAGAAGAAGGGCGAGCCGCTCGAGGTTGCTATCCCAACCTCCGGCACCACGGTTACCCCGCGCCCAGTCATGATCCTCAAGTCCTCCGATAACAAGGAAGCCGCAGAGGCATTCGTGGACTTCATGTTCTCCGATGAGGCGCAGGAGATCTCGGCCTCCAAGAACATGATCCCGGCTAATAAGGACATCGCTCCAAAGAATGGCCCGAAGCTGGATGAGATTAAGACCCTCAACGATGACCTCGATGGCCTGGTTTCTCAGTCCAAGGACATCAAGGAAACCTTTGCTAAGCGCTACCTGAAGTAACCGATGAGCTCCACCACCACTCCCCAACGTCGCCTTGGGATCTACGGGGTCCTTCTCATCTTGCTTGTCCTCGTCGCCGCGCCGCTAGCCTCCGTGCTGGTCAACGCGGCCGTGGGCTACCACGATGAGCCCTCAGCCCTAGGCAGCATTGTCCAACCGGGCATGCTGCACATCCTTGGCAATACCGTCCTGCTCTCCGTGCTGGTCGTGGCTTTTGCCACGCTCATGGCCGCGCCGCTCGCCTTCCTCCGTTCGTGGACGCGGTTTAGCAGGGCCAATTGGATCGAGATCGTCATCATGATCCCGTTTATGACCCCGCCCTTTGCGGCGGCGATGGCGTGGATGGATTTCACCCGCCGCGGTGGTGTGGCCGAGATGCTGCTCGGCCACGGCGCCGGCAAACTCGCCCACGATGCCATCTACTCGGTGTGGGGCATGGCCTTCATCATGGCCGCGGAGCTTTTCCCTTTCCTATATCTCATCCTGCGCACCTGCCTCAATTCCATTCCGGCGTCCACGCTGGAGATGGCACAGATAGCCGGCGCGAGCCGCTGGCAACAAGCCGTGCGCATCATCGCTCCGAACATAATCGGCCCCTTTTCCCTCGGCGCGCTGATTATCTTCATTAAGGCCGCCGGCGAGTTTGGCACCCCAGTTACGCTTGGCAACGCCATTGGCTACAAGGTGCTCGTCTCCTCCATCTATGAAGACGTCACCATCGACCCCCTCGATTTTTCCAGCGCCGCTGCCTCCTCGTCGGTGCTCTTTGCCATCGGCGTGGCCGCCTGGGCTTTCCAACAGTGGATTTCACGCCGCGACCTCTCCGGCGGTGGCCGAGTAAGCCGCCCCGTACATATCCGCCTCGGCTCGGTCGGCACCGTCTTCGGCGCTGTGGTGACCGCAATAATCTTCATGGCCGCGGTGGTTATCCCCTACCTTTCCATCACCTTGGCCGCGATGACCATTCTGCGCTCGGCCCCGCCTACGCCTAATAACCTGACCTTCGATTACTTTTCCATCGTTTTGCAGATGCCCACCGCTCAAGAGGCACTTGTTCGCTCCATCGGACTAGGCGCCCTTGGCGCGACCACCGCGGTTGCTCTCGGCGTCCTCGTCACGGTGCTCACCCGCCGCCAAAGCACCATTGCCGCAAAATTCAGCGATTTCTTGGCCATCGCCCCCGACACCGTTCCCGGCATTGTCCTGGCCATTGGATTTATTTTGCTGTGGAACTCTCCCTGGCTGCCATGGTCACCCTACGGCACTATGGGCATGCTAGTTATGGCCTTCACCGTGCTCTTTTTGCCCATGGCCATCCAAAACATCAAGGCTTCAGCAGAGTCCGTCTCCCCTACCGTCTACGAGGCCGCTGCAATTTCCGGCTCCTCCACTCTGCATACCTTTGGGCGCATCACCCTGCCTTTGCTTGCCCCTGGCATCTTCGCTGGCTGGCTCCTCGCCTTCTTCGTAGGCATCCGCGAGCTGGTCATGTCCTCACTCATTCGCCCGAGCCAAGTCAACCTCTTGGCTCCGTGGATCATGAACCAATTCGATCAAGGCCACCGTGCCGAGGCTATGGCTATGACGCTCATCGGCGTCGGAACCTCCACCGTTGTCTTGGTAGCTATCACCTGGTGGCAAAACCGAAAGGCCGCACATGCCCGCTAGCATTTTTGTCTTTGCCGATCTGCACCTAGGCCGCCCGGGCGCCCCTGGGCTGGACTGGGCCCTGCAAGAACTCGAAGTTGCCGCCAATAGTGGAGCCACGGCGTGCGTGTGCTTGGGCGATATCATTGACCGCAACGCTGAGGCGTCCGAATTCGTGCCCCAGGCCCGCGCCGTAATGGCCCACGCTGCCACACTGTTCGGCGAGGTCCACTTCATTTCTGGCAACCACGATACCCACCACAACCTGGACTTCCCGCCCGAGGTCACGGTCCACGGCACGCAGGTGCACACCTTTCACATAGGAAACACCACGGTTCTAACCGCAGCGGTGGCCACCGATCCGGCCCCGCGCCGACTCCAGCTTCCGCCGCGCCCGAGCGACGGCCCCGTCCTCGGCCTCCTACATTCTTCCGTCACCGGTGAGTTTTCTAAAGGCACCTGCCTGCCGCTTTCCGTGGCTGAGCTACAGGCCAGCGAGGCCGATGCCTGGATCCTTGGGCACGTCCACACCCCGCACACGCTTGCCGACGCCCCCTTCATCGGCTGGGTCGGCATGGGCCACGGCTTACTCTTCGACCCCGATACGTGCCACGTCACACGTTTGCCTAGCTAGATCCGTTCCCCACAAAGTGCCACCACACACTTGCTTGCATGCAAGCTTGCATGCAAGATGGATGCATGTCCAATGAACGAATGCAGCCCGCCGCGGAGCGCGCCTATGACTTCGTCAAAGAGAAGATCATTGACGGCTCCTTCGAGCCCTCGCAGATGCTTTCCGAGGCCTCCCTGGCTACCGAAATGGGAATTAGCCGCACCCCGATGCACGAGGCTTTCCTGCGCCTAGAGGTCGAAGGCTTTCTACAGCTCTACCCCAGGCGGGGTGCGCTCATCGTGCCGATCAGCCCGCAGGAAATCCGCGAGGTTTATGAGGCACGCTTGCTCGTGGATAGGCACTGTGCTGAAAAGATCTGCGCAATGTCTGATGCCGAGCGCGCGGACATCGCTGATCAGCTAGATGCGACCATCGCGGAGCAGGACACTGCGTTGGATGGCGCAGACCTGCATGCCTATACGCACCTAGATGCACGTTTCCACCAGATCATCATGGATGGCGGTGCCAATAGCCTGCTGGCCGGGCTGGGACACCAGCTGCGCGAACGCCAGCAGCGTTTTACCGCCACGGCCATTGGCCGCAACGTGGCCCGCGCCCGCACCTTCGTGGATCAGCACCGCACGCTTGCCGATGCCCTCCGCACCGGCGACCTCGACGCCTACCTTTCCGCATTGGACACCCACCTAACCAACTCGAGGAATCAACTATGACCGAAAAGTTTGCCAAACACTCATGGTTTCCCGTCGCTGGCAGCATGGTCGCTGTCGCGTGGGGCGGCAATGAGTTCACCCCTCTCCTAGTTATGTACCGCGAGGAGTCACACTTCTCGCAGGTCACCGTCAATGGCCTCTTGGCCGCCTACGTACTCGGCATCGTGCCAGCGCTGCTGATTTCTGGCCCGCTTTCGGACTACATTGGCCGCCGCCCCACGATGCTGCCTGCCGCGCCACTATCGCTGCTCGGTTCCTTCCTTTTGTCCATCGCACCGAACGAGCCACTCGTTATCGCCGTGGGCCGCATCATGTGCGGCTTGGCATTGGGCATCGTCATGGCGGTCGGCTCCACATGGGTGGCAGAGCTCATCACCCGCGCTGGCGGCGATCCTGCCGCCGGCCCGCGCCACGCCTCCATGTGCCTGACATTAGGCTTCCTCATCGGCGCCGGCCTCGCATCGGTGCTGGCCCAGTGGGGTCCGTGGCCGACCCACTTGGCGTATATCCTGCACATCCTCCTCACCGTTGCCACCGCTATCTGGCTGATGAAGACCCCGGAAACCCGCCCGCCGCGTGGCGCTACGGTAAAAGACACCTTCCTTGACCTGAGCATCCGCGACATGCTGCGCATGCTACACATCCCCTCCGCAGCACACCGCCGCTTCGTGCGCATTGTTCTGCCGGTCGCACCGTGGGTCTTCGGCTGCGCTGGCGCCGCCTATGCCCTCCTGCCCCAGCTTTTGTCCAAGTCCGCCGGCGATGCCCCCATCGCTTTCTCGGGCCTGATGACCGTTATCACCTTGGGCTGCGGCGTCGGCATCCAGATGCTCGGCAAGGTTATCGATACCAGCCGCTCGGCCCGCGCTTCCGCAGTTGCCATGGGCGTTATCACCGTCGGCACCATCCTCGGCGCGGTTGCTTCTCATACTCGGTCGCTGCCACTCGGCATCGCCGGCGCAGCGGTCATGGGCGCAGGCTACGGCCTCGCCCTTGTCGCCGGTCTCTCCGAGGTCCAGCGCATCGCCCGCGCCGAAGAACTCGCCGGCCTCACCGCCGTGTACTACTCGGTCTCCTATACCGGCTTCTTTATCCCCATGGCCTTCAGCGCACTCGCGCCGCTGCTCGGCTTTACCACCCTATTCCTCATTGGCGCCGTGCTCGCACTGTGCTGCCTCGTTAACGTCGTCCTCGGCTGGCGTGCTCACCTGCCCGGCCCGGTCCGTTAAGTCCTATCACTCATAAAAAATTGCCCAGCCGCTAAGGCTGGGCAATTACTTTTAGGTGGCGGCTAAGGCGCTACTGCTTAACGACGGTAGCCTTAACCCCCTTCACCACCTCGTGCACGTCCGCACCATCAAGCGCCTCGGTGGTCACCTGGAAATCGGTGGCGAGCACTTCACCGGCGATGTGGTCGGCGTGACGCTCCGCCCAGGCCTTCTTCTCCTCTGGGACAGAGAGCACGGCCGCGATGCGGTCCGAGACCTCGAACCCAGAAGCCTTGCGGGCATCCTGCAGGCCGCGGATAACGTCCGCTGCCCAGCCTTCGGCCTCGAGCTCTTCGCTCACCTCGGTATCGAGTACTACCAGGCCGTCAAGGCCCTCGATACGCGCGGTGGACTTCGGATTCGCTGCCTGCAGGCGCTCGGTGTACTCATCCGGGCCAAGCACGATTTCGCCGTCCACTACGACCTCTTCGCCGCGGCGTTCGTAGTTGCCCGCCTTGAGGTTCTTGATGGCGCGCTGCACGTCCTTGCCCAAGCGCGGGCCGGCGACCTTCGCGTTGCAGACAACCTGGAAGGTGCCTACCGAATCGACGTCGTCAGTGAGCTCAACTTCCTTAACGTTGACCTCGTCGCGGATGATATCGGCAAAGTCCGCCAGGCGCTGCGCCCCATCGAGAGCCACCGTCAGCTTCGGCAGCGGCAAGCGGTTGCGCAGCTTATTGGACTTGCGCACCGACGACGCTGCCGAAGCGACCGCGCGGGTCGCATCCATCGCAGAGACAAGCTCTGCATCGGACGGGTAGTCCGCAGCCTGCGGGTAATCCGCCAGGTGCACCGAACGCTCACCGGTCAGTCCACGGTAGATAACCTCTGCCACGTGCGGCAGCAGCGGTGCCACCACGCGAGTCACGGTCTCCAGCACGGTGTACAAGGTATTAAACGCCTCAGGATGGGCGTCCTCGCCCTCCCAGAAACGATCGCGCGAGCGACGAACGTACCAGTTGGTCAGGACGTCGGCAAACAGGCGTACTTCTTCGGTTGCCGTGGCGATATCGGTATCGGCAAGCGCCGCGTTGACATTGGCCACGACGTCGTGGGTCTTAGCCAAGATATAGCGGTCCAAAACATGCGTGGAGCTGGTGTCGAACTTTGCTTCCTTCTCTGCGTAGAGCTGCAGGAAGGTATAGGCATTCCAGATAGGCAGGATAGCCTGGCGCACGCCCTCGCGAATGCCCTGCTCGGTCACGATGAGGTTGCCTCCGCGCAGGATAGGCGAAGACATCAGGAACCAACGCATGGCATCCGAGCCATCACGGTCAAAGACCTCGTTGACGTTCGGATAGTTGCCCTTGGACTTAGACATCTTAAGGCCATCGTTGCCCAGCACGATGCCATGGGCCACGACCTTCTTGTACGCCGGGCGATCAAAAAGCGCGGTGGACAGCGCGTGCATCACATAGAACCAACCACGCGTCTGACCGGAGTACTCCACAATGAAGTCGGACGGCGAGTGGGTCTCAAACCATTCCTTATTCTCGAATGGGTAGTGCTTCTGCGCAAACGGCATCGAGCCGGACTCAAACCAGCAATCCAGCACGTCTGGCACGCGGCGCATCATCGACTTACCGGTCGGATCATCCGGGTTCGGGCGCACCAACTCGTCGATATGCGGACGGTGCAGCGACTCCGGACGGACACCGAAATCGCGCTCCAGCTCATCCAAGGAGCCGTAGACATCCATACGCGGATAGTTGTCGTCATCGGACATCCACACCGGGATAGGCGCACCCCAGTAGCGGGTACGGGAGATATTCCAGTCGCGCGCACCCTCGAGCCACTTGCCAAACTGGCCATCTCGGATGTGCTCCGGCAGCCACTCAATCTCCTTGTGGTTGAGCTCCACCATGCGATCGCGGAACTCGGTCACCTTCACGAACCAGGCCGGCAGCGCCATGTAGATAAGCGGCTCGCCCGAGCGCCACGAGTGCGGATAGGAGTGCTCGATGGTTACGTGGCGCACCACTCGCCCAGCAGCCTTCAAGTCCTTGATGATGTCCTTATTCGCATCAAAGACCAGCTGGCCCTCATACGGCGGAACCTGCGAGGTGAACTTACCGTCCTCATCCACCGGGATGACCAGCTCGATGTCGTACTGATTGGTGGTATTCATATCGTCTTCACCAAACGCAGGAGCCTGGTGAACCACACCGGTGCCGTCCTCTGTGGTGACGTAATCAGCGATCAAGACCTGGTAGGCATTGCGCAGATCCGGGAAGAAGCCGAAGATAGGCTCATAGGTAAAGCCCTCGAGTTGCGCGCCGGTAAACGTCTCCAGCACCTCGGCCTCCCCTAGTTCCTTCTCCAAGGTGGCCAGCAGGTTTTCCGCCATGATGAAGGTACGGCCAGCGAAATCGCCCTCCGTAGCCTTAAAGAGCACGTAAGTAACCTCTGGATGAACCGCCAAGGCCTCGTTCGAAGGCAAGGTCCAGGGGGTGGTGGTCCAGGCGAGGAAGGAGGCGTCGGCAAGCGCAGGGTGCTCCGCCAACGTCTTTTCTGCCGCGCTTCCCTCGCGCGCGCCCTCAACTGGGAAGGTAACCGTCAGGGTCGGATCCTGGCGCATCTTATAGGAATCGTCCAGGCGGGTCTCCTGATTGGACAAAGAAGTGTGCTCCGCCCAAGAGTACGGAAGAACTCGGAAGCCCTTGTAGATCAAGCCCTTGTCATAAAGCTCCTTGAACGCCCACATGACCGATTCCATGTAGTTGATATCCATGGTCTTGTAGCCGTTGCCAAAGTCCACCCAGCGGGCCTGGCGGTTGACGTACTCTTCCCACTCGTCGGTGTACTCCAGCACGGACTTAGCGCAGTATTCATTGAACTGTTCCAAGCCCATGTCTTCGATCTGCGCCTTTTCAGTGATACCCAGCTGCTTTTCCGCCTCCAGCTCAGCGGGCAGACCGTGGGTATCCCAGCCGAAGACACGAGGCACGTAATTGCCAGCCATGGTGCGATAGCGCGGGACGATATCCTTCACATAACCGGTCAGCAGGTGTCCATAGTGCGGCAAGCCGTTTGCGAATGGAGGGCCATCGTAGAAAATGTACTCTGGGCAGTCCTTGGTCTTTTCTAGCGAAGCCTGAAAGGTATCATCCTGCTTCCAGTACTTCTGGACTTCCTCTTC
The DNA here is from genome assembly GCA_046097355.1 of Corynebacterium tuberculostearicum. Taxonomy (GTDB): domain Bacteria; phylum Actinomycetota; class Actinomycetes; order Mycobacteriales; family Mycobacteriaceae; genus Corynebacterium; species Corynebacterium tuberculostearicum_K. Next base: position 1,706,580 of record CP175779.1, read on the forward strand.
CATATCTGGGAAGCGGCTGGAGCCGCCGGTCATATCGACCTTGGGGTAAATTTTCTTCGCCATAACTATCCTTCACTCTTAACACGGTGCAGGGACGGGCCTTAAAGGCTCGCGGTACCACCCTGCTTGAGCCTAAAGGCTCCGCTTCGTTTCGGTGAAGGAGTTGACGGTCCCACCCGTTCAGTTCTACTGGGCCACACTGGCTGTTCTTCTGAATTACTCCCCGGTGATGGCCGGATCACTGCATGTAGGTCACAGTATAGCGCCCCAGAATCTTCGTGCACAATAAGTTATCCACAGGCGAAAAATTTTCCCTTGTGGGGGCTTGCGCGGGGAAATACATTGTGAGTCGTGAACGCGCTAGATGCTTACCTCGCAGCCATGGCACCCGGGATGGACATCGTCCTCGGGTGCGCAGGCATGTCCGAGGACGACCTCTGCGCGCGTGGCGCCGCTGAAAAGACGGCCCGCGAGTTGGCATTGCTCAAAGAGGCGTACTGCGGCACGACCAAGTTCACTAGGAAGCGTCGTCGTGCTATCGAAGGAGCTCAGCACAATGGGCATTCCATCGTAGCTTTATCCATCATTGAAAAGTATGCGCGCAAGATGCCCACGCTTTTCGACGCCTGGGTCCTCCGCAAACAGCTATGCACCACCAAGGCCACAGCAGCGGCATTAGAAAAGCTGGCGCAATCCAAGGTTCCGAAGAAAAAGCGCAAGGTAAAGCCTGGTGTACGCATCATCCGCCGCAAGGATGCGCCGTGGACGTTAGCTATCGACGGCTCGTCCTCGTTCATTGCAGACCTCCACGCGGCGGTGGAGAACCAGGATAAAAAGCCGCTGGATGTGGTGGAAGATACCTTCTTCGGCAGCGATACGGGGCAACGAAGCACGGTGGTAACCAATGTCATCGTGCGCTTGGAAGACTACGTGCGCATCGTCAACGGTGATGGCGAGGAAATCACCTTGCAGATGACCAACGGAGCAACGCTTACGGGAGCGCAGTATGTGCGCCGCACGTTAAAGGAGCATGGGCTCATTACCCTGGTGAGCCCCTATGAAGGCGCGGTGAACCTGTACCGCACGGAGCGCTTCGCCAATGCTAAGCAGCGGTTGATGGCGGGTGCGGAAAATCCGGTATGCCCATGGCCGCGGTGCGCTAAGCCTGCCGACGAATGCCAAATTCACCATTTGGAGCCGTGGTTGCACGGTGGATTGACCAATATCGCGAACTTATCCACAGCCTGCGCGTACCACAATGGCGCCAACGATGACGATCCCAATGCCCCGCCGCTGCGCGGGCGACTTGCCCGAACCAACGGACGGATTCGGTGGCAACCGCCCGATTGCTAGAGCCCGACTGCAGAATAAGGCGCCTCGTGCGCCTTATTGGCATGCCTGCAACCGAAAGCTTTGGGTCTCGCGGCGTTAGTCCTCGCGGAAGGCTGCGCGCAGAGCCTCTTGCCCGGGGGATTCAGTTGCTTGGGCTTTATCAGCGCGATGCTTATGCGCCCAGTCCAGGATAAAGCACACGAGTCCGACGCCGGCGGCGACAAAAACGATATACAACGACCAGTCGGCTCCCGAGATAACGAAGTTGACCAAGGCCACGAATGCCACGAGGGCGAGAACTAAAGCGGCAACGAGCACAGTGGTTCCTTTCGGTAGGGGCGGGCTAAAGCACGACGGTCTAAAACAACAATAGCGCCCCCGCCGCGGTGGCGGGGGCGCTAGGAAGAACGGGGCGCGGCTTAGTTGTTGCCAGCCTCGCCGTTCGGTGCGGCGGTGCCGCGGGTAGCCAGCTCTTCCAGCTGAGACTCCAGCAGGGTCTTCAGGCGGGTGCGGTACTCGCGCTCGAAGGTGCGCAGCTCGGAGATGCGAGCCTCCAGCGCGGTCTGCTGCTGCTTGACGGTGTTCATAACCTCGGTGTGCTTGCGCTCGGCATCAGCCTGCAGCGAAGCAGCCTTCTCCTCAGCCTGGCGGATTTGCGCCTCAGCGCGGGAGGAAGCATCAGACTCGGTCTGCTTTGCCTTAGCCTCGGCGTCAGATACCAGCTTCTTGGAGCGGGAATCTGCATCCTGCAGCTGGGCGTCGTACTTCTTCTGGGCGTCGGCAAGCTGTGCCTTGGAGCGGGAATCTGCATCGGTCAGCTGCTTCTCGGCGGCGGTGCGCGCCTCGGACAGCATGGACTCGGACTCCGCACGAGCCTCGGAGGTCAGGCGGTCTGCCATCTCCTGTGCCAGACCCAGAACGCGGGCAGCCTGCATGTGGGTTTCCGGGGTAGCCAGGCCATCGGCGGTCTGTGCAACACCAGCGCCTGCGATACCCGCTGCCGCTGCACCAGCCTTGGAGGAACCAGCTGCGGAAGCGGACTTCTTCAGCTCGTCGTTTTCCTTCTTGGAAGCCTCGAGGTCCTTCCTTGCCTGGGCTGCCTCAGCGCGAGCTGCCTCGGCGTCCTTCTTGGCCTGAGCCGCCTCATCGCGGGCTGCCTTCAGGTCTGCGGAAGAGGAAGCAGCGGCAGAGCCAGATGCCTGTGCCTTGGAAGCCTCTGCCTGGGCTGCCTTAACCTGCTCCTGTGCCTTCTTGGTCTCTTCCTTAGCACGGGAAACCTCGGACTTGGAGTCCGCCAGCTTGGTTTCGTACTCGGCGCGCAGCTTGGCCTCAATCTCCTTGCGCAGCGCAGCCTCATCGGTGCGGGTGGAAGCCGCAGTTGCGGTACCAGCAGCACCGGCGCCAGCGCCCGCCTTGGCCTGGGAGTGCAAATCGCTAACCTGCGCCTGCAGGTCTTCGTTCTCATCCTGCAACTGGGCAAGGGCGTCCTCTACGAGGTCGAGGAACTGATCCACCTCGTCTTCGTTGTAGCCGCGCTTGCCAATCGGCGGCTTGCTGAACGCGACGTTGTGAACATCAGCTGGTGACAGTGGCATGTCTTCTCTTCCCCTTCAGGTTGGTACAACCCCGGAGCTTCCAGGGCCTTAGGAGTGCGGTTCAGGTCTAACTAAACCTTCCCCACAAAGGTACATGTGGTTCATAATACGGGTTATCGCGATTTATCGTAACCAAACGCCCACAATAATCGACGCCCCGCCGAGTCTCAACGTTTACCACAGGTTTCGAGGCGACGGGGGTGCTAAGTCAGGAAAATTATCCGCAAGATCATTGTGAGTATCGAGAGCAAGACGAACAGCACAAGCACCGATACATCAAGCGCTACGCCACCCATTTGCAGGGGCGGGATCAGGCGGCGCAACGCCTTGACCGGCGGATCCGTAATCACAAACAGAGGCTCCGCTACAACCATGAACCAGCGTGGAGGGTTGAACTGCCGCGAGAAGGACTGGATCATCTCAATAATGATGCGGGCGATGAGCACCCACGTATAGATCCGCACGAGCAGGATAAGAATAATTCCGAGTTGTGTCACAATAACCGAGCCTATCGAATAAACCCCCGCGGGTGCCCAATCGGCACTCCACGGGGGCTAAATGAACCGCGCCGCTTAGCGCAGGCCTGCGGCACGCTCGAGCTCGTGCTTTGCAATGTCCGCAGACTTCGGCACGATGGAAAAGACCTTGCGCTCAGTGTCCATGCCCTTGGTGAGGTTGAGCATACGCCCCTCCAGGCCGAAGCAGAGGCCGGCAGCGAAGTCGATGAAGCGCTTGGCGGTGGCCTTTTCGGCGTCGGTAAGCTCGAAGACCACGGCATCGCCGTCGCGGAAGGGCTCGCCTACCTTGGCGGCGTCATTGAAAGACGTCAGGGAAATAGCCACGATGGTCGGGACGAATTCCTCCTGTACCGGGGCCGGCTCGTAGGACTGCGGGGCGCGGCGAGGTGCGTAGGCCGAGGAGCTATTTTCGGAGTAACGCGGCTCCTCGTTGTAGTAGGCATCGTCTTCTTCGATGTCCACCGGGCCCAGCCCGAAGAAATCCTTCGTCTTATCAATGAATGACATTTTTGGGTCTCCCTCTGACCTAAATTTGTACAAGTCTAAACGCGTAAAATGTGTCTGGTGTGACTCATGTGATTTACGCCGTGAAATGCGCTTTTGCGATGTTTTTAACCTACTGGCCGCGGCCCCATGATACTGGTTCCGACACGCACGATATCACTGCCCGCAGCAATTGCCTCGGCCATGTCCGCACTCATGCCAGCAGACATTTTCAGCGGTCGATCGAGCTCAGATGACAAGCGATCTACCTCTCCGCGGACGTTTCGGAATACCTCACCAGCATCGGCATCAAGCGGCGGAACCACCATGAGTCCGGCAAGTTCTAGGTGCTGCGCTTCTTCTACGGCACGCACGAGCTCATCGAGTGCCTCAGGAGAAACACCACCGCGAGCACCGTCACCGTCGGCGGAGACTTGGATAAAAACCGGCAGATTGCTTTCGCGCTCGCCTCGTTCCTTGGCTAAGGAAACGCCTCGCTCCAGTGCGTGGGCGAGTTTGAGGGAATCAAGCGAATGCACGCTGGCCGCCCATCGGGCTACATGGTTGGCTTTCTTGGTCTGGATTTGGCCAATCATGTGGAAACGCAGCTGCGGCAGCTCAGCGGCCTTGGCACGGGCCTCTTGTTCCCGGTTTTCGGCGACGTCGGTAACTCCTAGATCTGCCAGCAGAGAAATATCCGCAGCTGGGTGAAATTTCGTTACGGGCAACAGCTGGGGTGGTTTTCGCCCTGACTGCGCTGCTAGCCGTTCAATCTCGGCGCGGGTGGCCGCTACATTTTCTTGTAGCTGTGCCTTTCGGTCTGACATTACTTAGCCTCCAACCAAATTAGTCCAGCCTGGCGGCCGGTGGTTCCTTCGCGCCGATAGGAAAAGAAGTCTTCGTCTTCAATGGTGCAGCGCGGGTCGGATTCAATCGCGGTGATACCTAGCCCCATGAGCTGGCGAATCAGCCCTGCGCGCACATCGATGCCCCACGTGCCCTTCGACGTCCGAGTCTTGGAGCCGGGCAAGCGACGCTCGACGTCAGTGGCCATTTCCTCGGGCACTTCATAATTCTTTCCCGAAGCAGCCGGCCCCATAACCACCTGAATGCGCTCGGGCTGTGCGCCAAGCTTCTGCATTTCGCGCACGGTATTGACCACAATGCCGTTGCGGGCGCCCAAGCGGCCGGCGTGGGCGGCAGCAATGACGCCAGCGGCGACGTCGACAAGCAGCACCGGCGTGCAATCCGCAACGAGAACGCCTAGCCCGAGGCGTCGCTGGGTGGTAACAATTGCGTCTGTGGCTGGCACGGGCTCGTCCTGTGGACCATCGACGACGGTGACGGTATTGGTGTGCAGCTGTTCCATCCACACGATGTCGTCCAGACCGGTCACGCGCTTCAGGCGCTCGCGGTTAGCGGCAACCGCGGCGGGGTCATCGCCGACGTGGTGCCCCAAGTTGAAGGAGTCGTATGGAATAGCAGACGCCCCGCCAGCACGGCTAGTAAAAACCATGCGGACGGGGCGTGTGGTGCGATGTTCCTCGTTTACTGGCATGCACACCAGCGTAGCGCTTTGCGCTTAGCGCATGAAGGAAGGCACGTCCAGATCGTCGTCGCCGTCATCGTCACGACGCTGGGATGGGCGGGACAAACGGTAGTCATCGCGGCGCTCCTCGCGGGAGAAACGGTCTGAGTTGGTGAACAGACCGCTAGATTCTGGGCGACGTTCCTCGGCAGGGCGCTGCGGGGTGTAGCGCTCGCGCTCCTGGCCGGCGCGCGGCTCGTAGGAGTGGCGCGGGGAGTAGTCATCCTGTACCGGCTGAGCGGCAGCAGGCTGCGCCGGTGCCGGGGTAACGGGCTCTGCGGTCTCGCGCTGGCGATTGTCAAAAAGGGAACCCGGCTTGCGCTGGTCCTGCTGCGGTTGCTGCTGTGCAGCGGCCTGGGTCATATTGGCCTCGGCATCGAAACCGGTGGCGATGATGGTGATGCGGATTTCATCGCCCAAGGTGTCATCGATGATGGTACCGAAGATGAGGTTGACGTCTTCGTCAGCGCGCTCTTCCACCATGGAGGCGGCGGCATTAACCTCGTGCAAGCCAAGATCGGAGCCGCCAGCGATGGACAGCAGCACGCCCTTGGCACCTTCCATCGTGGATTCCAGCAGCGGGGAGTTAATGGCTTGCTCAGCAGCGGTCATGGCGCGGTTATCACCGCGGGCGGAACCGATGCCCATCAGCGCGGAGCCAGCGTCAGACATGACGGAGCGAACGTCCGCAAAGTCGACGTTGATCATGCCCGGGATGGTGATCAGATTGGTAATACCCTGCACACCATTGTGTAGCACCTCATCGGCAGCGCGGAAGGCCTCAACGATGGAGAGCTCTTCCCCACCGAGCTGCATCAGGCGATCGTTCGGGATGACGATGAGGGTATCGCAGACCTCGCGCAGCTCCTCAATACCGGCCATGGCCTGGCGGGTACGGCGAGCGCCTTCGAACTTGAACGGACGGGTGACAACACCGACGGTCAGCGCACCCATTTTCTTCGCGATAGACGCCACGACCGGAGCAGCACCGGTGCCGGTGCCGCCACCCTCGCCAGCAGTCACGAAGACCATATCGGAGCCCTCGAGGGCGTCTTCAATTTCGGACTTGTGGTCTTCTGCGGAGGTCTTTCCTACCTCAGGGTTAGCGCCGGCGCCGAGGCCACGGGTGGCCTCACGGCCAATGTCGAGCTTGGTGTCTGCATCGGAGAAAATGAGGGCCTGGGAGTCGGTGTTGATGGCGACGAACTGAACGCCCTTGAGGCCTTCTTCGATCATGCGGTTGACGGCGTTGACGCCGCCGCCGCCGACGCCGACGACCTTGATATCCGCGAGATTGTTATTGGAAGAGATCATGTGAGTAGGTCTCACCTTTCGCTACTTTAAGTCTGCACGTGCATTAAACGAGGAATGTAATGCGCTCCGCCGAAGGCGAATCGCGTTCCTTTCCATCTTTAACGACAGCGGTGTAATTTTCACGCACATTTTCCGCGTGTCGAGACCCTCAAGTTCCACTTTAGGGTTGCTCACCTGCGGTTTTATAAGTCACACCCGCATCATCCGCCCCACGGTTCAGGCACTAAAAAGAGCCCGTGCAGCGCACACGCCTAAGCGGTGCTGCACGGGCCCACAAGAGCGATAAAGGCACCTGCGGGGGCACCCGTCGCCCTATCCGCGGGTGGTGACCAACTCAGGGTTGGAAATATTCCACTCGCGGCCTTCCATCTTCAACACGGTGGCGAAGGCATGCGCCTTGTCCTCATCGTTAGAATCGCTGGCACCCCAGAAGACGCGCCGGTCGTCTTTAGTGGTGAAAGTCAGCGAGTATTCGCCAGCAACTTCGAGTTTTGCTACCTGGTTGCGGACGTCGTCGGAAAGCGCTGCAATCGCTCGCACCGCATCCTGGGTTTGCGGGGAGCCGCTATCGACGGAGCCCGTCACCTCAACCGCGCCCGCGGGAGGCTCAGCGGAGGTAAATTCCTCGCCTTTATCATCGATCAGGTAGGGCTTATTATCGCGCTTTACAAACGCCACGGCCTTGTGCTCGGCCACGTTGATGGTCAAGGTCGAAGGGAAATCGCGAGAGACTGTCACCGAATCGACCCAGTCCAATCCAGCAACGCCGGAAGCTGCCTCACGCGCGTTAACGCGCAGCAAATTTTCGCCCTTGGGAACCCCAGAGGCTTCCTCCACCTGCGCGGGATCGAGCTGGTGGACGCCTTCGACGTGAAAATTGCGTACCTTCAGGACGGGAACTGTCCACATCACGGCGGCCGCTATGACGGCCACGGCGACAATTGCGGCGATGACCCCAGCGATGAGCTTTGCGGAGACGCGCACTAGCTTGCCCGCAATTCATCGAGGATTTCCGCCGCCACCATGGTTACCGAGCCAGCACCAATAGTCAGCACCACATCGCCCGGCTCCACCACCGACACGACGTCGCGGGCGGCGGCGGAAAAATCCGGCTCGAAAATGACCTGCATATCAGCGGGCATCTTATCGGTAATGATGCGAGAGGTAATTCCCTCCACGGGCTGTTCGCGGGCGCCGTAGATGTCGAGTACCACGGCGGCGTCGGCAAGCGAGAGTGCCTGGGCAAACTCGGCGTCGAATTCCATGGTGCGCGAGTACAGGTGCGGCTGGAAACACGCGATAACGCGCCCGCCGTGGCCTTCCGCCTCGACCTTGGCGCGCGCGGCCCGCAGCACTGCCGCAACCTCGGTGGGATGGTGCGCATAATCATCAAAGACCCGCACGGGCTTGCCCTGCTTGTCGACGCTCCCCCGGTACTCAAAGCGCCGGCGTACACCGCTAAAGTCAGCCAATCCCTCGGCGATGGCGGCCGGAGTGCCGCCGGAGAGCACGCCAGCGATCAAGGCACCCATGGAATTGAGCACCATGTGGTGGCCTGGGCTCTGCAGCTCGTAGCGCACGGTTTCAGAAACGCCAGGAAGGTCGAGCTTGACGGTGGTGTCCATGCCTTCCGCGGTGGTCTCTTCGCGGACCAGCTCGGCGGCCAGTGGCACGGTAGAGGTAAAAGACTTCTCCGCCGAGCCGTAGGCTACGACGTTGATGCCGCGCTCGAGCGCCCGCTCGCCAGCGCGGGCAGCGTGCTCGTCTTCGGCGCAGACAACGAGGTAGCCGGTCTCCGGGGTGACCAAGTCAGCAAAGTCATCGAAGACTTGGAAGTAGGCTTCCTCGCTGTGGAAGAAGTCGAGGTGGTCGGGCTCGATAGTCGTGAGCACCGCGACGTCCGGGCTATAGCGCAGCAGCGAGGCATCGGATTCATCGGCCTCGGCGACGAAAGCTTCCCCGGTGCCACCGTGGGCATTGGTTCCCGCGCGGTTGAGCTGGCCGCCGATGGCGAAGGAGGGATCGAGACCCGCGTGTTGCATCGCGCTCACGGTCATCGACGTGGTGGAGGTTTTGCCATGGGTGCCAGCCAGCAGCACCTGCTTGTGGCCCTCCATCAACGCGGCGAGCAAATCGGAGCGGCGAATTACCGGGATATCGTTGTCCTTTGCGGCCACTAGCTCCGGGTTGTCTTGGGGAATGGCGGCAAAAGAAGTAACCACGACGGTGGGCAGTTCGCCAGACAGTCGCAGATTTTCCGCGGCATGGCCGATGGCGACCTTGGCACCCATGGTGCGCAACACCTCAACCGGGGTGGAGTCTTTGACATCGGAACCTGTGACCACTCCGCCGCGAGCGGCGAGGATTCGCGCGAGCCCCGACATGCCGGAACCACCAACGCCGATGAGGTGGACGCGGCGCAGATCGTAGTGTGCGGGATCGGTCATTTACTTGTCCTTCCTTCCAGCGGCGTCTTCGGCCTCGGATACGCGGGCGGCGATGCGGTCTGCGATGGTATTGGCCACGTCCCCAGCGCTGGCATGGGCGGCGGCGTGTGTCATCGACTCGAGGCGTTGCGGGTCATCGAGAATGCCGCGCACCTCGGAGATGAGTCGCTCTGCGGTCAGCTCCGCGTCCGGAATCTGGATGGCGGCGCCTGCCTCGACCACGTCGCGGGAATTGAGCGCCTGTTCGCCATTGCCGTGCGGCAGCGGAACGTAAATGGCCGGCAGGCCTGCGGCGGATACTTCGGCAACGGTCATCGCGCCGGATCGGCACACGACGAGGTCGGCCACCGCAAGGGCGGAGCCCATGTCCTCGATATACGGCAGTGCGGCGTAGTTCGGGTGTTCTGCGGGCGGGTCATTCTTCTTGCCATAGGCGTGCAGGAGCTGGAAGTCCTGTGCTAGGTCCTCCACCGCTCCAGCAACGGCGCGGTTGATGCTGGCCGCGCCTTGGGACCCGCCGGTGATGAGAATGGTGGGAAGCTCGGACAGGTTCCACTTGGTGCGCGCGTCTGCGGCCAGGTTGCCATTCGGGTCCTCCGCCAAGCTCGGGCGAACGGGGATGCCGACGACCTCGCCCGGCATGCCAGAATCCGGGTGGGCGTTGAGTCCGATGCCACCCATCTTTACACCGAGCTTATTGGCCATTCCAGCCAAGGCATTGGTCTCGAGAACATAAAATGGGATGCCGAGGGATCGCGCAGCGATATAGGCCGGCCCGGCTACGTAGCCGCCGGTGCCAAAGACGACATCCGCCTCGACGTCCTTGAGTACCTGCTTGGCCTCCCCCACCGCGCGGGAGAGGTTGAACGGTAGTTTGAAGAGCTGCGCGTTGACCTTGCGCGGGATCGGCACGGGGGTAATCAGGCTCAGGTTCACGCCGCGGGCGGGAATGATATCGCGCTCGAGGCCCTTTTCGGTACCGAGAGCGGTGATGCGTGCGCCGTGGCGCTCGCGCAAAGCTTCACCCACGGCGAGGGCGGGTTCAATGTGTCCGGCGGTGCCGCCACCTGCGATGACGACGGAAATAGGCGTGGAATTCATAGCCTAAAGGCTACCAGCGCCACCTAGCGATAGCGGCGCTCGGCGCGCGGATAGCGGCGGCCGCTTCCGGTCACGGGGCGTCCAAAACGCTCCTCGCGCACGCGGGATCGCGGCTCCTGCGGACGAGCGTGACGACCCTGCTGCTTCTTCTTCGGCTTCGGCACCGGCTGCGGCTCGCCGATGAAAAAGAGGCGGTCGAACAGTGGGCGGCCGAAATTCTGCATGGCGGAAATCTGCATCGGCTCATGACGCGCCACGTTGCACAAGATGCCCATCGAGCCGATCGTGATGATCGCCGCGGTACCGCCGGCAGAAATCATGGGCAGCTGAATACCGGTCACCGGCAGCAGGCCAATGACGTAGCCAATATTCACAAAGGCCTGGGTGACCACACCGATGGTCAACGTTGCGGCCAGCAGGGACTGGAACTGGTTCTGTGCGCGCATCGCGGTGCGCAGGCCCACATAACCCAAGGCGGCGAAAAGCACGATGACGAGCGCACCGCCCCACCAGCCGAGTTCCTCACCCACGATGGCGAAAATAAAGTCATTTTTCGCCTCGGGAAGGTAGAACCACTTGGCCCGGGATTGGCCAATGCCAACGCCCCAGAAGCCGCCGTCGGCAAGCGAGAGAAAGCCCTGATAGGACTGGAAACCCGTACCTTGAGTATCGGAGATATTGCCCACTAGGGCGTCGAAATAGGTGTGGAAGCGGTTGGAGCGGAAGCCGCCAGAAAGGAAGATAAACAGCAAACCACACACTGCTGCGACGCCGATGGTCGCTGGGACCCGCCAGTCGACACCCGCGAAAATCAGGGTGAAGACCACCACGAGGGCAAAGGACAAAGCCATACCCAAGTCGCCCTGAAAGACGATGAGCAAGAACATAACGCCGGCGATGAGGGAATACATCATGAAGGGATCCGTCACCTTCATGGATTTGTGCTCCTTATCCGCCAATACGGTCGCACCAAACATGCCTACAGCGATGCGGGCAAGCTCCGAGGGCTGCAGGGAGAACGGTCCGAAGTAGATCCAGGACTGGGAACCTACCTCCTCGCGGCCGGTGCCCACGCCGGGGATCAGCACGGCGATGAGCAAAATGATGGACAAGCCCACAATCCACGGCACGCATTTGCGCAGGGTATGCGGCGACACCTTGAGGCCAAACCAAAAGGCAACGAGGCCCAAGAACACCATCACGCACTGGCGCAATGCCTGGTTCCATACGCCGCCGTCCTCCGTCAGGGAGGTAGCCATGGAGGAAGAAAAAACCATGAGCACGCCGATGCCAACGAGGAAGAAGATGATAAAGCGCAGCAGCTGGTAATCAAGGCCTGCTTCCTGGCGGGCGCGCTCGCGCAGCTCGCGAACGCGGTCGCCAAAACTCTTGGAGCGCGGGCGCTGCTGGGAGGTGGCCGTCATGTGTTCTCCTGATCCTTAAATCTAAAGCTCTACTTACGGGTAAGCTCCCGCGCGGCCGCGGCGAAAACATCACCGCGTTGAGCCATGCCGGTATACATATCCAACGATGCCGCAGCTGGCGCCAAAAGAACGGTATCCCCGGCGTCGGCGTGTTGCAGTGCAGCCTCCACCGCAGCATGCATGGCTGCAAACGGCTCCTGCGTTTCGATGACGTCCACCGGGGCATGCGGCGCGTGCGCGGCGAGTGCCCGGGCAACCTCTTCCCTATCCACGCCTAGGACTACCGCGGCCTTGATGTGGGCGGCGTGCTTGGCGACGAGCCCGTCTACCTCCGCGCCCTTCAACTGCCCACCAGCAATCCAGACCACGGAATTGAGCCCCTTGAGCGCCGCATCCGCCGCGTGCGGGTTGGTGGCCTTGGAATTATCGATGAAGGTGATGCCGGAATGCTCATGAACCACAGCGCCGCGGTGCCCGGCGACGGTATATGCGGCCAGCCCCTGCGCAATGGACTCCGGGGTGGCGCCTGCCAGACGCGCGACGCTGGCTGCGGCCGCAGCGTCGAGGACACCTGCCAGGCCGGCGGGCTCAATGCCCTCTGCGGACGCGAGAACCTCGCGCTGCTCGTTAAGCCGCGAAACAAGACGGCCGGCGCTTACGCCCACCTCTCCCTGTGTGGGTTCAGCGGCGGTAAAGCCGAAGAGGTCTGCGGTATCCGCGGCGTAGCGGACCGCCTCGGCGTCATCTTTGCCCACCACAGCGACGTCACCGGAGAGCACCTTGGCCTTCGCGCGGGCATAGGCATCGAACGAACCATGCCAATCCAGGTGGTCATCAGCCAAATTCAGTAGCACGCCCACATCCGGGCGCACATGGCTGGACCAATGCAACTGGAAAGAAGATAGCTCGGCGCAGAGAACGTCGACGCGAGGGGTGGCCGTGAGGGCGTCGAAAAGCGACACGCCGATATTGCCCACCGCTAGTGCGCGCTTGCCGGCGCGCTGGGCATCTGCCTGCATGATCTGGGCCAACATACCGGTAGTGGTGGTCTTGCCGTTGGTTCCGGTAACTACCAGCCAGGTGCGCGGCGCCCCGAAGACGCCAGCACGATCCAGGCGGTAGGCCAGCTCCACGTCACCGATGACCTCTACCCCAGCGTCCTGGAAAGCAACCAACAAGGGCGAATCGGGACGCCAGCCCGGCGAAGTAACCACAAGGTCAAAATCGCCCTGGGCGGCAGAATCGACGGAGACTGTTGCTACCCCGTATTCCTCCGCCAATTCCGCCAGCGCGGTTTCGTTGGAATCTGCCACGGTGGTATCCACCCCGAGGCTTGCCAGCATTGCGACGCAACCGCGCCCTGATACTCCCGCCCCGGCCACGAGCACTCGCCCGCGCAACGAGGATGGCAACTCGGTCATCTCTATTCCTCTTTCCTCGATAAAGCTAAAAAGGCGTGAGTCTTAGGAAGCAAAGCCGACGGCGGACAGCCAGTCGCCGTAGAAGATGCATACGCCGGCAATGGCGGCCATGGCGCTCAACAGCCAGAAGCGGGTGACCACGGCGGTCTCAGCCCAGCCACCATTTTCAAAGTGGTGGTGGATGGGCGCCATGCGGAAGAAGCGCTTTCCGGTGCTGCGGAAGACGATGATCTGGATGACGACGGAGACCGTCTCAATCACGAAGATGGCGCCGATGATGATCATGAGCAGTTCGGTGCGAGTCGTCACCGAGAGGCCGGCGACGAGGCCGCCGAGTGCAAGCGAACCGGTATCGCCCATGAAGATCTTGGCCGGTGCGGCATTCCACCACAAAAAGCCCAAGCAACCGCCCAGGCCAGCTGCAGCCAGCACGGCCAAGTCGAGCGGATCGCGAACCTCGTAGCACCCTGCCGCTGGCGAGACGGCGCAAGAGTTGCGGAACTGCCAGAAGGAAATCAGTGCGTAGGCGCCCATCACCATCGCGGTGGTGCCTGCGGCCAAGCCGTCGAGTCCGTCGGTGAGGTTCACGGCGTTCGACCACGCAGCAATGAGTAGATAGAGAAAGACCAGGAAAACAATGGTGCCGATGATGGCGCCGCCCACGGCGATGTCGAAGGTTTCAAAATCGCGAACGAAGGAAAGGTTGGTAGACGCTGGGGTCAATCCGTGCTCGTCTGGGAACTGCAGCGCCAGGATGCCGAAGATGAGCGCCACGGCCAGCTGACCTACCAGCTTGGCGGTCTTGTTCAGGCCGAGGTTGCGCTTTTTGAACAGCTTGATGAAGTCATCGGCAAAACCCAGACCGCCCAGGCCCATGGTGAGGAAGTAGACCAAAAGACCGGAGGGGCTAAAACCACCGTTACCGGTCACGCGGGCATAAATTCCTACCACGAGGTAGGCCACGGTGATGGCCAGCAAAATCGCCAGTCCGCCCATGGTGGGGGTGCCGCGCTTGCGCAGGTGCAGCTGCGGTCCGTCCTCGCGGATTTCTTGCCCCTTGCCTACACCGGAAAAGTAGCGCACCAACATGGGAGTGGTAAAGATCGCGACGAGGAAGCTGAGGATGCCCGCGATAATGATCTGAGTCATTGCTAGAGGTCTTTCTCCTTGTACTGAGGACTAATGGCGATTGAGCTGTTCTGCCACGCGCCACAGGCGCTGGGCATTCGATGACTTGATGAGGACTACATCTTTGGCCTCGCGCCCCGTCCAATCTTCGATGCCGGCAGGCGCTACCCTAATGATGTCTTCGACCGCCGCCGCAGCGGCGTCAACATCCGGGCTGATAGTAGTATTTATACCCCGCGCCTGTGCGGCCTCAACCATGGCCCTCATATTATCGTTGTCTCCCACGGCCACGAGGTGGTCAACATGGTACTTGGAAAGCACCTCTCCCAATGCGCGGTGGGCGGCCACTGCTTCTCCGCCGAGCTCGCCCATCTCACCGAGCACGGCGATGGCGCGGGCATCCGGTCGGGCGGCCGAGGTATAGGCCAGCGCAGCAATGGCCGCGTGCATGGAATCGGGGTTGGCGTTATAGGAATCATCGATGGTGGTTACTCCATCGCGGCGGGTACGCACGTCCATGCGGTGTTCCGAGGCATTCTGGTGCCCGGATAGCGCGTTGGCTACCACCTGCGGGTTCATGCCCGATTCGATGGCCGCGGCGGCCGCTGCCAAAGCGTTAGAAACCTGGTGCTTGCCAAAGACCTGCAGCTTCACCGGAAGTGGGTCCGTTCCCGGCGCATGCAGCACAAACGAGGGGCGGGCGACGTCATCGAGCTGGATATCGCTGGCGTAGTACTGGGCGTCGGAAGCCGGCGGCTTATTGGCCGAGTAGTAGACGACCTTGGCTGAGGTGCGCGGTGCCATGCCCGCGACGAAGGGATCATCGGCATTGAGCACGGCGACGCCGCCCTCAGCGGCCGAGGGCAAGGCTTCCACGAGCTCGCCTTTGGCCTGGGCAATATTCTCGCGGGAGCCAAACTCACCCAAGTGTGCGGTACCAACATTGAGTACCACGCCGACGGTGGGCGCGGTGATGGTGGTCAGATGGCGGATATGACCGATGCCGCGGGCAGACATTTCGGCAACCAGGAAACGGGTGTGCTCATCGCAGCGCAAAGCGGTATACGGCAGGCCGACCTCGTTATTAAAGGAGCCGGGAGGAGCGACGGTGTCGCCCTCAGCGCGGAAGATTGTGGCCAGTAGGTCCTTGGTGGAGGTCTTTCCGGCCGAGCCGGTCACGCCGACGATGTCTAGGCCCTGCTCGGCGGTCAGGCGGCGCGTGACTTCTCTCGCGATATCGGATAGCGCCTGCACCACCGCGGCGGCCGAGCCGTCCTCGTCGTGGGCATAAATATCGGCATTGGCGGCATCACCGGTAACGCGGCCTTGCGGCTTGACGACGACCGCCGGAACCCCCACCGGCCGCGCCGCCAGCACCGCCACTGCGCCCTGCTCGATGGCCTTTTCTGCATAGTCGTGGCCATCCACTCGGGCACCAGGCAGGGCAAGGAAGAGCCCGCCCTTTGTCACCTTGCGGGAATCGAATTCGATGAACCCGGTAACGCGCTGGTCTGGGTCAGACACGCAATCGAGGCTGCCCCCGGTGATTTCGGCAATATCGGCAATAGAAAGTGGAATCATGTCTACTCCTTCGCATCCCCAAGGGTATCGCGGTGCGGGGCTCCGGCCAGCTTTTCCTCGATAGCGCGGGCCATTTCCTCGCGGTCATCAAAGTGCAACGTCTTTCCGTTCACGAGTTGTCCCACCTCGTGGCCCTTGCCCACGACGATGACAGCATCGCCCGGCTCGGCCCAATCGACGACCTCATCGATGGCACGGGCGCGGGAGCCTACCTCGCGGATATCGCCTTCTGGGGCGGCGTCACGTGCGCCCGCCATCACCGCCGCGCGAATGGTGGCGGGGTCCTCGGAGCGAGGGTTGTCATCGGTCACCACGGTGAGGTCTGCGCGGCTGGCTGCGGCTGCGCCCATGATGGGGCGCTTAGAGCTATCGCGGTCTCCGCCGGCGCCGACGACAATGCCGACGCGGCCTTTGGTTCCCTCCAGCTGGCCGCGCAGGGTGTCGAGCACCGCAGCGATGGCCGCGGGCTTATGCGCGTAGTCCACCACGGCCACAAAGTCTTGGCCGCGGTCGATGCGCTCCATGCGGCCGGGGACTGCGACCTTCTCCACTCCCGATAGGAACTCCGCTGGGTCCTCTCCTACCGCGGTGGCCATGCCGAGTGCCAAGCAAGCATTGGCGATATTGAACTCGCCAGGCAGCGGCAGCCGGAAGGTGAAATCAGCGCCGTCATAATTCAGGGCTACCTCCTGGGCACCGGTGGCCTCAGTGGCGGTTTGGCGCGCGCTAATCGTGGCCGCAGCGCCCTGGGTGGCAACCGTAGTCACTGGGTGGTCGGTGCTCTTGGCGACGCCGCGCATGCGCTCGCCCCACTCATCATCGATGCAGAGGACGGCCCGCTCGGCCGCCTGTTCCCCAGCAAAAAGCTTCGCCTTAGCCTGGAAGTAGTCCTCCATGGTGGGATGAAAATCGAGGTGGTCCTGGCTCAGGTTCGTAAACCCGCCTACCGCAAACCGAGTTCCGCGCACGCGTCCCAGCTCCAGCGCATGCGAGGACACTTCCATCACCACGTGGGTAACGCCCTCGTTCTTCATGCGCGCGAAAAGCGCTTGTAGGGTCGGCGCCTCAGGCGTGGTGAGCGAGGTGGGAACCGGCGTGCGGTTGATACGGGTACCGGTGGTTCCGATAAGGCCCACAGAATGCCCGGCGTGGAGCAGGCCGGCCTCCAGCAGGTAGCTGGTGGTGGTCTTGCCGGAGGTGCCGGTAACGCCGATAACCGTCAAGTCTCGGGTGGGGTGGCCGTAAATCTCGGCGGAAATGGGGCCGAGCACGGCACGAATATCCTCCACCACCAAGATGGGGCGGGTCTCTTGGGCTTCGGTAAGCAGGTCGAGCCCGGCGGCGTCGGTAAGCACAGCTGCAGCCTTGGTATCGCGAGCGAACTGCGCGCCGTGTACGCGCGTGCCCGGCAAGGCAGCAAAGAGCGCGCCTTCCGGCAAACGGGAAGAATCCAGCCCGCACGCGGCGACCTCCACGGAGGCATCACCAATGACGCGGCCGCCAGAAAGCTGGGCGAGAGTATCCAAAGAAACGGTCATACTAAGCTCCTATTGTGCCCGCAGGGTCAGCCGCGGTGCTGGTTTCGAAGTCGGAATATTGTCACGATTAAGTAGCCAGGAGGCGATATCGCGGAAGATAGGTGCCGCCGACTGGCCGCCGCCTCCATTGTCCTCCACGCCGGACTTGGGTTCATCCAACATGACGGCAACAACGAAGCGCGGATCATCGGCCGGCGCGATGCCGGCAAAGGTGATCCAATAGGCGGAATTCGAATACGCCCCAGTATTTGGTCCACCTTCTGGGCCGTACCGGTCTTACCGGAAAGCTGGTAGCCCTTAAGCTGCGCATTGCCGGCCGTACCATTTTGCAGACCCGCATCATCGTCTTGGAAGACGGCGCGGAACATATCCACCGTGGTCTTGGCAGTCTCCGGACTTACCACCTGGTTCTTTTCCGGTTCCTCTAGCTTTTCGTCCTTGCCGTCCGGCCCCTTGACCGAGTCAATGATGCGCGGCTCGATACGCTCGCCGCCATTGGCCAACGCTTGGTACACGCTGGCCATCTGCAAGGTGGTCCACGACTGGCCCTGACCAATAGGCAGGTTAGCGAAGGTGCCGCCGAACCATTGCTCCAAGTCTGGGACGCTGCCGGCCGATTCGTTCGGCAGCTCAATACCGGTGGTATTGCCCAACCCAAACTTCTTGAGGTACTCGGCGTACTTTTCTTGGCCCAACTTATCGGCGATCATCAAGGTGCCGACGTTGGAGGACTTACCAAAGATGCCGGTGGTGGTATACGGCTCGGTGCCGTGTTCCCAGGCATCGTTGACCGTCACGCCCGCCATATCGATGGAACCGGGGACTTGGTGCACCTCATCCGGGGTGGTCACACCCTCCTGCAGTGCAGCAGCCGCGGTAACCACCTTGGCTACGGAACCCGGCTCATAAGGATGGGAGACGCTGCGGTTTTCAAAGTCCTTACCCTCATCAAGCTGATCCTCAACATTCTTATTGGGATCCACGGTATCGGTATTGGCCATGGCAAGCACCTGGCCGGTGGCAGCATCGAGGACCACTGCTTCCGCACCAGAAGCCTTGGAGTTGGCCTTGGCCTTTTCCAGCTTCTGCTGAACGTAGGTCTGCAGGTCCAGATCCAAAGTGAGGGTGACGTCGCGACCATCAACGGTATCCACGACGTCACGCAGAGTGCCTGGAATCACCTGGCCATCCGCGGATACGTCCTCGGTGGACTGGCCGTCAATGCCAGTAAGTTCCGTATCGCGCGCGGCCTCGAAACCAAACTGGCCATGGCCATCCATCGACACCTTGCCCACAACGTTTTCACCAATGGCGCCGTTGGGATATTGGCGGATGTCTTGGCGGTCCGCTGCCACTCCGTGGTACTTATTGGCGATCTCCACGGCAACATCCGGATCGACATTGCGCACCAGTACCTCATACTGGGTATCGGCTTTGAGCTTATTGAGGATGTCGTCCTTATCCACCTTGGAGGTCGAGGCGCCGGAATCCTCAATCAGCTTCGGGATTCCCTCAGACATGTCCTTGAGGGTCTCCTCCATTTTCTTGGTGAGGAAGCTATCCAGCTTCTTGTCATCCATGCCTTCGGTCGAGCCATCATTTTGGGCCTCGATCTTGGCCTTGTCTTTTAGCTCATCGCGCAGGCGGGTAGGTGAGACGGTCAAGGAACGAGACTTCATCGTGTAGGCCAGGCGCTGGCCATCGCGGTCTAGGATTTCTCCCCTACGGGCCGGCTCAATATAAACGCGCTCGCGCTGGGTGACGGCTTTGGCGGAAGATCCGGGCCCCACACAAGCTGCACCCACGCCAAGCGCCCAGCGAGGACGACCATCGCCACGAGCACCACGGATACGATGATGCGCAGGCGTTTGCGCATCATTTTCTTTTGCGGCACCGCGGAGCTGGCAGAGCGGCGCGGGCGGCGCCTAGCCTTACTTGGCGTAGTCACAGTCCAGTGTCACCTTCCCTATTTCCGCCACAATTTCTTGCGTGTATTGATTGTGCCCTACAAAAGTGAGAATGCCCGCGCCACCACGCGCGAGCATCATCTTTTTCACCGATTATTCTTCCCTAGCTACTCGGCGCGGCTGGCATACGGCGCACGGGCCGGAAGGTTAGGTCGCGCATTGTCCTGGGCGGCACCGGCATCGCCGGTCTCACGATCCGAATTACGGTCGGCATCGCCACCATTGCTGGTGCGCTGCTGTCCCTGTGGCACGGCATTGAGGGAATCCGACATCCCCTCAGTGTCCTTTGGGTCGCTAGAAGCCTGGCCCGGGCGGATTGGTTCACCGTTGACATCAATGAGCTTTTCGGTATCCGGGGTGCCTTCGCGCTTGTCGACGATCTTTCCATCGCCGCCAACTTCCGCAATACCCGGCTGCTTAGGAATAGCCATTCCCATTTCGTCCGCGCGGCGCGCAATATCAGCAGAAGAACTAAGATTCTCCGCATCGCGGTTGAGGGTCTCAATCTGGTTATCCAGTTGGGAATCCTGCACGGTCAGCTGCTGGATGGCAAAGGTTTGCTTGGTGGACAAGCCGGACAGCCACATGGCCAAAGCCACGCCGACGATAAGCAGCGTGAGGGAAATGACGCCCAACCGGGTAAGGAGCCCATTCTTCTTCGTCTGCGGCTGCAGCTGACGGCCACGGAAGCTCACTACCTGCTTCGAGCCCAGGCGCTTCGTGCTGCGGTGCGGCACGCGAGTGCGGCTCGGAGCACGCTTAGTGCTGGGACGCTCGCGCAGCGCCGTCGGGGCTCCGGTATCGATTCCGGTGGTGAAGTCTCGGCTGGCGCCCATGGTGCGAGTGGCCTCTCTGTCGCGGCTGTCAGTCTTTAGGTGGTTGCGGCGTGGGATGGTGCTCATTGCCTGCCTCCCGGCGGTAGAAATTCTGGCATTCCCTCGAGCCTTTCGATGGCACGAACACGCACCGACGCGGCTCGCGAATTTTCCGTAACTTCCTCTTCAGAGGCCTTTTCCGCCCCGCGCGTAACGATCTTGAACTTCGGCGCGGTGCCCGGCAGATCCATCGGCAATCCAGCCGGCGTCTTGGAAGTGGTCAGTTCTTTGAAGGCTGCTTTAACGATGCGGTCTTCCAAAGATTGATAGCTCATGAATACGGCACGGCCGCCTTCCGAAAGCGCCTGGGTTATGACCGGCAGGACATTTTCGATAGCCTCCAACTCGCGATTGACCTCAACCCGCAGCGCCTGGAAGGTGCGCTTGGCGGGGTGCCCTCCGGTACGGCGGGTCGCAGCGGGAATCACATCATATAGCAGCTCAACGAGCCGCGCGGAGTTAACGAAAGGCTCCTTGTCGCGCTCTCTCAACACTGCGGAGGCAATTTTTCCTGCGAAGCGCTCATCGCCGTAGGTCTTGAGGATCCGAGCCAAATCGCCGTGCGAATAGGTATTGAGTACATCCGCCGCAGTAATCCCCTGCGAAGGATCCATGCGCATATCTAGCGGCGCATCCGCCTTATAGGCAAACCCGCGGTCTGCCTGGTCTAGCTGCATGGAGGAAACACCAAGGTCAAAAAGAGCGCCGGCAATGCCTACGGTGCGGGCCGAATCAAAGATATCGCCCTCCCCTTCCGCGATGGCGCTGCCCAGCTCATCGAATCGTGCATTAACACCAACGAAGCGATCGCCGTAGGGCGCAAGACGTTCGGTGGCATTGCGCAGCGCCTGCTTATCGCGGTCAACGCCAATGACTCGAGCTTTGGGGAAAGATTCCAGGAAGTAGCGAGTGTGACCGCCGGCGCCCAAGGTGGCGTCGACAAGCACGGCCTTATCCCCCGCCGCCTCTACCTGGGGGCGCAGGAGATCGGCCATGCGCTCGCGCATGACTGGCACGTGGCCGTGGTTATCCGCCACGTCATAATTAAGGTCTTTAGTAGCCATGTCTCCCCGCAACCCCCTTTCTCAAATTCCCTGACTTCCAGTGGTGGAAAGCATGCGAGTGCGTATAGGGCCCTGTCCGAGGCAGGTTTCTGATATCGGGGAAGTACACCAGAATCATCCGCCTCGGACAGAGTCCTTACACGCACTCTTGTGCAGGCTTAGAGCAAGCCCGCCAGTACGTCATCGGCATCTGCTGCCGAATAAGCATCTTCAGTTTGCGACTGGTACTCAGCCCACGCGGCTGCGTCCCAAATTTCGAGAAAGTCCACAGAGCCAACCACAACGCACTCCTTAGACAAGTTCGCATATTCCCGATGCCCCGCGGACAACGTAATGCGCCCATGCCCGTCCGGCCGCTGTTCGTCCGCACTTGCTGCCAAGTTACGGATGAAAGCTCGTGCTTCTGGGTTGGTTCGAGAAACCGCCGCAGCCTTCCGCGCACGTGCCGCAAATTCCTCCCGCGGGTACACGGCCAGCGAGTGGTCCTGCCCCTTGGTGACCATGAGGCCACCCGCGAGTTCATCGCGAAACTTTGCCGGAAGCGTAAGACGTCCCTTGTCATCGAGCTTCGGAGTGTAGGTTCCGAGAAACATCCCGGCGTCCACCTTCCTTACTCAAAAACTCCGGATTCTCTTACTTCAGAATCGAGACCCTTGAGCCCCTCTTTCCTCCGCTGCGCCCCACTCTACCCCACTTTCCCCCACCTAACCCACTTAAAGCGGCGTGTCCCTCGGATTACTTTCAATTACGTGCAGCTAGATAATGGTTTTTCCGGTGGGAAGAAATCCCGCGAAAGGCCTTGACAGCTCACTACAACCGCCCCACTCACCCCACCCGTAACACCAATATAATGCGCCCCACCCCACCCACCGACCCCATATGCTGTGTTATCGAGGACTTTTATCTAAGCCCATGGGGCAACCACCCCACCATTGCCCACCCAGCGCCTCATCCGTGGGGCAAAGTGGGGAATTTTGGCGCGGCACAAAAATGCCCCGGTTGACCCTCACTGGGCCAACCGGGGCGAACTAAATGAAAAAGCGCTAACGCTCCTCAAAGCGGCGACGGAAGTTTTCCTCCAACTTGCCGCTAACTCCACCACTGCGGGACGCGGACTTCTTTGCACGAGCGCTGGAATAATGACCCTGGGCAGAATGCCCAGATCCATCTCCGCGCAGCATCCACACACCTGCGGCAAACATCACCAAAAAGCCCGCGATAGAAAGCACGATAAACCACAGGCTTTGCTGGGCGAGAGCAACACCGCCGATAAGCATGCAAAGGCCAACGACAACGAGCGCTACGCCTCGGAGGGTTACCGCACCGCCGGATCCGCCGAACGACGTAGGCTCAGAAACGGAAGCGCCAAACTTAGGATCGTCAGCAAGTAACGATTCCTCAATTTCACGGAGCGTGCGCTGCTCCTGCTCAGAAAGGGACACTGTTCCTCCAACTAGGGATTGAGCTTCGGGCGGTAATAGTTCTACCTATACTAACGCCCAGAATAATCAGTATGTTCCCCAAAAGGTAGTGAGCGCCCCCACGCAGTGACTACGCAGCGAAAGAGCCGAAAGTAGTCCCTGACTCACTTTCATCCAAAAATTGTACGGCATGCTGCATGAGGCCATAAACATATTCCTCGCTCGGCGCTTCATCCAGCCCCGAAGACACGCGCGCACGAGTCCGCGAATATCCCTTAAAGGATTCAGCCCACCGCTTATCTTCCACACCAACGAGCGCTAACCGATCCCATGCACTGGAGGGAAGGCGGCGACGCCGAGCCACTACAGATGCAGCTACTCGTGCGCCAGCAGTACGTAGAGCCGATTGGTACGCCACCTCTAAAGCTTGATCGAATCGCCCCTCAGCCGCATAACCGCGCGCAGCGTCTAATAATTCTCGTGCCTGAAAGAGGAACCGTGCCCGCTTGCCGCCTTCTCGCCCAAGAGAACGGGTACGCGTTGCCGAAATAATCTGTGCCATTGTCTTTGCCCTTAACTAAATTAATAACGTCGTTAAACTGCCCCTGACCCTAAGCAAGCCGCTAGACATTTCAACCCCGAGTATAGTTCACCTGTTCGATTCGAGCAATGTTAATAGCTGGACACACGCTTTCCTCAGTCTTCTTGTTCGATTCACTTTTGTGAATTTCGAAGAATACAGCGAGCCCTGCTTTCCCCTCCGCCACAGACTTCTGGTGTCATAGGAAGTGTGAGCTTTGAAATTCGCCGTCTAACCCCGCCGGAATTCTCCCTGCTAGCCCCACAGTTGGTGGAAATCTACATCGAGGCAATGCACTACAATCCCGCGATCTTGCATAGCCGCATTTCAAGCTGGCGAAATGACCTAACCCGCCCCGGATTCAGCGCGCAGATTGCCATCCATGACAATGGCATCGTCGGCGTGGCCTACGGTTTCTTAGGCTCCCCAGATAGCTGGTGGGACGCTGAGCTTCGCCGGGGGCTCCGCCTACAAGGCGGGCCCACCGAAGAGCAGTGGGATATTGTGCGCAACTACTTTGAGTTGGCAGAGATCCACGTCTTGCCGCAGTACCAGGGACACGGCTTAGGCAGAAAACTATTAGAGGGATTGCTATGGAATGCCCCGGCGCGCTACGCCCTGTTGTCCACACCCGAAGTACCAAACGAGGATAATGGCGCTTTCCGCCTCTATAGAGCCGCCGGCTTCTTCGACGTCCTTCGGAACCATCTCTACCCCGCCGATGCCCGCCCCTTTGCCATATTGGGCGCAAGCCTGCCGCTGTAAACCTCTGTTATTTCTTGCGCAGCCTAGCCGGTATCGTGTGGGGTGTGACTATGCAGAATATTCCTGAGCTTGCGGACATCCCCGGTGCGGTGCGCGAGGAACTCGCCACCTTTCTCGATCAACGCCGAGAGCAGGTGGCCGAAATTGGCGCCCCTGTAACCAAGGCCGTGAGCTTTTTGGAATCCTTCGTGCTTGACGGTGGCAAGCGAGTGCGGCCTACCTATGCCTGGGCGGGCTACCTTGCCGCAGGTCGAGGAGAAGAAGATCCCGCAGCCATGCTCCGCGCGGCTGCCTCTTTGGAATTTATCCAGGCCTGCGCCCTTATCCACGATGACATTATCGATGCTTCCAATACCCGTCGCGGCAATCCTACGGTGCACCGGGGCGTCGAAAAGCTGCACCGCGAATCGGAATACTTGGGAGACCCAGAGTTCTTCGGCACCTCCGTGGCAATCTTGGTGGGCGATTTAGCGCTGGTGTACGCAGAGGACATGTTCCAAGATTCCGGCCTGAGTGCGGCCGCTTTGCACCGTGCTCGCAGCCCGTGGCGCGGCATGCGCACTGAGGTTATCGGTGGACAGCTCTTGGATATCTCTTTGGAGGCGGCAGGTTCCGAATCAGTAGAGCTTGCCAATTCCGTCAACCGCTATAAGACCGCCGCTTATACCATTGAACGCCCGCTGCACTTGGGCGCCGCCATCGCCGGTGCGAGCGAGGAACTTATCGCAGCCTTCCGCGGCTATGGGCACGATATTGGCATTGCCTACCAGTTGCGCGACGATCAGCTGGGTGTTTTTGGTGATCCCGCGGTGACCGGCAAACCTGCCGGCGATGATCTGCGCGAAGGCAAGCGAACCGAACTCTTAGCGCTAGCGCTCCAGCGCGCGGATGAGTCTGATCCACAAGCTGCTGCTACCTTGCGCAAGCTCATTGGCCACACCTCAGATCCCCAGGAGCTATCGCGCTTGGCCCAGATTATCGCTGATTCGGGCGCACCAGAAGAAATTGAGCGCCGCATCGATGCCCTAACGCGATCGGGACTGCAGCACCTGCACGCCGCGCAGGTGGATCCCGCGGTGACCGAAGCCCTAGAGCAGTTGGCGATCAAGGCCACTGCTCGCCGCAAGTAGGTTGTGCCGTGGCAAAAACGTACTCTTTCCCCATTCCACGCGCGCTGCCGCTGGGGCTATCTGCCTCCGGCATTTTATTGCTAGCGTCCTTTTCTGGCGGCGCCACCCGCAACCGCGGAGGACTCCTCGAAGCATTAAATATTGGCTTCTTGTCTTATGGGCACGGGCGCAATCTCGGCCTCGCGCTGTACTGGGTGGGTATTTTCCTCCTAGCCGCGGCGTGGGTGCTAGCTGGGCGCACTATCATTCGCCCACAGCTCAAAAATCCTCTCCCCGAGGGCGGCTTGCGCGACATCCAGCGCATTCTCATCGCCTGGGTAGCTCCCCTTTTATTAGCCGGACCATTGGCCTCACGCGATGTGTATTCCTACCTTATGCAAGGTGCAATGGTTCGCGATGGCTTCGATCCGTATACCGAAGGTGCCGCCGTTAACCCCGGCCCCTTCCTCCTTGAGGTATCACAAGATTGGCGCAATACCACCACACCTTATGGTCCCCTTCACCTGTGGATAGGAGAACTGGTCACCAGCCTGGTAGGAGATAACGTCACTGCAGGCGTGGTGATCTATAAGGTTCTTTCTCTGCTTGGGTTTGTTACCATCGCTTGGTCAATCCCCCGCATCGCCCGCAAACTCGGTGCTGATCCGGCGGTAGCACTGTGGCTTGGTGTAGCTAATCCAGTTATTATCTTGCACCTTATCGGCGGCATGCATAATGAGTCGCTCATGGTGGGGCTCGTGTCTATCGGCCTGCTAGCGGCATTGCATCAGCGCTTCCACGCCGCCCTCCTCCTCGTGGGCACGGCCGTGGCTATGAAGGCAACTGCGGTTATTGCGGCACCGTTTATCGTATGGATGATGCTCCACCACTACGCTCCCAAGGGCTCCAGTAAGTGGCGACAACTTGCTGTCTTTGTGCTATCTGGCATCGCCGCAGTGACAGAAATCATCGCCGCAGTAGCCCTCATCACGTGGGTTTCCGGCACGTCATGGGGCTGGCTATCGCAGGTAAGCGGCAATTCCAAGGTGATTAACCCGCTGGCAGGTCCCACCTTGGCCACCGATATTATCTTCCCAGCGGTACAAATATTTATGCCGGATGCGTCCTATAACGCCATCCTGGCCGTCCTGCGCAGCATCGCCATGGCCTGCATGCTCATTGGGCTGGTGGCGGTGTGGTGGCTTTGCCGCAAGGACAACCGCGACGCCATTATGGGCACCGCGGCCGCGTACCAAGTTGCCTTTGTTTTCAACGCCGTGACCCTACCGTGGTACTACGCCTCTATCTTTACCCTGATGGGCACCTTCCGGCCGCCGCTCTGGCTCATCAAATTCACCACCGGCGTGGCCCTGTTTATTGGCGTCTCTTTCTCCGGCGATGGCAATCACCAGCTCTACAACTGGTTCTGGGTGATCGGCATGATTGTGGTGGCGTGGTTTGCCACCCAGTGGATCTTTGAAGGCGTGCCTAAAAAGCGGCAGCCTGCGCGCGGCGAATAACCTCGCGGGCAAGGTGACCGTGCAGGGCATCGATCGGGCGGCCCGGCAGCGAGTCATCCTCGGTAAAGAGATGCTTGAAGATTTCGTCGTCCTTATAGCCGCCGTCTGTCAACACGGTAATTGCGGCAGTTACATGCTTGGCAATCACACCCTTGTCGTTGAAGAAGGCCAGAGGTACGCGCTTTCCTTCTGGGGAATCCCAGGCAATGAACTTTCGGTCCTGGAGCAGGTCATAAGCGCGCGTGATGGGTAGGTCTAGCTTTTCTGCCACCTGCTGCATGCTGAGTAGTTCTTCGTTAGCGAGCAAGGAATCGAGGGATTTTTCTTGGTTAGTCACGTTTTCTACTTTAACGCGGGCTAGATGATCGGCCATACTGGGAAGCATGACTAGGTTGGAAATTGGTGACGTTCTGGAGAATCGTTACCGGATCGATCGCCCCATTGCCCGCGGTGGCATGTCTACCGTCTATCGCTGCGTGGACATGCGGCTGGGGCGAGCGGTCGCGGCCAAGGTCATGGACGAGCGCTATTCCGATGACCCGGTCTTTATCAAGCGTTTTTCTCGCGAGGCTCGCGCCATGGCCCGCCTGCAGCATCCCAATCTCGTAGCTATTCACGATTTTTCCGCCGACGGCGAGCCCATTTATCTCATCATGGAGCTCATCGACGGCGGTACGCTACGCGAGCTACTGGCCGAGGGCGGCCCCTTTCCGGTGCAGGCGGCCACCTCTACCCTGCGCAATGTGCTGCGCGGCTTGGAAGAGGTGCACTCGACCGGGCTCATCCACCGCGACATCAAGCCCGATAATGTGCTTATTACCTCCCACCACCGGGTAAAGGTGGGCGATTTTGGGCTGGTGCGTGCCACCAATGCCGAGGCTACCTCGGACATGATTGTGGGCACCGTATCCTACCTCGCCCCGGAGCAGGTCACGGGCGAAGAAATTACGCCAGCCTCTGATGTCTATTCAGCCGGCATTGTCCTCTTCGAGCTTCTTACCGGCACCGTTCCTTTTTCGGGGGATACTCCCCTGGCGCACGCCACTGCCCGCTTGGATTCCGACGTCCCCGCGCCGTCCTCGCGGATTTCTGGGGTGCCCAAGCTTGTCGACGCCCTCGTGGCCACCGCCACCGCCCGCGATCCCCGCGAGCGCTTCGCCGACGCCGGAGAATTCCTCGAGGCGCTCGATGATGTCTGCCGGGAGCTCGATCTTCCGGACGTGACCATCCCCGTGCCAAGGAACGCTGCCGCGGCGCGCACGGCACAAGCACCCACGGATTTTTCTGGCACTGGGGCCACGGAAATTTTCGAACCCACCCGCAGCATTCCTCAGGGCGAAACGGAGCATCTCGACGGCGGCCCGACTGAAGTCATCCCGCCGCAGCGCCTTAGCTTTGAGACGAAACTGGATTTGCCACAGGCCGGGGCCGCTCCTGAACCGGAGCCGCAACCATTGTCACAACCCCAGGCACAGCCGTATTCCGCGTCCGAGCCCCCACTCGAACCATTTGCGCCGGCAGCTGCCTCTGCGCCTGCACCGGTACCTGCTCCTGTCCCCGAGCAGCCGGTCCAGAGCGCGCATGAAGAACCCGCCGAGCGTCCGCTGACCAACCGCAATCCGCTGTCACTAGTGCTGTACTTAGTAGTGGTCGCGATTGCGGTGGGCGCGGTGGCTATCGGCGGGTGGTGGTTCGGCTCCTCGCTCTACGGCACGACGCCGCACCTGTGGATTTAGTTACGTAGCATCTCCGCGATGAGGAAGGACAGCTCGAGCGACTGCTGCGTATTAAGGCGGGGATCCACAGCCGACTCGTAGCGGCCCGGCAGATCCACGTCGGTAATGTCCTCGGCGCCACCCAAGCACTCGGTGACGTCTTCACCGGTGAACTCAAGGTGTACGCCACCCGGGTGGGTACCCAATTCACGGTGAACCTCGAAGAAGCCTTGGACCTCATCCACGATCTTGTCAAAGTGGCGAGTCTTATAGCCATTAGAAGCGGTGAAGGTATTGCCGTGCATCGGATCGGACTGCCATACCACCTTGTGGCCGGAGTCTTCCACCGCCTTGACAATGGCAGGCAGAACCGTGCGCACCTTATCGTGTCCCATGCGCGAAATCATGGTCAGGCGGCCTGGCTCGCGATTCGGGTCCAGCCTTTCCGCGTACTCCACGGCCTGCTCCGGGGTGACGCCCGGTTCCAGCTTGATGCCCACTGGGTTACCAATCATCGCCGCAAAGTTCACGTGGAAATCTTCGATGCCACGAGTACGCTCGCCAATCCATACCTGGTGCGCAGAGAGATCGTAAAGCTTGGTATCGCCGTTATTGTCCTGCCCCAAGCGCAGCATGGAGCGCTCGTAATCTTTCAGCAAAGCCTCGTGCGAGCAGTAGATATCGGCCGAGCGCAGGGTGTCATCGTGCACGCCACAGGCATTCATGAAGTTCAAGCCATTTTCAATCTCCCGGGCCAAGTCCTGGTAGCGGGCACCAGCGCGGGACTTGCGCACGAACTCGCGGTTCCACTCATGCAGGCGGTAGAGATCCGCAGTGCCGGAAGAGGTCAAAGAACGCACGAGGTTCATTGCCGCCGAAGAGTTCGCGTAAGCGCGGATCATTCGGGCTGGGTCGTGGCGACGAGCCTCATCGGTCGGCTCCACGGCGTTGACAATGTCACCGCGGTAGTTCAGCAAACCATTGGAGTCCGTATCGGAAGAACGTGGCTTGGCGTACTGGCCAGCGATGCGGCCGAGTTTAACCACGGGAACGGATGCGCCATAGGTCAACACCACGGCCATCTGCAGCAGCGTTTTCACATTGCCACGGATATGCGGCTCAGTATTGGACTCAAAGGTCTCCGCGCAATCGCCACCCTGCAGCAAAAAGGCGTTACCCAAGGCAACGTCTGCCAGCTTCTTCTTGAGCGCCTCGATCTCGGGCGCAACCACGATGGGCGGCACGGACTCGAGAATCTTGCGCACGTTATCGGCCTGGGAAGTATCCCAGCTGGGCTGCTGCTTTGCGTCACGCTTGATGACGTCCTGGAAGACCTCGTCGATGCCGGCGGGCAATGGCGGGAGGTCTGGGAGAACGCCTTGCGGAATATCTACTGTCCAACTCACACTGCTATTTAACCATCAAGCGCCTATCGCGAGTTAGTTAAATTCTAGATATTAATTCTATTGCCCTTAGACAGCGGAAGCACCTGGGCGCAGGCTCGGAACTTGGCGAGGTTATGGCGGGCGTCGACAAGCGCATCGTGATTGCCCTTAGGCACGGCCGGCAGGCTCGGACGGCCTGCAAACTCCCAGTACTGCTTCAACTCGCGGGTATAGCGTGGCATGCGCTTTGGCAGTCCGGCCATATCGCCCCACAGCTGCGCCAAAACCACATGATCATAAGCGCCCACCCAAGCCCACAGCTCTACCGGAGTTGAGCTCTGGGTCAGGAACTCGAAGACCTCCGTGCGAATGGTCTCCAGAGGCTTCCATACTGGGTCCCGCGGGCTGGGCAGCTTGGCCAGTACATTGTCTTTGACCCAAGAATTGGCCTTGGACGGATCGAAATCCGTAGACACGGCGTAGTACTCGCTGCCATTCTCACCGACGATGCCGATGGAGACCAATTCAATGGTTTGTCCATCTTCGATAAATTCGGTGTCATAGAAGTAGCGCACGTCTCCCAAGCCTAGTGCCGCCTAGTCTGCGGCGATAAATTGGCCCCTTAAAGAGACGGTTGTAGACTTCTGGCGTGAAGAAATCTTTGTGGTTTACTGCTTTGCCCTTGTGCCTCTCTGCCCTCGTGGCCCTTTGGTGGCTCATTGATATTCCGGAGCTTTTCTCCGGCCATTTTTCCACGTATTACCACATTGACCTGGACGTTTACCGCGAAGGCGGGGCCGGCTTTGGCAGCGACCTCTATTCCAAGGACTACCTCGTTGGCAGCAATCGCGATGTCTCTCTTCCCTTCACCTATCCGCCCTTTGCGGCGCTGCTCTTTGCCCCACTGAGCTGGATTCCCCTCACTGCTGCAAGCATCCTGGTTTCTATCGCCTCCTTTCTTGCGCTGTGGGGCTGCATAGCCTTGGTTCTGCGCGCCGTTGATTGCCCTGGCTGGGCAGGCTGGGCGCTGCTAGCGGCAATGCTTACGGAGCCGGTAACGGAGACCTTTAGCTTCGGGCAGGTCAACATCCTGCTCACCGCACTCGTCGTGGTCGATATCCTCTGGCTGCGCCCCGGACGCGGCAGGGGCGTACTTACCGGCATCGCTATGGCGATCAAGCTCACCCCTGCGGTATTTCTCGCCGTATTTTTCGTCCGCCGCGAATGGCGCGCATTTTTCAGCGCCCTGGGTTCCTTTCTGGCAGCTGGGCTCATCGCCTTCGCCTGCAATCCGCATAGCTCCATCCAGTACTGGAGCGAAACGCTGCGCGATTCCAACCGCATAGGTGGACTTGCCTATAGCTCCAACCAATCCCTGCGCGGTTTCTTTAGCCGCCTAGTCCCCGAACACGCTGAAAAGCTGTGGCTTGTAGCCGTAGTCCTCGTCGTTGCCATCGTATGGTTTGCTATGGAGCGCCTCTCCCACGAGAACCAGGCGGTACTCATGCTGCTGGCCGCTTCAGTATCGCTCCTGTGCTCGCCGGTGTCATGGTCACACCACTTCACCTGGTTGGTATTGGCGGGCGTATTGCTAGTGGCGCGGCGCCACTGGGTGCTCGGTGCGCTGACGTGGCTGGCGCTTTTGGCCCGCGGTCATTGGCTTGTCCCCCATGCCAATGAGCAAGAGCTGGACTGGGCATGGTGGCAGCACATCGTGGGCAATGACTACGCCATCGTTACCGCTCTGCTGGTTCTTTGCTCGCTACCATTGGCTCTACGACGGGCCGGCGCTTATCAATCCGCGGCGGAACCAGCGTCCAGCCAAGGATAGGGACCTTCCCGAGGACCCAGAGCGCTACCGATGCCGCTGCGGAGTAGAAGAAGCACATTCCGATCCAGAACCAGGTGTTTTCCATCGGCCACTGGCCAGCAAGGCTCACCACATAATCGCGGTGGGCCATGAAGAAGCCGTACCCCAGCGTCATGCCGATTGGGTGGGCCAAGTAAATGGGCAGGGTATGCCGGCCCACGAACTTTACAAAAGTGGACAGAGCCGGAATATGGCTAATAAGGACAGCACCAACAATGCCCGCTGGGGTTTCAAGCGTCTGCTCCGCAAAGCGGATCAACAGGTCTAGATCGCCTCGGCCAAGAATGTCCCCACCTGGCAGAGGCCACTGCACCGCTACCTCGCCTTCGACGGAATTCCAGGTGTGCCGGATGGTTAGTCCCGCGATGTAGCTGATGATTGCCGCGCCATATGCCCACATAGAGCCCTTGCGGAAGGTGCCTTTAAAGGGTGCTTCGGCGGCGTCGGCAAACCGCGTAATAGGCCCGCGGAGATAGGCTGCACCGACGAAGATGGGCAAGAACATGATTGCCTTGCCAATAAAGTAATAATGATCCTGCCACGCTATAAACAGCAGCGGTGCAAAGCTCAGGCCAATGCCTGCCCACGCGGGCAACTTGCGTACGGCCCACAAAAATATATTGAAAAAGATAAGCGCGTGAATGAACCACGCCATGGTATGGCCCAGCAGCAGGTTATAGAGCAGATCCGTAAGCTGCAGATAAGGATCACCAAATACCCAGTGGTACTCGATGCGCTTAGTCCACAGCTCAACGGTCATCCACACCGTATAGGGCACGAGAAAAAACCATAGGCGGCGGGTAAAAAGCTCGCTGAAAGAATAGCGAAAGATCTTGGTAGAGAAATAGCCGGATACGAGGAAAAACAAGGGTAGGCGGAGCGGGTCCAGCCACATGTTTAGGTCAGCCAACCACGTTAGCTCACCTTCCGGAACCACCAGCGTGACGTGCAAGAGCACCACGCCGATAATGGATACGCCTTTAGCGGTATCTGGCCAAGCTAAGCGGGCCTTGGGAATAGTGATTACCTCCCCTTGTATTCGGCGCCGGCGGGGTAACCATGGCCGACTTTAAGCGAAGCCTTCACATCGGAGGCGTACACATCAACATAAGGCTTATCGCTCAGCTCGGCCAAATCGCGCATCACAAAATCCGTGAAGGCGCGGATAGTCTCATGCTCGGCCGGATTCATCCCGCGCTCCTTGGCCCACTCATGCGGCCAAATGGGGTCTCCTACCCGCACGCCAACCTTAAATGGACGGGGAATCCACGAGCCAATGGGATTGGCCTTGCGCGAATTGATCATCGCAATGGGAAATACTGGCTGATTAGTCTCCATGGCGATGCGCGCCATGCCGGTACGGCCCTTGTACACACGGCCATCTGGGGAACGAGTTCCTTCCGGATAGATACCGAAGAGATCGCCGCGGGACAAAATACCCTCTGCGGTTTCCACGATGGCGTCGCCTGCGTCCTCGCTATCGCGCTCAATGGGGACCTGGCCTACCGAGGTAAAGAACCACTTTTGCAGGTTGCCGACAAGACCCGGAGTGGTGAAGTATTCCGACTTAGCCGGAAACGTGATCTGGCGCGGGCACACCAAAGGAAAGAAGAAGGAATCCATGACGGCCTGGTGATTCGACACCAAAATCGCAGGACCCTCAGCGGGGATTTTCTCGATGCCCTCGGTTCACGGGCGATTCCATACTCGCAGGGCGGGTCCGAAGAAGATGTGCTTAAAAGCCCAGTACCACTTGTTTTTCATCGCCAGGTCGTCCTTTGTTAGTTTTAACGGCCGCTGCGGGCCAAATCGGCTACGCCAATCATACCCGCTGCCGACCCTAATTCTGCGGTGGCAACACGTGCGAGGGGGCGATGCCCTGCCCCGACAATATCCTGCCCCATGGCTTGGGCAGCGCCCTCGAGATAGAGGTCCGCATCTTGGGATACGCCGCCGCCGAGCACGATGAGCTCCGGATCCAAAACATCAGCAACAATGGATAGGCCCTGGCCCAGCCACCGGCTGAAGTCTTCCATTACCGCTACGGCAAGCGGATCTCCACGGCGCGCCGCTTGGGTAATTTCCTTACCGGTGGGCTCAGCCGGCAGCGAGGTTTCATAGCTCCCACGCAAATCGGCGCAGGTATCCGGCAACGCGGTGCCGGAGGCATAGCGTTCCAAGCAGCCGCGCTTACCGCAGGAGCACTGCCGACCATTAGGGACTACCACGATGTGTCCAAATTCTGGGGCGGTGCCAAACGCGCCGCGGTAGATGGTGTCATGCGTCATCAGAGTGGCACCGATACCTGTTCCTACCGCAAAGAAAACCCAATCCTCCGCTCCACGGCCGGCGCCAAAGCACCACTCACCCCACGCGGCGGAATTTGCATCATGCTCCAACCGCACGTGCATACCGAGCTTCTGCGAGAGCGATTCCCGGACATTAGCGTGCCGCCAGGGAAGGTGCGGGGCGAAGCGCACTACCTCACACGTAGGATCCAAAAATCCCGCCAAGGCGAGGCCAACGGCGTCCACCTCATAGTCGCCGCGTAGCTCATCGACGATGCCCACGATATCCGCTTCCAGCTGCTCGGCGTCCATGGAAGTAGGAACCGTGCGGCTCGCGAGAATCTCACCCTCCCGAGTGATCACTCCGCCGCGCACGTTGGTGCCACCGACGTCGAAGCCGATAGTCAGATCGGCGGAGTTGTTCTTAAGCATGCATAACAGAATATACCGACAACCGGGTTAGGGTCACATCAAGACATCAGCTGCCGCAATCGCTGCCCCATTATCCGCCACGTCCAATTCTCTTCCACATGGCGACGCCCCGCCTGCCCCATGCGCAGCCTACGCTGCGGGTCGACCAAGAGAGCTTTCAACGCTCCAGCTAGTTCCGGCACAGAGGCGCCCTTGACGACGACCCCCGTCTCCCCCGTCATCGTCTCCGGTGCTCCTCCGGAGTCTCCGGCGATAACTGGCAGGCCGCACGCTTGCGCCTCCAAATAGACGATTCCCAAGCCCTCGACGTCTAACCCACCGCCACGGGTGCGTGCCGGCATGGCAAAAACATCCGCTGCGTGCAAAGCAGTCTCAATGCTTTCTGCTTCTTGGATCACTGCGTCCGGGCAGTACATTTCCGCCAGTTGCTCTAGGGCCGAGCGATAGCGTCCGCGGCCTATAAGCAGTAGCTGTGCATCCGGGAATTCTTCACGCACTAGAGGCATAGCGCGAAGAAGCTGATCCTGCCCCTTCCGTGGGACAAACCGTGAAATGCAGACGATGGTCGGCCCGGTAGCCCCGAACTCTGCCTTCGCCGCTGCGCGTTGCTCTGGCGTAGCTGGAGAAAGGCCTTCCACGCTCACTCCGGAAGGCAGGTGCTCCCAGCGCGGATTCGGTCCAAATGGTCGACGCAACCGACGCAAGGTGTAGTCGGAAATATAGGTAATCACGTCAGCATAGTCACCAATGCGGCGCAGGCACTGCCGTGCCACGGGCACCATTGACCACCCCACTTCGTGCCCGTGCGTGGTAGCAACCACACGGGTGGCACCCGCCTCTTTTGCAGCCTTGCCCATCAAGGCAAGGGGCGCGGCCGCACCAAACCAGACGGTGTCAATATTTTCTGCGCGGATGATCTCCTGCATCCGACGCACCGTGGCGGGCGTCGGCAACATCACGCGGCGAGGCCAGCGGATGACCTTGTAGTCCACTCCGGCATCGAATTCCGCCGGCGATTCCTGAGTTGAGGCAAAGACCACGACATCGCGCGGATCTAAGGTCGCTACGAAATCACGCAGGTAAGACTGAATCCCGCCAATCTTTGGCGGGAAGTCATTGGTTACCAGCAGAACGCGGGCCACTTAGTACCGCGCCGTTCCGGTAATCGGCATGGACTTCAGCGGTACTACCTGAACAGGCACGCCATAGGTAGAGGCATGGACCACCTGACCATTACCGATGTACATGCCCACGTGCGTTACCCCAGGGTAATAGCCCACGATATCGCCCGGCTGTAGGTCTTCCAACGGTACCGATGTGCCACCTGCAATCTGAGCCTGCGACGTACGCGGAATGGACTTGCCAATCTGCTGATACGCCCAGAACATCAGGCCGGAGCAGTCAAACTGATCGGGGCCAGCCGCACCCCAGCCATATGGGGCGCCCAGCTTCGACAACGCTGCGGAAGCAGCGCCGTCTGCGACCTCGCCCAGATCCATATCCGGCTTATCAGATCCGCCGAACTGGCCTTCCCAAGCCTCGCGTTGCTGTTCATCGAGGGCGTCGACCTGCTTCTCGATGTCCTTTTGCTGCTTTTCCAGCTCCTCTTTCTCCTTGAGGAGCTCTTCACGCTGCTCTTCCAGCGCCTTCTTTTCCTCGCGCACCTTGGCAGCGGCGTCAGCAGCCTTATGCTTTTCCTCTTCCGCCATGGACGCAGCATTTGCCTTCGCATCAAGCGTGCGCTGGGCCTTGCGGGAAAGCGCGCCGAGGTAGCCCATGCGCTCTACGGCATCGGAAGGATCTTCCGCTGCCAAGGCTCCAGACACTGCCGAACGGGAGTCACCGCGGTAGCGCGACTGTGCAATGCCGTTGACACGGTCCTGCTGGGTGGAAACATCGCCCTTCGCATCATCCGCACGCGTTTGTGCCTCAGCGGCGGCCTGCTCAGATTCAGCAACCTCAGCCTGCTTTTCCTCGAGCTTGACCTCGAGCTCTTTTACTTCTTCATTCTTGGCAGAAACCTTGCGCGCAACTTCGCCAACGCGCTCTACCAAGGCGTCCACATCTTCGGTGGCGCTCTCCTGTTGTGGAGCCGCCTCCTGCGCAACAACCTGCGAAATCCCAGAAACCGACGAAACAGCAAGAGCCGCCACAAGTGCAGCTGCAGGAAGTACTCGTTTAGACACGTAAGGACCCTTAGACTAAGAAAATTTTAGAAATCGTATTAACTATAGCGGGTTTTACCCCCTAATGCACGACAAAGCCCTCCCCGCGAAGGGGAGGGCTAGATCCGCTGCTTCTTAGAAGCGAACTGCGGAGTGAATCGGCATGTAGTTCAGGTCGCGCTCCTGAACTGGGACGCCGGAGTTGAGGGCGTCGATGATGGTGCCGTGGCCGGTGTAGATACCAACGTGGGAAGCGCCACCGTAGTAAGCAATGATGTCACCCGGCTGCAGCTGATCCAGCGGT
The DNA here is from genome assembly GCA_046097355.1 of Corynebacterium tuberculostearicum. Taxonomy (GTDB): domain Bacteria; phylum Actinomycetota; class Actinomycetes; order Mycobacteriales; family Mycobacteriaceae; genus Corynebacterium; species Corynebacterium tuberculostearicum_K. The sequence goes on from CP175779.1 coordinate 1,743,510, forward strand.
ACCGGGGTACCGGCGGCAGCCTGTGCCTGAGAGGTACGCGGAATCTGCTTGCCAGCCTGAGCGTATGCCCAGCTGGTCAGACCGGAGCAGTCAAAGGCGTTCGGGCCGGCGGCGCCGTATACGTACGGGGAGCCGATGACGGAGCGTGCTGCAGCCAGTGCCTTCTGGCCAACGGTCTGCTGTGCCGGAGCGGCCTGCTTGTGGCCAGCTGCTGCGTAGTTGGTGTTCTGCTGGTTAGAAACCTTACCCAGGGACGGAACGTAGCGGTCGATGTTCGGAACCTGGTCAATGTTCGGGACGTTTTCCAGACCTGCTACCTCAAAGCGGTAGTCAGTATTAGGTACGACGACCTCTGCTGCCTGTGCGACGCCCGGTGCGACGACGGCGGCGGTTGCAGCCAGTGCTGCAGTAGATGCGATGCGACGGGTGTTCTTCATGCCCTGACGACGGTGCTGTGCCATGAGTAAAACTTCAAATCTTCCTGCGCGCCTACTCCCCTTGTAAAGGAAGCTCTGACCCTGGGGGACTAGCGTTCGTTGGGAATCCGTTCCTTTAGGATTTCCTCCACTCGGCCCCTCAGTAGGAGGGGCCAGATGCGGCGCTGTAATTCTTCTGTTTAGATTGAGCACCTTTTCGGGCGGTAACTCAATGTCTCGAATAGGTTACGAAATCATCACAAGCAATGTCCATTCGCGACACCAAAATAACGTTTGTTATCGCTTCGTTACCTTCTGTTGACCTTGTCGAGATTTAACCTCCACACGGACGCTAGTTCCCACCAGAATTAGAGGCTTTAAGGTCACAAGCTGCACAAACGACAGAGGATGACAGACACCCGACCAAGAATTACCCTTACTAAGAAAACGCTTAACAATTAAGAGAATTCTAAATTGTGACTTTCAGCACTAAGACATTTTGGCAGCCCCTTCTTCCCCACCAATTGACTCCTCTACCGCACGCCTAGAGCCTAGTTTTCATCGCAACTGCGCCCCGCTTTGCCGCCTTTCCTTGCGGTGGTTCTAGCTAAACCGCTTTCCGACGCCCCCTAACGCGCTCAATCGACGAGCGAAACGTGCTTCCAGCAAACAAAGACTTCCGGCATCCACACCCATCTGAGCCCACGCACTAGGCTCCTAAAGCTATAAAGCATGAGAGACCCACTAACCACCGACAATTCGCGCACCAGAACACGTACTAAACCGACTTCACAACAAGCTTCAGCAGCAGTCCTTCAAATGCTTCAAGACTCATAAAGACTCACAGAAGCGCAACAGCCCCCTTCAAAAACTCTTGTTGCAGCTAGGAGAATAAGGACTGGGTTCGGAATTGATCTTTACATACGCAAGACCCGCCCTTGCTCCTTTAATAGGAGCCGGGCGGGTCTGTGAGCGTGTTTCGAGAAACCCTCAGGAAAAGCGGTTAGATGCGGCCGTTTTCCTCGTCCTCACGGCGGTTAGCCTCGTTGAGGCGGCGGAACATCTCCGCTTCCTCGTCGTGGTTATCCGAGTGGATTTCGTGTACTCGGTGCATAAGTGCCGAGTCATCAGGGCTGAAAGTGCCCTGGGTCTCGGAGTCAGCGAGTCCGAGGTGGTTCAGCTGCTTCGGCACCTGAGCGCCTGCGTACTCGAGCGGAACCGGGTGGCCTTCAGCATCAACTGGGCCGAGCGGCTGGTGAACCTCGATGAAGGCACCATTCGGCATCTGCTTGATAACGCCGGTTTCAATACCGTGCTCCAGCACCTCGCGGTCAGAGCGCTGCAGACCAACACAAATGCGGTAGGTCATGAAGTACGCAATCGGAGGCAGCACAATGAGGCCGATACGACCAACCCAGGTCATAGCGTTCAGCGAAATCTGGAAGAAGTGTGCCACGTGGTCGTTACCACCGGAAAGGGTAACCAGCAGGAAGAACACGATGGCAGCCGCGCCGATAGCGGAGCGGGTAGGAACATCGCGCGGACGCTGCAGCAGGTTGTGGTGTGCATCGTCGCCGGTGAACTTCTTCTCCAAGAACGGGTACGCCATCAGCAGGACGACCATGAGGCCACACAGCAGGGCTACCCAGAACGCGGAAGGAATGGTGTAGTTGCCGATGTAGAGCTCCCATGCCGGCATGACACGGGCAACACCGTCAGTCCACAGCATGTAGATATCTGGCTGGGAACCAGCAGAAACCTGGGATGGGTTATAAGGTCCAAGCGTCCAGATTGCGTTGATGGTCAGCAGACCAGACATCAGCGCCAGTACGCCAGCAACCATCATGCCCATGCCGATAGCCTTAGTAGCGAAGACCGGCATAATGCGCACACCAACCACGTTGTTCTCTGCACGACCTGGTCCAGGGAACTGGGTGTGCTTCTGGAACCAAACCATAATCAGGTGGGCTGCAATCAAGCCAAGGATGATGCCCGGAATAACCAGAACGTGCAGGATGTAGAAACGATCCAGCATCAGGTCAGACGGGAAGTCACCGCTAAAGATTGCCCAGTGCAGCCAGGTGCCGATAATCGGCAGGCCCAGGATGATGGCGGACATGATTCGCAGACCAACACCGGAAAGCAGGTCGTCCGGCAGGGAGTAACCAAGGAAGCCCTCGATCATGCCCAGCAGAATAAGTGCGCAACCGATGATCCAGTTTGCCTCACGCGGACGACGGAATGCGCCGGTGAAGAAGATGCGCAGCATGTGCGCAACCATGGACATCATGAACAGCAAAGCTGCCCAGTGGTGCATCTGGCGCACGAACAGGCCACCACGAACTTCGAAGGAAATATCCAGCGCGGTGGCATATGCGCGGGACATTTCTACACCGTTAAGCGGTGCATAGGTGCCGTCGTAAATGACCTTGGTGATGGAAGGGTCGAAGAACAGCGCCAGGTAGATACCGGTCAGTACAAGAATGATGAAGCTGTATAGCGCCATCTCACCGAGCATGAAGGACCAGTGGGTCGGAAAGACCTTGTTCAGCTGAGTCCTCAGCACGCCGGCGGCGCTATAGCGCTCATCCATGTTGTTGCCCATTTGGGCGAGTTTATTGCTCATTATGACTTACGCTCCCAGAATGCCGGGCCGACAGGCTCAATGAAGTTGCCCTGTGCAACGAGGTAGCCCTCGTCATCCACCGTGATAGGCAGCTGTGGCAGTGCACGGGCAGCCGGGCCGAAGACCGGCTTGCCGTAGTGCAAAGCGTCGAACTGCGACTGGTGGCACGGGCACAGGATTCGGTTGGTCTGCGCCTCATACAGAGAGGTCGGGCAACCGATGTGGGTACAGATCTTGGAGTAGGCGTAGTAATCGCCGTGGTGGAAGTCTTCCTGACCTTCGCGCTCGATTGCCTTCTGAGCGTCATTATGACGCAGGCGAATCAGCATGACCGCATTGCGGTTGCCGTGAATCGAGTGCATGTGGTGCTCGTAGACATCGCGCTCGGCATCGTACTTGTCGCCATCGTTAACGTCTTCTTCTGCCAGCGGGAAGACGGTCTCCATGCCGCCTGCCGCCAGATCCTCCGGGCGCACACGAACCAAGCGGGTAACACCCTTGGTGCTGTAGTGCTCACCGGTTTCGCCAGAGTGCTTCTCGGCGATAGTACCGGTGTCGCGCGCCAGGTAGAGCTTGACGCCTTCATTGTGCATGGTCCAACCGGAAGTCCACAGAGTGCCGTCACCGGCATAGTTCATATTGTGGCGAACCTTCCAAGGGTTCTTAATTGCGCCGCCCAGCGGAGCAATCACGGTAAGACCGAACAGAACGCCGGCGCCGCCCAACAGACCCTGAACGGTCTTGCGGCGACCCAGAGTGGAGGTCTTCCAAGAATCGTTCAGAAGAGCGGTCAGGGTACGGCGGTCAACTTCTTCGGAAGGACCGTCGTGACGACGCTGAACGGAAATCTCCTCAGGGAGAATCTTCTTAACGTACTGAACGATGGCGATGCCCAAGCCGCAAATTGCGAGGGCTGCAGTAATACCCAGCAGAGGGGTGTAGAGGGTGTGCCAAATGTGGCCCTCCTCCCCTAGCTGCTTGTACTGCCACGGCCAGAACAGGTAAACGCCGAGGAATCCGAGGCCTCCGATGACGGACAGGAACAACCAGATAGCAACGTTACGTCCAGCGCGCTTTTCAGCCGGGTCACCTTCGACTGGGAAGCGCTCCTTGCGGAACGCAACGGTGACGTCGTCGAGCTCGGTACCAAGAGCAGCGAGTTCATCGTTGCTCATCTTGTCGAGCTCAGCGTTAGTGTAATTCTTCTTCACATTGCTCATGAGCGCGATCCAATCCACATAGCGGCAGCGCACAGGGCGCTAATGCCGATAATCCACATTGCCAGGCCTTCCGCTACTGGGCCAAGACCGCCGAGGTCCCAACCTGCTGGGGAAGGAGTTTCCTTTGCAGACTTGAGGTAGGCAATGATGTCCTTCTTCTCATCTGCGGTGAGCTGGCGGTCGGAGAACTTAGGCATGTTCTGCGGACCAGTCAGCATTGCCTGGTAGATTTCCTGCTCGCTTGCCGGAGCCAGCTCCGGAGCGAACTTACCGGAGGACAGGGCGCCGCCCTGGCCGGTGAAGTTGTGGCAGGAAGCGCAGTTCATGCGGAAGAGCTCGGAGCCCTTCGCTACGTCTTCTGCCTGGATTTCGCCATTGTAGTTAGCACCACGCAGCGATTCCTGAGCAACGCTTCCGTCGTCGTTGTAGACAATGTCTGCGCCGCCGCCGTTGGCTGCAACATATGCAGCCAAGGCCAGAGTCTGCTGCTCGGTGTAGCGAGGAGCCTTACGCTCTGCCTGGGCGTCGTTAGACATCATCGGCATACGGCCGGAGTGCACCTGGAAGTACACGGAGCCAGCACCGATACCAACGAGGGACGGACCGCGACCTTCGATGCCCTGCAGATTGGCACCGTGGCAGGTGATACAAGCGGTGTCATAGATGTCCTTACCCTCTTGGACGAGGGCTTGGTCATCTTTTTCCGCCGTGGCGACCTGTGCGTCCGGGGTCAAGGCAGAAGCCAAGACGCCCGCACCGGACAGGCCAATCGCCAAAGCGAAGCCACCGGCAAGGGTGCGCTTCGCCTTGCGGCGACGGCGGGTCTTCTTAGCCGCCGCAGTGGTCTGCTCCACTGCCACGGACTGCGAATTGTTATCCATCATTTTCCTTTAGATAACTCGAACACGGGAGGACTGTTTGGGGATTGTGGCCAGTGCTACTGGACCAAGTAAATAACGGTGAAGACGCCGATCCACACAACGTCAACGAAGTGCCAGTAGTAGGACACTGCCATTGCTGCGGTCGCCTGTGCCGGCGTGAACTTGGACTTAGCAACGCGCGCGAGGATGATTGCAAAAGAAATCAGACCCGCGGTCACGTGTGCAGCGTGGAAGCCGGTGATGATGTAGAACACCGAACCAAAGACGCTGGACTGCACAGTCACACCTGCGTGAATCAACTCGGTCCACTCAAACGCCATGATGCCCAGGAACACAACGCCCAGTACTAGCGTCACGGTGTACCAGAGTCGAAGCTTGTAAACGTCACCCCTTTCTGCGGCAAACACGCCGAACTGCGAGGTCACAGAAGAAGAAATCAGCACTGCCGTAATGAGGAAACCCATGGGCAGGTTGATATGAGCGGTGTGCTCCGCCCAATCGCCTTCCTGACCGTTAGCTCGCGAGGTAAACCACATCGCGAACAGTCCGGCAAAGAACATCAATTCCTGAGACAGGAACACGATGGTGCCCACGCTGACCATATTGGGTCGGTTCAGCGAGGCAGCACGTGGTGCTGTCATACCTTGGTTAGAAACTACGCTCGTCACAGTGGCTATTATGGCTGTTCTGGGCGCTAAAGTCACCTCGATTCCCCCCGCTTTCTCTATTCTTTTTTGATGCTTCGTCCAGCAAAAGGCCAGCAAGTCAGAGTCAAAAACTTTATTTTTCCAAACGGGAACTTTTCGCCCCGCTTTCCGACGCCCCATTGATGCAGGTGACACCACACGTCGGGCCCTACCCTGAAATTCCGAAGCACCCCGGCCACCCGACGCCCCCACTTATCGATGCACCCGTCCGTGTACCCGAACCCCGCTGCCTGGAGAGATAAATCACACTCCACGAGCCCCCCAAACGCCCTGCTTTACAACTTTCGAACGACCCCCGCAAAAATCGGCTTTTACGTGCCAGAATGCAGAAGAAACGCTATCGCGAACATGCAGCAAGATCAGCCACGCCTCCCCCACCGGTAAAACTTTTTGAAACTCTCGGGAACTTTCTTGCGCCGCGAACGACGCTGGATCGCCAAAGCCCTCCTAGCCATGATAACTAGGAGGGCGGAGAAGTTTTAGGCAGGGATTCCCTTACATCAAGGAATTAGTGCTTTTCCTTCGGCAGGCCGTACTGCAGGGACAGGCCGGTGCAGGCTGCGATGAGGCAGACAGCGCCGAGGGCAATCAGCCAGAAGTAGAGGAAGATGATTCCCAAGCCAAGAAGGCCAATGGCGCCAGTCATAGCCAGCGGCCAGATGGAGCCTGGGGAGAAGAAGCCAAGGATGCCAGCGGCATCTTCAGTTTCTGCCTCTTCCCAATCCTCTGGCAGGACGTCACTGCGGTCATCAGTGAAGTGAAGGTAAGCACCCAGCATCATGCACAGCAGGAAGGCAAGGAACATGCCCACGATGCCAACCCACTCGGCACCGTAGAGGTAGCCATCGTCCTTAACGAAGGTGACGCCGAAGATGTAGACAATCAGCGAGACAAGAAGGTACGTCGCGATTGAGTAAAAGACTTTCGATGTTGCACGCATTGTGTTGTGTCCTTATCTCTTATGCCGCGGTGTTTACGTAGTTGTCGCCCTTAGCGGTGTCACGCTCGCCGGAGAACGGGTGGGTGGTTACCGCGTATGGGTCCTGGCCGATTTCTTCCAGGGCTTCCGCGTTGGTGGCCTCTGGGTTGTCCTCACGGAACTTCAGGTAGGTGTTGAAGTCCTCCGGAGAGACAACGCGAATTTCGAAGTTCATCATCGAGTGGTAGGTACCGCACATCTCGGCACAACGGCCAACGAATGCGCCCTGCTTCTCAATCTTTTCCACCTGGAAGCTACGCTCCTGAGCGTTTGCCTCTGGGTGCGCATAGACGTCGCGCTTAAACAAGAACTCCGGTACCCAGAATGCGTGGGACACGTCGCCGGAAGCGAGGCGGAACTCAATCGCAGTATCGGAAGGAAGAACCAGAACCGGAACCTCTTCGGTGGTACCGACGGTCTCAATCTTGTTGTAGTTCAGGTAGGAAAGGTCGCCCATGGACTTACCGTGGATTGGGTTCGGGTTGTCCACACCCTCAGGGTCGTGAGCGGTCTTCTCTGCCTCAGCCTGACGCTCCTTGTCGGCACCGTCGTAGTTCTCACCATTGACGTGATTCTCGGCGTAACCGAACTTCCAGTTCCACTGGAACGCAGTAACGTCAACGACCACCTTCGGATCCTTATCCAAGGCGGTGACCTTCTGCTGAGTCTGAACAGTGAAGAAGAACAGGCCCATGATGATGAGGATCGGGACGATGGTCAGAACCATCTCTAGCGGAACGTTGTACTGAATCTGGCGCGGGAACTCGCCCTTGCCGTCCTTCTTTGCCTTCTTCGCGCTCCAGCGGAAGATTGCGGTGAGGAACAGGCCCCACATAATAAAACCAACGATCCATGCAGCAACCCAGACCCAAATCCAGAAGTTGTACATGGCCTCTGCCTCAGGGGTAATACCCTTCGGCCAACCGAATCCCAGGAGGTTCTCTACAGCAGTTGGCGCCTGAACGTCACAACCTGCCAGAGCGAGTCCACCCAGGGCAAGTGCGCCAGCTACGCCCGCCTTGCGGGCAAAGGTGCGCTTATTACGCTGTCCCACGTGTGTTCTGCCTTTCTGTCCACACAAAACTTCTCGAATACTCACAGAGCACTCTTACCCAATCAGAATAGAGGATAATTGCCAGATTCCCAGCCTGTTTAAAGGCATAAAAGGGCACCTAGTGCACTCATTTCATATTCTCCTTCTGGTAGGTTACCGCCCCACCTGCACAATGTTCCAACCGCACCCCCAGCGGCCACGGAATCCATGTGCGCCAATTCACAGGAATCGGACGGAACCATCATCCGAAAGTTCGCACCCCTATCGGGGAAGCTAATTCCAAGGCAGTCGGCAGGTTTTCTTAAGCCGTGGCGTGTTCTGGTTTCACGCTCTCTGGCCGTAAAGTGGGTGACTAGCAATAGACGCTTATATATAAGGAGCAATCTTTTCATGTGCGGACTTCTTGGCATGCTCGCCGCCACAGGCAACGTAGATCAGTACGTTGACGCGCTGGAACGTTCCCTGCCCTGCATGCGCCACCGCGGCCCAGATGCGGCCGGCACCTGGCATGACGGCGATGCCGCCTTCGGCTTCAACCGCCTGTCCATTATTGACCTGGAGCACTCCCACCAGCCCCTTCGCTGGGGCCCGGAGGACGAGCCCGACCGCTACGCCATGACCTTTAATGGCGAAATCTACAACTACGTGGAGCTGCGCGAGGAGCTCAAGGGCCTCGGCTACACCTTCCACACCGAGGGCGATGGCGAGCCCATCGTGGTGGGCTACCACCACTGGGGCAAGGACGTAGTCAACCACCTGCGCGGCATGTTTGGCATCGTCATCTGGGATACTCACACCAAGACGATGTTTGCCGCTCGCGACCAATTTGGCATCAAGCCGCTGTATTACGCCACTACCGAGGTGGGTACCGTTTTCGCTTCGGAGATGAAGTGCATCTTGGAGATGGCGGATGAGCTCGGTCTAGATCTCAACCTTGACCGTCGCGCCATTGAGCACTACGTGGACCTGCAATACGTCCCGGAGCCAGAATCCCTCCACGCGAATATTCGCCGCGTTGAATCCGGCTGCACGGTTACCCTTCGTCCAGGCGAAGACGTTGTCGCCGAGCGCTACTTCAAGCCTCGCTTCCCTGTACAGCAGGTAAAGCAAGGCGAAGAGCAGCAGCTATTTGACCGCATTGCGGAGGCGTTGGAAGATTCCGTCGCTAAGCACATGCGTGCCGACGTCACCGTGGGTTCCTTCCTATCTGGCGGCATTGACTCCACCGCTATTGCCACCCTGGCCAAGCGCCACAACCCAGATCTACTTACCTTTACCACCGGCTTCGAGCGCGAGGGCTATTCTGAGGTCGATGTTGCGGCAGAGTCCGCGGAAGCTATTGGCGTGGAGCACATCGTCAAGATTGTCTCCCCCGAAGAATATGCCGAGTCCATCCCGAAGATCATGTGGTACCTGGACAATCCGGTGGCTGACCCCTCGCTGGTGCCGCTGTACTTTGTGGCGCAGGAGGCCCGCAAACATGTCAAGGTAGTTCTTTCCGGCGAGGGCGCGGACGAGCTCTTTGGCGGCTACACCATCTACAAGGAACCACTGTCCCTCGCCCCGTTTGAGAAAATCCCTTCCCCACTGCGTCGCGGACTGGGCAAGCTCTCGCAGGTTCTACCCGAGGGCATGAAGGGCAAGTCCCTGCTCAACCGTGGTTCGATGACGATGGAAGAGCGTTACTACGGCAATGCTCGTTCCTTCAACTTTGAGCAGATGCAGCGCGTTATCCCGTGGGCAAAGCGCGAATGGGACCACCGCGAGGTTACCGCCCCCATCTACGCCCAGTCTGAGGACTTTGATCCGGTCGCACGCATGCAGCATTTGGACCTATTCACTTGGATGCGCGGTGACATCCTGGTCAAGGCCGATAAGATCAATATGGCCAACTCGCTGGAGCTGCGCGTGCCATTCCTAGACAAGGAAGTCTTCAAGGTTGCCGAGTCCATCCCTTATGACCTGAAGATTTCGCACGGCACCACCAAGTACGCCCTGCGCAAGGCCATGGAGCAGATCGTCCCGGCGCATGTTCTGCATCGCAAGAAGCTGGGCTTCCCAGTGCCGATGCGTCACTGGCTGGCCGGCGATGAGCTATACGGTTGGGCCCAAGACACCATCAATGAGTCCCAGACCGAGGACATCTTTAATAAGAAGGAAGTTCTCGAGATGCTCAAGGAGCACCGAGATGGCGTTTCCGATCACTCCCGCCGCTTGTGGACCGTGCTGTCCTTTATGATCTGGCACGGCATCTTTGTGGAAAAGCGCATCGATCCGCAGATCGAGCAGCGCGACTACCCGGTCAAGCTCTAAGAGCCTTCCACACACAAAGAGGGTGGGTGCCAGTGGCACCCACCCTCTTTGTATTGCCTTCTCTTTAGTTGAAGGAATCGCCACAAGCGCAAGAGCCGGTGGCATTCGGGTTATCAATGGTGAAACCCTGGGACTCGATGGTGTCAGCGAAGTCAATCTTGGCACCGGTCAGGTAGGGAACGGACATCTTGTCCACAACGAGGTTTACGCCGCCTACCTGGTCAACCTTGTCACCATCCAAGGTGCGGTCATCAAAGTAGAGCTGGTAGCGCAGGCCAGCGCAGCCACCAGGCTGGACGGCAATGCGCAGGGAGAGATCGTCGCGGCCTTCCTGATCAAGCAGCGCCTTTGCCTTTGCGGCTGCTGCTTCGGTCAGAATGACGCCGGTTGCGGAAGCTGGAGCGGTCATCACTTCTCCTCAAAAAGTATTGGATTCGTTGCCACTACCCTACCCGGTTAGTTCAGGTGGGAAAAGGTAGCCCATACCTACAACGCCATCTGGGCCGGGCCTATTCCCCTATTCACACCTAAACCTTGTAGTGTGAGGAGCGTGAAACTCCCGTGGCAAAAAGATGACAAGACCTCCACTGAGCCTGCTCCTGTTCAAGCCAAGGCTCAGGCAGAAGTTCAGGAAGAGCCCCAGCGCAAGGGCTATACCCCACCGAAGGGTCGTCCTACGCCAAAGCGCTCAGAGCAAGAGATTGCGCGCGGCGTAAAGCGCGATCCCCATGGCATGTCCGATGCACAGCGTTACCAGCATCGCAAGGACATGAAGAAGTCCATGAGCAAGGACGAGTGGAAGGAATATAAGAAGAAGGAGCGCCAAGAGCGCCAGCAGGCCAACCGCGAGCAGCAGGCCCGCATGGCAGAAGGCGATCCGCGCTTCCTGCCCGCGCGCGACCAGGGTGAAGTGCGTGCCTATGTACGCGATTGGGTGGATGCCCGCCGCAGCCTGAGCAACTGGGTCATGCCGATGGCCCTGGTGCTCATCGTGGTCATGTTCTTGACCTACGCGGTACCCAGCATTGCGACGATCATCAATGCGGTAGCGATGGTTATCCTCGTAATCTTCGCCATCGAGGGCGTCATTTTGGCCCGCCGCTGCAATAATGCCGTGCGCGCCAAGTTCCCTGGCACGACCGAAGCCGGCTTTAGCCTTGGTTTTTATGCGTATTCTCGCGCCAGCCAGCCGCGCAAGTGGCGTATCCCGCGCCCCCGCGTGGAGCTCGGCGCTGACGTTTAGGGAGGACTACTCATGGCCATTCCGCAGCCCGATAAGCAGGCACATACCGCACAGGACGCACAGCTCGCCCCTTGGGGGCGCCTGACCGACGCCGCTCAATGGCTGGCTGCTTGCCAAGGCGCGGCACCTGCCCACGAGCCGCGGCGCGTGCGGGCCGTGATTTTCGCGGATCAAGAGACCTCGCTTTCAGCCGCTGAGACCGCTGCGCGTCGCGCCGAGGCCGGGCTGAATGTAGTCACCGTGACGGATTATTCCCAGGCCTACAGCCTTGGAGCCGCAACAGCGGATGCGGAAATTGATGCCGGGGCTGACCTACTCATTCCCGGCGGCGAAGAGCTCGCCCGAGTACCGGCCGTGGTAATGGCAACGATGACGCAGACGGAGCCGGTAGTGATCGTCGGCAAGCAGCGCAGCGTGGAAGACTGGAAGCGCGAGGTTTGCGCTATCCGGGACGCTATGTTCCGCGCCCGCAACCTCGAAGGCATGGAGCTGGTTGAATCGTGCCAGTCTGCGGTTCTAGCAGCCACGGTGGGGTTCATTGCCCGAGCCGCGGAACGCCGTACGCCCCTGCTTGTCGACGCCCCCTTGACCGCCACCGCCGCGCTCCTTGCCGAGCGCGATAATCCCGGTGTTAAGGAGTGGCTCTTCGCCACCACGCTGTCCACTGCCCCTGCGCATAAGTTGGCGCTGGAAAAGCTAGGGCTCCACCCCCTGATGGAACTGGGAATGGAGCCACAACCTGCGCTCGGCGCGCTCGCGGCGCTGCCGATGCTGCTCACCGGAGTGGAGATCGCCGCGGAGGCCTAAGCGGGTGACTACTTCACGAGAGTATGGAGCCAACCGTGGGTATCCTCCACTGCGCCGCGCTGGATTCCGGTGAGGTGCTCGCGCAGGGCCATGGTGATCTCCCCCGCTTCGTTGCCATTGACCTGGAAATCCGCAGAATCTCCCATTACGTGACCCACCGGAGTGATAACTGCGGCAGTGCCACAGGCAAAGGCCTCCGACATAGCGCCGGATTCGGCATCGCGCTGCCACTCTTCGGTGGTGATGCGGCGCTCGGTGACCTTGTAGCCCAAATCCTGCGCTACCTGCAACAGGGATTCGCGGGTAATGCCGGGTAGCAAAGAGCCCGATAGTTCTGGGGTTACAATCTCCGCGCTATCGCCAGAGCCATATACAAACATCAGGTTCATTCCGCCCATCTCCTCGATGTAACGGCGTTCAATGGCGTCCAACCAGACCACCTGGTCACAGCCCTTCTCATCTGCCTGGGCCTGCGCCAAGAGCGAGCCTGCGTAGTTGCCCGCAAACTTGGCCGCGCCGGTGCCGCCAGGGGCTGCGCGCACGTAGTCAGTGGACAGCCACACGGATACCGGCTTGATGCCGCCGCTGAAGTAAGAACCCGCTGGGGAGGCAATGAGCACGTAGCGGTAGGAATTGGCGGGGTGAACACCCAAGGAGACCTCGGTGGAGATCATAAACGGGCGCAGGTACAGTGCTGCTTCCCCGCCGGCTTCTGGTACCCAGTCCTGATCCACCTCCACCAATTGGCGCAGGGACTCAATGAAATCTTCCTGCGGAAGCTCGGGCATAGCCAAGCGCTCAGCAGAATTGATAAAGCGCTGCGCATTGTGGTCCGGCCGGAAGGTAGCGATAGAACCATCCGGCTGACGGTAGGCCTTGATGCCCTCAAAGATTGCCTGCCCATAATGGAAAACGTTGCTGGCAGGTTCCATGGTCATCGGTCCGTACGGGCGCACCTGAGCATCGTGCCAGCCCTTTTCTTCGGTCCAGTCAATGGTGACCATGTGGTCCGTAAAGTGCTTGCCAAAGCCGGGGTTGACGAGGATCTCGCTCAATTCTTCCGCGGACGTGGGGTTATCGGTACGAGTAATCGTGTAATCAAGCATGCCCACAATCTACCCCTTTATCTATAGCGAGGCAGGAATAAGTTCATCGCCGCGCGGTACAGTGGAGGGAAGATTGATAAGCCTTTCCATAAAGGAGGACACAATGGCACAGACCGATCTACCCGCACGCGGCCACTTTCCCCAGGTAAAGCTGGGAAAGAAGGTTCCTAAGAAAGCAGAAGCACTGCTGATCGCTGCATTCGAGGGCGAAGGCGGCCTCGAACTGCCAGGCACCGATCTACTTGGGGGCGCAGCGCTGCGCTCCACTTATGAAGCACTAGTGGCCGTAGGGGCCTCTGGCAAGGCCGGTGAGGTCACGCGCGTGCCGGCTCCGGCTAAGGCCGGCGTGGCCTCCATTATCGCCGTTGGCTTGGGCGATGCTGAAGAGGTAGACGATGAGACGCTGCGCCGCGCTGCCGGGCAGGCCGCGCGTTCCATCACCAAGGTGGGGGCCGTAGCCACCTCGCTAGGCGATTTTGGTATCACCCCAGTGGTAGAAGGCCTCATCCTCGGCGGCTATAAGTACTCTGGCCTGCGCTCCGAGTCGGCCGCGGAAACCACCACTTTCACCGTGGTGGCGGAAAAGTCCGCACAAGAGGAATTCGACAGCGCCAAGATAACCGCCGAGTCCGTCCTCATCGCCCGCGACCTAGTCAATACCCCCTCCAACCTGCTCTACCCAGAAACCTACGCCGCGTTCCTGTCTGCCCAAGCGGCAGAAGCCGGCCTTGAGGTGGAGGTCTTGGATGAAAAGGCACTGGAAAAGCAGGGCTTTGGCGGCATCATGGCCGTCGGCCGCGGATCCGCCCGCCCGCCGCGCTTGGTCCGCTTGAGCTGGAAGCCGAAGAAGGCCAAGCGCCACGTCGCCCTAGTAGGCAAGGGAATCACTTTCGATACCGGCGGTATTTCCCTCAAGCCGGGCGCCAAGATGTGGGACATGATTTCTGACATGGGCGGTTCCGCTGCAATGGCCGCGGCCATCATCGCTGCGGCAAAGCTGAATCTGAAGGTGGGCATCACCGCTACCCTGCCGCTGGCAGAAAACATGCCGGGCAGCGATGCCACCCGCCCGGGTGACGTCATCACCCACTACGGCGGCATTACCTCCGAGGTTCTCAACACTGATGCGGAGGGCCGCCTCGTGCTTGCCGACGCCATTGCGCGCGCCAGCGAGGACAAGCCCGATTACCTCATCGAAACCGCGACCTTGACCGGTGCCCAGATGGTCGCCCTGGGTGAGCGCACCGCCGGCGTGATGGGCTCGGAAGAATTCCGCGATCGCATGGCCGAGATTGGCCGCGAGGTGGGCGAAAAGGCATGGGCCATGCCTTTGCTAGAGGAACACGAGGAATCCGTGAAGTCCGCCAGCGCCGATATCCGAAATATCAACGCCAAGCGTGAGGGCGGCATGGAATACGCCGGCACCTACCTCCAGCACTTCGTGGGCGAGGGAATCGAATGGGCTCATATCGACGTGGCAGGCCCTTCCTTCAACACCACGGGCGCTTATGGATACACCCCGAAGATGGGCACCGGCGTACCCACCCGCACGGTAATTGCCGCCCTGCGCGAGATTGCTGAATCAAAGTAGCACCACAACAGGCTTAGTGCGTTTAGAATCCTAGAGGCATGAAGCCTGCTTTAATCATCGTTGACGTACAACATGACTTCTGCCCCGGCGGCGCCTTAGGCACTGAGCGGGGCAATGAGGTTGCTGCAAAAATCGCCTCCCTGCAACAGGACTACGAAACCGTCGTAGCCACGCAGGATTGGCATATCGATCCGGGTTCTCACTTTTCAAAGGACCCGGATTTTGTCGATTCTTGGCCGGTGCACTGCGTAGCCGAGTCCCACGGCGCAGCCATGCATGAGGCCATCGGGCCGGCGCAAGCCTACTTCCGCAAGGGCGAATACACCGCCGCCTACTCCGGATTCGAGGGCGCTGCGAACGGCACCTTGCTCGCTGACTGGTTGCGCGAGCGCCACATTGACGCCGTGGATATCGTGGGCATTGCCACCGATCACTGCGTGCGCGCCACGGCTGCCGACGCCCTTAGGGAGGGCTTTTCCGTCCGCGTACTGCGTGAATATTGCTCCCCAGTGGACGAAGCCCGCGGCGAGGCCGCGTTGCAAGAGTTGGCCGCCGCCGGCGCCATCATCTGCTAAACACAGGAAAACGCCTACGGCCCTCGAACCGAATGTGGTCCGAGGGCCGCTGGCGTCTCTCTACAAGGTGTTTCCATGTATCGGCTAAAGTAGCCGCCCTCTGGAAACGGGAGGGGTTCTCTCTATCTCTCTCGCATGCGCTCTCTCAAACGCATGATTTAAGTATGGAATGCCGATATTGGATCCGGGTGTCAAGTACCTGAAAGTTTCCTGTTGAATTGTGCCACCAAGGCTCCTACTACCTCACCTCGGCAAATGCGTCTCCACCAAATTGGCGAAAGCTCTGCGCTACGCGAGACGATTGTTATAGGGTGATCTGCGTCCCCACGGGTGCCCGAGCACGGGCTGAGAGTGCGCTAAAGCTGCGCATAGACCGTTCGAACCTGTTTGGTTAATACCTACGAAGGAAGAGAGGAGCGCTTGCCATGACGGCTGCCCCAGAAAACCACCCTAAGCATTCCTATTCCCCCATTCACCACGACGGTCTAGAAGTTCCAGAGACCGAAATCCAACTGGATGATTCCCCACAAGGCCCCAATGAGCCCTTCCGCGTCTACCGCACGCGTGGGCCAGAATGCGCACCTGAAGTGGGGCTACCGGCCCTGCGCAGCGAGTGGATTAGCGAGCGCGGAGATACCAAAGAGTACGCCGGTCGCGGCCGCGAGCTGGCTGACGATGGACGTGCCGCACAGCGCCGCGGGGCGTCTTCCCAAGAGTGGAAAGGCTCTAAGCGCCCGCCGCTTAAGGCTCAGCCTGGGCGCCGCGTAACTCAAATGCACTACGCTCGCCAAGGAATCATCACCCGCGAAATGGAATTCGTAGCACTGCGTGAGCACTGCGATCCGGAATTCGTTCGCGCTGAGGTAGCTCGCGGCCGCGCCATTATCCCTAATAATGTCAACCACCCCGAGTCTGAGCCCATGATCATTGGGCGAAAATTTCTCACCAAAATCAACGCCAATATTGGTAACTCCGCGGTTACCTCCTCCATCGAGGAAGAAGTGTCCAAACTGCGCTGGGCTACCCAGTGGGGCGCGGACACCGTAATGGATCTTTCCACTGGTGACGATATCCACACCACCCGCGAGTGGATTCTGCGCAATTCCCCAGTTCCCATTGGCACCGTGCCTATTTACCAAGCATTGGAAAAGGTCAATGGCGTGGCAGAGGATCTGACCTGGGAAATCTTCCGCGATACCGTCATCGAGCAATGCGAACAGGGTGTGGACTATATGACCATTCACGCCGGTGTGCTCTTGGCGTATGTACCGCTAGCAAGCAATCGCGTGACCGGCATTGTCAGCCGCGGTGGCTCCATCATG
Organism: Corynebacterium tuberculostearicum; assembly: GCA_046097355.1. Classification (GTDB taxonomy): domain Bacteria; phylum Actinomycetota; class Actinomycetes; order Mycobacteriales; family Mycobacteriaceae; genus Corynebacterium; species Corynebacterium tuberculostearicum_K. Next base: position 1,760,350 of record CP175779.1, read on the forward strand.
GCGGGATGGTGCCTTGCTCACCACAAAGAGTCATTTCTGTACGAGCACTTCGATGAGCTGTGCGAGATTTTCGCTCAATACGATGTTGCATTTTCGCTTGGCGACGGCCTGCGCCCCGGCAGCCTTGCCGATGCTAACGACGCCGCCCAATTTGCAGAGCTAAAGACTATCGGCGAGCTTACCCGCCGCGCCTGGGAGTATGACGTCCAAGTCATGGTGGAAGGCCCCGGACACGTGCCGCTCAACATGATTCAAGAAAACAACGAACTCGAACAGGACTGGGCTTCAGATGCCCCCTTCTATACCCTCGGCCCTCTAGTTACCGATATCGCCCCTGGCTATGATCACATCACTTCCGCCATCGGTGCCGCCCATATCGCAATGGGTGGTACAGCCATGTTGTGCTATGTCACGCCGAAGGAGCACTTGGGACTGCCCAACCGCGATGATGTAAAAACTGGCGTCATTACTTATAAGATTGCGGCGCATTCAGCGGACGTGGCCAAGGGACATCCAGGCGCCCGCGCTTGGGACGATGCCATGAGCAAGGCCCGCTTTGAATTTCGCTGGAATGACCAATTTGCGCTCTCCCTCGACCCAGAGACCGCGCAGGCCTATCACGATGAAACGTTGCCTGCTGAGCCAGCAAAGACCGCACACTTTTGTTCCATGTGTGGGCCGAAGTTCTGCTCCATGCGCATTAGCCAAGACATCCGCGAGATGTTCGGCGGGCAAATGGCCGAGCTGGGCATGCCGACGCTGGGCGAGCAGGTTCACGCGGCAGCCCACGGCTCAGCACCTGAGGAAGGTATGCAGGAAAAATCCGCCGAATTCCGCCGCAACGGGTCTCAAATTTATGTACGCGAGGATGCTGACCTAGCTTAGCTCTCGCCCTGTATCGGGATTTTCGCCGCGCTCAAATCGGGCGCGGCGTTGCCTTTGCTCTTCCCTTTTGCGCAAGATGCGCTGCCTTTCCATGCGATCGCGCATGCGCTGCGGATAGCCGGTTTCTTCTACATCATAAATATCGCAGCTCAAAAGTTTGGCCACCGCATCGATGCCCTTTGGCCCGCCGATACGACGGCGAATGAACTCGCCGTTTTCATCCACAACAACAACGGACATCTCATTGACTACCGTTTCCGGCTCCACAAAGGCTTCTACAAAAGCCTTTCCGGCGGCCCACTGTTGCAGATCCTGCGCGTCTTCCGGGCGGACGGTCTCCCCCGGTCCGCGGGGTGGTCGCAGCGACGATCTGGACTTATTGCGGCGGAAAGGGTTGAACATAATTGCCTAGCTTACCCGGAAGGAGGGTAGTTACTAACCCCACATCTGCACGAGGGTGAGCATCACGCTGTAAGATTGTCGGGTAGCGATAGAACACTTCCAACTTTCGAGGAGTCTTATAACTCATGGCGAACTCCGTTGAGATGCCCGAGCTGGGCGAATCCGTAACCGAAGGCACCATCACGCAGTGGCTCAAGTCCGTCGGCGATACCGTCGAGGTAGACGAACCATTGCTCGAGGTCTCCACCGACAAGGTCGATACCGAAATCCCCTCCCCCGTAGCCGGCACCATTATTGAAATTAAGGCTGACGAGGATGACACCATCGAGGTTGGCGAAGTCATCGCCATTATCGGTGACGAGGATGAGGCAGGCTCCGCATCCAACGACTCCTCCGCTGATAAGGGCGAGGAAGAAGCAGAAGAAAAGAAGGAAGAGCCGAAGGCTGACTCCTCCAACGGCGGCTCCGGCGACGCAGCCGACGTGGAAATGCCAGAACTCGGCGAATCCGTCACCGAAGGCACCATCACCCAGTGGCTGAAGTCCGTTGGCGACACCGTCGAGGTAGACGAACCATTGCTCGAGGTCTCCACCGACAAGGTCGACACCGAAATTCCTTCCCCCGTAGCAGGCACCCTGGTAGAAATCCTCGCCGACGAGGACGACACCATCGAGGTCGGCGAAGTCATCGCCCGCATCGGCGACGAAAACGCCACCGCATCCTCCTCCGAGGCCAAGCCAGAGCCACAGGAAGAAAAGAAGGAAGAGCCAAAGGCCGAAGAAAAGGAAGAGCCGAAGGCTGACTCCTCCAACGGCGGCTCCGGCGACGCAGCCGACGTAGAAATGCCAGAACTCGGCGAATCCGTCACCGAAGGCACCATCACCCAGTGGCTGAAGTCCGTTGGCGATACCGTCGAGGTAGACGAGCCACTGCTCGAGGTCTCCACCGACAAGGTCGACACTGAGATTCCTTCCCCAGTAGCAGGCACCCTGGTAGAAATCCTCGCCGACGAGGACGACACCATCGAGGTCGGCGAAGTCATCGCCCGCATCGGCGACGAAAACGCCACCGCATCCTCCTCCGAGGCCAAGCCAGAGCCACAGGAAGAAAAGAAGGAAGAGCCAAAGGCCGAAGAAAAGGAAGAGAAGAAGCCAGAACCGAAGGCTGAGGAAAAGAAGGAGTCCAAGCAGGATTCCTCCCTGAACACCTCTGCCAAGGTCAACAATGGCGACAACGTTCCTTATGTCACCCCACTGGTACGCAAGCTGGCTGAGAAGCACGGCGTAGACCTCAACACCGTCGAGGGCACCGGCGTGGGCGGCCGCATCCGCAAGCAGGACGTGCTCGCCGCTGCTGGCGAGGGCGATGCACCTGCCAAGTCTGCCGCACAGTCCGATAACTCCCCACGCGCACGTTGGTTCACCAAGTCCGTGGATCCGGCCAAGCAGGAGCTCATCGGCACCACCCAGAAGGTCAACCGCATCCGCGAAATCACCGCCGCCAAGATGGTCGAGGCGCTGCAGATTTCCACGCAGCTGACCCACGTCCAGGAAGTCGACATGACTGCCATCTGGGATATGCGCAAGAAGAACAAGCAGGCGTTCATCGACAAGCACGGTGCCAACCTGTCCTTCCTGCCATTCATCGTGAAGGCTACCGCCGAGGCTCTGGTCTCCCACCCGAACGTCAATGCGTCCTACAACCCAGAGACCAAGGAGATGACCTACCACTCGGACGTCAACATCGCTATCGCCGTTGACACCCCGAAGGGCCTGCTCACCCCGGTCATCCACAAGGCACAGGATATGACCCTGCCGCAGATCGCTCAGCAGATTGCAGAGCTGGCTGATAAGGCCCGCAATAACAAGCTGAAGCCGAACGATCTCACCGGTGCTACCTTCACCGTGACCAACATCGGTTCCGAGGGCGCCATGCTCGATACCCCGATCTTGGTTCCGCCACAGGCCGGCATCCTGGGCACCGCGGCTATTGAGAAGCGCCCGGTTGTTGTCAACGAGAACGGCCAGGACGCCATCGCCATCCGCCAGATGTGCTACCTGCCATTCACCTACGATCACCAGGTAGTTGACGGTGCGGACGCAGGCCGCTTCATCACCACCATCAAGGACCGCCTGCAGACCGCTGACTTCCAAGCAGACCTCGAAGTCTAAAGGTTCTATCGCCGCTTAAAGCCTCTTAGCCCCACTGCGGGGCTAAGAGGCTTTAGCTATGTCTGGGGTGCCAAGTGGGGGTGATGGATCCCAAAACACCGGACTAATCCATCCCCTTTTATTCGAGGTGTTGGGGGAGACTTGCCCCTAAGCCCATGGTGAGCGCACTGGGTGCAGTTCTATACAGTGACGCGCTGCATAAAAGTTTCCAAAGCGGGATCGGCTCACCCATTGTTAAACATATAATTGGGGCGGTTACAGCCACTGTCCCCCTATTAAGGAGTCTCACTGACATGGAATTCATCTCCCGCCACCTAGGGCCGGATTCTGCGGAGCAGGCCACCATGCTTGCGAAGGTAGGCTACGACAGCGTGGACGCGCTGGTCGATGCCGCCATTCCCTCAAAGATCCGCGCCGCAGAACTGCCTCAGCTTCCTGAGGCACTCTCGGAAGATGAAGCGCAGGCTACATTGCGGGAGTACGCCAACCAGAACACCGTGCTGAAGTCCTTCTACGGACAAGGCTTTTCTGACACCCTCACCCCCGCGGTCATCCGTCGCGGTTTATTGGAAGATGCGGGATGGTACACCGCCTATACCCCGTATCAGCCAGAGATCTCCCAGGGTCGTCTTGAAGCGCTATTGAACTTCCAGACCATGATTGAGTCCCTGTCCGGACTGCCCATCGCGAATGCTTCTTTGCTGGACGAGGCCTCCGCCACCGCGGAAGCCGTGGGGCTTATGTCCCGCGCGGTCAAGAAGGGTCGCCGCGTGGTGTTGGATTCTCGCCTGCACCCGCAGGTGCTTACCGTCGCCGCGGAGCGCGCCCGCGCAATTGACCTTGAGGTAGAAATCGTGAACCTGCGCGAAGGCCTCGTGGGCGAGGATCTCATCGGCGCAGTAATCGCCTACACCGGTACCGAGGGCGATATCTTTGACCCCTCCACCATCATCGAGGAGCTGCACACCCGCGGCGCTCTGGCTACCGTGGCCACCGACCCGCTTTCGCTGCTCCTGCTGGAGGCACCTGGCTCGCTGGGCGCCGATATTGTGCTCGGTTCTTCCCAGCGCTTTGGCGTTCCGCTCTTCTTCGGCGGCCCGCACGCTGCGTACATGGCGGTCACGGAAAAGCTCAAGCGCCAGATGCCTGGCCGCATCGTAGGCGTGTCCAAGGACGCGGATGGTCGCCCCGCTTACCGCCTGGCGCTGCAGACCCGCGAGCAGCACATTCGCCGTGAACGCGCTACCTCCAATATTTGTACTGCGCAGGCACTACTGGCTAATGTCGCCTCCATGTACGCCGTCTACCACGGTCCGCAAGGTCTCAAGGCCATTGCCCAGCGCGTCCACGCAATCGCTTCCTCCTTTGCGCAGGCCGTTAAGGATGCCGGAAAGCAACTCGTGTCCGAGGACTTCTTCGATACCGTTACCGTCTCCGGTGTAGACGCCGCCACCATCAAGGTTGACCTCCAGAAGGAGGGCTACCTCGTGCGCGTCATTGGCGAGGACAAGGTATCGGTGTCCTTTGGTGAGTCGGCAACCAAGGAGGACGTCGCTAAGCTCGCCCAGGCCTTCGGCGCCGAAACTGCTGAGGCCGACTTTGCCCTGCCGGAGAACCTGCAGCGCGGCGAGGAGCCGCTCCAGCACGAAATCTTCAACCGCATTCACTCCGAGACCCAGATGCTGCGCTACCTGCGCAAGCTGGCCGATAAGGACTTGGCGCTCGACCGCACCATGATCCCACTGGGCTCTTGCACGATGAAACTCAACCCCACTGCGGCCATGGAACCCATCTCCTGGCCGGAGTTTGCGGGCATCCACCCCTACGCACCAGAAGAAACGACCGCCGGTTGGCGCGCCTTGGTAGAAGAGATTGAGGGCTGGCTGGCCGAGGTAACCGGCTACGCCAAGGTCTCCATCCAGCCCAATGCCGGCTCCCAGGGCGAGCTAGCTGGCCTGTTGGCCATCCGCCGCTACCACGTAGCTAATGGCGATAACGAGCGCGATGTAGTGCTCATCCCAGCTTCCGCGCACGGTACCAATGCGGCCTCGGCAACGCTGGCTAACCTGCGCGTTGTTGTGGTGAAGACCGCGGAGGACGGCTCTATTGACCTGGCGGATTTGGATGAGAAGATTGCCAAGCACGGCAACCACATTGCCGGCATTATGGTGACCTACCCGTCCACCCACGGTGTCTTTGACCCCGAGGTTCGCGACGTATGCGATAAGGTTCACGCGGTGGGCGGCCAGGTCTACATCGACGGTGCGAATATGAACGCGCTGACCGGCTGGGCCCGCCCAGGCCAGTTCGGCGGCGATGTTTCCCACCTCAACCTGCACAAGACCTTTACCATTCCGCATGGCGGTGGCGGCCCGGGCGTAGGCCCGGTCGCAGTGGCCGAGCACCTTATCCCCTTCCTGCCCACCAACGCCGCGGATCCGCAGCTGGATGCCACCATCGCTACCCCGGTAGGTCAGGGCGTGCCAATTACCAATACCAAGTACGGCTCGGCGGGTGTGCTGCCGATTTCCTGGGCGTACCTAGCTATGACCGGTACGCAGGGACTAGCCCAGGCCTCCGCCCACGCGATTTTGGGCGCGAACTACCTGGCCAAGTCCTTGGAAGATTCCTTCCCGGTGCTCTACACCGGCAATGCTGGCTTGGTTGCGCACGAATGCATCCTGGATCTGCGCGCGCTTACCGACGCCTCCGGGGTCACCGCAGCCGACGTAGCCAAGCGCCTCGTGGACTTTGGTTTCCACGCCCCCACCCTTGCCTTCCCGGTGGCCGGAACCCTCATGGTCGAGCCCACCGAGTCTGAAGACTTGGCCGAGCTGGACCGCTTCATCGAGGCTATGCGCACCATTCGCGCCGAGATCCAAGAGATCATCGACGGCGAGGTGTCCTACGAAGGCTCCGTTATCCACCACGCACCATTTACCGCGGAGTCCGTCGGGGCCGATGCGTGGGAGTTCGCCTTCAGCCGCGAAAAGGCAGCGTGGCCCGTGAAATCCCTGCGCCACAGCTACAAGTACTTCCCGCCGGTGCGCCGCATCGACGAGGCCTACGGCGACCGCAACCTGGTCTGTAGCTGCCCACCACCAGAAGCTTTCGACATCGACGATTCTGAGGAGTAACCATGACTGAACTACTCACCTCCCCGCTTCATGCCGAGCACGACAAGCTCGGCGCCACCTTCACGGCCTTCGGCCCGTGGAACATGCCCTTGAAGTACCAGAACGAGCTGGATGAGCACCGCGCGGTGCGCAGCACCGCCGGCCTCTTTGACCTCTCCCACATGGGCGAAATTTGGGTCAACGGCGCCGACGCCGGCAAGTTCTTGTCCTATGCCTTCATCTCCAACTTCGAGCCCCTCAAGGTGGGCAAGGCCAAGTACTCCATGATTACCGCTGAAGACGGCGGCATCATCGATGACCTGATTACCTACCGCTTTGAAGAGGACAAATTCCTCGTCGTCCCGAATGCCGGCAACGCCGATACCGTATGGGACGAGCTCAACAATCGCGCCGAGGGCTTCGATGTGACTCTGAAGAACGAGTCCCGGGACGTCGCCATGATCGCCGTCCAGGGCCCTAAGGCCGCAGAAATCCTCGTGCCGCTGGTAGAAGACAATAAGCAGGACGAGGTGTATAACCTCGGCTACTACGCTGCCACCATGGGCAAGGTAGCGCGCACCTTTGCCATTATCGCGCGCACCGGCTACACCGGTGAGGATGGCTTCGAGCTCATCGTGTATAACTCCGATGCCCCACAGCTGTGGGAGGAATTGCTCAAGGCCGGTGAAGAGTATGACATCAAGCCGTGTGGCCTTGCCGCCCGCGATTCCCTGCGCCTCGAGGCCGGCATGCCGCTCTACGGCAACGAACTCTCTCGCGATATCACCCCAGTAGAGGCGGGTATGGCCCGTGCCTTTGCCAAGAAGGAGGCCGATTTCGTCGGCTCCGAGGTCATCCGCCAGCGCGCCGCCGAAGGCCCACAGGTGGCGATCACCGGCCTCACCTCCACGCAACGCCGCGCCGCGCGCGCCGGAGCCGAAGTATTCGTGGGAGACAAGAAGGTCGGAACCGTCACTTCCGGCCAGCCTTCCCCCACCCTGGGACACCCAGTGGCCATCGCGCTGCTGGAAACCAGCGCCGGACTCGAGCCCGGCGCCGAAGTCGAAGTAGAGATCCGCGGCAAGCGCTATCCTTTTGAAGTAACCGCGTTGCCGTTCTACAAGCGCGATAAGTAAACACTTTCTCAACGAGCCCGAAAGGACTACATCACCATGGCTACCCTTCCACAAGATTTCTCCTACTCCGAAGACCACGAGTGGGTCAACGCCACCGCTGACGCCGTCGCAGGCGCTACCGTGCGCATCGGCATTACCTCCGTCGCTGCCGATCGCTTGGGCGAGGTTGTCTTTGCTGAGCTACCGGAGGTGGGCGATACCGTCACCGCCGGCGAGTCCTGCGGCGAGGTGGAATCCACCAAGTCCGTCTCCGACCTCTACTCCCCTGTCACCGGCACCGTCAAGGACGTCAACGAGGCCGTGCACGATGACTACGCCGTCATCAACAACGATCCGTTCGGTGAGGGCTGGCTGTTCGAGGTCGAGGTAGATGAGGCAGGCGAGCTCATGGATGCCGCCGCCTACGCATCCGCTAACGGCTTGGACTAATTCGGCCCCACGCGGGAGGGTGTGCCACGCGCATCCTCCCGCTTTGCTTTGCCCGCCGCACCAGAGGAAACTTTGAGGCTATGACTGCACCACGCGATCCTTTCTTCCCCGCCGAGCGCTCCATTCGCGCCTCCGATAAGCCACTAGAGGTCCGTTTCTTAGGCCGGATGGACTACCAAGAGGCGTGGGACTACCAGGCCGAGGTAGCGGCCGCCCGCGCCAAGGGCGAGCAGGGCGACGTGGTGCTTGTGGTCGAGCACCCCAATATCTATACCGCCGGCAAGCGCACCCAGCCAGAGGATATGCCCGATAACGGCCTGCCCGTTATCACCGTCGACCGCGGCGGGCGCATTACCTGGCATGGCGAGGGCCAGCTGGTCATCTACCCCATTATCAAGCTGGCAGAGCCTGTCGACGTCGTCGACTATGTCCGCCGCTTGGAGGAAGCCACCATCCAGACGGTTCGCCAGATGGGGGTGACCACCGCTGGGCGCATCGACGGCCGATCGGGCGTATGGGTCCCCTCCACCACCCAGGCCAAGGATCCGGCTGCCCCGAAGCGCGACCGCAAGATTGCCGCCCTAGGCATCCGCATTACCCGCGGGGTGACCATGCACGGCTTGGCGCTCAATTGCTGCAATACGCTGGAGTACTACGACCACATCGTGGCCTGCGGCATCGATGACGCCGACGTGACCACCCTGTCCCTAGAACTGGGCCACCAAGTCACCCTCGAGGATGCCACCCAGCCGCTGTTGCAAGCGCTGGACGACGCCCTCTCGGGCCGCCTCATCGTTGCCGACCACACCTTCGGCTCAGCCCCGGATCCCACGAAGCTGGCTAATGAAAGGGCACGGGAGAGGCGTCGGCAAGCGCAGCAGTAGCCCTCGTTCGGGGCTGGCGCGGAATAGGATGTGACTGCGGCGACATATACCTAGAAGAGCTATTAGCCATCACCACCATCAACCGATAAAGTGAGTTTTTGTGACTGTAAAGCCTGAAGGACGCAAGATGCTCCGCATTGAAAAGAAGAATGCGGAGTCACCCATCGAACAAAAGCCACGCTGGATTCGCAACCAGGTCCGCACCGGCCCGGGCTACGAGGACATGAAGTCCCGCGTGGCCGGCGCCTCCCTGCACACCGTGTGCCAAGAGGCAGGCTGCCCGAATATCCACGAGTGCTGGGAATCCCGCGAGGCTACGTTCCTTATCGGTGGCGATAAGTGCACCCGCCGCTGCGACTTCTGCGATATTGCCACCGGCAAGCCGGAAGAACTCGACCGCGACGAGCCGCGCCGCGTGGCCGAAAATATCCGGGAAATCGAACCTTAACTACACCACCATTACCGGCGTTACCCGCGACGATCTTCCGGATGAGGGCGCCTGGCTCTATGCCGAGGTCGTGCGCAAGATTCACGAGCTTAACCCGCACACCGGCGTGGAAAACCTCACCCCGGATTTCTCCGGCAAGCCGGACCTTTTGGAAGAAGTTTTTGAGGCCAAGCCAGAGGTCTTCGCCCACAACCTGGAAACCGTGCCGCGCATCTTTAAGCGCATCCGCCCGGCCTTCCGCTACGAGCGCTCCCTGGACGTTATCCGCCAGGCCCACGACTATGGCCTGATTACCAAGTCCAACCTGATTTTGGGCATGGGCGAGACCGAGGATGAGGTCGAGGAAGCATTGCGTGACCTGCGTTCTGCCGGCTGCGATATCATCACCATCACCCAGTACCTGCGCCCCGGCCCGCGCTTCCACCCGATTGAGCGCTGGGTGCGCCCAGAGGAATTCGTCGCCCACTCCAAGCTGGCCAAGGAGCTCGGCTTCGGCGGCGTCATGTCCGGCCCGCTGGTGCGCTCGTCCTACCGCGCCGGCCGCCTCTACGTGCAGGCCATGGAAAAGCGCGGCTTCGAGCTGCCGGAAAACCTCAAGCACCTGGCCGAGACCTCCCAGGGTGCCACCGCCCAAGAGGCCTCCACCCTGCTGGAGAAGTACGGCCCCTCGGAAGAGACTCCAGTGACCACCCGCATGGCCAAGACCCCGGCTAATGCAAATTCGGCGGCGGCCACCATCCGCTAAACCGAACGTTTTCATAACGGCCTGCGCTTTTCGCGTGGGCCGTTTTAACATTTATGCCCGTTGACCTTTAAAGTAGGAGCCATGGCGAAAGATGACAAGGCAGCACTAAAGGCTGCAAAGAAGCAAGAACGCGCGGCCAAGCGCCAGCAGCGTAAGCAAACCTGGTCCCAGATGTGGCAAGCATTCAATATGCAGCGCAAGCAGGATAAGGCGCTTATCCCCATCATGCTGGGTGCCTTCCTGGGCATGGGCTTGCTCTTCTTCCTCATTGGCATGCTTTTTGGCGGCGAATGGTTCATGCTCATCCTCGGTTTGGGCATCGGCGCGCTGCTCGCTATGTTCCTCTTCACCCGCCGCCTTGAGCGCGATATGTACAAGCGCGTAGAAGACCAGCCGGGCGCCGCCGGCTGGGCGCTGGAGCAGCAGCTGCGCAATACCGTGGGCATCGTGTGGTCTGTGAAGACCGGTGTAGCCGCCACCCGCCAGCAGGATCTTATCCACCGCGTCATCGGCAACGCCGGCGTCATCTTCGTTTGCGAGGGCAATAAGAACCGCGTGCGCCCCACCTTGAACCAGCTCAAGAAACGAGTAGACAAGATCGCCGGCGGCGTTCCTGTCTACGAGATTTTCGTGGGCAACGGCGAGGACGAGGTTCCCGTATCCAAGCTGCGCAATAAGGTCATGAAGCTGCCGCGCAACTTCAATAAGAACGAAACCTACGAAAACATCCGCCGCATCGAGGCCATGGACTCCATGCCGGGTACCACCCCGGGTATGCCCAAGGGCCCAATGCCCCACCAGGCGCAGAACATGGCCGGCATGAACCGCCGCATGCGCCGCGCCCAGCAGCGTAAGAAGAATAAATAAGCGCCTAAAGCTAATCCCTGCTACACCGTCGGCGGCGTAGCAGGGATTTTCTTATGCCCTTGAAAGCAGCCTATCTAGGAGCGAATAACGATGGTGCCGGTGGCGCGGTCATGCATTCCGCGTCCATCCGCATCAACCATGGCTGCTGGGAACAGCACACCGGTGAGCACCGTGCGCAACGCCGCGCGCCATAGGCCCACGCGGGCACCGGGGACATCGAGTCGCGCCACGCCCATCCCCAGCAGCAGCATGCCGGGGGTGCGGGCAAAGAGCCAACCGCAGACAATGCCCATGATGACCCACAGGGCGTAGCCCAAGAAGGCCACACCGCCGAGTTCCGTCGTGAACATATGGATCAGGTTGGCAATGAGCATGCACACGATCCAGTCAATGGCCACGGCGCCGGCGCGGCGGCCAACGGGGGCCAGTGACCCCGGCCCGGACTCCGGAAGGCCGAGCTTTTCGCCCGGCCACCGACCGGGGCCTTCCATGTCATCGTATTCGCCCGGAATATTCGGCCCGTCGAGCCACGTACGCTTATCTGCCATGCTCACCAATCTAGCGGGCACAAAGTGAGATGTGAAACGAGGGGAATCGCGATGCCTCGGGCGCGAACCTAGTAGGCTATAGAGAGACAATTCACCGGTCAACAACGAGGAGACAAACGTGTCTTTCGAGACAGTGCAGGACATCGTCCAATTTATTAAGGACGAGGACGTAAAGTTCGTCGATATCCGCTTTACGGACGTCCCAGGCACCGAGCACCACTTTTCCATCCCAGCAGAAGAGTTCACCGTAGAAGATGCCGAAAGCGGCCTCGCTTTCGACGGCTCCTCTATCCGCGGATTCACCACCATCGATGAGTCCGACATGACCCTGCTGCCGGATCCAGCCACCGCACATATCGATCCGTTCCGCACGGCCAAGACCCTGAACATCAAGTTCTTCGTCCACGACCCATTTACCTTTGAGCCTTTCTCCCGCGACCCACGCAACATCGCGCGCAAGGCGGAAGAGTACCTGCAGTCCACCGGCATTGCCGATACCTGCAACTTTGGCGCTGAGGCCGAGTTCTACCTCTTTGACTCCGTGCGCTTTGGCACCGACGTACAGCACGGCTTCTACGAGGTGGATTCCGATGAGGGTTGGTGGAACCGCGATAGCGAAACCAACTTCGACGGCGCCCCGAACACCGGCTACAAGACCCGAATGAAGGGCGGCTACTTCCCCACCGCGCCGTATGACAAGCACGGTGAGGTGCGCGACGCCATGGTAGAGAACCTGCAGAAGGTTGGCTTCGATGTCGAGCGCTTCCACCACGAGGTCGGTGCCGGCCAGAACGAGATCAACTACCGCTTCAATTCCATGTTGCACGCGGGCGATGACATCCAGACCTTCAAGTACGTGGTGAAGCAGACCGCAGCGCAGTGGGGCAAGACCGCAACCTTCATGCCTAAGCCGCTGGCTGGCGATAATGGTTCCGGCATGCACGCCCACATGTCCCTGTGGAAGGATGGCAAACCTCTCTTCCACGACGAGGCTGGCTACGCAGGACTTTCCGATATCGCCCGCTACTACATCGGCGGTATCCTCCACCACGCTGGTGCAGTTCTTGCGTTCACCAACCCGACGCTGAACTCCTACCACCGCCTGGTGCCAGGCTTCGAGGCACCGATTAACCTGGTGTACTCCCAGCGCAACCGCTCGGCCGCTATCCGCATCCCGATTACCGGTTCCAACCCGAAGGCCAAGCGCATCGAGTTCCGCGCACCGGACCCCTCCGGCAACCCGTACTTGGGCTTTGCCGCCATGATGATGGCCGGCATCGACGGCGTAAAGAACCGCATTGAGCCGCACGCTCCAGTTGATAAGGACCTCTACGAGCTGCCACCGGCAGAGGCTGAGTCCATCCCGCAGGCCCCGACCTCCCTCGAGGCTTCCCTGAAGGCCCTGCAGGAGGACATGGACTTCCTCACCGAAGGCGATGTCTTCACCGAGGATCTCATCGAGACCTACATCAACTACAAGTACGAGAACGAGATCAACCCGGTCCGCCTGCGTCCTACCCCGCAGGAATTTGAAATGTACTACGACTGCTAGAGCTGCGCTTGCCGACGCCCCCTCTCGCCACCAGCTTTCCGCCTTCCTAGGCTCCCTAATTGCTGAGTGCCGATTGGGGGCTTTGCAGATCCTCTGTGCACTTTGGATTCAGAGGTTTTACACCGACTATTGACAAGCGCCCTTGATTCTTAGCGGTGGCCACTCCTTGTTGTTTGACTATCGCAGCGTTTTCAAATGCATGGCACTTGAGCAAAACCTTGCGCAAATGATTACTAAGATTGCGCATTTTGAGCTATACTTTAGTCAATCGATACCCCCTCCAAGCTTCCCATAGGAACAGCTCAATATGAGAGGGGGGCTTTGCTATTCTGAAGCAATGCTTGAGTTCAGAGGGTCGTTGCAACACTTTCCCTTAGGAGGGTGTTGTTGTGTCTGGGGTTGTTGGCCCGTTTCATTCGTTGTCTGAATCGGATCGTCGTGGCTTAGTTGCCTTGGTTGGCAGTGGGCGTAGTGTCCGTTCGGCGGCTGGTGAGCTTGGCTGTCATTACGGGCATGCTTTGAATTTTTGCCATGCCTTTGGATTGCCAGTCGTGTATAAAGCCAAACGAGTTGATCGCCGCGGCAGCCAGGCTGTCCAGCTTGTAGAGCTAGTCCGAAGCGGACTGTCGGTACGCCAAGCTGCTAAAAGATGTGGGATGCATCTTACCGCTGCGTATGCCGTAGCTACGGAAGCTGGGTGCCATATCCGGTTAAGTCAGTATGCTCGGAAAGTCCGCCAGACGCAGTTAAGAGTGGAATACCTGCGCCTTCGGCTGGCGAGCCTGCCTGGTGGTGATGCTGGCGCGGCAGTAGGAATTGATCGTCGACTGCGTTTAGATTTCGAAAAAGGACTCACCAAATCCCAGGGTCGACGAGAAGAGTTCATACCCGTCGGCGAAGACGCCAGCACGTATAACAGACTTATGAAAGCGCTGCGCCAACGCCATGATGTCATCGAATCCGGAAGGCTTGCCCCTCCCGCCTTACCTAGCGGGGTAGATCCGTATAAACGCATCAGCAATCGCTACATTTGCTTCGAAGAACGCGTCATCATCGCCGATCTTCTCCGCGAAGATGTGCCACTGCGTGAGATTGGGCGCCGTTTAGGGCGAAGTGCATCGTCAATTCAGCGTGAAGTACGCAGAAACCACAGTGCGGAAGGCCCGTATCGTGCAGAAACAGCCCAGTTAAAGGCCTGTGCGCGCAGATTACGGCCGAAAATACCGAAACTACTAGCCAACAAAAGACTATGGGACTATGTATGCGCACAATTGCGGGCACAATGGTCACCTGAGGAGATTTCTAATCGCCTGCCCATCGATTACCCCACTGATAAGGACATGCGCATTAGTCACGAAACGATTTATGACGCCTTTTACCTGCAGGCCAAAGGAAGACTCAAAGACCTTGGCCTGAACTTGCCGACCGGTAGAAAGAAACGCAAGAAACGCCAAACCCGCTCCAGCACACCTGCCCAGCAACGCTTCGTCGATGACATGATCCTCATAGACGACCGACCAGATGAGGTAAGTGAACGTATTTTGCCAGGCCACTGGGAAGGTGACCTCATCCTCGGTAAAAACAACCAATCAGCGGTAATCACGCTAGTAGAACGTGTTAGCCGATTTGTTGTCCTTGGCCACCTACCGGGAAGGCATACCAGCAAAGAGGTATTCACAGCCTTGCACAAGGCGGTTGCAGGAGTCGATAAAGCTATCTGGTCATCAATTACCTGGGACCAAGGAAGCGAAATGGCTGGTCATAAAGCCTTTACCATGGCCACTGACATTCCCATCTACTTCTGTCACCCAGGATCACCATGGGAACGCGGCAGCAACGAAAACACCAACGGCAGGCTCAGAAGAAACCTTCCCAAAAACAGCGACCTGTCCATCTACAGCGCCGAGGACCTAGAAATGATCGCCAACATTCACAACCACAAACCACGCAAAGCACTCAACTGGCGCACCCCAGCCGAAGTCATGACCAACGCCCTCACACAAACCGGTAGCATCAAACCAAACTAACCATCATCGTTGCAACGACCCCTAGAATCCGCCATGAACCGCAGGAAGAAGTTCCTTAGCATTGAAGAGCAAGTCAGTTTAATTCAACGCCGTGGGTTAATCCTTCCTTCCGAAAAATCCGCTGAAAATTTCCTAGAGCGTCAAAATTATTACCGCTTTTCGGGCTACATGCGGTACTTCCAAGAAAACTTAGCCGGTGACGAAGCCAGATTCTTTCCTGGCACCCAGTGGGATGAAATAGTTAACATCTACCGGTTGGACATCGAACTTCGTTCTCTCCTTCTCCGCGGGCTCCAAGAAGCAGAGCTTGCTGCCAGGACGGCCTTTGCGCTCAGCGAAGGTGAAATCCATTCTCCTTATGAGAAGTATCTTCAGCCCACTGCGTACCGGCGCCCACCAAATCCGGCCATGCCGCCCACACACGATCTAATTATCAGTGAGCTCAAGCGGTCTAAGGAACCATACCTCCATAAATACCAAAAGGACTCAGGGTCCGACACTGAAAGGTGGGTTTACGATGTTCCAATTTGGGTGGCCGTCGAGGCATTGTCCTTTGGTACGTTGTCGAAAGCGATAAGCTTCCGAAACGACCACAACCAGGTTTACGCAAAGACTTGTTCCATTCTTGGCGTAAAGAAACAATATTTGGCGCGCCAATTGCGCTCTTTTACTTTCGTGAGAAATAAGTGTGCTCACTCAGCTCGGTTATGGAACGGTTTCGTTTTGGACCAACCTGCAGTTTCCAATGCTACGAAGCGGCGTGCTGTGAAAGTTTTAGGTCAAAATTACGGCGAGAACTCGCTACTAGCAGTAATTGTAGCCCTTGATAACTTTCTCTTCCTTACTCATTCGTGGGTTGGATTTTTGGATGAGTATATGAAGCTGGTCGAACGAAATCCGGCTTTCCACCAAGGTATAGCGAATCCTCATCATTCATAACCTCCTCGCTGTATGAACACGCAATGGTATTCCAGCCCTTTTCATGCGACCCCAGACACACATTTATGTGGGATTGACCCCCGCCCCTAAATGCACGCTTAGCGAGAGTTCTCACCAGCAAAACCGACGGAAAAATTCTGATAACCCGACCGAAAGAAATTAACATGTGGGTGTGACTAATAGATTCCGCCAACTCCCAGCCCCTGGCCCCGCGTGGGGAGGCAGCCTCATGGGCACCTCCATCGTCTCGCGCCTGCTCGTGGAAGAAGGATTGATGATCTTGGCCGGCATTTTTGCCGCCATCGCGTGCGTCATCTTTGTCGTTCTCACCGCGGGCTTCTTGCGCTACCGCCACCCCAGCTTTGAGCGCACCACTATGGCGGAGTGGTCGATGTTTTTCATCGGAATCTTGGCGCTCGGTGCCGCGCTTTCCGGGCTGACGGATATCCCTACATTCCGGCTCGTGGGCTTTTGGATCGGTGGTCCGGTTACGGTTATTGCGTGGGCTATCCAGCTCACGCGCTTTGATGGCGAGCCGAAGTTCACCTGGGGCCTGCCGCTGGTCGGCCCCATGATTTCGGCTTCCGTTTCCGGTTGGCTAGCTCATGATTACGGCCCGCTCTACCACGTGATGGGTACGGTATTTTTCTTCATGTCCCTGGTGACGGCGGTGCCCACCTTCGCCCGCGTGTACTGGGCCGCATGGCACGGCAAGGTGGATTTCACGGGCGCGAAATCGGCCACCGCATGGGTCCCACTTGGCGTGGTGGGCCAGTCCACCACGGCAATGCAGATTCTCTTCCCTGGACCGGTATCCGTCTATTACGGCGTTACGGCGCTTATTATCGCCATTCCGCTGTCCATCTACGCGATGTTTACCTTCTATCCCAATGTGGCACGGTGGGTTCCGTACTCGCCGGCGTGGTGGTCCTGCACCTTCCCGCCGGGCACCGTGAGCATGGGCGGCCACCAGCTGGCATTGGTCAATGGCTCCAAGCTTATCGACGCCATTGCGCTCACCATCCCCGTCCTCCTCACCGCACACTGGATACTGTGCTCCACCCGCTTCCTCAGCTGGGTGTGGGAAGGAAAGAAGGAAACCGGCCCTGAAGAGCCACTCATTAAGACTGGGCCCTAAAGGTAGCAAGGAGGCGCAGCCACTATGCGAGACGCCAGCTTCGAACGAGGCAAGCGCCGCACACGCCGCCGTACGCGTGAGGCGCGACCGCGACGCGAGCACTGGAGCAGGGAATACGCAATCTATGCGGAGGATTCCTGGGGCATCGATGACTTGGGGCCCGAAGGCGGCGAGAATTCCGTGCGCGCCTACTCCGGCGGCCGCGCAGATGGTAACTGTCGCCGGCGCCGCTGATGCTTAGCTGCTCCCCCATCACCTTCATCGCTTGGGATCGCGCCAACCTGGCTGCGGTGAGAGACGTACTCGCCAGCCTGCAGCGAGACGGCATCTACCTGCGCCGCGGCCACCTGCTCTTGGAGGCGTCGTGGCTTGGCTCTGGCGCGCGGGACTTCTACGCCACGGCCTGGCGCTGGGGCGAAGAAGACTGCCCGCTCTTTTATGACCTAGCCCGGCGCGGAAAGCTTTTGCTTACTATCAGCGATACCGTGATTTCCTGCGGCAGCAAGGACGACATGGCCGATGCGCGCGCTGGCATTGCACAAGAACTCATCGCCGCCCAGAATCCGCAGCAATTGTGCGGGCTGCTTGCCGACGCCGCAGAAGAATAGCCCTACAGTCCCGGTTGCTCGCTGCGCTTCATCCAGCCCATGCGTGGGGCGAAGCCGCGGGGATGTTTCATTTGGGCAACGGCGTCGGCAATCATGAGGCGGTGGCGGCGGGAGACGCTATCGGGAAGCTTCGCCACGGAGAACCACCCCGCCTCCGTATTTTCTTCATCGCTGATGACCGGCTCTGCGCCATCGGCTACTGATACGCGCAGCGCCGTCCCCATAAAGGTGCACTCATCACCGTTGGGGTAGGTCACGGGGCCGGACTGCCCCACGCCCAATAGCGCTTCCACCTTGGCGTCGAGGCCGACTTCCTCTTTGACTTCTCGCAGCGCGGTGGTAGTAATTTCCTCGCCTGGCTCGCAGATTCCTTCCACCGGGGTCCACGTACCGTTATCGGAGCGCTTTACTAGGAGCACGGAGGGGACTTCCCAGAGCGCGGCGTCTGCCGGAACATCGCGGATGATGATGGCGCTGCAGGCTGGCACAAAGATCTGATCGTGGCCAATCTTTTCGCGCAGCTGAACAATAAAATCTGGAGTCGGCATGCCACCTAGCGTAGACCAGTGCGGCGTACTTAGGCCATGGGTCCCAAGACCTCTTTAGCTAGAAGCTGGATATCGGTGGCCAACGTGAAAGACAGCTCCATGTCCGTCGGCGTGGTTTGGCAGGTGTGGCCTTCTTCGAGGCGCTGCGTCGTTCCCGAGACCACGCCCACGATGGTTTGCTTTCCTTCTACTTCGCCGTACACCGGACCACCGGAGTCACCGTTGGTGCTGCATACACGCGCCCTAGCGGCGAGCGAATCCCGCTGGAGTCCCTCCGAGTTCAGCTGCGCCATCTCTGCATCATGGGAAAGCGTGCCGCACGTCTCATCGGTCACGCGGCCAAGCTTGCACACCTGATGTGGCAGGTGCGCCAGGGAGGTGGCGACGCTATTGTCTACCGCCCCGGGGACATAGTACTCAGCGCTGCCGGTGATCTCGATAAAGGCCACATCGAGGTCGTGGGTGTCTTCGGAATAGAAATCAGAGTAGATGACCTCGCCAATAGGTTCGGCGGGGTAGCTAAAGTCGCCGTCGGCGGTTCCAGCCCAGACCTTATCGCCGGGTTTGCCGCAATGGGAAGCGGTAACGGCGATCGTGCGGGCGTCGGCAAGCGTAAATGACCATGCCGCGGTACAAGACTGGTAGTTGAAGTAGGCGCCCGGCCGCGGTTCATCGCCGGAGAGATCCAAGGCGGTGCCCGGAGCGAGCGGCGCCGTGGTCGGGGAATAGGACTCATTGGGAATGAGGTTTTTATAGGACAGGGCGGAGAAACTTGGTTCTTCCCCACCCCGCACCGGGCTGCAGGCCGCAAGGAACGCGGCCGTGCACGCTACAAAGACGCTAGTTGCTTTCTGCGTCCGCATCCCCGGCGTTGTCCTTATTATCTTCTTCCGCATCCATCTCCGCCTGGGCTTTGAGATCGCGGATGAACTTTTCCGGATCAAACTCGGTGTAGTGTTCCGGGCCGGCAAAATTTTCTAGGGCCATGGTCTAAACCTCCGTTTTCTGAATCGACGTGGTGATGTAATCCTTGACCGCTGCGGCATCATTAGGCAAGTCCTTGACGCGCCGCTCAGTATCGAGGATGCCGGCAAAGCGCTCGGGCGGCTCAGGTGCGGAGCCGATGGCTTCCGTAATGGTCTCGGCAAACTTCACCGGCAGCGCGGTCTCCAGACACACAATTGGCGTCTCCACGCCCTCGCGCTGTGCGCCGCGGGCCACCTTGATGCCATCGGCCGTGTGCGGATCCGCCAGGTAATCAAAGCGCTCGTGCACGTCCTTGATGGTGGCTAGGCGATCGGCATGGCTGGAGGAACCGGACAGGAAACCATAGTCCTCGCGGGCAGCAGCAATCTTCTCGCGGTCGAGGCTAAAGCCGCCTTCTTTCACCTTGGTGCCGAACAGCTCCGCGGTTTCGGCTGCATCGCGGCCGAGCAAGTCAAACGCAAAGCGCTCAAAATTCGAGGCACGGGAGATATCCATGGACGGCGACGAGGTAGCCATGGTCTCTGCGGCTGGGCGCGGCCGATAGTTGCCGGTGCGGAAGAACTCATCCAGTACGTCGTTCTCATTGGTGGCCACGATGAGGCGATCAATGGGAAGGCCCATCTGGCGAGCGATGTGGCCGGCGCAGATATCGCCAAAGTTACCGGTGGGAACACTAAAGGAAACCTTCTGATCGGCGGTTTCGGTGACCTTGAGCCAGCAGGAGATGTAGTAGACCACCTGGGCCATCAGCCGTGCCCAGTTAATGGAATTGACCGCGCCGATGCGGTAGGCGGCCTTAAAATCAGCATCTCCCGATACCGCCTTGACCACATCCTGGCAATCATCGAAGACGCCATCGAGAGCGATGTTGAAGATATTCGGGTCATCCAGCCCAAACATCTGCGCCTGTTGGAAGGCCGTCATCCGGCCGGCTGGGGTGAGCATAAAGACGCGAATGCCATGGCGCCCGCGCATCGCATACTCTGCAGAGGACCCCGTATCGCCGGAAGTAGCGCCCAGAATATTGAGGGTCTCGCCGCGGCGGGCGAGCTCATATTCAAAGAGCTCACCCAAAAGCTGCATGGCCATGTCCTTAAATGCTGCAGTTGGCCCTTCGGATAGATGGCCGATGAAAAGGCCCTCGCCTAGTTCGGTGACGGGAACGATTTCCGGTGCCGCGAACTTAGGGCTGGTATAGGCGCGGGCGGCGATGGCCTCGATGTCTTGCGCTGGAATATCGTCAATGAAAAGCTTAAGTACCTCGGCCGCAAGCGCCGCGTAGCCTTTGTCCGCTAGGAGCCTGCGCCATGAATTTAAAGTGGCGGAATCTAGCTGTGGGTAGCTCTCCGGCAGGTATAAACCGCCATCGGGGGCAAGCCCGCCGAGGAGAATATCTGTAAAAGATGCGGGCTGACGGGCGGTATCGCGGGTCGAAATGTACTTCACACAAAAGAATCTTAGTAGTTAAGGCGTAAGGTATCAGCCATGTCGCAGCCGAATCCCAGAGAAGTCATTACCACTCAGGCTTTAAGCATTTGGGTAGCCGCCATGGCGGTCTACCTCATAGCGATTACCGGCCGTACCTCTTTTGGTGTCGCCGGCTTAGATGCCATTGAGCGCTTCGATGTCGATGCCGGCCGTATCGCGGTCTTTACCTCTGTGCAGTTGGGCGTGTATGCCCTAGCCCAAATCCCCACCGGCATCTTGATTGATAAATTTGGCCCGCGTCTCCTCCTCGTGGTCGGCGCGGTCATTATGGGCATTGGCCAGGTCGTCCTGGGCTTTACCACCAGCTATGGCGTGGCCATTGCCGCGCGCGTGCTCATCGGCGCAGGCGATGCCACGGCGTTTCTCTCCGTGATGCGCATCCTGCCTTATTGGTTCCCACTGCACCGCACACCCATGTTCACCCAGGTGACGTCCTCGCTGGGGCAAATGGGTCAGTTCATTTCCGCGGTTCCTTTCCTGTGGTTGCTGGGTGCGGCCGGATCGGACCGCCGCCTTCGTCACCCTTGGCGCGGTGGGCATCCTGGTAGCCATCGCCGCCATCGTGGCGGTGGCAGACTCACCAGAGAAGTTGGGCATTATTCCCACGGAGAAGGAACCACCCAACTCGCAGGCCACCAGCATCCCGGCCCGCTTGAAAACGGTATTCCGCTCCCCGGTGGCCTGGCAGGCTTACTTCATCCACTACATCGGCATGCTCCCACTCATCGTCTTTGTCATGCTCTGGGGCATGCCCATGATGACCCAGGGCATGGAGATGTCCAAGGCCAAGTCCAGCCTGGTACTCACCTTGCTGGCGGTATTTTTGGTCTTCGTTGGCCCCTTGCACGGCAAGATTTCCTCCCGTGCGCAGCATGTTCGCCCGTGGCTTAGCCTCGGGTTTGTCGCGGTTCACGTACTGACCTGGCTGATTTTCTTTACCTTTGGCACCGACGGCGGTTTGGCCGCCATTTTGGTGGTGTCCTTCGTTACCGCGCTGTGCACACCGACGGCCAACTATGGCTTCGATATCGTGCGTGAACGCATGGACCGCTCCGTGGTAGCCACCGCTACGGGCTTGGGAAATATGGGCGGGTTTACCTCCGGCATGTTGGGCGCGCAGCTCTTCGGCATGGTGTTGGACCACTCCTCCGACGCCCCTAATTACTCCATGCCGGATTTCACTGCCGCCGCGGCTGCGGTGCTAGCCGTCTGGGTAGTAGGCATGATTGGTGTGATCATCACCCACTTCCTTCGCCGCCGCGCCGGCGAGGACGGGCCTTCTGTCACCATCGTGGAGGTTGCCTAGCAGCCCTCGACTGATTACTCCGGGTTGAGAATAAAGCGAATTGTCCCCTCAGGGTCCGCCAAAAGCTCCCGGGTAGCCGCCACGGCTTCCGCTTCGTCGAAGGCGATGCGTTCAAAGCCAGTATCGTTGAGCTCCACAATGTCCGCACCAGGGCAGGCCAGAAGAATCGGCGAGTGCGTGGCAATAATGACCTGTGCGCCGCGGTCAACTGCTAGGGCAATTTCCCCTACAAGGGCCAGTTGCCGGATAACGGACAGCCCAGACTCTGGCTCATCAAGGATGTACACGCCTTGGCCATTGATGTGCTCGTAAAGCAGGTCGAAGACGGATTGTCCGTGCGAGCGGCGGGACAAATCCACGTTTTGAGAAAGAGTCGAACGGCCGCCACGTTCGGCCGCTGAATCCCCACGTCCAATCAAGTACTCGTGCTTTTCGGCGCGCAAGAAGTAGGCACGCTGGATCACTTCCTCCGTATCGCAGCGAATGGGACTGCGAGGAACGATTTCATCTGGGTCATCCATGCGGCCGCCCGCAGGTGAACAGCCCAAATCACTAGCTACGCCAGCGAGCAAGCTCGATTTGCCAATGCCATTTTCACCGACAAAGACGGTGACGGGGCTTCGCAGCTTGAAGCTGCCCAAATCAACTAAGTAGTCGAAGACGGGCAGCTCGGCGCGGTAGTCCTCGGGCTTAAACTTCAGGCTTAGGGCATCAACCAGCATAGGCCCTAGGTTAATTCAGTTCATCGAGTACGCGCAGCGCATCTTCCTGCGCTGCCGCCGCGCCAAAGTTTTTCAGGTGGTCACCCAAATCGCCGGCCGGAACCGATTGGGCGATGGTATCGGCCGGCACGGTATTGACGGCATAAGCCACCCCTACCCCGCCGGTGATGGGGATGGCAATGGCGGCGAGTACTCCCGCCGCGGTCGACAGCGTGGTCTTGAAAGTCATAGTCTCCTCCAGAGGCTTCGGCACCGAGCACCCTGCCCGTTACCAATTTGTGATGTTTTACCTTAGGAAGAGTTACTGCCAAGGCCATGCCGCCTAGCTGCGGGTTGCCTGAATTTTCGCGCCCAGTTCGCGAGGAAATAAAGGGCTAGTTTGCTGGATAGCTCTCGGCCACAATGCCATCGCTGGCCGGCATCACAAGGCCTCGCTCAAATGCTACGAGGACTGCCTTTTCATCTGATTCGCTGATGTCACCAGACTCCACCGCACTGTTGAGCTCGCGCTCGAGGTAGACGCGCACATCGGATTTGCCGTTTTCCGTCTGGGTAATATCCCGCGGGACGGAATTGAGCGGGATGCCCAGCGCCTTCGCCAGGGAGGTCACGCGGTTGGCGTCGGTGGAATCATCGGCCTTGATGTCACCATTGACCTGTGCGGGCATGTCTTCCTGAACCACGCCACCAGCCACGGCCTCGCCCACCGTCTTCGTCCCCTTGGGGGGATTATCGCGATTGGTAGCCCACACCCCGACAGCGATAGCCACGATGACGGCCACGGCTACAAAGGCCCACAGGTAGATGAGCTTATGTCGATACACTCCGCTGATTTTAGCCATGGTAACCAGCGCCATCGCCGAAGGAACCGTAGTCATTGCCGCGAGGGTTCTCGCCGCGATCATTGAGGGCGTCGATGATGGAGCGGATGGTGGCCTCTCCTATGCGGTCGGCGCGCCCCCACGAGCGAGGTGCCTGGCGAGAATTGTGCGGTGCTGATTCTGGCCGCGGCGGCGCTGGCTTTTCCTCCCTCGGCGTGGAGACCTCGACGGTCAAGGTGGTGTCATCAAGGTGGAGGGCGTCACCGTCGCGCACGCCCGCGGCACGCGCTGCGGAAAGCAGCGCGGATAGTTCGCCCACCGTGGCATTGTCCACATCGAGTTGCAGCTTAAAAGACATAACTAGCCAGTCCTTTCCTATTCCCATCCCACTTTAGAGTCCGAAAGTGCAAAAAGTAAGGGCGCGGTGCGCACATCGGGGACTTTCAAGGCTAACTCTAAGAATGCTCGAAGGATTCCTCCTCGCCCCAGAAGACCTCATCGACAACCTTCCGGGCATGGCGGGTAAGTTTCAGATAGTTTTCTAGAAACTCTTGGTTCTCCTCCGGCGGCCAGCCAGCGGCACCGGCTACCTGGGCCAGCTGCGGGCCGGGCCCGGGCAACTGGTCGACGCGCTTGCCGCGCACGAGCACCAGTGCATTGCGGGCGTCGGTAGCCATAAGCCAGGCCTCGCGCAGGTCAGAGACCTGATCGGCAGACAGGATTGCGGTTTCTTCCAAGGCATCGAGCACGCGCAGTGTGGACGGATCGTGCAGTTGGGCATACTCGTGGGCATGCATCATGGTCAGGAGCTGCACAGTCCATTCAATATCTGAGAGCGCACCGCGCCCCAGCTTGGTATGAGTATTACGGTCCGCACCGCGCGGCAGACGCTCATTGTCCACGCGCGCCTTCATGCGCCGGATATCGCGAATGGTCGAGGCGCTCGCGCCGCCTTCTGGGTAGCGGAAGCTATCGACCATGGATATAAATCGCTCGCCTACTTCCCTATCGCCAGCCACGAAGGCCGCGCGCAACAAAGCCTGCAGCTCCCACGACTCGCCCCACTCGCGGTAGTAGCGCTCATAGGAGGAGATGGTGCGTGCCACCGCACCGGAGCGGCCCTCTGGGCGCAGGCCCAAATCGACGTCCAATGGTGGGTCGCCTGAAGGCTTAGACAGGCGGCGCCGAAGCTTATCGACGATCCCGATGGCCCACTTCACGGCCTCCCCTTCCGCACCAGAGTCATCGGCCGGTTCGCTGGGTTCTGCCACCACAAGCACATCCGCATCTGAGCCAAATCCCAGCTCCATGCCTCCCAAGCGGCCCATGCCAATGACGGCGATGCGCGCTGGCGGCTCTGCGTCCTCGTTAGCCAGGCGCCACGCGCGCACCTCGGCGCGAAGTGCAGCCTCAAGGACGGCATCCCAAATGGTGGAAAGCTCGTGACACACCTGCTTGACCGGCATGAAGCCCAGCAAATCCGCACTGGCGATGCGGGCCAACTCCACTCGGCGCAGCGAACGCGCCACCGCCACCGCTTTATCCGGGTCGGCGTGGCGCTTGCTGGAATTGACCAGCGCCTTGGAAACCTGTTCGGGCTTGGTTTCTAGCAATTTGGGGCCAGTGGCGCCGTCGGAAAGCTGCTTGACAGAATCCGGCGCGCTAATAATTAGATCAGAGGTAAACGGCGAGGTACCCAGGATGTGCATGAGCCGTTGGCCCACAATTCCTTCATCGCGCAGCATGCGCAAGAACCACGACCTATCGTTCGCGGCCTCCGAGAGCTTGCGATAGTTCAACAGGCCCATATCGGGGTCTGCGGTATCGGCGAGCCATTCCATCAAGGTAGGCAGCAAGATTGCCTGAATGCGTGCCTTGCGGGAGGTTCCCGCTGCCAAGGAAGTCAGGTGCTCGAAAGCGCGGTTTGGGTGGTTATAGCCCAACGCGGCCAACTGCAGCTTGGCGGCCTCCGGCGAAAGCTTAAGCTCATCGGCCGACATGGTGACCACGGAATTAAGCAGCGGCCGGTAGAACAGGCGCGAGTGCAGCTCGGAGATCCGCAGACGGATACGGCGCAGGTGCGACAGCATGCGCTCGGCCGCCGACTTGGTGCCCTGTGGATAAAAGCCGGCGATGCGCGCCAGCCACTTCATCCCGTCTTCGTCGTCCTTATCCGGCAGCGTGTGCGTGCGGCGGAAGCGCTCTAATTGCAGGCGGTGCTCGAGCAGGCGCAAGAATTCATAGGCTTCAATGAGCTGGGTTCCGTCCTCGCGGCCGACGTACCCCGCTGAAATCAGCGCCTCCAGCGCCTCCACCGTGGAAAGCGCGCGCAGCGTCTCATCGGAGCGACCATGGACCAACTGCAGGAGCTGGACAGCAAATTCGATATCGCGCAGGCCGCCCACGCCTAGCTTCAGCTCGCGGTGTTTGAGCTCTGCGGGAACATTGGCCAGCACGCGGCGGCGCATGGCCTGTACGTCCTCAACAAAGGACTCGCGCTGCGATGCCGTCCACACCATCGGTCGGATCTGGTCCAAATAGTCCTGGCCTAGCGGGAGGTAGCCGGTCATAGCGCGCGCTTTAAGGAGCGCTTGGAATTCCCACGTCTCCGCCCACCGCTTGTAGTAGGCCACGTGGGATTCCAAGGTGCGCACCAATGCGCCCGACTTTCCCTCGGGGCGCAGGTTCGCATCCACCTCGAAGAAGGTGGTGGATCCAATGCGATTAAACTCCGCCGCCAGCCGCGTGGCTCGAGGGGTTGCCTCGCTGCCGACGAAAATGACGTCCACATCGGAAATATAGTTCAGCTCGCCTGCGCCGCACTTGCCCATCGCCATGACTGCCAGCTGTGCATCCAAGGGGTCATCGCCGTAAATGGTGCGCACGGCGCAGGCAAGGGAGGCGGTTAAGGCGGCGTCGGCAAGCGCGGTGGTCAGCGCCGTAATCTGGCGAAATCCTACCTCCGGCTGCAGCTTGGTCTGGCCCTTACGTGAATGGAAGGTGCCCGCCACATCGCAGGCGGCAATGCGCATCATCAAAGTGCGGTAGGTCGTGCGCAACGCCTGCTTATGCTCGCCCTCGCCGGCGCGGTAGGTGCCCGGCGCGCTCAAGTCCTTGCGCGCCGGATCGGGCCGGTCAATGTCATCGGCAAAGTCCGCGGGCTCGGCATCGACGGCACCGAGCAGGCTTTGCAGCATCTCTTCAGACTGTGGAAGAGGTTTTCTAGTTCTCGCCACAGTTCAGGGTGCGCCGCGAGATGATCGCCAAAGGCGGTCGACGCCCCCAGTAGTGCGAAGAGGCGCACGCGCAAGGTTTCATTGGAACGCACGGCATCATCGAGCTCAGGGGCTTGTTCATAGATGCGGATCAGGTTATTGAGCGCCAGGTCAGGGTCGCCCACGGCAGCGAGGGTCCACAACAGATCCACCGATTCCGGATTCTTCCACCCCAGCTGCTCAATATCCTGCGCAGCATGCGGGCGGGTAAGGCCTAGTGTGGCCGGTGAAGGCACAGCAGCAGGACGCATTTTTCTCCTAGAAGTTCAGGTTATTGCGCAGTTCAAAGGTGGTGATTTGGCTCTGATAGTGATGCCACTCATCCCACTTGGAGCGCAGGAAGAACTCAAAGACGTGCTCGCCCAGGACTTCTGCCATGAACTCGGATTTTTCAAATTCTCGCAAGGCCTGATCCAGGCTGGTGGGTAGATCCTTATATCCCATCGCGCGGCGCTCGCGACGAGTGAGCTGGTGGACATCGTCCTCGGCCGGATCATCGAGCTCGTAGCCTTCGCGGATGCCTCGCAGGCCTGCTGCCAATAGCACCGCATAGCCCAGGTAGGGGTTCATCGAGGCATCAATGGAGCGGATTTCTACCCGGCGCGATTCTTCCTTGGTAAGCCGGTAGGTGGGAACGCGGACCAGCGCGGAGCGATTCGATACTCCCCAGGTGGCTGCGCCCGGCGCCTCGTTGCCGAACATTAGGCGCTTATAAGAATTGGTCCACTGATTCACAATCGCGGACATCTCCGTGGAGTGCTCCAAGATGCCGGCGATGAACTGGCGGCCGGTCTGGGACAAAGAGAATTCATCATCCGGATCGTGGAAAGCATTGGATTGGCCTTCAAAAAGGCTCAAGTGGGTGTGCATGCCTGAGCCCGGTAAATGTTCGAAGGGCTTAGGCATGAAGGTGGCGCGCACGTTGGAGTTGGTGGCCACCTGCTTGATCACGTGCCGGAAGGTCATGATGTTATCGGCCATGGTGAGCACGTCCGCATGGCGCAGATCAATTTCTTGCTGGCCCGGCGCGGTTTCGTGGTGGCTAAACTCCGTGGCAATTCCCAGCGATTCCAGCGCTAGCATTGCCTTCCTGCGGAAAAGCGGGGCGGTATCGTGCGTTGCTTGGTCGAAGTAACCGCCATTGTCCGTGGGCACCAAGTCGGTGAGTTCGCGGCCGCGCTCGAGGAGATAGAACTCGATTTCTGGTGAGGCCATGCAGGTAAACCCATCGTTAGCGGCCTCGGTGACCTGGCGGCGCAGGATATGGCGCGGGTCCACCATGGAGGGTTGGCCGTCTGGCTGTGCGATATCGCAAAACATGCGGGCCGATTGCAGGTCCGGCTCGTCCATATCAAAGGGCAGAATCTGGAAGGTGGAGGGATCTGGCAGCGCGATGGTGTCAGACTCAGAGATGCGAGAAAAGCCCTCTACGGAAGAGCCATCGAAGCCAACACCTTCTTCAAAGGCCGATTCCAACTCGGACGGGCTCATGACCACGGATTTGAGGGCGCCCAGAATATCCGTAAACCACAGGCGGATAAAGCGGATATCGCGTTCCTCAACGGTGCGCAAGACAAATTCGTGTTGGCTATTCATGCTTTAGACCTTACCGGCTCTTCCCCGAGGGATGTGCAGTTCATGCGACAGTTTTTCTAGGGCGAAATGTGCAGGTCGCAAGAGTATCTAGGGGGTGGCCAGCGGGGGCTTTTCCGGCAGGAGCCAGCTTCCGCGCATGCTTTGCTAAGTGGGCAAGCGAACATACGTACACCTCTTAAAGGACGAATCTTTATGACCACCCACTGCGATGACCTTTCTGCTCACGTAATCGAACGCCTCATCACCGCCGCACAACAAGGCTGGGCGCCGGCGGACTTAGAACACGTCTTAGGTCCGCACGCCTACCCCATTATTTACCGTGCGAGCCCCCATGTACCGGCACGAATTACCTCCCCTGCGCTGCGCAAAGCATGGCTCCAGATGGCCCCTCCGCAGGAGAATTTCATTCCGCGCGATAAGCTGCGTGCCATTATTAAAGAGCTCATCCACTTGCCAAGGCTGCGCGATACGGAGCTTCTAGCCTCCGGCGAATCCTTGCGGGAGGATGGGCTTAGCGATAAGCAACGCAAAATCCGCGAAAAGGTGCTAGGCCTTTTGCGAAAAGCGGAATCTACCAGCTTTGAGGATGAGGCCGAGTTCCTCATCTCTAAGGCACAGTCCCTGCAGCAGAAGTATCGCATCGAGGATCTCCTTACCTCCGAGCTACCTGATCTTATTTCCCACCGCGTGCACATCCACCCGCCGTATATCAAGCACCAGGCTTCCCTCTTAAGCACTATCTCTGACGCCAATGGATGCACTACTCTCCTTATTCATGACAAGGGCTTGGCCTGCGTGATTGGCGCTCCTGCCGACGCCGCCCATTGCGCCGACCTCTTCGCCTCTCTTAACCGTCAATGCGATTGGTTCATGCGCAATGGTGACGGCGCAGAAATTGCCCGCGCTACGGGCTCTACCGCCGCCTATCGCCGTAGTTTCCGGCTCTCTTATGCCGCCCGCATCGGTGAACTGCTCACTCAAGCAAATGAGGATGGCATCGCAGATAACCTGCGGGAGTCTCAGTACTGCTCACACCACGCAGAGACTGTAGCTACCCAAACCCTTCCGGCACTGCAGGCGCGCACCGATCATGCCATCGAAACCCGCAATCGTCTCTTCCCCAACCTGACGGAAATGTCGCTTTCGATGAACAGCATGCACGGCATCAACGACGGCATTGCGGCTGCCGATAAATCTCACTTAGGCGGCGATGCTTCCGGGATCGGTTCGGTTCCAGAAATTACGCAGTAATTTTCCCCTGTTCAACACCGTTCTTCCTTCCCGTTCCCTGCTAGCGAACGGGGGCGAGGAGTGGCACCGCCGCGAGTGCTTAACGGGTAGGATCACCGGTGAGATTTATTTGGTCTAGAAAGTAAAAGGTACGTGAATGTCTACACAGTCTTTTCTCGAAGTTGAAGCGAAATTCTCCGTAGCCGAGTCCACTCAGCTCCCTGAACTGACCCGCCTCGAGGGAGTTGACCACGTTGCAGACACGCGCCACCACGCGCTTTCTGCCATCTACTACGACACCGAAGACCTCCGCCTCACCCACGCAAAGGTCACCCTCCGCCGCCGTACCGGTGGCAATGATGATGGCTGGCATATCAAGATTCCTAGCGAGGCTGGCCGCACCGAAATCCATGCCGAGCTGGGTGAACCTGTCGATGGCCGCTACGAAGTACCGGAGGAGCTTCTCCACCAGGTTCGCTCCATTATCCGCCACAACGAACTCACCCCGATTGCGCAGGTAGACAACAAGCGCACCGAGATGGTCCTAGCGGATGCCGACAATAAGCCGGTAGCAGAATTCTGCGATGACCACGTCACCGCCTTTTCCTTCCTTCCAGGTGGCCAGCAGCAGTCGTGGCGCGAATGGGAAGTAGAGCTCGCCGGTGAGCTTCCTGGCACTGAGGAAGGTACGCAATTCATTCGCCGTGCCACTTCCTTGCTTATCGGTGCCGGTGCGCGCGTTTCTTCCTCCCCATCCAAGCTGAAATCTGCTTTGGGCGATTCTTACGCCAATGCCCCGCTGCCTCCAGCCCTGGTATCGCCGGATGTGGACCCAGACTCCCCTGCCGCGGCCGTCATCACCGCTCTGCAAGCCAACCGCGACAAGCTAGTTGATTATGACCCTCGCGTGCGCCGCGATGAGTGGGATTCGGTTCACCAGATGCGTGTCGCCACCCGCGAACTGCGCAGCCACCTGCAAACCTTCCATGGCATCGTTGTCGGCCCAGAAATCGACAAGATTGAAGCCGATCTCAAGGAGCTTGCCGGCATCTTGGGCGTTGCTCGCGATGCGGAAGTTGTGGAAGAACGCTGGCAGAAGCTGCTGGAGTCCGAAGATTCTGACACCTTGGATGACTCCACCCGCGAGCACATTGCGCACGATATGGGCAACGCCTACCGCCGTGCGCACCGCCGCGTGATCGCAGCTCTTGATTCCGAGCGTTACCTCGAGCTGCTGGAGTCTCTCGATCGCCTGCTTGCAGACCCGCCAACGGCCGATAAGCAACAGGATTCCGCCCCGGCAGCAAGTGAGGCGGAGCAGCCGGAGGAGCAGTCCTCTGCGGAAGAGGACGCCGCTACTCCTGCCGAATCCAGCGAGGACAGCGCACCTGCTGCAGACAAGGCCGCAAAGAAGCCGGAGAAAAAGAAGTCCAAGGACAAGTCCGCCGACATGGATACCGTGATGGCGCAGCACCTTGAAAAGGCCTATAACAAGCTGGTCAAGCGCCATAAAAAGGCCGTGGAGAACTGGGATAACCAGGAACTGTCCCTGCACGAGCGCGAGGATTATTTCCACGATATGCGCAAGGCAGCAAAGAAGCTGCGCTATGCAGCTGAAGCAGCTGGTTCTGCCACCAACCTCAAGACCAAGCGCCTCTACAAGGCCTGCAAGCAGATGCAGTCGGTGCTCGGTGACTTCCAGGATTCCGTGACCTCGCGCGATAAGCTGCTCGAGCTGGCGGAGTCCGCTCGCCGCCGTGGGGAGAATACCTTTGGCTATGGCCTGCTCTACCAGCGCGAGCGAACCATTGGCCTAAAGGCTCTTGATAATTACGCCGAGTCTTTCAAAGACATCAAGGCCGCGTTTAAACCGCTGCGCAAGAAACTAAAGTAGCCGCGCTCCCCGGGCAGGTGCTGGGAAACACGGCTTTAAAAGAGATGGCTGGGAGTTAGTTACTTCCAGTCATCTTCTTCGTCTGCGGCATCTGCCGCATCATTGCGGGCTTGGGCGATTTCGATGGCGTTTTCTGCCTCTTCGCGGGTGTCATACGGGCCCATCCGATTTTCCCAGCCAGAGGTCTTGCCTTGGCTGACTTCCTTAGTGGTGGGATCAAAGAACCACTTCTGGTCTGCATCGCTCATGAAACTATCCTCTCAGTCGTTGCATCAGCGGCACCGGCTAAGTGCTGCCGCTGATATGGTTTGTGCCCACACTACCCACGCTGTCCCATTGATGCCCGCTAGAATGTGGGGCAGCACAATTCTTTTATACGAATCCATGTCGTATTCCCCGCCACCGCGCACATAGGTGGCGGGCGTTCGTTGCTTTAAACGCACCGCCGCGTGTGTGGGGCAACGAAGACTACTGGTCCCAGAACCTGGAAAAGGAGCTTTAGCACCCATGCCACTGTGGTCAACGCCTGCAGAGCCCGTAGCCGAGCGCGCCGCCCGAGCACATACCGAACTCACAGGCAGCGCTCCAACGCATACCGCCAGCGCGCCGGCAACGTGGTCCCTCATTGGTGAACATATTGATCACTTCGGCGGCATTGTCGCCATGTGTGTGGGAAAGTTGCGCGCTGCAGCGTCGGTAAGCCCTCGCACCGATGGCGTGGTGGCCGTCCATTTCCACCCAGCTCAGGGCGAGCCTGCCCATGACTCGATTAGCCTGCAGGCGCTTGCAGAACTGGCAACGGCGCAACAGCCCACCACGGATGCGGAAGGCCAGCCGGTTATTCCGCCGGCACCACAAGGTGGGTTGGCGGCCCGCGTGGGCGGCATTGTCCACACGATGATTAATCGTCAGTTGCTCTCCCGGGAGACGGCCGGTGCGGATATCACCATCGCCTCCGATATTCCGGAAGGTTCGGGTTTGGGTGCGGATGCCGCTGCGGACGTCGCGGTGGCGCTAGCGCTCATGGGTGCAGATGCGGACCTCGATGCACCGTTGAGGGCCCGGGTGGCGGATGTCTGCACCCAGGCCGTTTCTACCTTCGCAGCGCGGCCGCCACTGCGCGCACGCCACAGCGCTGCGCTGCGCAGCACGGGTGAGGGCGTGTGCATCATGGACTACGCCGATGGTTCTGTCACCCACGCCCCACATGTGGTGGGCCGCGAGATGTCCGCCTTTGCGGTGGCAGTGCCGGAAGATTTTTCCGCACAGGAAGAAAAGGCCATCGCCAATATCCGCCAGCGCCAGCGCTTTATCGATGATGCCTGCCACTCCTTCGGCACCGATTCGCTGCGCTTGCTTCCCGACGCCCAACAGCGCGTCCTCGACTGGCTGAAGGCCGTGCACAAAGTCTACGGCGAGGAAGGCCGCCCGAGCATCAGCGCCGCCACGGAGTGGATGGCCTTTTATGAGGAAGAAACTGAGCGCGTAGAAAAGTTTGCGCGCTGCCTGCGCTCGCACCGCGGCGCGGAGCTCTTCCCTATCCTGTTGCAGTCACAGTCTTCTTTGGCAAATATCTACGGCTTGGATTCGGCAGAAAAACTCGCCGAATTGGTCACGGTTCGCGGTGCCGTAGCGGGTCGATCGGCGCATGCCGGTACCTCGAACGCGGTCATCGCTTATGTTCCGGCGAAAAGCGCGCACAATTTCGCAGCTGACTTGGCTGAAGATGGCCTGCTCGTCGTCGAGCTGCAGCCAGGCGAGGCCGCCCGCGGCGAAGGCTAGGAGCCCTGCCGGCTAGTCGGCCGGCCAGGCAAAGAGAACCTCGCGCGAGTCGGTATCTGCCGTCACCAGTGAGACAGTGGTTTCACTGCCGGTTTCCGGTGCGCCCACGGAGTGGGCGAAGACGGGTGGCTCCGGAACGAAAATCCGTGCCTTGTCCCGCTTCGGATCGCCGCGGACCACAGTGGCTGGGAAATTGGTCCCGAGCCAGGGGCGCAGCACGGTCGCCTCCGTCAGGTTCAGGCAGGCCTTATCCACTTGGGAGGCGAGCTGCGACGTCGAACGCATCGCACCGATGACCTCCGTGGCGCTGCCTGTTACCCACTCGGGAACCTCATAACCGCCGCACAAGGCGAGGCATACTTCCGTGGCGAACCTATCGGAAAGGCGCCGCAGCGGCGCGGTGACGTGGGCATAGTAGCCACCGATACCGGCGTGTACCTGCGCCTCTTGCTCGCCTAGCCAGGCATAGTCGGCGCCCCTCAGCAGGCTCTGAGCCTCGCGCATGACGGCCATGCCGCGCGGGGAATCGGCGTCGACGGTGAGCAGGAATTGGGGAATGGGGGCGTCGCCAAGCGCAAAGCCTAGGGCCTGCGCCTCGGCGCGAAATTGGCGCTCGTGCTCTGGCTCGGCCGCGGGCAGGGTGCGCAAGAAGCCCACGCCGGCTTCCTGCATGAGGCGCCCGGCACACATGCCGGCAAGCAAAGACATCTCCGAGTTAAAGTCCATCACCTCATAGCGCGGCTCGATGATGAGCTCAAAGGTGCCATCGTCATTTTCCACCACGCGCTGGGAGGGCAGGCGCAAGGAAATGGCCTCACGGCGCAGGGAAGATTCCTGGCGCAGCCGGCCGACCACCGGCAGCAGCGCGATGGATGGGTGGAGGTTGCTGGCCGCGAGGTCCGCATGCGCGCCTTCATAATCCAGGCGGGCCTGGGAGTAAATCAGCGCGCGCTCGACGTGGAAGGACTCCACCTCGCCGTTGCCATCCAAGTCAAAGGCTCACAACACGGCCGGCTTATCGGTGCCAGGCAGCAGCGAGGCTCGGTCGTCGGAAAGCTCCGGTGGGTGCAGGCGCGCGGGTTCATCGGGAAGATAGATGGTCTGGCCGCGGCGGAAGGATTCGCGCTCCAGCTCACTGCCGGGCTCAATGAAAGCAGCGACGTCCGCGATGGCATAAAACACGCGGTATCCGCCCTCGCGTTCTTCGATGTAGACCGCCTGATCCAAGTCCATGGAGCCGGCGGGATCCAGGGTCACAAAGGGAATATCGCGGGCATCGCGGCGCGATGCGGCGTATCGGTCCTGCGCGCGGGCGGCCTGGGCGGTGACCTCGGCCGGAAAATCGGTGGCTACCGAAAATTCTGCGGCAATGGCGCGGAAATCGAGCGGAGCGGCGTAGAGCTTCATGCCCACCACCATAAACGCATTAGGGCGAATGAGTCGGCCTATAAGCCGGATTCTGTCTCATCGCGGCACTCCCTGAGAAATACCGCGCGGTGAACATCCATCTAGACCAACCGTTGCCAGTTGGTTCCAGCAGCTACCTTCAGGCTCGAGCGAGCAGCCTTAAAACGCCTGATCGGGCCCCGCAACGTGGCGGGGCCGTGATGCCTTGCTCCCGGTGGGGTTTACCCAGCCACCGCCATCACTGACGGTGCTGGTGCGCTCTTAACGCACCGTTTCACCCTTACCTTGTGGCTCCAACGTGGCCGAAACCAAGTGGAGGAACGAGGCGGTCTACTTTCTGTTGCACTTGCCCGCGGGTTTCCCCGGGTTGCCGTTAGCAACCACCGTGCTCTGTGGAGTCCGGACTTTCCTCGGCGCCCACGCGGCAGCACGTGGCTGCCCGTATGAAGCGACGCGATCACCCGGCCGGCTCATTCGCGTTCCTTATTCTAGCGCAGGCCCGCCAGGTGGCCCACATCGTTAAATCCGTGCACCATAGAGCCGCCGTCCCAGAATTCCACCCGCGAAATGGCAGCCAGGTCTAAGAAGAGGTGCCCAAAGGTGGCTGGGCCGGCATCTAGCGCCTGGCGTATGAAGGACTTAATTGGGTTGACGTGGCTGACCACCAGCACGGTCTTTCCTGCGAAGCGCTCTTGGAGCTCCTTGCGGGTGGTGCGCACGCGGCGGTTGACCG
Organism: Corynebacterium tuberculostearicum; assembly: GCA_046097355.1. GTDB lineage: Bacteria > Actinomycetota > Actinomycetes > Mycobacteriales > Mycobacteriaceae > Corynebacterium > Corynebacterium tuberculostearicum_K. The sequence continues at coordinate 1,796,034 of CP175779.1, forward strand.
CTTGCAGCGATTCGCCGCCCGGACAGGCGACGCTCGCATCGTGCAGCCATTCCTCGTGGAGTTCCGGATCGCGCTGGTGGGCCTCGGCCGCGGTTTTTCCTTCCCACGCACCGAAGTCCACCTCGATGAGGCCTTCGACGGTCTCTACCTCGATATCGCGGCCATTGGCCACGGCCGCCGCGGTCTCTTGGCAGCGGCGCAGGGGCGAGCAGACGATGGCGTCAAAGTCGGCGTCGGCAAGCGCCTGCGCGGCGGCGAGCGCCTGCTTTTGGCCAAGCTCGGTAAGGCCCGGATTGGCGCGACCGGAGTACTGCTTGGCGGCCGACATCTCCGTCTGCCCGTGGCGCAGCAAGATAAAGCGGGTGGTAGGTCCGCGGCGCCCAGCCAATCGGTGGGGTGCGGCGCGGTGGTGTCCTGCTCCCCGGCCGGTGCTGGCTCGGAGTCTTCCTCGCCGGCAACGATGCCTTCCGGGTGCCCGGCGGCCGCGGCATCCATGGCGTCATTGGACAGGGCGTCCGCCACCTTGTTCTTGGCGCGCGGCACCCAGTCCAGGCTGAAAGAAGAAAAGCCGTTGATGTATTCGCGGGCGCGCAGGGCCAGCTTCTGCATATCGGGGTGCTTAATCTTCCAGCGGCCGTTGATTTGTTCCACCACCAGCTTGGAATCCATGTGGAATTCCACCTCGGTAGCGCCCATCTCGGTGGCGGCTTCGAGGCCGCGCAGCAGGCCGTTGTACTCAGCGACGTTATTGGTGGACTTGGTGCCTACCACGTAGACAATTTCGCGCAGGATGCGCTGCCCGCTGCCGTCATAGATAACGGTGCCGGAACCGGCTACCCCGGGGTTGCCGCGGGAGCCGCCATCGGCGTAGATGATGACCTTCATTAGACCAGGCGCACCAGGTAGGAGCCGCAATCGCCGCACTGCGGCAGCTCATCGGCCGGGGCATTGCGCACAGCGTTTTGCTCGGCCGGAGGCAGGACGATGAAGCAGCCGCCGCAGGCGCGGTTAGCCTTGAACTGGGCGGCGCCTACGCCGTTTTCCTCGCGCTGGGTATCGTAGTCGCTCAGCACCCCGGCGGGCAGTTGATCGCGCAGCTCGCCGATGCGCACGGCCGGATCTTCTTGATTGGCGGCCGCTTCCTTAGCCGCCTCGGCCGCGCGGCGCAGCTTTTCCAACTTGCGCTCGGAATCAGAAACGCGCGCGCCGTGGACGTCCAGGTTGGAACGCAGCGCGTGCACCTCGTTATGCGCCTCCTGCAGCTCGCTCATGAGGTCTGCGATGCGGGACTTGGCGGCGTAGAGATCGTGCTCTAGATCCTTGCGGGTTTCTGGGTCTACTGCGGCGCCGAGCTGGCGCTTATCATCGCGCTCGCGCTGGCGCAGCTTGCGCTCATCGGCCTGGATACGCAGGATTTCGGTCTCCATGTCATCGACGGCCATCTGCGCAGAACCGGAGGCATCGAGCAGGCGCTTGTGCTCTTCCTTGGCCTTGTCATATTCGGCTTGTTCCGGGATTTCCTTCTCAGCGCCATGGCCCTGCGAGCGTTCCAGGTTGGCCAGCTCCAGCAGTACCGGCTGTAGTTCTTGCGATAGTTTCACTTATGACTCCTTTGGGTGCGCAGAGATAGTCCACGGGTCGGTGCGCAGGCTAATAATTTCCGTATCCAGTTCTAAAGCATTCTCTACGATATCGCGCGCCTGGGCCGTCCACGGAAATTCGCTGGCCCAGTGGGCGGTATCGATAACGGCGGGGCCGCCGGCGCGCAGGTGCTCATCCACCGGGTGGTGGCGCAGATCCGAGGTAACGTACACGTCCACGCCTAGCTTCGCGGCCGCAGAAAGGAAGGAATCTCCCGAGCCGGAAGACACGGCCACCGTGCGCACCTTCTGGTCCGGATCGCCAGCGGCGCGGATGCCCCAGGCGGTCTCCGGCAAGGCATTAGCCACCTGCTGGGTGAACTCGCGCAGGGTCATCTCCTGCGGCAGCTCCCCTACACGCCCCAGGCCGAGCGCCTCGTCCAGGTCCTGGTGGCCAGCGGTTTCCGTAATGTCATAGGCCGGCACCTCATACGGGTGGGCGGTGTGCAGGGCCTTCAGCAAAGAGGAGCGAAGTGCGGCTGGGGCGACGAACTCGACGCGGATTTCCTCGCCGCGGTGGAGCGCGCCGATCTCGCCCTCGGTGGGGTCAGCGCCCTCCTCCGGCTGGAATTGGCCCGTGCCGGCGATATCGAAGGAGCAGTGGGAGTAGGCGCCGATGTGGCCCGCGCCGGCGTCGAAAAGCGCCTGCTTTACTTCCTCGGCCGCGGCGACCGGCACGTGCACGCCCCACTTATCCACGCCCTGTGCCTCCGGCACGATGGGCCGGCCGGGGTTGATGCCTACCAGCTCCGCGAGCTTGTCGTTTACGCCCGGCCGCGCCTTATCCGCGTTGGTGTGGGCTGCAAAGAGCGCAACGCCGTTGCTGACCAGCGTGTGCACGACCTTGCCCTTGGGCGTATCGGCGGCCACGGACTCCACCCCGCGCAAGAGCAGCGGGTGGTGGACCACGAGCATGTCCGCGCCAAGCTCCACCGCGCGCTCGGCCACCGCCTGGGTGCAGTCCAAAGCGAAGGCCACCCGCTTTACCTCCGCGGCCGGATCGCCGCAGATAAGCCCCACGGCATCCCACTTTTCCGCCAGGTGCGGCGGGTAGGCCTCATCGAGTACGCGGCGGACATCGCCCACGCTCACAGCGGACATAGAGGTGCTCCTTTATGCTCGTTTCATGGAATAGTTACTACTGCTATATCCTATCTTCCGCACCACAGTACTATTCGCGCGAAGGGGTTTTCCGCATGACCGAATCCGATACCCGCTCCGGCCTTTACCTCGTCTTTGTCTGCACCGGAAATATCTGCCGCTCCCCCATGGCAGAAATCATCGTGCGCGATGAAATGGAAAAGGACATGCTAGACCTCGTCGCCACCGTAGATTCCTGCGGCCTAGGCGGCTGGCATGTGGGCCAGGGCGCGGACGAGCGCGCGATTGCCGAGCTGCGCCGCGGCGGCCACGATGGCGGTTCCCACCGCGCGGCCAAGCTGGGCGCCGAGCACATGGACGCTGATCTCTTCATTGCCATGGACAAGGGCCACCGCGAGGCCCTCATTGAGCACGGCATCGACCCAGCCAAGATTCGCCTGATGCGCAGCTTCGACCCCAACTCCCCGGAGGACGCGGACGTGGCAGACCCCTATTACGGTTCCACTGCGGATTTTGAAACCACGCGCAAGAATATCGAGGCGGCCGTGCCTGGCCTGCTGGATTGGATTCGCGATAACCGCGACTAAACTAGGCCCCATGCTAAAGACGTTCCTTAAGCCAGGTTGGGTTCTACTGCTGCTGTTCGTCGTGGCCTTTTCCTACCTCGCTTTTACCGTCCTTGCCCCGTGGCAGCTGGGCAAGGACGATGACATTGTGGAACGCAACGAGCTCATCACCCACGCCTATGAGGCCGATCCCCAACCGGTGGAAGACCTCGTGGATGGCAACGGCGCCATCAAGGACGATGAGTGGTCCCGCGCCACCCTGCACGGCAAGTACATGCCACAGGATGAGGTGCTACTGCGCCTGCGCCCGGTCGATTCCGGCCCGTCCTACCAATCCCTGGTTCCTTTCCGCACCGATTCCGGCCTGACCATCTTGGTCAATCGCGGCTGGGTCAAGGCCGGCGAGGCCAACGCCGTGCCGGATATCCCTGACGCTCCCTCGGGCGAGACCACGCTTACCGGCATGATCCGCGCCGACGAGGCCGAGCACCAGTCCGCCCCCATTAAGCGGGAGGGCTACCAGCAGGTCTACTCCATCCATACGGAGCAGATTGCCTCGCTTATCGACGCCCCCTTGGCCCACGACTACATCCAGCTCTCCGCCGACCAGCCCGGCGTGCTCAACCCCATGCCGATCCCGCAGCTCGACCGCGGCAACCACCTCTCCTACGGCTACCAGTGGATTGCCTTCGGCATCATGGCCCCGCTGGGCTTGGGCTACTTCGTGTGGTCCGAAATCCGTGAGCGCCGCCGCCTGCGCGAGGAGGAAGAGGCCCTCGCCGCCCTCGATACCGATGCCTCTACCCCATCCGAGCCCGCCGACGCCTCCTCTGCAGGCTCCGCGCCCGTAGAAGCCCCGTCCCCCGCGCCCTCCGGGCACGACGCCCACGCGGCCGCTGACGACGCCACCGATACCGCCACGGCCGTTCCCGCCGCGTCCTCCTCGCATGCCGCCAGCCGCCGCAATCGCTCGCGCTACGGCGACTCCAAACCAAATCACTACGCCAAGCTGAACAAGCGCCGCCGCGAGCGCTACTAGCCACTCTCTGCCTAGGCCGCCTAGCCCGCGTTGCCTGAGCATCCGCCTAGGCCCCAAGGAACAGCCACGGTAGCGGGCGCTACCCCCTCCCTTTCACGAGTAACGTGGCCACAAGTTGGCCCAGGACAGCAGCTATGAAAAGTACAAACTAGTTAGTATCTCAGCCTTCTTGCCGTCGTATTAGCCGCAGTCCCATTCGAAGATGACTCGACTAAAATCACGTGCGGCAAGGTCGTCAGGATGGATATAGAAGTTTCCGACTCCGCAATCTCCCCACACGAAAGAACCGTCACCTTCTTCTACCGTGGCTAACACAATGTGCTCATCGTCGGTCGGGATGCGGCTGGGGTTCCACAGCGTTGCATAGCCGCCTAGACGCGACTTTTTCACGGCATCTTTAAAGACCGTAGGTTCCACGTAATCCTCGGTCTGAGGGTCGACGATAAATCCTTCGGCTTCTATCCGAGCTACTTCCGCCTTGAATAGTTCCTTTTGACTACCCATTGTTGGCCCAGAGAGATTGATCTGCTTAATTGAAGTTTTTCCACGAATAACTCGCCGGATGATGATCGACCATGAATAGGTGTGTACCTCTACGAAATCTTCCCCGTGGCGAAGTATCGTGCGAAGATCATCATCCCAGAAGGCGGTGCGGGAATATTCGTGAGCTGTAGGTGTGACGCTTACTTCCCCCAGAGTGCCATCAATGACAGTGGCCACTGAAGGATCCTCAGCTGGGTGGTCTCCCTCGTCAATAACTTCTTCCGGAACCTCGCCTACATGGGGCGCGGTGAGATCAGCAATGTAACGAGCAAATGGGGTTGGGCTTTGGTTTCCTTCCTCGACAACCTGCTTCAAGAAATGCACTCCCCAATCACCATCGTCCGGCAGGAAAAGTTGTAGTAGTCCTGCCGTAGGAAACCCAGGCAGCGGAGGGAGCTCAGCGAAATTGAACTGGGCGATAAACAGCAAAGGGTCACCGTCGAAACTGGGATACGGCGAATGTTCCGGGAGATACGGTGTTCCGCACAGTTTCGAGGTAGTGGGCGAATCGGGACGAGTACTTTCATCTAAGAATACGGTCGGGCGCGTCGGAACGGTATCAAAAGTATATTTCCGCTCGTGAGATTCCACTTTTGCTTTCATGGCCACGACTATAGGCAAATTGCCCTCAAACATTCACAGGTTGTTTAGTCTGACCAGTAAAACTGCTCTCATAATGTGGCTCGAAAGAGCCGAGCTGCCAACACTTGTCCCTTGGCCTCTCCCTAGGCCATACATGTACATCAGAGAAACCAGACCTACCTATTAGGCCCCTGCCAGTTTCTTGCCCCAGTCATCGTCTTCCCCACCATTACGGAAAACTGCTCCTGCGATCCCCCATTTGGCTACGCTGCATTGTGAACGCCCCTATGCGAAAAAGACCGCCTCTCGGAACCAAATCCTAGAGGCGGTCTGCCTTGTGCGGCCTGAGGGGATCGAACCCCCGACCTATTGGGTGTAAACCAATTGCTCTTCCAGCTGAGCTAAAGCCGCATGCGCTCTTGCGCTGTTAGAAACAGTAGCGCAGGTTGCTAAAGCAACACAAATCGGCAGGTAAAGACCTACTTCTTGGTGTAGCCACGCTGCACCAAGCACGAGCCTTGCCACTCGCCTAGGCGCTCCGCCTTGGTCTGCACTAGGCCTGCCAGCTGAGCGGACTCAGAGATGAGCCCAGGTTCGACGGTTCCCGGCTTGCCAGCGCCCGGTGTAAGCAGCCAGACTGCGCCGTTATCGGCCAGCGGGCGGCTCGCGTCCACCAGTCCATCCACAAGGTCGCCATCTTCTTCGCGCCACCAAAGAAGGACTACATCGCACAGCTCGTCATTTTCTTCTTCCAAGAAGTCGTCGCCGAGCACGGCCTCGATCGATTCAGAGATTGCGGTATCGCAATCCTCGTCCCAACCAAGCTCCAGGGCGATCTGCCCTTCCTTGATTCCGAGCTTGACTGCAGCGTCAGCCACTATGCATTTCCTTCCTAATTTAGTGAATGTCTGGTTCGCGTATCGCCCGCATCCTGCGGGTAAATCGCGGCTTAATAGAAGTATTTTAACGCCCACCGGCCCCTTTTACCCGCCTAAGGGCCGCAATTCCCCCATTTTGCAGGCCCTGCCGCCAGCGCAGCTGGCTCCACAGAGTTAGCAAACTACCCTCTTTTACCCCACCGAAATTTACAAAGATACTGGTTATGGCGATGTAACGTACCGCACGTCCCCTTAAGTCGGACTTCACAACGACTGTGGATCTGTGAGCGCGTATCCTAGTAAGCAAACTGTGCAGACCCTTAAATAGGAGGTTTAAATGGCCGAGAAGGACGCCCACCAGGGCGACTCCAACTTCCCCCTCATCCGCGACGGCGTTGCATCGTATCTTCACGATAATGATCCAGAAGAGACCCGCGAGTGGATGGACTCCCTCGATGGTCTGCTGGACCACTCCGATCCGGAGCGCGCCCGCTACCTGATGCTGCGCCTGCTCGAGCGCGCCACTGCGAAGCGTGTTGAGATGCCATCGTTGACGTCTACGGACTTCGTCAACACCATCCCCACCACCATGGAGCCGGAATTCCCGGGTGATGAGGAGCTGGAAAAGCGCTACCGCCGCTGGATCCGCTGGAACGCAGCCATCATGGTGCACCGCGCACAGCGCCCGGGCATTGGTGTGGGCGGCCACATCTCCACCTACGCAGGCGCTGCCCCGCTGTATGAGGTCGGCCTGAACCACTTCTTCAAGGGCAAGGACGATCCTTCGGGCGGCGACCAGGTCTTCTTCCAGGGCCACGCTTCCCCAGGCATGTATGCGCGCGCATACATGGAAGGCCGCCTGACCGAAAAGGATCTGGATAGCTTCCGCCAAGAGGTCTCCCGCGGTGAGGGAGAGGGCCTGCCGTCCTACCCGCACCCGCGCCTGATGCCATGGTTCTGGGAATTCCCCACCGTGTCCATGGGCTTGGGCCCGATTAACGCTATCTACCAGGCACGCTTTAATAAGTACCTGGAGACCCGCGGCATCAAGGACACCTCCAACCAGCACGTCTGGGCTTTCTTGGGCGATGGCGAGATGGACGAGCCAGAATCCCGCGGTCTGCTGCAGATCGCATCCCTCTACGAGCTGGATAACCTCACCTTCGTGGTCAACTGCAACCTGCAGCGCCTCGACGGCCCGGTTCGCGGCAATACCCAGATCATCCAGGAGCTGGAGTCCTTCTTCCGCGGCGCCGGCTGGGAGGTCATCAAGGTTATTTGGGGCCGCGGCTGGGATAAGCTGCTAGAAAAGGACACCGAGGGTGCCCTAGTCAACGTCATGAACACCACCTCCGATGGTGACTACCAGACCTTCAAGGCCAACGACGGCGCCTATGTGCGCGAGCACTTCTTCGGCCGCGATGAGCGCACGGCCAAGCTGGTAGAGGACATGTCCGATGATGAGATTTGGGCACTGCGCCGCGGCGGCCACGATTACCGCAAGGTCTACGCCGCCTACGCTCGCGCGCTGGAGAACAAGGGCACCGGCAAGCCAACCGTCATCCTGGCGCACACCATTAAGGGCTACGGCCTGGGCCACAACTTCGAGGGCCGCAACGCTACCCACCAGATGAAGAAGCTGACCCTGGATGACCTGAAGCGCTTCCGCGATAAGCAGGAGATTCCGTTCTCCGATGCGGAGCTGGAAAAGGATCCGTACCTGCCGCCGTACTACCACCCGGGCAAGGATTCCCCGGAGATCAAGTACATGCTGGAGCGTCGTAAAGAGCTCGGCGGCTTCCTGCCGGAGCGCCGTGAGGACTTCACCCCGCTCGAGGCACCTGCGCTGGACAAGCTGCGCTCCGTGCGTAAGGGTTCCGGCAAGCAGGAAGTAGCCACCACCATGGCCCTGGTGCGCACCTTCAAGGAGATCATGCGCAACAAGGAGCTGGGCAAGCGCGTTGTGCCGATCATTCCGGACGAGGCCCGCACCTTTGGTATGGACTCTTGGTTCCCCACCATGAAGATCTGGAACCCGCGCGGCCAGAACTACGTGCCGGTTGACCATGACCTGATGCTCTCCTACCGCGAGGCCACCGACGGCCAGATCATGCACGAGGGCATTTCTGAGGCCGGCGCCGCTGCCTCCTTCACCGCGGCAGCTACGTCCTACGCCACCCAGGGCGAGGCCATGATTCCGCTGTACATCTTCTACTCGATGTTCGGCTTCCAGCGCACCGGCGATGCCTTCTGGGCGGCCGGTGACCAGATGGGCCGCGGCTTCATTATCGGCGCTACCGCCGGCCGCACCACCCTGACCGGTGAGGGCCTGCAGCACATGGACGGCCACTCCCCTGTCCTGGCCGCTACCAACCCGGCCGTGGTTTCTTATGACCCGGCCTTCGGCTACGAGGTTGCACACCTGGTCTCCCGCGGCATTGAGCGCATGTACGGCGAGGACAACGAGGCCGTCATGTACTACCTCACCGTCTACAACGAGCCGGTGCACCAGCCGGCCGAGCCGGAGGACTTGGACGTGGAGGGCCTGCACAAGGGCATCTACCACTTCAACACCGCTGAGGGCGGCTCCATTGCTGCCAATATCTTGGCTTCCGGCGTGGGCGTGCACGAGGCGCTGCGTGCACAGCAGCTGCTTGCCGACGACTTCGATGTCAAGGCTTCCATCTTCTCCGTCACCTCCTGGAACGAGCTGGCCCGCGACGGTGCCCGCCGCAACAAGGAGGCCCTGCGCAAGGGCGAGGAGCCGACCGAGGCATTTGCTACCTCCCAGCTCAAGGGCTACGAGGGTCCGTTCGTTGGCGTTTCTGACTTCACCACCGAGCTGCAGGAGCAGATCCGCCCGTACGTCCCGGGTACCTACATCACCTTGGGTGCGGATGGCTTCGGCTTCTCCGATACTCGCGAGGGCGCACGCCGCTACTTCAACATCGATGCCGAGTCCATCGTCGTCGCCGTACTCGATGGCCTGGCTCGCGAGGGCAAGATTGAGCGCTCCGTAGTGGAGAAGGCAGCCAAGGATCTCAAGCTGGATGATCCGACCGCTACCACCCACATCGAGGACTAACCCCCGCATTGGTGCGGGCTAGACCCCGCGCCACGCGCTAAAAAGGCGCCGCCGGCTTCCCGCCGCGGCGCCTTTTGCATGCCTCGAGAGAGGCTCTATCGAGCAGCCTGCCTACACCTCGTCGAGGACGCGGCCGAGCGCCGCGGAGATGGCCTCAGGATCTTCGAGGATCACCATGTGCCCGGATCCTTCCACCGTCTGCAGGCTCGCGGCTGGCCAATTCTCACAGAGCACTTCGGATTGCGAACGCGGGGTCACGATATCGGCGGTGCCCACCACTACCTCACCGTGGAGTTTTGCCAGCCGTTCCGCGGCACCATACTCGGCGTGATCCAAAAGGTCATCGAAGAAGCCGGAGTAGGAGGCCAAGGGGGTATCGAGAAGCATGGCAACGTGGAACTGCAGCTTCTCCATCTGGGGAAAGCCGGCGAGGGTCACGGCAAAAAGCGGTGCAATAAAGCGGGCAACTTCGAAGCGGGCACTATCGACGCGGCCGGGCAGGCGCAGGCACAGGCGGTAGAGCGCGTGCAGAGACTTGGACTGCAAAATCTGGGCCACGCCCTTGGCCGCAAAGCGGCGCATAGAGGTAGAAATCAGCAACGCGCCCTTGATGCGCTCATAAACCTCGGCCGGCGCACGGCGGATGAGGTTTAAGGCAACCATGCCGCCCAGGGAATGGCCCACGATGACCAAGTTGCCGCGGGGAGCACGCTCGCGGATCACGGCCAGGACGTCGTCGGCAGCCGCGTCAACGGTGCACTCTTCTGGGGCGACCGTGGAGGACTGCCCATGCCCACGCAGGTTCACCAACAGTGCGCGCGCGTTGCGGCCGCGCAGGTAATTGGCCTGGTCATAATAGGCCTCTGAGGACAGGCAATAGCCGTGAATGAAGACCACCGTCACTGGGGCATCCTCTTGGCCAACTTCGTACCAGGCGATGTCTAAGCCATCGTGGTCCACGGTGCCGGACGCGCTGATGTGGGTAAGCCCCGGCTCGGTAGAGGGATCATGCAATCCGCCATAGAGCTTTTCTAGCTCGGCGCGGTGTGAGGGGCGCAGGCGCTTGAGCCAACTACGCGCCACAACGGAAGAACGTTTTCTCAATGCCATAACGGGATCAATACTAGACTGGTGGGCATGGCAAACGACCTCAGTGCCCAATTGCAGGCAAAGTTCAATGCGAGTGCGCCGGACAAGGAGCCGGAGCGAGATACTCTCGGCCAGCTCATCGCACTCATCCACAAGGTCACCGGGACCGAGGAAGACTTGGGCCGCGAGACCCGCCTGAAGGATATCGGCGTGGAGTCGCTCGATCTGGTGGAGCTCACCGTGCGCGCGGAAGAGGCCTTCCAGGTGCGTTTTTCTGAGGAGACGATGCTCAACAGCGAAACCATCGGCGATATCGCCGAGTATGTGGAGGATCACCAATGATTTCTTACCTATCAGACATGGACGGCGTACTCATCAAAGAAGGTGAGATGATCCCTGGTGCCGATAAATTTATCCAGGCACTCAAAGACAATGACATCGAGTACATGGTGCTCACCAATAACTCCATGTCTACCCCGCGGGACCTATCTGCACGCCTGCGTAATACCGGCCTGGATATCCCTGCAGAGCGCATCTGGACCTCCGCTACCGCTACCGCGAACTTTCTTTCCAGCCAGGTAAGCTCCAGCAAGGCCTACGTAGTGGGCGAATCCGGCCTGACCACCGCCATGCACGAGGCGGGCTGGATCCTCACCAACGATGATCCGGACTTCGTGGTACTTGGTGAGACCCGCACTTACTCCTTTGAGGCGATTACCACCGCCATCAACCTCATCCGCGATGGTGCGCGTTTTATTGCCACCAACCCGGATGTCACCGGCCCCGCCCCCACGGGCGTACTTCCAGCTACGGGCGCCGTGGCTGCGCTCATTACCGCCGCCACCAACCGCGAGCCTTATTACGTGGGCAAGCCTAACCCGGTCATGATGCGTTCGGCGCTGAATAATATCGGCGCCCACTCGGAGGAGACGATCATGATTGGTGACCGCATGGATACCGACGTGAAGGCGGGCCTTGAGGCCGGCATGCGCACGGTACTGGTGCGCTCCGGCATTTCCGATGACCACGAGATTTCTCGCTACCCGTACCGCCCGTCGGCCGTGCTGAAGTCCGTGGCCGAGTTACCAGACAAGATCCTGGATCCCTTCGCCGAAGCGGAATAGTTCTTCCCTTGTCGCACCATCCGGCGGCAGAAAGAAAGGGGTTGGCCAGCAGCAGCTGGTCAGACCCCTTTCGCGCTTTCTACGGCAGGCGCACGGCAGCACTAAAGCCGTGGCGCTGCGCGAGGTAGCGCACGACGCAATCAAGCGCGTCTAGCTCCTCGCGGGTGCCGGTAAGCACCTGGTGGCAGCCGATACCGCTGCCCGCGTTGGTGCAGGCGCTCCCGCCTTTGGCAAGCGCCGCTACAGAAAGCCCATCCCGGAACCAACGAGTGCACCACTGAGCGGTCAGTGGGTCATCGCCCGGAATGATAAATTCCGACTCGGTACGGATGCACCGATCCATAGCGTGTTCAATCTCCGAGCGCAGCTTGCGCGGCATCCCGGAAATCTTAAGCACACCGGTGACCACGGTGGCGCCGCCGTTGACGGAGGGCCACGTGGAGGTGGAGGCCGGCTGTTCAACCGGCGCAGGGTTAACGCACGTATTCATAGCCGATTCTCCCTCGACATAGATCACCACCGCACGAGGCCTGCCGGCCCGGCGCGATGCAAGACGAGCTTCGTCTTCCCCAACGAACTGTCTGATGCGTCTGCTCACAATTTTCCTGCGTCACACCCCTCCCTACAACCCTCAACTTTCACTTCAACCCCCATTCGCTAAACCTCAACCCTAGGTACAGACTGGGGCCAAAGTTGCAGGTGAAACCAATGTTACAAATGTGAAATTTGGAGTTTGCTGAGAAAATTCTGCCCCTTCTTGACGGAAGGAAACAGAAGCCCTGCTCACGCACGAGAACGCGCAACTAGAATCTCACGCAACCGCCGCCCGTGCGCTCGCGCCGGTCTCCTGCGCCGGATGGCCCCTTCTCGCACGAAATTCCCCGACTTCTCCCCGCCCCGCGGGGGAGCCTTCCACCGCACCACTTCCCCCAGTGGAAGGCGCTCGCTCCACCAAAGCGGGCAGATTACAAAGAGTTCCAGATGGCGGTATTCGTATCGTGCCAGAGCGGCTTGCACCACTTGCCAAAGTCGCGGTTTGTGAGTGCGACCATGGCATAGTCGCCGGCGACCCAGAGGTAAGTGCCGGACATGCCGAAGTGACCGACGGCGTCGGCAGGCAGGGCGCCCATCCAGTGATCCTTATCGCCGTGAATTTCAAAGCCCAGGCCCCAGGTGCAGTCTTTGAAACTGCCGTAGCCCGGAACGATGCCACGCAGGCCGCCGAAGTGTACGCGGCGCATATCGGCCACGGTGGAGGGGTGCAAAAGCTGTGGGTCTTGAACTTCCGCGGCAAAGGCCGCGAAGGTCCTCCACCGTGGAGACCAAACCGTGCCCGGCCGAGCCTTCGAGCCGGGTGGAATTCATGCCCAGCGGGGCCAGTATGCCCTCGCGCAGGTACTCAGCAAAGTCCATGTCCGTAGCTTCGGCCACGGTATCCGCGGCCCACTCATAACCGGCCGAGGAATAGATGCGGCGCTCGCCCACCGGCTTCTGCGGTTCCCGAGAATCAAAGGAAATGCCAGAGGCGTGTGCAAGCAGGTGCTCGAGCGTGGAGCCCTCCGGGCCGGCGGGCTGCTCAAGCTCCACGGCACCTTCTTCCACGGCCAGCATTACGCCGTAGGCCGCGACTAGCTTGGTTACCGATGCCACCGGAAACTCGCGGCCGGTATCCCCCACCGTTTCTTGCACCTCGCCGCGGTGCAGCAAGGCTCCGGCCACCGTATCCGCGGGCCACTGGCTAATTTGGCTAAATTCACTCATACTCACCAGCCTACTGAGCCTCATTCGGAAGCACTGGACCGCTGTGGGCGCGCCTTTTTGAGCCGGTCACTCCTTTGGCCTACTGGGCCCCGCACACCTTAGGTCCAAGGTGATCGGGCCGATCTGAGCGAATGGACCCCTCAATTCAGCCCTAAAGGCCTCAAATCAGCCCGATCAGAATGGACCTAAGCCACAGGAGCCGGCGAAAGCCCCTAGAAACCGCTAAACCGCCCAACCGCCAGATGCGTCAGGCCCGCAGGAGGCCGCCCAAGTAAACCACCGGTTAAAACAACAAGAACATTTTATGGAATCGGACAGGAAACGGTTGCACGCCCATTAGACATGAGAAAACTTTCAACCATGTCTAATAATTCTAAGAACACGGGCAGCGCAGTTAACCGCCGCCGCTTCCTGCAATCCACCGGTACCGCCGGTGCCGCCATCGCTTTGTCCGGTGCAGCCGCCAACGCACAAAGCAGCCTCTCGCCGCGCGTGGAGCAGCACATGGTGGAGCCGAAGCTGGGCGAGCGGCCCTTCCTCCACGGTGTGGCCTCGGGTGACCCGATTCCAGATTCGGTCATCTTGTGGACCCGCGTGACCCCGGATGCCGATGCCATGCCGGGATCCGGACTGGGCGAGGCCACCCCGGTTGAGTGGGAAATTGCCAAGGATGAGGGGTTCGGGGACGTCGTTAAGCGGGGCGAAGTGACCACCGACGCCGGCCAGGATCACACCGTGCACGTGGATCCGCATGGCCTGGAGCCGGAGACCGTGTACTTCTTCCGCTTTAAGGCGCAGGATAAGTACTCGCCCGTCGGCCGCACCAAGACCGCCCCGGCGCTGAGCGCCTCCCCGGAAGAGCTCACCTTCGGCGTGGCTAGCTGCGCTAACTGGGAGTCCGGCTTCTTCAATGCCTATGGCGATATTGCCCAGCGCGGCCGCGCGGACCAGCTGGATTACATGATTTTCTTGGGCGACTATATCTACGAGTATCCGCAGCGCGAATACGCCGGCTATGGCCCGGTGCGCCTGCACCACCCGGCGCACGAGATTATCTCGCTGGAGGATTACCGCATCCGCTTCGGCCGCTACCGCACCGATGAGAACCTGCAGGCCGCACACGCCGCGCTGCCGTGGGTCGTGGTGTGGGATGACCACGAAGTGGCCAACGATAACTGGCGCGAGGGCGCGGAGAACCACACCGAAGGTGAAGAAGGAGCCTTCCTGGACCGCCGCAAGGCCGCGATGCAGGCCTACTTTGAGTGGATGCCAGTGCGTGCGACCAACCCATCCGAGCAGGGCCACCTCTACCGCAGCCTGACCTTCGGCGATCTGGTGGAGCTGACCATGATGGACCTGCGCACCTACCGCGATGAGCAGGTGCGCTTTGGCCCGCGCAAGATGGCCGCTGAAGGCCGCACGATGCTCGGCTCTGAGCAGTACAACTGGCTGCTCAATAAGATTGAAACCTCTTCTACCAAGTGGAATATGCTGGGCAATTCCGTCATGTTCTCCCCTATGAACCTGGCTACCCTGCAACAAGATGACAAGACCAAGCCGGTCTCTTCCTCGCTGTCTTCCAATATCACCGGCATTCCGGTCAACGGCGACCAGTGGGATGGTTACTCGGCGGAGCGCCGCTTGCTTATCGACGCCCTCTCTAAGCACGACTCCCACACCCTCTTTGTCACCGGCGATATCCACTCCGAGTGGGCGCACAATATCAGCAAGGATGGCCGCATCTTCGGCGCCGAGATGGTCTGCGCCTCCGTGTCTGCGCCCAACGTGAACGAGCAGTTGAAGCTGCCGGAGGGCAATGAACTGTCCAAGCTGGCCGAGCGCTACTTGATGGGCGCCAACCCGCACACCCGCCACGTGGATTTGGACCACCACGGCTACAGCTTTGTCACCGTGCGCCCGGATTCGGCGGAAATGCACTGGTTGCGCGTAGATAACCTGCTCACCGCCAAGTCCCCGGTGCGCGAGGCCGTGACCATGACCTGGCGCCCGGGCGAGGGCTACAGCGAATAGTTGTAAGTTCTGTCACATGACAGGTACTCGGTGTTAACGAACAAGTAGTACACCTTCGATAGAGATAGTGAAAGACCCTCTCTGGGGAATTTCACTACCTATCACTCGCCCGCCTTTCGGGCCCCCTTTGGTGCCGCGGATTCTTCCCTAGTCCGCGGCATACTCATAGTCGATGTATCCGCGCTCGCCGCCCAGGTAGAACGTATCCTGGTCCGGCTCGTTGAGCTCGAGGCCTTCGCGCCAGCGGCGCACCAGGTCCGGGTTGGCGATGAGCTGACGGCCCACTACTGCGGCATCCACGTAATCCAGCTCGATTTCGCGCTGGGCATCCTCCTTGGAGGTAATCGTGGGGAAACCATCATTCATGAGCACCTTGGTCACGCCATTTGCGCGTGCCTTCTGCGCCAGCGTGGCGATGAGCTCGCTGTCCGGCTCGCCATGCAGCAGGGATACGTAGGCCAGGTTCAGCGGTGCCAGGGCGTCGAGAAGCCCGCCGTAGGTGGCCAGCATGTCTTCCTGATCGTCTTCGATGACGCCCTGCACGTTGTGTGCCGGGGAGAAACGCACGCCCACGCGGTCGGCACCAATCTCCTCCACCACGGCGCGGATGACCATCTCTGGCAGGCGCCAGCGATTTTCCGGGCTGCCGCCAAATTCATCCTCGCGCTTATTGGCAGATGGCGCCATGAACTCATGCAGCAGGTAGCCGTTGGCGCCGTGGATCTCCACGCCGTCGACACCAGCATCAATAGCCCGGCGCGCGCCCTGACGGAATTCGTCCACGATGCGCGGCAGCTCTTCCGTCTTCAGCTCGCGCGGCACCGGCGCGTCCATCTTGCCAGCGAAGCCACGCACGGTTCCGCCCCAGTCAAAGGCGCTCGGCGCCTCCGGGTTCGCACCGTCAATCAGGTCCGGGTGGCTGGTGCGGCCGCCGTGCATGATCTGCATGAACAGGGTGCCGCCTTCCTCGTGCACGCGGTCTGCGACGGCGCGCCAGCCTTCTGTCTGCTCGTCGGTCGCAATGCCCGCCTGGCCCGGGAATGCGCGGTTGGTCCACGCCGGGAAGGTTCCCTCCGTAACCACCAGACCGGCCGTGGCACGCTGCGAGTAGTACTTCTGGTGCAGCTCGGTAGGTACACCGCTTTCGCCTGCACGCTGGCGGGTCAGTGCCGCCATGGTGACGCGGTTATCTAGCTTGAATCGGCCAAGTTCCAGTGGTTCGAAAAGTGAAGTCATGCCCAGTGCAACACGCAGCCGGTCCGGACTATTTCACCTCTGCCAAACACAATCCTTTATGCACGTCAGAGGCGCCACTCTAATGCTAAAGTGATCCGCGTCCACATCGCCGACTCTCCCCCTTAGAGATACCCCATGCTCAAACGCACCTCTGCCCTCATCCTCGCCACGCTCTGCGCTACTAGCCTGAGCGCTTGCGGTTCCGATAGCGAACCATCCTCTACCGATGCGGAGCCGGTCTTTAGCCAGGAGCACAGCCCCGAGGCGCCTGCCACAGTGACCAAGACCGTGAACCGTAATGAGGGAGCCGGCGAAGAAGGCATTGCGGCAAGCACGCCTGAAACCGAGAACAACGAGCAGGCGCCCGCACCCAAAAAGGGAAATCACAATATCAATGCTGGGCAGATAGGCGGCGACTGCGGATACACCGACCAGGGCGATAGCATCCACGCGGGAGAGCACACCTCATGCGAGTTCACCGGCGCGATTTTTGATGAAGCTATCACCCATACGTTTACCTACACGCACCGCAACAAGATGGTCAATGGCTCCTATAACACCCGCATTTCTGCGGCGAGCCCACAGACCAAGCAGACTTATGATCTGTTCTGCGCCATTGGCTCAGACGTGCACGCATTCTATTGCCAAAAGGATAATGACACCAGCGTGTATGCCAGCTTTACCTCGCCCAATAATGAGCGCTGGACGGACCGACTTACTGTAGAAGGCCAGCCCTACTAGCGCGGCTCTGCCGGGATCTCTTGGCCGGTGCTGCCGGCGGTTCCGGAAGCTTGGGTGCCGTCGCCGGCATCACTTCCGGCAGTGGGCGCAGTGCCGGCCCCGTTGCCGGAATCGGTCCCGCCGTTGGCGGCACTTGGGGCGGGCGAGGCATTACCTGTAGCGCCAGTTTCCTGGCCCCGGCCACCGGCAGGTGAATCGGTCGCGCCAGCGCCATTAGAGCCTTGCGGGTTGGCGGTCTCTGTGGGAGCAGTGCTGTCCTCCGCCGGTTCGTACTGCGTGCCGGTCTCGGTGGATTCGGGGGTGGGGTTGGTGGAGGGAGCGTCGGAAAGCTGCGAGGAAGAGGCCGCCGCGCCGCTATCGCGCCAGTGCTCGGGCGAAAGCCAGCCCGCATCCGCATTTTCGGGGTTGCTTGAGGCCAGGGCCAAGGCGCCGACGACAAGCAGAGCCAGGATGAGGCCCGTGGTAGAGGCGCGGACCCGGCCGCCGATAGTGGCGATCTTCTGGAACTTGGTATTGGTCTCCAGCGCGCGCCAGATGCCTTGGGTGGGCTCAGGCTCTTTTTCGTCATCATCCGGCAGCGCGGGCTTTCCAGGGCCATCGCTATCCGGGCCATCCACCTCGGGCGACTGGTGTGCCGGCTGGGAATCGGGGCGGGAGCCCTCCCCCGCCGCGGAGGCGTCCTTGACGGACTCTTGTGCCGCGGCATTGTCGCCCACCGGAAGAATCGGCCGCTGGATTTCGTCCAAGTCAGTCACGTTGTAGTGATCCCAGAACTCGGAAAGCAGTGCGGAGCGAATGGCACGCTCCACCGCCCACTGGCGGGCGGGGGTTACGGTAACCAACACGCGGTAGGTCACGTGCCACGACTGTCCGGCCGCCTGCGGGGCAACCAACTGAGTGGCCGGTAGCACCTCGAGCTCGCCATTGACGTCCACGGCGATGGACGGTTCCTGGATGGCTTGCTCGGAAATCGTGCGCACCCGGCGCGTGATTTCCGGCAGGGTCTCGCCTTCTTGCACCGGCACGTCAAAGTTGACCACGGCGCGCGACCATTCCTGAGAATAGTTGGTGACCGCGCCGGCCGAGCTATTGGGCACGGTGACCAGCTCGCCGGTAGGCGTGCGCACCTTGGTGGTGCGCAGGGTCAGCATCACTACGGTGCCTTCCACATCGGTCACGCCATCGAAGCTGACGTAATCGCCCACGCCAAATTGCTTTTCCGAAAGGATGAAGAAGCCGGAGAGAAAGTCCGCAATGATGGACTGGGCGCCAAAGCCCACGGCGGCCGAGACTATCGTCGCCGGCACCGCCGCACCCACCGCTGGCACGCCGAGATTGGTCAGCGCGGCCCAGATGATGAGGAAGTACGCTGCTGCCTGCACGATGTAGACCAGCGCACCGGTCAGCGCCAGGCGCGCCTTGGTAGCTTCTTCCTCTTCATCGAGGCGGTGCTCCATAATGCGGATGGCCAGCCTGCCGATGCGCGGGATCAAAATGCCTATCAGCAATAGCGCGATAAGCGGCAAGCCGTGGTCAACAAAGAGGCTCCACAGCTCGTAGAAGTAATACTTCAGATTCATGCCACCAGATTAGGACGCGTGCCTGAAAACTAGATGCCAGTTGACTGCCAGCAACCGAGCAAGCGCCCAATAACCTGAGCGCGGATTGCCCGGCCCCTACTCCCGCGAGTTATAACGCTTCATGAGACGGTCAATGAGCTCATCGGTAAGCTTGTCATCTTCCAAAATGGTATCCAGCAGGCGCTGGGATTCCTCGTGGGAGGCCTGCTCTTCCGCCTCATAGGAGTCACCGCTTAGGTCCACGCCAAAGTCGGTGTTCTCGGCCTCGGTGGCCTGGACGCTGAGCTGATCGACGTCCGATTCAAACGACTCCATAAACTCGCTGGCCTCCGCGGCCGCTTCCTTGCGCCGCTTGCCGGAGCGCACTTCCTTTTCGATGCGGCGCTGCAGTGCGGCCTCCATCTGGCGGTGGCGCCACGAGCGCACGCGGTGCGGCTCCAAGCGGCGGCCCACCGCGCGGCTCTTATTCTCGGCCTTCTTCGCCAGCACCTTCACCTGCGCCGCGGTGTGATTAATCGGCGCCCATTCCTGATACGCCGGCACGCGCCAGCCGGCCCAAATGCCCAGCAGAGCCAAGAAGATGGAAACCAGCGGCCCGATAATCATGCCCACGGCCATCATGTCATAGTGGTGGCCCACTAAGACGATGATTGCGCAGGCCACGGCCGGGATGACCGTTGGCTGGTTATCGCCAAAGACGCTAGGCTCGCGCCCCATGACGATGTCACGAATCATGGATCCGCCGGTGGCGGTAAACACACCCATCATGATGCACGGAATAAGCGGCAGCCCATAGGTAATGGCCTTCACGGCGCCGGTGGCAGCCCAGAGGCCGGATACGACGGCGTCGCCATGCGCTTGCAGATAGTCCCAGGTCTTGCCCTTGAAGTAGACAAAGCGGGCAATGAGCGCGCCGGCAAAGGCCAGGTAAAGGTATTCCGGCTGGCTCATGGCCGCCACGGTGCCGCGGTTAATAAGGACGTCGCGCACCATACCGCCGCCCAGGGAAGAAAACATCGCGATGAAGAAAAAGCCGATGATGTCATAGCCGCGTTTGCGCGCCATAGTGCCGCCGATGATTCCCATCAGCAGCACGCCGCTGATATCGGACCAGCGGTAGAGAGATTCAATGAGCGGATCCACTTCAACCATATGGCTATTAGACTTCACCGCCCGCCACCGCGCAATTAGCACACCCATATGCGCAGCCAGGCACGAGAAAAGGCGCCAGCATTGCTTGCCGACGCCTCCCTCTCACCGTGGGGCCACCGGGGCTCGAACCCGGGACCAACGGATTATGAGTCCGTAGCTCTAACCGACTGAGCTATAGCCCCACACAGATTGCACCGCCCACTAGGGCGATTCTCTGCCCTCAGAAGATTAGTCAAAGAGCGGCCAAAGACCAATTTGCCCCCTACCCTTTTGAGTATTTGTCCGTTTTCTACCCCCTGAGGGTAGACATTATTTATGCGCAAACTACTCTCTTCTCTCGTTCTCGTCTCTGCAATCACGCTTACTTCCTGCTCAGATAGCGGTAGTGACAGCCCAAAAGCAAGCGACTCCAATAATTCCGCGTCCGGTGCACAGGCCGATGCGAAGTCCGCAATTGGAACGTGGAAGCAAGAGGACAGCGCTTCTGAAGAGGGCTGGATGGAAGCCAGCATCACCGATGACGTCATCACTATCGAATGGGTCATGGACAACGGCGAAAATCGCATGATCTACTGGATTGGCACCTTTGACGCTCAAGCCGCTGCATCCGGTGAGACCGTTAGCTCAAACCGCGATACCGTTGCCACCGCCTCTGAGTGGATGGCCGCTTCTTCCGATAAGAAAGATTTCTCTATCGATGACGACTCCTTAACTTTCAAGGTCGCGATTGAAGATAAGGAATTCACCACGCACATGAAAAAGGTGAAGGATGATCCGACAACCGTTAAAGAGCTAAAGAGCACAGATTTCAGCCAATCCTTCAAAGACGGAGTCCTGGATGTTCCAGCCGCCAAGTTCGAAATTACCGATCACCGTGTTGTTCAACCCGGTGAGCCCGGTAACGAAATAGGTGAAAAGCCACTTCTCGTCTTTAACTATGACGTAACGAACAAAACGGATGAAACCCTAACCACCACTGACTTCGTCGTGTACTTCACCGCCATTCAAGACAATGATCCGAATAAGGTAAACGAGCTCGACCTCGGTTCCTATTTTGATCCTGAAACTTCCGATACTCAGCTTGAGCAGATTAAAAAGGGAGGAACTGTCGCCGGAACAATAGCCTACGAGCTCGATGATTTAACCACACCTGTGGACCTTGTCGCGTCTAAGTCCTTCAGCCAAGACGAAATCGGCCGCCAAACTTTCGAGCTCGATTAACTGCCCGTACTCAACGCGAGTAACTCTCCCGTTCTGGCTACTGCAGAAGCCGAAGCCCGCTGAAATACAAGGCCCGAAGTGAGATCGAACCATTTTCGCGCCCCGGCTCTGTCTGGCCGCACATGGCCGCTCCTTACTCTGCAGCAAACTCAGCAGTTCCCACAGCCCAATGGAGTGCCCTAGGGCTGTTCCAACCCTCCCCTATGCAAACGTTACCCCTGCTTTTACCTCCGGTTTCTCCACAGCATAGAATCATCAGTGACATTCACCCCGATGTCACTATTTCTGTGATGGGAGATACATATGGCGACACTAGATTCCCTTTTGGTGCCCGGCGCGGTGGAGCTGCACGGCGCCGCAGATGACTGGAAAGCAGCCATCCACCTGGCGGGCTCGCTGCTGGAAGAAGCAGGCACGATCACCGCGGACTACACGAACGCGATGGTGCGGTCCGTAGAAGAAACAGGCCCCTACATTGTGGTTGCTCCTGGCTTCGCATTCGCGCACGCGCGTCCTTCGGAAGCGGTGAAGGAAACCTCCCTGTCGTGGGTGCGGCTGGATAAGCCAGTGGAATTCGGCCATGACTCTAACGATCCCGTCGACTTGGTCGTAGCTTTCGCAGCGCGCAATGACTCCGAGCATCTGCAGGCGATGAAGCAGCTAGCAAAGTTGCTTGCTACCAAGCGTGATGAGCTCAATCGCGTGGACTCTGAAGAGGAGCTCCGTGCGGTTCTTACTGCACACACGCAAAACAAAAAGCAGCCGGAGGCCAGGCCGCAAACAGCGCCCGCGCCCCAGGAAACACAGCACACGGCCGCAGATTCTGTCGCATCCAAGGGAAAGATCCTCACGGTGTGCGGCAACGGCCTGGGAACCTCGCTATTCCTTAAGAACACGCTCGAGCAGGTCCTCGATGAATGGGGCTGGGGGCCATACCTGAACGTAGAAGCCACGGACACCATCTCTGCAAAGGGCCGTGCAAGCGAGGCGGATTTTCTGCTCACCTCCGGCGAAATTGCGGCAACGCTTGGCGATGTCGGCGTTCCCGTCTACGTCATCCAAGACTTCACCTCTATGTCTGAAATCGATGGGGCTCTGCGCGAGCTCTATGACATCTAAGGAGCATCCTCATGGATTTTCTTCTTGCTATAGCAAACTTCCTCGTCAATGAGATTCTCTCCGTCCCGGCATTCCTCATCGGTATCATCACCGCGGTCGGCTTAGCCGCGATGGGACGCGGCACCGGCAAAACCATTGGCGGCGCCATCAAGGCCACGCTTGGCTTCTTGCTCATTGGTGCCGGCGCCGGTCTCGTCACCGATTCGCTGGAGCCGCTCGGCGCCATGATTACGGGCGCTACCGGCGCGCAAGGCGTGGTCCCAACGAATGAGGCCATCGTCGGCATTGCCCAAGATCAGTTCGGCAGCCAGGTCGCCTGGATTATGATCCTCGGCTTTGTGGTCTCCCTGCTCCTCGCCCGCTTCACGCCCATGAGCTACGTGTTCCTCACCGGCCACCACGTCCTTTTCATGGCCACGCTTCTCACCATGGTGCTCGCGCCTGCCGGGTACTCGTCCTGGGTCGTCATCGCCTTTGGCGCGGCCCTGCTCGGCATCCTCATGGTCTCGCTCCCGGCTATCGCGCACCCATTTACCCGCCGCATTACCGGCGATGACTCCGTTGCCATCGGGCATTTCGGCACTGTGGGGTACTTGGCTGCGGGCGGCGTCGGCAAGCTGGTGGGCGGCAAGGGAAAGAAGATGTCGCCCTCCACTGAAGACCTGAAGCTGCCAGAAGGCCTGCGCTTTTTGCGCGATTCTATGGTGGCAACCGCGCTCTCCATGGCGTTGATGTACGTGGTGCTCGCCGTGCTATTCATTGCCCGCGCCGGTTCTGAGGAAGCTTTTACCGCCTTCCCTGATGGCGCCACCAATGTGGGCAATTTCTTGATGCAGTCCGTCACCCAAGGCCTCCAGTTCGGCGTGGCTGTGGCCGTTATCCTCTTTGGCGTGCGCACCATTTTGGGTGAGCTCGTGCCCGCGTTCCAGGGCATCGCGGCCAAGGTCGTGCCTGGCGCGATTCCCGCACTGGATGCGCCCATCGTCTTCCCCTATGCCCAGAACGCAGTCCTCATCGGCTTCATTTCTTCCTTCGTGGGCGGCCTAGTGGGCCTTGCCGTGCTTTCCACCTGGCTCAACCCAGCCTTTGGCGTTGCCCTGATTCTGCCGGGCCTCGTGCCGCACTTCTTTACCGGCGGCGCGGCTGGCGTTTACGGCAATGCCACCGGTGGTCGCCGCGGCGCGGCACTTGGCGCCTTTGTTAATGGCCTCATTATTACCTTCCTGCCAGCGTTCCTCCTCAGTGTGCTGGGCTCCTTCGGCTCCGCGAATACCACTTTCGGCGATGCTGACTTTGGCTGGCTCGGCCTGCTGCTGGGTTGGTTCATCCACGCCGATGGCGCTCTGGGGCTTTTCTTCATTGCCCTTATCGCGCTGGCCATCTTGGCCTTGGGCTGGGTATGCCAGCGCACGCTTGTCGACGCCCACTGGGACCCCTCCCCGCACCGTCCTTCCCCTACTAGCACCGCCGGTACCACCGAGGGCGCAACCGCGGCTGCCACTTCTTCCGGCACCGCCAAGAAGTATCCCAAGGTGCTACCACCTGAGGGCGCGCCGGTTCCACCCACCCGCGTAGACCACTAGCCCCGCGCCACACCCCAAAGGGCGCTACAGTATCCCCTATGCAGCGCCCTTCCTTATTCCCCTTAGCGTCCATCCTTCTCGCCGCTGGCCTCACCGTGAGCGCCTGCGGCTCCGGCTCCGATTCCGATAACAACTCCGCGCCGGCAAATGAGCCGGCCTTCTCCACCGCACAGGACAATAACTCCGCCACGGGCGAAGCCGAAGAAGAATCCGGCCCGGACAAGAACACGAAGCAACGCCGCACCGAGACGGTCACCAAAGAGGCCGAACCGGAGCAGCCCGCACCGCCGGCCGGCGGCAACCACAACATCAACGCGGGCCAGATTGGCGGCTACTGCGGCACATCCTCGTCGGGCGATTCCATCGACGCCGGCGATCTGACCTCCTGCGAATTCGCCGCCGCGGTCTTCGACGCCGCGATGCAGGCTAGCTACACCATGCGTTCGAAAGATCCCACGGTGACGGCGGTATACCACGCAGATATCACCGCCAGCAGCCCGGTGACCAAGCAGTCCTATAACCTGGATTGCCGCATGGGCAGCGACCAGCGTGTGCTCACCTGCGAAAAGCCCGGCGATAGAACGGTGAGTGCCTCGTTTGAAACCGCGGATAGGAGCGTGTGGACCAAGCGCGTGGCCACCACGAACTAACCGCTAGCCAAGAAACTAACCAGACCGAACTAGATCAACCGTTCAGCAAACCATTCTGCAATGAAGCCTTCCTTCTTATCGCGCGCAGCGGCCACGGTTTCAACGAGCTCCACAATTTCTTCATCGGGGATTGGCCCCAGCCCAAAGCCTTCGATTTCTAAGTAGGTGGAGGCACATACCCAGGCGATTCGCTTATTGCCGTCAACGAATGCATGCGCTTTTGCCAGATAGTGCAACAACGCTGCAGCCCTATCCAGTGCAGATGGGTGCAAGTACTCTCCGCCGAAGGTTTGTAAAGGGGTGGCCAACGCTGACTCAAGTTTCGAGCGATCGAGGAGGTTGCTATCGCGACCAATGAGTTGACGGTTCAGTCGAATCACGTCTTCCACCGGAAGGCAGTACTCATTCATCGGGTTGCAAGAATCTCAAGAGCGCCCTTCCAGCGTTCTACTGAAGCTTGCAAGCGCTGCTGCAGGTCACTGCCGGAAAGATGCTGCACCGAAAGCATAGGCCGCGTCGGCCCCTCAGCTCCACGTGCTTCCTGCAAGGCATAGTATTTTTTCATTTCCAGCTGCGAAATCGGCTCGTTAGCATTCGCCTCGGGGCCCATCTGACCACGAGCGACAATCCATGGACGTTCCGAGTGCGTAAGTTCAATCAGTTCGTTGGATGTCTTATCACCATAAAAGGCAATCACGGCATCGATGATCTTTTCGGCTTCCTCCCCTATAGCCTCTACATCAGCTCCCGGTAACACCGTGGAGGTTTTCTCGGAGCGTTGATATTTATTCTCGCGATAGAGGTCGGGTTCAACCGGACCGTCCTTCCACGCCTGAAATTCATTCGAGACAAGAGGTCGCCCGTACCAGCCCAAGCTCCATGCTTGGCAGTAATACGCAAGCTTCTCCAGCTTCCACGCATCGACCCACCCCAGTTTGTTGTAGATAACCTGCGCGACGTCTATTGCTGTAGCCATGACCCCTCCTCTCATAGTGTGAAACAATTTTTACGTGTAAAGAGCCAAAATTCTTAAGCCAGTATAGCCGTCCTCATCTGCTATATGAAGGCCACACTTTAACCCACAAAGTCATCCTCAGAAGGCCACGGCAGCTCCACGTCCACAGGCACTCCGGCTAGGATGTCCAGCGATTCTTTGAACTCGGCAAGGTCGAGGCCTACCTCCTTATAGGCCTTGGCCATGGCTTCGGGGATGCATTCGGCACGGGTGCGGAGGGAGGCGCCGTCGGCAGTCAGGGCAGCGAGGGTGCGCCGTTCATCGTCCGGGTCGCGCCAACGCTCCACATAGCCCTGCTTTTCCAAGCGCTTGAGCAGCGGCGTGAGCGTGCCACTATCCAGGCCCAGGCGGGAATCGATGAATTTCAGCGGCACCGCCTCATCTGCCTCCCACAGCACCAGCATGACCAGGTATTGCGGATAGGTCAGGCCAAGGTCCCTCCAAAAGCGGGCGGTAGGAGCGCACCACTGCCCTATTGGCGCGGTAGAGCGCAAAGCACAGCTGACTATCCAGGACGAGGCGATCAGTGGGCGCGTCATTCATGGCAAAAAGTATAGACGTCAGCAAAACATTGCATCCGATTTAATTGTGTACAATCAAAACCGTTTCGAGCACCCACTGAAAGGAGCAATCATGGACGCCATGTACACCGCCGAGGCCCTCGCCACCGGAGCAGGCCGCAACGGCCACGCCGCCATCAAGGGCTCGGACCTGGACTTTGCCCTGGCCATCCCCAAGGAGATGGGCGGCAGCGGCGAGGGTGCTAACCCAGAGCAGCTCTTTGCCGCCGGCTACGCCGCCTGCTTCCACTCCGCACTGCAGGCCGTGGCGCGCAGCCAGAAGGTCGAGCTGGGAGACTCGGCCGTGGGGGCACGAGTGGGCATCGATAAGCAGGGCCAAGGCTTCCAGCTCGCAGTAGAGCTGGAGGTATCCATCCCCGCCCAGGACCGCGCCACTGCGCAGCAGCTTGCCGACGCCGCCCACCAAGTCTGCCCCTACTCCAACGCCACCCGCGGCAATATCGAGGTCACCGTCAGCGTCGTCGAAGACTAGCGTTCTTGCGTACAATCGGCGGACGTACAAAGACCCAATAGAAAAGGAGTCATCATGGACGCCGTTTACACCACCGAAGCACTCTCCACCGGCGCGGGCCGCAACGGCCGCTCTGTAGTCAAGGATTCCGATCTGGATTTCACCATGACCGCCCCGAAGGAGATGGGCGGCAGCGGTGAGGGCGCTAACCCGGAGCAGCTCTTCGCTGCCGGTTACGCCGCTTGCTACCACTCCGCGCTGAAGGCAGTGGCCAAGGACAAGGGCGTTGACGTGGAGAACTCCACCGTCGGTGCCCGCGTTTCCCTGGGCAAGAACGACGAGGGCTTCTACCTCGGCGTAGACCTCGAGGTCACCATCCCAGGCGTTGAGGACGACAAGGCACAAGAGCTTGCCGACGCCGCCCACCAGATGTGCCCTTACTCCAAAGCCACCCGCGGCAACATCGAAGTCAACGTTGGTGTTGCACAGGACTAATTCCTAGTCCTCTCCCCCAGCCCACGCCGCGCTACTTTCAGCGCCGCGTGGGTCTTTTTATGCCTTACGCGACCTCTCAGATTGGTATTCTGCTCTGGAAGATGGCTCGGCGCGGCGGCCAGTCCAGAACTTTATTGATAAAAACGTGCCGTTTCATCAATAAGCCCGCCGTAGGGTGGAGCTAAATTATAAAAAGGCGCGTTTTTAACAAATAGAAAGAACCTCGATGGCACACTCTTATCACTCTTTAAAGTCTATTTTCCATCAGTCTTCACACGGACAATCCTCCGTCGACGAGGCTCACGCTCTTAGGCTGCAGAGTCCGAGTACAATCCGTTGGGACTATCAGGTGCGCGGAAAAGACCTCTTTGTTGTTGTTACCACTCGGCTCCACTCCTTGTGTGAACAGGTCTGGCGCCGAGAAGTTATTATTTCCCGGTTATGGTCCCTGTTACCTAAAGCTGCGACGCGCCACTACATTTTTCAACTCTTGATTGAAGAAATTCAATCTTCGAACGAGATTGAAGGCGTTCATTCCACAAAGAAAGAAATCGCGGAAGCTTTATCCAAGGCGGATTCTACTTCCACCAAGCGCTTCGAGGAAATGTCAGCGCTATATTCTTCGCTTACCGGACTCGATGGAAGTGAGGTCAGCTTTCCCACTCAGCTTGAAGATATTCGCGCGCTCTACGATTCTCTCCTCAAAGGAGAAATCGATGCTGAGAATGGTATCGACGGTGAGCTGTTTCGAAATGGCGTTGTCCACATCTTTGGCGGCAGCACCCAATTCACGTCCGAGGCTCACAACGAGCAAGATATTCGAACCAGGCTCCAACAGTTCCTGGCGTGTCAAGCGTCTACTTCAAACGGCCTCATTAATGCCCTAGCAGGGCATTTTATGTTCGAGCACACGCATCCATTTTATGATGGCAATGGCCGTCTCGGCCGGTTTCTCATGGGCTTGAAGCTGCGAGAAATACTTTCTGTACCCACCGCGATGTCTCTTTCTCGAGAGCTCTCGAAAGACCGGCAAAAATACTACAAGTCCTTCACGGTCACCGAAGAGCCTCTCAATCGTGGCGAGGCAACGTTTTTTGTCATTGCGCTCCTAGAGATGTTGAGCTCGGCGCAAGAATCTCTATTAAACTCACTTGAGCGAAAAAAGTTCGCCCTCGAGAAACTCGAAGGCCGAATTCAAGAACTGCGAAATGGGCCTGGAACTTCCAAAGAGGATCGCCGACTTAATATCCTCTTCATAATGGGACAAGCCGCGCTTTTTGGCCCTCTCTTAGGACTCGATCTCGACACTCTAGCGACCTACTTGGATAAAAGTAAGCAAACCGTCCGTGCCGATACGAAACGTCTAGTTAAGGAAGGGCTCTTGGAAGAGCGGTCACACAAGCCGCTCTCTTTTGCACTCACGGAAGAAGCCCGTGAGTTTCTAGACATTGAATAGCAACACTCGTAGTGAGAGATACTGCCCTTCTTGTCGAGTTCTCAATGCTGATAATGAGAAAGGGGCCAACCTAGCAGTCGTAGTACATCTAATCCTTAACACCTGGTGCCCAACACGCCGTGCCCCTTCGCGCTGCTGTGCATTCCACTCCTGTAGTCACCGCTGCGGATCCTTATTGATAAAAACGCGGGTTTTTAGCAATAAGATCCCCAGAGTGGATGGCTATTTTATAAAATCGTCGATTTTTAATAAATAGGGTTTCTCTGTCCATATCTTAGCCCCGCTAATTCTTCCTAGTACTCTCCCCAGCGAGAAACGTGGCTATTCAGGTTCAGGTGGCATAGAGGGCGAGTGCCACGCCGCGCTTCGCGGCGGATTCCCAAGCACAGTGGACGAAATCGGCGGAGCTAGCGTCGCGGAAGAAATACGTTGCCTACAAAGCTAAGGCGCTGCTCTCCTGCGATTTATGACTCGCTAAGGTCAACCACCCTCCGCATCCCCTCCCCTGCCGAACGGTGAAATGCCTCGGGAACTTGGGAGAGGGTGATAGGGCCATCGGTGACAGATTGCCAGTCAATGCGGGAGCCGGCAAGTAAGTCGACGGCCTGCTCAAGGTGATGCGGCTCGTAGTTATGCACGCCGGTAACAGTGCGCCAGCCGCGGACAATCCATTCGGGGTCCAAGTCGATAGCAGGGCTGTCCGCAACGGAACCGGCGAGTACGGCCACGCCATTAATGTCGAGAGGCTTCAAACAGGTGATAACACCTTGGGCGAGCTGGAGAATTCCAGCGCGACGTCGAAGTTCTCAACAATATCTAAAGCGGGATCGAAGTCACTAAAACCGGAGATGCAGGCACCCAGCTGAGCAGCGTACCTGCGCCGATGAGAGTTGGGATCCGTCGCGGTGACGGCAGCGCCCGCGCGCAAAGCGGCCTCCACTGCAAGGAGACCGAGCATGCCTAAGCCCACGACTAGGACCCGCTTTTCCTTCAACGAGTCCATGGAGGGACAGGCCGTATCGAGGGCAGCCATAACGGTGGCTCCGGCACAGGAGACGATTGAGGCGGGGACATCGCCAAGCGCGGCCTTCGCCCCTGTTAGGCAACGAACCCGCAGTGCTCCCGCCAAAACACTCTCCATCGGAGCAGACCGAGGCGAGCGCGTAATAGTCAAGAATTCCGATCCAGATTTCACTATGACCAACCAAAGGACGTAAGCAGCTGCAGTGAGGGCTTCTACCTCTGCGTCAATCTCGAGGTCACCAATCCAAGCATTGGGGACGACAAGGCACAAGAGCTTGCCGACGCCGCCCACCAGATGTGCCCTTACTCCAAAGCCACCCGCGGCAACATCGAGGTCAACGTTGGTGTTGCACAGGACTAATCCTGGCGTCTAGCCTCTAGCCCCTCGCTACAGCATTGCTGTGGTGAGGGGTTTCTTTTCACAATTTACTGCCAACCTTGAAATAACGGAGTCTTGAATACAGCCGACACTATCTGCGGGAAACTCAAAATCATTGGGCTTGCTTAGATAAATTAATCCGCACTTTGAGAAAGCGGAAGTATGACTGGTTTCATCATCTTTTACAAACGAAAATCAGGCGAATCCTACATCACGCAATACCCTGACTCTGCTCCGTCTTTGGCGTCGGTGAAAAACCAATTCCCGGTACTTCATTGGAGTTGTCCACATCGTCGACGGTTCGGACGGGCTAAATGACCTGTCACCGGCACGGCGAATTCTGCCACATGTCGCGCACGGATCCTCTTTACACCCCTACTCGAAAACCCAAAAATCGAATAAATGAACCAGACACCACTGCACATGTCCGCCACAGCTGTCAAAATCGAGTCATGTCTGTTGAAGCTAGGGCCCTCTCACTGCGACGGTTAATGCACAATTCTGCGGCGGTACGACTGCTTGCGGCTGATAACGCGCCGGTAATTTTGGCGCTGATCGCAGAGTACTTCCCCCGCGGTACCCGAGCACGGCCAGGTCAAGTCCTGGGTAGTGGTGTATCTGTTTTCGAATCTGGGGTTAGTTTCATGGCGGTGGTTTAGGGGCCATCTCGGGGATAAGGGGTGAGGGTATTCACGCGGCGATCTCCTGGTTGTTGTCGCGGTCCTCGTCGATGACCCCAGCGGCGATGATCTCTTTGGTCTGTGCCAGGCTGGTCAGTGACATATAACGCTTCTGTTGGATCCAGTCATCGTGCTGTTCGGCCAAAACCGCCCCAACAAGGCGCACAACAGCGTCTCGGTTTGGGAAGATTCCTACGACATCGGTACGCCGGCGGATCTCCCTATTGAGCCGTTCAGTGGGGTTATTCGACCAGATTTTGGTCCACACCGCTCTCGGCGCAGCGGTAAACGCCAACAGCTCGTCGAGA
This sequence comes from Corynebacterium tuberculostearicum, assembly GCA_046097355.1. Taxonomy (GTDB): domain Bacteria; phylum Actinomycetota; class Actinomycetes; order Mycobacteriales; family Mycobacteriaceae; genus Corynebacterium; species Corynebacterium tuberculostearicum_K. The sequence continues at coordinate 1,827,143 of CP175779.1, forward strand.
CACTCCTCGAGGTAGGTGGCAACGCGAGGGAATTTCTGCTGGCAGAATTCAATAACCTCACGAGCTTGGGCCCACACACTAGCGGCATCGGGTTGCTGAAAGATTGTGTGAAACATCGCTGACAGAGTCGGCCATTGGGTTTTGGGAACCTGGGCCGAGAGGTTCTTCGCGAAGTGCGTTCGACACCGCTGCCAACTAGCCTGCGGCAGGCAGTCACCCACGGCTGCTTGAATACCAAGATGGGCATCACTAGTAACGAGGAATACCCCGGTCAGGCCACGGGCGATGAGGTCCCGAAAGAACCCGGTCCACGACGCGGTAGATTCCGCGGTGGCAACCTGCATGCCCAAAAGCTCTCGGTAGCCGTCAGCGTTGACACCTGTGGCCAGCAACACGCTGGTCTTTACGACACGTCCGCCTTCCCGCACCTTCATTGTCAGCGCGTCGCAGGAGACAAAGTGGTAGGGGCCTTGGTCAAGCCGGCGGGTGCGGAAGTCATCGACCATGTCATCGAGTTCTTTGGCCATCTGGCTGACCTGAGACTTCGACAAGTTGTTGATCCCAAGGGTGGCCACCAGGTCGTTCATCCTGCGAGTGGAGACTCCTTTCAGGTAACAGGTGGCGATGACTGTGGTCAGGGCACGCTCGGTGCGGCTGCGGCGCTCTAGCAGCCAGTCAGGGAAAAATGCGCCGGTGCGTAGCTTCGGGATTGCCACATCAATGCTGCCGACTCGGGTATCAAGTTGGCGATGACGGTAGCCATTACGTGTGTTGGTGCGCTCGGCTGACACGGTGGCGTAATCAGCCCCGCAGACGGTGTCTGCTTGGGCGGAAAGAATCTGGTTGATGAAGTCAGTGAGCATTTGGCGCATCAAATCTGGGGACGCTTGAGTCAGTAGCTCTTCGAGATACGCGGTCGGATCGATATGATGAGGGTCAGTGGCCATCGCGGGTTACTTCCTTTCGAGGATAGGTAAGAGTTGATTCGAAAGGTACCCGCGGTGGTCGCCTTCATGCACACCGGCACAAGACTTACCGCGGGCTACAGATACACCACGTTAGGGGACGCAACCATTTGCAATATATAGCCTGCCTTCGACCACTGCAACGAAATCAGGATATTGAGCATGCTCGTCAAGATTGCCTTGAACTGCTCATTACTGCACTCACCAAGAATGAGCCTTCTCTGAAAGGCATAATTTTCGAAGCACGCCACTCTCAGTCAGATAACGATAAAGACAGAAATACCCTCAAGCGCATGCGCAAGAAAAAGTCACTGCACTCTGGAATCAGTTTGGCATGGGTTAGCCCTGCCGATGAAACTTGCCTTTGGATACCGGACCTCGTCGCTTTTACATACAGGCGCACTTTTACCCACGGAGGGCAAAGCACATTTCTATACCAGAAATACTTGGAAGAGCATTGCGAAATTCTAAAGGTAACTCCGAAGCAAGCATTCCCGAAGCCGAACTGGAATTCACAATAAAATGACCCTCACCTGCCAGTAGCCTCGGTGAGGGTCGAGCAGCTGTACATGATGTAGGGCTGCTCCTGCTAAAGATTATGCCCTACCACCCCCTTTAGAGTCAATAGCAGCTCTATAGGAGCATCATGACGAGTTACATGCGAGCTGACGGAGCTAGGCAACAAATCCCTGTTTGCCCAGGTGGTCGAGATAAGAGGTCCAGTCCTCAATGACATCTCTTAAGGCATGGATCGGGTCGACATCGATACCGCTGCAATGTCTAAACTCTTGAAGGCTAAATGCCGCTGCACCGACCGCAATTGCAGCCCGAATAGCAATTTCAAAGGTTTCAACTGCATTCTGACGCCCATCTCTGTCTTGAGCTAATGCGAGCTCAATTTGTCTCACCACATTATGATGCACGGACCGATTGAACCGGCTGTACATTTCTCCGCCCTGAAAGCCGTCGAAATATTCCGCTACCAAATCTGTGTAGTTCAAGAGTTTCTGCGATTTCCCATACCCCTGAGAAGCGAATGCCTGCTTCATCTTTATGTGATCTGCTGTCGCTTCACTGTAGGGTGACTCATTATTCCTCCCACCCGAGTTTTCGTAGCCGTTAACAACAACATTAATTGCACGTACAGTCCTGATCCATGGATCTGCGTCCTCATTCAAATACATCACCAATGCTGAGTTCTCCAAAGCCGACCTTGCAAGAATTGATGGCGTAAGCGGGTAGCGAATACCAGAATTCAGAAGCAGACCAAGAGAATGCAGGATTCCACCCGCAGCTTGCAGCTAAGCCGCAGACGGGTCATCAGCTAAACGGGAAATTTTCAATTCCTATGCACCACGAATCTTCGGCTCAAATTCAACATCGAGAGCCCCTTCTGTCGTAAGGAACCTAGGAGAGCAAGGAATCTTGTTAACGGTATGGGCGACGGCCGCCTTCTCATTCCCAGTTGCATTGATCTTCACTCTCTACTGGCGCATCGAACACTTTGTAGTTGAAGTGGTCGAATTCCCCCTAACCCCTACCAAAAGAAATAGCGAACGACTTAGAAAAAGTTCGGGACGAAAACCTATTTTCCATATAAGACCTTGGCATGTTTGGCTCGTCTTGGTTCGCGTCAATCCAGTCCTAAAAGGATGCTCCTGTACAGGGAGCATCCTCTCAACTTTAGGTTTCTCTATTCACAGGCGACGCCGTCGCTATCTCGATCCAAATTCGAGCTATATCCTGGTTGGCCAGCGTACAACGGCGCCACACCTGCAGCGCGAGCGGCTGCACAATTAGGGTAATAGCTGGCTGCTCCACCATCACCACCAGCCGATTCGCCACCACTATTATTGATTGACTGCTGTTGAATCACGGGCGCAGGAGCAACGAATCCGTGCACACCACCATCAGCATCCGTATCGGCATCCACGTCCGCGTCTACTACTTCTTCTGCCGCTTCGGCAGGACTTACTTGCGGATCTAGCGTTGGCTCCTCAAACTCAACTGGCGCAGTAGATTCCGGTGCTTGATTTAACGTCGAGCTTTGTACAGTTTCAGAAGCGGTAGTGGTTACCGTTGCAGTTTCTCGCACTGTAGTAGTTTCAGTGCTCTTCGTTTCATCGGCGTCGGAGCATTGACTGAGAAGAGAAGAGACGACAACAAGAGCAGCGATGCCGCCTACGATTTTCTTACCGGAGGCCATAATTTTCCCCAAGAAATGAGAGTGTATTTAATTGACACTTCAACTATAGCCTCGAGTGGCTCTCCCACCTATTTACATGCACGTGATTTAGAGCTCATTTTTTCGCTACCCTATACATTTTCCCACTCTGATGAGTTTCTGCCTGAATAGCTTTTCACCTCGTTGTCGGGGCTTTCCCAAAAGAGCCCTTACTCCAACTCACCCCGATACTTCTCCAGCAGGGCCTCCAGGTCAGCGAACAGAGCCGGACCCTACTTCGGGTGGCGGAGGCCGAACTCTACGCTGGCGGGAATAAAGCCGGCGGGATTGCCGAGATCATGGCGAATGCCATCATGGACCACAACGTGGACGGGGTGACCCTCGGAGATGAGGAGAGCGATGGCGTCGGTAAGCTACAGCTCCCCGCCCTGGCCGGGAGTGATACGGCGGAGAGCGCCAAAAATCGCGCGGTCCAAAAGGTAGCGCCCCGTAACCACCAAATTCAACGGCACATCCTCAACCGCAGCCTTTTCCACCATGTCCACAACCTTCTTCACCCGATCATCGTCGGTAGCCTCAACATCAAAGACGCCATAATTCGACTCCTGCGACGGCTCCACCTCTACCGCCAACAACACCGAACCACCATGCTCTTAGCGCACCCGAATCATCTCACCCATGGCGGCGGTGGGCCCATTGACCAAACCGGGAAACATGACCGTGAAATAGTGCCCATCGGCATATAAGACTTCGTCCGCATCCCCTTCTATTCCTTAGCCCCGTGCCCATGTCACGCAAGGCCTTGTTTTACATCACGGTGCGCCATTAAAGTCCCATCCAAAGGAGAATTGGGCTCCCCAACATCTGAATACTCAAACCCGTTGTCTACCACGACTATTGCTCTAGCGGCCCTAATCTACGGGTCCATCTCCGTGCTGATGTACATCACCAAAGCAGAGTTTGACCCCAAACGTCTCAAACCATCTTCAGTTGCTTTGCTAAGGAGCTGAAGGAACCACAGCTTGATTGTGGAAATTTTTAACGGACTTCAGCCCCTAGAAAACCGCCAGGCCTACTCTTCCCCTTCCCTCCTCCTAGCTTCTCTACGCTCACGCCTCCGAGCACGCTTTGCTTTGCGGATGTCGACGACCCACTTCGGAACAAACGGCCACGGAAGCGGAATCCCGAACGCACCCGTGCATCCAATGAACCCGATGCCGAGAGCTGCCATACACGCATACTTCAGCACCGCTGTTACAAACTCAGGAGGGTTTACACTTTCGACCAACCCTGCGATACCGCCAACGCCGAAAAATAGCGAGCCGTAAGGATAGAAGAAGAGGACGCCATCCCTCTCCATGCCTTCCCAGGCGGGTTCGTCATACCACTCTTCCGATCTGGGATCCCTGCGCACATCCAAAAGGTAGTAGGTCCAGAAGAGCACCATAACTAGCACTGACCCAGCATAAAAGAGCAGTTCACCAGTATCCGCGTCCATAGAATAGGCCTCCCGTGGCTGCCGGCTGCGGTATGTAATTTAAACGCTACCAGCGTTCACTGGGGAGAGGACTGAGACGAAAGCGAAATCTGGATGCGCACGAGCACCCGAGTCAAGGACAATGTATAAGAGATCCGGCTTTTATGATGCTTGTAGTCTTGTGGCCTTTTGTGTCCTTTCCTTTAGCGTGCCTAACTTCCACAGCGTTCGCGCCACGCGGACGCACCCGCTTTCGCCCTGCTCACTATCGAGTCTTCTGCCACCTTGCTTGCCGACGCCCTCCCAACCAACCCCTCGGCTACCGAGGTCGGTCCCCAACTCCTTGACTGCGGCCTTGAGCGAAACATGTGAATGGTCCTCGTACATCGCGACCGCGTCGCGCTTGACCTGATCCGAATAAGCCTCCCTAGGCATGGAGGTAAACTACCTCTCCCCGCCCCGTCACGGCAGGAAGCAGCGCTGTCTACCAAACAAGAGTCAGGTCACTTCACCCCCCTTGACACCACGAATAGAAATCCAGGCAAATGCCTAGGAACAAAACCCGGGGTACTTCACTGATCGTGCAACGAGAAAACACTTAATTCTTTGGTAGGTAAAGGATTTCACATGCTCAGCCTTTTAACCATAGTTTTATGGGGAACTTAGACGCTCGATACAAGGGCATCTCCCTCACCTTTCAGGTTACGAGCTTTTACCAGATCTAGAGGCGTTAAAATCGAGGGCGAAAGAAAAGGAGCAGTTTTGCCAAACACCATTAAATTCAGAGATCTCGAAGTTTCCAACCGCCGTATTGAGCTTCAAGCCGAATTCCACGATCAGGCACATACACTGTGGTATGAATTCGATCGTGATATACGCCCCAGCACAAACGCCATTGCTGTGGCTCTAAGTACACTCAGTGGCACCAAATTCGAATCAATCCAATATGATTTCCCGGTGTCAGAACAAACCAGACAGGGAATCGAAAGGTTTACGAAAAGTACTGTCGAAGCTACAGATTCATGCATCCCAATTGCGCCCCGTGGCGGGGGCCATATTTTAAGTTTTTCCGGTGGTTTCGACTCTTACGCAGCCCTGCGATTGCTTGGCCCCGAAACCAATCTTGTATCGCTCGACTTCGGTGGCTGGTTTGAACGAGAAGCTCGCTTCTTTACCGACTTTGATCCCCTAGTCATAAAAACAAACATCCGTCGAACCCCGACTCAAACAGATTCATTGGCGAGGAATCATTGGACCTTCATGGCTACCGGTGCGATTCTTACAGCAGAGTATTTCGGTGCCACACAACATTCTTTTGGCTCCATTCTTGGTGAGACTTTCTCGAGGCCGGTTAAAAGGCCCAAAAAAGTCGACCCACTAGAGATCGTCGGGCTTCAAGAGACACCCATCACTAATGGAATTACCGAGCTGGGTACCGCTAAACTGCTGCTACAAAGTGATCCCGAGCATATAGCCGGTTCAATCCAATCACTTGCTGGTAACACAGACAGAAAGAAGTTCTTAAAGACAGCCATCACCAGGTTGTTAGCGCCGCAATTTTCCGAAAAACTTACTCTCCCAGAACTGCCAGAGACCTGGTCAAAACCAATTACTGTTACTGACTCATACACCACCACGATGAGTCTCCTGTACTTCATTTCCCAGGGACAGGAGGAACTTATTTCTCCACTCTTTAAAGAAATCCCAGATTCTTTGGCTTCATTCGCTTCGAAGACTGATATGAGCTTTATGCTTAAAGCCAACACGGACCATTACCAGTTTTTACCGAATTCGGTCGCCGGAAAGCTCCTAGCGAATCTCGAGCGTTACGGCTTCTCACCTTATACTGAGTTTGACTGGGAAAACGCAAAAGCTACACGAGAGTTTCTAAACGACCTTTTTGGAAAGTAAAACTCTTGGTCACATTCGGTAGGGCTCAATTCCTCTTAACCGAGGACAAGTTTCAAGATCGCTGTAACCGCCTACCACACCGCGGTGGTACCTTTACACGAAGAACAAATTCTATTCGCCGGAAAACAGTCTGATCAATCAAGAACTACCGGTGTTCCGTACGTCCTTCCAGTTTGGATAGTTCTATTCACTGTTTTCGCAGGATCGATACGCTAGGCCTTAGGCCCCAGCCCGGAGCGGTACCTATCCATGATTCTTTCCAGATCACGGAACAGCGCCGGGCCGTACTTCGGATGACGCAATCCGAATTCCACGCTGGCGGGGATGAAGCCAGCTGGGTTGCCAAGGTCGTGGCGGATTCCGTCGTGGACCACGACGTGGACGGGGTGGCCCTCGGAAATGAGTAGATCGATGGCGTCGGTAAGCTGCAGCTCTCCGCCCTTGCCTGGTTTGATGCGACGGAGCGCGTCGAAAATCGCGCGATCTAACAGGTAGCGGCCCGTAGCCACTAGGTTCGACGGTGCGTCCTCGACCGCAGGCTTTTCCACCATGCCCACGACCTTCTTCACGCGGGCGTCGCCAGTGGCTTCGATATCAAAAACGCCATAGCTGGAGACATGGGCGGGGTCGACTTCCACCGCCAACAACACAGAGCCACCCTGCTCCTGGCGTACCCGGATCATCTCGCTCATCGCCGCGGTAGGCTCAATGACGTCATCCGGAAGCATGACAGCAAAGTAGTCTTCATCATCATCCAAAACAGGCTCAGCCAACCCCACTGCATGGCCCAACCCCAAGGGTTTGTCCTGGGTTACGGCAACCGGGTGAATTATCTCCGCCGCACGCTCAACCTTTGCTGCTTGCTCATCCTTGCCGCGGGCGCGGAGGATTTCCACAAGATCCGGGAACCTATCAAAGTGGCGCATGACTTCGTCTTTGCTTGGCGACGTCACAATGGCCATCCGCGATGCCCCTGCCGCCGCAGCTTCCTCCGCGATCATTTCAATGCCTGGGGTGTCCACAACCGGGAGCAATTCCTTGGGGACAGTCTTGGTAGCGGGCAGGAAACGAGTGCCCATGCCAGCAGCGGGGACTACGACGGTGCGGACAGACAGAGAGTTAGCCATAAAACAATCGTATTACATTGAGCGCTCTGACCATGGTTACACCCTCTAGATCTCTAGCCAATAAAATCCAACTCTCGCCGACATTCAGGCCACCTTCGCCCATACTCAATGAGACTCCTGCCGGTACTTTGCCCCGTGCGCTAGATGCGCTGTGACCACGCATTAGTTAGAACGCTGAACAAAAGAGGTTCGAATTCCTAGTCAGTGCATATTTGCTTAAGTCTTTGTTTATGGGACGTTGATTGACCAAGTTCTTACTAAAACCTATCTCAGGTCTCGACCTTGTCTCGCCTGTCGCACCTATGCCCAGTATCATTAAAGATCTTGGTCTAGACCAGTAAAGGACTCTCTCTATGAAGAAAAGATTTTCCATTCCTTTCGACGCCACTAGTTGTTCCATAGCTCTTCGGCCCGAAAAGGACTTACGCTGGGCTTTTTATGCCTTCAAAATCGATTTCCCAAAGATTGAAAACCCTGAATCTTTGGCAGAGTCGACTGGACTCAAATGGAGCCCCGGCCTCAACTCCCTCTACCGATATTCCAGTAGCTCTCAGGGAGGCGAAACCACGTACAACTCCCCCTTCAAACTGCCCCAAGGCTGTGACGAAGTAATCATCGAGCCCGTCCAATGGAAGGATCGGGCTAACCCAATTCCCATCCCACCTTTCGAGCTAGTTGTCACGGCCAATTGGCCTGGGGCAAATGTAGTTACTATTTTTGGAGAGCCGCTTAATGACTGACATTTCTGTAGTAATTGGATTCCGCGATTGGGGCGCACTCCGGCTTGAGCTAGCACTGGAGTCTATCCGTCAATCTTTTGGCCAGTTCGATGGTGAGGTAATTCTTTCTGACTTTGGCTCTACTGACCATGAAGCAAACCGCAGGCTCGCACAGAGACTGGGCGTGAAATACGTATTTACACCGGACCAAGGTTACTGGTCTCGTTCTGAAGCTCTTAATGCAGGATTCGTACACGCGGACGGCGAAATCCTGGTATCTACCGATGCAGACATGGTTTTCACGCCTAAGGCGTTTGAGCGCATTGCCGCCGTAGCTAAACAGGATGGGCAATCTGCTTACTTCTTGCAGTGCCGAGATCTTCCCGAGGGAATGGACGATTCTTGGGTAGCTGAGCACCCCAATAGCTGGAAGGAGATGGAACGAGCTTCTCGGCTACGTCCACGCTGGGGAATGGGCGGAATGATGGCCATTCCGCGAGAAGGCTTCGACCTCATTCGTGGGTTCGATGAACGCCTTCACACCTACGGCGGTGAGGATCTCGATTTCGCGCAACGCGCCCGCCGAGCTGGATACAGGACGGTCTGGATAGATGACCCCGAGGTGCGCATGTACCACATGTGGCACCCCAAGACGATCAACACCGTTAACCAAACCGACGAAGGAAGAGAAGCCGTACGCTTCAACAGGTCCGTCGTCCACCACGATAAGTCGTTCGTACGAAATATCAATCAGTGGAAGCATCGTCGCGGCGACGAGAACCCGGCGGTATCGGTGGCCATTTCCACATATAACCGCGCAGATTTCCTTAGAGAAACGATTCTCTCGGTGCTTAACCAAACGATGCAGGATTTCGAAATCGTAATCGTCGACGATGGCGGCTCTGACCACACGAAGCAGGTCGTAGACGAAATTAACGACTCCCGAATTAAGTACTATTGGCAAGAGAATCAAGGCATTTCGGCTGCACGAAACCTTGCAGCCGAGAAAAGCACTGGCTTCTACACTGCCGTCATCGATGATGATGATCTCATGCACCCTAACCGACTCCAATGGCAGCTCGAGGGAATCGAGGCCGGCGCCGTTGGCAACGTTGGCTGCTTCATCAACTTTGAGCACGACGACGGAACAATGCAGCTCTTCGTGGGTAAGAATCCTACCGCGGAGCGTTCCATTCCTACCGGTTCCGCACCGGGTCATGGTACTTGGATGCTGCAAACAGACGTCATTCGAAAGCTAAAATATGACACCTCTCTTTCTAGCGGCGTAGACAACAATTTCTTCCTTCGCTTGCTCCGCTCGGGCTACAAAGTAACCCACACAGGCAAGCCCCTCACGCTTCGCCGTATGCATTCAAGCCAGGTAACTAATACCGACGTAGGCAATCAAACGCGTGCAGCCGCAGAAACTCTCAACTTCCTGCGCTGGCGATATGACGAAGCACAGCGCAAAATCGCTGAAGAACGGGCCAATGCCACACCACAGTGGCCAAAGACTGGTGACAAGAAGGAGATGCTGGAGGAAGCACGCCGCTACCTCCCCGATCACCTCAGCACCAAGAATTTAATCGTCACCTCGCCCCTCCCCCAAGCGGAATGGACCGGCCAAGTAACTGCCACGAAGGTCCATCTACTAGAGCACGGGGAAGACGAAGCCGAGGAAGTCATCACCGACGTTTCGATCATTCTCACCGCTAGCTACGAAGATATGGTTAAGCTGCGCCAAAGTGGGGCCGAATTCAGTGTTGCTCTGGCGGACGGAGATGCACCTAGTGATCCGTTAAATGTACTAGCAAACGGAATCATTCCTTCCCTGAATACCAGCAAGCCCGATGCAGTATTTGCACTATTCGTCCGGCTCGCACCGGAAGACAAGTTCGACGTGTTCGTAGGCGACCATGGCTTGATCGCCGACAAGTTCAACACTCTAGAGAACAAAGCCAACGCGTTTGTAGTAGGACCGAAGCACTTCGAGGCAGATAATGAAGTTTAAACGAATTCAGGAACCAGGAAACCGAACTGGCTACGAAGCCGTTCTCTCGGAATACGACTCTATTCCCCCGAGCAACAAAGTCATCATTGATGAATTGCCGGAAAAGATTGACCCGAACCGCGAGGCCATTGCGCTATATCTCATCTTTGGAAAGTGGGTAGGTTCTGATTTCGCAGTCCCGCAGTGGATGTCCCCTCATACCGGTGAAACCATTGCGCGGGCAGCATCTCCTATCACTGTTAACCCAACGCCTTTTGAGTACTACCCAAAGGGCCTTCCTATAGGCAACCGAGACCTCTTATGCACCGACTCAGTCGAGGTTGGCAACGAGCAAAGTACGGTTTCAGTCCTTCCCGCTCACTCTTCGGTCCGGCGCAGTGAGAGGTTTCGATTCGCTCATGGTTTCTTCTAACGCCTTTGTGTTTCAGGAAACCCCCGAAGACGTAGCCCCGCTAGTAGGAATCGCCGTTCTTTTCGCTGAGGATCTGAACGCTGATTCTGTGTGTGTCCGAGCTAATCTTGCCGAAAGTGAAGAGAACCGAATAGCCGAGCTTCTTTCAAGCGTCCGCTTGGGTTTTAAGGCTACACAGGGCTAACCGCACAGAAATAAGGGCTCTCGCAAGTTCTAGCGAGAGCCCTTAACTCTATTTAGCGCCGAGGCCACGGAAATAATCAAGGGTTTCCTCGATTCCCCGCCCAAGGTCATACTCCGGTTGCCAGTTTAAATACCTTTTTGCTTTTGAAGAATCTAACGAAGAACGAGGAACATCACCCAATCGAGCCGGGGCAAACTCCGGGTCATCGGCCACACCCGCCGCCTTCGCTACTGCTGTGTGTAGTTCCCTATCGCTAGTCTCCACTCCCGTACCGATATTGAAACGCCCGAAGTCACCGGGTGTGGTAGCCGCCAAATAGAAAGCTCGAGCAACATCTTTGACGTACACGTAGTCACGAGTATTGGAGCCCGAACCAAATACCTTGGTGGGTTTACCGCTCAGAAGCCGCTGGCTGAAAATCGCAACGACCCCGGCTTCACCATGGGGGTTCTGGCGTGAGCCATAAACGTTAGCCGGCGCTACGAAACTTACGCTGATACCGTACAGCCGGTGGAACATCTCCAGATATAGTTCGCCGGCAGCTTTGCTGGCAGCGTAGGGGGACTCGGGAGCGAGCGGATTATCCTCGTTTACAGGAAAACTTGCGGGACTGCCATAAATCGATCCTCCGGAGCTAGTGTGAACGATTTTCTGTACACCACTGCGGCGGGCGGCGTCTGCCAGTTTGATCGTTGCAATAATGTTTAACTCAGCGTCTTCAACTGGGTCTGCCACCGAATGCCGCACATCAATCTGGGCAGCCAGGTGGAACACAACATCAGTGGGATGCTCTTGGAAGAAGGCACCGAAATCAAAATTCTTTATATCGCCTTCAATGATTTCAACTGTTCCGGATTTCATGGCGGATTCTAGATTGACTTTCCGACCCGATGAAAAATTGTCCAACACAGACACAGAGTGTCCCTCAGAAACAAGTAAATCCACCAAGTGAGAACCGATAAACCCGGCTCCTCCGGTAACTAGAGCGCGCATGCCCTTAACAATAGCACCGCTTCAAAATTCCCTGACAATTAACTGTGACCACAAAGAGAGCAGGGATTACTTCCCCTTTTCCTTCACCCATCCTCGTCTGCCATAAGCGTGAAGGACCACATGCTATAAGCCAAATGCTCTCAGGACTCTACCGACCAAGCATAGAAGCCCCGCCACATCAGAGACAGCATCTTATGAAAGCTCAAGGAACTGCCTCCACTCACGCCGCACGTGTTGCGGAGATTTTGCAGGCTCATCGATGGGGCGAATTAGTGAGTAGGTCTTAGTGAGTTAGTCGGTGCAAAAGCGAGAACCTTAAATGTACTATGACTACGTGAGCTACAATCCTAGAAACCTAATTGCTTTGGTAAATGACGAAATTTTGAAACCAAAGCTGCCAATCAATACTTATGACCGGATTAAGTCCCGCACAAAACTTATGCTGGGCGAAGCGAGGTCCCGCGGCTGGGAGACCCAAAAAGTTAAAGACGGCACATGGATGTTTTTGAATAACGGTAAAACGGTGGGAGGAACCGTTTACCACGGCCCTTCTACCCAGAGCATGTTCGCTAGAAGAGTTTCCAACGACAAACAGGCCACAAAATTGACCCTTCAAGCCAATAACGTGCCGACGCCTAACGGCCAGAAGTTCAATTCAGCCACTAAGGCTGAGGCCCTCGAATATTTTAAGGCGCAAGATCGCCCTGTCGTGGTTAAACCGAATGGCGGTACCCGAGGGCGAGGCGTGTCTCTCAATATCAAAGATACCGAGTCGTTTGAAAAAGCTTGGACTAAAGCAGCTGACAGCGGCTACGGCGATGAAATTGTAATCGAAGAATACTTCGCTGGTTTCGACATTCGCGTCTTAGTCATCGGTGGCCGTGTACGCGTTGCTTGCTCTAGGCTAAACGCATTTGTAGTAGGTGACGGGAAGCATATGGTTCAAGAACTGGTGGATCTCGAGCTCCGACGCCGACAGGCCGATGCTTACCTAAAATCTACGGAGATCAACATAGATGAAGATTGGCTAGCCGAAAGCCCTTGGACACTCGAGCAAGTGCCCGAGCACGGCGAAGTAGTCGTTCTAAATCCAATATCCTCCGTAGGTGGAGGCGGCTTCACGCTTAATGTCATCGATAAAGTTTCTCGTCAACACATCGCGGTTGCGGAGCGCGCTGCTCGGGCTTTCCCAGGAACGGGAACAGTGGGAGTAGACATTTTCACCTCTTCCCTACAGCCTGACGCCGACATCACAGTTCTAGAAATCAATACGCAGCCTTTCTTCGACATTCACCACTATGTAAGTTACGGAGAGCCTGTTAATGCGGCTAGCTATATTGTCGACCAGATCGAGCGAACACAGCTGCTCTACTCTTAGGCACTAGTTAAGACTCTAGGCTTTGCTGGGTCGGCGTAACACCGCTGAACCTCTGCACTGCCTCGGGCTTAATAGTGAAAACCAAGGCGAACTAACTTGTCAGCCTGCCCTCGTTGCTAGAATCTGTGCGATAAGCAACCCACTCCTAGCTCAGATGATTGGAACTACATGCGTACCGAGCACCTAAACCATATTCTGGATTCTCTGCCCAGCCTTGAACAAAATTATTGGCAAGATGGTTACACCACGGGCATACACAACGCGTGGATTCGGACTGTCCGCCGCTCGGGGCGCAACTTCCATATTGACCGCTCGAAAAAGAACCGTCCGTATATCACTCTAAAGGATTCTGCAGATGATCCCATCGGAGTAGTTACTCCTTGGAACGTACCTACCTGCACTAAGACAGCTGGGCGAATCTGCCAGAACAAAGTAAAAACACAAAAAATCCTGCACACTGCTGGCATTAATGTTCCCTGGTACCAGGTTTTTGGACCGGACGAGGCTGACAAAGCCTTCGACACCGCTTTTGCTCAAGGCCGGAGGGAAGTTGTGGTCAAAGCACCAAGCTTCTCCCAAGGTCTCGGAGTTTTTCTCAACGTTACTGAACAGGACTTCAAAGAGCGCTTCCACGAATGCGTGGAGATGCAAAAGGAACGAAAGCGAGAGCCCTCGGTAATTGTCCAAGAAATGGTTGACGGCTTTGAATTGCGCGTCACCGTTGTGGAGGGAGAGTTTTTCGGTTCAATCATCCGAATCCCTGCCTACGTTACCGGCGACGGAACCCACAATATCGAAGAACTGATGGCGCTTAAGAATGAAGAGCGTCAGAAGGACCGCGCACGAAGCAAGCGGCTTCTTCGCCGAAACGCGAACATGGAAGCGTTCATGCGATCCAATTCAATGTCTTTCTCCGATGTTCCCGAAGCAGGAGAACGCGTTCTCCTCAGCGCAATCTCTAATATTTCTTTCGGTGCTGAAACTGCAAACATCACCGATATCATTTCGGAGGAAATTAGGGACACCGCTGTTCGAGCAGTTGCCGCGATTCCGGGTCTATACACTGGCGGCGTCGATATCATGGTGCGTAGTTTGAAAGACGACATGCCACGAGTTTTGGAAGTCAACTCTTTCCCTCACGCGACATCCTTTATCTACCCCACTTACGGGGAATCTATAAACCCCATCGCGCACTATCTGGACTCGTACTACGCCCAGCACAAGTTTGCAAAAGGCACAGAAGAGACCTTCTCATTGAAAGAAAAGCAGATGCTTTCTTCTCGCCATGACTTCTGCAAACTAAAGCTGCAGCTATTTCCCACCGAAGACTAAAAGTAAGGCCGGTGAGCATGAGCACATCATGTTCACCGACCTACAGCCTTGGGCTAATCATCTTTCGCCGCTAGCCATTCCTTCCGCAGCCAACGATCAGCCACGTACAAACGCCAAATGAATTTCACGATCTCTCTTTGAGACGACTTTTCGGGAACGATAAGTTCTCCGTTCGCGGCCGCTTCCAGGATATTCCCAAATTCGGGAGTGACCTTTGAAATGAGCAGATCCCAGTTAGCAGATTCCACCAGCTCTTTGGCCATCTGAACGGCCACAGCCTTGGTGTACTCTATCGCTTTTGAATCTTTAAGCCGAGGATCCACCTGTAGGAATTCATCGCTCTCATGAGCAGGAACTTCAGCATATCGCTCGGCAAAGGAATCTTCTCCAAGATTCTCCACCGGACCAGCACTCTCAAACCGCCATTTATTGCCGTTGGACAAAGGAATTCGGTTCGCTTCGGGCCAAATCATTTCTAAGGCCCTAAAGAGAACACGCTGTGAAACCTTCTCTGACATCGTCATAGCGTCAGAAATCGCAGCGACCTCTTCATCAGCAATTGGATAAGCAATGACTGCATCACGCTCGTAAAGGTTAATGTGTGCATGCAACCAACGTCCCGACCTAAAGTTTCGGGCAAAGAGATACAAGTACTCGAGGTCGATAGACGTCTCTACTTCACGCTGCCATTGTTCAAGGAAATAAGCGTACTGCGCTCGGATTCTCTCGTTTACGAACCACCCGGCTTGTCGTCGCAAAGCGTTTTGCAAGCCCGACCCAGAATAGTGCAGCTTCTTTGCCTGACCGCCCTTCATTAGTGGCCACTGCCCCAGCATGATTGCGTCACCGGCAACGCGCGGCGAGGAGCCATAATAAATAGAAGTATGCGGTTCAGAAGCCGGGATGCCATCAGACATGAGAATTGTTCGATCAACCTTTTCCGCCAAGCTTGACCGATCAACTGGGGCTGGTGCAGTTACTTCCAAGTTCTTTTCAGCTGCTCGGCACAAATTATGCGCCACTCGGACTTCTTCATCATTCGGCTTGCCAAAGGTTACCCCATAGACAGATTGCTCCGAGTCCTTAACTAATCCGAGCAATAGCCGGCTGTCTTTACCGCCACTCATTCGTAGTTGAACGTTCTTGCCCGAAAAATTCGCTAATGCTCTCTGAGTAGAGGCCTTTAGCGCGTCGGCAAGTGCTTCAGCTGCTTCCTCTTCAGAGTGAAGGTTTGGGAGGTTCGCGATTAGACCTGCTGGACGAGGAATAATCTTTACTTCTCCGGCCTCAATCGCTAGTGCCTCGTCCACTGCAATTGTAGATACCCCTTCAAACGGAGAAACAGCATCGAGGTTAAACCCAAACATCAAATACTGATCTAAAAAGTCAGTTTCCAATGCCACTGGAGAAGATTCGCCCTCTGCTCTTGCTACTGCAGCAAGAAGCGGCCGGTTGCTGGCGAAAACATAATCTTCCGTCTCCGCATAATGTACCGCTTCTAGAGCCGGAATTGTGTTCCATAGTATGACGCGATCGCGATAGCGCTCACCCCAGATCGCCGTATAGCTGCCCCAAACAGGATCGGTGTAAACAACCTCGCCGCCACGCCTGGACACCTTCTCTAACAGGAGCTCGGAAACATCCTGGCCGCTCGAATGCGCCCACCAGTCTTTCTTTGCGACGACGCGGTTCGACTCGTTCTTCCTTTTCCACACGCCTATAGAGGCAGTCCCATGCTGTCCCGGTGTGGAAACTTTTATTTCACTGCGATAGTGATCACTGACCAAACTGCGGTATTTCTGGAAGCACCGCCGTAGCAGTTCGGAATTATGCTCTGCAAGGTCGTCAGAAACGGTAGAGCGAAGCTTCTTCTTAGGCACCGCCAAAAGGTAAATGGACATCCTAGCTCCTAGATAGTTTCCGTACGCTCAGACTCCTTGACGGCAATATTTTGCCCGGTCAAGGCTTCGATCCATTCGGAAATAATTTTCTTAACTCCCCAACGGGAGGCGTATTCACGTGCCTTTTGGCCCTCTTCTGCAAATGTCTCCGGTTCACGTAGGGCGAGTACGCGATCAATTGCGAGGTCACTACCTCCATCTACATACGGACCAAAAATGTTCTTCGCCCCGTCTCTCTCCCACACGATGGGGACTGCACGCGAGGCCATTCCTTCTGCAGGCGCAAGATGGAAACTTTCCACATCACTTGGCGACAACACGATGCCGATCTTCCTAAACCAAGACGCCATATCTGGCCCAAAATCTTCAAACACTACGTGATCCCGTAGTCGCTCGTTCGAGGCAATAGATGAGAAGAAATCTAGATACAACTGCTTCTGCAGAGGCTTACTCCATTCGTGAGGGTATTCCCAAGGAGCCCTGCCTCTTATATGAAGGATGTACCGGTCGTCTTGTTCCAATAGCTCTTCAAAGAAAGAAACAGCTCTATCTGGTCGCTTTAGGAAGGGAACGTAGCCGACCAGACCAATATGGAACTGAGCACCAAAAAGCTTTTCCCGGTCAAAGTCCACTAAATCAATTGCATTTGGAATTACCCGAGTAGCCGTGGATTGCAGCGGAAGTCGTTCCAGCGCCATTTCCTCGTAATGCTGCGAAACGAAAATCAATTCGTCCACGCCTTGCCAGTCGATTTCCTTCATCCATGGGCCGGGACCACGAAGTTCGAATCCATGTAGACGACTAATTAGCCTCTGCCCTGGTCGCTTATGCTCTGCATACCACCGAACTGACGGACCACACCATTCGCAAAATACAACGTCCGCCCAATTGACCAGGTTTCGGCTGCGTTCTTCGTCATGCTGATGCAGGGACGACCAAACGTCCTTCTCGAGTATGAACCGTGGATCCTTCTCAAGCGCATCCACTAATTCGCCCATGAACTTGAAATCGTGGGATGCGATTACGACCTTAATCGCATCCATAGGCACCGCACGCTTACTAGAACGGACTATGCCGGCCGCTTCGAAGTAGCCAGTTAGACGATCTACCGCTGAATCCATTGAAAAGTTTGCTACCTTGCCCCTAACCTTTGGGCTCATTAGGTCAATAGAGTTTGCGGTTTTCGCAATGACCTTTGCGGCATCCACTGCGGTAGCTTGCGCATCGATAAAGAATGGATAATCGCTACCGAAGAGAGCACGGGAGTCTTCGTTAAAGTTAACTAAGGCAGGAGTTCCAAGGGCAGAATATTCTAGCGCCTTTGTGGAAACCTCAAGGCTTGAATCTAGTACCGCTGTCCGCCAGCCTAATCCAATATGGGCGGAGGAAATGGCTGCCATAGATTCATCCCGAGACACACCACCTAACCATTCAACTCCGCTATCAGCATCGGCTGCTGCCTTCTCTAGCGCATCTTTCATCTGAATGTGCCAAGAAGGATCTCTTTTATCCCTATTTATCTTGTCTCCGACAACTAATAGCTCTGACTCAACTCCCAACTTTCTGAGATGCTTGGGAATCTCCAGCATTTCGAGTGTCTTCCAGTCCTTGGCCATCTTTCCCGCATAGACAATGCGGAGCTTGTCCGACTGCTCGTAACTGCTGCCGAGTTTCTCCTTGGAAAACGCCTCACTCGGTACCATCGGGAGCATCAAGCAGGTCTTCCCTGCTGCGAATGGTGCGATCGATTCTAGATAACTCCGCGCCGCTTCAGTTTGTACAAATACTCTCCGAGCATTCGCCGAGATTCTTTGCAAACGGCCGATATTGGTCTTAGAAAGTTTGGTGATCGGGAAAGGAAGATCTGTTATATAAGCCCAGAGTATCGGTGACAAGATCGAGGATCTACTTAATGTATGTGCCAAATTCAATCCTCGAGAGACGAGGATGTCAGCACCGACTTCGCTGACCAACGATTCAAGAACAGGAACCGCAGCTTCCTCGTTGAGTGGAGAACTGGTGTCCGGAGGGAGATGTAGGACGACGTTTTCAATCTTGTCTACGGACTGTATTAGACGATAGTTATCCGGCTTCATTTTGAGCTGGAGATGAACCTCGTCGCATGTTTTTGAGAGCGTTTCGGTTATTGACATGAGCCAAATGGACGAACCATCGACAACATTCGGGCTGATGTCCCCATAAACTACAGCTATGCTCACTTCTTAACCTCACTTACACGCGTATGCGTCGATGGCCTTTATCACTGGGTTCGCCATTTCGGCGCTCCGAGAATCTTTCCTTGACTTCTTAGAAAGCACAACATCAGCGGCGTCACGCAAAACGCTCGTCATGTGTGAAGCTGGTGCATTAGCCACTACCGCCGTAACGACATTACCGTTTCGTTGCGCTTTCATAATCTGGCTATGGAGCTCCTGGAAAAGATGCGTTCCCTGAGCTGAAAGACTCCCGAACCAGCGACCAGAGGTTAAAGATGCTTCTTCGATAACGAGGTAGGAAATGTCGTTCCCTGCCTTCGCCAGGTCAACGGCAGAATCTATTTTCCGGACGGAGCAAAAGTCTGAAAGAATTTCACGTAGTTCGGAAGAGCCTAAAACGGCCACTACTCGACTCACTTCGCTGGCAGGATAGAGCAGTTCCCGTAGTTTTTCCTTGGAACCCTCCCCAGTGTCTTGCAGCGCCGCCTGTCGCCCAGCCACATGGGAGTTGGGCTTTTCGACAGGCTTCGATGCAGAGATACGCCTAGGCGAGAAATAGGATAGAGGTTCTGAGCTTCTGCCCCCTGAGCCTGTCTCCCCGTCCCGCCATTCCTCGACTGCGGAATTGATTTGAGTGAGTTGCTCTTCTTGAAAGCGTTGACTTTCTCTCGATTTAGCTATACTCCCCGACATGTTTCGGAGCAGCGACAACTCCTTTGCAACGGACATTACATTGCGGTAATCCTGACGGCGTTGTGCCTCCACTCGTCGTGCCCAAGAAACGCTCAAGACCAAAATCAGAGCTGCTATTAACACCGCCAAGATCAGCAGCCCCGCGCGAACCATATTGCTCGACAGCACCGCGGCTATTAACAACACAGCGGCTAACACGGCAAGACTTGCAAGCGACTTGCCGGATTCCAACCTCTTCATCCCTAGGATCAGCTCCACATGCCACGTGTGTCAACGACATTCTTTCCTTCCAAGACGCTCTTTTCGAGGCTCTTGAAAGGTGTATGGTCCACTAAGACAGCAACCACGGGGCTTGAAGATATCGCGTGAGAAGCGTCAACTAGCTGCACGTTTTGATATGCGGTTAGACTCTCGGGCAGCTCATTCACATTAGGCTCAGCTACTAGGATGTTTTTCTCTGGCCACTTCTCGGCCATTTGTTGCACGATAGACAGAGCAGGGGATTCTCTCAAATCATCGATATCCGGCTTAAATGCTATTCCCAGTGCGGCGATTGAATCTGCGCCTTCGGCCTCGACTGCTTCAGTAATTTTGGCAATAACGTAGGCAGGCTTGCCGTCATTAACCTCCCTCGCCGTACGGATCAGCTTGGCTTCCTCCTGAGCCGAAGAAACAATGAACCAAGGATCAACTGCAATGCAGTGGCCACCCACACCAGGGCCCGGATTCAGAATATTGACTCGTGGGTGATGGTTGGCGAGTTCAATCAATTCCCAAACATCAATTCCAAGCTTGTCTGAGATGATTGACAGCTCGTTTGCAAAGGCAATATTCACGTCCCTGAACGAGTTCTCGGTCAGCTTTGCCATCTCAGCGGTTGTTGCATTCGTCAATAGCATCTCGCCATTGCAGAAAGAGGAGTATAGCTGTTTCGCCCTATCCGTCGACAGGGGATTAAGGCCTCCGATAACTCGGTCATTAGCGGCCATCTCCTCCATAATCTTGCCCGGTAATACCCGCTCAGGACAGTGTGCGACTAAGAGACGGTTAGCACTTTCAGGATCCGTCGATAGTTCCGGCCTTTCGGCTAAAAGAATTTCAGCCATCTTTTCAGTGGTCCCTGGAGGGGAGGTTGATTCTAGGACCACGAGCGCCCCCGGTCGAAGCACAGGAGCAATATTCTTCGCTGCCGCTTCGATGTAGGACATATTGACTGAATAGTCATCATTGAACGGCGTCGGGACAGCCACAATGAACGCGTCTGCTTCCGCTACTTCTGTATCAGCCTTGAGATGTCCATCGGCGACTACGCTTTTTAATAAAGCTTCGAAGCCAGGTTCAAAAAAGGGCATTTCACCATTGTTGATCTTCTCCACATGGCGCTCATTGATATCCACCCCCACTACGGAGATACCAGAATCAGCGATAAAAGCTGCAGTCGGGAGACCAATGTATCCCAGCCCAACAACACAAACCTTGTTTATGGGTCCCAATTGTTTCTCTTCAATGCTCACTAAAACCCCTCCTCGGGAGAAAAAGTATTTTCAAATTTTAATTCGACGTTCTAGAACCGCAGTATATTATTCCACAAAGGGGACGCTCCTACATCGAAAACCCTTGGGGAGCACGCGGTCCATCTAGCATTCAACAGCCTCGAAATTCCGACCAATCCCCACGACCTGCCCGTTAGCCAGAAACGATGCATTTGAGACTTCCCAAGTATGTTGTCCAGCATTTCTCATCTGAACAAAGTTGAAGCGGTCTGTGGAATATATTTTCCCCCCTTTCCTCAAAAGAGAACGAATAAACGCAGTGTCTTCCCCTCGGGAACGCGCCTCAAATTTATTTTCCGCAAACGTATTGCGGGGGCCGAAGAAAGTAGGGCCAGCTACGAAGTTCGTCCAGCGATGTTCCCTCTCCGGCCGCCTAACTATCAGCAATTCTTCATTGCCCAAAAACGCATAGTTTGCCTGTTTGCCTACCAGGTCAGCACCAGAAAAGGACCACGAGTTATACATATCCAAAAGATATGAAGCAAAGTAAAAATCATCATCATCAAACTTGGCGATGAAATCGCCTGACGAAGCAGCGATACCTGCATTTAAGCACTCTCCTAGCGAGGAACTTCGCTCCTCCCTAAGTACACGGTATTGATGAACTTTCGCCTCCTCAGCGAAGTTTGCAATCTCCTTGTCACCAACTTGAATCCCGTGCAGAACCAAAATCAGCTCGACATCCACTCCGGATTGCCGACCTACCTGCTCAAATACATGCTTCAATTGCCCTTCCCGCACCGTAGAGCAAATAACACTAACTTTTGGTTTAGTCTTCAGACCTTCAAATTCAGAGGGACTAACTCGTTCCAAAATCTCCATTGCCCGAGTTGTATAGGTATGGCTCTCCCAGATCCTTCTTTGCGCCCGATGTACCAGCCTGTCTCTCAACTCAGGAGAATTAACCAAGGCACGAATAGACAACGTGGCTTCTTCCCTACTATCTACAAGCACTAATTCAGTAGAAGGAAAAGTCTCCTCAAGTGCCTTGCTCCATGTAGAGACTACAGGCGTGCCAGAAGCAAGAAGTTCAAACACTCTACGGGAGCACATACTGGGACTGTCGACTACAGAGTTCACATTTAGGAAGACTTTGAAATTCTTGTAAGCCGCAATCATTTTTTCGTACGGCAGAGACCCCACAACTCTTTGGGAAAACGGCTGCGGGAAAAGATAACGCTCGTCTTTTCCCTCGAATCTAGAGAAGATACGGAGACCGTCTTCAAGATGCCCTGATGCGTCCATAGCTCCGCCCAGCAGCATCTCCATTTGCTCACGGCGTTCTGGATATTTGTGAGCAAAATACATGCCTGCAAAAGCCACGTCTCCTTTCTGATAGTTAGGCATATCAGTCCGGATAGGGTTATGAATCGCAGGCTGAGCAGCAAAGCTCAAAGGCCACACTCGGTCATGCCCCAAAGCCTGCTTATAGGCACCTACCAAATTGACATCACTCGTAAACACGAAATCGAACAATCGTGCAGTATCCAAGAAGTCCTCAAAATGGGGAGGATCCTCTTTATTCCAGAAGGCCGTAGGAATCCCAAGTTGCTTACATTGCTCGACGATCACGGAAAGCGCGGTGCTGGGAGCGGCACCGCCAGTCAATTGGTATTTCCAGGCTCCTCCATTTCCGTCCCAAGCACTCTCGACCAAGAATAAATCAAGCTCAAGGGATTGAAGTTTCGATTCTTCCCCAGGCAAGATTGGCACGATTGTAAATTCCTCTCCCCATGCCAGGAGAGAAAATTCATCCATGATTACGCCAACGCGTAGGTCCTTGAATGGGCTTGTCCTGTTAGTTTTCCCTTGGGCGGTTACTGCCAGTGGGTCAAACGTAGCGGTCCTTTTGCTTACCGTTCCTACGTTAAATCGCCTTTTAGTCTGGCGTATTAATTCAGAAGGGCCTTCATCTCGGGCCACCTGACGCGCCCGTTTAAAATAGTATTCAGTTTTATTCACCATCTTGTTTATTCTTCCATTTTGAGTCACAGAGGCCACCCACTCCAACGAATTATTGTTTTGTACACTGCTTTGTTTAACCGATTCTCGTACGACAAATTGAGCATTGGCCAGATTATTCTCCTAGTATTGAACGGAAGACCTATTGAGGGCCCTAACTCATATTCGGAGTATCCCGCAGCAGCCCAACTGGTCATTCGATTTTCCCAATAATAGAGGTCATAGAAGCTTGCTAGCGACGGGGAGACTGAATCTAGCTGCGTATAAGCTATGTACTCCTCCATCTCTGCGACAAGGCGAGAATTGGAGGAAAATTTACTCGTCGTAAACTTTTCGGCTAGAATTTCGCCGTTAACTGGACTTTCAGTCCTATCTCTATAAAAGACTGTGCCGATTTCACCACCGATCCCAAAAAGGACTACGGATTCTTTGGGGAAGTTCTGCCACATAGTTTTGGCTAAAGCCGGAAAACGAGCCCAAGTAGGAAACGATCGTTTGTACGCGGAAGCAAACTTTCCCTCAAAAATGAACGGTTCCACTTTCACTACCTTGTGTTGCAGACCAGACAGCAAAGCTAGGAAATTGGCTCCTTGGAGATCATTGATCCCTAAAGGATCCTTTCTCTCCGCGAAAATGTAGGTCATAGCTTTCGTGAAGTGTTTTTGGAAAAGATCAATGCATGACAACAGAACTACCAAAGAATCTTGGCCTGAGGTCAAAGCGAGATAGGTTTTATCAGAGGAATTGAGCCACGCCGAAGTCTGCACCCTAAGCTCACCAATCAGAATGCGAGCGACCTCTTTTGGCGAATATTCTGCTGATACTCGGTGCTTTTCCAATGGGAAAATGCGGGAGTGCAGGGCCCTTTCTCCGTCAAAAGACAGCACACAATTAGCACTTACTAGGTCGGTGCAATCATGCGGCGTAATGCGGCCTGGCAACCATTTTCCCGCAGCACTCACATAGTCAGGATTTGAAAGAACCCAATATGCTCGCTTCCTCGAGAATTCTTCTATCTCTCTAGCGACCAACGCAGAATGCGATGCAGCGAAAAGTTGTTTATTTCTGACGGTCCAGTAACAACTTCTGCTTGCCATTGCATCTACGTGAATACGCCACTGGTCATCACGCCCGGCGATAAGGACGAACCGGCCCCCTAGCCACAGGACGTACTCATCAATCGCATCGAGGCTATTTCCAGACAATATTAGATCAGCAATACGGTCAGCGATGAGGTCACTATCAGATATTCCTTCTTCCGAGTCGATAGCAACCCCCAGCACGGCAACTGAGACTCCACGTTTCTGGGCCAATGCAACAGGAAGGTTTTCTTCAACCCGAAGGCGCCCCTCACCTAGAGCCAGCTCTTTCCAACGCGGTGAAGGCGGTGGTTGAAGAAACCCTTGGTTGCTGAACTCGTATCCACGCGAAAAAGCCCGCACTTCCCCGCTATTGCCAGACCTTCGCCGATTCTCTCCCACCGCAGCGTCTGACAACCCGCGCCAAGCTCTTTGCAGGGTGGATTTCGCGTTTTCGTCCAAATCCGGTCCGAGAAAGCGAGTACCCACAGTCGCCTCGACTCTGGAACGCCCCCGATATACTCGCGCTCTAATACCGTGCGGGATTTGACGAGCTCCCTTCAGCAAGGAAGCCAGCAAACCTTCTAGTTTCATATCTATGCCGCTAATTCCTAGTCTGGTGTACTGATTTCTTAATCTCGTACTCCATCGAAGCATACGCCGAACGAGTGAAGTGGAATGGTGCATTTCCCCACTTATGGTTCTCGTCAGCTACTGTGCCGTCGATCCTTGACACAGTAATCCCCAGTCTTTCTAGAACCACGTAATATTTACGGAACATCTCATTGTACTGCGAGGCAGATAAACCACGTATCCGGCCAGTCTTCTTATTGTCTGAGCGATACTCGGCCCATTCCGGTGCCAAGACTAGGCATTTTTGCTTCAAACCAAGAAAATCCAAAAACTCAGTAAATAAAGCTGCAGCCCCCTGCCAACGCTGGAAGTGCTCGGCGAACCCGAAAGGAATCTTTCTGGCCGTTTTCAGGATTTGGGGCACGCCCTCCAGCCGCCTAAGTTCCGCGCTATTGGTAGCAATGCTCCCATCTGGAAACTCCCAAACCCCGGTCCGTTCAACGACCAAGTCCCAGACAAAAACATCAATACCGTTTTTCTTCGATATTTCGCGCATGAGGTTTCCCGACAAATCACTCTCTAACATGCGCTGCTGGAAAGAGCTTTTCAGTTTGAAATCAGGAATATTGGATTTCGCGTCTGAGCCCACGGAAAGTAGAGACTGACGTGCCACATAGCGGAGCACTTTGAAGTCGGTGTGCTTAGCGAACTCAACAGTGTCCCGACTCACACACCCACCAAAAATAAAGGTACGGACAGGCGTGGCTTCTCCTTTGGAAGATGCCGGCTCAAAGTTTCCTAACTGCATACGATGATTCTAGACTATCCTCAGTGACAGTTTAGACCGTAACTACAGAGCAATCATCACAGTGGAGAAATTGTGGAATCACAATTGAACAACGACAGCGACAGTGCTCCCGAGGGGACCAACGCAAAACAAGAAAAGCCCAAGCGCGTTAAAAACGCTAGTTTCCGCAACTTGGAGCTCGTTGACGATTCCCAGTTATATAACCTACAGAGCCGAGATAACCTAGCGTCTTATACTCGTCGTCTTCTTGACCGCCGACATTTCATCTTGGCTTATGCACGCAGTAAATCGCTTAGCCGAGGTAGAAATATGTTCCTCGGACGCGCTTGGCTTATCCTTCAACCGATCCTAGACGTGGCAGTTTATGCTTTCATTTTCGGCTACGTTCTTCACGTTTCCAGGGGAATGGACAATTTCATTGGATTCCTAACAATCGGTGTAATTTACCTCAAGTTCGCAACCGGCGGCTTATCAGCTGGCACTTCCATCATCCGTGGCTCAAAGGGGTTGATTAGCAGTTTTAACTTCCCCACAGCAGCCATCCCCATTTCGACGACCATTAAGCAAATGATCGACCATGCAATCCCCGCCATGGTTGCGATAATAGGCGCACTTCTTTTTCAGCTCGATAAAGGAGTTTCTTGGACCATCATTCTAGTGGTTCCCTTGTATTTCTTAATCCACTGCTTCTCGCTCGGTTGCATGTTCATTGTGGGACGAGCTACAGCATTTATTCCCGATCTAAAGTCAGTAGTGGGAATCATCAATCGAGGTCTCTTTTTCATCTCGGGTGTATTCTTCGATCTGAGCAAATTTGATAAAAATCCCCATATTCAAGCAATCATGCAAGCTAATCCCATTTACCAGTTTCTTACCGCAGTGCGGCAGCTGGTTTTGGACGGTGAGGTACCGCCCTTAGGCACTTGGCTGTATATTGCAGCTTGGTCATTCGGGCTATTGATTATTGGATACTTCTACTTTTGGCAAGCCGAGGAAAGGTACGCAGTTGTCAAATAACCCAACGGTTGTCGCTCGTAATCTCAAGAAGTCTTACTACCTTAATCGCTCCGGTTCTGAGCATGTTTTATCCAAAAAACTTTCGAAGCATACTGTGGAAGCAGTAAAAGACGTTAGCTTTGTAGCTTATTCTGGAGAATCGATCGGCATCCTGGGTAAAAACGGCTCCGGGAAGTCAACCCTTCTACGAATGATTGCTGGGTCATCAAAGCCCGATTCCGGCGACGTGTTTGTTTCCTCCCAGCCCACCTTGCTCGGCGTCGGGGCGGCTCTCCAATCAAATTTAAGCGGTCGCCAAAATATCAATTTAGGACTCTTGGCAATGGGGCTAACCCCAGCGGAATCTTCGAAGCTCGTGGATCCGATCATCGATTGGGCGGATCTCCGATCCGCAATCGATCGTCCCTTAAAGACTTATTCGTCGGGCATGAAATCTCGCCTGACTTTTGCGATCTCTACAGCAGTTCGGCGCGAGCTACTACTAATTGACGAAGCCCTTTCCACCGGAGATTCCACGTTCAAAGCTAAGGCTAAGGATCGTATGGACGAGTTTCTCGCTGGATCCGGAACAGTCTTTCTCGTATCTCATGGTGCCGCGACAATTCAAACGCACTGCACTCGTGCCATATGGCTGCACGAAGGCGACATGATTGCTGACGGAGATGCGGAAACTGTAACTACAACTTACCGTGTCTGGGGAAATAGAGTTAGTACGGGAAAACTTGAAGAAGCTGACCGCATCATCAAGCGGCAGCGGAAGGCGTTTAAACCGCACAAAATCCTACTGGATTCTGAGGCCGCAAAGTTTTTGACTCATTCATCTTCCCCTCAGTAGCTCTAAGTACAGCCCCTCCAAGATGTGCGCATTCCGCTCCCATGATCGCTTCTTGGCCCATTCTTCAAGCTCCCGAGGATTCACGCTGAGTTCCCCCTGCCGGACTAAATCAACTGATTTAGCAAGCGCGGAGGGGTTATCCGGTTCAACTTCAACCATTAATCCACCGGTGATTTCCTTTAACGCTGGTAGGTCAGTTCCGATTACCGGTACCCCGCAGGCCATAGCCTGTAGCGGCTTAAGCGGAGTGACCTTCCTACAAACTTCAACGTCTCGCCGCGGTACCACGAACACATCCAAAGCAGCGTACCAAAGGTGAATATCAGAGGCCGGCTGCTTACCAGCGAAGACAACCCGATCGTTCAATTCAAGCTCATCGACCAAGTCTTCAAGCCCTGGTCGAGCCACTCCATCTCCTACGATAATGAGAGTTGCGTCTGAAATCTCCTCCATCGCAGTTATAGCAATGTCCAGCCCTTCGTAATCCACGACTGAGGTAATTGCACCGATTAAGAACTCGTCGCCTAGGCCCAATCGTTTTCGGGCGCGTGCTTTGTCAATATGAGTTTTAAGCTGATTGGCTTCCAAAGCGTTCGGAACGACCTTGATTTTCGATTCTGGAACGCCTCGACGCGTTAGGTCCCCTTTCGACACCTCACTTAACGCTATTACTTGATTTGCAGCCATCATCGCCGCTGTTTCGGCCTGGCGCGCTAATTCAAAAAACTCCGAGCTGCGGCGTTTTTCTGGGTCTGGTGACTGCGAAGCCCACGTGCTCTCGGGCTCGCCTCGGACCTCATAGATCCATGGGACGTCAAGTAGAGCGGCTGCGCGAGCCACCACGCGTGCGTTTGTGTACGGGGTGGTGGTGTGAAGTATGTTTACTTGCTTTTCCCTCGCGAGTCTTACCAGTTGGCGTACGGCCAGATCCTCCTGGCGAGTAATAGAAAACGGAGCAAATACGGAGCCCAACACGAAATATTCGAGACCATCGTTGACAAAATATGGACCATGATGGAATCTACCGATATTCTCTGGATATCCGTAGCGCGTACAAGCAAACGCTTCTACTCCCCTTGCCCTTAAACTCTTGAATAGTGCTTTAGACCGAAGCGTGTATCCAGATTGGGTATAGGGCAATGCATTCGTGAAATGAAACAGTACCCGCGGGGCGGCTGCGCTACCGCTGCGTTCAACTGCTCCCTCAAAGCATTCAACTGACTGGAGTTGCAGAAGTTTCCCGCGGAGATATCTCTCAAACGAAAACGTCAATGGCCTAAGGAATCGCCACTTTTTCAGCTGTTTTATCGCCCTACTCAATTCCCCGGCCTCGGCGGTCTCGTACCCAGGGCTCCTCATTGCCGAAAGTACAAAGTGCGCCCCCTTCACACATGCTCGGGCTACCTTGGACTCTGAGTTTAAGCGCACGAATTCAACCATTTGACTCGAAAATCGCACAGGATCCTGTACAAGTCCCACAACATTGATGGACCAAAATTTGATGACCGAGCGACCAATTCCAGCAGGCATGCTTATGGCTCCATCTGCTTCAAGAACTTAGCAATCAAGCCGGGCACAACGTTGTTCCGTTCGTTCTCAACCCAATGTCGAGCTCTTTCGCTCGCCTTGAGAGATAATTCGCCCTGAGCAAAGGCACACCATAGGTTCGCTAGAGCTTCCGG
Source organism: Corynebacterium tuberculostearicum (assembly GCA_046097355.1). GTDB lineage: Bacteria > Actinomycetota > Actinomycetes > Mycobacteriales > Mycobacteriaceae > Corynebacterium > Corynebacterium tuberculostearicum_K. The sequence goes on from CP175779.1 coordinate 1,856,156, forward strand.
CGACTCGGGAGGAACCGCATAACCGGCTTCCAACGACTCGATCAACCTGACTGATTCCCCGGCTACAACACCTGTAATTGGCACCCCATACTCCATGAGCTCGAACAGTTTAGAGGGAACAGTTCTTTCTAATGGCTTCCAATCAGTTAAATGGACAAGCGCGGTATCTGCCCAGTCGTAATAGTCTGAGATGGAGTCAGCTGACTTCCGCTTAATGAAAGCTGCGGGAACTTTTCTTTGCTTTGCGTAGTCTTTCACTGACATGCGAGCATCTCCTGCGCCCACGAACTTTAGCTCAATCGGCACTCCGCGATCCGCCGCGATCACCGCTGCATCAATCACGTTTTGAAGTCGTTGAGCGCGACCTATAGTGCCGGCATATAGCACCTTTAGAGGTCCTTCCCCTGAGTCTGGAGCCTTCTTCTGCCCCAATCCCCCTCGGGGAAAAACATTCCGGATGGTGACCATATTGCTCAAAAGTTTTGAGTTCTTCCGCAACTGAGGTCGACTCTGAAAATCTAACTTCAAATCATCTGCTGTGAAAATGACACCATGGGCTTTCCCCAAGACATAATAAAGTGTCCTAGCAACCACAAAACTAACGAACTGAATCGGCCCTCTACTCAAGATTTTTTGCTTTAGCGAGGCACTCTTGACCCCCTTATTCCACTCACTTGAATAGGCTAAGAGGTCAGGCCAGGCGTCCCTTAAGTCGATAGCCAATTTCGCCCCTGAGATTTTAGCTGCTGCAAAGGCGACCACGGCGGTTGGCAAAGCCGGCACTGTACCTATAACCAAGTCAGGCTTCCAAGATTTCCGAATTCCGAACTCAACTATTACTGCGTAGAGAGACCCCAGAGCGATGCCCGCTTGACCGATCGCACGCTGGATCAATGAGCCACCACACGGGATAAACCCACTCCGGATGACTAAATCTACAGCGTTACTCTTTGCTACCTCCGTTCGAGGATGGAAGAGAGACGCGCTCCACCAATGACTCATAGAGGTTCGTCGAACAGATGCCGGCGGAGGAGCAACAACCCTGACCTCGTGGTCTTGAGATTTTAGAATACTAGCGATCCATTCCCAGCGACGCTGCGGCACGTTACTCTCTGGCGACCAATACTGCGAAATGATGAGGATCCGCAATTTTCTCTCTTTCGTTAGTACTAAATCCGTCGCTCTCTAGCGCCAACAGCATACTGAGCCGCTATTCCTAGATTACTGGTTCCCATAGAACTAGTCTTCTTACCTACCATTTTTACACAGGGCCCCAGTGTGTGGAGTCCTGGCCCTTTCCTGCCGCGTTCCCGCCACATACGAACAACAAATTCAGCCATTTTGCCGCTGTGTACTGCTAATTTGTTGAAACGGCAGGAACCCTATATAGTTATTTCTCGTTGCACAGAGAACACAAAGTTCGCCGTACAACGAATATTCCTCCATAGCTCAGTTGGCAGAGCATTCGACTGTTAATCGAAGGGTCACTGGTTCGAGCCCAGTTGGAGGAGCAAATAGCCTGGTGGAGTTATCCATCAGGCTTTTACTTTTAGTTTGCTTCTCTCTAGGAATCCTCTCAGGGTTAAGGGTCAAAATGTGTGTCTGGCTCGGCGTGTCGCGGGGGTTAGATTTGGCCTTTTTGAATGCCGATTGAGTGGGTGTAGTCGGTGTCGATAGCGTTGTCGTAGAGGGCCGGGCGTCCTGTTTCGTGGTCGGCTTGGTTCTCGGTTTGGGTCAGGGTGGATACTTTGGCGAGTTGGCCCTGGCCCCAGTCGGACTGCCTGGCGATTCGTACTGGATCGTCAGGCAGTTCCGTTTTTAAGTAGAGCCACCAATCCAGCATGCGGCGTTGTCGTTCGCCTGATCTGCCGCGGTGGGTTCTGGCGAGCAGTTTGAGCTGGGCGTTGATGCCGCCTTCTAAGCTGTTGGTGGTGGATTTGATCCGCTCGGGCGCAAGGACTCCTGCTGGCGGGTTGAGGTAGACAAACAGCATCTCGGACCGCCAAAGATGGTTGAGGCTGTTGTAGGCCTTGCGCACGTTGTGGTGGGCTCACACGCGGGTCCATGCACCTGTTTTGGGGTCTTTGATCATGGTTTTCTCGTTCATCCATTCCCGGTAGATCGTTGAAAACTCGTGCAGTTGCACACCCCACGCGGCGGCTTCATCCAGTGTGGTGATCCGGGTCAGTTTCAGCGCAAGTCGGTAGATGGTGCGCCCGGCATCGGTGCGTGGGTTGGTGGTGGTGTAGCGGCGGACCACGCGTTGGGCGTGGACGAGGCAGCGTTGAATTTTCGTAGTCGGCCAGCACTTTTTGATTGCGCTGTATGCGCCTTGGCCGCCGTCGATGACGGCGATGAGTGGGGCTTCGATGCGTTCAAGCAGCAGTTGGTAGTCGCGGGTGGTTTCGTGTTTGCACCAGTGCCAGGCGATCACGTGGTCGATGGTCGCCGCGACGATCAGGCAGCCACCGGCGGTGTAGGTGCCATCGAGAAATACCTGGTCGTAGATCCGCTTGTGGTGGCCGGCGGTGGGGTCAGGCACATCAACGAGCCAGCACCACTTGAAGCGCCGCTTCATGGTGGCGCGGCTAACACCGTTTCGTTTGGCTAGGTCGTCGAGTGATATTGCGGTGGTGCAATGCTCGATGAACTGGGTGAACACTGCCGCGTTGGTGATGTCGTTTCGACGTTTGACGCTGGAGGCGCCGCATTGTTTGCAGCGCCATCTGGTGGTGCCTTTGCTGGTGGTGCCGTTGCGTTTCATTTCACCGCCGCAGTGGCAGCGTGGTTGGTTCTTCGACATTGCGACACCACACCACGCCGCGCATAGCACATCACGGCTGCCACACCGAGGATTTCCCGTCGGGGGCTAGATATATGCTTCCGGAGCATATACTTTCCGGAAACCTACAGGTCAATCCGTGAAAATCCGCGATTCCGGACACACTTTTTGACCCTTAACCCTCCTCTCACTTCTCATGCTCACCCGCCGCGATAATTTCTCTCCTCATCATAAGTTCGATTCATTGCTGGACTTTTACTCATCCTTCCCCATTACGTTGTTGGCAGTTCCGCTTGAAGGAACTCAGGATTCGTACTCCTAGCCCCATGCTGGGGCAGGCTATGTTTATCTGCGTTCCTTCTGCCTTGTTGCAGTGGAACTAGTCGCTGGCTTCGGTATGGCTTGTTTTCGTCCCTGTCTGAAAATGATCCGGGGGGTGATGCCGCCGAAGGCAGTGACATACTCCAGACTGCTAATAGGAACCTGACCCGCACAGAATGTGCGAGGTCTCAAAGTAATGTGGATGCCAGCGTGAAGTATGTCCGACCACCAGCGATGAAATAAGTCCCATACTCATTCAATTCGCTTGGAGGTTTGCTATGACCTACGACTATGTCATCGGCATGGACGTTGGTAAATACTTTCATCACGCTTGCGTCTTAGATATCGACGGCACCCAGGTGCTATCTAAGCGCATCAACCAAAACGAAAAATCCCTGCGCGCACTGTTTTCAACGTTCAGCGCACACGACCACAAGGTCCTTGTCGTCGTGAACCAGCCAAATAACATTGGTCGACTAACTGTCGCGGTTGCTCAAGATCTCGGGATCGACGTGCGCTACCTTCCCGGTTTGGCCATGCGTCAACTCTCACGCATCCACGCTGGCAATGCCAAAACTGATATCCGGGATGCCTATATCATCGCCCATGCTGCAAAGAACCTTCCGGAATCCCTCCGCAGCGTCGACCGTGTCGAAGAAGCTTTCCTCCAATTGAAGGTCCTCAACGGTATCGACGAAGACTTAGCGCGCTCCTACACCAGGCTCATCAATCAGATTCGAAGTGCGCTAGTGGGCTGCTACCCGCAATTCGAACAAGCCCTTCGCGGTCAGATAATCCACCGCAAGTGGGTTCTGCACCTACTTGCACGCTACGGCGAACCGACCAAGATAAAGCGCCTCGGAAAAGCCAAAGCAGCTGCCTTTGCTCGACGCTATAAGGCACGCAATCCTGAACCTGTCCTTGATGCCATATTCGCTGCCATCTCTGAGCAAACAGTCGCCATTGCTGGTGCACACTATGCCGAAATGGGCGTAGCAATGTCAGCGAAGGACGCACTCTTAAAGCTCGAGCACCGCAAGCAAATCGAGCAAGAAGTCATCGAGCTCATCAACGACATCCCCCACACTCAAATCCTGCTATCCATGCCAGGAATCGGACCAAAGACGGCAGCACAAATTCTCATGACCGCTGGCGATATGTCCGACTTTCCGTCAGTCGGGCACCTGGCCTCTTACGCTGGTTTATCGCCCCGAACGAATCAGTCCGGAACCTCGATCATGTCGAACTCACTGAACCGAGCCGGCAATAAAAAATTAAAGAACGCCCTATGGCAATCATCTTTTGCATCGATCAGATTCCACGAGCGTTCCCGGCAATTCTATGAACGAAAGCGCCGTGAAGGCAAGAGACATAACGCCGCAGTAGTAGCACTAGCCCGCAGACGACTCAACGTCCTCTACGCCATGATGCGCAACCACGAGCACTACCACGATCCCACACCATCACAGGAAGACCTAGCCGCCTAGACACTAAGAGTAAAGATAGCCGACCGGGTAAAATCCCAGTCGGCTAGCAGCCATGCCCGAAAACAACACGACCAAACAACCCCGCAGAGAGAATCCGCCCCCGATTTCTCCACCCTCGAGGTTGACAACCTATATAGGAACACCCCCTTGACGGGGTTTCCACGATTGGATACGGCCAAGGAGAGCTCGATATCAAAGTCGTTAACCGCGGTTCGGATACTACTCTCGTCTTATTCCACGCAGCTATCTACCGGCGAAAAGTCAAACACTACCCACTTTTTTCGGGACAACGGATCACCCGCGATCTGAATGCTAATCTCATATTTGTCTCCGATCCTTCTCTGGCCCTCGGATTAGATCTCGGCTGGTTTGCTGGTAGCCGAACTCAGTGGTTACAAGCTGATCTCCCGGGGATATTGCGGCATGTCTCATATGCATTTGGATGGGACCAGAAAATGATATTTTTTGGTGCTTCAGGAGGAGGTTTCGCGTCCCTCTATTATTCTTGGCATTTCCCTGGTTCTACAGCCATTGCCGTAAACCCACAGACGAATATCGCCGAATACACCTCTGATCCGGTCGAAACATACGCCAATATTGCCTGGGATGTTCCCGACATTGAATCTTCACCAATTACTTTTGATTTGCGGTCTTTATACTCTCATGGCTTTCCCAACCGCGTTATCTTCCTCCAAAATACCTTCGACGGACTGCACAGAGACAGGCACCTGGCACCGTGGTTACGGGCGACCCCCGCACCCGACAAAAATATGTGGCTATTAATGGGCCGCTGGGGGCGCGGTCACACCCCTCCTGAATCCGCTCTCCTGAAGCAGGTCTTAGAAGCTTCTGTCTCGCCGTCCACGTCTCCGTTGGAGACGCTGGGGTTCGAACAGGCTCCGCCCAGAAATAGGCCTAAAACTTGGCACAAAGCTCTGAAACAAAACGGCTCGACCTCATAGCCGGTCTAAGGCTCCGTTTCCTGAGAAATAGAATCGTCAAGTGCCAACTTGGCTGCTTTCCTAAATCCGGCAATCCAGCACTCTAATTCCCGATTCTGGGAACCTCGTTCCTATACTGATTCGACTGGGTAAATATCACATACTCACTAATGATATAAACAGGTCTGAAATCTTACACAGTGGCATCCCTCGCCATAAAACGGCTGGCTGGGAGCCGGATCATTAAAGCAGTTAAAGAAGCCGCTCGGCGGTGTTTCTTCTAGTCTCGAGCGTTCCATTAAGGATGCTGCTGATTTCCAAACCCGTCAGGGGCGACGACGAAACTGCAACTGGTGACCAGGGTTTTGCGCCGGCCGAAAGATTTTGCACCGAAGAGGTACTAACCTAAATTGAACTAAACCAAATCTGCATAAATCGAGCAGACATTTCTGTTAGCGTTTCCGATATCAGAAATAAAGTCGGCAACGCCTTGTCTGCACGGGGGACACGAGCTATCTCCACCGATTTTCTGTAAATCCTGGCTACGGCGCCAGATACATCTTCGGAGTAGGAGTGGGGCTCACAGGAACGAGAAAAAGGCCGTTAGGTTTATAACAGGTTGCTAACTCACACGGCCGACTACTGTTGCAGATGCTTTCGCCGTTATCTAAAGCTGCGCAGCAGCTGATTTGTTGTTCGAGTTTTCTCTCCGCAAGGAAAGCGCTCCCTGTACTAGGCAGATCAGGCAAAGGCATTGAGAGCACGTCCGAAAGAAATACCACCACGCTTCAGATGTGACCCAGGTCAGCCGGCGATATGTTGGCAGGGTCGACAAATAGTAATAGCTATTCTCCGTAGCGGCGCCCCACGTGAACGTCTACGCCACCAAAGAGGCTGTAGCAGTTGACGATGATTTCGGGTGCGTCCACTGGAAGGTCATTCGGATGTATGGCGCCGTGCTCGACCTTCAGGTCATGCCCACCAAAAAGGCCAAAGCCACCCACGCGGACGCGGAAGCCCTCTGGGATGTAGACATCGGCACCACCGAAAACTCCTACCGCATTGATGGTGGTCGTGCGGTTACGAAGAGCCACGCCGGTCAGGTCAATGTCAACACCGCCGAAGGCTCCAATAGCTGTCAGGGTACGGGCTACTGCCCCGCCATTGACCGTGGAGCCACCGAAGATGCCCAGAGCCAGGGATTGCGGCTGTCCTACCGAAGGCTGAATCTGCTTCATCGCCTGCTCAACTTTGGCTATGGCGTTGGATTCTTGGTGGCCGGAGTACGCTTTGGTGACCTGGCTATGGGCACCAAAGAGGACTTTTTCCGGGCTTTCCACAAGGTCAGCGAGGGGCTTGATCAGCTCGCCACGCGTTGTGGCGCTCTCACAATCGGCCGAACGCTTTTCAAATTCAGTGAGGTCAATCTGACCTGCCGACAGCGCATCCCCGAGGATGTCTGCGGCCTTCATACGCTCTTGGTGGTTACAACGGATCTCCAGCGGTTTCATACTTTTATAATATCCGCTATAGCCACCATTCGCGCGGCTTATTCCTCACTTTGAGGGGACTTGGAGGTATCGATCTCCGGACGGAAGTCAGCTTCCCGCTCGCCAACTCCGGTTAGCTCGGCAATAGCCGCTACAGCGCGCTGCGCACCCTTGCCATCGCCATAGGGGTTGACTGCGTTGGCCATGGCGTCGAATGCGGCGGCGTCGGAAAGCAAAAGCTTAGCCTCAGCCACGATGAGCTCACGGTTGGTGCCCACCAGCTTTACGGTGCCGGCAACGACGGCCTCGGGGCGCTCGGTATTTTGGCGCATAACCAGGACTGGTTTGCCTAGCGCAGGAGCCTCTTCCTGGACTCCGCCGGAGTCAGTCAAGATGATGGTCGCGCGGTTTTGCAGCTGCGTGAACTGGTCATAAGGCAGCGGATCCGTGATGATGATATTCGGCAGGTGTTCGACCTCCGGCAGGACGGCCTCGCGCACCTTGGGATTCAGGTGCAGCGGCAAGGCAAAGTTGATCTCTGGATAGGCTTCTGCCAGATCCTTGACCGCGCCACCGATTTCCTTCATAGCCTCAAGGTTCTCGCGGCGATGGGTGGTAACTACGACAAGCCGCTTATCGGAATCTGCGGCTTCCTGCAGGGCAGGGTCGCGAACTTCGTGTCCCACGAGGCTGCTTCCAAAAGCGCGTCAATGACGGTATTACCAGTGACCACGATGTCCTTGGAACGAACGTTCTCGCGGCGCAGGTTTTCCATCGATCCAGCGGTAGGGGCCAAGTGCAGCTCGGCTACCTGGCCGATGAGCTTACGGTTAGCCTCTTCAGGGAACGGCGAGTGGATATCGCCGGTACGCAGGCCCGCCTCCAGGTGCACAATCTTTACGCCGCGATGGAAGCCGGCGAGCGCTGCGGCCATGGCGGTAGAGGTATCACCCTGAGAGATAATGACGTCTGGCTGTTCTTCTTCAATGATGGAATCCAGACCCGCAATCGCGCGGGACACAATCTCATTGAGCCCCTGGCCCGGCTTCATGAGCCCCAGATCGTGCTTCGGGGTGATGCCGAACATGGAATTGACCTGCTCCAGCATTTCCTTGTGCTGACCGGTGGAAACCGGAATGGATTCAAAGCGCTCATCATTCTCCAGCGCCTTAATCACAGGGGCAACCTTGATAGCCTCCGGACGGGTGCCATAGATGGTCATTACCTTGGGCTTAGTCATTACTCATTTCCTTTTGGTTGATGGGGATACTTCTTTATTGAACCATGTGCGGGAGCGTTGTACCCCCACGCGGCTTGTTGGAATCGTTACCCGCTGACACTCACGCCGCCGTCTGGAGTGATGGTCACCTTAGCCGCCATGGCGCGGGCTAGGTCGAGGCGCTGCCAGGAGCCGCCTTCTGCCTGCCAGTCCAACGGGTTGCCGGCTGGGCGCGCGGTCTGGCGTAGCACCTCGGCACGCTGGTCCCAGCTAAGCTCTGGATGGGATGCGGCAAGCAGCACTGGGGCGGCCTGCGGAACCACCATCGGCGCGTCGGTTCGGTAGCGCGGGGCAAAGTCATAGTCCATGAATTTCGAATATTCGGCGACCACATCCTGGGTGGAGCGGTAGTCGGTACCCTCTGCCCTATCCTGGGCCACCAATTCTTCCACCGTCTTGCCGGTGCGCCACTTAATTTCCTTGCGCACTTCCATCGAGGCCTCCCATAGGGCATGGCGCATGCGCTTGTCGTTGAGGCGGTCTGCCGCGGCGGCTTGGCCGGTCATGCGGCCGCCGATGACATCCAGCGGGTAATGCACTCCTAGGACCACGCGGTGGTTGCCGGCCTCCGCGCCGCGCAGCATGAGCTGCGGACCTACCTCAGGCAACATGAAGGACATCAGCGTGGTAATCCACGTTGCCTGATTGGTATGGCCCGAAGGGAAGGCTGGTGAGGTGGGATAGAGATCCTTGGAGCCATCGTCGTAGCGCTTAATCGCTTGCGGCGCGCGCTGGTACGGGCGCTGATAGTTGAAGTAGTACTTCTCAGACATCGTGGAATTGGCCAGTCCGCCTGCGCGGGCCGCATAGCCATTTCCTAGGAGGTATTCGGTCTTGGGCAGGCGGTGCTCGGCCAAGGCGGCGCGGAAGGCATCGCCTAGGTTCTTGCCCATCGAGTCAGAAACGGCGTTGAGCACGCTCGTCGAGCTGGCCTTGGCATCGGCCTGCGCGCGGCGGATCAAAGCGGGGTCACCGGCTGCGGCGTTATTGATGGCCACGGCCTTGTCCATATTTTCTTGGCGGATTTCTGGTTGGGCCTTGATGTGATCAAAAAGCTGGACTACCTGCCAGTAGTTGCCAAACTGATAAGAGGAAACATCGGATTCAAAGCCCGCGATATAATCCGTGCTAAACGGCTCTGGAACCGGGGCGCCGGGGTGCTGGACTGGGGCCGAACCGGTGGTCTGCTGGGTAACAGGATCGCGGAGCTGGGGCACGGCTACGGGAAGGGCTGTGGCCGACGGTGCGAGGGCTATAGTCAGCCCAGTAGCCGCACACAGGGCGAGCCCACGGACCGCGGGGCGAAAATTATTCCGATATTTCAACGTAGAAACCTTTTACTAGCATCAAATTCCTACGAATAATATCTAGCTAAAGTTAAGGGGAAGTGAACGCGACGCTAAACTCGCATGCACAATCGTGGATTGGCGGGTAGACCTTTGCGGTCACCACTCAGCGTTCTTCAGGCCAATTGGGGCCTTGGTGCGCCGCGGCGGCCTCCGGTCGGTGGCCGGAGGATTCCGCAGAAATGCTTGCGGTAAAAAGCGCGGCCAGCGCTACTGCTGAGGCCGCCGCCGAATCCCTGCGCTTGTTATTTTCCACACACTTAAACTAGCGCGTATTCCGCGCCATGAAAAGCGCTAGTCCAATGCGGGGCTAGCGCTACCCCTCACTCGTGGCTGGCGGCGCGCGGCTAGGCTTCGCGGTAGGCTGGTGGGGAACTTTTACTCGCACAGAAATAAGGGGACACGCTAGATAATGATCCAATTCGTCTTCGGCGCCGCAGCAGGATACGTTTTTGGCACTAAGGCTGGCCGCAAGCGCTACCACCAGATCAAGGGCGCCTACGAAAAGGCCGTCAACTCCCCCGTGACCAAGTCCGCCGTCACCTCGGCACGCAAGGCGGTAGCCAATCGCCTGGACCCAGAACCGCGCATGCGCGAGGTTCGCGATTTGTCTTCCAAGCGCAAGGGCAAGGGCCGGCTGCGCGGATCGCAGGTGGATAATGCGGACCGCATTTATGAGCCCGATGAGGACTAGGTCGATTGCAGACTAGCCTTTAGGCCTCCTCCCCTCCCCTCGGCACGCACCTTATTTGGGGTCGCGCCGAGGGGAGATTTTTATGCCTGGGGAGGCGTCCCACGGAAGGCGCGGTCGTTGAGTTCGCGGCGCGCCTGTTCGAGGGCGACGAGGTCGGCGAAGAGCGAGTTATAGCTGGCCTCATCATCGGAGGGGCGCATGCGGCCGAGGCGGGCCTTGAGCTGTGCGATCTGATCGCCCACCACGGTCTCTTGCAGGCGGGAAAGGACGGAGTCGGCGTATTTTTCGGGGCCGACGTCGGTAGGCAAGATTGCTTCTACGGCGAGCTCGGAGACAAAGTTGCGGCCGGTGAGATCCTGCATCTCGCCGGCAACGGCGGCAATCCATTCCACGGCGGGCATGGACGCGCCTTGGGCGGCGCCGCCGGCGGTGGAAATTGCCTGGCGGACGAGGCGGTAGGCGTCGTTTGTATAGGCGTCGGCAGAAATGCCATCGAAATACGAGCCTGCTACCTGCGGCATCTGCAAGGCCAGCTTGAGGGCCTCGCGCTGTGGCCACAGGTGGGTTTCCTTGGGGCTCGGCGGATGGATCATCGGCACATCCTGCTGCGCCGGCTGCTGCTTCGCGTTATCGAAGCGGCGGATGGTGGGCTTGTCAGCCTTCTTGGGCTTGCGCGCCTCCGCGCGGACCTGCTGGAGGACCCTCCTCTGGGTTGGCCCAACCCACCCAACCGGCGAGGCGGCGGGCATACTCGCGCTGCAGGGGCTGATCGCGGATCTGCGCCACCACGGGGACTGCGCGGCGCAGAGCCTGCAGGCGGCCTTCGGCACTGTCGATGCTATAACCCGAGATGACGGATTGGATGACGAACTCGAACATGGGGATTCGATCCGCCACCAGATCACGCACGGCAGCATCGCCTTTTTCCAAGCGCAGATCGCAGGGGTCCATGCCGTCTGGCGCCACGGAGACGAATGACTGGCCGGTGAATTTCTGCTCGCCATCAAAAGCGCGCATGGCGGCCTTTTGCCCCGCCTCATCGCCGTCGAAGGTATAGATGAGCTCGCCGTTGAAGTAGGAATCATCCAGCATCAGCCGGCGCAGCACCTGAAGGTGCTCGCCACCAAAGGCGGTGCCACACGATGCCACTGCGGTCTTCACGCCGGCGGCGTACATGGCCATGACGTCCGTATAGCCCTCCACCACCACGGCCTGGTGGTTATCGGCGATATTGCGCTTGGCCAAATCGAGCCCGAAGAGCACCTTAGACTTGTGATAGAGCATGGTCTCGGGGGTGTTCATGTACTTGCCGAGCTTGTCGTCGTCGAAAAGCTTGCGGGCGCCAAAGCCAATCACGTTGCCGGATAGGTCCTTGATGGGCCACAGCAGGCGGCGGTGGAAGCGGTCAATGGGGCCGCGCTTGCCCATTTTGGAAATGCCGGCCGCCTCCAGTTCCTCGAAGGAAAAGCCCAAGCGCAGCAGGTGCTTGGTGGCGGTATCCCACCCCTCCGGTGCATAGCCGCACTCAAAGTCATAGATGACCTCGCGGGAAAAGCCGCGATCCAGCAGGAAATCGCGGGCCGTGGCCGCCTGTGGGGTCTCCAGTTGCTGACGGTAGAACTCGTGCGCCGCCTTATTCGCGGCAATGAGGCGCTGGCGCGTGCCGGGCTTCTCATTGCGCGCGCCCGTGGAACCGCCCTGGTAATTAATGTGGTAGCCGATCTTCTGCGCTACCGCTTCTACCGCTTCCGGGAAGGAGACCTGCTCCATTTCCATCAGGAAGCTAAAGACATCGCCGCCCTTGCCTGTGGAAAAGCAGTGATAGTAGCCGCGTTGCGGGCGCACGTGGAAGGACGGGGTCTTTTCATCCTTGAAGGGGCTCAGGCCCTTGAGCGAATCGTGTCCGGCGGGCTTGAGCTGAACGTACTCGCCCACGATCTCTTCTAAAGGCGCGCGTTCACGGATAGCTTGGATGTCGCTGTCCGGAATTCTGCCTTTTGCCATGCGTACAGACTACCCCGCGCGCGGCGGGAATGTTCAAATGGCTGCACCAGGATGGTGTGGTGCCTGTGGATTCACGGTTTGGGCGAAAATTACCCTCTGATGGGGTGTATTCCATCTGCCTTTACCTACCCCCGTGACGGGGGAATTTTTGGCCTTGCAGGAAGCTAAGGCCGATTTCGGTATTCACCGCTGCACCTGCAAGAATAAAGGTATGTCCAAGTCCCAAGCGTCTAAGAAATCGCTCCCAGTAGCCCTCGGTGGCCTTGCGCTTGCCGTCGTCGCAGGCTACTTCGGCTTCGACCTCGGCGGCGATGGTGATTCCTCTGCTTCTTCCGCCTCCTCTCCGTCCGAATCCGCAGGAGGCGCTAAGGCTGGCGACGCCGATACTTGCGAGATGTCCTCCCTCCCCGCCGAGGCGAAGGACACCGCGGACGATATCTTGGCCGGTGGCCCCTATGACTACCCGGATAATGACAACGCCCGCTTTGGCAACTACGAGGGACGCCTGCCGCAACAGGACAAGAATTACTACCGCGAATACACGGTAGAAACCCCGGGTAGTAAGAACCGCGGCGCCCGCCGCATCATCACCGGCGGCGGCAGCGAGACCGACCCAGACGTGTGGTACTACACCGATGACCACTATGAAAGCTTCTGTTCTATCCCGGACGCGGAGGAATAATCATGCAACGCATCCTCATTACTGAACACATCCGCACCCGCGCGGACTTCTTCAACGCGCTAGGCCGCACTCGCGGCTGCGAGGACTGCGGCCCCCGCAACCTCGATGACCTGGCGGACTTCCTACGCGAGCAGCGCACCACCGTCATCATTGCCTCCGACATGGAAGTCGCGGACGCAGAGTTGGAAGGCGTTGCCACCGTTTTGGAGGATCAGGGCGTTAAGTTGGTGCGCTAGCCGGTTTCATGCCCCCTACCAATCGCGGTGGGTGCACCGATTAAAAGCCGAACTGAGGAAATGAATCCTCGGTTCGGCTTTTCATTCACGTACCACCGGGCGCTATAGCTCTAGCACCGGCAAAGGTGCTGTGCGCTTTAGAACCCGAATGCTCGCTTCAGCTTCTGGATGGTCTCCGGCGCGAAGTAGTTCAGCATACCCGCGATGATTCCGGTAGCGCCCACAGCTCCAATAAGGGCACCGAAGATGGCGGGGAGCACGCGATGAGAGCTTCCCTGGCTCGAGCTGGAGCTGCTCAAGGAGGATTCAGAGCTGGAGCTACTGCCCGTGTTGTGGTTGCCGTCGGTGACGGTAACTTCAACGACTCGAGAAGCAAGAGCTTGGTTTCCAGCAGAGTCCGTGACTGCGTAGGTCACCGAATAGGTGCCTGGCTTGGAGGTATCCACGCTGCCGATGACCTTCACCTTATCGGTGAGATCTCCATCTTCCTTGTCCTTGGCGCTCACGCCCTTGGTGAGATCAGCCTCTGCGCCTTGGGAGACGGTGAGTTTCTCGCTAGGAACGATGAGCTCAGGCGCTGCGTTATCTGCAGTGTTCTCCTGCGCGGTAAAGACGCCGAACTGGCGGACGATGCCGCGCTTGTTGGTGTCCTTAGAGGAGGCGTCGGCAGTCGTGGCATACCAGCCGTAGGTCTGACCGGCCTTCAGGTCCTTGTAGACCGTGCTCGTAGGCCAGCCGGACTTTGCGGTATCCTTACCAATTTCCTTGCCGGTATCGGTCAGCGCGACCATGGAGTTGGTCTGGAAGTCGGTCTTGCGAGTCTTGAACTGAATCGGCACACGGAATTCATCTTCATGGCCGTTATAGCGCTGGCGGTCGTCGTACTCGGTGGCGTTGTGGTCATCGAGGAGCGGCGAGTAAGTGTCCACCACCATCTCGTTATTCTTCAGGTCAAACTGCAGCAGGCGCAGGTAGCTGGAGCCGAAGCGGAGGCCGGTATCACCGTCGTACTCGCCAATCTCGGTCAGGCCCATTTCATCGGAACCGACTTCGTAGAACTGGTAGTCCGCCAATAGCTCGGTCACATGATTATTGGTATGGCCTACATCCTTGCGGGTGATAATGGATACGCCGTGCTCGTGGCCAGCCAGCACCAATGCAACGTTCGGGTTCTTCTTAATCACATTGTCATAGACCATGACGCCATCGTGAGAGAAATCGGAGTTGCGTCCGTCGGGGCTGTTTGATGGCTTGAGGTAAGCGTGAGTGAGAACGATGGCATTGCGGTCTGGATACTGCTTGAGCACCTTATCGGCCCAGGCTGCCTCTTCTTCGGTGACGTCATAGCCCAAGTGCAGGGCAATGAAATCCATTCCGTTGGTGGTAAAGAGGTCGTAGTGGTTATCGTTATTGCCCTCAGCATAAGGGTGGTACGAAGCATCTTCCTTGGCCCAATTTCCCTTGCCCTGTTGTGCCTCGTAGCGCTCTGGACCGAAGTACTCGTTGTACAGGTTGCCCGCGCCAACATCTTCACCGCTGATGTTGTCGTGGTTGCCCGGTAGCACGCCGTTAACCACCCCTGCATCCTCCAAGTTCTTCTGAGCCTTGGACGCGACCTCAAATTCCTTCTCGGCGTTGGCACGGTCAGAGCCTGCTACACGCCAATTCTCAATGAGGTCACCGGTATGTGCAGAGTAAGCGATCTTGCGCTCTTCTGCGTTGTCTGCAATCCACTTGGTAGCGGCAGTATAGGCTTCCTCCCACTTCTTGCGCTCTTCAGCCGTGGCCTTCTCTACCGCACCTTCGGAGAGGTATTGCGTATCGGTGTGGTGCGCGATGGCGAAGTCATAGTCATTGGCATCTGCGAATTCCTCGTTGACCGGCTCATTGAGATCATCGGCAAAGACGTCATAGCCCACCACCATGGTGTGGATAGTATCGCCATCCACAAAGTCGCTATTGAACTGCGCGCTCAGGCTTACCTGATCCTCGGATACACCGCGAGACTCCGCGAGCTTTTCCCACGCAGAGGTCTTGGTATTCCACGCCATGAGGCGAACGGCGCGCTTGGGATCCACCGCTCCGGACCAGGCAAGGTCGTGGGTGTCCTTATCTGCGTCCTTGAGGGACAGGTCAAAACGTTGGAACGGCATGTTCTCGGTAGAAGCGGACTTCTGTGCCTCTTCGTTGGAAGGGTTCAACGACTTCTCAAAGTCCTCGCCGTCCTGATATTCAAAATCCAGCTCTTCCGGGATTTCATCAAAGGTTCCTTGGAAGCCCTTTTCCGCTACGCTGACATCTGCTTCAGTAAAGGTGGTTTCCACGTCCCCGCCGCTCGGGTTTTCGGCGCGGGCGGAAATGGTCGCGCCGTTTCCGGTAGGAGTGGAATCGGTTCCGGCAGCACCCGGTAGGTTGCCGGAAGTGAAATCGATGGACTGCGAGATTTGGTTGCCAAAAACATCGTGACCTTCAACCTCGATGACGTGGTTGCCTTCCTTCAGGCCAGTGCCGATCTCCTGCCCACGCTCAATCTCCTCACCGTCCAGGGTGTAGGTGAGCTCGCGAGAGATGAGAGCTTCATCATTTACCTCGACATCGAAGGTGACCGGACTGGTCAGGTGGTCACCGGTGCTCGGGGTGGAGCTGGTGATTTCCGCCTTCTTGTCCGTGCTCAGGTTCGAATCCTCATACAGCGCCGTCACGTCTTGTGCACTGAGCGGATCGGAGAAGACGCGTGCTTCACTAACCGCCACGTCAGAGTAGAACTGGGCTCCATTGTTAGGGCCTGAATCCGCACCGATCATCACAGCGGTCGAGTTGCTCTTTGGCTTTTTAATCTCACCGGTGGCACCGGTGTTCTCGGCGACCTTCTCGCCGTTGACGTAAAGCTCATTCTTGGTGCCATCGAAAACGCCGACCGCGTGGTACCACTGGCCCGGCTCCATCTTTTGCTGTGCCTTCTTGTAGCCACCGTTTGCATTAACGGTAAAGGTCAGTTGGTCACCGTAGATGACCATGGCCCAGCCACCGGCTTCCTTATTGGCGCACAGGCTCTTTTCGTTTCCATCAAAATCACCGTCATAACGAAAGACGCACTCGACGGTGAAGCCGTCTTTGACTTGGTCAAACTTATCTCCGATATCGAAGCCGACAGCATCCTTACGTCCGTCGAACTGAGCAACAGGGCGCTCGAGCACGCTGTCCTGTGCAACTGAAGGCGCACCGATGGTAAGCGGCTCGGTTTCGGAGGCAGAGTTGGTGATGACCCCATTGTCTAGGGCCATATCGAAGATATCTGCTTTAGGAAGAGATTGAGCGGAAGCGAAAGCGGGAGCCACCAGGCTCGAACCAGCCAAACTGATGGAGGTGATCAGAGCGGCCTTATAAAAACGTCGTTGAGACACGAGAATTCCTTGACTCTTAGTAAATGGGAGAGAGTTCGCGTCCAGTCATAGTGGAAGCGAATGGGACTAAGAGTAGGCCGACTGATTTACGTAAAGTTGTCGGAATAGTTACGCCAAAATGAAATAGCATTCGGACCACAAATATTTTCAAATTCAAGAGACTAAGAAGGCTATGTGAGTGTTGGCTTCCAATTCCCATAGTTGAACGATTCCATCCAAATGCTCAAGAAAGAATATCTTGCGTCGTAATATGAGATTGATGATCCGTCCCACGCGTGCTTTCCTGCCGCTGGGTAGCCGGCGTTAGGAGAAGCATGTTTGGGTCGAAAGTGAAAAAAGAGAACGAGGAGCTCAAGCACCGCTTAGCCAACATGGAAGCACTGTTTGAATCCATGGGTGGAGGAGATCTCGTCAAGCTAAAAGACACTCGAGATTCCTTGTTACAAACTATTTCGGAGCTCAAGAACTATGAAGATTCAATGCGAAAGAAGATTGAGGAAAGTAGCTCCGAGTTTGATCGTTTAACTAACCAAGTAATAGAAGTTCGCACAGACTTAGATTTACAAAACGCTGGTTTCTACGACTTCAAGAACCCAGCTGAAGAATCTGTTGAGCTTAAAGAAGCTCTAGAGAAAACCAAACGGGCAGCGAAGATGGCGGTATCTAATAAGCATGCTGTAATCGCGACCAATAATTTTACTTTCAATAATTCAGCAGCCAAGGGTAAGTCGTTCGTCAACCAGATGTGTAGAGTCGCTCTGCGTTCCTACAATGCTGAGGTAGAAAACGCGATTGTCCGTGTCAAGGCTGGAAATCTCCAAACAGCTAAGAAGCGTATTGAACGAGCGAGAAACCAAGTTCAAACGATGGGGCGGATGATCGACCTTCAAATTTCCGAGCGCTATCATCAACTCCGATTAGAAGAACTGGAACTAGCGCACAAGCACATGGTTGCCAAGAAGCTTGCTAAGGAAGCAGAACGCGAAGAACGAGCTAGGCTTCGGGAAGAGGCTAAAGCCCAAGCGGAGCTAAAGAAAGAGCTTGAACGTCTGCGGAAGGAAGAAAACCACTACTCCAATACCCTGAATTCCTTGCTCGCTCAGGGGCGTGAAGATGAAGCTGCTCAATTTAAAGAAAGACTCGAAGAGCTTCAGCACAGTATTAACGACGTGGACTATCGTGCTGCCAATATCCGAGCGGGATACGTATACGTCATTTCAAACGTGGGAAGCTTTGGCCAAGGCGTAGTAAAGATTGGCCTAACTCGCAGGCTTCAACCGATGGATCGCGTACGCGAGCTGGGCGACGCCTCTGTGCCTTTCAATTTTGATGTCCATGTCCTCTATTTTTCAAAAGACGCTGTGGGAGTCGAAGCCGAGCTCCATCGCCGTTTCCATTCCAAACGCGTAAATCTTGTAAACAACCGGCGCGAATTTTTCTACGCTACCCCAGCAGAAGTAAAACAAGCGATGCTTGAAATTGACGGAAGCATCCTCGAGTACGTCGAGGAGCCTGAAGCTGAACAATTCCGAACGAGCCAGTCTCTTCGGAACTCAACCTCTGTCGACGCTGAACATCACTAACTCAAAAATCCAGACAATTCCGCGCTCCGCCGGGCCAGACGCTCCAGGCGGGACTCGGTCATGGAGGCGATCTGGTCGATGATGGCACGGTCGCGGGCGGCGTCGGTATCGGCCTGCTCCCACCACAGGCGGAAGGTGGCATCGAGGGAGCCGGGGGCGCCGGCGACGAGGTAGTCGTAGACGCGGTAGATGCGCTCGCGCTGGCGGTCTTGGCGTGCGAGGTGGGCGGGCTCGTCCATGACGTAGAGGACGGCGATGGTTTTGAGCAGCTTGACTTCGGCTTCGGCTTGCTTGGGAACGATGAGGTCGCCGTGCATGCGGCCAAGGCTATTGGAGGCGATGAGTTCGGCATTGGCCTCGCTGGTGGCGCCAACGGTTGCGCCGACATAGCGGCCGACGAGCTCGGAGGTCATCTTCTTCAGGTTGGCGTAGTCGCGCAAGGAATAGTCAAAGTCACCGATGGCGTTGATGACGCTTAAGTTGCGCAGGCTATCGGCTGCTTCTAGGAGCTCGTCGGCGGTGCCGCCGAAGGCCTTGGCGCCCTTTTCTGCTAGTTGGGCCAGCTCCACCAAGTCCCAGAGCACGTTCAAAGAGATGCGCCGGGAGATGATGCCATCTTCCACGTCGTGCACGGAGTAGGCGATGTCATCGGACCAGTCCATGACCTGGGCTTCGATGCACTTGCGGTTATCGGTATGGCCCTCGCGCAGCCAGTCCAAAAGGTGCGCATCCTCGTCGTAGGCGCCGTACTTGCGGTTGGTGGTGCCATCCGGGTTGGTCTTGGTTCACGGGTACTTGCAGGCGCCGTCGAGGGCCGCGCGGGTGAGGTTGAGACCAAAGCTCTGGGGCTGGCCGTGGGCATCGTCCACGATGACCTTGGGCTCTAGGCGGGTGAGGATGCGCAGAGTTTGGGCGTTGCCCTCAAAGCCGTTGAGGGCAACCTCATTGAGCGCATTCTCGCCGTTGTGGCCATAGGGCGGGTGGCCGATGTCATGGGTCAGGCCGGCCATATCGCAGAGATCGGGATCGAGGCCCAGCCCGGAGCCGATGCTGCGCGCGATTTGGCCGACCTCCAGGGAGTGTGTCAGCCGGGTGCGCGGGGTATCGCCGTCGCGCGGTCCGACGACCTGCGTTTTATCCGCTAGCCGGCGCAGCGCGGCCGAGTGCAGCACGCGAGCGCGATCGCGGGCGAAGAGCCCGCGGTGCTCCTCCACGGGGTGGAAGGCTGAGCCCTTCGGCTTTTCATCGGCCAGGCGGGCAAAGTCGGCGGCGGAATAAGAATAGGACACGGCCTCAAGTTTATTCCGTGAACTGGCCTTTGGGGTGAGCAACGTGGCCGCCTAGTTTTTAGCAGGCTGCGGGCCTTTCACAAAGTTGCTGCCCACAGCAGCCAAGCCCACAACTACCACTAGGAAAAGTATGAGTCCAAACGGGACAGCTGGAAAGTGCAGTACAAGTTTATGCGATATATAAGAATGCATATATGAGCCCAGTAGAGCGGCTGATCCTAGCGATAAGGCCAAAGCAAAAGCCGAAGGCAAACAATTAGCCAATTTCCTGTTCCTGTGCGCTTCAGCAACTGAGACGCCTTGTTCCCAAATGGTCTTAGTGAAGCGAATGAGCCGACCTTGTTGAGCCAACGCCAGTCCGAAGATGAGAACTGCTCCCCCAACAATCACGTAGGCGAACAACGGGATAAATTCGCTTGTACCAGTACCGTTTGGACCGTAAAGCAACGTTGAGGGTAGGTTTTCTGCCCATTGCTGAGCACCTACAACCTCCATCTCTTGACTATCGCTCAATTCGACTTGTTTCGAAAAAATTGCTACAGCATACCCTTCATCTTTCCTTTCGCCCGCTCCCCAAGTAGGCTCTGCTTCAGCATTAAAGGATTTATCCCATGGCCGCATCCACGTTTGATCAAATGGAGATCGGGGGTCCGTCTCAACTACTCCTTGGTCTTTGACCAAGGAACCTACTGCTCCGTTCCTATCTTCTACTAGTGCAAAGACAGCTCCGTCTTCCATAGTGGAAGGCTGGAGCTCTCCCGAGTCTTGGACAGCAGGAACCCAGCTAAGAACTCCTAGGCAATCTGCGGCGTGGTCCTGACAAAAGTTTTTAGCGGCGGAGGTGCCGAAAGTTTGTCCATCCTGCGGCGCCCCTACATAGACGTCCCTTACATTGTCAGCCAACTCTTCTCTTGCTGAGTAGAGGGCTGAATCATTCACAATAAAAAGAATGATGGGAAACAAGATAAAAACACAAGAGACCCGCAATGTAGTAGCGGCGATAAAAGACCGCGCATACCGGACTCCTAAAATCGGAGGATCCCATCCCCTAATCTTGAGGGAGAGATATTCGGCGAAATATAAGACAACTGCGTAGAAAAATACAGAAGCAGCACTCACCAAGAAGGGGACGCAGTAGACGAAAATCATCGGCCACCTACTAGACGGATCCGCCTGGGGCATCGCCACAAATCCCACCAGCAATACAACACTGGCCGCTATCCCTAGAGGATATCGAAGGAGTTCTGCAGCCCGCGGATTCCTTGGATTTGGATCTATGCGAGCTGGGCCTTGGCTCAAATCTTCCAAAACTCTCGTCTCCTGTTGGAAAGGAACGAAACTCAGGAAAGCGATCGCGCACCATGAGATCACAGCGACGAGCAGCGGTGAAGGAAGTCCTTGTGGAAGATCAATGCCAAAACCCGAATATAGAACCAAGAAGATTGGCTTCATTAGCACTGGAACCAGAACTGCGCTAACTATTGAAAAGAAAAAATAAACTATAAGTAGCTCAAGAAATAACGCTCGCCGAATTCGTTTTAATGCTAACCCAAATAAACGAAGGGCCTCATAGTGGTGGCGCCTCCCCTCCACCACATGCCTTAAGCTGTATTTGAGTGCCAGAGTAAAGGGAATGATCGATACGAGAGCCGAATACATCAGCCCCATTGCCATAGATTCGGCTACTTTGTCCGCCGCTACAGTGCAGACTAACAGACAGACAAAGAAGATGAGCACAAACGAGGTAGCTAGTAGCGGGATACTCTCCACAAATGTGCTTTTACGGATCTTCGCTTCCACAGCGCGAAAATTCATTGGTTTACCCCGATTTCCAAAACCTGATCACAAAACTGCGCTAAACGGTCATCGTGGGAAACTACCAAGGCGATTGCGTGGTTTCTTACAATGTAATTATGCAGATATCGCAACACTGAATATGCGTTGTCCTCATCCAATGCACTCGTCGGTTCGTCTGCGAAAACGAGTTGGGGCTTTTTAGACATTGCCGTTGCTATGGCCGCACGTTGGCGTTGTCCCCCTGAAAGCTCGTGCGGTAGAGAGGCTCCGTATTCACTCATATTGAGTTGAGCTAGCAAAGAGCTATTAGCGTCCGAGTCCGCAGTTACTCCGCTTAGCCCTTGCGCGAAGGAAAGGTTTTCGGCGACTGTCAAACAGGGCACTACGCCGGAATCTTGAAACACTATTCCCATCGATTTAGCTCGAAATTTATCTCTGTTTCGAGCGGATGAGCTCCATAAATCATGTCCGAAAATATTGACGGTTCCTGATGTTGGCTTCTGGAGTCCAGAGATAACGCGAAGCAGCGTCGATTTGCCGGACCCAGAGGTACCTCGAATCCAAGTAAGGGGCCCCGGCTCATGCACAGAGTTGATAGAGAATAGCGGACTACTTTTCCTGCCTAGCTTCACAGATATGTTTTCCAGTTTTAACACGCTTTCCTCCTGAGGCTTCGTAGCATTTCAGCGCTGACCAACATGGCTCGGTGTTATTTCCTGATGTAGCGGAAAAGAAACCCTTCTCCCATAGAAATGTTTCGTCAGCCTGCAGAATATCATGCGATCTTTCTTATCGCCGTGGAAAAGTATCCCTATCTTCCTGCTGGATCGTCTGATGCCGCAGCTTCTGATTGGGGCGCAGCACTTGCTCCACGCGGTAGAACCCATTGCGCAGTGCCGCGGCGCCGCGCGGCGGTAACAGGCCGGCCACCAGCGCGTAGGCTACGCCACCGGTTTCGTGGGCAAGGTAGCGCCACCAGGGCTTAGAAAAGCGCGCGGCCGGGTAATACGGCGTACCGGAGACGGTGGCTGCGATGCCCTCTTGGCGGGCGATGAGTGCGGTGCGCAGGCGGTGGAGGGGATCGGTGATGATGGTGGCGTCGGAAAGCGCGAACGCTTCCTTGACCGCGCTGAGGGAGCTGCGGGTATCCATCCCCTCTTCCACCGCGTGCACGGTCAGGTGTGGGAAGTGCTCGCGCAGGTAGCTGCGGCCGACACCGGCCTCAGTAAACCTATCCCCGGGCAGCTTGCCGCCCACGGTAATGACCTCCAGCCCCTCGGCCGTGGCGAGCTCACCGGCGTGGCGCAGGCGGCTGGCCAGGATGCGGGAGGGACGGCCATCGTATTGGGCGGTTCCTAAAACAATTGCGTACTTCACTGCCCCACTACATTACCTGCCAGAGCGCTAAGTTAAGCCGGTAAAGTGGTGGGCATGAATTTGAGTGCACGTTTGGGCCGCGCGGCCATTGCCGCTTTCATTTTGGGCTGCACCTCCGTCGGTGCGGGGTCTGCCTTCGCCGCCGAGACCACCGCGGTGGCGCAGGGCGCCGGTACGGCGACCCTCACGGAGAAGGTTACCGATGATGCGGGCGTATTAAGCACGCAAGAAAAGGCCGAGCTCAGGGAGAAGATTGGCCAGCTGCAAAAGGACGAGCACTTGACGCTCTTTGTCTATATCACCGATGAGCTGGGCACGGATCCAGAGACTTTTGCCGGCCAGGCGGTCAAGGACAAGGGCCCGAATTCCGCGGTCTATGTGCTATCCATCAATGACCGCAAGATGGGCGTGCAGGCCGGCGATGCATGGCCCAAGGGCCGGCTGGACCAGATGTATGACGCCGCTTATGACAAGCTGGCCAGCGACGAGTACGGCGCTTCGGCCCTCGCGCTTGCCGACGCCGCCCTGGGCAACTCCGCTTCAAATAGCTCCGCCTCCGACTCCTCTGGCCTAGCGTGGCTGGGCGGTGGCGCGGCCGCCATCGTCGCCGCCGGCGGCGGAATCATGTACTACTCGCGCCGCAACACCAAGAAGAATAATGCGCAGACGCTGGAGTCTGCCCGCGAGATTGCCCCGGACGATACTGATCAGTTAAACCGCCTGCCGCTGGAGACTTTGGACCAGCTGGCCCAAGAGGAGTTGGTCTCTACCGATGAGTCCATCCGCCGCGGCAAGGAAGAGCTCAATATCGCGCTCTCCGAGTTCGGCCCAGAGCGCGTGCGCCCCTTTACCAAGGCGATGAACCACTCCGCCTCTACTCTGCAGAAGGCCTTCCACCTGCGCCAGCGCCTAGATGATGCCGTGCCGGAGTCCCCGGCCGAGCGCCGCCAGATGCTGGTAGAAATCGTCTCCTCCTGCGGCCAGGCCGATGATGCCCTGGATGCGCAGTCCGAGGAGTTTGCCAAGATGCGCGATCTGCTCATCCATTCCGATGAGAAGCTGGATGAGCTCACCCAGCGCACCGTGGGCCTGCGCGCCCGCCTGCCGGAGGCCGAATCCACGCTGGCGGGCCTGAAGTCCAACTATGACGAGAACGTGCTCTCCTCCATTGCCGATAACCCCGAGCTTGCCGCCGCTTCGCTCGATGAGGCCGAGAAGCTGCTCGACAAGGCACGCGGGGTCCAGGCCCAGCCGGCCGGCCAGCAGGGCCCGCTGGTGGGACTTATTCGCGATATCGAGCACGCCTGCGAGATGACGGATCGCCTCATTTCCGGCGTGGAAAATGCCGAGGAGAATATCGCCACCGCCCGCGGCAACCTCGAGGCGCTTATCGCCGAGGTTGAGGGTGAAATCAACGAGGCCCGCGAGCTCGAGCGCCAAGGCAAGGCCCAGGGAACCACCGCGGATTGGAACGCGCTCGAGGATCTGCTCGGCCGCGCCGGCACCGCCGTCAACGAGGCCAAGGCCCACGGCCAACAGGATCCGCTGGGCCAGCACACCGCGCTGACCTCCATCGATACCGAGCTGGATGAGGCGCTCGACCGCGTGCGCGAGAAGACCTCCACGCACGCGCGCCAACTAGACCTCTTCCGCCAGCAGATTTCCGTAGCCGAATCCAATATCCAGGCCGCAGAAGACCTCATTTCCTCCCGCGGTCGCATCATCGGCTCGGGTGCGCGCACCGCGCTTGCCGACGCCAAACGTCTCCACGCCCAAGCCCTCCACACCGAGCGCAACGATATCCGCGCCGCGCTGCAGTCCTCCCGCGAGGCAGTGGCCGCGGCTCAGGCGGCGCTGCAGCGCGCCAAGGATGACATGGACGAACACCGTCGCCGCCAGCAGCGCCAACAGATGGGCAATGCCGCCAATAACATCGTCACCGGCGTGGTCATCGGCCAGATGCTCGGCGGCGGCCGCGGCTTCGGCGGTGGTTTCGGAGGCGGCGGCTTCGGTGGGGGCAGCTTTGGTGGGGGCAGCTTTGGTGGCGGAGACTTCGGCGGAGGCGGCGGAGGCGGCTTCCGCGGCGGTTCCTTCTAGCCCGCCTCGCCCCGCCCGCTGCACGGCCCAGCAGCCCGGGCAGCGCGGGCGGCCGGGCTCTAGGGCTCTCGCGGGTGGCCCGGCTCGCGGCGCTGGGCTAGGTGCGGAGGGTGCGCGGGGCGGCGTCGAGAAGCGCGCAGGCGTAGCTCAAGAAGATGGCGTCGAGCTCCGGCAGATCGCCCACGCTCACGCGCAGGCCATCGCCGGCCGGCGCGGTGCTGGCAACCTCGGCGCCCGTGCCGCGGGCCACGATGCGGCGCTCGCGGCGGAAGGGGTTGCGGCGCTCGAGAAGGTACTCGCGGTCAGCGCAGGTTGCGCGCAGGCGGGTGACGGTAATCCCAGCCTGGGTGACCGAGAAATCCTCGCCCGCGGCGGTCTGCGCGCGCAGGAAGAACCGCGGGGAGGAAGAATCCAGCGAGGATTCTAAGGTGAGGCGCTCGCCGGCCGTGGTGGCAAGCACACCGTCGCGCACGGAGGCAAGCTCGTGCCCCTCGGCGTTGGTGAGAGCGCCCGCGCGCCAGGTCCACTGGATAGGCATTAGAGGACGAATAGCGCGACGAGGGCGACGATGGACGCCAGGACCAAGGTGATGATCCACGCCCAGGCTTTGCCCTGGGTATTGGCATCCAGGATGACGCGGGTAAACCAGCTCAGACCGGCGATTTCCGCGGTGGTCAGGCCCTCGGCATCGTGCTCGAATTCGAGGATGGCCTTGCGCACGCCGGAATTGCGGGCGGTGAACTGCCCTACCTTTTCATCATCGACGTCATCGATGATCCAGTCGCCGCTGTTTTCGTTGATGAAGGTGAAGGTACGGCCGTTGAGCGATGCCTCTAGGCGCTTATCGCGGCCGGGGCGGCCGGCGAGGCGGTAAATGGAGCCGTCGGCAAGTGTGGCAGAGGCGCCAAGGTCACTGACCTCGGTACGCCAGAAGTGGCCGTCCACCTCCGCGGAATGCTCCGAGAATACGCCCAGCTGCTCCGGGCCTTCCTCGGCCAAGAGCACGGGCTTTGCGCGGTCGGAGCGATCCCAGCTGGTGTAATGCATTACTAGCACCCAATCAGGCGGGCGGCGAGGTAAGCCTCGAGGTCATCGAGCTTCACGCGCTCCTGCTCCATGGTGTCGCGCTCGCGCACGGTCACGGCATCGTCCTCGAGGGTGTCGAAGTCGAAGGTGACGCAGAACGGGGTGCCGATCTCATCCTGGCGGCGGTAGCGGCGGCCGATGGCGCCGGAGACGTCAAAGTCCACGTTCCAGTGTGCGCGCAGCTTATCGGCCAGCTTACGGGCGGGCTCAGAGAGCTCTTCCTTCTTGGACAGCGGCAGTACGGCCACCTTGATCGGTGCCAGGCGGCGGTCCAGGCGCAGGACGACGCGCTTATCGGTGCCGCCCTTGGCGTTCGGAGCCTCTTCCTCGTCGTAGGCATCCACCAGGAAGGCCATCATAGAGCGGCCCAGGCCGGCGGCCGGCTCGATGACGTACGGAATCCAGCGCTCGTCATTGGCCTGGTCGTAGTAGGACGAGGTCCTCGCCCGAGCCCTTGGCGTGGACGGACAGGTCATAGTCCGTGCGGTTGGCCACGCCTTCCAGCTCGCCCCACTTGGAGCCCTTGAAGCCAAAGGCGTACTCCACGTCCACGGTGCGCTTGGAGTAGTGGGAGAGCTTTTCCTTCGGGTGCTCGTACAGGCGCAGGTTTTCTTCCTTGATGCCCAGGTCCACGTACCAGTTGTAGCGGTCATCAATCCAGTACTGGTGCCACTCTTCGTCCTCGCCCGGCTTGACGAAGAACTCCATTTCCATCTGCTCGAACTCGCGGGTACGGAAGATGAAGTTGCCTGGGGTGATCTCGTTGCGGAAGGACTTGCCGATGTTCGCGATGCCAAACGGCGGCTTCATGCGCGAGGAGGTCATCACGTTCTTGAAGTTAACGAAGATGCCCTGTGCGGTTTCCGGACGCAGGTAGTGCAGGCCTTGCTCATCGTCCACCGGGCCCAGGAAGGTCTTGAGCAGACCGGAGAAGGCCTTCGGTTCGGTTCAGTCACCCGGCTGGCCGGTTTCTGGGTCATTGATATCTGCCAGGCCGTTTTCTGGCTCGTGGCCGTGCTTTTCCTCGTAGGCCTCAATAAGGTCGTCGGCACGGTAGCGCTTGCCGGTGTGGCGGGATTCCACCAGCGGGTCAGAAAAGACCTCGACGTGACCGGAGGATACCCAGACCTGACGCGGCTGGATGACGGAGGTATCTACGCCCACGACGTCTGCGCGGGACTGCACCATGTGGCGCCACCACTGGCGCTTGATGTTTTCCTTGAGCTCTACACCAAGAGGGCCGTAGTCCCACGCGGAGCGGGAACCGCCGTAAATTTCACCTGCCTGGTAGACCAAGCCGCGGCGCTTACACAGGTTTACAACGGTATCGATGACGGATGCCATAAGTTTTCGGACTCCTCTGGTAGGGGACAGTCTTGACAATCTCGTTCAGTCTAACCCGAAGCGCTTCCCGGCGGTGGGATTGGGGCATGAATTTAATCTGAAATAAATACAACGTATTGCAAGTATCGGGTAATATAAGGGTAACCGACAGGTAATAGGTATTTAATTGAAGGTGACATTCCCTATGACGACCACTTACAAGGCCCCAAATACTTCTGCGGCTGCCGGCGTTATCGCTGCCCTTGATTCGCCCCTACGCATCGCAATCATCTCCCGCTTGGCCGAGCGCGATCACTTTGTCCATGAGCTGGTCAAGGCCACCGGCAAGTCCCAGCCCCTTATCAGCCAGCACCTGCGCGTGCTCAAGCAGGCAGGCATCGTGGACTCCGAGCGCAGCGGCCGCGAGGTAACCTACTCGCTCATTGCGCCGCGGGTTTTGGACCTGCTTGCCGACGCCGCCAAGATCGCCTCCTAGCCCCTCCCCTCCTGCATAAAAAGCCGCCTGACTGTGCAGTTATTGAAAAAGCACTGATAATATTGAGGGCATGGCTTTACACGACAGTATTCCCAAGCTAGGCGCGCGCAATACCAAACAGCGCACCGCAGTGGTTGAGGTACTGCGGGAAATGGAGAAATTCGCCTCCGCCAAGGAGATCTACCACGAGCTCCAGGAGCGCGAGGAAAAGGTGGGCCTGACCACCGTGTACCGCACCCTGCAGTCCCTGACCGATATCGATGCAGTGGATGCCCTCCACATGCCCAATGGCGAAACCCTGTACCGCCATTGCGATACCGACGCCCACCACCACCACTTGGTGTGCACCAAGTGCGGCCGCACCGAGGAAATCGACGGCGGCCCCATTGAAAAGTGGGCCACCTCCGTGGCCAAGGAGTACGGCTTCGAGCTCACCGGCCACGATGCCGAGGTCTTTGGCATCTGCAGCGACTGCGCCGCCTCCGCCTAAACGGCCGCACGCCCTCGCGCGCAGCCACTCCCCCTCACCTCAGCCTCCAGTTTCCGGCGGCTGAGGTTTTCTTTTTGCGCTACTTCGGGTTAAGCGACAAAATGTGTGTCTGCTATCGGCGTGTCGCGGGGTTAGATGTGGCCTTTTTGGATGCCGATTGAGTGTGTGTACTCGGTATCGATACCGTTGTCGTAGAGGGCTGGTTGTCCTGTTTCATAGTCGGCTTGGTTCTCGTTTCGGGTCAGGGTTGTAACTTTGGCGAGTTGGTTCTGGCCCCAGTTGGACTGTCTGGCGATTTCTATTGGATCGCCAGGCAGTTCCGTTTTCAGATACAGCCACCAATCCAGCATTTTGCGTTGGTGCTCACCGCGTCTGCCGCGATGAGTTCTTGCAAGGAGCTTCAGCTGGGCGTTGATGCCGCCTTCAAGACTGTTGGTGGTGGATTTGATCCGGTGCGGCTCGAGCACACCTTTCGGGGGCTTGAGGTAGACAAACAGCAGGTCATTGCGCCACAGGTGGTTGAGACTGTTGTAGGCCTTGCGCACGTTGACATGGGTCCACACGAGTGTGTCTTTTGCTGTTTTCGGGTCTTTGACCTGTGTCTTTTCGTTGAGCCAATCCTTGTAGAGCGTGTGAAACTCTTGCAGTTGTGCACCCCATTGTGCAGCCTCGTCCAGGGTGGTGATGCGGGTGAGTTTCAGCGCGAGTCGGTAGATGGTGCGGCCAGCATCAGTGCGTGGTCGTGAGGTGGTGTAGCGGCGTACTCTGCGTTGGGCGTGCACGAGGCAGCGTTGGATTTTGGTGTTTGGCCAGCACGTTTTAATTGCGCTTGTGGCTCCTCGGCCACCGTCGATCACAGCGATCAACGGTGCTTCGATGCGCTCGAGCAGGCGCTTGTAGTCGTGTGTGGTTTCTTGTTTGCACCAGTGCCAGGCGATGACGTGGTCGAGCGTTGCCGCCACGATCAGACAGCCACCTGCGGTGTAGGTGCCGTCGATGAAGATCTGGTCGTAGACCCTGCCTGTATGGCCGATGGTCGGGTCAGGCACGTCAACCAGCCAAAAGGCATCGAATTTGCGCTGCAGCGTACGTGTCGAGCAGCTCATGTTGCCGGCGATCGCCGCAAGACTGGTCCCGGCGGTCAGGTGCTGGATGAACGCACGAAATAGGGCTGCGTTGGTGATATCGCTGCGCTGCTTGGTCAGTGAAGCACCGCAGATTTTGCACCGCCACCGGGTCGTCCCGTTGCTGGTGGTGCCGTTTCGTTTCATATCGCCGCCACAATGGCAGCGTGGTCGGTTCTTTGGCATTGGGCAACCGAACCACCGCTCCGTAGCACACCATGGCAGCCACACCGGGGATTTTCGCAAGAGAGGGCCAATATATGCTTTTGGAGCATATATTTTCCGCAAACGCGGAGTTCAGAGCATGAAAATCAACGATTCCGGACACACATTTTGTCGCTTAACCCGCTACTTCTTCACGCCACCGAAGCGGCGGTCGCGCCGCGCATACTCCTCGATGGCGGCGAAGAGGTCACTCCGGAGTGAAGTCCGGGAAGAGTTTGTCTTGGTAAATCATCTCCGCGTAGGCGGACTGCCAGAGCAGGAAGTTTGAGGTGCGCTTCTCACCGGACGGGCGCAGGAAGAGATCCACGTCCGGCATGCTCGGGTCATAAAGATGCTGCGCGATGGTTTCTTCCTTGATATCGCGCGGGTTGAGCTCGCCTGCGGCCACCTGCTTGGCGATGTCCCTAAAGCCATCCACCAGTTCTGCCCTACCGCCATAGTTCACGCACATGGCCAAGGTCATCTTGGTATTGTCCTTGGTCAGCTCCTGGGCGGCCTCGAGCTCCTTAATAACCGAGCGCCACAAGCGCGGGCGGCGGCCGGCCCACACCACGCGCACGCCGCGCTCATTGAGCCACTCGCGCTGGCGGCGCAGCACGTCGCGGTTAAAGCCCATGAGGAAGCGGACCTCTTCAGGGCTGCGGCGCCAATTCTCGGTGGAGAAAGCATAGGCCGAAAGGTAGGGAACACCGGCGGCAAGGCAGGCATCGACGACGTCAAGAAGCACGGCTTCTCCGCGCCTATGCCCCTCGGTGCGCTTCATACCTTTCTCCTGGGCCCAGCGGCCGTTGCCGTCCATGACCAGCGCAATATGGCGCGGCATGAACTCATCCGGAATATTCGGCGGGGTCAAAGTGCGGTTCGGGTCTGGCGTAATCACGGGCTATATTCTACTGCTCCATAACCTGCAATGCGGAAACATTGCGCTCCATGTGCCACTGCAGGTGCGCCCGCGCTAGGCGGTGCCCCTCCTGCTTCTGCGCATTCGTCGGATTCGTCGGGTGATTATGCGCCAAAAGCCACAGGTGGTGCAGGGTTTCCGGGTCTACCTCCGCAGCACCTGGCGGCCGACATTCGTGGCACGCCGCGCCGCCGGCAGCCGGGTGGAAAGCGTGGTGCGGGCCGGGCCGGTTGCACTGGGCGCAGTTGAAGAGGCTCGGCGCCCAACCGGCATGCGCCATCGCCTGGAGCAAGAAGGCATCCAGCGCCATGGTCGGATCCGCGGTTTGCAGCTGCTCCAAGGTCGCGGTGACGGATTCGTAGAGGTAGGGGTCATGGGCGGCGTCGGCAAACGCAAGGCGCTCGGCCGATTCCAGCACCGCGCACGCGGCCGTGTAGCGCTCATAGTCCTCGATGAGGCGCGCGCCAAAGTAGTCGACCGTATCCGCCTGAGAAATGGTGGCTAGATTCTTGCCCACATACAGCTGGACATCAAGGTTGACGAAGAGCTGCAGGCGCGAACCAAAGCGTGATTTTGCCCGGCGCACGCCTTTGGCCACCGCGCGCACGAGGCCGTGATCGCGGGTAAGCAGGACGATGACGCGATCGGCCTCACCAAAGTCGTAGGTGCGGATGACCACTGCGCGGTCACGATAGTTCTCGCGCATAGTGGTTTAGAACCCGAGTCTACCCAGCGACTTCGGGTCAGACTGCCAATTCTTCAGCACCTTGATGCGCAGATCCAGATACACGTTGTGGCCGAGCAGCTCGATGATCTCCTTGCGGGCATTGCCCACAATGCGACGGAAGCGCAGGCCATCCTTGCCCTCAATAATGCGCTTTTGGCCGGGGCGCTCCAGGTACAAAATGGCATGGATATCCAGCACGCCCTCACGGGTGCGCGACGGCAGCATCTCATCCACCTGCACCGCCACCGAGTGCGGCAGCTCCGCCTTCAAGCCAGACAGGGCGGCTTCACGAATGAGTTCCTCGATGCGCTTTTCCTGGCCCTCATCGGTGATGTGGTCATCCGGGTAGAACTTCGGGCCTTCCGGCAGGTGATCCACGATGACCTGCACTAGCTCATCCAGTTGCACACCCTCCTTGGAGGAAACCGGGATGACTACCGCATTCGGGTCATCCTGGGAGAGCAGCTCGTGCAGGGCCAGCAGCTGCGCGCCAACCTGATCTTTGCTGGCCTTATCCAGCTTGGTGACGATACCGATGATCGGGGTCTTTGGCGCGATGCTGCGCACGTTTTCCAGGATCCAACGGTCACCCGGGCCAATCTTTTCATCAGCCGGGATGGTCAGGCCGATTACATCCACATCGGCATAGGTGTCTTTGACTACCTCGTTGAGGCGCTCGCCCAGAAGGGTCCGCGGGCGGTGCAGGCCCGGCGTATCCACGACGATGACCTGGGCATCATCGCGGTGTACCAAACCGCGAATGGTGTGGCGGGTGGTCTCCGGCTGGTCCGCGGTGATCGCAATCTTCTGCCCCACCAGGGCATTGGTCAGGGTGGACTTGCCGGTATTCGGACGCCCAACAAAGGATACGAAGCCTGAGCGGAATCCCTCCGGGGTATCGGTGTATTGCGAATAATCAAGCGGGACTGCCGTATTCTCGGCGCCTTCCGGCACGGCATCATCGGGGTCTTCTGGCAGACCCTCGAATGCCGCATCAAACTGTGCATCAAAATCAGAACTCATTACCCGCAATAATAGCCCACAGAGTCAAGATCTCCGATTAGTTCGCGGCCAATTCGCACCGGTGAAGCGGCATAGGACTAATCTATGGAGAAACCTCTTCTCTCCAGCGCATACCGCGCTCACTCTCCGAAAGGCTCCTCATGCCCCGCAAATCCCCTGCCCTACTTTTGGGCGCTGCCCTTACTCTCATCCTTTCCGCATGCTCCTCGCCTAATTCCGAGTCACCCGCCGAGACGAGTACTAGTTCTTCGGCTACCTCTTCTTCATCCGCCACCAGTTCTTCAAGTACGGCCTCTTCTGCCGCTACCATCAGCAGCGAAGAGAGCATGGCGGAAGAACCTGCAAAAAGCGCCGCTCCTGAGCCGGAGACCCAGCCTCAAACCGCGGCTGCCGAGCCGGAGCTGCTGTATTGCGATCCGGGAAATTTGACCATCATCGGTACGTTTTCCGACGGCACGCAAAGGCCCACAGAGCTATGCGATACTCCCGCTCATCGCCGATCTGCACGCGCAGAAGGAGTGTGCGGCAGTCTAGACGGA
Organism: Corynebacterium tuberculostearicum; assembly: GCA_046097355.1. Taxonomy (GTDB): domain Bacteria; phylum Actinomycetota; class Actinomycetes; order Mycobacteriales; family Mycobacteriaceae; genus Corynebacterium; species Corynebacterium tuberculostearicum_K. Next base: position 1,888,899 of record CP175779.1, read on the forward strand.
CGATATAAGTACCCCGAAGAATGGGCCGAGCTGTGCAATGGAGGCCTTCCGCCTTCAGATTCAGATTCGTTGAATGACTATGGCGACGTAGATGCTGGATACACGCCAGAGTCCGACGCAGTGTTAGATACGCCAGCCGATGCCGATACTGGTGCGGTAGAAGGCTACGAGTATTAGCGGGAAAGACCGCACGCTGGACAACGCCAAAGCCCTGCGCCCGTCGAAACGGGTGCAGGGCTTGCCGCTAAATTAGTGAAGCTTACTTAAACTCATCCGGCAGCGGTCCAAGCTGCGGGCCGTCCGGGTAGTACTTCCAGCCATCCTTGATGCGGACGTCGTCAGCCCACGGCAGCTTATACTTGCCCTTAGCCAAGTCCTCGACCCAGGTGAGATAGTTGTCGGTCTTGCCGCCGGGGTAGCCCACGTATCCGCGGTTGCCCAGGTTGAAGATGTTGTTTTCTAGGCCCCAATTGATACGGGCCTTGTCAGCCAACTCTGGGAAGATTTCGGCGGTGACGATCTCGCCGGGATTGCGGTGGCCCTCAGAAATCATGTGGCCGTCGTAATTGCAGACGTTACCTTCACCGAAGTAGTAGAAGGTGTTGTCGTAGCCAGCCAAGTTTACGGATGCGGTGTACATCAGGTTCTGGAAGGCATTCGTCTTATTGGTCATGATCCACTGATCCTGGGTCTGTGTGGAGTAGCCAGAGATGCGGATATAAACGTTGGCGCCCTTGTATGCAGCCTCGCGAGCAAGCTCAGGGAACATGCCATCGTGGCAAATGTTCACGGCAAGCTTGGAGCCCTTCGGGCCGTCGCAAACCGGCATGCCCAGATCGCCCGGGTACCACGGTTCGATAGGAGTCCACGGCTGGAGCTTGCGGTAGTGCAGCGCAATTTCACCATCGGAGTTGATGATGATGGCGGTATTAAATGGCGGCTTTCCTTCCTCATGGTTTGGTTCCATGATGGAGAAGACGCCCCACACGTCATTTTCCTTACAAGCCTGCTTGAACTGATCTACCTTGGGATCATCGAGTCCAATGAGGAATTCATCATAGGACCAAATCTTGGTGTTGAGACCGGAGGAAGAATATTCCGGGAAAACAATAAGGTCGAGGTCTGGGTAACCGGCCTTGGTGGAACCCACCATGCGGCAGATTTCGTCCACGCTAGCCTGGACGTCTTCCGGGGTATTGACCACCGGAACGGGATACTGAATGAGGGCCATCAACAGGCCGTCGGGGGATGCGCTGATGCTGCCGGTGCTGGACATGGTGGACTCCTATCGCAAAGTAGATGATGTGACGGGAGCCATATTACTGGCGTTTTGGTAGTACGTCACACTATTCGCCCTGAGAAGTAGTCTCGTATATGAGACTCATCGTGAGCCGCCTTTGATGAAATAAGAGAGCCGAACTGAGGGGAAGGTTTACTCAGCTCGGCCGAAACTCGATAGACCTAGGGGGCGTAGGTGCGGGTTCTTAAGGGAGCAGAGGAGAAAAGTCCAAGGTGATCGGGCCGAATTGAGGGCGAAAAGGCCGATCTGAGGGGTACTTTCCCTCAGATCAGCTCGATCAGAATGGACCTAGCTTTAGTAGGCCAAACTTCACGGAGCCCAACGCGCGAGAGCGGGCCCCGCAGGGTTTAAAGCTCCTCGGCGTCGAACTGCATGCGCGGGTGAGCGAAGACGTCCTGCGCCTGAATGAGGCGGAGCTCGGCAGACTCGGCCTCATAGGTGTTTTCCAGCAGGTCATAGACGGAGGAGGCGGTGCGGCGCAGGGACTCCTTGACGTCGCTGGTCTCGGTGTAGTGGCCGGTAAACAAGGCGGCGGTGACGTCGCCGGAACCATTGCGCTTAAACGGCAATAGAGGCGTGGACACGAGGAAGGCGCGGTCGCCGTCGACGGCAAGCATCTCCACCTGGTCTTCAGGGGTCTCAGGGCGCTTAACGGAGGTAACCAGCACGGTCTTCGGTCCGATTTCCTGCGCCTTCTTTACTGCGGCGAGGGTCTGATCAAGTGTGCCGACCTCGGAATCGGTGAGGTAGCCCAGCTCAAACTGGTTGGGGGTGATGATATCGGCGACGGGCACGACGCGGTCGCGCAAAAGCGGCGGGATCTCATCGGAGACGAAGCAGCCGGACTTGGCATTGCCCATTACAGGGTCGCAGGCGTAGAGGGCTTTGGGGTTGGCAGCCTTGATGCGGCGGACGGTTTCCACGATGGCGTCGGCAATGTCGGCGCCGCCCTGGTAGCCCGAAAGGATGGCGTCGATCTGCGGGAAGGCGCCGCGCTTTTCAATGCCATCGATGATGGAGGTAACGTCGCTGGCTGGAATCATCGGTCCGCCCCAGTCGCCGTAGCCGGTGTGGTTAGAGAAATTCACCGTGCTGAACCGGCCATACCTCATGGCCGGCGCGCTGCAGGGGAAAGACGGCCGCGGAGTTGCCAACGTGGCCGTAGGTGACGTGGGACTGGATGGAAAGGATAGTCATAGCTACCCATTGTGCTACGCTGCCCGCGCGCTCACCAAGGAAAAGACAAAAATTATTCCTCCGGGCGATCTTGTGGCTCGCCCACCGCAGGGATTCCGCCACCGGGAACCTGCTTGTCTAGGTTGGCGCGCTCGGCAGCGTCAGGAAAAGCCTTCGGGCCAGAAGGCTTGGGCTGATAGGAAACGCCGCGCTCGGCTGCGTCGTCGTACCAATCCGCGAGCAGCTCGTTTTGGCGGCCAAACATTTCCTTCTCCTCGGCCGGGGTGGAGTGGTCATAGCCCAGCAGGTGCAGGCAACCATGGACGGTAAGCAGGGCCAGCTCGTGGCCTAGGGAGTGGCCGGCGGCCTCCGCCTGGCGCAGGGCAAACTCGGGGCACAGGACGATATCGCCCAGCATGGCCGGGCCCGGGTCGGCGGCATCGGGGCGGCCGCCACCGGCGATGGCGCCAGGGGTGAGCTCATCCATGGGAAAGCTCATGACATCGGTGGGGCCTTCCAGATCCATCCAGCGCACGTGGAGATCCTCAATGGTCTTCAAATCCACACAGGTGATGGTGCACTCGGCATCGGGGTTGATGTCCATCGCGCCGAAGGCATAAGAGGCGACGTCAATCAGCATCTCCTCGTTGACGCCTTCGAAGCCGGATTCATTGAGAAACTCGATACTCATTCCATTTCCTCGTATTCTGCGGCTTTCTTATTATCAAAGGTCTCATAGGCATTGACGATGCGCCCGACCAGCTGGTGGCGCACCACGTCCTTGGAACCCAGGTCCGCGAAGTGGATATCATCCACGTTTCGCAGGATGCGGCGCACGATGCGCAGGCCCGAGACCTGGCCGTGTGGGAGGTCTACCTGGGAGATATCGCCGGTGACCACAATCTTGGAACCAAAGCCCAGACGGGTGAGGAACATCTTCATCTGCGCAGGCGTGGTGTTTTGGGCCTCATCAAGGATGACAAAAGCATCGTTCAACGTGCGGCCGCGCATATAGGCCAGCGGGGCGACCTCGATGATGCCGGCCTCCATGAGCTTCGGAATCATTTCTGGGTCGAGCATGTCCCGAAGGGCGTCATAGAGCGGGCGCAGGTACGGGTCAATCTTGTCATTGAGCGTGCCCGGCAAAAAGCCGAGCTTCTCCCCGGCTTCCACGGCCGGGCGGGTAAGGATGATGCGCGAGACCTGCTTGGTCTGCAGGGCCTGCACGGCCTTGGCCACCGCCAGGTAGGTCTTGCCGGAACCGGCCGGGCCGATACCGAAGACCACCGTATTATCGTCGATGGCCTGCACGTATTCAGACTGCCCCACCGTCTTTGGGCGGACGGCCTTGCCGCGGCGCTTAACGATGTCCGCCGCCAGCGCCGCCGATACCGACTGCGGCGCCTCCACGGCCACCATGTCCATGGTGTGCTTGACCGTATCGGTGGACACGGCGTGGCCGCGGCGGGCGATGGCCTCGAGCTCATCGAGGATCTTGGCGGCACGGGCCACCTCATAATCGGGACCGGTGACGGTGACGACATTGCCGCGGGCAAAAAGGCCCGCATCCAGGCGGTTATTGAGCACGCGCAGGTTATCGTCCGCGCTACCCAGCACGCTGCTGACGTAGGCGGAATCTAGCTCACATTTCTTCGTGATGATAGGCACGTGCTTTAGGCTACCAGCGCCTGCTACCAACGCTCGGTGCGCATGCCGATTGCCGCGAGCGCCACCATCGCCGCACTCGCCGTGCGCAGCACTTCCGGGCCGAGCTTGATGGGCGTGGCGCCGGCTTCTTTGAGGCGATCGAGCTCGGCGTCGCCAATGCCGCCCTCGGGGCCGACGAGCAGGACGACGTCCTCTGTGAGCGGCACGTCCTTGATGGAGACGGTTGCTTCCTCGTGCAGGACGAGCACGGTGGGTGCGTTGGAGGAAGCGCCGTCGCGGCCGCCGGTGAGCTCTTGAACGAGCTGCGGGGTGGTCAGCGGGCCACGCACCTGTGGGATGCGGGCGCGACGGGATTGCTTGGCCGCGGAATCGGCGGCCGCCTGCCACTTGGCCACCGCCTTCGGCGCCTTCTTACCATCCCATTTAGCCACGCAGCGATCCGCCTGCCAGGCGATAATCTCATCCGCGCCGGCCTGGGTGGCAAGATCCACGGCGAGCTCGGCACGCTCGGACTTCGGGATGGCCTGTACCACGCTCACCCGGGGGGTGGGATCGGGCGCGGTGTCGATGGATTCGACCATGCCCTCCAAGGAGTCCTTGCCCGAGGTAGCGGTGATGGTGAGGGTGAGGCGGGTACCGGTGCCGTCGATAAGCTCGAGGCGCTCGCCCTCCCCCATGCGCTTGACCGTGACGGCATGGCGGGCCTCCGGGCCGGAAAAGCTGAAGGCCTCGCCGGTGCGCGCGGCGGAAAGGTGCCGGGTGGATGAAGACGGGCAGCGACATTAGCGGCGGAACTTATCGCGGATACGGCTAAAGAAGGATTCCTCTTGGCCGTCGCCGGTGGTGCGCACGCGCGCGCCCTCGTCGCGGGAGTTGCGGATCCTCTCCAGGGACTCGCGGGTCTTGCGGTTCAAGTCCTTCGGCACGACGACGTCCACGTGAGCAAAAAGATTGCCGTAGCCATCGGTGCGCAGGCGCGGCATGCCGGCGCCATCGACCTTGATGGACTCGCCCGGCTGGGTGCCCGGCTCGATGTCGATGGTGAGCTCTTCGCCATTGAGCTGGTCGATGGTGAAGTTGGTGCCCAAGGCTGCGTCAATCATCGGCACGCGCACGGTGAGGTTCAGGTCATCGGCGTTGCGCTGGAAGACGGGGTGCTCCTCCGTGTGGACCTCGACGTAGAGGTCGCCGGCTGGGCCGCCGCCGTGGCCGACCTCGCCCTGGGAGGCCATGCGGATGCGCATGCCGTCATTGATGCCGGCCGGGATATTCACGGTGAGATCGCGGCGCTTCTTCACGCGGCCATCGCCGGCGCAGTGGTTGCACGGATCAGTAATGACCTCGCCGAAGCCCTGGCACTTCGGGCACGGGCGGGTGGTCATGACGTTGCCCAGGAAGCTGCGCTGCATCTCCTGGATTTCACCCATGCCATTGCAGTTATCACAGGTAACCGGCTTGGCCTTGGACTCGGAGCCGGTGCCGCCGCAGCTATCGCACAGCACCGCGGTATCCACGGTGACCTTCTTCTTCAGGCCGGTGTAGGCCTCCTCCAAAGTGATGCGGGTGCGCAGCAGGGCATCGTTGCCCGGCTGGACGCGGGACTTCGGGCCGCGGGAACCGCCGGCACCGCCGCCGAAGAACTCGGCGAAGATATCGCCGAGGCCGCCGCCACCGAAGCCGCCAAAGCCACCGGCGCCGGCACCGCCGCCGCCCTGCTCCATGGGGTCGCCGCCCATGTCCACGATCTGGCGCTTTTGCGGATCCAGCAGGACCTCTTGGGCCAGCGCGGCATCGCGGAACTTTTCCGCGGCAGCGTCATCATCCGGGTTCAGATCCGGGTGATACTTGCGGGCCATTTTGCGGTAGGCCTTTTTAATCTCCTGGTCAGTTGCGTTTTTATCAACACCGAGGATGCCGTAATAGTCACGAGCCACTGTAAGAGATATTCCTTCTAATTCGTCTTGTTGGGGTTAACTTGAAAAAATAATGCGCGGCCAGCCAGTTTACTCGCACTGTTCGCCGGCCAAAATTTCGCTCACATACCGTGCAACGGCAGAGACCTTAGAAATTGTTCCCGAGTAATCCATAAAGGTAGGCCCCACCACGCCAAGGCCGCCCAGCGTGGCCACCTCATCGCCGGTGCCCAGTCCGTAGCCCGTGGCCACCACGGAGGCTTGGCGCAGCTGGTCTTCCTCGTTTTCCTCACCGATAACCACGGAGACGTTGCCCAAATCGGGCACGCGGGCGAGCAGCTTGAGGACGACGACCTGCTCTTCTAGTGCCTCAATAATCTTGGGCAGACCTTCCGGAAACTCGCGCGCCACGCGCGTGAGGTTGGAGGCGCCGGCCATAATCAGCCGGTCGGAGGGCTGCTCCACCAGGGTCTCGATGAGCGTGGTGGCCACCTTGAGCACATGGTGGCGGATATCCAAGGGGGCGTCATCGACGAGGTGGGCGAGCTCCACGGAGGCGTCGCTAAGCGTCTTGCCCACCAGCGCGCTATTGACGATGTCGCGCAGGCGGAAGGTCTGGTCCTGGTCGATGATTTCATCGAGCTCCACATTGCGCTGGTCCACGCGGCCGTTATCGGTGATGAGCACCAGCAGCAGGCGCACCGGGGACAGCGCCACGACCTCGCAGTGCTTGACGCGGGATACCTTGAGATTGGGCAGCTGGACGACGGCCGCCTGCTTCGTCACCTGCGCCAGTAGCTGCACCGAGCGGCGCAGCACATCCTCCAAGTCGACGCCGTCTTCCAAGAAGTTGAGCATGGCGCGGCGCTCTGGGGCCGACAGCGGCTTGACCTCGTGGAGGGAATCCACAAAGTGGCGGTAGCCCTGTTGAGTGGGCACGCGGCCGGAGCTGGCGTGCTGCTGGGAGATAAGGCCCTGGGATTCGAGCACGGCCATGTCATTGCGGATGGTGGCCGAGGAGACGCCCAATTGGTAGCGCTCCAAGAGCGACTTAGAGCCAACGGGCTCCTGGGAGGCAATATAGTCCGCCACGATGGCGCGCAGGACTTCCTTGCGGCGGGCATCGGTTGAGGTAGACACTATGGCGCTCCTATTCGCTTCGGCGAATGATAAATTCTTTGAAATTCGGGACGGTGTACCTGACTTTACCGTGCTCAGGGGAATAAATGAGACCTTTGTTTATGAGCTTAGCCCGAACCGGACCAAGAGCCTTATTATCCTTCCCCAGGCGTTCACCGATTTCTTTTGTTTCCGCTGAACCATCGCCTAAGGCAGCCATGGCACTGAGATAGTCTCTTTCAGCTGGCGTAGCTCGATCCCAGCGAGCTTGGAAGAAGCTTGCGCCTGAAGGAACCAGTCCGCCAGTCACGGCAAAAGACTAACAAGAAAATAGCGGAATAACAGGTTTCTCATCGACTGAGTCAAAACTAACTGGTTTGGTTTCTACTGGACTAAGTCTAAAGGTCTGGGAACGAGGATTAGGTTTCTTCGGCGACGAGGAGATCGGTGATGATGCCATCGGCTAGCAGGCGGCCGGGCTTGGTGATGCGTACGCGATCGTCGGCGCGCTCGAGCAGGCCGCGGCCGATAAAGCGCTCGAGGGCGGGGGCGGCGTGGGCATCGAGCCAGGCCTCCGGGATGCCCTCGCGCAGGCGCAGGCCGAGCATGATTTTCTCCATGTGGCGGTCGGCGTCGGTAAGCGTCTCGGTTTCTTTGATGGGCAGCTCGTCGCGGCCGAGGGCATCGATATAACGCGAGGGGTGCTTGACGTTAAAAAAGCGCTCATTGCCCAAATGCGAGTGGGCTCCTGGGCCGGCACCCCACCAATTGCCGTCTACCCAGTAGATGCGGTTGTGCTCGCACTCGCCGCCGGGCTTGGACCAGTTGGAGACCTCGTACCACTCGAAGCCTTCCGCTTCGAGGGTGGAGGAAATCATCTCATAGCGTCGTGCCAGCACGTCCTCATCGGGGGCGGGCAGGATACCTTTATTGACCTTGCGCGCCATGCGGGTGCCGTCTTCCACGATGAGCGAATAAGCACTGACGTGGTCTACGCCGGTTTCTAGCACTCGGTCCAAGGTCTCGCGCACGTTGTCATCGGTTTCGGTGGGCGTGCCGTAGATCATGTCGAGGTTGACGTGCTCGAAGCCGGCGGCGCGGGCCTCGCGGGCGGCGGCAAAGGCGCGGCCGGGGGTATGGGCGCGCTCGAGGACCTGGAGAACGCCCGGGGACGCTGACTGCATGCCGAGGCTGATGCGGGTATAGCCGGCGTCGGCAAGCTGGGCAAAATACTCCGGTGAGGTGGACTCCGGGTTGGATTCGGTGGTGACCTCCGCCCCAGGCTTCAGGCCAAAGGTGGAACGGACGGTGTTCAGGATGCGGCTCAGGCCCTGCCCTCCCAGCAGCGAGGGCGTGCCGCCGCCAATGAAGACGGTCTCGGCCGGGCGGCCCACGCGCGCGGCCGCCAACTCCAGCTCGCGGTCCAAGGCATCCAGGTAGGGCCCAGTGAGATCACGCGGGCTGCCAAGCTCGCCCGGGGTATAGGTATTGAAATCGCAATACCCGCAACGAGTGGCACAGAAAGGAACGTGGATATACAGCCCGAAGGGTTCAGTCATGGATAAAACCCTAATAGGCCGGGAACAAAATGGCCGAAAGCGGGGTTGAGCATGTAGTATGTTTCCATCTTCCCAAGTAGAAAGGCACCCTCAGTGGAACCTCCGAGTCGATGTCCCTACCTCCTTCTAGGCGGTGGGGAGTAAATCATGTTATCGGCTATTTTGATGATCCTGGCCGGCTTCGTAGTCATTGGCCTCATCATCGTCGCGAACGCATACTTCGTGGCCCAAGAATTTTCCTTTATGTCCGTGGACCGCACGCAGCTGCGGACCCAGGCTGCTGAGGGGGATAAGACAGCCCAACGCGCGCTGGCTATTACTCAGCAGACCTCCTTCATGCTCTCCGGCGCGCAGCTCGGTATTACGATTACCGGCCTGCTCATCGGCTATGTGGCCGAGCCGCTCGTGGGCCAGGGACTGGGTACGTTGCTGGGCGGCGTCGGCGTTCCGTCCGCGGTGTCAGTCACCGTTGGTACCATCGCGGCACTTTTCATCTCCACGATTGCGACGATGCTGTTTGCGGAGCTCTTCCCCAAGAACTACACCATCGCCGCACCGATGAAGACGGCGCGCTGGCTGGCCGCCTCCACGCAGCTCTACCTGCGACTATTTGGCTGGCTCATCCACTTCTTCGAGTACTCTTCCAATGCCATCCTTAAGGTCTTTGGCATCGAACCGGTAGAAGACGTGGACTCCTCCGCCACCGCCGATGACTTGGAATCCATCGTGGATTCCTCCCACGAGGCTGGCGATCTGGATGAAAATACCTACATGGTGCTAGACCGCCTGCTGGACTTCCCCGAGCACGACGTGGAGCACGCCATGATTCCGCGCTCCCGCGTGGACGTCATTGACCCGGACACCACCCTCGGTGAAGTCCGCGAGATGATGTCTACCGACCACACGCGCTACCCCGTCATCGACGATGAGCACAATCCAATCGGCGTGGTGCATCTTATCGACGTCCTGGGAAGCGACCTGCCCGCCGCCACCAAGGCCACCAGCATCATGCAGGAACCCGTGGTGGTCCCTGAGCTAATGCCGCTGCCGGATGTGGTGGAAGAGCTGCGCGATAGCGACCAGAAGATGGCGTGCGTGATCGATGAGTACGGCGGCTTCGTGGGCATCGTGACCATGGAGGACTTGGCCGAGGAAATCTTGGGCGATGTCACCGACGAGCACGATATCGAAGAAACCGAGGAAATCACCGAGCAGGACGAATCCCACTGGTTGGTCGACGGCGATACGCCGATTGATGAGATCGAGCGCGCCATCGGCCACGACCTGCCTGAGGGCGACTTTGAGACTGTCGCCGGCCTCGTCATTGCCCACTCCGGTGCGCTGCCTGAGGTAGGCGAGGAACACACCATCCAGCTCGAGGCCGAACCCGATGACTGGGTTGACCACGATGAAGCACCCGTCCGCTCCCTCCGCCTGCGCGTGCAAGAGGTGGACCGCCACGTACCGTCCGTGCTTGCCATCGAGTTGGTGGAGGATTACTCCGACCACTCCGATGATGACGATGAGAAGGAGGATGCATAATGACCGAATCGTGGTGGTTTAACCTCCTCGTTACCCTCCTTATCATCGCCGCTTCCGGCTTCTTTGTGATTATCGAGTTCTCCTTGATGGGCGCTCGCCGCAACCGTTTAGAAGAAGATGCGGAAAACTCCCGCACCGCCCGCGCCGGCCTGCGCTCGCTCAATGAGCTGACCATCATGCTCGCCGGCGCGCAGCTGGGCATTACCGCCGCCACCTTCGTCCTCGGTGCTGTAACCAAGCCCTGGGTGCACCACCTGCTCATGGCGCCACTGGAGGCCGCCGGCCTGCCGCTGGGCATTGCCGACGTCGTCAGCTTCCTCCTCGCCCTCTTCATCGTCACCTTCCTCCACCTCGTACTCGGTGAGATGGCGCCGAAGTCTTGGGCCATTACCCACCCGGAGACCGCCCTGCAGTTCATCGCGGTCCCCGCACGTGGCTTCGTGTGGATCTTCCGCCCGCTGCTGAAGTGGATCAACGTCATGGCCAACAAAATGGTGTCCCTGGCTGGCGAAGAACCCGTCGACCGCGCCGGTGCGGCCGGCTACGACGCTGAGACTCTGCGCACCTTGGTCGAGCACTCCCGCGAGACCGGTGCTCTGGATGATGAGTCTGCCAACCAGATTTCTGATGTCATCGAGTTGGAAAACTCCACCGTGGGCGCCATGGCCCGCGAGCACGGCTCGGAGGTAGTGCCCCTGCCTTCCGACGCCACCGTGGAGGACCTCCAGGACCTCGTCGTACGCAAGAACATCATGCGCGTGCTGGTCTTCCCCAAGGACTCCCGAGTCCCCCGCGTGGTCCACGTGCGCGATACCTTGCTGGCAGAACCAGAAACCCCGGTTCTCGAGTTCTCCCGCCCTGCCCTGTCCGTGTCTTCTTCCACCACCGTGCAAAAGACTCTGGACCACATGCGCGCTCGCAACGAGCAGCTCGTCATGGTGGGCAAGGCTGATAAGGACAACGCCGTGTGGATCCTTACCTGGGACGACATCATGGGCCAACTGTGGCCGCAGATTACCGAGCAGCTAGACAAGGTCACCCCTCCCCCGGCCGTCTAGTTCCTGCCGCGACCTCGCCCGCGCCCGTGCCCGCTTCATTGTGGCCGGCGCGGGCTTTGCCGTTTTTGCACCCACGCGCAAGGGATGTTGCCCCCGACTGTGGATAACTGTGGCCGTAACTTTCCCACCCGCCACTTCGCTCACTCGCTTTTCCCTGCGGCCTTGTTATCCACAGGCCCGGCCGCCACCTCCTCGCGCCGGCCGGCAACGTGCCCTTTCCTAGGAGGCATGACACCACCACTGACCAATATCGACTCCATCCGCGCCAACCACCCCACCTTCTGGACCGACCTGAAAAACGGCACCTACCTCAAACTCGCACCGCGCATCGCGGTCCGGCGCGATCACTACCATTGCCTCGACTTCCCCTCCCAGCTGCGCCTGCGCGCCATCGCCGCCGCCCGCAGCGCCTATACCGCGGTGCTCATCTCCAAGTCCGCCGCCCGCGTCCACGGGCTGTGGGTCATCGCCACGGCCGAGGAAAAGATTGAAATGGCCCTTCCCACCAATACGCTTCCCCACAAGGACCGCCGCCATCCCGAGCGCATCTACCGCAAGGCTTTACTTCCCGAGCCCATCCTCGTGGACGGCACCCGCTGCGTTTCCAAGGCCCGCGCGGTTATCGACGTCGCCCGCTACCACGGCTTCACCGACGGCCTCATCGCCGCCGACTCGGCTTTGCGCTCCGGCCTGAGCCGAGAAGACCTCAAGGAAGAGTTCGCCCGCATGGGCCGGGTGCGCAATAGCCGCATCGTCCGCGCCGTAATCCACCACGCCTCTTCCCTTTCCCGCTCTCCTTACGAGTCTTTCGCCCGCGCCCTCCTCATTGAGGCCGATTTCCCCTGGCCCATGTTCTTCGAGGCGCCGTTCACCGCGCTGCCTGGCATCACAACCGCCCTATGCATCAACAGCGCCTACCTCATCGACATCATCCCTGCGAAGGCACTTCCCCATCAGCGTGAGCGCCACCGACGTCTGCGCGAGGCCGGCTTCACCGTCCTCTGCTATACCCCGCGACAGCTCATCGACCACCCCACTCGCTTCCTGACCGACCTCATTTCCACCATCTCCGCCAGACAAGAGGCCGCCCGTTCTGCCTAAGTCCACGCTTCCTGCCTCCCGCCATCCTCTACCCCGCCGCCCTTCGCGCTCACCGGCGACGATTTCGACGCAGAATCCGCTGCGCCGGTGAGCGCGAAGGGAGGGCGAAGGCGAACACCTCGCAAGAGAACCCACCGAAACTTCGCCCGCAATAAGAAAGAACCTCCGCGAGCATATGCTCGCGGAGGCTCTACTACTTCCAGCTAATGCCTCAACAGGAAGGTCTTACTGGTTGATGCGCCATGGGACGCTGTTCTTCGGCAGCATGCCGTGGGTGTAGAGGTAGTCAATGGTGGACAGGATGCCCAGCACCGTGCCGCCGCCTACGAGCGCAGCCAGGAAGGAGAACCCTGCGACGGAAGACATGTCTGCGTCCTTGCCGTCCTTACCGTTGATGCCATCGCGGCCGTCACGTCCGTCGCGGCCGTCCTTACCGTCTTGGCCATCTTCGCCGTCGCGGCCGTCACGACCATCGCGTCCATCGCGGCCGTTCTCGCCATCCTTACCGTCACGACCGTCACGGCCATCGCGACCGTCACGGCCATCTTGGCCATCCTGGCCGTCCTTACCGTCTACGCCGTCCTGGCCGTCCTTACCGTCCTGGCCGTCTTTGCCCGGAACGACCGCAGCTTCGGTAGTGGAAGGCTCGGTGGATTCCTCAGAAGTCGGCTCTTCAGCGGAAGTTTCTTCAGCGGAGGTCTCCTCGATGGAGGTCTCCTCGGTGGAGGTCTCTTCTGCGGACTCGGATGGAGTGGTCTCCTCAGAGGTAGCATCCTCAGAAGCCGGAGCCTCGGAAGTGGTCTCCTCAGAAGAAGGCTCCTCAGAAGAAGGCTCCTCGGAAGGGTTCTCCTCGGAAGGGTTCTCCTCGGCAGGCTGGTCACTTGGTCTTCTTGCCGTTGAGCATATCGGAGCACAGCTGGCCGGCTGGGGCGTTCACGGCAGCGAGATCGGAGGCAGCAGTGGAGATGTTATTCAGGGAGTCTTCGATGCTCTTCTGCTGGTCCTTGCTCAGCTTCAAGTCGCCAGCAACGCTCGCGCCAGGAACTAGGCCTGCGATGGTAACTGCTGCGTTGAAAAGCTTCAGAATTACCGTGGTGCCCTTGCCAAAAACACCGTCGGCGAACTTGAGCAGGCCGGAGACGGTCTTCTTAGCACCATCCGGGTTGTTCATATCAACGTCGGCATCGGCGTTATCGATACGGCCGATGGCCATGCCCTGGGCGCGGGAGAGATCCCAGGTCACGGTCTTGTCCTTCTCGCCTTCCTTGACCAGCTTGGCAATGCCGTCCCAGGTCTTGCCGGAAATCTTGTCAATGAAATCGGCCGGAACCAAGTCACCGACAACCGGGATGACTTCCCAGACGGTCTTGAGGATCTTTTCGCCACCATCGTAGAAGGCCTTAGCCAGGGCAAGCTTGAGGTCAAGCATGTTGCCTTCCTTGTCAGGGGCATCAGTTACCTCACAAACGAGCTTGTCCTTCTGCTCATCCTTGACCACCTTGACATTGACGTCGCCGTTGGAGGCCTCGGTCTGTGCGAGTTCCTCGAGGGTGGTCGGCTTTGCAGACTCCTCGGAAGCCGGAGCTTCGGCGGTCTCCTCCGCGCCGTCTACGGCGTACGGGGTGATGGACTCGGCGGCGCCTTCTTCCGCATCGAGTTCTTCCATCGCCTTATCGCCGGCGTTGTTTTCCTCCAGCAGGTTGCCGCCTTCATCGAATTCGATGCCGTTGAGGCTAACGGTATCGTCGGTGGTCTTTTCCTCGACGAAGGTGGTGTCGTCGGCGGCGACGGCGCTGGGTACGACGGTAATGGAAGAGAAGGTGGCTACGGCCACTGCGCTGGCAATAAGGCGAGAAGTTCGGCGTGCGCCCATGGGTTAACTCCCTGTAGGTGTGGTTAAAGAATGAAATTGCGCGCGCCGCGTGTGGATGGTGCTAGGTCACGGCGTTCGCATGGACGGGGAATACCCTACAGCGCGTTAAGAGTATTTTCTACTTAAATTTTAAGGTTGACCCAGCAACAATACCGCTGGATACAGCACCCAAGCCGCTGAACAGGCATAATAAAAATTATATGGAACGGCTGTTAACCTAAAATTTCCCTAACTGCTTCCCCGAATCGGGGCGCCCTAGCGCAGAAAACTTCAACGGCCACCGAGAGAGGGAATCTCGGTGGCCGTGAACATCCCCTTGCGTGAAACAAGGAAGTCTATGTGGTTTATGCAGTTGTAGCCCGGCGGGCCGCCTCACGCTTAGCGCGGACCTTTTCCACCACCGCGGCAACCCGGGCGCGCTCTTCTAGAAACTGCGGCGGGTTATGCCCGCGCATCGTGCGGACATAGGCCGGGTGGGTATCAAGCACCGTGTGCTTCCACGCTTGGACCGCAATGAGGGCGGACTCGCCGGTGCGCTTGTACAAGTGCGGCAGCGAGACCATGTCGAGGTTGCGGGCCACGGCGTCGGTTTGCGCGAGCACGTACTCGACTACCTCGCGCAGGTAATCCGCCACGGCCTGGGTGCGAGAGCGAAGGGACTCGGCCAGCTCGTGTACCACGATGGGCTTAGAGATGGGGAATCGCTCATCCAGCAGGCGCGGGGTCAGTTGTTCCGGCTCTTCCACGTCGTTCACGCCGGAAGAAGCGGCGGAAATGGTACCCGAGCGCACGCCGGAGACAAGGGCTTGGCGCAGGCCCATCAGCTCGCCTACACAACGGCCGGAGTCAACGCGGGCATCTTCGACGATATCGCCCAGCTCAGCTAGGCAATCCATGCACAGCTCTTCGTCCCAATCCTCGATGGCTTCAATGAGGTGCTCGAGATATTCTGCGACTTCGTCGCCGATATTGTAAATCTCTTGCGTAAGCTCGCGGTGGCGCAGCTCGGCGGCGATTTTGTGCATTGGCTTCGAGCCACTCCCTTCCACGGTCCCATTTCTAACCTCTAGTAGAGGTTGAGGTTTGCTGTAACGCCTCACGACTTTATGCGAGATCCGCCGCCGCGAGCGCGCGACACTCCGAAGCCATTCACAGGTTTATGGCAGGTTGGTCCGCACTGGGGTGAGGATGGTGGGGTGAGCTGCAGAAGGGGGCGTCGGCAAGCAGGGCAAAAAGAAACACCCGAGGAAATTCCCTCGGGTGTACCCGTCGCGCAGACTAGCGCTTGTACAGGTGCTCGATGGCTGCGGCGTAGCGCTGCGAAACCACGTTGCGCTTGACCTTCATGGTGGGGGTCAGCTCGTTTTCTTCCTCGGTAAGGTCAGATTCGAGGATGTAAAACTTCTTGATGCCCTCCGCATGGGAGACGGTGGCATTGACCTGGTTGATGGCATCCTGCAGCTCCGCGCGCAGGGTCGGATCGGTAGCCAGCTCGCGCATGGAGCGATTCTCCGGAATGTTGTGGTCCAGCTTCCAGCGCTTCAAAATATCCGGATCCAGGGTCAGCAGCACGCCGACGAAGGGCTTGCCATCGCCTACCACCATGGCCTGAGAGATAAGCGGGTGCCCGCGCAAGATATCCTCCATCGGGCCGGGCGAGACATTCTTGCCGCCGGCCGTGACAATGAGGTCCTTCTTGCGGCCGGTGATAACGAGCTTGCCGTCTTCATCAATCTCACCCAAGTCGCCGGTGTTGTACCAGCCATCCTCGAGGGCCTCGGCCGTGGCTTCCGGATTATTCCAGTAACCGTGGAAGACGATATCGCCCTTGATGCAGATTTCGCCTTCCTCATTGATGCGGAAGGTCACGCCACCCATCGGCGGGCCAACAGTGCCGATGGACTGATCCACAAAGTCCACCGCGGCCGCGGCGGCGACCTCGGTCAGGCCATAGCCCTCATAGACCGGGATGCCGATACCGCGGTACCAGTGCAGCAGGTCATGGCCCATGGCCGAGCCGCCGGTAATGCAGTAATTCACGTTGCCACCCACGCCATTGCGGATGGTGGAGTACACCAGCTTGTCAAAGACCTTGTGCTTGGCCTTCAGCAGGCGGTCCGGGCCCTCCGGCTTATCCAATGCCTTGGAGTACTCGATGGCTACCTTCTCGGACTGCTCAAAGAGCAGGGTCTTGATACCGGAATCGGCCGCCTTAGCGGCGGCAGAGTTGCGCACCTTTTCAAAGACGCGCGGCACGCCCAAGATGACATTCGGGCGGGAGCGGGCGAATTCGATGGAGATGGTGGAAAAGTCCGACCAGTGATTCTGGGAGGCGCCGCGCATGGCCACTGCAATGGATACCGCGCGGGCAAAGACGTGGGCCAGCGGCAGGAAGGTCAGTGTGTGGCTACCCGGCACGGCGAAGATGCCAATCGGGTTGGTGCACAGGCCACGGGTCTGGGCCAGCCAATTGCGGTGGGTCAGGATGCAGCCCTTGGGACGTCCGGTGGTGCCCGAGGTATACACCAGGGAGGCCAGGTCATCGGTGGAGGTGGCCTTGATGCGGGCGTATACCTCGTCGGCCGCCACGCCGCGGCCCTCGAACTTCAAGGTATCGATGGCAGAGGAGTTAATTTCCAGCACGCGACGCAGCTGCGATGGGGAGCCCTTGAGGTTGGGCTCGCCGTCTTCTTGCAAGACCAGGTTTTCAACCAGCTCGGAGTGCTCGCGGGTTTCCGTAATGGCGAGCACGGCGCCGGAGTCCTCGATGATCCAACGCACCTGGGAGGCGGACGAGGACGGGTAGACCGGCACGGAGGCGGCACCGGCGGCCCAGATGGCAAAGTCCAGCAGGGACCACTCATAGCGGGTGGCAGAGATGAGGGCGACGCGGTGCCCCTGCTGCACGCCCAGGGCGATAAGTCCCTGGGCTACTTCAAAGACCTCATCGATGAATTCTTTGCCCGTGACGTTGACCCACTCATAGTTAGCCGGGCGGGTGAACATGACGCCGTGAGGGCGCTTCTTCGCGGTGTCCATGAGGGCGGTCAGGCAGGTTTCGCCCGGCTCGATAGTAAATTGCGCCGGGGTATGCACTTCTTGCAGGGTCACGCGGTGTCCTTTCGAACAGCTAATTATTAATCTTCGCCTACTGTACCAATCTGTTCCCCAGCAGGCGCGTTGTCCCCGTGGCACAATGTGGCCTGTGACTACCCGCGACTTGCTTGAAGAACTCGCTCAGCGCCACGGCGTGGCCACCAGCTATACCTCCCAGTCTGGTTTCCCCGTCCACGTCGCTGAAGACACTATTGCCTATACCCTGCGCGCCTTGGGCGTGGCCATCGATGACAATCCAGACGATGCCGCACTGACGCAGCTGCTTTACGACGACTACCTGGACCGCTCCTCCCAGCCCCTCCCCCACTGCGTTGTCGCACCCCAGGGCCAAGAGCGCGGGTTCGTGGTCCACGTGCACGCGGGCGATGCCGCCAACGTACACATTGAGCTGGAGGAAGGAGGCACCCGCGAGGTCTACCAAGACCCCAATGACGCCCCGGATGCTGACGTTGATGGCACCCTGTGGGGCGAGGCGAGCTTCCACATCCCCGGCGATCTGCCCATGGGGTACCACGAGTTGGTGTTGGAGTCTGGGGGCATCGGCAAGCATGCCTGCCCGCTGATTATCACCCCGGCGCGGCTTTCCACGGCCGATGAGTTTGTGGAGCGCCCCATTAGCGGCGTGATGGCGCAGCTGTATTCGGTGCGCTCGGAGTCCTCCTGGGGCATCGGCGATTTCCAGGATTTGGGGCAGTTGGCAGAAACGTTGGCCCCGCACGCGGATTTCTTGCTGGTCAACCCGCTGCATGCGGCCGAGCCGCTTCCGCCGGTGGAGGACTCGCCGTACCTGCCCACCACGCGGCGCTTTATCAACCCGCTCTACCTGCACATCGAATCCATCCCGGAGCTCAAGCTCCTGCCGGAGGACCTGCAGGATGATGTGCGCGAGCTGGCCGAGGAGTTTCGCCAGCGCAATCGCAGCGCCGAGGAGATTGACCGCGACACCATTTTTGAGGCCAAGCTGCAGGTGCTGCGCGAGCTCTTTAACTACCAGCCCTCCCCGGAGCGCGAAGAGGCCTTCGTGCGCTACGCCCGCGAGGAAGGCCGCGGCCTGCGCGATTTCGCATATTGGTGTGCGCAACAAGACGCCGCCGCACAGTCGGGCCAGCGCCATGCCGAAGGCCTGGACATGGACACGCTCACGCGCTTTTATTCCTGGCTGCAGTTCCTGTGCGATGAGCAGCTGGCCGCCGCGCAGCAGCGCGCGCTCGATGCCGGCATGCGCCTGGGCCTGGTGACTGATCTTGCCGTGGGTGTGCACCCAGGCGGCGCCGATGCCGTGAACCTCACTGAGTATTTGGCGCCGCAGTGCTCGGTAGGCGCCCCGCCGGATGACTATAACCAGCAGGGCCAGGATTGGTCGCAGCCGCCGTGGCACCCGCAGCGCCTGGCCGCCGCGGGCTATGCCCCGTGGCGCGAGATGCTCTCCACCGTGCTCCGCCATGCCGGCGGCGTGCGCGTGGACCACATCTTAGGGCTTTTCCGCCTGTACTGGATCCCGCGCATGGCCAGCCCGCTGACGGGCACCTATGTCTCCTATGACTTTGAAGCCATGGTGGGCATCTTGGCGCTAGAGGCGCAGCGCGCCAGTGCGGTGGTCATCGGTGAGGACCTCGGCACCGTCGAGCCGTGGGTACAAGACGTGCTCGCGCAGAAGGCGGTGCTGGGTACCTCCATCGTGTGGTTTGAGCGCGACGATGATGACTACTCCCCGCTGCCGCAGGACAAGTACCGCCAGCTGGCGCTGTCCTCGGTCAATACCCACGATCTGCCGCCGACCTTGGCGTACCTGCGCGGCGATCATATTTCGCTCCGCGCGCGCTTAGGCGTGCTGACCCGCTCGGTCGAGGACGAGCAGCGCGATGACATCGAGTGGCAGGCCCGCGTATTGGGCGCGGTAGCGGACCGAGGCCTCTTGCCGCAGCGCGATTACCTAGTGGATCCGGCCGAGCGCGCCTCCCGCGGCGCGGAGGAAGACATTTCTGTGGCGCTGCACCGCTATATTGCGGGCACGCCTTCAGCACTTGCCTGCACCAGCTTGGTGGACATGGTGGGCGATGTGCGTGCGCAGAATCAGCCGGGCACCACGCACGAGCTCTATCCCAATTGGTGCGTGCCGCTGTGCGATACCAACGGCACTGCCCTGCTTATCGAGGATCTTCCCGGATTGGAATTCTTCCAGCGCTTAGAGGCCACCAGCCGGAAGGACTAGCGCTGGGCCTAAGCCTCTGCGCGCAGTGGGCGCGTCTAGGTCCACAGGCCGATGAGGGCAACGACGATGACCAGCGCGATCATCGTCCACAGTGTGAGTGAGACGCGCGATTTGGGCAGGGCGCGCTTGCGCTTTGCCGGCTGGGCGCCGGGCTTAGTTGCCGAGGCGGAAGACTGGCCGGCGCGCTTGGCTTCGGGGTCCCACAGGCCCTCGCGGGGGTTGGCGCGCAGCTCGGCGCGCTCCTGCCGCGCGCGCTCGTTATTTTCCTCAGCCATGATGGTCTACCTTAGTGCTGCGGCTGCGCTGCTGGGAAATCACTCCGGCGGCCCGATTGGCCACGCGGTCAACCGCCCACATCAGGCACCACGCTATGACCACCATGAGCGGCACGGCGATGGCCACCACGATGACCATTTGAATCCACACGGGCGCCTGCACCAACAATTGCGATAGCGTGCTGCCCAAGCTCGTCAACCACTCCATGGCTACTTATCCTACTTGCTCGCGGTAATCTGGCTGACATGTCGAGCGCCCAGATTCCCGTTACCGTCGCCACCGCCTCCGGCCGGATCACCGGCGTGCGCCACGATGGCCTGCACTACTTCCACTCGGTGCGCTATAGCACCATCCCCAGTGATTACTCGCCTGCCGAGCCGCTGGATGGCGCCCTTGATCAGGATGCCCGCGAGCCGCGCCCAAATGACATTGCGCTGAGCATTACCGCGCCTGCCGACGCCGCCGAGTGCCCCGTCGCGGTCTATATTCACGGCGGCCGCTTTGAGCATGGCTCGCACGAGGACCCACGGCTTACGGGAACGAAGAATGCCCGTCATGGGGTAGTCCAGGTCAACGTGGGTTACCGGGTGGGCTTGGCCGGCTTTGCGCGCTTCGACGGCGACGAGGCGGACCGCTACCGCGGCATTGATGATTGCCTCTTGGCCTTGGAGTGGCTGCAGGACAATATCGAAGCCTTTGGCGGCGATAAGACCAATATCACCCTGGTGGGCCAATCCGCCGGGGCGGCGATTAGCCTGTGGCTGACGCGTCGCGATCATTTCCGGGGCGGGTTCCGCCGCGTGCTGGCGCTCTCGCCGGCATTCCCGCGCGACCGTTTTGAGCATCGCATCACCGACCTGCGCCGGGCCCTAGGCGTGCCGGTCACGCGCCAGGCGCTGGAAAAGATGGATCCTGAATCACTGGCCAAGGGCTATGCCAAATTCCGCAAGAAGTACCGCTTCGACGTCGCCTTGGGCCCCGCACCACTGCGCGCCGAAGAACTAGCGGATATCCCTATCGTGGTGACCTCCACCCGCGATGAGTTCTACACCATGCCCGCGGCCGAGCGCATAGACAAGATGGCGTTTGCCGGCTTTATTACCAGCTACCTCTCGCCCAAGTTCGGGATGTCACACGATCGTTTCAAACAGTGGCGGCAGCTAGCGCACTACGTCGATCCGCAGCGGCCAATGGGCCGGCTCATTGGTGATGCCGCCGTGCGCCGCTGGACCGCGCAGGTAGCCGAGGAGGCTCCAGGCCCGACCTGGATGATGGAATTTACCCGGACCGAAGCCCCCGCGGTGCACTGCGCCGAGTTGGACCCGCTCTTTGGCGGCAGCGGAGGCGAGGAGGCCGACGCTTCCCCGGCCGGCGAGCTCAACGAGTGGCTGCGCCACTATGCCACCACGGGAGAGCCCGGATTCCCCGGCTACGGCGATGACCACCAGGTGTTGGAATTCAACCTGGATACGGGCGAGCGTCGGCTAGCCTATGCCACCTTGGACTATGTGGCCGCGGCCTTCTATAACGACGACGAGCTTGGGGTGTAGCGGGCGCCGAAAATTACAACGCGGCACGCAGCGCGCTATCCGCGAGCTCGTCAATCATCCACGGGCTAAAGACGCCGGGCATGGCATCGGCGGCGGCGAAGAGGTTTGCTGGCTCGACCCATTGGTAGGAATCTACCTCGTCAGGGTTGGGCTCCCAGGTGGCGTCGGCAGCAAGCTCAACGGTATATACCGGGCAGATTTCATTTTCTACCGTGCCGGAGGAATCCACCGCGCGATAGGAAAAGTCCGGCAGAATAAGCCGCGGGGCGGACAAATCCGCCGGCGCAATGCCCAGCTCAAAGGAAGCGCGGCGCAGCACCGCATCCGCGGTCTCCTCGCCGGGTGCGGGGTGGCCGCAAAAGGCATTGGTCCACACGCCGGGCCAGGTGCGCTTGCTCAGGGCGCGGCGGGTGACCAGCACCTTGCCACCGCAGGTCAACCAGGCAGAAAAGGCGAAGTGCAGCGGGGTATCAGTGGTATGAACTTCGGCCTTGGGAGCGGTGCCGATGGGTTCGCCCTCGGCAGAGGCCAAGACTACAAGTTCCGTCATAGATTAAGGTCTCCTACCCAGGTCACGTTGCCAATGTGCAAGCGCGCATTCCACAGGTTGCCAGGCGTCACGTCAAAGCGGTACTGCAGGTTGACCGAAGCGCCTGCACCCAGCGGGAGATCGAGTCCCGGGGGCTCCACGTCTGGGGCAGATTCCTTGTCATAGGGCAAGGAGTTGATCTTGGCCCAGCCGCCGTTGCCGTCGGCACGCTCCAGGGTGGGGTCTTCAAAGGCGTCGACAGGCAGGGGCACATCGTTTTTATTCTTGAGCAGAATGGTCACTACGGTGCCACCGGTGTTGCTATCGGTATACACACCCTGCAACTCCCAGCTCACACCAAGGCCCTTATCCTCTACCGGCTCGCCCAGATTAGAGGTGACTTCCTTATCGTCGGTGTCCTTGGCCTCGTACGGGGCCTCTTCGGAGCTGGAGACGGTGATATGGCCCCCAGCCCGGTTTCTTCCGGCTGGAGAACGCTACATCCGGTCAGGGTCACGGCGAGTACGCTGACTACGCCCGCGCCGAGTGTGTGGGAAATTTTCACCGTGGATGGATCCTTTGCACGCGAAGATTGTTGTATTTCTGCACAAGTACCTTAGCCTAAACCACCCTGAACTTAAGTATTTACGCTCGTTAACGCCGCATGTGGCATACTGGGCAGTCGCTTAAATCTCTCCCTCCTTTTCCCTAATTCCGCGCACTAACCGCCGTTTCGAAGTGAGTGTGCTCTACTTATGAATTCCATTTTGCGCATTACCCGCAGTGCCTCTGCCCTGTGGCCCTACTATCTAGGCGTGCTGCTGACCGCCACGATAACGGCGGTCGTTGCACTGGTCTCGCCGTTTTTGACGCGCGAAGCCACCGATACCATCGTGGGCGCCCTGCAGAACGACGCCCCGCTGGGCGATGCGCTGCGTACGGTGCTGTTGCTGGCAGTAGCGCTTTTTCTTGCCGACGCCGCCAATGCCCTCTTCCGCAATATCGGCGGCTATATCGGCGATGTCATGGTCTCGCGTCTGCGCGAGATTTTGTCCACGCGCTACTTTGCCAAGCTGCTAGCCCTCCCGCAGGGCTATTACGATAACCAGGTCACCGGCACGATCATCGCCCGGCTGGATCGCTCGATTGCCAATATCACACAGTTCGTGCAGTCCTTTGCCAATAACTTCTTCACGATGATCATCCAGACCCTCGCGGTGCTGGCCATTACTGCGTGGTATTACTGGCCACTGGCTATCCTGCTCGCGCTGCTCTTCCCGGTCTATATGTGGCTTACCGCGCTCACCTCGAAGCGCTGGCAGAAGTTTGAGGCCGTCAAGAACGAGAATATCGACGTCGCCAACGGCCGCTTCGCGGAGGTCATCGGCCAGGTCAAGGTGGCTAAGTCCTTCGTGAGCGAAACCCGCGAGCTCTCCCACTTTGCCAAGCGCTACCGCACCGTGGTCGATACCACCAAGCCGCAGTCCCACTGGTGGCACATGATGGATACCTTCCGTGGTCTAGCCATGGCGGTTATCTTCCTCGGCATTTACGGCGTAGTTTTCTGGCGAACGCTCGAGGGGCATTTCTCCTTGGGCGATATGGTCATGCTGCTGCAGATGGTCTCCAGTGCGAAGCAGCCGGTCTTTATGATGAGCTGGATTGTCGATACCGCCCAGCGCGCCATCGCCGGCTCCAAGGACTACTTCAAGGTCATGGAAGAAGAGTTGGAACCCACCGCCCCGCGCGAGCTGGTTGCTGCCACCACCGGTTCGCATACCCCGCAGCTCGACCTCACCCCGGTGAGCCCGCTGGAGCCCACCCCCGGCGCGCCGGTCTTCTCCTTTGACCATGTCTCCTTCGCCTACGAGGAGGGCAAGCCCGTGGTGGAGGATATTTCCTTCGCCGCCTCTGAGGGCCACAAGGTGGCGCTCGTGGGCGAGTCCGGCGGCGGCAAGTCCACGTTGGTCAACCTCTTGCTAGGCCTTTACCATCCCTCGGCCGGACACCTGGATGTACTGGGGCACCGAGTAGACGATCTCACCGCCTCACGCCTGCGCGCCTCAGTGGGCGTGGTCTTCCAGGAGTCCTACCTCTTTTCCGGCACCATTCGCGAGAACATCGCTTATGGCAAGCCGGGTGCCACGGAAGAGGAAATCGTGGACGTCGCCAAGCGGGCCAATGCCCATGAGTTCATCCAAGCCTTCCCGGACGGCTATGACACGGTCATTGGCGAGCGCGGTCTGAAGCTTTCCGGCGGGCAGAAGCAGCGCGTTTCCGTGGCGCGCGCCATGCTCAAGGACGCGCCCATCCTGGTCCTGGATGAGGCCACCTCGGCGCTGGATACCAAGTCCGAGCGCGCCGTGCAGGCCGGCCTAGATGAGCTGATGAAGGACCGCACCACGCTGATTATTGCCCACCGCCTATCCACCATTGCGGATGTCGATACCATCATCACCCTAGATCGCGGTCGCATTGATGAGATGGGCTCGCCGGCCGAGCTGGCACAATCCGGTGGCATTTATGCCGAGCTACTCAAGCTCACCCAATCCACCTCGGCCGCGGACCGCCGCCGGTTGAAGAAGTATGGCTTTGTCTCCGGCCCTGCCTCCGAATCCGAAGACGAGGAGGAGGACTCCCGGTGGGCCGACAACGCAGATGAATAAAAGCGCATAAAAGCGCTGGGGTGGCCGCGGGCTTCGCGTTATGGTTATGGCCATGGAGTTTCCTAGCCTAGAAGAGTTGCAAGCCCGCGGAACCCGCAAGTGGAACCGTCTACGAGGAAGACGTTTTGCCGTTGTGGATCGCGGAGTCCGATTTCCCCACCGCGCCCGCCGTAAAGAAGGCGTTGGAAGAGATGGTGGATAAGGAAACCTTTGGCTATACCCCAGCGCCCAAGGCCTCGGGGCTGCGCGAAGCGGTGGCCGATTTCTACAACGACCGCTATGGCTGGCGCCCCAACTCCGACCATATTTTCTGGATCGGCGATGTAGTGCGAGGCCTGTTGCTCGGCGTGCAGTACTTCACTCGCGAGGACTCCCCCGTGATCGTGCCGGTTCCTTCCTACCCACCGCTTTTGGAGCTACCACGCACCGCGGGCCGCGAGAAGATCGAGACCAGCTTGGAGCTCGACGATATTGAGCGCGCCTTCCAAGCGGGCGCGGGCTCTATTTTGCTGGCCAACCCCTATAATCCGCTCGGCCGTGTGTTGGATGAGGACTACCTCGCCGAGCTAGTGGAGCTGGCGGAGAAGTATGACGCGCGCATCTTGGCCGATGAAATCCACGCCCCGCTGGTCTATGAGGGGCGGCATATCCCGGTGGCGTCGCTTAGCGCGGCGGCCGCAGAGCACACCATCACGGTAACCGCCACCTCCAAGGCTTTTAATATTGCCGGGCTCAAGTGCGCGCAGATCATTTTCTCCAACACGGCCGATGTACACACGTGGAATGGCCTTACAGGCGTGGCCAAGGATGGCACGGGCACTCTAGGCGTGCTTGCTGCGGAGACTGCCTACCGCGAGTGCGGCGACTTCCTCGATGAAGAAATAGCGTACCTGCGGCAGACCCGCGATTGGTTGGTGGAGGAGCTGCCTCAGCGCATCCCAGGCCTCAAGACCAGCAAGCCGGATGCCACCTACCTGCTGTGGTTGGATTTTGCCGATACCGCTATCGGCGGCAACCCGCAGCCGGCCAAGTGGTTGCGGGAGAATGCGAAGGTAGCGCTTAATGAGGGCGATACCTTTGGCACCGGCGGCCCGGGCCATGCACGGTTGAATTTCTCTACCTCACGCGAGATCTTAGAAGAGGCACTCGACCGCATGGAGCGTGCCTTCGCGGCCCTCGATTAGGCCGGCCCTGCTGGGCCACCATGTATTCTGCGTCACCCCCACACTTTGATTTCTCACCATGTGGGCGGTAATGTCTCATTACACGAACAG
Source organism: Corynebacterium tuberculostearicum (assembly GCA_046097355.1). Classification (GTDB taxonomy): domain Bacteria; phylum Actinomycetota; class Actinomycetes; order Mycobacteriales; family Mycobacteriaceae; genus Corynebacterium; species Corynebacterium tuberculostearicum_K. The sequence goes on from CP175779.1 coordinate 1,914,832, forward strand.
GCGTGACCCGCCACCTCGGACCGTGAAGAGGCACCCCGCCTCCGCCACCACCCTCGGCGGAATGGGGAAGCTTCCTCGCATTCTAGCTGTACATGGAAAATTAAGGAGCCACAATGGCTACCCCAGTTGCGTCAAGCACCTCTAAGCCCGGCGCCACCATCGTAATTGCGTCGCTGATGCTGTTTTCGATGTTCTTCGGCGCCGGCAACCTCATCTTCCCGCCCATGGTGGGCGTTTCGGCCGGCACCAACTTTTGGCCCGCCGTCCTCGGCTTTCTTGCCGCCGGCGTGCTCCTTCCGGTCCTAGCTATTGTTGCCGTTGCCATTTCTGGCCGCTCCGTGCGCGACCTGAGCTCTAACGGCGGCGCCCTCTTCGGCCTGGTCTTTTCCGTGATGGCCTACCTGGCCATCGGTGCTTTCTACGCCCTGCCGCGTACCGGCGCCGTGTCCATGGAAACCGCCATCACCCCGCTTCTGGGCTGGGAAGGAACGATGGCCAATGGCATCTTCAATATCGTCTTCTTCCTTATCGCTTTAGTGCTGGCCTGGAGCCCAAACACCATCATCGATACCTTGGGCAAGTTCCTTACCCCCGCCCTGGTAGCGCTGCTGATTGCCCTTATCACCTTGGCCGCTTTTAGCAACGGCCGCGATCCCCAGACCCCTACTGAGGATTATTCTTCTTCCCCCATGGTCACCGGCCTGTTCGAGGGCTATAACACCATGGACGCGATTGCCGGCTTGGCCTTTTCCATCGTGATTGTCGCGTCCTTGCGCTCCAAGGGTTTTAAGACCCGCAAGTCCTTGGTCAATGGCACCATCACCGCCGCACTCATTGCGGGCTTTTTGCTGGCCGCAATCTACCTGGGCTTGGCCTGGGTAGGCCAGACCCTGCCGAACGGCCAGTCCTATGAGTCGGGAGCGCCCCTGCTTGCCGACGCCGCCAATCTCACCATGGGCACCATCGGCCAGGCAGTCTTCTCTGCCATCGTCATCCTGGCCTGCATGACCACCGCGGTGGGCCTTATCACCTCCACGTCGGCCTTCTTCGAGATGCTCATGCCCAAGGTCAAGTACCACGTGTGGGCGTGCCTGTTTACCGCGCTATCCATCCTCTTTGCCTTCCAGGGCCTGGATACGGTGCTGTCCATCGCGGTTCCGTTCATCACCTTCTTGTACCCACCGGCCATCTCCCTTATCGCCCTCACCCTGATCCAGCCGATGGTGAAGAAGTCCGTCGTCTTTTACTGGACCTACCGCCTGGCGCTGTGGGTATCGGTGCTGTGGTCGGCTCTGTCCGTCATCGCCGCACAGGGCTGGGGCGCCGATGCACTCGATCCCATCTTGAGCCTGGCGCCCGGCCAGTCCGTGGACTTGGGCTGGATTGTTCCTACCGCTATCGCGGCAGTTATCGGCCTCGCTGTCGATATCGCCACCAAGGCCGGCGAGAAGCACGCCGCCGCCAACCGACAAGCGGAAGAACCGGCCGAGGCTGAGGCCCTCGCAGAGGCCTAGTCGCCTTTCGCTTCCTCCACTCCCCTCCCTCTCCGCACTGCATCGCAGCGCCGAGGCGGAGGGGAGATTTCTGTGTGCCTACCGTTCTCCACTCCACACTGCCGTATCGCCCCGACCGGAATAGTCAGGCGGCGCGTACCGTTGGAAGGAGAGAACTTATTAAGCATCTACCGAAGCAAAGGAAGGCCCTCCACCGTGACCGAACGCGCGCATCTTTCCGCCTTGGACTTCTGCACCATCTATGAGGGCGAAACTCCAGCACAGTCCATCGCCCGCTCCGTGCAATTGGCACAGGAAGCAGAAAAGCTGGGCTACTCCCGCATGTGGTACACCGAGCACCACAATATGAAGTCCATCATGTCCTCTTCCCCGGCCGTGCTCATCGCCCACATCGGTGCGAAGACCGAGCGCATCCGCTTGGGCTCCGGCGGCGTGATGCTGCCCAACCACTCCCCTTATGTCATCGCCGAGCAATTCGGCACCTTGGAGGAGATGTACCCCGAGCGCATTGACTTAGGCGTAGGCCGCGCCCCCGGCACGGACATGAATACCCTGGGCCGCGCGCTGCGCCGCGACGCCCACTCTGCCGAGCGCTTCCCCGAGGACGTCAAGGAGCTCAACTCCTACCTCGAGGGCAAGTCCTATATCCCGGGAGTCAGCGCCATTCCAGGCGCGAATACCAACGTGCCTATCTATATTTTGGGCTCGTCCATGTTCGGCGCCTCGCTGGCCGCCAAGCTCGGCCTGCCTTATGCCTTTGCCTCCCACTTTGCCCCGCAGCACCTCGAGCAGGCCACCACCTACTACCGCGAGCACTTCCAGCCTTCCGAGCGCTTTAGCAAGCCCTATGTCATCGCCGGCGTCAACGTCACCGCCGCCGATACCACCCAAGAGGCACAGGAAGAATATGAGCGCGTGTGCTTCAACCGCGTCAAGGCCTTCGCCGGCCGCGGCAAGCACCTCACCGATGAGCAGGTAGAGCAGATCATCGGCTCGTACCAGGGCCAGCAGATCCTCGACATGCTGAAGTACTCCGCCGTCGGCACCGCCGATGAGGTGGCCGCCTACCTCGATACCTTCCAGGAGCACGCCAAGGCCGATGAGCTCATGGTCTCTCTGCAGTCCAGCTCGCACGAAGAAGTAATCAAGAATATGCAGCTGCTCGCGCAGGGCTGGCAGCTCGATCCGGCACGCGTAGCCGGCACCCCGAGCTAGTCTTCGGCCCGCACCTGGCCTAAGTGGTCGATGGGAACGCCGGGGAACCGTTCTCGGAGCTTTCCCTCGAGTTCCCGCGGGCCCAGGTTCGCCTGCTCCGGCAGGCGGGCCGAATACCGCTGGGCCTCGTCCAAGGTAGAAACGCGCACCCCACCTGGGATTAGCGCAAGAAAATTCTGATCCGGCTCGAGCGAATAGAACTGCACGCGCTCTAGCTCGGAGGCGGCGAAACTGGTCCGCTGGTGGGGCAAGGAAATCTCCTCACCGATGCGCAGCACCGGACGCGTCCTGCGCCGCCCTGAGGCCACCACCGCCAGCATGGCGCACAGCGCCCCGCCTAGGGGCATGAGCGCGGCAATGAGATAAACGAAGTGCAGGCGCGTACCAGCCGGTTCCTGCAGCGCCGAGTAAATAAGCACCCCACCGATTACAAGCAGGGCGACGGCGATGATGACCGCCACCGTTACCGCCTTGCCTAGGCGCACGCTGCCGCTGGCCGCGCGTACTTCAATCGTTTCGGTGCTCACATCCACGGACACTTAGCCTAGCGTGTTCGCCTACTAACTCGACTCTGGTCGAGCGGCGCGTGATCTATTATTTGAACGCCTTCACCCGGGCAAGGCGTTGTTTTCTCAGTGGCGGTGTTCCATTAGCGCGCCTTTGCAAAATGGAATAGCATTACTGTGTTTCGCTCCGCTGGGAAAGGCCCCGGAGAAACTAAGGACAAAGGTTGAATGAGCCCACGCGATAAACAGCAGCATAAGAAGATCGCTGATTACCTGCGGGAACAGATCAGCTCCGGTGTGCTGCAACCAGGCGATTTCCTGCCCAGTGAAGCAGACTTGTGCGAGAAGTTTTCTTCTTCCCGCGGACCCGTGCGCCAAGCGGTAGCGGCTTTGCGGGCCGAAGGGCTGGTGTCCTCTGGCCGCGGGCGCCGCTCCACCGTTTTGGCCTCCACCCAGGCAGAGCTTTTTGAATCGATTTACTCCATTTCCAGCTGGCTGAGCGAATATGACGTGGATCCGCAGCAGCACACCCTGTGGCTGGCTCGCCGCCGCGCGCCGCGAGACATCACCCGCTTTCTGCGCGTAGACCCAGAACAAAATGTCGTCTTTGTCCACCGCGTGCGCTATACCGAAGACCACCCCATTGCCATCGAGCGCATGTATTTCCCCATGGTGGTGGGAAAGCACATCCTGGACTTCGATGCGGATGCCGGATCCATTCATGCGCACCTGCGCGATTGCGGCGTGGACTTTGATAATGTGCGCCGCGAACTCACGTTGGAGGAAGCCAATGCCGAGGATGCTGAAGCGCTTAGCGTGGCTACGGGTACCCCGCTGTGGCGGCTGCAGATGGAGATTTCCAACCACTCCGGCGAACCAGTGGAATTGGCAGTCTATCTTTACCGCGCGGACCGCATGAAGCTGGCGATGAATAGCGTGCGCGGGGGTGTATCACCCCTAGAAGTTATCCCCACTCCGGGAAATTTTGCATAAGTTTCACGGCAGCTATACCCACCGGCTACCCTGCTTTCTATGAGAAGATTTCGCGCCAGTAGGGCGCTGGGCAGCCTCGCCATGGCGGCCGCTGTAGGAACACTATCGGCATGTTCCGCGGGCCATACCGCGGTGGTTGATACCACCCAGGCAGGCAGCGACACCGCACCTTCTGCCCTCACCGTGGCCTCTACATCGGCCGCCACCTCGCTGGATTTCACCACCACCGGTGGCGCCGCCATTCCCGCAGTGCTTATGGATAACGTCTACGAGACCCTCGTGCGCATCGATGAAGACGGCTCCATTACCCCAGGACTTGCCACTTCGTGGGATATTAGTGACGATGCCCGTACCTATACTTTCCACCTGCGCGAGGGCGTCACCTTTTCCAACGGCGATGCCTTTAACGCTGAGACCGCCGCCTTTTCCATTAACTACGTGCGCGAGAAATGGACCAACGGAATCGCCGCCGCCATGGATCCGGTAGACAAGGTCACCGCAGCCGAGGATCACACGCTAAAAGTGCACCTCAAGCAGCCGTCCAATGGCTGGCTATGGTCCATGGGAACGGCCACCGGCGCGATGATGACGCCACACGGCATGGATAACCTCGCCGCGCAGCCAGTGGGAACCGGCCCCTATGAGGTGTCCCGCTTTGCGCCTTCGGAATTCGTAGAGCTGCACGTTCGCGACGAATATTGGGGAAAGCCCGCCGCGCGGGATGTCACGGTGCGCTATTTCCCGGATACCATCTCCTCGGTCAATGCACTGCAGGCCGGCGGCGTAGACGTGGTCTTGGGCGTGCAAAACCCGGAGCTTCTTGATGACGTCAAAGAGGGCATCGCTACCGAGGTCGGCACCACCAATGGTGAGGTGCTGTTGTCCATGAATAATGCCCGCGCGCCTTTCGACGATCCACGGGTGCGCCAGGCCGTGGCCTATGCCGTGAACCGCTCGGCGGCCAATGACATTTTGTGGAATGGCATGGCCAAGGACACCGGCGGCGCACCGATCCCGCCCACAGATCCGTGGTTCGAGGGCAAGCACTACTACAACTACGACCCAGATAAGGCCCGCCAGCTGCTCACGGAGGCCGGCGCGAAAGGCGCCGAAATCACACTGACCACGCCGACGCGACCCTACGCCCAGACCGTCGCCGAGCTGCTGTACTCGCAGCTTACTGAGGTTGGTTTTAAGGTGACGCTGGAATCCGCCGAATTCCCGGCCGTGTGGCTAGGCCAGGTGATAGGGGCTAAGGACTATCAGATGTCGCTCATCTCCCACGTGGAGCCGCGCGATGTGCCCACCTTGTTCGGCGATCCGGATTATTACCTCAACTACGATTCCCCGCGCACCCGCGAGCTTTTGGCCCAAGCCGATTCCGCACCCGAAAAGGACTACCCCAAGCTCATGGCGCAGGCCGTGGACCAGATCATGGCGGATGCTGGCGCGCTGACGTTAATGAATATGCCCAATATCGTGCTCACCCGCGCTGGTGTGCGCGGATTACATCCGAATCAGGTCACCGACGCGCTCATCCTGCGCGACCTGACTTCTGCCGGCGCGGACGCGGACGCCAAAGCTGCCGCCGCCGATAACACCGAAAAGGAGGCCCGATGAGTTCCCTTCGCACCACGGGGCGCGCCATCGTGCGCCCGCTGCTGCGCTTCGCGTTGACGCTCTTTGTAGCTTCTCTCATCATCTTCGCGCTCATGCGCGCGGTACCGGGCAACCCGGCACGGGTGGCGCTGGGGGTGAATGCGACAGAAGAGGCCGTCGACGAGCTCAGCTCTGCGCTGGGCCTGGATCGCCCGCTGCTTACCCAATATTGGGAGTGGATAAAAGGCCTATTTACCGGCAATTTTGGGCAGTCTTTGTCCTCGCAGCAGGATATTACGCCGCTGGTATTGGACCGCGCCCAGGTCACGCTCATCCTCATTGGCCTGGCGATGCTGCTGGCGCTGGCCGGGGCTATCCCGGTGGGCATGTGGCTGGCGCTGCGCAACCGTAGCCGCGGCGCGGATGTGGTGTCGGCCGGCACGCAGCTGGGCATTGCGGTGCCAAGCTTCCTCCTCGGCATCATTCTGGTGGCCATCTTTGCCGTCCATCTGGGCTGGCTGCCGGCCAATGGGTGGGTGCCGCCGAACCAAGGCGCGGGCGAGTTTATCCGCCACCTTATTTTGCCGGTCATTGCGCTGGCCGTAGTGCAGGGCGCAATGCTCACGCGCTATGTGCGCTCGGCGGTGCTTGATGTGCTGCATCAAGACTATATCCGCACCGCCCGTGCGCTCGGCCAGTCCCCGTGGGAGGCGCTAAAGCGCCATGGCCTGCGCAATGCGGCGCTGCCGGTGCTTACCGTAGCCGGCGTGCAGCTAACCACAATGGTCGTGGGTGCCGTGGTGATCGAATCCGTCTTTGTCATCCCCGGTGTTGGGTCCATGCTCTTGGACGCGGTATCGGTGCGCGATCTGACCACGGTACAAACCCTGGTCATGCTGCTCGTTGCCTTCGCCTTGGTGGTTAATGCCTTAACGGATGTGGCCTACCGATTCATCGATCCTCGCATCACGGCAGGTGAGAAATAATGAAGCTGCGTTTTTCTGGCTGGCTGGGCGCCTTCCTCGTTGCCGCCACGGTGCTGGTGGCGCTACTTTCGCTGGTGTGGACGCCCTATGACCCGACGCTGGCGCACCCGGATGTGCGCCTTGCCGGTCCCAGCGCCGAGCACCTCCTGGGCACGGACCGCTTTGGGCGCGATACCGCCTCCCGCATCATGGCGGGAGCCCAGATTACGGTCTTTGTCGGGCTCATTGCGGTGGGCATCGCCGCCCTCGTGGGAGTGCCCTTGGGCATCCTCGCCGGCATGCGCCGCGGCAGGTGGGCCGATGCGCTGGTGATGCGCGGCGCGGATCTGCTGCTGGCCTTCCCCGCGCTGTTGTTGGCGATCATTGCCGGCGCGGTGTGGGGCCCATCGACGCTGACGGCCATGGTTGCCATCGGCATCGCCGGCATTCCCTCCTTTGCCCGCGTGGCGCGTTCGGGCACGCTGCAGGTTATCACGCAGGACTTTATTTCCTCCGCGCGCATATCCGCGGTTCCGGGCTGGAAGGTGGCGCTGCGCCATATCCTGCCCAATCTTGCGGGCCTGCTCATCGTGCAAGCCTCGGTATATTTCGCGCTCGCCATCCTGGCCGAGGCTGGCCTGTCCTACCTCGGCCTGGGCACTGCCCCACCGGCTGCCTCGTGGGGCCGGATGCTGCAAGATTCCCAGTCGCTTCTGGGCACCGCTCCCCTGCAGGCCTTCTGGCCCGGCCTGGCCATTGCGGCGACGGTGCTGGGCTTTAACCTGCTTGGCGACGCCCTCCGTGACCTCCTCGATCCCCGCCTGAAAGGATCCGCGCGATGAGCCTGCTCAAAGTAGATAACCTGGCGGTCACCGCCGCCGGGTCCACCACTGCCCTTTTGGGCCCCATCAACTTCGAGCTCGCGGCCGGCGAGAAGCTCGGCATCATTGGTGAATCCGGCTCCGGCAAGTCCCTCACGGCGCTATCCATCATGGGCCTTCTGCCCGATGGGGTGCGCGCCAACGGCTCCGTGACCGTGGATGGGACCGAGGTGATCGGCGCGCGCGATGCCCGCATCCGCCCCTTGCGCGGGTCCACCATGGCGATGGTCTTCCAAGAGCCGATGAGCGCGCTGGATCCGCTCATGCGCATAGGCACGCAGCTCTCCCAGGCCGGGGTGCGCGATTGCGCGGCCGCGCTTGACGAGGTGAACCTAGCCGCCGATGTCGCCTCCCGGTTCCCGCATCAGCTCTCCGGCGGGCAGCGCCAGCGCGTGCTCATCGCCATGGCCATGGCCGGGCGCCCCGACCTCCTCATCTGCGATGAACCAACCACCGCACTGGATGCCACCACCCAAGATGGCGTGCTGCGCGTTATCGAGCGGGTGACCAAGGCCCACGGCACCGCTCTGATCTTTATCACCCATGACCTGGGCGTTATTCGCCGCATGTGCCCCAACGTCCTAGTCATGCACCAGGGCGCGGTGGTGGAATCCGGTCCCACCGAGCGCGTGCTTGTCCACCCCGAGCATCCCTATACCCGCACGCTCATCGCCTCCTCGCGGCCGCCGGAGCTGAGCCTTTCTCCTGCCACGGCGGAGGAGGATGCGCTGGTGACGCTACGCGGGGTCAGCAAGGTTCACGCCGCACATACCGCACTGGATGGCATCGACCTGCGCGTGCACCACGGCGAGCGCCTCGGCATCGTGGGCGGCTCCGGCTCGGGCAAGACCAGCCTGCTCAAGCTCATCGCCGGGCTCGACCAGCCCACGAGCGGTGACATCGACGTCCGCGGCCGCGTGCAGATGGTCTTCCAAGACCCGCAGGGCTCGCTTAACCCGCGGCTGAAAGTCTGGAAATCCATCGCAGAGGCCATCCCCGGCAGTCCCAGCAAGGCCGACAAGCGCGCTCGCGCCGCGGCCGCGCTTGAGGAGGTCGGCCTGCCGTCCGAGAGCCTCGACCGCTTTCCGCACGAGTTCTCCGGCGGCCAGCGCCAACGCATTTCCATCGCCCGCGCACTGTGCGGCGAGCCGGATATCTTGCTGGCCGATGAAGCCGTCTCTGCCCTCGATATGTCCGTGCGCGCGCAGGTGCTGGAGCTATTGGCGGGGGTCATCGCCAAGCGCAAGCTCACCCTGCTCTTTGTCACCCACGATCTCGCGGTGGTGCGCCACCTGTGCGATAGCGTTGCGGTCCTTGAACGCGGCCGGCTCATCGAGCACGGAGCGACCGACTCCGTATGCGTCCTCGCCCAGCACGGACTACACGCGCCGGCTCATCGCGGCCGCCGACATGTAAAGCGGGTGGCTTCGGGCGTAAGGTAGTCGGGTCAGATAACTCCGCCGAGAAAGGATCCTGCTGCTCCGTGGCCACCCAGCTTGACTATCCCATCCCGCAGCGCCCCAGCACCACCCAGTTGCTCACCGCGTTTAATAGCGCCTCGGTGCGCTGGCCCAGTGCCCTGCGCGCGGGCTTGGCGATTCTCATTCCCGGCGCCATCGCGCTGCTGACCGGCCACGACTACGCCATCCTGCTCATTTCCACCGGCGCGTTCACCGTCATCTTTGGCGAGGGCCACCCTTATCGCACCCGCCCCCGCGTCATGCTCACCGCCGGCACCGCACTCATTACCGTCGCGGCCGTGGGCGTGCTAGTAGGCCACCTCATCTTTGCGCCTGGCCACGGCCATTGGTGGCTGCTGCTGGCAGGCTTATACACCACGGCATTGGCCGCCGTGTGCGGCTTTGCCCAAAATGCCCTGCGCCTGCCGCCGCCGGGCACCTTCTTCTTGGTCATGGTTGGCGGCGGTTCGGTGATGCTTGCGCGCACCGATGTCACCGTGGGCCAGCTGCTCTTTTGGGCGCTGACCGGCATGATAGCCAGCCTCGTGCTCGGCATGGCGCCGGCGCTTATTGACTCCCACGGCCCCGAGCGCCGCGCGGTCACCGCACTGGAAAAGGCCGCGGCCGCATTCAAAGATGACCGCGACGATTCCTTGGCCCGCCACCACCAGGCGCAGACCGCGCTTTTTGCCGCCTGGCAGGCGCTTTCCGACGCCCACATCATCCGCGGCGGCCGCATCATCGACTCCCAGGGCGCCCACCTAGTAGAGCGCACCCTCGCGGCCCAACACACCATCGTGGCGCATAATCGCGCCTTGGATTTGGGCGCCGATTCGGATCAGCTCACCGATAATGTCACCGACGTCGATCCGGATCGCACCGCCATCCCGCACACCCGCCCCACCGGCCGCTACCGCTTGTACCGCGCCGCGGTCCGGGATTCGCACGCCATGGTCACCACCCAAAAAATTGTCCTTTCCGCGGCCATTACCGTGCTGGTGGGCCTTACCCTCGGCTTCGACCGCCCGGACTGGGGCGTGGTCTCTGCCTTCCTCATGCTGCAATGGGGACCGGATCACGTGCCGGGCACCGTCCGCGGCATCCACCGCATGCTCGGCTCTGTCGTCGGCGTGCTGCTGTTTTCTATCCTCCACTACTTTGGCATTAGTGGCTGGACGCTCCTGCTCGCGCTGGCCGCGTGCCAATTCTGTGCCGAAATCTTCGTGGCCAAGAACTACGCCATCTGCGTTATCTTCTCCACCCCGCTCGCCCTCCTCATGGGCAACTCCGCCACCCGGCCCCTATGGCCCACCATCCAGGCTCGCTGCGGTGAGATCATCTTGTCCATCCTTATCGCCACCGCGGTGCTGTGGCTGTGGCAGCGCAGCGCCCCCGTTCGCAATCAGGCCCGCCTGCAGGTCCGCGCGATGGAGTCCATGGCTACCCTGCTCGGCCTGCTCTTTGTCAATACCCCAGATGCCGTACTGTCCGCGCGCCGCGACCTGCAATACGAGCTGCTTTCAGAGCGCCGCGCCATCCAATCCCTCGCCGTGGATAACCCCGATGCCGTGCGCCAATTCTGGGCCCGCCACATTGCTGTACAGCACGCCGGCTACTTCCTGCTGGACTTTTGCACCACCCACCCGGATCGCAGCGCTACCCGCGCGGAGCTTGATTCCCTCGTCCGCGAAATCCGCACCGCACGCGCCGCTTAAAACAGCGAGTACTCCTCTATAACTTCGTAGCGTGGGCCACCGCCGCGGCCCTCGCCGAGGTGCGATTGCATCAGGCACACTCGGTCCGCGCGAAATTCCGGCCCCCGATACACCGATAAAGCACGCACATAATCCGCTAGCGCCCACGGCTCGCGGGTGCGCCGGCCGGCACGCGCAACGGTGAGGTGGGGGCGGTGGTGGTTAAAGGGGACGTCGGCAAGCTGGCACTGCGCCATCAACTCCCGCACACCGCGCGCCTGCCCGCCGACGCCCACCCATAGCGTGCGCTGCTCAAAGCTCCCCGCCCCGCTCAGGTGCACATCCAACGCCGCGCGCCCAGCCACCGCGTGGGCTAGGTGCTCGCGCACCGCCGCGGCATCATTGGGCTGATCGCCATAAAAGGCCATGGTCATATGCCAATTATCCGGATCCGTCCAGCGCAGCTCGTTGGTGGTTGCCGCGTGGATGGGCCGCAGCGTATGCACCAAATGCTCGCGCGCGGCGGCCGAGGGCAATAGTGCAGCAAAGACGCGGATCATGGCCTAGCTGGCATAGACGTTGAGGCGCAGTTCCGCGTCCAGCAGGTGTTCTTCCTCGCGCTCAAAGACGGCGAAGGCATGCAAAATATCCGCAACAGCGGTGGAATTATCATCAAACTCGGGCATGCGATAACTTCTTTCAAACCACAAAGGAGGCACAAGAATCACGCTCGATTCTTCTGCCTCCACATAGTAGCTGACAATGATGTAATTAGCCGCCCTTGACCACCGTGACCTGCCAGCCAGCATCCCCCGAGCGATGGAAATCACGAATCTCATGGCCCTCATCGGCCGCCCACTGCGGAATGGATTCGGTGGCCTGGGTGCAGTCGAAGTCAATAACCAGTGCCTCGCCAGTCTCCAGCTCCGCCATGACCTGCTTGGCCTCGATCAACGGGAACGGGCACACCGCGCCAAGGGTATCGAGCGCATAACGCCCGCCGCCCAGCGCGCGGGCCTTGTTCTTGGCCTCAGGCTTGGTCTTGAGCGCTACCGCCCCGGTGGCGGTGGCGAAGCTCGGCAGTACCTTATCCTCGGCGGAAGCCACCTTATTATCCACGGATTCCTCGGTGGAGTAGGTCTGCGGCTCACGGCTCTGCGCGTTCTTCGGCTTGAGCCACAGGCGCGCACCCGCACCGACGCCCAAGGCCATAAAGAACAGCGATACCCAGCCCTGGAAGCTAAACAGGGAGGTCTCCACCATGCCATTGCCCACGGTGCAGCCGCCCGCCAGCGACGCGCCTACGCCCATCATGATGCCGCCCCAAATAGCGCGGGTCGCGGTCTGCGCATCGGGCACGCGCACGCGGAACTCACCGGCGGACTTGGCGGCGATAAACGCGCCTACCAACAGGCCAATGACCAACAGGGTGCCCCAGTTCATGCGCGCGGAATCGCCGGTGGCGGTCCAGCGGACGATGTCCGCAGTCGGCGTGGTGATGCCGAGGCCGCCGTTGCGGCCAGCGTCGGCCGAGAGCACAAAGCCCACCGTGCCGATAATGCCGACGAGCACGGCCGCGATGTTCATGTTCAGCGGCTTGGCGTACCACGGCTGGCCCAAATCCACCTTCGGGCGGCCGACGTCCTTTGCCCGGTAGTGGCGCCACAGCAGGAAGGTTACGACCCACAGGACCGCAACCAAGATCCACGGCGAGATGTGCAGCGCGCCATGGATGGTGGTGACCGGCAGGCTCCACTGCTTGAACCAGTCATTGGCACCGGACAGCGGCCCCGACTTCATGGCCGCGGCCGAAAGCCCATAAAACACCAGCGCAATCCACGAGCCGACTAGGCCCTCGGCCGAGCGGTACCACGTGCCGGAGGCGCAACCGCCGGACAAGATAATGCCGAGGCCAAAGATGAAGCCGCCCACGATGACGGCTACCGGCTTAAAATCACTAATCTCCGGCGAAAGCACGCCCGTGCCTGTCAACAGAGTCAGGCCAAAGGCATGCACGGAAATCAAAATGAGCAGGGCGGTAAAGCCGCGCCAGGTCTTGTTGAGGAAAATATCGCGCAGCATACCGGTTACGCAGAAGCGCCCGCGCTGCAACACAGCACCGAAGGCGATGCCTGTGAGAAGTCCGGTAATACTCACACTGTCTCCTTGCATCGAGTCAAGGGTTTCAGACTACGCCCTCTAAGACAGAATTGTCTATAATTGACGTACAACCCGGTTTTAAGGTGGCAGATTTCCGCGTTTCCGTCGGCCTTCCCTATGCCACCTCAGGCGCCCCAGCCGCTCCGGGCACAATTAAGGAGAATTAACCTATGGGAATCCCAGACGACGTTGTCCTCGATGGTTATACCCTCATTGAGCAACACGCAATCGACCACGAGTTCCTGCTGCGCGGCTCTCCGCTGGGCACCGAAACTCCCCTCCTATTCGCCCTGACCATTGCGGGCGTACTGCTGGTTGCGGCGAGCTTCTTCCTCCGCGGAGGCAGCCGCGTCGCCGCCGGCTTGGTGGGCGCCATCCTGGCGCTAACCAAGCTGTGGTGGATGCCCTTCGCGCTATGGCAGCAGTTCGATGACGGCCAAGTATTCGGCTACACGCTCAAGTACTTCCCGCAGTACTGGCCGGTGGCGTCCCTTATCGTCGGCGTCATCGCGCTGGTGGGCCTAGCCTCCGCCATTTTCCGCCGGCCTTAGTTGCCCAGGCCAGCCCAGCCGCGACTAGCCGCCGAGCACCGCAATCGCGATGTGCACCCGGTTGGTGCCATCGATCTTGGCCAGGATGTGCTTCATGTGCGTCTTGACCGTGGTCAGGGAAATGAAAAGCTGCTCGGCAATCTCGGCGTTGCTTAGGCCTTGGGCCACCAGCTGGGCGATTTCATTTTCGCGCCCGCTCAGCTCGGCCAGCCCGCTGGGTTGAATCATCTCTTGTTCCGGCTGCGGCGGCGTGGCCGCCAGCCCCACCAGGTTTTCTAGCACCTTCGGGCTGAGCTGTTGCTGGCCTTGGGACGCCGCTCTTACCGACGCCACCAGCGCCTCCGGCGCCGTCGTCTTCAACAAAAAGCCCACGGCACCTGCGCGCAGGGCGTGCAGGATGAATTCGTCGGTATCAAAGGCGGTAAGCATCACCACCGGGATATCCCGTGCGCCGGCCAGCGAATGCAGCTGCGCTGTCGCCTCAATGCCGTCCATGACCGGCATGCGGATATCCATCAACACCACGTCCGGCTCCTCGGCCAGGATGAGCTCCACTCCCTCCTTGCCGTTTCCGGCCTCGCCGATGACGCTGATGCCCGGCGCGCCTTCCAAAATCATGCGCAGGCCGTGGCGCAGCAGCGGCTCATCATCGACGAGAACTACACGAATCTCACTCACTGTACTTCCTTCCTGGGCAGGCGCAGAGTCCACGAGAACCTATCTTCCTCATCGTTTACCTGCAGCGATCCGCCCACCACACTAGCGCGCTCGCGCATGCCGACGATCCCGTACCCGCCACTGTTCCCACTCCCCTTTTCCCCAGCCTGGGCGGTGGGGTTGGCCATGGTGATAGACAGGGCGTCGGCAAGCGCGGCGATGGTGATGGTCACCGGCTCGCCCGGCGCGTGCTTGCGGGCGTTGGTCAAGCCCTCCTGGACCGCGCGATTGAGCGCGTGGCCAGCCATGGTGCTCAGCTCCTCCAGCGACTGCGGCCCCGCGCCCGCCTGGTAGCGCACTTCCACCTCCATGCCCGCCTGGCGGGAGCGGTTCACCAGCGATTCCACGCCCTCGCGCGGATCGATGCGCCCCTCGCTGCGCAGCGAGTGCAGCGCCTCACGCAGATCCCCCACGGCGGCCTCGGCTTCATCGCGAATCGTGCGCGCGGACTTCCGCGTCTCTTCCGGATCTAGGTCTTTGCGGTAGGCCAACCCGCCGGCGTAGACCGCAATCATGCTCAGCCGATGCGAGAGTGTATCGTGCATATCCCGCGCGATCCGGTCGCGCTCTTCCTGCCGCGCAAAATTCTCCCGCGTGGCCATTTCCTCGTGCGTGAGCTCCGCCTGCGCCTGCAGCGCAATCGTGCGCTCCTTCTGGTTCGAGCGAACCAACCCGACGACTAAAACCACTACTGCTGGGAGGATGATGGCAATGAAAAATCCCAGCTTCCCGGGAGCATTAAGCCCTTCGCTTCGAGATAGATCGAGAGTGACCAGCTTCGAGGCCACCATGGCCGCACATACCGTCGCCATCCACAACCGGCTGCGGCGCGAGGCCACAGAAAACGCCGCTATAAATACCGAGGGGCGGGGCTCAGCAATCGTCACCGTCGCCGAAATAATGGTTGCGGCTACCAACGCGCTGCGCGGGCCGGGCTGGGTGCTACGCGGGTCACGCTCCCGCGCAGCATGGCGGAGAGCAAAGGGCAATAAGATCCACGTTCCGATCGTCGCCGCGAAAAAAATAAACAGCCTTTCGGGCGATCCGTCGCTCTCGCTAAACCGGACGGAAAAGACGGCAAAATCGCCTATCACTGCCACCGCCGCAATGATGAGCTTCTGCCACAGCGGGCGCTGCAGCATCGCGTCGGATTTTCGGAATAACTTCATAACGCGCACCAGTTTAAGCCGGCCCGCCGCCCGCGCGGTATCCCCCGCAGGGAGGATTCTCCGAGCTTAGCCACGCGCCTCTAAGACCATAATGGCGATGTGCACGCGGCTGGTACCGCCGATCTTTTTCAGAATATGCTGCATATGCGATTTCACCGTGGCCATGGACACCACGAGCCGGTCGGCAATCTCCTGATTATTCAAGCCTTGGGCTACCAGCTCGGCGATTTCGCGCTCGCGGGAGCTAAGCCTCCCTAGGCGGTTGCGGGCGGTGCGGGTGTGGTGCGAATGGGCGTCGTCAAGCGCGGGGCTTTGCATGCCTACCAGCTTGTCGACGACCTGCGGGCTCAACAACGGCTGCCCCGCCGCGGCCGCACGCACGGCCGCCATGAGCGATTCCGGCGGCGTCGACTTCAACAGGAACCCCGCCGCCCCGGCACGCAGAGCCCGCAGGATGAAGGAATCGGTGTCAAAAGCCGTGAGCATGATGATCGGCACTGCGTGGACGGACAGAATCTTCTCCACGGCCGCGATGCCATCCATGACCGGCATGCGAATATCCATCAGCACCACATTGGGCTGCGCGTCGAGCACCGTAGCCACCGCGTCCCGGCCATTGCTCGCCTCGGCCACGACCTCAATATCGGGCGCGTTGGATAGCAGCAGACGCAGGCCGCTGCGGACAAGTTCCTCGTCATCAACGAGCACTACGCGCAGGGCATCGGCCATCATGCTCCCTTTCCTACTGGTTGATTCCACCGCGCGCGCCACAACTGCGATGCGACGGGCGTATAAGCCACAGTAACCGCTACCACTGCCGCCAGCGCTACGGGCACGATTCCCGCGTGGCCCGCCACTACGCCATTGAGGAACGAGGGCACGAGAATATCGTTTAGCTTTTCGAAGAATTTGGGGAAAAATTCGATGACTAGTGTGGCCGCGATGAATGTCAGCGCAGCCTGCAGGAGCAACGTCCATAGGCTTACCCGATGCAGCCGCTTATCGACGTCCGGCTTCCCCACCGCCGCAAACAGCACCCTCGCGCCTTGCCCGCGAAACTCCGGCACGACATAACCGCGGCGCTCCACCAGCTCGATGCGGTCTGCGTCTTTGGGCGCGTTATCGTCGCTGTGCCCGCGCAGGAATTCCAGGCTATAGGCCGAGTCATCGGTATCGGTATAGCTGAGCTTGCGCGAGGTTCCGTTGACGGTGGAGGTAAAAAGACTGCGCTTAAAGTCTAAGTATTTTCCCGTCCACCCCTCGCGGGCCGTGGTTTCTTCTAGGTCGATGCGCATGAGCCCGTATTCGGGATGGCGCAGTTGCCAGCTCATCTCGCTCATCGTGTGGCCTCCTTGTGCGCTAGCGGTAGCTGGATACTCCATCCGAATTCCTCGCCTCCCTTTCCTTCTGGGATTTCCTGGTTAGCCACGATGCTCATGCGCCCGCCGGAAAGCTCCACACGCTCGCGCAGGCCCACTAGACCGTAGCCACCTGCACCTCCCTCGACACCGTTCGCGTCGGCTCCTGAGTCATTGCAGGGCGTCGGATTGCGCATCTCGATGTCTACCGCGCCGGCTGCCTCGCGCACCGTGATACTTACCGGCTGACCGGGCGCGTGCTTGCGGGCGTTCGTCAGGCCCTCTTGTATTGCCCGATGCACGGCATGCTGTGCCATCGTGGATAGTCCGGCGAAAACGTCCGGGTCGGTACCGTCCGCGTAGGCCACCGTTACCTCTGCGCCGGCCTCCCGCGCGCTCGCGACCAGCTCCTCTACACCGGTGCGCGGGTCCTGGGAAAGGTCTTCGCGCAAGGCGCTTAAGACGGTGCGCAAATCTTCCACCGCGTTTTGGGCTTCAGCGCGGATGGTTCGCGCAGCCTCCGTAAACTCCTCCGGCACACCCTCGCGCGGATAGCTCAGCGCTCCCGCATGAATAGCCACAAGGCTCAACCGATGCGAAAGCGAATCGTGCATATCCCGCGCGATGCTCTCGCGCTCCTCTCGCCTTGCATGTTCCACCTTGGCGCGCATCTCTTCTCGGTTCATCCGGGCTTGCTGCTCCACGCGCCACCGCTTTTCGCGCTGGTTGCCGCGCTTTTGGCCTACCAGCAAGCCCGCGACCATCACGACCACGACGAAGATGGCACCAACCCATCCGATCTCGTCCCAACTTAGGTACGGGTTGAAACTCGTATCTATCGCAAACGCCAGTACAAAGCATGCCACCGCGACCACCGAGCGCGTGGTCGAGCGCCGCGAGACCATGGAAATAAAAGCCACAACTCCGCTGACCGCGCCGAAATAGGAACTAGACCCCAGCAGTACGATGCAACCGGCGATGAAGCTGCGGGTGGAGCCGGCATAGTCGACGTCGGAAAGCTCGCGCGGCTGGTGCTCCAGGGCAAAGGGCAGGGCGATAATACCCAGCACGCCCACCGCAAACCCGGTGCAGATATAGGGCCCGTACTCCTCAAATGTCGGCGAGTACTCCTCAATATCGAGGTTCATCAGCACCATGCCGACGAGCCAATTCGCCACCGCGCAGGCGGCAACAATGCCCGCCGTACTCCACTTCGTTCTGACCATGGCCCCAAGCTTAAGCCCGCGGCCATAGTCCCTAGGGATGATTTATTTCTGCACCCCGGCCGCATCGCGCATGGCCTTCGTCTGCGCGGACGGATGCTCGTTCTCGGTAGCCAGGCGCTCAAACGCCACGGCCGCCAGCGCCGCGGACTGCATGCCGAGTACGGAATCATCAAAGCGCATCATCGGCGAGTGATTCCACTCGCGCTGATTTTCGGGCTTTTCCGGATTGGCCGTGCCCATCCACATAAACGTGCCCGGCACCTGGGAGAGGACGTAGCCGAAGTCCTCGGAGGCCATCATCGGGGCGTCGAAAGGCTGGACATTCTCGGCGCCAAACATCTGGCCCCACAAGGTAGCGGCGAATTGGTTCTCGCGCGCATTGGTCTTGGTGGTCGGGTACAAAATCTCAAAATCCACCTGCGCGGTGCAGCGGTGCGAGGCGGCGACGGAGCTGGAGACCTCCGTAATCATCTGGCGCACGGCGTCGATCTTCTCATCGCGCAGCACGCGCACCGTCGCGCCCAAAGCCGCGCGCTCCGGGATGGCGTTATACGCGCCGTCGCCCGCCCACAAGTTGGTCACGGTAATCACGATGGGCTCCAGCGCATCAAAACGGCGGGTCAGCGCGGTCTGCAGCGACATCTGAATCTCCGCCAGCGCCGCCACCGGGTCGATGGCATCGTGCGGGCGGGAGCCGTGCCCGCCCTTGCCCAGCACCGTAATGGTCAAGTTGGAGGAGCTGGCCATCATCGGGCCTGGCACATAGTGGAAGGTGCCGCGGTCTTGAGGGCCGACGTGCAGGCCGTAGGCGGCAATGGGGCGACGGCCAGCGGCGTCGAGCACGCCTTCCTCAATCATCGGCAGCGCACCGCCCGGGCCTTCCTCGCCGGGCTGGAACATGAAGGTGACATCGCCGTGCAGCTCCTCGCGGTGCTCGCACAGAATCCGCGCCGCGCCCACGAGGCCGGCGGTGTGCAGGTCATGGCCGCAAGCGTGCATATAGCCATTCGTCGACGCAAACGGGCTGCCGGTCTGCTCGCGCACCTCCAAGGCGTCCATGTCCGCGCGCAAAAGCACCGACACCGGCCGCTCGCCGCGCTGGCCGCCGCGCAACACAGCCACCACCGAACTCAAATCCTGGCCTACGTGAATCTCCAGCGGCAAGCCTTCCAGCGCTTCTAGAACCTTTTTCTGCGTGCGCGGCAAGTCCAGGCCGATTTCCGGGTTGCGGTGCAGGTCGCGGCGGAAGTTCTGCAGCTCCTCGAGCATGTCCTCGCCCATTTCCTGGAATACCTCGGTGGCTACCCGCTCGCCAATGCGCGCCCGCGTCACCGGCAGGGGCGGCAGCTGCTGGGCCTGGCGCGGGGCTGCCAGGCGGCCGGGGTTGGTGGGGCGAATTCGCTTGGTCGGGTCAGTCATGGGGAGCTCCTTTTCTCGCTTTCCTATTCGAGGGTACCGCAGGTTATCCACAGGCCGCCCGGCGGGTTCGGGGTTGGTGTGACGGGTGGGGCGAGTTATCCACAGGCGGGCGCGGGTGGGCTATCGCAGGCTTGCGAGGTGCCTTAGGCTCACCGGCATGACCCGCTTGCAGGACTACGCCCGCCAACTTGCCTCGCCGATGGAGCTTCTCGGCGAGGTCTCTGGCGCGCGCGAGGCCGACCTGCGCCGGCTGGGGCTTCCCCGGCAGGAGGCCCGGAGCCTGCTTGCGCTTGCCGACGTCTACTTTGGCCCCACTCCCTTCACCCGCCGGCAGCGCTCGTGCCGGGCGACCAAGCATTGCTTGGCGACGTTGAAGATTATCGAAAAGTACGTCTCGCGCACGAAATCCAAGCGGGATGCGTGGGCGCTGCGCGCTGAATTATGCGCGACCGACCAGGACGTGGAGCGGCTCGCGCGCACGCGGTTGAAGGAGCTTTATCCGCGAAAGCAACCGGAAAAAGGTGTGCGGATGACGCGGCGCAAGGGAGGGCCGTCGACGCTTTCGATTACCGGTGATTCCGATTTCATTGCTGACCTGCACGCCAGCATCAACGAGGAGAAGCCGCTCGATTCCGTGGAGAATATCTTCTTCCGCGGCGGAGCTACGGCGCGGCCTGCGGCGACAACGAATATCATCATCCAGCTCGATGAATTGGATGAAATCTTAAGCGGCGGAGGCGAGGAAATCACGCTGCGGTTGACCAATGGCGCCGAAATCAGCGGCGCGAAGCTGGTAGAAAAGCGCCTTGCCGAATGCGGGCTCGTCACCCTAGTCCATCCTTATGAGGGGGCGGTGAACCTGTATCGCACCTCGCGGCATGCCTCAGATAAGCAGCGGCTCATGGCAGGTGCGGAAAACCCCACCTGCCCGTGGGCGGAGTGCAACTATCCGGCGGATAAGTGCCAAATCCACCACCTACAGGCGTGGAAACACGGCGGCGAGACCAATATGGCGAACCTCAGCGTGGCGTGCCCGTATCACAACGGCGTCAACGACGACGATCCGCACGCTCCGCCGGTGCGCGGCCGGCTCGAGCGGCGGCGGGGCCGAATAGTCTGGGTCCCGCCCTGGGCCGATTCAACCTAGCAACTCACCCAAAGCCCCCCGGCCACAACCCTCCTGCGCGGACCGGGGTGCTCAAGCCTGCCGTGGAATCCGGCAGCTGCGAGGTGGGTTCGGTATGCGTGAGGTGGATTAATCGTCGGCGTCGGTAGACAGCGCGGCCACGAAGGCTTCCTGCGGCACCGAGACGGAGCCCAGCGTCTTCATGCGCTTCTTACCGGCCTTCTGCTTCTCCAGCAGCTTGCGCTTACGGGAGATATCGCCGCCGTAGCACTTAGCCAGCACGTCCTTGCGCATAGCGCGGATGTTTTCGCGAGCGATGATCTTCGAGCCGATGGCCGCCTGGACGGGCACCTCGAACTGCTGACGCGGGATGAGCTCCTTGAGCTTCTTAGTCATCTTATTGCCGTACCACTGGGCAGAATCGCGGTGAACGATGGCAGAAAAGGCGTCGACCGGGTCACCGTTGAGCAAAATGTCGACCTTTACCAAGTCCGCGAGCTGCTCGCCGGCCTCCTCATAGTTCAGCGAAGCGTAGCCCTTGGTGCGGGACTTGAGCATATCGAAGAAATCAAAGATGATTTCGCCGAGCGGCATGGTGTAGCGCAGCTCCACGCGATCCTCGGAAAGGTAGTCCATGCCGCCCATCTGGCCGCGCTTGGACTGGCACAACTCCATGGTGGGGCCGACGAACTGCTCGGGCACGATGACGGTCATCTTCACCACGGGCTCGTAGACCTCGTTGAGCTTTCCTTCCGGCCAGTCAGACGGGTTGTGGACCCACTTTTCCTCGCCGTCTTCAGCCACCACGCGGTAGGTTACCGATGGCGCGGTGGAAATCAGGTCGAGGCCGAACTCGCGCTCCAAGCGGTCGCGGGTGATTTCCATGTGCAACAAACCCAAGAAGCCGCAGCGGAAACCAAAGCCGAGGGCGACGGAGGTTTCGGGCTCGAAGGTTAAGGAGGCGTCGTTAAGCTGCAGCTTTTCCAACGCATCGCGCAGGTCCGGGAAGTCGGCCTGGGAAATGGGGAAAAGGCCGGAGTAGACCATCGGGTCTGGGTCCTTGTAACCCTTGAGTGGGGTTTCGGCACCGCCGTTGGACCAGGTGACGGTATCGCCCACCTTGGTCTCGCGGACGTCCTTTACGCCGGTAATGAGGTAGCCCACCTCGCCGGGGCCCAAGCCCTCGCACTTTTGCATCGTGGGCGAGACGATGCCGATTTCCAGCAGCTCATGGTTGGCGTTGGTCGACATCATGGTGACCTTCTGGCGCGGGGTGAGCTTGCCGTCCACCATGCGGATATAGGTCACCACGCCGCGGTAGGTGTCATAGACCGAGTCAAAAATCATCGCGCGGGCCGGCGCATCGGCGTCGAATTCAGAAGATGGCGGCGGGACTAGCTCGCAGACCTTGTCCAGCAGCTCGACGACGCCCTCGCCGGTCTTGCCCGACACGCGCAGCACCTCTTCCGGCTCGCAGCCGATGATATTGGCGATTTCCAGCGCGTATTTTTCCGGGTCGGCGGCCGGCAGGTCGATCTTATTGAGGACCGGGATGATTTCCAGGTCGTTTTCCATCGCCAGGTAGAGGTTGGCGAGGGTTTGGGCTTCGATGCCCTGGGCGGCGTCGACAAGCAGGATAGCGCCCTCACACGCCTCGAGCGCGCGGGAGACCTCGTAGGTAAAGTCCACGTGGCCGGGGGTATCGATCATCTGCATGACAATCTGCTCCCCCTGCGCGGTGCCGGACTGGGGCACCCACGGCAGGCGCACGTTCTGCGCCTTAATGGTGATGCCGCGCTCGCGCTCGATGTCCATATTATCGAGGAACTGGTCACGCATATCGCGCTCCGCAACCACCTTGGATAGCTGCAGGATGCGGTCCGCCAGCGTCGACTTGCCGTGGTCGATGTGAGCAATAATGCAGAAGTTTCGGATTCGGGCGGGATCCGTAAACGTCGTGGCCGCAAAGTTTTCAGACATACGTCTACAATAGTCGACATGAAAAGCGCCATGCTCACCCGTCTGCGCCAAGCGCTGGGAATCAGCGAGCGCGAGCCGATAGACACCGGCCTGAGCCGCATTAATTCCCGGTTGGGGCTGGATAGGTCGGATGTGTTCCACGAGCCGCGAAAGGCCGCCGATATCCAGGTAGAGGCCACTGCCTCCCACCCCCGGTCGATTTTTCACCCCCGATATGGACGGCCAGGCCGATTCCGGCGAGGTGGTCTGGGTGTGGGTGCCGGCCGAAGGCAAGCAGGCGCCACCGCGCGAGCGCGCCATTTTGGTCGTCGGCCGCACCCGCACCACGGTGATGGGTTTGCTCATCTCCCCCAACCCAAAGCACGCGCTTGACGACGCCTGGCTGGAAATCGGTTCCGGCGAGTGGGACGAATCCGGGTGCGATTGTTGGGTGCGCCTCGACCGCCTGCTCGAGGTATCCGAGGAGCAGGTGCGCCGGCAAGGCACGCTTTTCCCGGAACGCAGATTCGAACGAATCGCGAATAGGTTGCGGGCGCGCTACCACTGGGCCTAGCCGCCGCGCGGCCGGCGGCCACGGGGAGAGTTTTGGCAGGTCGGGTTCGGTACTGCTATTGTGTGTTGGTTACTTACTTGCCGGGCGCGTTGGTCGGGGCGGGCAGGACCTTGGGTTCGCTCTTCGAATACCAGCGCCGAGCGCGCCAGTAATTGCTGGCCGCGGGAGTAGTCCGAGTAGGTCGGTTTCTACGTCAATCACTTTCGATTACTAAGAGGTATTTTTCATGGCAAATATCAAGTCCAAGCAGAAGCGCGTTATCACCAACGAGAAGGCACGTCAGCGTAACAAGTCCGTTCGCTCCGCCGTCCGTACCGAGATCCGCAAGTTCCGCGAGACCGTTGCCGCTGGCGACAAGGCTGCTGCTGAGAAGCAGCTGCGCGTGGCATCCCGCGCCCTGGACAAGTCCGTGTCCAAGGGTGTCTTCCACCGCAACACCGCAGCCAACAAGAAGTCCGGCATGGCTTCCGCGTTCAACAAGATGGACTAAGAGCCATTGCACAGATTATCCCCCGGTCGCGCTCTACGGAGCGCGCCCGGGGGATTTTCTTAGCTTATTTTGGGCGGCGGAACCGGCAGGCAGGGCCGGTGAGACTTAGGCGGGGCGCTTAGGCCAGTTCGTCGTTGAAGTAGTCTTCGAAGATGGCGCCGGCGTTGTGGAAGGCGTCGGCAAGCGAAGTGCCGCCACGGGTTTCCACAAAGGTCTCATAGGCGGTCAGCAACTGGGTGTAGATAATGTTGACGGTCGGCGTGAGGCGCGGATCGGAGGACTTCCAACCCTCACGGGCCTGTACCGCCTGGCGGACGCGCTGAATGATGCGGCTATTGCGCTGGCAGTACAGGGCGCGCAGCTTCGTGTCCTTTGCCAGTGCCTGGGCCGTGAGCTGGGAAATTTCGGGGAAGAACTCATTGCCTACGGCACGGTTGAATTCGGCCATGGCCATGATTTCGGAATCTTCGCGCAGGCTTCCGGTGGGCAGACCGGCAGCGAAATTCTGGAACTGGTTCTCCACTTCCTCTGACATTTCGGGGCCTAAAACTGCCGATTCTTTGTCTTTTATGTGATTAAAGAGGGTACGGCGGGAAACGCCTACCTCGCGTGCGAGTTCCTCCATGGTGAACCCGTCATAACCTCTCTCGATGACGAGGTTGAGCGCAGCGACTCGGATTTTTGATATACGCGGCATAAATGCCCCTTTCTGTCCCGACGCCCTTTAAGCTTCAGTATCTTTTCTTTCTCCCTAAGGAATTGTGAGGAAATTCTATTTTGCCTACAAACTAAGGGATTTTGGGGCGATTTTATTACCTTATATTCGGTCAGGGAAACCACCATGCGCTTCGCGGGAATTCCCCGCCTGCGCGGCGGCGAGTTTGCACCCGTCATGACACTTTTTGAGAAAACTGTGACGTTAGACAACCAGGGCGCCAAGCCCGAGCGGCCGGCCCCACATTTTATCCGATCGCGCGTTCGAAAGACCGATGGTGCTTGTGTCCGGTGGGACGGCTAAGATGAGTCAACGATGAAAAACGTTAAGCCACTGGTGAAATGGGCGGGCGGGAAGCGCCAGCTCTTGCCGCATATCCACGCCGCCCTGCCGGCGGAGGCCCCGCGGCGATTTTATGAACCCTTCATTGGTGGCGGTGCGGTGCTTTTCTCTCTCGAACCGGCCAGCGCACGGGTCAACGATCTCAATGGTGAGCTCATCAACCTCTATGAGGTGGTGCGCGGCGGCGTCGATGAGCTCATTGAGGAACTCGCGGGCTACCCCAATGAGGCAGAGTTTTTCTATGCGCTGCGCGCAGTGGACCGGGATGCCCACAAGTTTGCCGCCCTCTCCCCCGTCGAGCGCGCGGCACGAACGTTGTATCTCAACCGCACCTGCTATAACGGCCTGTACCGCGTGAACGCGGCCGGTCAGTTTAATGCCCCGTTTGGGCGCTATAAGAATCCCACCATCTGCGATGAGGACACGCTACTCGCGGTGCACCGCTATTTTGCGGACAATGATGTGGCCTTCTCGCAGGGTGATTTCGCCGCGGCGGTAGCAGAGGCGCGCGAGGGCGACTTTGTATACTTCGACCCGCCCTATGACCCGGTGAACGTGACGAGTTCGTTTACCGGCTACCAAAAGGGCGGCTTTGACCGTGCGGAGCAAGAGCGCCTCAAAGAGGTCTGCGATGACTTGGATAGGCGCGGGGTGAAGTTCCTGTTGTCTAATTCGGCCACCGAGTTCATCCGCGAGCTCTATGCGGACTATGAAGTAGGCATCGTGGGGGCAACGCGGGCGATTAACTCCGTTGGTTCGAAGCGGGGCAAGGTCGACGAGGTCCTGGTGCGCAACTACGAGGTCCGCGGTGACTAGCGGGCCGGAAGCGCAGGAGCTGCGGGCGCGCTTTGGTGTGCCAGAAACGGTGAAGCTCGGCGTCAATGACTGGGGGTGGCTGCGCATCCTGGCGGCGGGATACGACGCGGAGCTGGAGCGGCGCGGGTATTTCTATATCGGCGCGCGGGAGCTAGAACGGCTTTCGGGCCGGCAGCCGCGGCTGATGGCCAAGCATGATTTTTCTACGTCGCGGCCGTGGATCTTTCAGCGCCTCCAGCTGGGAATCGTACCGGTCAGCCGCAGCGAATACCTGGTGGGCCGGTTCAACCTCTACGAACGGTTTCCAGAAACGCAGCGCGGCGAGGTACGCACGCTGGAGTTGCCCGCGGGGCTGGACACCCTCTCGTTGGAGGGGGTGAGCTCGGAGGCGGTGGCGTTAAATGGGGCGTCGGCAAGCGGGATGCTAGAGGACTTCCTGGGCTGCGGGCCATTGCAGGCGACGGTGGCCGGGCGCATGTCCACGCGCGGGCTTAAGGTGCGGCTGCCGGACTTGGGCGTGGATGTGGCGGTGAACCGCGCGCAGATGGAGATCGACGGCGGCTTCGAATCGCTCGAGCACCTGGTGCTGGTGGAGGCGAAGAACCACCTTTCGGACGATTTCAATATCCGGCAGCTATATTTTCCGTATCGCCGGTTCCAGCAGCGCCTGGCCAAGGATGTCGTGCCGGTTTACCTGGTGTATTCCAATGGTATTTTCCACCTGTACCGCTATGAATTTCGGGACCCGGCGGATTTTCGCAGCATTGCGCTGGTTGATAGTGCCCGCTACGCGCTGTCCGCCTCGACCCTGGACGCGCAGGCGGCGCTCGACATTGTGCGGGCGGTGGAGCCCGATCCCGAGCCGGCCGTGCCCTTCCCCCAGGCCAATAGCTTTGAGCGGGTGGTCAACCTGCTGGAGCTCATCGCCCTGCAGCCGCTAAGCAAGGCGGAGATTACCCAGCGCTATGATTTCGACCCGCGCCAGGCGGATTATTATGCCAACGCCGCGCGCTACCTGGGCCTGGCGGAGCCGGTGGAGGAAGCGTGGGAGCCGACGGAGCACGGGCGGCGGGTTATCGAGCAACCGCAGCGCGACGCCCGGAATGCGGCGCTCATACGGGCGCTGGCGGCGCGGCGGGTTTTCCGCGAGGTGCTGGAGCTCAGCTTGGCCCGCGGCGCGGTGGCTAGCACCGCGGAGATTTGTGCGGCCATGGAGGGGCTGGGGCTCAGCTTGGCGACGTCCCGGCGGCGCGCCTCCACCGTCGCCCGTTGGACCCAGTGGGTGCTGGACACGGTGGCCGAGGGCACGCCGCGCCTGTTTTAAGCCAGCAGGTTCTGCCCGCCGGAGATGATGAGGACGATGCCGGCGATGATGAAGAAGAGGCCAGAGCCGATGTCGATCCACGGGCCGGCGGCGATGAGCTTGCGGCGCACGGCATTGGTGGAAATTACCGTGGCGACGACGAGGAAGAAGAGGAAGGCCGACAGCGAGAGCGAGAGTGTCAGCGCAATGGCCAACCAGATGGGTGGGCTAGCCGGAAGCAGCGGGGCGATCATCGCGGCGAGGAAGAGCACGATTTTCGGGTTGGACATATTCGTGGCCAGGCCGACCTTGAAGGCGGTGCGCAGGCGGCCGAGCTGGGCGGCGGCGTCTTCCAGATCCACGGGCGGGTTGGCGCGCTGGGCGATGCCGCTGCGCAGCGCGCGCGTTCCCATAAACACTAGGAAGCAGCCGCCGACGGCTTGCACCGCGCCGAGGATTTCCGGGAAAGCCGTCAGCAGCGCGGCGGCACCAAAGACGGTGGCGGCGCACCAGAAAAGCACGCCGATCTGGATGCCAGCGGCCGCGGCGATGGCGTGGCGGCGCGAGCGGGTAGCGTAGCGAGTCACCAAAATGATGTCCGGCCCCGGCGAGGCGACGCCCACCAGGTTCATCAACAAGAGGGTGAAAAAGGATGTCCAGGTCACTCCCCCGCCTCGCTTTCGAGCCGCGGGAGAAGGTCGTCGCGGCCAAACATGCGGGCGGAATCCAGCGCGGAGGGATGGCCGGCGGCGGGGTCGGCGTGGGCGGAAAGGAGGGCGTCGATAACCGCGTCTTCCTTCTTGAAGATGGCACCGGCCAGCGGGGACTGGCCGCGGTCATTGAGCAAGTTGACGTCCGCGCCGGCGCGGGCAAGTGCGGTAGCCAGCTCGGCGTGGCCGTGATAGGCGGCGAGCATGAGAAAGGACTGGCCTTCGTGGTTAACGAGGTCGATATTTACGCCGTGGTCGATATAGGCGAGGAGGTCCAGGTTGCCCTCGCGCGCCATGTCAAAGAGTCGACCGGCGAATTCTTGCACTTGCGTCTCAGACATGGTTTCTAGCTTATCGCGCCAGTTCCGCGACGCGTTTGACGGCCGCCTCTATGGCGAATTCGGGCTCACCGCCTTGGCCTTTGACGGCGGCATCGAGCTCGGAGACGAGGATGACGGCCTTGGTGACATTATCGGCGGACCAGCGGCGGGCCACGGGCTGGGTCATTTTGACCACGTAGGGCGCCAGGCCGGTTTGGCTCGCCAGCGAGTATTGGTCCCCGCGCGCGGAGTAGAGGCGGGCGACAGCGCCGACCTTATTGGCCAGCGCGGCCGCAATCGCCACGGGGCTCGCGCCCAGCTGGAGGGCGCGGCGGCAGGTGGATACGGCGGCTTCGACGCGGCCGGCGACGGCGGCGTCGGCAATGTCCCAATTGGCCACCTCGGCCACGCCGACGTAGTAGTTTTGCACCGCCTCGCGGGTGACATTGCCGCCGGTATCGGAGACCAGCTGGGAGATGGCTGAGGCCAACTCGCGCAGGTCAGAGCCCACGCCTTCGAGCACGGCGTGGATAACGTCCGGGGTGGGGCGCACGCCGTGGCTGGAAAATTCGCGGGTGGCCCACTGGCCCAGCTCATTGGGGTAGAGCGAGAAGACCTCGTGGACCTCCGCAATCTTGCGCAGCTTGGCCACGAGCTCGGGCTGCTTCTTCTTTTTCTTCAGCGTCTTGGCCGTCACGGAGTAGATGATGACCATGGTCATGCCCGGCGCGGGGTTGGCGCAGGCGCGCAGGATGATATCGACTACTTCTTTGCCGGCCCGCTCGCAATCGCTGATGACGATGACGCGGTTATCGCCAAAGAGCGACGGGCTGGTGGCCTCGAGGATCTCGCCCTCAGAGACTTCGGAGGCCTTGAGCTTGGTCAGCTCGGGCCGGGTGCCGGTAGATCCGCTCTCCTCGGCCGCGGCGCGCTGAATCTGCAGGCGGGCGCGTTCGGTGAGGAATTCATCGTCGCCGAGGATGAGGTGTACTGGAGGCATGCCCGCCATTCTAGCCTGCGGCCAGGCCGAGCCAGGCGATGCCCGCCAGCGTCAGCGCCAAGGTGAGCCACGGGCGGTGATAGAGGAGGCCGGCGATGATCCAGGCGTAGGCAAGCAGCGTAAAAAGCGGGTTGGCGGGGATGGTGACTACGGGTAGGTGGGCCACGCCGTGGGCGATGGTATTAATCCACCAGGAGAAGGGCTCGATGAGGCGCAGCAGGCCGGCGCCCAGCACATCGAGCGGGCCGAGCTGGGCAAAGATGGCGGCGAAAAGCCCCACGATGGTAATCGGCACGGTGGCAGGCTCGACCAGGATATTGGCCAGCACGGAAACGACGGATACCTCACCGGACATGAGTGCTACCAGCGGCAGGGTGACGATATCGGCCGCGATGGCCACGGCAACCGCGCGCAGGAAGATGGCGGGCCAGCCGGTCACGGCCAAGTGCTTATAGATGAGCGGGCTCAGCGCCACGATGCCGAGCGTCGCCGCACAGGATAGGGCGAAGCCGAAGTGCACGGCGAGGTCGGAATCCACAAAAAGCAGCGCGATGATACCGAGGCTTAGCGCATGGATGGGCTCCATGCGCGTGGAATTGAGCACGGCGAGCAGCCCCACTACCCCGGCGACGGCCGCGCGCTGGACGGAGGGTTCGAAGCCCACAAGCAGAACATAGGTGGCAAGGGCGCACAGGGAAGCGGCCACGCGGGCGCGGGGCCCGAGCGCGAAGGCGGCGCAGACCACGGCCGCGGCGGAGCAGACTATGGCCACATTGGCGCCGGATACAGCACTCAAGTGGGAGAGCCCGGTGGCGATATACAGGTCACGCTCGGCGGTATCTTGCAGCGCGGTATCGCCGAGTACCATGCCGGGGATAAGGCCCTGGCTGGAAGAGACCGACGGTATCGAGTACCAGCGCGCGGAAATTCTCGGCCACCTCGGCCGCCCAGCCGGCCAGGCCTTCGGGTTCGGCGGTTACCTGCACGTCGGTGGCATTGGCGCTAAGCTTTCCGACGCCCGCCCTATCCGACTCCCCTACCCTTACCCTGGCCGTAACCTCGGCGCCAGCGGCCGCTGGGACTGGTTCTGGGCTAAAGACCGGCAGCTGGGTCGGGTATCCCGGAACCTTGAGCTTGAGCAGCCAGCCGCCCGTACTGGTCTGCGTTGGTGCAGTGACAAGGCGCCCGGTGACTTCGCTGCCGAGGTCGAAAGCGGCAGCACGAGCCTGGCGCACCGCGGCGACGAGCGCCGCACCCCCAGCGACCGCCCCGCAAAAGAGCGCTTGGCCCCACTGACGGGCAATGAGGCACAGCGCAACGACGACCGCGATGAGTGCGATGGCCCAGCCGCGGCCGGCGAGCAGCACGGCGATGACGGCCAGCCAAGCGGTGGCCGCGCCGGGGACGAGCCGCAGTTCTCGCATCGCACGCTCGAGCTCGGGTTAGAGCTGGACCTGGTCTTTGAGCTGCGCCAGCTTCGCCGGGCCGATGCCGGAGACCTCGAGGAGCTCTTCTACATCCTTGAAACCGCCGTGCTCCTCGCGGTAGGCCACGATGGCCTGCGCGGTCACCTCGCCGACGCCCTTGAGTTCGGTGAGCTCCTCGGCGGTGGCGCTATTGAGGCTCACGCCGCTGCCGCTAGCGCTGCCACCGGGACTGCTGGGGTTGTCCCCGGCTGGGGTAGGTTCGCCGGGTGCGGGAGCTGGGGCGGCGCCGGAGGGCAGGATGTGGAGTTGTTGGCCGTCGGAAAGCCGCTGCGCATGGTTGAGCGCCATGGTCTCGGCACCTGGTAGCGGCTGGGCGGCGGCGAGGGCATCGGCCACACGCGCGCCGGGCTCGAGTGTTTTCAGTCCGGGTTCTGTAACTTCGCCGATGACCGAGACGATGATTTCGCTGGGTTCCTCGCTAGGGGCCTCGCTTAATGCTGCAGGCTCGGGCATGCCGGAAGATTCTTCGGAGCGTGCATTGATGCCGAGCCAGACCACCACGCCGATAACGAGAATGACCGCCACGGCGCAGGCCTGCCAGGGGCTGATGCGCAGTCGCGGGCGCGGGTAATCGACGGCGAGGAGCTCTTCCTCGCCGGTGGGTTGGGTAAATTCGCGGAGTCGTTCGCTGATCTCTGGGTGCCGCCATGGCGCTGAGGCTAAGCGCAGGCGCAATTAAGCGGTAGGTCGAGCGAAGGTAGCCTGTGGATAACTTGTTGTGGGCGTCAACGAACCCGGCGCGGTGGGGCTAGTTATCCACAGATCGGCGCGGCGGGAAGGCGCGGGGTCGACCACGTGTGTGAGGATGTGCTGGTTCCGCGGGAGGCTCGGAGCTAAACACGGCGGAGACGCCGATGGCGGAGGGGCCGGCGTGGACAGAGAGGACGTCGTTAAGCGGAGTGCAGAGGAAGGACGACCCCTGCGGCAGCGCCGCTTCAAGGAGCGCCTCCAGCTTGGCAGCCGCGTCTTCGGCCTGATTGTGCTGAATGGCGACGAAGGCCGGCTCGCCGTCCGCGCGGGAGGCGATGAGGTCCACCAGCTTGGTAAAGGCCTTGGTCTGGGTGCGGGTCTTGCCCACCAGCTCCAGCTTGCCACGGGTAATCGACATAATCGGCTTGGTGGCCAACAGCGCCGTAGACAGCACAGCCGTGGCCGGGGAAAGGCGGCCAGAGCGGCGCAGGCCCTCCGTGGAATGCAGGTAAACCCAGGTAGCCGCGCGTGTGAGGGTATCAATGGCCGCGGCGTAGCACTCGTCCAAGCTGGCGCCGCGAGAGGCGAGCTTAGCCGCGGACATGGCGGCCGCACCCATGGCCATGCCCGCCGAGCCGGAATCAATGACCCGAACCGTGTGCGGGAAGACGCCGGAGGCCGATACCGCGGCGGAATAGGTGGAAGATAGCTCTTTGGACAGGTGAATGGCTATCACGCCATCATCCTGGGCGCGCTCCATTTCGCGGCCGTAGGCGGCGGCCAGCTCCAGCGCGCTCAACCCCGAGGTGGAGCGCTCCAGGCCATCCTTGCCGTGGCTTTCCATAAGGTGCAGGTCAATGACGGTGATGGATAGCTGCTCCGCCAGCTCCGGCGGCAGGCCCGCGGAGGAATCCGTAATGACGCGAACCGTCACTAGATATCCGCCCCGCCGTCCCCGGTGACCTCGCCGCCCATATTCCAGCCGTCGAAATACCACTGGGCGCTGCCCACATTGTCTGGGGTGAAGTCCAGGGAGGACAGCGGCGTTTCCGGGTTAAAGTCCGGGCGGGCGGTCAGCTGCGACCAGTGGGTATTTTTCAGTCCGGAAAGGATGCCGTACTGCGCGTGGTCGAGGCCCAGCAGGTGGCAGGTCAGCGCTGAGATGGCGCCGCCATGGGCCACGATGAGGACGGGGCCGTGGTCCCAGCCGGCGAAGTCTGCCATGAGCTCATCGACGACGGGCCGGGCGCGCTCGGCCACATCTACGCGGGATTCGCCCTGCGGCGGCGCCCAGGTGGGGTCGTGGCGCCAGATGGCACGCGCGCCTGGGAACTCGGTATCTACTTCGGCGGAGGTTCTGCCCTGCCACTGGCCTAGGTGTGTCTCGCGCAGGCGGGCATCCGTGGTGAATTCCACGCCGAGGGCCTCGGCGACGACGCGGGCGGTTTCGCGCGCGCGGAGGAGATCGGAGGCGACGATTTTAGACACGCCCTGATCCTGCAGCAGGCGCCCGGCGGCGCGGGCCTGCTCATAGCCCAGCTCGGACAGCTCGGTGTCCAAGTGGCCCTGCATGCGACCGGTGGCGTTATAGGTAGTTTGTCCGTGGCGGATCAGGATCAGGCGGCGGCTCATGCGGGTTTAAAGCTCCTCGTCCTCACCAGGGACCTTATCGGCCAGGGGGAGCTCGTCGATGGAATCAACTTCGCGCGGGTTGACGCCATGGGTCCATTCGCCCGGGCGCTCTGGGGCCTCGATGCCCTCGATCTCCAGTGCTGGGCAATCGTGGTACAAGCGGTCTAGGCCGTAGAACTCGCGCTGGTCATTGCGCTGAACGTGGACGACGATATTGCCATAATCCAGCAGCACCCAACGGTTCTCGCGGTTGCCTTCGCGGCGCTGCGGCTCGAAGCCTTGCTTGGTCATTTCGTCTTCGACTTCATCCACGATGGAGCCGACCTGACGCTCGTTATCTGCAGAAGCGAGTACGAAAACCTCGGTAATAGCGAGGACATCGGAGACATCAATGGCCGCGATATTGGTGGCCAGCTTTTCTTGCGCGGCGTGGGCCGCGGTTTCTGCCATGCGGCGGGCGAGATCAGAAGTAGACAATGTGTAAAAATTCCCTTTTCGCGTCTGAGTATATTCGGTATGAACTATCTCTATTGAGAGTCTATTCTTGCACGTTTAGCAGGCCCGTGCCCAAAATCTGGGGAAGGCCGCGGAAGTTTCTACAGGGGCTTATCTGGGTTAGGCCCATAGAGATTGTTCTTGGTGATGTACTGCACCACTCCATCCGGAACGAGGTACCACACGGGCTGCCCCTGTCCGGCGCGTTCGCGGCAGGCCGTGGAGGAGATGGCCATGGCGGGAATGTCGATGAGATCGATAGCCTCTTGCGCATCGGCAGGTAGCATATCGGCGCTTAATTCATAGCCGGGGCGGGTCACGCCCACAAAGTGCGCCATCTCCAGCATCTCTTCCCAGTTATGCCAGCTCATGATGGAGGCCAGCGAGTCGGCCCCGGTGATGAAGTAAAACTCCGCCTCCGAGAAGAGTTCGCGCAGGTCCCGCAGTGTATCAATGGTATACGTAGGCCCCTCGCGGTCAATATCCACGCGCGAGACGGTAAAGCGCGGGTTGGACGCGGTGGCCACCATCGTCATCAAGTAGCGGTGCTCGGCCGCAGTGACGTCGCGGTGGGACTTTTGCCACGGCTGGCCGGTGGGAACAAAGACGACGGTATCGAGGGCAAAGCGGTGTGCGGCCTCGCTGGCCGCTACCAAGTGGCCATTGTGGATGGGATCAAAGGTGCCACCCATGATGCCGATGCGCTGTGGGCTAGTCATGGGTGGTGATTATAGTCGCGTTACTAAGGGCGGGTCTGACCGGTGCCCTGCAGGATCCACTTAGAAGAGGTCAGCTCCGGCAGCGCCATCGGGCCGCGGGCATGCAGCTTCTGGGTGGAAATACCGATTTCCGCACCCATACCGTAGACCTCACCATCGGTAAAGGCGGTAGAGGCGTTGAGCATGACCGCGGCGGCATCTACCTCGTTACCGAACTTCACTAGGACGTCGGCATCCTGCGCGGCGATGGCCTCGGTGTGGCCAGTGGTGAATTCAGCGATGTGGGCAATGGCACCGTCGACGCCGTCGACCACCTTGGCGCAGATATCCATGGACAGCGACTCTTCGCGCCAGTCCTCATCGGTGGCCTGCACGGCATCCTTAACGCCGAAAGCCTCGAGCTCGGCGACGTCGCCGTGGATGGTCACGCCCGCCTCCTGCAGCGCGGTGACGATGCGCAGCTTGGCAGAGTCGTCCAAGGCGGCGTCGATAAGCACGCACTCCGTGGAGTTGCACACGGAGGTGCGGCGGGTCTTGCCGTTGATGACCATGTCGATGGCCTTGTTCAGGTCCGCAGAGGCGTCCACGTAGAAGTGGCAGTTGCCGGTGCCGGTCTCAATGGCTGGGACGGTGGCACCGGTGACGACGGCCTCAATAAGCTTGGCGCCACCGCGCGGAATGACCAGGTCCACCAGGCCGCGAGCAGTGATGAGGTCCTGGACGGAATCGTGGGTCTCGCATGGCAGAAGCTGCACGGCCTCGCGCGGAAGGTCGAACTCGGTGAGGGTATCCTGCAGGATTTCTACCAGCTTGGCATTGGAGTTGCGTGCGGACTTGGAACCGCGCAACAGCGGCACGTTACCGGACTTAATGGCCAGGCCGAAGGCGTCCACGGTGACATTCGGGCGGGCCTCATAGACCATGCCCATGACACCGAGCGGAACGCGCACCTGCTTCATCTGGATGCCGTTGTCCATGGTGCGGCCCTGCAGGATCTCCCCTACCGGGTCCTGGAGGCCGGCAACCTGGCGCAGGCCGCCAGCAATACCCTCCACGCGGGCGGCGTCGAGGGATAGGCGGTCAATGAGGGACTCGGACATGCCGCGCTCGCGGCCAGCTTCGATATCTTGCTTATTAGCGGCGAGGATATCCTCGGTGTGGGCGATAAGGTTTTCGGCTGCGCGCTGCAAGATCTCGTTCTTGCGCGGCGTGGACAGCTGCGCTACGACGGGCGCAACATCCTTGGCAGCACGGGCTTTGGACAGAACTTCTTCACGTTCAGTGTTGCTCATGTCATACCAGCCTAACGAAAGGCCACGCGCATTTCAGCGACCTCAGCCGCGGTGGGGTTGAGCTGGCCATCGTCAGCGCGGCTACCGGGGCTATCCATCAGTAGCCGGCTTCAATATCTACTTCCGTGGAGATTGCTTCACCGGCGGCAAAGCGCTCCATGACCTTTGCAGCATGCGCACCGATGCGACGGCGCACCGAATACGGCGGATTGGCCAGATGCGGGGTGATGACTACGTTGGGCATCTCCCATAGCGGGTGCCCGTCGGGCAGCGGCTCGGGGTCGGTGACATCCAGGCCAGCACCGGCGATGTGGCCGTCACGCAGGGCTTCAACCAGCGCATCGGTATCCACCAGTGGCCCACGGCCGACATTGATAATCACGGCGTGGTTCGGCATGGCGCGGAAAGCGGCGGCGTCGAAAAGCTGGTGGGTCTGGTCCGTGAGCGGTGCCAGCGCCACGAAATAATCGGCGGTCGGCCACACGCGCTCGATATCGGAGGTGGCATAGGTTTCATCGGCGCCTTCAACCGGGTTACCGGAACGATTGACCGCTATGATGCGCGGACCAAAGCCTTCTAGCATGCGAATGAGCCGCTTGCCGATGCCCCCGGCACCCACCACCGCCACCGTCTTATCCTCAAAGAGGAAGCTGGTGTGCGCCTCCACCTCATCGCGGTTATCCCAGCTCGTCCCCACGCGCTTATGCGCATGCAATTGGGCGAGCAGGAGCGCAATGGTGGACTCGGCCACGGTGGCATCATACAGTCCTGCCGCGTTGGACCAGCGGGCGGAGGTATTTCGCATGACGTCGAGCAGGTGGTCCACCCCGGCAAAGGGAACCTGCACCAAGCCGACGCTTGGCGGGAGGGGCTGCGGGAAATCATCGGGACCGCCGTTGAAGACGAGCACCTCGGCTTCCTCCAGCGAGACACGCTCGTGGCCGGCAGCATCGAGGGCCTGCAGGGTTTCCTCCCACGGGGTGGGCAGCATCGCGTACTTCATTAGTAGCCAGCCTCCGCATCGACGCGGGTGGGCATGGCCTCTCCCCTCTCCCACGCTGCGGCATTGGCGTTGAAGATAGTGCCCAGGTGGTACTGCGCCACGTGCGCGGAGGCGGCCATGTGCGGCGTCATAGTGCAATTGGGAAGGTCATACAGCGGATGGCCATCAGGCAGCGGCTCGGGATCCATAACCTCCAAGCCGGCGCCGGCGATGTCGCCATCGCGCAGGGCCGCTACGAGATCCTCGGTGACGACAGTGCTGCCGCGGCCGACGTTGATAAAGATGGCGGAGGGTTTCATGGCGCGGAAGGTGGCGGCATTGATAAGCCCCTCGGTGTCCTTGGTGGCCGGCAGGATGCAGAAAATGAAATCCGCCTCGCCCCACACGCTTTCGGCCTGGTCCATGGGCACGACCTCATCGGCGCCTTCCACCGCGCGGCCGGAGCGATTGACCGCAGTAATGTGCACGCCAAAGGGCTGCAGGAGCTTAATGAGCTGCTTGCCGATGCCCCCAGCGCCAAAGATCGCTACCCTCTTCGGCCCTTGCTGGTCATAGAGCCAGGCCTGGGACTCATCCAGCTCCTTGGCCACCGACCAGGTAGCGGCTTGGGCGAAAGCCTTGTGGTGGTGCGCCTGGGAAAGAGCCAACCCGAGTGCGGACTCGGCCACTGGCTGGGCAAAGGCGCCGGCGGAGTTGCACCATGGCACGCCGTCTGGGGTAATGACGCCTGCATCGATGAGCTGATTGACGCCGGTATAACAATGCTGCACCCAGCCGATATTCGCCGGCATCTCCGGGATGCGGCGCGGATTGGGCGCATTATTGATATAGACCTCGGCGTCTTCAATGCTGCTTACGCGTTGGTGCCCGGCAGCCTCGATGTCTTCTACCATCGGCTGCCAGGTTTCCGGTCCCATGAAATACTTCATGCCCCAACCATACGGGGAATCTCGGCTCCGGGTTTAGATGCGGGAGGCGAAGTTGGAGAGGTAGTCCGCGTGGACGACGGAACGGCGCTGATCCTCGGGCAGGTCTTCCATCTTCTTGCCCTTGATGGCGTGGAGCTCCTCGGAGTCAAAGCGGACTTCGCCGCGGCCGATGACCTCGCCATTCGGGCCCAGGATGTCGATGATTTCTCCCTTATTGAACTCGCCCTGCACGTCAGTAATGCCGACGGCCAGCAGCGACGTTCCGCCCTTGGTCACGGCTTCCTTAGCACCTTCATCGAGGCGGACGGCTCCGCCGGTATCGGCGCAGTAGAGAGCCCAGAACTTCCAGGCGGACAGCTGGCGTTCCTCGCGGGTGTGGAAGACGGTGCCTACGGAGGCGTCGGCAAGCGCGGGGCCAATATTATCCGTGGAGGTCAACAGTACTGGAATGCCGCCGCGGGTAGCCAGGCGGGCCGCGGAAACCTTGGTGGCCATGCCGCCGGTGCCGACCTTGCCGCCATCACCAGCCACAACGCCCTTCAGGTCCTTGCCGGTGCGCACCTCATCGATGAACTTGGCATCCGGCTCGGCGGGGTTCTTATCGTACAAACCAGGCACGTCAGAAAATAGGAAGAGCGCGTCCGCGCCCACCAGGTTGGCCACCAGCGCGGAAAGGCGATCGTTATCACCAAAGTGCATTTCCGACGTCGCCACCGCGTCGTTCTCGTTCACGATGGGGATGGTGCGCAGCTGGCGCAGGCGATCAATGGTGCGCTGCGCGTTGCGGGCGCGGTCGCGGTGCCCAGTATCGGAGGCGGTGAGGAGGACCTGGCCGATGGTGCGCTTATAGCGCGCAAAGGACTGCCCCCACACAGAGGCCAGGTGCACCTGGCCGACAGACGCGGAGGCCTGCTTGGTAGCCAAATCGGTGGGGCGCTGGTGCAGGCCGAGTGGGCCCATACCTGCAGCAACCGCACCGGAGGAGACGATGATGACATCGGATTGGCCCATGCGCGCATGGACGGCATCAACGATGTGATCGATCTTTTCTTGAGAAACGCGGAAATTTTCATCCGTGAGAGAAGAGGAACCAATCTTGACCACTACGCGCTTTGCCTGCGCGATGTCTCGGCGGAGATCCGATTCAAAACCGGACGCCACCGGATTTTCATCGAGCGGTTCCGGGAACGGGGTATCAGCGGTAGGTCCGTCAAAAGGCTCTACCGGAAGCGGAAGGATGTGCTCATTCTGTTGATCAGAAGACATGCCAACCGAGTTTACAAAGCCCACCCTCCAGCACACCCCAAGAATAGGGGGATCTGGAACTAGCCCTGCCACCTATCCCGATTAGCACCCTCCCGAGTGACCTCTTCATCGGTGCCGTAATCATACTCATCGATAAGGCCGCGACGCGCCTGGGAGGCGCGCTTACGCTCCGCGGCGGAGACACGGCCCGTGCCCTTCAGGCGGGCGTCCTCGCCACGGCTTGCCATCGTTGGATCGCCGCCGGTCATCGGCTCCCACTCGAAGGTAATGCCGCCGATAGTCACCGGGCAGCCTTCCACAGCACCCTGCTCGCGCAGCTCATCCTCCACGCCGGCCTTGGCCAGGCGGTCCGCCAAGAAGCCCACTGCCTCATCATTTTCAAAGTCAGTCTGGGTAATCCAGCGATCAATCTTCTTGCCCTCAACAATGAAGCCACCCTCGACCTCAGGATCAGGCTTCACGGTGAAATCAGCAAACGCGCCGGTATGTTTCTTATGGCCCTGCGCCTTGGGATGGATAACGGTGTGGTTCTTATCCTTCTTTGGCAACGGCTGGGCCTTGCGGTGCTCGGTCACCATATCCATGAGCCGGAACTTCAGCGGGTCCAGACCCTTGCGAGCGACTGCCGAAATAATAAAGACAGGCCAGCCAAACTTCTCTTCCAGATCATCCTTGACAAATTCCGCCAGCTCTTCGGCCTCAGGCACATCTGCCTTATTCAAAATGATGACGCGGGGGCGCTCACGCAGATCCCCCAAACCAGTATCTTCCTGCAAAGCCTCCTGGTACTTTGCCAACTCATTTTCCATCGCCTCAATATCAGAGACCGGATCACGGCCGGGCTCAATGGTGGCGGTATCCACCACATGGGCAAGCACCGCTGTGCGTTCAATATGGCGCAAAAAGTCTAGACCGAGCCCCTTGCCATCGGCCGCGCCTGGGATAAGCCCCGGCACGTCTGCGATAGTAAAGGAGCTATCTCCCATATCCACCACGCCAAGGTTCGGCTGCAGCGTAGTAAAGGGATAATCACCGATCTTGGGTTTCGCGGCCGACAGCACCGAAATCAAGGATGACTTACCTGCCGATGGAAAGCCCACCAGCCCTACATCCGCCATAGATTTCAGCTCAAGGATCAGATCATGTGCTTGACCCGGCTCACCCTGTAGAGCGAAACCCGGTGCCTTGCGGTTCTTTGAGGCCAAGGCGGCATTGCCCAGACCGCCAAACCCGCCTTCTGCAGCCACAAACCGCGTTCCCGGAACAGTAAGGTTCGCCAAGGTTTCGCCCTTTTCGGTGCGAACCACCGTTCCAGCCGGGACCTCCAAAATCAGGTCTTCACCGCGACCACCATTGCGCATATCGCCGGCACCATTGCCGCCGCGTTGCGCCTTAATATGCGGGCGGTAGTGGAAATCCATAAGCGTATGGATTTGTTCAGAAACCTCGAGGATGATGTCGCCACCGTGGCCACCATTGCCGCCATCTGGGCCGCCCAAAGGCTTAAACTTCTCGCGGTGGACAGACACACAGCCGTGTCCACCGTCGCCTGCTTGCAGGTGCAGGACAACGCGGTCAATAAAACGTGCCATGGTCAAACCCTCCGTTAGTTAAATCTTTGTCCCCGCCAGTGTAATGCGTGTCTTGGGCTGGACTCCAACCGCAGCTGACAGAGACGGCCTACCTCGTGGGCCATCCCATCGGTTGTGTCCGCCAGCGTGGTGTATCTATTACCCGAGTGGAGCCTCGTTTCGGTATCCACAAAACCAGAAAATCCTCGAGCCACCCCCACTGGGGCAGACTCGAGGATTAACCTCAGCGGCCTTAGTTAGGCAGTTGCCTCTGCAGCAACCTCTTCAGCCGGAACGATGTTGACCATACGGCGGCCACGCTTGATACCGAACTCAACGGAGCCAGCTGCAAGCGCGAACAGGGTATCGTCGCCGCCGCGGCCTACGTTCTCACCTGGGTGGAACTTGGTGCCGCGCTGACGCACGATGATCTCGCCGGCATTAACCTGCTGACCACCGAAGCGCTTGACACCGAGACGCTTGGACTCGGAATCGCGACCGTTGCTGGAGCTGGAAGCACCCTTCTTGTGTGCCATGTGGTTTTCCCTCCTTTAGGGATAATTACAGCCGGTTAAGGCTTACTTGATACCGGTGATCTTCAAGGTGGTCACAGGCTGACGGTGGCCCTGACGCTTCTTGTAACCAGTCTTGTTCTTGTACTTCAGGATATCGACCTTCGGGCCCTTACCCTGCTCAACGATTTCTGCGGAGACAGAAACCTTTTCCAAGTCGGAAGCCTTGGACTTAACATCGGCGCCATCGACGAGCAGAACCGGGGTGAGAGCTACGGCAGAGCCTGGCTCACCCTCGATCTTCTCGACCTTGACGAGGTCACCTTCAGCAACCTTGTACTGCTTGCCGCCGGTCTTGACGATCGCGTACATAGAGGGTTACCCCTTATCTAAACTCGCTCGGAAGCAACCGGGGAGGCCGCGTTCCGAATGGACACTTACACATTGCGTTTAGTTCCCGCGCGAACATGCCCGCACAGCTCACAAAGTGAGTGTCGGACTGATCCAGCGCCGTGAGTACTAAACAGCGACTGTCAAAGACTACCCCGTAGCGGGCACAAAATACAAACCACGCTTTTTGTGCCCGCGTGGCGTAGCCCTAAGACTTGCTTCGCCGTGCTACGCGGCGTCGGCCACGCCCAGACTTAGCGCGCGCATTTTCCTGGGGTGCACCGCTTCCTGCAGCCTGGTTCTGAGCGGCGTTATCCTGCACCTTTGGGGCCTTGGCGCTTGCCGACGTCCCCTTCTTGCGCACCGCCCTCTTCTTTCCGCGGCGCAGCACCTTGGTATCGCCCGTGGCCGCACGCTGGCCAGCACCGGAACGATCCGACGAGCCATCCTGCTGCGTCGAACGGCCCGGGGCGGTCTTCGCTACCTTCGGATTCTCTGCTACCGCCTTTTTAGGAGCGGCCTGGCGCACGGCACGGCGACGCCCACGGCCCTTGCCACCGGCGCGCCCCGCGCGT
This sequence comes from Corynebacterium tuberculostearicum, assembly GCA_046097355.1. GTDB lineage: Bacteria > Actinomycetota > Actinomycetes > Mycobacteriales > Mycobacteriaceae > Corynebacterium > Corynebacterium tuberculostearicum_K. The sequence goes on from CP175779.1 coordinate 1,956,175, forward strand.
GCGGCGCCAGCGGCCTTTTCATGGCGCTGCTCGGCGGACCCGCCCGCCTGCTTGTGTCCGTGCTCCTGTGCCTTTTCCTTGACCTCGTGCGGCACGCGCGAGGTGCTCCGGCGCTTGGCCGGCTGGGTGCGCACTGAGCGACGGCGGCCACGCCCGCGAGCCTTGCGCTCTTCGCGCGAGGTCTTCTCTCCGTGCTGGGCTTCAGCCCCGCTGGCGTTACCGTCGGCGTCGGCAGAGTCCTGCTCACCGGCGACCGCGAAATCCTGCGGTTGCGGGCGCCTATCGGAGCGCGAATTGCCGCGGGTGCGGCGCTTGCGGCGCGGGGAAGCCTCAAACTCGGCTACTGCCTCGTCATAGGTCTTTCCAGTTGCTTTCTCCGGAGCGGCTTTCTTTTCCGGTGCCTTCTGCTCACCGCCTACGGCCTCGCGGGTTACCTTCGACCGGCGCGTCGCCCGGCGCGGCTTCTTGCCACGCTTGGAGCGGGCCGCTGCACCAGGGTGTGCCTGAGCAACGGCACCCGAGTCCGCGTCCGTATCCGCATCGGGGACATAGGAATTAAATTCCTCCACCTCATCGCTCTCGGCAGCATTATCCGCCGCGGCATACGCGATGGCCTCGATATCGGAAACCTCAGTCTGAGTGCGCTTGCGCGCGCGGCGGCGACCGCGTCCACGTCCGCGCTCCTTGCTGCGGTCGTGGTCTCCGCTGTGCTCCTCCGATCCAGCGTGGGACTGAGCCGGACCACGCTCATCCACAACGACGTTTGCTACCAGGTCTTCCAACGACGTCTTCGCAGATTCTCGCGCGGCCTCTTCGCTCTCGGTACCGTAAACCGGCGCCTGGGTCTTTTTGAAGCGCTTGGGCTTGGAGGAGTTTTCGGGGGCGTCGTCAAGCTCGTGCTTATGCATCGCCACCGCAGTCGGGTGCTGCTGCGGATCGTGGTGCTGCTTCTTGTGTGCCTTGGACTTGCGGCCAGAATGCTTGGAGCGCTGATCGTCCTCGGCCTCGTCCACCGGGTACTGGTGAATGATGATGCCACGGCCGTTGCAGCACTCGCACTCGGTGGAGAAGGTCTCCACTAGGCCGGTACCCAGGCGCTTGCGGGTCATCTGTACCAAGCCCAACGACGTAACCTCAGATACTTGGTGGCGGGTGCGATCGCGGCCCAAGGCTTCCTTCAGGCGGCGCAGCACCAGATCCTGGTTTTCTGGCACGAACCATGTCGATAAAGTCCACGACGATCATGCCGCCGAGATCGCGCAGGCGCATCTGGCGCACGATTTCTTCGGCCGCCTCGAGGTTATTGCGGGTAACCGTTTCTTCCAGGTTGCCGCCAGAACCGGTGAACTTGCCGGTATTGACGTCGATGACGGTCATGGCCTCGGTGCGGTCAATGACCAGCGTGCCGCCCGAGGGCAACCATACCTTGCGCGAAAGCGCCTTATGCAGCTGCTCATCAATGCGGTAAGCCTCGAAGGCATCCTGCCCGCCGTGGTCCTTGGCGCGGTAGCGCACCACGCGGTCCGCAAGGTCCGGCGCCATGGAATCTACATAGGCGCGGACAGTATTGAAGGAGCGCTTGCCATCGACGATGAGCTCGGTGAAGTCCTCGTTGAAGAGATCGCGCACCACCTTGATGAGCATATTGGGCTCTTCATACATGGTCACCGGTTTGGCGCCCTTGGAGGACTTTTCCTTCTTGGCGTGTGCCACGATGTCCTCCCACCGGCTGTGCAGGCGGTTGACGTCGGTAGCGATTGCCTCTTCTGGGACGTTTTCAGCGGCGGTGCGGATAATCGCACCACCATCGCCTGGAACCACGCGGCCGAGGATATCCTTTAAGCGCTTGCGCTCCGGGGCGGGCAGCTTGCGGGAAATGCCGGCGCTGCGCCCACCCGGCACGTAGACCAGGTAGCGGCCAGCGAGGGAAATCTGGGTGGTAAGCCGCGCGCCCTTGTGGCCGATGGGATCCTTAGCCACCTGCACCAGCACCTGGTCACCAGACTTCAGGGCGTTTTCTACCTTGCGGGCGCGCCCGTGCAGCTTGGTCTTGCGCCAGTCGATTTCACCGGCGTAGAGCACGCCGTTTCGGCCCTGTCCGATGTCCACGAAGGCCGCCTCCATGGACGGCAGCACGTTTTGGACGCGGCCCAAGTAGATATTGCCAATGAGAGAGGCCTGGGACTCGGTGGTCACGAAGTGCTCGACCAACAGGTCATCTTCTAATACGCCCACCTGGGTGATGATGCCGGCGCCGTCCTCGCGCTCCTTATCGCGCACCACCATGGTGCGCTCCACGGCTTCGCGGCGGGCAAGGAACTCTGCTTGGGAAACGATGTGCTGGCGGGTGCGGCCCTTTTCGCGCAGTTCGGCCCGGCGGCGCTTCTGCGCCTCGATGCGCGTGGAGCCACGGATGGCCTTCGGCTCTTCAATGTGCTCGGGCTCGCCTGCCTGCTCTTCACGCTTCGCGCCGGCGCCACGTCCGCGGGATGTGCCACGGCGCCCACGGCGGCGGCCCTCAGACTTTCCGGAACCGCGGCCAGAGCCGGAGCCGGAGTGCTCGCGGTTTTCTTCGGCGGAGTCCGCAGCGTCCTCATTATCATCGCGTGCGGAGTCATCGGCGGAGAAGTCCTCCTCCGCTGCGTCTACTGCCGGTGCGAACGCCACGGCTTCGTCCTGCTGCGGGGCCATGAAGATAGGCGCAAAGTCATAGTGTCCAGAGTCTTCCTCGGATTCCGCGCGCGGGACGATGTGCGGGGCGTAGTAGTCATCCTCGAAGTCCTCGCCGGCCTCGGCCAGCGCCTCGTGCAGCTTCGCCGCATCAACCGTTCCGGTATCGAGCGCGCTAGCCGGTGCTTCGCCCGCCTCATCCGTGGGTTCTGCCGCTTCGGATACTTCCGCTTCAGCGTCCTCTGGCTCCTCGGCGGCTGCGCCAGTTTCGGCTGCGGCCTGGGCCAGCGATGCCTCTACCTTGTCTTCGATCTGGGAGATTTCATTATCCACGTTCTTGCGCACGCGGTGGCGCAGGTGTTCTTCGTCTTCCGTGGACTGCCCCCCTTCCTCTGACTCGGCGGTATCTGCCGACTCTTCGGGCGCTGGTGCAGCGGACTTACGGGTGGCCTTGCGGGCGCGCTTGGCGCGCTTCTTCGCTGGCTTCTTTTCTGTTTCCTCGTCCGGGTTTTCTTCCGGTTGCGCGGCAGCCTTCTCCTCCGGCTCTTCAGCCGGCGCTTCAGTGGTATCGCCCGCGGGGGCGTCGGCAACCGCAGCGGCATTCGCCACAGCATCGAGCACCTGGCCTGCTTCCTCGCGGGAAAGGGAGCTTTGCGCGCTCTTTTTCAAGCCCATGTCTTTAAGCTGTGCCACCAACTCGCGCGAGGAAAGCCCCAGCTGTTTGGCTAGGGAATACACGCGGGTCTTGTCCTTGAGTTGGCTGCGCTCCAGGTTCTGGGCCAAAAGCGCCGCTGCCTTGAGGCTTTCAGTTGTTTCTTGAGAGTTCTGTGCCACCATGTTCGGGCTTACTCCTGTACATCGTCTGTATTTGGCGCCGCCTCGGGCGCAGGCACGGCCGGAGACCGTACCGCCGCCGCACGAGGCATAGTGCGCGCTATAAAAGTTTGTGGGATATGAAGTTATGCCGCGTCTCGTACGCGCTATCCCCCATTGTGTCACAGAACCGCGGCCAAGCTGGCAGGCGGTGTTATGTTGGCGGGGTGGCAGAACTAGCACGAATCCCCGCGCGCGAACTCGCGCAGCATCGGCAGCGCAATGAAGTCCCAGTGCGCTCCGCACTTTACTTTGGCGTACCGGCCGGCTTTGCCATTGGCTTCGCCAACACGGGCGTGGATTATATGTTGATGGGAGCCGGTGTTTTTGCCGTCTTTGCAGTGCTGGGGTTGGTGCACCTCATCCGCAATTACCCGCGCGGCATCAACGCTGCACAAGAGGAATTCCGCGATGGTGACTACCCCACCATTGCCTATATCGCCCCGTTTATCCCGATCGCTGCGCCATTGGTCATGGCGCCACTGAGCGCGGCCGGCCTGCTCCCAGAGGTAGAGCTGGCCCCGCCCGTTGCCGGGATGCTGTCCGGGGCGTGGTGGGCCTTTGGTTTGCCGCTGGGTATATGGAGCATGTTTTCCCAGTCCTTCCGGATCGGCCGGCGCCGCATTAACAAGATCCTGGAAAAAGACCCGCTCGACGGGGTTACGGAGGCTCGCTTGGAGCTTGCCGACGCCCACTCGGACATCCTCACCGCCCTCGTCGCCGCCGGCGCGGTGCAGGGAAACACGATTAATTCCACTGCCCTCTCGAAGTTCATGAAGGTAGACCTCGACCCTCTATCCGAACAGCTCGATGCTTTAGCAAAGGCGGACCTGGTGAAGCTGAGCCGCATGGGACTGCGCACCGCGCCCGCAAAGTGAACCATCACCATCACGCCGACTGGGGTTCGCTGTCTGTATCAAGTGGGCCGGCGCTAACTTGGCAAGCTTTTGTCTCCTGGGAAGAGCTTCGGGCCTATCCAGAGCATTATATAAACGAGGCCCACGAGCACTGGGATTTCAATCAGTGGCCCGATGGTGCCGGCGAGGGCCTGTGCTGACGCGGCGCCAAAGGTGCCGATGGAAACTGCAATGGCTAGCTCGAAGTTATTTCCGGCTGCTGTAAAAGCCACGGAAGCAGACTGTGCGTAGTTCATTCCCCCGGCTTTTGCTACGCCCAAGGCAAGGAAAAACATTCCAACGAAGTAAATAACCAGTGGAATCGCCACTCTCACCACGGCTGTCGGCTGGGCTACCAGCTGCTCGCCTTGCAGTGAAAACAGCAGCACGATGGTGTAGAGCAAACCAATCATCGCCAAAGGCGAGACTGCCGGGAGAAAACGGTCTTCGAACCATTCGCGTCCTTTGACCTTTTCTCCCCACACCCGTGAGAGCACACCAAGCAGCAGGGGTACTCCTAGGAACACAAGAACCGCAGTGACGATGGACCAGAAAGAAAATTCAACAGAGGTGGTGTCTAGGCCTAGCCATCCAGGTAGAACTTGCAAGTAGAACCAACCCATGACGCCAAACATGGCTACCTGGAATACAGAGTTTATGGCGACAAGAACGGCGGTGGCCTCTCGATCCGCGCAGGAAAGGTCAGACCATACCAAGACCATGGCGATGCAGCGCGCCAATCCGACGATGATTAAGCCGGTTCGCAACTCCGGCTGGTCTGCCAAAAAGATCCACGCCAAGGTAAACATCAACGCGGGCCCCACCACCCAGTTCAGCACGATAGATATCACCATCAGGCGACCATCGGCAGCAATGTCTCGAGTCTTTTCGTAGCGAACTTTAGCCAAGGGCGGATACATCATAACTAGCAGGCCCAGCGCGATTGGAAGAGAAATACCGCCAACCTCTAGAGCAGACAGTGCTTCTCCAATGCCTGGCAGGAAGTGGCCTATCAATAGCCCCACAGCCATGGCCATGATGATCCACACAGGAAGGAATCTATCGAGAAATGACAACTTTGGGCGTTGCGTAACGGCCATGGCTCTCCTTGTGCGCCGAGGAATTCAACTTTCGAACAGTACTTTAATCGCCCATATTGATACTCGTCAATATAACGGAATGGGAGGCAGACTCCTTATACTGTGTGCATGGACTCCTCCCCTAGCAATGCCGATAGCACCCCAGATGCACAGTGCTGTTCCCTGAGCAGTGGCCCACTCAGCCAAGGCGACTCCCTCCGCTTTTCCCAGCAATTTAAAGTACTTGCTGACCCAGCCCGCCTGCGCCTGCTATCCATATTGTGCGACGAGGGCTGCGGCCCGATGAGTGTTACGGAGCTGACCGCGCTTTCCGGCCTGAGCCAACCGACGGTATCTCATCACCTCGGCAAGTTGAGGGAATCCGGTCTCTTAATCAAGCAACAATCGGGCCGTACCGTTACCCATCGAGTGCAAAAGGAAGCCTTCCGAACACTGCGCCAGTTACTCTCCTTCGATTAGGAGAACTCCAGTCCTAGTCTGAGATGTGAATGACCTCGCGTGCATTATCCTCAGCAATGATCTGCCGCGTTAAGCACCTTCAGCCCCGAAACAAAACCCCTGCTCCAGTTCTGCTTCTCTACGTATTTGCGGCTTTGCCGTTTCAATACTTATTCAAGGTAGGGCCGGATACTCGGTATGCGGCTCTCCGCTTGGGCTTATGGATCAAGCAATAAATAAAGCCCGAGCCTACAGGCTCGGGCTGAATGATGCGCTAAGTGCGCAAAAGTTTAGAGGTTCGGGAACCAGATAGCGATCTCGCGCTCAGCGGACTCTGGGGAGTCAGAGCCGTGGACGATGTTCTCGCCAACGGTCAGAGCGAAGTCGCCGCGGATGGTGCCCGGGGTGGCCTTGGAGACTGGGTCGGTGCCGCCAGCCAGCTGACGCCATGCCTCGATGGCGCGCTCGCCCTCAACAACACCAGCGATAAGCGGTGCGGAGGTGATGAACTCGACGAGGTCACCGAAGAATGGCTTGTCCTTGTGCTCCTCGTAGTGCTTCTCCGCGGTCTCGCGGTCAGCAACGCGCAGGTCGAGCTCAGCCAGCTTCAGGCCCTTGCGCTCGATGCGGGAGATGATTTCGCCTACGTGGCCGTTCTTTACGCCGTCCGGCTTGATGAGAATCAGTGTACGTTCAGTCATGCCCCACACTGTACCGAAACCGCACGCATGCGTCGCGCGCTGGGGTATCCCGTTGGGGTAAAAATCTGGCGTCTAATGCTCTGCGAGCTGCTTGACTATCTCTTCAGCGCGCCCCTGCGAAGTCCCCCTGAACCACAGGCGTACCTGGCCTACTGCGGCGCCAAACTGCCCATTGCCCAACAGTCGTTGCAGCTCCGCGCGCTGCTCCTTATCCAAATCCTCAAAGGTGGCTTCTTTGGCCGGCTCAAAGTTGCTCCGCAGCGCCAAAACCAGAAAAACGCCACCAATGATGAGGGCGACTAGCGGTAGCCATGGCGTTCCCGTAGCGGCGCGGGCTACCACCGCGGCGATGCAGGCGAGTGCGGCAAGGACGAGATAGAGATTGCGCATGGGCGCTAGTCTATCGCGTCTGCCCCACCCGCCGGAGGTATCGAGCCTATTTCTCGTTGAGGTGCTGCGTGGTGAGGTATCCGCGCTTCATGCGGGCGATAAGGTTGCTGCGCAGGTAGACGGCCAGCAGCCACTCCATGCCAAAGATGATGAAGATGGCGGCCACGGCCCAGTGAACCATAAAGCCCACAATGACGCACAACAGCTGTGCCCACACAATGACGGACAGCGCCCACTTCTTATTCATGAACGCGATCATCACGAGGTGGAATACCACTGCGGCGATGACAAAGCCGTAGTTAAAGGGGGTCCACAAGGTGCCGTCATAAAGCTTGTACAGCATCGGCAGTGCGAAGGATAGGGCGAGCGCCTCCATGGTCAGGGAGCTGGCAATGACCATCCCGTTGAAGCTTTTGAGCGGGTCCTTGACTGGGGCTTGGCCCATGCCGAGGGTCCGATCTCGCTTTCGGGGACCTGTTCCTCGCGGCCACGGGCGCGGGTGCGTCGGGGCGGGCGAGGTTGGCGCTCTCCGCCTGGGTGGTGATTGTCGCGGCTCATGCAGGTTCCTTTCCAAACATCGCGCGGGCATCACCAGCGGTGACGACCGAGCCGGTGATGATGATGCCGGAGCCGGACTGGACCTCGGCATCCTCCGCAAGCTCCACGGCCTGGGCATAGGCGCCCGGCAGGTTATCGGCTACGTGCACGCGCTCCTCGCCAAAGATATCGCGGGCGGTCTCTGCCAAGTCGTAGGCATCGAGGGCGCGCGGCGAGGAGTTTTGTGTGACGACTACCTCAGTGAGGTAAGGCTCTAGCGCGGTAAGGATGCCGGTAACGTCCTTGTCCGCGAAGATGGACAGCACACCGATGAGGCGGGCGAAGTCGAAATCGCGGTCCAGTGCAGCACCGAGGGCCTTGGCGCCATGTGGGTTATGGGCGGCATCAATAAACGTCGTCGGCGAGGTGCGCACGCGCTCCAGGCGGCCGGGTGAAATCGCTTGGGCAAAACCATTGCGCACGGTCGCAACATCCAGCGGGTGGCCGGCCGAGGCGCCGAAGAATGCCTCCACCGCAGCAAGGGCCACGGCGGCATTTTTGGCCTGGTGCTCGCCGTGCAGGGGCAGGAAAATATCCTCGTACAGGCCGCCAAGGCCCTGGATGTTGACCTGCTGGCCGCCGACGGCGATGCGGGACTCGAGGGCGGCAAACTCAGAACCGGAGCGGGCGACGCCCGCCTCCACGTCCACGGCCTGCTGCAGGATAACCCGCATTGCCTCAGGGTCCTGTTCCGCGACAACCACAATGTTTTCATTGGGAGTCAGCGGATCATCGGCATCCTCGCGCGGCTTGATGATGCCGGCCTTTTCACCAGCAATCTCTGCGAGGGTATCGCCCAAGTAATCCGTGTGGTCCAAGCCCACCGGGGTAATGACGGAGACGTCCGCATTGACCACGTTGGTGGCATCCCACCGGCCGCCGAGGCCGACTTCGACGACGGCGACGTCCACGGGGGCGTCGGCAAACGCGGCATAGGACAAGCCGACGAGGACCTCGAACTTGGACATGGGGACGTCCGACTGGGCATCGACCATCTCCACAAAGGGCTTGATCTCGTGCCAGATGCGCACATAATCGCGCGGGTGGATGGGCTGGCCATCGATGCCGATGCGCTCCGTGACGCGCTGCAGGTGCGGGCTGGTGACAAGGCCGACGCGGCGGTGGAAGGCACGCAGGAGCGAATCCACCATGCGCGCGGTGGAGGACTTGCCGTTCGTGCCGGCAATGTGGATGACATCGAAGGAACGCTCGGGGTGGCCAAGCAGATCCATGAGCATCTCGATGCGATCGAGGGAAGGCTCAATCTTGGTTTCCGGCCAGCGCTCATCGAGCTCTTCTTCTACCTCCGCGAGGGCGCGCAGCTCTTCGGCCGACACCTCTTGCGGTGCGGCCTCGTTGTACTCATCCTCGCTACCCATGCCCAAGTTGAGCGTCAGGCCGGACTCGGTGATTTCCACCGGCTCACCGTCGGTGCCTTCTTTGAGGGCATCGACGATTTCGAAGTCCTCAGTCTCCTTGTCCTTGTCCGCCACTACTTCAGGCCCTCCAAACGGCTGGTGATGCGCTCGACCTCTTCGCGGGCGACCTGCTGGCGCTCCTTGATCTTATTGACCACTTCTTCCGGTGCCTTGGACAAGAAGTTCTCGTTGCCCAGCTTCTTGCCGGTCTGCTCCAGTTCCTTATTCGCCTTGGCCAGATCCTTCTCCAGGCGCTTGCGCTCGGCTTCTACGTCCACTGCGCCGTGGGTATCCAGGGTGACCTCCACGGTGGCCTGGGAAAGGCGTACCTCGATGGAGGCGGAAGGATCGAAATCCTCGCCTGGGGCGGTGGTATTGGCCAGGTTGCGCACCAGTTCCTCTTGGCCAGCGAGATCCGCTGCGGCGAAGTCGAGGCGGCCCGGTACCTTCTGGGAAGGCTTTACGCCCTGGTCGGAGCGGAAGCGGCGCAGCTCAGTGATGAGCTTATCGGCGTCCTCGATGCGGCGGGCGGCTACCTCATCCTTGGTAGCGCCACCATTGGTATCGGCAACGGTTGGCCATGGTGCTACGACGATGGACTCGCCGCCGGTCAGCGCCTTCCACAGCACCTCGGTAACGAATGGCATGGTCGGGTGCAGCAGGCGCAGGACGACGTCGAGCACGCGGCCCAACACGATCTGGGTATTGCGGCCCTGCTCGCTTACACCATCGCGCGGGATCTGGGTCTTGGCAATCTCCAGGTACCAGTCACACAGCTCGTCCCAGGTGAAGTGGTAGAGCAGCTCGTTGGCCTTAGCAAACTGGTAGTCATCCAGGTAGGCATCCACCTTGGCGCGGACTTCTTCAGCGCGGTCGAGGATCCACCGGTCGGCGTCGCTAAGCTCCGCGCGGTTCGGCAGCGTGGCCACTCCAGCGCCGTTCATGAGCGCGAACTTGGTGGCGTTAAAGAGTTTGGTGGCAAAGTTGCGGGCAGCCGCGGCGGCGTCGGAGCCCAGCGGCAGGTTCACGCCGGGGTTGGCGCCGCGGGCAAGGGTAAAGCGCAGCGCATCCGCACCGTAATCGCGCACCCAATCCATCGGGTCAATGCCGTTGCCCAAGGACTTGGACATCTTGCGGCCCTGCTCATCGCGGACCAGGCCGTGCAGGTACAGATCCTTGAACGGAACCTGCGGGCGGCCATCGGTGCCCTCACCCAAAAGCTCCGGGGTGTGGCTGCCGGCAAAGGTGCCGAACATCATCATGCGAGCTACCCAGAAGAATAAGATGTCGTAGGCGGTGACCAGCACGTTGGTGGGATAGAACTTCTCCAGATCCGGGGTCTTTTCTGGCCAGCCCAGGGTGGAAAATGGCCACAGCGCGGAGGAGAACCAGGTATCCAGCACGTCCGGATCCTGCTCGTATCCTGCCGGCGGCTCCTCATCTGGGCCGACACAGACGATGTCTCGCTGGCCGTCCTCGCCTTCTGGCCCATACCAGATAGGAATGCGGTGGCCCCACCACAGCTGGCGGGAGATGCACCAATCGTGCATGTCATCGACCCATTCGAAGTAGCGCGGCTCGAGCGACTGCGGGTGCAGGGTGGTATCGCCCTCGCGCACGGCGTCGCCAGAGGCCTTGGCCATCTTGGCCACGTCCACGAACCACTGCAGGGACAGTCGCGGCTCGATGGGCTCGCCGGAACGCTCCGAGTGGCCCACGGAGTGGACGTACGGGCGGATTTCCTTGACAATGCGGCCCTGCTCGCGCAGCGCTTCCCGGATCTCCACGCGGGCTTCCTCGCGGGTCAGGCCGTCGAAGCGGGTACCGGTATTGGCAATGTGGCCGGTGGTATCGATGACCGTGGGCATCTCCAGGTTGTGGCGGGTGCCCATTGCGTAATCATTCGGGTCGTGCGCTGGGGTGATCTTCACCGCGCCGGTACCGAATTCCATGTCCACGTAATCATCGGCGATGATCTTGAGCTTCAGGTCATCGCGGAACGGGTGCGGCAGCTCCTTGCCCACCAAGTCGGCGTAGCGCTCGTCGTCTGGGTGTACGGCGATAGCGACGTCGCCCAGCATGGTTTCCACACGGGTGGTGGCCACGATGAGGTGCGGTTCATCGTCATTGAGCGAGCCATAGCGGATGGAGACCAGCTCGCCCTCGACGTCCTTGTACACCACCTCGATATCGGAGACGGCGGTCTCTAGCACCGGCGACCAGTTCACCAGGCGGTTGGCCTGGTAGATCATGCCTTCATCGTAGAGGTTCTTAAAGATGGTCTGGACGGCGCGGGAGAGGCCATCATCCAAGGTGAAGCGTTCGCGGGACCAGTCCACGGAGTCACCGATGGCGCGCATCTGGTTCTGGATGGTGCCGCCGTACTGCTCCTTCCACTCCCAGACCTTGTCAATGAACTCTTCGCGCTCATAGTCCCAGCGCTTTTTGCCCTCGGTCTCTTTGAGCTTTGCCTCGACCTTGGTCTGGGTGGCAATGCCGGCGTGATCGGCACCGGGCAGCCACAGGGTGGCGTAGCCCTGCATGCGCTTGCGGCGGATAATGGAATCAATCAGCGTGTGGTCCAGGGCATGGCCCATGTGCAGCTGGCCAGTCACATTCGGCGGCGGCAGCACGATGGAATAAGGCTCAGCCTCCGAATTCGCATCCGGCGTGAAGTAGCCCTTTTCTACCCAGCCCTCATAGAGGTCCTTCTCTACGGCCTGCGGCTCCCACGACTTGGGCAGCGCATCGGCGCGGTTGGTACCAACTAATTGCTCATTATTTTGCTCAGTCACCTGGCCGATTCTACCTTGCACGTCAACCGGCTCAGCCAGGCAGGGTGCGCACCGAGTATGAGGTGCGCACCGACCGGGTTTTAGAGCAGGTCCGCCACGGCCTTGCGCTCCTCGCGCAGCTCGGCCACAGAGGCCTCGATGCGCTCCTTTTGGAAATCAGTGAGCTCGAGCCCCTGCACAATCTCCCACTGGCCGTTGCGGCTCACCGTGGGGAATCCGCAGATAAGGCCCTTGTCGACGCCGTAGGATCCGTCCGATAGCACCGCCGCGGTGCGCCAGTCCTCAGTGCCATGAATCCAGTCATGCATGTGGTCCACGGCTGCCGACGCCGCCGAAGCAGCCGAGGAGCTACCGCGAACCTCAATAATTTCCGCACCACGCTTGGCCACCTTGGGGATCATTTCCTCGCGGTACCAGTCCTGGTTCACCTCGGCGTTGGAGTAGGTGATATCCGGGAACTGGCTGGCGGAGTGGTTGCCCCAAACCGCCACCTTGGTGAAATCGGTGGTGGACTTGCCCGACTTAAGCGCGAGCTGGCTCAGGGTGCGGTTGTGGTCCAAGCGCATCAAAGCGTTGAACTGGGAGTTATCCAAATCCGGCGCATTATTCGCCGCGATAAGGGCATTGGTATTAGCCGGGTTTCCCACCACGAGCACACGGACATCGCGCGCGGCGTAGTCATTGATGGCCTTGCCCTGCTTGGTGAAGATGGCGCCATTGGCCTCCAGTAGGTCGGCGCGCTCCATTCCCTTGCTGCGCGGGCGAGCGCCGACGAGGAAGGCGGCGGAGGTATTCTCAAAGGCTTCCTTGAGATCATCAGTAACCGTAATGGAGTTAACCAACGGCAGGGCGGAGTCATTGAGCTCCATAGCTACGCCTTGGGCCTTTTCCACCGCAGCGGGAATTTCCAGCAATGCTAGGTCTACCGGGGTGTCCTTTCCGTACACATCGCCAGCAGCGATGCGCCACAGCAGCGAATACGCGATGTTGCCGGCGGCGCCGGTGACAGTGATCTTGACGGGCTGGGTCATGGTGTAAAGCCTCCTCAATAATGGCTGTGACATGGGCGGCACACGCGAGCCAGATTGCTCGCACCGCCACGGAATGTAATCCATCACCGAGCTTAGCCCCACCGCCAGCATTCGCGCTGTGAATCTGGCCCCCTCTTTTGGAGGGAAAATCTAGGGCCCTTGCGTTAAATTACCCCCATTTACCTCAAAATTAGCGCCCCCAATGGGCCAGATACTCCCGCACGGGGTGATTAATCGGGCATGATAGGAAAAGGAAATGCGGGACACTCCCCCACGCTGCACACCCAGAATGCAGAGGGATTGCCAACTCCTGCACTATGAGACATCAGTTCACCGCGCCACCGCCGCGCCGCAAGGATTAAGGACTTATGCAATGAGCACAGAGAATACTGACCCACTGCAGGCTGCAGACCAGGCGGATTCTCCTCACGCTGCCCACGCGGAATCCGTCAGCATTGACTCCGTGGTGGACGTTGCGATCAAGCAGTTCTCCCGTTTTGGCTTTACAGAAACCAAGCTAGAGACCATCGCCCAAGAATCCGGCATGTCCAAGCGCATGATTCATTACCACTTTGGCGATAAGAAAGGCTTGTACCTGCGTGCGCTGAGCACCGCCGCGCAGCGCCTCAATCCGCCTGAGGATGCCCTGGAAATCGATACCGCAGTTCCGGTCGAAGGCGTGCGCAAGTTGGTGGATTGGCTCTTCCGCGAGCGAGTAGCCAACCCGGAGGCCATCCGCATGCTGGTATGGGAAAGTAATCAGCAGATTGTGGACCCGGCACAGCAGGCTATTGCCGACGTCGCCGGGGTGGCCCTCCACCTTGACCGCTTGCTGCTTTTGGGCCAAGACGCCGGCGCCTTCCGCCCCGGCATTTCCGCCAATGACATCTTCACCCTGATTTCCTCGTTGACGGTCTACCGCGTGACCAACCAGGTGATGGTGGAAAACATGCTGGGCGTAAACTTCAATACCCAAGAAAATATCGACGGCATGCATAGGCTCACCGTCGATGCTGTGCTGGCGTTTTTGACCGCCAATATTCCGGACTCGGGCCACGAGTCCTACCTCACCTCGTCCTCGTTCGATACCGAAGAAGGCGACGAGGCCTCCCCGCAGGATATCTACAGCGAGGAGTACTAGCGCGGGCCTTCCGGCCCACGCCCCACCCTGCCACAGCCCGCCAGTAGGCGCTGTGGCAGCTAAGGCCTAGGCAGATTCCTTGGCCTCGTCCTTGTAGCTAAACTGCGGCTCCGCGCCCTCGGTCACGCACTCCCGCGTGATGTGTACCGTGGCAATATCCTCGCGGTCTGGCAGGTCGTACATGACTGGGACCAAAAGCTCTTCCATGATGGCGCGCAGGCCACGCGCACCCGTCTTGCGCTCCAAGGCGAGCTCCGCGATGGCATCCAATGCCGCTGGCTCGATGTCCAATTCGCAGTCATCCATCTCAAAGAGGCGGCTGTACTGCTTAACCAGGGAGTTCTTGGGCTCGGTGAGCACCTTGACCAAAGATTCACGGTTCAGGTTATCCACCGTGGCCACGACAGGCAGACGGCCGATGAACTCTGGAATAAGGCCGAACTTCACTAGGTCCTCGGGGCGCACCTGGGAGAAAAGGTCAACCTTTTCGCGCTCGTCCTTGGTATCCAAGTTGGCGCCAAAGCCCACGCCTTTCTTGCCCACGCGATCCGCAATGACCTGATCCAGGCCCGCGAATGCGCCGGCCACAATGAACAAGATATTGGAGGTATCCAGCTGGATAAACTCCTGATTCGGGTGCTTGCGGCCGCCTTGCGGCGGGATGGCCGCCACGGTGCCTTCTAGGATCTTCAGCAGCGCCTGCTGCACGCCCTCACCGGAGACATCGCGGGTAATGGACGGGTTCTCGGACTTGCGGGAAATCTTGTCCACCTCATCAACGTAGATGATGCCGCGCTGGGCACGCTCCACGTCAAAGTCCGCGGCCTGCAGCAGCTTCAGGAGGATATTTTCCACATCTTCACCCACATAGCCGGCCTCGGTGAGGCTGGTGGCATCGGCGATGGCAAAGGGGACATCGAGAAGCCGGGCCAAGGTCTGCGCCAGGTAGGTCTTACCGGAACCGGTGGGGCCCAACATCAAGATATTGGACTTAGAGATTTCTACTTCATCGCCCTCGGCCTTCTTGCGGCGGGCCTCCAACGCGGCCGACTCTTCGGCCTTGATGCGCTTGTAGTGGTTATACACCGCCACAGACAACACGCGCTTGGCCTTGTCCTGGCCGATCACGTACTTATCGAGGAAGGCGGAAATCTGCGAGGGTCGGGGCAGGCGCACCTCTGCATCGGAGGATTCTTGCGCCTGCTCTTGGCCCAGTTCCTCTTCGATGATCTCATTGCATAGCTCGATGCACTCGTCGCAGATGTAGACACCGCCGCCGGCGATGAGCTTTTTCACCTGCTTCTGACTCTTGCCACAAAAGGAACACTTGAGCAGGTCAGCGCTTTCTTGCATACGTGCCATTAAGTTCTTTCACACTCGCTTTTCGTACCGCTATCCACAGTTGGAAGGACGATTCTACCCTTCCGAGCGGCTTAATCTTCATCTGTTTCTACCTTAGTAAATCAACCCGACAGGCCCTTCATTCATTCCCTCCCGCGTGGCGAATTTCCCAGGCCCTTCCTGCTCCTGCGGCCTAAACTAGAAGGTGAAATCACCCTCATCCCACCCCTTTTAGGAACAGGAGCATCATGTTCGATCTCACAGGCCGGGTAGCCGTTGTCACCGGCGGCGCCTCCGGCATTGGCCGCGGCATCGTCGCCTCGCTGCGGGAGGCCGGCGCCACCGTCATCATCGCCGATATCGACTTAGACCACGCCACCGCTACCGCTAAGGAGTTGGGTGCCAGCGCCATTCGCGTGGACGTCACCGACCGCGCTTCGGTTAAGGACATGTATCGCCAGGTCACTGCCGAGCACGGCGGCTTCGACATTGTGTGCTCCAATGCTGGCGTCTTTCCCAACTGCCCGCTGGCAGAGATGACCGATGATAAGTGGGAGGCGATGTTTGCCATCAACACCCACGGCACTTTCAAGGTGGTCCAAGAGGCGCTCCCCTACCTCAAGCAACGCCGCTATGGACGAATCGTCATCACCACATCTATCACCGGCTCGCACACGGGCTTTCCCGGTTGGGCCCACTACGGCGCCTCCAAAGCCGCCCAGCAGGGGTTTATGCGCTCGGCCGCGCTCGAGGTGGCCCGCGATGGCATCACCATCAACGGGGTCCTCCCAGGCAATATCCTCACCGAGGGCCTCGAGGCCCAAGGCCAGGAGTACCTCGATCAAATGACGCGCTCGGTACCGCTGCACCGCCTGGGCACCCCACGCGATATTGGCAACGCAGCGGCCTTCCTGGCTTCGGAAGAGGCGGGCTACATCACCGGCCAAACCCTCGTCGTAGATGGCGGCCAGATCCTGCCCGAGACCCCCGAGGCCATACTGCCGCCGCGCGATTAGCCGCGCTTGCCGACGCCCCCGTGTACCCCACGCAGCACAAAGCCCCCTGCTACACACTGTGCGGCAAGGGGCCTCGTGGGGATTTCATTCAGTAGCTGCTTACTGCAGCCAATCGAAGTCGAGCAGGAAAAGTTCCGCATCGAGCATCTCGTGTTCATCCGGAGCATGACCGGTGACGGTTTCTAGCGCCTCTGCTACGTCCTTAGTAGTAGCAGGGGTCTTATCAGCGTCAAGCAGGGTTTCTGCCACCAAAGCGCGAACCGGAGCTTCTGAAACGGTGTCCAGGCCGGTTCCAGTGGTGGAGCCCTTGAACGCATCAGCGATGCCGTCCATCAATGTACGCATCTTGTTCATTTCTCACACCTCCATGTGGCTTTCTCTCTGTTTGATAGAGAAGAATATACGCGGCACACCTCCACTAAGCAACCCCTAGGTCGCTTAAAGTTAACCTTTTGTTAACTTTGGAAAAGTGTGCCGCGCATCACACGGAAGGTTTGCCCTCAGGCAAGGGGATTCTTTATAGGTCACCGAACGGCGTAAAGCCGAAGTAGTGGTCCAGCGTATCGCGAGCAATCCACATGATGGCCACGAGAATGACTACGGCCAACACCGCATAGACGGTCCAGCCCAGTACCTTCATCTGCGTACTTGCCGGAGTATCGCCCACGACAACGCCGTTGTCGTCACGAATTGGGTCACCGGTCATGCAACGCATGCCCAGGGAGAACAGGAGCGGAATGCCAGCGCCGAAGACCAGCGCCAAGCCTGCAACGTGAATAAGGGACTGGAAGATTTCTGCAGCAGTCATGGTTTAGCGCTCCTCTTGAGCAGTAGACGGCGCGGAGGCATCCTCCGCCTTGGTAGCGGACACTGGTGCGGCACCGGCAGCAACTGGCTCCTTGCGGTCAGAGCCCGCACCCATGGAGGAATCCACAGACTCGGAGTTCGGGTCCCAATCATTGTTGACGTTGGAAGCATCCACCGGGTTCATGCGGGAGCGAACCACGATGAGTGCGGCCATTGCCAGCAGCAAGACGAAGTCCACGATGGCGCCGGTTGCTACGTTAGTAAAGGAAGAGACGCCATGTGCCAACCACCAGGTAGCAAAGCCCACGAACGCAGCGCACGGCAAGGTAATGAGCCATGCGGACACCATGCGCATGGCCACACCCCAGCGAACCTCAGCACCGCGACGGCCCAGGCCGGTACCCAGGATAGAACCGGTGGACACGTGGGTGGTAGACAGTGCCATACCACCGGTAGCAGAGGTCAAGATGATCGCTGCGGAGGTAGCTTCCGCGGCCATGCCCTGCGGGGACTCAATCTCCACCAGACCCTTGCCCAGAGTGCGGATAACGCGCCAGCCGCCGGACAGAGTGCCGGCCGCGATGGCCACAGCACAAGAAACGATAACCCAGGTAGGAATGCGGGCGTCGGCAACTGCATGCCCAGAGGCAACTAGCGCCAGGAAAATAACGCCCATGGTCTTCTGCGCATCGCCAGCGCCGTGCGCCAGGGACACCAGGCAGGCGGTGACGATCTGACCGTGGCGGAAGTGCTCGTTCTTCGCCTTGTTGGGAATGGTGTTGGTTACCCAGTAGATAAGGAACGTGGCACACGCCGAAACCAGCGCCGCGATAATAGGCGAGGCAACGGCTGGGATAATGATCTTGCCGGCAATGGAAGACCACTCCACGCCAGTCGAGCCCATCGCAGCGAAGGCGGCACCGATGAGGCCACCGAACAAGGCGTGGGAGGAACTGGACGGCATACCCAGCAACCAGGTGAACAGGTTCCAGATGATGCCGCCGATAAGGCCGGTGAAGACGACCATCAAAAGCGCCTGGCCATCGGTGTCAGCGGCGGCGCCAGACAGGTCGTAGGAATCAAGGTTAACGATGCCCTTTGCCACGGTCGCAGCAACGTTGACCGAAAGGAAAGCACCGACAAGGTTGAGGACTGCGGAGATTGCCACCGCAGTAAAAGGCTTCAAAGCACCGGTGGCAATGGACGTAGCCATCGCGTTGGCAGTGTCATGAAATCCGTTCGTAAAGTCAAAGGCAAGGGCGGTTACCACCACAATGCCGAGGATAATCAGAGTCGCTGTCACAGCGTTGGCCCCTTGGAAAGAAAAGATGAACACGGTACGCATCTGCGGCGCCTTCACGCGTCGCGGACGAATGCAGAATACTCCTGCGCCTATCCGCAGACAATTGCTTTTCTTTAATATTTCCTTTGGTTAACCTTTTGTTAACCTGCTGGGGCTCAGAATCGAGCCCAAGAGGATTCCGAAGGGATAAAAATTCCCCAGCTAATGCCAATTAAATACCCCCACCTGCCCCCGCTTAACCCGAGTGATAAAAACCACTTAGGGAGGTATGCCAACATCACGCCGACATACCTCCCATTTAAGGGTGCTTTACAGCGCCTAGCGGAAGGTAGAGAACTTCTTTACCACCCAGCGGCTTAGAACAAGCAGGATGGCACCCAACACGATGGATACAACACCAAGGGAGATGAAGAAGGTATTCTCCGCGCCTGCATCATCCGGGTTATAGAAGCTAGCCAAGGAGCCGGCCAGCGAGGTACCCATAGCCACCGCCATCATCCACACCGCCATCATGCGGGACGGGAATGCCACCGGCGCCACCTTGGTGGCAAGCGCATTGCCCACCGGCGAAAGAAGGAGCTCCGCCATGGTGAAAAGGAAGAGGATGAAAACGATGACAAACATCGGGGTGGAGTTCGCTTCCGCACCCGAGAAAGGAAGGAAGAAGAACAAGGAGATGCCGATGACGATATTGGCTACGCCGAACTTTACTGGGGTGAGCCACTGCCTATCCCCTAGCTTCGTCCACATCGTTGCGAAGACAGCGGAGAAAATAACAATAAAGATCGGGTTAATGGACTGCACCAGTGATGGCGGGATTTCCCAGCCAAACATGTGGCGGTCCAGGCGCACATCCGAATAAATCGTCATCACCGTAAACTGCTGCTGGAAGATTCCGAAGAACAAAACACCGGAAATAAACATCGGAATAAAGCCCAACAGGCGGTTCTTTTCCTCGCGGGTCACCAACTTCGAGGTATACATCTGTGCCCACAGATAGATTGCTGCAACCAGAGCAACCGCGGTGACAATATTGGACAGCCAATCAACCTGAATAGCGCCGGTAGCCAATGCCACCACCATAACCACGATGATGGCTGCAACTACCACCACACCCATGAGCAATTGCTTCCGGCTAGCCGGGTTTGGAACCTCGTGCCCCGCATCCTTAATGGTGGTCTTGCGCATGAGCGAATACTGGATCAGGCCGAGCGCCATGCCAATTGCTGCAATACCGAAACCCCAATGGAAACCCTGCCAGCCCCACAGCGCGGTGGTGAGCAGCGGACCAACAAGCGCGCCGATATTAACGCCCATATAGAAGATGGAGAAACCACCATCGCGGCGCGGGTCATCGCGGGAGTACATGGAGCCAAGCACAACCTGCGCAGTGGTCTTAACGCCACCGGAACCAACCGCAATGAGGACAAGACCAATGGCCAAACCAGTTACCGCGGGGATAAATGCCAAGGCGAGGTGACCAGCCATGACCAGAACGGCCGAATAAAACAAAGTGCGCTCTGCACCCAAGACTCGGTCGGCAACAAGGGAAGCCAACAAGCAAGCCATGTACACCAAGCCGCCATAGGCACCCACGATGGACGTCGCGTCCGCGCGGTCTAGACCAAGACCGCCATCGGTAGTGGCGTAATACATGTACAGCAAGACAAGTGCCTGCATACCGTAGAAGCTAAATCGCTCCCACATTTCCACGCCAAAGAGGTTGGCCAAGCCCCATGGGTGGCCAAAGAATGTACGTTCGCCGCTCTGCGGTGTGGGCGCAGCAGCCTGGGCCGCCGCGTCAGATGTGTGTTTCTCCATAAAAATATATGACCACTTAGAGGTCTAAATCACAAATCGACCATTATAGGTTTAGTGTCGCACGATAGAAATTAACCTAACGACCTGCAGATATTGCGCAGAGAGACTTACCCCATTCGGGTGCAGCAAGATTTACCGGGCATTGCCCCTTCCCTGCCCCACAATGCTGAAAGCCCCTGCCTCACAACCGGAACTCGGTTGAGCGGCAGGGGCTACCTAGAATGAGTTATTCCAAATTAAGCGTTGAGCTTGCGGTAATCAAAGACCGTATCGATGATGCCGTATTCAACGGCTTCCTGAGCGGTCAGAATCTTATCGCGATCCGTATCAATGCGGATCTGCTCAGCGGTACGACCGGTGTGCTCAGACAGGGTGGTTTCCATCAGCTTGCGCATGCGCTCAATCTCGGCGGCCTGGATCTCTAGATCAGAAACCTGACCCTGAGTACCCTGAGTTGCCGGCTGGTGAATGAGCACGCGGGAGTTCGGCAAAGCTGCACGCTTGCCCGGCGCACCGGCGGCAAGCAGCACAGCTGCCGCCGAAGCGGCCTGGCCCAAGCACACGGTCTGCACGTCCGGGCGGACGTAGCGCATGGTGTCATAGATGGCCATCAGCGCGGTAAAGGAGCCGCCCGGGGAGTTGATGTACATCGTGATATCGCGGTCTGGGTCCTGGGACTCCAGCCAGCAACTGCGCCATGATGTCATTGGCGGAAGTATCATCCACCTGGGTCCCCAGGAAGATGATGCGCTCTTCAAAAAGCTTGGAGTATGGGTTGGTTTCCTTAGTGCCCTGTGCGGACTGCTCAATGAAGGACGGCAGAACGTAGCGGGAACTTGGCATCTGGGATTGATTCATAGTGATTTTCTCCTTATTCCCTAGTTGCTCAGCGGACCGTTAACGGACTCAATGACATGGTCAACAATGCCGTAGTCCTTAGCCTGCTGTGCGGTCATCCAACGGTCACGATCGGAGTCTTTGGTGATCTGCTCAAAAGTCTGGCCGGTGTGCTCTGCAATGAGCTCGGCCATCTCGCGCTTAGTCTGAGCAAACTGCTCAGCCTGGATCGCGATATCCGCAGCGGTACCACCGACACCAGCGGAAGGCTGGTGCATCATAATGCGCGCGTGCGGCAGAGCGTAGCGCTTGCCCTTGGTGCCGCCGGAAAGCAGGAACTGACCCATGGAGGCAGCCAGGCCCATGCCGTACGTGGCAATATCGCACGGCGAGTACTTCATGGTGTCATAAATAGCCATGCCCGCAGTGACAGAGCCACCCGGGGAGTTGATGTAGAGCGAAATGTCGCGAGTGGGTCCTCGGCGGACAGCAGGAGGATCTGGGCGCACAGCTTGTTCGCAATCTCATCATCGACCTGGGTTCCCAGGAAGATAATGCGCTCGCGCAACAGGCGCTCGTACACGCTATCGCTCAGATTCATACCCGTAGACGACGAGTTCATTGAAATCTTCTCAGACATTAGTGGTTCTCCTTCAAGTGAAGAATGCTTTAACTGGCCCCACCTTACCGGCATTCCTCTCAAACTTGGCCTCTGTTCGCTATGAGCGTTGGGCCACAGCGCCAAAGGCGCACACGGAAGCTGGGTTAACATTTACTCATGTCTGTTTCCGAGCTGTCCACCAGTACCCAGAACTATTTGAAAGCTATCTGGGGGCTAAAGGAATGGTCATCCGAGCCCGTTACCGCCACGCTTATAGCGAAACAGCTGGGACTCAAGCTCTCCTCGGTTTCCGATGCAGTGCGCAAAATGGCGAAGCAAGGGCTCGTGTCACACACGCCCTATGGCTCTGTGGAGTTAACCGAACTTGGCAGGCAGTACGCATTGGTCATGGTGCGCCGTCACCGATTGCTTGAGTCTTTTTTGGTTCAAGCATTGGGCTACACCTGGGACGAAGTCCATAATGAAGCCGAAAATCTCGAACACGCGGTGTCTGACATGCTCATAGAACGTGTGGATAAGTTCCTTGATTACCCCACTAGGGATCCGCACGGCGATCCTATCCCTACGGTTGATGGACAGATCACCATCCCCAGTGCGCATCGCCTCACCGACAGCGGTGCACAATCGCAGGTGACCGTGGAACGCATTTCTGATTCCGACCCACAACTGCTGAAGTTCCTTGAAGAGCGCGGCATTGTCACTGGGGCTGTTCTTAGCACACGCGAGGGAGCGCCCTTTTCAGATTCTCTCGAAATACAGGTGGCCGGCGGCACTCAGTGGGTAGTACTTGGACGCCCAGCTACCGACGCAGTGTTTGTAGCACACCACAACCTTTAGACATTCCCCTTTGCATTAATCCTGCTCTCACCTGCCCTTTTCAAAACTACGTTAGACCGTAGTTGCAACTACGTGATTACGTAGTTAGTCTTTTCGAATATCACCTACCCCACTTATGGCTAAGGCCAGGATGAGCAGGATTGCCATGTCAGACTCACCAGATTTGGTGTACTTTTCCAGCGTTTCAGAGAACACGAAAAGATTCGTCGAACGCTTAGATAGACCCGCGGTGCGCATTCCACTGCGCCCCAAGAAAACCGGGATGATCCAGGTTTCACACCCGTACGTACTCATCGTTCCCACCTACGGCGGCGGCTCGCTCAAACGCGCAGTCCCCAAACAGGTCATCGACTTCCTCAATGACCCAATCAACCGCTCCTTTATCCGGGGCGTTATTACCTCAGGGAATACCAACTTCGGAAGTGCTTACTGCGTCGCCGGACGCATCATTTCCGCCAAGTGCCACGTACCGGAGCTGTATCACTTCGAGCTTCTCGGCACCCAGAAGGACATCGCCGCCGTAAAGCAGGGCCTTCAGAAGTTTTGGAAGCAGCAAAAGCAGCTAACGATGACACCCCATTAATCCCCCACAAGATGAAGAACACATCCGCATCACACAGATTGGAAAACACAATGTGGCCTCTTGATGCCACCCCCACACAGACTATTGGCGCTACGCCCCGCACCGCTTCAGCAGACAATGCCGGCGGTGTCGGCAAGCGCAAGAGCTACCACGCACTCAACGCGCAGCTGAACTTGTTCGACGCTTCTGGAAAAATCCAGTTTGACAAGGACATTCAGGCAGCACAAGACTATGTCACACACCATGTCGCTCCCCGCATGCATCAGTTCGATTCCACCAAGCAACGCTTGGAATGGTTGGTTGATAACGAGTACTACGAGCGGGATTTCCTTGAGCTTTATGATGACGCCTTTCTGTGCGCCATGTACGACAGAGCACATCGAGTTAAGCATCAGTTCCGCACTTTCCTCGGCGCATTTAAGTTCTTCACTTCATATGCACTGAAAACCTTTGATGGCTCCCGATTCCTAGAAGGCTACGAAGAACGCGTCGCCACCACAGCTTTATACCTTGCACAGGGCGACGAAGAGCTCGCAGAAAAGCTGGTGGATGACATCATGACCGGACGCTTCCAGCCCGCCACCCCTACTTTTCTCAACGCAGGCAAAGCCCAGCGCGGCGAAATGGTCTCCTGCTTCCTCCTGCGAATCGAAGACAATTTGGAGAGCATTGGCCGCTGCGTGAACTCTGCACTGCAACTATCAAAGCGCGGTGGTGGAGTGGCCCTGTTGCTGAGCAATCTGCGCGAATCCGGAGCCCCGATCAAAAAGATTGAGAACCAGGCTTCCGGCGTAGTCCCAGTCATGAAGATTCTCGAAGATAGCTTCAGCTATGCCAACCAATTGGGCTCCCGGCAGGGCGCTGGAGCCGTCTACCTGCATGCGCACCATCCAGATATTCTTCGCTTCCTGGATACCAAGCGGGAAAATGCCGATGAGAAAGTCCGCATCAAGACTCTTTCGCTGGGGGTTGTTATTCCAGATATAACCTTCCGTCTGGCCAAAGAGAACAAGGATATGCATCTTTTTAGCCCGTATGACATCGCTCGCGAGTACGGCGTAGCCATGTCTGACATGTCCATCACCGAGTACTACGACGAGCTGGTTGCCAATCCGCGAATCTCTCACACGACCATTAAGGCCCGCGAGTTTTTCACCACGCTGGCTGAGCTTCAGTTTGAATCCGGATACCCCTACATCCTCTTTGAGGATACGGTCAACCGCGCTAATCCCCTCAAAGGACATATCAATATGTCCAACCTGTGTAGCGAAATCCTCCAGGTCAACACGCCATCGACCTACGGAGCTTCGGGTGACTACACCACCGTTGGCCAGGATATTTCCTGCAATCTAGGTTCGCTCAACATTGCGAAGGCTTTTGAATCGCCGGACTTCGGGGAGACCGTCGAAACCGCAGTGCGTGCCCTCACGAAGGTTTCAGACCTGACGAATATCGAAGCTGTTCCCTCCATCGCTCACGGAAATGCTTCCATGCATGCCATTGGTCTGGGCCAAATGAATCTCCACGGCTTCCTTGCTTCACAGCGTATTCCTTATGGCTGCGCCGAGGCACTGGACTTTACAAATATCTATTTCCTCACGGTGACCTACCATGCGCTCCGCGCATCCCATGCACTCGCGGTTGAAAAAGGTCAACGATTCACAGGCTTCGAAGAATCCACCTATGCCACTGGCGCCTACTTTGACAAATACATCGACCAAGACTGGGCGCCAGCCACTGAACACGTAAAACAGCTCTTCCACGAAGCAGGCGTGCAGATCCCTCAACGCGAGGATTGGCTACGGCTCAAGAATCAAGTGATGCAAGACGGCATCTACAACGCCTACTTGCAGGCAGTTCCACCCACTGGATCAATTTCCTACATCAATGACTCCACCGCGTCCATCCACCCAATTGCCTCCAAAATTGAAATACGCAAGGAAGGCCGCTTGGGGCGCGTGTACTACCCCGCGCCGGAAATGACCAACGACAACCTGGAGTATTTCGATGACTCCTACGCCGTGGGATACGAAAAAATCATCGACACCTACGCCATGGCCACCCAACACGTGAACCAAGGGCTTTCCCTGACCTTGTTCTTTACCGCTGATACCACCACGCGGGACATCAACAAGGCACAAATCTATGCCTGGAAAGCCGGAATCAAGACCCTCTACTACATCCGTTTACGCCAATCCGCGCTCCAAGGAACCGAGGTCGAAGGCTGCGTCTCCTGTGCTTTGTAGGAGCACGGTCATCCCCCTTGTCCACAACCATTCACTCAGAAAGAAAGAAGCTATGTCGTCAACATCGAATAGTGCTGAACTAACCAGCATTTCAGTTACTCCGCCGAGCTACCGGCATGATCCTTCAGCCCGCATCCGCGCCATCAATTGGAACCGGGTGAGCGATGACAAGGATCTTGAAGTGTGGAACCGTCTAACCGCCAACTTTTGGTTGCCAGAGAAGGTGCCCGCTTTCTAATGATCTCCCGGCGTGGCAGAAGATGACACCCGAGGAACGCAACCTCACCATGCGGGTGTTCACGGGACTCACCACCCTGGATACTGTCCAGGCCACCGTGGGTGAAATCTGTCAGATTCAAGATGCCCGCACCGAACACGAGGAGGCCGTGTATACCAACATCGCCTTCATGCAGTCAGTCCATGCCCGTTCATACTCTTCAGTGTTTTCTACCCTGAGCAGTACAAAGGAAATTGATGAAGCATACCGCTGGGCGGTGAATAACGACCTTCTCCAGGCACGCGCCAAGAAAGTTCTCGCGCACTATTTTGGGCCGGATCCACTCAAACGCAAGGTGTCATCGACGTTGCTTTCCTCGCTGCTTCTCTACGCGGGTTTCTATCTTCCCTTGCACTTTTCTGTCCACGCCACCCTGACAAATACGGCAGACATGATCCGCCTCATTCTGCGTGACAAGGCAGTGCACGGCTACTACTCGGGTTACAAATATCAGCGCGGTCTGGAATCCACGACCCCGCTACGGCAGAAGGAGATGCATGATTTCACCATTTCTTTGCTCGAAGAGCTTTATGCACTAGAGCTGGACTATTCCGGCGAGCTATATGAGCCTTTGGGACTCATGGATGATGTAGCCGTGTTCGTTCGCTATAACGCCAATAAGGCACTCATGAATTTGGGCTACCCGGATTATTTCCCGCCCGAAGAAACGGAAGTGAACCCAGAAATCCTCGCGGCCCTAGCCCCCGGAGCAGATGAGAACCATGACTTCTTCTCCGGATCTGGTTCCTCCTATGTCATTGGTACTGCTGAAGAAACGAGTGATGATGACTGGGATTTCTAAACCTTTTCCGCGACCGGACCAAGGAAGCTGGCTTGAGACCATCGCGCTGTTTGAAGCCATCCGCGAAGGAAACCAACCCGCAGCCATGCGGCTGTTGAATACATCCGCCGCACGAGAGGCCGTCCTCGGGGGGCTTCTAGGACTCATCGAACTGTACTTCCGCCATGAAGAAGGAAACAAAGTAGATGGCTTCCTCACCGCCGCCCACGCTGCCGGCCCACCACCGGCCTTTGGCTGCAAGCCTTTTCTCCCTTGACCACGTCTCCCTACACCCAACTAAGAAAGAAGGTTTACCATGACCACCCCACGTATCAGCGTTATCGTCGGCAGCCTGCGCCGAGAGTCATTTGCACGCAAGATTGCACACGAGGTGCTCACGATGATCCCTGAAGGCTACGAGGCAAACATCGTGGAAATCCGTGACTTGCCGCTCTATGACTTCGACTACGATGACCCCGCCGTCACGGACAAGCCCACTCCGGCTGAGTACACCACCTTTCGCGAGACCATCAAGAACTCGAGCGGGATCCTCTTCATTACGCCAGAGAACAACCGCACTATCCCTGCCTGCCTCAAAAACGCAGTGGACATCGGCTCTAAACCCAACTCAGATGTGGCGTGGAAGAACCTTCCCGCAGGTATCATTAGCCACTCTGTAGGCCGCATGGGCGGCTACAGTTCACAGAAGAACCTTCGCCTCGCTCTGTCCTACTTCGATATGCCGCTCCCTGGTCAGCCCGAAGTATTTCTGGGCCAATCCCCCACCCTTTTCGAAGAGTCCGGACATCTCAATCAACGTACCGCAGACTTTGTCAAGGATTACGTTATGCGCTTCCTGCAGTTGACCGACGAGGCCTTTAGAGCCAAGAACGGCTAGCGGTATCCCCAGCCAACACACATCACGCCCTCTTCGAAGTACTCAAAGACTCCTAGAGGGCGTTCACAATGACACAAACCCCGGATTCAGGCTCATCCTTGAGTTACCTGAATCCGGGGTTTCATGCGCGCTCGCCACCACACATGTGGCAGCAGCGCGTTACAAGCGGGAGATTACTTCTCCTCGGAAGCTTCTGCAGCGTCCTCTTCTTCGATTTCACCGAAGTACTGGTCAACGTCTACGTCGTTGCCCTCTTCATCCTTGACGGTGGTGCGGCAGATTGCGGCAGCCAGTGCCTTGCCACGGCGCACGTCAGAGAAGAGGTTTGCGATCTGGCCGTTGGACTGCAGCTGCTGGATGAACTGGTTCGGGTCCATGCCGTAGGACTGAGCGGTGAACAGGATGTGGTCGGTCAGCTCCTGCTGGGAGACTTCCGGCTCTTCCTTCTCTGCTACAGCGTCGAGGAACAGCTGGGTGCGTACGGACTCTTCTGCCTGCTCGCGAGTCTGCTTATCAAACTCTTCGCGGGAGGTGCCCTGTGCCTCAAGCAGCTGAGCCAGTGCCTTCTCATCGTGAGCCAGCTGGCCCAGGATCTGGTGCAGCTGGGAGTGTGCCTGCTCGTCCACTACGGACTGCGGCAGTTCGAATTCAACCTCGGACAGTGCGGACTTCAGAACCTCATCGCGGATCTGTGCTGCCTGCTCAGCCTTCTTGGTCTCCTCCACCTGGGTCTTGGTGGACTCACGCAGCTCGTCCATGGTGTCGAACTCAGAAGCCATCTGAGCGAACTCATCGTCCATAGCTGGCAGCTTGCGCTCCTTGGACTGCTGGACGTGGACCTTGATGGTAGCCTCTTCGTCCTTGTGCTCGCCGGACTGGATGGTGGAGGTGAATTCGTTATCCTCACCGGTCTTCATACCGCGCAGGGCGGTATCCAGACCCTTGATGAGGTCATCGTCACCGATGCGGTAGGAAAGGCCCTCGGTGGAAGCGTCTTCAATCTTCTCGCCGTCAATTTCAGCGGTGATGTCGATGATGGCGTAGTCGCCGGTCTTCATCTTGCGCTTGGTGTCCTTGAGCTCACCGAAGCGCTCTGCCAGCTCCTCCAGAGCCTTGTCGACGTCCTCTTCGTCAGCCTTCAGGGCCGGGACGGTAACGGAGATCTTGGAGAAGTCCGGAATCTCAAACTCAGGGCGGATATCAACCTCGGCGGTGAACTCCACGAAGTCCTTGTCCTCGATCTTGGAAATGTCAACGTCCGGCTGGCCGATGACCTTCAGATCGTTTTCCTTGACTGCCTGCTCGTAGCGGGAAGGCAGCATGTCGTTGACAACCTGCTCCAGGATGGGGCCGCGGCCGAAGCGAGCATCAATAAGCTGGCGCGGTGCCTTGCCCTTACGGAAACCTGGAATAGAAACCTGCTGCGCGATTGCCGCGTAAGCTTGATCGATTTCCTGGTTCAGCTCCGCAAACGGAACGTTGACGGTGAGCTTAACACGGGTATCGCTCAGCTTGTCTACGGTGGTCTTCACGAGTGAATCTCCCTGGCTTCATTGTTTTACGTACATAAACTTAAAGGGGGTCCGGAAATCCTTATTAGGGCATTTCCAGACCCCCATACGTCGGGGCGACAGGATTTGAACCTGCGACCCCCTGCTCCCAAAGCAGGTGCGCTACCAAACTGCGCCACGCCCCGTATGTAGGCCACCAAGTTGCCTTGGCTGCGTTGCATACCTGAGACAGTGTACCGTGTCCGTTTTAAATCTCCTAAACGGACCCCACCTAATGGAATCAACGCAGCACAGAGGCCACTTTTGACAGCCATGCGGCTAGAAATCGAAATCAAACATTCCGTCAAAGAATCCGCCGCCATCACCATCGCCAAGGCCATCAAACAGGCCGCCGCCGTCATCGCCGCCGCCCATGTCACCGGCGCCGCCAGCATCGCCAGCGTCACCACCCATGTCGCCAGCATCGCCCATACCTTCACCGCCACCCCAGTCGCCGCTTTCAGCAGCGGCCGCGGAATAGCCAATGCCAGACATACCGGAGAATAGGGCATTAAACATCATGGAGTAGCCCACCATCCACACGCCGGTCTGCAATGCATCAGCCCACCACGGACGGGAATACCAACCCGCCGGAACCGGACGGCCGGCCACGGTTCCGCCTGGGTAGTAGTTCGGGGTATCCGCGGAGGCGTACGGCGAAGCAGTGATCTGCTGGCCATTCGCTTCCACCGTACGCTTTTCCGTCACCTTGCCGGCGGCGCGCTGCCCCTCGAGCGGTGGCAGCTCTGGGCCCGGGTTCATGCCCATAATCTCGCGCGCGGCATTCACATAATGCATGCCTTCCAAAGCGGACTCACGCGCTAGGTTCGCCTGCTTTGCGGTGGTGGCGCGCGAAATCGCCGAGTTAGCTGCCGTGAAACGCTCGGACGCGTCGGCCATTGCCTGCTGGGAGGCAGAGTCTGTGCCAGAAATCTGCATCACCTGTCCGCCCAGGCGTTCAATCCACCGGCGAGCGTCAGCTTGTGCATCGGCCAATTGCTGCGCTTCTCGTTCCTCGCGGCGTTTTTGGGAGCTGCGCGAAGACATAAACCACGCACCTCCGCCCACTGCCAGCACAAGGAGCAAAATTTCCACTACGATCATCGCTTTCTATTGGTAGGGCCATTCCTCTTATAACAACGGCTCAAGCGCCACCCTAGTTCCCTATTTTCATTTTTGCCCCCGCGTGCGCTAAAGTATGGCGCAGCGTTTCAATAGCGCGCTGTGGGAATGTCGTATAGTGGCTAATACCTCAGCCTTCCAAGCTGAAGACGCGGGTTCGATTCCCGTCATTCCCTCCACTTTCGCCCATCGTTCAGGTGGGCGATTTTTCGTTTTCCTACCCCAGACCCGCTCACCCACGCTGGCCACGCTTGGTTTAAGACGGACGCATGCGGTGATGTGTAAGGTGGCGCGCATGACTTCATCCAATAAGTATTCCGAATTCATCCGCAACCGCCATTCTCCCCGCGCGTTCCTGCCGGAGCCTATGCCGGTTGAAGACATCAAGCAGGTCTTGGAGGACGCTCAATCCGCACCGTCCAACTCCAATACCCAGCCGTGGAACGTGCACGTAGTGGGCGGGGAAAAGCTCAAGGAGCTCAGCGCTGCGCTGATTAAGGAATTCGATACCAACGGCCTTAGCCCGGACTTCACCACAGATTATGGTGAGGGCATCCACCCCCAGCGCTCCCAGGAGCTGGCCGCCAAAATGTACGGGCTGCTTGGCATTAAGCGCGAAGATAAAGAAGGCCGCATGGAATTCATCCGCGAAAACCTGCGCTTCTTTGGCGCGCCCCATGCGGTACTGCTTTTTATCCCGCCGATGGGCGACCGCATCCGCGCCGCCTTCGACCAGGGAACCTACACCGAAAACTTCCTGCTTTCCCTGGAGGCACACGGCTATCACGGCATCCCGCAGGGCATGATTTCCCTGATTGCGCCAACCGCACGTGAATTCCTCGGCGTGGACGAGGACTACAAGCTGGTCACCGCGATCACCTTTGGTACAGCCGATGAATCCAGCCCGGTCTTCAACACGGCTCCCGGCCGCGCGCCGCTCTCAGAGACCGTAACTGTGCACGGCATCGAGGGACTAGAGCTCGACTAGATCCGCGGCGGTGATTTGTGTGGGCAAAGTTGGCCGAAGGGGGCGTCGGCAAGCATAGAATTGAGTCCATGGATATCACTCTTGCGACCTTTGACCATGCGCCGGAGACCGCACTGCGCGGCGTTCGTTTTAATAACACGTGGGTGCCTTCGGAAACGTACGCGGACTCCCGCCGCGGCACCCTGACCGGCCAGTACCCGCAGCGCCAAGCCACCACGCGCATCAGCGAGGTTTTTGCTGGGGTGGGCTATGAGGTCCGCGAAGACACGCAGCCTGCCGGTGAAGACGTCTTTCGCCTGCTAGAACAGCCCAGCCCGGAGGAACTCGACCAAGTTGAAGGCGTTATTGCCGTCTGCTCCCTGCTGGGCGGAAATGCCCCGATGTCGGTGCTATGGCCGGGCGTGGCGGAAAACGGGGAGAATAACGAGCTGGTCTCCCCTATTGACTTGGCTCCTACCCTCGCCGCCATTGCCGGGCTGGATGTGCGGCCTAATGCACGCCTGTCCTTCGATGGGTTGAACTTGGTTCCGGTACTGCGCCATGGCGCCTCGGGGCACGCCGCGTTGTTCTTTGACAATGGCGTGCGCATGATTGACGCCGCGCTTATCGACGGCACCGCTACCCCACCCCACGAGCGCGCCCGCCTGCAAGATGAGTGGGAGACGTGGAATAAATTCATCACGCTCGGCCCACTGCAGTAGGCAGGTAGTCTGGGGCGCATGAGCGTACCTAACATCACCCTGAATGACGGCAATACCATCCCGCAGCTGGGCTTCGGCGTATTCCAAATGGATCCGGATAAGACCGAAGAGCTGGTAGCCGAGGCCCTGTGCGTGGGCTATCGCCATATCGATACCGCCGCTATCTATGGCAACGAGGAAGGCGTGGGCCGGGCAATTGCCAAGTCCGGCATCCCGCGCGAGGAACTTTTTGTCACCACCAAGCTGTGGAATGACCGCCAGACCGATGCCGCCGCAGCACTCGATGAGTCCTTGGACAAGCTCGGCCTAGAGTATGTTGATCTCTACCTCATCCATTGGCCGACCCCGGCGAAGGGGACCTACGTCGAGGCCTGGCAGCAGCTCATCGAGCTGCAGAAACAGGGCAAGGCAAAGTCCATCGGCGTCTCCAACTTCGAACTCGAGCACCTGGACCAGCTGGAGCTCAAGACCGACGTCAAGCCGGCGGTCAATCAGGTCGAGCTTCACCCCTATCTGCAGCGCTGGCGCGAGCTGGACGCCTTCCGCGCCCACACCGTCGCTATTGAGGCATGGGGGCCTTTGGGACAGGGTAAGAGCGATATTTTGGATGCCCCCGAGGTCACCGACGCCGCCGCGGCGCACGATGTCAGCCCAGCGCAGGTCGTCATCCGCTGGCACCTGCAAAATGGCGTCATCCTCTTCCCTAAGTCCGCCACGCCATCGCGCATCGCGGAGAATTTCGATGTCTTTGGCTTTGAGCTCACCGAGGACGAAATGGCTGCCATCACCGCCCTGGATGAGGGCGAAGAGGGACGTGGCGGTCCGCACCCGAATGACATGAATGACGCCTAAGGCTTAGCGCCTCGGCCGAGCCGGCCGGTGCGTACACAAAAGCGCCGCGGATCCAGCGTTGGTCCGCGGCGTTTATTCTGCGTGGCTTAGGCCTCCGGCAGCTCCGGGGCGATGCCGGTGCGCTCGTATTCCGCCAAGATGTCAATGCGACGCTGGTGGCGCTCCGCACGGGACCGATTCTTGGCCCAAGAAGGCGTCCACGATTTCCAGTGCCTGCTCCTCGGTGTGCATGCGGCCACCGATGCCGATGAGCTGGGCATTGTTGTGCTCGCGGGCAAGGCGGGCGGTCTCTGCGGACCACGCCAGTGCGCAGCGGGCACCCTTGACCTTATTCGCGGCAATCTGCTCGCCGTTGCCGGAGCCGCCAAGCACGATGCCCAGGGAACCTGGGTCATTGACGGTGCGTTGTGCCGCTTCGATGCAAAAGGCCGGGTAGTCATCCTCGGCATCGTAGGTATGGGCGCCGCAGTCAATGACTTCGTGGCCCTGCTTGGTGAGGTGTTCAACGATCAGGTTCTTGGTTTCGAAACCTGCGTGGTCTGCTCCTAGATATACGCGCATGGCCCATATCCTACCGGCCCGGCGCGCCTTGAGGAGGCTTAGCTCGCACCCTGTTTCGTATTACATTTTCCTGATAAGCTCGCGGACAACCACCATCGCTATAAAGGAGGAAAGCCATGCCTATAACAAGGCCAGCTCTCGCGCTCTACGGCGGAAGCCTTCTAGTCTGCATTATCCTGCTCGGCGTTCAGGTTTCCGGCGGCGGGGGCTTCCTCCTCCCGCTTATCGCGAGCATTCTTGCCACTTTGGCTCACCTGGGCCTGGGGGTGTGGTGGATTGCGCAGAAGGTGCGCGGGAATCCGCGGGCCAACGGGGGCGCGATTGCGGCGGGGATTATCGCGCTTCTTGCCGGTGCCTCGTGGGCATCCTGGGTGCTTGTCGCCTGGGACGACTTCCGGGCCGGTACGGCGCTTCCCTCTATTAATATTGCGGGTCTGCCGGCATTCATCTTGACCCCGCTGACCATCGCGCTGTGCGTCGGCGCTGCGATTCAGCTGCGCCGACGTAAAAAGACCGCTTAGTTTTCCTCCACCTGGGGCATCTCGGTGCGGGAGCGCTTGAGCTCGAAGAAGTAGGGGTACTGGGCAAGGCGCAGGGAGGCGTCGAAAAGCTCGCCTGCTTCTTCCCCGGTAGGGATGCGGGTAATGACTGGGCCAAAGAAGGCGGTCTCGCCCAGCTTGATAACCGGGGTGCCTACCTCATCGCCCACAGCGGAAATGCCGTTGTGGTGGTACTCGCGCAGCTTCTCGTCATAGTCCTCGGTATTAGCTACCTCGGCGAACTCTGCTGGGAGGCTCACCTCCGCTAGGGCCTGGGCGATGATGTCATCATAGGCGCCAAAGCCGGTGCGCATACC
Organism: Corynebacterium tuberculostearicum; assembly: GCA_046097355.1. Classification (GTDB taxonomy): domain Bacteria; phylum Actinomycetota; class Actinomycetes; order Mycobacteriales; family Mycobacteriaceae; genus Corynebacterium; species Corynebacterium tuberculostearicum_K. Next base: position 1,990,224 of record CP175779.1, read on the forward strand.
GTTGCCCTTGGCGTGAATCAGGGTGCCCATTGCGGTGTAGAGCTCGTCTACCTTCTCTGGGCGCTCGGCCTTGACCTTGGCAAAGACGCGGGCTGGGCCCCAGTTAGCCTTCATCATGTCCATGTAGGTGGAGTCTAGATCACGGCCATCGTTCAGCACGGACAGGGACATCGGCTCGAACTCGACCTCGATATCGCGTACCTTTTCCACTTCCTTAATCCAGCGCGAGGTGGCCCACGCGAAGGGGCAGGATACGTCGAACCAGAACTTTACTGCGTCAGCCATGAATACTCCTTTGATTGAAAAAGTTTGCCCCACCAGCCTAGGTGCACGACTACTGTGGATGCAGAACTATTTTCAGCTTAGAAGGAGAATATAGGCTATGACCTCTATAAACCTGACTCGCGAGGAAGCGGTTCAACGCTCCCGAATGATCGAAGTGAACCATTATGATGTCACTTTAGACCTCAAGTATTCGGATGCCCACTTCCTGTCCACCACGAAGGTGAGCTTTACCTCGCAGGAGATCGGCTCGACTTTTATCGATCTGCGCGCCGAAGAAATCCAGGAGGTACGCCTCAACGGCAATCCCCTGCCCACTGCTTCCTATAACCCCGCCTATGGCATTCCATTGTCTGGCCTCCAGGTAGCCGATTACACGCTAGAAGTCACCGCCACGATCCCGTATTCCCGCACCGGTGAGGGCCTGCACCGCTTTGTAGACCCCGCCGATGACAAGGTCTACCTTTATACCCAGTTTGAAACTGCCGATGCCAAGCGCGTCTTCGCCTGCTTTGACCAGCCGGATATGAAGGCCACCTACGCGCTGCATTTCAAGGCGCCCGAAGAGTGGACCATCATTAGCAATGGCCCGGTCAGCTGGGAAGGCGATGTAGCCAGCACGGCTATTGACTACCCGTTGTCCACCTACCTGGTGGCCCTCTGCGCCGGACCGTACCACGAGGTCACCGATACCTGGCGCGGCGAGCTGACCGCACACCCAGAGGGCAAGCCGGCCCAAAAGCTCGAGGTGCCACTCGGCATCTACTGCCGCGCTTCGCTCGCCCACGCACTGGATGCCGAGCGCCTATTTACTGAGACCAAGCAGGGCTTTGATTTCTACCACCGCAACTTCGGTTTCCCCTACCCCTTTGGCAAGTATGACCAAATTTTCGTACCGGAGTTCAACGCCGGCGCGATGGAAAATGCCGGCTGCGTCACCATCCGCGATGAGTACGTCTTTACTTCCCAAGCCACGCACTATAAATATGAGCGCCGCGCCGATACCGTCCTGCACGAATTGGCGCATATGTGGTTCGGTGACTTGGTCACGATGCAGTGGTGGGACGATTTGTGGCTCAATGAGTCCTTTGCCACCTGGTCCGCTGCCATCTCCCAGGCGGAGGAAACCGAATACGATACCGCGTGGGTAACCTTTGCCAATGTGGAAAAGTCCTGGGCCTATCAGCAGGATCAGCTGCCGACCACCCACCCGATTTCCACCGATGCCAGCGATATCGAAACGGTGGAGCAAAACTTCGATGGCATCACTTACGCCAAGGGCGCTTCAGTGCTCAAGCAGCTGCAGGCTTATGTCGGCCGCGAGAACTTCCTGGCTGGTGTGCGCCGCCACTTCGCCGCCCATGCATGGGGCAATGCCACCTTTGATGATCTGTTGCGCCACCTGGAAGAGGCCTCCGGCCGCGACCTTTCCTTCTGGGCGCAACAGTGGCTCAAGACCTCCGGCATCAATACGCTCAGCGTGGTGCTCAATGCGGATGAGTCTGGCACGATTACCCATGCTTATCTCACCCAGGGCGGCGATACCCTGCGCACCCACCGCGTGGCGGTAGGCCTGTATAACCTGCAGGACGGCAAGGTGGTGCGCACCGATCGCATCGAGATGGATATCGATGGCGCTTCCACCGAGATTCCAGAGCTCATCGGCCGCCAGTTGGCAGACATTGATTTCCTGCTGCCCAACGACGATGACCTGACCTATTGCCTCATCGAGCTGGACGCGGGTTCCCTGCAATTCCTGCTGGACAATATTGATAAGTTCGTCGATCCTATGGCCCGCACCCTGTGCTGGTCTACCGCTTGGGAGATGACCCGCGCCGGTACTATGCGCGCCCGCAATTTCATCCAGCTGGTTGCCCGCGGCATGCAGGCGGAGACGGAGCTCGCCGTCCTCGAGCGCATTGTCTTGCAGGCGTCTAGCGCGCTGAAGAACTATGCCGATCCACAGTGGGCCGCCCAGAGCACCCTGCTTGCCGACGCCCTCCTCGACGGCGCCCACAGCCCCGATGCCCAGCGCTCCATCATCTGCACCCAGGCACTGGCGAAGATTCGCCTGCACGATAGCGCGCGCGACTATCTGCGCGGCGTGCTCGAGTCCTCCGCGGATGCGGGACTGCGCTGGTCCGCACTGGCGGCACTTGCCGCCGATGGCGCGGTAGAAGACGTCCCCGCTGCCGCGGACGCGCAACTCGAGCGCGATAACTCCGCCACCGGCTACTACTCTTCCCTGCGTGCCCGCGCAGCCGTGGCAACTGCAGAGAACAAGCGCGCGGTATGGAAAGAAATCGTGGCGGGAAATCTCACCAACCGCGAGCTCACCTCCAAGCTGGAAGGCCTGCTCTACCCGCATAGCGATGAGTTCCTACCCACCGCGGAATTCTTCGACATCGCGGAAAAGGTGTGGTCTTCCCAGTCCTCCGAGGTGGCACTGACCACCGTGACGGGTCTCTTCCCTTCCTGGGATATCACGCACAAGGGCTTGGAGCGCGCCGATGCCTTTTTGAAGAAGGATCTGCCGGGTGGTCTGCGCCGTACGGTCACCGAGCAGCGTGACCGCGTGGCTCGCGCGCTGCGCAACCGCCAGGTAGACGCTAGCTAAGCTGGCTTTCCCGCGCCGTTGCCCTGACCCGGTAAGGGTTGCGGCGCGGGATCCTCACCCAGGACCACCTCGACGTTGGCGATATCAGAGCGCAGCGACTCTTCAATATAGGCAAAGACCGCGCCCGATTTAGTCTTTAACAGCCGCACGAACCGAAGCAGCGGGTGCGATCGGCTCACGTGCAATAGTTTCTGCTCTTCGGTGCGAGCGGTAGCGGCGCTCATGCTCTCGCGCTTAAAGACGGGCTTGAGGTTGTAGCCGGCCAAGATTTCCATAATGGGCTCGCGCAGATCGTGTTGATTGAGATCGGGAGCCATATCTACCGGGATGGTGTAGCGCGAAAGGATGACGGGCTTGCCATCGACGGTATAAAGGCGCTTGATATCCCACGCAAAGGTGGAATCGCTAACACCCAGTACCGCTGCCACATGCTTGGGCACGTGGGCTTTGTTAACCGAGACCACGCGTACGGCGGTGTCGTGCCCGCGCTCGCGCAGCTGGGTGACGATATTGTCCTTGTTGGTCAGGCTCAGTGTAGGGGGAACCGTGCGCACGTAGGTGCCACCACTGCGCCCGCGGCGTCGGTCGATGAGGCCTTCGACTTCCAAAATGTCTAAGGCATGGCGCACGGTCATGCGCGCAACATGAAATTCCCGGACCAATTCGCGTTCGGTAGGAAATTTCTGACCGGGTTCTAATTCATTGCGTTCGATCTTGTCGCGTAGGGCATCCGAGATACGGAGATAGGCGGGCCGTTTTCGGCTTTGGGAAGTCACAGCCCCCGAGTGTAATGGACATCCCAGAAACCAACCCCATTAATGTGTGATGTCCATTACCACAACTTGCGTTCCTACTTGCGCAGATGTAGTTCGATTCGCGGCCTGACCTGGATTTCCGTCAGCTGAGTGGTGGGCCCTGCCTCTACCACGGTACGAATGGCACGAGCCACCTCAGCCGGGGCAATAACCTGGGAGGGATCATAATCCTGCAACCCCTTAAGCATCGGGGTATCGGTAGGCCCCGGAGCCACGGTGGATACGCGGATTCCCGGCTCGGAGATGCGCAGTCCATCGGCGAGTGCATACAACGCGTGCTTGGTCGCCGCGTAGATGACGTTATCGCCGTAGCTGTGGCGTCCAGCGCCAGAGTTAATAAAGACCACGGTGCCCTCCGCCTTGCGCAACTGCGGCAGCAAGGCGCGGGTCAGCTCTGCAGGGGCATGCACGTTGAGGTCCATGTGCGCGCGCCAATTTTCCGGCGTGGCTTCCTCCACGGAGTACTTGGTAGCTCGCGCAGCAGCGTGGACGAGCACGTCCACGCGGTCCAGCTCCGGCAGTTTCATGCCTTCATCGAGGCCGTCGACGAGGTCGATGGCTACCGGCGTAATGGAGTCCGATTCGGGCAGATCCGCTGCGCTACGCCCCAGTGCATACACATGGTAATCACCGGCCAGGTCAGCGATGATTTCGCGGCCCATGCCGCCGGTAGCGCCGGTGACAACGGCGACCTTCTGCGGGGTTTCGCTCTCCGCGTGTGCTGATGCGGTGACGTTCTTAGTATCAGTCATGCCGCCCCATCTTAGGGATCCTTCGCCTTCAGCGCCGCTCCGAACCAGTCACCGGCGGTAGCCGATTAACGGAAGCGCTTAGGCACGTCCGGCTGGCCCAGGGTGAGCATCAAACGATTAGCCCAGTTGAAGAAGGAGGAAGCGTAGATGAGGTCCAGAATGGATTGATCATCGAATCCGGCCGCACGCAGGTCTGCGCATAGTGCCGCATCGAAGGCGAACGGGGATTCCGTCAGCGCCACGGCGGCACGACGGATAAGATCCCATTCCTTTGAGCCAAGGTCGGCGTCGATACCCTCGTCCAAGAGGCGGTCTACGATTTCACGGTCGCCGCCCTCCTGGACGCACCGCGCCTGGTGCACGGAGGCACAGTACTCGCAGCCGTTGTAGCGCGAAGCCACAGTAGCGGCAAGCTCGCGGTCCGCACGGGAGAGGCCACCTTCGGTGTTATAGAAGATGTCTAGGTCAGTCAGCGTGCGCGCCTTCAAGGCCGCAGGGTCGCGGGCGAGCAAGCGGAAGTACTCGGAATCGATACGCTCTAGCTTGATGAGGGCATCGGTATGCACCGCGGTGAAATCCTCCTTCGCCAGCGCCTCTACCCAGGGCTTCCAGCCCAGGGAGTGGTTGACAAAGTGGTCCGGCAGCACGGTATCGGGCTGCAACGTAGTCGCGGTTACCTCCCAACCCGGATCGGCCACGCCGGCGGCGCGCTCGGCTGCGGGGTGGGATGCGGGATCCTCGCCAGAAAGCACGCGCAGTCCGTGGACCACGCGCAGCTGGAAGGCCAAAAATGCCACCAGCTGGGACAGGCTGACGATATCCGTGGCGGACCATCCTGCGGCATCGAGGTGCCCGATGGCCTGCGGGGAGGCGTCCTTAGGGTGGAAAGCCAGAAGGTGCGCCCAATCAAAGGCCGCAGCTAGGCGTGTGCCCAGCGCGGCTTCCGCGGAGGTATCGCCGAAGATAAGGAAATCACCCTGGTGATACGGGCCGGTGGACACACCGCGCTGGCTCGCGGCGCGCACGGCGACAACAAGGTCCTCGTCGGCCTCATCTTCCAGCAAGTCGAAGTAGAAATCCGCAGCCTCGCTCGCCTGGTAGATTGCAGCGGTAAAAGCCGCTACGGCATAGCGCTCCGTATAGGAGAACTCGCCTGGCTCTGCCGGCTCGAGCAAAGCGCTAAAGCTCAGTTGCGCATTGTCCTGCGCATCATGGCGCGCACGGCGCAGCTGTTGCACCTCGGCGCTGGCGTGGGAGAGCTCATTAATAATGTCAGTCATATTTTCAGTCCAACCTTTCTGGGGCGCGGTTATAGCCCCAAGTTTAGGTCTCCGGCACGATAGCGGGAGCCAGGGATGGCGTCAATTAGTTGGCGCGTGTACTCGGTTTCCGGATGCGCAAAAACCTGCGCGGTAGGTCCGGATTCCACTTGCGTGCCGTGGGAGAGCACGGAAACGGTATCGGAAATTTGATTAACTACCGCCAGATCGTGGGAGATGAAGATATAGGTAAGTTCCAGCTCGCGCTGCAGCTCGTCGAGCAGGCGCAGGATCTGCGCCTGCACGGTGACGTCGAGCGCGGACACGGCCTCATCAAGCACCACGAGATCGGGCTCAATGATCATGGCGCGGGCGATGGCCACGCGCTGACGCTGACCGCCGGAGAGTTCGCGGGGGCGCCGGGAAGCCATGGAGGAATCCAAGGCCACCAAATCAAGAAATTCGCGTGCTTTGGCACGCGCATCGCGCTTGGAAGCGCCGGTGAAATTGCGCACCGGTTCGGCGATGGTATCGCCGATGCTCAAACGCGGATCCAGCGAGCCAAAAGGATTTTGGTAAACCATCTGGATCGAACGGCGCAGCTCGCGACGGCGCTTGCCACGGGCGGAGCTAATGTCTTCCCCGCCTAGGCGAATGCTGCCGGAGGTAGGCGTGCTCAACAAGGAAATGGCGCGGCCGGTGGTGGTCTTACCGGAACCAGACTCCCCCACCAATGCATGGGTGGTGCCGCGCGCCACGGAAAAGTTGATGTCTTCTACCGCGGAGAAATCCCCGAAGCGTTGGCTCAGCCCCTCCACTTCGAGCAGGGTTTCGCGGTGCGCGGGCGCGGCGGCCCGCACAGGAGATGCGGCCTGGGAGGAAGTGGGGGCGGTGAGCGAGGGGGCGTCGGCAAGCAGGCGCTTGGAGTAGGCGTGCTGGGGGTCGGTGAGGACGCGGGCAGCAACGCCCGACTCGCGGACGGTGCCCTTTTCCATGACCACGATGTTATTGGCGCGGTCGCCCGCCACGGCCAGATCATGGGTAATGAAAAGGATGCCCATGGTGAGCTCTTCGCGCATCTCATCCAGGAGGTCCAGGATGATCTTCTGCACGGTGACATCAAGCGCGGAGGTAGGCTCATCGGCGATGATGAGCTCCGGCTCCAATGCCACGGCCGCGGCAATGAGCACGCGCTGCTTCATGCCGCCGGATAGCTCATGCGGGTACTGGTGATAGCGGCGCTGCGGATCATCAATGCCCACACGCTCCAAAAGCTCCAGTGCACGCTTCTTCCGGGAGGCCTTATCGCCCTGCCCGTGGATGGCCATGCCCTCCTCCACCGAGGCACCGATGGTCTTGAGCGGGTTAAGCGAGTTATTGGGATCCTGCGGAATCAAACCAATGCGGCGGCCGCGCAGTTCACGCCACTGCTTCTGGGAATACTGGGTCACGTCGCGGCCGTCGAAAGTAATGGTGCCAGAAACGATCGACGCATTGTCTGGCAGCAGGCCAATAGCGGCCATGGCGGAGGTGGACTTGCCGGAACCGGACTCGCCAACGATGGCGGTCATCTCGCCAGGGTTTACCTCGAGCTCAATGCCGCTTACCGCTTCTACCTCACCGTGCGCGGTGCGGTAGGTAATGGATAGATCACTAATGCTAAGCAGGGACATTAGGCCGCCTTTCGCAGTGTCTGGCTGAGGTGGTTAGCCGCGAGGACCACGGCGACGATCACAATGCCCGGGGCGATGGTCAACCAGCCGGCCGTGGCGATGTAATCGCGCGATTCAGAGATGAGAAGACCCCATTCCGGGGTTGGGGGCGGTGCGCCATAGCCCAAGAAGCCCAGGGTGGCTAGCTGCAAAATGGCCAGGCCAAATTGCAGGGCTGCTACAGCGAAAACCGCGGTGAGTGAATTGGGAAGAATATGGCGCACGAGCACTTGGAAGGAAGAACCGCCGGAGCCATAGGCGGCCTCGACGAAATCGGAGCCGGCAACGCTAAGCACCTGGGAGCGTGCAAGGCGCGCAAAAGTGGCCACGGAGGTGATACCTACGGCGATGGCGGCATTGAAGATGCCGTGGCCCAGCACGATGATGACGGACAGGGAGAGCAGCAGGCCGGGGATGGACAGCAGCACGTCCACGATGCGCATGATGACGGCATCGACCCAGCCGCGGCGCACGCCGGCGATGATGCCCAAGATGGTGCCGACGATGAGGCCGAAAAGTACGGCCAGCAGCGCGCCGAGTAGGGATTGGCGCGCGCCATAGACCACGCGGGTGTAGAGATCGCGGCCGACGGCATCGGTGCCGAACCAGTGCTGGAAGCTGGGTTGTAATAGTGCCGTGGTGTCCCCGCCCTGATTAGGGTCTTGGGAGGTAAATAATTGGGGGAACAGCGCGCAGAGCACCGCCAGGCCCAGCACAATCAGCGAGATGATGGTGCCCGGGGTGAGCTTCAGCTGTGTGGATTTAAGCTTCATGCTTGACCTTCTTCTCGTTCGTTGCGGTGGTATCGGCGGTGGTGGCAGCGGTGGCGGAGCTAGATGCAGTCTCGTGCTCGCGCTCGCGCAGGCGCACGTCAAGCACTGGGTAGAGCAGGTCCACAATCAGATTGATAAGGACAAAGACGGCGGCGGCAAGCACCACGATGGCCAGTAGCACCGAGGTATCGCGATTAGCCACCGCATCCACGGTCAGCGCGCCAATGCCGTGGCGGGCGAAGACCGCCTCCGTCACCACGGAACCGCCGACGAGCTCACCAAAGGTAAGGCCGGCCATGGTCAGCGCCGGCAGCAGCGCGTTGCGCAGGACGTTGCGCCACAACAACCAGGCACCGCTAGCACCCTTGGCGCGCACTACCTGCACGAAGGACATATCCATGACCTCATCGATGGAGCGCAGTAGCACCTGCGCCAGCGGCGCGGCCACGAAGATAGCCAGGGTAATTACCGGCAGGATGAGGCTTTGGGCGTCGCTCGCGCCGATGACCGGCACCCAGCCCAAGCCAAAGGAGAAAATCTGGATCAAAATGATGCCGATCCAGAAGGTGGGCAGGGAAACCATCACGGAAGGCAGGCTGCGGAAGAAACTGCGCAGCCAAGAAAATGGGCCGAAGGTGGAGACAATAGCCACCACGAAGGCCAGAACCACGCCTACGAGGAAGGCGAAGACCGCCAGCGCCAGCGTGGAGGGAAGGGCATCTGCCAGCATCTCCGATACGGCGGTACCGGTGGCGACGGAAAAGCCGAAATCACCGGTGAGGAATCCGCCGAGCGCGCTGAAGTAGCGGCTTAAGATCGGCTCATCGGCGCCATAAACCTCGCGGATGGCGGCCAGCTGTTCGGCGTTGAGCCCCAAGTTGGGGTTGTCATAGCGGGTCGCGACGGCGTCACCAGGCAGTGCTGCTAGGAGGATGAAAGAAAGGGTGAAAGTTGCCCAGATGACGAGCACGGCTTGGCCGATGCGCAAGGCAATAGTTTTCAGACTCATGGTTTAGTCCTCCCCTCCTGCGGGGTTGATGTCTACCGCATAGAACGATGGGCGGCCGATGGCCTCGGTGCTAAAGCCCTCGATATAGGGCTGGAAACCATAGACCTGCGGCTCTTCAAACATGGGCAGGATATAGGCCTGTTCGGACAGGTAGTCCTGCATGCGGCCGGTCATGGCGAGGCGATCCTTTTCACTGCTGAGGTTGAAGTAATCCTCCACCAGTTTCTGCAGCTTCTCATCGCCAAAGCTATCGGTCTTCTCGTCATAGTTGAGGAAAGAATTGCGCCCGGTGCCATCCAGCCACGTGGCTAAGGTGTCCACATTGGCACGGCCGGTCATGGTGTGGCGTACCTGCACGGTGTCTTGGTCCTTCATGGCCTTTTGCTGCGCAGAGCGGTCACCCGGGTTGAGGTTGGCCTCAATGCCGACGTTCTTGAGCATCTCTTGGGCCTTGGTGAACATCTCTTTAGAGCGCGGCTGTGGGACGGCTTCATTGAAGGTCACGGCCAGGCGCTTGCCGTCCTTTTCGCGAATGCCATCTTCTCCTGGGCGCCAACCGGCCTCATCGAGCAGACGCTTGGATTCTTCTGGATCGAAGGCATAGTTCGCGGACTGATCTTTATAGCCAATAGCCGTCTTGGCCAGGATCGAGGTGCCCTTGGGGTAGGAATCAGAAAAGAGGGTGTCCAGGATGTTATCGCGGTCAATGGCGTGGATGATGGCCTGGCGCACGCGCTTGTCTTCCAAGAGTGGATGGCGGAAATGGAAGTGGAAGCTATTGTTCACGCCACGGGTGGGGGCGGCGAAAATCTGCAGGTTTTGATCCTTCAGGTGCTTCTCATCGGGGGCTTCGATCTGGCGCGCGACATCGGACTGGCCGGCTACAAGCGAGCCCACGCGCACGGAGTCTTCGGCCGCGAGCACGATATTGATGCCCTCAATATCGGCCGGGCCCTGGTGGTCCTTGCGGGCCGGGGGCGCCCAGTCATAATCCTCGCGCTTCTTGAGCACCAGCTTGGTGCCCAGCTCTTCTTCCTCAATGACGAAGGGACCAGAACCGGAAATCGCGGTGGCGTTGCCCGGCGCGAAGCCGGTGTCATCCAAATCCAGGGTGGCATTAGACAGCAGGCCCTGGTTCATCACGGAGGTGGACTGCGGGAAGCCTGGGGAAGGCTCGCTGAAGTAGAACTTTACCGTGTAGTCATCGATGACCTCGGACTTTTCATAATTGGGCAGCTGCTCCGATGGAGTGAGCATGCGGTCCTCGTCGCCCAAGGCATAAAGGTCATAGTTCTTCTTCACGTTCGCGGCATCTAAGCGCGAGCCATCAGAGTAGGTCACGCCTTTGCGAATCTTGAAGGTGAACTCAGTATTGTCCTTGTTCGCCTTAGGCATTTCCTCCGCAATCCACGGGTGCAGCTCGAGGGTATCCGGGTCCTGCCAGAGCAGGCGGTCCGTGATGTTATTGAGCACACCACCGTTGGGGTAATAGCCGCCGGAGGGCGGATAGAGGTTGTTGAACATATTGGGCTCGACATAGGTGACCATGCCATCTTCCGCGGCGTGGGAAGTAGAGGCGCACGAGGTAAGCGAGAGAGCTAGCGCGCCGCTGGCCAGGACCGCGGCCACGGGCCGCAGGAGCCGAGAAAGTTGCTTCATAAAAGCTCGAGTTCCTTTAAGTCTAAAGTAGTACTCGCCCATTAGACCACACTCATACCTAGAAATACAAGACTGGCCAGTCTACCTTACTACCAGCCAAAACGGCGACACAACAAGAATCCGGTAGACCACCTAGTCTATTTTATTCTTACTGCCAGGTCCGATGATCCTGAAAGGGCCTGAATGTGGCACGATAGGAGGTATGTCTACTCCAGCAATCGCGATCGTCGGCATGGGCCCGCGCGGCATTTCCATCTTGGAACGCCTCTCTGCCCGCATGGACGATTCCAGCGACCCCATTACCGTCCACCTCATCGATGACGCCCAACATGGCGCCGGCCGCATCTGGGAAACGGACCAAACTAAGACGCTGTGCATGAATACTCGCGCCGGCGCGGTCACCCTCTTTACCGAGCCCGGCTCCACCGTTGATGCCCCTGTGCTCGAGGGCCCCATTCAATACGAGTGGATTCAGCTGCTGCGCGGCGATGGCGAGAATATCTCCGCCGCCAAGCGCGAGCTTTTTGAGCAGCACCCACCGGCCACACATATTGCCCAGGACTACCGCGAAGAGCTCGCGGCTACCCGCCCCGAGTCCAACCCTTCGCGCGCACTGTATGGCGAGTACCTGCGCTGGGTCTATGACGTGGTCATTGCGCGCCTGCCCAAGAGCATTTCCACCGTGAATCACTTCAGCCGGTTGGAGACCATCAATGAGGACGGTCACCAAGACGTCCTCCACCTGGCCGATGGCTCAGAGGTGCGCGCCGATGCCACGGTGCTGGCCTATGGCTGGATGATTCCGGAATACAACGAACAAGAAAAGCAGTTGGCCGCTTCCGGTTTGAACTGGATCGCCCCTAATAACCCGGTAGAGCAGGACTATGCTGCCATTCCGGGCGGCGAAGACGTACTGGTGCGCGGTCTGGGCATGGGCTTTTATGACATCATGGCGCTGACCACCATCGAGCGCGGCGGCACATTCGTAGAGGATCCTTCTGCGCGCTCCGGCCTGCGCTATGAGCCTTGCGGCCAGGAGCCCAACTTCATCATTTCCTCCGGCCGCGGCTACCCCTACCACCCCAAGTCCGAGTACGGTGAGCTGCCGCCAACCATGCCGCGCCGCCGCCTGCAGGAGGTCATTGCGGAGCTCAGCGGCACCCAGGACATCGACTTTGACGCCCAGGTTTGGCCTGCCATTGCGCGCGATAGCTACGAGGCTTATATCACCACCTTGGAGCGCGTGCGCCCGGATTCCCTCCTGCGCCCACGCGCAGAAATCCTCGAGGTCATCGATGCCACCGCCCCCGATGAGCTGGGCGCAGCCATTGCGCCCATGGTCACCGAGCCGTGGGACATGAACGATCTCATGTACCAGATTGCCGGGTTTACCGGGGACATCGCTGAGCTCACCGAGCACATTGCCCAGTCCATGGAAGGCGATATTCGGGAAGCCGCCGCCGGCCACGACTCCCCCATCAAGGCCGCGCTGTGGTCGCTTTCGCAATCGCGCAAGCCGGCCTCCATCCTCGGTGCAGAGGGCCGCTACACCCGCGAGTCCCGCATCGGCCGCTACGGCCAGGTCATGTCCTTTGGCCAGATGATCGGCTCCGGCCCGCCGCTCTTCCGCGTGCGCCAATTGCTCGCGCTTGTCGACGCCGGCCTGGCCCACTTCTTAGGCGATCACCCCACCGTGTCCATAGAGGCCGATCACTTCACTTTGACCTCCGGCCCGCGCTCGGCTTCAGCGCCCACGCTTGTCGACGCCTTTATGCACCGCCCCGATATCCGCACCGCCGGCGATGCCATGACGCGCTGCTTGGTGGATTCCGCCCGCGTGCGCCCCTTCCCCGATCACAGCCAGCCCACTGGTTCGCCGGAAACGGATGGGGCCACCCGCCGCACCGTCCACCCAGACGGCGAGTTGGATGCGCGCTTGCACATCGTGGGCATCCCCACCTATTCCCAGTGGCCGGATACCACCATTTCCCCCATGCCGGGCACGGACCCGCTCATGCTGCAGGAAACCGACAAGGCCGCCGGTTCCCTGCTCGCCGTGGTGCGCTCCTAGCCACCGCACTTGCACTATGGGCTCGGTGCCGCGGCCTATAGCGCGTCGAGGGCCTGCTCCAAGTCCGCGAGCAGGTCATCGATGTCCTCGATGCCGATGGAGATGCGCACCAGATCCTCCGGCGGCACCAGCTCGGACCCTTCCGCGGATACGTGCGTCATATTCTTTGGATGCTCGATGAGCGATTCCACCCCACCCAGCGATTCTGCCAGGCAGATAAGCCGCGTATTGAGGCAGATCTGCTTGGCATGCTCCGCACTGTGGAAGCGCACGGACATCATGCCGCCGAAGCCACGCATCTGTTGTGCCGCCAGTTCATGCCCTGGGTGCTCCTTGAGCCCCGGGTAGAGCACCTGTTTGACCTCAGGTCGTCCCTGCAAAAATTCCGCTACCTTCTGGGCATTCGCGCAGTGGCGATCCATGCGCACCGACAGCGTCTTAATACCGCGGGCGGTTAAGTAGGCGTCGAAAGGCGAGCTCACCGCGCCCACATTGCCCTGGAAGTAGAGCAGGCGCTCGTCCACGTGGGCGTCATTAGTAACTACCGCGCCACCGAGCACATCGGAATGCCCGCCTAGGTACTTGGTGGTCGAGTGCAGCACGTGGTCGGCGCCGAGTTCCAGCGGGTTCTGCAGGTAGGGCGTGGCAAAAGTATTGTCCACCAACACCTGCGCGTTGCCCTTAATCTTGGCCACCGCGGCAATATCGGTGATATTTAGCGCCGGATTAGTGGGCGTTTCTAGCCAGATGAGCTTGGTATTTTCTTGAACCGCGGCCGCAACCGCTGCGGTATCGCTGGTGTTCACGATGGACATCTCCACGCCCCACTCGGTGAAATCATTGAGCAGGCGGTAGGAACCACCGTAGGCGTCATTGCCCAAAATGACGTGATCTCCTGGGCGCACCAGGATGCGGATCAAGGTATCGGCGGCGGCCATGCCGGAAGAAAACACGCGTGCATACTCCGCGCCTTCCAGTGCCGCTAGGGTGCGCTCCAGCGAGCGCACGGTGGGATTGGCCACGCGGCCGTATTCGAATCCGCCGCGCAGCTGCGCCAAGCCATCTTGCGCAAACGTGGTCGAGGCATAGATGGGCACGTTGATAGATCCCATGTGCGGGTCCGGGTGATAGCCGCCATGGATGGAACGGGACGTAAAGCCTTGAGCGAGGTTCTGCGTGCTGCGTTCAGTCATAGCACCACAGTCTAGACCAAGCTGTTCATTTCCAACCGAGAGATGGGTATTTATTTTCACACTCTCGCACACCCACGACTCATCGCACTTTCAGCCTCTGCCCTTACAATGGGCGCAGTTCATTTTGTCCTCGACTAAGAAAGAATGATGAATACGCAATTCTTAGCATCCGCCGCTTCCACCACGGACTCGGCCATCGAGTCCGTGTCCAGTTTTTGGAATGACGAGAAGGTGCAAAGCTGGCTTATCGAGCGCCCCATTCGCATCGCCATCATCCTTATCCTGGCCATAATCGTCCACTGGCTGCTCCACCGAGTTATCAACAAAGTAGCCGAAAATAGCATCAAGTCCTCCGGGCTAGATAAGCAGCGCCTGCGCGGGAAATTCAAGGGCCGCGCCAATCGCCCCGAGCTCAGCCAACAAGAAGAGGCCATGCGCCAAACCCGCGAGACCCGGCGCGCCTCCCGCATCAAGACACTTGCCGGCGTAGCCCGTTCCGCCGCCGCCATCTTCGTCTGGGTGTGGGCCGTCATCGCCATCCTGGATGAGTTAGAGGTCAACGTAGCGCCGCTTATTGCCTCCGCCGGTGTCATCGGCGTTGCCCTCGGCTTTGGTGCACAGGCGCTGGTGAAGGACTTCCTTTCTGGCATCTTCATGCTCATTGAGGACCAGTACGGCATTGGTGACGTGGTTGATTTGGGCAATGGCGTCTTTGGCGATGTCGAGTCCATCTCCCTGCGCATCACCACGGTCCGCGATATCGATGGCGCCCTCTGGTACGTGCGCAACGGTGAGATTCTCCAGGTGGCCAACCACTCCGATGAGTACTCTGTTGCCCGCATCCAGGTTCCGGTAGGCCTTTCTAATGACCCAGAGGTGGCCGGCGAAATCATTGAGGACGCAGTGAAAGAAGCCGCACAGGACGAAAAGGTGCGCAAGCTCATCCTCAGCACACCCCGTGTGGACGGCATGTCTGGCTTTGAGCCGGATTATGTATCCTTCCGTGTCTCGACCAAGACCTTGCCGGGCAAGCAGTGGGACGTTCAGCGTTTCCTACAGTCCCGCGTGCTCAATGTCATGCACACTAAAGGTATTACCACCCCCTACCCGCACGGCATCGGCATTGCCGATCCCCGCAAGGAAGAAGAAGAGTAAATGGATTCTGTCTATGAGGCCATCGGCGGCATGGAGACCTTTGAGCGCCTCGTCCACGGCTTTTATTCCCAGGTCAAAGGGGACGATGTCATTGGCCCGATGTACCCCGATAACGACTGGGAAGGCGCCGAACAGCGCCTTACCTGGTTCTTGGCACAATACTGGGGCGGCCCGCAGCTATTTTCTGAAAACCGAGGGCACCCGCGCCTGCGCATGCGCCACGCCCCCTACCCCATCGATATCACCGCGCACGACCGGTGGCTTGAGCTTATGGGCAACTCCCTCGCGGACATCGACGAGGAAACCATCCCACCTGCCTACCGCGAAATGATCTGGGATCACATGCAGCGCGTTGCCGCCATGATGATCAACAAGGCCCCGTAACCACGCCACCCCTCCAGCGCAGATAACTCAAGCCCGGGCCCCGTTTCTAGCGGGGCGCCGGGCTTGTGGTGTATCTAGCGCAGACCACGCCGGGGGATGACTAGTCTTCCCAGTCAAAGGCCTTGCGCACAGGCTCGGAGACCAGACGGCCACCGCGAGTCATGACGCCGCCCTCCAGGCCCGGGAAACGCTTGATGGCGGCGTCCAGGCTGTCATTGGCTACCGCGCGGATGTACGGCAGGGTCGCAGAAGACAACGCACGGGTGGAGGTATTGGCCACCGCACCCGGCATATTCGCCACGCAGTAGAACAGGGTGTCATGCACCTTGAAGGTGGGGTCATCGTGGGAGGTCTTCTTGGAGTTCTCGAAGCAACCGCCCTGGTCGATGGCCACGTCGACGAGCACCGCGCCCTTCTTCATCTTCTTTACGGTCTCCTCCCGCACCAGCTTCGGCGCGGCGGCACCCGGAATAAGGACGGCACCGATGACGAGATCGGCCTCCTGCAGTTCCTTATCGATGGTGGCTGGATCGGAGATCAGGGTGCGCACGCCACCGGCGTACTGGTCATCGAAGCGCTGGAGGACGTGCGGATCGAGGTCCAGCACCGTCACCTCGGCGCGCAGACCGTGGGCCATTGCAACAGCGGACGCGCCGACCTGGCCGCCGCCGATAACTACGACGCGTGCCGGCTGGGTGCCCGGAACACCGGAGACCAGCAGGCCGCGGCCGCCCTGGGTGGACAACAGATGGTGAGTGCCTTCGATAGCAGCAAGGCGGCCAGCTACCTGGGACATCGGGGTGAGAAGCGGCAGGGTGCCGTGGCGGTCAGTGACCGTCTCATAGGCGATGGCGGTGGTTTTGGCGTCGACAAGTGCCTCAGTCAGCGGACGATCCGCCGCAAGGTGCAGGTAGGTGAAGACGGTGAGGTCTGGGCGCAGGTACTGGTACTCAGCCTCGAGCGGCTCCTTCACCTTCAGCAGCAGCTCTGCCTGTGCCCAGGTATCTTCGGCAGTGCCAACGATGCTGGCACCGGCAGCCTCGTACTCGGAGTCCGGGAAGGAAGCGCCTTCACCGGCACCAGTCTCAATGAGGACCTCATGGCCATCCTGAACGAGGGTCTGTACGCCGCTCGGGGTAAGAGCCACGCGATTCTCGTTATTCATGATTTCTTTTGGCACAGCAATACGCATTACATAGTCTCCTTGTGAGTGCAGGAAATTACATCGACCATGTAAGAGTAACGCAGGACACGTTTGCGCGCGGCGCTCTGCTGGCTAATTCACACTGCGGGGGTAGCATTACTCCAACACCCCCGTTAAACATGCTGTTCACAGGGGTTGGGAGGCTACCACGCCAGGGCCCCCTACCCCTCAGGCAGACTACTTTTCGGGCAATGTCGCCCATTATGGGGCGTTGGTACGCCGAGATTGTTGAACACCAGGGTGTGTGCCCTGGCGGCGAAGGCTAGAACAAGGACAAGCGAGTGGAACGGTAAATGCTGCCGAAGGGGGCGTCGAGTCGCACCCACCGGCCGAGCTGAGCCACCCGCAGGTGCCGCGGCACGTCCATCGGGGCGGAAAATCCAGGGATAAGCCCCAGGTTGGTGCAGGCAAAGATCATGCGCATGGGGATTTCGACCGTGGTGCCATCGCCTTCCACCGTGACAACGGTTTGATTCAACAAGCTGGACGGCGGGCCCATGGGGCCAGAAAATTGCCGGGTGAGCTGTTGACCTTTATCGGAAAGATCGCGCACCACGGTAACCGGCAAGGTATCGACCACACTGTAGCCAGTGGCCGGCGGCAAGGCTCCCGGCCAGGATGGATCGCGAGCAGGACCCAAATCTAACGTGCCGCTAGATTCATGCTCTTTGAGCTGCTCGGCGAGCGTGGCCGCGGAAACCACAGCCCCATCGCGGGACGCGACGCCTTGCACGCGGCGGGAGGCAACCACCTCGAAGGGAGTGGTGACAAAGACATCGACGACGTCGTCAGTCAGTTGGCGCAGCCGCACCGAAGCGCCCGCATCCAAGCCGACTGCGCGCGTGACAAGGGCCCGAAGGCCAGGTTCACCGCTTCCAATTTCTAGAGTCTCGGTGACCATACCTTCGGGCCCTGCCTTTCTAATCTGTGCTCTGCCCCGCTGCTAGTTGGCAGCGGTATTGTGCAGAATATCCTTTTCCTGTTCCGTCAGCGGACGAGGAGTCTGCTGCTGACGATCGATGACTACCTGCACGCACTCCACAGTTGCCGCAACTTCCCCTTGGTCATCCTTGACCTGCTGGGTAGTGGTAAACGAGGTGGTGCCAATCTGCGAAATGGTAGTTTCTACCTCCACCGTAGTGGTGTCCTTAAACTCCATCGGGCGCTGGAAGTCCACATCGAGGTGGCGCACGAACGCAATGAAGTCGAGGCCCTTGGAATAGATATGTTCCTTCGCAAAGGCCAGGCGCGCTTCCTGGGCAAGCTCGATGTAGTTTGCGTTCATCATGTGGCCGTACATATCAAAGTCCGACCAGCGGGTTTGAATACGGTACGTGTGCACGCTTGGGGTTGCCATTTTTCTCCTCAGTTAAGGCGTCAGCTTCTTAGCGGGTCAGCTTACGGTGGGTCACACGGGAAGGACGGGCTGCCTCTTCACCGAGGCGGTCGACCTTATTCTTCTCGTAATCGCCGAAGTTACCCTCGAACCAGAACCACTGGCCTTCTTCCACATTGCCTTCCCAGGCCAGGATGTGGGTACAGGTGCGGTCCAAGAACCAGCGGTCGTGGGAAATGACCACGGCGCAGCCCGGGAACTTCTCCAGCGCGTTTTCCAGCGAGCCGAGGGTTTCCACGTCCAAGTCGTTGGTCGGCTCGTCAAGGAGGATCAGGTTGCCGCCCTCTTTCAGGGTCAGCGCCAGATTCAGGCGGTTGCGCTCACCACCGGAAAGCACCTTGGATGGCTTCTGCTGATCCGGGCCCTTGAAGCCGAACGCGGACAGGTAAGCACGCGATGGCATCTCGTTTTGACCAACGTGAATGTAATCTAGGCCGCCGGAGACAACCTCCCAGACGGTTGCCTCGGGGTCAATGTTTTCACGGTTCTGGTCCACGTAGGACAGCTTGACGGTATCGCCCACCTCGACGGAACCGGCATCCGGCTGTTCCAGGCCAACGATGGTCTTAAACAGGGTGGTCTTACCCACGCCGTTCGGGCCGATAACGCCCACGATGCCGTTGCGAGGCAGGGTGAAGGAGAGGTCCTTAATCAGGACGCGGTCATCGAAGCCCTTCTGCAGGTCCTTGACTTCCACAACCTTATTACCCAAGCGCGGCGGAGTAGGAATCTGGATCTCTTCGAAGTCGAGCTTCTTGTACTTCTCGGCCTCGGCAGCCATCTCCTCGTAGCGCTCCAGACGAGCCTTGTTCTTGGCCTGACGGGCCTTCGAGCCGGAGCGTACCCACTCCAGCTCGTCCTTCAGGCGCTTGCGCAGCTTCGCGTCCTTCTTGCCAGCAACCTCGAGGCGCTCCTGCTTCTTATCCAGGTAGGTGGAGTAGTTGCCCTCGTACGGGTAGAGCTTGCCGCGGTCAACCTCACAGATCCAGCCCGCGACGTGGTCAAGGAAGTAGCGGTCGTGGGTCACGGCCAAAACAGCACCCGGGTAATCGGCCAAGTGCTTCTCCAGCCACTGCACGGACTCGGCGTCCAGGTGGTTCGTAGGCTCGTCGAGCAGCAGCAGGTCCGGCTCGGTGAGCAGGAGCTTAGCCAGCGCTACACGACGGCGCTCGCCACCAGAGAGGTTGGTCACTGGGGCGTCGGAAGGCGGGCAGCGCAAAGCTTCCATGGCCTGCTCGATCTTGGAATCAACCTCCCAAGCATCGGCGGCGTCCAGCTCTTCTTGCAGCTTGCCCATTTCTTCCATGAGCTCGTCGCTGTAGTTGGTGGCCATTTCCTCGGCGATCTGCTCGAAGCGCTGCTTCTTTTCAAAGATATCGCCCAAGCCCTCTTCGACGTTGCCGCGTACGGTCTTCTCGTCATTAAGCGGCGGCTCCTGCTGCAGGATGCCCACGGTGGCACCCGGATCCAAGAAGGCCTCGCCGTTGGAAGGCTGATCCAGGCCGGCCATAATCTTCAGAATGGAGGACTTACCGGCACCGTTAGGGCCGACCACACCAATCTTGGCACCTGGGTAGAACGCCATTGTTACATCGTCAAGGATGACCTTATCGCCAATTGCCTTGCGCACGTTTTTCATCGTGTAGATGAATTCGCCCACTTTTACCCCTTTGCAAAAATTTGGGAGACGTATTTATCTACACAAACACTACATCAGAACCACTGCCCAAGTGCCTCGGGTCAGGTACACCCGAGGCGATCAAGCCGGTGGGGAAACGCTTAAGCGTTCACTGTGGCGGATTCTGCCTCGGCAGCCTCCTCTTCCACCTCGGCGTCGTCGAAGGAATCTTCTTCCCCACCTCGTGCGGCTGCGGCGCGCTCGGCTAGATAGCGGTCCGCCGCGGTATCGGCAGCGGTATCTCCCTGACCCGCCTGTTGCGACGGCAGGCTGTGGTCCACGTCCGGTTCGATGGCGTTGTCCCCCAGTTCTGGGACCGCAATATTTTCCTGGTTGTACTGCGGAGCGAGACGCTTGGTACCGATAACGTGGCGGTTCAGGTCCAGGCCCACATACTGTGCCTTAATGAACGTGCGGAAGTGATCGGTGCCCTGGTCATCGCGCCATTGTTCTGTCACTAAGGATCCCACGATGACCAGTGGCATGCCTTTAGCCAAGGATTTGCGCACATTGATGGCGAATTGATTCCACATTTCGACGTCGATGTAGAGGTGGTCCACGTCACGCCACTGCGGGGCCTTGGGGTTGTTTCCTTCCGGATCATTGGCGCCGGCATCGACCTGACGGTCCGGAATTCGGCGCGAGGACGCAACGCGCAGTTTGGCCTTATAGGCCCCAGTTGAGGTCTTGGTCAGGATGGGATCGCGAGTAAGGCGACCGGTCAAGGTAATTGGGTATTGGGACATGGTGCTAGAAAATCCTTTGCTGGATAGTTGGATAGGCGAGTTCGGTTTTCCTCGCTCGCTTCCACATGCTGATACCGGCGCGCAAGCCGCACCATGCCGACAACCCCGCCCCTGTGGATAACTTGTTGTACCCGTCAACAAAACTCGGGATTTGCGGTGATTTTTACCCAGTTATCCACAGGCTAGCGCCCGCGGAAGCTCGATTCATCGCCGTGGCCCATATCCTGCAGCATCGCGTTATAGCGTTCCAGTTCGGCATCATCGTCCGCATCCGCCTGCATGTCATGGCGGCGAGCCGTAGCGCGATCATCGCTGAGCCAATCCAGGAAGAGCTTGCCAAAGACGATGACCAGCGGGAACTGGCCAAAGCCCCACGCGATGCCGCCGCCCACGCGTTGATCTTGGAGCAGATCCTGATCCCAGGGCAGTTCCAAATACTGGTAGAAGTCTGCACCCAGCACACTTTGCAGCTGCATCAGGTACACGCCGGCAAAGAGGTGGAATGGCATGGAAAGGAACAGCACAGCCAATCGGAACGGGGTGGAGTGCCGCTTGGGAAGTGGATCCGGCCCGATAATTTCCCAGAAATAGAAGCAGCCGGAGATGATGAACGTAAAGTTCATAATGAGGTGGCCGGCGTGCTCGGAGATAGCGAATTGATAGAGACCCGGGAACAAATACAGCACGTAGAGGAAAAATAGGTACTGCACGAGGTTGACAAACGGATTGGTAATAAACGCGACGATCTTGGACTGGGTGGCTGCCAGCGCATAGTCGTGCAGGCTGGGCTTCCCCTTCGGTCCTGCCTCAAAGGCCTCCATGAGCAGGGTCAGTGGCGCCCCCAGGACGAGCAGGAGCGGTACCGCCATCGACAAAATCATGTGCACCAGCATGTGCATGGAGTACATCGCCGGCATGTAGAGACCCATGCCGGTAGACATCACAATGGTCAGGCCCAGCGCACCGCACATAAACCATGCGGTACGCCCCTTGCTCCAGGTCAGGCCGCGCTTGTGTACGCGGTAGACGCAGTAGCCATAGGCCGCAGCCAAAAGCAGGCCAATGGTGCCAAACATGATGTCAAAGCGGAACATGGTCCACACGTTGAGCACCGTGGGCTTTTCAAACAGCTCATAGCCCATCAGAATCTGCATCGAGTTGAGGTTGGGATCCCGCGGTGCGGGCGGCACAGTGCGGCCCAGCGTGATGGCTACGCCAATGGTGGCGGCCATCACCGCTACTTCCACGATGGCAATGCGAATAAAAAGGCGCGGATTCTTGCCCAGCTGCGGGATGGTGAGCTCGCGGTGAGCGAGGCCGAGAATGCCCAGCAAAATCGTCAACACGAACTTGGTAATCAGAATGATTCCGTACGCAGAATCCACCAGATCGGAGATATTCATGCGGATGAGCGTGTTAATCAAGCCCGAAACAGCAAGCACCACAATGGCCATAAAGGCGATGCCGGAGTAGCGCTTCACCGCAAAGGCGAGGTTGGGGCCAAGGCGCCGACCATGGGCGATAAGCGCCATAAGCCCGCCTACCCAAAGCATGACAAAGACCAAGTGCCACAGGAGCGAATTGGTGCCGTAATCATGGTCGCCGCCTGCCGCGGAATGGCCTTCCATGCCAATGGGTACGACCTGCATTATGGACAAGAAAAGTATGCCGGCTGCATGAACCAGCCACGGCCCACGAGTCCGAGAATGCCCACTACCAGGGCGATGAGCACGGAGATTGCCCACACGATGGTGGTGGAAATTTCCGTCAGCGCCATTTTCATGATGGAAGGCTCGAATACCTGGGAAAAGGGCGCGCCGGTGAGGTCGGACATAATGAGCGGGATTTCCACGAGACCCACGGCCGCCATGCCAAAGGAAGCCCACGTACCGGTGCGCGCGGCGATGTGGCCGTCGACGGACAAGGGGGCATCGATAAGCGTGGCATTGTCACCGCGCGGAGCGATGAGGAAGGACGAGGCCAAGAATGAGCCCACGGACAAAGCCATGAGAATCCACGCCACACCTCGAAAGAGCGGCAGGCCAAAGGTGGTTATGCGGCCGGGGTCCGGGATGCCCAGGGCCGCCAGGGAATCGGCCAGGAGGAACAGGGAAATAAAACCGGCGATCAGGCCGGCAATTAGCATCGCTGCGATATAAATTCCCCAGGAAGGGCGGGGCTTCTTACCCGCCGCGTTCACACTATTAACCTGCTCATTTGCCATAGTGCGCATTGTATAGCGCGACCTAGTTTCTCACCTAACACACATTTTGTCTTTACATGTGCCATTATGGAGCTTATGGACACCCGTCAACTTCTTTATTTTCGCGCCGTTGTAGACAATGGCTCCTTCACGCACGCTGCCGAATCCCTCGATATGACCCAGCCATCTCTGAGCCTTTCTATCCGGAAGCTAGAAAAAGAGCTGAACGCCCAGCTGCTTTCGCGCGGTCGCTCCGGTGTCTCCACCACTGACGCTGGCGATTATGTCTACGAAACGGCCGTCAAGGTTGATGCGCTGCTCAGCGAAACCCAGCGCCATATCAGCGAAATCACCGGAGACAAGGCCAGCACCGTATCCCTCGCCTCCGGCGCCATATTGAACTGGGAATTTACCCCTGCCGCCCTGGCCGAGCTCAAGCGGATTTACCCCACCGCCAATATCTCGCTGGATGACGCCGAACCGGCTTCCGCTATCAAACACCTACTGGATGGCCAGGTGAACCTAGCGCTCTTGCCGACGTCCGATCCAAAGGCCTTCATTCGCCGCTACTCCCCCGAGCTCACCGTCCACCAGGTGGCCACGTTCGACTACTCCGTCGCCCTTCCCCAGCGCCTCGCCGAGTTGGAATCCCCCGTCTCCCTCGCCGAGCTGAAGAAGGAAACTTGGCTTGTCCCACCGCGCAGCCGCGAACTTCCTGAACTGGCCGAGTTCTATCACGACCTCTGGAATAGCCGACCGGGCCTCAAGCCGAAAAAGACCCAGGAGGTCGCCAGCCTCAATAGCGCAATTCCTATGGTCTCCAGTGGTCTCGGCGTCAGCATCGTGCCCAATTGCGCACCTACTGTGCAGCCGAACGGCATCATCACCCGCCCCATTGCTGATGACCTGCCGCGCTACTACGCCATCGTGGCCTACCGCACGGATCGCGAGCTGACCGCAGCTGCCCAAGACTTGGTGGACATCCTGCGCACGCCGCAGCGCACCCTGGCTTAGGTTTCCCCGCCCTCGTGGGCTACTATGAGTGCGTTGTAAGCCCCCATAGCTCAGTGGATTAGAGCAGTGGGTTTCTACCCCATGTGTCGCGGGTTCGAATCCTGCTGGGGGCACCGTGTGAAGTCTCGAGACATCGTTCCGGTCGGTGTCTCGAGATTTTCTGCTTTTGGTTGCCCCAGACTCCCGAAAACCAGGCATTCGCAACGTCGCGAGTACTGCGAGAGTCAGGCGACTGTGCGGGCCAAGATTGTGCCCCGTTTGCGGGTTTTCAACACGATAACCGGGACCTGGTTCTGGCTTCAGTTGTCGTTAGTTGTTAGCGACACACACCTAGAACTGCTCCTGAAGGCGCTAGAAGTACCAGCGCTGGGCCTAGCACGGACATACTCTCAGAATCCCCCACTTCGGAGCAGAAAGCCACAGAGGATCGATGTCTCGAGACATCGCTTTTCGTCGTGTCTGGGCAGTTTTAGCTTCAGGGTTTTCAACCGGATCGATGTGGTGAGACATCTGAGCTGGTAGGACCGGAACGATCTCATGAGACATGCGGAACGATGTCTCCGAACCAGACACTGCTGGGGGCACCGCGCGAAAGCCTTGAGGCGTCGAGTTTCTCGCCGCTTCAAGGCTTTTTGTTTACGCTAGGACTCACCATGCCCCCACTCCGGAAAGGCTTAACCATGTCACTTCCCGCTCCTTCCCGCACGTCCTACGCCCTCGTTACGGGCGCCAGCCAAGGCATTGGCAAGGCCATGGCGCAGGATTTCGCAGCCCTGGGCTATAACGTCATCCTTGTGGCCCGCCGCCGCGAGGTCCTGGAGTCCATCGCCACCGAGCTCGAGCAGCGCCATAATATCGAGGCCATTGCCCTGCCGGCGGACCTAGCGATAGCTGACGACGTCGCCCGTGTGGCCGAGACCATCACCACCCGCGAGGTGTCGATCCTGGTCAACTCCGCCGGCATCGCCAGCTTCGGCCCCTTCATGGACCAAGACTGGTCGTACGAGACGACCCAGTTCGAGCTCAACGGAACTGCCGTCCACCACCTCACGCGAGCCGCCCTGGAGCAGATGCTGCCTCGCCGCAGCGGCGCTATCTGTAATGTCGGCTCTGCCGCGGGCAATATCCCCATCCCTAATAACGCCACCTACGTTTTCACCAAGGCGGGCGTCAATGCGTTTACGGAGGCCCTACACTACGAGCTGAAGGGCTCCGGCGTCTCGTGCACCCTGCTCGCCCCCGGCCCCGTGCGCGAGGCCACCATCGCAGAGGAAGACCAGTCGATCGTGGACAAGGTGGTACCGGACTTTTTGTGGACCACCTACGAGTCGTGCTCCCAAGAAACCATCGAGGCCATGCGCCGCAATCAGCGCCGCGTGGTGCCCGGCCCGCTATCTAAGGCGATGAATACCCTCAGCCAGGTGCTGCCCACCCCGGTGATTGCACCGCTGGTAGGCAGCTTCTACGCCAAGATGGGCTAGGCCCCGGCGCCTTCTAAGTCCTTGTCTTTGTCTTTGAGCACGCTGCCCTCGCCGCGTGCTCGTTTGCGCTCTACCCAGAAATCCGCATTCTTAATGCCCAAAGCTTCTGGGTCGAACTGCGGATCCTTGCCGGCCTTCTTCTGCTTTTCGTAGTCCTTGAGTGCCTTAAGGGCAGGGACCTGCAGGAAGAGGATGGCGATGATATTGAGCCATGCCGTCGTGCCGACGCCGATATCGCCCAGGGCCCACGCCGCACCCGGAGTGGTGGTGGCGCCGACAACGACGGAAACAATAATCAGCGCGCGCAGCACCCAGATCAGGCCACGGCGGGCCGTGCGGGAGCGGACCCAACGGTTGAAGTAGGTCAGGTTAACTTCAGACATGTAGTAGTACGCCAGGACTGTCGTAAAGGCGAAGAAGGCAATGGAGACGGCAATGAAGGTTGGGCCCCAACCGGCAAAGACGCTATCGAGGCCGGACTGCACGTAGCCAGGGCCAACCTCGACGCCATCAGGAAGCGAGCCGTTGTAGACCACCTCACCGTCCTCGGAGCTGCCGCGGAAGACGGTGTACATGTCCGTAGAAATAATCATGAACGCGGTAGCCGAGCAGACGAAGAGCGTATCGACATACACCGCGAAGGACTGCACGAAGCCCTGCTTAGCGGGGTGAGAGACCTCGGCGGCTGCAGCGGACTGCGGGCCGGTACCTTGGCCAGCCTCATTGGAGTAGATGCCGCGCTTAACACCCCACATGATGGCCGCGCCCAGCATGCCGGAGAATCCGGCTTCCATATTGAATGCGGACCTGAAGATGAGTCCGAAGACCTCCGGAATCTGCGAGAAGTTCATGCACATGACTACGACGGAAATCACGATATAAATGACTGCCATGAATGGCACGACAATGGTGGCGAAGGTCGCAATGCGCTTCACACCGCCAATAATGATGATGGCCAGAATGCCCGCCAAGACGACGGCTGCCCAGGTGGAGTTGATGCCCCAGGCGGTATCGGCCGCGGCGGCCACCGCATTGGCCTGGATGGCAGGCAAGAAGTAGCTGGTAGCCAAGATCATGGCGACGGCAAACACGATGCCATAGACCACCATGAATGGCGCGGCCTTAGTGTGCTTGTAGGCCTTTTCGATGTAATAGGCGGGCCCGCCGCGGTACTCACCGGTGTCCTGGTCCTTCTCCTTGTAAATCTGCGCCAACGTACTTTCGATGAACGAGGTGGACGAGCCCAACAGCGCCACTGCCCACATCCAGAACACGGCGCCAGGCCCACCGAAGGCGATGGCTGTGGCCACGCCGGCGATATTGCCCACGCCCACGCGGCCGGAGAGCGAAACCATCAATGATTGGAAGGAAGACACGCCATCTGCGGACTTTTCTCCGTTAACGATCTGCTTGAGCATGTCCGGGATGCAGCGCACCTGCAGGCCGCGTGTCACCACGGTGAAATAAATACCCGCGCCGAGGCACAAAAACACCAAGACGGGGGACCAAATTACGGTATTGAGGGCATCGAGGAAGTTTGCCATCTGGTCTCTCCTAAGTCTGTCGCACCTCCCGAATGAAGAGCGATTAACCAGAGTATGCCCTAACTCACATCCTAGAGTGAGGCAAATCACCAATTAATTTTATGCAGTATGGCGCCACACTTACTGAAAGCTGGCGTTGTCCAGTAGTAATCGCCCCTCCAGGGCAGCCCGTCTCGCACCCCATACAGGGGTAAAGGCACGCGGGCGTAGAATGGGCCGCATGCCACATTCCGAGATAGCCGCAAAACACGACCGCCTCGTCTGGATCGATTTGGAGATGACGGGCCTCGACCCCGAGCGCCACGTCATCGTTGAGGTCGCTGCCGTCATTACCGATGGCAACCTCAACATCCTGGGCGAAGGCATCGACCTCGTCGTCCACGCCACCGAGGATGAGCTGGCACAGATGGATTCCTTTGTCACGCAGATGCACGCTAAGTCCGGGCTGGATAAGGAAATCCGCGAGTCCACCACCTCCATCGGAGAAGCCGAGGATGCCGTACTCGCGCTCATCAATGAACATTGCGATCCTGAGCACCCCGCTCCCCTGGCCGGCAATTCCATCGCCACAGATCGCACCTTCATCCGCGCTTATATGCCGCGGCTCGATAGCGCCCTGCACTACCGCATGATCGACGTCTCCACCATCAAGGAGCTTGCCCGCCGGTGGCACCCGCGCGCTTACTTCAACCAGCCCGATAAGGGCATGGCCCACCGCGCACTACAGGACATCATCGAATCCATCCGCGAGTTGGACTTCTACCGCCGCAGCGTCTTCCGCACCGACGAGGGCCCCACCTCCCCCGAAGCGGAGGAGATCAAGGCCGAAACCACCGCAGATTACCAGGCGTTTTTGTAATTTAGGCGGCGTGAGTTAACCTATATCTCGTTGCTTTCACGCAGCGATGGTGGCTGTAGTTCAGCTGGTAGAGCACCAGGTTGTGATCCTGGGTGTCGCGGGTTCGAGTCCCGTCAGCC
This sequence comes from Corynebacterium tuberculostearicum, assembly GCA_046097355.1. GTDB lineage: Bacteria > Actinomycetota > Actinomycetes > Mycobacteriales > Mycobacteriaceae > Corynebacterium > Corynebacterium tuberculostearicum_K. Next base: position 2,018,149 of record CP175779.1, read on the forward strand.
ACCCCAAATGCCCGAGCCTTGCGCTCGGGCTTTTTCAGTTTTCGGCCTGCAGGCTCGCCAGCAGCTCCTCCGAACGTGCCCGACCGGCCACATCTGGCATGTCTCCGGTCACCACAAACTCGCTTACGCCCAGCCGCTTGCCGACGCCCCTTAGCTCCTCCCCCACTTCCTTCACCGTTCCCCACACGTCATGGGCCAGCGTCTCCCCAATGCGCCGGCGCTGCTGCCCCGTGAGCGCATCCATATCCAGCTCTCCTGCAGGCCGCAGGGCCCCGAACTCGCCGGTAGATTGCGCGAGCACCTTGGCATAGGCCTCCGGTAACAACAGGTCACGGGCGACCGCGGGCGTATCGGCAACGGCGATATTGAGCGAGGAGATGATAGGTGGGGCGTCGGCAAGCGCATGCTCCCGATACACCCGCGCGGCCGCCTCCTGCGTGGCCACCGGGCCGCCCAAAATGACGCCGAGCCCCATCTTGGCCGCAACCATGGCCGATCGAAAGCCCGCCAACACGTAGATCGGCGTGCCCGCATACTCCGGCCGCACCGTCACCGCCTCCTCGCCGCGCAGGTAGCGCAACAGCGTTGCCAGCTCCGCCTCAAAGCGCTGCTTCGCCACCGCCGGGTCGCCCTGGCGCAGCGCCCGCCGCACCGGGCCGGTAAAGCCGACGGAGGAGCCAATCCCAATATCGATGCGCCCGGGATACAACGCCTCGAGGAGGTTTATCTGCTCCGCCACCAGAAACGGCGGGTGGTTTAACAGCATGATGCCGGCCGTGCCTACCCGAATGCGCTGCGTGCGCGCCGCCACGTGGGCCGCCAACATCCCCGGCTGCCCCGCCGGAATGCCTGGCACGCCGTGGTGCTCGGCCACCAGAAATCGCCGGAAACCAAGCCGCTCCACGTGCCGCGCGTGCTCAGCTACCTGGTCCGAACGGCCCGGCCGCCCCGCGGTCTAAAACAGAAAAGCGCATGGCCACCACTGTAGCCATGCGCTTGTGCCTTGTGCGGACGTCAGGCGCTACTGATTAGCGTCCGCGTTACCTTTCGACCACTCATCCCAGGACATATTCCAGTCACCGAGACCGTCCAACGCATTAAGCGTCTCGCCGTAGGAGTTGAATACCCGCACCACGTCGCCACGCTTCATCGTCTCCTGGAACCACTGCGCAGCCTCCGGCGTCACATTGACGCAACCGTGGGACGTATTGGTATTTCCCTGTGCCCACACGGACCACGGAGCGGAGTGGACATAGATGCCGGAATAAGACATTTGGGTAGCCCAGTCCACAGTCGTGCGGTAGCCGCCAGCGTCATGGGCTAGGCCGAAGGTCTCCGAGTCCATGACTAGCTGCGGGTGCTCATCGCCGATAACGTAGCGGCCATTGGGCGTATCGTACTGATAATCGCGGCCAAGCGAGACCGGGATGGCACGCAAGAACTTCTTATTCTTAAAGACCTTCATCGTCTTGGTGACGTTATCAATAATGGCCACCGTGCGGTCACCGATGGTGAAATTCGTCTTGGCGTTTTCACCGCCATAGATTCCCCCACCTAGGTCCTTGCCATACTGGTCCACTTTTACTTCAACCTTAGTGCCCGGCTCCCAGTAATCCTTCGGACGCCAGCGCACCTCCTGGTTATTGACCCAGTGGAAAGCACCTTCCACCTTGGGGTTAGTGCTCACAGTAATGGTCTTTTCAGCCGCCTTCCGGTCCGTAATTGGCACACCGAAATTCACCCCAATAACCTGACCGACGCCGACTTCAGAATCCGGGATAGGGGAAAGCGAGACTTCGGCAACACCCGCTGCTTGCGGAGTGGAAAAACTGAGGTTCTTCTTGTTGCCATCTACATCGGAGGCCACGATGGAATAAGTGTGGTTATAGCCCAAGTCCTCCGCAGTAGACCACGTCTTGGCATCCTTGGAGAGCTTTTCTTTAACTTCCACGCCCATTTCATTGGTCATGGTGACGCTCTTGAGCTTGCCCGTGGTCTCCACGGTGACTGGCTTGGACGGATCTACATCCGTCGCCCCGTCCTTTACGGAGGCTACAAGGCCGCCTTTCTTTTTCTCGGACTCTTTGCCGCCGTCCCTGTCTCCATCCGCATGTGCGGCGGCGGTGGATTCTTGGTCGGCAGCCTGATTCTCGGCTGAGGAATCAGAGGAGCAGGAGGCGGCGGCTAGGGAAATGCACGCAACGCCTGCGGCCGCTACGAGACGGCGCGCGATAGGGAGGGAATTTTTCACTGAGTTGCCCTTAGACACGTAATTGCTGCTTTCAAAGACCAACATAGATTAGCGTCTCCCTTCGCCAATTACCAGAAGCCACTTCAGGCATTAACCAATTTGTTATACACCCTTCAAAAACCGCTTTGACCAGGCGATTTTACACTTTTAAAGAATGGCTGCTAGAGTATCTACTCGTTGCACAGAGAGCCACACGGCAGGAAGTCAACAATGCGCCATTAGCTCAATTGGCAGAGCAACTGACTCTTAATCAGTGGGTTCGGGGTTCGATTCCCTGATGGCGCACAATATAAATCTCGAGGCGTTGTTCTTAGAACGATACCTCGAGATTTTTCTTTTTACGAGCCAGTCCCTGTCACCGCGCTGCGCATGACTTATGTGCTCACAGCGCCAAGAAACCAGACGCCTGATGGCTCACCACTAAAACAGGGCCGGGTGATTACCCGGCCCTGTGCTATCTCACCCGCAACGGGGCAATGAGTGGAGCGCCGCCATGCTGGACGACGTCCGCCTCTACCCCATACACGCCCTCCACGAGCTCCCCCGTGAGAACGTCCGCAGGCCTACCTTGAGCGCGAATATGACCCTTTTTAAGCACCACCAGCTGGTCACACATGCGCGCGGCCAGGTTGATGTCATGGATGGCCACAAGTCCCAGGCTGCCATCGCGCTGCGCTTTGGCACGGACCTCATCCAAGACAAAGATCTGGTGATGGAGGTCGAGGGCGGACGTGGGTTCGTCGAGAAGCATGAGGCCTGGATTGCCCACCAGCATCTGTGCCACCGCCACCAGCTGGCGCTGGCCGCCAGAGAGCTCATTGAGGTAGCGCGAAGCGATCGCGTCCAGCCCCAAGGAGTGCAGCACCTCACCCGTGCGTGTAATCGGGTCTTCGCAGGCCTCCCGGCGCGCGGAAATCAGCACGGCTTCAAAGGCCCGCAGCGCGGCCGTGCTCGTAAGGTCCTGCGGCACGTAGCCGATAAGCTGGCGGCGTCGCTTGCCGCGCGGCGCCGTGCCATCGACGCGGAAATCCACCTCGCCGTCGCAGCCGCGGTGCACGCCGGCCAGGGACTTAATAAGCGTTGTCTTGCCAGAGGCATTCGGCCCCAAAAGGCCAACTAACTGCCCGCCGTGGAGCTTTTCCACATCCACGGACTCCAGCACGCGATGCTTGCCATAGGCCGCACTCAGGCCGGAAATAGTCAATTCTACGTCCACAGTGCCCTCCTTCGGGTCATGACGATAGCAATGAAGAATGGCACGCCCAGCAGCGAAGTAACGATGCCAATAGGAATAGCCAAGCCTGGTTTAATCATCAGGCTCACCGCATGCGCTGCACACATCACGGCAGCACCCGCCGCCATGGAGGCCGGCAGGAAGTAACGCTGGTCCTCGCCTACCAGCATGCGGGCGATGTGCGGGCCCACCAAGCCAATGAAGCCGATGATGCCTGCGAAGGCCACGGTCGTCGCCGCGACCAGCGAGACCACGATAAGCACCACTACGCGCAGGCGCGAGGTATTGATGCCCATGGCGGTAGCGCGGGCGTCGCCAAGCCGCAAGGCCGTCAGGCGCCAGCCCAGCACCCACAGGATAGGCAGGGCGATAATGAGCACGGCCGCCAGCACGCCATTGGCCGCCCAGTTGGCGCGAGTCAGAGAACCCATGGACCAATAGACAATCTGCTGCAGCGCCTCGGCCGAAGACCGGTATTGGATAAGCGCCAGCATGGCTTGGAAGAAGAACACCAGGCCGATGCCCAGCAGCACCATAGTTTCCGCCTTAGCGCCGCGAATAACGGCCGCAATCACGATGATCGCAGTGGCTACCGCGGCCGAAAGCCACGCCACCAACGCGAGATTGAACTGCGGCTGCGCAATCAGCTGCCATTTGAGCACGATGGAGCTGGCGCCGCCAAACGCGGCGGCCGCCGAAATGCCCAGCGTGAAGGGCTCGGCTAGCGGGTTATTAAGGATGGTCTGCATCTCCGCGCCAGCCATAGACAGCGCCATGCCAATGAGCACGGCCATCACGGCCATAGGCAGGCGCAGCTGCCATAGCACCGTGCGCGTCTGGTCATCCAGCCCCGCGGGATTGACTATGCCCTTCATAACCTCGCCCGGGCTGATATCGATCGCACCCACGAAGTTGCTGATAATAAAAGCCACGGCTGCGATCAGGGTCAGGCCCGCAACAATGCCGATGCGTTGCCACGTTAACTTCTTGTGCTGCCGCGCCAGCGCGGCTACCTCTGCGCCCTCCATTAGTTGGTGCTAAAGAAGGTTCCCTCGCCGGAAACCGGCGAGTACTTTTCTTGCGCATCCATCCACTGCTTGGCGACGTCCATATCGGCATACGCCTCCGGGTCGATCCACTCGGCCACCTGCAGCAACGCTAGGTAATTAAACGGCGAATTATAGAATTGGTGCCACATGCTGTGGAAGTGGTGTTCCTTGACCGCACGCAGCTTATCGAAGCCAGCCTGCTTACCCGGCAGCTTAGCCACACTGCCCTTGGCTTCCTTTTCATCGATGCCGTAGCCCACTGCAGCGTATCCGACAGGGTGGCCTTCATCGTCCTTCATCTCAGACCAATCGCCACCGGTGGCGATGATCATATCCGGGTCAGATTCCAGGACCTTTTCCGGGGTGATCGTGCCAGACTCGCCCGGAATGACTTTATCGCCGACATTCTCGCCACCGGCCGCGTTGACCAGCTGGGAGATATTGGAATCGTTCCACGAACCACAGCAGTCGGAAACGCCGGCCGAACGCCAGACGAAGGTTCGCGGCTTATCCTTAACCTTCTCCGCGCCGGTCCTCCACCAAGTCCACGGTCTTTTGCCAATCCGCGTTGAATTCCTCCGCGCGGTCCTCCTGGCCGAAGATTTCGCCGAAGATGTCCATGGTCTTAGGCGTATCCTCCAGCGGCTTGCGGCGGAAATCGGTCACCGCGTACTTCAGGCCGGCCTGCTCCATCTTGTCGGTCAGGCCCGCTTCGCGGGAGGCATCGTATTCATCCAGCGACAGCACGATGAGATCCGGATCCAAGCTCACAAGCTTTTCCACGGTGACATCGCCCTTGGGAAAGCCGCCGATCTCTGGAACCTCGTTTACGGACGGCAGTTCCTTTTCCAGCGCCTTGTAGTAATCCGGCACGGTCTGCTTGAGATCCGTTCCGATGCCAACGACCTTGTCCAGTGGATTATCGGGGTCGAGTACACCGGTAGCAAAAATCGATCGGCCCTCCCCCAAAATCACACGATCGGGAGCCTTATCCAGTTCCACGTCACGGCCGATGATATCGGTGAAGGAGAACTCAGCATCGCCGCTGGAGCCGCCAGTTACTTCCTCAGCTGCGCCGCAGCCGACGAGTGCGGTTGCCGATGCCGCCACAACCGCCATTACCTTGAAGGGGGTATGAGCCATTTTTAGTCCTTGGTCGTTGGATGCCCTCGCAGTTAACGCAAAGGGCCTTACATAGGACATCCTAACCTGACTAAGTAAGGTAACCCAAACCTAAACGGGTTCGCCGTTGATCGCGTAGTCTTCCGGCTCGCCCTTGGGCACCTCGGTGCCGTCCGACATGGTGCGATCTTCCAGCTCTCCATCCGGATCCACGATGGCAATATCGAAGCCAGACTCGCGAATTCGGCGCAGCCCTTCTTTCAGCATGCGCCGGCCCATGCGGTTCGTGCCCGTAATATGCGATAGCTCGAGCACCACCGTGCCCTCGCCAAAATCCGACTCCATCAACTCGTACAAGATGGTCTCGGCCGCGTTGAAGTTGATTAGGCCCTGCAGGTAGATCACGGTCAGCTCCGCATCCTGCTCCACCTTGCGCACTGGGTTCACGCCATAGCGCTCGTCTGTAGACATCAGGTGCAGGCCCATGTCCTTCGACAGCAGCTTGAACGCATCCACCCCGCGCACCGAGTTGCCTTCTTTGTTCAGTCGCGGCGAGAATGTCGCCACGCCCAACTGGCCCGGCAGCGTGCCCAGCAGGCCACCCGACACGCCCGACTTCGCCGGGATGCCCACCTCGGCCATCCACCGGCCGGCGCCGTCATACATGCCGGCCGAGCTCATCACCGATAGCGTCAACCGGCACACATCCGCGTCCAAAATCTTGTCGCCCGTCACCGGCTGCACGCCACCGTTCGCCAGCGTTGCTGACATCACGGCCAAGTCCCGCACCGTCACTACAATCGAGCACTGCTCAATATACGTTGACACCGCGTCGTGGGCCTCGTCCTGGATGATGTCGTAGTTGCGCAGCATGTGCGCCAGCGAGAGGTTGCGTTCGCTGACTTCCAGCTCGGAGGAACGCATGGCGTCGTCGATAAGCAAATCGCGCCCCGCCAGCCGCGAAAAATAGGTGCGCAGGCGCTCCACGCGCGCGGCAGGCTCCGAATCCACGCCATTAATCAGCTGCGTGACCGCAATCGCGCCCGCATTAATCATCGGGTTGACCGGCCGATGGTCATCGCGGTTGAGCGAAAGCTCGTTGAAGGCCTCGCCCGAAGGCTCCATGCCCACGATGTCGCGCACCGCGGAAAGACCAAGCTCCTGGAGAGCCAGCGCATAAACAAAAGGCTTGGACAAGGACTGAAGGGTAAATTCCACCTCATCATCGCCCGCAGAATAAACGTGGCCGGTGGTGGTGCACATCGCGGCGCCGAGATACTCGGGTTCCGCCTTAGCCAGCTCCGGAATATAGTCCGCCACGGCGCCGTCGCGATTATCGCGCACCTTGGTGAGGATTTCCTGCAAATAAAAAGGGATTGGTGTCTTCATCCCAACCCAGCCTACGAAAAAAGTCCCCGCGGTGTGCGGGGACTTCACAATTAGTGGCGCTCGGACAGCAGGCGCTGCAGCTCCTTCAGGTCGCTCTTGCGGCGGCGAGAGCGGAAGACCGAGAAAGCAATCAGGCCAACCACAGCGGCGCCGACGCCACCCAGGGCCATCTGCACGTTGCGGTCCTGCAGCTTATCGGTGGCCGCGGTCTTAGCCTCGTTGGCAAAGTTCTGCGGCTTGCTGCGCTGTGCCAACTCGTCCAGGGTGCCGGCCAGCTGGCGGCGGGTGCGCTCGATATCGCGCTGAATGTCTTCAATATTGCGTGCCACGAAGTTCTCCTCTTAACTTAGGTTCGCTCTTAACGGGGTCATTCTACCCCGCCGCCCCAAAAGCGTGCAGCCCGGGCGGTAAGTAAGGTGGAAACCATGACTGAAAACCGTTTGAACGTTGGAGATACCGCCCCTGCTTTTGCGCTTGCCGACGACGCCGGAAACACCGTTTCCCTCGCCGATTACGCAGGCCAGCGCGTACTGGTCTACTTCTACCCCCGCGCCAATACCCCGGGCTGCACCAAGGAAGCCTGCGATTTCCGCGATTCCCTGGAACAGCTCAATGATCTCAATATCTCCGTCGTGGGTATCTCGCCCGATAAGCCGGAGGCGCTTGCAAAGTTCCGCGTGGACCACGAGCTGAACTTCCCGCTGCTCTCGGACCCAGATAAGTCCGTCATGACCGCCTACGGCGCGTTTGGTGAGAAAAAGAACTACGGCAAGGTGGTCCAAGGCGTTATCCGCTCCACCTTCTTGGTCGAGCCGGATGGCACCATCGGTCAGACGCACTACAACGTCAAGGCCACCGGCCACGTCGCCCGCGTGATGAAGGGACTTAGCTAGCGCGTGGGAGAGATTCTGCTACCGCGGCGTCGGCCAGCGCAGGCGCGCAGTCGCGAGCGCTTCGAGCGCATTCTGCAGGCCGCGCGCACTTTGCTTGTCGACGTCGGCTTTGAATCCTTCACCGTCGACGAAGTCGCCCACCGCGCCGGAGTGCCCATCGGCACGCTGTATCAGTTCTTTGCCAATAAATACGTGCTCGTCTGCGAGCTCGACCGCCAAGACACGGCCGCCAGCCGGGCCGAAATCGAGCGCTTCTCCCGCCGCGACCCGGACGTGCAGTGGCCCGATGTGCTGGATGAAACCATCGATCACCTGGCGCGCATGTGGCGCGAGGATCCTTCCCGGCGCGCCGTGTGGCATGCCGTGCAATCCACCCCCGCCACCCGCGCGACAGCCGCAGATACCGAGCGTCAGCTGCTTTGCCCCTTGTCAGAAATCCTCTCCCCACTCGCGCCGTCCATGAGCGATGACGAACGCATTGACCTGGCCGGCTTCCTTATCCACAGCGTGGTCTCGCAGCTCAATTACGCAACTGCGGGCGACCCCAGTGGCTTTGATGCTGTGGTCGTAGAGATTAAGCGCATGCTCGTTTCGTATCTATTTTCCACTGCGGCCCACTGGGGCAGTTGACGCTTAAACAAGTTATCCACAGCTGCGGACGTCTTCGCCTCGGCTTACCCGCCGGCTCTGCTTAAAGTTGCAGCCATGAGCGCACTGAAGGCCTATGCCACCCACATAGCCTCGGCGATGGACATCCTCGCCGAGGCCCACGGCATGTCTGAACGCGCCCTTCTCGAGCTGGGCTTGCCGGATGTCGAGGCCCGCGACCTCCGCGCGCTGGCCGCGGTCTACTTCGGCCCGACCGGCTTCAGCCGCAAGCAACGCCACGCAGCCGCAGCCGCCCGGCACCACGACCTCGTAACGCTCAAGCTGATTGAAAAGTACGTCTCCCGGGTGCGCACTAAGCGTGAGGCGTGGGACCTGCGCGTGGAGCTGTGCCGCCTGCGTGGGCCGGCTTCTGAAATCGCCCGCCGCGCTAAGCAACGCCTGCGCGAACTTCGCCCGCGCCGCATGCCACCCCGCGAAGGCGTCCAACTCCTTCGCCGCCCGAACGGACCGTGGACTATGCGGATTACCGCACCCTCGGCCTTCCTTGCCGAATTCGACGCCGCGCTCGACCCCGACCGCCCACTCGATTCCCTCCGCGACCTACTTCGCGGCACCGGCGCGCCCTCCGCGCGCACCACCACTAACGTCATCATCCCGCTCAACGCCCTAGACCAAATCCTGGACGGCGACGGCGAGGAAGTCACGCTGCGCCTTACCAATGGCGCCACCATTTCCGGCGCCGAGCTCGTCGAGCGCACCTTCACCGAGCACGGCCTTGCGACGCTAATCCACCCCGTCAAGGGCCCCGTCAACCTGTATCGCACATCGCGTTACGCCACCGAGAAACAGCGGCAGATGGCCGCGGCCGAAAATCCCACCTGCCCGTGGCCGCCGTGCAACCATCCGGCGGACAAGGCCCAGATCCATCACCTCAAGGCGTGGAAACACGGCGGGTTGACCAATATGGAGAACCTGACGGTGTGCTGCCCCTACCACAACGGGGTCAACCAGGATGATCCAAATGCCCCGCCGCTGCGCGGGCGCCTTGCCCGAGTCAATGGCAAGGTTCGCTGGGTTCGTTAGCGCTGCCTCTGCGAGGTAGCGCTACTCGGCGTGTCATCGGCCATAAGAACGTCGTGGACAAGGTCGCGCGCGGCGCTTAACGCATCACGACCTGAGTCAGGATGGCCGTCGTTGGCGAATACCTGGCACTCGTGATCAGGGATTACCTCCGCGCGGCGGGTTATGCCACGCTGCGCGGTATAGGCATCAAAGAGGTTATCGATGCTCAGGACTAGTCCTCGTTTTTCAATTGCTCGCGCAGCTGCTGGAAGTACTCGCGGGCAGCCTGGGGCTGCGCGGTGGAGTGCTGGCCCTGCTGCGGCTGCGGCTCTGCCTGCTGGTTCTCGGAGCGTTGCTGCTCAGCGCGCTGGGAAGCGGCGATGGCTTCGCGCTTAGCGCGTTCGGCCTGTCGCTTAGATTCGCGCTCGATTTCTTCGGCGCGGGAAGGCTTCTTAGGCTGCGGGCGACGGCGCTGGGACGGCTCCTCGGCGGAGTCGAGGGCACGGTTGGCCATGAGCACATCGCGCATACCGCTGAAAAGATCGCCCATCCCCTGCGGGTTGGAGGGCATGTAGAGAACGGACGCCTGGCCGTTGTGAGAGACGTCGACCATAGCGTCGAGGTACTGGGAGACCAGCATGAGGGCTTCGGGGGATTCTTCCACGCCGGCGTCGCGAAGCATCTCGTACTGCTGGGCAATGCCCTCGACGATTTCCTTACGCTGGTCGGCGACGCCGCGGCCCTGCAGCTTCTTCGCCTCGGCTGCACCCTCGGCCTCCTTGACCACACGGATCTTCTCGGCTTCCGCCTGAGCGACGGCCGCCTCGCGCTCGCGCTGCGCTGCGTTAATGGAGTTCATGGACTCACGCACCCGGGAATCAGGGCGAATATCGGTGACCAAGGTATTGACGAAGTTCCAGCCATATTCGGCCATGTTGTCGCGCAGGGAGGCCGCAACATTGCGGGCGATGGTGTCCTTGGAAGAGAAGGAATCATCCAGGTTCATATTCGCCACGGAAGAGCGAACATTGTCCTGCACGTAGGCCACAATCTGCTGCTCGTGATTGGAGAGCATGTAGTACGCCTCGCGCTCGCGACCCTGGACTACCTCGTACTGCACGGCAACAGGGATTTGGACGAAGACATTGTCCTTCGTCTTGGTCTCCACCATCACGTCCAGCTGGCGCACCTGCAGCGAAATCTTATCGCGGACGCGGTCTATCCACGGCATTTTAAAGTGCAGGCCAGCATGCGCCACCTTTTGGAATTTACCCAATCGCTCCAGAATGGCAGCTTCGCGAGTGCGAACGATGAAATAACCATCGAAGAGCGTTCCCAAGATAATCAGCAGGATAATGACTAATACTATGGTGGCAATCATTGAGTCTCCCTAAATGTCGTAATGATCACTAATATTTTCGCATAGGAAATAGCGAAATGCTAGTGATCGTCGATAAGCGAAAAGAGCCTCCCCAAGATGGTCGCACCATCCTCGCGAATGCCGTTGTGCTGGAACTCATTGTTAATCCACGGCCGCAGGTCTCCCAGGTGCGCGGCCGTAGCCAAGGACTCCTCGAGAGGGACGAAAATATCATCGACGTAGATGGCCGCGGCCGTGGTGGGCACCTCGCCCAACGCATAGGGCGGGGAGAATTCGTGGCGGGCGAGGCCATGGGCGGCGTCGGCAAACGCGTGCAAGGCCGGGTCCTCGTCGAACTGCCAGGGGAAAATGTGCTCGCCGGTCAGCCAGGTGCCGACCTCAGCAAACTCCGGAAATTCCTCGCGCACGCGGTGCGCCGCCCAGTTCGTAGCGGCCTGGCCACCGGCGCCGCCGTAAATCGACTCATGGATTGCGGCGTACAACGGAGCATCCGCAAAGCTCACGCGCTGGCCGACGTCCGCCAGGAAATCACCCCGCAACCGCTTCTCCCCCGCTACGGTGCGGAAGGGCTCTTCCAGCAGATAGGCCAGCGAATCAAAGCCGGTGCCGCGGCCGAGCTCGATGCCGATAGTGCGAAACCGCAGTGCGGACAAGCGCTCACCGGTAGGAAGCCGCTCATCAGAATTGTCCAGGTGGGAAATGATCTCCTCGATACGGCCCTGTGCCCACGGGAATTCGCGGTAGAAACGCTGCTGGCGAACCTTGAGCTTGCTGAAAGTAGCGCGGTAGAGCTCATCCGCGCCCTTCAGCGTGGGGATACCGCCGGTGAAGAAGGCATGCTCGACGCGCTCGGGTGCCTGGGATAGGTAGGCGGTAATGCAAAAGCCGCCGAAGGATTGGCCGAACAGCGACCATTTCTCGAGTCCGAGGTGCTCGCGCAGGCGCTCGGCATCACGGACGATATTGTCCTGGCGCAGCAACGCCAGGTGCGTAGCGGTGCGCTCTGCGGCCGGGCTAAGCGCATCAATGCGGTGCGAGCGGCCGGTGCCGCGCTGATCCATGAAGATAACGCGGTAGCGCTCGAGCGCCTTGCCAATCAGCCCCGTAGGCGCCAGCGGCCGGGGCGCTGGGAAACCGGGCCCGCCCTGCAGGTATAGCAATGCGGGCAGGTCCTCGCCGCCGGGAGGGATTATTTCGCGGGCGTAAAGCCCAAAAGTCCCGTGGGGATTGGAATAATCCCACGGGACTTCTAGGTGGTGCTCTTTAATTGTGTGGCCGAAGCGGCGATAGGAGGTCATGTCCTCCCAGGCTAGTGGACTTCCAGACCCTTCGAGCGGAAGACGTCGCGGATTTTCTCCACATCCTCCGGCTTTGGTGGCTTCGTGTCAGCTAGCTGGTAGTTCATACCCAAGTTATCCCACTTGTCCTTGCCCATATTGTGGAAAGGCAGGACCTCAACGCGCTCAACGTTGGATTTCCAACGCGCCACGATATTGGCCACATTTTCCACGTTCTCTGGCGAGTCCGTGAGGTCTGGCACCACCACGAAGCGGATCCACACCGCCTTGCCCATCTTGTTTAGCCTGTCGCCGAAGTCCAGCGTGGGCTGGAGTTCGCGCTGAGTGACCTTGCGATAGGTTTCCTCGTCGCCCGACTTGACGTCGAGAAGCACGAGGTCGATATTGTCCAGGTCCTCGTCACGCAGACGCGCACCGAGATAACCGGCAGTATCGATGGTGGTGTGGATGCCCGCATCGTGAACTTCCTTCAGCACGCGGCGCGTGAAAGAAAGTTGGAAGAGGGGTTCACCACCGGAGATGGTGAGACCGCCACCGGAAGCGTTGAAGATTGGCTTATAACGCTTAATGCGCTTGACCACATCCTCGACCCGCTCCAGCGTGCCGGTCTTCATCTCCCAGGTGTCTGGGTTATGGCAGTACTGGCAGCGCAGTGGGCAGCCGGACATGAACATCGTCATGCGGGTACCCGGGCCATCGACGGCGGTCACGAGCTCCCAAGAATGCACGAGGGCAATATCGCCGGTACGGCGCGCCTCCATGAGTTCGGGGCGGGTAATGTCATCGAATTGAGCGTCATTTCCCAGGCCCGCGGCCGCGCCGCGGACTCGCTCTCCCTCTTCAGGAGAGAGGGTAACGACACCAGTAACGCCATCTGCCATGATTAGGAACCCTGGTGGAAGGTGCGGGAGATAACGTCGAGCTGCTGCTCCTTGGTCAGCTTGACAAAGTTGACAGCGTAGCCAGAGACGCGAACGGTGAGGTTCGGGTACTTCTCTGGGTGCTCAACGGCGTCCTCGAGGGTGGACTTGTCCAGCACGTTGATGTTTGCGTGGTACAGACCAGAGTTCATCTGGTGTGCATCGCGGTTTGCCTTCATTGCTGACATGCGGTCTTCGAAAGTTGGGGTTGCCATGATTTTCTCCTTTTCGGGATGGTTGAGGGTTGGTGGTTTTTACTTCTCCATGATGAAGCCGGCATCCAGAACGCCCACCAAGTTATTGATGCGCTCTTCTGGGGTGCGGCCCAATCCGGAAGGAGTAATGGTGTTGGTCAGCGAGATGCCGTCCAAGGCGTCCTTGTAATCCAGCTTGCCGACGGACAGCATGGAAGCAACCATGCCGTGGCTGTCAGCACCGTTTTCAGGGTTAGCGCCTGGGGAGAACGGCGTGCCGGCCTTGTGGCCCGACGGGAAGGCGCCTGTTGCCTTGCCGTAGACCACGTTCGAGGTAATGGTCAGCACGGACTGGGTTGGGATGGCATTGCGGTACATCGGGATGGCCTTAATCTTTTCCATCACGGTGTGGACAATGGTAGCGGCGATATCATCGGCGCGGTCGTCATCGTTGCCGTAGAACGGGAACTCACCTTCGGTGATGTAGTCCGTAATCAGGCCGGTCTCGTCGCGTACCGGGGTGACCTTGGCGTACTTAATAGCAGCCAGGGAGTCGGCAACGATGGACAGGCCGGCGATGCCGCAGCCCATGGAGCGGACGATATTGGAATCGTGCAGCGCCATCTCGACTGCCTCGTAGGCGTACTTGTCGTGGGAGTAGTGGATGATGTTGAGGGCCTCAACGTAGGTGCCAACAACCCAGTCCAGCATCTCCTCGTACTTCTGCCAAACCTCGTCGAAGTCCAGCGGGCCGTCGCCCTTGATGGGCTCGTAGCCTTCGACAACCTGCTTGCCGGTTACCTCATCGCGGCCACCGTTGATGGCGTAGAGCAGAGCCTTTGCGGCGTTCACACGAGCGCCGAAGAACTGCATCTGCTTGCCAACTTCCATCGGGGAGACACAGCAAGCAATTGCGGCGTCATCGCCCCACTGCTCACGAATCTGGCGGTCAGACTCGTACTGGATGGAGGAGGTCTCAATGGAGATGTGGGCGCAGAATTCCTTGTAGCCCTCTGGCAGCTTCGGATCCCAGAAGATGGTGATGTTCGGCTCAGGTGATGGGCCAAGGTTGACCAGGGTCTGCAGCAGACGGAAGGAGGTCTTGGTGACCATGTGGCGGCCGTCGTTGCCAAAGCCAGCGTCGGACCAGGTTGCCCAGTATGGGTCGCCGGAGAAGATCTGATCGTAGTCGATGGTGCGCAGGAAGCGAACGATACGCAGCTTGAGAACCAGGGAGTCAATGATCTCCTGGGCGTCTTCCTCGGTGATGATGCCAGCGGCGAGGTCGCGCTCGAAGTAGCAATCGAAGAAGGCGGACAGGCGGCCGATGGACATTGCGGCGCCATCCTGGGACTTAATGGAAGCCAGGTAGCCGAAGTAGGTCCACTGTACTGCCTCGTGAGCGGTCTTGGCCGGCTGGGAGATGTCGAAGCCGTAGGACTCGGCCATCTTCTTGAGCTTCTTCAGGGCCTTGATCTGCTCGGAGTGCTCCTCGCGGAAGCGTGCCCAGTGCTCAGAGAAGCCAGCATCTGCGACGGAATCGCGGGAAGCCTGCTTTTCCTCGATCAGGTAATCCACACCATAAAGTGCGACACGGCGGTAGTCGCCGATGATGCGGCCACGGCCGTAAGCATCCGGCAGGCCGGTGATGATGTGTGATGAACGAGCAGCGCGGATGCGCGGGGTGTAGATATCGAAGACCGCATCGTTGTGGGTCTTGCGGTAACGGGTGAAGATCTTCTCCACCTCAGGATCTACTTCCTTGCCCGCTTCGGCGATAGCCTGCTTGACCATGCGCCAGCCACCGAACGGCATCATGGCGCGCTTCAGCGGGGTATCAGTCTGCAGACCGACGATAACGTCGTCGTCCTCTGAGATGTAGCCGGCCGGGAAGGCGTCGATATCGGTCGGGGTGTGGGTGTCAACGTCGTAAACGCGCTGCTCGCGCTCGACGGACAGATACTTCTTTTCCAGAGTGTCCCAGACGCGCTCGGTCTTCTCGGTCGGGCCTGCCAGGAAGCTGGAGTCGCCGTCGTACGGCGTGTAGTTGCGCTGGATGAAGTCGCGGACGTTAATGCCCTCGGTTCGATGCAACCGGACTCAAATCCCTTCCAAGCTTCAAACTGTTGAGGCTGCGTTGCGGTAGTCATAATTCCCTTCTTTCGGGCGAATTTCTAGCAGGGGATAAATGCCGCTTTCTTCGAGCCACAGCACCAAGCCCCTCTGGCCTCAATTGTTGACCAATTCCCTGGTAATAACAAGTCTCGCAAACGTTTGAAAGCTAAGTAATAAACCGGTCGTGTTGTTTCGCAGGTGAGTGATTTTATGCAGTACGCACGTACGTCTTCCATCGGGGGTGAAATAGCCCCGAACGTGTTCCGCATCACCACTAAATTTTGGCCGCTACCTGCGCGAACCTCTACTGTTAATCCCGTTCAGCTTCGCTTCCGCACAAAGGAGGACTTCGTGGCTTCCCAGCCCAAGCATCCAGTAGATATCGTCCCACCCGCGCCCAAACTAGCCGCCTTGGGTTTACAGCATGTGCTGGCGTTTTATGCCGGCGCAGTCATCGTCCCGCTGCTCATTGCCGGCTCGCTCAATCTGGATGCGGAAACGACCATCCACCTCATTAATGCGGACCTGTTGACCTGTGGCATAGCGACGATCATTCAGTCCATGGGCGTCGGCAAGCGCATTGGCGTGCGCCTGCCCATCGTGCAGGGCGTGACTACTACGGCCGTCTCCCCGATTATTGCCATTGGCCTGGGCGCGACCGACGGCGCGGGTGGGGTGGCCTCGCTGCCAACCATTTATGGCGCCATTATTGTCGCCGGCCTTTTTACCTTCTTCGCGGCGCCGGTCTTTGGCAAGGTGCTGCGCTTCTTTCCGCCGGTGGTCACCGGTTCGGTCCTGCTGGTTATGGGTACGTCGCTGTTGGGGGTGTCGGCCAATGACTTTGTCAATTACGCCGAGGGCGTGCCGGCCACCCGCGACTTACTCTATGGCTTTGGCACGCTCGCGGTCATCATCTTGGTGCAGCGTTTTTCCTCCGGCTTCCTGGGCACCCTGGCCGTGCTCATCGGCCTAGTCCTGGGCACGGGCGTGGCGCTCGTGCTTGGCGACGCCTCCTTTGACGAGGTCTCCTCCGCCCCCGCCCTCGGCATTACTACCCCGTTCTACTTCGGCATGCCGAAGTTTGACCTGGTAGCCATCTTCTCGCTCATCATCGTCATGATCATCACCATGGTGGAGACCACCGGTGACGTCTTTGCCACCGGCGAGATTGTAAAAAAGCGCATCCGCCGCGATGACGTCGTGCGTGCCATTCGCGCCGATGGCCTGTCCACCCTGGTGGGCGGCGTGATGAACTCCTTCCCCTATACCTGCTTTGCCCAAAACGTTGGCCTGGTACGCCTGACCAGCGTGAAGTCACGCTGGGTGGCCGTTGCCGCCGCCGGGTTCATGATGGTGCTGGGCATTTTGCCCAAGGCCGGCGCGGTCGTAGCCTCCATCCCCTCCCCCGTTCTCGGCGGCGCCTCCCTGGCGCTTTTTGCCAACGTGGCGTGGGTGGGCCTACAGACCATCGCCAAGGCCGATCTTTCCGATGGCCGCAACTCCGTCATCGTTACCTCCGCGCTGGGGCTGGCCATGCTGGTGACCTTCAAGCCGGATATCGCCACCGCCTTCCCGGAGTGGGCGCAAACCTTCGTCTCTTCTGGCATGTCCATCGGCGCGATTACCGCCATTGTGCTCAACCTTTTGTTCTTCCACACAGGAGGCAAGCAGGGAACGCAAGTGTCTCGGGCCGTCGGCAAGAGCGTGAGCCTGCAGCAGATCAACGGCGCTTCCCGCGAAGAATTCGTCTCCGCGCTGCGCCCGCTGTTTAATAACGAGACCTGGCCGCTGGAGCTGGCGTGGGAGTCGCGGCCCTTCGGCGATGTTAATGAGCTGCGCGCGGCCATTCAGGTGGCCGTGCTGACCGCGGATGATTCCCGCCGCGCCGCGCTCATACACGATTATCCGGCCATGGATGAGCTGCTGCTTGCCGACGCCGACGAGGCCGCCACCATCTCCGCCGACCGCGGCTCCCTGGGCCTAACCGACCTGGATGATGTGCAGACCGAGCGCATCACCGAGCTTTCCGCCGCCTACCGCGAGCGCTTTGGCATGCCCTTTGTGGCCTATTTGGATACCAATGACACCGTCGACCGCGTCATTGATGCCGGCGTGCGCCGCCTAGCCAACTCCCCCGAGCAGGAGAACCGCACCGCACTGGGCGAAATCGTAGAAATTGCCAACGACCGCTTCGATATCCTGCTGGCCGATGCCAACCCGGTCCGCTCCTCGTGGGACCGCAAGTTCACCGAGGTGGACTAGTTAGCGAAAGGAAAAGTCCACTTCGGCCTCTGGGTCCACGCCGGAAATGATGCCGGTGTAGAACTGCTTGGCCTGGGATTGGAGGACATCGCGATTATCCGCGATGTCCTCTTTCTTTTTGTCCTCGTTGAGGATTTTGGTGATGGTTTCCGCCTTATCGATATCCGGGGTAATCCAGCTCAACGCGCCGTTGTCTTCCACCGCGGTTTCGAAATTCTCATCCGAGTGCCCGATGAATATGAACTCGGGGATCTCCACGCGGAAGTGGTGCGGGGATTCTTCTTCCACTCGCACCTGCGAACCTTCGATGCCGAGCTTGGCACGGTAGGAGTACTTGATGTACTGGGTGCGCTCGCTGCCCGGGACCTGCCAATTCCACAGCTTGCTGGTAGCGGATTCCTCCGATAGGCCCTCGATGCCCAGCGAGACGAGCACCACCTGCTCTTCGCGCTCCACGGCCTTGATGACCTTGGTATTACTCGATTCGGTCTCCACCTCCACCGGTTCCCGCACCTGCCAAATGAACACCGCGGCGGCAGCCACGGCGGCAATGAGAATGACGGCGATAAGGGTGGAAAGCAGCTTTTTCATGATGACCATCTTAGGGCGACTATGCGGGCGGTGATATGCGAAAGCGCCGCCGGCTTCGAGAGCCAGCGGCGCCGATTGTGCGCCCGGTGAGACTTGAACTCACACGTCATAAGACACTAGAACCTAAATCTAGCGCGTCTGCCAATTCCGCCACGGGCGCGGGGGACTTGCCATAGTGTACACGGCACGCCGGCAATCCAGAAACCAGGGGTGTTCTGTTTTCCGGCCGCTGGTGGGTAGGGTGGATCGCGTGAGCACTCAAGAGGAAAAGAAGAACAAGCGCGTGCAGGTGCGGTGGTGGCACATCCTCCTCATCGCGTTTTTCGTCGTGCTCTTCCTATTCCTGGCCTATTGGCAATGGACGCGCTTCCGCTCCGGCTCGGGCACCTTCCAAAACTTGGGCTATGCCTTCCAGTGGCCACTGTTCGCCGTGTTCGTGGTCTATGCCTATCGCACCACGCTGCGCTATGAAAACGAGCGCCTCGCGGCCGAGGAAGAAGCCCGCGACATGGATAGCACCACCACTGAGGCCCCGGCTGAGTCTCCCGCACAGCCGCAGGCGAACACCAAAATCGATGAGGATTTCCTGCCCCAGCGGCCTCAAATAGATGTGGACACGTTCAACGCCATGAATACCCCGCGCCGCCGGCGCGGCGAGAATGAAGAAAGCTGATTATGACCAACAAAGTTCACCCCGCCCGCCAGGCCCGCATCCGCGGACCTTTGAAGTTTTTCTCCATCGCGGCCACCGTGACCGGTATCTTCCTGATTATCCTGGTCATCCGCATGGTCTGCCAGTACCTCATCGGCATGGAGATCCCAAAGTGGGCCACCTATATCGCGATCGTGCACGGCATCGCGTACATGACCTACCTGCTGTCCATCCTTATCCTCGGCCCGCGCGCGCTGTGGCCCGTAGGCAAGCTTTTTACCACCGCCCTTGCCGGCGTGGTGCCCTTCCTGTCCTTCTGGATGGAGCACAAGCGCCGCAAGGAAATCGAGGAGGAGTTCCAGCTTTAGGAACTGCGAACCAGCTCCGCGATGGCGGGGACTAGTTGACTCAGAGCGCGGCCGCGATGCGAGACCGCGTTCTTTTCTTCTGGGGCCATCTCCGCGGCCGACCGGGACTCGCCTTCTGGCTGAAAGAGCGGGTCATAGCCAAAGCCGTTGTCCCCGCGCGGCTCGCGCAGGAAGCGGCCTTCCCAGCGGCCCTCGGCCACGTGCTCGGTGCCATCGGGAGTCACGAGCGCGCAGACAGAGACAAAGGCGGCGGCGCGGCGCTCATCGGGGACATCGGCCATCTGCGCCAAGACCAGGTCATTATTGGCCTGGTCATTGCCATGCTGACCGGACCAGCGGGCGGAAAGCACACCGGGCATGCCGTTGAGCTCTTCGATGGCCAGGCCGGAATCATCCGCGACGGTAGCAAAGCCGGTCGCGGCCGCGCCGGCGCGGGCCTTGATGAGCGCGTTATCGGCAAAGGTGCGGCCATCTTCCACCGGCTCTGGGTAGGGCTCCACAGCGGAAAGCGGGCGCAGCTCGACGCCCTCGATGCCGGCGTCGGCCAGGATGCGCTCCAGCTCCGCGAGCTTCTTCGGGTTATTGGACGCGACGAGAATTACCACCCCAGCGCCGCCTTCTGTGCGGCGATGAGCTCGCGGCAGCCCTTCTGGGCTACGTCCAACATCTCGTTGAGCTCCTCGCGGCCAAAGAGTCCATGCTCGCCGGTGCCCTGGATTTCCACGAAGTCACCGGATTCCTGCATCACCACGTTGAGGTCAACCTCGGCGCGGGAGTCTTCCTCATAAGGCAGGTCGAGGCAGATTTCGCCATCAATGATGCCGACCGAGACCGCGGCGATGGGATCGAGCAGCGGCTCGCCGGGGACGACGCCCTCGGCCTTGAGGTGTGCGATGGCGTCGGCAAGCGCAACATAGGCGCCGGTGATAGACGCAGTGCGGGTGCCGCCATCGGCCTGCAGGACGTCGCAGTCGAGCTGGATGGTGTTCTCGCCCAGCTCCTCCAAGTCCACCGCAGCGCGCAGGGAACGGCCGACGAGGCGGGAAATCTCATGGGTGCGGCCCTTGACCTTGCCCTTCATGGATTCGCGCGGCATGCGGTCATGGGTGGCGGAAGGCAACATGGCGTACTCGGCGGTAAGCCAGCCTTCGCCCGAATCACGCTTGAAGCGCGGCACGCCGTATTCCACAGATGCGGTGCACATGACGCGGGTATTGCCAAACTCCACCAGCACCGAGCCGGCCGGGTTGGTGGTGAAATTGCGGGTAATGCGGACGCTGCGCATCTGGTCCAGCGCGCGCCCATCGGCACGAGTAAATTCAGTCATGCCGTCCAGCGTATCTTAGAACTCCATCCCCGCGGCACCGAGGACAATCTCGCCATCGAATTCGGAGCGGGCGGCCTCCAAGGTAGCTTGCGCATCACCCCACGGCTGAATGTGGATGAGCACGAGCTTGCCCACACCCGCCTCACGCGCCGCCCTACCGGCTTCCGCGCCCGACATGTGCATGTCCGGCGCCTTGCCCTCCGAGGTCTCGCCCCAGGCCGCCTCGCAGAGGAAGATATCGGCACCACGGGCGGCTTCGACAAGCGCGGGCGTATACGAAGAGTCACCGGAATAGGTAATGGTCTGCCCCGTCTTCGTGTGCTCCACGCGCAAGGCATAGGCCTCTACCGGGTGATTTACCGGGAAGGGGGTGATATAGACATCGTCCACGAGCTGTCGCTCGCCCGGCTCCCAGGCACTAAAGGCGAAGGTATCGGACATGTCATCGATGCCATCGACCTCATCGGAGGACAGGCGGCCCAGGTGCGTGGGCGTAGCCTTCGGCCCGAAGCACATATTGCGCGAAGCCGCCGGCGCCGTGGGATGGAAGCGGCGCCACACCATCAGGGAAGGAAAATCCAGGCAGTGATCGGCATGCAAATGGCTAAAGGCCACGTGCGCATCACAAGGATCCTGCTGCTGTTCCAGCTGCGCCAAGGTGCCAGGGCCCATATCGAGGACGATGGACGGCGCATTATCGAAGGACAGCAAGTAGCCTGAGGCGGGATTCTGGGCGGTGGGGACGCTACCGGAGCAGCCTAGGATGGTCAGCTTCATGGGCTCAATAGTTCCATGAATTCGCCCCACATGCGTACTCAACGT
The DNA here is from genome assembly GCA_046097355.1 of Corynebacterium tuberculostearicum. GTDB lineage: Bacteria > Actinomycetota > Actinomycetes > Mycobacteriales > Mycobacteriaceae > Corynebacterium > Corynebacterium tuberculostearicum_K. The sequence goes on from CP175779.1 coordinate 2,039,688, forward strand.
GCAAACGGGGGAGAAATTGCACTTCCTTATGCAATCTGGGGGCCGAGAAAGCGCGTGGCAAGGCGGGCAAAGGCTTCCGGATCGCCGGTGGATTCAAAAGTGTGGACCGGCTGATTATCTGCGGGGGCCAACATCTCCGTTTCCGTGAGAATCCGCATCACGTCCTTAGTGGTCTCCTCCGAGGAGGTCACCAGCGAGACGTTATCGCCCATCGCCAGCTGGATAATGCCGGTCAATAGCGGATAGTGCGTGCAGCCCAAGACCAGCGTGTCTACCCCCTGCGCTTGCAACGGGGCCAGGTAGCCCTCGGCGACGCCGAGGATCTGGCGGCCGGCGGTAATGCCCCGCTCGACAAAGGGAACAAAATCCGGGCAGGCGGCGGCAAAGGCCTGCACCTTGGGGTTGAGTGCGAATAAGTCTTGGTAGGCGCCAGACTTGATGGTGCCTTCGGTGCCGATAACGCCGATTTTTCCGTTGCGCGTGGTGGACATGGCGCGGCGCACCGCGGGCCGGATGACCTCCACGATGGGGATATCGTAGCGCTCGCGCGCATCGTGCAAGAAGGCGGCGGTGGCGGTATTGCACGCGATGACCAGCATTTTGCAGCCGCGCTCCACCAGCCGATCAGCCACGTCTTGGGAAAAGGCGCGGACTTCAGAGATGGGCCGCGGGCCATAAGGACTGTGGGCGGTATCGCCGGTATAGATGACGGATTCGTGCGGCAGCTGTTCCATCACCGCTCGGGCCACGGTGAGCCCGCCCACGCCGGAATCAAAGATGCCGATGGGAGAGGTCGCAGTTGGCATTAGCGCTTCACTGCCTTAACCGGGTCGTCCGAGGTAATGGTCATACCGGCGAGGATTCCGCCGATGGCACCGAAGAGGTGGCCCTGCCAGCTCACGCCTTCGTAGACGGGCAACACGCCCCACACCAAGCCGGAGTAGGCGAAGCCGAGCACGATGCCCAAGATGGTCTGGATGAGCGAACGGTTAAAAATTCCGCGCACAATCAGGTACGCCAGCCAGCCATAGACCAGGCTGGAAGCACCAATATGCGAGGTACCGGGGCCGCCGATAAACCAGGTTCCAAGGCCCGCGACCAGCGTGGTAATCAGCGTGACCTCCCACCAGGCCTTGCGGCCGGAAAGGCCGATAAGGAAGCAGAAAATGGCGCCGGGCACCGAGTTAGACATCAAGTGCTCAAAGTTCGCGTGGAGCAGCGGGGCGGTGACAATGCCCCAGATGCCATTGAAATCCAGCGGGCGAATGCCGTAGTTAGAAAGCTGGCCGCCAAACAGAAAGGCGTTGATGATGTGAACCGCCCACTCCACCACGAGGAAACCAAAGGCTATAGAAAAGCCGGTGGTGATACGGCCGCTGCGGGTGTAGTTCTTGGAATCGCCGCGGTTGACCTGGCCCGTGGGCGCCGGCCGGTAGTTAGATGTTCCACCTGAAGTCATAATGCGCCTTATCTTAGTCCAGCAGATAGCGGTACGCGCTCAAGCCTAGGCCGGGGTTGGCGGCGGTGACCGCGTTGACGATGGCTTCTTCCACGGCGTCGGCGGCCGCGGCGCACAGCTGGGTCACCACCTGCGTGCTCAGTTCGGCTGGGCGCTTGGCGGTGGACAGGGCAAAGATCGTGTCCCCATCCAGTGGCGAATGCGCAGGACGTACCGCACGGGCGATGCCATCGTGGGCAGTCATGGCCAGGCGCTGGGCTTGGGCGGTGGTAACGGGGGCGTCGGTAAGCACGGCGCCGATGGTGGTATTGAGCTTGGACTCCGCTGGGTGCGGCAAGGCGCGGTAGGCGGCAGCATTGACCGGGGTGCGCCCCGGCGCGCCGTACAGCCGGCCGGACTGCGGCTCGATGACCTCGCCCACGGGGTTGGCAACCATCGCGGCACTGACCTCGTAGTCACGAACCCGGCGCGTGGCCAGCCCGAAGCCGCCCCGCAGTTTGCCCGCGGTAGCGCCTACTCCGGCTCCCACCGACCCCATGGATTCGTCGCTGCCTATAAGCGCGGCTCGCAGCGCGGCCGCGCCTTCTTCCGGCCCAGGGCGGGAAGGCCCGACCAGCAAGTCAAAAATGACGGCGCCGGGAACGATGGGCACGCGCGGCCCAGGCTTATCCTCGCCGAAGACGGGAAAGCCGATCCCTTGCTCTGCCAGCTCATTCATCACGCCGTCGGCAGCGGCCAGGCCAAAGGCGGAGCCGCCTGCTAACACCACGGCGTGGACGCGCTCGACCGTATTGTGCGGCTGTAAAAGGTCCGTTTCGCGGGTGCCTGGGCCGCCGCCGCGCACATCGACGCTGCCGAGCGCTCCGCCCGGCCCGCAGTAGAGCACCGTGACTCCGGTATCGGTGCCGCTATAGTGCCCGATGCTCATGCCATCCAGCATTAGTCCATCAACACCTGCAGCAGCGAATCCTGGCAAAAAGCCAGCCACTCCACGAGGCTATCGCGGTCAGACATCAGGTTGTCATCGGCCACATCGCCCGCCGCGACAAAGAGGCGGAGGTCGTTGAGGCCGGCGACGAAGGCCTGGGCTTCTTGCTCGTTGATAGTGACCTCTACCCCGCCGGTAGGTCCGAGGGCAGAGCCAATCACTTGCAGGTTTTCCAGCTTGGCGCGCGCAATGTCGTTTTCATGCAGGGAACGCAGCAGCGATGCATCGCCTTCATATTCCTCATCGCCGGGCATTTCAAAGTCCGGGAAGAGACGGGCCAGCGAGGGATCGTCCGGGGCCTCGGTGTGGCCGGTGGGCATGTCCAGCATCTCTGCCAACTCGTCCTTAGGCGCGGACTGGGCGCGCTTAATAATCGCCTCAGAGACGGTAGCGGTGAGATCGCCCAGCACCTCGCGCTCCATTGGTTCGAATACGGCCGTGATCTTCGGCGCGCGCATGAGGGACTTCTTTTTCTTCCACGGTTGCATCTATTTAACCTGCCTGCTGCATCGTTGCCCACAGACCGGCGATCTGGAGCTTTTTCACGTCCGCTTCAATCTTGTCGCGCTCGCCGCTGGACACGGCGGCTTTGCCCTCGGTGTGAACCTGCATCATGAGTTCATTGGCCCGCTTCTTGTCATAGCCCAACACTGTTTGGAATACATAGGACACGTAGCTCATCAAGTTGACGGGGTCATCCCACACGATGCACATCCACGGCAGGTTCTCGCTCGTGGCTACGTCTACGTCGAGTTCTTCATCCAATTCGGGCGTAGCCATCGGAGAGCTCATCCGGACTACAGGAAATTGCGCCTTCATGCCCTCTAGCCTAACCATATTTGGGAATCTATTGTGGGCCCGCGCAATCTGGCTTCAAACATTCCGGCGCCAAAGAATCTAAACCCCTGAAAACCACCTAGTCAGTGGGTATTATCACTCCCGTGAATGACAAAGCTATCCCTAATGATCGCTCTACTGCACTGCTCACGGATAAATATGAGCTAACGATGCTCCAGGCCGCGCTGCGCGATGGCTCGGCAAACCGCCAGGTCACCTGCGAGGTATTCGGCCGCCGCCTGCCCAATGAGCGCCGCTATGGCGTCGTTGCCGGCACCGAACGCGTCCTGCGCGCAGTGGAGGATTTCCGCTTTTCGGCCAATCAGTTAGCGGAGATGGACTTCCTGGATGAGCAGACCAAGGAGTACCTGCGCCACTACCGCTTTTCCGGGCAGATTGACGGTTACCGCGAGGGCGAGCTTTATTTCCCCAACTCCCCCATCCTGACGGTGCGCGGCACCTTTGGGGAATGCCTGGTTCTTGAGACCGTCATCTTGTCCATCATGAACGCCGATTCCGCGGTGGCTTCGGCCGCCTCCCGCATGGTCACGGCGGCCGACGGCCGCCCCATTATCGAGATGGGCTCGCGCCGCACCCACGAGTATGCGGCGGTAACCTCCGCCCGCGCGGCCTACCTGGCCGGCTTCAATGCCACCTCCAACCTGGAGGCGGGATACCGCTACGGCATCCCGGTCTCCGGCACTGCCGCCCACTCCTGGACCTTGGCGCATACCAACCCGGATGGCACCCCGAACGAAGAGGCCGCATTCCGCTCCCAGATCGACACCCTCGGTGTGGACACCACGCTGTTGGTCGATACCTATGACATCACCAAGGGCGTCGAAACCGCCGTCAAAATAGGTGGCCCGAAGCTCGGCGGCGTTCGCATCGATTCCGGTGACCTTGGTGCGCTCACCCGCCGCGTGCGCAAGCAGCTGGATGATTTGGGCAATCACAACACCAATATCGTGGTCTCCTCCGACCTCGACGAGTTCGCCATCGCTGGCCTGCGCGGCGATCCGGTAGACGCCTACGGCGTCGGCACGTCCGTAGTAACCGGCTCCGGTGCGCCCACCGCCGGCATGGTCTACAAGGTCGTAGAGGTAGACGGCATCCCGGTGGCAAAGCGCTCTTCCTCCAAGCAATCCGTCGGCGGCGCCAAGCGTGCGCTGCGCACCTACCGTTCCTCCGGCGTCGCCGTGGAGGAAATCGTCTACCCCTTTGAGGCACCGGCGCCGGATACCGGCCAGCTCGATACCCGCGACATGACCATTCCGCTCATGCGCGATGGCCACATCGTCGACGGACTGCCGGATCTGCATGCCTCCCGCGAGTATCTGGCTCAGGCCCGCAAGACCCTGCCATGGGAAGGCCTGGCACTCTCCCGCGATGAAGCGGCCGTGCCCACGCGGATGGTGGGCTTTAAAAAGTAGGCCGCTAGACTGTGTGGGGTGAGTGAGCACGCAGATGAGCCCCTAAACCTCGACACGGAAACGCTGCTGGGCAAGGCCGTTGACGCGCTGGGCGGCAGCCGGCGCGAAGGCCAGGTGCGCATGGCCACCGCCGTCTCGGCCGCGCTCGAAAAGGAGCGCCACCTAGCTGTGCAGGCCGGTACCGGTACCGGTAAATCCCTGGCCTACTTGGTCCCGGCTATCCGGCATGCGATGAACTCGGGGTCCACCGTCATCGTCTCCACCGCGACGCTAGCCTTGCAGCGCCAGCTGGTGGAGCGCGATCTGCCGCGGCTTACTAAGGCCCTCGCCCCTGTCATGGAACGTACGCCCACCTTCGCCATCATGAAGGGCCGCAATAATTACCTGTGCATGAATAAGATTGCGGCTACCCCGGATGACCCGGAAGCTCTTATCGACGAATCCGAGATCTCCCACCGCGGCAAGGCCGTGCGCCGTATCCACGAGTGGGCGCAGGAAACCGATACCGGTGACCGCGATGATCTAGAGCCGGGCGTGCCGGACTTGGTGTGGCGGGCGGTATCGGTAACCTCCAACGAGTGCTTGGGCGCTTCGCGCTGCCCGCACGGGCCAGATTGCTTTGCAGAAGAGGCTCGCAGGGCGGCTGCCGACGTCGATATCGTGGTCACCAACCACGCCATGCTCGCCATCGACGCGGTTTCTGAGGCAAGTATTTTGCCGGAGCACGACGTCGCCATTATCGATGAGGCCCACGAGCTCGACGGCCGCATCACCTCTGTATCCACCGCGGAGATTACTACCCGCGCCATCAAGATGGCCGCCAACCGCGCGAAGTCGCTGGGAAATGCCGGCAGCCTCTCGGACTTGGCCGAGGAATTTGATGACCTGATGAAAATCCAAGAGCCCGGCCGTTGGACCGACTTGGATGAAACCTCCCAGGGGCATCTGCGCGCGCTTGCCGACGAATTCCTGCGGGTTAAGTCCCTCATTTCTCGCGCACCAGAAGGCGAAGCGACCGACGACCCAGAGAAAAACGCCGAGCGCCAAAACTTGAGCAACCACCTCTCCGACCTCGCGCAGGCCGTGGCACGCATGCTGGAGGTTTTCGCCACCGATGACCCAGCCAAGCAAGACGACGTCGTCTGGCTCGAGCGCGATCCGCGCAGCGACGCCGAGACCCTCGCCGTGGCTCCCCTCTCCATCGCCCACATGCTGCGCGAGAACCTCTTTGGGGAGCAAACGGTGGTGCTGACCTCGGCCACCCTCGCCCTCGGCGGTCGCTTCGATGCCATGGCCGCCCAGTGGGGCATGCCGAGCGGCACCTACGACACCTTGGATGCGGGCACGCCTTTCGACCCAGCCAAATCCGGCATCCTGTACACCGCCAAACACCTACCCACGCCGGGCCGCGATGGCCTGCCCAAAGAAACCATCGATGAGATCTACGAGCTCATTATGGCCGCCGGCGGGCGCACGCTTGGTCTGTTTTCCTCCCGCCGCGCGGCGGAAGAGGCAGCCACCGCCCTCAAGCCGCGCATCCCCTTTGACCTCTTCGTACAAGGCGAGGATTCCATCGGCGCACTGGTAGAGAAATTCTCCCAAAAGGAAAACTCCTGCCTCTTCGGCACGCTTACCCTGTGGCAAGGCGTGGACGTGCCGGGGCCGGCGTGCTCGCTGGTCATCATCGACCGCATTCCGTTCCCCCGGCCGGATGATCCCCTGATGCAGGCGCGCGCCCAGGCGGCCGATGCTGCGGGCCGCTCCGGATTCATGGAGGTCTCCGCCAACCACGCCGCCTTGCTCATGGCACAGGGCGCAGGCCGCCTGCTGCGCCACGTGACCGACCGCGGCGTGGTGGCCGTGCTCGATAACCGCTTGGAATATAAGCGCTACGGCAGCTTCCTCAAGGCCTCCATGCCACGCTTTTGGCAGACCACCGACGCGGATACGGTGCGCGGCGCGCTTAAGCGATTGGTCGCCGCAGGGCGCACACGGTAGCCGAGTCCGGCGCAATCTCCGTGAACCCGGCGTCCACGATGACCACGGCGCCATCCTGCGCGCAGGCCGTGCGAAAATCCTCGCCGGACACCTCGCGCACCGAAAGCTCAAAACCGGTATCGGCCCAAGCACGAGCCTCCTCCACCGACATCGCCACAGCGAGCATCATCGAACCATGCCCCACCTGCGCTGCGGCCTTGCCCGCAGACATGTCGAGGCTGCGGTCGACGTAGATAACGGGGGCGTCGCCAAGCAGGGCTCCCGGCTCATCATAGGCAAGGTCAGTGTGACCGATTTGTAGCTTGGCGATGAGCGGATCCACCTCCCCCACGGCCGAAGGCGCGAAGGCTCGAGCGCGGTCCGCCACGGTCACGCCGGGCAGGCTCTGCACATCGCGCCAGGCCTTATTGCGCGCCCGACGGGCGATCTTGCGGATGCGGTGGCCATACCACTGTCCCAGGGCGTGGGCGAAGGCCCCGTCCTCCCCCGCGCGCTCGTCCAAGCACACGGCCACAACGGCGCTGGCGGCCGCCTCTAGCACTTCCGTGCGCGCCGGCGGCTCCTGCTTTGGCAGGTTAAGCGCAATCTGCATCGCTTGGATGGTGGCGGGCTCGTCGGGGTTTTCTGGGTCATCGCGCCACGAACGCGAATCACAGGCTTCTACCAAGCGCTGGTGGGCTACTTCAAACTTATCCACGAACAACCTCCTCGGCCGGAATTCCCAAGATCTGTAGTACCTCATCCAGCCGCCGGTGATTTACCGAGGTATCCGCCACTTCTTGCAGCGCCGGCTTAGCGTTAAAGGCGATGCCCAGCCCCGCGGCGGTAATCATATCGATGTCATTGGCGCCGTCGCCCACGGCGACCGTCTGGCGCATGCTCACGCCGGAATCCGCGGCGAACTCCCGCAGGAATTCCTCCTTGGCCTTGCGGTCAACCACCTTGCCGGTGACGCGGCCGGTGAGCTTGCCATCGGCGATCTCCAAGGTATTGGCGCGGACGTAATCTAAGTGCATTTCTGCGGCTAGGTCCTCCAGAACTTGGATGAACCCACCGGAGACCACAGCGGTGCGATAACCGATGTGGTTGAGCGTGGCAATGGTCTCGCGGGCACCGGGGGTCAGCTGAATCTCGCGGGCCACCTCATCAATGATGGAAGCATCCAGGCCGGCCAGAACGGCCACGCGCTCGCGTAGGGACTCCTCAAAATCCAACTCGCCGCGCATAGCCCGGGCCGTGATGGCGGCAACTTCTTCCTCTTTGCCGGCGTGCGCGGCTAGCATCTCGATGACCTCGCCTTGGATGAGGGTGCTATCGCAGTCGAAGCAGACGAGGCGTTTGGAGCGTCGGCCCAGACCCGCAGGTTCAATGGCAATGTCGATGCCAATCTGCTGTGCCAGCTCTGCCAGCGCCTGGCGCACAGGTGCCGCGGAACCATCGAGGGACAAGAACAGCTCCAGCCCGGTCAGCGGGGAGGTGGAAAGCCCGCGGATGCGATCGATATTGGCATCGAAATTGGCCAATACGCGGGCGACCTCCTCTACGTGGTGGGCGGTTACTTCCGTTCCCATGAGGACCACCGCATGCGTGGAGCGAGCTCGCGCGCTAGATTCCTCCTCCCGCACGTCCACGGATACCTGCTGCCCGTAGATGCTCAAGGTATTGCGCAAACCTTGTTCAATCTGCTCGGCGCGCGTACGGGGAATGCGGGTATGGGCGGCGAGGGTGATGCGGCCGGAGAAGATGGCCTGTTCGACGTCGATAAGCGCGGCGCTATAAGACGCCAACACGCGGAAGAAGGCCGCCGAGACCCCAGGCTTGTCCGGCCCAGTGGTGGTAATGACGGCATAGGTATCAGTTTGGGGACTCACGCCGCCCATTATCGCACGTGGGGCAAATAAGATACGCCAAAGCCGCCTCCCACGGCCCTTGGTGGGCTGGGAGGCGGCTTAAGTCAGGAGTGCTTTAGCGAGTTATATCGCTTTAGTGGCTACCCACGTGTGCTTCTTCGCGCATGCGCTGAACCATGTGCGGGTAGTGCAGCTCGAAGGCCGGACGCTCGGAGCGGATACGCGGCAGCGACACGAAGTTGTGGCGCGGCGGCGGGCAGGAGGTTGCCCACTCGAGGGAGTTGCCGTAGCCCCATGGGTCATCCACGGTGACAATCTCGCCATAGCGCCAGGACTTGAATACGTTCCACACCAGCGGGATAACGGAAGCGCCAAGGACGAAGGAGAAGATGGTGGAAATCTGGTTGAAGACCGTGAAGCCATCGGACTCCAGGTAGTCAGCGTAACGACGCGGCATACCCATGTTGCCGACCCAGTGCTGAACCAAGAAGGTGCCGTGGAAGCCGATGAAGGTCAACCAGAAGTGAATCTTTCCCAGACGCTCATCCAGCATGCGGCCGGTCATCTTCGGGAACCAGAAGTACAGGCCGGCGAAGGCGGAGAACACAACCGTACCGAACAGGGTGTAGTGGAAGTGCGCAATCAAGAAGTAGGACTCAGCCAGCTGGAAGTCCAGTGCCGGGGATGCCAGCATAACGCCGGTCATGCCGCCGAAGAGGAAGGTAGCCATGAAGCCCATGGCGAAGATCATCGGGGTATCCCAGGTGATGTGACCCTTCCACATGGTGCCCACCCAGTTGAAGAACTTAACACCGGTTGGAACCGCAATCAGGAACGTCATGAAGGAGAAGAACGGCAGCAGGATAGCGCCGGTGACGAACATGTGGTGTGCCCACACAGCCATGGACAGGGAGCCGATGGCCAGCAGTGCGAAGACTAGGCCGATGTAGCCGAAGACCGGCTTGCGGGAGAAGACCGGAACGACCTCAGAGATAACGCCGAAGAATGGCAGTGCCAAGACGTAGACCTCAGGGTGGCCGAAGAACCAGAACAGGTGCTGCCACAGGATGGCGCCGCCATTAGCGGAATCGTAGATGTGGCCGCCCAGCTTGCGGTCATACAGAACGCCCAGTGCTGCAGCGGTCAGCAGCGGGAAGATCATCAGCACGATGGCGGACGCGGTAAACACAGCCCAGCTGAAGACCGGCAGACGGAACATGGTCATGCCCGGTGCGCGCAGGGTCAGGATGGTCGTAATCATGTTGACAGCGGAGGCAATGGTACCGACACCGGTAGCGCCCACGCCGACGATCCACATATCCGCGCCGATGCCCGGGGTGTGGACACCATCAGCCAGCGGCATGTACATGGCCCAGCCGAAGTCAGCCGCACCACCTGGGGTTACGAAGCCCAGCAGCATCACGGTGCCGCCCAGCAGGGTAACCCAGAAGCCGAAGGCGTTTAGACGAGGGAAGGCCACGTCCGGCGCACCAATCTGCAGCGGCAGGATGTAGTTACCAAAGCCCCACACGACTGGGGTCGCAAACAGCAGCAGCATCACGGTGCCGTGCATGGTGAACAGCTGGTTGAACTGCTCATTGGACAAGAACTGGAGACCCGGGGTGAACAGCTCCGCGCGGATCAACAGTGCCATAAAGCCACCGAGGAAGAAGAAGCTGAAGGACATGATCAAGTACATGATGCCCAGCTGCTTGTGGTCGGTGGTGGTTAGAAATACCCAAGCCTTTGAACCGGTCTTCGCGTTACCGGTTGGCTCTGGACGTGTGGGGGCGACGTAATCGTCGACCCGTGGCGCCACAGCGGTCATAAAATCCTCCTGAATAACAAAGTGTCTGTGGACAGACTCCACCTACACCTAGGTTTACTCGCCTTATATTAGGCCATTTTCCCCTGTTCTTTCCAGCTTCCCCCAATACTCGGATGCGAAGACACGCCTCACCATTGACCACATCTGCCACATTGCCCCTGCACGTGGCGCGGCCACTATTTCCACCTACGGTTTTCGCCAGAAATACACCGTGCTATATGTCACAGCCGCGCCGAATTGTGCGGCCCCAAAACGCAAAAACACACCCCCGCTCGTTATCAACCTTTCGGTTGAGTTCGAGCAGAAGGTGTGCTGCAAGACCACGCTGATCAGCGGGAATGCTTAGAAGTCCCAGTCATCATCCGTGGTGTCCTCAGCCTTGCCGATGACATAGGACGAACCCGAACCAGAGAAGAAGTCATGGTTCTCATCGGCATTTGGCGACAACGAGGACAAGATAGCCGGGGAAACGCGGGTCTCATCGGCTGGGAAGAGCCCCTCAAAGCCCAAGTTATTCAGTGCCTTATTGGCGTTGTACCGCAGGAAGCGCTTAACGTCCTCGGTTCAGCCCAGGTCATCGTAGAGATCCTCGGTGTAGTCGATCTCATTGTCATAGAGGTCATAGACCAAGTCGAAGGTGTATTCCTTCAGCTCTGCCTGGTGCTCTTCATCCAGCTGCTTATACGCCTGCTGGAACTTATAACCAATGTAGTAACCATGCACAGCCTCATCGCGGATGATCAGGCGGATGATATCGGCGGTGTTGGTGAGCTTCGCACGGGAGGAGAAGTACATCGGCAGGTAGAAGCCGGAGTAGAACAGGAAGGACTCCAGCAGCGTGGACGCCACCTTCTTCTTCAGCGGATCATCGCCCTTGTAGTAGGACAAGATGATCTTGGCCTTCTTCTGCAGGTTCTCGTTTTCTTCGGACCAGCGGAAGGCATCGTTGATCATCGGCGTGGACGCCAGGGTCATAAAGATATTGGAATAGGACTTGGCGTGCACGGACTCCATGAAGGCGATATTGGTGTAGACCGCTTCCTCATGCAGAGTCTGGGAATCCGGAAGGAGGGAAATCGCACCCACGGTGCCCTGGATGGTATCCAGCAGCGTCAGGCCGGTAAAGACCCGCATGGTGGTTTCCTTTTCCTTCTCCGTCAGCGTCTTCCAGCTAGGCAGGTCATTGGAGACGGGGACTTTTTCCGGCAGCCAGAAATTACCGGTGAGGCGATCCCATACCTCGAGGTTCAGTTTCATCCGGGATGCTATTCCAGTTAATGGCCTTAACTGGCTTTTCATGACTAGAAACGTAGTCATCATACTCGTGCGACACGCGGCGTCACTCCAATACTCAAAACGGACACTTTTAGCTCCCCAGCATACCCAATTCGCCCGCCCTCTAAATCATTGTGGTGGATGCCTCATGCCTATACTGATCCCAGCTATTCCGAGTGCCTGCACAGAGAGGATTCCCCCACCATGAGCGCTACCCCTCCCCTACTCGGTTCCGTGGTGGATCAACTCGGCGCGGATATAGTACGCGGAGACCTCGCGGAGGGCGAGCGGTTCCGGCTGGGGGACGTCGAAAAGCGCTTTGGCATCTCCCGCACCGTGGCCCGCGAGGCCATGCGTGCCTTGGAGCATCTCGGCATGGTGAGCTCTGGGCGCCGCGTGGGCCTCACGGTGCTACCGATGGAGAAGTGGGCGGTATATGACCCAGCGATCATTGCCTGGCGCTTAGACAACGATAAAACGTGCGGGCAGCAAGTGGCCCGGCTCAACGAGCTAAGGCTTGGCATCGAACCGGTGGCCGCGCGTCTGGCTGCCGGCAACGCCACCGCCCAGCAGCGGGCGGAATTGCTGCGCCTCGCCGCGCGATTGGCCGAGCTGGAATCCACCCCGTCTCCGCGCGTAGGCGAAGAATTGGAAACCGATCTGCGCTTCCACACCCTCATCCTGCGGGCCTCCGGCAATGAAATGCTCGCCGCGCTCGCCCCCTCCCTAGTGGCGATGCTCAAGGGCAAGTCCGTCTTCGGCTCCCGCAAACGCGACCCCATCAGCGGCACCACACAGCTGCACATGGAACTGGCCCGCGCCATTGATGCCGGGCTTGCCGACGCCGCCGAAGAAACCTCCCGCACCATTCTCGACCGCACTAGGGCCGAAAACGGCTAAACGCCTCGATGCACGTCCTTCCCCGCGACGTGCATCGAGGCACCCTACCACCGGTTTAGAGCATGCAGGATACGCAGCCCTCGACCTCGGTACCTTCCAGCGCCATCTGGCGCAGGCGGATGTAGTACAAGGTCTTAATGCCCTTGCGCCACGCATAAATCTGCGCGCGGTTGACCTCACGAGTGGTCGCGGTGTCCTTGAAGAAGAGCGTGAGCGATAGGCCCTGGTCCACATACTTGGTGGCTACGGCATAAGTATCGACGATTTTCTCGTAGCCGATTTCATAGGAGTCCTTGAAGTACTCCAGGTTGTCATTATCCATGTGCGGCGCCGGGTAGTAGACGCGGCCGATCTTGCCTTCCTTGCGGATCTCAATCTTGGAGGCAATCGGGTGGATGGACGAGGTGGAGTTATTGATATAGGAAATCGAGCCCGTCGGCGGCACCGCCTGCAGGTTGCGGTTGTATAGGCCGTACTTGGCCACGTCCTGCTTCAAATCCTCCCAGTCCTGGGCGGACGGGGTGTGGATCGAAGAGGCGTCGAAAAGCTCCTGCACCTTCTTGGTCTTCGGCTTGAACTCTTCCGGATCGTAGCGGTCAAAGAATTCGCCGGAGGCATACTCGGACTGCGGGAACTCCGTGAAGTACTCGCCGCGCTCGCGGGCGATCTTATTGGAGGCGCGCAGCGCCGCATACAGCACGGCCGCAAAGTAGGCGTTGGTGAAGTCCAGGCCCTCTTCCGAGCCGTACTCGATATGCTCGCGGCCCAAGTAACCGTGCAGATTCATCTGGCCCAGGCCAATGGCGTGGGACTCGTCATTACCACGGCGCACGGACGGCACGGAATCGATGGAGGTCTTATCCGCCACGGCGGTCAGGCCACGAATGGCGGTTTCCACCGTATTGGCGAAGTCCGGCGAATCCATGGTCATTGCGATATTCAGGGAACCCAAGTTGCAGGAAATATCGCTGCCCAGCTCCTCGTAGGTCAGGTCCGCGTTGAATTCGGATGCGGAGTTGACCTGCAGGATTTCCGAGCACAGGTTGGACATGTTGATCCACGAGGTCTTCACCGGGTTCGCGCGGTTTACGGTGTCCTCGAACATGATGTACGGGTAACCGGACTCGAACTGCAGCTCGGCCACGGTCTGGAAGAAGTGGCGGGCGTTGATCTTCTTCTTGCGGATGCGTGGGTCTTCCACCATCTCTTCGTAGTGCTCGGTGACGGAGATGTCACCGAAGGCCTTGCCATAGACGCGCTCGACGTCATACGGCGAGAAGAGGTACATATCATCATTGCGCTTAGCCAGCTCAAAGGTGATATCCGGCACGACGATGCCCAGCGAGAGGGTCTTAATGCGGATCTTTTCATCCGCGTTCTCGCGCTTGGTATCCAGGAAGTTCATGATGTCCGGGTGGTGCGCGTTGAGGTAGACCGCGCCGGCACCCTGGCGGGCACCGAGCTGATTGGCGTAGGAGAAGGAATCCTCCAGCAGCTTCATCACGGGGATGACGCCGGAAGACTGGTTCTCAATGTGCTTAATTGGTGCACCGGACTCGCGGATATTAGACAGCAGGAGGGCCACGCCGCCGCCGCGCTTGGAAAGCTGCAGCGCGGAGTTGATGGAGCGGCCGATGGACTCCATGTTGTCCTCGATGCGCAGCAGGAAGCAGGAGACGAGCTCGCCGCGCTGGGCCTTGCCGGCGTTGAGGAAGGTCGGGGTAGCCGGCTGGAAGCGGCCGGTCATGATCTCGTCTACGAGGTGCTCGGCCAAGCCTGCGTCGCCGTCCGCCAAGAACAGGGCCGTCATGGACACGCGGTCCTCAAAGCGCTCGAGGTAGCGGCGGCCATCAAAGGTCTTCAGCGTGTAGCTGGTGTAGTACTTATACGCACCCAGGAAGGACTTGAAGCGGAACTTATAGGAATAAGCGCGCTTGAACAGCTCCTTAATAAAGGAGAAATCATACTGCTCAATGACCTGCGGGTCGTAGTACTTGTTATTAATCAGGTAATCGATCTTTTCTTCCAGATCATGGAAGTAGACCGTGTTTTGATTAACGTGCTGCAGGAAGAATTGGTTAGCGGCCTCGCGGTCCTTTTCAAACTGAATCTTGCCATTAGCATCGTAGAGATTCAGCATCGCGTTCAGAGCGTGGTAATCCAATTGCTCTTCTGGCTTTACTGGCTCGGCGACGGTCTTCCCCAATTGCGTACTCACAGCTGACAAGGCCTTTCTTAAAAATCAGGATCTTTATTTAAGTCGTGGTAGGCGCTAGGCCGCAGCCTCGAGCCCAAGCTCGGCGGCGTTAGCCAATAAGCCTTCACGACAAATTTTTATATCGTCTTCGTTTCCCAGCAACTCGAAACGATACACATAGGGCACTTTACATTTGGCGCTGATGACGTCACCAGCCTTGCCAAAGTCGGCACCAAAATTGCTATTGCCACCCGCGATTACCGCGCGAATGAGGCTGCGGTTGTGCTCATCTTTGAGGAACTTAATAACCTGCTTTGGCACGGGCCGGGAGTTTTGGTGGCTGATGGAAGCGCCCCCGCCATAGGTGGGGCACACCAAGACATAAGGTTCGTTGACCTTGAGGAGCTCCTCCGTGCGGCGCAGCGGAATGCGCGCGCTGGGAAAGCCCAGTTTCTGCACGAACCGGTGCGTATTTTCCGTCGCGGAGGAAAAATACACGACCAACATGGCTACTGGCCTCCCCTACCTCTTAGGCGGATGCCGCTACGGAAGCCAAGCCCTTGATACGGTCAGGGCGGAAACCGGACCAGTGCTCGCCATTAGCCTCAACTACCGGGGCCTGAACGTAGCCCAGTGCCATGACGTAGTCACGGGCTTCATCATCAACAGAAATATCGACCAAGTTGTAATCGAGACCGGCGCGGTCGAGGGCCTTCTTGGTGGCATTGCACTGGACGCATGCTGGCTTGGTGTAAACGGTGATAGACATATAGATCCTTAAAGCTCCTGCATTGAAAAATTCGTCAGAGCGGGGAGCGTTTTCCCGCCTAAACGGGCGCTTCCTGCGCCGCTCTGAGCAACATCAACGACACTATACTTTGGGGGAAATACCCGCAACTAACACAATATGTAGTAGTTACAGTCATGGTATTCCCAGGATGGCACACCCCTGGACCCCACATGTTGACCACACCTACGGACAGCCATGAAACTACACCAATGGGATTCCTGCAGGTTTACCTGGCGTTCACCATTTTGTGTGTCAAAGTTCACATTTAAGGGGCCGGCGGCCCACTCTAGGCCCCGCTTGCCGGCGCCCCCTCAGAGACGCAGGTCGACGGGTCCGGCCGCTCCCCCGGGGCGCGCTTCAGGCCAAAAATGACCTGACTCAACACCGTCTGGTTGGTCGGCAGCTTGTCGTGCCGAGGAGCCACGCCGCAGACCTCGCCTAGGTCGAGGTTGACCACATCGGCGCCGTCGACAAGCGCCAGCTGCGAAGAACTATTCGGAGTCACCGTCGTATCCCCCGGCGAGTAAATGGAGGTATAAAGCACGCCTGGCGCGGTATCTGGCAGCGCATTGAGCCGTTTAATAAACTCCGACCCCACTACTTGCTGGATGCCGGCCGTACTAGCCAGGAAGGCGGCGAGGTGCGGTGCGAAGGTAATGATTTTAGATAGTGTCTCCCCCTGCCCGTTAAGCGTGGTGCCGTGGAAGTTGCCACCTAGCGCCACCGCATGGGACACATGACCCGCCCCATCATGCATCTGTGTATACGTCTTGATGTGCATACCGCCCTGGGAATGGCCCACCAAGTTCACCTTGTCCGAGCCAGTGACCTCGCGGACATAGTCCACCTGATCCGCAATTTCCGCGGCCGAATCATCCAAGTCCGCGATGGCTTTGACGCTTGGAATCATATTCTGCAAGGTGACATCATCGGCGCCGTAGTCAAAGGCCCACACGCACGCCCCCTGATCTTGCAAGAGGTGGACCAAATTTCCCCACACGGAAGCATTATTCGAGGTTCCATGCAGCAGCACAACGGGCTCAGTGATGTCCCCTGAAGGCACACAGGCCGGGTCATTGATACCAAGGGACTCCGGCGCAGAGGATTCCCACTGTGGCTCTGCGGCATGCGCCACTGGGGCAGACAATCCGAGGGCTGCGGCGGTGAGCGCGGCAATGATTCGCTGGGACATTATTCTTCTTTCTCACGACATAAATAGACAAAATAACTATATTCATATATTTGCCTTTATGTTCACCGGAGCTGAAGAGAATGTATCCTTTGTGCCCGAACTCACGCATGAAAAAATCCGCCCCACTCCGGGAGTCCGGAGGGAGCGGATGGAATCGCGTCTCAATTAGCCCTGACGAGCCTTGAAACGGGGATCCTTCTTGTTGATCACGAAGACCTTACCGTGGCGGCGAATAACCTGGGCGCCCGGCTTCTTCTTCAGCGACCGAAGGGACTTACGGCACCTTCATCGGGCGCTCCTTTCGTTATGCGCAATCTACATGCGGTTGAATAAGTAAAGCACGGACTGGGAATCCCCAGCCATGACACGAGGAAAAATGTTACCTCACACGGCCGTCAATACCAAAACACTAAGGCTTCACGGGTGCGGACTCGCGCCCGTAGCGCGACTTCATCTCCTCGCCTACCTCATCCAGGCTACGTCCCATAGTCTCTGGAACCAAAACCTTGGTATAGCCGATGGCGATGAGGCCGAAGACTCCGAAGATGATAAACGCCACCGGGCCGGTCAGCCACTCCACTAGCGGCAGGAAGTACTGCGCCACGGCCCAGTTGGTGGCCCATAGCGAGAGCCCCGCAATGCCCATGCCTAGGCCGCGCACCTGCAGCGGCACCAGCTCGGAAATGAGCAGCCAGGTGGTGGGTGACACTGCCGCCTGTTGGAAGGCGATAAACAGCGCCATAAAGACCAACGAGACCATCGCCATGGCGGTGGAGTCCTGCGCGTGGGAATAGGCAAAGGAGAGGATAAACAGCGAGATCACGTTGCCGGTCAGGCCGATCAGCAACAATCGCTTTCGCCCAATGCGGTTCACGACCTTCAGCCCCACCCAACAGGCCAGCACGGATACCGTGCCGATAACGATGGAGGTATAAACCGAGTTGGCCGTGGATATCCCCACCTGGTTCATCATGGTCGGCGCGAAGTACACGATGGCGTTGACGCCGGTAATCTGCTGCGTCAGCCCCATCAACATGGCAAGCAACACCGTAATTTGCATCCAGCGATTGGCCTTCAGCGCCTTCCATTCGGATCCGCTGGATTTTCGCGCGGTCTCCTGCGAGGTCAGCTCCGAGATATCCATCCCGGCGCGCCCGGCAATCTCTTGGGCGCGGGACATGCGCCCGTTGGTTGCCAGCCATACCGGCGTCTCTGGCAGGAACGCCATTCCGAGCGCCAGCGCCAGGCCCGGCACGGCGGCCAGGCCCAGCATCCACTCCCAGCTACCGGTAGAGGCCAACGCGGAGTTGACCAGGTAGGCCATCAACTGACCCACCACAATCGCGAGGGTATTGAGCGAGACCATGCGCCCGCGCACCTTGGCGGGCACGATCTCCGCGATATACATGGGAGACACGATGGACACTGCACCCACGGCAAAGCCCAAAAAGGTGCGCGCGGTGGCCAGCATCCCCACCGAGCCGGAAAGCGCACACCAGATGGAACCCAGCACGAAAATAACGCCTCCCGCAATCAGCGTGAAGCGACGCCCATACCTATCGGCGATGCGACCGGCCGTCAGCGCACCTACTGCAGCACCCACGAGCAGCATCGAGGTCACCCAACCCTCTTGGTGCGCGCTCATGTCGAATGCGGGGCTAATAAAAAGCAAGGCACCGGACATCACTCCGGTGTCGTATCCAAATAGCAGCCCGCCCAGGGCCGCTATGCCAGCTACTACCTTGACATAAACTTCCTTATTCACAGCACAATATTGTGTCAGGCAGCTACCATGAACGTCATGTCGAATGATGCCGAAAAACTGCAGCAAACCATCATAAAAGCCCTGGGTGTGCGTCCCTTTATCGATCCAGAAGCCGAAGTGCAGCGCCGGGTGGATTTCTTGGTTGATTACCTGCGCACCACTGGCGCTAAAGGCTACGTGCTGGGTATCTCCGGCGGCCAAGATTCCACCTTGGCGGGAAAGCTTGCGCAGCTGGCGGTGGAGCGCGTCGACGGCGCGGAGTTTTGGGCCGTGCGCCTGCCCCACGGCGTGCAGGCCGATGAGGACGATGCCCAGATTGCTCTGGATTTCATCCAGCCCGATCACCGCGCCACCGTCGATATCAAGCCGGCCACCCTGGCCCTCGACGAACAGGTGGCGGATGCGCTGCAGCTTGCCGACGTCACCGATTTCAACCGCGGCAATACCAAAGCCCGCCTGCGCATGACCGCCCAGTACGCCATCGCCGGTGAGGTCGGCGCGCTAGTCATCGGTACCGACCATGCGGCGGAAAATGTCACCGCTTTCTTTACTAAGTGGGGCGATGGCGCGGCGGATCTCCTCCCCCTGGCTGGCCTCAATAAGCGCCAAGGCGCCGCCCTCCTAGAGCACCTCGGTGCCCCGCGCTCTACCTGGGAGAAGGTCCCCACCGCGGACTTGGAGGACGATAAGCCTCAGCTGCCGGACGAAGAGGCCCTCGGTGTCACCTATGCCCACATCGATGACTACTTGGAGGGCAAGGCGGTTCCCGACGCCGCCCGCGAACGCATCGAAACTTTATGGCACCGCGGCGCCCACAAGCGCATCATGCCGCAGGGACCGAACCTTTAGGCCAGCGCCTCCAAGGTCGCGGCCGCCGCGCGCTCCAGCGGCCGGTTATAGCTGGCGCCGTGCGTCAGCGCATGCACCGCCAGCGGGTGCAGCTGGTGCATGGGAATCCACTTTTCGATGTCCTTCGGCGCACCATAGCCCCGGAAAATCTCCTCTAGGTACGGTGCCCCGAAAAGTGCCAACATCCCCAAATCCGTATGCGGGTGTCCACCATGGGCGGCGGGGTCAATCATGATGCCGCCATCCGCTCCAAAAAGCAGGTTGCCCGCCCATAGATCGCCGTGGATGCGCGCCGGTGCCACATCCCAACTGCGCGCGGCGATGGCATCGCAAGCACGCCTTACCAAGTCCAACTGCGCCGCACTAATCCCTGCCAGTTCCGCGAAGGGCAGCACTCGCTGTTCAACATAGAACTCGCCCCAATTATCCGTCGGGATGCAGTCTTGCTCGATGCTGCCAATGAAGTTCTTGCCTTCCCACTCGGTAGGAGGCGTGCCAAAGCCTTCAGCTCCCGCACGGTGCATGCGCGCCAGCTCTGCACCAAACTTGCGGGCCGCCTCCGGCGTAGGCATGACCTCGTCCACGCGCTCGGTAACGATTTCTAGCCCGTCGGCGCTCACGACGTTGACCACCGCGTCGGTGGCCTCCCCGAGCCACCGCAATCCAGCCGCCTCGGCACCTGCTTGATCCGTGTCGCGTACTCGCTTTGAAAAAGTCTGCATGCCGCCCAGCCTAATCAGGCAAGGAAATTTTTAAAGCGCCGCGTGCTCGCGCGTGGGCAGGGCCATCATAAAGAGCAACGCGATTCCACCGAACACGGGAATGAACCCAATCAGGCATAGCAGCCCTGTCCTCCCGGAATCGTGCAGCCGCCGGCACATCAAAGAAACGACTGGAATCACAAGTACCGCCTCGGCAATAGTCTCAATATCCACGCCAAAGTGCCGATCGATAATGCCGATGGCCACAGAAATCAGCACGAGGAAACCGAAAACCCACCAAAACTCACTCATGGACGCCCGGCCACGAAAGTTGAAGTACTTTACAAAGAACCTGCCTACCGCCTGTACAGGTGAGGCCCCATAGATCGCTTCGCGTGTAAAGAACCCTGTGGATTCATCAGTCATTCTGCGCGCGAGCCCCTTCGATGTTGTCTGCATATACTCGGCTGCGCACCATGCTACCCACTTCCTATAAAGGAGGAGCAATGTACTCGGACGTCATCATCATTGGCGGTGGCTTTGCCGGCACCGCTGCGGCCATCACCTTGGCCCGCGCTAACCGAAATATTCAGTTAATCGATTCCGGCGCTCCCCGCAATCGCTTCAGCGAACATGCCCACGGCATCCTTGGCCTCGATGGCGCGGCTCCCGCCGAATTGCTTCAGCGCGGTCACGCGGAGGTCAAGAAATTCGGAGGAACCATTACCCAGGGCTCGGTGGAGAAACTCACCCGGGATTCCGAGCACGGGCCATGGCAGGTAGAACTTGCCAGCGGCGAGGTTCTCGAGTCCCGCCACGTTCTCATCGCGACGGGGCTCACGGACAAGCTCCCTGCCGTCCCCGGGCTCCGCAATTTGTGGGGCACCAGGGTCTTTCACTGCCCGTACTGCCATGGCTACGAAGTCACCGGGAAGAAGGTTGCGCTCATCGGTGGCGCGAATCCGCCTTTTACCATCCGGATTAGCAAGCTGCTGTCCACGTGGACGGACACGCTGACCTTCTACCCCAACGGCCTTGAGCTCACCGGTCTCGATCGCACCCAACTCGCCGGATTGGGAGTAGAGGTAAACGATGCACAAGTGACACAAGTCCGGCCAGAGGAGGCATCGTCGACCGGCGTTGTAGTGCAAAGCTCCACTGGAGAAGACACCTACGAAGCCTGCTTTACTGGGCCCGATTTTCTGCCCAATGACGCACTGCTGCGGGATGCCGGCTGCGAATCAACAGATGGCTGGATCAGCGTAGAGCGTGGCCAGACCTCGGTATCGCGCCTGTGGGCGGCGGGCAATGTGGTCAGCTCCCCAGACCAGGTCTCGCAAGCCATGGGCAGCGGCGCGGCCGTCGGCATCGCCATCGATCAGCGCATGCTCGATGAGGATCTAGCGGAGCTCTAGCCCACCGCAACAAAGAAAAAGGAGAGGAACTAATGTTCCTCTCCTTTATATTGTGGAGCTAACGGGATTCGAACCCGTGACCCCCACACTGCCAGTGTGGTGCGCTACCAGCTGCGCCATAGCCCCTCAAACGAGGTGCAACCCTGTGGGCTGCAACTCGCTTAAATATACATGGAGGGTATTTAACTCTCCAAATCGCCTGCTACTTAGTGACGATCTCTACCCAGTCACCCAGGTTCTTGCCGGCCTTTTGATCCTTTTCTGATGGAACATCCTTGCCATCCTTGATGATGCGCGGCGAAGATACGGTGCCGGTTTCCTTATCCAGCTTGTCGTAGTTGGTCTTCGCCACCTTATTGCCCTGCTTGATGTCCACATCCTTCATGGAATCAACAACATCATCATCCGCGCCAAACTCCTTGGCGGCGTCAGCGATGTCCTTGATGTCCCACGAAGTAGCTACCTTCTGCTGGTTCTGCAGCATGTAGTCGCGCAGGTTCCAGTAGGTCTTGATATCACCAGACTTGGCCAGCTCGGACATAGCGGCTGCCGCCTTAGTGGAGTAGCCCTCCTGGTTCTCAATATCCTTGCCATCCAAGAAGTTGAGGGTACGCACGTGGACGATCAGCTTGCCGTCTTCGATAGCCTTCTGCATGTCACCGTCGGTAGCCTCGGCCAGTTCAGCACAGTGCGGGCAGGCGAAGTCTTCGTAGAGATCCACCTCAGGGGTGCCCTTCTTAGCACTCTCAGACTTGAGGGTGATAGCACCGTCGTTGTACTCCATGGACATATTCACGTCCTTGGCTTCAAGGGCATCGACAGAATCCGTGGATGACTGCTTGCCATTCCACACGATGTAGCCAATAACAACGGCAATGATGACGAGGAGTACGCCGACTCCCCAAATAAAACCGTTGCCACCCTTGGCGTTAGGGTCAGTTACTTTGCTCATTTGAACCTTGCCTTTAAAAATCTTCGGACCAATTCAGCCTACCTTGCCCACCGTTTAAGAGTGAAGGGCAAACTTGGTGAAGGGGCGCTTGATGGTCCATAGGGTCAGGAATAGATATCCGGCGTCACGCAGCAGCGTCTTCGCATAATCCATTCCTCGGTCAGGATTTTGGGCGTCAAAGCCAAAGCAGCCACAGTCAATATCCAATCCACGTGCCCACGCCTGTGCGATGCCCACCATAAAGAGCAGCAACACGCAGGTAGCCACGATGGAGGACTGGCGCAGGAATAGCCCGAGCAGCAGCAGTACGCCGCCAATGATTTCGAGCGGACCAATGACAATGGCGAGGTAGCCAGCCCAATCGGGAGTAAAGATGTCATAGCCCTTGATGGCCTGGGTCATGTCTAGAGTCTTGCCGAGCTTATGCACACCGGCGTCAATCCACACCCAAGCCATAAAAAAGCGGGCGATGAAGCTGATGACGTCGAGCACCAGCTTCCCATTAATCTTGCTACTCACGAGGTTGAGTGTAGCGTTAAACCCCTAATACATGGGAAACAACTGCCTGTGCTTCTGCTTGCACCTGCTTGAGATGTTCCTCACCCAAGAAAGATTCGGCATAGATTTTGTACTTATCTTCAGTGCCGGAAGGACGCGCGGCGAACCAGGCATTTTCCGTCGCCACCTTCAACCCGCCAATGGCCGCACCGTTGCCGGGTGCCTCCGTCAGCTTGGCCACGATGTCCTCGCCCGCCAGCTCAGTAGCGGTGACCTTGTCCGGAGACAGCTTCTTCAGTATGGCTTTCTGCTCGCGGTTCGCGGGGGCGTCGGTGCGGGCATAGGCTGGGGCGCCAAATTTCTCCGCCAGTTCTGCGTAGCGCTGGGACGGAGTCTTGCCGGTGACGGCGGTGATCTCCGCGGCGAGCAGATCCATAATGATGCCATCCTTATCGGTGGACCACACGGAGCCATCGAAGCGCAGGAAAGACGCACCGGCGGACTCCTCGCCACCGAAACCAATGGTGCCTTCGACCAACCCCGGCACAAACCACTTAAAGCCGACGGGAACCTCCACCAACTCGCGGTCCAGGCTTTTTACCACGCGATCGATCATGGAGGAGGACACTAGGGTCTTGCCCACACCGGCACTCCCCCACTGCGGGCGGTGACTAAAGAGGTACTCGATAGCCACGGCAAGGTAGTGATTGGGGTTCATGAGTCCGGCGTCGGGAGTGACAATGCCATGGCGGTCAGCGTCGGCGTCGTTGCCGGTGGCAAGGTCGAACTTAGAGCGGGCGTCGATAAGCGAGGCCATAGCATCCGGCGAGGAGCAATCCATGCGGATCTTGCCGTCCGTATCCAAGGTCATAAAGCGGAAAGTGGAATCGACCTCCGGATTCACCACGGTCATGTTGAGCTCGTAGTGGTCCGCGATGGCCTGCCAATAGTCCACGGAGGCACCACCCATGGGATCGGCGCCGATGCGCAGGCCGGAATCCTTAATGGCCTGCATATCCACCACATTCTTAAGGTCAGCCACGTAGTTGTGCACGTAGTCATGCTTCACGCAGCGCTCGTCCAGCACGCCCGCGACAGACGTCCGCTTCACACCCTCCAGCCCAGCGCGCAGGTACTCGTTCGCGCGTCCTGCAATCCAATCCGTGGCCTGCGCGTCGGCCGGTTCACCGGTAGACGGGTTGTACTTAAAGCCGCCATCGCGGGGAGGATTATGGGACGGGGTAATCACGATGCCATCGGTGCCAGGGTGGGTCAGGATGGCGTGAGAGACCGCTGGGGTCGGCGTGTAGCGGCCGTGCTCGTCGACGCGAACCTCCACCCCATTGGCCAGCAGCACCTCAAGGGCGGAGACCATGGCGGGCTCGGACAGCGCATGCGTATCGCGGCCGATGAAAATCGCCCCAGCAACGCCTTGTTCCGCGCGGTAATCCACAATGGCCTGGGTAATCGCTAGGATATGAGCCTCATTAAAGGCGCAATCGAGCGCTGAGCCGCGGTGGCCGGAAGTACCGAAGGACACCTGCTGATCCGGGTCCTCCGCATCTGGGGTGCGGGTGTAGTAGGCGGTGACCAATTCTGCGATATCAATAAGATCCGTGGGCTGTGCCAGCGTGCCGGCGCGCTCGTGGGCCATGGCGTGCTCCTTGAAGGGTTGGGGTGGTATGTCATTCCAGCTTGCCTGCTCTCCCGTGGTTGCGCAGGACGAATATTCCCCCGGCTGGGGGTATGGGCAAATTTACTCCATTTCTATAGTTCGCTAGATTTACAGAATGGACTCGCTTAATTCCATCCTCTCCGCCATCAGCACCGTGGTGTGGGGCCATTCATCCTCATCCCGCTCCTGCTCGGCACCGGCCTGTGGCTGACCATCCGCTTGGGCGGACTCCAGTTTCGCGCACTCGGCCGCGCACTGCGCCACGTCTTCGCCAGCGACTCCGGCGACGACTCCACCGAAGGCGATATCTCCAATTATCAGGCGCTGACCACCGCCCTTGCCGCCACCGTAGGCGTGGGAAATATCGTGGGCGTGGCCACCGCACTGTCCATTGGCGGCCCTGGCGCACTGGTATGGATCTGGATTACCGGCCTCGTGGGCATGGCATCCAAGTACACCGAGGCCTACCTGGGTGTGCGTTTTCGCACCACGGATTCCAAGGGCGAGATGTCCGGCGGGCCGCAGCAATACCTAAAGCGTGGCATCCCCGGACCACTCGGATCGGTACTCGCAGTATTCTTTGCCATCTTTGCAATTTGCGCCTCCTTTGGCATCGGCAACCTCGCCCAAGCCAATGCTGTGGCCACCAATATGGAATCAACCTTCGGTATCGCCCCAGCGGCCACCGGTGCAATCCTCTTCGTCTTGGTGGGCTCCGTACTCCTTGGCGGAATCCAGGCCATCGGGCGCATTACCGCCGCCTTCGTCCCGTTGATGATCATCGTCTACGTCCTGGGCGGGCTCTATGTAATCTTCTCGCATGCCGCAGAAATTCCCGCCGCCTTTGCCATGATCTTCAGCGATGCCTTTACCGGCACCGCCGCTGGTGGCGGGTTCGTGGGCTCCACCATCATGATGGCCATTCAATACGGTGTTGCCCGCGGCATCTTCTCCAATGAGTCCGGCATGGGCTCCGCCGCCATCGCCGCCGCGGCTGCCAAGACCCCGCACCCAGCGCGCCAGGGGTTGGTATCGATGACGCAGACCTTCATTGACACCATCATCGTGGTCACCATCACCGGCTTGGTCATTGTGGTGGGCGGTACCTGGGATATGGGCCGCGACGAGGCCGGAATCATGACAGCCGAGGCCTTTTCTCGCGTACTCCCAGGTGACTGGGGCGGCACCATCGTTTCGCTCTCCATTATTTTCTTCGCCTTTTCCACCATCATGGCCTGGGCGTATTACGGCGAGCGTTCCCTGGAGTCCCTCTGCGGCCGCAAGGCCTCTATCCCCTACCGCATGTTTTTCGCCTGCCTCCTCTTTGTCGGCTCCGTCTCGGAGCTCGAGCTCGCTTGGACCTTCTCCGACCTAGCTAATGGCCTCATCGCCATCCCGAACCTCATTGGCCTGCTCCTGCTCTCCGGCCTCGTGGCCCGCGAAACCAAGGCCTACCTAGCCTTTGACCCCAAGCTCAATAAGCCAGTGGATGAGGTGCGCGCGTTCGTAAAGTCCCAGGGGATGGACTGGAAGTAACATAGGCCGCATGCCTCAGTTCCTCGTCGTGGGTGCTGGCGCTGCGCTCGGCGCGGCAGCCAGGTACCTCCTCTCCGCCGCGCTCGGCGGCGGCATGCTCCCGCTGCTCGTCATCAATATCCTCGGCAGTGCCCTCATGGGCTACTTCCGCCCCGGCCCCTTTTGGGGCACCGGCGTGCTCGGCGGTTTCACCAGCTTCGCCACCTTCGCTTTCCTGACCTCCGAGGCCCATTCGCACCGTGGCCCTGGCCTATGTCCTTGCCACCATCATCGGCTGCGTGGGCGGCTACCTGGCAGGTGACAAGCTGCGATGAATCTTCTCTGCGTCCTTCTCGGCGGCTTCATCGGCGGCAGCCTGCGCTATGGCTTTACCCGGCTTATCCCCGCCCCCTACTGCACCTTCGTGGCGAATATTTTGGGTTCCCTAGCCCTTGGCCTGGCCTATGGTTTCACCCAGCTTGCCGACGTCCCCCTTCTCCACCCCTTCCTCGCCCTCGGCCTCGCCGGTGGCCTATCTACCTGGTTCACATTGGCGAAGGAACTGGGCGAGATGACCAAACGCAAGCAGTGGTGGCGACTGTGTAAGTACCTCTTCTGGACCATTGGCCTCGGCATCGTTCTAGCCTGGCGCGGCACCATCTGGGCGGCCCGCATTTATCACGGGATTTAAGCGGCAAACTCCCAGCCAACTAGCAGTTACTTTTGGTCCGCTCGAGCCTAATATTTTTCGCGTGAGTTTCCTTTTGAATCTGCCTTTGGCGGATCCCATCAATGGCGTGATCTTTTACGCCATCCTCGCGATTGCGGCCATCATCATTCTCCTCCAACGCAAGGTGTGGCCACTGGTCATCGCGGCCCTGCTGTGCGTCATCGCTTGGTACTTTCTCCAGCACTGGCAAGTGCCGTGGTATATCTTCCTCGCAGCTTTCGTCCCCGTGGCGGCGTTTCTCCGCAAGCCCAAAACTGTCACGATTGCGGCCGGAGTCTTCTCCCTCCTCGCCACCGTTGGCATCATCAACATGGAGTACCAAACCTACCCAGATATTGCCTCCCTAGACCCACGCCCCGTGGCAAAAGAAATGAGCTACGAGGAGTTTTCCCACACCAATTCCGGTGCAGCGATCGTCCACGTCGATCTTCCGGGCACCACCTCCCATTTCTCCGCTCGCCAAGCTACGGCGTATATCCCGCCTGCATACTGGACGGACCACACCCTTCCTGTCATCGTCCTCCTGCACGGCAACCCAGGTGGCCCAGAGCAATGGTTCGGTTCGGGTGAAGCGGCCGAAACCGCAGACCAATTCCAGGCGGCGAATGGAGGGCGCAGCCCTATCGTCGTTGCCGTGGACGCCACCGGCTCTGAAACAGCCAATCCCATCTGTGCCGATAGCACCCAGGCCAAGGTCATGACCTACCTCAGCCAAGACGTGCCGCAAGCTATCAAGCAGAAGTTCAAGGTCAACCCGGATCAGCGCACTTGAACCGTCGGCGGCCTAAGCTACGGCGGCACCTGTTCTCTGCAGATCGCTACCAACCGCCCCGAAGCCTATGGCTCAATCATCGACATCTCCGGCGAGGCCGAGCCCACCATAGGCAACCACGCGGCCACGGTGAAGAAATTCTTCGCTGGCGACGAGTCAGCCTTCAATGACCAGGACCCCGCACACTTGCTCGCCCACAAGCACTACTCCGCCCAGGCCATCTTCATCGCTGGCGATAAGGACACAGCTTCCGTCAACGCCCTGTACTCGCTTTCCGACGCCGCCCGCAACGCCGGCATGAAAACCTACTTCAGCACCCGCCCCGGCGACCACTCCTTCCAGGTGTGGCGCCCAGCCCTGCGCGAATCTTTCGCTTGGGCCGCCCGTCGCGGTGGCATGACCGCGATTAAGGATCCCTTCGACGGAATTGGAGCCAACGATGTCCGTTCTTAAAACCATCCTGACCAGGTTTCCTGTTTCCCTGGCCGTCTTAGTCATCATGTGGGCGCTCCACCTAGTGGACTTCCCCACCTCTCACTGGTTGGCGCTGACTACCGCGCACCCTGGCGGCGCTATCATCTTGTCGGTCCTTATCTTGTTGTGGCTCGTTCCCGCAGAATGGCGCTTGGGCTCCCTGCGCACGTTGGCGATTGGAATTATCTCTCAGCTCATTACTGTGCCTCTATCCATCGTCCTTGCCCGCGGAATCGAGACCGTAGGCCTGAACCGGTGGGGCAATGATCTCCTTAGCGATACCTTCCTCACCCCAATCGGTTTCATCGCCGGTGCCGCCGGCTTTGCTTCCGCCCTACTACCCCGCCTGTGGCGCCGCCGGCTACGCATCTCGCTTATCGTGCTTACCGCTACCTTTGTGCTCTATTCCGGCACCATGTCCGATGTCCTCGGCATCGTTGCCGCCGCACTTTCCATTACGGCGGGCCAACTTCTCTTTAAGCCCGAACCCGCACCGCCTTCCATCAGGGAGCGCCGAGTGCTCCTCGCCGTTGGCGTCGCCTGCGTGGCCATCGGGCCTGCGTTCGTAGCCCTCGATCCAATGGCAGAAGGCCCGTTCTCCCAAATCACGCAGCTCCTTTGGACCCCACATCTATCCGCTTTGGAGGCCACCCAGTCCTGCGCGGATTCGGTCACTTCTGCCAGTTGCACCGCGGCAGTCGATCTCGCCCGCGCCCAAGGCATCGGCGCCGTGGTAGCCAATATCATGCCGTTCATCATCCAGCTAGTGGTGTGCTTTGGTCTTACCCGCGGCCGCGTGCTCGCGTGGTGGATGGCGGTCATTACCCAGGTACTTGCCATCACCCTGTTGACCTACCAGCTTTGGGATGACGCCCGCCTGAGTTATCTCCTGCCCAACCTCGTGCTCGTCCTCTTGCCTTGGCTACTGACACTGTTCATGCTGCTAATTAACCGCTCACTGTTTCACACCCACGAAAACCGCGCATTCTTCACTCGGACGGTCACCCTCGCCATACTTGCCGCCGCCATCGGCGCGGGCCTGTGGATCCTCACCGCCTCGTTGCACAACACCGTACCCCCGGCGAACCTCGCGGCGATCCTTGCAGAAACCCCACTGCGCTTCGTACCGGCCGTCGTCGCGCTCATCCTCCCCCACCACGTCGCACCAGCAACCATGATTTCTTGGTTCATCTACGAGTGGGTAGGAAATGCTTTCTGGCTCCTCGTAGCTATACGGCTCTACCTCGGATTTTCCCGTCCTGTTGACCCAGCCCAAGAGTCCGACCGCGACACCGCGCGCCGCTTACTCGAAGCCGGTACCGGCGATCACCTATCTTTTATGACCCTGTGGAAATCCAACCGGTATTTCTTCCACGGTGATTCCTACATGGCGTACCGGGTTTCCAATGGCATTGCCCTCACGCTGGGCGCCCCCGTCGGCCTCGATATCAGCTCCGAATTTGAACAATTCGCCGCCGAGCAAGGCTGGGCCGTCGCGTGGTATTCCGTCAATGCACAATTCGCTGACGCGCACCCGGAGCTAAAACGCCTCCAGGTCGCAGAAGAAGCCGTACTCAACTGCGAATCCGTAGAGTTCAAGGGGAAGAAATTCCAAAACGTGCGCACCGCACGAAACAAAGCAGAAAAGGAAGGCATCACGACACGGTGGACCACCTGGAAGGAGCTGGATATCGCCTCCATCGCCCGCATCACCGCGCTGAGCGAGGACTGGGTCTCTGACAAAGCCCTCCCTGAAATGGGCTTTACCCTCGGCGGTCTTGAGGAAATGATGGTGGACGGCACTCGGCTCCTGCTGGCTGAGTCCGCCGACGGCACTCTACACGGTGTCACCAGCTGGATGCCGGTATACGAAAATGGTGCCATTGTCGGCTACGTTCTCGACGTCATGCGCCGCAATGAGCACGGCTTCAAAGGCGTCATCGAGCTCCTCATCTCAGAAGCGATGCTCATCGCTCATGACGAAGGCCTCGGCTGGATCTCCCTTTCCGGCGCCCCACTTGCCGGACAACCAGACGAGCCTAGCTGGCTCGACATCGCCCTCAACCGCATCGGTGAGGAAGTCGAACCGCTCTATGGATTCCGCACCCTAGCGGCCAGCAAGCGCAAATTCCAACCCGAGGAGCACCCGTGGTACCTCTGTTACCACGATGAACTGAAACTTCCTTCCATCGCATTGGCCACCATGCATGCCTACCTGCCGGATATGAAAACCAAGGATGCGGTATCGGCGGTCAGGGCTTGGATGGCCGCGTAAATACAATAAGGTCTCCCTTCTTTGTACCAAGAAGGGAGACCTTAGGCTTATTAGGCTAGTCCGCGATTGCCTCCAATGGCGGCGTCTTTGCCGCGCGGTTCGACGGCCAGACGGCCGCGATAATGCCGACGATGGCCGAGCCTACGAGCATAATGAGCACCATCGCCCACGGAATCTGCGCGGAATCCAATCCCTCATCACCGAGGATCTTGATAAAGGACCAGCCCAAGCCAAGGCCGATGAGGATGCCCATTACCGCGCCGAAGAGCGCAATCTGCACCGACTCAAGAGTGATCATCGTGCGGATCTGGCGGCGCTGCGTACCCACGGCACGCAACATGCCAATCTCCTGGCGTCGCTCAATAACACCCAGGGTCAAGGTATTGACAATACCCAGCACAGCAATAATCACTGCAAGGGCAAGCAGGCCGTACAGGATGGAAAGCATCTGGTCGATGAATCCGGCGGCTTGGCCCGCATACTCCTCACCAGAATTAACCTGAACCACGACCAAATCCTTGACCGAGTCCTCTAGGTTGTGGCGCAGCTCTTCTTTGTCATAGCCTTCCTGGCCCAAGACGCCCACCATTTGGACGGTAAAGGACTTCTCGGGAGCGACCTTTTCAGCCACGTCTTGCGAGAGCACCATATTCTGGACCACATCGGTGGGCTTAAAGGTACCGACCAGCTTGGCCTCGGCCTTCTTGTCCTTTTCCGCAGAAGTAACCTTGTAGGTCTCTCCTACCTTCCAGCCGTGTTCCTTGGCAAAGTCTTCGGTAGCAATGAAGCCCTTCTCCAAGTTGGCATCGCCCTCGACCATGTCGAGCGCAATCATCGACGACGGATCTCCATCCGCAGTCATCGTTTGTTGGAATTCTGGACCATAATCCATCGATGCCTGACCATCGACGGCCACCGGAGCCATACCGACGGTAATCACCTCATCGACGCCCTCGGCCTCCGCCGCGCGTTTACCCGTGTCCTTCGGCGTCGGGAACTCACCGGAGCTAGGGCCGGAAAGCAGGTAATCAGAGGTGATGTTTTGCTCGACGGTATCGGCCACGGAGGACTTCATAGTTGCGCCCAACATGCCAATAGCGGTCACCAGCGCCACGCCCAAGGTCAGCGCAAATGCGGTGGCTGCCGTACGGCGCGGATTGCGACGCGAGTTGGTCGCCGCCAGTGAACCAATAGCGCCAAACGGTGCCCCGATTGCCTTGCCCACCGTCGGCACCAAAGGCAGCGACAAAGCAGGGCCGGCCAGGAAGAATCCCACGATGACGCCGAACGCGCCAACGCCGACGAGGATGGCGCGGACGTTCGTCTCGCCGTCGGAAAGCACGCCTGCCAACGCCGCAACAATGCCCACCAGCAAGATAATGGCACCGAAAATCGTGCGTACCTTCAGGGAGTTTCCAGAAGCAGATTCGGTAGTGCGCATGGCCTCAACCGGCTGCACGCGGCCCGCGCGCCGTGCCGGCGCCCACGCAGATACAACCGTCACGATAGTGCCCAAAATGATTGGAACTACGATGGCCGAAACGCTCAGGCCCAAGCCGCCATCGAGCGGCATCCCCTGCGCGCTCATGACTGCCTTAATGATTGCGACCAAACCCATACCGGCAACCACGCCAACAATGGAACCCAGAACGCCAACAATGGCGGACTCCACCACGACCGAGTTTGTGATCTGGCGACGGGAAGCACCCAGCGCACGCAAGAGAGCAAACTCCTTGGTGCGCTGCGCGACAATCATCGAGAAAGTATTAGCAATGATGAAGGTGCCCACCAACAGCGCAATCAGGCCAAACGCGATGAGGAAGTAATTGATGAACTTCAAGGCAGAGGACATCATCTCCGAGGTCTCCTCAGCCAGGCGCTCACCCGACTCCGCCTTGACTTCATACTTCTCGTTCAGGTGGTCCACCAAGGCATTCGCATCCACTCCATCGGCTGCAGAAACCTTGAGCTGGCTCGGCTCACCGTAGCGCTCCAGGTAATCCTTTTCAGCCATGCTCAGCACGATGCTCTCGCCCTGGTCTACCGCGGGCTCCGAGATGCCAGAAACGGTAACCGTATCCTGCTCATCGGGGTGAACCACAGTCAGCTTCTGACCCACGGAAATGTCGTACTTGTCGGCCGCGGAAGAGTTGATGAGGACCTCGTCCTTACCGCTAGGCTCCTCGCCCTCCTTCAGCTCATCGGCGCCACCAACGACCTTGTCTTCCGGGTAGAACGGGACAACACTGGCCGTGCCGCCCTGGGTTTGATAGGCCTCCGAGTTCTCATCGGCCACGACAACGGTCTCCGAATCCGCGATATTGATGTTCTTGACATCCTTATCGTCAGCCAACTTCTGGCGCAGTTTGTCATCCAGTTTCGCGCCATTGTCGTCCTTTTGGCTCACCACTGCATCCACGCCGCGGAACTGATTGTCCACGGCGGAGTCAAACGTAGACTTTAGCGAATTGGTGAACATGAACGAGCCGGCGATAAACGCGGTGCCCAAAACCACCGCGAGAATCGTCAGCCCAAGGCGCAATTTATGCGCCACAATATTACGCAGAGACACTCTGCGCATTGCGTTTCCGCGTGCCATTTAGCCCTCAATCTCCGCCATTACCTGGTGAATGGCCTCCATCGTCGGATTGTGCAACTCATTCACTAGCTTGCCGTCAGCAAGGAAAACCACCCGGTCCGCATATGAGGCGGCCTTGGCATCGTGCGTCACGATGACCACTGTTTGGTTGTCCTTATCCACCGCGGTTCGCAAAATGTCGAGCACCTCGGCCGAAGAATTCGAATCCAGGTTGCCCGTTGGCTCATCGCCGAAGATGATTTCCGGCCGAGAAACCAATGCACGAGCACAGGCCACGCGCTGCTGCTGTCCACCAGACAATTCAGCTGGGCGGTGTTCCAGGCGCTGCGCTAGGCCAAGGCGGCTAGTGACCTCCTCAAACCACTGCTTATCGACGCCCTTACCCGCAATATCCGTAGGCAGCGTAATGTTTTCCGCCGCAGTCAGCGTGGGCACAAGGTTAAAGGACTGGAAAATAAAGCCCAGCCGATCACGACGCAGGGCCGTAATGTCTTTGTCATTGAGCGCCGACATATCGGTATCACCGATAAAAGCTGATCCGGAGGTCGCTGAATCGAGACCAGCCATGGTGTGCATCAGCGTCGATTTACCGGAACCCGAAGGACCGATGATCGCCGTGAATTCGTTCTTGCCGAATTCAATGGATACATGATCAAGAGCGACGACAGCTGTGTCATCGCTTCCGTATTGCTTAAACAAGTCAACGGCGCGAGCCGCAGCATCAGTCATGAGACAAATTCTCCTTGTAAATGGGAAATTACCTATTTAAGTCTAGCGACCGTGGCCTCCGGCCAACATCATCCCTGAGGAGGAAAACGGCATACGAGAGCCCGGCACCACCGTTCTCGTGGGTCTCACACTGCGGGCTCCGGCCTCCTTCCTAGCCCTCCTTTCTCTGTGTTCGTTGTTGTTGGTGTGTGAGGTATTGGGCCCAGGTGTGGTTCCAGTGTGTTTGGTGTGTGGCTAGTGGTCCGGTGGGGTGGTCTAGTTGGTAGGTGCCGTCGCGGTGGAGCCAGGCGATGGTTCCGGTAATCGGGTCGAGGATGTAGTGGATTCTGCGGTCGGTTTTGATGTTGTGGTGGTGTTGGCAGAGGTTGACTAAATTATCTGGGCTGGTAGGCCCGCCAAGGTGGTATTCGATGCGGTGGTCGAGTTGGCAACGGGTGGCGGGGACGGTGCAGCCGGGCCAGCGGCAGGTAGCATCTCTGCCTTGGGTGTAGGCGCGGATGTCGGTGGTGGGGGTGTAGGAGTCTGCCTCGTCGGCGTTGAGTCGGCGGATGAAGGTGTTGTCCGTGGGGGCGTGGTTGAGGTTTATCCATCCGGCACCGGGGTGAAAGACGAGGTTGGCTTTCTCGTTTGTGGTGAACGTGTTGATGGCAACGCTGGTGTGGGTGTCTTCCAAGATGAGGTCGATGAGTGCTTGTGCTGCGGTGGTGGTGGTCTGGTTGGTGTAGGCGTCGATGTGGCGGGCGATGATGGTGGCGGTAGCACTATCGCAGGTCAAAGATAGTGTGGTGGTGTTATCCGGGTTGTAGTTGATGCGCAGGCGTGGTTCGGGTTGTTGTTCTTTGTCTTCGGGGCGCAGGTGGGTGTCGATGAAGGTGCGGATGAAGCGTCGTAGGTCTGCGTCGGTGGGGACTGTTTGGTTGGGTGTGGTGGGGGTGAGGAAGTCTGCGAGTGCGGCGTCGATGGCTTCGAGGTGGTCTGGGTTGTTGTCTAGGCGGGTGAGTTCGCGGTCGATGATGCGCAGTTTGGTTAGGTCGAGTATCCAGTGGTGGCCTTGGACTTCGGTGACGAGGGGTAGTTGGCGCATGCGGAAGTGGGCGCGCAGGAAGCCTAGAAGCTTATGGTAGGAGACGCCGAGGTCTTTCGCCAGGCTGGTCAGGCTCAGGTCGACGTCGTCGTCTAGTTGGGGGAGGATGGCGCGGTAAAGGAACCAGGAGGTTTTGCGTGTGTAGGTGCCGGCTTTGCCGATGTGGTTGCCGGGTGCGTTGGTGGTGTAGAACGCTTCAGGAACGTCTTGGTCGGCATCTGTGTCGTGTGCGTTTGCGGGGTGGTCACCTATGAGGAGGGTGTCTGGGTAGTCGAGGGGGGCATCTGGTTCGGGCGGGGCAAGTGTGGCAGTCATGGACGAGGCACTCCAGAAGAGAAGAACAGAGTTCGTATGTGTTTTCTAACGAGTGTCCTTATAGTATCCCGACTGGTGGACATGTACCTTACGTGGGGGTGTTTATGTTCGAATAGGATACCCTAAACCTGCAGGGCTCCCCAGAGTCGCACCACTACCAAAAGCGGGGGTAAAAGCAAAGGTTGAGGGTTCGTTGCCTACTACTCCCCCAGGCAAGCACGTGCAGCATAACGACGTCTAAGGGCAATGAACGAGTGTGACGAAGCGTCGTCGCGCAACGACGGCTTCCGCAAAACGTAAAAAAGGGGAAGAGGACGGTGGGTGTTCCGTCCTCTTCCCTTCTTTTGGGTTATTGAATTATGTGTTTGTTGTTTGGTGTCGGCGGTGACTTACTCTCCCACAACCTCCCGGTTGCAGTACCATCAGCGTGTGCAGGCTTAGCTTCCGGGTTCGGAATGGGGCACGGGCGTTTCCCTGCAGCTATTGACCACCGACAAACATACGAAGCATTCCAACCCTTAGGTGTGCTTTCGGGTGTTGTGTCAGATACTGCATAGTGGACGCGGTCACGACAGTGACTATTTACATTTCTTCATTCTCTTTTTGCCAATACACGAATGTGTGTTGGTGTTTGTTGTGGTCAATTAGTACCAGTAGCCTTCACACCTTACAGTGCTTCCAGGTCTGGCCTATCTACCCTATCGTCTTTAGGGGACCTTAACGAAACCTCATCTTAAAACAGGCTTCCCGCTTAGATGCTTTCAGCGGTTATCCCTTCCGTACGTAGCCAACCAGCGATACCCCTGGCGGGATAACTGGCACACTAGAGGTACGTCCGTCCCGGTCCTCTCGTACTAGGGACAGCTTTCTTCAAGTTTCAACGCGCGCGGCGGATAGAGACCGAACTGTCTCACGACGTTCTGAACCCAGCTCGCGTGCCGCTTTAATGGGCGAACAGCCCAACCCTTGGGACCTACTCCAGCCCCAGGATGCGACGAGCCGACATCGAGGTGCCAAACCATCCCGTCGATATGGACTCTTGGGGAAGATCAGCCTGTTATCCCCGGGGTACCTTTTATCCGTTGAGCGACACCACATCCACAAGTAGGTGCCGGATCACTAGTCCCGACTTTCGTCCCTGCTCGACATGTCTGTCTCACAGTCAAGCTCCCTTGTGCACTTACACTCACCACCTGATTGCCAACCAGGCTGAGGGAACCTTTGGGCGCCTCCGTTACATTTTGGGAGGCAACCGCCCCAGTTAAACTACCCACCAGGCACTGTCCCCAACCCAGATCATGGGCCAAGGTTAGATGCTCAATCCGATCAGAGTGGTATTTCAACAACGACTCCACCACCACTAGCGTGATAGCTTCACAGTCTCCCACCTATCCTACACAAACCGAACCAAACACCAATACCAAGCTATAGTGAAGGTCCCGGGGTCTTTTCGTCCTGCCGCGCGTAACGAGCATCTTTACTCGTAGTGCAATTTCACCGGGCCTGTGGTTGAGACAGCAGAGAAGTCGTTACGCCATTCGTGCAGGTCGGAACTTACCCGACAAGGAATTTCGCTACCTTAGGATGGTTATAGTTACCACCGCCGTTTACTGGGGCTTAAATTCTCAGCTTCGCAGTCAAAGACTACTAACCGGTCCTCTTAACCTTCCAGCACCGGGCAGGCGTCAGTCCATATACATCAACTTAACGTCTTCGCATGGACCTGTGTTTTTGATAAACAGTCGCTTCCCTCTATTCTCTGCGACCCCACAACGCTTCCAGCCGCTTGGGCCTTCACGTCGTGAGGCCCCCCTTCTCCCGAAGTTACGGGGGCATTTTGCCGAATTCCTTAACCACAGTTC
Organism: Corynebacterium tuberculostearicum; assembly: GCA_046097355.1. Taxonomy (GTDB): domain Bacteria; phylum Actinomycetota; class Actinomycetes; order Mycobacteriales; family Mycobacteriaceae; genus Corynebacterium; species Corynebacterium tuberculostearicum_K. Next base: position 2,076,645 of record CP175779.1, read on the forward strand.
ACCCGAACGCCTTAGTATTTTCAACCTGACTACCTGTGTCGGTTTAGGGTACGGGCCATACACACACATCGCTAGAGGCTTTTCTCGACAGTACAGGATCACCACCATCAACCCTAAAGGGTCTACGCATCACGTCTCAACCACACATGTGGCGGATTTGCCTACCACACGATCTACACGCTTACACCACCAATCCAATAAGTGGCGTGGCTACCTCACTGCGTCACCCCATCACTTGAACCACACATCAGGCCCCACGACATCAACACCACCAACACTCAAAGAGTATCAACAGTGCATCCGCGGTGGTTAGTATCAGTGCTTTATCATGGGCGCGCATGTACGGGTACCAGAATATCAACTGGTTATCCATCGACTACGCCTGTCGGCCTCGCCTTAGGTCCCGACTCACCCTGGGAAGACGAACTTGACCCAGGAACCCTTAGTCATCCGGCGGATAGGATTCTCACCTATCAATTCGTTACTCATGCCTGCATTCTCACTCGCACACAGTCCACGCCTCCTTACGGTAACGCTTCAACCCATGCACGACGCTCCCCTACCCAAACAAAAAAGTTTGCCGCGGCTTCGGCGGTGTACTTGAGCCCCACTACATTGTCGGCGCAGAACCACTCGACCAGTGAGCTATTACGCACTCTTTCAAGGATGGCTGCTTCTAAGCCAACCTCCTGGCTGTCTTCGCGATCCCACATCCTTTTCCACTTAGTACACCCTTAGGGGCCTTAACCGGCGATCTGGGCTGTTTCCCTCTCGACTATGAAGCTTATCCCCCACAGTCTCACTGCCGTACAACACAATTAGTGGCATTCGGAGTTTGGCTGACATTGCTAAGATTGTAGTCCCGCTCAACCAACCAGTCGCTCTACCTCCACCAAGCTATAATACGACGCTGCACCTAAATGCATTTCGGGGAGAACCAGCTATCACGGAGTTTGATTGGCCTTTCACCCCTACCCACAGCTCATCCCCGCAGTTTTCAACCTACGTGGGTTCGCGCCTCCACAACCTCTTACAGCTGCTTCACACTGGCCATGGGTAGATCACCCCGCTTCGGGTCCAGGACATGCCACTTAACACCCCATTAGGATTCGGTTTCCCTACGGCTACCCCACACGGGTTAACCTCGCGACATGCCGCTGACTCGCAGGCTCATTCTTCAAAAGGCACGCCATCACACACACACGGTGCTCTGACGGATTGTAAGCACATGGTTTCAGGAACTATTTCACTCCCCTCCCGGGGTACTTTTCACCATTCCCTCACGGTACTCATACACTATCGGTCACACTGAGTATTTAGGCTTACCGGGTGGTCCCGGCAGATTCACAGCAGATTCCACGAGCCCGCTGCTACTCGGGCAACCCAACAACCCACATGCCATTGTCTTCAACTACAGGACTCTCACCTTCTCCGGCAGGCCATTCCAAACCACTTCACCTAACAACAACACACGAGCACGATGATGGTAGTCACCGCCAATTAGGGCCCACAACACCGCACACACAACCCCTACCAGGTATCACATGCACACGGTTTAGCCTCATCCACGTTCGTTCGCCACTACTAGCAGAATCATTATTATTTTCTCCTCCTACGGGTACTGAGATGTTTCACTTCCCCGCGTAAACCCCCACAACAGCTATGAATTCACTGAAGGGTAACCCCACATAACCAGGGCCAGGTTTCCCCATTCGGACATCCTCGGATCAACGCTTAATTGACAACTCCCCGAGGCTTAACGCAGCCTTTCACGTCCTTCATCGGCTCAGCATGCCAAGGCATCCACCATGCGCCCTTAATAACGAACACACAAACCACCCACACAACAAAAATGCAGATGGCCACACAAGTGAACTTGACAAAAAATTGATTAAAGAAAAAAGAAATCACACAAACACACACAAACAAACCACACGGCCTATTCATCTGTGTTTAATGCTCGCGTCCACTATACAGTTCTCACACAACACCCCAACCACACCCCACCAACACAATAAGTGTCAACAAGAATAATGGTCAGGCACAAAAAAGGGGATAATGCCCCAGACACCCAACAATGCACCAACATACAAACAACATTATTTCTTGTTCAACTGTGCATAGACAACGTGTGTCACAAAGCGCCATTCAAACACTTAGTTCGTCTCTTGAGCGTGTGTTTCACCCGGACAATTTTCATAATAAAAAGGCCGGCAGCATGACACTCGCATACTCAACCAACCAAGGGTGCAACTGCACCCGAAAAATAAAAGCTCCTTAGAAAGGAGGTGATCCACCCGCACCTTCCGGTACGGGTACCTTGTTACGACTTCGTCCCAATCGCCGATCCCACCTTCGACGGCTCCCTAACAAGTTTGGGCCACCGGCTTCGGGTGTTACCAACTTTCATGACGTGACGGGCGGTGTGTACAAGGCCCGGGAACGTATTCACCGCAGCATTGCTGATCTGCGATTACTAGCGACTCCGACTTCATGGGGTCGAGTTGCAGACCCCAATCCGAACTAAGGCCGGCTTTCAGCGATTCGCTCCACCTCACAGTGTCGCTGCGCGTTGTACCGACCATTGTAGCATGTGTGAAGCCCTGGACATAAGGGGCATGATGATTTGACGTCATCCCCACCTTCCTCCGAGTTGACCCCGGCAGTCTCTCATGAGTCCCCAACCAAATGCTGGCAACATAAGACAAGGGTTGCGCTCGTTGCGGGACTTAACCCAACATCTCACGACACGAGCTGACGACAACCATGCACCACCTGTACACCAGCCACAAAGGGAAACTACATCTCTGCAGCGGTCCGGTGTATGTCAAGCCCAGGTAAGGTTCTTCGCGTTGCATCGAATTAATCCACATGCTCCGCCGCTTGTGCGGGCCCCCGTCAATTCCTTTGAGTTTTAGCCTTGCGGCCGTACTCCCCAGGCGGGGCGCTTAATGCGTTAGCTACGGCACGAAAGTCGTGAAAAGACCCTCACACCTAGCGCCCACCGTTTACGGCATGGACTACCAGGGTATCTAATCCTGTTCGCTACCCATGCTTTCGCTCCTCAGCGTCAGTAACTGCCCAGTAACCTGCCTTCGCCATCGGTGTTCCTCCTGATATCTGCGCATTTCACCGCTACACCAGGAATTCCAGTTACCCCTACAGTACTCAAGTTATGCCCGTATCGCCTGCACGCCCGGAGTTAAGCCCCGGAATTTCACAGACGACGCGACAAACCACCTACGAGCCCTTTACGCCCAGTAATTCCGGACAACGCTCGCACCCTACGTATTACCGCGGCTGCTGGCACGTAGTTAGCCGGTGCTTCTTATCTAGGTACCGTCACAAAAAGCTTCGTCCCTAGCGAAAGGAGTTTACAACCCGAAGGCCGTCATCCCCCACGCGGCGTCGCTGCATCAGGCTTGCGCCCATTGTGCAATATTCCCCACTGCTGCCTCCCGTAGGAGTCTGGGCCGTATCTCAGTCCCAATGTGGCCGTCCACCCTCTCAGGCCGGCTACCCGTCGCCGCCTTGGTAGGCCATTACCCCACCAACAAGCTGATAGGCCGCGAGCTCATCCTACACCGAAAAAACTTTCCAACCATCACACTAAAAATGGCTCCTATCCGGTATTAGACCCAGTTTCCCAGGCTTATCCCGAAGTGCAGGGCAGATCACCCACGTGTTACTCACCCGTTCGCCACTCGAGTACCCTGCAAGCAGGGCCTTTCCGTTCGACTTGCATGTGTTAAGCACGCCGCCAGCGTTCGTCCTGAGCCAGGATCAAACTCTCCACAAAAAAATTTCAGAACAAAAATCCGAAACAGGCCGTGAAAAGCCCGAAACCCAACAAAAGAACAAACCACCACAAACCACAAAAGCCTGTGCTGGCGTCCAAAAAATTACTACAAAGAAAAAAATAAGTTCCCTCAACCCGACGGGGTCAAAAATAAGGAAACCAAAAAAGTTGAACACAATCACATGCCAACCAATCCATCTCAATGCAGCCGAAACACCAAACAGCATTCAAAAAGGCACGTGTTCCACATACCCAACCGGCACACACCAACCAACAAACCACTAAGCCTGCTGGCAGACAAACCAATCAACACACAACCATGCACACAAAAAATAAAAAGTACATTGGCACACTATTGAGTTCTCAAACATCATCCACACACCACAAAAAAATTAACTTTCCGTTAACCTCTCGTTGGCGGCTCGTACAAACTTACTCAACTCAATGAACCCTGTCAAATCATCGAACCAAGTCCGCACCAAATTCGCTCAAAAGTAACCTCCCGGCTACCTCGCGGCGACTTGGATTAATGTAGTCCAACCCCACCAACAATGACAAATCCCCAGCACACAATGGAAAACGGTGTGCTGGGGGCGTCGTTAAAAGAGCTCTTCTTCTTGAGTTCTTTCAATTGTGGCGCCGAGGCGCTGCAGGTTTTCTACAAAGTTGGGATATCCGCGGTCGATGTGGAAGACATCGTGAACCGTAGTCGTCTCATCCGCACACAATGCAGAAAGTACAAGACCCGCACCTGCACGGATATCGGAACTCCATACGTGAGTAGAAGAGAGTCGTTCTTTACCGCGGACTACTACATGGTGACCGTCAACCTGGGCGTCGGCACCCAGGCGCAGCATTTCATCTACAAAGCGGAAGCGGGATTCAAAGACATTCTCCGTAATGACGGTCGTTCCGTCCGCAATGGCAGAGATGCCAATAGCCATCGGCTGCAGGTCGGTGGGGAATCCCGGAAATGGCAGGGTCTGGTAGTCCACAGCCTGTGGTCGCTGATCCATGCGCACGCGGAAGCCATTCTCATAAGTCTCTAGTTCCGCGCCGGCAGACTTCAGCTTTTCTAGCGGCAAGTGCAGGTGGCGCGGGGAAATTCCACCCACGGTGATATCGCCCTGGGTCATAGCGGCGGCATACGCCCAAGTGCCTGCCACAATTCGGTCACCAATAACCTCATGCTGGGTGGGCTGCAGCTTATCGACGCCGCGGATGGTCACCACCGAGCTTCCCTCGCCCTCGATATCGGCGCCCATGGACTTAAGCATGGTGCACAGATCGACGATTTCAGGCTCGCGAGCTGCGTTATGGAGAACGGTTTCCCCTTCAGCGAGGACCGCAGCGGTAAGGATATTTTCGGTTGCGCCTACGGACGGGAAGTCCAAGCGGATATTCGCACCCCGCAGGTGTGTAGCCTCTGCCACGACGGCACCATGCTCAATACGGGTGGTGGCACCGAGCTTTTCCAGGCCGGTCTGGTGCATATCGAGCGGGCGGGAGCCAATTGCGTCACCACCAGGCAACGCTACCTTCGCGTGGCCACAGCGGGAGGTCAAAGGCCCGAGCACGCAGACGGATGCGCGGAATTGGCGGACGGCGTCAAAATCCGCGTTGGATTGCGGCTGTGCAGGGGTAGTAATCCGGACCTCAGAGCCCTCGATGACTACCTCGCAGCCGAGCCCCTCGAGAACCTTCTTCATGAGGGGGACGTCCAGAATTTCTGGGCAGTTGGTCAGCGTCGTAGTGCCCTCCGCCAGCAAGGATGCGGCCATGAGCTTCAAGACGCTATTTTTCGCGCCATCTACTTTAACGGTGCCCTCAAGGCGGGCACCGCCGGAAACAATAAACTGATCTTTCACAACTGCCTACGCTACCGGTTCTTAAGGCAATGCGCCGATACGACGGGCGGCATTAACCGCCTCGTAGCGGGTGTGCGCACCGAGTTTGCGCATTACCGAGCGCAAATAAGACTTCACGGTTTCTGCGCCGATTCCCATTTCCTCAGCCGCTTCTACGTTGGTATGGCCTAAGGCTACACAAGAGAGAACGTCGAGTTCGCGGGCGGAGAGCTTGGTGGATTGCTTCACGCGCACCGGCGAGACCATCTGGTCACACAACGTCTCTAGCTCCTTGCGCAGTTCTTCGTCTTCTACGCGGTTGGCCAGCATACGCAGCTTGGAGTGAGTGGAACGACTGCTCCCACTCGGCACCGTTCATGACGTGGCCGCGGGCGGCTCCGCCCTTCGGACCCATCGGCGCGTCGCATGGCGGAATTAACGGCCAAGTCTTGCTCGAGGGTGCGCGCGGTCATCGTCACTTCTTCAATGACCTTGTCGCCCAAACGAACTGGGGAGTGCACGCCGACGTAGAGGACACCGCGAATTTCGCGCTGCACAGTAACGGGCACGGCCACAATGGAATGCAGGCCCTCGTCCTGGATTACGCGGTCGTTCTCGTGCGAGATGGTGGTGGCACGCGTGTAGTCGGATACACCTACCGCACGGCGAGTGCTGACCACTCGGCCACCTACACCGACGCCGGAGTCAATGATCAGATTCTGCAGCGCTGGGGTGCGTAGCCCCACCCACTGTGTGATCTGCAGGCGATTATCGGGCAGCAGCGTGGCGTACATCGTCACCGGAATACCTGTAGCGGTCTTCAGGGACGACAGGGCCGCGCGTACGGATTCTTCATCATCTTTGAGGCGATGCGACTCCATGAGACTCTTTCCTCGTCGGGGGTAACCAAGCAGGTGTACCCGTCCTCCCCCGGGAATTTGGGGACCAGCGGGCAACTGAGTGGAAGTATAGACAGCATGTGGGGGTAATTCGAAATCGCCCTCGGCTTATCTGGCGCTGCAATCCCACATGAAATGCCCGAATGCCCGGTCTAGAATTTATATACTAACTGGTCTACTTGTGTAATGTACGCTTGCGTTGTACGCGATTTGAACCCAAATCTGATTCCCAAAGGAGTCCACAGAATGGCTGTCTACAACAACATTATGGAAACCATCGGCGGCACCCCGCTGGTTCGCCTGAACCGTATCACCGAGGGCAAGGGCGCTACCGTGCTTGCCAAGGTTGAATCCTTTAACCCGGCTAACTCCGTGAAGGATCGCATCGGCAAGGCCATCGTTGCAGCGGCCGAGAAGTCCGGTCAGCTCAAGCCGGGCGGCACCATCGTGGAGGCCACCTCCGGCAACACCGGCATCGCCCTAGCCCTGGCTGGCGCCACCTTGGGCTACAAGGTCATCCTGACCATGCCAGAGACCATGTCCAATGAGCGCAAGGTGCTGCTGCGTGCCTACGGCGCAGAAATCGTACTAACCCCGGGCGCTGCGGGCATGCAGGGCGCCGTCGACAAGGCGAATGAAATTGTCGCCGAGACCGATAACGCCATCCTTGCCGCACAGTTCGCTAACGAGGCGAACCCGAAGATTCACGAGGAAACCACCGGCCCGGAGATTTGGGAAGACGCCGAGGGCAAGGTTGACGCCTTCGTTGCTGGCGTAGGCACCGGCGGCACCGTTACCGGTGTGGGCCGCTTCCTGAAGTCCAAGAACCCAGACCTGCACCTGGCTGCGGTCGAGCCGTCCGACTCCCCTGTCCTGTCTGAAGGCCACGCTGGCCCGCACAAGATTCAGGGCATCGGCGCTAACTTCGTTCCTGAGGTACTTGACCGCGAGCTTCTCGACGAAGTCTTTACCGCCACCACCGAGGAGTCCATCAAGGCTTCCCGCGACCTGGCTACCCAGGAAGGCCTGCTGGTTGGTATCTCCGCCGGCGCTAACGTTTCCGCAGCCCTGAAGCTGGCGGAGCGCCCAGAGTTCGAGGGCAAGACCATCGTGGTTGTCCTGCCGGACTTCGGTGAGCGCTACGTCTCCACCATCCTCTTCGAGGACATCCGCGAAGCTTAAATTACGTCGCTTGAATAAAAGCACCCGCCAACCTTGGCGGGTGCCTTTTTTATGCCAGTACTATGTGGGCATGAACATTATGAGCTACATCCGTGAAGACTTAGCAAATGCAAGAGATCACGATCCGGCCGCGCGTGGCGACGTCGAAAATGCAGTAGTGTACTCCGGCCTCCACGCGGTGTGGTCTCACCGCATTTCGCACTGGATGTGGAAGCGCGGGCTGCGCGGGCCTGCGCGCATCTTGGCGCAGATTAACCGCTTCTTTACCGGCGTGGAGATCCACCCGGGCGCCACAATCGGCCGCCGCTTCTTTATTGACCATGGCATGGGCATCGTCATTGGTGAAACCGCAGAGATTGGCGATGGCGTCATGCTCTACCATGGCGTCACCCTCGGCGGCCAGGTGCTCACCCAGACCAAGCGCCACCCCACTATCGAAGACAATGTCACTATCGGTGCGGGCGCCAAGGTGCTCGGCCCCATTACGATCGGTGAAGGTTCGGCCATTGGCGCCAATGCCGTGGTGACGAAGGATGTTCCCGCCGAAAATATCGCGGTGGGCATTCCGGCCAAGAACCGTCCGCGCAACCCGAATGAGCGCATCAAACTGGTCGACCCCGACTACTACATCTAAATTCTCTCCCAGCGGCTCACAGGCAACTGCGAGCCGCTTTTATATGCCTTCTGAGCGCAGCAGGTCGCGGTATTCGGGATTCTTTTCTATAAAGTGCGCCACTGCCGAGCAGGAAGCAATGACGTGCTTGCCGACGCCCCGGACGTCGTCAAGCGCTGCCTTAATCAGCGGCGCGGACAATCCTTGACCACGGAAAGCATCCTTGATGACCGTGTGGTTGAACTCGCGGGTTGTGCCGGCGTCTACGGGTTAAGCGACAAAATGTGTGTCCGGAATCGTTGATTTTCATGCTCTGAACTCCGCGTTTGCGGAAAATATATGCTCCAAAAGCATATATTGGCCCTCTCTTGCGAAAATCCCCGGTGTGGCTGCCATGGTGTGCTACGGAGCGGTGGTTCGGTTGCCCAATGCCAAAGAACCGACCACGCTGCCATTGTGGCGGCGATATGAAACGAAACGGCACCACCAGCAACGGGACGACCCGGTGGCGGTGCAAAATCTGCGGTGCTTCACTGACCAAGCAGCGCAGCGATATCACCAACGCAGCCCTATTTCGTGCGTTCATCCAGCACCTGACCGCCGGGACCAGTCTTGCGGCGATCGCCGGCAACATGAGCTGCTCGACACGTACGCTGCAGCGCAAATTCGATGCCTTTTGGCTGGTTGACGTGCCTGACCCGACCATCGGCCATACAGGCAGGGTCTACGACCAGATCTTCATCGACGGCACCTACACCGCAGGTGGCTGTCTGATCGTGGCGGCAACGCTCGACCACGTCATCGCCTGGCACTGGTGCAAACAAGAAACCACACACGACTACAAGCGCCTGCTCGAGCGCATCGAAGCACCGTTGATCGCTGTGATCGACGGTGGCCGAGGAGCCACAAGCGCAATTAAAACGTGCTGGCCAAACACCAAAATCCAACGCTGCCTCGTGCACGCCCAACGCAGAGTACGCCGCTACACCACCTCACGACCACGCACTGATGCTGGCCGCACCATCTACCGACTCGCGCTGAAACTCACCCGCATCACCACCCTGGACGAGGCTGCACAATGGGGTGCACAACTGCAAGAGTTTCACACGCTCTACAAGGATTGGCTCAACGAAAAGACACAGGTCAAAGACCCGAAAACAGCAAAAGACACACTCGTGTGGACCCATGTCAACGTGCGCAAGGCCTACAACAGTCTCAACCACCTGTGGCGCAATGACCTGCTGTTTGTCTACCTCAAGCCCCCGAAAGGTGTGCTCGAGCCGCACCGGATCAAATCCACCACCAACAGTCTTGAAGGCGGCATCAACGCCCAGCTGAAGCTCCTTGCAAGAACTCATCGCGGCAGACGCGGTGAGCACCAACGCAAAATGCTGGATTGGTGGCTGTATCTGAAAACGGAACTGCCTGGCGATCCAATAGAAATCGCCAGACAGTCCAACTGGGGCCAGAACCAACTCGCCAAAGTTACAACCCTGACCCGAAACGAGAACCAAGCCGACTATGAAACAGGACAACCAGCCCTCTACGACAACGGTATCGATACCGAGTACACACACTCAATCGGCATCCAAAAAGGCCACATCTAACCCCGCGACACGCCGATAGCAGACACACATTTTGTCGCTTAACCCGCGTCTACGTAATGGCACGTGCCCGCCTCGGCACCGTCCACGGTAAGAACGTAGCGGGACTTATCGGGCTGGTGTGCAATAGCGTGTTCCATGTGCCCATACTAAAGCAAAAATGGCCCCTCTTACGAGGAGCCATTATTGTGGCCAGAGCCAGGATCGAACTGGCGACCCCACACTTTTCAGGCGTGTGCTCTACCGACTGAGCTATCTGGCCAGAAACCCGAAGGTTTCCGCGACCCTGACGGGACTTGAACCCGCGACCTCCGCCGTGACAGGGCGGCGCGCTAACCAACTGCGCCACAGGGCCATTTTTAATTATGTGTGTGCTCTTGGGCACGGATAGATACTTTACAGAAGACTCCCAAGACTCACCAAATCTGCACGTCAGAACGCTATTTAGGCGGTGAAAGCGGATCGTTTCCGCCCAAGTTCATCTCGAATCGTTTGTAGTCTTCCAGCGAGGAAAAGTGCCGCGAATAGAGGTCACAATCTCGATCCACATGGCCGTAGAGGGCGGGTGCGACGTCGACAATGTGGCGCAGCTTCAGGCCCTCATATTCCTGCTCGCGAGTCCATTCAACGGCCTTGCGGTGCGCCTCCACATCCGAATCTGCATAGATGAGAAAGAAGTCCTCTCGGAAGAAGTTAGAATGCTCCGAGCTTTCGGAGGCGAGCTCAAAGACAGCGATTCCGACGTATGGTTCCATGGCGCCAGCCTAACAAAACCAAAAGCAGCAACCGCCGAAGCGATTGCTGCTCATTCTGCGACCTTGACGGGACTTGAACCCGCGACCTCCGCCGTGACAGGGCGGCGCGCTAACCAACTGCGCCACAAGGCCAATCGAATATTAAATTCGTACCAACACTTCCGTGTTGGTACCCCCAACGGGATTCGAACCCGTGCCGCTGCCGTGAAAGGGCAGTGTCCTAGGCCGCTAGACGATGGGGGCCCGTCGCGCTAAGGCGACTTCTAGAAATATACTGGAGACCTCACCTAGTTACAAAATCGCTCCCCCAGAAAGATTAGGAACCATGTCTGACCAGCATCAAACGTGCTCCTGCCACGAGCCGCACGTGCACGGATATAACGCGGATTCTAAGAGCAAGGATCGCTACCTCGCCAGGCTCAAGCGCATTGAGGGGCAGGCACGTGGCATCCACCGCATGGTCGAGGAAGACCAATACTGCATCGACATCATCACCCAGATTTCGGCGGTGAAGTCGGCGTTGGAAAATGTCTCGCTAGCGCTCCTAGAAGACCATATTGAGCACTGCGTGGCCGGTGCCGCCGCCGAGGACGGTGAAGTAGCCACCGAGAAGCTAGAAGAGGCCATGCGCGCCATTAAGAAGATGATGAAAAACTAAAAGGAGCCACCCGAAAAGGTGGCTCCAGTTGTGGGCCCTGTGGGGATCGAACCCACGACCTGCGGATTAAAAGTCCGTAGCTCTACCAACTGAGCTAAAGGCCCAACGTCGCTACATTTTAGCTTGCGGTATTTGCAAAGTCCTAATTAGGGGGCGTCGGCAAGCGAAAGGCGCCCAGCTCGCCGCTGAGCGCCTGCCGGGGAGTGGCTACATTAGCCGCGCATATCGCCCTTCTCCATGAAGCGGACCTGGAAGTCAAAGGCGGTCTTCAGGTCGTGCGGGGTGTGCTGGAACTTGTTTTCCTTGGCACGGTTGAAGTACTCCTCGAGCAACGGACGGTAATCCGGGTGCGCCACGGAGATGACCTTCTCCACGCGCTCCTTCGGCGCCAGGCCACGCAGGTCAGCCACGCCGTACTCGGTAATGATGACCATGGTGTCGTGCTCGGTGTGGTCCGTGTGGGACACGAACGGAACCAGCGCGGAAATTGCGCCATCCTTGGCCACGGACGGGGAAACGAAGGTGGAGATATAAGCATTGCGGGTGAAGTCACCCGAGCCACCGGTGCCGTTCATGATGCGGGAGCCGGATACGTTGGTGGAGTTGATATTGCCGTAGATATCGGCCTCAATCATGCCGTTGGAGGAAATCAGACCGACGCGGCGAATGACCTCTGGGTGATTGGAAACCTGCTGCGGGCGGAGGATGATGTGCTTGCGGTAGCGCTCCGCCTCCTCATTCATCTTCTCCGCGTAGTCCGGGGACAGCGCGAAGGAGGTGGCGGAAGCCATGGTCATCTTGCCCGCATCGATGAGATCGAGCATGCCGTCCTGAATGACCTCGGTATAGGCCTGAATATTCTCAAACTTGGAGTCCAGCAGGCCGGCCATCACGGCGTTGGGGACGTTGCCCACGCCGGACTGCATGATGAACTTGTCATACTCAAGGCGACCAGCGGCGACCTCCCCCTCGAGGAACTCGATGAAGTTGGCGGCGATCTTCTCGGAAACCTCGTCCGGTTCCTTGAATGGTGCGTTGCGGTCCGGGGCATCGGTCTTTACCACTGCAACAACCTTGTCCTCCGGCACCTCCATGTAGGTGGTACCAATGCGGTCGCCCGGCTTAGTGATAGGGATTGGCTGGCGGTTAGGCAGCTTTTCAATGCGGTAGATATCGTGCATGCCCTCGAGGTTGATGGACTGCCACTCATTGATCTCGATGATGATCTTATCCGCAGCCTCGATAAACTCGAGGTTATTGCCCACTGCGGAGGACGGCACCACGTGGCCTTCTTCGGTAATGCGCACGGCCTCAATAATGGCTACCTGGAAGTCACCGTAGAAGCCCTCTTCTACCTGCTGGCCCGAGTGAGACAGGTGGATATCCTGATAGAGCGCGGTGCCATCATTGAACTGCTTACGCAGGGTGGGATCGGAGTTATAAGGAGAGCGGAAGCGAATCGCCTCGGCTTCCGCCAGAACGCCATCGCAGTCCGGGGCGGTGGAAGCGCCGGAAAAGATATCGATCTTAAATTCCTCGCCCTTTTCATGGAGAGCCTTAGCCTTTTCTGCAATGGCGGTGGGCAGACCCTTGGGGTAGCCAGCACCGGTGAAGCCGGAAATTCCCACGCGATCACCGTGGTTGACGTGCTGAGCAGCCTCTTCTGCGGAAACTACGAGCTTCTCGAATGGGGCGTACGCGATTCTCTCGGACAAGGGTAATCCTCCTTCATTAAGGGGCCAGCCAAAATAACGGCCGTTCTAATTAGTTACACAGCCCACATTAGCGAATCTTTGCAAGATTTCCACCACTTTTGTGTGACCCCTACCCCATAAAGCAAAAATAGGGTACGTCGCCACTGTGGGCCCGGTTGCTATTTTCCCCCGTTAACTAGCACAATTGGGGCGTGAATTTGCGCATTGGACACTACGATCTCTCCTCCCCCGTCATCCTCGCCCCGATGGCGGGGGTAACCAACGTTGCCTTCCGCACGTTGTGCCGAGAGCAGGAGCTGCAACGCACCGGCACGGTGTCGGGCCTCTATGTCTGCGAGATGGTCACCGCCCGTGCACTGGTAGAGCGCAATGAAAAGACGCTGCACATGACCACCTTTGCGCCGCAGGAGGATCCCCGTTCCTTACAGATCTATACGGTGGATCCGGAATATACGTATAAAGCCGCAAAGATGATCGTCGACGAAAACCTGGCGGACCACATCGATATGAACTTTGGTTGCCCGGTTCCCAAGGTGACCCGCCGCGGCGGCGGTTCCGCGCTGCCTTATAAACGACGCCTCTTTGGCAATATCGTCTCCGCCGCGGTCAAGGCCACAGAGGGCACCAATATCCCGGTCACGGTAAAAATGCGCGTGGGCATTGACGACGAGCACCATACGCATCTCGACGCCGGGCGCATCGCCGTCGAGTCCGGTGCCGCCGCCGTTACCCTGCACGGCCGCACCGCCGCTCAGCGCTACTCCGGCGAGGCACGATGGGACGAAATCGCCCGCCTCAAAGAGCATCTGGCAGATACCGGCGTGCCAGTGCTGGGCAATGGCGATATCTTCCGCGCCGAGGATGCCCGCCGCATGATGGAACAAACCGGCTGCGACGGCGTGCAGGTAGGCCGCGGCTGCCTTGGCCGCCCGTGGCTTTTTGCTGAGCTCGGCGCCGCACTGCGCGGCGAATCCATCCCGGCAGAGCCCACCCTGGGCGAGGTCACCCAGGTAATCCTCCGCCACGCGGAGCTGCTGGCCGAGCACGATGGTGAGGACAATGCTTCCCGCGATATCCGCAAGCACATCGGTTGGTACCTGCGCGGTTTCCCGGTCGGTGGCCAGGTCCGAGCGGGCTTAGCCAAGGTCAATTCCCTCGATGCCTTGCGTGAGCTCCTTGCACCTTGGGCAGACTCCGATGCCCTGGCTGCCGACGCCGACGGAGCCCGCGGCCGCCAGGGCTCCCCATCCAAGGTGGCTTTGCCGGATGGTTGGCTCGACGATCCAGAAGACGACTGCGTTCCGGTTGCCGCTGACATTATGAACTCCGGCGGATAACCTAACAAAGGTATAAGAGCAGCTAGGGGCACACAGGAAGCTTGCATTTATGCTCCACTTAAGTTGCGCAAGCCCCGAAATTTTTCGCTATTATCTTTGGCATGCGTGCCGCTTACAGGGAACACCTAGACAATTTCTCCCACGACCTCATCGTGATGTGCGATACCGTTCGCGACATCATGGATAAGGCCTCCTTGGCGCTGCTGCAAGGCGCCTTGGACTCCGCGGAAGATGCTCTCACCATGGCTGAGGAGCTAGATGAGATCCGCGCTCGGTGCTCTGAGCGTGCCGTAAAACTCTTGGCCCTGGAAAACCCCATGGCACAGGATCTCCGCCAGGTAGTCTCCTCCATCTATATCGTGGAGGATCTCTACCGGATGGGCCGGCTTTCCCAGCACATCGCGGACTCCGCGCGCCGCCGCCACCCTGACGCCGTGGTACCGGCGAATTACATCGGCTACTTCGAGGAAATGTACCGTCTCACTGAAGAAATGGGGTCGGTCATGCACGATATCCTCGTCACCCCTGATGCGGATTTGTCCGTCAACCTCCGTGCCGACGATGATGCGGTGGATGATATCAACTCCCATATTCTGCGCATCCTGACTCAGCGCGAATGGGAAGGCAGCGTGCGTGAAGCAGTTGAGACCTCACAAATTACGCGTTACTACGAGCGCTATGCGGACCACTGCGTCTCCGTGGCCGGCCACATCATCTATCTGACCACGGGTCTTTTGCCCAATGCCTATGCCAAGAAGCTAGAAGAGGACAAAAAGGACGCCGACTTCGAAGCACGGATGGCAGATCTCGAGCGTCAATTCCGCCGTTAGACGGATTTAAGCACCAAAGAAGGGGGGCCGGTTCTTTCGAACCGGCCCCCTTCTCTCGGACAATCTCTCTTACTCTTTAGCCAAAGCGGCCAGAAATGTAATCCTCGGTCTCCTTCTGAGAAGGATTCTCGAAGATCTTGGTGGTGTCGTCGAACTCCACCAGGTGGCCTGGCTTACCGGTTGCTTCTAGGGAGAAGAAGCCGGTCTTATCGGACACGCGGGCTGCCTGCTGCATGTTGTGGGTCACGATGACGATGGTGAAGTTTTCCTTCAGCTCGTGGATGAGGTCCTCCACGGCGAGGGTCGAAATCGGGTCCAGTGCGGAGCAAGGCTCGTCCATGAGTAGCACCTCTGGCTCCACGGCGATAGCGCGGGCGATGCACAGACGCTGCTGCTGACCACCGGAGAGGCCGCCGCCTGGCTTGTCCAGGCGGTCGTTAACTTCGTCCCACAGGTTGGCGCCGCGCAGGGACTTCTCCGCGACTTCCTTGAGCTTCTTCTTGTTCTTTTCACCGGACAGCTTCAGGCCTGCCACCACGTTGTCCTCGATGGACATCGTCGGAAACGGGTTAGCCTTCTGGAAGACCATGCCGATGGTGTTGCGTACGGATACCGGGTCAACCTTTGGTCCGTAGATATTGGTGCCATCGAGCAGGATCTCGCCCTTCACGGAGGCGCCGGGGATAACCTCGTGCATGCGGTTGATGGTGCGCAGCACGGTGGACTTACCGCAGCCGGAAGGGCCGATGAATGCGGTCACGGCCTGGGCCGGAATCTGCATATTCACGTTCTGCACGGCGTGGAAGTCGCCGTAATAAATGTTCACGTCATTGAGCGCGAGCTTAGACATTTGGGAGTTTCTCCTCTAGCAAGTGTATGGCGGAATCGAGTGGGTACGGCGTTTACTTCTTAACCGAGAACTTCGCGGAAACGATGCGGGCCGCAATGTTGAGGACGGCGATGAGGATAACCAGCGTCAACGCTGCTCCCCAGAGCTTGTCCAGTACGGCTGGCTGTGCGCCGGCCTTGTACATATCCAGCATCATCAGCGGGAGCGAGGACTGCGAGCCCTTGAAGGCATCCCAGTTGATGACGGAAGAGGAACCAACCAAGACCAGCACCGGCGAGGACTCACCCATCACGCGGGCAATCGCCAGCATGATACCGGTGACGATGCCGGACAGTGCGGTAGGCAGAACGATGCGAGCGATGGTCTTCCACTTCGGAACGCCGAGTGCGTAGGACGCTTCACGCAGGTCCATGGGGACCACGCGCAGCATCTCTTCGGTATTGCGCACCACAATCGGAATCATCAGCAGCACCAGGGACAGCGCCACGGCGAAGCCGGAGCGGCCGAAGCCGAACAGGGTGATCCACATGGCGAAGATGAACAGGGCCGCAACGATGGAAGGCACACCGGACAGGATGTCCACCATGAAGGTGGTGATGCGGCCGAGCCAGCCGCCCTTGGAGTACTCCACCAAGTAGATGGCGGTAAAGATGCCGATCGGGATAGAGATAACGGAGGCCAGAATGGTCTGGACGAAGGTACCCACGATGGCGTGAGCGGCACCGCCGCCGGAAGAGCTATTCATGATGCCGCGCTGGGAGGCGGTCCACCACTCAGGGTTGAGGATGACGCCACTGCCGCGGGCGATGAGTTCCCACAGAACCCACACCAGCGGAACCATGGCCAGAATCATTGCGCCCCAGACCACCGCGGTGGCGATGTTATTGGTCATCTTGCGGGAGCTGGAGATGTCCAGGAAGGTCACGCCGCCTTGGGAGGCAGGCTTGGCATTAGTAGTCGTAGTCATTGATCCTCCCCTCCTTACTTATTCTTCACGATGGCGCGGGCAATGGCGTTGACCACGAAGGTCAGCAAGAACAGTGTGAGACCGCCTGCAATGTAGGCGCCAGCCCTTGTTTCGTTTCCGAACTCAGCTGCCGCCTGAGCGATGGCGGTGGCGAAGGTCGTGCCGCCGTCGAAAAGCGAGAAGCGGAAGTCAACGAGTGGTGAAACAACCATGTACAGCGCCATGGTCTCACCCAGCGCACGGCCCAAGCCGAGCATGGAACCGGCGATATAGCCAGACATGCCGAACGGCAGAACGGTCATGCGGATAACTTCCCAGCGGGTAGCACCCAGAGCCAGAGCAGATTCGACCTGGCCCGGAGGGGTCTGTACGAAGACTTCACGGGCGGTAGCGGCGATGATCGGCAAAATCATCACGGCAAGTACGATGCCACCGGTAAAAAGGTTGCGACCCATCGCAAAGGAAGGGGAATTTTCATAAAGTTGGAATAGGAAAAAGCCGCCTGCCCAAGACTCCATCCAAGTGTAGAAACCCGAAAGAGCCGGGCCAAGAACCTGCCAGCCCCAAAGGCCGTAAACAATGGACGGAACCGCAGCGAGCATGTCCACGAGGAAGCCGAGCGGCTTAACCAAGCGGGCAGGCGCGTAGTTGGACAGGAAGATTGCGATGGCCAGGGCCACGGGCATAGCCAGCAGAAGAGCGAAGACTGAGATAAGCACAGTATTTCCAAGCAAAGAAGCAATGCCGAATTTCATCGCTTCAATATTGGAAGTGTCCCATCGGCCGCCGTATGTGAAGAAGCCAATTAGTCCACCTTCATTAACACTCAACGCAGGAACGGCACGCCACAATAGGAAAGCGGCAATGGCGGCAATCATTACGGTGATAAGGGTTGCCGAAGCAGTGGACAGGAATTCAAAGACACGGTCGCCTGGGCGCTTTACGCCACTGTTGGCGCTGGAGGTTACTGCCTCATCGTGTCCGCTGTTGGAGACTCGCTCGGCAGAAGTAACGTTCGCGTCCTTCTGCTCTGGAGCCGTGGTGAGATTATTGTCTGCCATGAGACTGTTAATCCTTTTCAGCGTTAAATATGGAAAATATCGTTACATACCTGCGCCCCCAAAGCGCGAATCGTGTGCGGCAGTGGGGGCGGGGAGGTATTAAGCTTTTACAGCTTTAGCGCTTACTGCAGAGCGTCAACAGCAGCCTTCAGCTTGTCCAGGTGTGCACCCTCAACTGGGATGAAGCCCTGCTCGGCCAGCTGGTCATCCTGGTGATCCAGAACGGTGGTGAAGAAGGACTTAACCAGCTTGGAGGTCTCCTCATCGTAGCCCTTGGAGCAGACGATGTTGTAGGTGGTCAGGATGAGCGGGTATGCACCCTCGTTATCGGAGGAGAACAGTGCCTCGGAGTCAACAACCATGTTGTGCTCGGAGTCGGTCTTCTTGAACTCCAGGTTCTCCAGAGCCTTGTTAACGGACTCGGTGGACAGCTCAACTGGGCCGTGGCCGAAGTCAATCTTGGCCTTCTTAACGCCCTCGCCTTCCTTCTGGTCTGCGAAGCCAGCCTCGACGTAGGTAATGGCACCTTCGGTGCTAGCTACAGCGTCAGCCACACCCGTAGACTTATCCGCGCCTTCACCAACGGCATCTGGGAACTGCTTTCCTTCACTGTCCCATTCGCCGGAGGAAGCTTTCAGGAACTTCTGGAAGTTATCAGAGGTACCAGACTCATCAGAACGGTAAACAACCTTAATGTCAGTATCTGGAAGGTCGGTGCCCTCGTTGTCACCAGCGATAGCCTTATCGTTCCACTTCTTGATCTCTCCCTTAAAGATCTTTGCGAGAGTCTTTGTGGAGAGGTTGATCTCAGTGTCGCCAAGGTTATAAGCGATCGCGACCGGACCAATGGTAGAAGGCAAGTGCCATGCATCGTTGCCATCGCAACGTTCCTTGGCGGCTTCAACTTCGCCCTCGTCTTCCTTCAGGGCAGAGTCCGATCCGGCAAAAGCTGCTTGACCATTAATGAAGGACTTCACGCCAGAACCAGAACCTGACGCGGTGTAGGACAGGTTTGCATCAGGATGATCCTCACCAAACGCGGTGCCAAAGTAAGACATAGCGTTCTGCTGGGAGGATGCGCCCTCACCGACGAGCTCGCCGGAGACGTCCTCGCCGCCAGCGGAATCGGAGGAGGAGCCAGACTCCTCAGAGCAAGCTACGAGAGCGGTGGAGGTTGCGGCTACGATGCCGAAGATTGCGGCAGTGCGCTTGAAGTTGCGAATCACGGGAAAACCCTTTCCGGTGCAGATCAGAAGATTGATTGTCCGAGGAAACCGCATCTCCTAGAGAGATACTTCCTGCATCCCGCTCCGCCTTCTGGGGCGAGATGCAGGCGCACAGGTGCGGTTAACTCACAGGGTGTAAAGCTATCCGCAGGATCTGACCAAAAGGGTGCCAAGAGGTGAACACTGGGTGAACAAACGTCGTACACCCCATGACGTTAGTCACACACGCCCCAAACGACGTGTTCTTCATCAACCTCAAAGCCTAGGCGCTCATACGCCTTTAGCGCCGGATCATTATCCGCTTCTACATAAAGAATTACCCGCTGAGCTCCCTTTTCCACCATGCGGCGCAGGCCAATCTGCAGCAGCGGACCACCCAACTTCTTGCCGCGGTAGTCTTCCGCCAAGCCCACCACGTAGACCTCACCGAAGCCCGGAGTTTCCTCCGCATGCCACTTGGTCCAGTGGAAGCCGGCCAGAGCCGGCTCATCTGCCGTATCCCACAAGAAAAGCAGGTCTGCGGGGTCGAACCAGTCTGCCTCCATGCCGCGGTGCAGGCAATCGAGATCCCAGCCGCCCTGCTCGGGATGCCAGGAAAAGGCCTCGTTATTGACCTTGAGCCACTGCTCTTCCACAAAGTCCTTGCCCCACTTATCCACCGCCTCGGTGTAATTCAGGGCGGTCAGTGGCAAGCCTTCGGGGCGGGCGGCCGCTGCGAGCTCTTCTCCCCCGATACCCATGACCACCAGCTTGCGGGTGACCTGCAGATCGCGGGAGTGCGCCAGCGCCTGTGCCGCCGGCAGGTTTCCGTGGGCCCAAGCTTGCAGGTTGGGGGTCTTAGCGGCGGCGTCGTAAAGCGCGGCACCATAGCCCTGCCCACGGAAGTCAGGGGCAATGAATAGCTCGGCGGTAGAGCCCTCCAGACTGGCTACGCCGCATGGCTCCTCCCCTGCCCAGGCCACCAGGTGGCGGTGCTGCAAGCGGGAATCGCTAAGACCGTTGAGGAATTGCTCCGACAGCGGCGCCATCCCATCCTGGCGTTCGGCCTGCTCAGCCAGCGCTTTTACGCGGCGAGCCAGCTCCGGGGCGTCCGGCAGTTTTTCTTCCGTAATCTTAAAGGCATTGCTAGTCATAGGCCCCAGAATACGTAGGGTAAGAATGAAAGGGTGAGTGTTCTAAAGATTGACCGGCGCATCGTGCACGTCCTCCTCGTGGTGTGCGTGCTGATTGCGGCCTGGGTGGCGGATGCCTGCGTGGCTATGCACACGGAACACAAGGTGGCTCAAGCCGTGAAAGCCAATTCGCGGCTGGATAATACGCCGGATGTCTTCATCGGCGGCACCCCCTACGTGTGGGCGGCGGCTTCGAAGGAAATCCCTTATCTCGAGGTCAAGGCGCTGGACGTGGAGGTGCCCAAGCTGGGCATGGTCAACGCTTCGACCGTACTGCGCGATATCACCGTCACCCCAGAGCAGGTCATGAACGGAGATATTGAGGGCGCGCCGGTTTCCACCTACTCGCGCGGCATTTCCTTGGATGGTGTGGCCCTGGGCCGCCTGTTGGGAATTACCAATCTCTCGATTGCTAACCCGGACGATATTTCCCCCTCCGGTGGCACCTCTGCAGAAGCAGAGCTAACGGGCACCCTGCCTGGCGACGCCCACAAGTCCACCGCCAAGGTCACCCTCCGCCTGGTTGGTCCGGAGTTTCGCATGCAGGTCTATGACACGGACGATGAGCGCCTACAAAAGGCCTTTTCCCTCAACTTCGACACCCGCCAGCTGCCGCTTCCGGCGCAAGCGACCGCGGTAAAGATGCAGGGAGGAACCATTTCCTTCGAGGTACAGCGCCGCAATATCAAGGTGCAGCTGGCCCAGCTCTCCCCGCTAGAGATTGAAGGCTCGGAGCAAAAGGCCGTGGAAGAGGCGGAAAAGAAGGCCGCCGATACCAAGCACCGGGTCGGCCCCGCGCCGCAGACTAGCGCAGGCGAATAAAGTCCCGGAGAACTTCCTTCATCGTGCGCTGATGGGCCTCCCGCCTATCCTGCGGGGCGAATACCTCAATGGCATCCTTCACGGAGGCCAAGGTAACCGCGTCAAAGCGCCCCTCCGATTCTCCATCGGCTTGGAAACGCTGCGGTTCGCGGCAGACGAGCTCTACCCGCATGGCGTCGTCGAAGGCCACCGTCTTTTCCTTGGTGAGCTTATTGAGCCATCCGCGCTTATCAGCACCGAAGAGGTGCAACAGGCCGACAACGCCGCCGAGCCCGCTAAACTCCTCCAACCCAAACAGGGCAAGGCCCTCATCGAAGGAATTGCGCGGGTTAGTCACTACCGGCAGCGGGCCCAGGAAAGTCCACGGGTTGGTATTCGAGGTAAACAGCAGTGGCACATCGTCCTTGCGCAGCTGTTCGCCGCTGCTGGACTCGGCCTTGACTGCAATATGCGGCGGGTTCTTCCGCGCACGGCTCCAAGCCCGAATGGCAACGTTGAGGTAGCGCAGCGGAGTGGCCGAAAATCCCTGCTCACGAGCGCGATCCACGCGGGCCAGGACATCCGCGTCCAAACCGAAGCCGGCATTGACGGCAAACCACCGCTCGTTCCACGTTCCTAGGTAAATGGTGCGGCGCAGATCCCGGTCGAGCATGCGAGCCAGCACATGGGTGGCCTCCATTGGGGTGTTGGGGAACCCTAGAGCGCGCACAAAGACATTGGCGGAGCCGGTAGGAATTACGGCCAGCGCCGGGATGGACTGCGGATCGGGACGCTGCTCATCCGCCGGACCGAGGAGCCCGTTGACTACCTCGTTGACGGTTCCATCTCCGCCCACAGCAATGATGACATCGTAGTCATCCCTGGTCATTCCCTTGACCATCTCTTCTGCATGGCCAGGGTAATGCGTAAATTGCACCTTGAGGTGCAGGCCCTCTACCGCTTGTAGGCAGGGAACGATTTGGCGGAAGAGGGCGTTGGTTTGTGAGGTCGAGTTTGGATTCGAGATCATCAATGCGTGCACGAGGTCCAAGTCTAGTAGTTAAAAAGGCGGGTGCACGACTAGGCTGGACGCCCATGAGCGAAAATAATAATGAAACCACCCCTGAAAACATCGAGACCACCGCGGCTTCCCACCCGGAAAACGATCCAGGAAAACTCAATGGCAACGATGCCGTGAACCAGGCTGCCGAGCAGTGGAAGGACGCCGCTAGCCGCAATATCCCCGCTCTCGAGCTGGGCGATACCCCGGTACCGGACGATACCGCGAACCTGCGCCAGGGCCCATCGCTGCACGACGGCCTGCTGGGCCTACTCCCCCTTGTGGGCGTCTGGCAGGGTGAGGGCCAGGCCCACGATACGAAGGGCCAGGAGTACACCTTTGGCCAGCAGTTGGTCATCGCCCACGACGGCGAGAATTACCTGACCTTTAGCTCCCGTACCTGGAAGATCGATACCGAAGGCAAGCCGGAAGGCCCGTCCGTGCGCGAGACCGGCTTCTGGCGCATCTCGGAAAAGGATGAAATCGAGGTCACCTACACCTCTTCTACCGGCATCGTGGAAATCTTCTACGGCGAACCCTTCAATGACCGCGCATGGCAGCTGGAATCCGCCTCCACCATGGTTACGGAAACCGGCCCGAAGAACTTGGGCCCAGGCAAGCGCATGTACGGCCTCATGCCCAATAACAATCTGGGCTGGGTAGACGAGCGCATGGTTGATGGCGAGATGCGCCCCTACATGTCCGCGGAGCTCACCCGCATCGCCGGCTAAGCCCCAAGCGCTGCATCTATAAGGTCTCGGATGACGTCCACGTTATCCGGGGCCTTTAGTTTTTTGTTATTGAGCCTAGTTACGCGCGCGGCAACGCGCACCGAGGACACCAACCACACCGAGTCCGCCTTTTCCAGATACTCCACGGTCAGCGGCTTGGCCTTGCAGCGATAGCCTTTCTCTTTGGCGTGCGCGAAGAGCGCCGCTTGCGTGGTGCCGGGCAGGATCCCGCGGCCGGCCGCGGTGCGCAGTTTCTCGCCCTTGACGGCCACCACGGTAGAGGTGGCGCCCTCGAGAATTTCTCCGGTGTCCGGATCGGTGAGGATGAGATCCTCAAAGCCCTTCTCCCGCGCCATGCGCAGCATCGCCATGGTGGCCGCGTAATTGAGCGTCTTGGCGGGCAATTCCTCCGCTACGTGCCACAGGCGGGGGCTTGTCATGACGGCAACGCCGTGGGTGCGCTGCTCTAGCACCGTCTCCTCAATCGGCTGCACAACAACCCACGCGCTCGGCCGCCCCGTAGAAGCGCGCCCGCGGGTATAGGCTCACGTGCATTTAGCATCGCCTTGCTCGTCCCCGCAGAAGTCCGCGATGGCGAGCCGGGTGGCTTCTTCCCACTTGTCCATGGGCGGCTCTGGCAGGTTCATCGTGCGGGCGGAATCGCAGAAGCGCTGCGCGTGGCGCTGCAGGTTAGCGGCTTTGCCTCCGCGCACGAGCAGGGATTCAAAGATGCCATCGCCGCGGGTGACCGCGGCATCATCGGCGTAGATGAGAGGCAGCGCGGGCATGTGCCTGCGTACCGACCCTCCAAAGGGCTCCACAACGTAGATGACCGGCTCTTTTCGCGGCGAAAACTTCATACTTTTGATTATGCCCTACCATCGGTAGTTGTGAGTTATTCTTCGCCTCTTCTGCAGCGCGCCGGTGCCGCGGAGCACCAGGACGCGACCGTACTCGATGCCCAGGGCGTGGCCTGGCACTATGGCAATCCGCTGGGCGAGCAACGGGCCGCCGATGGCGGCACCATCGTCATTGACCGCTCCCAGCGCCGCGTCATTCGCGTGAGCGGCAAGGACGCCGCCGAGTTTCTAAATAATCTGCTTTCACAGAAGCTTGACGACGCCCCCGTGGGCTTCACCGCCGGCGCCCTCGACCTGGACATCCAAGGCCACATCCTCCACCACATGGATATCGTGCGAACCGACGATGCCTTTCTTATCGACGTCCCCGCGGCGCAATTCGACTCCCTCTTTAAGTTCCTCACCATGATGGTCTTCTGGTCCGAGGTCACCGTAGAGGAAGCAGATATCGCCATCCTCACCCTCCTGGGTGAGGCCGATGTTTCGCTGCCCCCCATGGTGGAGTTTTCCCGCCAGGTCCAGTGGTCGGGAATCAAGCGCGTTGACCTTGGCGTTCCGCGGGAATCCTTGGTCGAGGCAACGAAACACCTGGAGGAATCCGGTGCACGGCTAGCGGGGCTCATGGCGTTTACCGCCGAGCGCGTTCGCGCCCGTGAGCCGGAGCTGGCAGCGGATCTGGATAATAAGTCCATCCCCCACGAGGTGCCGCAGTGGATCAGCCGCAGCGTGGATAACCCGGCCCACGTTCACCTCAATAAGGGCTGCTACCGCGGCCAGGAAACGGTGGCGCGCGTAGAAAATCTGGGCCGCTCCCCTCGTCTATTGGTGCAGCTGCACCTCGACGGCTCCGCGCCACAACGGCCAAATGTGGGCGATGACATTACTTTCAACGGACGTAAGGTAGGCCGCATCGGCACAATTGTGGATGACTGCGATTTCGGCCCCATCGCCCTCGGCCTAGTGAAGCGCTCTGCGCTGGACGCCGGCACCCTAGAAGTGGGCGATACGGCGGCGTCTATCGATCCTTCCTCCATCCCCGAGGATGAGGGCCCCAAGGCTGGGCGCGAGGCGGTAAACCGGCTGCGCGGACGTTAGATCTCCCACTAGCTAGGGGGCGGTGCGGAATTTTTTCGTCACACAGGCTATTGTGTCTTACAGGAAGATACTCAATAGACAAGTCGATGGGGCGCCCAAGAATCCCTGGCGCGCCCTACTAACCCAAGGGGGTCATGCACATGGGACGCGGACGCGCAAAGGCAAAGCAGACCAAAGTTGCACGCCAGCTCAAGTACAACTCACCCGAGATGGATATCGAGTCCCTGCAACGGGAACTCGCCGCACAGCAAGAGGGTGACTCCCGCGATTATGAAGAGGATGACCCATACGCCGACTACGTCGACGAATGGGATGATGACGACCGCGACGAACGCTAATCTTCCGCTCGCCGCCGGATAGCTCAAGGGCCCTAGGAAATCTCCTAGGGCCCTTCCTCATACCCTCCCCCCTGGCAGGGGCAGGGCCCTGCTAGAAGTTGGGGTGCTCGCCGTGCATGACCACGCGCGGCTCCTCGCCGGTGGCGGAGCGGACGGTGCCCAGCTCCCACGCATCGATGTGGCGTGCGGTAAGCATTGCCAGGGCACGGTCACGGTCTTCGGGATTGACTACGGCAATCATGCCGACACCCATGTTGAAGGTCTTCTCCATTTCCGCCAGCTCCACCTTGCCCACTGAGGAGATGAGCTTGAAGATCTGGCCCGGGGTCCAGGTGGCGCGGTTAATATCGGCCGCTAGACCTTCTGGAATGACGCGCTCGAGGTTGCCAGCCAGTCCACCGCCGGTGACATGGCAGAAGGTGGATACGGAGCACTCGCTAGCCAAAGCCAGGCAGTCCTTGGCGTAAATGCGGGTGGGCTCCAGCAACTCCTCGCCGAGGGGGCGGCCAAGCTCTTCCACGTGGCCGTCGAGAGGCATGCCAGCCTGCTCCAGCAGGACGTGGCGGGCCAGGGAGTAGCCATTGGAGTGTAGGCCGGAAGAGCCCATAGCGATGAGCACGTCGCCCTCACGGACCTTGTCTGGGCCAAGTACGCCATCGGCTTCTACGACGCCAACCGCGGTGGCGGAGACATCGTATTCGTTTTCTTCCATCATGCCGGGGTGCTCGGCGGTCTCGCCGCCCAGCAGCGCGGCGCCGGCCTGCACACAGCCCTCGGCGATGCCCTTAACTACCTCGGCCACCTTTTCCGGCACGACCTTTCCCACGGCAATGTAGTCCTGCAGGAAGAGTGGCTCCGCGCCGCAGACAACGAGGTCGTCCACGCACATGGCGACGAGGTCGATGCCGATGGTGTCGTGCTTGTCCATGGCCTGGGCCACGGCCAGCTTGGTGCCGACGCCGTCGGAACCGGCGGCCAAGATGGGCTCCTTGTAATCGCCGAGCTTGAACAGGCCAGCAAAGCCGCCTAGACCGCCCAGAACCTCAGGGCGGGTGGCGCGCTTAGCGTGCGGGGCGAAAAGCTCAACGGCGCGGTCGCCCTCTTCGATGCTGACGCCGGCTGCTGCGTAAGTATTGTCACTCATGGTTTCAGGTGTCCTTTGTTATTCGGTGCCGAGCAAGGTGCGCACGGCGTCTGCATTGGGGTTTCCGGCGGGCAGGCCGAGTGGGTACTCGCCCGAGAAGCAGGCGGTGCACAGCTCGGAACGGGGCTGTTCGGTGGCGGCCACCATCTCCTCAATGGAGACAAAGCCCAAGGAATCGGCGCCGATGGTGTCACAGATAGTGGCGCAGACGGTTTCCGGATCGTCGGAGGGGCTGGCGTTGGCAATCAGCTCGCCCGGGGAGGCGAAGTCGATGCCGTAGAAGCACGGCCACTTCACTGGCGGGGAGGCGATGCGCACGTGCACCTCGGCGGCGCCGGCCTCGCGCAGCATGCGGATGAGCGCGCGCTGGGTATTGCCGCGGACGATGGAATCATCCACCACGACGAGCTTCTTGCCGTTGATGACCTCACGCAGTGGATTGAGCTTCAAGCGGATGCCCAGCTGGCGCAGGGTCTGGGTGGGCTGGATGAAGGTGCGGCCCACATAAGCGTTCTTGACCAAGCCGTGGGCGAAGGTGATGCCGGATTCGCGGGCATAGCCCACGGCGGCCGGGTTGCCGGATTCGGGAACCGGAATGACCAGGTCCGCGCCCTCGGCCGGGTATTCGCGGGCCAAGCGGCGGCCGATGTCCACGCGGGAGGCGTTGACGGAACGGCCTTTGATATCGCTATCCGGGCGGGCCAAGTAGACGTACTCGAAGACGCAACCGTGGCGCTTGGCCGGCGCAAAGTTCACGGAACGGATGCCGGCCTCATCGATGGCGACGAGCTCGCCAGGTTCAATCTCGCGGATGAACTGAGCGCCGCAGATATCGAGCGCACAGGTCTCGGAGGCCACCACCCAGCCCTTAGCCAAGCGGCCGAGGACCAGCGGGCGCACGCCGTGCGGGTCGCGCGCGGCGTACATGGTGTGACCATCGGTAAAGGTTAGGCAGAATGCGCCCTTCACGCGCGGGAGGAAGTCACGGGCGGAGTCGAAGACGGAGGTGTCTTCATCCACGCCGTCGGCAAGCAGCATAGACAAGCACATGGAGTCAGATACGGACTCCTCATAGGGCTTAATCAAGCCGCGCTGCACGGCTTCTTCGCGCAGCTCCAGGTAGTTGACTAGGTTGCCGTTGTGTCCAAGGGCGATGTCTACCCCGGTGGAGGAGGTAGAAAACATCGGCTGGACATTGGACCATTCCTTGCCGCCGGCGGTGGAATAGCGCGTGTGGCCCACCGCTACGTTTCCTTGGAGGGCGGACAGGGTGGACTCATCAAAGATATTGGCTACGAGGCCCATGTCCTTGAAGACGACGATGCGGTCATCATCGCCCACCGCAATGCCGGCAGCCTCCTGGCCACGGTGCTGCAGGGCGAAGAGACCAAAATAGGTCAGCTTGGAGACTTCCTCCCCGGGAGCCCAAACGCCATAGACGCCGCATTCTTCGCGGGGCTCCTGCTCATTCTGATCGTCGAGATTGGTGATACTAGGAGTATGTACTTCTACCACGGCGTTTATATTAGCCTGTCGCGCCGCCGGAAACTAACGGAATAAGCGGCAACCACTGCGCAATTTCGCCCGCGCGGGAGCCGGAAGCATCGACGCGACCAGTGTTTACGGCCTCTTCCCAGTCCGCCAATCCGGTGGCAAGGCGCAGCCAGGTTTCCGGGTCGGTCTCCACCACATTGGGTGGGGTGCCGCGGGTATGGCGGGGTCCTTCAATGCATTGCACCGCAACAAATGGGGGTACGCGCAGTTCCACGGAATGGCCCGGCGCGTCGGCCTCGAGGGTCCGGGCGGTGCGGCGGACGGCGTCGGCTAGCAGGGCCCTACCAGGCTTATCGTGCTCCGCCGGGGCGGCAATCCAGTCTTTGATGGCCATGACGGCCGCGCGGGTGGCTGCGGGATCGACGGGCTTTTTCATAGCTACATCATAGCTACTGTTATCTTGTTGTTTATGTCACCTACGCCTTCCGTTGCGGAAAACCAGAAATCGCCGGCGCTGACGCTGCGCTTTATGGCATCGCCAACCGACGTCACCATGGCCGGCGCCACCGGCATTAGCGGTGGCCGCGTCTTGGAATGGATTGATAAGGCCGCCTATGCCTGCGCCGTGCAGTGGTCCGGCCAATACTGCGTGACCGCATACGTGGGCCATATCCACTTCACCCGGCCGATCCCTTCCGGGCACATCGTGGAGGTGCGCTCGCGCATCGCCATGACTGGACGTTCCTCCATGCATATCGTCAATGAGGTGCTCTCTGCCGACCCGCGCGAAGGCATTTTTACCCGCGCCTGCGATTGCCTGGTCATCTTCGTAGCCAAGGACCCTGCCACCGGCAAGTCCACCCCGGTGCCGCCCTTCGTCCCGGAAACCGACGAACAGTGCCGCGTAGAAGAGGCCGCCAAGTCCCGCATCGAGCTGCGCCAGGCCATCGAGGAAGAGATGGAAAAGCAAACCTACGACGGGCCTTCCGATGCGCCGCGCATGGTCAACCGCTTCCTGGCCAAGCCCACCGACGTCAACTGGGGCGGCAAGGTTCACGGTGGCACCGCCATGCAGTGGATCGATGAGGCCGGCGCAGCTTGCACCATGGAGTGGTCCGCGGAACGCACCGTTGCGGTGTACGCCGGCGGCATCCGCTTCTACCGCCCGATTTCCATCGGTGACCTCATCGAAGTCGACGCCCGCATGATGCGCACCGATACCCGGTCGATGCAGATGTCCATCCATGTTCGCTCCGGCAACCCTCGCGGCGGCCGCGAACACTTACAAACGGCCATCCATGCCACCGTGGCCTATATCGCCCTCGATCACGATGGCCAGCCGCAGGTGGCCCGCCCCTTCCACCCGCACACCGAGGAAGACAAGCGCCTAGCCGAGCACGCCACCCTCCTGCGCGGGCTGCGCGCCAAGTACTCGCCAAAACCGCTAGTGGTAGCGCCGTCGAACCAACACATCGACTAGCTGCTCTCCCCTCGTTTCGGTGTTAGCAAGTCCATAGTGGCAGCGGACGCCCCGCCTTTCTGCGTTAGATGGACCTATATGCGGCCGACGATTCCCGCCGCCCGCTTTCGCCTCCCACACACAGAAACGAGGGACTATGCACACCTCAACAATGCGTCGCTCGGCCTGCGCCGGCCTTGCCTTAGTAACTTCCGCATTCCTCTTGGCGTCCTGCCAAAACCCCGATAGCCGCCCAGAAGAGGAGACTTCGGCCGCGGCACCCGAGTCCTCCGCATCACACAGCACCACCAGCTCCGCATCCGCAACCACGGAGGAAACCACCGAAACCTCCGCCACGGAAAGCGAGGGTCCGCGCGCCACCGCCGAGGGCCACGTGGTGGTCCTTTCTACCGGCGGCACCATCGCCAGCACGCACGATAAGACAGGTGCGGTGGTTCCCACCGTTACCGGCTCCAAGCTAGTGGAGCCTCTTTCCGGCGCCTTTGACAAGGACAAGCTCACATTAGAGGTCAAAGACATTGCCAAGCTGGATTCTTCCGCGATGACCTTGGACGATACCGACACCATCATCACGGCCGTAAATAAGGAACTACAGCGCGATGATGTCGATGGCGTAGTGGTCACCCACGGCACCGATTCCATGGAAGAGACCGCCATCGCCGTCGATACCTTCCAAGACAGTGAGAAGCCCGTGGCCTTAACCGGCGCAATGCGCCCCTTCGACGATCCGGATCCAGATGGCCCGGATAACTTGGCACTCGCGGTAAAGACCGTCACCGATCCCGCGAACGAGGGCCGCGGCACCTTCATTGCCTTCGCAGATCGCGTCATCCCTGCCCGCGGCGCTTTCAAGTCCGATACCTCCAAGGCCGATGGCTTTGCCAATAACAATGGTAAAAAGCAGCCTCAGCGCCCGAAGGCTCTGAAGTATGAGCCGCTGGGTAATACCCGCGTCGATATCATTGCCGCGTACCCCGGCGCGCCGGCCGACCTTATCCAGCGCTCCTTGGACAGCGGCGCCGAAGGCATCGTGATTGAGGGAATGGGCGCCGGCAATATCGGCGACGAGCTAGCACAGGCCGCTCAGGCCGCGGCCAAGAAGGTTCCGGTTGTGCTCACCACCCGCGTGGATCACGGCCCGGTGGAGGGTATCTACGGCGGGGCCGGTGGCGGTGCCACGCTTGCCGACGCCGGCGTTATCTCCTCCGGCACCTTGCGCGCTCCCCAAGCACGCATGCTGCTAGCCGCTGCGATCAGCACTGACACCGATCCCGCGGAGCTCTTCCCCGACGCCGACTAAGCAGCCCCCTGAACCACGACCATCCACACCGCTACTAGGTGCACCACCGCCGCTGCGATAGTCGCGGTGTGGAAGTGCTCGTGGTAACCGTAGTAGCGTGCGTTGCGCCCTGGCCACTTAAAGCCATAGACCAGCGCGCCTAGCGAGTACACCACACCGCCGGCGAAAAGCAACCATACGACGGCCGCGCCCGCCTGCATCCACAGCGTGGGCAAGAGCGGCAGCACCAGCCAGCCCAGCGCTAGGTAGACCACCACGTCCAGCCAGCGCGGATGGCTAATCCACACCAGGTTCAAAATTGCGCCGAGAATCGCTCCTGCCCAGGCAACGCCTAGCATCCATGCCGCTTGTACCGGCGATAACACGATGAGGCACAGCGGCGTGTAGGTCGCGGCAATAAATACCGAGATGGTCGCGTGGTCCGCCCGCCGCCACCATTGCACGGCACGTGCACTCGCCCACGGGTAGCGGTGGTAGAGCGCCGAGACGCCAAAGAGCCCCACCAGCCCCACTCCGTAAACAGTTACGCCAAGCCCCTGCCACCACTGCAGCGTCATCCACGCATAGGTAATAAGCACGGTGGAGGCAATCACCGACAGCAATGCTGCAATCGCATGTCCCCAGCCACGGCTTAGCGGCCTGGGCCCGCGGTCGGCCATCCAGTAAGTGCGCTGGACAAGGCCCGGCCCCGGCGCGCTATTCGCATGAATCTGTGCCACGACGGCACTCCCCTTCTACTGACCCGCAACGGATAACTTACGATACCGTAAGTGTACGAGCGCAGGCAGAGGCATTCAAGGGAAGTCGCCTCGAAATGCTGCTAACTTTCCGCAGCCGAACCTTCCTCTACCAGCCCATCAACAATGCGTACCGTCTCCATCGCCACCCGCGTGACCTTGCCGATTAGGTCCACGATGTAGCGCGGATTGCCCACCTCATCAGCCCAATCGTTCGGGTCGTTAACAATGCCGGAGGCCTTATCTTTCTTGACTTGGTAGCGGTCAATCAACCACGCCACCGCAGAGCGAGAGCCCAGCATGTACTCATCCGCCTCCGTAGGAATACCACCGATGGTCACCTGCTTGTTGTAGATCAGCTTGGTCACGTCATTGACGTTCTTGCCGGTCTCCGGATCCTTGCGCTTGGCCCATTTCATCTTCTTAACGCGCCAGGTCTCACGGTCATGCTCATCACCCTTGACCTGAATATCCAGCGGCCATGGCTCCACGGATTCATAATTCACGTGCAGGTCCATCAATTCTTTACCGGCCGCAGCAAACTTATCGAACTCCGCTCGCGACAACGGCGTTTCAATATGTGGCAGCATCTTCTTCAAATCCGCCGCATACTTCGTACGATAGCCAGGATCATGCAGCTTGCCGTAGACAAAGTGGAAGATGTCATCACCCGTGATGTCCGAACCCAGTGCATCACGATAGAGAACCTTAATCTCATCAGTGATATTGTCCACGCGCACATAGCCATTAACGACCTCACCAATCGAACCATAGACACTGGCTTCGCCTTGTTTAACAACGCCGCCCTCACCAAACAAGCCACCATCGTCGGCTTCGACGGCGGACCAAGTGAAGCGGGGAAAGTATTGGCCAGTGTCTAGGGTATGCAAGTTAGGCAATAGGTCGGTTGCTATAAGGCCAAACTCGTAATGCGATGCAGATCCTGTCAGAACGAAACCAATATTCCGGTGTTCCGGGGTTGGGAACATTGAGGGTAGTTGTGAACGTTCGTGATTCAACAACCTGTCGTAGTAAACATGCTGTGAACAAAATGGCCGGTAGAGACTTTTTACAATCCTGTCGGTTTCGAAATCAAACTTTCTATTTCGATATACAGAATTCCTCAGCGAACGGCTCCATTTAATCCTTCTAGCGTCAGCAAAAGCAGGATTGAACTGCAAGAAATCCGCAACCAGTGACTCTCCTTTTCCATTTCCTAGCAATTCTTGCTTATGAAATTCGGATCGCGCCTGTTCATAAGTGTGCCCGAAAGTTAGCAATTGTTCTTCAAGTCGCAGCTTGTTGAATGAATAGACCCACGTATCTCTACCAGTCTCCAAACCACGGGTAAAAGACCCAAAAATCTTCGTTGATGAGCCTTTCTTCTCACCCAACATTGGCCAGGTCGAGAACTCATTCGAACGCTGATTCAGCCAGTCTCCCTCCGTGTTAGGAACGATTGATTGCCAGTTCAAATTACTGATAGCTGCATTAACCACATCTTCAATCTTCTGCGCCTTGGAGGCATAGTCAGGCGAAGCTGCATAATGCAATTCAAAAGACTTCTTGTTTGCACTCTTCACGCCGATAGCAATGGAAATCCCTACCCGAATATCAAATACATTTCCCCCCTCCCGCTTCGCGACATCTCCAGCAGTGCGAGAATTACCCCTTAGATTGAATATGTAGAGGTCAGTGAAATCCTCTGCCATGGACAAACGAATGCCGGCACCTGTGTTTCCATCAATCCAACCATTATTCGTGACAAAAACAACTACACCCTGATCTCCAATTCTGTCAGTCGCCCAACGGAAGGCACGCAGATAAGAATCATAAAGTGAGTTCTTATTTGTGGCGGTGAACCTAGCGGCGTAAGTTTCCGAGATCCGCGCATCTAGACTTGGATACTTCTGATTCGCATTGAGGTCATTGGCGGACTTTTGACCAACTGAGTACGGCGGGTTTCCAATCACCACGTTAATGGGCGCCTTCTTCTGACGCTCGATGGTGGCGTTGTTTTCGCGAAAGACGTTGAGGTCCGGAATGTCGCCGTCTTCGTGAATTTGGAAGGTATCCGCTAGAGCGATGTTGGTAAAGGGTACGTAGTCCGGAATTGGTTCCCCGTTGCGCTGCGCGGATTCCTCGCGCAGGGCGTTGTAGGTGGTCTCAATATTGACGGCGGAGACGTAGTAGGCCAGCAGCATGATTTCGGTGGCAAAAAGCTCGTTGGCGTACTTGCGGGAGAGGTTCGTCCGGCTTGATGAGGCCGGACTGGAGGAGGCGAACCGTGAAGGTGGAGGTGCCAGCAAAAGGATCGAGGATGCATACGCCCTCATCGGTAAGTCCCCTACCGAAGTGCTTCTTGGATACGTCATCGGCGGCGCGCAGGATGAAGTCAACGATTTCGACTGGGGTGTAAACAATGCCAAGGGCTTCTGATTGCTTCTTGAAGGCCTTGCGGAAGAAGCGCTCGTACAGTTCCTTAATCACTTGCTGCTTGCCTGAAGCGGAAGTCACCTCAGCAGCGCGCACGCGCACGGACTCATAGAACTTCTCCAGAGACTCCATTTCCGTGTCGAGGTTGGCCTTAGACAGAGCGTTAACCATTTTCTCCATCACCTGGGCCACCGGGTTGTGGGTAATGAAGTCATGGTTTTCAAACAATGCGTTAAATACCGGTGCGGTGATGAGATGCTGAGAGAGCATCGAAATGGCATCGTCGTCGCTGATGCCATCATTCAGGTTATTGCGCAGACCTTCGACAAAGTCATCAAATTCCTTGCGTAGGTTGCCATCCGCGCCTTCCAGCAACGACTTGATGCGGGTGACCTGGTTCTCCGCGATGGTGGCCACGTCATCGGCCCAATCCTCCCAGTAGGTGCGGGTGCCAACCTTATCCACCAGCTTGGTGTAGATTGCCTCTTGCCATTGCTCTAACGAGAACAATGCTATCTGCTGCGTCATGGCGCTGGCATCGTCGAATGCCTCAGGAGACTTTGTGCCGTCTGCCTCATCAAGCTTTTCTTTATCGCTTTTCTCTTTGTCACTAGAAACGTGGTTGACGTCAATGGGCAGTTCATCTTGTGCATTCGCTCCGTTAAGCGCAATCGAATTCACCTTGGCGTTAAAGCGATCATCGTGGGCGCGCAGCGCGTTGAGAATCTGCCACACCACCTTGAAGCGCTGATTATCGTTAAGTGCTTCCGAAGGCGGAACGTTCGGTGGCACCGCCACCGGCAGGATGATGTAACCGTAATCCTTGCCCGCAGATTTACGCATGACGCGACCAACGGACTGGACCACGTCCACCATGGAGTTGCGTGGGTTAAAGAATACGACCGCATCCAACGCCGGCACATCCACGCCCTCGGACAGACAGCGAGCGTTGGTAAGCATGCGGCTTTCGTTTTCGTCCGCTGGGGATTCGATCCAGGAAAGCTTGGTGCCACGCTCCATGGCGTTCATACCGCCATCAACGTGCTGTGCAGCAACGCGCAGATCAACGTTAGTCAAGGAGACATCGTTCAACACTGCCTTATCCTTGAGCAGCTCTTGGTGGGTGGCGATGAGCGAAGGATAGGTATCAGCGATGAGCTGTGAGGACTTAATGTCTTTGGCAAAGGCCACAGCGCGCTGCATAGGCTGGGCGTTTTCCTCAAAGCCGCCCTTCTTGCCCTGCAATTCACCAGAGCGCTTGGCCAATCCATTCCAGGCACCGATCATCGCCGAGGCCGTGGTGAGGTTGATCTGGTTGTCATCAGTGCGGGCCATCGCTTTCGCAGCCACCGACTCATCCACAGTCATGACCAAGACCTTGTAATCCGTAAGCAGGCCCTTATCCACGGCCTCCCCAAAGCCAAGGCGGTAGAACTCGGGGCCGTAAATGCCCTCATCATCCATGGAGGTCAACTCGGCGGAGTGCTCGGCTGCCTTGCCTTTCACCGCGTCGTCATAGAGCCTTGGCGTGGCGGTCATATAAAGGCGCTTTGCCGCCCTGATATAGCCAGCATCGTGGATGCGGACAAAGTTGCTCGCATCCTCACCGGCCAAGGTAATACCAGTGGTGCGGTGGGCCTCATCGCAGATGACCAAATCAAAATCATCCAGGCCCTGCTGCTGTGCCTCGTGGACCGCTGGCAAGGACTGATAGGTAGAAAAGACGATATTGAGACCCTTAGCTCGCTTGCCAGAAGCAAAGCGCTGCGTAATTTCCTCACCGTCCGTAGATACGGGAACCTCAAGGTCATAGACCGCAATGTCTTCCGCCTTCTTTGAGACCTTGGAGTCCGAGCACACTGCGAAGGCACGCATGTCTAGACGGCCTTGAGCGGTCCACTCCTTTAGCGTCTGCGACAACAAGGAGATGGAAGGAACGAGGAACAGAATGCGGGCTTTGCCACCATTTTCTTCTGCTACGCGCTCCGCCAAGCGCAGCGCGGTGAAAGTCTTGCCGGTACCGCAGGCCATGATGATCTTGCCGCGATCATGAGTCTTAAATCCCTCAATTGCCTTATCAATGGCCGTTTGCTGGTGCGGGCGTGGTTCGAAAGTTTTGCGCTGCGAAAGGTTAATTTGGATATTTTTGTCCCGGACCTCAGAGCCTGGGAACGCCACATCCCAGTTGATTGGGGACTCCGCAATGGTCGAAATGCCGATACGGCTGGTGGGAATCATCTGGTTAGCCAACGCCGCTTCCGCATGTGAAGACCAATGATCCGTGGTCGAGATAATCATGCGGCTACCAAAGTATTCGCTGCCGTTTTCGGTCTCAAAGGAATGCCCTGAGGCCTCAAAGAAGGAATCAAGGTGGGATTTCTGGATACGCGCATTCGAAGCGTAGAACTTGCACTGAATGGCCATCCACGTGCCGTCATCCACTCGGTGGGCAACTAGGTCGATGCCAGTATCAGCGGTGCCACCGTTGTAGCGCCAATCAGTCCATCGGTAGACCTCATCGAACTGTGCTTTCAGCGTGGGATCGGTCTTGAAATAGTTGACCATTAGCTTTTCAAAAGCTATGCCATACTTCGCCTTTGGTTGGTTTTCGCGCAGTTGATCCAATACCTCAGAGAATTTTGACATACAAGTATTGTGCCTGACTCAGAGTTCAAACACTGCTAAAACACGACGGCGCCAGTAGCTTCGTCCTGAGTTATTGAAGGTGGTTAAAACAAGTGATCGGCAGTGAATCGTCAATATAGCATCCAATTAACCTAACCTGAATACCACTTGACCAAGTCCCATAAGGACTCGTTTGAGCAATACTTGTCTCATGCTAAGAAAACCACTGCGAAAACCTTTTCCATAATGAATGTGCGGTGTCTGTTTCCTTTTCGCTACGGGCAATTGAAGCCGAGGACTGCGGAATTCGCAAGCTAGCCAAATCCTGTCTCACTGGTGAACCGGCGGGTATCTTCGGAGGCTGAGCAGGTGTGGCACCTTCTCCGCAAGGATTGAAGCTTTGAGCCTCCCAATATGCTTCAGCCCACCTACGTCCTTCCCAAACTCCAAAGGCTTCCCCAGACTGTCCGTTTGGTAGGGAATATTCCTGACCTAACCTGTAGATGCCTGGCACTGTGTATGGGACCCGAGCCACCCACACTGGGCTGCCGAAAACCATAGGACAATTATTTTCCTCATCTTCCCTACCATCAACGCGCAGTAGCATTTCAAAAACTGCCGGAGCTTCTATGTAATGGTTTCTTCTCACCTCATCTTGAAAGCAAATTTCCATGAAACGCCTTACTTTTTCACCCTTCGTTGACACAACTGGAAACTCATCTTCGGAGTCCGAAGCAATCACCATGCTTTGCGCAAGTCTTTCGTAAGTATCACTCCGAGATGGCCACCACGTACTCTTAAAGCTAAAGTCCGGCATAGTTCCCTGCTGGAGCAGATTTTTGATGTGCCCATACGCAAGAACATCAACGTGTTCACCTTGACCAACCCACCAAGCAACATGTTTCATCGGCTCCACATTCCCTGCCCACGGCCAATACGTACCAGCGGAAGCAATCAACCGCACTAGGAAATAAGCTCCAGGCTCCGGCTCTATTTCATAGTGAATCAACGATTGCGACTGCAATAGCCGATCGACTTCACCCAGCCGTTCCCGCAGGGATTTTTTCCTAGCAGTAACGCCTCCGCCAATCTTAAGACTGAGGTTCCAACCGCGCTTTTCAGTTGATAAACAAAATTGATCTAATTTGGCTTCTGATAAATAAACTAGATTCTTCCAACGGACGTCTCCCTCTAGGGGCTGAAATTGCGGTTGCATGTCACTCCACAGACTCGACAACGACTAGGTATTTGGGCCAAAGCAATGTTTTCAAGTGTAGAGCTGATGGCAGAACCCTGCCTAGGTCTATAGCAACCAATGGAACCTGGAATTAAAAAAGCTCAGCCAGCAAGGGCTGAGCTTTCAATCTCCTATCTAGAGAGTGGGTATCTATTCCACTACGGAGTTAGCACCCACAGCGTGGTCGAAGAGGTCCGGCAGGGTGGCGGACCAGGCGGCGACCAGCTGGGAGATGGCGACGGACTCGCCGCCGAGGGTGAGGGCGCCGGTTTCGGTGGTCTCACCAACGATGGCGGCTGGGATGCCCAGCTCGCCGGCGCGGGCGAGGACCTGATCGGCGCGGTCGGAGGTGGTGGCCACCAGCACGCGGGAGGCGGACTCGGAGAAGGCGGCGACGAACTCGTCCTCGTGGACTGCAGAAAGGTCCAGGTTGAGGCCGAGGCCGGCGCCGTCGGCAGTAGCACCGACGCGCTTTGCCATCTCAAAGGCGGTGACGGCAAGGCCCCCCTCAGAGATATCGTGTGCGGCGGTGAGCAGATCATTGCCGTGGAAGAACTCGGCCAGGCGCTTCTCGTTGGCCATGTCTACCTGCGGGGGCAGGCCGTTGAGGGAGGAAGCATCGGAGGTATCGGCGCTGACCTGCTGCCAGATGGAGCCGCCGAACTCGTCCTTGGTTTCACCCAGGGCGATAAGCACTTCCTTCTCGCCCACGGTGCCCAGCTCGTTGCCGATGGCCTTGTGCACGTCATCGATAACGCCCAGCACGCCCACCACTGGGGTAGGCAGGATTGGCTCTTCGCCGGTCTGGTTGTAGAAGGAGACGTTGCCGCCGGAGACGGGGATGGAAAGCTCCACGGCGGCGTCGGCAAGCCCATGCACTGACTCGCGGAACTGCCACATAACGTCGGGGTTCTCCGGGGAGCCGTAGTTCAGGCAGTTGGTGATAGCGACGGGCTTGGCGCCGGTGACGGCGACGTTGCGGTAGGCCTCAGCCAGCGCGAGGCGGGCGCCCATGTTCGGATCCAGCTTGGTGTAGCGGCCGGAAGCATCGGCGGACACGGCCACGCCGCGGCCGGTCTCCTCATCGATGCGCAGCACGCCGGCGTCCGCATGGTGGGACTGGACGGTATTGCCGCGCACGTAGCGGTCATACTGGTTCATGATGAAATCGCGCGAGCACAGCGCCGGGGAGGACACGAGCTTCTGCAGGGACTCAACCAGGCCGCGCTTGTCGGTACCCTGGTACTTCTGCAGCTCATCCTGCCACTCCGGGCGGGCATACGGGCGGTCGTACTCCGGAGCCTCATCCGCAATGGTGCCGGCCGGGGCATCCACGACGACCTCGCCCTGGTGGCGGATGACCAGGTGGTTACCCTCGGTGACCTCGCCGATCTCGGCGCAGGTGACGTCCCAGTGCTCGCAGATTTCGCGGAACTTCGCCACGTTCTCCGGAGCCACAACGGCGCACATGCGCTCCTGGGACTCGGAGGCGAGGATCTCGGCCGCGGTCATATTCTGCGCACGCAGCGGCACGTTATCGAGGTTGACCTCCATGCCGCCATCGCCGGAGGCAGCCAGCTCGGAGGTGGCGCAGGCCAGACCCGCGCCGCCCAAGTCCTGGATTCCTACGACCACGCCAGCGTGGTAGAGGTCCAGGCAGCACTCGATGAGGACCTTCTCTGCGAAGGGGTCGCCCACCTGCACGGCCGGCAGCTTGCGCTCGGCGCCGTCCTCGAAGGTATCGGAGGCCAGCACGGACACGCCGCCGATGCCATCTAGACCGGTGCGGGAGCCGAAGAGCATGACCTTATTGCCCTTGCCGGACGCAAAGGCGAGCTTGAGGTCATCGACCTTGAGGGTGCCCACGCACAGGGCGTTGACCAGCGGGTTACCGGAATAGGTCTCATCAAAGACGGTTTCGCCGCCAATATTGGGCAGGCCCAGGGAGTTGCCATAGCCACCAATACCAGAAACAACGCCGGGCAGGACGCGCTTGGTATCGGGGGCGTCGGCAGGCCCAAAGCGCAGCTGGTCCATCACGGCAATCGGGCGAGCACCCATGGCCATAATGTCGCGGACGATGCCGCCCACGCCGGTGGCCGCACCCTGGTAAGGCTCCACGTAGGAGGGGTGGTTGTGGGACTCCACGCGGAAGGTCACCGCGTTGCCGTCTCCGATATCCACCACGCCGGCGTTCTCACCAATGCCAGCGAGGATCTTCTCCCCCATCTCCTCGGTCATGGTCTCACCAAAGTAACGCAAGTGCGTCTTGGAAGACTTATAGGAGCAGTGCTCGGACCACATGACGGAGTACATGGTCAGCTCCGCATCGGTGGGGCGGCGGCCCAGGATGTCATGGATGCGCTGGTACTCGTCGTCCTTCAGGCCGAGTTCCGCGTAGGGCTGCTGCTCGTCCGGGGTGGACTGCGCCTTTTCTACGGTGTCATTATGAACGGTCATGAAAATGGCCTCCTTAAACCGCCGGCGCCTGGGCGACGGCCTTGATGGCGGATACGAAAAGTCCCAGTCCGTCGGTGGATGGGCCGGTTAGCGTGTCAATGGCGTGCTCGGGGTGCGGCATGAGGCCCACAATGCGGCCGGACTCATCGCTCACACCGGCAATGCCGTTGACGGAACCGTTGTAATTATCGGTATAGCGGAAGACCACGCGGCCCTCGCCCTCGATGCGGGCGATATCATCATCGCCGGCTTGGAAGCGGCCCTCGCCGTGCTTTGCCGGCACCAGGATCTTCTGGCCCTGCTCAAACTCGCTGGTTCACGCGGTGGTGGAATTAGCCACCTCGAGGTAGGTATCGGTGCAGTGGAAGTGCAGGCCCTTATTGCGGGTCAGCGCGCCTGGCAGCAGGCCCGCCTCGGTAAGAATCTGGAAGCCATTGCAGATGCCGAGCACCGGCATGCCCTGCTTCGCACGATCAATAACGGACTGCATCACCGGCGCGAGCGCGGAAATCGCGCCCGAGCGCAGGTAGTCACCATAAGAAAAACCGCCCGGCACTACTACCGCATCCACGCCGTGCAGATCGGTATCTGCGTGCCAGAGGCTTTTGACCTCTGCGCCGGCGGTGCGGGCAGCGCGAGCGGCATCCACATCATCCAGGGTTCCGGGGAAAGTGATTACTCCGATTGTGGCGGTCACTTACTTGACCTCCAGCCCAACAACCTCGTAGTCCTCGATGACGGTATTGGCCAGCAGCGTGGCGGCTACCTTCTCCATGTCCTCTGCGGTAACGGAGTCATCGACCTCGAGCTCGAAGCGCTTTCCCTGGCGCACATCGCTGACACCGGATACCCCGATGCGACCCAGCGCGCGGACGACGGCTTGGCCCTGCGGATCCAGAATTTCCGCCTTGGGCATGACATTGACAACTACACGAGCCATGAAATATTTGCCTTACTGTATGGGGCTTTGGTCTGCGCGGCTTAGTTTAGTTGGCACCCCCGCCTTTTACCTAGACTCACCCCCGCAGTGTGGGTTTCACCCCGGTTGGGCAAACTCTACGTGAACCCCAAACGACGCTCTGGCAAACTTCGGCGTGCGCTCCAGCCTGGCCCGGCGCGGCGCTCTACTAATAGACGACGCACACTGTCGCTCTCTTTTTAAGGTTGAATCTATGTCTTCTCGCCGCCTCGGCGCTCTGGCACTTGCCACCGCCTTGTCTTCTGCCGCCCTTGCCGTTCCTACCGCCACGGCCGCCACCGATGGCTCCGCCGCAGTCATCTCCGAGGTCTACGGGGGCGGCGGCAATAAGGGCGCTGCCTTCACCCATGACTTCATCGAGCTCTATAACCCCACCGATGCCCCGATTGACCTGACCGGCTACACCGTGGAGTACTTCTCCGCCTCCGGCAATACCGGCGGCAAGGTGGATCTTTCCGGCACCATCGCCCCGCACGGCTACTTCCTGGTGCAGGGCGCGGCCGGCAATGGCGCGGGCGAGGCCCTACCTGCCCCAGATGCCGAGGGCAGCCTCAACATGTCCGGCTCCAAGGGCTCCGTGCAGCTTGCCGACGCCACCGGTACCCCCATCGATGCCATCGGCTACGGCGCCGCTTCCCTCAAGGAAGGCACCGCCGCCGCGGGTCTGTCCAATGCCAAGTCCGCCTCCCGCGACACCGAAGGCACCGATAGCGATGACAACGCCGCCGATTTCACCAGCGGCGCCCCTACCCCGACCAACTCCGGTAACGAAGCACCCGCCCCGCAGCCTGAGAATCCGGCCGAGCCCGCGCAGCCTGCCCCCGAGGGCGTCACCGCCATCGCGGATATCCAGGGCACCGGCGACGAATCCCCGCTCAAGGACCAGACCGTGGCCACCGAGGGCGTCGTCACCGGCGTGTGGACCGAAGGCGGACTCAATGGCTTCACCATTCAGACCGGTGGCACCGGCGCCGAGGCCACCGACGCCTCCCAGGCCATCTTTGTCTACATGGGCGATAAGCCGGCCGATCAGTACCCTGCCCTGGAAGATTCCGTCGAGGTAACCGGCAAGGTCTCCGAGTTCTATGGCTCCACCCAGCTCACCGCCTCCACGGTCTCGCAGCTCGATACCCCGCTGGAGAAGGTCACCCCACTCAAGGTGGACCAGCTTCCCGATGGCTCCGAGGCCCGCGAGCCCTTCGAGCACATGCTCATCCAGCCTGGCGAGCACACCGTGACCAATAACTTCTCGCTCAACCAATACGGCGAGGTCGGCCTCGCCCCGGGCAAGGAAGCTCTGCGCCAGCCTTCCGATATCTTCTCCCCCTCCACTGATCCCAACTCCGATATCCAGAAGCTCACCAAGGACAACGCCGATAAGTTGGTCACCCTGGACGATGGCCGCACCCGCGACTATCTCAAGACCGACCAGAATACCCCGCTGCCGTACATCGCCCAGGATGATGCCCAGACCATCAAGTCCCTGCGCACCACCGATACCGTGTCCTTCCAGCACCCGGTCATCGTGGGCTTCTCCCACGACCAGTGGCGCTTCCAGCCCACCACCCCGGTCACCGGCAACACCAAGGGCGCAGACCTGCCCATCTCTTGGGAGGATTCCCGCGCGGCCGAGCTCCACGCCATCGATGACGTCAAGGGCGAGTACACCATCGGCGCCTTCAATGTGCTGAACTACTTCACCTCCCTGGGCGAGGAATTCGGCGGCAGCGCCTACACCGACCGCGAGGGCAATAAGGTCACCGTCAACCGCGGTAAGACCCGCGGCGCCTATACCCAATCCGCGCTGGAAGACCAGGAGCGCAAGATCGTCGCCGCCATCAACGGCCTCGATGCCGACGTCATCGGCCTTTCCGAAATCGAAGATGGCTACGCCGTCACCGGTGACTTCGCCCAGCGCGATAAGGCCTTGAAGCACCTGACGGAAAAGCTCAACGAGGCCGCCGGCTCCGATAAGTGGGCCTTTGTCCCCTCGCCTTCCCAGGACGCCGTACCGGACTCCCCAGACGTCATCCGCACCGCGTTCATCTACCACAAGGATGTGGTCAAGCCCGTCGGCGAGTCCCGCATCTTCCAAGATGATCGCTTCACCGGCACCGCCCGCGAGCCTCTCGCCCAGGAATTCCAACCGCTAAAGGAGGGCGAGGAGTCCTTCGTTGCCGTAGCCAACCATTTCAAATCCAAGGGCTCGGTGGCCAAGGGCGACGCCGACTCCGGCGACGGCCAGGGCAATAACCCGAACGTCCGCAACGCACAGGCCCAGGCCGTCCTCGATGCCCTCCACAAGCAGGAAGACTGGAAGGACAAGCCGCTTTTCGCCCTGGGTGATTTCAATACCTATACCCACGAGACCGCGCTCGACGTCTTCCGCAACGACGGCTTCACTGTCCCCGCCGAAAAGTATGGTGCCGATCCCTCCTACCAGTTCTCCGGCCTGCTTGGCACCTTGGATCACGTGCTGGCCAACGAGGTTGCCACCGGCACGCTTGACGACGCCCAAGTGTGGAACATCAATGCCGACGAACCCGTCGCCTTCGAGTATTCCCGCCGCAATTACAACATCGTCGACTTCTACGATGACTCCCCGTTCCGCGCTTCTGACCATGACCCAGTCAAGGTCGGTTTTACCCTCGGCGCAGACGACTCCGCTGGCCAGCCAGACGATCCTGCGGATGATCCGGCGGATAAGCCTTCCGATAAGCCAGAGGACAAGCCTGGAAAGCCCGGTAAGCCTGGCTCTACCTCCAGCACTAGCTCCGTCGGTGCCGGTATCGCCGCTGCCATCGCGGCCATCGCCGGCCTTATCGCCATCCCCGGCTTCCTCGCGGTGACCGGCAACCTCCAGAAGACCATCCCGGCGCCCATCTGGGGCATGCTGCCGCAGGAAGTAAAGAACTTCATCACCAGCCTGCAGCGCTAACCGTCCACAAACGCAGACCCCGCTCGCTTCGGAGAAATCCCAAGCGTGCGGGGTCTTAATTTTTGCGATTTCAACGATTTCGTCCATCTAAAACACTACAACCGTTGACGGAAACAGGGTTTTAGATGGACGAAATCGTGCTACCGGACATAGACACCACCAACCATCCCCGCCACTTTTGTTCGCAGAACCTCTGACGAGGGAATGCGCTCCCTAATTTGGCAGGAAGGCGCCATAATCGGCAGGGGTCGCGCCGGCGTTGATGGCCCGGTCGGCGGCTTTGACGAAGTCATTAATAACTTTGCGGTCATCCAAGTTGCGGCCGGAAACCGAAAGGCGGACGGTGTTGCCACGCTGGGCGGAGCGCTCAGCAGCGCGAATAATGTTTTTGCGCCACCACTTGGCGGAGCCAAAGCCCTCACCAAAAGAAAGGTTGCGGGCCTGGTGGAACTTACCGGAATTGATCTGGAGGATGCCACGGGTGGAGGCGGCTACCTCAAACTTAAACTGTGGCAATACCTGCAAGGTGCCGGGAGACATGCGCCAGCGCGGTGGCGCGAAAATTGTGGGCTCGAAGCCGATCTTGGCCATCTGGCGGGTAGCACCCGCGAGTCGGAGCTTTGCCTCGTGGGAGTCGAGATTCGCGAACTCCGCTCGACGGCCCTGTACCGAGCGGTCGAAACCGTTGAGGATGAGAATGCGGCCGGCATCGGCTTGGTCTCGGAGCCAACTTTTGGTGTCTTTATCTTTCGCAAGGTGCCAATTGC
The DNA here is from genome assembly GCA_046097355.1 of Corynebacterium tuberculostearicum. Classification (GTDB taxonomy): domain Bacteria; phylum Actinomycetota; class Actinomycetes; order Mycobacteriales; family Mycobacteriaceae; genus Corynebacterium; species Corynebacterium tuberculostearicum_K. The sequence goes on from CP175779.1 coordinate 2,121,642, forward strand.
CATCGATATGCGGGGCAATAAGCAGGGAAACAGGAATCTCCTCTCGATCAAGGATCGAGAGGAGCCGGCTAGCCTGCTTCCGTGTGTCATCTAAGATGCTGGAGATCGATACCAGAAGGTGGCCATTCATAAGAAAAATTATCGCACAGGAATTCAGGATTCGCGCGCTGGCCCCCTATCCGGGTTTTACTTCTCCAGACCAGTGGCCTTATTGATCGTCCATGCATACTCGAAGGCGTTTTGGCGCCACTTTTCATAGCGACCGGACACGCCGCCATGGCCTGCGGCCATTTCGGTTTTGAGCAGGAATTCGCCGCCGGTGGCCGTCGCCCGCAGCTGGGCAATCCACTTGGCCGGTTCGACGTAGAGCACGCGGGTATCGTTTAGCGAGGTAATAGCCAGAATGTCCGGATAGTCCTTGGCCTCGATATTCTCGTACGGCGAGTAGGACTTCATGTAGTCATAGACCTCAGGATCGTGGTACGGGTCGCCCCATTCCTCCCACTCAGGCACGGTAAGCGGCAGTTCCGGCATGAGGATCGAGGTCAGAGGATCCACGAACGGAACAACGGCTTGGATGGCGGTGAAGCGGTCAGGGGCCATATTGGCGATAGCGCCCAGGAGCATTCCGCCGGCCGAACCGCCCTCGGCCACCATTTGGTCTGCGGTGGTCACGCCGCGAGCGATGAGGTCATCGGCGACGTCGATGAAGTCGGTAAAGGTGTTCTTTTTCTTGAGCATTTTGCCGTCGTCATACCAGGTACGCCCCATCTCGCCGCCGCCGCGCACGTGGGCGACCGCAAAAATCATGCCGCGGTCCATCAGGGACAGGCGGGTAACGGAGAAGGCGGGATCCACGCTGACCTCGTAGGAGCCATAGCCGTAGAGCAGAGTCGGATTCGGCTGGGTGCGGTCAAGATCGGCGCGATGGACAATGGAGACGGGGATGTCAGTGCCGTCGGCAGCCGTGGTCCACAAGCGGTAGGCCACATAATCATCTGGGTTATAGCCACCGGGAACCTCCTGCTCCTTGAGTAGAGTAAATTCGCCGGTATCCACGCGGTAATCAAAGAGCTGGGAGGGCTGGGTGAAAGACACGTAGCTCACGCGCAGCACCGGTGCGTCCCACTCCGGGTTGCCAGATACGGAAACGGTGAAAAGCTCTTCGTTGAAGTTGAGCTCTTCGAATTCGCTAAAGCCGTCGTTCACGCGCATGATGGCGGCGCGGCCGATGCCGCCGCGGCGGTAGCCCACCACAATCTGATCGCGGTAGGTGTCCACGCCCTCGATGCGGGTGGTCTCCTCATGCGGCAAAAGCGCCGGCAGGTCACGTAGGGTGGGCAGCTCATCCTCTGCCTTGGTATAGCCGACCTCGAAGTTGGGGCCGGTGGCGTTGTGGGTGACAATCCAGTAGTCCTCGCCCTTGACGACGGCGTGGTCGACGTCGTAGTCCACGCCAGATTCGCGCTCCCACAGCAAACGGAATTCACCCTCGGGGTTGTCTTCTTCGAGGACCCACACCTCAGAAGTCACCTTGGAGCTCACACCAAGGAAGAGGTACTTATCGGAGCGAGCGCTGCCGATGCCGACGTTGAAGTGCTCGTCGTCTTCCTTGAACACCTGCACATCCTCGGACTGCGCAGTGCCGACCTTATGGCGCCAGATGGCGTCGGGGCGCCATGCCTCGTCGACGGTCGTGTAAAAGATATAGCCGTCGCCGGCCCAGGTGGCGCCGTAGAAGATGCCCTTGAGGTGGTCGTCGAGAAGCGCGCCGGTGTCCAGATCCTTGATGTAGAGCTCGAAGCGCTCGTCGCCGGCGAAGTCTACGGAATAGGCCAGGTAGCGGCCGGAATCAGAGATGGAGGCGGCGCCGAGGGCGAAGAAATCCTTGCCCTCCGCCAGCGCGTTGGCGTCGAGGATAATCTCCTCGCCTTCCGGGGTGCCTTCCTCTGGGATGACCGGGGCAGTCCATGGGTCAGCCCCCTCCTCTACCGGGAGGCGGCAGGAGTAGCCGTAGCTCTTGCCCTCCTCGGTGCGGCCGTAATACCAGTAATCGCCGCGGCGAGAAGGCACGGACATATCGGTTTGCTTGATGCGGGACTTAATCTCCTGAAAGATATTCTCCGTCATCTCATCCAAGTGCGCGGTCTTCGCCTTGGTGTAATCATTTTCTGCGTTGAGGTAATCCAGGGTTTCCTGGGATTCCTTATCGCGCAGCCACTCGTAGTTATCCACGAACTCACGTCCGTGGAAGGAACGGGTCACGGGGTGAACGGCGGCCACGGGGGCGGAAAGATTCTCGTTGCTCATGCCGCCCCACTGTACGCGTGGCGCCCCAGGGCTGGAAGCCCGTAGAGCGAGAGCTAGGCCTCGGGCGAGAGGAAGTCCGCAAAGCGCTCGCCGGAAAGCCGCTCATAGGCCTCGATGTAGCGCAGGCGGGTGGCGGAAACGACGTCGGCAGGCAGCTGAGGTGGGGTGCCGTCAGCGGCTTGGTCCCACCCGGAGGCGTCGAAAGTCAGCCAATTGCGCACGTACTGCTTGTCGAAGGAAGGCTGGACCTCGCCCTCGACATAAGAATCAGCCGGCCAGTAGCGGGAGGAATCTGGGGTGAGGACCTCATCGGCCAGCACGAGCGTACCGTCCTGGTCAAGGCCGAACTCGAACTTGGTATCGGCGAGGATGATGCCCTTTTCCTCCGCAAGCGCGGCGGCCGTGGAATAGATGCGCAAGGTGGCCGCGCGTAGCTCCTCGGCGCGCTCGGCGCCTAGCTTGTCCACCACGTAGTCGAAGGACACGTTCTCATCGTGCTCGCCCTGCTCCGCCTTGGTGGCCGGAGTAAAAATGGGCTCGGGCAGGCGGGAAGCCTCCACGAGACCATCTGGCAGCTCGATGCCGCACACGGTGCCATTGGCCTTGTACTCCTTCAAACCGGAACCGGTGAGAAAACCGCGGGCCACACACTCGAAGGGCAGCATGTCCAACTTCTTGACCACCATCGCACGGCCGAGGCACTCGGCAGGGATGCGCTCATCATCGAGGGGGCCGGCCAGGTGGTTGGGGAAATCGATGGAATCGAAGAAGAACTTCGAGGTCGCGGTCAGCACGCGGCCTTTGTCCGGGATGGCCGGCTCAAGGGCGTGGTCGTAGGCCGAGATGCGGTTCGAGACCACCATCAGAAGAGTGTTCTCGTCTACATCGTAGATATCGCGGACCTTGCCGGAGGCAAGATGGGTATAAGAAGAAAGCTCAGGACGCATGGCTCTCATTCTAGCGCCCAGGGGTGGCGAGTAGGTTTCGATCAAATAAGCCCCGAAATCCGCGCGGGATCCGGGGACTATTTGATCGAATTGCGAAGGGAGCCGGAAAATGCGGGCTAGAGGATTTCGCCCGGGGTATAGGCGGCGGCCTTGGGGTGCTCGCCTACCAAGGCGTTAATGCGGTTGAGCACCTGGTTGACCTGGGACTCGGCAGCACCGATGAAGGCGTGCTTATCAGCCAGGGCAGCCTCGAGGTCGGACTCGTCCATGGGCAGGCGGTCATCGGCGGCGAGGCGTTGGACTAGGCCCTGCTCGCCGCCATTTTCGCGCATATTGAGCGCGACGGCCACGGCGTTTTCCTTGATGACCTCGTGGGCGGTCTCGCGGCCCACGCCGGCGCGCACGGCCGCCATGAGGATGCGGGTGGTGGCCAGGAAGGGCAGGTAGCGCTCCAGTTCGCGGTCGATCATGGCCGGGAAGGCACCGAACTCGTCGAGGACGGTGAGGAAGGTTTCGAATTGGCCGTCGAGGGCGAAGAAGGCGTCGGGAAGCGCGACGCGGCGGACGACGGAGCAGAAGACATCGCCCTCGTTCCACTGCTGGCCAGCGAGGTCCGCGGCCATGGTGAGGTAGCCGCGGAGAATGACCTGCAAGCCGCCGACGCGTTCGCAGGAGCGGGCGTTCATCTTGTGCGGCATGGCGGAGGAGCCAACCTGGCCCTCCTTGAAGCCCTCGGTGACGGTCTCGTTGCCGGCCATCAAGCGGATGGTGGTGGCCAGCGAGGACGGAGCGGCGCCGAGCTCCACCAGGGCGGAGATGGCGTCGAAGTCGAGGGAGCGCGGATAGACCTGGCCCACGGAATTGAAGATGCGGTGGAAGCCCAGGTAATCCGCGATGGCAGTCTCCAGGGAGGCGAGCTTGTCCTCGGAGCCGCCCATGAGATCGAGCATGTCCTGGGAGGTGCCCATCGGGCCCTTGATGCCGCGCAGCGGGTAGCGAGCGAGGAGATCTTCGACGCGTTCGATGGCCAGCAGCATCTCATCGCCGGCCGTAGCGAAGCGCTTGCCCAGGGTGGTGGCCTGCGCGGCGACGTTGTGGGAGCGACCCGCCATGACCAGGGACTGGTACTCGGCGGCGTGGCGGCCGATGCGGGAGACCACTGCGATGGCCTTATCGCGGATGATCTCCAGCGAGGTGTGGATCTGCAGCTGCTCCACGTTCTCGGTGAGATCGCGGCTGGTCATGCCCTTGTGAATGTGCTCGTAGCCGGCCAGCGCATTGAATTCTTCGATGCGGGCCTTCACATCGTGGCGGGTGACGCGCTCGCGCTCCGCGATGGACTCGAGGTTCACGTCCTCTACCACGGCCTCGTAGGCATCGATGGCCTTGGCGGGGATGTCTACGCCCAGATCCTTCTGGGCGCGCATGACCGCAATCCAGAGCTTGCGCTCCAAGATGATTTTATGCTCCGGGCTCCAGATATTGGACAGCTCCGCGGAGGCATAGCGGGAGGACAGGACGTTGGAAATCTTCTTCTTTTCAGCCACGTGGCTATTATTCCATGCCTGCCCCGCCGCGGGGTGAAGGGTTAGAGAGAAATCTCACCGTCTTCTGCTCGCTTGCCGATGTCCCGGCGCACAAAGCCACCCGCAAACTCGATGCCGTCGACGGTGGCGTAGGCGTCTGCGCGGGCGTCGGCAAGCGTGGCGCCCTTGCCCAGCACGCTGAGCACGCGGCCGCCCGCGGTGCGGTAGGCGCCGTCGGTATGCACGGTGCCGGCATGGAGGACGCGCTGCGGATCGTCCAAGGCGGCGCCGGAAATGGCATCGCCCTTGCGCGGGGAAGCCGGGTAGCCCTCGGCCGCCATGACGATGATGACGGCGAAGCCATCCTCCCATTCCAGCGGCGGGAGCTCGGAGAGGGTGCCGGTGGCCGTGGCGTGGAGGGCCTCAGCCAGCGGGGACTTGAGCAGGGAGAGCACTGCCTGGGTCTCCGGGTCGCCGAAGCGGCAGTTGAACTCGACTACGGCTGGGCCTTCTTCGCCCCAGGCCAGGCCGGCGTAGAGCAGACCGGAATAAGGGGTGCCGCGGCGCGCCATCTCCTTGGCCACAGGGGTGCAGACCTCGTCCACGATGCGCTGCACGCCGTCCTCCGGCAGCCACGGCAGCGGGGTGTAGGCGCCCATGCCACCGGTATTGGGGCCCTCGTCGTTGTCATAGGCACGCTTGTGATCCTGGGCTGGCAGCAGCGGGACGACGGTCTCGCCATCGACTAAGCAGAAGAGAGAGACTTCGGGGCCGTCGAGGAAGGATTCCAGCAGCACCGGGTTGCCGGCCGCGAGGACGGCATCGACGTGGGCGCGGGCGGCGGTGCGGTCTGGGGTGACCACGACACCCTTGCCACCGGCCAGTCCGTCGTCTTTGACCACGAACTGCGGGCCGAAGCGGTCGAGCGCGGCCTCAATGTCTTCCTCGCCCGCACCTGGGCGCAGCTGCTCCGCGCGGGCGGTCTTGACGCCGGCGGACTCCATGACGTCCTTGGCAAAGGCCTTGGATCCCTCGATCTGGGCTGCCTCCTTGCTAGGTCCGAAGACAGCGATGCCGGCCGCGCGCAGGGCATCGGCCACGCCGGCGACGAGGGGAACCTCAGGGCCGATGACAACGAGGTCCGCGGCGATGCTCTGGGCGAGCTCCACCATGCGATCAGCGTCATCTACCTGGGAGTAATCCGGGTGGACGGTAGCGAGAGCGGACATGGCCGCGCTGCCCGGCGCGGCGTGGATTTCGGTGCTCTTGGGGTCGGCGGACAGGCCCTTGACAAGGGCGTGTTCACGGCCGCCCGAACCAATTACGAGAATGCGCATGCCCACCATCATAACCAGCGGGTAGCCTGGCACACATGGCTTCTGTATTTACAAAGATCATTAATGGTGAACTACCCGCTCGCTTTGTCTACCGCGATGAGACCTGCGTGGCTTTCCTCTCCATCGAGCCGCTGCGCTACGGCCACACCTTGGTCGTGCCCATCGAGGAAGTAGATAAGTCGACCGACCTGGATCCACAGACCTGGGCCCACCTCAACGAGGTCGCCCTGGAAATCGGCGGCGCTATCAAGACCGCGTTTGATACCCCGCGCACCGGCTACATCATCGCCGGATTCGATGTCCCGCACACCCATATTCACCTCTTCCCCACCGAGAAGATGGAAGAGTATGACTTTGCCAAGGCCTTCGACGCCGATAACACAGACGATGCTGCGATGGATGAGGCGGCCGCCCGCATCCGTCAGCACCTGGGTACCAACGAGGAAGGCTTCAGGGAGGACTAGGGCTCAGAAGGGGCGTCGGCAAGCGCGGGCAGGCGAACCGTAAAGGTGGTGCCGCGGCCGAGCTCGGAGTCGACGCTAATGCTGCCATCGTGCTGCTCCACTAGGGAGTGGACGATGGCCAAGCCCAAGCCGGAGCCGCCGGTATCGCGGGTGCGCGAGGTATCCGCACGGTAGAAGCGTTCGAAGATATGCGCCGCGTCCTCTTTGGACATGCCTTTGCCATCATCGATGACATCGACCAGCACATCATTGGCCTCGCGGCGCAGGCGCAGCGTCACCGTGGCATCCTCTCCGCCGTGGCGGATGCCGTTGGTCACCAGGTTGAGCAGCACCTGGTGCAGGCGGCTGGCATCGCCATTGACCACCGGGATGGACTTGGCGTCATTGGCCACCTTAATCTCGCGGCCGGGGAAGGCCGCACGCGCGGAAGAGCCCACGGACAGGGCCAGCTCCAGCAGGTCTACGGGGTGCAGGTCTAGGCGCGTCCCCTCGGCGCGGGTAAGAGCCAACAGGTCCTCCACCAGCAGGGACATGCGCTTGGACTCATCATCGATCTTAGAAAAGACCAGATCCACGTCTTTGGTGGCGCCCGAGCGATAGAGCTCGGTATAGCCGCGCAGGCTGGTCAGCGGCGTGCGCAGCTCATGCGAGGCATCGCCGACGAAGCGACGCATCTGTTCCTCTTTCTCCTGCGCGCGCACGACGGAGCGCTGCAGCTGCCCCAGCATGATATTGAGTGCGGCGGCCAACTGGCCCACCTCGGTGTGCAACGGCCACTTGGGAACTCGCTTGTCTAGGTCACCTGCCGCGATTTCTGACGCCGTCTTTTCCACCACCCGCAGCGGCCGCAACGCCCTGCGGATAAACCAGAAACCCACGGCCGCAATGGCAGCCAGGGCGATGGCGGCAATGGTCACTTGGACCATGGCTAGGCCGTGCAGGATTTCCTTCTCGTGGGTCATATCCTTGGCAATGACCGTGATGACGCCGTTGGAATCCGCGAAGGCGAGCGCGCGCCACTTGGTGTTGTTCTCGATGGAACCCACGGTGGTGGGGTAGCCGCCGAGCGGGATCTTCTCCGCATTCGGGGTAGTCGACGATGGTCCCGAGTAGCGGATGGTGCCATCGGGCAGGTAGTTCAGCACCACGTATTCGGTAGGCGGGCGCTTGGTGTGATCGCCGATGAAAAAGTCATTGCTGATATCGCGCCCCCATGTGGTCGACGCGGAGCGCAGCTCATCATCGACGTTATTGAAGAGCACGTTGCGCATGATGGAATTCACCGCAAAGGACGAGCCCGTAATGCCGAGCCCGGAGACCACGACGAGGAGGATGACCAGCCACGTACGCAGCGGCATTGCCTGGGGAATCTGGGAAAACATCCGCCGCTTGGAGGACTTTTTCTCCCCCTCGCCTTGGCCCAGGCCTTCATGCCACATGGACTGCGGGCGCGCCGTCGCCGTCGCGGGCGCAGGTGCCTGACCTTTGGTCTCCTGTGAATCTTCCATCACTTAAGCACTTTAGGAGCGCGGGGTGCGCAGTACATAACCCACGCCGCGCACAGTGTGGATCAGCTGCGTCTCGCCGGTATCGATCTTGCGGCGAAGGTAAGAGATATAGGACTCGACCACGTTGCCATCGCCGCCGAAATCGTAGTGCCACACGTTGTCCAAAATCTTGGACTTGGACAGCACCACTTCCTTGTTTTGCATGAGGTAGCGCAGGAGGTTGAACTCGGTGGGAGAAAGCTCGATGAGCTCGCCGGCCTTGGTGACCTCATGGGTGTCATCATTGAGCGTTAGATCCGCGTAGCTCATGGTGGCATCGTTGGTGGATTCTTCCGCCGCGCCACCGCGGCGCATGATGACGCGCAGGCGGGTGATAACTTCTTCCAGGCTAAATGGCTTGGTCACGTAATCATCCGCGCCGATGGTCAGTCCGTGGATGCGCTGGTTCACACCGTCCTTAGCGGTGAGGTAGAGCACCGGGCCGTCCAGGCCTTCTTGACGCAGCTTGCCCAGCAGCTCGAAGCCATCCATACCCGGCATCATGACGTCCAGGATGTAGGCATCTGGGTTTACCTCGCGGGCAATGCGCAGCGCCTCGTTGCCGGAATTGGCGCTAAATACCTCGAAGTTCTGGAACTTCAGCGATACGGTAAGCAGCTCCACAATATTGGGTTCGTCATCGACGACAAGAACCTTGGCGAGTTTAGTGTCTTCCATGTTCTCCTCAGACTCCCTTAAAGGTTGTGATTTTCTAACACGTCATCATGGCACGCTTGCTTTCCAGCCTACTGAAGAGTTTCTGCCTGAATCCTGTGAACGTGGATGCTCGGCCTGGTCGGGGCAAAAGAAAACCACGCCCTTCCCCAGGTGAGGAAGGGCGTGGTAGCTAGCGCAGCGCGCTATTTAGAAGTCCTGCGGGCGCGGGATGTTGCGCAGGTTGGACTTTGCCATGGTGATCATCTGGCCAACGCCACCGTCCAGAACGGTGCGGGTTGCAGCCTTGGAGAAGCCCATGAGCTGCTCGATGGTCAGCGTCGGTGGCAGGGAGAGGGCGTTGGGGTCAGTAACGACGTCGATAAGAGCCGGGCCGTTATAAGCCAGCGCCTTCTTGATCTGCTCCGGTGCGTCCTTCGGATCCTCAATGCGGAAGTGCTTGATGCCGGAAGCCTCTGCAATCTTGGCAAAGTTGACGGAATCGTGGTCGGTCTCGTGCTCCGGCAGACCCTGCACCAGCATCTCCAGCTTGACCATGCCCAGGGAAGAGTTGTTGAACACGAACATCTTGATAGGCAGGTTGTGCAGCTTCACGGTGAGCAGCTCACCCATCAGCATGGACAGTCCGCCGTCACCGGAGAAGGTGATGACCTGGCGGCCCGGGTTAGCGGCCTGTGCACCCAGTGCCTGCGGCAGGGCGTTGGCCATGGTGCCGTGGCGGAAGGAGCCGATCTGCTCGCGCTTGCCGTTGGCGGTGATGTAGCGAGCGCCCCATACGTTGCACATGCCGGTATCGACGGTGAAGATGGCATCCTCATCGGCATTCTTGTCAATGAGGTCAGCAACGTACTCCGGGTGGATCGGGGTGTGCTTGTCCACGTTGGAGGTATAAGCCTCAACGACGTGCTCCAGCTTGCCGTAGTGCTTCTTGAGCATCTTGTCCAAGAAGGAGCGATCCTTCTTCTCATCCACGTGCGGCAAGATGTTCTCGATGGTGGCGGCTACGTCACCGGTGACCGGGTAGGAAATCTTGGTGCGGCGGCCGATGTGGGAGCCGTTGATGTCCACCTGTGCCACGTTGGCATCCGGCAGGAAGTCGTTGTACGGGAAGTCGGTACCCAGCAGGATGAGCAGGTCAGCCTCGTGGGTGGCCTCGTGTGCCGCACCGTAGCCCAGCAGGCCGTTCATGCCTACGTCGAACGGGTTCTCGTACTGGATGTACATCTTGCCACCCAGGGCGTGGCCGATGGGAGCCTTGATCTTCTCGGCCAGCTTGAGCACCTGCTCGCGGGCATCCTTGACGCCGGCGCCAACGAAGAGGGTGACGGACTTAGCCTCGTTGATGGCCTGGGTCAGGGCAGCAGCCTCGGCCGGATCCGGGAAGACGACCGGGCGGCCAGCAGAGATTCTTGGACTCGACGAAGGAGTCATCCTCAGCGTCCTGCATGGAAACGTCACCCGGGATAACGAGGACGGATACGCCATTGCCGGCCATGCTGGACTGGATGGCGTGGTGCAGGACAACGCCGCCCTGCTCAGCGGAGTTGACCATCTCGCAGTAGCCAGAGCACTCCTGGAAGATTGCCTCTGGGTGGGTCTCCTGGAAGAACTTGGAGCCGATCTGGCGAGATGGGATGTGGGAAGCCAGTGCCAGCACCTTGGCGCCGTTGCGGTGGGCGTCGTACAGGCCCTGAATCAGGTGGGTATTGCCCGGGCCGCAGGATGCAGCACATACAGCCAGCTTGCCGGTGGTCAGGGAGTCTGCCTCGGCAGCGAAGGCTGCTGCTTCCTCGTTGCGGACGTGAATCCACTCGATGGAGGAGCGACGAACGGCATCCACGATCGGGTTCAGGGAGTCACCGACGAGGCCATAAATGCGCTCGACACCCTGCTTTTCCAGGGTGTCAACTAGCTGTTCTGCATAGTTACGTGCCATTAAAAATCATCCTTAACTCTTAATTGGTGTTAATACCACTGTGCTACTTAGACCGCAGGAAAGTCCACTCATCTCCTATACACTCACACACTGCACCTAGCTGTGAGGAAGGCAATACTAACCTATCTTCGGCTGCAAACTGTAACGACCGTTCGGTACTGTTTACTGCGCTATGAGTATCCACCCGCCCCGCGCACAAGACCACGCCGCTGCGGCCTCCACGGCCGCCCAGCGGTGGTCTTTCTGCGCCGTCATCTCTCTGGGGTTACTCATGGTTGGGCTGGATAATTCCATCCTCTACACCGCATTGCCGCAGCTATCGCAGCAATTGCACACCACCGATACCCAGCAACTCTGGATTATCAACGCCTACGCGTTGGTGCTCTCCGGCCTCCTTCTTGGCGCCGGCACGCTGGGCGATCGCATCGGCCACCGGCGGATGTTCCTCATCGGCTTGGCCGTCTTCGGCGGCGCTTCCCTGCTCGCCGCTTATTCCCCAGCGCCTGGACGCTGGTTGTAGGCCGCGCCTTCCTTGGCTGCGGCGCCGCCATCATGATGCCGTCGAGCCTGGCGCTCATCCGCCTTACCTTTCCCGATGAGGTGGAGCGCAACACGGCCATTGGCATCTGGGGTTCTGTCGCCGTCATCGGCGCGGCGGCTGGCCCCACCGTGGGCGGCTTCTTTTTGGAGCACTTCTGGTGGGGCTCGGTCTTTTTGCTCAATGTCCCGGTTGTGGTCGTGACCATTGTGCTGACCTTGTTCCTTGCCCCGCCAAACGCTCCGAACCCCCTAAAACACTGGGACTTCCCCTCGTCCCTGTATTCCCTTATCACTCTCGCCAGCCTAGTGCTGGCCATTAAATCCCTGGCACACAACTGGCCGGTGAGCGCCGCCGCAGGCATCGTCTTCATCTGCGGCGCGCTCGCCTTTGGCCGCCGCCAGGCTCGCTTGTCAGATCCCCTGCTGACCTTCGACATCTTTAGCTCCCGCATCTTCAGCGGCGGGTCCCTAACGGCCGGCGGCGCCATGTTCGGCCTCTCCGGCCTGGAGCTGGTGAGTACCCAAAAGCTGCAGCTTGTCGACGCCCTCTCGCCCCTCCACGCCGGCCTCATCATCTCCGCCATGGCGCTCTCTGCCATCCCTACCTCCATCTTGGGTGGTGCCACCTTGCATCGCGTGGGGTTCCTCCCACTCATTAGCGGCGGATTCTTGCTCATGGCCGCCGGCATGGCCCTAGTGGTGGTGAGCCGGGGTGAGACGCTTCCCCTACTCGTCTCCGCCCTCGTGCTCACCGGCCTAGGCGCGGGCCTGGCCATGTCCGTGTCCTCCACCGCCATCATCAATGCCGCTCCACTTCATCGCACCGGCATGGCCTCCGGCGTAGAGGCGGTCTCCTATGAATTCGGCACCCTGATCTCCATTGCACTGACCGGCACCCTCGTGCCGCTACTCATGGCCCGCGAACTGCCGCCCCACCTCGCGGAACTGGGTACCGACGCGCTGCATCACCCCGCTTCCCACGCGGCCGCCGCGAGCGCCTACAATGCCGGATATCTTTCCACCATCGGCGGCCTAGCTTGCTTCGCCTTGCTCCTAGCCGCGATAACCGCCTGGTGTTTCCGCGATAACCCGAAATCAGGAGATCCCTATGCCGCGACTCAACAAAAAGACCGCAGCCCTTGAAGCTGCGCTCGACATCATCGCCGCCGAGGACGTCTCTGGCTTGACCTACGAATCCCTGGCGCAGGCGACCGGCATGTCCAAGTCCGGACTCATTTATCACTTCCCTACCCGCCACGACCTGCTCGTAGACTGCCATGGATTTTGCGCCGCACGCTGGGAAGCAGAACTCGAGAAGCTGGCCGGCGGCCACCCGGCAAGCGAGCTCAGCTGGGCCGAGCGCTCCCGTGCGCTCGTGTTGTCAATGGGCAAGAACGACCCGCTCATCAAGCTTTTGATGTGCGTGCATTCCCAGACCCACCCGGATTTTTCCGCCCAGTGGGCCGAGGTGGATGCGCGCTGGATGGTCGATCCTTCCGCCGCCGAGACGGACGAGGATAATCTGCTAATCATGCTGCTGAGTACCGGACTGTGGGTGCACGATCACCTCAACCAGCGCAAGCTATCCCCCGCCAATCGCCAGCGCATGGTCGACCGGCTTTTTCGGCTTATCGACGCCCCCTCAAAACCACCGAAGGCTAGGCCCTCACCGGGGCCCAGCCTCCTTTTGAGCTGGAGACGAGACTTGAACTCGCAACCTACGCATTACAAGTGCGTTGCGCTACCAATTGCGCCACTCCAGCACCGCGGGGAAAATCCCGCTCGTTGCATAGTACCCGAGCACCGCCGCCGAGGGGAAAGCCGGTCCCCCATCTATGCATTGTCGGGGTGCAGGGGCTAAAGTTCAGGCAGAATCTATCCCACATTCCCAGCGCTTTTTCGAGGGTTATTTCCGTGTCATTTTTGTCCGCTATGCGGGAGCGCCTGCGCGCTTCCTCGGGCCAAGTAGCCATCATCGACGCGGCTAAAGCCGCACCGCCGCCATCCCCACTCGCCCCGGTCAATCTCCATGACGCCGCCCAGGTCACCGGCGTCATGGAGATCGCCGCCCGCATTGGTGAAATACTCATCGGCGCCGGCACCGCCAACTCGGATGCCCGCGCTCAGGTACACCTGGCGGCATCCTCCTATGGCTTGCACTACTGCCACGTGGATATCTTGATGAATACCATCACCATCCACACCACCATCGGCACCGGCGAGCAGCGCCAAAACCTGCATGTATTCCGCGTGGTGCCGAGCATTGGCGTGGATTTCTCCAAGCTCGCGGCCGTCGATAAGCTCATTCGCTCCATCCACTCCGGCCAGATGCCGCCGGCCATGGCGGAGCAGCGCCTAGACGAGATCGACCGCATGCCAGCGCCTTATAAGCCGTCCACGGTCATGCTCGGCTGGGGCGCGATGGGTGGCCTGATTTCCATGATGCTTGGCGGCGACCTGCTCGTCGGCGTGGTGGCGTTTGTGGTCTCCGCGTTCATCATGGGCTTGAACGCCTGGTTGGCCAATTACCGCCTGCCGCCCTTTTATCAGAATGCGGTCGGCGGCTTTTTCGCCGTCTTCCCGGCCGCCATTTTGTACAACGTCGCAGCCTCCTTCGGCATTAATTTCTCGCCCACGCAGATCATTGCCTCCGGCATCATCGTGCTGGTGGCGGGGCTGACGTTGGTGCAATCGCTTGTCGACGGCATCACGCGCGCCCCCGTTACCTCCTCCGCCCGCTTCTTTGAGGCGCTGCTATCTACCGGCGCCATCATCGCCGGCGTCGGTGTGGGCATCCAGCTGGCCGATTCGCTGGGCTTTAACCTGCCGCCGCTGGCCACGCTGGCCCCACCGGTCTACCACGAAATTCCGCTTTTGGTGCTGCTCGGCGGCACCGGTTCTGCTGCCTTTGCGCTGGCCTGCGGCGCAGCCTGGATTGAGATCACCATGTCTGGCCTTACGGCCGCAGCCGGCATGATTTTCTATTACTTCGTGGTGGTGCCCTTCGGCGTCGGCCCGGTGATTGCCTCTGGTCTTTCCGCGGTGGTCGTTGGCCTCGCCGGCGGTTTGATGTCGCGCCGCTGGGGAATTCCGCCGCTTATCACCATGATCGTGGGCTATACGCCGATGCTGCCCGGCCTCATGCTCTACCGCGGCATGTACGCCTCTCTCAATGAGCAGATGATTACCGGCTTTACCAATATGGCGATGGCGCTGGCCATCTCCGGCGCCCTGGCCGCCGGCGTAGTACTGGGCGAGCGTGTGGCTCGCCGCCTGCGCCGCCCGCAGTACTTCCGCCCGTACACCACCTTCAAGCGCATCGGCCGCTTCTCCTTCCATAAGGCCACGCACTTGGCCCGCAAGGCCCCGCGCATCCCGCGCGTGCCGATGTCCCCGTTTGCCCCGCGCGTCAATCGCCCGGAGTTACCACCCAAGCTCGGGCCGAAGCCGCCGCAGCAGCACCCGCGCCACGAGGCCCAAAACCATGCGCCGCATACCCGCTCGGCCGCGGGCCTGTGGCCGGAAGATTCCCAGTGGCCGGCGCAGCCGCAGCAGCGCGAGAAGACCACCTATACCGTGCCCGGCACCGAAACCTTTCGTGCCCAGAAACCGGAGCAACCGGGCACCGAATCCGGCCCCGAGCGGCCCTAAACGCCGCCGGTAGCGTACAATATTTGCTCTGATAGCTTTTCTTGCAAGCGCTTAAGTAGTTTCCACAACGTTCAGGAGGACACGTCGTGCCACCCAAGGTCCAAGACACCCACCCACAGGCTGACCAGAATCACGCCCTTGAGGAGGAGACCTCCCGCGCAGCCCGCCGCATCGTGGCCACCTATGCGCAGGACTTCCTCGACGGCGTGACCCTGATGTCCATGCTGGGCGTGGAGCCAAAGGGCCTGGTGCACAAGAAGGTGCTGGCGGAGCAAGCCGATGCCGCTCCCAAGAAGTCGACCAAGAAATCCAGCAAAAAGTCCACGAAGAAGTCGACTAAGAAGTCCACCAAGAAATCGACGAAGAAGTCGACCAAGAAGGCTACAAAGAAGGCCACCAAAAAGGCGACGAAGAAGGCCTCCAAGAAGGCAACGAAGAAGTCCACTAAGAAGTCTTAAGTTATTCTTGCACCATGAGTGAGCGTGGCAATGACTTCGTGGTGGTGGCCAACCGCCTGCCGGTAGATCTGGAAACCCGGCCCGATGGCAGCCATACCTGGACGCCCTCGCCGGGCGGTCTGGTCACCGCATTGTCTCCAGTCCTCGAATCACACCAGGGATGCTGGGTGGGCTGGCCCGGTGTGGCCGATGCCGCGCCAGAGCCCTTCCGCACCGATACCGGCGTGCTGCTGCACCCAGTCAAGCTCACCGAGTCCGATTTCGAGGGCTTTTATGAGGGTTTTTCTAATGCCACCTTGTGGCCGCTCTACCACGATCTCATCGTCACCCCTACCTATGACCGCGATTGGTGGCACGCCTATCGCGAGGTCAACCTGCGTTTTGCAGACGAGGTAGCCGAGGTCGCCGCCGAAGGCGCCACCGTGTGGGTACAGGACTACCAGCTGCAGCTTTTGCCTGGCATCCTGCGCCAGAAGCGCCCGGATCTCACCATCGGATTTTTCCTGCACATCCCCTTCCCTTCCGCCGATCTCTTCCGCCAGCTGCCCTGGCGCGAGGAGCTCGTGCGCGGGCTGCTTGGCGCGGATCTCATCGGCTTCCACCTGGAGGCCAATGCCCGCAACTTCTTGGAGCTTGCCCGCCGCCAGGGCCTCGACGTACAAGGCGAGGCCAGCACCCGCGAGGTCACCGCGCATATTCGCCTGCCGCAGGGGCGCACCATCGGCGTGGGCGCCTTCCCCATTTCCATCGCCGCGAAGGACTTTGCCGCATTCACTGGGGAGGAGAAGGGGGACGTCGCCAAGCTGCGCGAAGAGCTGGGCTCGCCCAGGCGCATTATCTTGGGCGTGGATCGCCTCGATTACACCAAAGGCATCCTGCAGCGGCTGACCGCCTTTGAGGAGCTGCTGGACACCGGCGCGCTCGACCCGGAGGAGGTGACGCTGGTGCAGCTCGCCACGCCGTCGCGCGAGCGCCTCGACCACTACAAGGCCACCCGCTCCAAGGTAGAAGAGGCCGTCGGCCGCATTAACGGGCGCTTTGCCCGCGTGGGCCACCCGGTGGTGCACTACCAGCACCGCGGCGTGGCCAAGAGCCTCCTGCGCTGCTACTACCGCATGGCCGATGTCATGCTGGTGACCCCCTTCAAGGACGGCATGAACCTGGTGGCCAAGGAATACGTGGCCTGCCACGACGATGGCTCGGGCGCGCTGGTGCTCTCCGAGTTCGCCGGCGCGGCCGATGAGCTCAGCCAGGCCTACCTGTGCAATCCCTTCGATATCGAGTCCGTCAAGGCCGCCTTGCTCAATGCACTCAAGGCGCTTGACGACGCCCCCTCCACCATGACCCAGCGCATGCTCACCATGCACCAGCAGGTCACCGAGCACGACGTGCAGCTATGGTCCCAGTCCTTCCTGGGCTGCCTGCGCCAAGCAGAAGAACAGGGGGCGGGCGCATGATGTCTCGCTTTCCCCGCCTGGCCGCAGTGCCCATTGCCGCGACCTGCGCCGCCGCATTACTGGCCGGCTGCGGCTCCGGCGACGAGGAGCCCCAAGCCCCTGGCGATGAGCAGATCTTGGATAAGCAGTGGCAGGTAGTCTCCATCAACACCACCCCGGATGCCGCCTCCACCATCCCGGAATCCATCCCGCAGGCACCCACGTTGAGTTTTGGCCAATCCACGATGGTGGGCACCACCGGGTGCGCCCAAATGGTGGGCAAGGTGACCTATTCCGCCGATGATGAGCGCCAAAACATCCGCGAAGGCAACCGTCTTCACTTTGATGAGGTGGAGTTTGACGAGACCGCCGAAGATTGCCACGGCGCGTCCGTGTGGGCTGATAACCTGCTGCGCAACCTGATTTCCGCGGACCACGATTTCCACTACACCGTCAATTCCAATAACCAGCTGGTCTTGGAATTGGTCACCGATGAAGTGGACTCGCCGTCTATCAAGTTGGTTTCCCTGGGCGGTTAGTTGCGTAGGCTATAAGCCATGACGCTTTCAACTGCCATCAAGGCCCTTGCCGCCGCCGAGCACCTCGCGGTGGTCTCGGATTTCGACGGCACGCTCTCCCCCTTCGCCACGGCCATCTATGAGGTCGAAATGAACCAGGAATCACTGCGCGCCCTGGATAAACTGGCCCACCTGCCGGACACCACCGCGGCCGTGCTCTCCGGCCGCCACCTCGAAGGCCTCCAGCGCGTGTGCCCTCTGCGCGAGCCCGTTCTCTTCGGCGGCTCCCACGGCGCCGAGTCCTCGTGGGAGGACACGGATCTAACCCCCGCGATGCGCGAGCACCTCGCCACCAAGGAAGCCGAGATCCGCGGGATCATGGAGCGCTTCCCCGGCGCGGATATCGAGGTCAAGCCCTTCCAGCGCGTTCTGCACCTGCGCGCGCTCGAGGATTCCGATCCAGAAGCTGCCACCCAAGCCTATGAAGCCGGCCTCGCGCTCGATCCGGGCGGCTTCCCCCGCACGGCCGGCAAGTCCGTGGTGGAGTTCTCCGCCACCCAGGCCACCAAGGGCACGTGGATTGAGAACCTGCGCGAGCGCACCGGAGCCACCGCCGTGGTCTTCTTGGGCGATGACGTCACCGATGAGGACGGTTTCCGCGCCCTGCACCAGCCGCCAGACGTTGGCGTCAAGGTCGGCGAGGGCGAGACCGCGGCCGTAGTGCAGCTTGCCGACGTCGACGCCGTCGCCCACTTCCTCACCGAACTCGCCGCCGCCCGCGCGGACCATGTCGGCCTCCCCGACAACGGCGGCGCTGCCTAACACGCCGCAGCCTAACGAAGCGGCACCTAGCGCGGCGGCGCCACCGTCCGCCCGGCCGCGAAGCTGGTCTGCAGCACGCGCCGTAGCACCGCAGTTTCGCTCGGGTCCGGGCCCTCGGCGCCGGCGATGAGCTTGGCGAGCATATGGCCGGCGGCCGCGCCCTTGGCCTTATTGGGCTGGACGATCGTCGTCAAGCCAAGGCGCTGCGCCGCATCAATGCCGTCGAAGCCGGTAACGGACAGCTCGCCGGGGACGTCGATGCCCCGCTCGCGCGCATAGGTCATCACGCCCAGCGCCATGGAGTCGGTGGTGCACAGGACTGCGGTGAGGTCAGGGTGGGCGTCGAGAAGCAACTGCGCGGCCGCCCGCGTGGTGTGCGCATCGTTGATGTGCTGGGTAACCACGGGCACGGTCTCGGGCGCGATGCCCGCCTGCGCAAAGACGTCCATGGCACCCATGACCCGGGCGCGCTGCACGTGCATATCGGCGCCCTGCAGCTCACCCCACGAAATGGGGCCATCGTGGCGCTCGCGCTTGAGGCGAATCGCCAGCACGCCGATCTTGCGGTGGCCGGCCTCCACCAGCGCGCGGGCGGCCGGGGCAATCGCCGCGCGGTCATCGATGCCCACGAACGGCAGGCCCGAATCCGTCGGCTGATCGCAGACCACCACCGGCAGCCCGCGGCCGCGCGCCGCCTCCAGGTAGGCATCCCCGGCCGCCACGGAGTAGACCACAAAGCCATCCACCGCGGCCGAGCCCACCAGGCTGGCCGCCTCCGCCTCGCCCTCCGGGCCGGCCGGGATGAGGGTGAGCGTGGTCTGCGCGCCGGCCGAGGCTTCTGCCATGCCGGCCAGGAAATCCACCGAGGCCATGTCCTCGAAGGCATAGGACAGGTGCTCGGTCAGCAGCACGCCCACCGAGCCCGCGCGGCGGGTGCGCAGGCTGCGGGCCGTGGGTCCGGCCCGGGATACCCCCGCGCCTTCGCCGCCGCCAGGATGCGCTCGCGTGTTGCGGCCGAAAGCTGGTCCGGCCGGCTATAGGCATTGGATACCGTCGTGCGCGAAACACCCAGCTCGGCGGCCAGCGAGGCCAGCGTCTTGCGGGTGGGGCTGCGTTTCACCATGGCTGCAAGCATACCCCGCGGCCGTATTTTCAATGCATATTCAATTGACAATGGTTCCCATCAAACGCACACTGGAAACTATGCATACCTCACTTCGCGCATCCGCAGCCCTCCTCGCGGCCGGTGGCCTCCTGCTGACCGCCACCGCCTGCTCTTCCGACACCGAGGACTCGGCCGCCGAGCCGGGCGCCCAGAAGAAGATCTCCATCGTCGCGTCCACCTCCATCTGGGCCGACGTCGCCCAGGCCGTGGCCGATACCGCCTCCGGCGTGGACATCGAGGTCAAGCCCATCGTCGAGGGCAACGGCGTTGACCCGCACCACTTCGAGCCTTCCGCGGCCGATATCGCCAAGGCCGAGGACGCGGACCTGCTCGTGGTCAACGGCGGCGGCTACGATTCCTGGATTTACCAGGCCGTCTCCGACCAGGACAATATCGTCTCCGCCCTGCCGCTCACCGATCACGGCAAGCTGGCCGATGACCCCAGTGTCGTGACCATCGACGCCGCCAAGGCCACCGCCAAGAAGGACCGAAGAAGGTCACCAATATCGAGGGCAACGAGCACATTTGGTACGACCCGGCTGCGCTCGACGAGGTCGCAGGAAGTATCGCTGACCAGATCAACGAGCTCAATACCGATGCCAACGCCAGCACCGAGCGCGTGGACTCCCACGTCGACCGCCTGCGCGACAAGCTCAAGGAACTGCCGGGCGACCTCTCCTACGCACAGACCGAGCCGATTGCGGACTACATCATGAAGTACACCTCCGGCAAGGACGTCACCCCAGAGGGCTACCGCAAGGCCACCATTTCTGAGGGCGAGCCCACCGCGGCCGACCTCGCTGCCTTCACCAAGGCCATCAAGGAAGACAAGGTAGACCTGCTTATCTTTAACCCACAGACCGAAACCGATACCGCCGGCCGCATCAAGTCCGCCGCGGAGGATGCGGACGTCTCTATCGTCGAAATCGGCGAGACCCCGCCGGATGGCAAAGAATTCTGGACCTACTATGACGAGGTCACCGACTCCCTGGGACAGCTCTAGTGCTCATCCATTTTCATGACGCAGCGGTTGCCCCGCTGTGGTTCAGCCTTAACCTCGCCGTTGACCGCGGCGAGTTTATCGCCGTTTTGGGCCCCAATGGCGTGGGCAAATCCACCCTGCTCGGCACCATCTTAGGCACCCGCAAACTCACGGCCGGCAGCGTCGACGTTAACTGCCGCGTCGGCTTCATCCCGCAGCAACGCATGTTCCCGGCCGACCTGCCCCTGCGCGCCCGCAACTTAGTCTCGCTCTCCCTGGCACACGGCGCTTTCCGACGCCGCCGCCCACCCCGCCACCGCGTCGACGAGCTGCTCGCCGAGGTCGGCGCCACCGGCCTGCGCGACCGCCGCGTCGGCCAGCTTTCCGGCGGCCAGCAGCAGCTTATCCGCCAAGCCCAAGCGCTGGCCAATGACCCCGAGCTCATCCTCGCCGACGAGCCGCTGCTCTCGCTCGACCCGGCGCGCCAGCAGGACACCGTGGACAAGCTGGATGCGCTGCGCCGCGAGCGCGGCACCTCCATCATGTTTGTCACCCACGGAATCAACCCGGTGCTCGGGGTGACCGATAAGGTGCTCTACCTCGCCCCCGGCGGCCATACTTTCGGCACCGTGGATGAGGTCATGCGCTCCGATGTCCTTTCCGAGCTCTACGGTTCCAAGGTCAACGTCTTAAACGTCGATGGGAGGCTCATCGTTGTCTAGCTTTATTGAAGACACCCAGTACCTGCTCAGCGTGGACTTTGTGCAGTCCTCGCTTATCGCCTCCGCGCTGCTGGGCATCCTGTCCGGCGTGATGACCTCGCTCATCGTGCTGCGCCAGATGTCCTTTTCCGTCCACGCCACCTCCGAGCTCGCACTTATGGGCGCCTCGGCCGCGCTGCTCTTCGGCCTCAACCTCGGCTTCGGCGCCGTGGCCGGCGCCATCGTGGCCGCCATCATCCTCGCCGTACTGGGCTTCAAAGGCCAACAAGATAGCGCCATCGGCGTGGTCATGAGCTTTGGCCTGGGCCTCTCGGTGCTGTTTTTGCACCTCTACCCCGGCAACGCGAATACCGCGATGACGCTGCTGACCGGCCAGATCGTCGGCGTCTCTTCCGCCTCGGTGTGGCTTTTGGCCGCGACCACCGTGGTCATCCTCGCCGCCGTCACCATCCTGTGGCGGCCCATGCTCTTCGCCTCGGCCGACCCAGTCATGGCCCAGGCCGCCGGCGTACCCACCCGCTTCATTTCCGTCGCCTTCGCCGTACTCGTAGGCTTGGCGGCCGCGCAGTCGGTACAAATCGTCGGCTCGCTGCTCGTCATGGCGCTGCTCATTACCCCGGGTGCGGCGGCCGTGCAGATTACCTCCTCACCCCTGCGCGCGGTCATGTGGGCCACCATTTTCGCCGAGGTCTCGGCCGTCGGTGGCTTTGTCTTATCGCTCGCGCCCGGCCTTCCGGTCTCGGTCTTTGTTACCACGATTTCTTTTGTCATTTACCTGGTGTGCCGCCTCATTGGCTGGCAGCGCAATAAAAAGGCGGTGCGCGACGAGGTCGCCGCAAAGCGCTTCCACGCCGACTGCCACAGCACCGCCGAAGAGCACCACGCCGACTAGACTGGGCGGCTATGCACGTACACCGCCGCACCGCGGATGTGGATGGCCGCACCCGCCGCTTTCTCGTCATCGCGCCGGATAACCCCGGCCCGCGCCCGAACCTCTTGCTCTTCTTCCACGGCTCGCTGCAGTCCGGAAACGTGATGCGCCGCTTTACTAACGGCACCTTCGACGAGCTTGCCGACGCCACCAATACCGTCCTCGTCTACCCCGACGGCGTCGACCGCCATTTCAACGATTGCCGCAGCATCCTGCCCGTCACCGCCCGCGCGGAGAACGTGGACGACGTTGCCTTCGCCGCCTACCTCGTCGAGGAGATGCAGCGCGAATTCGGCACCGCCCGTACCTTTGCCTGCGGCTACTCCAATGGCGGGCAGATGGTGCTCCGCTTGCTTTTCGACGCCCCCTTTAGCCTCACCCGCGCCTGCATCTTCGCCTCCACCCTGGGCGAGGGCGACAACCACGCGCCCAGCAACCCGGCCGGTTACCGGCCCACTCCATTGCTGTTTTTCCACGGCACCGCCGACCCGTACGCACCATACGAGGGCGGGGTCGCCGGGCTGGACGCCGAGCGCACCCGCGGCCGCGTGCTTTCCGCGCCGGCCACCGCCGAGCACTTCGCACTGGCCAATGCCTGCCAGCCACCCCGCGACTACCACCCCACCGCGGATGTCACCGCCACCGCATACGACGGCGATTTCCCCGTCGAACTGTGAGACCATGGAGGGCCTGGGCCACGTGATTCCCTCTAGCATGAAAACCGACCCACGCATAGGCCCAAATACGGATTCCTTCCGCGCTGTGGATAAGGCGCGAGTTCTTCGGCCTCGATGACGCCCAGGCCTAGTTATCCACACCCGCACCCAGCGCACCGCGCGCCGGCGTGCACCCGCACTTAACGTGTGGAGCCGTGAACGCGCTACAGAAATTCTTGACGGGCCTGGCCGCCGGCATGGACATTATCGCCGACTGCCACGGCCTTACTAAGCGCGCGCTTATCGACGCCGGCTGCCCCGACACCACCGCCGCCCGCCTCCTTGCCCTCGCCGATACCTACTTCGGCCCCACCGCCTTTAGCCGGCTCCAACGCGAATCCATCGCAGCGGCCCGCGCCAACGAGCACAGCCTCACCGTGCTGTTGGCCATCGAGCGCCACGCCACCAAGCTGAAAAATAAGCGCCAGGCCTGGGCGCTGCGGCGGGAGCTATGTGGGATGAAGGGGGATGCGTCGGACGTCGATAAGCAGGGGTGCAAACGCGTGCGTGAGATTAAAGGCCCGCCGCAGCGCAAGCCCGGTGTCAAACTCTACCGCCGCGCCGATGGGCCGTGGACTATGACGATTACCGGCAAATCTGCGGACATCGCGGATATGCACGCCGCGCTTGATAAGGACGCCCCGCTCGATTCGGTGCGCAAGATTTTCCAAGGCACCGCCGCAGCTTCCCCGGCGGTCGTGACCACCAATGTGGTGCTGCGCTTGGACGAGCTCGACCGTGTCGTCGACACCGCGGGCGATGACATCACCCTGCAGCTCACCAATGGTGCCAGAATGACCGGCGCGGACTTGGTGCGCCGCGCATTTACCGCGCACGGCTACGTCACCTTGATCCACCCCGTGAAGGGCCCGGTAAACCTGTACCGCAGCGAGCGGCTCGCCTCGCCGAAGCAGCGCACGATGGCCGCCGCGGAAAACCCCACCTGCCCGTGGCCGCAGTGCAATTACCCCGCCGATGAGTGCCAGGTTCACCACCTCACCGCGTGGCGCCACGGCGGCGAAACGAACCCTGAAAATCTCACCATCGCCTGCCCGTATCACAACGGCGTCAACGACGATGACCCCAACGCCCCGCCGTTACGCGGCCGCCTGGCCAGGGTGAATGGAACCATTAAGTGGCTGCCGCCCTGGGCGGAAAACGGCTAGAGATTACTGGGCCGCGCGGCGTTGGCGTGCGAATTCAGAGAGCACGGAGCCGGCCGCGACGGAAGCATTGAGGGACTCGACCCAGTCCGTCATCGGGATGGACATGATGACGTCACAATTCTCGCGCACGAGGCGGGAGATGCCCTTGCCTTCGGAACCAATGACGATCACCACGGGATCCGTCGCGCCGTTATAAGTATCCAGCGTGTGCTCGCCGCCGGCATCCAGTCCGACGACCTGGTAGCCACTCTTTTGGAATTGCTGCACGGTGCGGGTGATATTCGTCGCGCGGGCAACCGGCAGGCGCGCCGCTGTACCGGCCGAGGTACGCCACGCCACGGCGGTTACGGAGGCGGAGCGGCGCTCAGGAATGATGACGCCATCGCCACCGAAGGCCGCCACGGAGCGGATGACCGCGCCGAGGTTGCGCGGGTCGGTGATGTTATCCAAGATGACGAACATGCCTGGGCGTGCGTTCTCGGCCGCACGGGCGATGAGCTCATCGACGTCGGCGTACTTATACGGCGGGATCTGCAGCCCGATGCCTTGGTGCATGCCGTTTCCGGTCATGCGGTCCATCTCGTGGCGCTGCACCTCGATGATGGGGATATTGCGGGTATTGCACATGGCCACGGCCTCGGACAGCCGCTTGTCGTTGCGGGTACCGGCCACGATGTAGAGCGTGGTAGCCGGCACCTTTGCGTGCAAACACTCGATGACCGGGTTGCGGCCCACGACCATCTCGGCGGTCTCCTTCTGGTGGCGGCCGGAATTGCGGCGCTCGCGTTCCAACTTGGCCTTGTGCTTGGCGTGGTAGATGCGGTCCTCTGCCTTGGGCGTCGGGCCCTTACCGGCCAAGCCCTTGCGGCGCTGGCCGCCGGAGCCCTTGGTTGCGCCCTTCTTATTGGTCTTGCGGATTCCCGCGCCACCGCGGCCGTGGGTACGTGCCATAATTTATGTCCTTTCGGAGTGCTTAACGCTGCGCCAGCGACCAGGTCGGGCCGTCTGGGGTATCGGTGATGGTGATGCCGGCGGCCGCGAGGCGGTCTCGGACGGCGTCGGCAGTAGCGAAGTCCTTGTCCGCGCGCGCCTGGGTGCGCCGCTCCAGCTCAGCTTGTACCAGCGCATCCAGCGCGGCATCCGCCCCGCTAGCTTGCGCTCCATCTTCCCACTCCAGCGGGTCAAAACCAAGTACGTGCGCCATCGCGCGGACCTGGCCAGCCAGCGTGCGTGCCTCGGCCTCATCGCCGGCCGCGAGCGCCTTATTGCCAGCACGGACGGTGGTGTGGATTTCTGCCAAAGCCTTGGGCACCGCAATGTCATCATTCATCGCGTCTGCAAAGCCCTGCGTCCACTCGCCCAGCTCTAGGTCATCGAAGTGGGCGAGGAAGTCCTCGATGCGGCGGTAGCCAGCGGCGGCCTCGGTCAGCGCGGCCTCGGAATACTCCAGCACGGAGCGGTAGTGTGCCGAGCCCAGGTAGTAGCGCAGCTCTACCGGGCGCACCAGCTCCAACATATTCGGAATCGAGAGCACGTTGCCCAACGACTTCGACATCTTCTCGCCCGACATCGTCACCCAGTGGTTGTGCATCCAGTAGTTGGCGAACTTATCGCCGGCTGCATGCGACTGCGCGATTTCGTTCTCGTGATGCGGGAACTGCAGGTCTAGGCCGCCGCAGTGGATATCGAAATTAGAGCCCAAGTAATAGGTGGACATGGCCGAGCACTCTAGGTGCCAGCCAGGGCGGCCGTCGCCCCACGGGGTAGGCCAGCTGGGCTCGCCCGGCTTCGCGGCCTTCCACAGGGCAAAGTCCTGTGCGCCGCGTTTGGCGGAATCCTCGCCTTCGCCCTGCTCCATTTCCTCTACCTTGTTGCCGGACAGCGAACCGTAATCAGAATCCTTCGGCCTTGGTCCAGGCGGCGACATCGAAGTAGACGGAGCCGTCGGCGGGGTAGGCAAAGCCGGCGTCGATAAGCCGCTGCATATAGTCGACCATCTGGGTGACAAAGCCGGTCGCACGCGGCTCAACCGAAGGCGGGATGACGCCCAGGGTGTTATAGGCCTTAGTGAACTCGCGCTCATAGGTGGACACCCACTCCCACCAGGGGCGATTATTCTCGGCCGCCTTGGTGAGGATCTTGTCATCGATATCAGTGACGTTGCGCACCAGGGCTACGTCATAGCCTTGGGCGAGCAACCAGCGGCGCAGGATGTCGAAGGCGACGCCGGAGCGCAAGTGCCCGATGTGTGGCTGGGCCTGCGGGGTGGCGCCGCACAGATAAATGGAGGCGTGGCCGGGGCGAATCGGCTCGAAATCGCGTTGGCTGCGGGTGGCTGTGTCATAAATGCGCAAAGTACTCACGCCACCCAGTCTAATTGACGCGTGCACTGGAGTTGCTGACTAGCCCTAGCTGGGATCAGCAACCACAAAACCTAGGCTTCGCAGAGTCGCGGCCGCCACGTAGGGGTTATCAGCAACTGCGGCAGCAAGCTGTGTCTCCAGCCACTCCTGACGGCTTGCGTGTAGCGCTCCCTCCCAACCAGGACGAGCATGAAATCCGCACTCTTTAAAAAGGAATGAAAAATATTCCTCTACCGAAACTCTAAACCGGCTTCCCCCGACAGGAAAATGGATGTCTTCGATCCGACCTTTCTTTCGGGAATTTTTCATACCAAAGAAACTCTTCATCAGTGCCGGGCTCAATAACCCTGCGACGCCAGAATGATGAATGTGAGCTGTAGGCGCACCCTTATTGTCGCGCTCGTATTCAAACCTCACTCCAGGCGCGGTGCCAACACGAAGTTCGAATTTGCTGGACTTGATACTCAAATCCCGTCCGTTTCGTGACGGTGTGGTGTGAAACCGGACGACAGATTCAAATAGGTCGCTAAATTCCACCGGTCGTGAAAGCTCCATAGCCCCAGCGCCATAGACTAATGGGACGTGCAGCTCTAATATCCCGGTGTTGTTATCAGCATTGAGATCCAACTCAACGTCAATGTCAGATTCACCGTTGAGGGGAAATACGTGCAGGTGCAATTTGTAGACGTGGTCAAAGAATTTCTCAGTTTCCCGTTGAACCTGACTCATCATGGGAAGCTGCCCACTCTAGCTATCAAGAAGCAGTTCGACGCGACGCAGTTCGTCATAGAGGCCGCGCTCTTCTGGGGAAAGACGACCAGCGGCAGCTAGATCGCTAAGTTCCTCAGTGGTCAACGGACCACCGGCGGCATCACAAAAAACATGCATTAGTTCCTCGCGCCGCCTCCGCAAAGACCGCGTATCAGTAACACGCATTTTCAACGTCATGCCATCCTCCTGCCACGACCTTACTTCAGCTGAGGCTAGGCGCGCCAGACGACGGCCGTGGCAACCGCCGCACGCCCTTCCTTACGGCCGGTGAAACCTAGGTGGTCCGTCGTGGTGGCAGAGACGGACACGGGGGCACCAAGGATTTCGCTCAGTACCGCTTCGGCCTCTTCGCGGCGCGGGCCCATCTTGGGGGTCTGGCCGATGAGCTGCGCTGCGGCGTTGCCGATGATAAAGCCTTCGGATTCGAGGAGTTCGCGGCATTCGCGCAGCAGTTTCGCTCCGGATACGCCGTCGTATTCGGGCCGGCCGACGCCCACGAAGGAGCCGAGGTCGCCGAGGTGGGAGGCGGATAAGAGGGCGTCGACAAGCGCGTGCGCTACCACGTCGCCATCGGAGTGGCCCTCGCAGCCAGCATCGCCCTCGAAGAGCAGGCCGGCGATCCAGCAGTCCTTGCCGGCCTCGATCTGGTGGGCGTCGGTGGCGATGCCAACACGCGGGACAATCGGGTTAGTCATGGGTCTCCTCGGTCAGGGCGTGGGCCAGGGTGAGATCGATGGGCGTGGTGATTTTGAACGCCAGGGTATCGCCTGGCACGGTCGCCACGTGCTCGCCGTGCCATTCCATGAGGCTGGCGTCATCCGTAGCGGTGAATTCGGGCTGCTCGGCCCAATAATCGAGGTTGGCTTGGCGCAGCGCAGGCAGGCGGAAGGCCTGCGGGGTTTGCACGGCGCGCAGGCGGGAGCGGTCGGGAGTGCTCACCACGGCGTCGGCCGCGACTTCCTTGATGGTATCGGCCACGGGAACCACGGGCACGGCCGCGGGGGCGCCTTCGAGCACGCGCTTGGCGACGCCCCGCACCATCGCCGGCGGAGTCAGCGCCCGGGCCGCATCGTGGATGAGCACCACGGCGTCGTCGTCGGGGATTGCCTGGAGGCCGGCCCACACGGAATCGGCGCGCTCGCTGCCGCCGTGCACGAGGCGGATGGGCGCGGCGTTGGTGGTGTCTTTAGCGCCTGCGGTGTCGATGCGGCCGAT
Source organism: Corynebacterium tuberculostearicum (assembly GCA_046097355.1). Taxonomy (GTDB): domain Bacteria; phylum Actinomycetota; class Actinomycetes; order Mycobacteriales; family Mycobacteriaceae; genus Corynebacterium; species Corynebacterium tuberculostearicum_K. The sequence continues at coordinate 2,149,840 of CP175779.1, forward strand.
GATGCGGGCGGCTTCGGGCTCCATGTCTGGGCTGACCAGCACGATGACCTCATCGACCACGCCGGAGGCCAGCAGCGCGCGCACGGAGCGCTCCAGGAGGGTGCGCCCGCGCAGCTCGACATAAGCCTTGGGCACCTCAGCACCGAGCCGGGTGCCCTGGCCGGCGGCCGCGATGAGCGCGATGACGCGCGGTTTAGTCTTCGTCGTCGAAGGAGAGGTCATCGAGATCGATGTCGTTGTCGATATCGGTGGTGATGGACTTATCGTCTACCAATCCGGCCGCGCGGTGGCGCTCGATGGTGGCATCGATTTCTTCCATCATGGTGTCGGCCTTGTTCTCATCGACCGGCTTGGCCAGCGCGAGCTCGCCCACCAGGATGGTGCGGGCCTTGCCCAGCATGCGCTTCTCGCCGGCCGAAAGGCCACGATCCTGGTCGCGGCGCCACAGGTCGCGAACGACCTCGGCAACCTTATTGATATCGCCGGAAGCGAGGCGCTCCTGGTTAGCCTTATAACGGCGGGACCAGTTGCCGGCCTCTTCGACGTCCTCGTCACGCAGCACGGAAAAGACCTTTTCCAGGCCCTCCTTGCCCACGACGTCGCGCACGCCGACGTTATCGGCGTTCTTGATGGGCACGCGGACGACTAGGTCGGACTGGTTGATGTGCAGCACCAAGTATTCCAGCGTCTCGCCACCCATCTCGCGGGTCTCGATATCCTCGATGACGGCCGCACCGTGGTGCGGGTAGACGACGACCTCGCCGACCTTATACTCCATTGCCACTCCTTGTGTTCCCGATTTATCCCGGTTGACTAAGGCCGCCATTTTATCACGCACGGCCGCCCCGCCTGCGGATACCCCCGTATACCCCCACGGTCTACCCGCCCGGTTTGGGACTAACTGTGTACTTTATTGCCAAAGGGACTAGGCTAAAGCGTTGACAAGCCCTGTGATCGCAATTGATGGAGGATGCTCAACGTGCAGTCCCTGAAGTCCGCCGCCCGCCGCGGTGCCATTATTTCCGTTACCGCCGTCTCCGCTCTGGCGCTGGCTTCTTGCTCGGCGGGCCAGGTCGCCCAGACCGCCGAAAAGGTGGCTGCGGTCGATGGCGCTTCTGCAAGCACGGAAGACAACAAGGTTGCGGTTCGCGATGTCACCATCCTGGTAGAACCGGACGGCTCCGCTGCCCTGAAGTTCACCGCCGTAAACCAGGGCTACGACACCGATGTCATCTCCCTGGAGTCCGTCAAGGTCGACGGCCAGCGCGTCGAGATGGACAAGGCTCAGCCACTGCACCGCGACCAGTCCATCATCGCGGATTCCCAGAAGAACCTGGACGCGACCACCCAGCAGGATTCCGAGACTGTCCAGTACATCGCCACCTCCCTGAAGAACGATGACTTTGGCTACGCCGGCGACCGCCCAGTTACCTTCGAGTTCTCCAATGGTTCCATCGACGTGGACGCCACCATTGCCGCCACCCAGATGCAGTCCGGCGAATTCGACCGCGACGTCGAGTCCTCCGAGGGCTACTCCTCCGAGGCTCCAAAGAACTAAGCCGCACCGCCTCAAATCACCGCCTCCAGCCCGTTTCGGGCCGGGGGCGTTTGCGTGTTTTAGGCTAGAGGCCATGGCCAAGAAATCTCGCCCCATCCACACCTGTTCCGAATGCGGCTATGTCTCGCCGAAATGGCTGGGGCGCTGCCCCGACTGCGGGTCCTGGGGCACATTGGAGGAACGGGCGCCGGTGGTGGCGGGGCCTGGGACAGCGGGGGCGTCGGCAAGCAAGGGCGTAGCGCCGTCGAGCCCGGCGCAGCCGATTACCAAGATTGGGGCGCAGGCGACCAAGACGGTGCGCACCGGCATCGGCGAGCTCGACCGCGTGCTAGGAACCGGCATCGTGCCCGGCTCAGTGGTGCTCATGGCCGGCGAGCCGGGCGTGGGCAAATCCACGCTGCTGCTGGAAGTAGCCTCGCGGTGGGCCCAGCTCGGCCGCACCGTGCTCTATGCGACGGCCGAGGAATCGGCCGGCCAGGTCCGCTCCCGCGCCGAGCGCACCGGGGCGCTGCAGGAATCGCTGTATTTGGCGGCCGAGTCCAACCTGGATGCGGTCTTTGGGCACGTGGATAAGCTCAAGCCGAGCCTCATCATCGTCGATTCGGTGCAGACCATGCACGCCGTGGGCGTGGAGGGCGTATCGGGCGGCGTGGCGCAATCGCGCGCGGTGACGGCCGCGCTGACCTCCCTGGCAAAGTCCACCGGCATTCCGGTGCTGCTAGTGGGCCACGTGACCAAGGACGGCAACGTGGCCGGCCCGCGCGTGCTGGAGCATCTTGTCGACGTCGTCTTAAACTTCGAGGGCGACCGCCAATCCAGCCTGCGTATGCTGCGCGGCATCAAGAATCGCTTTGGCGCCACCGACGAGGTGGGGTGCTTCGAGCAGACGGCCGGCGGCATTCGGGAAGTCGCGCCCTTCCGGGCTGTTTCTCTCGCACCGCGGCACGACGCCGGATGGCTCGGCCGTGACGGTCGCGATGGACGGCGTGCGGCCGATACTCGCGGAGGTGCAGGCGCTGACGGTGGACCCGGTAGCAAAGAACCCGCGGCGCGTGGTGACCGGGCTAGATTCCAACCGCGTGCCGATGGTGCTCGCGGTGCTACAGGCGCGCGCCGGCCAGCGCACCAACGACAAGGATGCTTATGTCGCCACGGTGGGCGGCATGCGGATTACGGAAACCGCCACGGATCTGGCGGTGGCGCTGGCAACGTGGTCCTCGCTGCACGAGCAGCCGCTGCCGGCCAAGACGGTGGTCATCGGCGAGGTGGGCCTGGCAGGCGAGTTGCGGCCGGTGCCCAATGTGGAGCGGCGCCTGATGGAGGCCGCGCGGTTGGGCTACAAGCACGCGATTGTCCCACGCGGGGACATCGAGCCGGTAGAGGGCATGCGCGTGCACCAAGCCGGGACGCTGGGGCAAGCCATCGCCGCGGTGTCGAAGTAGCGCCTAGCGCAGCGTGAAGTCCTGCGGCGGCGAGGAGTTATCGCCGATCACGGTGTGGGCGAAGTAGGCCCCAGGTTCGGCCGCGGGGCGGTCGGTGCACTCGCCCGGCTTGGAGGCCTGGCGGGACCATTCGGCCTCGAATTTCACGTCCTTGCCGGCCGGGAAGGTTTGCGAGCCGGTCTGCACGGAGGCGTAGCAATCCGTATCGGACCACACGCGCTGGTTATCGGCCATCTTGTAGACCTCGAAGCGCAGCAGGTTCTCGTCCAGGTCGATTTTGCAGTCCGCGGCCGTGGGGTTGGTGACCGTCATGAAGAACTTTGGCAGCTCGCCTTCCGGCACGGAGTAGTTCAGCATGGAGGTGCGCACCTGCAGGTCCGCGAGGTCGCAGGTCTTCTTGGCTGCCTCAGAGCTTGCAGGCGCAGCGCTCGACGGCTCGCTTTCGGCCACCTTGCTTTCCGATGCCCCCTCGGACGCGGCCTCCGCAGCCGTCTCCGAGGCAGCCTCGGAGGTCTCCGGGGCGGCAGAAGACGAGGTCTGCTCCGGCGTGGGCGCGGGGGCGGCGGTATCGGCCGGCTCATCGCTGCTGCCCCCGAAGGCGGCCACGGCCGCCCAGATCAGCACCACGGCCAGCACGAGCACGATGATGAGCGCCGCCACGCGGCGGCGCTTGTAGATCTCTTCAGGTAGGGGCTTTTTCTGCGTCACGCTGTCAATTTTAAGCGGTGGGCGCGGGCCGGTGCGCTAAGCCCGCGCCGCGTGTCAGGCTGAGCTACTTCACGCCGAGGGTCTGCAGGGTTTCCACGCTGGAGTCTTCCAGCAGGTAGCGCGCGCCAATAACGCCCAGGGCGCCTTCGTCCAGCAGGCGGCGCACGTTGGGAACGCTGGCCACCAGCTGGGCGACGGTCTGGCGGGTGTGTTCCCGCTCGACGTCGTCAGTCGTGGCATTCGGGCCCGCTACTAGGGCGGAGGCGGCGACCTTCTCGATGATGGGTCGCTGCAGGCCGGTGGGTAGCTCGCCGCCACCAACGAAGCCGGTAGCCGCGCCCACCGCGCCACAAGATTGATGGCCGAGGACCACCAGCAGGTTGGGTTTGAGGGCGGCGAGGGCGTAGTCGAGGGAGGCTACGACGGCGTCGTCAAGAATGTGGCCCGCGGTGCGGATGACAAAGGCATCGCCGAAGCCGATATTGAAGACGTGCTCGATAGGGGCGCGGGAATCGGAACAGGAAATGACCACCACGCGGGGGTCCTGGCCGTGAGTTAGGCCCTCGCGGTTATAAATCTCGCGCACGTCGACGGTCTCGCCGTCTAATACACGCTGATTTCCCGCTTTGAGGGCCTTCCATACGGCCTGCGGTTCGTGGGCAACATTACGTAAAGGCATAGGCCACATTCTAATGCCCTAGACTATCTCCCACGATGGATTCGCAAGCTCTTCTTTCCTGGTTCGATGCCAATGAACGCGACCTGCCGTGGCGCCGGCCTGGCACGAGCGCGTGGGGTGTGCTGCTCAGCGAGGTCATGAGCCAGCAAACCCCGGTCGCGCGCGTGGCTCCGGTGTGGGAGGAATGGATGCGGCGCTGGCCCACCCCGGCGGACTTCGCCCAGGCCACCCGGGCGGAGGTACTGCGCGCCTGGGGCAAGCTGGGCTATCCGCGGCGTGCGCTGCGCCTGTGGGAGTGCGCGGCGGCCATTGGCGAGGGTGAAGTGCCGGCGGACGTCGATAAGCTGCTGCGCCTGCCGGGCATCGGTGACTACACCGCGCGGGCCGTGGCGTGCTTCCACTTTGGGATAAACGTGCCGGTGGTCGATACCAATGTGCGGCGGGTGTATGCGCGCGCGGAGGACGGTAGGTTCTTGGCGCCGCAACCGTCGAAGCGGGAATTAGCGGCCGTGGCGGAGCTGTTGCCGGCCGAGAATGGGCCGCGTTTTTCGGCCGCGCTCATGGAGTTGGGCGCGCTAGTATGCACGGCGAAGAATCCTTCCTGCGAGCAGTGCCCGCTGCGCGCGAGCTGTGCGTGGCAGCTCGCTGGCCGGCCGCAGCCCAGTGCAGAGGAGCAGGCGCGGGCGAAAAAGCGCGTGCAAAAATTCGTCGGCACGGACCGACAGGTGCGCGGCAAGATTCTGGACGTGCTGCGCGCGGCGGAGCGGCCGGTGCCGCAGTCCGAGATTGACATGGTCTGGCCCGATGCGGCACAGCGCTCCCGGGCGTTGGCTTCGCTGCTTGCCGACGGCCTCGCCGAGCAAAACGACGCCGGCCTGTTCCACCTCCCTATTTAGGGCGTTAATAATGGCCGGCTATAATCGCAGGTCGCGATCCGGAGGGTGTGATCTGGTTAACGCCAACGGCCGCGGAAATTGAATCCACCCGGCAAGTTCACCCACATGCCGCCGCGGGAATTGAAGGTGACCGGCCCTACCTTGGTTGACATCGACGCGCCGGATCCGGAGACGTTGATCCAGCTATTCTTGCCGGTCTTTTTTCTTGAACGATACTGAAGTCCCATAAGCATATATTTTAGCAATTCCACTTCCACCGTTCCTACTGCGCAGTAGGTTTTGGGCATGGAAAAGACTCGACGGGATACTGGCATCTTCTGATTGCGCGCGCCAAATGGGGCCGAATGCAGAGGATTGCACGCAAAAAGCCACCCAGCCTCGCAGAAAGCGAAGTGCTGGGTGGCCTTAATCGTTGGACCGAGTTACATCGGCTGGCCGGCGCCTGCTGGCGGCGGGTTGTGGCCGTCGTCATCGGAGTCGGAACCGGAGCCGGACTCTAGGTCGGTTCCGGCGGCGGTGGAGCCGCCATCGCCTGGGACGTCCGGGGTGATGGTGTCGGGCTCGCCGGCGTCGGTGGAGTCGGCGTCGTTTTCGCGCACCTCGGCGTCGTCAAGCTGCGGCTCCTCGGTGTCCTCCGGCAGAGGCTTCGGGCGCGGGCTGAAGGTGAACTTCGCGCCCGTGTTGTCCTTGGACTCGCCGTCCCAGCCCTCGACGTCGACGGTGATGATTTCGCCGGCGCCGATTTCGCCGAAGAGGATCTTCTCAGAGAGCTGATCCTCGATCTCGCGCTGAATGGTGCGGCGCAGCGGGCGAGCGCCCAATACTGGGTCGAAGCCGCGCTTAGCCAGCAGGTCCTTTGCCTTCTGCGTGAGCTCGATGCCCATATCGCGCTCGTCCAGCTGCTTGGCCACGCGGCCGATGAGCAGCTCGACCATCTCCACAATCTGCTCCTGGGTGAGCTGGTGGAAGACGACGATGTCATCGATACGGTTCAAGAACTCTGGGCGGAAGTGCTTCTTCAGCTCGTCGTTGACCTTCTGCTTCATCCGGTCGTACTGGGCATCCGAATCGTTTTCGGAGGAACCGGTAAAGCCCAAGCCCACCGGCTTCGAGATGTCCTGGGTGCCCAGGTTCGAGGTGAAGATGAGAACGGTGTTCTTGAAGTCGACGACGCGACCCTGGCCGTCAGTAAGGCGGCCATCTTCCAGCACCTGCAGGAGGGTGTTGTAAATCTCCTTGTGAGCCTTCTCGATCTCGTCGAAAAGCACGACGGAGAACGGCTTGCGGCGAACCTTCTCGGTCAGCTGGCCACCCTCTTCGTAGCCGACGTATCCCGGAGGGGCACCGAAGAGGCGGGAAGCGGTGAAGCGATCGTGGAACTCACCCATGTCGATCTGGATGAGGTCATCATCCGAACCGAAGAGGAAGTTAGCCAGGGACTTCGACAGCTCGGTCTTACCCACACCGGACGGGCCGGCGAAGATGAAGGAGCCGGACGGGCGGCGCGGATCCTTGAGGCCTGCGCGGGTGCGGCGGATGGCGCGGGAGACGGACTTGACCGCCTCGTCCTGGCCAATGATGCGCTTGTGCAGCTCCTCTTCCATGTTGAGCAGGCGGTTGGATTCCTTCTCCGTCAGCTTCAGCACTGGGATGCCGGTCCAGTGCGCCAGAACCTCGGCGATCTGGTCCTCGCCTACCTCGGCGATTTCCTCCAAGTCGCCAGAGCGCCACTGCTTTTCCTTCTCCGCGCGCTCCTCACCCAGCTTGCGCTCCTTATCGCGCAGGCCGGCTGCCTTCTCAAAGTCCTGGGCATCGATGGCCGCTTCCTTTTCCTTGCGGACCTCAGCGATGCGGTCATCGACCTCGCGCAGGCCCTTCGGCGCGGTCATGCGCTTGATGCGCATACGAGCACCAGCCTCATCGAGGAGGTCAACGGCCTTATCCGGCAAGAAACGGTCATTGATGTAGCGATCCGAGAGGGAAGCTGCAGCATGCAGCGCCTCATCGGTGTAGGACACGCGGTGGTGCGCCTCGTACTTATCGCGCAGGCCCTTCAGGATCAAGAAGGTGTCATCCAGGGAAGGCTCCTCCACCTTGACTGGCTGGAAGCGGCGCTCCAGGGCGGCATCCTTCTCGATGTGCTTGCGGTATTCCTCAAGGGTCGTAGCACCGATGGTCTGCAGCTCGCCACGAGCCAGCTTCGGCTTGAGCAGCGAGGCTGCATCGATGGCGCCTTCAGCAGCACCAGCACCAACCAGGGTGTGGATCTCATCGATGAACAAGATGATGTCGCCGCGCTGGTTAATCTCCTTGAGCACCTTCTTCAGGCGTTCTTCAAAGTCACCGCGGTAACGGGAGCCGGCAACCAGGGAGCCCAAGTCCAGCGAGTAAAGCTGCTTGTCCTTAAGGGTCTCCGGAACCTTGCCGTTGACGATGTCGAGCGCCAAGCCCTCGACGACTGCGGTCTTACCAACGCCCGGCTCACCGATGAGGACCGGGTTATTCTTCGTACGGCGAGACAGCACCTGCATGATGCGCTCTACCTCAGACTCACGGCCAACGACCGGATCGAGCTTGCCGTCTTTAGCGGCCTGGGTGAGATTGCGGCCGAACTGGTCGAGCACCAGGGAATTGGAACGCTCGCCGGAACCGCCGGAGCCACCACGGCCGCCCGCGCCGGCACCCGCACCAGCACCCGCGCCGACCGGACCGGAGCCCTGGCCGTTGGAGGAACCGCCCTCCTGCTGGCCGCCCTCATAACCGGACAGCAGCTGGATAACCTGCTGGCGCACGCGCGGCAGGTCGGCGCCGAGCTTGGTCAGCACCTGGGCGGCGACGCCGTCGCCCTCGCGAATGAGACCCAACAGCAAGAACTCAGTACCGATGTACTTGTGTCCCATCTGCAGGCCTTCGCGCAGGGAAAGCTCCAGCACCTTCTTGGCGCGTGGGGTAAAGGGGATGTGGCCGGTGTGCGGCTGGCTGCCCTGGCCGATGATTTCCTCGACCTCGCGGCGGACATCCTCCAGGGAGATACCCATGGATTCCAGCGCCTTGGCAGCCACGCCTTCGCCCTCATGGATAAGGCCGAGCAGGATGTGCTCGGTGCCGATGTAATTGTGGTTAAGCATGCGTGCTTCTTCCTGCGCCAACACGATGACGCGGCGAGCACGATCGGTAAACCTCTCGAACATGATTCCCCTATACTTTCGCTTCTAATGTGATACCCACTCTAACGCGGCAGTCCGCCGATAATTTCCCGTTTTGTCCCCAGATGCCCGCAATACCGTCAGAATCCACCATATTCGCAGCTCACACGGGTGTACGCCGGTAGCGAACAGGGGCATGGGCATGTAATCTAGAATCGTTTTATCGTTCCCTGCCCCTCCCTACTATTTAAGGACGTCGCGACCGTGCCCCAGCTTCCTGAGTTCTTTGCCACCCAGCACAATCTGCACGAATTGGCCGTGTTGGATGAGGCTCCATCTTCTACCCTCTTTGCGGTCGAAGATGGAAACACGCACCAGCAGCTGAGCGTGGAAATCTTCGCGCCGGAAATTACCGGCGTGGTGGATAAGTCCACGGCACTGCATGGGTTGCACCACCCAGCCATCGCGCCGCTGGTAGGCACGGGCACTACCGCGGATGGGCAAGAATTCATCGTGCGCGAAGGGGTTTCCGGAACCCAGCTTTCTGAGCTTCCCAGTAATCTCAGCCGCGAGGAGGCCGCCGACGTCTTCGGTCCGCTGGCGGGTGCGGTGGACTTCCTAGTTTCCCGCGGGCGGGCAGACTTTGCGGTGCATGGGCTGAGGGAGGCCCGGGTGGGCGTCGATAAGCAACGCCAGGTTTCGGTGCTGGCTGCGGCCGGGCCGTCCGGCGAAGAGCACGGCGATGCGGTGGCGACGTTTGAGGAGCTTGTTGCCCGCAAATGCCCGGAGTATAAGCCCACTGGCACGGCAGAGAGCGCCAAGGATGTGGTCGCTCAGCTGCGCCCGCAGCGCGACTTCGATACCGCGCAGATTCCCCGCGTGCAGGAGCCGGAGCCACGCCCTCAGCAGCAGTTTGCCCCGCCGCAACAGCCGCAACCGATGGCCCAGCCCATGGCGCAGCCGCAGCAGCCGATGGCGCCCGCGCCGAAGAAGAAGGGCAAGGGCGGGCTCATTGCGCTGATTACGGTGCTGGCGGTGGCCGCGATTGCTGCTGCGGCCGCGCTGTGGTTCTTCCTGTCCTACCCCAGCTGGAATGACAAAGAGCAGAACTTGGCGGATGCGTATCCGGACTTGGTGGGCTCCCGCAGCGGCCAGGACGGCTTCGATGGGGCAAAGTGTTCCTCGCGCGAGCCGGAGCCTGGCCAGGAGGCCAAGATTTCCTGCGTGGGCGATGGGTTCAACTACATCGTGACCTACTACCCCAGCGTGGAGGAGCGCGATGCCATGCTTCCCGACGCCGAACCGGTCGAGCTTTCCAATGACCAGTGCACCATCCAAAGCTTTGAGACCACCGCGGATGTTCCGACCTACGTGATGGCCGTGGAAGGCACCCAGTCCGCATTCCTGGTCTGGGGCGATAAGGCAGAAGAGGAGCGGCTGAACCTGCCGCTGTGTGCCTCTTAATTTGTCCTTGTTCCTATTCCCCGGAGGGTACGCGCTTGAGGAACGGAGCGAGTACGACGACCACCAGCGAAAGCGCGCCGGCAAAGAGGAAGGCCCAGTGTGCGCCATGAGCCGTCGCGGCGGCCTCGTTCATGCCTTGGGCCGCGCCGGACTTGGTGCCACGGGTCAGGAAGGTCATCAGGAAGGCAGTGCCGGCCGCACCCGCCAGCTGCTGCAGGGTATTGAGGATGGCGGAGCCGTGCGAGTAGAGCTCGTCTGGCAGGGAGGCCAGGGACGTCGTCATCAGCGGCGTCATCATGAGCGCAATGCCCAGGGCAAAAAGGATGTGCATGCCAATGACCATCCATACCGCACTGTCCTCGTTGAGCAGGGTCATCAGCCACGTGCCCGCGGCGAGGAGCAGGGCACCGGGGATCATGAGCGGGCGGGGCCCGTGGATGTCATAGAGGCGGCCGACCATCGGCGAGATGCCGCCTTGGAGCAAGCCGCCAGGCATGACGACGAGCCCGGTGACCAGCGAGCTTACCGCCAGGGAGGTCTGCAGGTAGATGGGCAGGATATTGACCACGCCGAGTAATAGCCCGAACATGAGCAGCATGCCCAGTACCGCCACGGTGAAGTTGGGAACCGTAAACGGGCGCATGTCCAAAAGGGCGCGATTGTCCTTGGCCAGGCGCAGCTGGCGGCGGGTGAAAAGCGCCAAGGCCACGAGGCCGACGATGAGAACGACGATGTCTACGAGGCCATCTCCCTCCAGCATGTTTTCCAGGGACGATACGGCGTAGACCAATCCGCCGAAGGCGAAGACGGACAGGACGACGGACGGGAAATCCAGCGGGGTATCGCGCTTATCTCCCACGTTGACCAGGCGGAAATAGCCGGCGGCGCAGATGAGGCCGAGCAGCGGCGCCATAGTCCAGAAGATGACGTGCCAGCTAGACATGCTCAACACGAAGCCACCTACAGTGGGGCCGAGCGCTGGGGCGACGGAAATGACCACGGAGATAATGCCCATCACGCTGCCGCGGCGCTGCGGCGGGACGAGGGTCATCGCCACCGTCATCAGTGTAGGGATCATCAAGGCGGTGCCGGCAGCCTGGAATACGCGCCCCACCAGCAGCACGCCGAAGGCCGGGGCGAGCGCCGCCAGCACCGTACCGGCAAGAAATGCGCCCGACGATGCCAAGAAGATCTGCCGGGTGGTGAACTTATCCATGAGAAAGCCGGTGGTCGGGATGACCACGCCCATGGTGAGGAGGAAACCGGTAAGCAGCCACTGGGCGGAGGTCGCGGGGATGCCGAAGTCCGCCATGATGGTGGGCAGCGCCACCGACAGGGCGGTCTCGTTCAGGATCATCACCATCGCGCCGAGAACGAGGATGGTGAGGTTGATTTTTACCTCTGCGGAAATGTGGGGATCTGGTTTCTGAGACACCCAGACAGGATACTGAGGCCGCGGGTGCGGGGAAAGTCGAGGAGTATAGTTTTAGTGTCTTCATCCGCGCGGTGAGACCGCGCCACCCGAGCCTAAAGCGAGGTACACCCCAGTGCGTTTTCTCAACGATTCCCATCCGCCGTACGAATTGACCTACTCCGACGTATTTATGGTCCCGAGCCACTCCGAGGTGGGCTCGCGCCAGTCGGTAGACCTCACCACTGAGGACGGCACCGGAAATACCATCCCGCTCATCGTGGCCAATATGACTGCCGTGGCCGGGCGCCGCATGGCCGAGACCATCGCCCGGCGCGGCGGGCTGACCATCCTGCCACAGGACCTCTCCTTGGAAGCGGCCGCAGAAACCATCGCCTCTGTTAAGGCGGCGGACTTGGTCTATGACACCCCAATTACCGTGAAGCCGCACCACACCGTGGGCTATACCAGCAACCTTTTGCACAAGCGCGCCCATGGTGCCGCCATCGTGGTCGAGGGGAACATGCCCATCGGCATCATCACCCCAAAGGGACCTGCGTGGGCAGGATAACTTCACCGCCGTCGGCCAGCTGATGACCACCGACTTGGTCACGCTGCCGGTGGGCATTGACCCACAGGAGGCCTTTACCAAGCTGCGCAAGACCTCCCGCAAGCTAGCCCCGGTGGTCAACCCGGATGGCACCTTGGCTGGAATCCTCACGAGGAAGGGTGCGGTGAGGGCGAAGATGTACAGGCCGGGCGTCGACAAGCAAGGCCGCTTGCACATCGGTGCTGCGGTGGGCATCAACGGTGACGTGGAAGGTCGCGCCCGTGCCCTAGCGGAGGCCGGTGCTGATGTCCTCGTCATCGATACTGCACACGGACATCAGGAAAGCATGCTCACCGCGCTGCGCAAGGTGAAGGCGCTGGATCTGGGGCTTCCCATTGCCGCCGGCAATATTGTCACGGCCGAGGGTGTGCGCGAACTGGCCACGGCCGGCGCGGACATTATCAAGGTCGGTGTGGGCCCGGGCGCGATGTGCACCACCCGCATGCAGACTGGCGTGGGCCGCCCGCAATTCTCGGCCGTCTTAGAATGCGCTGCGGCCGCCCGGGAGGTAGGCGCCCATGTTTGGGCCGACGGCGGCGTGCGCGACCCGCGCGATGTCGCCCTCGCACTTGCCGCGGGCGCCTCCAATGTCATGATTGGCTCCTGGTTTGCCGGCACCTTTGAATCCCCAGGTGACCTGCACAAGGATGCGGACGGCGCCTTTTATAAAGAATCCTTCGGTATGGCGTCGCGCCGGGCGGTGCGCGGCCGCAATTCCGATACCGAGGCCTTTGAGCGCGCCCGCCGCGAGATGTTCGAAGAGGGCATTTCGACCTCTCGCATCTACCTCGACCCCGAGCACGGCGGCGTGGAGCACCTGGTGGACCGGATTGTCTCTGGCGTGCGTTCCTCGTGCACCTACGCCGGCGCCGATTCCCTGGCCGCCTTCCGCGAGCGCGCCACCGTGGGCGTGCAGTCCGCGGCAGGCTTTGCCGAGGGGCAGCCACGCGCCACGAACCGCTAACAGGCTGCATGCTACGTTGACAGATATGTTGACTCGCTATGACCAAGCGGCCTCCCGCGCGGCCGCGCAGGTTATGGGGCAGTACTCCACCAGCTTCTCCCTGGCCACGCGGCTTTTGCGCGGGCGGGTGCGCGCCGATATCCGCCACCTATACGCGGTGGTGCGCATTGCAGACGAGCTTGTCGACGGCGCCGCAGCCCAAGCCCACACCGACCCCGCGGCCGCACTGGATGCCTACGAAAAGACCATTCTGGCCGCGCCGCAGCAGCGACTGCACACCGACCCGGTTGTGCATGCTTATGCCATCACCGCTCGCCGCTGCGGCTTCCACCGCGAGCACCTTGTTGCCTTCTTTAGCTCCATGCGCGCGGACCTGACCCATCGCGAATACTCCCCGTCGGAGCTGCAGGACTATATCTACGGCTCAGCGGAAGCCATCGGGCTATTGTGCCTGCAAATTTTCTTGGCCGAGGAGAACGTCTCCCCTGCCGACCGCGCCGCCATGGAGCGCGGCGCCCGCGCGCTAGGGTCAGCCTTTCAGAAGATTAATTTCCTGCGTGACCTGCGCGAGGATAGCTCCACTTTAGGCCGCACCTATTTTCAGCAGGCCCCATCTGGTCGGATTGATGAAGCCACCAAGTCCGCGCTCATCGCAGAGATCCGCCGAGAGCTCGCCACCGCCGCGCTCACCATCGACTTGCTTCCGGCTTCCGCGCGGGTGGGTGTGAGCGCGGCGGCGGATATCTTCGCCGAGCTCACCAATCGCCTCGCCGCCACCCCGGCTACAGCGCTTGCCACCACGCGGGTATCCGTTCCGAACCACACCAAGGCTTGGCTCGCGGCCCGCGCGGTGCGCCGTCGCGGCCGCAGCAGCCAGATCTCACCCACGGGCGAAAACTAAGGAGCATCATGCACGCCGTCGTCATTGGAGCCGGCATCGCCGGTCTCGCCACCGCCGCTTTGCTCGGCCGCGAGGGCTACGAGGTCACCGTCGTGGACTCGCTGGATGAGGTAGGCGGGCGCGCCGGCAGCTTTGCGGAAGCCGGCTTCCGCTGGGATACCGGCCCGTCCTGGTACCTCATGCCCGAGGCTTTCGATCACTTCTTTGCGCTGTGTGGCACCTCCACCGAGGCGGAGCTAGATTTGGTGAACCTCTCCCCCGCCTACCGCGTCTTTCACGGCGATACGCCGGTGGATGTGAACTCTGGGATGGAGGAAGTCGCCGCGCTCTTCGAATCGCTGGAGCCCGGCGCGGGGGAGAAAGTTCGCGAGTACTTAGCGCAGGCCAGCGATACCTATGAGATGGCGCTCAAGCACTTCCTCTACACCACCTTCTCCGCGCCACTGAACCTGGTGCACCGCGATATCCGCACCCGGATTTCGCGCCTCATGGCTCTGCTGACGGCGAACCTAAAGCAGTACGTGGGCCGAACGTTTTCCGATGCCCGCCTGCGCCAAATCTTAAGCTACCCGGCGGTCTTTTTGTCCTCCGAGCCGGCCGCCGCACCGGCCTTGTATTCCTTGATGAGCCACACCGATCTGGTGGAAGGAGTCCGCTACCCGCAGGGTGGCTTCGCCGCCGTGGTCCAGGCCATCTACCGGCAGGCTCAGAAGTTTGGCGCCACCTTCCGCTTGGGCGAGGAGGTGACCTCCATCAAGGTCGCCAACCGTAAGGTCACGGGCGTGCGCACGAATAAGGGCACCATCCACGCCGATATCGTGGTCTCGGCGGCGGACATGCACCACACCGAGACCCAACTTTTGCCGCCGCAGTTGCGCACCTACCCGGAGCGCTACTGGGGCCGGCGCAATCCCGGTCTGGGCACCGTGCTCATTTTGGCCGGGGTGAAGGGCGAGCTGCCCGAATTAGCACACCATACGCTGCTTTTTAGCCAGGATTGGGATCCGGATTTCCGCGCCGTCTATTCCGGCCCGGAGCCCTCCCGGCCGTTGGGTGCCTCGGAATCCATTTACGTGTCCAAGACCTCGGCCACCGACCCGAGCGTAGCGCCCGCGGGCCACGAAAACCTCTTCATTTTGGTGCCGGTGCCGGCCGCGGAGGCGCCCGGGTTCGGCGATGCCTACCACGCAGAGGCATCCGAGCGCGTCGCCGCGATTGCCGACGCCGCCCTTAACCACATCGCAGCCACAGCCGGGGTGCCGGATTTGGTGGAGAGGGTCGTCGTCAAGCGCACGCTCGGCCCGGCCGATTTTGCCGAGCGCTACCATGCTTGGTCGGCCGGTTCTATTGGGCCTGCGCACACGCTGCGGCAATCGGCGTTTTTGCGCGGACGCAATGCCTCGCGCAAGGTCGATGGACTCTATTACGCCGGTGCCACCACCGTGCCGGGCGTCGGCGTGCCAATGTGCCTGATTTCGGCCGAGAACATCATTAAGCGCCTGCGTGGCGATAAATCCGCCGGGCCACTCGTGCGCTAAAAACTTAGATATCCAGGAGAACTACTCGCCCGCTGCCGCTCGAATCCACGCATTTGGGCAAGCGGTTTTCCGGCTTTGAGTCATCTAAGAATTTCGGCGCGGATACGTCGCACTCCCAACCATCGACTACGAGGGAGCCGCGGGTATTTACTTCCTCCGGCTTAAAGTCGTGGTTCACGTAGCTATCTACGATCTGCATAGCTTTGGTGCAGTTCGTGCCATCGACTTGCACGTAGACGTTCTTTCGTCCCCATTGGGTATCTATCTGGCCACAGATAGTGCCTATTTTGCCGTTGCCATTGGAATCGGGCTTAGGCAGGAAGGTATCGGAGAAGTACTGACCGTTGTCCTTTACGGTGAAGTAATGCCCTTTCGCTGTGACCGTGAACTCGTCCGAGTTAGGTGCCTCGAAGGTAGCTCCTTCAATTTCTACCTTCTCCCCTGCCTTGAGCTGTTTCGGTGGAGTCAGGTCACCTGGGTCCACCACGCCAGACGGGAAGAAGCCCTCCCCCTTTTTGAAGCTGACCATATTAGCCTCCCACTGCGGCTGGTTTGGGTCTGGCATTAGGGGTGGATCTGCAAACTGCACGGTGCACCACGGCCCTTCGGAGAGTTCATTAAAGGAGCACCAGACCTTTTCATCGGGACTTTTAACTCCCCATGCCTTCGACTGCGCGTATTCGGGCCCCTTCGCCAAAAAGTCCTCGGCCGAGCGCATCGTGAGACCGGAGTCATCCACTTTCTTATCTGATTCGGTGGTTTCTTCCGCTGTGGTCTCTGGAGAGGAAGCCTCCGCCGAGCTAGCTGCGGTGCTTTCGGTCATCTGTGGGCGGAATTGGGGCGCTTCCTCGTTACCGTCAGCAGAGGAACACGACGCAAGCCCGACGGCCAATACAGGTAGGGCAAGGATAGGGAGAATTCTTTTCATGTCCTGCATTTTTCCATGCGGTGGGAACCTGTGCTGACCTTTCGCAGCATGAATGTGGGAAGAAACACCAGCTGAAAATAACAAGGCCGTCAGCCCGCGCGGGCTGACGGCAAAGCGAGAGGACGCTAGGTGCTACTTCTGCTCCGGTTTAACCAGTGGGAAAAGCACGGTTTCGCGGATTCCCAGGCCGGTCAGGGCCATCAGCAGGCGGTCCATGCCCATGCCGGTGCCGGCCGTAGGCGGCATGCCCTGCTCCATTGCGGCAAGGAAGTCCTCGTCCAGCACCATGGCCTCGTCATCGCCACCGGCGGCCAGGCGGGCCTGGTTCGTCAAAACGCTCGCGCTGAATCACCGGGTCCACCAGCTCGGAGTAGCCGGTTGCCAGCTCGAAGCCGCGGACGTAGAGATCCCACTTCTCGGTCACGCCCGGCTTGGAACGGTGCTGACGGGTCAGCGGGGAGGTCTCAACCGGGAAGTTCTTGACAAAGATGGGGCCTTCCAGCTGGTCCTCGCACAGGACCTCCCAGATTTCCTCCACCAGCTTGCCGTGGCCCCAGCCGCCGTCTTTGGGGACGTCAAGGCCGATGACGTCGGCAATGCCCTTGAGCGTTTCGACGTCGGTATTGATGGTGACCTCCGGCTGGCCCGGGAACTTGCGCTGTAGGGCCTCATTGAGGGAGGGGTACATCTCGATTTCGGGCCACTCTTCGCCGCCGAAATCGAACTCGGTGCCATCCGCCAGGGTGACGGTGGTCGAGCCAAAGACGTCGCGCGCTACGGCCTGGATGGACTCGCGCGTCATGCGGGCACAATCGTCGTAGTCGCCCCATGCAGCGTAGGTCTCGAGCATGGCGAACTCCGGCGAGTGGGAGCGGTTCACGCCCTCATTGCGGAAGTTACGGTTGATTTCGAAGACGCGGTCAATGCCGCCGACGACGGCACGCTTCAAGTACAGCTCCGGCGCGATGCGCAGGTAGAGGTCAATATCCAGCGCATTGGAGTGGGTGATAAACGGGCGAGCGGCCGCGCCACCGTGCAGGGTCTGCAGCATCGGGGTCTCGATTTCAACGAAGTCCTGGCTTTCCAGGTAGTTACGCAGCGCGCGCATGACCTTCACGCGGATCATGGCGTTCTTGCGGGCCTCTTCGCGGATAATGAGGTCGTTATAGCGCTGGCGCACACGGGTATCTTCTGCCATATCGGCAAAGGACACCGGCAGCGGGCGCAGGGACTTAGCGGCCATGGTCCACTCGGAGACCATGATGGACAGCTCGCCGCGGCGGGAGGAAATTACGCGGCCGCGCACGGAGATGAAATCGCCCAAGTCAACATCGGCCTTCCACGCGTCGAGGCGCTCCTTGCCTACCTCGGCCAAAGAAAGCATGGCCTGCACCTGGGTGCCATCGCCATCTTGCAGGGTGGCAAAGCACAGCTTGCCGGTATTGCGCATAAAGATAAGGCGGCCGGCAATGGCGTGGGTTACCTCGGTTTCCTCGCCTGCGGCCAGGTAGGTCACGCCTTCTTCCGTGCCCGGCTCTTCGCCCTCGGCCACTACGCGGAAATCGTGGCGCAAGTCCTTCAAAGAGATGGTGCGCTCAACGGTGACCGGGTAGGCCTCTACGCCGGATTCCAGCAGGCGATCGCGCTTCTCGCGGCGGATGCGCAGCTGCTCAGGGACATCGTTTACTTCATTATTCTTCTGCTCGCTCACGTTAGCCTAGGGTAGTCGATCCCCACCGCAGCACGCGATTTAGCCCACGCCACCCTCACCCCGGAAAAGATTTACGCATAATTCACTTAACCGTCACCTCCGCGCCAACGCACAGTTACTGAGATCCCCTTATATAAATGGCTGTCCCCGTGTCTAAACAATATTTTCAACCCATTTGGAGCAGTAATAATGGCGCTTAAAGGCCGCAACCTTCTCTCTAGTCTCTTTGCCTCCTCTCGTTCCAGCCTGACCTGCACCTACAAGTGCGGTAATGCTTGCTTTGGCGAGTGCGAGAACAAGTCCAATAACCCGTACTTTGCTGACCAGTTCTCCCGCCGTACCGCGCTGCGTGCGGGCAGCCTATCGGTCGTAACCGTTGGTGGCGGCGCTGCTTTGGCGGCCTGCTCCAACCCGGATGATGCGTCTAATGAGGCTTCTTCCTCCGAGGGCAAGGGCGGCAAAACCTCTGAGGCGAACGTTGAGCTCACCTCCGCAGAAGGCATGAAGTTCGACCCAGTACAGCCAAACGAGAAGGACGAAGTGGTCATCCCGGATGGCTACGAGCAGTCCGTCCTCATTGCCTGGGGCGACCCGCTGTTTGAGGACGCGCCGGAATTCGATGACAAGAACCAGACCGCCGAGGCAGCCGAGAAGCAATTCGGCTTCAACAATGACTTCGCCGGCCTCATCGAGCACCCGGACGATGACAACCGCCTTATCTACGTCTGCTCCCACGAGTACACCACCGAACCGCAGATGTTCCCTAACTACGATGCGGATAACCCCACCGAAGAGCAGGCCAAGATTGGCTGGGCTGGCCACGGCCACTCCATCGTGGAGGTGTCCAAGGTAGGCGATACCGGTGAACTCAAGCGCGAGTTTGGTCCACTCAACCGCCGCATTACCGCTACTACCGAATTCACCTTAGTAGGTCCGGCTGCCGGTTCCGAGTTTGTAAAGACTTCCGCCGATAAGACGGGCAAGAAGGTCAAGGGCACCCTGGCTAACTGCTCCGGCGGTATCACCCCGTGGAACACCATGCTCTCTGGCGAAGAGAACTTTGACCAGTACTTTGCACACGCCAAGCTGGATGACAAGAAGGCACAGGAGTCCCTGGAGCGCTTCGGCTTGGAAGATGGCGAGACCCAGCGCAAATGGGAGCGCTTTGATAAGCGTTTCGACGTCTCCAAGGAGCCGAACGAGCCTAACCGCTTCGGCTGGTTGGTTGAGATTAACCCGCTAGATCCTAAGTCCACCCCGGTCAAGCACACCGCTCTGGGCCGATTCAAGCACGAGGCCGGCAACGTCCACATCGCCTCCGATGGCACCGTGGTGTGCTACTCCGGCGATGACTCCCGGTTTGAGTACATCTACAAGTTCGTCTCCACCAAGAAGTACGAAGAGGGCAATATCGAGCACAACCTCAGCATCTTGGATCACGGCACCCTGTACGTGGCCAAGCTGGAGGGCAACTCCCCCGAGGATGAAATCGATGGCTCTGGCGTTTTGCCAGAGGACGGCTCCTTCGACGGCAAGGGCGAGTGGGTCAAGCTGCTGACCTCTGATACCGAGAACAATAAGTTCGAGTCCCACGTTGATGGCATGTCTGCCGAAGAGGTTGCCGTCTACACCCGTGAGGCCGCCGATAAGGTGGGCGCCACCAAGATGGACCGCCCTGAGGATATGCAGGTTCACCCAGACTCCGAGAAGGTCTACGTGGCCCTGACCAATAATAAGTACCGCGGCGCTACCGGCGAGAATGCCAAGAAGAACAAGGAAGAGCCGATGGAGTGGGCTCCTGTCAAGGAGAACAAGAACGGCCTGGTCATGGAGATTGAAGATGACCATGCTGGCGAGAAGTTCACCTGGAACCTCTTCCTGGTCTGTGGTGACCCGAAGGAAGCAAATACCTACTTTGGTGGCTTTGACAAGGAAAAGGTCTCCCCGATTTCCTGCCCGGATAACCTGGCCTTCGATAGCCACGGCAACCTGTGGATCTCTACCGACGGCAACGCCCTTGAGTCCAACGATGGCCTCTACGCCGTGACCACTGAGGGCGATACCCGCGGTGAGCTCAAGTGCTTCCTGACGGTTCCGGCAGGAGCCGAGACCTGTGGCCCCATCGTCACCGATGAGCGCGTGATGGTCAACGTCCAGCACCCAGGCGAGACCGATGACGCCACCTTTGAAAAGCAGACCTCCCACTGGCCTGACGGTGGCAAGTCCACCCCTCGCCCTGCAGTGGTTGTGGTGTGGAAGAAGGACGGCAATATCGGCGTCGATAAGAAGTAGCCACCACCTGGTCTAAGCACCCACCGCGCGGCCCTCGTTCCTCCACAGGAGCAGGGGCCGCGCAGTCGTTTTCCCTACCGGCAGCATGAGGCACTGCGCCGGCTGCGTCTTCCAAATATAAATCCACCCACCGGTCTCCCCCATGGGCTAATACCTATGTGAGTTATGGCATACTATCCGCACGTGTGAGACACGCCACCTGACCGCCCATAAGGAGACGCACACCATGAACTCTCTTGTCCTCGCCATCATCGGCATCGCGATGATGGGCGCCGGCTATCTGCTCTATTCCAAGTACCTAGGAAAGAACATTCTCCGGCTATCCCCGAACTACTCCACCCCGGCCCACACCATGGAAGACGGCGTGGACTACGTGCCCACCAATAAATACGTCCTGTGGGGCCACCACTTCACTTCCGTGGCGGGCGCCGCGCCCATCATTGGTCCGGCTGTAGCCGTCATCTGGGGCTGGGTTCCGGCGTTTCTCTGGGTCACCCTCGGCACCGTCTTCTTTGCCGGCATGCACGATTTAGGTGCGCTGTGGGCGTCGCAGCGCCACAAGGGCCAATCCATCGGCACGTTGTCTGGTCGCTACATTGGCAAACGCGGGCGCAACCTCTTCCTCATCGTCATCTTCCTGCTGCTATTGATGGTGAATGCGGCCTTCGCCGTGGTCATTTCGAACCTGCTAGTCTCCACGCCGACGGCCGTAATCCCCACGTGGGGCGCCATCGTCGTCGCGCTGCTTATCGGCCAGGCCATCTACCGCCTGAATTGGAACCTGCCGCTGGTCTCCATCGTGGGCGTTGTCGCGCTCTACGCGCTGATGATCATCGGTGACCGCGTGCCTGTGGTCACTACCAGATACGGTCCTGGGCATCCCCGCCAACGGCGTGTGGATCATCTTGTTATTCATCTACGCCTTTATCGCCTCGCTGCTGCCGGTGTGGGTGTTGCTGCAGCCGCGCGACTACATCAACGGCCTCCAGCTTTTTGTGGGCCTGGCCATCTTGTACGGCTCCTTCCTAATTACCCGCCCTTCGCTTGCCGCACCGGCGCTGCGCGACAACGTGCCGGAGGGCACCCCGGGCATCTTCCCGCTGCTCTTTGTCACCATCGCCTGCGGCGCTATCTCCGGCTTCCACGGCGTGGTAGCCTCCGGCACCTCGTCCAAGCAGGTGGATAAGGAAACTGACGTGCGCTTTGTGGGGTACTTCGGCGCCGTGGGCGAGGGCCTACTCGCGCTGGGCACCATCATCGCCACCACCGCAGGCTTTAAGTCCCTGCAGCAGTGGGAAGAGATCTACTCCGAGTGGAATGCCGGAGGTGTGGAGGCCTTCGTGCACGGCGGCGGCGCACTCATGAATGAAGGCATGGGGATTCCCACGTCCCTCTCCGGCACCATCTTGGCCACCATGGCCGTGCTTTTTGCCGCCACCACCATGGACTCGGGCGTGCGCCTGCAGCGCCTCGTGGTGCAAGAAATTGGCGAGATCATGGGCGTGCGCATCAAGGCCTTGGCCGCCACCGTCATCGCGGTGGGCTTGGCCTTCGGCCTGACCTTCTCCGCCGGTGCGGATGGATCCGGCGGCATGACCATCTGGCCGCTATTCGGCACCACCAACCAGCTCATGGCGGGCCTTTCCTTGGCCATCGTGGTGGTCATCCTGACCCACCTGCGCCGGCCGACGTGGCCGGTAGTCTTCCCGCTCATCTTCGTTACCACCATGTCACTGTGGGCCGCACTCCTCCAGCTGAAGTCCCTCTTTACCAGCCAGAACTGGCTGCTATTCTGCATGGACGTCATCATCGTGGTGGCCGCCATCTGGGTGATTGTAGAGGCCGTCGGCGCCATTTCCCGCGCCCGCAAGGAGGCCCCGCTGGAGTGAACCGATGATGACCTTGACGCCCCGCTGCCCGAGCATGCTCGACAAGCTTAAGGCACTTGCGGCCGGGCTCAATGAGTACTACCAGGCCCCGTATCGCGCCAGCTTTGCCAAGGCCCAACAGCAAGAAGACGATCTCTTCATGATGCTGGTTGCCTCGGAGGCGCTCGGCATCCCCAACCCCGCCAGCTACTACACCCTGGAACTTTTGCCGTTGGTCTATGAGGATTTCCATGCCTGGCATACCCGCATGGGAATGGATAAATCCCCGCTGGAGAATATTCAATGTTGCTAGAGACCTCACCCATCATGTTCTTTGGCGGCAAGGGCGGGGTGGGCAAGACCACCTTGGCCACCGCCACCGCGCTGCGCCTGTCCCGCAATCACCGCGTCTGCCTGGTGTCCACGGACCCGGCGCATAACCTGGGGCATATTTTTGGTGCCTCGCTTGGCGACGCCCCCGTAAACCTCACCCCTACCCTGTCCGCCATCGAGATCAACCCTGCACGCGCGACCGAGCAACACCTAGCGCAGGTAGGGAACTCGATGCGCCGCTTTATGCCCGAGCACCTCCATGGCGAGGTGAACAAGCACCTCGACTTGGCCCGGCAATCGCCCGGCACACAGGAGGCGGCGCTATTGGAGCGCATCGCGGCGCTGGTCGTGGAGGAGTCGGACTTCGACTACCTCATCTTCGATACCGCCCCCTCTGGGCACACTTCGCGGCTGATGGCCTTGCCGGAGATCATGGCCGCTTATACCGATGGCCTGCTCTCCCGACGCGAGAAATCCGATAAATTCGGCTCACTGGTGCGCGGAATGTCGCAAGGAAGCGGCGCGGATAATGACCCGGTGAACCGGCGCAATCAGGAAATTCGCGCCACGCTTTTCCAGCGCCGCGAGCGCTTTGCCCAGCTGCGCACCGCGCTGACTTCCCCGCGCACGGTCTTTCATATCGTGCTCACCGCCGAGCGCCTGCCCGTGCTGGAATCTGCCGAGTTTCATGCGGATCTTACGAGCAACGGTGTGCGGGTGGGATCCATGCTGGTTAACCGGCGCACCCCGGAGAACCAAGGCGAGTTCTTGGCAGCCCGGCGCGCCGCCGAGGATGAGGCGCTCGCGCTGTTGCGTGCCAAGCTGCCCGATACCCCGGTGCGCGAGGTTCCGTGGTTGCCGGAGGAAGTGGGGACTCCGGGGGCCGTCGGCAAGCTGGCGGCCTACCTCTAGCTCCACCCGCCCGCGCCGCTGTGGGCTTGGGTCTGCTAAAACCGAAACTATGACTTTGCTCACCAACGAATACCTATCCCACTTGCGCGAGGAGGCCGCGGCCGATTCCCGGCTGCGCATCGCGCGCAACGCCATTACCAACGTCGGGGCGGCCAAGGCGGCCCTGGACCGCGACCGCATTACGGCCCTCTACCCCACCACCGAGGTCAAGCTGGATAGCTTGGGCGTATCGACCAGAAGCGCTCGGGCCGCTGCTGGATGTTCGCGGCGCTGAACGTCTTCCGTCACCGCGCGGCCAAGGAGCTCAACGTTGATAACTTCGAGTTTTCCTTCACCTACCTGCAGTACTTTGACAAGCTGGAACGTGCCAACTTGGTACTCAACCAGCTGCTGGACAAGAAGGACGCCGGCTGGGACGAGCGCACCGTCGCCGCGGTGCTAGACCACGCGGGGGCCGATGGCGGCTGGTGGTGCTTCTTTAGCAACCTCGTAGCCAAGTACGGCGCCGTTCCTGCCGAGGTCATGCCGGAGGTGCGCTCGTCTGGAAATACCGCGGAGATGAACCGCGACCTCGCCACGGTGGTGCGTCGTGCCGCCGCCCAGGACGGACCGCGCGAAGAAATCCTCGCCCAAGCGCGCAAGGATATCCACCGCATCCTGGCCATCCACCTGGGCACCCCGCCGGAGGAATTTACCTGGGCGTATCGCACCAAGGACGAGCAATTCGTGCGGCTGCACTCCACCCCGCGCGAGTTTGCGGATAAGTACCTGCCGAACTTGGACGAGTACGTGGTGCTGGCCGATGACCCCCGCTCCACCAACCCCAAGCATCGCGTGTTTAGCAGCGCCGAGGAGACCAATGTGTTGGGCGGCGCACCGCAGGAGTACCTCAACGTCAGCGCGGCCGAGCTGAAGGACACTGCCAAGCGCAGCCTGGCGGCCGGCGAGCCGGTGTGGTTTAGCTGCGATGTCAACCGCCAGTTCTCCTTCCTCAACGGCGTATGGGACGAGGGATTGGTAGATACCGATGGCCTCTACGGCATCGATTCCTCCATGAGCAAGGAGGAGCGTTTTACCTCCGGCGAGACCGCGCCCACCCACGCGATGGTGCTCACCGGCGTCGACGGCGACCGCGCCTGGCGCGTGGAAAATTCCTGGGGTTCTAAGCCGCCGCGCAAGGACGATGGCGAGGATGTGCCCGGCAAGGGCTTTGCCACGATGGCCGATGCCTGGTTTGACCAGAACGTCTTCCACATCGCCGTGCGCAAGGAGCACCTGAGCGACGCGCTTGCCCAGGCTCTTGCCACCGAACCGATTGAGCTTCCCCTCTGGGACCGGATGAACTAAGGAGAATCGAAAAATGACAGAGATTAAACCGAACGAGGTTCATGCCGCCACCGCCGAGCTCACCAGCGATGCCACGCTGCGCCTGGTACGCAATGGGGTGGCCCAGGAGGGCGTCGACAAGCTCAGCCTCGACCGTGAGCAACTGCGCAGCCTTACTCCGGTAACCAGCCATAAGCTAGATTCCTGGGGCGTGGCCGACCAGAAGGCATCGGGCCGCTGCTGGATTTTTTCCGGGCTCAATTCTCTGCGCGGCGGCCTGATGGACAAGGCCAACCTCAAGGACTTTGAGCTCTCCCAGACCTATATTTATTTCTTTGACAAGCTGGAAAAGGCCAATTGGTTCCTTTCTGCCATGGCCGAGCTCAAGGACCGCGAGATTACTGACCGCACCGTCGCCAAGCTCATGGATGATCCCATCGATGACGGCGGCCAGTGGTCCATGTTCGTCGCCCTGGTGGAAAAGTACGGCGTGGTGCCGCAATACGCCATGCCGGAGACCGCCTCTTCCGAGGCCACGGCGATGCTTAACCGCAACCTGCAGACCGTGCTGCGCCGCGCCGCCCACCGCATCCGCAGCGGCGAAGAGGGCGCGCATGAGCAGGCGCTTGCCGACGTCTACCGTATCCTCACCGCCAACCTGGGCCTGCCACCCGAGGACTTTGTGTGGCAGTACCGCGATAAGGACGATGAGTTCTACCGCGCGGGCACCTATACCCCGCAGGAGTTTGCCCAGGAATACCTGCCGGCGGACCTAGGCGAGTACGTGTGCGTGGTCAACGACCCGCGCAATGCCTATGGCGAGCTCTACACCGTGGAGTACCTGGGCAACGTGGCCGGAAAGCGCGTGACCTATTTGAACGCGCCTGTGGAGGTGCTGCGCGATGCCGCGCGTGCCTCCATCGACGACGGCCTGCCGGTTTGGTTCGGCTGCGACACCGACCAGCAATCCGATGATGAGCACGGCGTGTGGGCCAAACACCTGCACGATTATGAGGCCTTCTACGGCGTGGAGATGGACCTGAACAAGGCGCAGCGTTTGCGCCTGCACGAGTCCCTCATGACCCACGCGATGGTCTTTACCGGCGCCGATATCGCAGACGACGGCACCGTCAATCGCTGGCGTGTGGAGAATTCCTGGGGCCCGAAGAAGGCCGATAAGGGCTTTTGGACCATGGCCGATGACTGGTTCGACGAGTTCGTCTTCGAAATCGCCGTGCACCCCTCCCGCCTGCCGGAGCAATACCAGGCGGCGTTGCAGTCTGAGTCCGTGACTACCCTGCCGGCCTGGGATCCGATGGGCGCGTTGGCGCGTTAAGCCTGCGGCACGCTAAGACTGCGCAGCGCTAAGCCTGCGGCGCGCCAAGGCGGCGCACATAGAGCATGCACTCCAAGTCGCGGTCCTCGTTGACCGCGATGGTGCGCTCGCCCACCTGGGTGAAACCGCGGCTGTCATAGAACTGATACGTGCAGCCGTCATCGGTAAACAAGTAGACGTTCTTTCCCTCGTGACGGGCTTCGAAGGCCTCAAGCAGTGCCGTGCCTACGCCGCTCACGCCGGAATTGGGGTCGGCGACGAGGAAGCCGATTTCGCCATCAATGGGGTGCTTGCCCAAGTATTTGAGCAGCATGTCCTGATTGGCGGCATCGTAGTCATCGCGGTGCCCGCCTGGGCGCAGGTTATTGAAGATTTCCACCGCGCGGACAAACGCCTTGCGCCACCACGGATACGGCAGCGCGGGCTTGCCCTTCATGGAGGCCAACAGCACGCCGAGGAAGCGGTCGCCATCGTAGGCGGCCAGGATATCGGTGGCCTTGGCGCGCTCTAAATCCCAAAAGTAGCGGCCATAGGCGCGCTCGAAGCGGCGGCTCTTCACAAACCAGTGCAGGTGCATGCCCTCAATGGCAAAAGAAATAGCCTTGGGCTCATCGCGCGGGTCAAGGTCGCGGATCTGGATATCGGTCATTAGTCCTCCGATGGCTGCTGGGAAGCGGTACCCTGCGCGCGCTGTTGCTCGCGCTCGAGCTCGGCCTTGGCTTCGTGTTCTTCAATATTATTAAACCCGATGCCCAGCGGCAGCCCGACATTATCGATGAGCCGGACGCCGCCGATTGTCGCGGCGACGAGCAAGCGGGCATCGCCCTCCTCGGGAGGCGTGCCGAGGTCGCGGCCGCGCACCTCAAGGTAGTCCGGCTCAACGCCTGCTGCGCGCAAGACTTCCGCGGCAACCTCACGGACCTTCTCCGCACCGGCTTCGGCGGCATGCGCACCGGCGGTCAGCGCGGCGGATAGGGCCGCGGCTTGGTCGCGGGAGTCGGCCGGAACGTTGGTATTGCGCAGGCTCATCACCACGCCATCGGGCATACGTACGGCGGGCACGCCCTGCACGCGGACACCCAGGTGGAAGTCCTGAACCGCGTGGTGGATGGCGAGGAGGAGCTCGTAGTCCTTTTCACCAAGGAGGACGTCGGTAGGCGCAAGCGTCAGGATGAGCGCAAGGTACAGCGAGAGATCCTCGCTGAGGTTCGGCTCGAGGGCGCTCGCGGCGTCGGCCGGAGCCACGGCGATGCGGCGGCCGTGCGGCCACAAGGTTTCTGGCGAGTAATCCCAGACTATGTCCACGCCCTCGGCGCGCAGGAGTTCAAGGTCCGTCCTCGTGCGGGGACTGCAGGGCCACGACGGTAACCGCGCCGCGGATGTGCTTGGCCGCGCGCACCAACGCGATATGGCCGGCGTGCACGCCGTTAGTCAGCGGCACGAAGGCCACTGGGCGGCCAGTCTTATGAAAGGCGCTGCCGACCATACGGATGCGCTCAATCTCGCTGATGACGGTGGCGTTTCCCAGCTCTAGGCTCATCGGCTCTCCTCTTGTAGGGCCCACATTTCTAACTCTTCGCGGCCGTCCACCTCTCCTAGGCGGCGGGCAACTTCCACATAGCTGCGCCGCAGTCCGGGGTCGGTGGCGCCACGGTAGGCGGCGATAATTTCTTCGGTGTCCATGTCCTCACCCACCAGTGGTGGCTCTTCTGAGGGCGAGAGGAAATGAGCATCAACTGCAGCAGAGATATGCAAGCGCCGAAGCATTTCGGCGTAGTAGGCGCGGGCAGCGAAGGGGGCACGTTCGGCGTCGGAAAGCGCTACGGTTTCTGCGCGAAACTCGGCGATATTAAGTTCCACCACAGTCTCGCCCAGCTCGTCCAGGGTGGTCACTGCCCAGCGCATGAGTGCAAATGGGGCGAGTGCCGCAACGACACACCCGCGGGTTTCTAGCGGATCGAGCACTTGGACACCGCGCGAAAGGCAGGTGTGGAAAACGATTAATCCGCGATGTACGTGTGGCTCAAGCAACTCCACGGTAGCTTCCAGGCGGGAATCGCCCACGGCGATGATGAGGGCCTCAAAAGAGGCAAGCTCGGCTGGGTCCGAGAGCATCTGCACCTCATGGCCGGCGCGTTCCATGGCATTGGCCAAGGTAAATCCGGCCAGGCTCCGGCCAAAAAGGGCTACCCGCATGCGTGGCGGGCGCATTTATTTATCCTTCTTCTTCGCCTGGGCCAGCAGCTCGGCCACGGATACCGCGCCCTCGCGCTTATCGTCGCTGCGGCGGCGGCCACGGGAATCGGGCTCTTCGGCGGCCGCGCGGTGATGGGAGCGGGCTGCCTTCTGGCGCACCGGCTCGGACTTTTCTGGGGCCACGTGCTGACCGGAGCCCGGGTACTCCGCGCGCTCATCGCGCTGCGGCGCCGCCTGCTGCGGAATATCCTGGGTCTCATCATTGGCCTTGGTGGCAGCCTCTGGCTTGCGGTGGCTGCCATGGTGCTCGCTGGCGGCGGACGTGTGGGAAGTCTTCAGGGAATCATCGCCGCCGGTATCCCAGCGCACGGCCTGGAAGCCACCAGTATTGAAGGTGGAGGCACCAGAGGTCTTGCCCGAGGTGCGCTGCGTACGGGTCTTTTCGCTGATGATGTCATTGAGCGGGTTGGACTCGGCGTGCGCCGCGGACGGCTGGTTGCCCAGGCGGCCGGCGATGGCATCGGCGGACGGGGCGCCGGAAGAGGACTGGGTGAAGTCCACATTGCCCTCCTCAGAGCCAGGGCGAGTAGCAGCCGCGGTCTGGGCCTCGAGCTGCATGATGCGGCGCGCCTCGGCGTGCAAAGCGGCCGGTTCATAGGTGAAGTTCTGGCCGGAAAGATCCTCGATCTGCTTGCGGATGGAAGCCAGCTCGGTGCGGATCTCATCCAGCAGTTCCTGATCCGGCAGCGGCTGGCCATCGGCGGCGCGGGCTTGCTTGAGCTCGGCACGGTGAGCGCGCTCCTGCAGCTCTAGCTTGGTCACGGACTCCTCGGCCTTGCGGCGATAGCGCATCACCAGGAAGAAGCCAAGCACGGCGGCCCACAAAGCGGCGATGAGCGCAATCTTAAGGGCTGCGGCAGAGCCGGAAATCAGCATGACGATGCTGGCTACAACGGCCAGCACCACGAGGACGATGAGCCCGATCTGGCCCAGATCCGGCTTGGTCGTCTTGGCGGGAGTTTTGCTAGAAGAAGAGCGCGGCTCAGTCATGCTCACTAATGTACCGCTTGTACCCCATCTGGTGGGGGCGGGGTCTCGCAGTGTCGCTCTAGCCGCAGGCCAGCCGCGGCCATCGCGAGGCCACCGAGCGCGGAGGCAATGACGCCCACGAGGTCATCGGAGGCCGCAGTGAGCGTACCGGCGTTAGGAATGACGTAGACGGCAATGCCGGCATAAATGCCACCCACGATGGAACCCGTCCATGCCGAGGCCTTTCCTACCAGCATGAACTGCGTGATGGTCATGGGGTTGAGCTGCGAATTATCCAGGCCAATGCCATGCTCGTCCTCGGTGGCTTGATCCACCTTCCAGGTCAGCGCCAGACAGACAACGGCCATGAGCCACAGCGTGGCCGAGACCGTTACCGGAATTTGCAGCATGGAGCCATAAAAGCGCGTGGTGAGTATGGCCGCGGCGGCGGCAAAGAAGACCCCGGTGCCGATGAGGGCACCCAGCAAGGTCCGTGTCATAGCTCCTCCATCATGCCCAGCCGGCGAATATCGGCGCGCTCTTTCGGGTCGAGTGCTGCTACCCGCTTGGCGACGCCCTCCCCACTCAACCTAGCACCAGCATCGGCCGCCAACCACGGAATCAGCACGAAGGCGCGCTCGTGGGCATAAGGATGCGGGACGATAAGCTCCGGGTCGTCGGAGGTATAACCTTCAATGTCGACGATGTCCACATCCAGCGTGCGCGGTCCCCAGTGGCGCACGCGGACGCGCTCGGCGGACTCTTCAAGCTTCTGCCCGCGGCGCAGCAGTTCCTTCGGGGTCTCGTCGACGTCCACGATGAGCACCGCGTTGAGGAATTCATCCTGGTCCGTCACGCCCCACGGAGGGGTGGCATAGACGGGCGAGGCGGCGACGATCTCGCCGGCGAACTCGTCGAATACCGTGCGCAGAAGCTCCACGCGGTCATCCATATTGGAGCCGATAGACAGCACCGCACGCATTAGAGGGTCCTCGCGTGCTTGCGGGAGCGGCGGGCGACCACGGCGACGTCGGCAAAAGTGCGCGGAATCGGCGCCTGCGGCTTGTGCAGGGTGACCTCCACGGCATGCAGGCCCTCGAAGGTCTCCATGATGGTATCGGCGACCTCGCTGGCGACGGTCTCGATGAGGTCGCGGGCGGGGCCTTCGATGATTTTCGCGGCGACGTCGGCAAGCTCGGCGTAATTGATGGTCTTGGTCAGATCATCGGTGGCGGCGGCCTCGGCGAACTCGGACCAGCAGGTGATATCCACGATGAAGGGTTGGCCGGTGCGCTTTTCTTCCTCGAAGACGCCGTGGTAGCCAAAGCATTCTAGGCCGATGAGCTCGATGCGGTCTGCCATGTTTTACTCCTTCGGGTTGCGCGGTAGGGCGGTGGATTTCATGGTGCCATTGCCATCGGCGCCATTGCTATAGCTGCCGCTGGCATTGGCCCCACCCTTGTAGCCATCGCCGGCGTTCCACGCGGCCGCAACATCGACGGCGTCGCGGGAGACGGCGACTTCATGCACGCGCACGCCCCACGCGCCCATC
This sequence comes from Corynebacterium tuberculostearicum, assembly GCA_046097355.1. GTDB lineage: Bacteria > Actinomycetota > Actinomycetes > Mycobacteriales > Mycobacteriaceae > Corynebacterium > Corynebacterium tuberculostearicum_K. The sequence goes on from CP175779.1 coordinate 2,180,640, forward strand.
TGGGCGGAAATGGCGGTCACGGCCGCAGTCGCGGGATCGGCCAGCAACGGGCTGGACTCCACGCCGCGGTCCTCCCGGATGGCGGCGAGGAAGCGCTTGCGGGAAGCGCCCACCAGCATGGGGAATTCGGCGTCGAGGAACTCCGGCAGGGCCTTGAGCAGCGCCCAGTTATCCTGCGGGGTTTTGGCAAAGCCCAGGCCCGGATCGAGCACGATATTATCGCGGCGCACGCCGGCCGCCAGCGCGTTATTCGCCAGGCGCTCGAGGGTCTCATGCACATCGCGCACCACATCGCCGCCGTGGTCGGCGCTTCCGGCCGCGGAGCCAAAGGCGCCTTCCTGCAGCGTGCGCCAGTGCATCAGGCACACGGGCACGCCGGCCTCGGCCATCGCGCGATACATCTCCGGATCAGCCAGGCCACCGGAGACGTCATTAATCATGTCCACACCGGCCGCTGCCGCCGCGCGGGCCACCGAGGCGCGCATCGTATCCACGGAGGTGCGGATGCCCAGCTCGCTCAGCGTCTTAATGACGGGAACCACGCGGCGCTTTTCGACGTCCGCTTCTACCCGCACCGCACCCGGCCGGGTGGACTCACCGCCGACGTCAATCATGTCCGCGCCCTGCGCCACGAGTTCGCGGGCGTGGTTGATGGCGGCATCGACGTCCAACCACTTACCGCCATCGGAGAAGGAATCCTCCGTGACGTTGACGATGCCCATCACCAGCGTGCGGTTGGCGATGGTCAGATCTGAGACCGAGGTTGCCTGCTGCATGGCGTGCTCCTTCTCGCTTTCGTGGTGAACCGGGGGTTTAGCTGCGAATCAGGCTGAGCACCTCGGCGCGGGAGGCGGCATTGTTTTTGAAGCCGCCGCGCACCGCGGAGGTGGTCGTCGTCGCACCAGGCTTGCGGATGCCGCGCATGGCCATGCACAAGTGCTCGCACTCAATGACCACGATGACGGACTGCGCACCGAGGACCTCCACCAAGGCGTCCGCTACCTGCTGGGTGAGGCGCTCTTGGACCTGGGGGCGCTTAGCGTACATATCCGCCAGGCGAGCAAGCTTGCTCAAACCGGTAACGTGGCCGTCCTTGCCCGGGATGTAGCCAATATGCGCCACGCCGTAGAACGGCACTAGGTGGTGCTCGCAGGTGGAATAGATAGGGATATCGCGCACCAGGACCAGTTCTTGGTGGTCCTCGGCGAAGGTCTTGTGCAGGACCTCGGTTGGGTCTTCGTGCAGTCCGGCGAAGACCTCGCGGTAGGCGCGGGCCACGCGGGCCGGGGTTTCGCGCAAGCCCTCGCGGTCAGGGCCCTCCCCTACCGCAAGGAGCAGCTCACGCACCGCTGCCTCCGCCCGGTCTTGGTCAAAGGCGGCGCGAGCGGGAATGTGATTATCAGGCATTAGTTATCTTCTTGCTTGTCGTCCTCGCGCGCATAGGGGTTCTTGCGGCGATCCTTCTCATCCCAGCCAGGGGTAAACCACTGGCTGGTCTCGGCATCGGCATTCGCGCCGGCATCCGGCTTGTGGTGCTTTCCACCACCGGTAGCGGGGCGTGCGGCCGGACGGGCGGATGACTCGGAAGCCGGGGCGGACTGGGCGTCGCGGGACTGCTGGGCCGGCTGGGCCGGCTTGGACTCCGCGGATTCCTTAGCGGTGCCGCGGCCCAACTCGCGGGCGGTGTCCGGGTCGACGTAATCGCCGGCGTGCTGACCAAAGTTGAAGCCCACCTCACCCTTCGGCTCTTCGCCGGCGAGGCGGCGCTCACGGGCGGCCCGGGAGGCATCGAGAAGCGTCATCCGCTTAGGAAGCTCCTCGCCGCGCTCCTTCGCCAGCTCGACCGGGGTCTTCACTGGGGCGTAGCCAATCTGGCGCGGGAAGCGATCGTCTTCACCTGGGAAGACGTCGAAGGCCTCGCGCGGCTCGATACCGTCGAAGATGCGCTCCAGGTCGGGGCGACGCAGGGTTTCCTTCTCCAGCAGGGCCTCGGCCAGCTTATCCAGGTAGTAACGGTTGTTGCGCAGGATGTCATAGGCCTGCTCGTGCGCGCGCTCGAGCAGGTAGCGCATCTGCTCATCAATCTTGGAAGCAACCTCATCGGAGTAATCGATGGAGCCGCCACCACCCATCTGGCTGAAGGGATCGCCCTGCTCCTTGCCGTACTTGACGGTGCCCAGGTCCGGGGAGAAGCCGTACTCGGTGAGCATGGAACGAGCGATCTTGGTGGCGTTTTCAATATCGGAAGACGCACCGGTGGTCGGCGCACCGAAGACCAGCTCCTCGGCCGCGCGGCCACCCATGGCAAAGACCAAACGGGAGAAGAGCTCGTCGCGGGTGTACATGCCCTTGTCGTCTTCCTGGGAGGTCATGGCGTGGCCGCCGGTGCGGCCGCGGGCCAGGATGGTGACCTTGTACACGCGCTCAATATCCTTGAGTGCCCACGCAGAAAGCGTGTGTCCGCCCTCGTGGTAAGCGGTGACCTTCTTCTCGTGCTCGGAGATGATCTTGCCCTGGCGGCGCGGGCCGCCCACGACGCGGTCAGTGGCCTCTTCCAAGGCGTCATAGGTAATGACGTTGCCGCCAATGCGGGCGGTCAGCAATGCGGCCTCGTTGAGCACATTGGCCAGGTCCGCGCCGGACATGCCGGCGGTGCGCTTGGCCAGCTGCGCTACGTCAACCTCTTCTGCCAGCGGCTTATTCTTCGCATGCACGCGCAGGATCTGCTCGCGACCGGCCAAGTCCGGGTTGGTGACCGGAATCTGGCGGTCGAAGCGGCCTGGGCGCAGCAGCGCCGGATCGAGGATGTCCGGGCGGTTGGTGGCGGCGATGAGGATTACGCCCTCGCGGTCACCAAAGCCGTCCATTTCTACCAAGAGCTGGTTGAGGGTCTGCTCGCGCTCATCGTGGCCGCCGCCGGTGCCGGAACCGCGCTGGCGGCCCACGGCGTCAATCTCGTCCACGAAGATAATGCAGGGGCTATTTTCCTTCGCCTGCTTGAACAGATCGCGCACGCGGGAGGCACCCACACCGACGAACATCTCCACAAAGTCAGAACCGGAGATGGAATAGAACGGCACTCCGGCCTCGCCCGCCACGGCGCGGGCAAGCAAGGTCTTACCGGTACCCGGAGGGCCATAAAGCAGCACGCCGCGCGGGATCTTGGCGCCTAGGTCGTGGTAACGGGTGGGGTCTTCCAGGAAGTCCTTGATCTCCTGCAGCTCGTCCACGGCCTCGTCTGCGCCGGCTACATCCTCAAAGGTATTGGTCGGCATATCCTTGGTCAGTTCCTTGGCCTTGGAACCGCCGATGCCAAACATGCCACCAGCGCCCTGCTGCATGCGGGACATGAGCCAGAAGAGCACGCCGAAGAGGATGATCATCGGCAGCAGCATGCTGAGCATGGAGCCCAAGAAGGATTCCTGCGTGACATTGGTCTGGTACTTTTCGGCGCCGGAATCCTTGACGGCGTTAAAGACCTGCTCGGAGGCGCGGGCCGGGTACTTGGCCACGATCTCCTGCACGCCGTCGCGCTCGTCTACCGTGATTTCGTCCTTGAGCTTGATGCGCAGGCGCTGCTCGCGGTCATCGATTTCCACCTCATCGACGTTTTTGTCTTTGAGCTGGGTCAGCGCAACGGAGGTATCCGCTTGCACGTAGCCGCGGGCGTCGTTGCTAAAGAAGGTAAAAGCGTACAGCGCGATAAGGATGAGGGCCGCAATCCCGCCGTAGCGAAGAATCTTGTTGTTTTTCATTACTGCGCGATTTTAGTTGGTGGTATAGACATCAGGGTGGAGGGTGCCCACGTAAGGCAGATCGCGGTAGCGTTCCGCAAAGTCCAGCCCGTAGCCGATGACGAACTCATTCGGGATATCAAATCCCACATCCAGCAGGTCAATATCGGCCTTGACTACCTCCGGCTTGCGCAGCAGGGTGACCACGTTCAGCGAGGCAGGGTTGCGGCCTTCCAGGTTGCGGATGAGCCACGACAGGGTGAGGCCGGAATCGATGATGTCTTCCACGATGAGCACGTTGCGCCCGGCAATATCGCGGTCCAAATCCTTCAAAATGCGCACCACGCCGGATGAGGAGGTGGAGGTGCCGTAGGAGGATACGGCCATAAACTCCAGCTCGGAGGGGATGGATAGCTTGCGCGCAAAGTCCGTGAGGAAGAATGCGGCGCCCTTGAGCACACAGACCAACAGGAGGTCTTGCTCAGAGTCGGCATACTTTTCCGAGACCATATCCGCGAGTTCTTGGACGCGGTTTTGCAGTTCCTCTTCTCCAATGAGGATTGCTTCTACATCGTCACCGTAGCGGTTTGCGGGAACGGCGAAGTCTTTCTTGTCGTGCACGTGTGCGCTCCTTTAATGACCAGACAATAGTGCCAGTTTGCCACCTATACGGGCTACTTCCAACCTCTGCCCCACCTGCCGCGCCGATCGCACGGCCACCGGGCCTTGCCCGTGCCAGTGGGTGCACAGCTTGCCGACGTCCCCCACTCCCCTCCTTGTTACCTCTACCCCCTCGCTGACCAGCCACGCAGCGATCGCCCGCCGGCGCCGCGGTTCCGCCATCGCCGCCAGTTCGGCGCAGTCGGTGGTGGGTGGGGTGCGCAGGGTGGCGTCGTCAAGCGCAGCGTCGCCTGCGGCTTGCGCCAGCGCTGGCACCGCGTCCCCGCCGATGATGCGGTTCAACTGCGGAATGACCTCGCGGCGCAGCGCTACGCGGCGGAAATTCGTGTCCGCGTTCTGCGGATCCCGCCACGCCGAAAAGCCCAGCTCCGCGCAGGCGCCCTCGGTATCGGCCCGGCGCACGTTCAACAGCGGCCGCACCACGCGGGCGCCTTCCACCTCGCTGCGCTCGCTCATGCCGGTCACCCGCCCGCGCAGCGCGCCGAGCAGCAGTGTTTCCGCCTGGTCATCGGCCGTATGCGCCACGGCCACCTCTAAACCTTCGCCCGCGCACGCGGCGGCCAGTGCTCGATACCGCGCCGCCCGCGCGGCCGCCTCCATCGACTCCGCCCCCGCCGCAGCGCCCGCCTCAACGCTAAGCACCCGCGCCCGCGCGCCCAGCGTTCGCGCCTGTTCGGCCGCGCGCTCGGCCTGCGCCCGCGATCCGTCCTGCAACCCGTGGTCCACGCACAGCGCGAGCACGTCGTGCCCCTCCGCCACGAGCGCCGCCATGAGAGCCAGCGAATCCGCGCCCCCGGAAAGCCCCACCGCCACTGCGTGGTCAAGGCCCGCGGCGCGCACGCCGCGCCGACACGCTAGAAAGTGCGGCGAAACCCGCGGCCAGAAGGGCTTATTAGAACTCATGCAGTGCGGAAGCCAATTCGTCTTGAGCCTTGCGGGCGGCCAAGATATCGCCGTCATTTACAAGGAAGGCAAAGGCATATACGCGCCCGGAATTGCCCTGCACGGTGCCGGCTAGGGCCGAGACCCCAGTCAGCGTGCCCGTCTTGGCGCGCACATAGCCCTTGGCCGCGGAATCGCCGTAGCGTTCGTACAGCGTGCCATCGCCGCCGGCCACCGGCAGGTAGGACACCAGCGGGCGCAGGCGCGGATCCTTGACCGCGCCATTAATGAGCTGCGACAACAGCCCGGCCGTGAGCCGATTGTCCACCGAGAGCCCGGAATTGTCCTTAATGTCGACGCCCTCGACGTCGAATCCCTGCTCCCGCAGTACCTCGAGCGTGGCCTGCGTATCACCTTCAAAGCTGGCTTCCTTGCCACGGGACATCGCCAGCTCACGCGCAATGGCCTCGGCCATGACATTATCGGAATGGCGCACCATTTCTCGGGCGCGGTCGCTAGCGGCGGCGAATCCACGCTCGCCACCTCCTGCGCATTCTCTGCCACAGAGCCCATGCCTACCTTGCCCGCGCCGAGGCGATCGCCTAGCTGCTTAGCCACATCCAAAGCCGGCTCATGACTCCTCGGCACATCCCCCGTCGTCGCGCCCAGGCGACCGCCGTAGAGCATGGCCGGTTCCATCGGCGCGACGAAGCCGCCATCCACGTTCTCCGGATCCCACCCCGGGGCCTGCGCCTCGCCGGACCACACAGAAGTATCGATGTAGACTCCATCGACCTGCTCGACGTTCTTCGAAATCTGCTCGGCCAAATCATCGAGCTGCTCATGCGTCATCCACACATCGCCCGCGGCCTTAATAACCACGTTCTTTTCGTTCGACCCACGGTAGACCTTGGTGGTGATTTTCTCATTCTCATCCAGCGCCAACGTCGCCGCCGCGGTGGTGAGCACCTTCGTGGACGAGGCCGGGGTAAGCCGCTTATCTGCGTCGCGCTGCCACACCACGTCACCGGTTTCGGTATCGATCACCTCGCCGCCGAAAGTGGCAAGGTCTTTATTCTTAGCGAGCTCATCCAGCTTCGCGCTCAGCGCATCCAGGTCTGCCTCGCCCGGCTGTGCTGCGCTCAACGGCTCCTCAGGAGCCTCGACCGCCTGCGCCTCCCCGTGCGAGAGATCGCCGTATTCGCGCTGGAGGGTAACGCCCAGCGCAGCCGTACCTCCGACCGCTGCTGCTACCACGAGCGCGGTCGCTGACCACCAAACATGCTTTGCTTTCATTGCCTTTAACCCTAGCGCGAATCCGCAACGCGCTAGACTATGGGCAGTAATTGATACCCAATCCCCCATGGAGGACATCGCTGTGAGCGTTGAAGTAACCATTGAAATCCCGAAGGGCTCCCGCAACAAGTACGAGGTTGACCACGAGTCCGGCAAGGTCTACCTCGACCGTTACCTGTTCACCCCGATGGCTTACCCGGCTGACTACGGCTTCATCGACCACACCCTGGGCGAGGACGGCGACCCGCTGGACGCCCTGGTCATCCTGCCGGAGCCGGTCTTCCCGGGCGTTGTTGTTGAGGCCCGCATCGTCGGCGTCTTCAAGATGACCGACGAGGCCGGCGGCGACGACAAGCTGCTCGCCGTCATCGATGACCCGCGCTGGGAGCGCTACCAGGACATCAACGATGTGGAGCAGCACATCAAGGACGAAATCGAGCACTTCTTCGTCCACTACAAGGACCTGGAGCCGAACAAGGAAGTTACCGGCTCCGGCTGGGGCGACAAGGCCGAGGCAGAGAAGATCCTCGAAGAGGCTAAGGCTCGCTTCAAGTAAGCGCTTCTGCCGCACGCTAACGGCGGCACTGTGAAGGTACGTTTCCGCAGACGGTGGAGACCGAAGAGGTTTCCCACCGCGCGCCGAGGCGTACCTTTCGCATTTTCCGACTAATCACTGTCGTTAACGGTAAATAGTGGCGAAAAATAGCGTGTTTCGGGGCGTTATTTGCCGTGAACGTCAAAGGCACTCGTGGACGAAAACCGCGCCTTAGAAGCCACAATGGGAGGCAAGCCAGCCGTCGAGCTCAGATTCCGGGGCATCAGGAGCGATGGGGTCCTCGGCGAACTCCTCGCCTGTGCACGCCTTGTCCTTGGCAGTAGTGAGCATGAGCGAGCGGCCGTCCGGGTAATCCAGCACCACGTTGGCGGAGGCGTAGCCGGCGGTCGGCTCGCCGAAGGTGCGCACGTTGTCCAGGCCGCGGAAGGTCAGGAGGATGGCTTCGGCGGAGGAGGCGGCGTCGATGGCGGCAACGAGGAGCTCCGCGTTGGTCGGTTGTCTTTGAAGGCCTCGCGGGCGCGCTGAAATTCTTCGCTCTCGCCATAGATTCCGGTATACGCTGCGGTATCCACCATCGCGGTGTTGATACGTTTTTCGCTGGTGTTGAAAAGAATATAGGGCTTGCCCAGGAGCGCCCCGCCATAGGAGGGGCCGAGGAAGTACACGGCGGCGAGCACCGCGATAAAGGCAACGACTAAGAGCCCGCCAAAATTTTCAGTACAGTTTTCATTCTTTTCGACCTCCTGTGCGCAGCACGTAGCCGCGCAACGGTTCAACAAGGACAATGGCAAGAAGCGTGACCACCCAGCCCACCGCCAGGAAGCCGAAGGCCATAAGCAGGCGAGCGCTCACGTCGACGTCGCTTGAATCGAGGCCGGAGAAGAACATCAGCGAGGCGATGCCACCGCCGAAGAGGAAGCCGAAGGAGCTCAAGGCCACGACCGGCCCCATGACGGTCAGCGCCCCGGAGCGGAACTGGAAGCCGCGCGGCACGCCCATGAGATCCAGGGAGCGGATGAGCTCCTTGTCTTCGAAGATGCCGGAGACCTGGCCCAGGATGATGGACATGGTGGTCAGCGTGAAGCCGAAGATGAGGGTTAACAAGACACCGGTGGAGATGTCCTTGAACACCACGTTCGTCCCCGGGTCTTCCTTCAGAGATAGGGCCAAAGCGTCTGCGCCCAGGGGCGCGGCAACGAGGAATCCCGCCAAGTAACCGAAGAAGCCGATGGCAGCACTCCGCCGCCAGGCGGGGCGCGCATTGCCCGCCACGCGCTGGCAGGCCACGAAGTGCGCGGTGCCTGGGAAGAGGGACAAGATGTGCGCGCCGAGCTGCAGGATGAAGGGAGCGATGAGGTTGATGCTCATCAGCATGCCGAACATGACCACGATGACCATGGCGGTCGGCGGGCCCGCCTTGCCGAAGAGGAAAACCCCACCGGCCGCCACGATGATGAGGAAGACGATGGCGCGCCACCAGCGGTAAGCCGCGGGCATCTGACGCTTGGCCACGCCCAGCGGGCTCACGCGCACGCGCTGCATGCCGACGAATGCGGCGCCGATGGCCAGCAGGAAAAGCACACCCGCCACGGCGAGGTAGCCCCACCACGGGAGGAGAAGCTCGGACAGAGCGATGGGGCGCATCTGGAAATCCAGCTGGGTGAAGACCGGCGCGACGAGCAGGCTGATCAGCCCACCGAGCACGATGCCGATCACCGCCTGGAGGCCGGTCTCCACAATGGCCATGCGCTCCACCTGCCGGGAGCTCAGCCCCAACAGGCGCAGGGTGGCCAGGCGCTGCTCCCTGCCGGACGCACCGAGGACGGCTGCTTGGGCTGTGAGGTTAAACAGCGCCGGAAGAATGAACGCGCAGGCAAAAAGGGCTAGGGCGAACCAGATATAAAAACAGGCCGTAATATCGTTGCCGAAGGCCTCCTTGAGTGCCGGGGCGGCATCCTCGACGTGCTGGGCGCGCTGCCAGAACATCCAGGTACCACCCGCAACGAGGAAGGCGATGGCGGAGCCAATGGTCAAGCTCACAATCGCCAGCATCGAGACGATTCCCGTGCCTGAGCGCGCGCGAATAGATTCGCGCTGCAGGTCCATAACTAGGGTCGCGGTGTTCATCGAATCACCCCAAGGCGGCGGTCGTCGTGAATGATGCCATCGCGAATCTCCACGCGGCGCTGCATCCAATCGGCCACCTTCGGGTCATGCGTGACCATGACCAGGCTGGCACCCGACTGGCGCACGATGGTCGTGAGCATCTGCATCACCTCGTGACCGGTGGACTGGTCCAGCGCACCGGTGGGCTCGTCGGCGAAGACGATGCCCGGATTTGCCACCAGTGCACGCGCGATGGTCACGCGCTGCGCCTGGCCACCGGAGACCTGCGCCGGGCGACGATCCGCCAAACCGCCAAGGCCAAGCTGATCAAGAAGCTCCATCGCGCGCTTGCGGGCAGCCCCACGCGATACTCCGTTGAGCATGGCGGGCAGCGCCACGTTGTCCACGTTGCTCAGCTCCGGCAGCAGCTGGCCGTCTTGGAAGACGAAGCCGAAGTTGCGCAGGCGGGTGCGGGAGCGGGGGCCGTCGCCAAGCGCGGAGAGCTCCTCGTCGCCGTAGCGCACGCTGCCGTGCGTAGGCGTCAGCACGCCGGACATGCAGTGCAGCAGCGTGGACTTGCCGGAGCCAGACGGCCCCATGACGGCCACGAGCTCGCCCGGTTCAATGTCGAGGGAAATTCCAGCGAGCACCGGGCCGCCGCCGAAATCCTTGGTGATGTCTGTCAGGGAAAGTGTCTTTGCCATGTCTCTCATTCCACCGTGCCGGGCCCGCGGAAAGAACAGCCCTAGCGTTGCTCTTTAAGGTAGTGCCAGCACTACCCCTGCAGTTCGGGGCGCCCGTTATGCTGTGAACCGTGTTCCGTAAAAAGCCCCAACCCACCACGCACGAGCAGCAGCAGGCGCAGCAGATTGCGCAGCTCACGGCCTCGCGCCGCGCCATCGCGGACGCTTACGAGGTCGAGCGCGCCCGCATCGAGCGCGACCTGCACGACGGCGCGCAGCAATACCTCGTGGCCGCGAGCATGAAGTTGGGCGAGGCTCTTCTCGACGCCCCCGCTGACCTCACCGAGCTCCTCACCGCTGCTAAGCAGGACGTGGACCGCGGCCTGAATTCTCTGCGCGCCACGGTGCACGGTATTCACCCACAGGTGCTGCAGGATCACGGCCTGGTCGCCGCGCTTGCCGACGCCGCCTCCTCCCACGGCCCCCACGTCAGCGTCTTCGCCCCGCATCCTCTGCCTGAGCTCTCCGCCTCCGTGCTGGCCTGCGGCTATTTCTTCGGCACGGAAGCTTTGACGAATGCGGCCAAGCATGCGCCGGGCGCGCCAGTTTCGGTGCTGGTGACCTCGGACGATTCGCTGCGCATCACCGTGGTGGATGAGGGCCACGGCGGCGCACAGCTCGTCCCCGGGCACGGCCTGGCGGGGATGGCCGAGCGTCTTGCTGCCTTCGGCGGAGAAATGTCTTTGTCCTCACCGCCTGGCGGCCCGACCCGGGTGGCCGGGTCCATTCCCCTTCTTCTCGATCGCGGACAGCCAGGAGTGTAAAAGATGAGCTTAAGGATTGTGGTAGCGGATGACTCCGCCATTCTGCGCGAGGGCCTGGCCGGCCTGTTGGAGCGCCGCGGGCACTCTGTAGTGGGCCAGGCTTCCTCTGCTCCTTCGCTCGAGGCTGTGGTGGATAAACTGCGCGACGACCTGCCGGACATCGTCATCACGGACGTGCGCATGCCGCCGGGCATGGGCGACGATGGTTTGAAAGCCGCCGTGAATTTGAGAAACGCCTACCCGGGCCTACCCGTCATGGTGCTCTCCCAATACGTGGCCCCGGCCTATGCAGTGGAGCTCTTCGACTCCTCCGAGGCCGGCACCGGCTACCTTTTGAAGGACCGTGTCTCCGAGGTGCGCGACTTCCTGGCTAGCCTGGACGTGGTGGCCCAGGGCGGCACCGTCATCGACCCCACCGTGGCTCAAGCTCTCATGAGCTCCGGACGCAGCGGCTTGGGCGAGCTCAGCCCGCGCGAGCGCGAGGTTCTCGAATTAATGTCCCGCGGCAAGTCCAACAAGGACATCGCCGCCGAGCTCGTTTTATCCGCCGCCGCGGTGGCCAAGCATGTCTCCAACATCTTCACCAAGCTTCGCTTAGACCCCAGCGAGGACAACCGCCGCGTCAAGGCGATTCTGGAGTACCTCTCCGCGCACCGTTAAAACGCGCACGCAGGCCTGCGCGGGGCCAGCGCCGTGTGCGTCACTTTGACCCGATGCGCCACTCAAGAATCGCCGCGGGCAGCCCGCACGACGCTCACGCGACCCCCCATTTTCCGGCGCCATTTACCGTGAACGACATCGACTCCTCACACGAACCGACGATCCAAGTGCCACAGCCAGATCCGTGGCTTGCACCTGCGTGCTCTCCGCCAAAATTCGTTCTTCAACACGACGAATCACGCGGTCCCTCGCATCCAAATTCTGAGCAGTCGTGGCCTAACTTTCTGGTCGGATTGTGCTCTGATTCAGCAAGGTGCGAGTTTTAACCTTCACAAGGTTGAGATTCCACAATCGGGCCTCATCGACCATAGCGAATTCGGTGGTTTCCTCATCCGAGATGTCGACTTCGACGGTGACAGCATTGTCTGCGGAAGAAATGACGGTGTAGTTAAGCCCTTCAAGCCTGTCAATTAAGGTAGTGACCGCTTCGCTTCTCGGGGAGGTCTTGCCCGAAAGCGCAGTGGCAAAATCAACGAGCTTTTTCTCATCGGGTGCTTCATCGCCGCTGTCGATGAAGCAATATTGTTGAATTGGCGATCCATCCTCTGCAGGGGCGATGAAATGATCTTCCGCTGAACCAACTTTCGTAACCGTAAGCATCCCCGTGACGTCCTCAAACGCTAGCTGCTCCCGTGGACTGCGGTTGTTGCAGGCAAAGTGAATGGTGTCGCCTTTCCTCTTGGTGATAACAATCCCTGAATCGCCTGTCATGTATTCGTAGGCGGGTTCGACACCTTCCCAATAACTATGCAGGTACTCGTTAAAAACACTGAGCAATCCTGACTTTTGTCCGGTGCGAAGGCGGAAGCTTGCGCTATTACTTACGCCGTCTGTTAGACGAATACTGTTTTCTGTCTCATTATCAAAGAGCACGAACTCAGCGCTATAGGTCTTAAGCCTCATTGCAGTGGGTGCCGTTCCTTGACGGACTGCAAATTCAAGGCTCAGATTATATTCGGTGTGAGGCTCGAGTGGCACACAGATACGGCATTCAACGGTGATGCCATCGATCTCAAGCGTCCCTTGGCGACGCTCTATACGCATCGCTGTCAGATCTTCCATTACAATTTGCCTTTCAATTCAGATGAATGTTGAAAACGTGGTGGAGAGGTCGCCACTCTCGCTACGAACAGAAAGCCGTACCGTGGGCTGTACGCCACCCTAATCACGACCAAGACAGGTTCGCCTGAATTCATCTGAGTCGCCGCTGGAAATTGATGCCCTGCGCACATCCGCCGCGGATGCCAAGGACTTGGCTCAGGGCATGCTTTAAGCCTCGACTACAAGGGGGTTAAGCGCTGAAGCAGATAACCATTTGGGCTATAAGTCTGGCGAGACAAGAGCTAAAGCTGCTGGAACAGGCAATTGACGCAACGGGCCGAGCACACAGTTTTCCGCCGCGCCTGGTTGCTCACGACTCTTCTCGGACGCGGCACGCGGAGCAGCACAAGGCCCTATGCGTGACTAGGGTATGAGGCATGAAAAACGTTCAACCAACTGAAGTACCAGAAGGCGCTCAGCTCATTGATGTCCGCGAGAATGATGAGTGGGCGGTGGAGCGCGCGAAGGGCGCGACCCATATCCCGATGAGTGAGATTACGGGTCGCATCCAGGAAATCGACCCGGACAAGGATATTTACGTCATCTGCCACGCGGGCGGCCGCAGCATGCAGGTCTGCCAGTATCTGGAGCATGCGCTGGGCTGGGACACCATCAACGTCGATGGCGGCACGGATAAGTGGAAGGCTGCCGGACTTCCCATCGAAACGGATTAATTGGCCTTAACCAATCTTTTGGGATTATTATGATGGTATGGCTTCCACGAATAATTCTGTAATCCCAACTGCTCTGCTCGAATCCCCGTCGTTCCAGCTGGAGCGCCTCCGCCGCCGCACCCGCGACGGCGTCGAGGCCGCCCTGCAGACCAAGCAGACGACGCTGCGCGAGTACTGGGTCCTTACCTGCCTGGTGGACGCGGATGCCGCGTCGCAGTCCTACCTCTCCGATACCCTTGCCATTGACGCTTCTGACATGGTGCGTCTTATCGACGCCCTCGAGGACCGCGGCTGGGCCAAGCGCGAGCGCGATCCAAAGGATCGCCGCCGCCAGATCGTCGCGTCCACCAAGAAGGGCGCGAAGGTCCACAAGGACCTGGCGGAGCTTGTTGCCACTGCCGAGGACGAGGCCTTGGATGAGTCCACCAATAAGCAGCTCAAGCACCTGCGAAAGTTGGCCAAGTCCATCATTGCCGCAGACGAAGACGAGGCATAAATGGCGGGCCCCGAATCGCTCGTCCCTCAGCAGTACCTTCTAGGTAGCGCGGCGCCGCGGCCGCGCACGCTGTGGGACATCATCACCACCACCGCGGAGATGCACCCAGACGCCGCCGCGCTGGACGACGGCGAAATCATCACCTACTCCGAGCTCATCCACGAAGTCGAGCTGTGGGCCACCGAGCTGCACGCCAATGGCGTGCGCCGGGGAGATCGCATCGGCATCCGGATGACCTCCGGCAAGCGCGAGCTCTACCTCGCCATTTTGGCGACCCTGGCGGCGGGCGCGGCCTACGTGCCTGTCGACGCCGACGACCCAGACGAGCGCGCCGAGATGGTCTTCGGCGAGGCCGATATCGACGGCGTCTTTACGGACGAGGGCTTCCGCTTCCTGCGCGATTCTGCGCGCCCGGACGCCCCCGACAGGTCCGCCGAGGAGCCGGCTGAGAACTCCAATACCCCGCGCCCAGAAGACACCGCGTGGATCATCTTCACCTCCGGTTCTACCGGCAAGCCGAAGGGCGTGGCTGTAAGCCACCGTTCCGCGGCTGCCTTTGTGGACGCCGAGGCCAGCCTCTTTTTGGTCAATCACCCGCACGGACCACTCGGCCCGGAGGATCGTGTGCTCGCCGGGCTGTCCGTCGCCTTCGATGCCTCCTGTGAGGAAATGTGGCTGGCCTGGGGCCACGGTGGCTGCTTGGTCCCGGCGCCGCGATCTCTGGTGCGCTCCGGCATGGATTTGGGCCCGTGGCTCATCCGCCGCGATATCACCGTTGTGTCTACCGTGCCTACCTTGGCGGGCCTGTGGCCGGCCGAGGCGCTGGATAATATCCGCCTGCTCATTGTCGGCGGCGAGGCCTGCTCGCAGGAGTTGGTGGACCGCCTGGCCACCGAGGACCGCGAGATGTGGAATACCTACGGCCCTACCGAGGCCACCGTCGTCGCCTGTGCGCAGCAGATGCTGCCAGGCCGGCCGGTGTCCATTGGCTTGCCGCTGAATGGTTGGGACCTGGTGGTCGTCGATAAGCAGGGCATGCCTGTGGAAATGGGCGGCGTCGGCGAGCTGGTGATCGGCGGCGTGGGACTGGCGTCCTACCTGGATCCGGCCAAGGACGCGGAGAAGTACGCTCCGCTGGAGTCGATGGGCTGGCAGCGTGCGTATCGCACCGGTGACCACGTGCGCCTGGAAGAAGACGGGCTGTACTTCGTCGGCCGCGTGGATGACCAGGTGAAAATTGGCGGGCGCCGCATTGAGCTCGGTGAGGTCGAAGCCAATGTTGCGGCCCTGGATAACGTCTATAACTCGGCCGTGGCCGTGCAGAAGACCCCGGGCGGCGAGTCCGTCTTGGTGGGCTATGTTTCCCTCGAGGATGAGGCCAAGGGCTTCGATCACGAGGCCGCGCACGCCCGCTTGGCCGAAACCATGCCGGCCGCACTCGTCCCGCGCATCTGCGTAATGGAGGAGCTGCCAGTGCGTACCTCCGGCAAGGTAGATAAGAAGGCCCTTCCGTGGCCGCTGCCGGGAGTGGGCGTGGAATCGACCACGCTGACCGAGACCGAGAAGTGGCTCGCGGAGTTGTGGGTAGAAACCCTCGGCGTGTCCGTGGAAGACGAGAACGCCGACTTTTTCTCGCTCGGTGGCACCTCGCTGGCGGCCGCGACCCTCGTGGGCCATATCAGGGAGCGCTACCCCACCGTGGCCGTGCGCGACCTCTACGACCACCCGCGCTTGGGCTCACTGGCCGAGCTCATTGCGGGAGCCGAACCGCGCCCCGCGGCTGCTGACGTCCCCATGCGCGAGGTCACCAAGGTCGGCTTCGGCACCCGCCTCGCCCAGACCCTGATCCAGATCCCCGTCATGACGCTGGCTGCATCCAGCTGGCTGGCCTGGCTTCTGCTGGGTTCCACCGTGGCGGCATCCCTGGGCTTTGAGTGGGCCGCGGCCTATCCGTGGTGGCTGGTCATTGCCATGCTCATCGTCTTTGTCACCCCAGTTGGCCGCATCCCCATTGGCGGCTACGGTGCGCGTCTTATTACGGCCGGAATTAAGCCGGGCGATTACCCGCGCGGCGGTTCGACGCACCTGCGCATCTGGGCGGCCGAGCGCTGGGCTAATGCTTCCGGCGCGAGCTCACTGGCAGGTGCCACGCGCGTGAATAACTACGCCCGTACTCTTGGCGTCAAGGTCAAGCGCGGCGTGAACCTGCACTCCCTGCCGCCGGTGACCGGCCTGCTCACTTTGGGCAAGCACGCCGCCATCGAGCCCGAAGTGGACCTCTCCGGTTACTGGTTGGACGGCGATATCCTGCATGTGGGCGCCATCGACGTCAAGGAAGGCGCTCGCGTGGGCGCACGCTCCACGCTGCTGCCTGGCACCGTGGTGGGCAAGTATGCCCACGTAGAGGCCGGCTCCACCGTGACCGGCCGCAAGAAGATCAAGGACGGACAGCGTTGGTTCGGCTCGCCTGCCCAAAAGGTGGGTCGATCCAAGCACCGCTTCCCGTCCCATACGCCCAAGCGTCGGCCGTGGTGGGTGGCTATTTATGACGCCACTTCCGTCCTTCTGGCCATCCAGCCGGTTGTTGCGCTGGCGGTAGGCGCGGCCATCGTCTTGGCCCTCGTGCATTCCACGGGCGGCGATAGCTTCGTCGGTGCGGTCTTCTTCGCGCCCGTTGGCGCGCTGGCGGCCTTTGCCACCTATATGCTGCAGACCTGGCTGGGCGTGCGCATCCTCTCGCTGGGCATTAGCCCGGGCGTAGCACCCGTGCGCTCGGCCAAGGGCTGGCGCCTGTGGGCCATCGAGCGCCTCATGGACGAGGCCCGCACCAAGCTCTTCCCGCTCTATGCCTCGCAGCTGACCCCAGCGTGGCTGCGCTCGCTCGGCGCGGAGATTGGCGCCAACGTGGAAATCTCCACCGCGGTCATGATCCCCAAGCTCACCGAGGTCAAAGAGGGCGCTTTCCTAGCCGATGACACCATGATCGGCGGCTACGAGCTCGGCGGCGGCTGGATGCGCACCGGCGAGACCAAGGTGGGCAAGCGCTCCTTCGTGGGCAACTCCGGCATCACCGCGCCCGGCCGCAAGCTCTCGAAGAACTCGCTGGTTGCCGTTCTTTCTTCTACCCCGAAGAAGACAAAGGCCGGCGCCAACTGGTGGGGTGCGCCGCCAGAGCGCATGCGCCGCGTGACCGTAGAGGTGGACTCCCCTGCTAACTCGGGTGAGGCGCTGACCTATAACCCGGGCTTTGCCGTCAAGGCTGCCCGCGGCGTGGTGGAAACCATGCGCCTTTTGGCACCGATGTTTTCTGCCATGCTGCTCGCGGCAACCCTCAGCGTCTACGACTCGCTTCTCGACGCCCTCGGCTTCCCCCTCACCTGGCTCCTTTCCGGCCTCGTGCTCATGGGCATGGGTGCGGTGGCCATGGCCGTCACCGTCGCGGTGAAGTGGATCTGTGTGGGCAAGCACCGCGCGGCCGACCACCCATTGTGGTCCGCTTTTGTCTGGCTCAACGAGCTGCAGGATACCTTCGTGGAGGTCGTCGCCGCGCCGTGGTTCTTCCAGCACACCTACGGCTCCGGCGAGATCAACCTGGGCCTGCGCGCCCTCGGCGTGGAGATCGGCCGTGGTGCGTGGATCGATTCCTACTGGTTCCCGGAAACGGACCTCATCCGCGTCGGTGAGGCCGCCACCGTGGGCCCTGGCACGGTGGTGCAGACCCACCTCTTCCAGGACCGCGTGATGAGCCTAGACACCGTCACCATCCAGGACGGCTCCACGCTGGCCGCCCACTCGGTGGCGCTGCCGGCCTCGCTCATCGGCACGGCCTCCACCGTAGGCCCCGGCTCGCTGGTCATGCGCGGTGACCGCGTGCCCACCAACGCCGTATGGCAGGGCAACCCCATCGAGCCGTGGAAGCGATAGGCCACCGGCAGTAACCTGCGCCCTACCGCGCGAAGTCCTGGTATTTAATCATCTCGCCGGACTTGAAGTCCCAGGCCTCCACCCGGACGCGGTCTGCAAAGACCTTGACCCGCAGTCCGGTG
This sequence comes from Corynebacterium tuberculostearicum, assembly GCA_046097355.1. Classification (GTDB taxonomy): domain Bacteria; phylum Actinomycetota; class Actinomycetes; order Mycobacteriales; family Mycobacteriaceae; genus Corynebacterium; species Corynebacterium tuberculostearicum_K. The sequence goes on from CP175779.1 coordinate 2,198,439, forward strand.
GAGGCCTCTTCCTTTTCTTTGACGATTGTCTCGTCATTATCGCCATCCGGCAGGTACTCATTGAGGATGGCGCCGGTGTTGACCACCGGGAAACCGGTGCGGCCGGCCTCACCGGTACCGTCGTAGCGGCGGGTTCCCCACCAGTTATTTTGGTGCAGCGAGGAGTGGCTGTGGCTGCTAAACCACACGATGTTGTTGTACTTGTTGACCACATTGGAAAGCGCCTCGAGGTCCTCAAAGTCATTCTGGTACCACGCCGAATGAGACATCGAAACCGTCTGCGGCAGCAACGGATGGCTAAAGACCAGTGCCGGTGTGCCCTTAGCATCCCAATACGCTAGGCGCTCATCTAGCCAGTCGAGCTGCTCCTTGCTAAGGCGCTGGAACGGCTCCTTGCCGTGGCGCAGAATATCGGAATAGAACTCGGTATTCACCGAAATCAGGGGCACCCCGTCCACCACCTCTTCCTTCCACGGCTTGTCTTGGCCGGAGTACTTCAGGAAGCGATCAAGGTAGGTCTTAGAGCCTTCCTTGCCATACATTTCGTGGTTGCCGATGGTTCACAATTCCTTGCCCGAATCGTGTGGCACCTCGCTGTGCGCGGCCAAGAAATCATCCCACTGCTGCTGCGAGCCATCGTCCACGAGGTCGCCGTTGAGCACCAGCGCCCCGGCCTTATCCTCCATACCGTTCAACTGGCGGATCGCGTCTTTGTAGTCTTGGGGGTCGCCCTGGACGTCGGAAAGCACGTCCACGGTAGCTTGCGGCGAGCCTTGAAGCTCACCGAGCGGCTTGACGACGCCCACGTTGTCCACCGCCCACCACCAGTCATCATTGCCGTTGTTGTAGCTGAAGCTTACCTGCATATTCTTCGCGCCGGCCGGCACGTCGACGCCGATGGACTCGTGCTTGGAGAAGACGTCCTTATCAAAGGCGGCGATTTCCTGGGCTTCCCCACCATCGAAGGAGACCGTCACCGTGGCATTTTGCCCGTCCTTGCCCTGGCGGTAATGGTGGTCGAATTCCACATTCACCCGCTCCTGCCCCGCTACAGGGATGGCCGGGCTTTCCAGCTTGGCGGTCATGGAATCGCCCTCGGCTAGGCGCTGCTGCTTGTTGTCGATGATGGCGAAAGTGTCATGCGCTTGGGTGAAATAGTGGCGCATATCGGTACCAGATGCCCAGGTCCAGTGGCGCATATCGCCAAAGGTTCAGCCCTTCCAGCGGGCCTCGCCCGAGTCCACGCCGTGCACGTCAGTGCTCCACCCCTCCGGCGCACGGTGGGTAAACCACGCCGGGGTATCCACCTCATCGAAGCTTTCCTGCCACAGCACCCGCGACTCAGCGGCTTCCTCCGGCTTCGCATCGTCGCCCGCGGAGGAACCCTCAGACGAGCCCTGGGAAGACCCCGAGGAAGAGCCCAACGATGACCCCAAAGAAGAACCAAAGGAGGAACCCGGAAGCGAGGACTGGGCCGCCGCAACGGGCGCGCCCACCATTCCGGTGAGCGCCAGGACAGATGAGAAAGCACAGAGTTTATTTTTCATAATTCAATTTCTATCCGGCCTGGGCAACGAGGCGGTTACATATACGTAAACTCTTGGCAAGCACTGTATGCCTGCCAAGAGTTCTCGCTTTGTGTCCCGCGTGGATTTAGGCGTGGCGATCGAGCCAGTCCACGACGGTGTCGAGGGCCTGATCGGCAGCCGGCTCATTGAAGACCTCATGCTTCTGGCCTTCCCAAGTCACATACTCCACATCTTCGGAAGAGATGGAGTTGTACCAATCCTGGGAGAAATACGGCGGCACGATGCCGTCCTTGGTGCCGTGCATGATGAGCGTCGGGGCGGTGAAGAGATCCGCATTGACGGCGTCATAATTCGCGATTGCCGCCAGCTGCAGGGCGGTACCGGCGCTGGTCTTCTGTGCGATGAGCGGGCTGGAAGCATACTCATCCTTGACCGCCTGGCTGGTGGAGACCCCATCCGTGAACGGGTTAGAAAGCTTGATGTTTTTGCTCCACTCCGGCGATTGTGCGCCGATTTCGGTGCGGTGTGGAATCAGGTTCTGCGCATAGTGCGCGTTAAAGCTGGTGAGCTGAGCTAGCGGCAAGCGCTCAAAGATGGTGGGGTCCAACTTCTTCTGGGTCTCCGAAATATCATCCGGGGTGATACTCTTTCCGGCCACATTTTTGCCCGAAAGGTTCAGAGGCGCGCCGCCACCGTTGGTGATGATGCCATCGACCTTGCCCGGCTCACGGATGCCATAGGCCTCCACGGTCAGCGAGCCCATCGAGTGGCCCAGCAGGAAGGTCTTTACTCCCTGGTTTTCCTCCTTGGCCATGTCCACCACATGGTCGAAATCATCCAGGATGTACTGGAAGTTATCGATGTGCCCCAGTGGCACGCTGCCGCCCGCGGACTTGCCGTGCCCGCGGTGGTCTACACGGTAGACGTTGTAGCCCGCATCCAGCAGGCGCTTGGCGACGTAATCGTATCGCCCCGAGTGCTCAGAGACACCGTGCGCAAGAACCACCGCACCGCGTGGGTTGGCCACCTTCTGCTTGCGGTAGTAGATCTTCACGCCCTCGCCGTGAGCGCTGTCGAAGTAGCCTTCCTCATCGGATACCTGCTTTTCCGAGACGGTTGGGCGTCCAAGGACATCTGGTTTCTGGTCTGCCGCGGGCGCAGGCGCCGGGGCTTCCTGGGCGATTGCCCCTGCCGTGAGCGTGCCAGATACCGCAACTGGTGCCGCCAGTACTGCTGCCGCCGTCAGGCAGGCGGTTACGTGCTTCTTCATCATCACTGTCTCCTCGTGGTGCTGTAGGTCATATCCTTGCGCTAGATGAGATTGAGATAACAGTGATGCTAAAATTACCGAGACGGAGACCACAAATAGTTTTCGACAATGTTACCTACGGTTCCGTAACATAACCGCACGGAATTAGCCCTTTAAAATCCTCAAATTTCCGCGAAACTATTCCTCCCTATTTACCCCCTTTTGGTACCTCTAAAACGAAAAGCGGGAAACTCGGACTTACCGAGTTTCCCGCCTAAAGTGCGGTTAATTTAGCTCAACCTAGTCACCAATCTGGTCGCGACCACGCTTGACGATGTTCTCATCGACCTCGCCCACTAGCTCGTGGTCCTTGTTCGTGTACTCGAACTTGGACAGCACATAGCGCATGGCGTTAATACGGGCGCGCTTTTTGTCGTTGGACTTAATGGTGATCCACGGCGACTCTTCCGTATCCGTGTAGCGGAACTGCTCTTCCTTTGCGCGAGTGTAGTCATCCCACTTATCCAGCGAAGCCAAGTCCATCGGGGACAGCTTCCACTGGCGCACCGGGTCGATCTGGCGGATAGCGAAGCGGGTGCGCTGCTCCTTACGGGTAACAGAGAACCACAACTTGGTCAGGGAGATACCCGAGCCAAGAATCATGTTCTCCAGCATCGGAACCTCACGGAGGAACTCCGCGTGCTGGCTTTCGGTACAAAAGCCCATCACGCGCTCCACACCGGAGCGGTTGTACCAAGAGCGGTCAAAGAAGACGATCTCGCCACCGGCTGGGAAGTGTTCAATATAGCGCTGGAAATACCACGAGGTGGACTCACGCGGCGACGGCTTCTCCAGAGCCACAGTGCGAGCACCACGCGGGTTCAGGTGCTCGTTAAAACGCTTAATGGTGCCACCTTTGCCGGCCGCATCGCGACCCTCAAAGATAATAATGTGGCGCTGGCCAGTCTCCTTGGTCCAGTTCTGCCACTTCAGTAGCTCAATCTGCAGAGCACGCTTCACAGACTCGTACTCATCGCGAGTCATACGCTCGTCATAGGGGTAATTTTCCCGCCAAGTCTGAACCGGGGAACCATCCGGCATGATCAGCGAAGGATCATCTTCATCGGTTCCATCGACGACGTAGCCGTCAGTTTTTGCCAGGTCGATCTCGGGAAGGTCGTCGTCTTTAATATCAGCCATGCATTTAGTGTAACTCGAATGTAGACATCTAGCGCGCTAAATTTCTGTAGTTACCCCTGCCTCCAAATGAACAACAAAACAAAAAGAAGGCCTACCGAAACGGTAGGCCTTCTTGCTTCAGCGAGCGTTAATGCTCAGGGCTGAAGGATGTTCTTATGCGAACATACCGATCAGCTTGGAAGCACCCGCAGCAACCTCGGTCAGCGGCTCAATGAGGGTGTAAGCAGCATTGAACAGGCCACCGAAGATGTCGAAAGCAAAGTTCAGGGTAGAGGAAAGATTCTCCATTTTAGTATCTCCTTAGAAAATTAGAACTGGTTGAATTAGTTGGAGCTGAGAGCCGGAAGAGCTGCGTCAGCTACCTCAAGGGAGGTCTTGAAAGAGTCGAAAGCATTAGCAATGCCGACCCAGTTGGACAGACCCTCGACAACCTTGTGCCAGCCTTCCCAGGTGTTAACGAAGTTGTCCAGGTGCATCTGGATGGTGGAGAGATCCATGTTTGAACTCCTAATATAGATCCGAAGCTATTTGCCGCGGAGGGGTTTGCAGTTTGCAGACACCCTCAGTGGGCGTCACAAGAAGTATTTTGGCACAAGTTCAATCTAAAGCAAGTCAATTTTGCATTGGTGTCTTCACATCTACCCAATTTGATAAGAAAAGAGCTATATCCTATAGGGGGTATTGGAAAATTTTCACCTCGCGGCACAATTGCCCTGAACTGCGATTTTCGTTTGCTAAATAGTCGATTGTGTTAAATAAAATTTAACACTGTAACGCTTCGGGGTGTAGCGAACGATAGTTATGCCCGTAAACCAGCCTTCCCAAGCGAAAAAATTTTTCTAATTCAGCCCGTGAAAATTACCCCTATACGGGGTCAGTGGGGCGCATGGTTCGCGTGTTAAGTCCCGTGGCACTGAATTGTGCGCCTGTCTGAACAGTGAATCAGATACAGATAGTTGAACATTCGCACCAATTAGAAAACTACAGTGACAAGCAGATTCAGCGATTGGCTCGCGAATTTGCGGCACGCCCATATCGCATCGGCAATGCAAAGTGGTGCAGACACGCCGAAGCGCCCCGCCTCATGCGCTCTAAAGCACAGAAGCGGGGCGCTCAAAGGGGCTAGAAGGCCGCTAAGGGCCGCATCCGAGCCCCCCCTCCTAGGCAATGTGGGACCGTGGTGGGCTTAGAAGCCCATGCCGCCCATGGCGTCAGCGTCCGGCATGCCGTTGTTGGCACCGGCCGGCTCAGGCTTGTCAGCGACGACAGCCTCGGTAGTCAGGAACAGAGCTGCAATGGATGCAGCGTTCTGCAGAGCGGAGCGGGTGACCTTAACCGGGTCATTGATGCCAGCCTCCATGAGGTTGACGTACTCACCGGTAGCAGCGTTCAGGCCCTCGCCTGCCGGCAGGGAGGAAACCTTGTCAGCAACCACGCCCGGCTCCAGGCCAGCGTTGTGTGCAATCTGCTTCAGCGGTGCAGACAGTGCCTCGCGCACGATCTTGACGCCGGTAGCCTCGTCGCCCTTGAGGTCATCCAGGGAGTCCAGGACGGAAGCGGCCTGCAGCAGTGCTACGCCGCCGCCGGCAACGATGCCCTCTTCCACGGCAGCCTTTGCGTTGCGGACTGCGTCCTCGATGCGGTGCTTGCGCTCCTTGAGCTCAACCTCGGTAGCGGCACCGACCTTGAGGACGGCAACGCCGCCGGAGAGCTTAGCCAGGCGCTCCTGCAGCTTCTCGCGGTCGTAGTCAGAGTCGGAGCTTTCGATCTCGGCACGGATCTGCTTGATGCGGCCGTCGATCTGCTCCTGGGAGCCAGCACCCTGAACGATGGTGGTCTCGTCCTTGGTGACGACAACCTTGCGTGCCTGACCCAGGTACTCGAGCTCGGCGGTCTCGAGGGAGAGGCCGACCTCTTCGGAAATGACCTGGCCACCGGTGAGGATGGCCATGTCCTGCAGAGTGGCCTTGCGGCGGTCGCCGAAGCCCGGTGCCTTAACCGCAACGGACTTGAAGGTGCCGCGGATCTTGTTCACAACGAGGGTAGACAGGGCCTCGCCCTCAACATCCTCAGCGATGATGAGTAGCGGCTTGCCGGACTGCATGACCTTCTCCAGCAGCGGAACCAGGTCCTTGATGTTGGAGATCTTGGAGGAGACCAGCAGGATGTACGGATCCTCCAGGACTGCCTCCTGGCGCTCCATATCGGTAGCGAAGTAACCGGAGATGTAGCCCTTATCAAAGCGCATACCCTCGGTTACCTCGAGGTCAACGCCGAAGGTATTGGACTCTTCCACGGTGATAACGGAGTCCTTGTTTACGGAGCCGTTGCCCACGGTGTACATAGCCTCAGCGATCTTCTCGCCGATTGCTGGGTCCGCAGCGGAGATGCCAGCGGTGGTAGCAATCTGCTCCTGGGTTTCTACTTCCTTGGCGGAAGACAGCAGGGAGTCCACAACCTTCTTGGTTGCGGTCTCGATGCCGCGCTTGATGCCCATTGGGTTGGAACCTGCGGCTACGTTGCGCAGGCCCTCGCGTACCAGAGCCTGTGCCAGCACGGTTGCGGTAGTGGTGCCGTCGCCTGCGACGTCGTCAGTCTTCTTGGCAACTTCCTTGACCAGCTCGGCGCCGATCTTCTCGTAAGCATCCTCGAGCTCGATTTCGCGAGCGATGGAAACACCGTCGTTGGTAATGGTCGGGGCGCCCCAGGACTTTTCCAGGACGACGTTGCGGCCCTTGGGGCCGAGGGTGACCTTGACGGCGTCGGCAAGCGTGTTGAGGCCGCGCTCGAGGCCGCGACGGGCCTCTTCATCAAAAGCGATAATCTTTGCCATTGTGTTTGTGCTCCTTGGTTTATTGAGGACGACACTCACGTCTTTCTCGCTGCGGACGCCCGCGACGGCATGGCTGGTGAGTGTGAACCAACCTCAACCACAACGATGTAGATTTATCTGGCACTCATACTGTGCGAGTGCTAACGACCATTCTGGCACTCTCCTACCGCGACTGCAAGAAAAAAATGGCGCCCCCGCGAAGGGACGCCATCATATAAGGAATGGATCAGGAGCTAGGAGCTCTTCACCGTGCGCTTGGTCCAGCGGTAAATGAACGTCAGCGCGATAATAAAGAGGATCACGCCCACCACGGTGGCGGAGGCACCACCCTCAAAGATTTCCAGCGGGCTCTCGCCGCCAGCGGCGGCGATGATGCCGGCGTTGACCACGCCAAAGAGGGACTCACCTACGATGAGGCCGGTGGCCAGGAGGGTACCCATACGCTTGGCAAACTCTGGGTGGGATTGCTTCGCGGCCCACTTGTCATAGAAGGTTCCCAAGATGGCACCGATGGGGATGACGATGGTCAGGGCGGCCGGTAGGTACATGCCCATGCCGGCGGCCAGCGGGGACAGCGAGTACTTATCGGTGAACTTGCGCAGGAGCTCGTCAATAATAATGAGAACAGCGCCAATGGCCATGCCGATGAAGATGAGGTTCCAATCCAGCGAGTTATCGAAGATTCCGGAAGCAACGGAGGACATCAGGGCGGCCTGCGGGGCGGCCAAGGCGTCTTCGCCGGCGCCTTCCATGCCTTGGAAGCCGAAGCCATTGAGCATGACCTGCAGAATCGGCGGGATGACCAGGGAGCCGAAGACCACGCCGATAATGAGGGCTACCTGCTGCTTCCATGGAGTAGCGCCGACGAGCTGACCGGTCTTGAGGTCCTGCAGGTTGTCATTGGAAATGGTGGCAATGCCAAAAACAATGGCCGCGGTGAAGAGCGTGTAGGCCACCAAAGACAAAGGATCCGCAGTGGTGCCGCGGGTGACGGCCGCGATGAGCAGCGAGGCGGCGAGCACGGCGATGATGCCGATGGAGGAAATGGGCGAGTTAGACGCACCAATCAGGCCAGCCATGTAGCCGCACACGGAGGCGATAATCAGGCCTACCAGCAGGGTAAAGAGGACGGAGACGGTAATAAGCACGGCCATGTGGTCGTGAATATCGGTACCGCGCACAAAGTCCCACAACAGCAACGCGATAGGCACCATGAACGCCACGATGGTGGTGGCGACATAGGGGAAGGGAATATCGCGCTCGGTGACGTCCACGGCGGAGCCGGACTTGCGGGCGCGCGAGGAGGCTAGGGACTGGCGGATGCCCACAGCAATGGGAGCGGCGATCTTCAGCAGGGTCCAGATGGCGGCAATGGCCATGGTGCCCACGCCGATGAAGCGGATGTCATCGGAGAAGGTGGTATCGACGACGTCGGCAAGCGCGGTGGCGCCCGTAATATCGCCGGTGGTGAAAATGGGCAGCAAAATGAAGTAGGAAATCACCACGCCAACCAACATGGCGATGCCTACCGGCAGGCCTACCAAGTGACCCACGCCGATAAGCGCGGTGGACAGGCTGGTGCCCAGGGTGGTCGCGCCGGCGCCGAGCTTGAAATAGGCGGTGACCTCGGAGGCGGCGGCCTTCATCGCAGTCAGCAGCGCCATGACGGCCGAGGTAATGCCGCCCGCGACGATGACGCGCAGGCCCTTGGCATTTTCCTCATGGCTGGCGCCATCGGCGTTCTCGTCGCCTACTTTGAGGACACTCGGCCGCGGCCACGCCCTCCGGGTAGGGCAGGTCGGAGCCGGTGACCAAAGCGCGGCGCAGCGGGATGGAATACATCACGCCCAGCACGCCGCCGATGATGCACACGCCGGCCGTCTGTACGAAGCCAAAGCCCTGCCAATACCCCACCATCACCAGGCCCGGGAGGACGAAGATGATGGCGGACAAGGTGCCTGCGGCAGAGGCAATGGTCTGCACGATGTTGTTTTCTTTAATGTTGTGGCCCTTGAACCGGCGCAGCACCGCCATGGAAATCACGGCGGCCGGGATGGAGGTAGCAAAGGTCAAGCCCACCTTCAGGCCCAAGTACACATTGGCGGCGGTGAAGATGAGGGTAATCAGGCCACCGATAATGATGCCGCGCAGAGTCAGCTCGGGCAGGGAGGCCTTGGAACCTGCGGCGGATGATGCGTTCGCCATGCCAGGTCCTTTCTATTCTCGGCTATGAAAGTTTCTTGTCTCACCCCGCGTAGCAGGCTACAGCCAGCAACGCCCGTTTTCGCCCGTTTCACTCCGGTTTTAACCCCGGTTTGTATCCGAACGGACAGAATCCGCACAGGGTGGAATGAATAAATTTTAGTTCATCACCCCAGCGTTTTCCTATTCCGGTTGCTCTATAGCTTGGGGTGGGCGGGTACCGTAGAGAACATGACTGCACTTAATGAAAGCATTCGCAACGATCGCGAGACCATTTTCCGCCAGCTCAGCGAGCTCGTGGCCTTTAATTCCGTCCACGACGAGGAAGGTTTGGATGGACCAGACCAAGGGCGCAAGCCAGTGGGTTAAATCCGCACTCGAAGAGGCTGGAGTGAGCGTGGAAACCATCACTACGGCCGATGGCTCCACCGCCATCTTGGGTGAGCGCAAGGGCGATGAGGGCGCCAAGACGGTGCTGCTCTACTCCCACTATGACGTGGTGCCGGCCGGCAATCGCGAGGCTTGGGAATCCGATCCGTTCACCCTTACCGAGCGTGAGGCCGCCGATGGCACCACCCGCTGGTACGGCCGCGGCGCCGCCGACTGCAAGGGCAACGTGGCCATGCACCTAGCTGCCCTGCGCGCGGTGGACAATAACGGCGGCACCAAGGTGAACCTGAAGTACCTCATCGAGGGCTCCGAGGAGCGCGGCGGCGAAGGCCTGTCCCAGCTCATCAAGGATCGCCCGGAGCTTTTTGCTGCCGACGCCATCCTCATCGCCGATGCGGGCAACGCCGCTGTGGGCCAGCCAACCTTGACCACGTCCCTGCGCGGCGGCGCGCAGATTGGCGTGCAAGTCGATACCTTGGCCTCCGCCGTGCACTCCGGCCAGTTTGGCGGCGCGGCACCGGATGCCGCCAAGGCGCTGATGCGCGCCATCGACTCCCTGTCCGATGAGTACGGCCGCACGGTTATCGACGGCGTGGATACCACCGCCGAGTGGTCCGGCCAGGAGTACCCGGCAGAGGCCTTCCGCGCCGATGCACAGCTGCTGGAGGGCACCAAGATCATGGGCGAAGACGACCCGGCCGGTACCACCCCGGTGGCCAACATGGTCTGGTCCCGCCCGGCCATTACCGTGACCGGTTTTACCTCCACCCCGGTGGCAGAAGCCGTCAACGCCGTGCCCGCCACCGCTTCCGCGCAGCTCAACCTGCGCGTTCCGGCCGGTGCCGATGCCGCTGCGATTGCCGACGCCGTCTGTGATCACCTCCGCGCCCACACTCCATGGGGCGCCCACGTTAAGGCCGAGGTGCTCGAGGCCAATGCCGGCTTTTCCACCGATCCGGAAAAACCCGCCGCTGCTCTACTGGGCGAGTGCCTCACCGAGGCCTACGGCGCGGATACTGCCGCACAGGGCATGGGCGGCTCCATCCCGCTGACCACCGAGCTGCAGGAGGCTCACCCCAACGCGGAGATCGCCCTCTACGGTGTGGAGGAGCCAAAGTGCACCATCCACTCGGCCAATGAGTCCGTCGATCCCACCGAGATCGAAAACATCGCTGCCGCAGAAGCGCTCTTCTTGCAGCGCTACGCCTAAGGGGCTCACCCCTCTCGGCCGCCGCGGCTGCCGCCGCTTCGGTTTAGCGGCTTGCCGCCAACTCCCCGCGTCCCGAACCGATGGGATGCGGGGTTTATTTCTACCCTAAATCGGCCCGAAATAGCGGCATATAATACAGTGCATAAAATTATTCCTTTCAAAGCCGTGGAAAAACCGGTAAAGTGGCAAAAAGTTGGCCCCGCGCTCGGCCATGTTGCTTGCACTGTGCCGCCGCGGCGTACTCAGCGGCGCGCGGCTCGTGAATGTTCTCGCCTCTCGTCAGTTGTGTGCTCGTGGTATTCGCGGCAGCGGGGTAGAAGAACGTGACACAACCATAAGGAGCGCAGTAACCAACGTGCTAGTACTTCTGGGTGCTCTTATCGCCGCCTCCGTGGTCGCGCCGCTGCTCATCATGCGAATGGGTCGCCCGGCTTTTGGAATTTTGGCACTGGTCCCCGGCGCAGGCTTCGTGTGGACTCTCGTACATTTCCTGCGCGGCACCTTCACAGACGGCGGCACGGTCGAACGCACCGTGGAATGGATGCCGTCCGCCAACCTGAGTTTTAGTCTCCGCTTGGACGGATTAGGCGCGCTATTTAGCCTCATCATCTTGGGCATGGGCGCGCTGGTACTGGTGTATTGCTGGGGCTATTTCGATGGCACGCGGCGCCGCTTGGCCATGTTCGCCGCGCAGATGGTGGGCTTTGCCACCGCCATGTTTGGCCTGGTGGCCGCGGATAATTTCCTGCTGATGTACGTGTTCTGGGAGATTACCTCCGTGCTGTCCTACCTTTTGGTCAGCTACTACGCGGAGCGTGCCTCTTCCCGCCGCGCCGCGCAGCAGGCACTGATGGTCACCGCACTGGGCGGGCTGTCCATGCTCATGGGCATCATCCTGCTCGGACGCCAGACCGGAGCGTGAACCTTTAGCGATATCGCCGCCTATCAGCACTTTGCCCAGACGCCATTTGTCACGGTCGCCATCGTGCTCATCTTGGCGGGCGCGCTAACGAAGTCCGCCATCGCGCCGGCACACTTCTGGTTGCCGGGTGCGATGGCGGCGCCGACGCCGGTCTCGGCCTACCTGCACTCAGCAGCGATGGTAAAGGCCGGAATCTACTTGGTCGCGCGCTTGGCCCCCTCAATGTATGAGGTCGCCACTTGGCATGTGGTGGTCATTTCCCTTGGCGTATTTACCATGCTGCTGGGCGGTTGGATGGCGCTCAAGCAGCGCGACCTGAAGCTGGTGCTGGCCTATGGCACCGTCTCCCAGCTGGGGTTTATCACCTCCATCGCGGCCGTGGGCTCGCGCGAGGCCATGCAGGCTGGTCTCGCGCTGACCTTTGCGCACTCGCTATTTAAGGCCGCGCTCTTTATGGTCGTCGGCACTATCGACCACTGCTCGGGCACGAGGGATATCACCAAGCTATCCGGCCTGGGGCGCAAGGAGCCCTTCCTCTTTGGCATCGCTATCATCTCTGGCCTGTCCATGGCTGGCGTCCCACCACTCTTTGGCTTCGTGGCCAAGGAGGCCGTGCTGGAAGCCACCATGCACGAGGAGCTACTGGCCGGCATGCCGCGCAATATGATGCTCGTGGCCTATGTCCTCGGCTCTATCCTCACCATGGCCTATACCCTGCGCTTTTTGTGGGGCGCCTTTGCTACCAAGCCGGAGGTTAATGGCACGGAGCCGGCAGAGGCCGTCGCCAAGATGCATCCCGTCACCATGGGGCTCTGGCTCTCCCCCGCCCTGCTGACCGCCCTGACCGTGGTGCTGGGTATATTCCCCAAGCCGCTCTCGGCGGCGTTTGACCAGCACCTCAACTCCACCTTTGGCCCGAAGGAGCATAGTGAGCTGGCGCTGTGGCACGGCTTTACCGTGGCACTGGGCCTTTCCGTGCTCATTATTGTGGGCGGTATTGTCATGCACTGGCAGCGCCAAGCCCTAGTCAAATGGCAATTCACCTACCCTGCACTGGGCAATGCGGATGATGCCTATGATTCGGTCATTGCTCTTTTGCGCCAGCTCTCGCTGCGCACGACGGCAACCACGCAGCGCGGCTCCCTGCAGCTGAACCTCACGGTCATTTTTGCCACCTTGATGTTGCTGCCGGTAGCCATGCTCATCAAGGGCGACCTCACCGATATTCGGATGATTGTGGCGGAAAATCCCTGGCAGATCGTGGCCGCCGTCATCATTATTGTGGCCGCGGTGGCCGCCACGGTCACCGATAACCGCCTATCCGCCGTCATCATCGTAGGCGTGACCGGTTATACGCTCGCCTTTATCTTTGCGCTCCACGGTGCACCAGATCTTGCACTGACCCAGCTGCTGACGGAGACCATCGTGATGGTTATCTTCATGCTGGTCCTGCGCCGCATGCCTGCCTCTGCCGAGTCGAAGCAAGACCCCAAGATGGGTCGCCTGCGCGCGTGGCTATCGGTGGGCACGGGCCTCACGGTCACCGTGGTTGCAATGTTTGCCATCAACGCCCGCCAGTCCAAGCCCATCTCTGAGTTCATGCCGGATCTGGCCAAGGAGATTGGCCACGGCGCCAATACCGTCAATGTTTTGCTGGTGAACCTGCGCGCATGGGATACCTTTGGCGAGATCACGGTCATCATCATCGCTGCGTTGGGCGTGGCCTCTCTGATTTATCGCACCCAGTCCTTCGCCCGCGCGAGCCGCCGCCCCACCCTGCAAGTTACTGGGCGGCGCTGGCTGGCAGCCGGCGTGGAATCAGAGCAGGCGCTCAACCGTTCGCTGATGATCGATGTCTCTACCCGCGTGCTCTTCCCGTCTATGGTCGCGATTTCCTTCTATTTCTTCTTCGCGGGCCATAATGCACCAGGTGGCGGCTTCGCCGGTGGCCTCGTCGCCGCGCTGGCTCTTATCCTGCGCTACCTGGCTGGCGGGCGCGCAGAGCTGGATGAAACCCTGCCTATCGACGCCGGCCGCACCATGGGTACCGGACTCTTCCTATCCGCGGTGGCCGTGGTGGCCCCAATGTTCTTTGGGCACCCACCGCTTACCAGCGGGTACACCTCGCCGGAGATTCCGCTCATCGGCAAGGTTTCGCTGCCTTCGGCGTTGGTATTCGATGCGGGCGTCTACCTCATCGTCGTGGGCCTTACGCTCTACATCCTGAATTCCTTGGGTGCCAAGTTGGATGAGGAAGAGGAAATGCGTAAGCAGCGCGCCCGCGATCGTGCCCGCTCGCTGGCCCGGCAGCAACGCCAACGCACCGCCAAGCAAAAGGCGCAACGGGCGCAACGCAAGGAAAAGAAACAAGCCGCCACAGCAAGCACAGCCGCGACAACAGGAAAGGAGAAATAAAATGGAAGCCAACCTCTTCCTCCTCCTGGCCGCGGGCGTACTCGTCGCGGCAGGCGTCTACCTGCTGCTGGACCGCACCATGACCAAGATGATGTTGGGCTTGTTGCTATTGGGCAATGGAGCCAACCTCTTCCTGCTGCAGTCCGGCGGCTCGGCCGGTTCCCCGCCTATCGACGGCCGCGAGTCGGAGCCTTACGGCGCCGAGATTGCGGATCCACTGGCACAGGCGATGATTCTTACCGCCATCGTTATCTCCATGGCACTTACGGCCTTCATCCTTACGTTGGCCTACCGCCAGTACCGCTACCGCACGGACGATGTCATTGAAGATGACGCGGAGGATACCGCGATTGCGGCTAAGGCTGCGCGCCCTGGCAACGCGGCCGCCAACCCGGACCACGATGCGTCCAATGATCCGACCACGGGCCGCGCCACCAAGCAAGGCGATAACTTCGGACCCGAATCCTTCGAGCAACCAGTAAAGGGGGCCGACGATGAGTGAGACCGTACAGCCGCTTGTCGATGTCCTCTTTCCCTACATCGGCTACCTCATTCCGCTGCCCATTATCATCCCGGCGGTGGCCGCGGCCCTCGCCTTGATTTTTTGCCGCATCCCCAATGCGCAGCGCCAGATCGTGTTCTTCTCGCTGCTCATTACCGCAGTGGTTAATGCCATCCTCATTCTCATTGCTGATTTTGAGGGCATCCAAACGCTACAGGTAGGTGGCTGGGACGCCCCAGTGGGCATCACGCTCGTGGCGGATCGCCTCTCTGCGGTGATGCTCTTTACGTCCTCCGTGGTGCTGTTTTCTGTCATTTGGTACGCCATTTCCCAGGGCGTGCGCGATGGCACCAAGGACGAGCCGGTGGCCGTCTTCTTGCCCACCTACATGCTGCTGACCATGGGCGTTAATATCTCTTTCTTGGCAGGCGACCTCTTCAATCTCTACGTGGGCTTCGAGGTCTTCCTCGTGGCGTCGTATGTGCTGTTGACCCTGGGTGCCTCGGCCGGTCGCGTGCGCGCCGGTGTGGGCTACGTGATGGTGTCGATGGCCTCGTCCATGATTTTCTTGCTCGCGTTGGGCTTTGTATATTCCTCCGTGGGCACGATGAACATGGCGCAGATCGGCCAGCGCATGCAGGACATCCCGGAAGGAACTCGCACCGCCATCTTTGCCACACTGCTCGTCGCCTTCGGTATTAAGGCCGCCGTGGTTCCGCTGGACGCTTGGCTGCCGGACTCGTATCCCACGGCGCCGTCACTAGTCACGGCCGTATTCGCCGGCCTGCTGACCAAGGTGGGTGTCTACGCCATCATCCGCGCCCGCACTTCCGTCTTCACCGCCGGTGGGCTCGATACCGTGCTCATGTGGGTCGCCCTCGCCACGATGTTGGTGGGCATCCTAGGCGCGATTGCGCAGTCCGATATTAAGCGCCTTTTATCCTTTACCCTGGTTAGCCACATTGGCTACATGATTTTCGGTGTCTCGCTCGGCACCGCCCAGGGCCTGTCCGGCGCCATCTTCTACGCCGTGCACCACATTCTGGTCCAGACTGCGCTATTCCTGGTGGTCGGACTCGTTGAGCGCCAGGCCGGCACCTCGTCGCTGCGTCGCCTGGGTTCGCTCATGTACTCGGCCCCGCTGATCGGAATTTTGTATTTCATCCCGGCCATTAACCTGGGCGGCATCCCGCCGTTCTCCGGTTTCTTAGGCAAGATCATCTTGCTGCAAGCCGGCGCAAATGAGGGTTCCTGGATGGCGTGGGTACTCATCGTCGGTGCCGTAGTCACCTCGCTGCTTACTCTCTACGTCATGATGCTGGTATGGGCTAAAGGCTTCCAACGCGACCGCGCCGATGCCCCGGAAGGCAACATGGCGCTCGCCCGCCCGGCCCCGCTTTCCGATATCACCGATGAGGTCGAGTTTTCCTCCCGCCAGGATGTGGGCAGGGTGCCCTTTGGCATGATCGCCTCTACTACCCTGCTGGTGGCCGCGTCCACCTCCATTACCTTCCTGGCCGGCCCAATGTCCGGCGTGACCTCTCGCGCTGCCGAATCCGCGCAAGATACTTCCATCTACCAGTACGCGGTGCTGGGCGACCGCGCGGATGACCCCACCCGCCACCTCAACCAGAAGGAGCGCTACACCGGCGGCGCGGACTCCTATGAAAATCGCCGCAGCCCCTCCCCTGAGGCGGAGCCTTCGGCCTCACCGGGCTTGGATGCCCGCACCGACCCAGAAGCCGGCGGCCGCGATTCGCATTCCACGGATGTAAAGTCCCCGGACGCCGCCAAGAGGAAGGATACTAGCGATGACTAACACGCGCTTTTCCGGCCTGCGCCACCGCTTCCGCCCGTGGTTTATCATCTGGCTGGTAATCATGTGGTGCATGCTCATGGGCGAGGTCACCGTGGGCAACCTGGTGGCCGGGCTTATCATCGGCCTCGTCATTGTCTTCGCCCTGCCGCTGCCGGCCATGCCTATCGCCGGCATCGACGTCTCTTGGGGAAAGCTCATTGCGTTCATGATCCGCTGGTTCTGGGAATTGTTCTACGCCTCACTCAAGGTGGGCTGGCTGGCCGTGCGCCCGCAACCGGTACCCAAGACTGCCATCTTGGAGCTGCCCATGCGCTTGGATAATGAGTTCGTGCTTTCCTTAGCCGTAACGCTGTATAACCTGCAGCCAGGCGGCACGGTGACCGATATCGATATTGCCAACCGTATGATCACCGTCCATATCTTGGATGCCCGCGATGAGGCCCAGATTCAGCGCGAAATCGGTGCCGTGGCCCAACTCGAAGCCTCATTCATCGACATCTTTGAAAGGAGCCACCCGTAATGGATCCGCAGATCTATAACGCGATTTTGCTGGTGGCCGCCGCGCTACTGGTGGTCTCCTTCCTCATCACCGTCTGGCGCATTGTCACCGGCCCCAATTCGCTGGACCGCTTGGTGGGCATGGATGGCTTTACCGCGATGTTCCAATGCGCGCTGGCCACCTACATGTGCTGGTCGCTCAACACGACCGTGGTCTCAGCCATGCTGGTGATCGCGCTCTTGGGCTTCATTTCCACCGTATCTGTCACTAGGTTTAGGAAGAGGGATAATCAATGAGCTGGTCTTTCATCGCAGATGTGCTCTCGCTCATCCTGATAATCGGCGGCAGCGTCCTCACCTTGGCGGCGGCTATCGGCATCGCCCGCTTCAAGGACACCATGTCTCGTGTGCACGCGGTAAGCAAGCCGCAAACCACCGGCCTTATCCTGACGATCCTTGGTGCCATCATCCGCATCACCGGCGCGGAATCCTTCAGCGTTGCCGAGCGGGGGGATTTAGGAATGCTCGTTTTGCTGGTACTGTTTGCCATGTTCACTAGCCCGGTAACCGCGCAGCGCACCTCGCGTATTGCACGCCGTGAGGGTCTGTACGGCACCGAGGAATCCATGTCCCGCAACGACCGACCCGCCGCGAAGTCGCTGCGCCGCAAGTAGGAGACGCTTTTCACCGTGAAAAAGCTTTATGGGCTTCCCACTATGGTGACTTTGCTCGCCGCTCTTATCGGCGTCATCGTCTACCGCTTCAGCATCTTCGACGGCAATAGCGCCTTTGTGTGGCGCGTTCCCCTGGACCTGAAGATTTATTGGCTCGCCGGCGGCGAGGTGGCCCAAGGCGCGGACCTCTACGATAACGCCTACATCGGCGACCTACCTTTTACCTATCCGCCCTTCTCCGGCACCCTTTTCACGTGGCTTTCTAAGCTTGGCGACGCCCCCTTGATCCTCCTCTGGCAAGGCGGCACCGCCCTCGCCTTGTTCACGGTCATCATGCTGGTCCTGCGCGAGCGCGGCCTCAAGCTCTCCCCGGCAATGTGGCTGTTGGGCATCCTCTTGTTGTGCTGCACCCCGGCGAATGAGCCGGTGCACGGCACCTTATTCTTTGGCCAGATCAACATCTTTTTGATGCTGCTGGTGGCCTTAGACATCCTCCCGCGCAAGCGCGCTTTGCCGGGCATCGGAATTGGTTTGGCCGCGGGTATGAAGCTCACCCCGGCCTATATGGGTCTGGTCTTGCTCTTCCAGAAGCGCTGGTGGCAAGCGATCATCGCCATCCTTACGTTCGCGGTAACCGTGGCCATTGGTTTCGTGACCATTCCGGATGCCGCCGATTTCTGGACCGACGCTATCTTTAAGTCCTCCCGCGTGGGCGAGCACACCAACCCTGGCGCGCAGTCAATTCGCTCGGTGATGGTCCGCGCCTGGGGCATTGATGGCGGCTGGATCTGGCTCGCTGCCGTGGTCGTGGTCTTCATCTTGACCTGCCTGGCGCTGCGCACCGCGATGAAGCATCGAAATAATTCCGCCGCGCTTGCGCTTGCCGGAATCAGCTCCTGCTTGGTCTCCCCCTTCTCTTGGTACCACCACTGGGTGTGGACGGTGCCGCTGGCCGTCGTCGTGCTAGTTGCCGTCAACCAGGGTCTGGGCAAGCGTCTGCACGGTTTCCTCGGCGCGCAGTTCGCTGGCCTCGTGTCGGTGCTCGCTATGTGCGCGGTGACCATGCCGTTCATCTCCGCCCCCGTGTGGCTGTCTGCGGCTAGCCGCTCACTCAACCACTGGGATCTGCAGCCATGGGGAATGTTGGCTTTCACCGGCGCCGGTGTCCTCTTTATCGCCTTCTACGCGGTGTGGGGCTTTATCCCTGGCACCCAGCCGGAAGAGGAAGCGCCCGCCCCGGGCCGCCACCATCTGCCTGCGCAGCCCGCTGGCGCAAAGCCCGCTGGCGCGGAGGCCGGGGCACGCCCGGCGCGCTCGTTTAATACCGCAACTACGAGCCGTGGGGGCCAGGGGCATTCACGGGCAGCGCAACCCGTCAGCGATGAAACGGCAGAAATGCCCGCGGTAGGGCCGGAAACGCGCGCGTTCCCGGCGGCCCAGGACATCACCGATATCCCCGATACCCCGGCCTACGGTCGCCACTCACGCCCAGAGGACTAGCCCCGAGCCAGCCTGCTCGCTACTTTAGAGCGGGCGGAAGGTGTGCAGCTCGCGGCAGGTCTCCTCGACCACCTCGCGCCAGCTGCCGGTCTCTTTGAAAAGGCGGCGCTGCCGCTCATAGCCGGCGCCGCCATCGATAATGTCGTGGATGAGTTTGAGCTCGTTGACGCATCCCAGCTCGCGCGCGATGGGGGTAAGCTCGTCCACCATCTCTGCTAGCTCGTCTTTGACCCAGGCCTCATCGGTCTCGCGGGAGGTAATCACTAGCGCGTCCATGCCGTAGCGGGCACCGCGCCATTTATTTTCTGCTACGTGCCAGGGCTGCAGGATGGGGAGGGGCTCCGCGGCGTCGATAAGCCGGTCGTAATAGACCACCAAGCAGTGAGTAAGCGCCACGATGGCGGACAGCTCGCGCAGGTTGGACGTCGCATCAGAGACGCGCACCTCCACCGTGCCCCACTTGGAAGCCGGCCGAATATCAAAGTGCATGGAACCGGTGTGATTGATGACGCCGGAAATGGCTTGGTCGCGCATATAGGACTGCCACTCGGCCCAATCCCGGAATTGGTACGGCATGCCTGCGGTGGGCAGCTGTTGGTACAGCATGGTGCGGTTGGAGGCATAGCCGGTATCAAGGCCCTCCCACCCAGGCGAGCACGCAGAAATGGCTAGCAGGTGGGGGTACTTGGTCATTAGCGCATTGATGATGGGCCATACGCGGTCCTCGTGGCTAACGCCTACGTGCACGTGCGTGCCCCATAGCAGCATCTGCTTGCCCCAGTACTGGGTGCGCGCGATGATTTCTTGATAGCTGGGCTTATCCGAAAGCGGGTTCTCGCGGAAGTCCGTAAACGGGTGGCCGCCAGAGGCCCAGACGTCTATGCCCAGCTTGTCGGCTGCTTCTTCCACTGCTTTCAGGGAAGTGTTCAGATCAGCGATGGCTTCCGGCACGGTATGGCAGATGCCGGTGACCAGCTCCACCGTGTTCTGGAGGAATTCCTTTTCCAGATGAATCTCGGGGTGGGCTGCAGTGGCGAGATCAATGAGTTCCGCGCCGCGCGGGACAAGGTCGCGCGTCTCGCGGTTCACGAGCGCCACCTCCCATTCCACGCCGAGCGTTGGTTCGGGAGAGCGGGCGAATTGTTCTGCCGGGATCTTCACCCATTCAGCTTAACGGGTGACAGGTATTAAGGCGTGAATTTTATTTAACCTGTTCGCACCGGTGAACCTGCGGGCACGGAAAAGTTCAGATCACAAAGGTCCAAGGCATTCGGCCGAAGAACTATGGTGCTTGCTCTTCGGCCGGATGGCCTTGGACTTTAAGCCAGGTGCGCGGCTTGCTTAGGCCTGCGGTACCGCCAGAGCGACGACGACGGCACCGCCATCGGTTGCTTCCTTAGGCAGGTCGCGGTTCATCGGGGCAACATCAGCCTGGTAGCGGGCGGCGACCTCCTTAGCCAGTGCTTCAGCGGAGGTATCGCCTTCTGGGAAGAAGACGGTGGTCTTTGGGACGGTGAGGACATCGCCAGGCAGGTTGCCCACGTAGCCCACCTTGAAGCCGCCACCCTTGAGGGAATCGGCTTCCTTCTTGGCCTTGTCTACCTCGCCGGAGTTATTGAGGACGCTGACCTTAATATCGTTGCGGTCGCGCGCGGCGGAGTGGGCGTTTTCCTCGCCTGCGGCTTCATTCTCAGCTGCGGCACGCTCGTCAGCGTCACCGGAAGCGGCTGCATCACGCGGCTTATCGCCCTCCCCTGCTGGGGCGGGGGCAGGAGCGCCGGGTCGATCGGATGCCTCTGGGGCACCCGGAGCGCGGGAGCCGGCGGTGTCGGGGCCAGCAGAACCTTCGGGCGCGGCACCGATGGTAGAACCTGCGGAGTTTTCCTGCGTGCTCTTAGACGCCACGGTGGAATCATCGTCGCCCGAGGTCATGGAGTACAAAGCCCAAAGTCCGAGCATGACGGCCACGGCGATGAGCACCATCGCCAGGCCGCGCAGCGGGAGGCCGCCCTTTTTAGCATGCGCACCGCCACCAGCGGGGCGCTGCTTAGCAGCACTGGAAGCGGAGGCGCCGGCAGCAGAGCCGGCGCGGGTTTCGTCGGATACCTTGTCGGTCGAATTTTCCGGATTCACATTAGTCACATACGCAACACTAGTACTCAGAATTAACTATCTGGGGTATTTCCCTGCGCGGCGCGCCGCGTGTCTTCTCGCTCTTCGCGCAGGCGACGCAGCCGTGCAACCAGGAGGGGATGGGATTGGGCGGCCGCGGGGGCATCGAGAAGCAGGTTAAGGCGCTGGTGGTAGCGCACCGGGGAGATATCCAGCTGCGCACGAATAGCCTCTTCCTTGCGGCCAATGCTGCGCGGCGCGGTTTCCTCGAAGTCCAAAATGGCGGCGTCTAGGTCAGACAAGGGGTTCATGCCTAAACTGTAAGGCATGACTATTCGCCCCATCGTTATCCACGGCGAGACCGTGCTTCACGAACCCACCCAACCGGTGGAAGAATCCGAGATTTCCACCCCGGAAATGCAGCAGCTCATCGCGGACATGTATGAAACCATGGATGCCGCCCATGGCGTAGGCTTGGCCGCTAACCAGGTAGGAATTGGCAAGCGCCTCTTTGTCTACCACTGCCCCGATACGGATGGCCCCAATGGCACCGAGCTGCCGTCCGAAAAGGCAGGCATGCGCAAGGGCTGCGTTATTAACCCCGTGCTAGAGACCTCCGAGATTCCAGAGACCATGCCGGCCGATGACGGCTCCGATGACGAGGGCTGCCTCTCCGTTCCTGGCGAGGGCTTTCCCACCGGCCGCGCCGACTGGGCGCGCGTGACCGGCAAAGACGAAAACGGCAATGACATCTCGATCGAGGGTTATGGCTTTTTCGCCCGCTGCCTGCAGCACGAGACCGGCCACCTCGATGGCTTCCTCTACACCGATACCCTCATTGGCCGCTATAAGCGCCAGGCCAAAAAGGCCATTAAGCGCCACGGCTGAACCGAACCGGGCTATTCCTGGGTCCCGGGTGAGGACGCCGATCCCTTCGGCCACGACGACTAATGTCACGCATTTTCCGCTCCGATGCCGTCCAAGTGGGCGAGCGCGTGGTGGCCCGACGCGATTTCGGCGATGTGCATAGCGATGTCATTGGGCACGTATTAAGCCTCAATCCGCTAGTCATTCGCCCACAAGAGGTCGGCGGCTACCCCTCCGACCTGGAGGCGGTGGAGATCCCGCCGGAGCAGCTGAAGATCATCAAGCGCCTTTCCCCGCGCATGGTCCGCAATTCCGATATCCGCGCAGTGGAGGTTGCCGCGGCCTCGGCCTTCCCCGGCACAGACCACGCCTGGACCAGCGATGGTTCCTGGCTGCTGCGCGCGAGCGACGGGGTTTCCGACCGCTCCAACTCTGCCGTGCCCGTGGGGCCTTCCGCCGGCTTTACACCAGTGCCGCTGGAGGAGATAAAGGCCTTTTACTCCCGCCACAATCTGCCGGTGCGCCTGCTAGTCCCGGAGCGCATTGGCAAGCCGGCCGAACGCCTGCTCGCCGACCCCGCCTGGGAGACCGAGCCAGAGAACCTCGTAATGGTCCTGAGGGATCTGCCCACGCTTGCCGACGCCCCCTCTACCTCCCCCACCTTCCACCTCACCGCCCAGCCCGACGACGAGTGGCTGGCGATGTATCAATCCCACACCGAGGCCCTTTCTGCCGAGGCGTTGCAGAACCTTGGCGCTCACATCGAGGGAACGCTCGGCTTTGGCCGCCTAGTCCTCGCTGGCGAGACCGTCGCCATTGCCCGCGGCACCCTGAGCGAATCCGGCGATGGCACCACGTGGCTGGGTCTTTCTTCCATCGAAGTGGCCGAGGACTTCCGCCGCCGCGGATACGGAGCGCTCGCGCTCCAACATTTGCTGCACTGGGGCCACAACAACGGCGCTGAGCACGCGTACCTCACCGCGCCGACCTCGAATATCGCCGGCGTGCGGCTGGCGGAGAAGCTCGGCTTCATCGAGCAGCACCGGCGCATCTACGCCCGCCTGCGCGACTAGCTCTCCGCGCTGCGGACTTCCGGTCTGGGCGGTGAACGTTATGGGACTCCTTGTGGGCTGGGTAGTGAGCTTGACTCACTACCCAGGTAACCTATGTGGCATGCGCATCGCCACGTGGAATATTAACTCCGTCCGTACCCGCACACAGCGGGCGCTGAACCTTATCTCCAAGCACGACATCGACGTTTTGTGCCTGCAAGAAACTAAGGTGAAAGACGATAAGTTTCCACGCGAGGTCTTCGAGGATGCGGGTCTCCATGTCACCTGCCACGGGCTCAACCAGTGGAACGGCGTGGCCATTGTGTCCAAGGAAGAGCCCGAGGACGTCTTTATCGGCTTTCCGGGCCAGCCAGGCTTTGCCAAAGATCCAGAAAAGCCGCAAGACCGTGAGGCCCGAGCACTAGGGGCTCGCATCCGTGGCGTAGAAATCTGGTCACTCTACGTGCCCAACGGCCGCGAGATCACGGATCGCCATTATGACTACAAGCTGGACTTTCTCTATCACTTGGCGCGCTATGCGGAAAATCATGCGCAGTCCAAATTGCTTATGAGCGGTGATTTCAATATTGCCCCGCGCGATGAGGACGTGTGGGATATAGAGGCCTTCCGTGGCAAGACGCATGTCACCGAGCCAGAGCGCGCCGCGTTCCAGATGCTGGAAGAAGCAGGCCTCGAGGAAGTTACTCGCCGGTTCACGGAGGGACCAGCGCTATACCTACTTCGATTACAAGGGCATGCGCTTCCAAAAGAACGAAGGCATGCGCATCGACTTCCAGTTGGCTTCAGCCCCGCTTGCCCAGCACGTGACCGGCGCGCAAGTAGACATGGTCGAGCGCGCCGGCGATAAAACCTCCGATCACTGTCCGCTTCTCGCAGATTACAATCTGCCCGATTTCAATTCCGTGCGATAAATGTCTTGGTCTCTTGATCTCAGCTTCTGGCAGCTCGTATTCCTGATCCTTGATTACGGCATCAAGATCATTGCCGTTGGCTTCGTGCCCGAAGGCCGCCGACCTTCCAGTTCAACCGCGTGGCTGCTGGCAATTCTGGTGCTGCCGTTTATCGGCCTGCCGCTGTTTTTGCTCATGGGCTCGCCGTATATCAACCGGCGTCGCCACCGCATCCAGCAAGAAGCCAATGAGAAGATTGAAAACGTCACAGCCCGCACCCCGGATCATCCGCAGGGCCTCCTTTCGGCGGAAGTAGAGTCGGTTATTCGGCTTAACCGCGAGCTGACTGGGTTCCCAGCATTGGTGGGCCATAACCTTGGCCTGCACGCGGATTATGACGAGTCCATTCGCGCCATTGCCGCCGCTATTGACCGCGCCGAGAAGTATGTATCCATCGAGATCTACATCCAGTCCTGGGATGAGACCACAGACGTCTTCTTTGAGTCGCTGCGCAGGGCTACCGCCCGAGGTGTAAAGGTGCGCTTGCTCTTGGATCAGATCGGCAGCTTCAAGTACAAGGGCTACTTCAAGCTGGGCAAGCGGCTAACGGAGATTGGCGTCGACTGGCATCTCATGCTGCCCATCCAGCTGCACAAGGGCCGCTTCCGCCGCCCTGACCTGCGCAATCACCGCAAGCTGGTGATTATCGATGGCAAGGTGGGCTTTATTGGCTCGCTGAATATGATTAAGCGCCAGTACAAGACCAAGGACCGCTACTGGATTGACTACATGGTGGAGCTTTCCGGCCCGATTGTGACCTCCATGTCCGCAATCTTCGCCGTGGATTGGTACCTCGAGGCAGAAGAGAACCTGCCACTGGATGAGCTGCCATATGACGACGCCCAGACTGCCGACGCCAACCACCTCCAGATAATCCCCTCCGGGCCGGGTTACACCACTGAGCCCAACCTGCGCATGTTCAACTCCCTGGTACACCACGCCAAGGACCGGCTGGTACTGTGCTCGCCCTACTTCGTCCCGGATGAATCCCTACTGGAGGCCGTGACCACCGCCTGCTACCGCGGCGTGGACGTGGAACTTTATGTCTCTGCCAAGGCGGACCAATTCATGGTCAACCACGCCCAATCCTCCTACTACCAGGCGCTGCTGGAGGCGGGCGTGCACATCTACCAATTCCCCTATCCCTTTGTTCTGCACTCCAAGTTCATCATCACCGACCCGGATGACCCCGGCCGCGATCCGCTGTGCATGTTCGGCTCCTCCAATATGGACCCGCGCTCGTTCGGCCTAAATTACGAATCCACCATGCTGGTGGCCAAGGGAGACCTCATTGACCAGTTCAACCAGCTCGTATCCAACTACCGGGCCGTATGCCACGAGCTGACCCTTGAGGAATGGAATGAGCGCGGATTTATCCGCCGCTACGTGGATAATGTCATGCGTCTTACCTCCGCGTTGCAATAAAGCGGGTACTGGCTGCAACGGCTTCAGCGAAGACTGCGCATATTTACCCACCCGAAGGCACTTCAACCTGCGGGTT
Organism: Corynebacterium tuberculostearicum; assembly: GCA_046097355.1. Lineage (GTDB taxonomy): Bacteria > Actinomycetota > Actinomycetes > Mycobacteriales > Mycobacteriaceae > Corynebacterium > Corynebacterium tuberculostearicum_K. Next base: position 2,223,885 of record CP175779.1, read on the forward strand.
TATCGATTTTCCCAGGTAGCTTATAACTATATCCCTGTAGATCTATACCCCGAGCCGATCAACCAACAAAACCGTCATCTTAGACGTCCATCTGGTGCTGTTGCAAAGTTGGGGCAGTAGAAAGACCGGCGTGAAATAATCAGAGCCATGGGCATCTTCTCCGGTCGGCATTTCCCCCGTGACATCATCCTGTGGGCGGTGCGGTGGTACTGCCGCTACGGCGTGAGCTACCGCGACCTCGAAGAAATGATGACCGAGCGGGGTGTGCCAGTCGATCACACCACGATCTACCGCTGGGTGCAGAAATACGCCCCTGAGCTGGATAAGCACACTCGCTGGTACCGGCAGGTACCCGACTGGCAGGCCCAGTCCTGGCGGGTGGATGAGACCTATATCCGGGTCGGCGGCACGTGGTGCTATCTCTACCGGGCTATTACCGCCGGTGGGCAGACCTTAGACTTCTACCTCTCACCAAAACGGAATGTGGCTGCGGCCAAGCGTTTCCTGGCCAAGACGCTGCGATCGAATACGACAGCCGGGTCCCCGCGGGTCATCAACACCGACAAGGCACCAGCTCTGGCCAAGGCAATATCCGAGCTGAAGGCGGAGGGAATCTGCCCTCAGACGGTGGAGCACCGGCAGGTGAAATACCTGAACAACGTTCTCGAGGGAGATCATGGCCGACTTAAAAGAATCCTGGGACCGAAGGGGGCGTTCAAAAACCGAATTTCCGCCTACCGGACGTTGAAAGGGATGGAAGCGATGCATTCATTACGGAAAGGTCAGGGCACGATGTTTGCTTATGGGCACCCCAATCCGGACGCGGTGATCGTCAACCGGGTCTTCGAGACGGCCTGAGAACGCCGGCACGCAGCGGCCATCAGGAAATGAGAAACTGGGTCGTCTCGGCTCTCCGCCCAACTTTGCAACAGCACCCTGTAGATCTATATCCAGGGGTGATCAACCAACAAAACCGTGCAATACGGGTTACGGTTTAGGCTCCCGCCTCGCCTTGCGGCTCGTTGGGCTGCCGCCCAAATCAATAGATTTGGTTGCCACCAAAGACTCCACTACTTAAGGCACACACGCATTCTCACCGCCACCACGGGGAAAGAAAAACAATTAAAAATAAACCTCTCCTCAATTTCGACAACCTGACGCATCCGCCCACTCCCCTCTACGCCCACCGAGGACGTGTCCGGGACACTCCGTAGTGTGGTGGGCATGAACTTTTTCAACCGACTCCACGAGACTCTCACCCACCTAGAAAACGCTCTAGACAACGCTGCCCACCTGCAGGCGGGCAGGCCTGTCTTTGCCGTCATTGACACAGAGACCACGGGGTTTAACAAGCGATACGACCGCATCATTGAACTCGCCGTCGCCCGCTTTGATGAATCCTTCCGGCTTGTCGACCAGTGGCACACGTTGATTAATCCTGACGGCAAGCAGATTAAAAACTCCCACATCCACGGCATCACCAACGCTGATGTCGCCCACGCGCCCACCTTCCCAGAGGTCTACACCGAGTTCGCCGCACGTGTAGATGGGATGGTGCTCATGGCACACAATGCCCCCTTCGATTCGAAGATGATTCTTGCTGAAGCCGAGCGCATCACCCCAGACGGGGAAGACGTGTACTTCCCCTTCGTAGATACCATCGCCCTGGCTAAGCAGATGGTGTCCCTGCGCTCCTACAAACTCTCTGCTTTGCTTGACCATGTTGGGTTGCATAACCCGCAGTCCCACGCGGCTATCGCCGACGCTACCGCCACCGGACAGATGCTCAACAAACTTTTCGGGAAAGAAGCAACCAAGATTGGACGCCAAATCCTCGACCAGGCCGTCACCTTCAACGCCGGCTACACCACTAACTGGGGACTACCTTGCAAGCCCACCGTCACACGCCGCTAACGCGCACCAGTCCGCCGGCCGATAAAAGTCGCCCAGTACGCGTGTCTATCATGCGCGTGCTGGGCGACTTTCGCTTTCAGTGTTTAGGATGCTGCGAGCTTTTGGGCGCGCTGGTAAGACACTCCGAGGACTGTTCCCATATCTCGCACGGTCATTCCAGCGTTTCTCATTGCAACAGCGAGGTCATGAGTGCTTGCCTGTGCCGCAGCGGCCAGTCGTGCCGCTTCTTCGCGTTCTTTTTCGGCGCGAGCTTTCATTTCCGCAAGGCCCGGTGGGAGAACAACATCAACAATAATGTTGAGTTCGTCTGGGTCTAGGCCTGCCTGAAAGGCCAGTGCTTCGCGCATCTCGTCGGCAGCATTAGCTAGCCGCTTAGTTTGGGACACTGCCCCCAGTTCGGCGCATTCGAGCACCCATACTCCGCTGGTTCCGCGTTCTGCGGTTACTGTGTATGTCGTGGTCATTACCTCCACCAGCCTTTCCCTAGTTCTTGGGCGTATTGGTCGAAAAACTTCTTGACTGTCACATCGTCAATCTCACGGTGCCTACCTAAGGTTCGGGTTGTGCTGCCTACCCGATAAGCGTCATGGCGCGATAGGGCGATTTCCTCAAATTCAAGACCGCGCCGCTTGGCTTCCGCTTTCAATTTCTTGATGACGGCGTTTCGCTTCATAACGGTAGTCTACCGACAGGAGACTAAACAAGTCAACCATGGGTAGACAGTTTTCTTGCTCATGTTCCAAAGAAAATTAGGCGTGGGCCGGAAAGGCCAAGCCCTAGCGGGCAAAAGGCCACATTGGCGCAGAAATAGACGCTTGTGCCAAACAGACAATCACGCAAGCGATTGACGAATTAAGCAGATAAGCAAGTGACAACGGCGAGCCCATTAAGCCGCGGTGCGGATGCAACAAAGATAAGGACCAGATAAGCACGCTTATCCGGGGCCCTCGACGGCGTTCATCTCGTCTTCGCCAGCGCTACGTTTAGTCGGTCGATCCTTCGCGGGCGAGAAGCTCATCGCGACGCACGCGCATCAATCACAACGAGAAAATTCTTCCTGCGTCACAATCTTGCTTGAAGTTTCATCGACAGTGCTTTCTGAGGAACCTGTAATAATCTCTCCGGGCTTGAGCTCGCGTATTTCCGATAGTTTCGCATCTACTGGATACGGCTGAACATCCTCATGCGAAGTGGAAGCATTCGCAATCAACAGCTCATCAGCTTTTTCTGGTGCTTCAACTGGTGACTCTGCTTGCCAGTTCGAATCCGGATTTGAGATATCAACGTTGAAGTACCCAGACACGGGAACTTTAGCGTTAAAGCTTGCGTATTTATGATTCTCGCCGTTTACGTTCGGACCAGTCAAATCTACGCCGTCTAACTCAACTCCGCATGATTCCACCTCTACAATTACGCCACCGGATTCATTAAGTGAGAATCCAACTTGTCCGGAAATGTCTGTATAAACGGCATTTCCACAGGCTGTAAGAGAGAAAAGTCCTCCTCCCAATAGGAAATAAAGGAACAATTTCTTCATCGCTATCCTCCTAAATGCCCAGGCCAATGCGTAGGATGTACTGTTACTACAACGACGCAATCATTTCTAATCCAGTATTCATTAAAGTAGACATTTCTACATACTGTTCGAAGATTATCTCTAAGCTGTCGATTGCAGTTCGCAAATCCAGATGATGCTCCTCCAGATTCTTTTACATCGAAGTAGCAGATATCATGCCGAGCACATGCACCTCTAAAATCTGCAGAGGTCCCTCCAGGGTAGTAATAAAAATCTGGTGACTTAGTGCAGTAGTCACGCAAATCTCCGGCATTTGGATCGTAGTTATATCGACCAGGCCGTCACCTTCAACGCCGCCCACACCACCGGCTGGGGACTACCTTGCAAGCTCGCCGTCACACGCCGCTAATCCCGTGCTCTGGTTAGGGGGCGCTCCCACAGCTCCACAGAGTGAAGTGTCCCAGGTTTTGTTCCGTCTGAGTAGATGGGAAAATCTGGAATATGCCAAGAAAATTTGACCAGGATGCAAAGGACCGTGCTGGTCCGTCTTGTAGATGACCGTATCTTGGCGGAAAATATGTCGATGCAAGCCGCGTGCAAGGCAGTAGCTCCAAAGTTGGGGGTTTCATGGCACACGGCTCGTCAGTGGACCCAGCAGGCCCGTCGTGCGGGAAGCATCCCAGAACCTGTGCCTGAAGACTTGGCCGCGGAAAACGCGAGGCTACGCCGTGAAAATCAAGAGCTACGCGACACCAATGAGCTACTGAAGGCTGCCTCGGCTTTTTTCGCGTCGGAACTCGACCCAAAACGTCGGAAATGATCCGGTTCATCGATGAGTATCGGGATCGTTTCTCCATCGAGTTCATTTGCGAGACGTTAAACACCCACCGTGTTGGCGGTTTCATCACGTCCCGTGGATACCGCCAATCAAAAGCCCGTGGTATGAGTGCCCGCAGTCTTCGTGACGCTGCTCTAGTCGCGCACATCGCCGAGGTCGATGAAGAAAATTTTAGCGTCTACGGCATCCGTAAGATGTGGCATACTCTGCGCCGTGAAGGAATCGACATTGGCCGTGAGCAGACCGCACGCCTGATGCGTCTTGCTGGAGTCAGAGGCAAAGGTAAAGGTAAGTCTCCTATTACTACCCGCAAGCCGAAGGGACCAGATCTGCGTCCTGATTTAGTTAATCGCAAGTTCAACGCCCCGGCACCGGCCCGATTGTGGGTGGCCGATATTACTTATGTGCGCACTAGAAAAGGATTCGTGTACACCGCTTTTGTTACCGACGTGTTCTCCCGAAGGATCGTCGGGTGGGCACTATCTGATTCAATGCGTACCGAGGCGCTGCCGCTGCAGGCGCTTAATCAGGCGATTGTCAGCGCGAAGGAAACAACGGGGCTGATTCATCATTCAGATCATGGCTCACAGTACGTCAGCATTGTCTACAACGAACGGCTGGCTGAGTATGGAATTGCTGCCTCTACCGGGACAGTAGGAGATTCCTATGACAATGCTTTGGCCGAAAACGTCAACGGTTCCTACAAAAATGAGCTGATTCATCGGCGGTCGTGGGACAGCGTGGTTGACGTGGAGATCGCGACGTTTGAATGGGTTAATTGGTGGAACGAGGTACGGCTTCACCAAAGTCTCGGCTATCGCACGCCAGCTGAGGTTGAGTCAGAGTTTTGGGAAACCAACCCGGCCCAAGAAATAATGGAAATCAAGGCAAATGCCTAGGAACAAAACCCGGGACACTTCATACCGCTGGAATACTCGACTGGCGGGGGCGTTACACTCTCAGCTGTCTTACTTTGAGGTTCTAACACGCAACGCTATGAACAACGCACTTCAAGACTGGAACGATAAGGAAAAAGGCTCCAGAGACTGGTCCCTTGAACACCAATCAGCACAGCTTTTATACGACATGTTCAAAGGGCCAATTGGACAGGCTAGAAAATGGGCTCGGAAAGAATCTCAGCGTCGCCGCAATGGACACGCGCGCAAGAACGCTCCGCTCAGCCATGATGATGTAATAGCTCAACTCACATTAGGTAATTGGTCGAATCTTCTCGGAGAAGCGTTGCCAGACCATCGTCCAAACGCAAAAATACTGTGGAAAGAGTGCTTACACCACGCCTTTCCCCGCGTTGACCTTAAGGACCAATCGAGGGAAAACATTGGGAAGAAAGTCGAAAGACTGACACGTTTACGCAACCGAGTATCACACCAAGAAAACCTCTTGGAAACCAACATCCGAGGACGACTCAACGATCTTCTGACAGTACTTAAAGCCATCGACGCTAGCTACCCTGCCTGGGCTATGACAGATTCTCAAGTGCGACGGGTAGCGCAAGAAGATCCTCGCAAAAGTTGGAGGTAAGGCGTCCCTGGATCCCCACAAGGTCTATCCTTGCAGTTGGGCAAAGATTCTTTCGTTAAAGTCATAGACGTATGGTCCCCACTTTTGTATTGCATTTAGCAATGCTTGGTCATCAAGTCCGACGGACGTATCGACCACGGCCCGCGTATAAAGCTCGACATGTTCTCCGGAGTCGAGGACAAATGCCGTGGGCGCTGGTTCAAAAACATGGAGCTGATTAATAGCCTGAGCCAGTGCCGTACTCAAAGCCGGATGCTGGTTATTGAGCGATGAACCAATGGTAAAGCGCAGTTCGTTTTCTGCCACTTCAATATCCAAGAATTGCCCGCCAATACTTGTTTCTACCACTTGAAAGTTGCCTGCCATACGAGTCTCCGGCATTACTCCGGTAAGACGTGCCATACACATTTCAACTCTCTCAACAGTAACGCTTTCACACTTTTGTGCATCGGGGGACGCAACATCGCTAAAGATATCCAGCACCTCGCCTTGTGGTTGAAGGCGTGCGGGTACAGAAGTTGTATTGCTGGAAGAGATAATTGAATAGGCGAGCGCTTGCGCATACCACTGCTCCACCTCGTCAAGGCTTCGACGCCACCATGCCTGCAGCCGCGCAGCTGTCAGGAATTCTCCGACTAGTAGAGATGCCTTTGCCTGTATTTGCCCCTCGCTGACAACAAAGCGGCATAAACCTGTCGAAGATTGTTGCAAGGCACTGATCAGTGCCAACGCGGTCATTTCATCTGAAACAAGACCAGGAATGAGAAAAGTTGCCTCTGTCGATTCATACTCATGATTGGCTCTGATAAAAGCCTGCAGTCCATCGATGGGGAGGTTTCTCGTGATCTGACCGGTCTCAGTACCGAGATACACGTGGTGGCCAAGATCTGCGAGGGCAACTGCGTATGCATTGATTGTTGTAGGAATGTTCATCTCTAACTCATCCTTGCTCTGAGACAGGGATCGATGACCAAGCTCGGATAGGCCCGTCATGAAGTCCCTGGAAGAACTGATACTTCTCTAGAGGGATACGCGCCGGCGGATCGTAGTCTTTCGCTTCTACCAATTGATCCTCATAAGTATCTGCAACCTGCGCCGGAGTTAAGCGCACTAGATAGCCTTCTGTCCCATAAAAGGAATCGTCATACGGGGACACACCCAGCGGCGCGAGGATGTCTTCGACCTGCTTTTCTCCAAACTGGGACCACATAATCCGCGCGTGCTCGTCGGTAAAAGACTCTTCCGGAAACTCAGTGACCTTTGGCAAGGAATCAAAATCAAAACCGTAGTCTTTAAACGGTTCGGTTTGATCAGAAAGAAACCTCATATATCGATACCACCGGCCATTGGAATTTTTAGCAGTTTCATTTGTCAGACAGCGGTATACATAGCAATCGAGGTAAGTTTCATAAGGTTTCGAAGGAATCGCACGCATTGAAAAACGAAGCATTCCATAGCTTGCTCGGCGGGAAAAAGTTTCATCAGTGTTGTCTACCCATGGTTCATGCTCTATAGAAATGTAGTACGGGACCTGCGGCGTAATTTCTTGCTGGAGTGCAAGGTCGTAGGAAAACTCGGCAATTCCTGGGAGCTTAGTTGATTGTGGGAATGAGCATGGCCCGAATACAGCCGTCCACTCCGAGTTAGTAGGAACAAAAACAAACTGAAGAATATGATTCTGTGGCTTGATTAGTCCTGCTAGTTGGTTTCTGCCAGCCGCTACTTTTTTGACATGAACGTTGCACTCGACCTTGTGATTTTCCCTGTAAAGATAGGGTTTTGCATAAGGGCTATCGAAGCCTGAAGCCCACTTCTCAAATTCCTTGACGACAGTTTCAATTGGAAATCGAAGGAGTTTTACTTCGTACGATATAGGTGCGATGGACTCGGTGAAGAAAAACTTCTTCATTAACCTTCACTCCTTTCATGTTCTCGATCCCACGTGTGCTCTGGATAATCAAAAATTGCTGAAGATCCATAGGCTTGCGCAAGAGGGTAGCCTGCATTAATTAGCGTGGCACGTCCGGTGAGGAAATCTCTATTGAAAGGATCTAGCCCAAAAAGATGCGCGCAGTCAGCCAGATCCTGGGTAGTAAACCGTTTCCGTAAAGGTGCCTTTCTTAGCTTTTAGTCTTTCCAACCCAGGGAAGTGAAATTCTTCCGCCTCTGGCCATTGTGTAAATGCTTGAAACCTTGACTCGCCTTCACCGATGCCTACGTCGAAGAATTGCTCGCCTCGATTTTCGGGTACTGGTTCTGAAAGTCCAATAGCGGCATGGATGTCATAGGAGTGGACCGTGAGGTTCTTAGTGCCAGTGCGTGAGCCGAGTGCGTCCTCTAGCTCTCGCTCGTCAGGATGGTCCTGGATAAGCACTTGGGTCATTCCCGGGACGAAAGGAATCGATCCAACAAGTCCAATGAAACTCAGAAACTGTTCGTATTCCATAGGCCTATCGCACAGGAACCATACCCATTCAGGATTCTTGGTTTCCAGGACTGCCGTCCAACGGCGAGGAATCTTCGGATCCCGTACCCCAAGGCGCAGCGCGTTGGGAAGGTCATCGACCGTCGTGTCAATCTCTACATATTGCTGTGACCAGTAACTGTTGGCAGCACCTTCAGGCGTGATGAAAATTCGCGAGCGTGAAGCCGCCTCTACGGCATAGTCGTAGGGAAGTTTTAGGAACAATTGGTCATAGGAATATGGCGCAAACAGATAATCAATATCTCGGCGAAGGTAAAGGGTCATTCTCATACCATTCCAAGTTAAGGGTTGTAGCTATCTACTGCGTTTCGATTGGCCGTGATGACTTTCATGAGGTCGTCGGATTCGTCGATGTCGTCGAGTGTAAGAAGCCAGACGTCTGCATTCGGATTGGCATCCAATAGTTGGCGTGCATGGTGAAACGCTCGTGGTGCAGGAGGTCGATCAAACTCCGTCTTTATTGACCGGCCAGAGCTATCGACAATATTAACGTCAGGGCGTCCGCGACTAAGAGTCTTTAGAACCTTTTTGTCAAGTTTTTCATCGTAGACAAAATCAACATCACGCTGATTTAATCGTGCAGCCGATGCGCCTCGCTTCTGTGCGAATAATGCTTGCATCTGGGCAAACTGGTTTTGCGCGGAGGTTTTCCCAACTGTTCGCTTATGCAGATCCAATGGTTTAGGAGCATTCCGCAAACCAATTTTATTTAGGATATGCGGTTGAGTTACTGGGACTTGAATTACTGAATTTGCAACCTTATCTTGGAGGCTCGAAATTGCCGCAATGACTTGCGTCTCCTTGGTCTTGTACCCAAAGGCCATGATTTCGGAAGCTTTAATATCGCTTAGCGGTGTTGTCCTGTCCCATTTCATGAACACGTTAAGTTCATCTGGGGTTAACGTGTGGATATCGAGCTGATGGACAGTAAATGTCCTGGGATATCCGCCGCAGCGCGAGATAGCAGGCTGAATATGTGCTTTAGTCTTGTTGTGTGTTGGCCTGTGTATGGCGAAGGAATACGTCGGTTGTTGGCGAGATGCTGCTAGTGCGATCCCGCATTTTCCTGGTTTACTCAGACCAGCGATAAGGCGGTCTGCTTTTTGTTGCTTGCGTACGCTTAGGAGTTTTTTGACATCTGGGAGCTTGGCTAAGAGTTTCCGGATAGCCGATGCTGCCTTTAACCCTTTGCCGAACTTAACAATGGCCCCGCCTGGAATGAAGCTTAATGCAGTCCAGAGGCAGCTTGAGATTTCTCCCTTGAAGCAATTGATTACGTCGGTAACGCCTATAAAGTCAAGCAAGATGTTTAGTGCTTCTTTGCCGATGGTTTCTTTAATGGCATCAAGAACGCTTGTCGGTGCGTTGTCACCTGCTCCAGCCATGGAGGCTTCTTGTAGTTCTGCTTCTTCTGCGAGTTGCTTTTGGATTGCTGCGTCGTAGGCTTCTTGAGCTGCTTGGCCTGCACGCTGAGCGTCGTAGCCGGCTTGATTGGCTGATTGGCGTGCGGTTGCAGCAGAACTTGCGGCATCACTTGCTGATTGGTGTGCTTGTAAAGCATAGCTGGTAGCTGCATCGGCATTAGCGCCAGCTTGTCGTGCATCGGCTTCCGCTTGGTTGGCGGCAGCATGAGCTCGCTCTTTCTGGGCTAGAGCAAAGCGTAGGGAGTTTTCTGCGTTGCGCACATGGTCTTGTGCGATTCGGGCAGATTGAGCTGCCTTTCCTGCCCACTGCGAAGCTTGATTGGCGTAGTCTCTTGCTTTTACAGAATCGCCATAGGCGGCGTAGTAGGACTGCTGGGCTTTAGCGGCGTTTTCGGATGCTTTTTGTGCTGCGGAAAAACCCTGTTGAAGTAGAGCGTCGATACTGTCGTTGTAAACTGTGCGCTCGGCATCATCGCCAGACTTTCGAAAAGCTTCAACAGAGACAAACTCGTTGAGCATGGCTCGGTCGCCGAGCACGGCTGCTTCTGCAGAAGCTTTAAGTTCGGGTCCGCCGGTTCTTGCGAGTTCGTAGGCTTGGCGTTGTTGGTCTTCATATCGAGCTTTTTCAAAGCCGCCTTCAACGACAAAATCGGCAAGGTCATCGTAGGTTCCAGAAGAAATGGCTGCGTCAGCTTTTTCCTTAACGGTATTGCCGCCGGCGTCGCGAAGCTGCCAAGCTTGTCGAGTTAGTTCCGGGACTTTCATAGTGTGAACAGTCTCGTTAAGGAACGTGTCTAACTCTGCTGGAGGGTCTTCGATATGCTCGTCGGCAGCTTTGCGGATTTCTGGGTTGGGATCTGCCTGCCACAAGAATTGGGCCTTGGTGACATTGTCTTGGTATTTGAGGGAGTCGAAAGACTTCACGAAGGCCAGAAGATCTTCGTGAGATCCGGTTTGGAGTGCGACTTGAGCGCCGCCCTGAACCATGGAATCGCCTACTTGTAAAGCAGAGACTGTAAGTTGCTGGACTTTTGCAGTGTCGATACTCTCCTCAGGAACTTGCGCTAGAGAGGCAAGTTCTGTCAGATCTGCTTGCAGGCGTTGTTTTTCTTCCTTGTTATCGTGGACTACCTTATCTTGTGCATCTTCGAGTTCACGTGCATATACTGCTTGGTCTTTGAGGTATTGGGCTTCTTGTTCTTGGCGCTGGGTGGCAGCTTCTTGAGAAAGTTTGGCGATGTCATTGGCAAGGTTGATGGCCTCGATGGATTTTATCGCTGATTCTTGGGCTGATTGGGCATTAGCGCCGGCTCTTTGTGCGGCGGCAGAGGCATTGCCGGCTTCTCGTGCTGCGTCTTCTGCGGCTTGGGCGCTTTTGTTTGCGTGGTCGGCGGCTTGTCGAGCTGCTGTACGGGCTTTTTGTACTAGTTCGGTGATCTGGTTGACGATTCCGTCGACTTCGTTAGAGGCTGCGCGTGCTCGAGAGGCTGCTGCGCGTGCTCGTGCGGCACCTGCTCGTGCTTCTGCTGCGGCTTGGTCACCGGCTCCTGCGGCGGCTGCTGCTTCGGATGCAGCGGCTGCTGCCGCATCTGCATTGTTTGCAGCGCTGGCTGCGGCGCCGCTGGCGGTGCGGGCAAAGCCGGCGGCGGCGTCTGCGTGGACAAAAGATTGCGCGGCTTTGTCAGCAGCCCGTGCAGCATCACGAGCTTGTTCGGCTGCTTGGCGCGCTTGAGATGCCATGGAGGCGTCATAGCCTGCCGCAGAAGCACGGGATGCTGCTTCTTGGGCTGCAATCCGTGCCCGAGAAGCAGCAGAGGCTGCACGAGCTAGAGCATCGGCAGTTTGGGCTAAGGCTTGTCGTGCTTCTGCTGCTGCAGCCACTGCGTTATCGGCTACTTGGGCAGACTGGTTAGCAAGCTTTCCTGCCGACGCTGCGGCATTGCCTGCCCTTACTTGTGCTGCATCGGCGGCTAGTGCCTCATCTTTTGCTTTTTGAGTAGCCTGTCGAGATGCCTCTGTTGCCCGTCTGGCTTGGTCAGCGTTTGTTGCAGCGAAGCTTGCGGCACGCTGGGCTTTATCGGACTCTTCGATAGCGGTATCGACCAGTTCGGTAATACTCATCTTCTCTGAGTCTTGGGCCGCATCAACAAACTGCCCATAGCGAAGATACGACTCAATTGCTGTATCTGTATCTGTCATCAGTGCTTCTGAAGCGCCTGCAGCAACTGATGGGAGTGGGGATCGGGAAAGTTCGTAGACTTCGCGTCGTTTATCATCCCAGCGAGCTTTATCTGCACCTGTTGCTGCAAACTCGCTTAGGGCTTCTTCAGTGTCTGTAGATAGTGCCTTTTCGGCTGCTGATTTAAGGACACTTCCTTCTGGCGCTTGGGTCGCTTTCCACGCGGTGGCACGATCATCTTCGGTTTGGGCTGTTTGCCACCCAGTATCGATAAAGTTGCTAAGACTGTCGATATCACCTGCATCAAGTGCCTGTTTGGCTGCGTTTTGAACGTTTTCTTCAGATAGTGAAGAGATTGTCACCACTATTTGGCGAAGGTCTTGAGTGCGGGCCTCATCCATGCCTGATTTCGCATAAGCAGATAATTCTTCTTGCCCGCCTCGAAGTACTTCTTCAGCAGCTGCCTGCGAGGCAGGGAAGTTGGTGCTCACCATTTCAATGGCATAGTTTCGCGCTTGCTGTTCATCAGCAATCTCAGCACCCAGGTCGCGTTGATCTACTTGGGCAAGCGCATGCGCTGACGAAAGGCTAAGCCCTACTGCAGCAGCGGTGATAACGGACATGATTTTTCGAGCGCAATGTGTCACTGTCTTCGCAGGGTGATGATGCTTGTAGCGCATGTGCGGACTTTCTTATCTAAAGGTATGGGTTAATTGGGCGCTATGCGTTACAGCGAAAGCAGCCTGAAAAGGCATACACAGTGGCGGCCCTTTTATTACATGTTTTGTGTTTACTTCCCGGGTAGGGCAAGGCCCTGGTCGATAAACCACACCGATTCACTCGTGCGAGAAGTGGTGGTCGCAACCTTTTGCGTCCCACTTGCTGTGAGAACACGATTTTGATTTAGTGCCGAAGCAAGGCGAGTTCCTGTGGGAGTTTCTGCCACACTTGCAGGACACCACGTTGCACCTTTGGCGTTCGGGTTGCTTTGAACAGCTACCGATCCGTTAGAGTGCATGGTCAAGAAGACGCCTGGATATGCGGCTGCTTCCAAGGACAGGCACTGAGAACCATCGCGGGCTGGGACTACTTTAAAAGACGCGTCGAGGCGATCATTAAAGCCTGAGTTTCTATCTATGCTTGATAGTTCTACTCCGGCCCAAGACAATCGCAGTATTTTTCCGCCGGCATATCGGCCAGCAGAACGCATACTGATCACGTGTGGGTTGGCTGTATCCACGCTAAGGTCGCCAGTGCCAGCACCGGTTGAGGTCGCTACCGGGGTGACCTGCATTTCAACAACGGTAGAACGATTATTGCCAACGTCGATGCTTTGGATTTTTCCTGGTTCCACTACTCGCTGCCAGTACACATCACCATCAGGCAACTTAAAGGCCACTGAAACCGGTACTTTTAAGCGATTGACAACTCCATACGATCCCGTAATGTTCACGGCCACCCAGCCTGTGGGCTTTGTAAGGAAAAAGCACGCTTTAGAATTTTCCAGCTCTGAAGAATCAATACGCACGTACTCCGCCCCAGTAGCACAGTCTTTTTGAACGAGACCACCGTCGCCTGCTGTGGTGTTCACAGGCGTTTCCGCTAGTGCGGGAGAGGTAGCAAGACCAGCAGAAACTATGCAGGTAAGTACTCCGATAGATAAGCGTTGGACAAAAGAATTCACAATAGGCTCCTTGAATCTAGGTACGCAGTTGAACACCGTGGTTACTTCGACAACGGGATATACGTCGTCGAAGAGGAATTAATGGTTGAACGCACAGTTCCGGCAAACTTGCTCCATACCTGTGAACCAATGTGATCGGAGCTAAAAGGACCTTGAACCTTTGAGGTCTGTGTCGGGCCAAAGGATTCGACTACGAGGCGAACCCATGTTTTGTCAGAGCCGGTGTAGGAATTTTCTACGCTGTCGTTGTCGAAGACAACATCGTCATCATCTGCATTGGGGGAAGCTACTTCATCGAATCGGATGTTTAGTGATCTGCCGCCGCCTTCAGGATGATCACTAGCAGTAACCAGTGAAAACCCTTCATCAGAGATACGCTCTACGGTTACTTTGCTTTTAGCTCCGCCCACACCTGTAAAAGTGCATACGGAGCCCTCGGTAATTTCGTCAGGGCACCCTGAGAGAGGAAAGTACTTATCCATGTTTTGGATAACTTCACGATAAACCCCGGCTGCATGCCACCGCTTGAAGTCGGTGGTGTTAAACAGTGGATAAATCTGACGGTAACTCGAAATATTCTGATTGTCATAAGCCTCCAGGGCCTTGCCAGTAGGTTCAAAATACTGAATAGATCCGCCCTGGAAATCCTGCTTTATGCCTCCGCCTGCAGCGTATTTTTCCGATGTGGGAAACTTCAAAGAGCTACGCTCCCATCCCTGACTTCCCCAAAAATCCCGAATGGGGCCAGAAATACTATCGGACCCCGCCAGCTTGTGACCAGTAGATAGATCCGCCTTGAAAATGGTTGTAGCGCCCAGTCTTTTCTGGGGTAAGCAACTCATCAGTGGTTGGGTATCCTAGCTCACCGGTCTCCCAGCCTTGCTGAGCCCATTTATCGCGAATTCCTCCCCACACTTGATGAGCATCAGTCTCTGGCGACCAGTAGATAGACCCGCCCTGGAAATGGTTAAACCGCCCCTTACCATCAGGGGTCTTCAACTCATCAGTAATGGGATATCCCAAGGCCGCGCCTTCCCAGCCAAAATCTCCCCACTTATTGCGAATACGCCCACCCACCTGGTGAGCAATTCCATTATCAACACCGGCATGCCAGTAAATGGAGGCATCCTTAGCAAACACCTGGAACCGACCATTATTTTTAGCTACACGCTCATCAGTTGTAGCGTCACCAAAAGTCTTCCACCCACCAAGCCGGTGATACGCCTCTTCAATACGACCACCAATCCAATGACCGTGAAAAAACCTTGGCACTTGAAACACCAGCACCAGCAAAAGTAACACTTGCACATACCGCAATAGTTGCAGTCAGCTTCTTAGCGAATTTCATCCGTAGCCCTTTCACACCACCGCATTTAAAAACAGCTGAACACCAGATAATTGACAGCCTGAGTTAGGGTATCGCTACGGTTGCACACAGTCCATAGATGTGTGTTTTGAAACCTTATCTAAAAACTAAATAATTCGTTAAAACGCCAGATGAGCACATGCGCAGACTCGATTTTCGCGTCTCGCGAAAGGTATTCAAAATAACCTATATGAGGGGTACATATAACTCTAATCTAAACATTTACACTGCACATTCAGGCTGGGCAGTGTACACATTGCATGTCAACGATGCGCTTTGGTGGGTGAAGCGGTGACGGACATTGTTCATGAAGCCCAGGACACGCACCTGTGCGCCTTGTTCATCGAAGCCCACGGGGGCGGTGGAGACTACGAGTACGCGCTAGACGCCGCCACGCTCGCCCGACTCGTGCGCGCAGCACAGAGGGCACTTTCTTAACAACGTCCCGCAGATAATCCAGACAAACTTCTAGGCTTAGCCACCAGCCTCAAAGGAAAGCTGTTGCGGAGACAAGTAACCGCCCCGGCAGGCAGCCCATGAGCTGCCATCCGGGGCGGTGCTGTGCGTTAGAGCCGCTTAGGCGTCGCGCTTTTGCAACAAGAGGACACCGAGGCCCCACAGGATAACGGCCCAGGCAACAAATACCAGGCAAAATCCCCAGTTTTCCTTCCACGGAGCATCAACAGGTTCCATCTCCAGCAGCCAGGACTGGAAAGACTTAAACGGCATGAAGTTCGCCAGCTTGCTGCCGACCTTGGGGATGGTGGCTACAAGATTGTCCACGCCAAGGAAGAGGATAAGGCCGATAGCCACGGCACCAGCCGTCGAGCGCAGCAGCAGTCCTAGGCCTTGCGCGAAAAGGACGAGCAGCGCGGCAGCCAGCGGGTACTTCCACAGCTGCTTTTGGCCCATCTCGTCATCCCAAGGGTGGAATTGCGCGGCTACCTCATCGTGGGCAAAAAGCTCGGTAAGCAGGTAGGCGCCCGCCACGGCGATAAAGGTCAGCGCGGCCGCGATAACCGCGTACATGAGCAGCTTGACCAAGGCCACCGACCAGCGGCGCGGGGTAGCCATAAACGTAATGGTCTGCGTGCCATAGCGGTACTCGGTGGTCACGATCATGATGGCCTGGATCATGAGCACGGGCAGGCCAAGGAACAATAGGAAGGACACCGCGCCATCCGAGGTGATAACTCCCATGCCCATCGCTGCCTCTTCAGGGGTTTCTGCCGGCTTAGTCAAGCGAGCATTGAGGATGGCCCAACCCCAGGCAAAGAAAAGGAAGATGAAGGTGGTCCACCAGAAGGAGCGGGTGGTGTGCAGCTTGGTCCGATTCGGACTTCAAGGTATTCAGCATGGCGAATTAAACCTCCTGCTGGGTGGGTCGAGCGAACGGAGTGGCGGCGCCAGCGGTGCCAGCGATGCCCGGGTTGGGGGCGCCGGTGGAGCCGTGGTACTGGACGGCGTCGCCAGTAAGCTCCATAAAAGCGTCCTCCAAGGAGGCGCGCTTGAGGCTGAGCTCATTAAGCGGCACCCCGGTGGAGTAGGCCAGCTGGCCCACGAAGTCGGTGGTCTGGTTGGAAATCACCAGGCGGGGGCGGCCTTCCTCGTCGGTGGACTCGGTAAAGGCAATGCCCTCGGCACGCAGCGCGGAGCTAAAGGCATCGAGATGGTCGGAACGCACCAGCACGGAGGACTGCGAGTGGTCCTTCACAAAGTCATAGGTGGGCTGGTCCGCCACCAGGCGGCCCTTACCAATGACCACGAGGTGATCGGCGGTCTGAGACATCTCCGAGAGCAGGTGGGAGGAAATCAAAATGGTGCGGCCTTCATCGGCTAGGGCGCGCACGAGCTGGCGAACCCAGCGGATGCCCTCCGGGTCGAGGCCGTTGACCGGCTCGTCCAGGATGAGGATGCCCGGGTCTCCGAGCAGCGCGCCGGCTAAGCCCAGGCGCTGGCCCATGCCGAGGGAGAAGCCGCCGACCTTCTTACCGGCGACGTCGGAAAGCCCTACCAGCCCCAAGACCTCATCAACGCGGGAAGTAGAAATGCCGTTGGACTGTGCAATCCATTTCAGGTGGTTGGCGGCGCTGCGGTTGCGGTGCACCGCTTTGGCATCGAGCAAGGCGCCTACCTCACGCAGGGGATACTTCAGCTCGTGGTAGTGCTTGCCGTTGATGCGCGTCCTGCCGGCCGTGGGCGTGTCCAAGCCCAGGATCATGCGCATGGTGGTGGATTTGCCCGCGCCATTGGGGCCCAGGAACCCGGTGACCATGCCGGGTTTTACCTGAAAGGTGAGATCGTCAACGGCGCGGACAGACTTATATTGTTTAGTCAGTCCTTCTACTTCGATCATGGCACTAGCGTGCCATAAATCCGGCAACTTTACCTGTTTAATGCCTCCACGCTCTCCCGCAGGGTGGGAAAGGCGTGGCGGAAGGCGGCCAGAAGGGGAAGGCTTTCTACCTCCTCAAAAGGCACCCAGCGCAGCTCATAGGACTCTTCATTAGCTGTAGTAGGAAGCGGTGCGCCGGTGCGCGTGCGCGCTAGAACGGTGGTGTACGGTCCACTCCCCCGGCAGATCCCCCGCTGCGGGATAGGGCCCGGCCGTTACCCGCGCATCGAGCACCTCCACGTCCTGGGGTGCAATCGCGCATTCTTCATGGGTTTCACGCAGCGCGGCCTGGGTGGGCGTCTCCGTAAAGTCGCGGGCGCCACCCGGAATCCCCCAGGTATCGCCGTGATTGGTCCACGCGGCGCGGTGCTGGAGGAGCACCTTGCGCCCGGCGACGAGGAAGAGGCCGGCGGCACCAAATTTTCCCCAGACGCGAATGCCGCCGGGGCCTGCCGCCCAGCCGTCTCCACTGTGAGGGTTATGCATGCTGCCTATCCTAGCCACACACGCGGGTATATGGTGGCGCCCAGCACACTGCGGGCGCTATTCTGAGTGAATGACCGAGCAGGCAGTCCGGGCAGAAAGCGTGCATGACGAGCACGCTCACCCGAGCGATCACTGGCTCGATGAGGTCACCGCGCCCACCGGCCCGGCCTTCAGCGGGCTCAGCAGCCGCGCCATGGAATGGTTCGCGGGCCCGGCGCGCCTGCTGCGCCGCTTCTACTACTTCGCCTCCACCACCCCAGGCAAGCTTTTTACGGTCACGCTCATTCTCACCGTAGCCCTGGGCGCCGCGGGCTTATCGATGTCCCAGTCTTCCGCCGCCCGCCACTCCGACTTGGACGAGCTGCTGAGCACCACTGAGCCGATGTCGAACGCGGCGCACCACCTTTATAGTTCGCTCTCGGTGGCCGATACCGTGGCCACCACCGGCTTCGTGCAGGCGGGCGTGGAATCGGAGGAAAACCGCGATAGTTATAACGAGGCCATCGATGCCGCTTCCGTAGCGGCTACCGAATCCGTGCTGGGTACCACTAAAGAGGACGGCCGGGTGCGCGAGCTGGTGACCTTTATCCAACGCGAGCTGCCCGTTTATACCGCGATGGTGGAAAAGGCCCGTTCCAACCACCGGGCGGGCAATGCGGTGGCCAATTCCTATATGTCCAATGCCTCGGCGCTCATGCGCGAGCGTATCCTGCCGGCCGCCTCCGAGCTGTTCCAGCTGACCACCGCCAAGGTAAACCAGCAGCAGCAAGAGCTCACCTCGCCGCAATGGGTGCCGCTTTCCGGCCTCTTGGCGGCGCTCTTTTTCCTCGCCGTGGCCCAATGGTGGCTATGGCGCCAGACCCGCCGGCGTTTCAACCGCGGCTTCTTAACTGCCAGCGTGCTGCTTTTCTTGGCCATCTCCTGGGTGGCGCTATCCAACCTCGCCACCTGGTCCACCGGCCACCAGGGCTTTGAAACGGCCTCGCGCCCGTGGGATTCGCTCACGGCCTCGCGGATTGAGGCGCAGCAGGCGCGCACCTCCGAAACCCTGGCGTTGGTGCTGCGCTCCTCCGAGGAGGATTCGATGGTGCGCTTTTCCAGCTCCATCAACTCCATCGAAGGGGCCCTCGAGGATTATGAGCAAGCGCTCAATGATGAGGACGTGGAGGTCACCGATCCAGAACTCATTCACAGCGCCCGGGCGGCCACCGAGCAGTGGCGCGGTACCCACGACAAACTCATGGGTGCGCTCAAGGACGGCGACTATGACGAGGCCATCTACCAGGCCACGGCCACCGAACCCAGGAATGGCGAGATGACCGCGGCGCGTTCCTTTGATGAGCTCGACGCGGAGCTTTCGGATCTCATCGGTCAGGCGCGCATCGCCATGCGCAGCTACTTGGAGCGCGGCCTGACCGCCATGACAGCGGTGTCCTCGGCCGTGTTCCTGCTGACCTTGTGCGCCATTATTGCCGTGTGGCTGGGCATCCGTCCCCGACTGCAGGAGTACCTCTAATGCGCCGCACACGCCTTGCCCTCGCCACGCTTGTCTACGCCTGCGCCGCGCTACCGCTAGCCTCTTGCGATGTTCGCTCCACCCCGCCGCTGGAGGCGCCCGCCGAGCAGGCCCTCGATTCACAGCCGGGCCCGCCGCTGCCGGAAGGAGCGGAAATTGAAAAGGCCGGATCTACCGCAGCTCACCGTTCCTCTGATGAGGAAATCAGGGGCAGCTACCGCCCGGATGATAAGAAGGCGAAGGAGCGGGTGCCGGACATCGTCAAGCGCGGCCGTCTCATCGTGGGCGTGGACCGTTCCAATAACTTGATGAGCTACCGCGATGCCGCCACCGGTGACGTGCGCGGCTTCGAGGTGGATATCGCCCGCGAGATTGCCCGCGATATCTTTGGCGATCCCAATAAGGTGGACTTCCGCTTCATAGAATCCTCCGACCGCGTTAATGCCCTCAATACCGGCGCGGTGGACATGATCGTGCGCACCATGACCATCAGCCCGGAGCGCGAGCGCGACGTGGCCTTTTCCATTCCCTATATGAACACCCAAACCCGCATGCTGGTGCTCACCAATTCCGGCATGAAGTCCGTCAAGGACGCCGCCGGCAAGACCCTATGCGGTGTGGGCGCGTCCACCGCACTGGAAACCATCCGCGAACACGCCCCCAAGTCCGATATCTTGGTTACCCGTTCCTGGGGCGATTGCCTGATGGCCCTGCAGCTTAACCAGGCCGATGGCATCGTCGTCGATGATGCCTTGCTCTCCGGCATGGCCGCCCAAGACTCCTATACCTCCATCGTGGGCGAGCCGCTAGAGACCGAGAATTACGGCGTGGCCGTGCGCCGCCCCAGCAAGCAGCATGACACCCGCCCGCTGCTGCGCCAAGTAAATTCCACGCTCGAGCGCATCCGCCGCGACGGCACTTGGTCTTCCATTTTTGAGGAGTGGCTCGGCGCCTACCTGGAAGAGCCCACCCTGCCGGCCGGAAAGTACATCGAGGAGGACGCTAAGCCATGAGCCATAACCCGAATTTCAGCGATGACGAGCTCGAGTACATCGAGCCGGAGAACCTCGATACCCAGCGCTCCTTCCGCCAGCCCACCAATGCCGCCAATTCCGCGCAGGAGCCGGATGCGCTGGACGATGCCCCCTTGGACGACGGCCCCGCCACCGCCGCCGTTGCTTTCGACCCCTTTGCAGACGAGGATGACGAGGGCACCGCGGCCGTGGCCTTTGCCCCCTTTGCGGACGAGAATGAGCCCGGCGATGACGCCGGTACCTCCGCGGTTGCCTTCGATCCCTTCGCGGACGAAGACGAAGACGCCGATGGTTCCATCGACCCAGACCACATTTCCACCCTGTTAGCAGACCTAGACAATATCCGCGCCCAACGCGAACAGCAGCGCGCCCAAAAATCCCAAGAGGACTCCTCGCAACGCTCGCGCCGCCGCGCGCTCGACACCTTCCGCGAGCGCCGCGGCACCCACCGCTCCGAGCGCCGCGTGGCCGATGGCATGGTGCGCCTGCCGTTTATCACCCCGGCCGAGCCGACCGATGCCCTCATTGACCCCACCGAGGAATCCTCCGGCAAGAAGATTCCGCCGCCACAGCTACAGCCCGGTGACATGGTGGCCGGCCAGTACGAAATCTTGGGCGTTATCGCCCACGGCGGCATGGGCTGGATTTACCTGGCCAATGATCACTTTGTCTCCGGAAGAGTGGTGGTTCTCAAAGGTATGCAGGCCCAAAAATCGGCCGATGAAACCGCCGCTGCGGTGGCAGAACGCGAATTTCTCGCCGATATTACCCACCCTGGCATCGTCAAGATTTTCAATTTCATCGATGACGCTCGGGTGCCCGGCGGCTTTATTGTCATGGAGTATGTCGGCGGGCCGTCGCTAAGAAGCAGGCGCAAAAAGCAGCCGGATAAGCTCCTGCCGGTCGATATCGCCATCGCCTATATCCTAGAAATCCTGCCGGCCCTGGAGTACCTGCATTCGCGCGGGGTGGTCTATAACGACTTAAAGCCGGATAACATCATCGTCACCGAGGACCAGGTCAAGCTCATTGACCTAGGCGCGGTCTCCGGCATTGGCGCGTTTGGCTATATCTACGGCACCAAGGGCTACCAGGCCCCGGAAGTGGCCACCGAGGGCCCTTCCATCGCCAGCGATATTTACACCATCGGCCGCACCCTGGCTTCGCTCTGCCTCAAGCTGCCCACCGAGGACGGCGTCTATCTGCCGGGCATCCCCACCCCGACCGAGGAGCCGGAGCTACGCCGCTTCCTGTCGCTCTACCGCCTTCTGCAGCGAGCCACCGACCCGGATCCGGAGCGCCGCTTTACCTCCATCAAGGAGCTGCGCACCCAGCTCTACGGCGTGCTGCGCGAGGTCATTGCCATCCGCGACGGCCTGCAGTACCCCTCTCAGCATTCGCTGTTCTCGCCGCAACGTACCACTTTTGGCACCAAGCACCTGGTTTTCCGCACGGATCAGCTTATCGACGGCATCGATCGCACCGTCCAGATCACCGCCCCCGAGGTCGTCTCCGCCCTGCCTACCCCGCTGCTGGACCGGCGATGACGTGGGCGCCGGCCTGCTGCAGGGCGCTTCCTATGCGGAGCCACAGGAAGCCCTGGAGACCCTCCGCCAGGCCATGCAGACCCCCGAGTACGAGCACTCGGCCGAAATCCCGCTGGGCGTGGTGCGCTCCATGATCGACCTAGGCTATACCGGCCAAGCCCGCCAGTGGCTGAGCTCCATCGAGGACCGCCTCGGCCGCGACTGGCGCTTCCAGTGGTACGCCGGCATTACCGAGCTGCTTCACGACGACTACCGCGACGCCCAGAAATACTTCTCCACCGTCCTCGATCTTCTGCCGGGCGAGGCGGCACCCAAACTCGCCATCGCCGCCATCAATGAACTCATCCTGCAGCAGCTGGACTATAGCGATACCGCGCTTATTGACCCCACCGTGGCCCGCGCCTGCTCCAATATGCATTCCACGCTGGCCGATCTCCCTAACTCCGCCTTTGAGGGCCAGCCGGAAATCTGGAACCACGTCACCCAGGACCCGGCCGCGCTGCGCTTTAACTCCATGCGCCTTTACGGCATTGTGTGGTCCACCAACCCCACCACCGTTTCCTCCTCCTTTGGCCTCGCCCGCCAGCTGCGTTCCGAGGGCCAGGTGGAGGTAGCCGTCGTGGTCCTCGACAAGGTCCCCAATGCCTCGCGCCACTATCGCATGGCCCGCTTGACGACGATCCTCCAGCTCATCGTCCACGATCTTTCCGAGTCCCGCATCCGCCGCGCCGCCCGACGCCTCGAAGAGGTCCCCACCAACGAGCCGCGCTTCCTCCAGATCAAGATCGCCGTCATCTCTGCCGGCCTGAATTTCCTGCGCAATGCCGATCTCTCGCGCGCCGCCTCCCCAAACGACCTCTTCGAATATTCCTTCACCCAGCGCGGGCTGCGCACCGGTCTCTCCGAGACACTCCGCGCCCTCGCGCGCCAAGCACCGTTTAGCCGCCACCGCTACGCACTCGTTGACCTAGCCAACCAGGTCCGCCCCGTCACTACTTTCTAATCGCTACACAGGCTCGTACAGCCGCCCCACTAATAGAGCTCCAGGTCCTCCGATAAGGCCGTCAATTCAGCTACGGCACGGCGCTGACGGGCATCTCTTTCATTCTTGTATTTCTGCAGATCCGCAAGACTCACACGCCGATGGGAACCAACTTTGTAGCCGGGAAGGATCCCTTCATCAATGAGCTTTACAACGTGTGGCCGCGAAACATTGAGAAAGTCTGCTGCCTGTTGCGTGGTGAATTCGGATTCCTCGGGCACTACGCGGACCGATTTCCCAGCTGCTTCGATGGCGAGAACCTTCTGCAGGGTTTCGGCGATCTCTCGCGGAATTGCGATTATTTGCTCGGTTCCTTGCACGAATATATCCACTGGTGCCGGTGAATCTTCTGCCTCCAACACAGAATTGAGCCTTAATAGAGCCTCTTCTGCTGGGCTAGTATCCCGAGTTGTCCCGCCATTTTGTAAGTCCTTCATACCCTTGACCCTACAGAATAAACGCAATAAACGAAACGCTTGCTGTAATAGGTTCAGAGATCAAAAGAGGCGCGCGATCCCTTGCGGATCGCACGCCTCTCGTTCACATTCCAGCTTCTAACTGGACGTAAGAGCCTTTACTTGTAGAGGCCAGCCTCACGCGCCATTGCGGCGATTTCGGCGGACTTCTGAGCGATAGCCAGCTCCTCGTTGGTCGGAACAACGAAGACCTTGACCGGGGAATCCTCGGTGGAGATCATGCGCGGCTGATCGGAACGGACCAGGTTGCGCTCCTTATCAAAGTGGATGCCGTACATATCCAGGTTGTACAGGGAATCCTGACGAACCTCGGTATCGTTCTCGCCCACACCGGCGGTAAAGGTGATGGCGTCCACGCGGCCCAGGGCAATCATGTAGGAACCGATGAAGCGGCGCAGCTGGTGGATGTAGATGTTATAAGCCAGCCAAGCGTCCTGGTCCTCGTTGTCGATGCGCTCGCGCAGCGTACGGAAGTCGTTAACGCCAGAGATGCCCTTGACACCGGACTGCTTGTTGAGCAGGTTGTCAATCTCATCCACGCTCATGCCCGCCTGGCGGACGAGGTGGAAGATGATGCCCGGGTCAATGTCACCGGAACGGGTACCCATAGCCAGACCAGCCAGCGGGGTCAGGCCCATCGAGGTATCGATGGCGCGGCCATTGCGGATGGCTGCAGCAGAAGCACCGTTGCCCAGGTGAAGAGTGATCTGGTGGGTGTGCATCGGGTCGCGGCCCAAGAGGGCTGGTACCTGCTGGGAGACGAACTCGTGAGAGGTGCCGTGGAAGCCGTAGCGACGGATATCGTACTTGGATGCCACTTCATTATTGATGGCATACAGCGCAGCTGCCGGCGGCAGGGTGTTAAAGAACGCGGTATCGAAGACGGCTACGTGCGGAATATCCGGCAGCATCTTGCGGGCCACCCGGATGCCGTCCAGGTTGGCCGGGTTGTGCAGCGGAGCCAGCGGGATGAGGTCCTCAATCATGGACTCAATCTGGTCCACGATGAGCTGCGGCTCGGAGAAGAGGCGGCCGCCGTGAACAACACGGTGACCAACGGCGATAACATCCACGTCGGTCGGGCCAACGTTGTGCTCGCTCATGATGGCAAAAGCGCGCTCAAGGCCGAAGGAGTGAGTAGGGATTTCCAGCTCTTCCTTGTACTTCTCACCACCGGTCTTGACGGTGACGGCACCGAGGGGCTCGCCAACCTGCTCGACCAGGCCAGAGACCAGCGGGGTATCCGTGGCGCTGGACTCGGGATCGACCAGCTGGAATTTAACGGAGGAAGAACCTGAGTTAAGGACCAGAACGTATGACATTTATTTCTCTCCAGCCTGAATAGCGGTGATTGCAACGGTGTTGATGATGTCCGGAACGGTCGCGCCACGCGACAGATCGTTAACCGGCTTGTTCAGGCCCTGCAAGATCGGGCCCACGGCGAGCGCGCCGCCGGTGCGCTGTGCCGTCTTGTAGCCAATATTGCCGGCCTCCAAGTCCGGGAAGACGAAGACGTTTGCCTGACCGGCCACCTCGGAATTCGGCATCTTCTTAGCCGCTACTCCCGGGTCGCAGGCGGCATCGAACTGCAGCGGGCCATCCACCTTGACGGAAGAATCCAGCTTCTTGGCTGCTTCGACGGCGGCCACTGCACGGTCAACGTCCGGGCCGGAGCCGGAAGTGCCGGAGGAGTAGGACAGCATGGCCACGCGTGGGTCGATGCCGAACTGGGAGGCGGTCTGTGCGGAAACGATGGCGATCTCGCCTAACTGCTCGGCAGTAGGGTTCGGGTTGACGGCGCAGTCACCGAAGGCCCACAGGCGGCCGCGCATGACCATCAGGAAGATGGAGGAGACCACGGAAGCGTTCGGCTTGGTCTTGATGATCTGGAAGGAAGGCTTAATGGTGTGGGCGGTGGTGTGAGCAGCGCCGGAGACCATGCCATCGGCCAAGCCCTTGTGCACCATCATGGTGGCGAAGTAGGAGATGTCCTTCATCGTCTCGCGAGCCTGCTCGAGGGTAACGCCCTTCTTCTTGCGCAGCTCGGCAAAGTCGGCGGCGAATTCCTCTGCCAGTGGGGACTCGAGGTGGTTGATGATCTCGGCACCAGCCAGGTCGAGCTTGAGCTCCTCGGCGCGGGCTTTGATATCGTCCTCGTTGCCCAGGATGGTCAGCTTGGCAACCTTATCGCGCAGTACCACGTGGGCGGCCTCGAGGATGCGGTCATCGTCGCCCTCTGGCAGAACGATGTGCGAACCGGCGGCACGGGCCTGGTCAATGAGCTGCTTCTGGAAGAGGTCTGCGGACATGACCGGGGAGACGTCGCCAAGCGCAGCAAGTGCGCCCGGAACCGCTTCCAGGTCGGTGAAGATGCCAGCGACGGTAGCCCCCAGGGATTCCGCATTGTGCTGGGCAAGCTCGCCGGTGCGCTGCGGGGCGCCGGAAATGATGGCCAGCGGCAGGCCAAGGGCAGCAGCTACCTCAGCATCGAAGGCGATATCGCCGGTGCCCTGCGCCACGATGTTCTCAGCGGCGGGAGCCTCAGCCAGTACGGCGGCGACGGTGGCATCGAAGTCTTCGAGGCGGATGAGCTCCGCGCCCAAGTCCTTAGCCAGGGCGGGCACATCGAGGCCATCGAAGCCACGGCCGATAGCGCTAATAACTGCGGAATGCGATGCAGACATGCAATTTACCTTTCATTCACGGTCACTTGAACACAATTAACGCGCTTCATAACTTCATGTCAGTCATCACAGTTATCAGCGCGCGGTGACTACTCCACTGTACGCGATTTACCCCCTCCTATGCCCCATCGTGACCTCCCTAAACTGGGGTTAGTAATGCTGTGGTATTTATCGCATAGTGACCGCGTAGAATATGCAGCACAACGAAAGAAAGGACACCCTAAGCACATGACTACCCCAGTGCGCGTCGCCGTGGTCGGCTCCGGCCCGGCAGGCATTTACGCCTCTGACCTTCTAGTGAAATCCGACCTCGATGTGCAGATCGATCTTTTTGAAAAGATGCCGACGCCGTTCGGTTTGATCCGCTACGGCGTGGCACCGGATCACCCGCGTATTAAGGGCATCGTGCAGTCCCTGCACAACGTTATGGAAAAGGAAGAGATCCGCTTCCTGGGCAATATCGAGGTGGGCAAGGACATCACCGTCGAGGAGATGCGCGAGTATTATGACGCCATCATCTTCGCCACCGGTGCTACCGCTGATAAGCGCATGGGCATCCCGGGCGAAGATCTCAAGGGCAACCATGGCGCCGGCGAATTCGTGGGCTTTTATGACGGCAACCCCAACTTCGAACGCGATTGGGATCTCTCCGCAGAATCCGTCGCCGTCGTTGGTGTGGGCAATGTCTCCCTCGACGTCTCCCGTATCCTGGCTAAGACCGCGGACGAGCTGCTCGTGACGGAGATCCCGGATAACGTTTATGAGGCACTGAAGAAGAACCGCGCCAAGGAGGTCCACGTCTTCGGCCGCCGCGGCCCAGCGCAGGCCAAGTACACGCCCAAGGAGCTCAAGGAGCTGGACGAGTCCCCGACCATCGAGGTCATCGTCAACCCCGAGGACATCGAGTATGACGCCGCCTCCGAAGAGGCCCGCCGCGCCGCCAAGTCCACCGACCTGGTATGCCAGACCCTCGAGTCTTACGCCATGCGCGAGCCGGGCGACGCCCCGCACAAGCTCTACATCCACTTCTTCGAGTCCCCGGTAGAGGTATTGGGCGAGGACGGCCACGTCACCGCCATCAAGACCGAGCGCACCGAGCTCAATGGCGATGGCTCCGTAACCGGTACCGGCAAGTTCACCGAGTGGCCGGTGCAGGCCGTCTACCGCGCGGTGGGCTACCACCCGCAGTCCGTCGACGGCGTGCCTTTCGACGAGACCCAGGCCACCATGCCCAACGACGGCGGCCACGTGCTGGCCAATGTCGACGGCGAAAAGCTCCCCGGCCTCTACACCACCGGCTGGATTAAGCGCGGCCCGGTGGGCCTGATTGGCAATACCAAGTCCGATGCCAAGGACACCACCACCATGCTCATCGCCGATTACAAGGCCGGCGACTTGGAGCCGGCCACCAAGCGCGATCCGCAGGATATCCTGGACTTCCTGGCTTCCCGCGATATCGCCGTGACCACCTGGGAAGGCTGGCACCGCCTGGATGCCGCCGAGCGCGCCGCCGGTGAACCGCACGGCCGCGAGCGCATCAAGATCGTCGAGTGGGACGAGATGGTCAAGCACGCCGGCCCACAGGCCTAACCCGTGCCGCACTTCATTTCCGCCGCGCCCCTGGGGCAGCTGGCGGCCTTGGACGTCCACCAGCTCTACAAACTGCGGGTGGACGTCTTTGTGCACGAGCAGCGCTGCCCGTACGCCGAGATTGACGCCACCGACGCCGATCCCCAGACCGTGCACCTGCTGGCCTGGGACGCGGACTCCCATGAGTTGCTGGGCACGGCCCGCGTCTTTCCGGCCGCGCCCACTGACGCCGCGCTTGCCGACGCCACCGGCGCCCAAATCGGCCGCTTCGCGCTCGCGCCCGCCGCGCGCGGCACGGGTCTCGGCCGCGAACTGTTCCAGGCGGCCGCCGACCTAGGCGAGCGCATGCACCCGGGCCAGCCGCTCTACCTGGAGGCGCAGGCCGGCCTCGTGGACTATTACGCCGGCTTTGGCTTTACTCCGGTAGGCGAGCTATTCGACGACGAGGGAGTCCCTCACCAGCCGATGCTGCGCCCCGCTTCCTAGTCGGCGTCGTCCACACCGGAGGCAAGCTTCGGATCGAGCTCCACGCCGCCCTCGTACTCCACGACCTCGATATCGGGGACGTTATCCGCCTCCGGCTCGATGCCGCGGGCACCGCCCTGGGCCAAAAGGCCCGGCGTGGAGGTCACCTCGATCTTGTGCGCAGCTAGTGCTGCGCGGTCGCGTGCCTCTTCCGCGCTTTCCGCGGTGGCAGACACCAAGCCCATGCGACGGCCCTTGTAGGCCCCGGGCTTGCCAAAGAGCTTCACGTCCGTTTCCGCGTAGTTGAGGGCCGCGGCGATGCCGGTATAGGCAACCTCATTCAGCTCCTCATCCGCGTGGATGACCACGCTGGCACCCGGGGTGACCAGGGTGGCGTCGATGGGGTAGCCCAAAATCGCGCGCGCATGCAGGTCAAAGGCGGAAAAACGCTGCGTATAGCAGGTCAGCATCGCCGTATCCGAGGGCCGCGGGGACACGGAGGAAAAGTACACGTCATCGCCTGCAACGAAGAGCTCCACGCAGTACACGCCGCGCCCGCCCAACTCATTAGAGATGCGCGCGGCCACCGAGCGTGCGTTTTCCAGCGCGATTTCGCTCATGCCGGTAGGCTGCCACTCCTCCACGAGGTCACCGCGCTCATGGCGGTGACCGATAGGCTCGCTAAACCACGTAGCCAACTTGCCCGTGGCCGGATCGATGGAACGGATAGCCAGCAGGGTGACCTCAAGGTCGAAGTCCACGAAACGCTCGGCCACCACGCGCTGCGAATCCGAGGACACGCGCCGCACGGTCTCCCATGCGGTGCGCACATCCTCCTCGTCGCGAGCAATCATGTGGCCCTTGCCGGAGGTGGACACATCCGGCTTAATAATGCACGGAAAGCCCAGCTCCCCGACTGCTTCTTCCAGCTCCTCCACAGAGCTGGCAAAGCGGTATGCCGAAACCGGCAGCCCGATATTCTCCGCCACCTCGCGCACGCACTGGCGGTCCTGCGTCATGGCGCAGGCACGAGCGGAAGGCACCACGATGGCGTCGCTATGCGCTTCCATCTCCTCCAGGGCTTCTACCGCAACGGTTTCTACCTCTGGAACCACAAAGTGCGGCTGAATCTCCTGTGCCAGCTGCAGGATGCGCCCGGTGTCCTTAATATCGGCGACGTAGCTATACTGCGCCACCTGGTGCGCCGGTGCGCCCGCATACGAGTCCACCGCGTGGACCTCCAAGCCCAGGTTCTGGAAGGACATGGCCAGCTGCTTGCCCAGCTCGCCCGAGCCCAGCAGCAATACCTTGGTGGCATTGCTGGTCAGCGGCGTGCCAATATGACCGGCGATCTCGCCTGGATTATCCATGAAAATGCTCCTTCTAAGCCGCAGGCAGCGGCGTTTACTGCCCTAAATTATTTCATATTTAGGTCCCAACCCCACCACCTACATGCCAGGTGAGCCGGACAGGCGAAGGCGCCCTGTGGGCAATTCCACAGGGCGCCTTAAAAGGTTCAGCCTAGGCTGCAGGTGCCTCAGCCGGCGCCTCGGCTGGGGCTTCAGCCGGAGCCTCCCCTGCCGGCTGCTCGGCGGGCTGCTCTGGCTCGCCTACCGGCTCCGCCACGGTAATGATGTTGTCCTCATAACCCAGCGCGCCACCAACGAACTGGCCGCCGCAGGTGATAAGAACCAGGCGGTTCTCGCCTTCCTTATCATTAACCACATCCGGGAATCCGGAACCCTTAGGCAGGCGGTACGGCGCCTCGGTCACGCGGAAGGTGCGCTCCTGGCCGTCGATAACCACGGTAAATTCCTGGTCCTTCTTCAGCTTCGTGAACTTCTCCGCATAACCAGTGCCCTGGCCCTGGTAGTTAATGTGGCCGGTAATCACACTCGAGCCCACATTGCCCGGCTCACCCGGCACTGCGGAGGCGGAGTACCAGCCCACGCGGGTGACGTCGTGTGGCGGCAACAGCACGCCCTGGTCCGTAACCTGCACGGGATCCACGGCCGCATACTCGCCATCGATGCCCACGGACATGCCCTCAAAGCCCTTGAACTCACCAGGCGCGGCATCATACTCGTGCTCCTGCTGGCCCGAATCATCCACGAAGGCATCGGACTTCGGCCCGGATTCCTCCGGCGCGCTCTCGCTGGCCACCGTCTCCGGCGCCGAGCCAGCCTCATCCTCATCATCGCGCGCCAGGTACAGCACTACCTGCAGCAAGACCAATGCCACCACAATGATGGCCGCAATAATAGCAATCAGCTTGCCACGGCCCATGCCCTGCTTGCCGACGCCCCCTTCTTCCCCAC
Organism: Corynebacterium tuberculostearicum; assembly: GCA_046097355.1. Taxonomy (GTDB): domain Bacteria; phylum Actinomycetota; class Actinomycetes; order Mycobacteriales; family Mycobacteriaceae; genus Corynebacterium; species Corynebacterium tuberculostearicum_K. The sequence goes on from CP175779.1 coordinate 2,254,386, forward strand.
TCGCCGGATACTGCGACATTCCATTGTCTTCCGGCTGCTGTGGTTGCGCATGCTTTCCCATAGCTAGCTTCCTCTACTTCCTCGATTTGTCTACCTTGTGCAGGTTATATGCAAATCCCCTCCAGCGTGTGCAGTCACACCCTGGAGGGGATTTTTGGTGTTTAAGTCTCAACCCCGGTGGGGCGACCCGCGGGCCGCCTCACCGATGCTTATGGACTACTTGATGTAATCCTGCATACCCGGCTCAAGCTCGGTTGCGCCGGACGGTACGGACTTAATCTCAACGCGCTCGGCGTTGGATGGCAGTGCGTTGCCAGTCTCTTCAGGCTGCTGACCCTGAACCTCGACGCTGCGGCCGTGGCCATTGTCAGAGTTGCCGCCCTGAGGAACATCCTGACCCTTGTCCTCGTGACCATTGCCGCCATTGTGGCCGTCGGTGTGCTTACCGTTGCCACCATCGTGGTTACCGGTGTTGTCACCGTGGCCACCGTTGTGGTTGCCGTGGTCATTGTGGTCGTGGTGATCCTTGATGATCTTGCCCAGGCCGATACCCGGAATCAGGATGAGCCACCACGGAGTCTTGCCCTTGGAGGAACCATGTGAAGAACCGTCAGAGGAACCATCCGAAGAGCCACCTGGGGTGTCCTGATCGTGAACCTCGTGGGAGATTACGGTCTGATCCTCATCGTTGATGTCCTTGTGCTCAGCAATGTGGTTCGGCTTCTCCGGAGTTACATCCGGAGTGTCCTCACCCTTGTCGTTGACCTCAGTGGAAGTGAGCTCCTCGAAGGCAACCGCAGCCTGGACAGGCTCCTTCACATCATCGTTAACGGTGATGGTGACAGGCTCCATACCCTTGGACTTCTTCGGGGTGAAGGTAGCTTCACCCTTGCCCAGAACAGACTCGCCGTCCTTCTTGTTAATGAGCTCAGCCTTCAGGGTGTATTCCTTACCCGGAACCAGACCCTCGTAGGAAACCTCATCAACGATCTTGGCACCAGCAACAACTGCGTGGGAACCCTTCTCGAAGTCCGCGTTAGTGGAAACCTTCGGAGTCTTCTCAGAATCCTCGGAAGTCACAGTCTGGTCATCGTCATTGATGTCCTTGTGCTCACCAACCGGGTTCGGGTTGTCCTCATCGGTCGGGTTGTCCTCACCATGCTTATCCACCTGGGTGGAAGTCAGCGTCTCGAAGGCAACCGCAGCCTCAACCGGCTCGGTCACACTGTCATCAACAACGATGGTGACAGCCTCAGTGCCATTAGCGCTCTCCGGGGTGAACTTGTGACCCTTGGTCTCGCCAAGAACGGTCTTGCCGTCCTCCTTGGAAATCAACTGGGCATCCAGAGCGTATTCCTTACCCGGAACCAGACCCTCGTAAGAAACCTGGTTCACAACCTTGGCACCAGCAACAACCTCACGCAGGCCACCCTCGAAGTCCGCATTAGTGGAAACCTTCGGAGTCTTCTCAGAATCCTCGGAAGTCACAGTCTGGTCATCGTCATTGATGTCCTTGTGCTCACCAACCGGGTTCGGGTTGTCCTCATCGGTCGGGTTGTCCTCACCATGCTTATCCACCTGGGTGGAAGTCAGCGTCTCGAAGGCAACCGCAGCCTCAACCGGCTCGGTCACACTGTCATCAACAACGATGGTGACAGCCTCAGTGCCATTAGCGCTCTCCGGGGTGAACTTGTGACCCTTGGTCTCGCCAAGAACGGTCTTGCCGTCCTCCTTGGAAATCAACTGGGCATCCAGAGCGTATTCCTTACCCGGAACCAGACCCTCGTAAGAAACCTGGTTCACAACCTTGGCACCAGCAACAACCTCACGCAGGCCACCCTCGAAGTCCGCATTAGTGGAAACCTTCGGAGTCTTCTCAGAATCCTCGGAAGTCACAGTCTGGTCATCGTCATTGATGTCCTTGTGCTCACCAACCGGGTTCGGGTTGTCCTCATCGGTCGGGTTGTCCTCACCATGCTTATCCACCTGGGTGGAAGTCAGCGTCTCGAAGGCAACCGCAGCCTCAACCGGCTCGGTCACACTGTCATCAACAACGATGGTGACAGCCTCAGTGCCATTAGCGCTCTCCGGGGTGAACTTGTGACCCTTGGTCTCGCCAAGAACGGTCTTGCCGTCCTCCTTGGAAATCAACTGGGCATCCAGAGCGTATTCCTTACCCGGAACCAGACCCTCGTAAGAAACCTGGTTCACAACCTTGGCACCAGCAACAACCTCACGCAGGCCACCCTCGAAGTCCGCATTAGTGGAAACCTTCGGCTCACCTGGCTTGTGCTCCTCAGTCGTCGGCTTGGTCGGCTCAGTGGTCTCACCAGTCGGCTCAGTCGGCTTAGTCGGCTTGGTCGGCTCAGTGGTCTCACCAGTCGGCTTGGTCGGCTTGGTCGGCTCAGTGGTCTCACCAGTCGGCTCAGTCGGCTTAGTCGGCTTAGTCGGCTTGGTCGGCTCAGTGGTCTCACCAGTCGGCTCAGTCGGCTTGGTCGGCTTGGTCGGCTCAGTGGTCTCACCAGTCGGCTCAGTCGGCTTGGTCGGCTTGGTCGGCTCAGTGGTCTCACCAGTCGGCTCAGTCGGCTTGGTCGGCTCAGTGGTCTCACCAGTCGGCTCAGTCGGCTTGGTCGGCTCAGTCGTCTCCTTAGAGTCAACAGTCTGAGCCTCATCCTTGAGATCCTTGTGCTCCGCAATCTTATTCGGAGTCTCGTTATTCGGAGTCTCATCACCATTGGACTCAACCTCAGTAGAGGTCAACTCCTCAAACGCAACAGCAGACTCAACCGGCTTCTCAGCATTATCAACCTTGATATCAACCGTGGTCTCACCATCAGCAGACTCAGGGGTGAACTCAGCCTCACCAGTACCCAGAACAGTCTTACCGTCCTTAGACATCAACTTCGCATCCAGGTGGTACTTCTTACCAACAACCAGACCCTCATAAGTCACAGTGTCAGTAACAACCGCACCATTCACAACACGAGTCGAACCCTCAGCAAACTTAGCCTCAGTCTTAATAGACGGCTCCAAAGTCTCCTTAGAGTCAACAGTCTGAGCCTCATCCTTGAGATCCTTGTGCTCCGCAATCTTATTCGGAGTCTCGTTATTCGGAGTCTCATCACCATTGGACTCAACCTCAGTAGAGGTCAACTCCTCAAACGCAACAGCAGACTCAACCGGCTTCTCAGCATTATCAACCTTGATATCAACCGTGGTCTCACCATCAGCAGACTCAGGGGTGAACTCAGCCTCACCAGTACCCAGAACAGTCTTACCGTCCTTAGACATCAACTTCGCATCCAGGTGGTACTTCTTACCAACAACCAGACCCTCATAAGTCACAGTGTCAGTAACAACCGCACCATTCACAACACGAGTCGAACCCTCAGCAAACTTAGCCTCAGTCTTAATAGACGGCTCCAAAGTCTCCTTAGAGTCAACAGTCTGAGCCTCATCCTTGAGATCCTTGTGCTCCGCAATCTTATTCGGAGTCTCGTTATTCGGAGTCTCATCACCATTGGACTCAACCTCAGTAGAGGTCAACTCCTCAAACGCAACAGCAGACTCAACCGGCTTCTCAGCATTATCAACCTTGATATCAACCGTGGTCTCACCATCAGCAGACTCAGGGGTGAACTCAGCCTCACCAGTACCCAGAACAGTCTTACCGTCCTTAGACATCAACTTCGCATCCAGGTGGTACTTCTTACCAACAACCAGACCCTCATAAGTCACAGTGTCAGTAACAACCGCACCATTCACAACACGAGTCGAACCCTCAGCAAACTTAGCCTCAGTCTTAATAGACGGCTCCAAAGTCTCCTTAGAGTCAACAGTCTGAGCCTCATCCTTGAGATCCTTGTGCTCCGCAATCTTATTCGGAGTCTCGTTATTCGGAGTCTCATCACCATTGGACTCAACCTCAGTAGAGGTCAACTCCTCAAACGCAACAGCAGACTCAACCGGCTTCTCAGCATTATCAACCTTGATATCAACCGTGGTCTCACCATCAGCAGACTCAGGGGTGAACTCAGCCTCACCAGTACCCAGAACAGTCTTACCGTCCTTAGACATCAACTTCGCATCCAGGTGGTACTTCTTACCAACAACCAGACCCTCATAAGTCACAGTGTCAGTAACAACCGCACCATTCACAACACGAGTCGAACCCTCAGCAAACTTAGCCTCAGTCTTAATAGACGGCTCCAAAGTCTCCTTAGAGTCAACAGTCTGAGCCTCATCCTTGAGATCCTTGTGCTCCGCAATCTTATTCGGAGTCTCGTTATTCGGAGTCTCATCACCATTGGACTCAACCTCAGTAGAGGTCAACTCCTCAAACGCAACAGCAGACTCAACCGGCTTCTCAGCATTATCAACCTTGATATCAACCGTGGTCTCACCATCAGCAGACTCAGGGGTGAACTCAGCCTCACCAGTACCCAGAACAGTCTTACCGTCCTTAGACATCAACTTCGCATCCAGGTGGTACTTCTTACCAACAACCAGACCCTCATAAGTCACAGTGTCAGTAACAACCGCACCATTCACAACACGAGTCGAACCCTCAGCAAACTTAGCCTCAGTCTTAATAGACGGCTCCAAAGTCTCCTTAGAGTCAACAGTCTGAGCCTCATCCTTGAGATCCTTGTGCTCCGCAATCTTATTCGGAGTCTCGTTATTCGGAGTCTCATCACCATTGGACTCAACCTCAGTAGAGGTCAACTCCTCAAACGCAACAGCAGACTCAACCGGCTTCTCAGCATTATCAACCTTGATATCAACCGTGGTCTCACCATCAGCAGACTCAGGGGTGAACTCAGCCTCACCAGTACCCAGAACAGTCTTACCGTCCTTAGACATCAACTTCGCATCCAGGTGGTACTTCTTACCAACAACCAGACCCTCATAAGTCACAGTGTCAGTAACAACCGCACCATTCACAACACGAGTCGAACCCTCAGCAAACTTAGCCTCAGTCTTAATAGACGGCTCCAAAGTCTCCTTAGAGTCAACAGTCTGAGCCTCATCCTTGAGATCCTTGTGCTCCGCAATCTTATTCGGAGTCTCGTTATTCGGAGTCTCATCACCATTGGACTCAACCTCAGTAGAGGTCAACTCCTCAAACGCAACAGCAGACTCAACCGGCTTCTCAGCATTATCAACCTTGATATCAACCGTGGTCTCACCATCAGCAGACTCAGGGGTGAACTCAGCCTCACCAGTACCCAGAACAGTCTTACCGTCCTTAGACATCAACTTCGCATCCAGGTGGTACTTCTTACCAACAACCAGACCCTCATAAGTCACAGTGTCAGTAACAACCGCACCATTCACAACACGAGTCGAACCCTCAGCAAACTTAGCCTCAGTCTTAATAGACGGCTCCAAAGTCTCCTTAGAGTCAACAGTCTGAGCCTCATCCTTGAGATCCTTGTGCTCCGCAATCTTATTCGGAGTCTCGTTATTCGGAGTCTCATCACCATTGGACTCAACCTCAGTAGAGGTCAACTCCTCAAACGCAACAGCAGACTCAACCGGCTTCTCAGCATTATCAACCTTGATATCAACCGTGGTCTCACCATCAGCAGACTCAGGGGTGAACTCAGCCTCACCAGTACCCAGAACAGTCTTACCGTCCTTAGACATCAACTTCGCATCCAGGTGGTACTTCTTACCAACAACCAGACCCTCATAAGTCACAGTGTCAGTAACAACCGCACCATTCACAACACGAGTCGAACCCTCAGCAAACTCAGCCTCAGTCTCAATAGACGGCTCCAAAGTCTCCTTAGAGTCAACAGTCTGAGCCTCATCCTTGAGATCCTTGTGCTCCGCAATCTTATTCGGAGTCTCGTTATTCGGAGTCTCATCACCATTGGACTCAACCTCAGTAGAGGTCAACTCCTCAAACGCAACAGCAGACTCAACCGGCTTCTCAGCATTATCAACCTTGATATCAACCGTGGTCTCACCATCAGCAGACTCAGGGGTGAACTCAGCCTCACCAGTACCCAGAACAGTCTTACCGTCCTTAGACATCAACTTCGCATCCAGGTGGTACTTCTTACCAACAACCAGACCCTCATAAGTCACAGTGTCAGTAACAACCGCACCATTCACAACACGAGTCGAACCCTCAGCAAACTCAGCCTCAGTCTCAATAGACGGCTCCAAAGTCTCCTTAGAGTCAACAGTCTGAGCCTCATCCTTGAGATCCTTGTGCTCCGCAATCTTATTCGGAGTCTCGTTATTCGGAGTCTCATCACCATTGGACTCAACCTCAGTAGAGGTCAACTCCTCAAACGCAACAGCAGACTCAACCGGCTTCTCAGCATTATCAACCTTGATATCAACCGTGGTCTCACCATCAGCAGACTCAGGGGTGAACTCAGCCTCACCAGTACCCAGAACAGTCTTACCGTCCTTAGACATCAACTTCGCATCCAGGTGGTACTTCTTACCAACAACCAGACCCTCATAAGTCACAGTGTCAGTAACAACCGCACCATTCACAACACGAGTCGAACCCTCAGCAAACTTAGCCTCAGTCTTAATAGACGGCTCCAAAGTCTCCTTAGAGTCAACAGTCTGAGCCTCATCCTTGAGATCCTTGTGCTCCGCAATCTTATTCGGAGTCTCGTTATTCGGAGTCTCATCACCATTGGACTCAACCTCAGTAGAGGTCAACTCCTCAAACGCAACAGCAGACTCAACCGGCTTCTCAGCATTATCAACCTTGATATCAACCGTGGTCTCACCATCAGCAGACTCAGGGGTGAACTCAGCCTCACCAGTACCCAGAACAGTCTTACCGTCCTTAGACATCAACTTCGCATCCAGGTGGTACTTCTTACCAACAACCAGACCCTCATAAGTCACAGTGTCAGTAACAACCGCACCATTAACAACACGAGTCGAACCCTCAGCAAACTCAGCCTTAGTCTCAATAGACGGCGTCTTTTTATGGCCAGAGTCAGACGGTTCGTTTGTATCAATAATTACCTGATCTTGACCCGAATGTGAAACTAATTTGCCAGTCAGATTTGATGAATCTTTAACCTCATCTTGGCCGACGTTCGATTCTCCGGTCAGATAGGTGTAGATAGCCTTAATATTCTGCACTTTCTCGGTATTCTTATCAAACGTGCCAGAGAAATCAATCCCGTCAGAAAAGTGCCAAATAGCAAGCTGTGTACCTATAATGGCCTGATCTCGGTTTACCCGACTAAGCGAAAGCTTGCTTTCAAGATCTTGGATTCCAACATACGGATAACCATGATGAGCGATCCAGTTGATCTTCCGGAATGCTTCTTGACCGCCCGGCATGGACTCTTTACGCGATCCCTGTTGCTGTTCTGCAGCCTTTACGTAACCGTCCCAGTCGTGAACAACTCCGGGACCCTCACCCTCGGCTACATGCTCAGGATCAACACAATATCCAGCCAATCCTTCGAATTTTGCGGAAGTATTGTCTGGTGCATACCAAAACAGACGGGGCAGGAATTCTCCAGTAGATTCTGGGTCCTTCCATTTCAATCCGTAGCCCGGGCCAGGGAGTGTTGTAACTTCATCCCCCACGTTAACAGCTTTAGCTACTGGAGCCACTCCAAAAGCAACTGCAATTGCAACAAAAAGCGCCAAAATCGGTCGAAATAGTCTACTTCGACCAAACCGCCCACTTTCCATACTTATACTCATTTAAGTACCTTCCAATCCTCATTTCCATGATTTAGGCGTCGAGACTTCACTTTCTTAAGTCACAAGTATAGCGCACTTAGGTTACGGTGCAAATTTTCACAGCCTTTTTTAATACTAAATCGCTATTCGTTTTACGATCTGACTAAATTAATTACAGTAAAATTCAATTAGTTTTATATGCCGATAGCCTTATATTTTAGCCAGTGCATCCTTTCTGTCCCTGACATAGTGCACCTTAGAGGCAGGATCTACCCCCGGAAAGTAGGCACGTCGGTGGCTACACCGCTCCAGTCCGTGTAGCTAGAGTTTCGACCACAAGAATGTCTGGAGCCAAAGGATTACACTAGGAGGTCCGTCGGCGAATGTTGGAGCACATGCGCTATCGATAGACTCCCTGGCGGCAGGCGATCGGACCGTCAGTTTTTCACGCATTCCTACTCACTTGAGGGTCATGTTAAACGTTTCCGCCTGTGCGTTATTAGCCCGGATTTCTACCGCTTACATTGGCTAGGGCTCACTCAGCGACTCACAATGCTCTCTAAAGAGCTTGTGAAGTGCACACGCTCTCGTAATCCGAGTGGAAAATCGTACCGTTTAAGCCTCCAGACAGGGTGTGCGGCCTAAACGACAGGATGTGTTGGTGAGGTTGTACGGCTAGCCGGTCTGGCGTGCTGATATTACGACTATTTCACTTATCCAAAGGGATATTCCAGCTTCAACCATGAAATACCACCAAAGACATGCCGGTGTGCTAGACACCTAGGTTCACGATGAGGGGATGAGTAAAAATCATCCTCGATGCCCCGTCTGCGGCGGGACAAGCACGAAACACGGAACAACGAATGCTGGGCGCCAACGATGGCGCTGCCGCACCTGCAAGGCCACCTTCACCCGCGTGAATAACGATGCTGTGCAAGCCAAATGGTTCCGCCTTTTCATTGCCTGGCTCATGTCAGGCCACAGCCTGACAGAAACCGCTAAAACCTGCGGTGTTTCACCGCGAACTTTGCATCGACGCTTTAAACCGTTCTGGCTCATCCAACCACCTCGAAGCGTTGATAAACAGCGAATCTACGACCAAATCTTCATCGACGGCACCTACTTCAACACTAAGTGCCTTGTCGTAGATGACGACTCCTACCATGTCATCAATTGGTTCTGGTGCACGAAACAATCCTCCTGGTCCTACATGCGCCTGCTCGACCCACTAGCCCCACCACAATTGGTGACCTGCGATGGGGATGCCGGCGGCCTTAAAGCACTACACCAACTGTGGCTTAATACCCCGATTCAACGCTGCATTGTCCACGCCAAACGCAATATCCAACGCGCCACCGACCTTCACCCCACCTCGTCGATGGGTAAAGCACTACGACGGCTTTCCTTTGAACTACTAGCCGTTGACAACCTGGATAAAGCAGCCGAATGGAACCGTAAAACTACAGCAGTTCGGCACCGTATTTAGCACCCAGCTCAAAGCCAGAACCTACGTCAAAGACGTTCCCTTCGACCAGATTCCAAAGTCCAAGCGCCGGAACAAAAAGTGGTGGTACACCCACTACACTCACCGCGGAATCTACCTGCAGCTAAGGAAAATGAGCCAACAAAGCCACCTCTTTGCCTACCTCACCGAAGCCGAAGAAGGCCAACGGTTTGAACGCACGATCAACAAGCTAGAAGGCGGAGTCAACTCGCAAATTAAGCAACTCCTGCACACCCACCGAGGACTGCGCGACGAACAACAGCGCATCGCCTGCGACTGGTGGTTATACCTCCACACGCAACTGCCTGACGACCCTGTAGAGATCGCCAGGCAGCAAAACTGGGGCCAGGACGCACTCGCCAAAGCACAAAACCTAGCCACCCAGGAAAAACAAGCCACCAGCGGCCACGAAGACGGCCGACCAGCAACCTACGACAGCGCCATCAACACTGCCTACAACCACTCTATGGGAATACGCAAAGGCCACATACGATACCCCCACCAACACAAAATGTCGTTTAGCCCGACACGCAGCAAAACAACACATCCTGTCGTTTAGGCCGAAAAATCCGCACGGGCGCCGGCAAGCGGATGCTTTACCGAGGCCGCAGTGCGGATCCTGGAATAAATTAGGCCTTAGAGGACAGCAGTAACCTGGTAACCCTTCTCCTGCAGGAGCTGGGAAACTGCCTCGAAAGTAGCGTCGTCCTTATCCGGGTTGTAAGTCTCCGGGTTCAGGGCAATATGGGCGGTGTTGCCCTCGTAGCGGACGCTGATGAAGTCGTAGCCGGCTTCGGCTTGGGCGGCGTCGATAAGCGCCTGCACGTCGTCGTTGTTGCCCTGCTCAGCAACAGCAACCTGCTCCTGCTCAGGTGCCGGCGCAGCCTCCTGTGCCGGGGCGCCCAGGCCAAAGAAGCCCATAATCGTGGCAAGCAGGCCGCTCACAAGCTTAATAATCATTGAAGTAACTCCCTGTGATTTAGTGCGCGGGAATTTGGCCCGCGAAAGCTGAAGATTCTCTGTACTTAAAGCAGACTTAACTTTAGCTTAGGGTCTAGTTACATTCAACAGCGAACGCCTTAATTCACCATGCCATGGCCTTGTGTGCGGTTAAGGAACGCTGAAACACCACAGCGCCCGTGCTCCGTCTCAAAGACGGTACACGGGCGCTTTCGCTCAATTAGGGCTAAATCCCTTAAAGGAACCAAGAGCTGGATAGGAATAGCAACCTTTGTTGTCTGCTTGGAGGGCTAGAAGAAGCATCGTGCAGAGAGCCAGTTCAGCTGCGCTAGGGAGCGGGGCTCTCACACCACGATGGTAAGGACTTTGCCTTACTGGTCCTCCATGACATCGTGACGCACGATGGTCTGGTCTCGGCCGGGGCCTACGCCGATATAGGAGATACGGCAGCCAGACAGCTCCTCCAAGCGCAGGACGTAATCCTGCGCCTTCTGCGGCAGCTCCTCAAAAGTGGAGCACTCCGTGATGTCCTCATCCCAGGCCGGCATGGTCTCAAAGATGGGCTCGGCGTGGTGGAATTCCGACTGGGTAAGTGGCAGCTCATCGTAGCGCTTACCGTCGACGTCGTAAGCCACGCAGATCGGAATCTCGCCGATGCCGGTGAGAACGTCCAGCTTGGTCAAGAAGTAATCGGTAAAGCCGTTAACGCGGGTGGCATAGCGCGCCACAACGGAGTCATACCAACCACAACGGCGCTTGCGGCCGGTGTTCACACCAATCTCACCACCGGTGGTCTGCAGGTACTCACCCCACTTATCAAAGAGCTCGGTGGGGAACGGGCCGGCACCCACGCGGGTGGTATAAGCCTTGATGATGCCCAGCGAGGTCTTAATGCGGGTCGGGCCAATACCGGAGCCTACGGAAGCACCACCTGCCGTCGGGTTAGAGGAGGTCACGAACGGGTAGGTGCCGTGGTTCACGTCGAGCATGGTGGCCTGGCCGCCCTCCATAAGCACGTGCTTGCCGGCCTCGAGGGCCTGGTTGAGCTCCAGCTCGGCGTCGATAACCATCGGGCGCAGGCGATCGCGGTAGCTCAGGAAGTACTCCACAATCTGGTCCGCCTCAATGGCCTTGCGGTTGTACATCTTCACCAGCATCTGGTTCTTAATATCCAGCGCGGATTCCACCTTCTGGCGCAGGATGGACTCATCAAAGATGTCCTGCACGCGGATGCCAATGCGCGCAACCTTATCGGCGTAGGTCGGACCAATGCCGCGGCCGGTGGTGCCGATAGCGCGCTTGCCCAGGAAGCGCTCCTGCACGCGGTCCAAGGTCTGGTGGTACGGCGCCACCAGGTGCGCATTGGCGGAAATCTTCAGGCGCGAGGCGTTTGCGCCACGGGCCTCAAGGCCGTCAATTTCATCAAAGAGCGCCTCAAGGTTGATCACTACGCCATTGCCCAGCACCGGGGTGGCGTTCTCGGACAAAATGCCGGCCGGCAGGAGCTTCAGCTCGTATTTTTCGCCGCCTACCACGACGGTATGGCCGGCGTTATTACCGCCGTTCGGCTTGACCACATAGTCAACCTTGCCGCCGAGGATGTCGGTCGCTTTGCCCTTGCCTTCGTCGCCCCACTGGGCGCCGACAATGACGATCGCTGCCATTGTTTAGTCACTTCCTCATAATTGAAGCCAAAATACTCTCCAACTTTACACTTTCCCGGCGCAAAAAGCCCGCGTAGCATTGTCCGCATGCGTTTTTTGTTCCTCCGTTGCGGCACCCCGAGCGTGGCCATGCCTGCCGACGCCCACGACCTCTCCCCCATCCCTACCCGCAAAGAGCTTGCGCTTATCGACGCCTTCCTCAACCCCCTCCTCCCCACAGACCCCACTCCCTCGCTCGATGACATTGCCGCGCAACCCGACGTCCGTCACCTCGGCGCCCCCGAACCTGCCCCACAGGCCCCGCACCTAGCTGAGCCCGCCCGCATCGTCGTCGCCGGCTCCGACGCCGCCCTTTCGGCCGTGCTGACCCGCCTCATGCGCTCCGACCGTCTCTGGGCCGAGGTCGCTTTCATCCCCGTCCCCTCGTCCGCAGCCTCCACCCCTTCAACCACCGCGCCGGCCGCCGCCACTCCGTCCACCGCATCCGCGGCCGTCACGTCCGTGGCCGCGCAGAACTGGGGCCTTCCCGCCTCCCCGGCCGAGACCCTCGACTTCGCCCGCACCGCCCCGGTTCGCCCCGCGCCGCTCATCCGCAATGATTCCGGCCTCGCCGTCGCGGGCTCCGCCACCATCTCAGACGCCTCCAATGGCTCATTCACCGGCGAAGTCATCATCGACGACCACACCCTAGCCGCCACTTCCCCCAAAACCTTCGGCGCACGCCTCGTCCCGATGACCGACGCCCCCGGCATCCTCGCCGCCCGCGCCACCTCCCCCGTCGAGTCACAGGGCCGCCTGCGCTCGCTCCTGCGCAAGCCCGGCCAGCTCGACCCCGAATCCGTCAGCACCGGCCGCGCCGTCCAGGCCGGCGGCCCACAGCTGCGCGTCATCGTCGATTCCGTCCCCCACAAGCGCCCGGTAACCCGCGTGACGTTCTACCGCCACCTGCGCGACCTCCAGATCGTCCGCCCTTAGCCCCAAGCGACGCCCTTGCCTCCGCGCGAGGTCCTTGCCTCCGCGCGAGGTCCTCGCGCCCCCACACCTCCGGCGGGTAGGCCGGGTGCTGCGAGGTCGGCACGAGGTGCGCCACGGCCGATTCGCGCGAAAGCCCGCACACCATCAGCATGTCCACCACGATGGAGCGCGTCTGGCCCAGAATCATATAGGCCGATAGCGTGCCTTCCCTGTCAATGATGTCCAGCCCGGCGCGCCCGCCTACGATGCGCAGGCGCTGCACCAGGTCCGGAATTTCAATCGCCTCATCGTGCCCATGCTTCTTGCCCTGGCCGTAGAGCTCACTAATCGCGAGCATGATTTCAGAAAGCTCATCGAGCAACTCCACCTGCTCGTCCGAAACCTTGTCGCGATCCTCCGTTAGGCCCAGCGCCTGGCGGGAAAGCACGCGCACGCCGCGGACCGCGTTATCCACCGGCAACAGGATGCGCTCCAGCGAGCGAATGCTGCGCCGCGACGCCCACAGCAGCGGCGAGACTTCCGAGGCCTCCCTGCCCGATTGCGCCGCGCTCAGCAGGGTATTGACGCTATCTTGCGTACCGCGCACCGCCTCGCGCGCGTCGCGGATGACGTCGGGGTCTTGGTGGCGGATGCCATAAGTGACGTCGGCAAGAATGCTCGAGGCAACCTTAAGCACCTTCGACACCTCGCGCCGCGCCTCCACCAGCGGGGAATTAGGAATCAGCGCGATGGTTATCAGGCCAATGCCCGAGCCAATCATCGCGTCAATCGCGCGGTGCAGGCCGCCCGGGCCCTCCGTGGGCGGGAAAATCGTGGCGATCAAAATCGCACCAAAGACAATCTGGTTGGTCACCAGCGGCGACTTGGTCAAAAACGAGCCCACCACCAGGCCCGCGCCCACAATGAAGAAAATCTGGAACGGCCCTTGGCCCACTATCTGGAAGAGCAGGTCGCCCACGGCCACGCCAATGATGCCGCCAATCGACATCTCCAGCGCCTTTTTCATCCTGTCCCCACCGGACATCCCCAGAATGATGACCGCAGAAATCGGCGCAAAGAACGGCTGCGGGTGCCCCACCACATCGCCGGCCACCCAGTACGCAAGCGCCGCGCCAATGGTCGCCTGGATGATGTAGACAAACCGCGAGCGGATGCGGTTGACCCGCGAGACCACCGAGCGGTCAATCACCCGCAGCTTTTGCCGCGTTGAGACTCTTTCCTTCGCTTCCGACATGACTTCCAGCATAGAAGACCGCCCCTACCATCGCCGCCGTCCCCGCGCATCTCGGCCGTCGGCTGGCCTGTGGATAGCTCTTGCCGACGCCCCCTTTTCCCCACCTATCCACAATTTCGCCCTTCCCGGCCGCGCACCGCTTGTTCGGCCCTCGAACCCCCTTTAGCTTCGGCCGTGTGAACACCGAATTTCTCTTGCTATGCCGCCGCGGCGTCGACCTCGTCGCCGAATTTCAGGGCTGCTCCGAAGACTCACTCCTCGAGGCCGGAGCCAGCCCCCTTCTGGCTGCCCAGCTCGCCCGCCTTCAGCACGCCTACTTCGGCCGCACGTCCAATAGCCGCAAGCAGCGCCTCGCGCGCGACGCCGCCCGAACCCGCGCTCACGACCTCGCCACACTCGATAGCATTGAGTCCTATACCCGCCGCGTGCGCGATACCAACCGTGCCTGGGACTTGCGCCTAGAACTGTGTCGCACCGAGGCCCGCCTCATCCCCTCCGTGGCCAAGAAGCTCCTCAAGCAGCTCAATCCTCCCCGTCGCCCCGAGCCCGGCGTGCGCTATACCCGCCGCCCCGACGGCCCCCACACCATCTCGATTACCGCCGATCCCACCGATATCGCCGATATCAAGGGCGTGCTCTCCTCCGTCAACAAAGATGATCCCCTCGCCGCCGCCAAGAAGGTTCTCCTCGAAGGCAACCCCGGCGCGCTGCCGGCCGTGCACACCAACGTCATCCTCACGCTGGACCAGCTCGACCGCATCGTCGCCGCGCCTGCCGACGCCTCCGATATCACCCTCCAGCTCACCAACGGCGCCCGCATGACCGGCGCGCAGCTCGTCGCTCGCGCCTTAGCCCAGCGCGGCTACGTCAGCCTGGTCCACCCGGAGCACGGTCCGGTGAACCTGTACCGCACCGAGCGCATGGCCACGTGGAAACAGCGCATGCTTGCCGCGGCCGAGCACCCCGTGTGCGCGTGGCCGGGCTGCAATACGCCTGCCGACGACGCCCAAGTCCACCACCTCACCGCCTGGTCCGCCGGCGGGCCCACCAACCAAGAAAATCTGGTCACCTTGTGCGCGCACCACAACGCCGTCAACCAAGATGACCCCTCCCGCCCCACCGAGCGCGGCCGCATGGTGCGCATCGATGGCCGCGTCGCCTGGATACCGCCGTGGAGCAACACCCCACGCTTCGTCCCCAGCCCCGCTAGGCCGCCAAGCGCCAACCACAATCCCAGCCCCAGCTCCAGCGCCAGCTCCACAGGCAACCCCTAACTGCGCCGGCCGCTCACCGAGTCGCCGCCCAGACCCGGCCCGGAGCCGCCCCGGCCGAAAGTACGAAAAAGCCGCCTCCCACGCGGGGAAGCGGCTGATTCGGCATGCCTATGCGCGAGGCTGCCTCAGCTTAGAACATGGTGGCCAAATTACTTGGAGATGGACTTACCCACAGAGTGCAGGTCCTGGCAGGACTCGATGACGCGCTCGGACATGCTCTGCTCTGCCTTCTTCAGGTAGGAGCGTGGGTCGTAGGCCTTCTTGTTGCCAACCTCGCCGTCAATCTTGAAGACGCCATCGTAATTCGTCATCATGTGGCGAGCGATCGGGTTGGTGAAGGCGTACTGGGTATCGGTGTCTACGTTCATCTTGATGACGCCGTAGCCCAGAGCCTCTTCGATCTTTTCCTTTTCGGAGCCGGAGCCGCCGTGGAAGACGAAGTCGAAGGCGTACTCGTCCTCACCTAGGCCGAGCTTCTTCTGTGCCACCTTCTGGCCCTCGAGCAGGACCTCTGGGCGCAGCTTCACGTTGCCTGGCTTGTAAACGCCGTGCACGTTGCCGAAAGTAGCAGCCAGCATGTAGCGGCCCTTCTCGCCGGTACCTAGGGCATCGATGGTCTTCTCAAAGTCCTCTGGGGAGGTGTACAGATTAGCGCCTGCCTTTGCCTGAACGCCGTCCTCTTCGCCGCCGACGACGCCAATTTCGGCCTCGAGGATGACGTGCGCGTTCTTAGCCTTTTCCAGCAGCTCCTGGGCGATGACCAGGTTCTCGTCGATGGGGATAGCGGAGCCGTCCCACATGTGGGACTGGAACAGCGGGTTCTCGCCGCGGTCTACGCGCTCCTGGGAGATAGCCAGCAGCGGGCGGACGAACTCATCGAGTACTTCCTTCTGGCAGTGGTCGGTGTGCAGCGCGATATTCACGCCGTAGTGCTTGGCGGCCTCATGAGCAAATGCGGCCAGTGCCTGAGCACCCTTGACCTTATCCTTCAGTGCCAGGCCGGAACCGAAGGCGGCACCGCCGGTGGAGAACTGGATGATGCCGTCGGACTCGGCCTCAGCAAAGCCCTTCAGAGCTGCGTTAATGGTCTCAGATGAGGTGCAGTTGATAGCTGGGAACGCGAAGCCATTCTTCTTCGCGGTATCCAGCATCTCGTTATAGACCTCAGGGGTTGCAATTGGCATGAGTTTCCATCCTTAAAAGTGGGTTTGTGGTCAAACACGTTCCAACAGCCAAGTATGCCCGTTTCACGGGAATTCTGCCGCAAAAACCGTGTGACATTTTCAACCCGGTCATTTCCGGGACCAATCCACTCCGACAAGCGTGGGCTATTTAGCCATATTTCGCGCCACGCGGGCGCAGGCCTCCATCAGCATCCAGCCGGAAAGCTGCACGGACAAATCGCGCTCATCTACGCGAATGATGCCGACCTTCTCACTCATCGTGCGCCGGCCGAAGCCGTAGTTATGCGGCAGGCGCGCATCGGATAACCAGTCGGATCCGAAAATCGGCAGGCCGTCGACCTCGAGGCGGTGTTCCCACACCGACTCGGCCGAGGCCACCACCATGCGCGCGGCCAGCTTCTTCGTCGCACGGTTGGCGGGGGAATCGCCGGGCAGGCGCACGGCGACGTCGGCAAGATAGCGCATCAAAATGCCCTTAAACAGGCCACCGTCACCATCGCCGGTCTCCCAGTCCACCACGCCCGAAGGCGTAGCCATGCCCGAAGCCACGGCCTGCACCAAGCCCCGGATGCGGATGATGTAATCCATCATCTCGGAAGCCATCTCGGCCTCGTACACGCTGTCGATCTGTTCCAAATCGCCCACGCCAGCCTTTTCCCGCAGCGCCAGCACGATTTCCAGGCACGCGCCGAGCACTACGCCCTGGCAGTAGGGGTGGATGTTTTTTACCACCTCAGGGCCGTCCATGCGCATGCGGACGCCGTCCATGATGTAGCCGTCGTCGTCAAGCAGGTGGTCATAGATCCAGTCCACGATGCGGCGCGCTTCCTCAATGCGCCCCATGCGCGCGAGCATGATGGCGCCCGGGCCGTTGGAGGGCACGTTCATGAAATTCTCGCCCAAGCGCCACGGCAGCACGCCAAGCGTTTCATCGAGGCCTTCGTGGATATTGCGCTGCAGGGCCGCCAGCCGCTTGGGCGTCTTTGCCTTCTTCAGTCCCTCCACGCGGCCGAAAGCCAGCGCGAGCCAGGCCTTGTCGTCGTAGTACTTATTCTTGGTCAGCTGCGCGAGGTTGCGGATGCGAATGCCGCGCAAAGTGTCATAGATGCGGTGGCGGCGCACCTTGGTGTTATTGCGCAGCGCCGCATCGACGAGGCAGTCCAGGTAGTGGGCCTGCCACCAGTAGTGCCAGTGGACAAAGAGCTTTTCCTTCGTGGTGGGCGGCCAGCTGACCACGGCAAGATTGGTGCGCGGCAGGCCCCATACGGAGTGCGCGTGGCGCTCGTTGATGGCGGCCTCTGCGAGTTCGGCGCGGTGGGCCCACTTTTCTTCCACGGTTCCTCAATCACTTCAGTCGCACGGGTAGATATAGCTAGTGTAACGATCTTCCTACCAGGAATTTGCCAGATCGGCGTGCTGGCGGATCCAGGCGTGCATGGCGATGCCGGCCGCAACGCCCGCGTTGATGGAGCGGGTGGAGCCAAATTGGGCGATGGAGCAGGTCATCACCGCGGCGTCCTGGGCCGCTTGTGTAACGCCGGGGCCTTCTTGGCCGAAGAGCAGCAGGCTGCGCTCCGGCAGCTCGGCCGTTTCCAGGGGCACGCAACCGGGGGTGTTGTCGATGGCAACGACGGTAAGGCCCTCCTCGGCCGCCCACGCAATAAGCTTCTCGACGCTCTCGTGGTGCATCAAGTGCTGGTACCTATCCGTGACCATTGCCCCGCGGCGATTCCACCGCCGCCGGCCGACGATGTGCACGGTATCGACAGCGAAGGCGTTGGCGGTGCGCACGACGGTGCCGATATTGGCGTCGTTTTCGAAGTTCTCGATGGCGATGTGCAGGCTATGCCGGCGCTTATCGATGTCCTCTGTGATCGCTTCCCTGCTCCAGTAGCGGTAGGCGTCGACGACGTTGCGGCGGTCGCCTTCGGCGAGCAGCTCTGGGTCGTATTTCGCGGCCTCCGGCCCTTGCGGCAGCGAGCCTTCCCAGGGGCCTACGCCATGGCGGCCCTCGTTCCACTCGGTCGGCCCCTTGGCCTGGTCGGCCGCGCTGTCTACGTTAGGCGAGGTCAAGGTCGCCCAGGCCCAGCAGGGAGCGGTACTCGAGGCCTTCTGCGGCGATGACGTCGCCAGCACCGGTCTCGCGGTTCACGACAGTGGCTACGCCCACGACCTCGGCGCCGGCCTCGCGCAGTGCGGCCACGGCGGTCAGCGGGGAGTTACCGGTAGTGGTGGTGTCTTCTACGACAAGAACCTTCTTGCCTTCTACGTCTGCGCCCTCGATGCGGCGCTGCATGCCGTGCTTCTTGGCTTCTTTGCGCACGACGAAGGCGTCGATATCGCGGCCTTCGGCATGCATAATGGAGGTAGCAACCGGGTCGGCGCCGAGGGTCAGGCCACCGACGGCCGCGAAATCCCAATCTGCGGTCAGCTCGCGCAGCAGGGCGCCGATGAGGCGGGAAGCCTCGTGGTGCAAGGTAGCGCGGCGGAGATCCACGTAGTAGTCAGCTTCCTTGCCCGAGGATAGGGTCACCTTGCCGTGGACGACGGCCAGTTCCTTGACTAGTTCTGCGAGGCGGGCCTTCTTCTCGGCGTCCAGGTTTTGGGCATGCGCGTTCTGGGCGTTGGTGGTGTGAGAATCCACAGTCATCTGCTCCTTGTCGTGGTTCGTGGGCGGCGGCCGGCCGCCGGTATCGGACTCTAGGCTACTCTCCCCGGCGCGGGTCCGATTCCTCGGCCGCGGACTCGCTGGCCGGGTTGGGGTCGACTGGGTTGGGGTCGGCCGCGCGGGGGCCGTCGGTGGTGGAGTCGGCGGAGGGGCTGTCGAAGATGGAGGCGGCGCGGAACTGCTGGCGCGGCAGGCGGGCGGTGTGGGAATCGGGGGTGGGGCGCTCGCGGCCGTCGGCAATGGCGTCTACTTCGTCGCCGCCGAGGGCGCTGTGCTCGACTGGCCCGCGGGTTTCAGAGTAGGCCCGAGACGGCATCTGCAACGGCTCTTCCGGGCGCTGGATGACGGGACGCTCGAATTCGGGCGCGCCTGCGGCCGGCGCGCCGCCGACGACCTCGACGATGGGCTGGGCGGGAATCTCGCGGGCTGGGTCCAATTCCTCAAGGCGCACCACGTGGGTGGCCGAGGAACGCGGGGGGAGGACGCGGGCGGCGTCGGCAAGCAGGGCGAGAGGTGGCAGCATCGCGTCCCATTCCGCGGAGCGTGCCTGCTTCGTGGTCTGCGCCAAGACCCACTCCGTTTCCATCCACAGTGCGGTAACGGCTTCGGGCATTTGCTGCAGGGCGACGTGGACGCGCTCATCCACCATGCGCTCGGTCACGGCGCTATCCGAGGAATACACATCGAAACCCTCGATGGTCATGGCCAACAGCAGATCCTCGGAGGTCTTCGCATCGTCCCGGTCGAAGCGACGGAAATCCACGACCATGTCGGAGGCCGCTCCGGTGCGCATGGCCATGACGTTGACGCCGTCGATATCCATCAACAGCATCTCGTGGCCGTACACATTGCCGGCGACAATGTCTTTGGGAGCCGCTCCCGTGGAGGCCACTCCCCTAGTCCATTCGTCTACGAGGTAAGGGTCGGCCTTCATGAATTCAAATCCCTTGGCTTCCGCCCAATTGCGGCGCTCGCGGCGCATGGTTCCTGGCAGGATCGGCCGGTGGCGTGCGTGTGGCTTGGAAGGCGCGGGGTGCTCGCTCGCGGACTCGGGGGCCGGCTGGTGATCCGGTTCAAGGGCCGGTTCACGCTCGGGGGCCGGCTCGGGTTCGTCGGTTGGCTCAGATTCTTGCTGGGCCGGGGTCTCGGTCACGGGCTCGGGTGTGGGTTCCGGCGCGGGAGCTGGCACAGCTGCTTCGGTGGCTGGGGTGGCCGAATCGGCAGGCTCGGCCGAGGCGACGCTTTCGGGCGCGGCATCGGTGGATGCGGAGTCCGTCGGAGTGGGATCTGCGGGGGCGGCGTCCGCGCGATCGGTGTCAGCGGGAGTGGGATCCGCGGGGGTGGGAGCCGCGGTGCTGGGGTCCGCGTCGGTGGCGGGTGTAGGGGTGGAGGTGCGCTGTTTGCCGTCGTAAAGCAGCAGGGCACCGCCAGCAATGCCGAGAAGAACCGCAAAAGCAAGGATTAGAAAAGCCATCACCCCACGATAGTAGTAGGAATGAGCAAGCCCCCAGCGCTCGGCGCGCGGACGCGGGAGGCTGAGGGCAAAGCGAGGGGCGGGCTGGGGCGGTTAGCCGTTGACGGTGAGGCGGTCGCCGCGCTCGACCGGGTTTTGGGGGTTGGCGGACGACTGGGACCAGCCGCCGACATAGTGGCGCAGGCCGGTGAAGCCGGCGTCTTCCATGGCGGCAAGGGCGAGGGCGGAGTGGTTGCCGGAACCGGAGTAGATGATGGCGCCTTGGACGTTGTCGGGGGTGAGGCCGGCGTCGAAAAGCACTTCGCGGATTTCGCCCGCAGACTTCCAGGTGCGCAGGCCATCGTTGTGGAACAGGCGCTCCGGCACATTGACGGCGCCAGGGATGTGGCCGGCCTTGAGGTCGAGGTTCTCGCGGCGGCCGGCGAAGCGGTTGCGGGTGCGGGTATCGATGAGCAGGCCATCGTGATTGCGCACGTCATCGATGGTGGCCACGGGCATCTGGCCCGAGTTGACCTCGGCGGTGGCACCGACGGCGAAGTTGCCAGGGCCGGTCAGCGTGGTATAGCCCAGATGGCGCCAATTGGCCAGGCCGCCGTCGAGGATGCGGACGTTGTCCAAACCAGCCCAGCGCAAGGCTCACCACGCGCGGCCAGCGAAAAGGCCACGGCCCTCGTCATAGACCACGACGGGACGGTCCTCGCGGATTCCCCACTGGCGGAAGTGTTCCTGCAGCTTATCCGGATCCGGCAGCGGGTTGCGGCCTACCTGGGAGCCGGGCAGGCCGGCGAAGGAGTTGGCGGTATCGCTAAACAGCGCCGTCGGGATGTGCAGGGAGGTAAATTCGTTGTAGCTCTGGCGCAGCTGGGGCTGCCAGTGGGTGGCCAGGAGGGTGAAACGCTCGCCGTGATAAATGGATTCGCGGAGTTCTTGCGGGGAGACCAAAATGCTCATGCCCCCGAGTCTAGGGGCATGAGCAGGATTTGGCGCGGCGGGCGCTGCGCGGCCGACTAGCGCGCGGCGATGTCTAGTTCGGCGCCGCCATCGGCGACGTCCACGTGGACGGTGTCGCCATCAACGATATCGCCGGCCAGTAGCTTCTTGGCGAGCTTGTCACCAATGGCCTGCTGGATGGTGCGGCGCAACGGGCGGGCGCCATAGGCCGGGTCGTAGCCGCGCTCGGCCAGCCAGGACTTGGCGGAATCCGAGACCTGCAGGGTCAGGCGGCGGGCGTCGAGGCGCTCGGACAGGCCGCGCAGTTGGATGTCGACGATTCCGCGCAGGAGATCCTCCGAAAGGGGCTCGAACATAACCACATCATCGAGGCGGTTGATGAATTCGGGCTTGAAGGCCTTCTTCACCGCGTCCATGGTCTCCTCGCGGGTGCCGCCGGCGCCCAGGTTGGAGGTCAGGATGATGACGGTATTGCGGAAGTCGACGGTGCGTCCTTGGCCGTCGGTAAGCCGGCCTTCATCCAAGACCTGCAGGAGGACGTCGAAGACGTCGGGGTGGGCCTTTTCCACTTCGTCGAAAAGCACGAGCGTGTAGGGGCGGCGGCGCACGGCCTCGGTGAGCTGGCCGCCAGCCTCGTGGCCGACGTATCCCGGAGGGGCACCGACGAGGCGGGAAACGGAGTGCTTCTCGCCGTACTCGGACATATCGATGCGCACCATGGCGGATTCATCGTCGAAGAGGAAGTCCGCCAAGGCCTTCGCGAGCTCGGTCTTGCCCACACCGGTGGGGCCGAGGAAGAGGAAGGAACCGGTCGGGCGGTTGGGGTCGGCCACGCCCGCGCGGGAGCGGCGAACGGCGTCCGAAACCGCGGTGACGGCTTCCTTCTGGCCGACCACGCGGTTGCCCAGCACGGATTCCATGTTGAGCAGCTTCTCGGTCTCGCCCTGCAACATCTTGCCGGCCGGGATGCCGGTCCAGGCGGAAACGACCTCCGCGATGGTGTCCGGGCTTACCTCCTCATCGAGCATCGTATTGCGCTGCTCGGCGGCCTTGACCTCCGCGGCCGCGAGATCCTTTTCCAGCGGTGGAATCTTGCCGTAGTTGATCTCAGAGGCCAGTGCGAGGTCGCCGTCACGCTCGGCAATTTCGGCTTGGCGGCGCAGGTCATCGAGTTCTTCCTTGATGTTTTGGACATCGTCGATGGCCTTCTTCTCGTTGGCCCAGCGGGCCTTGAGCTCGCCAAGCTTCTCGCGCTGGTCCGCGAGCTCGCCTTGCAGGGTGGCCAGGCGATCCTGGGAGGCCGCGTCAGATTCCTTCTTCAACGCCAGCTCTTCGATCTCCATGCGGCGAACGATGCGCTCGAGTTCGTCGATCTCCTGCGGCGAGGAGTCGATCTCCATGCGCAGGCGGGAGCCTGCTTCATCGACGAGGTCGATGGCCTTATCCGGCAGGAAGCGGTTGGTGATGTAGCGGTTGGATAGCTCGGCGGCCGAGACCAGCGCGGAGTCCATGATGCGCACGCCGTGGTGGACCTCGTAGCGCTCCTTCAGGCCACGCAGGATGCCAATGGTGTCTTCCACGGAAGGCTCGGCAGCGTAGACCTGCTGGAAGCGGCGCTCGAGGGCGGCGTCCTTTTCGATGTACTTGCGGTACTCGTCCAAGGTGGTAGCGCCAACCAAGCGCAGCTCGCCGCGGGCCAGCATGGGCTTAATCATGTTGCCGGCGTCCATGGAGCCGTCGCCAGTTGCGCCGGCGCCGACGATGGTGTGCAGCTCATCGATGAAGGTGATGATCTCGCCCTCGGAGGACTTAATCTCATCGAGCACGGCCTTGAGGCGCTCCTCGAATTCGCCGCGGTACTTCGCGCCGGCGACCATGGAGCCCAAATCCAGGCTGATGAGGGTCTTGCCCTTGAGGGACTCGGGGACGTCGCCAGCCACGATGCGGCGGGCCAGGCCCTCCACGATGGCGGTCTTGCCCACGCCGGGCTCGCCAATGAGCACTGGGTTATTCTTCGTGCGGCGGCTAAGCACCTGGACCACGCGGCGGATTTCCTGATCACGGCCGATAACCGGGTCGATCTTTCCCTCGCGGGCGCGCGCGGTGAGGTCCGTGGCGTACTTTTCTAGGGCCTGGAACTGGTCCTCTGGGTTCTCGGAGGTTACCTTGGCAGCGCCGCGCACGGAGGGGAAGGCACCCTTGATGGCGTCATAAGTAGCACCACGGCCGGTAAGTAGCTCGGCGGCGTCGGTCTTTGAGCCGGCAATGGCGGCGAGGAGGACCTCGGTGGAGACGAATTCATCCCCCAGCTCTCCGGCCAGCTCCTGCGACTTGGTCAGGACGTTAAGGCCATCGCGGTTAAATTGCGGGTTGGCCATATTGGCACCCTCGGCCTTGGGATAGGAATCAACGAGCTCGCGGGCTTCCTTGAGCACGGTATCCGGGTCTACGCCGGTGGCCTTAAGAACTGGGGCGGCAATGCCACCTTCTTGGCTCAAGATAGCGGCCAGCAGATGGGCCGGGCGGATATCCGGGTTGCCATTAGAGGAGGCGGTTTGCAGGGCGTCTTGCAAAGCCTCTTGTGTTTTAGTGGTGGGGTTAAATGAGTTCATGTGTGCGTTGCTCCTTCTAAGTTTTATTCACCCACTGTAGGGCTTCACTTAGCACAACGCACCCAGAGTTGAGCCTATTCCACTCAACCTAAATATTTTTGAGCGTAGTCCGCTCAACTTTGCGCAGGGGTCTTAAACCTGCTTGAACTCCTCATCTTCGTGACCCAGAATCTGCAGACTATGGGCGATGGCGAAGAAGGATACGGTCACTACCTGGACAAAAAGCGCCCACTTGAGATCTTCATTGAAGCTCTTGAAATCGCCAATGCTGCACAGGTGTGCAATGCCGTTGGCACCGGCCCACACGGCCAGCGTGCTGATATAGACCAGCTGGTCGGTGGGGGTAATGCCCATTTCGATGACGAACTTGCGCAACAGGTCCATCATGATGGCGAAGTTTTTAGTCATGCCCTCGTGCGAGCTGCCATCACCATTGTGCGGAACGATGGAACCGCTGGCCAGCGCGATAATGGAGCTGAAACGCTCTGGGTACATCATCGCGTAATTAAAATAGGCAGCCGCAACAATCTGCAGTTGGTCTACAGTGGGGGTGTCCTCCGGAAGCGCGGCGAGACAAGCCTCGAAGACCTGAGCCATCTCCATGGTCGTAAGGGTTTCGGCCGCCTCGCGCAACGCGAAGTCATTGTCCACGATGGTGGCCAGGAAATCCTTGGAAGTTCCGAGCCTGTCGGCCACGTGATCAAAGAAGCGGCGGTCAACACCGCGGCGGCCGGCGACGCGCAAGGAAGCCTCGATGACGACCCGCTTGGCCTCCTCCGGATCCATCTGCTCGAGGTTTTCCGGAGCTACGAAAGGCTTTTCGCGCTCGCTGCCCATGACCCCTTCTACGATGGCACGGGCATCGTTCATGATGGGGCGACGCTGTGGGATCTGCTTATTCTTAAACCAATATTGCAGGGCATCGACTACGAGCCGATCGACCTGCTTGAGGTTGGCCGCGCGAATAACGGCATGTTGCAGGCGCAGGATACCTACCACGCTCAAGTGGCCCATGCCATGGATGACCGACCAACACGCCAAGGTAATGCGGCCGATTTGCAGGGGAGAGATGTCTCCGTCGTGGGCCACGACGGCACCTTGCTCTTCGGCAAAGCGCTTGACGACGTCCAGCGCCATGTCCGCACCCGGAGTCCCCGACTTTTCCCCCTTGGCGAATTGGCAAACGTGCTCCTCATCGAGGGCATCGTATTGCTCAAAAAGATAGTGGTAGATGGCGGGTTCGTCTTGCGCGTAGGCAAAATAGGCCTCTGCCAGCTGCATGAGAACATCGCCGCCGGAATTATCCTCCGGCAGGTGGCGCGCCGCTTCCACCATGTATTCAGACATGCGACGATCCAAGAAGGCGGGGATTTCCGCGAGCATGTCGGCACCGGTGGCGAATTCCTCAGCCACCGCCTGTGGCGAGAGACCAGCCTGGTCCGCCACAGATTCCACGGTAACGGCCCGCTCGCCTTCGCAGGCCGCTACATAAACAGCGGCTTCCAGGATGATCACCCGCCTGGAAGCCCCATCCAACTGGTACATTTAGTTCCTCATCAAGACAGAGATTGATACCCGCTGATTCTAACAAAATTTAAGGTACATGGATAGTCCCAATCGAATGTTCTTTTCGAGAAAGCCATTTCTCATCGATATTAACGGTGGTAGTGCGGCCGATAGGCAAAGGTCACGGCCACTAGCATTCCCATCACACCCCACCGGCGAATTATTTTCTTAACTTTAGTGCGGCCAATCTCATAGTTTTTTAAGGTTGACGAAGGGGGGGGCGTCGGCAAGCGAGGCTATGCCTGCTTCTGTCCTACATGGCCGATGCCCTCTTGGAAGATAGTGCCGCGCGGCGGCATAAGGCGCATGGATTTGAAGGCAATGTAGACGCCGATGGAAATCGCCAAGGAAATGGCGCCGAAGGCGCCGGTAAATCCGTACATGACGGCCATGGGCGCGATGATGGTTCACGAGATTTCGAACGGGCCGAAACCGATATAGGCCATGCCGTATTCGGACAGCGTGCCGGACTTGAGCTTGGGATCCACAATCTTGAGGATGGCGATGCCGGTCGCCACGGTGGCGGTGGCCCAGCCCCAGCCAAAGATGCCGCGCTCAATCCAGCGCTCACCAAAGAACTCGGCCGGGAACCACAGCAAGAAGAATACGCAGAAGATGGTGCCCAGGACGAAGAGCAGGAGGAGTGCCTGCCAGTAGGAGGCAATGGCGGCCGGGACGATGGCGGCCACACCGAAGGCAATGAGGTAGTCCGTGGCCGCGCCGGAGATGGAGGAAATGGAGTCCTTATCCAGGTAGTCCTCAGCGCCGACGAAGTTCATTAGTGCGCGGAAGATTAGGCCCACCACCATGGACATGGCGAAAAGCGGCACGGAAACATTCTCCCAGATGTTGCTCAGGCCCTGGTTGATCCCATAGGCGGTCATCACGGTCAGGATAATGAAGCCGAAGTGCAACGCGAGCGGCTCAATGGAGGAGGGGTTGGTGGTAGCGCGGCCGAGCGACGGGCGCTCATCGATGTTTTTGATGTAGCCGCGGCGCAGCTCTTCTGGTAGTTCCTTGGGCACGTGGGAGACCTTGCCCTTGCGGATGCCCCAGTTGCCGGCGATCACGCCGCCGATGATTGCGGCCAGCGTGCCGACGGTCGCGGAGGTAAAGCCCAGCGAGGAGGCGGCATCGGCGCCCACGCCCTCGAGCGCACCACCCACGGCCGCGGCGGTACCGAAGCCGCCGGTGAAGCCGACGGGCAGCATCATGCCGAACCAATTCGGGGTATCGAAAAGCGGCGCAAAGAGGAAAAGGCCCAACACGATGAACAGGCCCCACTGGCCGGTAAACATCATGGTGGAATAGCCCCACATATTGCGCGCGCCCTTGCCCATGTTGCCGCCCACTTCCATGGAGTAGGCCATAGACGCAAAGACCACCGCGATGAGGATGGAGGTGTAGTCACCCAAATTATCGGAGAAGTTGATCCAGCCCAGCACGTTTGGACCTACCAGTAGGCCGATAAGGCCGGCGGTGATCGGGGCAGGTAGCAGCAGGTCCTGGAAGATGAACTTCACCTGGTGGCGCAGGACGTTGCCGATGACCATGAGCAAAGAAATCCAGCCCACATCCAGCATGAGCGTATAAGCGGAAAAATCTTCCATGGGGACCCTTTCTAGCTGTGCAATTATGACGGCTTGCCCCCGTTAGAGGGCAGACGGATAGAAAATACAATACCTGCCACCAAGTGAGCCACAACATAGGATCCCATTTTCACCCCCGCTACAGCTTTCAGTAGGTAGCTCGACCCCCGGTTGGGCGCTGACTATTAGGATGGTCAAACATGTGGGAATTGGGCGAGCATTTTCGAAATTACGCAGACGAGTACCGCGATGCGGTGCACGAGCATTTCTTTAACGCGGTACCTGAATCCCGGCAGATTTTTGCGCTGTCCATGCGCGATACCCATACTTCGATGGTGCCTGCGCTGGCATGGGTGATTGAGCATACGGAGCCTGGGGAGCCCCTGCTTGCCGACGTCTCCGCAAAGCTCACCCAGCTCGCCCGCGATCACCGTCGGCATGGGTTTCCGGCCGAAATCTATTCCCGCTTCGATGATGCCCTCGTAGCAGGCCTGCGGGTTTTGGCGCTGACGCAGTATCAATACAACTTTGCCTGTGACGTCATCCACCAGGTATGTACCACGATGGCCGGCGCCGCACGGGAGTCCGACGCCGCCGGCGAGGCACCGGCGCACTCGGCGCAAGTGGTGGCGGTGGATCACCCCACTCGCGAGACGTCCATCATCCGCGTGGAGGCTGGCTTGGCTGTGCCCTATCAACCGGGGCAGCACTTTCCGGTGACCACGCAGTACTTGCCGGGACAATGGCGGATGCTCACCCCTGCGCAGCCGAGCGACGGAACCGGCCAGGTGGTCTTTCATGTCTCCACCGCGGGCGAGGCTTCCCGATCCCTCGCGCACGCGCAGCCAGGAGACTGGTGAACCTGGGCCAGCCCGCCGGCGGCATTAGCCTGCAAAACGCGGGCGCAAGAGAACTGGTCATCATTGCCTATGGCACCGGCTGGGCCACGGCCCGCTGCGCGGCGCTCGCCACGCTGGACGATGAAGACCGCGGCCGAGTACCACGCCTCTTTGCCGTGGCGGGCAGCCCCGGCGCCCACTATGACACCTACTTCCAGCAGAACCTGGCAGCGCTCGGCGTGCCGGTGCGCCGCATCGTGCGGGAAGAACAAGACCCGTGGCTGCTCAATGCCCGCGAATTGGCACCCGACGCCGACTATGTAGTCTCCGGGGAACCGACCGATGTAGTAGTCAACGAGGTGGAGTTATCCACAGGCACTCCCCCGCGCTTCTTACTCGTCGGACCGGCCGACGAGGTTGTGGAAGGTGCGGAAAGGTTGGTTCAAAGGGGCGTCGGCAAGCAGCAGATCGACGTCCTTAGCTGGGGCCGCGACGGGCGCTGGCAGCCGGAAGACTACGCGGCTCTGGCCTAGTCCACAGTGGCCACAACCGGCAGGGCGCGGCGGGTTTTCGCTACCTCATTCGGATCGATGTCGGCATAGAGGATGTCATCCTCGTAGCCGGCCTCGGCCATGCGCACGCCATTCGGATCAACGATGGTGGAATGGCCAATGCCCGTTGGTCCGGAAGGATTGCCCGCCTCTGCGCCACCGCCCGGACGCGATTGGCCGGCCGCGACGATATAGCTAGTGGAGTCCAAGGCACGCGCGGCCGTGAGCAGGCGCCACTGCTCCAGCTTTCCAGGGCCATCCGCCCAGCTCGTGGGTACTACAATGAGCTGCGCACCCTGGCTGGCCAGCTCCTTAAACTGCTCTGGGAAACGGATGTCATAGCAGGTGGCCACACCCACAATAAGGTCATCCACGTCGAAGGCTACGAGCGATTCGCCGGCCAAGACCGTATCCGATTCGCGGTAGTCAAAGGCATCATAGGTGTGGATCTTGTCGTAGCCGCCCAGCACGCCAGGACCTGCGATGAGCGCCGTATTGGTCACGCGATTAATGGTCTTGCCCTCGCGCTCCACGGTATCGGCCGGGCAGAACATGCCGGCGACGACGGTGACCTCGAGCTCCTCTGCGAGCGCTTGGATCGCCGTGGCGAACGGGCCTTCGAGCGTCTGCGCCTGCTCATCAAGGCGCCCGGAGCGGAAATTCTGCGCCGTGGCCTCCGGCAGCACGATTAGCCGCGCTCCGTTTCCGGCCGCCTCACGGATCTTGGCAAGGGCCAGTTCCTGGTTTTCGGTGATATTACCGGTGGACGTTAACTGCACTGCTGCTACCTTCATGCCTCCCAAAATAATGAAGCAGGGCGGAGTTATCCACAGGCTGCGCCTTTACCCCTAGCGCGGCGTTGTGTGGTCCTTCAGGCTTAGGGGCATGAGTTATGTAGAAATTCCCACGCACCTGCCCGATTACGTCCGCTCCCTCATGGCGCGCCCTCCGCTGCCACCGCCGACGGCCGCACTCGATACCGCCTGCCGCACCGCGGCCGCACTAGAGCGAGCCCGTGCCACTTGGTCCAGCGCCGTGGCCGCAACGGAGGACGCCACGGCCGAGCAATTGCGCTCCATTGCGGCCTTCCTCGACACTGCCGCCGGGGTGGATTCCCGCCTGGGCCAGGCATTGGGAGATGCACGATGACCCTATCCGTGGCTTTAAGAAATGGCGCCAGTACGTTGCACAGCGAACGCGCTGAACTGCGCTTTCGATTTATCGATGCACACCAGGATTGGCAAGACCTATCACTGGGAGGCCCCGCTGGTGACGCCGCCCGCACCAGTTTGGCAGGCTACACCGACTGGCTCGCACAACCCCTGCACCAGATGGAGCAGGTTGCCACCATCCTTGAACTCCACGCCAGCCTGCAGGCCCGCCGCGAGGAACTCGACGAACCGCATCATCGCATTCCTCGGCCAGGTGGATGAGCGCAGCGGGGTAGCTGCCAGCACGGCTGGGCTGTTGTTGAATCAGGTGCGGGCGCTGGGCGATTCCCTCGATTGGTTGTGCGCCCAAGAGATCGATGCGCTGTGTACACCTGCTGGGGTGGAACCACCCGCCCGGTTCGAGGATTTTTCCGATCTTCCGTTGGATGCAGTCCACGAAATCAACCTCGCCCAAGCCAGCGAGCACGTGTCTCAGCTAGCCGCGCAGAACCCAGATATGCGGGTGCTAGAAACTAGCGACGGACGGCTCGTAGCCATGGTGGACCCCGGCGGCTTTCGGACTACGCCGGCATCGCTTACCACCTTTGTGGAAGGAGTTCACTCCTCCGATCCAGAAACCTGGCAGCGCGCGGTAGACCGCGGTCGCAATCTAGCTAAGGCCAGCGGCGGACCGACGGTGGTGTGGTTGGGCTACCAGGCGCCATCCTCCCTGCCCCGTGCGGTTCACGCCACTCCCGCACGCACTGCCAGTCAAGAACTCGCCCGGTTTCAACGCTCGCTCGGTAGACGCTATCCGCAGGCCAAGCGGACCGTTGTGGGATACTCCTATGGTTCTGTTGTCACCGGGCACGCCGCACAGCAGGAAAGGATTGCTGATGACGTAGTGCTCGTCGGCAGCCCTGGCACCGGCGCTGACCATGCCTCAGAACTGCATGGCCGCATCTGGGCGGCCACCAACGCCAACGACCCCATCGCTATTACGACGGGGCCTCACGGCGGCATCCATGGCCCCGATCCCACCATTGATGCCTTTGGCGCCACTCCCCTTCCCGGCGCGGATGGCCTCCCTGGCGATCATGGCTCCTATTGGGAAGACCCACGGTTCTTGCGCGGCCTAGGCCAAGTGGCACGCGCGAACTAGTCCGAAGGGAACGGCCTTTAGAAGAGACCAGCCGGCTGATCCGAATAGGAGACCAACATATTCTTAGTCTCCTGGTAGTGGCCCAGCATCATCAAGTGGTTCTCACGGCCAAGGCCAGATTCCTTGTAGCCGCCAAAGGCGCTGTGCGCTGGGTAGTCGTGGTAGTGATTGACCCACACGCGGCCGGCCTGGATATCGCGGCCTGCGCGGTAGCAGATGTTTTGGCTGCGCGACCACACGCCGGCCCCAAGGCC
Source organism: Corynebacterium tuberculostearicum (assembly GCA_046097355.1). Lineage (GTDB taxonomy): Bacteria > Actinomycetota > Actinomycetes > Mycobacteriales > Mycobacteriaceae > Corynebacterium > Corynebacterium tuberculostearicum_K. The sequence goes on from CP175779.1 coordinate 2,285,678, forward strand.
GAAGTTGGTGGCGTTAGCGATTTCGATCGCCTCGTCATAGTCCTTGAACGTAGCTACGGAGAGCACCGGGCCAAAAATCTCTTCCTGGAAGATGCGCATGTCGTTATTTCCCTTAAACACGGTGGGCTCAATGTAGTAGCCCTTTTCCAGGCCTTCCACCTTGTTCACATGGCCGCCAACAAGAGTCTCCGCACCTTCTTGCGGACCAATCTCCAGGTACTGCTTGATCTTGTCCATCTGCTCTTGGGAGGCCTGCGCGCCCATCATGGTTTCCGTATCAAGCGGGTGTCCAATCTTAATCTTCTTGACGCGCTCAACGGCCAGTTCCAAGAACTTATCTGCAATCTCTTCGTGCACCAGCGCGCGCGATGGGCACGTGCAGACCTCGCCTTGGTTAAGGGCAAACATGACAAAGCCCTCCACGCACTTTTCCAGGTAGGAATCGTCTTCATCCATGATGTCTTTAAAGAAGATGGACGGAGATTTACCACCCAGCTCCAAAGTGACGGGGATGACCTTGTCAGCGGCAGCCTTGTTGATGATCTTTCCCACCGGGGTAGAGCCGGTGAAGGCAATTTTGGCAATGCGGTCCGAGCCGGATAGTGCCGCACCGGCTTCATCACCTAGGCCATTGACGATATTGAGCACGCCATCAGGAAGAAGATCACCGATGATATCGATGAGCAACAGGATGGATGCTGGGGTTTGCTCAGCCGGCTTCATAACAATGCAGTTACCTGCAGCCAGTGCGGGCGCGATCTTCCAAGCGGCCATGAGCAACGGGAAATTCCACGGGATAATCTGGCCTACGACGCCGAGCGGCTCATGGTAGTGATAGGCCACGGTATCCTGGTTGAGCTGGGACAGGCGGCCCTCCTGGGCGCGGATGGCGCCAGCGAAGTAGCGGAAGTGATCCACGGCCAGCGGAATATCAGCGGCCAGAGTTTCACGTACGGCCTTGCCGTTCTCCCAAGTTTCCGCGACCGCAATCTTTTCCAGGTTTTCCTCGATGCGGTCCGCAATGCGGTGCAGGAGCAACGCACGCTCGGCCGGGGTGGTTTTACCGAAGGTTTCGAAGGCCTTTTCCGCGGCATCAATAGCCAAGTTGATATCGGCTTCTTTGCCGCGAGCTACCTGGCAAAATACCTCGCCGTTTACCGGACTGATGTTGTCCATGTATTCACCATCGACGGGCGCCACCCATTGGCCGCCGATGTAGTTGTCATAGCGTTCGCGGTAGTCAACGATGGAGCCTTCGGTTCCGGGGGCTGCATACAGGGTCATGGTGCGTGTCCTTTCCTAGAGAAAATTACAGGTGAAGGTGTTGTACCACACTATTTCCTATGTATGTGTTGTGCGTCACCTGCTTGCTAGTCATCCTAACTCTAAACTTTGCAATGCGCACTGATTACGGTTACCCCCTTTGCAAAAATTCACATGGCGCCGCGAGTACGCGAGTAGAAGAAAACCCCGCAGCCAGCGGGAAAGCTGGCTGCGGGGTTGGGTGTACTCGTCTGCAGAGCGAGAGTTAGTCTTGGCTGTATCCACGGCCGCGGGAGCGCTTGCGCTCACGCGCGGTGCGCGGGCTCCACATCACCACGGAAGTGGACCGTGGTACATGGACAAGCTCACCGCTGCGCTGCGGGCGGCGTCCAGCGGCCTGCTCGCGCAGGGCCCGGACCTCTTCAGCTAAAGCGTCGCGCTCGGCCTCGAGTCGATCGCGTTCCTCGGTCAACTCGATGATGGACTTGATGCCGGCAAGGTTGACGCCATCATCTTGGGACAGCGCCTGGATCTTGCGCAGCAGCTCAATGTCCCGGTCGGAGTAGCGGCGACCGCCACCACGGGTGCGGGCCGGGGAGACCAAACCCATGCGGTCATAGGTGCGCAGGGTTTGGGCATGCATTCCGGATAGTTCCGCAGCTACGGAGATGACGTAGACCGCGGTGCCGGAATCTTCTGCCTTTCCAGTGCTCATTTTTTAACACACCTCCTGCCTTAAGCATTCTCGGCGCCGGCCCAACCCGCACGCGGGTTGAAACCGGAGTCCTTTTCCGCTTGAGCATAGGTGCGCAGGGCGCTGGAGGCAGCGGCATCGAGCTTGGTGGGCACGGTCACCTGCACGGTAACCAGCAGATCACCGGAGTTGCCACCGCGCTTGGCGATGCCCCTTCCGCGCACCCTCAACGTGCGTCCATCCGGCGTTCCAGCGGGGATCTTCACGCGCACCGGGTTATCCAAAGTTGGAACCGCGATGGTATCGCCCAAGGCCAGCTCCGTGAAAGACACCGGAACGGTGACATGGAGGTCATCACCCTCGCGAGTGAAGACCTTGTCCGGCTTTACAGTCACCGCTACGAAGAGGTCACCGGCGGGAGTGCCGTTGGGGCCTGCTTCGCCCTGGCCAGCGAGGCGGACCTTTTGCCCATCGATGACGCCGGCAGGGATACGCACGGTGATGTTGCGGGTGCGGTGAACCGTGCCGGTACCGTGGCAATCCTTGCACGGATCCGTGATGCGGCGGCCGGTGCCATCGCAGTCCTTGCACGGGGCAGAGAAACCGAAAGCGCCGCGGTTTTCCGAGGTAAAACCGGTACCGCTGCAGGTGCCACAGGTAGAGGTCTTGCCGGAAGCAGAGCCCGAGCCGTGGCACGTGGTGCACGGCGCATTGCCGCTGAGCGCTAGGGGAATGGTGGTTCCCTTAGCGGCCTCGCGGAAGTCGAGGGTTATTTCCGTTTCGACGTCGGCCCCCCGCGACGGTTTAGCTGAGTGGCCAGCACTACCGCCGCGGTTGAAAACGCTACCGAAGATATCCCCAACACCGCCGCCTTGAGCCGATCCTCCAGCGGATCCTCCGAAGAGGTCCGAGAGGTCGAATTCTTGCGCACCTTGTCCACCCATGCGCGTGGATCGAAACCCGCCGGGAAATCCGGCGCCTCCCATCCGTCCAAAGCCGCCTCCATTGCGGAGCATGGCCTTGAACTGGTCGTATTCCTTGCGCTCGGCGGCGTCGGAAAGCACGTCGTAGGCTTCCGCAACCTTCTTAAACTTTTCCGCTGCCGCGGGGTCGTCCGGGTGGGTATCGGGGTGATTCTCGCGCGCTAGCTTGCGGTAAGCACGCTTAATCTCGTTCTGGTCTGCGGACGAGGAGACCCCCAGATCCGCATAGTAATCTTTGTCTGCCCATTCGGGTTTAGCGCTCACTGGGCATCTCCTCCTTTCAAAGAGAATCGATATAAGTTAAGTAAAAGGGCGCCGCGGGAAGGTCACTAGTCAATTCCCAGGGCGCCCTTTTCGTTATTTACTCGGAATCTTCCGAGCTGCCGGTCTCATCGCTGGGTCCGCGATGATGACCATGGCATTGCGTACGAGCCTGTCGCCCACGCGGTAGCCCTTGCGCAGCACGGTGCCAAGCACCTGCTCATCGCCGGAGGACAAGTCCTGCACGGCTTCGTGAACCTCAGGGTCGAAGGCATCGCCTTCCTCACCAAAGGCAGCGAGGTCGTGCTTTTCCAGCATGCTGTGGAGCTTATCCGCAAACGCCTTGAGCGGGCCTTCCAAGTCGCCGTGTTCACGAGCCAGTTCCAGGTCATCAAGGACAGGCAGCATATCTGCGATGACCTTGGCCTTGGCAGTCTCGATTACGGCCTGGCGGTCGCGCTCGGTGCGGCGGCGGTAGTTGGTGTATTCCGCATTGAGACGCTGCAGGTCTTCCGTGCGTTCTGCCAACTGTGCTTCCACATCGCTGGCGCCGGTGCCTGCGGGCTCTTCGCCCGCTGCTTCGGCTTCTACCTCGTCAGCGTTGACATCTGCCAGCGCTTCTTCGAGGTCAGCATCGAGGGTGGGATCCAGCTCGGCTTCTTCGGTGGCGTCAGCCTGCGCTTCCTGCGCAGCCTGGGCCTCCTCGGCCTGCTCGGCAGCAGCCTCAGCGCGGTCAGCCGAGGTAGCCTCCGGATCCGTGTTTTCCGGGTCGCCTGGGTTGTGCGGCATTCCGCTGTCCTGAGTCATTACTTGTTGCCATCCTTGTTCTCGTCCTCGTCAACGACCTCAGCGTCAACGACGTTCGGGTCACCCTGCGCAGCGCCTGCATCGGCAGCGCCCTCAGCGCCGGCCTCAGCAGCCTGTGCCTCGTAGATCTGCTTGCCCATCTCCTGGGATTCGGTGGACAGCTTCTCCACTGCGGACTTGATGGCCTCGAGGTCATCGCCCTTCAGAGCCTCATCAACGGCGTCAGCAGCCTCGGTGACCTTGGTCTTAACATCCTCGGATACCTTGTCAGCGTTGTCATCCAAGAACTTGCGGGTCTGGTAGGAGGTGGACTCTGCGTTATTGCGCAGCTCCTGCTCCTCGCGGCGCTTCTTGTCCTCTTCGGCGTGCTGTTCAGCATCCTTGACCATGCGGTCGATCTCTTCCTGGGACAGGCCGGAACCATCCTGAATCTTGATGGTGTTTTCCTTGCCGGTGCCCTTATCCTTTGCGGTCACGTGGACGATGCCGTTGGCATCGATATCGAAGGTGACCTCAATCTGCGGAACACCGCGCGGTGCCGGAGCAATACCGCCGAGCTCGAAGGAGCCGAGCAGCTTATTAGCGGTAGCCATCTCGCGCTCGCCCTGGAAGACCTGAATCTGTACGGAAGGCTGGTTGTCTTCCGCGGTGGTGAAGGTCTCGGACTTCTTGGTCGGGATGGTGGTGTTGCGCTCGATGAGCTTGGTCATCACGCCACCCTTGGTCTCAATGCCGAGGGACAGCGGGGTGACGTCGAGAAGCAGCACGTCCTTAACCTCGCCGCGCAGCACGCCTGCCTGCAGGGCAGCGCCGACTGCAACAACCTCGTCCGGGTTAACGCCCTTGTTGGCATCCTTGCCGGTCAGTTCCTTAACCAGGTCAGATACGGCTGGCATACGGGTGGAACCGCCAACGAGAACAACGTGGTCGATATCGCCGACGGAAAGATCAGCGTCCTTGATGACCTGGTTGAACGGAGCCTTGGTGCGGTCCAGCAGATCCTGGGTGATCTTCTGGAACTCGGTGCGGGTCAGGGTCTCATCCAAGAACAGCGGGTTCTTGTCGGAGTCAACGGTGATGTACGGCAGGTTAATGTTGGCCTGCTGGGAGGAGGACAGCTCAATCTTGGCCTTCTCTGCAGCCTCGCGCAGACGCTGCACGGCGCGCTTATCCTTGGTCAGGTCAACGCCCTGGGAGGTCTTAAAGCGGTCTACCAGCCAGTCGACGATGCGCTGATCCCAGTCATCGCCACCCAGCTCATTATCGCCGGCGGTGGCCATAACCTCAACGACGCCATCGCCGATTTCCAGCAAGGAGACGTCGAAGGTGCCGCCACCCAGGTCGAATACCAGGATGGTCTGCTCCTGCTCGCCCTTTTCCAGGCCATAAGCCAAAGCAGCTGCGGTTGGCTCGTTAACGATACGGAGCACGTTCAGGCCTGCAATCTGGCCAGCCTCCTTGGTGGCCTGGCGCTGTGCGTCCTCGAAGTATGCAGGAACGGTAATAACGGCGTCAGTAACATCCTCACCGAGGTAAGCCTCTGCATCGCGCTTCAGCTTCATCAGCGTACGAGCGGAAATCTCCTGGGAGGTGTAATCCTTATCATCAATGTTGATCTTCCAGTCGGTACCGATGTGGCGCTTGACGGAGCGAATGGTGCGGTCAACATTGGTTACCGCCTGGTTCTTAGCGGACTGGCCGACCAGGATTTCGCCGTTCTTTGCAAAAGCAACGACGGAAGGCGTGGTGCGGGAGCCCTCAGAGTTAGCGATAACGGTGGACTCGCCACCCTCCAGTACGGAAACGACGGAGTTCGTCGTACCAAGGTCAATACCTACTGCGCGTCCCATGACTTCTTCTCCTTTTATCTTGGGGTAATTAATAAAGTTGACTGTCAGTGACTCAACTTCTCGTTGCGTCCGAGCGCTACTGTAACAGAACTTCTACGTTCGGTCACACAACCTTGAGCCTGTGTCACTCAATCTCTACAACAGGTAGCCTACAAAAGTTATTCCCCGCGACTCAACTTTTCTTGTAAACCCCGCCTTTATGCAGCTTAGCGTCGCTCTTGTCGACGCCCACCCCCTACCCTCCACACGATCACCCCCTTCACCCAACACTGCCCCATACCCAAACGGAGCTCCTTACATAACCTTAAGAGGATCCAAAAGTCACCTCAGAAAGGATCCAAAAGAGGATTGGCAGCCCGCCCCTGCTACCGCATACTAGGAATCACAGCAGTTAAGAGCTGCTACCCCAGAGAGAGATTGTAGTTTTACTCCGCCGATCCGAAAGGAATGTGTATGTTCGATACCCTCGCAGACCTCAGCTCCGCCATCGACTTCGAGGCACTCATCAAGGGCATCAAGGGCCTCATCGAGGCTTCCTCCGAGTCCAACACCGACTCCGAGGGCCTGTCCTCCGTATTCGAGGGCCTGTCCTCCAAGGATGACGCAGAGGCTGCTGCAGAAGCTAAGTAATTAGCCTTCTGTACTCCTTCATGAAGACCAGCTAAACCCCTTCACCTTCTTCCTCCGCTCGGAACCCACCACAAGGAACCGCGCACGAAGGTGCGGGGGTTTCGCTGTTTTCAATCGCTGTTTCACGTTCGCTGTACCTACACTAGGGAGATAAAACCCATTGAGCCTTAGCATCCAGGAAGCGTGAACCGTACCGTGTCGAAACCTTCACAGCTGCCCCTTCACCAACGCATCCGCGCGGCCATGACCTTGCAGCGAACAGCAGCTATTACTGCATTCTTCTGCGTTGTCCTTACCCTGCTAGGCGCATTCCTTACCCCCACAGAACATCAGTTGTCGGCAGCCATCCTTGGACTAGTTCTTACAGTGATAACTACTTCGGGTTATCGCTGGCCGTTGGGAATGGCAGGCGCGTTCGTTACCGCCTGGCTAATCGCTACATTTCTTACTAGGACCCCTTTTGTTTGTTCGGTGTTCCTAGCTCCGATTTTTCTAGCCGTAGTTGCCTACCACGGCAAACACAGCCGCACAATTGCGGTCGGCCTGCTCCTTTGGATATGTGGACTCATTGATCCTGAAACGCTTGAACTAAGTATCCACCCTGCTCCAGCTTTCACGTGGGGAATGCTAATTAGCGTCGGTGGCGTAATTGGAGCAACTTTCGCCCACTCTGCAAACCGATACAGGTCTGCCATGGTGGAGTGGAACGATGACGTGAAGCGCCGCCAATCCGACCTCGCAGAAACCTTGCACAATTCGGTTGTTTCTAACCTCACGGTAAATACTATGCAGCTAGAGGCCCTAAGCCTCGAGTACTCCAAACAGCCGGAGCTAGCGAAGAAACTCGATGAGCTCAGCGATTCCATGCGCTCTTCCATGTCCGAAGTACGGGCACTGACCAAGGTCCTGCGAAATAATATCGATGGACTTAACGACGGCATGAGTTTTGGCACAACCACGAAGCCGACCAGCTTCGCCCAGCTAATTTCCGAAGAAGAAGAGCGCCTTTCCCGGCTCAACCGATCACCCATTGTTGAGGTCGCAGGGGAAGAGTTTGCACCGGAATTCCCGCAAGCCATTCTCGATCCCATTGCAGCCATCACCACAGAAGCCTGCCTAAACGCGGTGAAGTATTCTCCACCAGGGGCGGAGATCGTAATTTCCGTCCGCCCCCACATGGGATGGACGGTTATCACCATCACCAATCCCGTCGCTAAACCAACAAGCAAGAACATTGAAATGTCCTCAGGTATTGGCATGTCCTCCATGAACCGGATTGCAGCCACAATTGACGCACGATTGGACACCGATTTGAATTCGGGGAAATGGGAATTGAACCTATTCCTGCCGCCCAGCGCGCATAAGCGGCGTTAGTTCCACCACGATGTATAGCAAAGGCTTGATTCATACACTAAGCTTTCGTTTGTTTCTGCCTATTCAATCTTTCACAAAAAGGAGCGCCTTAATGCAGGCCGCACTCGCAAGTCTTCTCGCCCCACTCATGTTGTCTTCTTCCATCTTCGGCGCCGGCCTTACCCCTGGTGAGCTGCCAAAGACCACGGAATACGCATCTCCCGTCGATATTGCATTTGGTTGCCCAGCCCCATGGTGCGTGAAGTAAAAACATCCCTCTTGGTCGTCGATGACGACCCACTTGTCCTTGAGGCCCTGGGGCGCTATTTCGCCTCGGCTGAGGACATGGAGGTGCGCGCCACCGCAGAAAATGGCAAGGTCGCCCTCGAGCTATTGCAAGAGCACGACTTTGATGTCATTGTCGCGGACATCCATATGCCCGAGATGGACGGCACGACCCTCTTGCGCGAGGTCAACAAGCTGGAAGACCCGCCGGTCTTTGTTGCGATGACCGCAATGGACAATGACGAGACCCTCAAAGAAGTCATGTCCAATAAGGCGGCGGCCTATATTTTGAAAAGCTCCAAGCCGGTCTACATTTTGGATACCGTGCGCGAGGCCGTACGCGGCGGCACGGTTGTCACCCCACAGTCGCTTACCCGTTTGTTTGAGCAGCTTCCCGATTGGAACGCTGAGGGAGCAGGCGCCAATGCGGCAGCCGCAAACGCAAAGATCAAGGACAATCACCACATCTCCCCTGCGCTAGAGCAGGTCTTGGACTTGGTCTGCCAGGGCAAGTCCAACGAAGAGATTGCCAAAAGCACGCACTATGCACCGGGCACGGTGAAGAAGTATGTGTCCACCCTGCTCAGTGAATTCCATGCCAAGTCCCGCCTCGAACTAGCAGTGAAGGCGCTTAAGGCCGGCTACGGTTCTTAGAACCCAATTGTTGGACAATTCGGGGGTAGATTACCCCCGGATGAGTCAATACCCCCTCTAAACCCCACATGCTGGGGTTTATTTTTTGTTTTTCTACCCCCGCTTACCATTTTTCAAAAGAGACTAGCATCACGTTTGTCGCTTTCCTATAATTGCGGCAACACAAAAGTTCATAGTATTTCCCAGGCAACATTTGGAACCTGAACCTGCAGGGTTGCCGCACGTCAGAGTGTTATGGCTCTCGCGTTTTCCTCTAGCCTTACACAGTCACGTCATAGAAAGCAGGTGAGTGTTGAACACCAACCTGGCGCGCGTTCGTCGCAGCAGCGATAGGCCTCCCGTCCGCATTCGGCCCGCATAGTGGCCCGCTGAACATCGCACTTCACACCGAATCCCTGCGACCCTCACTTTGCGTCGCGCGCACCCGCGTGTTCGCTCCTCACCCGACTGCAACCCTGCAGCACCACATAGCTCACCGCTTACGTCCCAGCCGCCCGTATCGCCCGGCAGCCCACTGTCCGGCACGAATACTGCTAGCGGCTAAGGGGATGTGACCCGTTTGAAAAAGAGGTAGAACCAATATGACTTCTCCTGCTAATACCCGCTTGCCCATCTCTGATGATGTGGAAGCAGTCCTGCCCGCAGCTATCAGCCGCGCCCACGACTGGTTGAAGTCCACTGCGGACGAAGAAGATAAGGCCACCGAACAGCTCGCGGACCTGCTGCGCGATGAGGACGGCGTGAAGTTCACCATGGACTTCGTCGACCGCGTCATGCGCCCAGAAGATGACAAGGTTGCCGCACACGCGCTGAAGGATATTTCCTCTCACTATGACCCGTCGTTCCTGGGCAGCATCAATGGTGCGCTCGTTGGTGCCGGTGGTTTCTTCGGCCCCATCCTGCCGAACCTAGTCATGCCGGTTGCCCGCCTGTACATGCGCAAGATGGTAGGCCACCTGGTTCTGGACGCCGAGTCTGATGCCCTCAACAAGATCCTGGACAAGGCTGCCGAATCCGGTGAGCAGCTTAACCTCAACCTGCTGGGTGAGGCCGTACTCGGTGAGGAAGAGGCGAAGTCCCGCGCGGAGCGCACCCTCAAGCTCATCAAAAACCCCCGCGTGACCTACGTATCGGTTAAGGCTTCTTCCATGGTGGCCCAGCTCAACCACTGGGATATCGATGGCTCGGTAGAGCGCCTCAAGGAGCGCCTACGCCCGCTGTACCAGGCTGCGGCCGACCGCACCGACAAGGTCTTTATCAACATGGACATGGAGGAGTACCACGATCTCCACCTGACCATCCGCCTGTTCAAGGAACTACTCAGCGAACCGGAATTCCTCACCTTGGACGCCGGCATCGTGCTGCAGGCTTACCTGCCGGATACTTTTGATGCGCTCAAGGATATCGCTGACTTTGCTAAGGAGCGCGTGGCTAAGGGCGGCGGCAAGGTCAAGGTGCGCATCGTGAAGGGCGCAAACCTGTCCATGGAAAACGTGCAGGGCGAGGTCCACGATTGGCCGCTGGCTACCTACACCAACAAGCTCGACGTAGACGCTAACTACTACCGCCTACTGGATTTCATCCTGCGCGAGGAATACGCCGATAGCGTCCGCATCGGCGTAGCCACCCACAACCTATACACCGCGGCCATGGCCTACGAGCTGGGCAAGAAGCGCGGCGTGCTGCACATGCTGGACTCGGAGATGCTGCAGGGCATGTCCCCCGCGCAGCAGGCAGCGGTGCGCAAGGTCTTTGACGGCCGGCAAATCCTCTATACCCCGGTTGTCCACGCAGAAGACTTCGACGTCGCCGTGTCCTACCTGGTGCGCCGCCTAGAGGAGAACTCCGCGCCGCAGAACTTCCTCTACGCTCTCTTCGCCCCGGGGGAGGAGCCGTTGGCGGACCAGGAAGAGACGTTCCGTCGGGCCGTCGCCAAGCGCTGGGACACCTTCGCTGGTGCCCGTCGCACCCAGAACCGCCTTGAGGAAGACGGCCGCCAGGCACCACGCACCGGCCGCTTTACCAACGAGGCAGATACTGACCCGGCGCTCGCGTCGAACCGCCAGTGGGCGCAGGAAGCGCTCAAGCGCAATCCGGGCGAGCACGGCATCGCGGAGGTTACCGACCCTGCCGCGGTCGAAGGTCACATCGCCCGCGCCAAGGAGCTAGGCACCGAGTGGGGCAAGCGCCCTGCCGCCGAGCGCGCCGCCGCACTGGAGGCCGTGGCGGATCAGATTGCCTCCCAGCGCGGCAAGTTCATCTCCGTGGCTGCGTATGAGGCCAATAAGACTGTTACCCAGACCGACCCTGAGGTCTCTGAGGCGATTGACTTCTGCACCTACTACGGCCAGTCCGCACGCCTGCTGGAGGAGTCCTACTCCGAGTTCACCCCGCACACCGTCACCGTGGTAACCCCACCGTGGAACTTCCCCATTGCCATCCCGACTGGCGGCATTGCGGCATCCTTGGCGGCGGGCTCGGCGGTCATCGTCAAGCCTGCACCGCAGGTGGTTCACTGCGGCAAGCTCGTGGTGGAGGCCTTCCGCACCGCCCTCGAGGCACAGGGCCTAGATCCGGACCTGGTGCAGCTGGTGCTGACTGATGAAGCCGCGGCCGGCAAGGCCCTGCTCTCTCACGATGACGTGGACAATGTCATCCTCACCGGCGCCTCCGATACCGGCGTGCTCTTCCGTTCTTGGAAGCCGAAGATGAACATTATGGCGGAGACTTCCGGCAAGAACGCGCTCATCATCACCCCAGCCGCGGACCCGGATCTGGCCATCGATGACCTCTACAACTCCGCCTTTGGCCACTCCGGCCAGAAGTGTTCGGCGGCCTCCCTGGTAATCTTCGTCGGCGCGGCCGGCAAGTCCGAGCGCCTGCGCACCCAGCTGCTGGACGCGGTCAAGACCCTTAAGCCGGGCCCGGGCTTCGATATCACTACCACCATGAACGGTCTGGCGGAAGCGCCGAGCGAGAAGCTCCTGCGCGGTTTGACCCAGCTCGAGCCGGGCGAGAAGTGGCTGCTCAAGCCGGAAAAGCTCAACCAGGAAGGCACCCTGTGGTCCCCGGGCATCCGCGATAATGTGCAGCCGGGCTCTTGGTACCACAAGAACGAGTGCTTCGGCCCCGTCCTGGGCATCATGTACGCCGATACCTTGGAAGAGGCTATTGCCTGGCAAAATGACACCGGCTATGGCCTGACCGGCGGCATTCACTCGCTTGACGACGCCGAGATTGAGTACTGGATCGACAACGTTGAGGTGGGCAATGCCTACGTCAACCGCGGCATCACCGGTGCGATTGTCCAGCGCCAGTCCTTCGGCGGTTGGAAGAAATCCGTCATGGGACCGGGCGCCAAGGCCGGCGGCCCAAATTACGTGGCACAGATGGGTGAGTGGGTCGATGGCGAGCTCAAGCCGCGCAACGTGGACATTGCCCCAGCCAGCCTCGCCGCGCTGCACCGCCTGCGCGATAACCTCTCTGGCAAGCTCACCGAGGAGGACATCACCTGGCTGTGGCGCGCCGCTGAACTGGACCAGGTGGCGTGGCAGGAGGAGTTTGGCCGCAACCACGACCGCACCGGTTTGGTTTCTGAGGCTAATATCTTCCGCTACCGCCCGCTTTTGACCACGCTGCGCGTGCGCGTGGGCGAAGGCTACGAGCTGCGCGAGGTTGCTCGCCAGGTGCTGGCCGCCGCAATTACCGGCACCGCCACGGAAATCTCTGCCACTCCGGAAGTTGCCACCCAGCTGCAAGACTTGGGCTTCGACGTCAAGGCCATCACCGACGAGGCTTTTGCCACCGACGTGGCCAATGACGCTTCTTCCCGCGTGCGCGCCCTGGGCACCGTGCCGGATTCCATCTACGAGGCCGCGGTGCGCTCCAACTCCGTGGTGCTGGACCAGCCCGTGCTTGCCGACGGCCGCCGTGAGCTCATGCCTTACCTCCTTGAGCAGGCAGTTTCGGTTACCATGCACCGCTTCGGCATTATCCGCAACGTAGGTAACCTGCGCGACGAGTAATTCCCGGCCGCGTCAGCGGACGCGTTAAAGGTACTGAAGGGAGGTAGCGCCCCGCCCGTGGGCCGCTACCTCCTTTTTCGTATATGCGCTGCGAGTTTTATGTGGCATAGTGGTAGGCAATGTCTACGTCACATAATTCGTCTTCCCGCGACGAGGCCAAGCGCCCGTCTGCGCAGGAAAAGGGCAACGCAACACAGATCCAGAAGCCGGGCGAGGAAGATTCGCAAACCCTCGTCGCTTATGATGATGCGCACCTTGGTGCAGAGGCTGCCAGCGAGCACCCTGCCGAGCGCGACGATAAATCCGCCGTCCTGGCCAAGGACTTCCGCACCATGGCCAAGATCTCGGTGGTCTTTATCCTTATCGTCGCCGGCCTAGCGCTGGCCGGCTACCTGCTCAAGTTCATTTGGGTAGGCCTGCTGCCGGTCTTGCTCGCCGTCTTGGTCTCCACGGTGCTCTACCCCATCAGCGCGTGGCTGCGCAGTAAGGGATTCCCGCGCTCGCTCGCGGCGGTAAGCACCTTGCTCGGCCTCATCATTGTCTTCTGCGGCGTCTTCGCCGCCATGGCCCCGGTAGTCACCAGCCAGAGCCAAACGCTCATTGACCAAGCCGAAGATGGCATTAACCAAATCACGGAGATGGTGGAAAAGTCCCCCATCGATATCCAAAGTGACCAGCTACAGTCCGTGCTCGAAGACGTGGTCAAGTTTGCCAAGGGCCAAGCCTCCACCATCGCCACCGGCGTTATCTCTGGTTTCTCGATGGCCAGCTCCATCGTCGTGGCCGCGCTGATCATGCTCTTTGTCACCTTCTTCATTATTAAAGACGGCGACAAGTTCCTGCCGTGGCTGCGCAAGTACACCGGCAATTCCACCGGCTGGCACATCACCGAGCTGGGGGCGCGCATCTGGAAGACCTTGTCCGGCTTTATCCAGGCGCAGGCCGCCGTTGCCATGGTGGACGCAGTCCTCATCGGCCTTGGCCTGTGGGTGCTGCAAGTTCCGCTCGCGCTCGTCATCGCCGTGGTGACGTTCTTCGCCAGCTTCATCCCGATCATCGGTGCGGTCACCGCTGGTGCCCTCGCCATCATCATCGCGCTGGTCTCCAATGGCCTGACCAACGCGCTGCTGGCGCTTGCACTTATCATCATCGTCCAGCAGGTGGAAGGCAATGTCCTCCAACCGATGCTGCAGTCCAAGGCCATGGGCCTGCACGCGGCCGTTGTCCTACTCTCCGTCACCGTCGGCTCCACCCTGGCCGGCATCGTCGGCGCCTTCCTCGCCGTCCCCGTGGCCGCAACCATCGCTGTTGTCGTGCGCTACCACGCCGAGATGGCCGCACTGCGCTCCGGCGAAGTCGAGGCCTCCGATATAGACATCATCACCGGCTCCAAGGACGACCCCGAAGACTTCAGCGACGTCACCTACGAACACGACGAGACTCCGCGCGACAAGGTAGAGCAGCTCTACCAGTCCATGAGCCCGCTGAGCTAAGACTCAGCCACCACAAGCAGCGCGCCGGCCCTCCCCCGGCGCGCTTTTATTCTCCCCGACACACTTACCCCTAAAAGAGTGCAATTGGGCTACGCACAAGATATTTCCTCCGCTTGCAGTTGCGGCCGCCTCCCGTGAAATTAGCATTGTTAACGGGCCCAAGAAGACGCCCATTTCTCTTTCTAATTCCTATCAAGGAGTATTCATGCGTAAGCAAATTGTAGGCGCTCTCGCCGCCACTCTCTTAGCATCGTCCATCGCTGTCCCTGCCGCACAAGCAGCTACGTTTGAGCGGGCGGACGGCGGCTGCTGGGCAATTTCGGAGAACGATGAATTCGTAGTTCCCGAGGAGCTGGTCGGCCAGCCCACCGAGTGGGGCGAAGATCAGGAAAAGAATTTCCTCAGTGATGATTACATGCGCTGGAACATTAGCAAGCACGACGATCTCATCGGTTGGTCCAATAAGCAGATCGCTACCTACCAGCGCAATGGCGTAACCCCTGACGAGCAGCGCCGCATCGACCGCATCAAGATCTTCCGCGGTCAGCTGCAGACCCAGCGCAATGATATGAACGCCTGCCTGCGCGCTGGCGCCAAGGATCCAATCTCTCAGCTGTCTTCGCAGTTCGGCCTGCCGACCATCGCTCAACTGCAGGCACAGTTTGAAGCGCAGATCCGCCAGGCTGAAGCACAGCTGCGCAAGATGGCTGCGCAGTTCGGTATCAAGTTCTAGTGCAGAAAGCCTAGGTCCGTAGCGGCCGAGGCGAGCTGGCGCGCACCGCGGTCAAGGACGTTGGCCCAGGTGCCCTTGGATTCCTCATTGGCGGAATCGGACACCTGCTTAAGCAGGGTGCAGGGCACATCGAAGCGCTGGCATACTGCGGCGATGGAATAGCCTTCCATGTCGCACAGCTGCGACTTCTTGGCCAGCTCGGTGCGCAGGGCGGTATCGGAGACAAACATGTCCCCCGTGGCCAGTCCGCGCACCGGCAGGCGGCCGGAGGTCTCTAGCTCGATGGCCTCTGGCAGCAGGTAGCGGTTGATATCGGTAAGCACTTCTAGCTTGAAGTCATGCTTGGTGACCTTATTGACTTCGAAGACGCCGGCCATGCCGTCGACAAGCGCGCCGGCCGTGCCGATGTTAACCACGCGATCGGGAAGGGCGCCGTTAGCGCGGGCGTCGGCAAGAGCTTCCGTCAGCGCAATGGCCGCCGGAACCGTACCGATTCCGGTGATGAGCAGAGGTTCGCCTTCCGGAATGTGGGCGGCTTCCGCATCCACAGCGGCGACGAAAAGGGTGCGTCCGTTGAGATTCTCCATGCCTGCGAGAATACCTGCCCGCCCTAGTCAAAGTTCAATGTGCGGTTCTTCTGGCGCAGGCGAATCGTAATGTTTTTCTGGCCGGCGCCGAGGGCAATGATTTTCCCGCTGAGCACCCGGGCGACGGCCAGGTCGTCTTCCGTCGGTGCTTCGGCCGCGACTCGCGCCGTAGGCAGCCATGCATCGTGCGGGTCTGGCTCGCCGAGGTGAATGAGCCGTTCGCGCTCCACGTCGATCCAATAGCCCTCCGTGGCCATGAAGCGGTCGTGGCTCCCCTCGAAGGAATCGCGGCGCCACCCGCCTTCGGCCACGCGGAAGACAAAGGGGCAATAGCCAAAACGCGAAGGCACGATATAGCGCGTCTGGGGGCTGACGCGCCAGTGGCCGCGCGCGGAGCTCCACACTTGGCGGTATGTATCGGCCAAGCTCATGCCCAGACGCAGGCGCTGTTGTCTGTCCTCGTCCAGCCCAGCACCTTCTACCTGGGTGTTTAGCTCCCCAATCCGCGTGGCATCAGCCACGTACATGCCCAGCCACGCTTCCTCCGGAGTGGTGTACGGGCCGGTGATATCACGGTGGAAGGAATCCGGCACGGCCCTTTCCGCGTCCTGGGGCAGGCGCTGGCGGGCGGCAAAGGCCCACAGGCGCGGATGCCCCATGCGGTACAGCATCACCGTCGCCCGCGGCAGGCGGTCATGCACCTGCTGGCGCGTCAGATAGTCACCCGCGCTGATGCGCCGCAGCAGCTGCTTAGCGACGTCCCCCTCTACCTGCTGCTCCACACCCGGCGCGACTTCCATCTCCGGCAGCTGACTAAGCAGCATCAAATCGATGATGTCTCCCAAATCAAAGACCTTGCTCAATTCCGTTTGCGCCTCTGAACCAAAAGCCTCGATCTCGTCATAGCCTAGGGCCCCACCCAAGCGGCGGATAAGATCCGGGGACACGCTCACCCGGTTACGGGTCGCGTGCAATTCCGCGGCGTTGAGATTGCGCTCCAGGCCCACGAGGGCTCCTTTCTCCCCCTCATCGGGGATTTAATTCTTGGTCATGCTTGGGATTAAGCCGGACATTGGTCTTTGCATTGTAGGAGGCCGACCTTTCCTGTGTGCCTTCTGAATGTTTCTTGGCAACGTGATGAGGGCGTTTTCCAGACGGCAAAGCCACTATGGCGCCCTCCGTAGCTTATACAGATCCGTGCAGCAATGTTTCCCTTAAGCCTTACGCGTTACATTTTTCTTCTTTTACATCCATTGAAACTACCCCTTCAGGGCATCATTCAGAAGAGTTCATGCAACCCGTATGTCTATAGTATGACGCGGATTGATTCTTAGCTTTCCGCTCTCTTTCGCATTCGTTTTCCACTCTGCGTGCATTGGAGTCCAAACCTTGACTAATAACAACGCTTGGGGTCAACCGGAGCCCTCCTCCCCAGACCCCGGCTCCTCGGGCAGCACCCAAACCTGGGGTGCGCCCTCCCCCGCATCCCCTACACAGGAGCCAGATCCCAAATCCACTGGCAAGGGCAAACGCCTAGCCATAATTGTGGTAGCCGTCCTGGCGGCTCTCGCCCTTGTAGGCGCTGGCACATGGGCGCTGCTAAATAAGCACGATTCCACAGGCGACCCAGGCTCCACTCTTTCAGCTCCGGCTTCCACGCCTTCAGGTTCAGCGGCCTCCGAAGAGGCTTCTTCAACCGGTTCCGAAGAAGTTACAGAAGAGAAGTCCGAAGGCGAGGACAAGAACGCTGCCGCAGCGGATGTTCCTACCAAATACGAAAAGTGCAATGACTTCGCAGATAAGAAGCTCAGCTCGTTGACTAGACCAGTTAAGGAGTATTGCGATGACTCATGGCTTTTTGCCGCTGAAGACGGAACTTCAAACTTCACGTTGTTCTATTGGACCGACAATGCGTGGCACAAATACAAAACGGATGGAACAGCGTGGCCTTCTGATATCGGATGCTATGACCAAGACAAGCTTGAAGAAGCAAGAGCACCGCTTCCCCTCCTTGACAAGGTCCTACTTTGCACCGATGAAGGCGACACTTCAACAGAAGCCGAAGAAGCCGAAGAAGACCCCGCAGCAGATGAGTTTGCGTGGGCCGGCGACTGGAACGGCAAATGCGATGGTCGCTATATCCTCATCGTTGAATCCGCTCTGATCGATGGGCCAGAACCATATACTGAGACCTCCCGCATCCAAGATAAATACCCCGGTTCCAAGATCCTTTCCGGCGGGGCCTGCAGCTCTCTTCGCCAGACGGTAGACGGCAAATCCGTCTACGCCATCTACTATGACGCCGGCTACAGCGTAGACAAGGTCTGTTCCCTTAAGGCCCAGTATGGCGGCAATGCTCGTTCGCTAAACGATGACGGAGACTTCTCCAATCCTTGTTAATTCCCCTAGATTCCTCCCCTATCACTCTCCTTCCGGCATTTTCACTGCCTATTTAAACCAGAAAGGACCCTGCCGTGGCTCACTACAATCTCTACAACTCCCTCTCCCTGGATCCTTCCGCTGAATCTTCCCAGCTAGTCGCCGATATCGACGCTAAGCTAGCTCAGTTAAGTCCGGAAAACGCAGCAGCCCGAGACGAGCTCACCACCGCTCGTGAGATTTTCTCGGCTGAAAGTCGCCGCTCGCAGTATGACGAAGAGCTAGCAGACCCGGCCGGTTCCAGAGGTAGATATCGCACGCATCCGCCAAATTGCAGCTTCCCCTACTGGAACAGCTACAGACATGTCCGCTCCCAAGCATGAGACCCCCTCCCCTGAAGCCAATAGCACATACACCCCTGCTCCCGGATATTCCGCTGCACGCACGCCACAACACGGTTGGCCTACTCAAACCACTTCCCAGACTCCGGCTCCATCCAATAGCACCGGCTTCAGCAGCTCTAAAAAGCAGTTCACTGTTGACTTCAGCAATATGGCATTCCCGGTTGAACCTGCCCGCCAACGCTGTCAGTCCATAATGTGGTGCGTGGTGTGGGGAATCCTACTGTTGATGTGGCTCATCGCCGGTATCCGCGGGCTCTCCTTAGCTGGCACAGCCAACGATGCCACCGCAATGAGCCTGATTATGGGTTCCTCCGATCTCGAGGCAAAGACCGCAAACTTCACCGCCTCAATGATCAAGACTGTTATCGCTACCCCACTTCTGCTTGTCCTGGCAGAGTTCATTTGGTCTATCCGCAAAACCCTCGGTCTCAAGGGCGCCAATAATGCATAGACTTCGCTTCACGGCTGGCATTGTGCTAGCGGGCTTAGTCGTGACCGCCTGCACTGAGAATTCCACGGACACCACAGCCCAAGAGCCTACGCTTGAGACAGCGACAATGTCCGCTACAGAAGAAAGCAGCGATGCCAAGCCGAAAGAATCGCCCACTGACTCAGCTGCGACGGAAGAAGAAACTACTCGGCCGGTGCCCCCGAACGTCGTGATGGATGACGAGCAGCCGAGCCCGGAAGCCGACACCACTTCGTCGTGTGGCGCAGCTGATGCCCAAACAGCATTTTCCGAGGGAATATCCCAAGTCGCTCCGTGGGGCACCATCGGATGGGAGCTTTTCGATTCCTCCGGCTATGACCCCTGCGCATCCCTATCGTGGGAAACCCTGATGATTGAGGGAGGAACTAGTTCTTCGCCTTTCCACATCATGCTGTTTAATCACGGCGAATACTTAGGCACCGCAACGGCAAAGCCCTATGGATTCGCCCCCACTATTGAGCGCGTGAGTGATTCCGAGATCGCGGTAACCTACCACTGGCCGCGCGAAGGTGAAGGCAATGCCAACCGCTCAGGCACAACCAACGCAGGCTTCCGCTGGGATGAAGGACAGCAAAAGGTCATCATGTCCGGCGACGTACCGCCAACGGGATAAAGAATCTAGGATTGCCATTTCGGCTTTTCTTGGCCAGCGCTGTTGCTATTGTCGGGTTTGACTCGGCTTCCTGCTAATAGTCCCGCGAAAGGAAACTCGACCATGCTCAACAGCCTCGACCATTTCTTGCTTCAACTGCGTTCCGCAGCAGCAGTGGCTAGCGCCGGTGTTCTCTGCCTTTCCTTAACAGCCTGTGGAAGTGATTCTGCGGATCCAGAAGATTCGCCTTCTTTCTCTGCTGCAAAGGAAAGCGCTCCAGAAGCGAATCAAGCTCCCTCTTCCGCCGACGGAAATACTGAAGAAAAGCCCGCACAAAAGACCACTACCGTAGTCGAAACTCCTCCAGAGAAGAAGCAGGACGAGAGTGCACCTAGCCGGGGTCAAGACAATGGTGGCTCTTCTGAGTGCAGCTCCGACAATGACGAGAGTGCCTATGAAAAGGCAATCGCTCAGGTCGAACCATATCCAGGACTTGATAGGCCGTGGAGGCCTTTTGACTCCAATTTTGACCCGTGCGCAGATCTTTCGTGGATAACCGTCACGCTTGAAGGAGCGACCGCTTCCTCGCCATATCACATCCTGCTTTTCCACAATGGCGAATACCTAGGAACGGCCACTGCAAAGGCATACGGGTTTTCGCCAAAGGTCAGCCGAGTGGATGATTCCGAGATTGCAGTCACCTACCGCTGGCCAAAGGAAGGTGAGGGCAACGCTGAGGCATCGGGGACAACACAAGCCGGCTTCCGCTGGGATGAAGGTGCGCAAAAGGTAGTCATGTCCGGCGACGTACCGCCTATGCAATAGCTCGATGTAAAACAAGCACGTTTCGCTAAAATTTCACCAGTTAGGCGGCGAAACGTGCTTGTTTTGTGCGCTGCGTGACGCCAAGCGACTGTGGGGCATCAAGGGGGTGCGGGAAGCCAAGAAATGGCCGCGTTCTAGGCTTTCGCGGGGAGATAGGGGCGGTTATCGTGGCCGTAACGTAGCCGAAGGAGAGATAGGGATGAGCGAGAAAACGTTTCAGCAGAAGTTCGGGGCTTTCGCACTGGTGGCGGCGGTTGTCCTGCTGATCGTGAACTTGACCGTAGTAGGGCCTACGGTGTTCGGTATCTCCACGCCGCTGCTGCTCGGCATCACGGGCACCATAATGATGCGCGGTGAGAGAAGCAGCAGCGGCGCAAAGGATGACTAGCGCAGGCGGTGGCCTACGAAGCCGGCGGCAAGGGTGTTGCCGGAGGATTGATCGATGAGCAGGAAGTTGCCCACCGCGCCGCGGGCGGCATAGTCCTCGACGGGGAGTTCGGCCTGGGTCTGGATGGTGATGTGGGCGATGTCGTTCATGGCGACGGACTCGGGATCTTCCACATCGGAAACGCCATCAAGATCCAGGGTGCGGGTGACGGCGGCGACGCGGGCCTTAACCAGGGAAGAGCCGTAGCGCAGCTTGAGCATCTGGCCGGGCTTAATCTCCTTTTCGGTCAGGCCCACAACGGTGGCGTCGAATTCGCGGGTGGACGCGGGGCGCTGGGGGCCGGCGAGGAGATCGCCGCGGGCGAGATCGACGTCGTCGGCAAGTAGGAGCGTCACGGAGTCGCCGGTAGCAGCGGAGTCGGCCGGACCGTCAGCAGTGTCAATCTGGGTAATGGTGCTGGTACGGCCTTCAGGGAGGCGGACCTCGTCGCCCACGGAGATGGAGCCCGCCTTCACGCGGCCGGCGTAGCCGCGGTAATCAGAGGCGTGCTCGCGGATGACGTACTGGATGGGGAAACGGAAGTCCAGCTCATCGGCGCGGCCGGTGGCCACGGGGACGGTCTCGAGAACCTCAAGGACGGTCGGGCCGGTGTACCACGGCATAGTGGTGGAGCGCTCGACCACGTTATCGCCCTTGAGCGCGGAAATCGGCACCACGGTGGTATCGGTGATACCCAGGCGGGTAGCGATCTGGTTGAACTCGGACTCGATATCGCGGAAGACCTGCTCGTCGTAGTCCACCAGGTCGATCTTGTTCACCGCGAGGACCACGTGGCGCACGCCGAGGAGGGCGGCCACGTTGAGGTGGCGGCGGGTTTGTTCGACAACGCCATGGCGGGCGTCGATAAGAAGCACCACCACCTGAGAGGTGGACATGCCGGTGACCGTATTGCGGGTGTACTGCACGTGGCCGGGGGTATCGGCGAGGATGAAGGTGCGCTTATCCGTGGCGAAGTAGCGGTAGGCCACGTCGATGGTAATGCCCTGCTCGCGCTCGGCACGCAGGCCGTCGACAAGCAAGGAAAGGTCCATGCCGTCGAAGCCGCGGTCGGTGGAGGTGCGCTCCATGGACTCGACCTGGTCCGCGAGCACGGACTTGGTGTCATAGAGCAGGCGGCCGACGAAGGTGGACTTGCCGTCATCAACGGAGCCGGCGGTGCACAGGCGCAGGGTATCGCGCTGCTTGAGGGCGCCGACATTCGGCGTGAGGGTCGTGGTCATCAGAAGTAGCCTTCCTTCTTGCGGTCCTCCATGGCGGACTCGGAAAGTTTGTCATCGGCGCGGGTGGCGCCGCGCTCGGAAAGGGTGGAAATGGAGATCTCCGCGAGCACCTCGTCCGGGGTCGAAGCGGTAGATTCCACGGCGCCGGTGCAGGACATATCGCCCACGGTGCGGTAGCGCACGGTGCGGGTTTCCAGCTCCTCGCCCTCGGCCGGGCCGCCCCATTCGCCAGGTGCTAGCCACATGCCATTGCGCTTGAATACCTCGCGCTTATGCGAGTAGTAGATGGAGGGCAGCTCCAGTTCGCGGGCGCCGATGTATTCCCAAATATCGGATTCGGTCCAGTTGGAGATGGGGAAGACGCGGACGTTTTCGCCGGCCATCTTGCCGCCGTTGTACAGGTCCCACAGCTCGGGGCGCTGGCGGCGGGGATCCCAGCCGCCGAAGGAATCGCGGATGGAGAAGATGCGTTCCTTGGCGCGGGCGCGCTCCTCGTCGCGGCGGGCGCCACCGCACACGGCGTCATATTCGCGCTCGGCGATGGTCTCTACCAGCGGCACGGATTGCAGCGGGTTGCGGGTGCCATCGGGGCGCTCTTGCAGGTCGCCGCGGTCGATCCAGTCCTGGACGCGGGCGACGTGGAGGCGAGCGCCGGATTCTTCCACGAGGCGGTCGCGGAAATCGATGACCTCAGGGAAGTTGTGGCCGGTATCGACGTGGAGCAGCTCAAACGGCACCGTGGCCGGGGCGAAGGCGCGGCGGGCTAGCTCGAAGACAACGACGGAGTCCTTGCCGCCGGAAAATAGGATGCCTACCTTGTCGAACTGCCCGGCCACCTCGCGCAGGATGTGGATGGACTCGTTTTCTAGGTCTTTTAAGTGTGGAGAAAGTGTGCTCATTATTCGTGTAACCCGCATTCTGTCTTGCCGTCTGCAAATACGCGCCCGGACCGGGCATCGTCGCCTTCACCAACCGGGAAGGTCAGCGGTGCGCAGCCGATGGAGCGGTACCCCTGCAGGGTGAGTGGGTGGATGATGAGGTCGTTGTCCTCGATATAGCGGTCCGTATCGTCGAGATCCCAGGTAATGATGGGCGAGATCTTCAATCGGCCGGTGCGGTCGAGGCTCAGCGCCGGGGCGGTGGCGCGGTGCTCGGAATCGGCGCGGCGCAAGCCGGTAACCCAGCCGGCATAAGGGTCCATGGCCATGTTCAGCGGCTCGACCTTGCGCATGCGGTTATAGGCCGCGGTATCGCGGGCGTAGAGGCGCGGGCCGTACACCTCGTCTTGTTCCTCTGGGCTGAGCAGAGGCAGCACCCGCACTAGGGGCAGGTCCGGGTAGCGCTTTTCTACCTCGTCGGCTACCTGCAGTGTTTCCTGGAAGTGCCAGCCAGTATCGATGAAAAGTAGGTCGGCGTCAAGCCCGGCGCGGTGGGCGAGCTCGGCCAAGACTGTGTTCTCCATGGACATGGTCACGGCCAGGCGGCCGGGTGCGTGCTCGGCGGCCCATTCGGTAATGGTTTCCGCTGAGGCGTCATAAAGCTTATCCGCCCACTGGTTCACCAATTGCTGGTTGCGCGCGGCTACCTCGGCGCCCAGCGGCGCGGTATCGCGCGTGCCTTCCGGGGAGATGCTGGGGTCGCGGTAGTTCTTGCCACCGTCCAGCAGGTTCGTCGTTGGGTTCATGCCGTCACACATTAGGCAAAACCCCGAGGCGGCGCAGCGGATTTTGGGCGAAAAGCCGCTGAGCTTGGCGGGAGGTGCGAATAAAAAGTTTCCAATCCGTACCAAGCGGACTAGATTTACAGACAAGACAGTCTATTGCGGGCGTCCGCGCCCCGCTCAAGGAGGCACTTTCATGCAGCGTATAGCCATCATCGGGGAGGGCCCGGCAGCCCTATCCACCGCCGAGAAGCTTATCAGCGCTGGCATGTGTGTGGACCTCATTGCCCAATGCACCGCACCATTCGGTCTACTTCGCCGCTTTGCGGGCTTGGCAGGCGTGCTGGGCGACGCCGTCACGTGCTCCCACTGCGACCCCGGCACCACTCCCCGCTTGCGCCTTATCGGCAACGTGCGGGTAGCGACCAGACGGCGATATCACGCATAATGAAATCCACCGCCTGGCCGCCTCTGGCGACCGCGAGCTACTCGTCTTGGAACTCAAGGCTCGCGGCGTGGCCGTCACCACGTGGGAGGGCCTATGCGCCCCACTGCAGGATTTTGAAGACTGGCGCAGCGTCATCACCCGCGCACAGCTGGCTCACGTGGGGATTTAGCAGCAGTTATCAACTAGCGCCCCACCCACCACCGGTATAAACTTGCACGGCTACCCAGCCACGGCAAGGAAAGGGGCGCGAGTCCATGGATCTGGTTCGCATTCTCGTTACACGGTCGGCGCCATATACGCCGTATTTCATCGCGGTACTTGTCCTGCAGGCCTTATCTACGGCCGCCACGCTGTACCTTCCATCGCTTAACGCCAAGATCATCGATGAAGGTGTATCTCAGGGCGATGTGGACTTCATCTGGCGCACCGGCGGCATCATGCTGGCCGTCGCGTTTGCCCAAGTCATCACCGCCATTGGCGCGGTGTGGTGCGGCAGCCGCACCGCCATGGGTGTCGGCCGAGATCTACGCGGCGAGGTCTTCCGCCACGTTAATTCCCTCTCCACTGAGGACATGAGCCGCTTTGGCACGCCTACGCTCATTACCCGCGGCACCAATGATGTCCAGCAGGTGCAGATGGTCTACATGATGATGCTGAACTTCATGGTGACCGCACCCATCATGTCCATCGGCGGCATCATCATGGCCGTGCGCGAAGACGCAGGCTTGTCCTGGCTGGTGTGGGTGTCCGTGGCGGTACTGCTCGGCACCATCTCCGTTATCATTTCCCGCCTCATGCCGCTCTTCCGCTCCATGCAGGACAAGCTGGATTCCATCAATGGCACCCTGCGCGAGCAGATCACCGGCATCCGCGTGGTGCGTGCCTTCGTGCGCGAGGCCTATGAGTCCGAGCGCTTTACCGAGGAAAATAAAAACATCACCCGCCTGTCCTTGAACATCGGCCGACTTTTCGTGGTGATGTTCCCGCTCATTACGGTGATCCTCAACGTGGCCACGGGCGCGGTCGTGTGGTTCGGCGGCCACCGCGTGGATGAGGGCTTGGTCAACGTCGGCTCGCTGACCGCATTCCTGCAGTACCTGCTGCAGATTCTGGCGGCGGTCATGATGGGTACCTTCATGGCGATGATGCTGCCGCGCGCCATCATCTGTGCCCGCCGCATCACCGAGGTGCTCCAGCACGAGCCCTCCATTACCCCACCCAGCTCCACCACCGCTCCGGAGGCCTGCGCGGGCACGGTGGAATTTCGCAACGTGGGCTTTTCTTATGCCGGTGCGGATGCGCCGGTGCTAGAAGACATTTCCTTTACCGCCCAGCCCGGCACCACTACCGCCATCATCGGCTCCACGGGCTCGGGCAAGACCACCCTGGTTTCCCTCATCCCACGCCTGTATGTGCCCACGGAGGGCCAGGTGCTTATCGACGCCACCCCTACCACCTCCCTGGCCCGCCAGGACATCGTCCAGCGCGTGTCCCTCGTTCCGCAAAAGGCCTACCTTTTCAGTGGAACGGTCGCTTCCAACCTGCGCCTTGGTCGCCCAGAAGCCACCGATGAGGAGCTCTGGGAGGCGCTGCGCGTGGCTCAGGCGGACTTCGTAGAAGACTTGGACATGCCCATCGCACAGGGCGGCACCAACGTCTCCGGTGGCCAGCGCCAGCGCCTGTCCATCGCGCGCATGCTGGTCGCCCGCCCGCTGGTCTATATCTTCGATGATTCTTTCTCCGCGCTGGACGTGGCCACCGATGCCAAGGTGCGCGCCGCAATGCACGCCTCCTTTGCCGAGCGCGAGCAGCCGGTGACCAGAATTATCGTCGCCCAGCGCGTGGCGTCTATCCGGGATGCCGACCAAATTCTGGTGCTGGATGCCGGCCGCATCGTTGACCGTGGCACGCACGAGGAGCTCCTTGGCCGCTGCGCGGTCTACCAAGAAATCGTTGATTCCCAAGAAACCGCCGGCGTTGTAGGAGGCGAAAACTAATGGCTGAGAACACCACCTCTACCGCCGAGTCCACGGATGCCGGATTTGATCCGATGGGCGGCTCCGCACCCCGCCAGGCCAAGAATTTCTGGCCCTCCGCCAAACGCCTTTTCTCCCTGCTTGCTCCCTTCAAGCGCAGTCTGTGGGCCGTCGCGGCAATGAACATAGTCTGTATCTTCTTGGCCGTGGTAGCCCCGAAGATCATGGGCAAGGCCATGGACGTCATCTTTGCCGGCGTCATTTCGCGCAACCTGCCCTCTAATATCTCCGCCGAGCAAGCCATTGCGGGCATGCACGCTGAGGGCCAGGACCGCTTTGCGGATATGGCTTCCGCGATGGACTTCGTCCCCGGTGAAGGCATCGATTTTAACCACCTGGGCACGCTCATCATCACCGTGATCGCGATGTACATCGTCTCCTCTGGTTTCCAGTGGTGGCAGGGAGCCATCCTCAACCAGGTAAGCATGGATACCGTGTTTGACCTGCGCGAGCGCGTGGAGGCGAAGATTAATGCGCTACCTCTCAACTACTTTGATTCCCAGCAGCGCGGCGATATCCTTTCGCGTACCACCAATGACATCGACAACGTGCAGCAGGCCCTGCAGCAGGCGCTATCGCAGCTGTTTTATGACGCGCTGCTGGTCATTGGCATCACCATCATGATGTTCAGCGTCTCCTGGCAACTCGCTCTGGTGGCCCTCCTGTCCCTGCCGCTTACCGGCTTAGTCATTGGTGTCATCGGTAGCCGCTCGCAGCGCCAGTTCAAAACCCAGTGGCGCTCCACCGGTCAACTCAACGGCCAGGTAGAAGAATCCTTCTCCGGCCACGACCTCGCCATCGTCTTTGGCCGCACGGAGGCCATGACGGAGGAATTCGACAAGCGCAACGAGGAGCTCTACCACTCCGCAGCTAAGGCTCAGTTCCTCTCCGGCATCATGATGCCCATCATGCAGTTCCTGTCCTACCTGTCCTACGTCGCCATCGCGGTACTGGGCGGCCTGCGCGTGGCCAATGGCCACATGACTCTGGGCGCTGCCACTGCATTTATCCAGTACTCCCGTGAGTTCAACCAGCCACTCGGCCAGCTCGGCGGCATGATGCAGCAGGTGCAGTCCGGCGTGGCCTCGGCAGAGCGCGTCTTTGAGCTTCTCGACGCCGAAGAGCAAGCCCCTGACACCACCGACGAGGACCATTCCCGGCCGCGCCCAAGGGCTTGTGGCGTTCCAAGACGTTGACTTCTCCTACGCGGAGGACAAGGAGCTCATCACCGGCCTCAACCTGCAAGTGGAGCCTGGCCAGACCGCGGCCATTGTCGGCCCCACCGGTGCCGGCAAGACCACCCTGGTCAACCTGCTCATGCGCTTCTATGAGCTAGATGGCGGTCAGATTCTCATTGATGGGCACGATATCGCCCGCATGCCCCGCCAGACGCTGCGTTCTCAGGTGGGCATGGTGCTCCAGGACGCCGTGCTCTTTAAGGGCTCGATCATGGAAAACATCCGCTACGGCCGCTTGGACGCGACGGACGAAGAGGTCATCGCTGCGGCAAAGGCAACCTATGTAGACCGCTTCGTTCACGCGCTGCCCGATGGCTACGACACCATCATCGACCAAGACGGCGGCGCAATCTCCGCCGGCGAGCGCCAGCTCATCACCATCGCCCGCGCGTTCTTGGCCCAGCCCGCGCTGCTCATCCTCGATGAGGCCACCTCTTCGGTCGATACCCGTACCGAGGTTAGTCGTCCAGGAGGCGATGAACGCGCTACGTGCAGACCGCACCTCCTTCGTCATTGCCCACCGCTTGTCCACCATTCGCGATGCTGACCTCATCCTCGTCATGGAAGACGGCACCATCGTGGAACAGGGCTCGCACGACGATCTCCTTGCGGCACAAGGCGCATACTGGCGTCTACACCAGTCCCAGTTCGCTCAAGGGTAGACCTTCCCCGGCGGCGAGCTACTCCAGCCCTACCGTCACGGTCGGCGCGTTGAAGTGGGCGCCCTTGAGGTTCACCAGCTCAAGGGTGACATCGCGCAGCTCAATGTGGTCCATGATTACGTCGGGCACCTCCGCATCGGGGACGGGGTGCGACTCTGGAACACCGAGCTTGTCCAACACGGCATTGATATCGTCGCGGCTTAAATCGATTTCCGCCCGGGGTGCAGAAACCTTACCCACCGCCGGGGTGGCCTTAAGCTCGGTAGCCATAATGGTCACCGGTCCGCCGCGTACCTCGGTGGTATCCCCGCCCGTGGTCAACATGCCATCGCCATAGCGGCCAGGCAGCGTAATGGCGAGGTTGTCGATGTCGAGGTTTTCGCCCTTCAGCTCCAGGACCCGCACATCACCGCTGGCGGTGGGGAAAGTACCCAAAGATACGGTGACATTCTTCGTCAGCGTCACCTTATCCGCAAAGACGGTACTGAAATACGGAACCGCCGGGGCATTTTGCGCATTAACCCGTTCGGAACCGCTCGCGCCGTACACCACCAATGCGCAGGCCAATACGGCCAAGCAGCTACGCGCCGCCCGCGGCATCGCCCTCGTCATTATTCCGCCGCTTCCTTGGTGCGGCGCTTTTTCTCCCCCGGCTGCCACGCAAAGGTAAAGGCCCCGCCAATGATGCCGAGCAGGGAGCCGATGATGAAGCCGCCCAAATTAGACGTCGGCAAGGCGATAATGGCCACGATAATGCCCAGCACACCGACATAATTCGAGGTTGCCGGCTGGAACCACGCGCCAAGGCCGAACATGGCTAGCAAGACGCCGATAAGCAGCGTAGAGACGCCAGAGATGGTGGAAATCATGACCAAAAGGTCAGAGATGCGGATGGTGATATAGGCCGGTGCGGCGATAATAATTCCGGACAAGATGAGCAATAGGCCGGGAAAGAAGGGCCGGCCGCTGCGCCAGCGGCGGAAGCGCTGCCAGACGCTGGGTTTAGATTCCTCCTCGTCCGCTTCCTCCGCCACCGGGAGGGTCTGCGTGTCTTCCGCGGTCGACTCAGCAGCCATTATCCGAACCCCTCCGCACCGTTACTCCGACGTTCTTGGCAGAAAGGCTCTGTGCACCCACGGAGGTGGCCTTGACATCATCCGCCTTGAGGGAGACCTGCTTGGAATACAGGCCCCACGCGCCAGGATCCGCGGTATCGCTGAGCTGATTCGCATCGATGCCCACGTTGACATCCTGCATGACCAAAGAACCATCCACGTCGGTCGCACCGACCAGCAGGCTATCGGACTCCACGCTACCCTCGCCCTCAGCCTTCAGCGCTAGGGTGGCCTCCCCACCAACGCCGGGGCACCTTGGGAACCGTCACCGAAAGGCAAAGATCAGAGACCTTGGCGTGGTCCAGCTTGATGCGGGCGACGGGAAGGTGCTCTTCGGCCTTTTGATCATCATCAACAAAAAGCGAAAAGCCTTCTCCATCCAAGTGCCCCATGGTGATTTTAAAGAAGCTACCGGAAAGGGCCAGGTTCGCGGTCAAGCCGCCCTGCGCCACGGCGAATCCAGTAACACCAAAGGCAGCAAGGCCTGCGGTCAAGGCCACCGCGGCCTTGGTGATATTGGTTTTGCCCATGGCGGTTTACCCTTTCTGCGGCAGTCTCGGTCTTCTTCTTGCCCGGCCACATTACGGACGCCGACACTGTATTATTCCGCCGCCGTGCACAGCACGTTTAGCAGAATATGGCGGCCGAGTTTCTCATCTTGACAGTGTACAGCCCACCCCGCCGTGATACCGCACTGAATGCAGACTCTCTGATTTCCACCCCTAGGCTTTAAGGTAGATAACAACGTGGAGCATCAGTAATAAAGGAGCACGCATGACCACCGTGTTCGGTTGGATCGCTATAGCCGCATCGATTCCGGTGTGGCTGTACTTTTTCACCCGCGTATGGGCCCTCTTTAAGTTCATCCGCTCCGGCGGACCCACCCAGCTCAAGCGCACCGATAGCCTAGGCAAGCGTTTATGGCGCGTAATTGCGGAGGTCTTTGGCCACTCCCACTTCAAGGGTAAACCGCTGGTCAATGCCGCCCACTGGCTGGTAATGGTGGGCTTCCTCTTTGGCATTTTGGTGTGGTTTGAGGCCTATATCCAAACCTTCGCGCCGGATAAGGGCTGGCCGTGGCTCAGCCACTGGCCGGTCTACCACTTCGTCGAGGAAGTCTTAGGCATCGCGACGGTCCTAGGTATTGGTTTCCTCATCGGCGTGCGCCTCAAACTCGGCGATACTGAGCGGGGCAGCCGCTTCTTCAACTCCCAGACCGCCGCGGCGCGCTGGGTAGAGTTCATTGTCTTTTCTGAGGGACTCGGCATGATCCTGGTGAAGTCCACCAAGATCGCCACCTACGGCGGCGGCTCCGCCTGGGCGGATTTCTTGAGCATCCATCTAGCCAAGCTCTTCCCCGAATCCCCGGCATTGGTGAGCTTCTTCGCCCTGTTCAAGCTGCTATCCGGCATGCTGTTTATTGTCTTCATTTCCCGCAATTTCCAGTGGGGCGTGATGTGGCACCGCTTCACCAGCTTTTTCAACATCTTCTTCCAGCGCAACGCCACCGGTGAAAAGGCGCTGCAATCCCTGCCCACCCCGGACTTGGAGGAAGACATCACCCCGGGTAGCTGGAAGATGCTGCTGGATTCCACCTCGTGTACCGAGTGCGGCCGCTGCCAAGAACTATGCCCGGCGTGGAATACCGAAAAGCCGCTGAGCCCCAAAAAGTTCATGATCGGACCTGCGCCAGGGCGCACTGGATAACTACAACCCGCACGAGGGCCTGGATGTGCTGTCCATGGCCGGAGTCATCGATGATGACGTGCTGTGGTCTTGTACTAACTGCGGTGCCTGCGTGGATCAGTGCCCAACCGATATTGAGCACATCGACCACATCGCGGATCTGCGCCGCTTCAAGGTACTTGCGGAATCGGACTTCCCTTCCGAGCTCACCGGCCTGTTTAAGAATATAGAAAACAAGGGCAATCCATGGGGCCGGAATAATTCTGAGCGCCGCGCCTGGATCGATGAGGCCCGCGCCGATGGCATCGACGTCCCCATCATTGGTGAGGACGAGGCCGATTTCTCCGATATGGAATACCTGCTCTGGGTGGGCTGTGCTGGCGCTTATGATGACGATGGCCGCCGCACCACTCGTGCCGTAGTAG
This sequence comes from Corynebacterium tuberculostearicum, assembly GCA_046097355.1. Classification (GTDB taxonomy): domain Bacteria; phylum Actinomycetota; class Actinomycetes; order Mycobacteriales; family Mycobacteriaceae; genus Corynebacterium; species Corynebacterium tuberculostearicum_K. Next base: position 2,316,924 of record CP175779.1, read on the forward strand.
ACCTTCTGCATACCGCAGGCGTGAAGTTTGGCGTGCTCTCCACGGGTGAGACCTGTACGGGTGATCCTGCCCGCCGCGCCGGCAACGAGTTCCTTTTCCAGATGATGGCGCAGCAAAACGTTGAAACCCTCAACAACGCCTTCGACGGGGTCCCGGAGGGCCAGCGCAAGATCATCACCACCTGCCCGCACTGCTTTAACACGATCCGCAATGAGTACCCGGACTTTGACGGGCACTTCGACGTCTTCCACCACACCCAGCTGCTCAACCGGCTGGTTCGCGAAGGCTTGCTCAAGCCGGTGCCACGCACGCCGGAGAACCGCAAGCCCATTACCTACCACGATCCGTGCTTCCTCGGCCGCCACAATAAGGTCTTCGATCCTCCGCGCGAGCTGCTCGAGGCCACCGGCGTGGAGCTGCGCGAGATGGACAAGAACCGCGATGAAGCCTTCTGTTGTGGCGCCGGCGGCGCCCGCATGTTCATGGAGGAAAAGCTCGGCACCCGCATCAATGACTTCCGCACCGAGCAGGCTCTAGAGACCGGCGCGGAAGAAATCGCCACCGGCTGCCCCTTCTGCAATGTCATGATGACCGGCGGCGTGAAGTCCTTGGCGCAGGATTCCACCCCCACCACCAAGGTCAATGACGTGGCGGTTATGCTGCGCAATTCCATCTCCCTCGACGAGTCCGGCACCCTGCCGGAGCCCCGCCCCAAGACGTTCCTTGCTACCCCGGTGCGCCACCAGAAGTCCGCGGGCACCAATGAAGCCCCGCTTGCCGACGCCCCCACTTCTACCACCCCAAACACCACCCACACCCCGGCCCCGGCGGCACCAGCACCAGCCCCCGCCGCTCCTGCAGCACCGGCCGCACCCGCAGCGCCGGCTACACCGCAGGCTCCTCAAGCGCCGAAGGCTCCCGCGGCACCGAGCGCTCCTACCCCACCTAGTGCTCCGGCAGCACCTGCACCAAAGGCACCAGCCGCTCCAACACTGCCAAGCGCACCCACAACGCCCGCGGCCCCGGCGGCACCAACTGCGCCACAAGCTCCCCAGCCACCAGCGGCACCAGCTGCTCCCGCTGCGCCGAGCGCTCCTACCCCGCCAAGTGCCCCGACAGCACCTGCACCCAAGGCACCAGCAGCTCCAACACCGCCTAGCGCACCCACAACGCCCGCGGCACCGGCCGCACCAGCTGCACCGCAAGCTCCCCAAGCACCGGCAGCACCAGCTGCTCCCGCTGCACCGAGCGCACCCACCCCGCCAAGTGCCCCAGCAGCACCTGCACCCAAGGCACCAGCCGCACCGACGCCGCCTGCAGCGCCAGCAGCTCCGGCAGCACCAACGCCGCCGGCAGCCCCGAAACCTCCACAGGCTCCTGCTGCGCCCATCCCGCCAAAGGCTGAGCCGCCAGCCGCACCGACCCCGCCAGCACCTCCGGCGGCTCCGGCACCACCGGCGTCGGAAAGCGTGCCAAAGCCACCTGAATCTGAGTAGGCGCGCAAGGGCATTGGTGCGTACGCTGTAGTCCATGCATTTTAATGCGGGACTCCCCACCGATGCCCTGCTGCTGGCGGCAGGCGCAACCGAAAATACAAATTCCCTCGTCTCTTTCGCCTGGATTATGGCCGCGGCGCTGCTGGCGCCGCTGGTCTCTTATATGCTGGGCTACCGTCTTCCATCGGTAGCCCTCTTGCTGATTTTCGGCATGATTATTGGTCCTTCCGTCCTCGACCTTGCGGCCGAGGATGAAGGCATCGAAATGCTCAAGGAGCTCGGCGTGGGAGCGTTATTTCTCCTCGCAGGCTTTGAAATTCAAATCTCCACCCTCAAAACCAAGGAAGCCGGAACGGCATTATCCACTTGGGCAATCTGTGCCCTCGCCTGTGGGGTGGGCGCCTACTTCCTGGTAGATAATGTGCCAGGTGCCATCGTCGTCGCCTTGGCACTGACGTCAACGGCGCTGGGCACGCTGACGCCGATGCTGAAGCAGGACCGCATTCTGGGCACCAAGGTGGGCAACTCTGTGATGATTCACGGTGCCATTGGTGAGGTCGCCCCCATTACCGCAATGGCACTCTTGTTGGGTACTCGTTCCACGCTGACGACGATGATCATTTTGTTGTTCTTCATCATCATCGCCGTTGCCGTCGCCATCATGCCGGCGGCTATCGCATCAGCGATCCCTTGGGTGAAGACCGCTTTTATCTCTGGTGCGGGCTCAACCAACCAAACGATTCTGCGTCTAATCATCCTTATTCTGGCCATTCTTATGGCCGTTACCGCAGTCTTTGAACTCGATATTGTGCTCGGTGCCTTTGCTGCCGGCATCATCTTGAACCGCATTATCCCGGATGAATTCCACCGCCGCCTAGAGCACCGGCTCGATGTGGTGTTTTATTCGATGCTTATTCCAGTCTTCTTTGTGGTCTCTGGCATGAGCATTAGCTGGGATACCATCGCTCATAATCCGTGGAAGGTACTGGGCATTCCAGCTCTCATCTTGGTGACCCGTGGCCTGCCCGTCTTCTTGCGCGAAAATGTTGGGCATACCGGATCTGATATTGAAACCTTCCGCGAGCGCCTCCAAGTAAGTTTGTATTCCGCCACCGGTCTGCCAATCATCGTGGCGGTAACGTCCCTGGCGGTCAATTCCGGGATCATGGAGGCCGAGAATGCCTCGATCTTCGTCTCCGGTGGAGCGCTTACCGTCGCCATCTTCCCCTTCTTGGCCAGCCTGGTGGGCGGAAACCAGCAAGAAAAGAAGGACGAGAAGACCCCTGACGCTGAATCCAAGGACCTATAGGCTGCGTTCGCTGAGAGCACGTCCCTGGAAGGGAAGAATTTTCCTAAACTGGAAAACGTGAGTAATAACTTTGGTTCTTCCCCCATCAATCGGACTTTGCGCCTGTCCGATTCCGAGCGCAACGATGCCATCAATGACCTCGCCCGCGCCGTGGGTGAAGGCCGGTTAACCATGGAGGAGTTCGAGGACCGCTCGGACGACGTCATGCGCGCCAGCACCCACCAAGACCTCGTGCCCGTCTTCCAAGACATTCCGGCGCGTGGTTCCCACGAGGTCAAGATTTATTCCCGGGGAGACGTCACCCGTGCGCATAATGCAGGCAAGAAACCGAAGTTTGCGACTGCCCTTTCCGGCTCTGTGGTGCTTGCAGTAGCAAGCCCCACGCTGATCTTCTTGAGCGCTACCATGAGCAACCCATGGCTACTGTTAGGTGGCGTCACGGCAGCCGCCCTCATTCCAATTTTGTGGATCATGCTCTACATCGCCAAGGTAGGCCCCTCCTCGTGGCATGCACCATCCGCACGCCAGATTGAGCGGCAGCAGCTGCGTGAGATTCGCGCTCTCACGGCGCATGAGCGCGCGCAGCAAAAAATGATCGAAGAAAAGATGTGGGCCGAGCGCCGTATGCAAGCTGGCGAAATTACCGGCCAAGCCATGGATCTGGCCAAGCGGAAGTTCAACGAGTGGAATAAAAAATAGTCATCGCTGCTTTTAAAGCGTTTTGTGTGGCTGTGAATCGTGGCACAATAATTCCATGACTTCTCCGAAACACCGCATTTTTGACCAGTCCGACAAGCTCAAGGGCGTCGCGTATGACATCCGTGGCGAGGTCTCTGCGGAAGCGGAACGCATGGAGCTCGATGGGCACACCATCTTAAAACTCAACACCGGTAACCCAGCCGTCTTCGGATTCGAGGCTCCCGATGTCATCATGCGCGATATGATCGCTGCCCTGCCTACTTCCCAGGGCTATTCCACCTCCAAGGGAATCATTCCTGCTCGTCGGTCCATTGTTACCCGCTACGAGCTAGAAGATTTCCCACCCTTTGATATCAACGATGTCTTCTTGGGCAATGGCGTCTCCGAGCTCATCAGCATGACCACCCAGGCGCTGCTTAATAATGGCGATGAGGTTCTCATCCCAGCGCCGGATTATCCGCTGTGGACCGCAGCTACTTCCCTGGCAGGCGGCACCCCTGTGCACTACCTGTGCGATGAGGAGGATGACTGGAATCCATCCATTGAAGACATCGAGTCCAAGATTACGGATAAGACCAAGGCCATCGTGGTCATTAACCCGAATAACCCAACGGGTGCTGTCTACTCGCGCGAAGTGCTCCAGAAGATTGTCAACATCGCCCGCGAGCATAACCTGCTCATCTTGGCCGATGAGATCTATGACCGCATTCTTTATGACGGCGCGCAGCACATCTCCATCGCTTCGCTGGCCCCTGACCTGCTCACCATCACGTTCAATGGCTTATCCAAGGCCTATCGCGTGTGCGGCTACCGCGCTGGTTGGATGGTGCTCACCGGCCCTAAACACCACGCCCGTGGCTTCATCGAGGGATTGGAGCTTCTCGCCGGAACGCGCCTGTGCCCGAATGTGCCAGCGCAGCACGCTATCCAGGTGGCGCTAGGTGGCCGGCAGTCCATCTACGAGCTCACCGGTACCGGCGGGCGCCTTTTGCGCCAGCGCAATATTGCCTATGAAAAGCTCAACGAGATTCCGGGCGTTTCTGCGGTAAAGCCAATGGGCTCGCTGTACCTCTTCCCTCGCTTGGATCCGAACGTGTATGAGATCCATGATGATGCCAAACTCATGCTGGATATTTTGAAGGCGGAAAAGATCCTCATGGTGCAGGGAACCGGCTTCAACTGGCCGAACCCGGATCACTTCCGCGTAGTCACGCTGCCGTGGGCATCCCAGATCGAAAACGCCATCGAGCGCCTTGGCAACTTCCTGGTGAGCTATAAGCAGTAGCTTTCTCCCCCACCAGTTGCTAATGATATTGATATTCCATAACAATATAGTGCATGGGAAGACATTCTGCGGCACCTAAACCTCAGCCGACCCCTAGTTCATGGGGTCGGCTCTCTACTTCGATAACTCAGCATCCATGGCGATTAACCTTGCTCGGCGTGCTCGTCACAGCGCTTATTGCCACCATTGCAGGCATGGCATTGCTGTGGCCTCAAAGTCCAGCCTCCGAGCACACCTCCACTGATTTTCAGCAAACCTATGCCCTCAACCACCCACAGGTCGAGGGCACGGTCGACACGACAGATCACTCAGCTTGCCAGTCGGAACTTACTGGGCAGGCCTTCGATACACCGCCACTTATTCCTGGGACTGAGGAAGTGCAGTGCGACCGTGCCCTGATCAACATCACCTCCGGCGAGGACGAAGGACGCATGACTCAATTGGTCACCTACGGCAATGCCGGCGATCCGCAGCTTAAACCGGGCGACAACATTGTTCTTTCCAAGGCAGATGACCCTTCCGGCGCTGTGTCCTATGCTTTCGCTGATTATCAGCGCACCAGAAGCCTAGCTCTGTGGGCAGTTATCGTGGCCGTCGTCATTATCGCTTTTGCGGCCTGGCATGGCGTGCGCGCCCTTATCGGCTTGACGCTCAGCCTAGGCGTGATCTTTGCGTTCCTCGTCCCCGCTCTTATCGACGCCCATAACCCCCTCTGGTCCGCCCTTGTCGCCTGTTCCGCCATCATTCTGTTCGCCGTTCCTCTCGTCCACGGCCTGAATTGGAAATCGGCATCGGCGGTGGGCGGCTCCCTTATCGCTCTCATTCTTGCAGCAGCGTTAGCGTGGGCCGCTATCGATAGTTCGCAGCTACAAGGCTATAGTTCCGAGGACAACCTGAAGCTACTTCTTTATATGCCCAACGTGTCCATCGTGGGCGTGCTCTTATGCGGTTTTGTGGTCGGTGCCTTGGGCAGCCTTGCCGACGCCGCCGTGGCCCAAGCATCCACCATTACCGAACTCCACGGAGCGGACCCTGATGCTCGCCCTTCACAGCTTTTCCTCTCCGCAATGAAGGTGGGCCGCGACCATATTGCCTCAATGGTTTATACGCTAATTCTGACCTATACCGGTGCGACCTTGCCACTGCTCATGTTGATCACCGCAGCGGAGCGCCCCGCAGGCCAGATTTTAAGCAGCGATCTCGTCGCAACGGAGCTGCTGCGTTCCGGAGTAGGTGCGATGGCATTGACCCTCGCGGTTCCCATCACTACAGCCATTGCAGCTTTCACAGTGCCACAGCGCGCACAATCTTAGGGCCCTTATGCAGAAGGCTGAGCAGCGCAATAATCACGCTGCTCAGCCTTTGTATCTCAGATGTAGAGGACCTAGAGGGTGCGCCCCAAGGCATCGACCTTCCAGCCCGCCTGTTGCCAGTCTGCAACAGGCAGCACATTGCGGCCATCGATAATGTGCTTATTGTCCACGAGCTGGCCCGCTTGCTGCGGATCCAATTCCTTGAACTGCTTCCACTCGGTTGCCAGAATAACTAGCTCAGCCTCACGCAGGGCATCGTCAGTGTCCGCGGCGTAATCCAAGGTGGGGAATACCTTCTTCGCGTTGTCCATGCCTTCTGGGTCATAGACGGTTACTGCCGCGCCAGCCAGCGACAGGGAACCGGCTACGGCAAGGGCGGGCGAATCGCGCACGTCATCGGAATTCGGCTTAAACGCACAGCCCAATACGGTCACGCGGTGGCCAAGCAGGGAGCCATTGAAGGCTTCCTTGGCAAGGTTCACCACGCGGTCACGGCGGCGCATATTGATAGCATCCACCTCACGCAGGAAGGTCAGCGCCTGGTCGGCGCCAAGCTCGCCAGCACGGGCCATGAAGGCGCGAATATCCTTGGGCAGGCAGCCGCCACCAAAGCCGAGGCCGGCGCCAAGGAACTTGCGGCCGATGCGCTCGTCGAGCCCAATGGCGTCGGCAAGAGCGGTAACGTCCGCGCCTGCAATCTCGCAGATCTCAGAAACGGCGTTGATAAAGGAAATCTTGGTGGCCAGGAACGCATTAGCGGAGACCTTGACCAGCTCGGCGGTCTGCCAATCCGTCACGATGAATGGGGTGTCCTGCGATAGCGGCTGCGCATAAACCTCGCGTGCTACCTCTTCGGCACGGCTTTCGCCCTCGCGCACGCCGAGAACAATGCGGTCTGGGGTGATGGTGTCCTTGACGGCGTAGCCCTCACGCAGGAACTCTGGGTTCCACGCGATTTCCACGGTGGTGCCTTCTGGGGCAAGCTCATTGGCTAGCTCTTGGAGCTCCGCAGCCGTTCCCACCGGAACAGTGGACTTACCAAAGATGATGTGATCACCCTTGAGCTTGGGCACCAGATCCGTGATGACGGCCTTCACGTAGGTCATATCCGCTGCGTAGGAACCGCGGCGCTGCGGGGTACCTACGCCCAAAAAGTGCAGGTTGCCGAACGCGGCTGCTTCTTCATAGTCCGTGCTGAAGTCAAGACGGCCGGCCTCGATATTGCGCTCGAGAACCTCCGGTAGGCCCGGTTCATAGAACGGAACCTTGCCCGATTTAAGAGCGGAAATTTTATTGTCATCTACGTCCACGCCTAGTACTTCATGGCCGAGCTCGGCCATGCAGGCAGCATGGGTTGCACCCAAATATCCGGTGCCGATTACAGTCATACGCATAAAGCCCCATATTAGAGACTCTATGTGAATGCCGGTTTAAGCCTATCGAAAATTCAGGTAAGACTTCGATGGCGTCGGGCCGCGCTGCCCCTGGTACTTCGAGCCCAGCGAGCCGGTGCCATATGGGCTTTCCGCTGGTGAAGTCATCTTGAAGATTGCCAGCTGACCCACCTTCATGCCCGGCCACAGGGCGATAGGCAGGTTGGCGGTATTAGAAAGCTCGAGCGTGATGTGGCCGGAAAAACCTGGATCAATAAAGCCCGCGGTGGAGTGGGTCAACAATCCCAGGCGGCCGAGGGAAGACTTGCCCTCCAAGCGACCGGCCAAGTCTGCCGGCAAGGTGAATTTTTCCAGCGTGGCGCCGAGCACGAACTCGCCTGGGTGCAGGATGAAGGACTGATCTTCTTCTACCTCCACCAAGGTGGTGAGGTCCGGCATTTCCTCTTTGGGGTCAATATGCGTGTACCGCGAGTTATTGAAGACTCGGAAATACTTATCCAGGCGCACATCTACGGACGAGGGCTGGATAAGTTCGCTGTCGAAGGGCTCGATGCCCAGTTCTTCGGCGTCAATGGCGGCACGGATATCACGATCTGAAAGAAGCACGGCCCCAATTCTACTCATGCCGAAGGCCGCGGTGTATAGTAGGCCGGAGCGTGCAAGCGCGCAGTGCCGACGTAGTTTAATGGTAGAACTGCAGCTTCCCAAGCTGCTGGCGCGGGTTCGATTCCCGTCGTCGGCTCCACTTGTTTTCCCATTTCATGGACTAATTTCATACCTACAGGATGGACCATGACAGCCCCTATCTTCACGCCTAAAACCACAGCGGATCTTCGCGCTGAGCGTGAGCATGTACTTCAAGATCTTGCGCCCCGCACAATCGATGAGCTCCACGAACAGCGCGCGGTTGATCAAATCTTGGTCATCGACGAGGCAACTCTGAATCGGTATGAAGCCCTGTGCTTTGTTATCGGCGACTAGACAGACACGTTTTCTCTCAGAGCTACATCTTCCCTAGCCTGAGATTCAAAAACTACCCCCACGCCAATACCAGGACGCACCGCAACAGACCCCACACAGGAAGGACACAATGGGCAAGCAGGAACCAGCGGAAAACACCGACGCAGCCAAGAAAAAAGGCACCAACCACAACGCCATCATCGCGTTGATCCTGATTCTCGTCGGCCTCGGTGTCTTGCTCTACCCCGTCGTGGCCACGCAGTGGAACAACCACACCCAATCCCGCGCCGCGGAGGAATACGCCAAGCTGGAAAAGCAAGCCCCGCCTGAGGTACTGCACACCGCGTGGGACGAGGCGCAGTCTTACAACGCGCAGCTGGGCCAAATCAGTGTGGAAGACGCTTGGACCACCACCGATGACGAAGACTCCCCCAAGTACCAGCGCTACCGCCAATACCTGTCTGTGCTGTCGGAGACCGATGCCATGGGCCGCATTGTTATCCCCTCCATCGATTCCGATCTGCCCATTTATCATGGCACCTCAGAAAAAGCACTCTCCCGCGGCGCTGGCCACCTCTACGGCACGGACCTACCTGTCGGCGGCGTAGGTGATGGCGAGGGTCGGCACGCAGCACTTTCCGCCCACACAGGCCTACAAAATGCCACGCTGTGGGACAACCTCACCAAGGTCAAGAAGGGCGATGCTTTCTACATCGCCGCCGGCGGCGAGAAGCTCAAATACGAGGTACACGATATTCGGGTCGTCGAGCCTGCGGACACCAGCTTGCTCCACCGTGAGCCAGGCCAGGACCTCGTTACGCTCATTACCTGCACCCCCTACGGTGTAAATACCCACCGCTTGCTCGTCACCGGCCACCGAGTGCCAATGGATCCGGAAGACGAGGCCGCATTCAACAGCTCTGGTATTCACTGGCAGTGGTGGATGTGGGCCATCCTGGCTGCCACTGCCATCATCGTGCTTCTGCTCATCTACTGGTGGCGCAAATATGTCAGCAACGCCAAGGACACCGCGCTTGACGACGACCCGCAAGACTCCTAACCGCCAATGAACATGCAATAAGGCCCGCCCTTCCCTGGAAGAGCGGGCCTTTTCTAAAAGTAGCCGCAAGCGGTGGTTCTATACCCAGCGGCGTCGCAAAGCGAGGCACCCTGCCGCGACAATTGCGGCGCCAGCGAGAGCCCACAGGCCTACGCCCTCACCACCGGTCTTGGGCAGTGCACCCTTGGTGATGTCGGCGACCTGAAGGATGCCGACCTTCTTCACGCAATTAGCAGCGGTGTCGGACTCAGCGCACCTATTACTGGTGATCGCGGTCCCTCCTGAGAGCACCTCGATGACTGCATTGCCATTCTGATCCCACTTCGTCGAGAACTTGATCGGCGCGGGCAGCAGGTTGTAGCCTTTCGGCGCCTTGGTCTCGATGAGGTAGTACACGCCAGGGGCGTCCAAGCCTTCGAGCTTGACGCGGCCTGTGGTGGTGGTCGTGGACTGCTTCACCACGGGGTTAGCATCAGTGTTGACGCTGCCATCCGTGTTGAGCTTCAAGTTGCCGTCAGCGTCACCACGGTGGACGGTGAACTGCGCGCCGTCGAGCAACTCGTCGGTTTGAATCTTGTCCGGCGCGGCTGGATCATAGCTAACCTTTTCAAGCAGGACATCCATCTGCTTGGTCTCCAGCGGGATACAAGAGGTGTCTTTCCAACCGCCCATCTCTGCCTCGTTCATGAGGCCAAAGTTGGGTTCATGTAGGCCATCCTTGGTGTAGCAGCGGGTGTTTCCTGCAGGTTGGCTCGGGTAGCCGGCTGGGACGGAGGTGCTGTCCAGTTTTGAGCGATCCAGCTTGAAGCGCACCGTCACCTCGTAGACGTGCTGCCCGGAGCTTCCATTGACGCCCTTGGGCTTAATGATCTTTGGAGTGTCGTTCTTGTTGAGTTCATACGGACCGGCCCCCTGGTACGACTGCGGCTGGCTGGTCTTGTTGAACTCGTCCTTGAAGACCACAGTGGCCCCAGTAACCGTGGCGGCACCAACGAACTTCGGGGTATCCGTCAGCTTTCCGTAGATCACCTCATTGGTGTCGAAGCCGGGAGCATCCGGGGCGGCTACTACGACGTTGTACTTCGCGGTATATTCATTCGCCGCACCAGGAACAGGTTGCGGTGCACTGTCGACAGCAACCTTGCTGAAGCAGGCTTCAGTAGCAACGTTGTCGCTACCGGCCTCACCATCAGTGGCTTGGAAAGCCACTTTGTTCGGGCTACACACCGTCTTGAGGTTGCCGTTTTTATCCGTTCGCACCGGCGCAGAGACGACATACTCTACCTTCGCGTGTCCTGGAAGTGTACCAACATAGCCCTTCATGTATCGGGACTCACCGTCCGCTCCGGACGGGACAGTCATGCCTGCATAAATACCGGCCCCCGGGCCAATCTCGTTAGGCCCTGGATTACGCCCGTTGACGAGTGTGGATCCAGGCCCAAAGCCTTCGAACTTAGCAGTGGGACCGGAAGCATTCACCCCATAGTGAGTATCCGTTGGTAGGTACTCCCAGAACGTGCCTCCCGAGCTGGCGTTAGCTGTGGTGTTTTCCACCGAAATGGTCCAGAAAGTACGGACCTCGCCGTTTACCGCCTTGGTCTCGGAGCGTTGCTTCTTCACTGCAATGTTGGATTGCAGCGCTGGCGGCGGCGGCACCAGATCGGAAGCAGCATCCGTGTTAAATGAAGCAGGCAGGTTGTTCATTATGTTGACCAACTCGAACGTCGGACTTTCGGAGTCCGGGTTACTGATTTTTAGCTCAAAACCCAGCTGATTCGCAGCCGAACTACCCGATCCAAACCCTAGGTTTCCATTGGAATAGGTCCATGCCTTGCCCCACGAGGCGGAGGGGTTGGAGATAGTGCGCCCGTCCAAAGTCTTGATTCCCGTGAGATCCCAGGTCTTGACTGCCCCGGTCTGAGTATCGATGCGTTCAAGAATCAGCTTGTCGCCGGCCTGAGATCTACTCTGGAAGCCCCACATGTACTTCTGGGCTTGAGGGAGCACCGCCCAGTCCTCCGAAAAAGACTGCTGGTTTCCGAACACGCGTTTAGCAGTGACATTATCGACATCGATTCTATAAAGGCGCCGAGTACCAGAGGTAGACGTGTTAGCCACGAAGAAACCCTCGCTGGTATACACGCCCGCGTTAAGCAGATCCCGGTCGCTGCTCGTTTCGAAAGGGGTACCGGTGCTTCCGGACGTAAGGATAGGCCCAAGGTTATGTACCACACCGGTCGCCGGATTAATCTGCAGGAGATGTCCTGCTGGGTAGCAAGGATCACCATTTTCGCCGCGAATCTGGCTCACCGCGTAGAGCCAGTTGTCGCTCGAATTGAATGCTAGAGAGTTATAAACCCATGGGGTCTTCTCGCCTACTTGCCGGTAATCGCGGCCCTGGTCGATCTGCCGGCGCAGGACAGAGGTATCGCGGGTCCGGCCTGCAGGCTCACTGGTCACAACGTAGACAGGGCTACCGTCAGCAAATTCAGCTGGGGTGAGCTCGCGCTTTGGCTGCCTGCTTGTAACCGGATCTTGGCACTCTTCTTTCGCAGGAACAGTGAAGGAAGCTGTAAACACTGTATTGTCTGGCCCGCGGTGAACACCCTTAAACTGAATCTGTGCGGTGCCACCAATAGTAATCTGCGGCAGGATGACTTGGTATTCCTTGGCGCTAATCCTTTTGTAGGTCACCTTCGCCTCATACCAACCTCCGTTGGCACCGGTGTAATAGATCGTCAGGTCATCAGGGTTAGTCGATAAATAACTGTTAACGCTGGATTTGAGGGTAACCACCGTGCCTTGCGGAATGGACAGCTGGCCGCCAAAAAGCTCACCGGACGGAATCTTAAAGTTCGGGATATATCGGCTTCCCTTAAGCACGTATCCATCGTTTACCATCGTGATGGTGCGGTCGCCTGCAGCGTACGGGGTAATGTTCGGCGCCGCCATCAGACGGGCTGGGGCCGCGTCAACGTCAGCAATATCAAGCGGCTCAGTCACCTCCGAAGGGGCTTCTAAGGCTTCGCTGGATTCAGGTGATGACGTGCTGGTAGTCTCCTCGGCTACTCCACGCACGTCGACGGACATCCCGCTCAGTTCGGATTCCTCTGCGACCGCTGGGATCTTCAGTGAGAAAGCTGCCCCTGCTGGCACGTCAGTAGAAAGGCCAGCGATTCGGAAAGTCACTGAAGAACTGGTTGATTTTACAACGAGGTTGTCTCCTTCGCGGACGGGGATCACTTCGCCGTCGATAGTCAGTGTGTAGGCCGAGCCGTCGAACTCCAGTCCTGCAGTCTCAACAGTGAATTCCAACTCCTCCACGGTTCCGGCGTCAACAAAGTGGCCTTCAAATGTTGCGGAGTCGCCAACAGTCAGGCTCAGTTGGTCTGCGGAATCAAGCTCGACACGCAACGCTGTGGTTTGTGCCTCGGCGACAGCGCCAATGAAACCTGGAAGAGCAGCCGGCGCAGCGACGCTAAAAACTAGGGCCAGCACTGCAGCGAACGCCCCTACGACGCGCCAGCGATACGCTACCGGCTCGACCAGATGAGAATCTGTCCAGGACATTACCGTCCCTCGCTTTCTGAATTCTTCCTACGGCTAAAGGCAATCATCACGAAACCAGTGGCAATCAATGCCAACGCTGCGGCTACTACACCGATTACCTGTGCACCGGTCATCGCCAATGAGCCACCATTGCCCGACGGCGTTACTGGGGTTGAGGTCTTACCGGCACTTGGAGTACCCGGCGGCGTTGTCTCGGGTTGGTGAGGTGGCTTCCCTGGTTTAGTCGGTGGATAGTTCGGAGGTGTTTGCGGGGTATCCGGGCGTGACGGCGGAGCGCTCGGAGCAGATGACGACGTGGGTGGCGTCGGCGTTTCACCCGGTTTGTGGGTCTTAGCCACGATTACTCCTGGTACTGGTTTCGGGTTATCTACCACCGTGTGGAATGGAACCGCCACCACAAACGGGTTTATCTCTCGGTAGGAATCATCCGGCGCTGTAGACGTCACCACATAGAAGCCATGAGCTAGACCATCAAACGTCACCTCGCCATTGGCATTGGTGACCAGATCCACGTGCACATCGGTGCGCCAATCACGAACCTCGTCGAGATTCGCGTTCCGTACGCGGGCTGCGTCGTCAGCGTTGGTCGGGTCCAAGCCGGCAAGCCGGTCCAGATGAATTGTGACACCTTGGATTTTTCCCGAGGGCGGCTGGCCATCGTCGTTGGGATTGCCTTGTGTCAGCCGGATTGTCACTGTATCCGTAGCCGAAGTGCGTTCCGCACCAGTGGACTGCTGCCCGGCAACCTGCACCGCTTCTGCAGCAACGACGCCCGGCCCTGCGAACGCAACCGCACACGCTACTCCGACGGCAACCACTCGGGCCGACCATGCATTTGTCAACCTCTTCATCGCCTTACTCCCGCACGCTACTTTCCTTATTAATAACTTCTTGCACCCCGGTAGCCGCCTTCTGGCGACGCAGCCACCACACCAGCCAACACCCAATGACAATCACCGCAGCCAACAGCGCGTACATCCACCATTGCCAGCCCGGACCATGGGAGTTTTCAAACACCGACTCCTCCCCAGGCTCCATAGGAACCTGATGGCCACGCACCAGCAAGCGATGCGTGTTGATCCCGTACGGGGTGCACGTAATCAGTGTGACGTAATCCTGATCAGCGACTGGCCGTAGGCCATCTACCTCGCTCGGCAGCACCACTTGAATGTTGTCAACCACATACTTCAATTTGTGGCCAGCAACCTGGATGTAGAACACATCTCCCTCGATGGCAGAGTCGAGGTGATCAAACATCGTCGAATTCGCCAGACCGGTGTGCCCCGTGATGACTGAGTGGGTTCCTGGTCCGCCTACCGGCAAATCAGAGCCATACAAATGCCCCAATCCACGCTGCAGTGTCTTATCCGCGGTGCCGTGAAACACCGGTAAATCAACGTCTACCGCTGGGAACACGAGGCGAGCCATCGCTTCGTTCTCGCCCAACTGCTTCAGATAAGCCTCATAGTCGGGATTGTCCACCCCGATACGGTTCAGCCACGGATCCAGAATCGGACCGACGTATGCTCCTCGTTGTATGCATGCGCAGCATCCCACACCGAATCCTGCACTTGCGCCGGTGTCTCTTTATCCAGTCGCGCATATTCCTGCGCCACCCTTGAGGCATTCCAATTGTTCCATGCGGTCGAGACCACTGGGTACAGCATCACCAACAACCCGACGACAACGATTACTGCCGGAAGGACTAGGCCTCCACGGCGCCTGTGCCGTCGGCCCGCATTTTGGCCTACCACCGTAGTCAACGACCCGCACCACCCAAAACAATGCCCCACGCGCTAGCGCAGCGCGACCGGGATTACAACGAAAGAAAAAGAATGGGGACCGGAATCTATACCTAGCCCAGTCCCCTCATTGGGCCGGACAGCCATTTTGGCTACCCGACCCCCAGTGCAGACCATCATGGATGGTCTGCACCACCGGAACTATGCCCGGCTATTAGTTACGTGCGGTGCGACGAGCGAACCAAGCACCAGCAGCAACAATCGCTGCGCCAATGGCGGCTAGGATGCCAACACCGGCACCACCGGTCATCGGCAGGTTCGGGGTATCCTGCTTGACGTTGTCAACGTTAGCAACCAGAGTCACCGCGTCGTCACCTTCTCCGGTAGCTGCGATGTCCTTGCGGGTGAAGTTGATCTCCACCGGCTTGTCCAGCTTGGCGTAGCCAGCCGGAGCCTTGGTCTCCTTCAGGCAGAACTTCTTCGCGTCAGTGACCTGTGCGTTGTCTGCGAAGTCAGTGACATGCAGGCCATCGATAGTGAAGGTACCGTCAGCGCCGGTGGTCCAATTCTCTGCGTTACCAATCTTGATCTTGGAACCCAGCTCGGAGGCCGAGGTGCACTGATAGAGCTCAAACACAGCGCCTTCCAGGACCTTGTCGGCTTCCTTGCCGTCCTTCTTAACAACCTTGAGCTTGCCGTGGTAGGTCACGACCTCGTTGGTCTTGTTCTTGACTTCCTTGCCGGTGTTCGGGTTATTGAAGATGACATCAGCCTGGTTCTTCAACTCAGTGGTGTCGCCAACCTCCTTGCGATTTACCTCGAAGGTCAGGGACATCTTGGCACCGGACTTGACCTTGGCAAGGCCCTGCTCGGTAAGGGTTACGACAAGCTTGTTGCCGTTGGCCTTCGGGTCATTGACCGTGTAGTCACCCGCAGTGAGAACCGTATCGCCAGCCTTAACTTCAGTGACCTTCTGGAAATCAAGGCGCTGGTTCAGCTGATCCTCGAAGCGGAAGGCCGTCAAGCTCTTGCCCTCGCCCCAGGTCGGAGCATCCGCGTTGATGGTGTAGGAGTATGCATCCTGGATGTTCTTATCCGCGTCCTTGACGGTCTTCTCGGTCTTGGTCTCGGTGTTCTTCGGGTAGGCCACCACATCGTAGTTCCACGCATCCAATGCCTCGTTGACCATCGGGACCGACACGATGAACGGAGCACCAGCAACGATGCCGGCCGGAGCGTTAGTTTCCTCTACCAAGTAGATGCCCAATGGCAGATCAGAGAACTTCGCCTCACCCTCGCCGGCGGTGGTTTTCTCGAAGGTGGTATCGGTCTTATCTCCGTCCTTGACATCTGCAGCAGCCTTCGGGAACTTGGACCAGTCACCATTCTGCAGGTCGTAATTCAGCTTGGTGATCTTGTAGGTGACGCCAGCGAGCGGTTCGCCCGGAACGCCTTCCATCTTTTGACCGGTAGCTGCAGTACCAGACTCAGCACCCTTCTTCTTGAAGAGGGTGATAGAGCCCTTTTTGTTGAAATTGATGTTTGCCTTGTTCACGGCGCCCTGCTCAGCAGCAGGCTGTGCATCGACAGCACCGTCTTGCGCCAGGGCCCCCGGAGCGGAGATACCCATAGAGAGGCCAACGACGGCAGCGAAAGTAACCGAACGAGCGGTACGAGAGATCTTGTTCACGGAAACTGGTCCTTTACACGAGTTCTGAAATGAGGCACCGCGCCTCATTGGCTGTGTGCAATCCATTCCCCACGGTTCACGCACCATGACCTGACTCGTTGCTAAGAATCTTTCGCCTGCCGAGAGTAGGAGTAGTTTTCAGGTGGAAACGTCTACGCAGGCCCCAACCTTAACTAACGATAGCCTGTGGATTACATAACTAGATTCTACCCCAGCGTGTTGGGCAAAGTCCCCGACTAAAGCTCCTCCCCCGCAAAACCGGCTAAACTTCTCAAGAATCCGCACGGTTCACCCAAACGTGAAGACTCCTTCTGCAGTTCAACTAATGCTTTCGAGACGTCATCTAGTTTTGTGTGAAACTGAACACATTGCCCCTTTAAGGGGGTAAGCCTGCTCGATTTTACACCCGTTACATAGAATGCAAGCTTCACGCAGGAGAGTAGCTTCCCAGAGAGCACCTTCCAACGACGACGAAACGAACCATATATGCTGCCAATACCACCAGGTAGAACATCCCCTTTGATGACCCATAAAAGGAAGCGTCACCAAGAGCGCTCAAGGTACCCTGAACTCATTTAGATTCTCAGCCTTCAACAGCCCACGTACCAAAGAGTTAATAGCGTTAAGATTCCTGACAAGAGCTCTCTACGTACTCTGAGCCTCGTCGACAGCACGAAGAAGCGCCGCATAGGCACCGCCGCACGCAAGCAGCTCGGCGTGGGTGCCGCGCTCGACCACGCGGCCAGCGTCGAGGACGATGATCTGGTCGGCATCGCGGATAGTGGACAGGCGGTGGGCGATGACCAAGCGGGTAGCATCCGCGCCAAGCACTGCCTCCTGGATGGCGCGCTCCGTCTCGTTGTCGAGGGCGGAGGTGGCCTCATCCAAGATGAGCACCCGTGGTTGGCGCAGCAACGTGCGGGCAAGCGAAAGGCGCTGCTGCTCACCGCCGGAGAAGCGGTAGCCGCGCGAGCCCACCACTGTGTCCAGACCTTCCGGCAGCGCGGCGATGACCTCGTCCACGCGCGCGGCGTTAAGCGCCGCCCACATCTGTTCCTCACTCGCATTCGGCTGCGCGAAGAGGAGGTTCTCCCGCACCGTGCCGTGAATCAGGTAGGTCTCCTGGGAGACCACGCCAATGACCTCCGCGCGCTGCTCAGGTGGAATATCGCGCAGGTCGACCCCGCCCAGGTGCACGGTGCCTTCGGTCGGATCGGCAAGGCGCGCAAAAAGTGCGGCCACCGTGGACTTGCCGGACCCGGTATGCCCCACTAGCGCGGTGGTGGTGTGGGCGGGGATGGAAAGGGAGACGTCGGAAAGCGCGTCGGTGTCGGTGCCGGGGTAGCGGTAGGAGACGTGCTGGAGGGTGAGGGAGGCGTCGGCAAGCTGGGCGGGCTGGGTGGCCTCGGTGAGTTCGGGCTCCAGGTCCAGGTACTCGAAGATGCGGCTAAACAGCGCCATCGACGCCACCCACTGCGCGCCCACGTTGAGCAGGCCGGTAATGGGACGGAAGATCTGGGTCTGCAGGGTGGAAAAGGCGATGAGCGTGCCAATCGTAATGCCCGGGCGCAAGCCGGCCGCCAGGTAAATCAGGGCCGGCATCACGCCGAAGATGATTTGCGTCAGCGCCATGCGCCAGCGCCCGGCCAACTGCGATTCCAGCTCCAAACGGATGAGGGAGCGGGAGGTTTTCTCAAAGCCGTCATAGACGCGCTCCTGCGCACCCAGCGTGGCCGCCAGGCGCATGCCGGACACGGACAGGTTCTCCGAAATGGTCTGCTGCAGCGTCGCCTGCGCGCGGCTGTTTTTCTCCATGAGGCTGCGGCGCAGAACGGCGGCGCGGCGGGTCAGCCACACTGCAGGCGGCAGTACCACCAGGGACAAAAGCGAGAGGGTAGGCGAAAGCGCCACCATCGCCACCAACGTAGCCACAGTCATGGTGAGGTTGCTGGCCACGGATGTCGCGGTTGTGGTCACCATGCCGCGCATCGCCGCGATGTCATTGGTCAGGCGCGACTGAATCTCACCGCCGCGGTTATTGGTAAAGAACTGCAGCGACTGGCGCTGCAGGTTGGCAAAGACCTGCGTGCGCAGCTCGTGCATGATGGTGTGCCCCACCCGCGCCGACAGAAAGGACTGGATAACGCCGATGGCCTGGGAGACCACGGTGATGGCCAGCATGCCGCCGACGAGCCACAGCAGCAGCGCGGTGTCGTGTTCAGGAATGGCCTCATCCACGGTGCGGCGCACCAGGAAAGGCTGCACCACCGTCAGCCCGGAGGTGGCGATGATGAGTGCCACCACCAGCAACAGCGTGCCGCGGTGCGGGCGAAACAGGCCGGCGACGCGGCGGAAGGCAACCGGGTGCTGGGCCAGCTGATCGATGTCCGCCGGGTCCTTCACCGCGGTGTGCATCGGCCGGGTCATGGCTTAACCGCAGGTAACGATGGGCTGCGGGTCGTAGACCGTGGTGGTGGTCTCCCGGGAGATCTCCTTGCCGGAGAGGTCGCTTGATCACGCGGGTATCCGAGGTGGTGAAGCCCGGCGCGCCAGACGACGGCGAGCAATCCTCGCTCACCGACTTGCGCTGCGGCTCCGTCTTGGCCCAGCGGCCGTTGTTCACAGACTCAACGTCGACCGTCTTCGTGCCCTTTAGGCGCACGGTAATCTTGCCGCCACCAAAGTCGGTCTCGATGCGGACCGGGGTATTGAAGGTATTAGTGAACTGCAGGTCGATGGCGCCCTCGTACACGGTGGCCTCGCGGCCGGCGGGGTAGCGGGAAATGTAGTACGAGTGCGGGGTGTGGGCAGTATCTTCCATGCCTGCAAAGTAGGCAGCGTTGTACAAGGTGGTGGCGAACTGGGAAATGCCGCCGCCCACGGCGGAGCCGGAGTGGCCATCAATAATGATGCCGGACTCAACGTAGCCTTGCGCCGTGCCGCGCGGGCCGGTGTGGCCGTTGAGGGAGAAGGTCTCGCCCGGGTTGACCACGGCGCCGTTGACCTGTTGGGCCACCAGCTCGATATTCTTGCCAGAGGCAGCGGAGTAGCCCTCGGTGGTGAACTCGCCCACGGTGTCGTTGAAGGTCGCCTTCTTAGCATCGTCGGTGGTGAACTCTGCTGGGTCCGGCTTGTAGGTAGCATCCCACTCGCGGTCGTCGCCGGTCACGCGCTTGTCAAAGTCCTTCATGGTCGGCTCCCAATCGATGATCTCGCCATCTTCGGACGGGGTGATCTGCTTGTCGTTGCCGTTGAAGGAAATCTTGGCATTTACGCCGGGGACATCGGCGCCCTCGGAGCGCTCGGCCAGCAGCTCCTGCGCGCGGTTGGTATCCACGGCGAGCTTAAGCTTGCCGTCCTTCTTTTCAATGCTGGTGAACTGGGAGATTTCCGGCTTATTCAGGGTAGCGCTGACATTATTCTTGGCCTTCAAGGTAATGGGATTATCCAGCGCCTTGGCGGCATCGCCGGTGCGCATGGCCTCGATGGCTTCATCATTGATGGCTGGTTCTACCTCTTGTGGGTCCACGTCTACGCCCTCGGAATCGAGCCAATTATCCGTAACCGCATTGTGCAGGGTGCCGGCATCCACGGTTTGGCCGAGCTTGGGGTCGGTGACCTTGAGCTCACCATTGTTGAGCTCCAGCATGCCATCGACTGGATCGGTGGAGAGATCCTTCTTCACGCGGTCCAGGGCCGGTTGCAGCTGGGCCTCATCCACGTTGGTCTCTACCGGAATATCCCGGGTGGAGCGGAAGAAGCTATACAGGCGGGTAAAAGGATTGAGGGAAGGCTCCTCAATATTGTCCACGGCGCGCTGGTTATCCAGGGCGAGGCCCGACTCGGAGGGAACGAAATCGGTGTGCAGGTCGCCGGAGGTGACGCTCACGGGCTCGGTTTCTACGCCCGCAAGCTCATCTTCGAGCTTCTCCACGGCGGCGGTGCGATCCATGGCGGAGATATCCACGCCGTTGACGGAAACGGCGCGCGGAATCTTGTCCTGGTTTGCTGCGACATCCCAGGCATAAGCAATGCCCGCGATTAGGACAAGGCCGACCAATACGCCGAGCGCGATGAGCCAGCCTTTAGCACCGTTTTTTCCTTCTGCCTTTTTCACGCCTTAAAGGTTAACGGTTTTAGTGGCATTTTTCCTAGTCCTGTGCGGGCTCGGGTGCAGCGCCGGCCGGGGGAGCGCTGACATGGCGGGCGGCGTCCGCAAGTCGTTCGAGTGGCAGGCGGCCTTGGTCGACGGCGCCAACAACGGCGTCGATCACCGCATTAATGTCACTTTCGGTGAACCACAGGGGCATGTCGGCACCGGCATTGAGGGAGGCCACGACGGCGTCGGCAAGCGGGAGCGAATCCGCAATCGCCTTCATGCCGCCGATATCATCGGTATAGATGGGCCCGTCGTACTGCAGGGTCTCGCGGGCTAGGCCATAGGCTTCCGGCAGGATGGAAGCAGGCGTCTGACCATCACCCAGGCCGGGCACGGCGAGGTGGCCCATCATGAGCGCGGCATTGGGCGCTTGGGGAAGAGCGGTTTTAAAAGGAATGAACTCGTGGCCTTCTAGTTCTTTCAACGGCGGGGTAACGGCCTCGGCCAGGTGGGTATCACCAGAGGCGCGGCCGTGGCCCGGGAAATGCTTGAACACGGCCTTGACCCCAGCGGAATCCAGCCCGCGTGCAAAGGCCGCGCCATACTCGCCTGCTTGGACCGGGTCGGTGGAAAATGATCGATCGCCCACAACTTCTAGGCCGTTGCCATCGACGTCGAGCACCGGTGCAAAGTCCACGTTGATACCGTGCACCTTGAGGCTCGTGCCAATCTCGTGCGCGAGCTGCTCCACCTCTTGTGGGGAACGCTCGGCCGCCATCTGTTGCGGCGCGGGATACTCGCCCAGGATCTCCGAGAAACGTTGCACGCGCCCGCCCTCAAAATCGATGGAGACCTCAAAGTCGCGGCCCACCTCCTGGCGCAGGGCATTAATATCGCGGCCCTCTTCCTGCAGCAGGTTTGGATCCGCCCAGCTAGGGATAAAGATTCCGCCCACACCGGCCTCCAGCTTGGCCTTAGCGTCGTCGTAGTTGGTGACCGGCGGCATCAGCACCGAGGCAGCCATGGCGCGGATGTCCTGCTGCGGGGCCTCTTCCTGCGACGTCTCTTCGTGCGTCTCGTGCGTCGCGGCAGCTGAGCTCGACGCGGCCGCGGTGGTGGAGTCCTGGCTCTCATTGTCCTCCTGGGTGGAGGTAGAGCAGGCTCCCAGGGCCGTCACCAGGGCGAGGCTGGCAAGGATGCGCGGAGTTTTCATGCCTTCTAGTGTGCAATATTCCTCGCGTTCTGTCGCAAGCGGTGGGTAGACTAGTGACATGAGTAACGGCGAGACAATGCTTATTGCCTACGATGGCACCGAACGAGCCGGCCGCGCCCTCGAGTACGCGGCCCAGCTGCTGCGGCCCACCACGGTAGAAATCCTCACCGCCTGGGAGCCGGTAGCCCGGCAAACCGCCCGCGCCGTCAGCCGCACCGGAATGCACCAGTCCACTGTCTCCCCGGATGGCGTCGAAGAGGATCCGGCCTATGAAGAGGCTCTTAAGATTTGCCGCCAGGGCATCGAGCTGGCCGAAAGCCTGGGCCTAGCCGGCCGCGCCCACCTGGTGGAATCCGCTACCACCATCTCCTCCGCCATCATTGATGCCGCGCATGAGCTGGACGTGGACGTCATCGTGACCGGTACCCGCGCCCTGACCGGCTTCCGCGCGTGGTGCACCAACTCCACCGCCGACCAGATTGTGCGCAACGCCGGCCTTCCCGTCTTCATCGTGCCGCAGGAAAACGAAGATGACGCGGACGATGATGAGGCCGAATACTTCTAAATAGCTGCTAATATCTTTAGCCATGGCTCTGGAAACCGATTCTTTGAACAAGCGCACCCTTGGCCCTGCCATCGGTAGCGCTGTTGTGGGCATCGCGCTCGGCGTCATCACCATCATCGGCATCGCGCAATTCTCCGGCACCGATACTGTGCCGGAAGGCAATGCGGTTTCTGCTTCCGATGCGGTTTTGGGCGGCCCTGAGTACGGATCCCGCAACTAGGTGTGCGTACCCTCCGCGGGCGGCTTGCCCGCCCCTACCCGCTGGGGATCCTTGCCCTAGCGCTCATCCTCCTCGTGCAGCCGTGGGGGTTGACGGCGGCCGATACCAAGCATGATCTGGCGGCCAATCCGCTGCACTTTCTCCACGGGGCGCTAAGCGCCTATACGGACACCTTTACCCTGGGACAGCTGCAGAATCAGGCCTATGGCTATCTTTTTCCCCAGGGGCAGTTCTTTGTTTTGACTCAGCCGCTACCCGATTGGGTGGCCCAGCGCCTGTGGTGGCTACTGGTCTTAAGCGTCGGCTTCATCGGCTTCCATAAGCTCGCTTGCAAGATGGGCCTGCGTGGCTGGTGGGTCTGGGTAGCAGCGATGCTCTACGCGCTCTCGCCGCGCACTCTTTCCACCCTGACCGCCATTTCTTCTGAGACCTGGCCGGTCATGCTGGCTCCCTGGGTTATCCTGCCCTTCCTCAACGCCAAGCTCACCTGGCGCGATGCCGCCGCGGCCACCATCCCCGTAGCGCTGATGGGTGCGGTCAATGCCACCGCGACCATCGCGGCGTGTATCCCGGCCGCTGTAATCCTGCTCTACCGCCGCGCCTTCAGACCCGGCGCAGCCTGGCTCTTAGGGTGCCTGGCGGTATCGGCCTGGTGGATCGGCCCGCTCATCGTGCTTGGGCGTTATGCCCCGCCGTTTACGGAATTCATCGAATCCGCCCGCGTGACCACGCGCTGGCTCAACTTGCCCGAGATTCTGCGCGGAACTACGAGCTGGACGCCGTTTGTCGATACCGAACGCGTGGCCGGCTATGAGCTAGCTACCGAGTCCTTCTTCGTGCTGGTCACCATGGGTATCGCGGCCGTGGGTATCTACGGTCTTAGCAAGCTGCCGCGCGTGTGGTCCGTCATGCTGGTGGTGGGCATCGCGGTGCTGGGGTGCCAGGTGGCGTGGTACCTCGATGCGCTCGATGAACCGCTGGCCGCGCTGCGCAACCTGCATAAATTCGATCCGCTGGTGCGCATCCCGCTGCTGTTGGGCGTGGCGCGCGCCTGCGCCCATCTTCCACTACCGAGGAGTTTGCGCCCCACCAAGAAACAGACGCTAGGCGCGCTGACGCTGCTCTTGTGCATCGCGGTGGTCTCCCCGGCATGGTCGCAGCGCTTGCTGCCGCTGGGCGCCTATAAAGAGGTGCCCTCCTACTGGCACGAGGCCACGGACTTTATCAATACCCATGCCGCCGATACCCGCACCCTTATCTACCCGGAGGCGTCCTTTGCCCGGCAGACCTGGGGATGGACGCGCGACGAGCCGGCCCAGCCGCTGCTCGATGTCCCCTGGGCCGTGCGCGATGCCATTCCGCTCGTGCCACCAGAGGCCATCCGCGGGCTCGACGGCGTCATGGCCGCCCTCAAGGAGGACCCAGCCACCGGCGTGCGCTCCCTGCAGCGCTTGGGCATCGGCGCGGTCATGGTGCGCCACGATCTCTTCACCGGCGAGGACGAGGCCCTGGCCAGCGAGTTTGGCGGCGAGGTCCATCGCTTCGGCGAGGTCGATGTCATCTTGCTCAACCACGCCGGCATGTCCTTAGGACCTACAGAATCCAGTGCGCGTGGCCGGCGGTGGGGAAGCCTTGGCGCTTCTCGACGCCCACTCCACCCCCACCACCCGCCAGCTCGTCGATCGCGACGCCGATATCGTCACCGATACCCCGACGCTCACGGACCGCAACTACGGCACCCTCGACGGCCCCATCTCCGCACCTCTGGCCGCGGATGACCCCAGCCACGTGAATAACCGCCTGCGCGATTATCCCTCCGCTGGGCCCCTTACCCAGGTGGAAACCCACGGCGGTTCCGTGGCGGTCTCCTCCTCGGCCGCCGATGCCACAGCCTTTGGCGGCGCCCAGCCGAAAAAGTCCGCCACGGCCGCCGTGGATGGGGAGAACTCCACCGCCTGGTGGCCCGCGCCGGGCGATGACTCCGGATGGATTGAACTGCGTGGCTCTTTCACTCAACCGCACCTCAAGCTCATGGCCACCAGCGCCACCACGGTAACCGTTCGCTCCGGCAGCGCGGCCGTAGACGTGGACTTACAGCCCTTCCGCTCGCAGGAGGTCCGCGTTCCCGGCGGCGATACCGAGTCCATCCGCGTGGAGCTATCCCACCGCACCGGCATCGCGGAATTAGGGGTGGAAGGCCAGCCGGTCGAGCGCGTGGTGACCGTCCCGGATACCTCCCCCAATGTGCACCAATTCTTCTTCCAGCGCATGCTGCAGGATACCGGCGTGCTCATCCGCGATTTCACGGCGCCGCGCCCCATGCGCGTGACGGTGGATTCCACCAAGCCCGTGCTTATCGACGCCCACCGCTACTCCCCCGGCGATTCCCTCACCCTCAGCCCTGGCACGCACCGCGTGCGCACCACGGGGCCGTGGGTGAGCCTGCGCGAGGAGGGCTGGCAACCAGCAGGCTCTTCCGAGCCCACCGGGTACTCGATTGCAGCCGCTGATGAGGATCGCCTCTTGGTCACTGGTCGCGCCTTCAATAAGGGCCTGCGCGGCTACCTAGGCGAGGAAGAGCTCACCCCGCGCGAGATCGATGCAGCCACCCAAGCTTTTGTCATTCCGGCCGGCCGCTCCGGTGACTTCCGCATGACCTTTAGCGCCCAACCGGTCTACCGCGCCACCCTCCTCTTCGGAGGTGCGCTGGGGTTACTTGCCCTCGGCCTGTGCATCCTGGCGGCCACGCGGCGCTCGTCCCAGCCCACGTGGCGCGCGCCGCGCGGCGGTGCCGCCTCGGCCATCGTGGCGCTGGCCGCGCTGGCCCTGACCGGCTGGCCGGCCGCGGTAGCGGCCGTTTCCGCTTGGTTAGTGCTGCGCTGGACCACCATCCCGCGCGCCTACCTCGCGCCCGGTGTCGTGGCGGCGGCCGGGGCGATCCTCGCCCGCGCGCCGTGGACATCGGGATCCTATGCGGGCGATTCGCTCCTGCTTAGCTGCTTGTGTGCCGCGGGCGTGGCCTGTCTTTTCGCCTCCGACCAAGGAGAAGATCCCGGCCGGGACGCTCGATGAGCGTATAGCTCGCGGCCGAGACCACCACGGTGGCCACCACCGTTACGGCCAGAATCACCCAAAAGTCCAGGGGCTTCCCGCTAAACAGCGGCACCCCGGTAAGCGGAAACGCCAGTCCCAGAATGGCCACATGCCACAAGAAGATGGAATAAGACCACGCGCCCAATGCCTGCATAAGCGGGCCGGTCAGCCAGGACTTATCCCGTGGGGCGAGCGCCACCGGCACCACCACGGATGCGCCAAAGGCCGCACCCGCAATGATTCGGCGGGAAAATTCGCCTGGTTCTGGATGCACCAGTCCCTGCGGCCCGAACCACTCGCGGCTGGAAATCCACAGCACCACCGCCGCCACGAGCCACCACGCCCAGCGCGGCCGCAGCGCGCGTTGCACGCGCCAGCTAATACCGGCTTCTTCGCATTCCGCGGCCAGCATTCCCACGGCAAACCACGAAGCATACGCCGGCGGCCAGATCTGCGAATTGACCTGATCCTTGGCGTAATCGGCCACAAAGGGAACGAAGCCCCAGGCCCAACTAACAACGGCGCCCAGCGCGATGGCCGCTACCCGCCAGCGTCGCGGCAGCGCCCCAAGAAGCCACACCAACACAGGCAGGGCAAGGTAGAAGAAGAACTCCACGCATAGCGACCACAGGTGGGTAAGCCCCGGCGCTAGCCCGTCCACCACATAGATCTGGGTAGAGGTGAGGTTGCTCAGCAGTTGGGTGAGGGTGAGCGAGTGGGCGTCGGGAAGCAGGAGCATCACCGCCACCACGCAGGCAAAATAGGCTGGCAATAGGCGGGCCACGCGCGAGCGCGCATAGCCGGATAAGGTGTGCAAGCCGCGGCGACGCCACAGCAAGAAGGCACTGAGCGCAAAGAAGACGGCGACGAAATAATCAAAGCGCCCGGCAAACCCCCACCCGGTTCCGGTCTGAAAAGACACGTGGGTGACAATGATTCCAAGGGAGGCGACCGCGCGTAGACCGTCCAGCTCCGGCAGATGCTGGGGTACGCTTTTCACAGATGCCTGCGGCTGCACGCTTGCTCCTAACCCCGGATCGACCTGAAACTGATTGGACATACTACTGCAATGAAACGCTACCTTTGGCCACGCTCGCCACTGGCGTGGGTTGTCATTGCCGCCGTCATTTTCTTGGTGCTGGGTACCGTGGTGCCGCCTCTGTATAACAACCAAACCCGGCCGCTGGCCTTCGACCAAAACATCAACACCGTCACCGCGCCGTCGGCTGGCGTGTGGATGGATGCGCCCGAGTTTATCGCCGGGGCCAAAGCCACCGGCGATAGCAAAGACCCGCAGTGCCAGGAAAAACAGGCACCCATGTGGTGCTACCTGCACCACGACCTGCTTACTATCGAGCGCAATACCACCACCTCTGAGGTGGCAGAAGATGATGCGCTCGCTAACTCCGATTCGCTCTCTCGCCTGCTCGCCGGCAATACTCCCCTTGCCCGAATCACGGAGCATTCCGTGTTGAACCGCGAGTCCACCTACCCAGTTGCTGCGCCAAAGGATAAATGGAAGTTTGTGCTACCGGCGCTGGATACCGGCATGGCCCGCACCGACTTCGAGCGCGATGGAATCAACTACTTCTTTCCCTCCGGTACCGAGCAGCGCTCCTATCCGTTTTTCGATCTAGCGACGCAATCCTCCACGGCGGTGGACTTCACCACGACGGAAAAGCTCGACGGTATCCCTACCTATTCTTTCCACCACGATATCCAGCCCATTTCCTTGGCTGATATGCGCAAAAGCATTACCGCCGAGGTCGATACCGGCACCGGCGATAAGCAGCTAGCGGCCGAGGATTTCCGCATCTCCGGGCCAGCGAAGCGGTTCTACGACGCCGAGTCACGCGAGCTCCTCGGCTTGGATGCCACTGACCGAGTCACGGTCGAGCCCTTCTACACCATCGGCCGCGATATCTCCGTCGAGCCGACCACCGGCACCATGGTGAACCTGCGCGAGAACATCAAAATCTTCTTCGCCGCGGACGAAAAGCAGGCCGGCACCATGGTGGCGAATGACGATACAGAAGACCGCTCCATCCTTGCCGCTGATCTGCGCTGGTCCGATGAGACCCGCGCGGAGCGCCTTAATGAGGTGCGCCCGGTCATTCGCACCATTCGCGCCTTGATGGTGGTCGGATGGGCCGGCAAGGCCATCGGCGTTGGTCTATTGCTTTGTGCCGCCTATATGTACATGCGCCGCCACCGTGAAGGCTAAGCGTCTTTTACTCCTTATCTGGGGCACCCTCCTCGTGGTCGCGGTGTGCTGGCCCTTTGCCTTACCCGGCGAGTTCTTGTGGCGCGATATGGCGTTGCTTGACCATCCGGCCCTTTCCCCTTCGGCCTTTGGTGGCGGCAGTTTGCCCGCCCGCAACGCACCGCAGGACGGTTTCCTCGCTCTCGTGGGCGGCGCGTGGGCGGCACGGGTGCTCATTTTTGCTGCCGCCGCGTCCTCCGCGCTCACCGCGGCGCGCTGGGCACGCTCTACAGTCGCCGCGGTGAGCGCGATGGCGGTGGCGGTGGCCAATCCCTTCGTCATCGAGCGTCTCCTGCAGGGCCAGTGGTCGCTTGCGGTGGCCGCGTGGCTGCTGCCGGTCATCGCGTGGGCAGGAAGAAGGCACAGCTGGGTGGCGTGGCTGGCTATGTGGGGAGCTTCGCTTACCCCTACGGGTGGTCTCTTTGCCGTGGTGACCGCGGCGGTGACCTGCCGCAAGCGGGTAGCGCTCGCCGGCGTGGTCTTGTGTTTGCCGTGGGCCGTTCCGGGCATGTTCCATCCCGCCGCGCCCGGCGATACCGCAGCGGCGGTGGCCGCGTTTGGCCCGCGGGCAGAAGACTACGTCGGCACTGCGGGCGCGCTGCTGCGGCTCGGCGGCATCTGGAATGCGGAGGCGGCCATCGGGTTCGCCGTGTGCGGCGTCATCGTGGCGGTCATCGCCGTACTCGGGGCGTGGCGGGTTCCCGCGCGGTTGAGCATCCTCGCAGCGATTGGTCTCGGCGGGGCGATATTCTTCTGGCTGGTTCCCAGTGCTCTGGTGTGGTTCATCGATCACGTACCGGGGGCGGCGCTGCTGCGCGATAGCGGAAAACTGACCATGCTGGCGTTGCCGCTCTATGTGGCCTCGCTAGGGGCGCTGCCGAATCTGCCGGCAGCACTGGCAACCGTGGCTGCAATCGTGCAGCTGCTGCCCGTTCCGGGACGACTCGCGGTGCTCGCGCCGCGGGATACGGGGATAGACGAGCAGTTGGTGCGCGCGATTGACGGCCGCGTGGCCTTCTTCCCAGAACGCGCCAACCTCGTGGAAGTTCCCGGCGGCGTGGCTGTCGACCCCTACTCCAAGGCGGTGGCCATGGTGGAATCGGGGGAATTAAGCGTAGACGGGACCGTGGTGAACCAAGCCTCGCCGCGATACCGGGCGGCGCTGCGCGCGTGGAAAGAGCACGATGTGGACCGACTGGCCGAGCTCGGCGTCGGTGTAGTCGTGGTGGACGGTGCCATAGCCGTGGAAACGGGCGCGCCGCGGCCGCAGGTTCCGTGGGCGCTTACTGCGCTGTGGATGGCGTGTCCGCTACTAGCCCTTGCAGCAATTCCGCGAACTGCTCGCCGGTCTTCTCCCACGAAAAGCTAGCGGCAAAATCCCGCGCGTTGGAGCCAAGGGTGCGGCGAAGGGGGGCGTCGGCAAGCAGCTGCTTAGTGGCCGCCACGAAGTCCTCTTCGCGCTCTACCAGGATGCCGGTCTTGCCGTTGATAACGCTGTCACGCAGGCCAAACGTATAACCTACAGTGGGAACTCCATGTTGGGCCGCCTCCATTACTGCCAGACCCCACCCCTCTTTACGCGAGGGCATCAGCAAGGCGTCGGCACGGGCCAGCAAAGCGTGCTTATAGTCCTCGGTCACCTGGCCGCGGAAGCGCACGCGATCGCTTACCCCATGCTCCTCGGCATAGGAACGCAGGTTAGCCTCCCACCAGCCGGAGCCGATGACGTCCAGGACCGCGCCCGGGGTCTGCGCCACTGTATCCATGGCATGCTCGATCTGCTTATGCGGCACTAGGCGCGAGAGCGTGACTAGGTGCACCTCGGCCTCTCGTTCCAGGGAAGGAACGTGGTCCGGAACGGGGTCCAGGCCATTGGCGATGATGTGCGCGCCCTTAATGCCCAGCGCCTCTAAATCCTCACGAGAGGCCTCAGACACGGTCACATAAGGTGCGCCGCGGTAGACGCGCGGGGCCACTCGAGACTCGAGGAACCAACCGAGCCGCCCGAGGAGAGGGCCCGCTACCGGCCATTGCTCGCGGTGGCAATGGTGAGTAAGCAGCACCGTCGGCGCCCCGGACACCAGGCGAGCGAAGAAGGGGATGCCGTTTTGGGTATCGATTACCGCATCCACCCCGCGCAGGTCTCCCACCCCCAGGCGGCCGGCCAGCATCGCCGCCCACGCACGCGGATATACGCCGAATTTGGCGCCTCCGCGGCTATAGCGCACGCCGTCGCGCACCTCGCGGTGGGCGGCATTCATGTGCTTGGAGGTGCGAAAGACCACCTCGTGGCCTTCAGACGCCAGGTACTCACCCACGCGCTCCAAGTAGCGCTCCGAACCACCGCCTTGTGGGTGAGTGGAATCGCGCCAGCATAGTAAAAGAATCTTCATCGTGAGGTATTAGCCTAGTGGGTTATGAGACATACCCGTAAGATGGCCACGCTCCGCCGCTCCAATCAGCTGCTGCGTTCCTTCCGCTTTGAGCAGACGCGCCCGGAGATTTTCTACGGCGGGCTCGCGGAGGATACGGCCGCGCTGGTGGATAACCTCGGCCGCGACTTGGGCGTGCAGCTTTTCGGAGCACGGGTGCTCGATGTCGGCGGCGGCCCAGGCTATTTTGCGGATGCTTTTTCCCGGCGTGGCGCCCGCTATGTGGGATTGGAGCCGGATGCCGGCGAGATGTCTGCGGCCGGCATCCACTTGAGCAATTCCGTGCGCGGCGATGGCACCAACCTGCCCTTTGCCGATAATTCCTTTGACGTGGTCTATTCCTCCAACGTGGCCGAGCACATCCCCAATCCCTGGGATATGGGCGAGGAGATGCTGCGTGTGACCCGCCCCGGCGGACTGACCATCCTGAGTTACACGGTGTGGCTGGGCCCCTTTGGCGGCCACGAGACCGGCCTGTGGGAGCACTATGTGGGCGGCGAGTTTGCCCGCGACCGCTATACCCGGCGCCACGGCCATCCGCCCAAGAACGTCTTTGGCACTTCGCTTTTCGACGTCCCCTGCTCCGCCGGCCTCCACTGGGCGCAGAGCACCGGCGCGCTCCAACTCGCCTTCCCCCGCTACCACCCCAGCTGGGCATGGTGGCTAACCCGCGTGCCAGGGGTGCGGGAGTTTGCGGTGTCTAACCTGACGTTGGTGTTACAAAAGTAGCCCCCAGCAACGCCGACGTGAACTGCTCCCCATTAGTTGGACTGAGAAAATCAGTTACCGACTAGTGGGGAGTAGTTTTCATTGAGAGCTCGAAGTTCGCTGAGTGAGCATCAGCGCGAGCAGTTGGTTGACCTATTTGAGCAAGGCGTGGGCTATCGTGCCGCTGCCACTGCTCTTGATGTCTCCACATACGCCGCCCGTATGCTCTATCGTCGGTTTAAGCTGCATGGCAGACTATGTCTTGTGGAAAAACCGACTAAGCAGCAGTATTCGTTCGAAATCAAGACCGAAGTTGTCCAACGCCACCTTGCTGGTGAGACAGCGATGAATCTTGCGCGTGAATTTGGCCTGTCATCAGAGCACTTGGTCGGCGGATGGTCGCGGAAATGGCGTAAAGGTGGCGATGACGCGTTAAAACCGAAGCCGAAGGGCAGGCCTAAAGGTTCGGCCGCGCCGAAGCTGCTCACGGAGGAGGACAAGCTGCGTCGCCAGATCGCACGGTTGGAAGCGGAAAACGCTTACTTAAAAAAATGCGGGACTTGAGGAATCAGGGACACGCCTGAAAGTCCAGGCGATTGTCATCCTCAAGTCACAGCATCGTCTGCACTACCTTTTGGATGCGGCAGGCATGCCGAGATCAACGTTCTTCTACCACCAGAAACGACTCAGCGAGCCGGATAAGCACGCTGCGCTCAAAGACGCGATCTGGGAAAGCTTCGAGCGTAACAAGCATCGCTATGGCTACCGACGAGTGCTACTTGACCTGCGCAACCAGGGGTGGGTGGTCAACCACAAACTCGTCTACAAACTCATGAGCGAGATGGGGCTTCGAGCCAAGGTTCGCCAGCGCAGGCCATATGTTTCTTATAACGGGACGATCAGCCACATTGCCGAGAACACACTTTACCGCAAGTTCACCCCAGATAAGCCAAATACCGTCTTTGTCAGCGACGTCACCGAGTTCAGGGTCGCAGGCCGCAAGGTCTACCTATCACCGGTGATGGATCTGTTCGACCGTTCAATCGTTGCCCACACCGTGGCTACATCGCCGTCGACAACGTTTACCGCCGATTCTTTAACTAAAACGATTAAAACGTGTGCGCCTAAACCTGGGTGGATGATGCATACCGATCAAGGTTTCCAGTACCAGCATTCATCCTGGCGCAACCTCATTCATGACAACGGCGGTGTTCAGTCGATGTCGCGTAAAGCCAACTGCTACGACAACGCGGTCATGGAGAACTTCTTCGGCCACTTAAAAACCGAGATGTACCACGGAGAAGTCTTCGACACCGTCGCAGAGTTCAACCAGGCCATCGACGACTACATCCAGTGGTACAACACCGAACGCATCCAACAACGACTCAAGGGTCTGACCCCGATGCAATATCGAAATCAGACCCTTGAAGCCCTAACCACCTAGAATTAAACCAGTCCAACTTTCAGGGGCCAGTTCATTGTGCTACCATCTCCCCCAGCCCGAAAGGGTGCCACAACAGATCCTTTAAGACCGCGCACTGACGCGGAGAAGGAGCAGAATAATGAGAGAACTCATGGACGCTGCGGATATCAACCGCACGCTCGACCGCATTTCGCACCAGATCATTGAAAAGACCGCGGACGCTGACCGCGTTGTCCTCCTGGGAATCCCCTCTGGCGGCGTTCCCTTGGCGAAGCGCCTCGCCACCAAGATCGAGCAGTACGGGGGAAAGACGATCCCCTCCGGCTCTCTTGACACCACGCTTTACCGTGATGACCTGCGCGGACGCCCGCACCGCGCGCTGCAGCCCACCTCCATCCCCGACGAGGGGATCGACGGCGCCACCGTTGTGCTGGTGGACGACGTGCTGTACTCCGGCCGCACCATCCGCGCCGCGCTCGACAGCCTGCGCGACCTGGGCCGCCCCGCGCGCATCCAGCTGGCGGTCCTGACGGACCGCGGCCACCGCGAGCTGCCAATTCGGGCGGACTACGTGGGCAAGAACCTGCCCACCTCCACCGAAGAAAAGGTCGCTGTGCTGCTGGAAGAGATTGACGGCAGCGACTCGGTCATCCTCACTCGAAAGGAAGCGTAAGAAGCGTGAAACACCTCCTGAGCATTTCTGACCTGTCCAAGGACGAGATCGTCGCCCTGATGGACACCGCCGACCGCTTCCGCGAGTCGCTCGAGGGCCGCTCTGTGCCCCAGCTGCCCACGCTGCGCGGCCGCATGGTGTTCAACCTCTTCTACGAGAACTCCACGCGCACCCGCTCCTCCTTCGAGGCCGCGGGCA
The DNA here is from genome assembly GCA_046097355.1 of Corynebacterium tuberculostearicum. Taxonomy (GTDB): domain Bacteria; phylum Actinomycetota; class Actinomycetes; order Mycobacteriales; family Mycobacteriaceae; genus Corynebacterium; species Corynebacterium tuberculostearicum_K. The sequence continues at coordinate 2,350,329 of CP175779.1, forward strand.
AGGCACTGTCGGCCAACATGATGAACATCGCCGCCTCCACCTCCTCGGTAAAGAAGGGCGAGTCCCTGCGGGACACGGGCCTGACGCTGAAGGCGCTGGGCGCCGACGCGATCATCATCCGCCACCCGCTCTCCGGCGCGCCCCAGCACCTGGCCGAGGTTGTCGCCCCGGGCGGCAAGGGCCCGAGCGTGATCAACGCCGGCGACGGCCGCCACCAGCACCCCACCCAGGCCCTGCTGGACGCGGTGACCATGCGCTCGCGCATCGGGGACGTGGCCGGCAAGAAGGTTGTCATCTGCGGCGACTGCCTGCACTCGCGCGTGGTGCGCTCCAACGTGGACCTGTTGTCCACCCTCGGCGCGGAGGTGGTGCTCGTGGCGCCGCCGACCCTGTTGCCGGTGGGCGTGGAGAACTGGCCGGTGCGCACCTCCGCCGACTTCGACGCGGAATTGCCCGACGCGGACGTGGTGATGATGCTGCGCGTGCAGGCCGAGCGCATGCTGGGCGGCTTCTTCCCGTCCAACCGCGAGTACTCCGCGCTCTTCGGCATGAACGAGGAGCGCTCCGCCGCGATGAAGCCCGGCGCGATTGTCATGCATCCCGGCCCGATGCTGCGCGGCATGGAGATGGACTACGTGGTGCCGGACCAGGACAAGTCCACCGTGCTGCAGCAGGTGACCACCGGCGTGCACGCCCGCATGGCCGTGCTCTACACCCTTCTTTCCAACGAGGATTCTGGCCTAACCGGGCCGCGAAAGGACGACTTCCATGACTTCCCTGCTCATCACCAACGTCCGCCCCTACGGCGAGGGCGAGCCGGTTAACGTGCTGGTGGAAAACGGCGTGATCGCCTCCGTCAACGCGGGCGCGGACGCCCAGGCGGATTCCACGCTCGACGGCAAGGGCGCCGTGCTCCTGCCGGGCCTGGTGGACATGCACGTGCACCTGCGCGAGCCCGGCGGCGAAGACGCCGAGACCATCGAGACCGGCTCCCGCGCCGCCGCGCGCGGCGGGTTCACTGCCGTGTTCGCCATGGCGAACACCACCCCGGTGAACGATTCGCCGGTGATCTCCGAGGCCATCTGGCACAAGGGCCAGCAGGTGGGCCTGTGCGACGTGCACCCGGTGGGTGCCGTTACCAAGGGCCTAGAGGGCGAGACGCTCACCGAGTTCGGCCTCATGGCCCGCTCCGACGCCAAGGTACGCATGTTCTCCGACGACGGCAAGTGCGTTGACAACCCGCGCGTCATGCGCCGCGCCATCGAGTACGCCCGCGGTACCGACGTGTTGCTGGCCCAGCACTGCGAGGAGCCGCGCCTGACCGAGGGGGCCAGCGCCCACGAGGGCGAGAACGCTGGCCGCCTCGGCCTGGGCGGCTGGCCACGCGTCGCCGAGGAGTCCATCATGGCCCGCGACATCCTGCTTGCCCGCGACTACCACGGCCGCGTCCACTTCTGCCACGCCTCCACCGCCGGCTCCGTCGAGCTGATCGCATGGGGCAAGCAGCAGGGCGCGGACATCACCGCCGAGGTGACCCCGCACCACCTCCTGCTCTCCGACGAGCTGCTGGACACCTACGACGGCACCTACCGCGTCAACCCGCCGCTGCGCGAGGAGACCGATGTGGAGGCGTTGCGCAGGGCGCTTCTCGACGGCACCGTGGACGTCGTCGCCACCGACCACGCACCCCACACCCCCGAGGACAAGGCATGCGAGTTCGAGCTCGCCCGCCCGGGCATGCTGGGCCTGGAGACCTCCCTGGCCATCATCGCCGAGATCTTTGTCAAGGGCGGCCTCGCCGACTGGCGCTGGGTGGCCAAGGTCATGTCCGAGCGCCCCGCCGAGATCACCCGCCTCGCCGACCAGGGCCGGCCCATCGCCGAGGGCGAGCCGGCCAACCTGACCCTGGTCAACGAGGACGACACGTGGGCGGTGGACGAGGCCGGCTTCGCCTCCAAGTCCAGCAACACGCCGTACCGCGGCCACACCTTCAACACCCGCGTCGCCGCGACGGTGTTGCGGGGCGAGGTGACGTTCGCTGGGGATTATCGATAAGCAAACAGTGATAATTCTCATACGCGTTGGGCATAGAACAAGCAGTCGCCCCGGCGTTACCATCGACAGTGGACGGAATTCCCACCGTCCCCTTCCAACACGAAAAGGAGTTTCCAATGCCTGTCAGCCTCAGCGGCCGCAACTTCACCAAGCTACTCGACTTCACCCCCGATGAAATCCGCTACCTGGTCAAGCTCTCCAAAGAGTTCAAGAATCTAAAGCTCACCGGCACCCCGCACCGCTACCTTGAGGGCAAGAACATCGTCCTGCTCTTTGAGAAGACCTCCACCCGCACCCGCTGCGCCTTCGAGGTCGCCGGCATGGACCTGGGCATGGGCGTGACCTACCTGGACCCGGGCTCCTCGCAGATGGGCAAGAAGGAATCCATCGAGGACACCGCCCGCGTGCTCGGCCGGATGTACGACGGCATCGAGTACCGCGGCTTCGCCCAGGAGATCGTCGAGGACCTGGCCGCCAACGCCGGCGTGCCGGTGTGGAACGGCCTGACCACGGAGTTCCACCCCACCCAGATGATCGCGGACATGCTCACGGTGGAGGAGAACTTCCCGCAGGGCCTCAAGGGCCTCAAGTTCGTGTTCATGGGCGACGCCCAGAACAACGTGGCCAACTCGCTCATGGTCGTCTGCGCCAAGCTGGGCCTGGACTTCGTCGCCTGCGGCCCGCAGGAGCAGATGCCCAAGGCCGAGCTGGTGGAGCAGTGCAAGGAGATTGCCACTGAGAACGGCGGCTCCGTTACCCTGACCGAGGACGTGGACGCGGCCGCCACCGGCGCGCATGTGATCTACACCGACATCTGGGTGTCCATGGGCGAGCCCGACGACATCTGGGAGTCCCGCATCAAGCTCCTCGAGCCATACCGCGTGACCAAGGACGTCATGGCCAAGGCCGCCGACGACGCCATCTTCATGCACTGCCTGCCCTCCTTCCACGACACGAAGACCACCATCGGCGCCGACATCGCCGAGAAGTTCGGCGTGTCCGAGATGGAGGTCTCCGACGAGGTCTTCGAGTCCGCGCAGTCCAAGGTTTTCGACGAGGCCGAGAACCGCATGCACACCATCAAGGCCGTCATGTACTCCACCCTCAGCTAGGAGAATCAACATGGGACACCGTTTGGTTGTCGCCCTCGGCGGGAACGCCTTGGGCAACTCGCCCCAGGAGCAGCTCGAGCTGATCCAGGGCACCGCCACCGCGCTGGTCGACCTCATCGAAGGCGGCCACGAGGTGATCATCACCCACGGCAACGGCCCCCAGGTAGGCATGATCAAGGTTGCCACCGACAATTCGGCCGAGAAGGTCGGCGGCACGCCGGAGATCCCGTTCCCCGAGTGCTCCGCCATGAGCCAGGGCTACATCGGCTACCACCTGCAGCAGGCGCTGGAAAACGAGCTCCACAAGCGGGACATTGCCAAGCCCGTGGCGTCGCTGATCACCCAGACACTAGTTCAGGCCGATGACCCGGCCTTCAACAACCCGAACAAACCCGTCGGCTCCTTCTACTCCGAGGAGGACGCGAAGCGCCTCATGGAGGAGACCGGCGAGACGTACGTGGAGGACTCCGGCCGCGGCTGGCGCTGGGTTGTGGCATCGCCGCAGCCGACGGAGATCGTCGAGGGCGAGGCCATCACCTCGCTCGTCAACGCAGGCGCAGTGGTTATCTCCACCGGCGGCGGCGGCATCCCCGTTGTCCGCCGCGACGGCGGCGGCTTCGAGGGCGTGCCCGCCGTGATTGACAAGGACCGCTCCGCCGCGATCATGGCTGACCAAGTTGGCGCGAGCCACCTGATCATCCTCACGGCCGTGGCGAACGTGGCAGTCGACTTCAACACGCCCGAGCAGCGCGACCTCACCGAGATCACCGTCGGCGAGGCCAAGCAGCACATGGCGGACGGCCAGTTCGCCCCCGGCTCCATGCTGCCCAAGGTGGAGGCGTGCGTCTCCTACGTCGAGGGCGGCGCCGGGCGGACCGCCATCATCACCTCGCTGGAGAACGCCGGCGAGGCCCTGAACGGCACCGTGGGCACCTCCATCAAGAGCTAAGCCCGCCGCCCAATCGCGGGGCGCGGAACCTGGAAAGGTTCCGCGCCCCGTTTTCGTGGCCAAATAGTTGGCGCGCACCAACTTGTCCGCAATGCGGAGGTTTGAGGCGCGGAGGGGGCAAAAACACGCACGTTTTAGGCGCCGTTTCCGCTGATAGAAAGCCTGTGGGAGGCATTTTTATAATGCCAACGAGCGGGAGCTGGGCTACCACGAGCTCGAGATTGCGCTGACCGCGTACGGCGAGACCGGCGGGGAGGACGGCGAGAAGCAACCCGGGTACTACCGGCGGCGTCAAAGATCGGGGAGATCGCGTACAACGGCGTCGACGAGCTACTGGGCGGCGGAGGCGGCGTGCGCTCCGCGGCAGACGGTATCCGGGTACGGTCTGCCGATCGACCGGAAGCTGGTGCAGGCGCTGACGGGCATCGTTCACATCGCCCGCACCACCCCGAAAACCACCCTGGCCACGCCTACTTGCCCAACAACATCGGCGTGCCGAGCGCCGGGGTGCACGCACACGCGCTTCATCGAGGTTCACCACGTTAAGGAATGGGAAAACGGGGCCACACAGATCTGGAGAATCTGCTGCCCCTGTGTTCCGCGTGCCATTCACTGGTGACGGACGGCTACCTGCGCATCGTTCGGGAGGCGTCGCACCTCCACTTCATCTACGGCGACGGTAGCCGGTACGTCTCCGTGAACCACTCCTTGCCCCGCCGAGGGCGGGGGGAGGGCGCCGGCCCTAGCTGTAGATGAGCACCTGCGCGACAAGCATCGCGCCGCCGAAGACGAACATGAACACCACCATCGGCCAGACGAACTTCAACCAGTGGGAGTACTTGATATGCAGCATCTGCAGCGTGGCCATAACCAGGCCGGTCGGGGCGATGAAGAGCATCGCGTACTGGCCCCAGTTGTAGGCGGACACGGCGATGAAGCGGGGGATGCCCACGGAGTCCGCGAGCGGGGCTATGATCGGCATCGCCAGCACGGCGAGGCCGGAGGACGAGGGCACCACGAAGCCGAGGAAGAAGAACACCACCATCAGCATCAGGATGAACACGGGGCCGTGCATGCCGGAGACGAGGCGGGTGGCGGCGTCGAGCATGGTGTCGGAGATCATGCCCTCGTTGAGGACCAAGTTGATGCCGCGGGCGAGGCCGATGATCAGGGCCACGCCCACCATCTCGGAAGCGCCCTGCGAGAAGGCCTCAACTACCTCGCCCTCGCTGAGCTTGTGCTTGCCAAACAGCGACAGGATCATGATGATGATCGCGATGATAAGGAAGGACGCTGCCATGGTGGGGAACCACCAGCCCTGGCTCATCACGCCCCACACCATGATGGGGAAGGCCGCGGCGAAGAGGATCAGGATGACCTTCTGCTTCAGGTCGAACGACCGGATGTCCTCCTCCGCGGTGTCAAGCTGCCACTGCGCGTTGAACTTCTCGCGGTCCTCGTAGGCGATGGAGGCCGAGGGTCCTTCTTAATCTTCTTGGCGTACCAGTACAGGTAGGTAATCACCACGATCGCGCCCACCACCGCGCCGGCGACACGCCAGCCGATACCCTCGGTGAACTTAATGCCCGCGGAGTTGGAGGCGATGATGACCGAGAACGGGTTGATGGTGGAGAATGCCGAGCCGATGGAGCCGGCGAGGAACACCGAGCCAACCACAATGATCGCGTCGAAGCCGAGCGAGATGAAGATAGGGGCGAGGATGGGGTAAAACGCCACCGCCTCCTCCTCGAGGCCGCAGAAGGAGCCGCCCATCACCATGAGGATCGACACCGCGGCGACGAGAATGAACTCGCGGCCCTTCGTCTTCTTGGTCAGCGCGAACAAGCCGGATTCGAACGCCCCGGTTGCGCGTACTACGCCGATGAGGCCGCCGAGCACCAGGATGAACACGATGATGTCCACGCCCTCGATGGTGCCGTGCACCATGCTGAGCGGGATGTCCATAAAGCCGGCGTGGTTCGGGTCAACGTGCTCGTAGGTGCCGGGGATGGAGACGGGTTTGGTGATGTCCCCGCCGGTGAAGCTGCCGATGTTGATCGGCACGCCCAGCTGGTCCAGGGTTTCCTGGGTGGCGGGCATGTCGCTGGTTTCGCCGCTCGGCGCGGTGACGACGAGGTCGCCGGCGCCCTCGTTGTACTCCACCTTGGAGTAGGAGCCGGCTGGCACCCACCAGGTACAGAGCACCGCGATGACGGTGAGGAAAAAGAGAATGGTGAAGGCCGACGGGAACGCGAATTTCTTCTTCTCAGGGGCCTGTTGCTGGGGAACTGCCGTGGTCACGGTGTTAGTCCTTCCCTGGCTAGGTGCCCGGGGCGAACGTCCCAGGCGAGTGGTCAGTACAGGAATAAGTGTAAACCCGCCACCGTGCGCCACAGGCACCGCGAGAGGGTGATTATTCTTACAGCAATTGCCCTCGGGTATCAGAGCAGGTCGTGCGCTGCGGCGCGGGTCTGCGCCGCCGTGGGCGCGGCGAGGGCCCGGCGCGCCATCTCGCGGCACGTATCCAGGTCGTGCCCGCGGAGCGCGGCCCGCACCGGCCCGATTTTGGAGGGGCCATGCTTAGCGACGCCACCCCGAGCCCCACCAACACCAGAGCTGCAAGCGGGCCCCGCCCGCCTCCCCGCACACCCCGACTGGCTTGCCGACGGCCCGGCCACCCTCGGCGGCGGCGCGGATCATAGCGAGCACGGCGGGTTGCCACACGGACAGCAGCGGGGCGAGCTCGCCCTGCATGCGGTCGGCGGCCATCGTGTACTGGGACAGGTCGTTCGTGCCGATGGAGGCGAAGTTCGCCGCACCCAGGAGCTGTTCGGCGGTCAAGGCAGCGGCCGGGGTCTCCACCATCACGCCGACCTGGGGCAGGCCGAAGGAGCGGGCGCGGCGCACAAACCACTCGGCCTCCTCCTGCGTGGCCACCATAGGGGCCATGACCCACAGGTCGCAGCCGTCGACCGCCTCGCGCGCCTGGGCGAGGGCGAGGAGCTGGGCGTCGAGCAGGTCCTCGCGCGCCATGGAGAGGCGCAGCCCGCGGCGGCCAAGGGCGGGGTTGGGCTCCGCGCCGAGGTCGGCGAAGCGCAGCGGCTTGTCGGCGCCGGCGTCCAGGGTGCGCACCACCACGCGGCGGCGCCCGAACGCCTGAGCACGCCCGCATACATTTCCGCCTGCTCCGTCACGGTCGGCGCGCTCTCCCGGTTCACGAAGAGGAACTCGGTGCGGAGCAGGCCGCAGCCCTCCAGGTTCAGGCCGGACGCTGCGGCGGCGTCTGCGACGGTGCCGATGTTGGCCAGCAGCGCCACCCTGTGGTTGTGCTCCGCCGAGCCCGTGGAGCCCGCCAAAGCAGCCGCGCGGCGGTGCGACCGCTCGGCCAGGGCGGCGGTGTCAGTGTCGCTGGGGGTGATGATGACGTCGCCTGAGGTACCGTCGATAGCTACAAAGCTCCCGGGTGCGACCCCGAGGATACCTTTGGCCTGCACCACGGCAGGGATGCCCAGCTGGGCGGCAAGGATCGCGGTGTGGGAGGTCGCGCCGCCGGCCTCGGTGACGATGCCGAGGGCCCGGGCCGGGTCCAGGGTGGCGGTTTCCGCGGGGGCGAGGTCCGCGGCGACGAGGATCGAGGGGCGGTCGAGGGTGAACTGCTCCCCATTAGTTGGACTGAGAAAATCAGTTACCGACTAGTGGGGAGTAGTTTTCATTGAGAGCTCGAAGTTCGCTGAGTGAGCATCAGCGCGAGCAGTTGGTTGACCTATTTGAGCAAGGCGTGGGCTATCGTGCCGCTGCTACTGCTCTTGGTGTCTCCACATACGCCGCCCGTATGCTCTATCGTCGGTTTAAGCTGCATGGCAGACTATGTCTTGTGGAAAAACCGACTAAGCAGCAGTATTCGTTCGAAATCAAGACCGAAGTTGTCCAACGCCACCTTGCTGGTGAGACAGCGATGGATCTTGCGCGCGAGTTTGGCCTGTCATCAGAGCACTTGGTCGGCGGATGGTCGCGGAAATGGCGTAAAGGTGGCGATGAGGCACTAAAACCGAAGCCAAAGGGCAGGCCCAAAGGCTCGGTCACGCCGAAGCCGCTTTCGGAGGAAGCGAAGCTGCGTCGCCAGATCGCGCGGTTGGAAGCGGAAAACGCATATCTAAAAAAATTGCGGGACTTGAGGAATCAGGGACACGCCTGAAGGTCCAGGCGATTGTCATCCTCAAGTCACGGCATCGTCTGCAATACCTTTTGGATGCGGCCGGCATGGCACGGTCGACGTTCTTCTACCACCAGAAACGACTCAGCGAGCCGGATAAGCACGCTGCGCTCAAAGACGCGATCTGGGAAAGCTTCGAGCGTAACAAGCATCGCTATGGCTACCGACGAGTGCTACTTGACCTGCGCAACCAGGGGTGGGTGGTCAACCACAAACTCGTCTACAAACTCATGAGCGAGATGGGGCTTCGAGCCAAGGTTCGCCAGCGCAGGCCATATGTTTCTTATAACGGGACGATCAGCCACATTGCCGAGAACACACTTTACCGCAAGTTCACCCCAGATAAGCCAAATACCGTCTTTGTCAGCGACGTCACCGAGTTCAGGGTCGCAGGCCGCAAGGTCTACCTATCACCGGTGATGGATCTGTTCGACCGTTCAATCGTTGCCCACACCGTGGCTACATCGCCGTCGACAACGTTTACCGCCGATTCTTTAACTAAAACGATTAAAACGTGTGCGCCTAAACCTGGGTGGATGATGCATACCGATCAAGGTTTCCAGTACCAGCATTCATCCTGGCGCAACCTCATTCATGACAACGGCGGTGTTCAGTCGATGTCGCGTAAAGCCAACTGCTACGACAACGCGGTCATGGAGAACTTCTTCGGCCACTTAAAAACCGAGATGTACCACGGAGAAGTCTTCGACACCGTCGCAGAGTTCAACCAGGCCATCGACGACTACATCCAGTGGTACAACACCGAACGCATCCAACAACGACTCAAGGGTCTGACCCCGATGCAATATCGAAATCAGACCCTTGAAGCCCTAACCACCTAGAATTAAACCAGTCCAACTTTCAGGGGCCAGTTCAACGTCGCTGGGGGCTAGTTCTTAAGAGGCGTTTTCTACGCGCTCCTTCAGTGCGCGGAACTGGTCCCACACCTCGGACGGTACGCGGGAGCCCAGGAAGTTGAGGTAGCTGGCGTTATCCTGCATATCGCCTTCCCAGTCCTTCGGGTTGACGGCAAGAGCGGCGCGAACGTCCTCGATATCGAAGTCGATGCCCTCGAGGTCGATATCCTCGGCGCGGGCCGTGTGGCCCACGACGGTTTCCTCGGCCTCAACGTTGCCCTCAATGCGGTCAATGATCCACTTGAGCACGCGGGAGTTCTCGCCGAAGCCCGGCCACAGGAAGCGGCCGTCATCGCCACGGCGGAACCAGTTAACCAGGAAGATAGACGGCATGCGGTCGCCGCCCTTTTCACCCATATCAATCCAGTGCTGCAGGTAGTCACCGGCGTTGTAGCCCATGAACGGAAGCATAGCCATCGGATCGTGGCGCAGGGTGCCGACGCTGCCCTCTGCTGCAGCGGTCTGGCCGGAAGCCAGCAGGGCACCAATCATGGTGCCGTGGTTCCAGTCAAAGGCCTGGGTTACCAGCGGAACGGTGGTCTTGCGGCGGCCACCGAAGAGGATGGCGTCGATCTTCACGCCCTGCCAGTCGTCATACTCAGGCGCGGCGCTCGGGCACTGGGAAATTGGGACGCAGTAACGAGAGTTCGGGTGCGCAGCCTTAGTGGAGGAGGACGGAGTCCAATCCTTACCGGTCCAGTCGATGAGGTGCTCCGGCGCCTCCTTGGACATCTCCTCCCACCAGACATCGCCGTCGTCGGTAAGCGCAACGTTGGTGAAAATGGTGTTGCCCGGCTCCATGGTCTGCATGGCAATCGGGTTGGAACCGTAGTTGGTGCCAGGGGCCACGCCGAAGAAACCATTTTCCGGGTTAACTGCGTAAAGGCCGTCCTCGCGCAGGTGCAGCCAAGCAATATCGTCACCGACGACCTCGGCCTTCCAGCCCGGAATAGTCGGGGTAATCATGGCCAGGTTGGTCTTGCCGCATGCCGAAGGGAAGGCGGCAGCGACGTGGTACTTCTTGCCCTCTGGGTCGGTGAGCTTCAGGATGAGCATGTGCTCAGCCATCCAGCCTTCTTCCTTAGCCATGACAGAAGCGATGCGCAGCGCGTAGCACTTCTTCGCCAGGATGGCGTTGCCGCCGTAGCCGGAACCGTAGGACCAGATTTCCTTGGTCTCCGGGAACTGGGTGATGTACTTGGTGTCATTGCATGGCCACGCCACATCTTCCTGGCCTGGCTCTAGCGGGGCACCCACAGAGTGCAGGGCGTGGACGAAATCGCCGTCGGTACCAATCTTGTCCAAGGCTTCCGCGCCCATGCGGGTCATGATGCGCATGGAGAGCACCACATAGGCGGAGTCAGTCAGCTGCACGCCCAGCTTTGGTTCCGGATCGCTAATAGGGCCCATGCAGAAGGGAACCACGTACATGGTGCGGCCCTTCATGGAACCACGGAATGCCTCCGTCATTTCTTCCTTCATCGCAGCTGGCGGGGCCCAGTTATTGGTCGGGCCGGCGCCATCTTCATTCTCTGTACAGATGAAGGTGCGGGATTCCACGCGGGCGACGTCGGAAGGATTGGAGCGAGCCAGGTAGGAATTAGGGCGCTTTTCCTCATTCAGCTTGATAAGCGTGCCCTTTTCCACCAGCTCTGCGGCCAAACGGTCAGCCTCGTCCTGGGAGCCGTCTACAAAGACCACCTGGTCCGGCTGGAAGAGCTCAACGTTCTCGCTGATCCAGCCGATAAGCTTTTCGTTTTTAGTCGGCAGCTCTCCGACGAGCCCTGGGATAGTGGCGGTCATTAGTAATTCTCCTGAGGGTGGGTATGAAAATTGGGGAAATAAATCCCCAACTGTGCCTTTCACCTCAAGATTAACGTGCTTGTCCGAATAATTTGCGCAGATTTTGTCACACCGGTTATATCCACCGCGTTTACCAGAACTTCACCAAGCGCAACCACAGATACTGTGTTAAAAATCGCCTTTTCCCATCCCCCTGTCTGGGGGTCTATTACCCTCCCCAGCGGCAATCAAAACGATCATCTTCCACCCCCAACCGGGACCACTGGTTATACCCGGATTGACCTCGCCACACGTGACCCACGGCGCGGCGTATTGCTTGACAGGGCTAAGCAGGGAAAAATAGGCCGCAATGAATAACACAGATAACTCTCAAAACACCCGCGCTGGAGAAATGCCTCCAGGTCGCCCACCACAGACCGACTTCAATGCCGTATTCAACAACGAGCTCGACTACCCACGCCTAGGCAACGTCACCTTCCGCCGCGGCACGCTGACCGAAAATCAGCATGAGCTTTTTGAAAAGCGCTGGCCAGAACTAGGCCGCACACTGGAAGACGAGGTCATTGACCTCGACGCCTGGTTTGGCCGCAGCGGCGCCAAGACCATCGTGGAAATCGGATCCGGCACGGGTACCTCTACCGCCGCCATGGCGCCGAAAGAAGCCGATACCAATATCATCGCCGTCGAACTCTACAAGCCGGGCTTGGCCAAGCTACTGGGCCAGGTCGAGCGCGAGGGCATCGACAATATCCGCATGATTCGCGGCGATGGCATCGAGGTCATGGTGCGCATGTTTGCGCCGGAATCCCTTGATGGCATCCGCGTCTTCTTCCCGGATCCCTGGCCAAAGGCCCGCCACCACAAGCGCCGAATCATCCAGTCGGGCACACTCAATCTTTTTGCTTCCCGCCTGAAGAAGGGCGGCGTGTTGCACGTTGCTACTGACCATGCCGGATACGCCGAGTGGATCGATGAGCTTGTGGACGTAGAGCCGAGCCTGGATTACAAGGGCTGGCCGTGGCCAGAGTGCCCGCAGTTGGTGGACCGTCAGGTCATCACCAAGTTTGAGGGCAAGGGCCTAGATAAAGAACACGTCATCACGGAGTATCTCTGGGAGAAGAAATAAATGAGCACCTACCTACTTGTCTGGGATGCGCCCAATATGGACATGGGCCTAGGCTCCCTGCTAGGCGGCCGCCCTACCGCCGCACACCGCCCGCGCTTCGACGCCATCGGCCGCTGGCTGGTTCGACCTTGCCCAGGACGTTGATGCGGAGCCGCGCGCCGATGTCTTTACTAATGTCACCCCGGGCGGCGCCGATGTCATCCGCCCATGGGTAGAAGCCATCCGCAACGTGGGCTTCGGCGTTTTTGCCAAGCCCAAGATCCACGAAGACGATGACGTGGATCCGGATATGCTCGACCACATCGAAAGCCTCCGCGAAGATCTAGCCGGCGTGATTGTTGCCTCCGCCGATGGCCAGAATTTCCAGGAACCTTTGGAAGAGCTCATCGCGGAAGGCCTTCCGGTGACGGTCCTCGGTTTCCATGAGCATGCCGCGTGGGCCGTAGGCCACGCGGATATCAATTTTGTGAACCTAGAGGATATCGAGGGCGTATTCCGCGAGCCGCTACCGCGCGTGAACCTGGATAACCTGCCGGAGGGTGGTGCATGGCTGCAGCCATTCCGTCCCCTGGCTGCGCTGCTTAATAACCGCTAGGAGGCTGCCCCAATGTTTGAAAAATGGGGACGTTTTTCCTATGCGCACCGCCGGCTCATCCCCGCCATCATCGTCGCCGCTATCCTTGCGCTCTTCATCGGCTTTGGCTTGCAGCTCGAAGACCGCATGAGCCAGGAGGGCTGGGAGGATCCCAATGCGGCGTCGACAAGCGCGGCCCAGATCGAGCAGGAAGCATTCGGCCGCGATAACTCCGGCGATGTCATCTTGCTCTTCCACTCCCCCGATGAGAACTTCGACGCCGCCAAGCAGCACTTGGCCCAGTTGAAATCGGAGTATCCGGACCAGATTGACTCGGTGACCAGTTACTTCGACACGAAGAACCCGAACCTGGTCAATGCTGATCATTCGCTGGCCTTCGCCGCCATCGGGCTGAAAGGCGATGATGAGCAGACGCTGAAGGATTTCCGCGCCATCGAAGGCGCGCTTACGGATACCACCGCACCGGTGGAGATTGCGGGTGCCACCGCGGTTGCTGATGCCCTGGATGAGGGAATGTCCCACGATATTTCCCGCGCCGAAAAGGCCGCCCTGCCACTGGTAGGCATCCTCCTGCTGGTGGTCTTCGGCTCGGTGGTTGCGGCCTGCATGCCGCTGGTGGTCGGTGGCCTCTCCATCTTGGGCTCTTTGGGAATCCTGTCCATCCTGGCCGGCTTCTCGCAGGTCAATGTCTTTGCCCAGGCCGTCGTCACGCTCCTGGGACTCGGCCTAGCCATCGATTACGGCCTCTTTATGGTTTCGCGCTTCCGCGAAGAGCTGGATAAGGGCCGATCCACGGAGGAGGCCGTGGCCACCACCACCGCAACAGCCGGCCAAACCGTGGTTTTCTCCGCGGCCATGGTCGCCGTTGCGCTTTCCGGTCTCTTCCTCTTCCCCCAGGCCTTCCTGAAGTCCGTGGCCTATGGTTCCATTTCAGCGGTCGGCTTGGCCGCGCTCCTTTCGGTCACCGTGCTGCCGTCCATTTTTGGCATGCTCGGCCCCAAGATCGATACCTGGTCCGTGCGCCGTACCTCGCGAACGGCTCGCACCATTCAGGACACCTGGTGGTATAAGCTTCCGCGCTGGGCCATGCGCCATGCCCGCGGGCTGACCATCGCCGTATGCGGCCTGCTCATCGCGCTTACCCTGCCCGTCATGAGCATCACCTTTGGCGGCATCAACGAGTCCTACCTGCCGCCCGACCAGGACACCCGCGTGGCCCAGGATAAATTCAACGAGGAGTTCCCCGCCTTCCGCACGGAGCCGGTCAAGCTCGTGGTGGAAAATGCCTCAAACCAGCAGCTTGTCGACGTCGTCATGCAGGTCCGCGGCCTCGATGGCCTCACCGAGCCCATGGCGCCGACGACCGCCACCAAGGACGGCACGACCGTCCTTTCCGCCGGCATTGAAGACCGCGATGATTACGCGAAGATCGTGCACGAGCTGGAAAAGGTCAAGGCCCCTGAGGGCGTGAACCTTTATGTGGGCGGTACTCCCGCCATGGAGGTGGAGTCCCTCGATGCGCTCTTCCACACGCTGCCGTGGATGGCGCTCTACGTGGTGCTAGCTACATTCCTGCTCATGGCTCTGGTCTTCGGCTCCTTCGTGCTGCCGCTCAAGGCCATTGTGATGACACTGCTGTCCTTGGGCGCAACGCTGGGCATCCTGACGTTAATGTTCGTTGCCGGCTTGGGCTCGGACATCCTCAACTTCACGCCTGGCCCGCTCATGAGCCCGATTTTGGTGCTCATCATCGCCATTGTCTACGGCCTGTCCACCGATTACGAGGTCTTTTTGGTCTCCCGCATGGTGGAGGCCCGCCGGCGCGGCGCTTCTACCGACGAGTCCATTGCGGCCGGCACCGCGCATACCGGCGGCATTATTACCGCGGCGGCGCTCATCATGATCGTGGTCTCCGGCGCGTTCGGCTTCTCCGATATCGTGATGATGAAATACATTGCCTACGGCATGATTTTTGCCCTGCTTATCGACGCCACCATTGTCCGCATGCTCCTCGTCCCGGCCGTCATGCACTTGCTGCGCGAAGATAACTGGTGGGCCCCTAGCTGGCTGCGCCACGCCACCACCACCTTGACCGGCGGTGCGACCCACCGCGGCAAGACTGTTCCCTTCACTGAGCTCAAACAACGCCTCGAAGGGGGTAAGTAAGTGAAGAATTGGCTGCGCCTCATCGCCTCGCTCATCGTCCTGCTGGTCTTGGTTTATGTCTTCCGCGATGAGCTGGACTTCCTGCGCGAAGGCTTCTCGCGGCTTTCTCATTCCAATCCGGCCGCGATAACACTGGTCATCGTCGCCTCCATCGTGGCGGTACTCGCTATGGGCGAGGTCATGCGCCTGCTCATTCGCGCCGGTGGCGTCAAGGTACCGGCCTCAGAAACCGCAGCACTAACGTTGGCCGCTAATGCCTGGTTCACCACTCTTCCGGCCGGCCCGGCTTTTTCCGCCATCCTCACCTTCTACGTGCAGCGCACATGGGGCGCGTCCGTCATGTTGTGTGGCTGGTTCTTCGTGCTGTCCTCTGCCATTTCCACGATGTGGCTCGTGCTCATCGGCTTGGGTGGCGTGCTCTTCCTCAACGCGGATATGGCGCTCTGGTCCCTCATCGGCACCTTGGTGCTCATGCTGGCGCTTTCGGGCGGCCTGTTCTGGCTGACCAATCATCCGGATACCATCATGCGCTGGCTCAACCGCCAAAAGCTCATTAAGGGCTCCAAGCGCGAAGCCCTCGTGGATCAGGTCAAGAATCTGGAGGAAGTTCACCTTACCCGCCGCCAATTCGGCTGGGTGTCCTTCTACTCTTTGGCCAACCGCCTGATCGACATGGTCTCGCTATGGGGCTGCGTGTGGGCCGTTACCGGCCACCTACCCGCCCTGCATGCGGGCGAGGACACCACGACGATGGCCGGGGTAGCGCTCGCCTATCTCACCGCTAAGCTTGCCGGCTCTGCTCAGGTCACGCCGGCCGGCCTCGGCACGGTGGAAGCCGCCATCATCGCCACTCTGGTGGCCACGGGCATGACCGCGGTGGACGCTACCGGCGCGGCCATCATCTACCGCCTCATCTCCTTTGCCTTGATCACCATCATTGGCTGGGTAATCTACTTCTGGCACTATGCCCGCAAGGGCATTACCTACGCCGCCTTGAACCGAAAGGAAAACGCATGAGAATCGCCCCAATTATCGATATCATCGCTCTGATGCTCTTCGCAGTGGCCGCCCGCCTCGCCCACGGCGGATTGAGCTTTTCCACTTGGGTAGATGCCTTTTGGCCCTGGGCCGTAGGCGCGCTCATTGGCTGGGTCATCATTCTGGCTGCCAAGGTGCAGGGCAAGTGGAAGGAGGGCGGCATCGTCTGGCTGAGCACCGTCGTGGGTGGCATGGCCCTGTGGATGCTGGTCAACGGCCGCCTGCCGCACTGGAGCTTCCTCATCGTAGCGACTGTGATGTCCGCACTATTTTTCTTTGGCTGGCGGCTTTTCGCCCGCAAATAAAAAAGAAGGAGGGTTTAACCCTCCTTCTTTTTGCTCCACTTACTTGGAACTTACCTGAATGCCTGCCTGATTCAGAATATCGACCACGAAACCAATGATCTCGCTGACGATGTCCACAGCGCTAGACAGAATCATAGATAACTCCTTCACTAGGATTAGCTCTTTATATGCTATCCAAGCACAAGGCATTACATCGGGGCAATAGTGTGCTTCTTCGGCAGATCGCTTTCCTGCTTGGTGGCCAGTTGGCGCAGTGCCTGACGGAGCGCCAACCGGGACTGATTCGGCTGAATCATCGCGTCTAGATAGCCGCGCTCGGCCGCGACATAAGGAGCGGTCATGGTCTCATCGTAGAAGTCCATGAACATCTTCTTGGTCATTTCGCGCTGTTCCGGGGTCTCGGCGGCCTCGAGCTGCTTGCCGGCGATCATCACCACGGCAGCGGCCGCGCCCATCACGGCGATCTGCGCGGTCGGCCACGCCAGGTTGATATCGCCGGTCAGGTTCTTCGAGCCCATCACCGCATAGGCACCGCCGTAGGCTTTACGCACGATGAGCGAGACCTTCGGCACGGTGGCTTCCACCACGGCGAAGGCAAACTTGGCGCCGCGGTGGATAAGGCCCACCTTCTCCTGCTCCACGCCCGGCAGGTAGCCCGGGGTATCCACCACAAAGACCAGCGGAATATTGTAAGCATCGCAGATGCGGATGAAGCGCGCGCCCTTATCGGCGGCGTCGGCATCAATGCAGCCCGCAAGGTGCATGGGGTTATTGGCCACAAAGCCAACGGTCTTGCCATCGATGCGACCGAAAGCGGTGATCATATTGGGCGCGAAGTTTTCTTGAATCTCAATGAGGTCCTCGTCATCGCCCAACTGGGTCAACAAGTCCATCATGTCGTAGCCAGCATTGGTGTCATCCGGCATGAAGGCATTGAGCTCTTCGTCTTCGGCCACTTCGGCGTCGGAAGGCGCAGCGAACTCCGGTGACTCATCAAAGCAGGTCAGCGGCAGGTGATCGAGGAGATCGCGGACCATATCAAAGGCGTCATCCTCGGAAGGGACGACTGCCGAGACGTTACCGTTGAGCTCTTGCTGGCGAGCACCGCCCAGCTCAGCGGAGGTAATATCCTCACCGGTAACCTCACGGATGACGTTCGGGCCGGTGACATACATTTCCGCTTCCTCGTCCACGGCAATGACAAAGTCCGTGGTCACGGGAGCATAGACGGCGCCACCGGCGGACTTGCCCATCATGATGGAAATCTGCGGGCTGCGGCCAGACAGCGGAAGCTGGCGGCGGGCGATCTCGGAGTACATGGCCAGCGAGGTCACCGCATCCTGGATGCGGGCGCCGCCGGAATCCTGAATACCGATAACCGGGCAGCCAATCTTGATGGCCATGTCCATGACCTCGGTGACCTTCTTGCCAAAGGTCACGCCGACTGAGCCGCCGTAGACGGTCTTATCGTGGGCGTAGATACACACTGGGCGGCCGGAGATGCGGCCATAACCGGTGACCACGCCATCGGAATAAATGGCGTCAGGGTCTCCTGGGGTCTTACCCAAGGAGCCGGTTTCGACGAAGGAGCCCTCATCCAGCAATTCATTGATGCGTTGACGCGGCGTGGTGCGCCCAGCCTCGTCGCGGCGCTTGCGGGAGCGCTCACTGCCTGGGTCCTGCGCCTTATCAAGGCGCTCGCGCAGGTCAGCGAGTTTCTCAGCGGTTGTCTGCTTGGCCGCCACGTATCTTCTCCTCGATCCATTCGTCCATATGCTTGCCCACGATGCCGATGGCTGGCTCGTCTGGCACTGCAAGGTGATCGCCTTGCAGCTGCACAATTTCTAGATCCTTAACGATAACTCCCCAACCGCCGTCGGGGTCAATCTCAGCGTAGCGCGGCTCCAGCTCAATCGCACCGTCGTGCATGCGCTCGGAACGGAAAAGCAGCACCGGCACCGTGACATCGGCCCAGCGATGGAAGTCAATCTTGGCCAGAATCTGGTTATCCACGAAGGAAGCACGCTGGTGCTCCAGGACGCCGGCGGCAAGGCCGTGCTCGGAGGCGTCGGTAGTAGCAAGGAACTCCGCCAACATGGTCATGAGCGCATCTTCGCCCATGGTCTCAAGCATCTCGTACGGTGGCTCAAAATCCAGGCCGTAGGTCTTCTTAGCAAAAGCCGCGTAGCGCTCCCACCGAGCACGGGTTTCTTCCGGGGTATCCGGCGCTGGGTTCGACGGCTGGGTGGTATCCAGCAGCGCGATGAACGCCACGTCCGCCGAATCCTGGCCGCGCTGGGTGCGCTGATGCAGCTGGTAGGCCACCTCGTAGGCCAGCGCGCCACCGAAAGACCACCCGCCGAGCACGACCTTGCGGCCGCGCGCGTAGTGCAAGATGTCCTCGATATAAGCCTCGGCGCGCTCCTCCAGCGAGCCTTCGATGCGCTCTACGCCGTAGACTGCCACGTCCTCGGGCAGGCGGCGGGTCAGTGGCTGGTAGACCACAGTTGTGCCGCCGGCTGGGTGGAACATGAATACGGCAGGACCATCAGCCTCGCGTAGGACGCGGATATTGCCTTCTACCTCGGTCTCCAATCCTTCCCGGACGAGGTCGGCCAAAGTCTCTAGCGCCTCAGCCTCGTGGACCTGCTGGGCGGTGACCTCGATGCCGGCACGCTCGGTGAGGCGCTCGGCAATCTGGGTGGCGACCTCATCGCTCACCTCAGGCAGCGCCGAGGTAACGCCCGCCGCGGCCTTTCCGGTGAAGGTGGCCCAGGTACCAAAGACCATGCGCTCCGAGGCATCGCGCGGGGCAACGCCGACGCCCTGGCCGGGCTCGTCTTCTTCTGGTGCAGGAGTATCCGCAGAAGCAATGTCGCTGGTATCCACGCTGCCGCCGGCGACGGCCTCTTCCACCATGGCAATGACGTCTGCCAGGGAGGCGTCGCGAAGCGCCTGCACCTGCAGCGGCGGAATCTGGAAGTCATTTTCCACGCGGTTCTTAATGCGCATGCCCATCAGGGAATCCAGGCCCAAGTCAATGAGCGGCAGCTCGCGCGGCAGGTCAGAGACGTCATAGCCCATGGATTCCGACACGATGAGTGCGAGGCGATCCTCCACGGTTTCCTCCGCGGGATCCCAGCGCACGGCATCAACTTCTGCGGTTGCTGCAGGCTCGCTTTCAGGCACATCGGCCACGCCCGGGATAGGCGCCGCGCCCAAGTCCAAGGCGGAGGCAAAGCCTTCCGCCAGGAGCTCCGTCTGTGCGCCACGGACGGCGTAGACGGCTACGGACATACCACCGATGGACTGGCTTACCACCGTGGTGACCTCACCGCGCGGTGGCAGGTCGGCATGTTCCTCGGTGGCGATGATGCGCGCCCCAGGCTTGACGGCCTCGGCCGCGGCCTCCACGATGGCCAGCGCGGATGGCGCCTGATCCGCATTGGTGGAGAAGGCCACCTTGCCCTCTGGCAGGTTGACGCGTGCGCCCGGCAGGCCGGATACGCCGGCCGACGGACGCGCGTTGGTCCAGAAGCGCTGGCGGTTGAACTGGGTATAGGGCGCCTCCACGCGCGCACCGGAGCCAAAGACCGCGCCAAAATCCACCGGCATGCCGGCGACATAGAGCTTGCTGAGCAGGTTCAGCAGCGATTCGGTGGGATCCACCTTGCGCTTCAGGGCATAGAGCAGCTGGGCATCGGCCTTGCCCACGGCGAAGGCGGTGGACATGAGGCCCATCAGCGCCACCGGGTTCGGCGAGATTTCTACCAGCTGGGTGTGGCCGGCGTTGAAGGCTGCCTCGGTGGCATCCTGCAGATAGACCGAGTGGCGGGTCATGCGCAGCCAATAGTCCTCATCGTGGACGGTGGTACCAGGGCGATAAACCTCGCCCTTATCCACGGAGGAAAACAGCGGGGTGTGCAGCGGCTTGGCCTCCATGCCGGCGATGGCTGCATGCAGCTCGCCCAGGATGGGGTCCACGGCCGAGGTATGCCCTGCTGCCTTCACATTGAGCGCACGGGCGAACTTGCCCTCACCGTCGAGCTTTTCCACCAGGTCCAGCACCTCTTGGCGAGGGCCGCCCACGGTGGTCATACCGGGTCCGGTATACACGGCGGGTTCGATATTGCCGTCGAGCGCGGCAATATCCTCGGCCGAGAGCTCTACGACGGCCATGGCTCCTTGTTCGGCATCGCTTAGCGACGCCTCACCCTCACCCATCAACCGCGCGCGGTGGCAGGCAATAACCATGGCGTCCTCTGCGGAGATGCCGCCTGCGGCATAGGCCGCGGCAATCTCGCCCATGGACATGCCCATCACGCCGGCCGGGCGCACGCCAAAGGAAGCGAACAGGTCCGTCAATGCAATCTGAATGGCGGTAATGGCCACCTGGGCGGTCTCGGTGTCATAGGTTTGGGCATCGTCGTTGACGATATCCAGGATCGAACCAGCCGGACTCAAAATCCACGATGGCATCCAGCTCTTCCAAGCGGGCCTTGAACTGCGGCGAGAGCGCAATCATGTCCTTCGCCATCTTGCGGTGCTGGGATCCGAAACCGGAGTAAACAAATACCGGGCCCGGAACCTGCGGGGAATCCGCAGCGGCGATGCCAACGGAAACCTTGCCCTCAGCTACCTGGCGCAGGCGCTTGACCGCTTCCTCGGTGGAGCTAGCCGTCACGACGGCACGGGAACGGGAGTGGTTGCGGCGGGCGACGGTGCGGGCGACGTCGACAAGCGCGGGCTTTTCCGCCTCAATGAAGTCTGCCAACAGGGCCGCAGCGCGTGCCCGGTGCGAAGGCAAGAGGCCAGAGACCGGCAACGCCACCGTGTCGGTGGAAAGCTGCGGCTCGCGTTCGGCCGGGGTGCCGCGGTAATCGGTGAGCACGATGTGCGCATTGGTACCGCCGAAACCAAAGCCGGATACGCCAGCGACCTTGTGGCCGGAGTACTCGGGCCACTCGCGCGGATCCTCGACTACCTCGAGGTGCTCGGCCTCGAAATCGATATAGCGATTCGGCGCCGAATAGTTGATATTCGCCGGAATCACGTCATTGCGCATGGCCTGAATGACCTTGATGAGGCCGACCACGCCCGCGGCGGATTCAGAGTGGCCGATATTGGTCTTGGCAGAGCCGAGCAAAATTGGAGTTTCGACCCCGCGGCCCGCACCGAGCACGCGGCCCAGGGCGGAGGCCTCGATCGGATCGCCCAAGATGGTGCCGGTGCCGTGGGCCTCGATATAGTCCACGTCCTGCGGATTTACACCCGCATCAGCATAGGCGCGGCGCAGCACATCCTCCTGCGCTTCCGGGTTCGGGGCGGTCAGGCCATTAGAGTGGCCATCGGAGTTGACGGCCGAGCCCTTGATGACGGCGAGGATATCGTCGCCGTCCGCTTCCGCGTCTTCCAAGCGCTTAAGCACGAGGACGCCGGCGGCGTCGGCACGCACGATGCCATCGGCGTCGTCAGAAAAGGCGTGAATGGCGCTCGTCGGAGAGGTAACGCCCAACTCCGAGAACGCCGTGGACGCATGCGGGGCGGACAGAATATTCACGCCGCCAGCCAGCGCCACGTCCGCGCTTCCCGTGCGCAAATCCTTCATCGCCTGGTTCACCGCCACGAGGGAGGAGGAGCAAGCCGTATCCACGTTGATGGAAGGGCCGCGGAAATCCAAGGCGTAGGAAATGCGGTTGGCAACCACGGCGGAAGAAATGCCGGTCAGCGCATACGGGTGCATCTCGGCGGAATCAGCGCCGATGAGCATGCCGTAGTCATTATTGGTCGATCCCATGTACACGCCAGTCTGCGTTCCCCGCAGCTCATTGGCGGGAACACCAGCGTTTTCTAGTGCTTCCCACACCAGCTCCAACAGGATTCGCTGCTGCGGATCCATATTGGCGGCCTCAAGTGGGGACAGGCCAAAAAATTCCGCATCAAAGGACGCGATGTCTTCGATATAGCCGCCGTCGGTATTTTGCTGGGCGATCTTCTCGCTCATGACCGGATCGGCGGAGTACTCGGACCACCGGCCCACTGGCAACGGGCCGGTGCCCGCGCGGGATTCCGCCAACATAGACCAGAACTCTTGGGCATTCTTGGCGCCCGGGAAGCGGCCGGAAAGACCAATGACCGCAACGTCGGATCCCTGCGCGATCCGCGGCGCGTGTTCCTCGGGCTGGGACGCCGCCGGTGCGTTCAGCAGGCGGTCCGCCAGCAGCTCGATGGTGGGATACTCATATGCCACGGTGGCATCGAGGCGGGTGCCCAGAAGGTTTTCCAGCTCGCCGGATAGCACTACAGCATCCCGCGAGGAGAGGCCATAATTTTCCAAAGGCTTGGAATCTAGGATCTCTTCGGCGGAAACACCGGTGGCCTGGGCGACCCAGTCACGCAGCCATGCTCGCAGTTGCTCGATGGTCATAAAAAGGTCTTTCGTTACGGAAAAATACTAAATGGCGTAGGGGTATATCGCTATATTTTGTCACTTTGTTAGCGATATATCAGAATCCCACATAATTCTTCTTGGCTACGCGGCGCGCAATCTTGCCGGAGGACGTGCGGTTGATTTCGCCAGGTGCCTTCCACACGATGTCATCCGGAGTGATGCCATGGTGGGCGGTGACCGCGGTGCGAATGGCCTCGGTTGCCTCGGCATCGCCGGACGGCTGCGCATCATCGGCGCGCTCCACCAGCAGGACGAGGGACTCAGAGTCATTGCCTTCCACGGAGAAGGCTGCAACGGAATCCGGGCGAACCTGTGCGGAAGCTGCTTGCACCGTGCCCTCAATATCCTGCGGATAATGGTTGCGCCCAGCAATGACGATGAGATCCTTCAGGCGGCCGGTGATATACAGTTCCCCGTCCACGATGGTTGCCAAGTCTCCGGTGGCCATCCAATAATCGTCTTCCGGCAGGCCATCCTGCAGGCGCTCACCCAGCGTATTGCGGAAGGTCGCAGCAGTTTCCTCTGGGCGGTTGAGGTAGCCAGAAGCCATGTTGGGACCGTGAACCCAGATTTCTCCGATGACGCCGTCCTTTACCTCGGCGCGAGTTTCCGGATCCACAATGGCGAGGTGCTGATGCGGCACGCACTGTCCATTGGAGGCGTAGGCAACGGTGTCTTCGGATTTATCCTCGATGACGGCGCGACCTGCAGCTAGCTCCGCGCGGTTAAAGTGCGCGATGACCGGGCGCTTGTCAGTTTGCGGGGTAGACACAATAAGCGCCGCTTCTGCCAGGCCATAGGACGGACGCAGTACGGAACGGTTCACGCTGAAGGCATCGAGGAAGGAGTCCACGGCCGATTCGGTCACCGGCTCGGAACCGATAATGATGCCGGCCACGTGCGAGAAATCTGCATCCTTGGCATGACGCGCAGCGAGTTCCAAGGCAAAGTTCGGGATGGCGGTATAGGTGGCCTGCTTGCCCGCGGTGAGGCGCCGGACCCAGCGATCCGGGTGCTGGATGAAATCGCGCGGGGTCATCACCTCGAAGTCGAGGCCCAAGATGGTGACAAATACGGCCAGGATGATGCCCATATCGTGGTGCATCGGCAGCCAAGAAACGATGCGGGCAGGCATCTGCAGCTGCACGGCCTGGAAGATCTGCGCCACGTTGGTAATAATCGCGCGATTGGTGAGCTCCACACCGGCCGGGGTGCGGGTGGAACCGGAGGTGTACTGCAGGAAGGCAGTGTCTTCTGCGGTTCCCTCCACAGGAGTCCAGGAGGACGCCAAAGAATCAGGAAGGGCGTCGAGGGAAATGATGCGCGGGCGCTCGCGTTGAGCGGAAAAATACGTGCGCACTGCCGCCGCCGATACGCGGTTAGTTACCACGATGGACGGTTCACAGTCACCAAATACGGCCTTTAGGTGGTCCGAGTGGCCCGGCTCGTTGGGGTCATATAGCGGAATCGGCACCATGCCCGCATAAAGAGCGCCTAAGAAGCCGAAGACGTATTCCGGTGAATTACCAGCCAAGATGGCCACGCGGGTACCAGGATCTGCCACCTGCTGCAGGCGCGCCGCCACCACCTTGATGCGGTTATTGACCTGCGCGCGGGTAAGCTCCCGGCAGGTTTCTTCCTCACCGTAGATCCACTGGCGCATCACCACGCGGTCTGGGTCGGTTTCCGCTTGGAAGAGCTTCTCTGCCAACTGGGCCAAGGTGAACTCGGGTGCTAAGAACTGCCCCATCTGCGCTTTTAGATCCATCGATTCTCCTTAGGTAAATGGTTTCGTTAATAAAACTATCGGAGTTGGGGGAATGGTTGTTACGCGGCGTCGATAAGCTGGCGGGCCCAGCCCACTACCCACTGGTTGGCAGTCGTGCCATCGATAACGCCACTATTGGAGGCGTACTGCGCATGCACGCCATTCGCGGCAATCAAACCCTGCGCGCGCTCTAGTGCATTGGTGACGTTTGGCGGGGCATCACACACCGAATCATTGGGCGCGCAAATTTGGAAGGTGCGATCCGCGAGGCTACCGAACCCATTCTGGCGCGCACCACGCATGGAGGCACCCGGCACGATGGGCTGAACCAATCCGGATACCGGCTGAAGGGCAATTTCAGCGCCGACGCCACCCACCTTGCGGCCCGGGTTTTGCCCGACGCCATTTTGGCGGCGGCCATCGGCGATAAGGGCCACGCCTGCGATGGATTCCGCCGGAACCACGCCCTGACCGCCACCAATTTCATCGGCAACGTCGCCAGCAATCACCGCACCCTGAGAAAAACCACTCACAATGAACTTGGTAGCTGGGCAGCTTTGATGAACGCTACGCAGCTCGTCATTCATCTTGGCGGTTCCCTCAGTGCGGGAATCGTCGTAGCTCATCTCGTGCTGCGCATTAATATTTTTGAATTGCGCGGTATAGGGAAGGGTCCAGACCTTCACGTCGTCCCCGTAGGCCTCCTGCAACGGCTTCGTAATAGACAGCATGAACGAGCGCGGGTTGGCAGAAGGATTAATGGGGTCGTCGTCAGCCGCGGACTCCCAAGTACCCGGGGCAGAAATGAACTCCACGCGGGGGCACCACTCGGGCTGCTGCGGTTGCGGCGGCGCTGCCTGCTCCGTGGTATGCGGAGCCGGGGAATCAGTGCCTTGGTTGAAGTAACGCGACGCGCCCACGCCAATGACAGCTAATACGACGAGGGCCGCGACAACGGTAATAGTTTTTCGCATGGATTAGTTGTACCAGGTAAACCTAGCAAATCCCTGAACGTGCAGAATCCTTGATGAGCTGGGAAAGCTCCTCAAAACTCTGCGTGGTGCGCTGCTGCTCGATGAGCTGGCCGGCAACCGCAGAAATGGTGACCTCATTCTCGTCACAGGCCGCTTTGCCGGCTCCAAGGAGCTGATCCTCTACGCCATCGACGTTAACGCCGGCGTCCTTGAGCTTGTCCAAGTACTTGGCGTCCGGTTCCGGCACCTCAGCGGACGGGATTTCAGAGATCTCGCGCGCACCGCGGTCCTCTTGCGACTTAGAAGTGGCACTCTCCGAAGAAGAGGAAGGGGCCTCGGACTCCCGCTCGAGGGGCGCGACCTCGGTCTCTTGCGGCGGTTCGCTATCCACCGTGGCGGAATCGCAGCCCGCAAGACCCAAGCACAGCGCCGCGCCCACAACTACTAGCTTGCGCATAGCTACTTCTTCTCGGTCCGAACCTGGCCGAGGACCTCGCTGATCTTGCCGTGCTGGAATTCCTGGCTCAGGCCGCCAGCGGCAATCTCGGAGTAGTCAGAAGTAGGCCAGCCGAACTCGCCCTGCTCCCAGCCAGCCTGGCCCCAGCGGTCCATGATCTTGCTCTTCAAAATGTAGTGCGCGCCAGTCTTCGGGGACCAGTAGATGTTGCCCTTCTCAAAGGTCTGGAAGAAGCCGCCATTGACGGCGTTCTCACCGGACGTCGGGAAGCCGAGCGCAGATTCAGCGCCGCCCATGTCCTTGTACTTGGCGCCGATAGCACCGTGGACTACCTGGTTGGAGCCATCCGGATTACGGGTCAGGATGCCATCCTGGAATTCCTGCATGTAGCCCTCGCCGACCTTCTTGACCGGGCCGGTCGGGTACTTCAGGTCGCCCTTTTCGTAGCCGTTCTTGCCCCAGGCCTGGAACATATCGCCGGTAATCTCCCAAGCACCGGTCTCCGGGGACCAGTAGATGGAGCCGTGCTCGAAGTGCACGAAGCGGCCCTTGCCGTCCGGGGTCTTAGACTCGCCGGTCTTAGGGAAGCCCAGCCAGGAGGTAGGTTCGCCGATTTCGGCGTAGCGGGCACCAATGCGGCCGAAGAGGGCGTGCGCACCGGTATCCGGGGACCAGTAAGCGGTACCAGACTCGAAGTCCTGGGCCTTGCCCTTCTTAGCGACGTCGTACTCGTTATTCAAGCAAGAGCCAATGACGCCGCTCTTGGTCTCCTTGGCGATGGCGCCGATGGCCTCACAGTCCGCACCGCGATCACCCTTGTCCATCTCGAGGGCATCTGCGATGTAGGGCCATGCCTGCTGCATCTCAAACTGCCAGTATTCCCAGCTGTGCACGCCGGATGGGCGGAACTTAATCACTGGGTTAATCTTGGCGCGCTTTGCGTAGTCCACATAGGTCTGGGTGGACATGCGGGAAATGACCTCCAAGCCCATACCGGCGAGATTGGCCTGACCCTTGGCTACGGAGTTGGCGTTACCAAAGTCATCCTTGCCCGAACCTGCAGAGACATAGACCTTCATGTCCTTCAGGTTTTCAATGCCCAGCTTCGGATCGTGGTCGATCCAGTTTTGGGAACCTGGCTCGCCCCACATCTTGCGGGAATCATAACCGCCGGCATCGCGCTGCGCAGCCATAATGGCTTCCGGCATGCCGCGCGTAGTGGTGTCCAGGTAACCGGAGAAGGAACCCACGAAGTTGAACAGGTGCGGGTTGCGCTCAGCCAAGTTCATCGCGGCGGTGCCGCCCATGGACAGGCCGGTGACCGCACGCTTGTGGTTCGAGCGGTACTCATTGTCCAAAATGGGGATCAATTCCTTGGTCAGGAAGGTCTCCCACATGTAGCGCTTACCGCGGTCTGCCTGCTCCCAGTCCGAGTAGAAGGAAGATTCGCCGCCTACCGGCATCACTAGGTTGACGTTACGGTCAGCGTACTGGTTCAGAATATTGGTCTCAATGGTCCAGCCGGACTCATCGTCACGGGCACGCAGACCGTCGAGCGCCCATACCTCTGGGAACTTCTTTTCCGGGTGGGAGTACCAGTCACGAGCCAGCTGGATCTGCACCTTCTGCTCTTTGTCCGGCATAGCTGCGGACTTGATGTAGACCATCAGGTGGCGGTTGGTCAGGTACTCCACACGGTTGATCTTCACGCCCTCCGGCAGGCCCTTAACATCCGGGTATTCGGTGTTCAGCGGGGTGCGGGCGGGCGGATCCTTCGGTGCGAAGTGATCGGACAGGCTGGAATCGCCGCCGATTGCGGAAGAGAGATCGCCTACGGAAGATTGTGCGGTGGCGTTTGGCAGCAGAGCCAAACCCACGGCAATAGCGGTAGGTACTGCGGCCACTGCAAGGCCCTTGCGAGCTTTGCTCGGGGAAGTGCTTTTGCGCATAGGTAAACGTCCTTGAAGATTTGCCGCGGTACCTTTCCGAGGGTTCCCCTCCCCCGGACCGATGCCTGCGGCGTGAGCTGTCTATCGTGTGCTCAAGTTTAAGTTGAACTTGAGACTTACGCTAGACTGACACGCCGCTACATTGCCGGGGAGTTGCCCGGGTTATCCTGTCCGCTCACGCGGTACAGGTGCTCGTTAACAAACTCGCCGACGCCCCAGCGTGCCAGCTCGCGGCCGTAGCCGGAGCGGTTCACGCCACCGAATGGCAGGCCTGCTGCGGTTACCGACGCCTCGTTGACAAAGGTCATGCCATCATTGAGCTGGTTTGCCACCTCAAACGCGGCATCCAGGTCGGTGCCCCACACGGAGCTGGACAGACCATACTCCGAGTTATTGGCAATTCCGATGGCCTCTTCAACGTCCTTGGCCTTGTAGACAATAGCCACAGGGCCGAAAATCTCGTTGCAGCCAACGTCGGTGGATGGGTCGACGTCGGTAAGCAGCGCAGGCTCCATGTAGGCGCCCTCGCGGTCAATCTTCTTGCCGCCTACACGGATCTTGGCGTCGCCGTTGGCCGCAGCCTTTTCCAGGCGCTCCACGATCTCATCGCGAGCATCGATGGAGGACAGCGGACCAATGTCGGCATTCTCGTCGTCATAAGTGCCGACCTTCATGTCCCCAATCTTCTTCTCCAGGTACTCCACGGTGCGGTCGTAGAAGTCCTCCAGAACGATGAGGCGCTTTGGCGCGTTGCAGGCCTGGCCGGTGTTGTACATGCGGATCAGGTTGTACTGATCCAGTACCCACTCTAGGTTCTCATCATCAATAACCAGGAACGGGTCGTTGCCGCCCAGCTCCAGCACCGACTTCTTATAATTTTCGCCCGCGGTCTTTGCTACTGCAGAGCCCGCAGCTTCAGAGCCAGTCAGGGAAACGCCCTTGATACGCTTATCCGCTACAAAAGCATCCATCTGGGAACCGGAAGCGTAGATGTTGATGTACGCGTCCTTCGGCAGACCAGCCTCTTCCAGGATGTCCTGGCATGCTTGGGAAGACAGCGGGCAGATGGAAGCGTGCTTGAGCACAATGGTGTTACCCAGCAGCAGGTTAGGCGCCGCGAAGCGGGCCACCTGGTAGTACGGGAAGTTCCACGGCATGATGCCCAGCAACGGACCGAGCGGCTCCTTACGCACTACGGTCTTATGCGCGTTTTGGGCCGGCAGGTATTCATCTGCAAGCAGCTCGTGAGCATGCTCAGCATAGTAGCGGTAGATATCGGCCACGATCTGAATCTCGGCCTTGGCCCAACGGGTCAGCTTGCCCATCTCGCGGCCGATATGATCGGCTAACTCATCAATGCGCTCTTCATAAAGGTCAGCTGCGCGCGAAAGGATTGCCGCGCGTTCCTCAATGCGGGTCTCACGCCATGCATTAAAAGCCGCAGTAGAACGGTCCAGAATGTCATCACGCTGTGAATCATCGATACGCTCGAAAGTGTCTTCACTCTTACCAGTGCTTGGATTCTCAATAGCGAACATAGGCCCCTGTATAGTCCCGACTCACGAACCTTGCAATGTTCTCCTCTGCAATTTAAGGAATTGCTCCCAAGTAAGTTTCCAGTGAATATTTCGTGGCGCTAGAGGTCCGGCTGCGCCGGTCCACTTCAAAGGTGCCATCCTCGAACATCCAGACAATATCGCCGGTAAACGGGTCCATGATGTATCTCACCCGACCATCCGTCTTCACGTTATGGTGATGCTGACACAAGCTCACCAGATTTCCCACACTGGTAGGCCCTTTGTCGCCGTACTCCACTCGGTGATCCAGTTGGCAATAGTGCGCTGGCATTGAACACCCCGGCCACCGGCAGATCGCGTCCCGTCCCTGCACCCAGGCACGGATTTCTTCTGAGGGAACATACTTTTTGACGTCCTCGGCGGTAAGAGTTCGCACCGCAGAGTCATGTGCTAAGTCCTCCCCCAGATCGCACCATCCTGCGCTAGGAATAAAGACGCGGGAAGGATCCTCGCCTGTGCGATAGGTGTTAATCACCACCTTGGTACTAGTGCGGTTAAAGATCAGATTTTCCAGCGCTTCCGCCTTTGAAACTCCGTCTTCTGCTGCCGCTTTATCAACATGCCGGGAAATCGCCGCCGCAGTGGCCTTATCTGTCTTCAACACGATCGTGGCTTGTCCGCCCGAATAGGACACCGACACCGCGCGCTCGATTTGCGCCGACAAATCTGGCTTCAGCAGCCCATCAATGAATCCGCGCAGGAAATTTCGGATTTCCGGTTCCGTCGGCACGTGCTGTCCTGGGTCTTTGGGCGTGAGAAAATCTGCCAAGGCCGCATCAACCAGCTGAATCTGCGCTTCATCCCCGCCGAGGGGGCGCAATTCCACGTCAATAACTTGGAGTCGCGGAAGGTCCAAAATCCAGTGTTCTGTTTGTACTGCGGTAGTAAGCGGCAGTTCGCGCATCCGAAAGTGGGCTTGGATTGCACTTGATACCCGCCATCGCGAAAGACCGAGCTTCTTAGCCAATACAGCCAATGTGCAATCAACGTCGTCTTCCAACTGTGGCAACACTGCCTGGAACAGTTGCCATGATTGAATTCTTTGCACCATGGCCATGACGCACACGGTGTCTTCCATGTCATTGGTAGAAAAATACGCCTGTTTTGGTGGTGCGGTAGCAGTAGTCACAAAAGCTCCCCCTCTAAATAATTTCGCACACCCAATCGAACTTACGCCCCTAGATTAGCGCAACGCCGAGACACCCGCAATAGATAGACGCATATTTGTTCGATACGACTCGTAAAAGAAAATCCCCTTTCCTTAAGAAAGGGGATTCGGCCGCAAGAATTACCAAGCGTTCATAACGTTAAGCACCTGTGGCTTAGAGCGGTTGAGCTGGTAGCCAAACTGCTCCCAGTTGTGCAGCCCCTGGGCCGGGTAGCTCACGGTTGGATTGAGACCCTGCAGGCGAGCAGCGCCTTCCCACACGCGGGTGGTGATATTGGAGCCGACCTCAAGTGCAGCACCGGCGGCTTGGTGCTCCGGTAGGTAGTGAGCATCGCCAGCGCCTGGGACGCCAGAGGCAGCGGAGATATACAGGTTGGTATTGCGCAGACGCGGGATAAGCAGCAGCGGATCATTCTGGAAACGCTTCGGATTAAACAGGGAACCGTACATAGCGTTGATGTTGAATCCGCCCGCATCCAGCATGGCAAAGCGCATCATGGTCTGAGCGCCTGGGACCGTGGTGGTCAGGAAGCCGGAGTAGGACAGCGCCTGACGGAACTGGTTCGGGTGCTTTGCAGCCAGGGTCAGTGCAGCACCGGCGCCCATGGACAGGCCAGCAATGGAGTTGTTGTTGCGGGCAACACCGAAGTTGCGCTCCAAGTAACCAGGAAGCTCGCTGGTCAGGAAGGTTTCCCACTTGTAGTTGACCGGATTTTCCAGGTCGTAGGTAGCAGGACCCTGCCAGTCAGCGTAGAAGGAAGCGGCACCACCGACGGGCATAGCGAGGGTGATGTTGTGCGGCTCGTAGGTCTTGGCAGCATTAACGTCATTTACCCATGCGTTAGTGCGATCGGTGGCACGCAGGCCATCTAGCAGGTAGAGGGCAGCATTGCCGCCGCGCTTTGCCGGCTGAACCTGCACCGGAATGGTGCGGCCCATTGCCTGGGACCATACGTCGCAACGCTGGACCCACCAGCCAACCTTGTCCCACTCACACGTACCAGTGGCGTCACGGCGCAGCCAGTCGCGGTTGGCTGCCTCTGCCGGCTGGGACCCCGCCACGACGGCCAGGCCCATAGCTACGGCAACTGCCATGATGACTGAAAGGACGCGACCCTTGATGGATGCAGTCATCTTTCTCCTTCAAACTACTCGGTGATTGTCACTAAGTTCTATCGTCCGGAACCTGTATACCGTTAACGTCACGGATCGATAACAATGTCACAGAATAGTGTAACTTAGGTTCTCCCTAAAGTCTGCATTTAAAGGGATTAATGCAGGTAGTCAGAGGGATCAGAAGAAAAAGTGAGGGTCCGGCCATCGGTCAGGGAGAATTTAATATTTTTCCAGAAACGGTCCCAAGTTAGGGGTTCCCTGTATGTGGCGAAGAGTTTCTGAAAATCGGCGTCGGCAAGCGCGGCGCGAGCCTTGGCCGCCTCGTACTTATCAATCCACGCCGGGATCTCGTCAATATCGGCCGCGGAATCTGCCACCTGCCACGACATATCCAAGCTCTTGTCGTGCCCAATGCGTCCGCCCTCGATGCGCGGCTGGCGCGCCGCCAAAGGGTTGCTGAGGCCGATATTGTCCAGCACGCGAATATCCAGCGGCGCATTCATGGAAGACAGGCCCAAATTGAGCAGGTAAACGGTCGGCGGATCGGTGCGCGAAGGGTCTGCAGGCGTGGCCGTCCACGAGAACCTATCTTCGCCCTTGATATAGCGGAAGGTCATGGCGTCGCCCGCCTCTAGCTCGTCGATGCCCTCCTGGTAGTCCTCCATAAACTTGGCGCCGAGGAACTCTTCAGCGCGCATGGGCGGGTCCTGGCGCTGGGTGGCATAGGTCCAGAAATCGCGCTCGTCCACGATGGAGATCTCATCCGCATAGATGCTGCGATCCACCGGATGTCCGCGTAGAACGATAACCAGCGCCCACACCGCGCAGAGGACGGAGACGATCCACATGCGTACGCTAACGACAAAGATCGGAAGCAGAAACGCAAAAAGTGGCAGCAGCAGCATGCGGCCGTGCATAAAGTCCCCGCCCACGCGCAAGACGTAAAGCGTATGGATGAGCGCCGCGCCCACAAAAAGATAGGTGGCAGTGGCGGTGGAGCGCAGAGCTGTGGGGCGCAGGCTCGCCTTCCATAGACCGGCAATGGCCAGCACGATGAGCGGTAGGAAGAGCCAGTACGGTCCGACAAAGTCCGCCAGGTAGGTAAAGCCCTTGCCCCATTCGGAACCGGCCGCAGACTTGGCCACGGCCGTGTGCGGGGTCAGCAGGCCGTAGTAACCCATGCGGAAAATCTCATAGGCCAACGGCAACGGCACTGCGGCGGCAAGTATCTTCCACCAGCGGTGGGATACGAGCAGCACGATTCCCACCAGGCCGCCGTACAGGGCGAGCTCTGGGCGCACCAGCCAGGACAGTCCGGCCCAGAAGGCGAGCCAATAGGCCTCACTATTGCTCCCGGAGTGGCGGCGCGGGCGCGACCACCGCAGCAACAGCCACCACAGCACCGCAAGGTAGAAGATGCACAGTCCCCATTCCAGGCCGGAGGTAAAGAAGTCGCGGGCCGGTGGCAGGGCCAAATACACAAGTGCGCCGGCCGGAAGTGACCGCTCCAGAGCGCATGCTTGCCGACGCCCCCGTGCCCACAACCATTGCCGCTACCGCCAAAAAGAGGCCCAAGTAAATGGCGATGCCTTCCAGGTTTGCGTGGGAGACCCAGCGCACGAGGAAGATGAGGTACTGCCATAGCGTGGAAGTATTGGCCTCCACGCGCTCGCCCATATTGAACACGGGCCCGTTTCCGGCTTCGAGATTGCGCACGGTACGCAGGACGATGAGTCCGTCATCGGAAATCCAGCGGCGAGCGAAGCCGCCCCAGAAAGATAAAACACCGATCACAAGAACGACCGCTGGGGTACTCCAGCGGGCGATACTCTTGTGGTCGGTGTTAAGCACGGGGAGAAAGTTTATCAGCCCCGCAGAAAATTTCTATATCGATTCCGCTGTGTCTAGATCAACGGCATGATATAAACCGCCATGGCAATGCAGGCGAGCCAAGCCAAGGCGAGAACCTGCAAAGTGCGGTCCTCCAGTGCAATTTCGTCCGGCGCGCCGCCCTGGCCGCGGTCCACATCGGCCGCATAGCGGAGGATGGCGATGGTAAACGGCACCATGGAAATCTGGTACCACACGCCACCGGTCTGGGCGCCGTTTGCGAGCTCGAAGCCCCACAAGGTGTAGCAGATGACCACCGCGGTGGCGGCTAGGGTCCACACGAAGCGCAGGTAGGTAGGCGTATAGCCCTCCAAAGACTTGCGGATTTTCGCGCCGGTCTGTTCTACCAACAGGATCTCCGAGTAGCGCTTGCCGGAGGCCATAAACAGCGAGCCGAAGGCCGCCACCAGCAGGAACCACTGAGACAGCTCGATGCCTGCGGCTACGCCACCGGCCATGGTGCGCAGCATGAAGCCGGAGGACACCAGCGCAATATCAATCACCGGCATATGCTTCCAGCCAAAGCAATAGCCCAATTGCAGTGCGATATAGATCGCCATCACGATAGCCAGCTGCGGTCCGGCGGTGGCAAGGAAAGACAGGCCGATGGACAGGCAGATGAGCACCACGGCCATGACATAGGCGAGCTTGATCGGTAGCACACCCGAGGCAATCGGGCGGAAGCGCTTGGTCGGATGCTCTTGGTCCTCGCGCCAGTCCTTCGCATCGTTAATCAGGTAGATAGAGGAAGCGCCGAGGCAGAAGACGACGAAGGCCAAGAGGACGTCGAGAAGCACGCGGCCATGGAACAGCGCATCGGCGCCGGCCGCGGCGGGGGCAGCCAGCACCAGGACGTTTTTGACCCACTGCTTGGGGCGCAGGGCCTTAATCATGCCATCGACAAGATTCTTCGGCGGCTTGCGCTTGCGGCCGGTATCTACGCCGGAGGTGTGCGGTTCCGAATGGAAAAAGTGCTGGTTTCCATCATCACTCATGCTTCATTCCTTTCATCACGACCTCCGCGGTAGCAGCGCCGATGGCCGCACCCACGGCCGTGTCTGTTGGATAGTGCACTCCGAGCACCATACGCGATGCCATCATTACCGGCACGCCGAGAAGGGGCGCCTTGCGGCCGGTCAGGCGGCTTACCGCCACCAGGAATGCGGTGGTCGAAGTCGCGTGCGAGCTAGGGAAAGACAATGTGGAGGGCGTCTTTACCCCCACGCGCACGTACGGATAATCCGGGCGCTTGCGGCGCACGATGCGCTTGAGCACCACACTGGCGGCGTGCGCGAGGAAGGCGGCGGCCCCAACACGGACCCAGCCTTCGCGGCGGCGCTTGTCGATGCCCGCCCCTACCGCAGCGCTGCCCATCCAACCTAAGGCATGCTCGCCCCAGTGGCTAAGCCCGCGGGCGGTGGGAAGTACGCCGGGCACGTCGAAAGCCGCACCCTGGATGGACTCGAGGACGCGCGATTCGGCTACGGAAAGCTTATTGGGCATCGAAGACCTTCTTCCACGACTCGCGCGAGGTCAGCTCCGGCTGTGCCGCGCGGTATTCGGCGCGCAGGTCGTCGAAGTTCTCCTCGATTTCCTTCAGCAGTTCGCGGGTCTGGGTCACGAGGTCCTTGGCTAGGTCGCGGTCACGCTTGCGGAAGGCGACGCCGGTGCCACCGGCGGTAGACACGGTGGCCGAATCTACGCGGGACAAGGTGAACCAGCGGGCCTCGTCCGGGGTGAGGTTGAGCTGCGGCGCCTCATGGTGCGCAGCATCTTCCTTGCTGACGAGATGCTTGAGGCCCTTGATGGCCCACGGGATCTTCTTAATCTTGGCCAGGCGGCCGCCGATATTGCGGGTGGGAACGCCCGGCGCGCCGGTGGGAGCCGGCAGCTCATCGGCGGATTCCAGGATCACGGCATCGGAGTAGTTCTTGCGGATCTGCGCGATGCGCGGCAGCGAAGACTCCAGGATGTCGAAGAGATGGTTCGGTCCGGCCAGGAAGTCCCGCATGGCCTCAATCTGGATGGCCATGGTGGAGTATTCCATGCACATGGTGTGCTTGAGGGTGGACTTAAAGATGGACTTGGTAATGCCCTTGGCCGGTCCCTCGTGGTACATCGCGGCCACGATGAGGCGGTTGCGCAGGTGGAAGTAGGCCTGCCAGTCAATGGCATCGTCCTTATCCGCCCAGGCCATGTGCCAGATGGCGGCGCCTGGCCAGGTCACCGTGGGGAATCCGTTGCGCGCCGCGCGCAGGGAGTACTCGGTATCGTCCCACTTGATAAACAGCGGCAGCGGCTGGCCGTTGGTTTCTGCCACGATACGAGGGAAGAGGCACATCCACCAACCGTTGTATTCCACGTCAACGCGGCGATGCAGCGCGCGGGAATCGTACTTCTTGGGATCCAGGTGAGTCTCGCGGGTGCCGATGGCGCGCAGCGGGTACTTGGCAAAGTCGTGGTCGTAGACGGCGTGCGGCGCCGCGCCCCACATGAAATCGGCACGGTTGACCTGCTCGCCGGTGGTGCGCAGCTGGGAGCGCTCCTGCAGATTGAGCATCTGGCCGCCGACGATGATGGGCTTAGCCGCGTAGCGGGCCGCCTGGACCGCGCGCAGTACGGAGTCTGGCTCGATGGCGATGTCATCGTCCATGTACAGGATGAAGGGCGAATCGGTATTTTCCAGCGCCTCGTACATGATGCGGGAGTAGCCGCCGGAGCCGCCCAGGTTGCCCTGGCGGAACTCGCGGAAACGATCGCCAAAGTGGGCCACTGCCTCGTCGTAACCCGGCTCATCGGCCGGGTGCTGGTTGCCTTGATCCGGCATGAGGACGAAGTCGATGATCTTGTCTACCACTGGGTCCTCGGCCAGTGCTTGGAGTGCTGCCACGGCATCGGTCGGGCGGTTAAAGGTAGGAATGCCGACCGCCACGCGCTTGTCCTGCGCCGGTTGTTCGGTGCCGTCCGGCAGCAGCTGTGGGCCAGGGGCGTGGGGGGAGCACCAGGCGGCGTCGGCAAGCGTGGTTTCCTGCTCGGCGGTGATATCGAACCACAGCCAGCCGCCATCCTCGAAGTTTTTGAGCGGCAGCTCAAACTCATGGTGGCCGGTGCCTACCAGGTGGTTGGCCACGGAAATGCGCTGGCCATCCTGCTTGGAGCGGTAGAGGGAAATATTTGCTTGACCCTCAATGTCCAGGCTGAGGATTACGGAACGCAGCTGGAACCAGCGGCGCCAGTAGGAGGCTGGGAAGGCATTGAAGTAGGTTTCAAAAGATGCTTCCTCGCCGGCCGGGATGGTGACGGAGGTGCGGTTAAACCAGCTGAGGCGTTCGCGGTTTTGCTCGGCCTCGATGAGGTAGAGCATCCGCACATCAAAGGGCTCGCCGCGCTTAGGCAGCAGGAT
Source organism: Corynebacterium tuberculostearicum (assembly GCA_046097355.1). Lineage (GTDB taxonomy): Bacteria > Actinomycetota > Actinomycetes > Mycobacteriales > Mycobacteriaceae > Corynebacterium > Corynebacterium tuberculostearicum_K. Next base: position 2,387,361 of record CP175779.1, read on the forward strand.
GCGCTGCAGGGGCTCATGGGCCTGGGTGTTGTTGGCAGTCACGATAGCTTCGATTCTCCAAACGGTATAAACAGTAGTCAGCGATTTAGCGTAGTTGCTTTTGCATAAGTACTACGGTTTACACGCGGAGCCCGTATTATGGAACATCATGAGATGGGTTCCTTGCGCGGCAGCAGTGGGTCTTCTCGCTGTAGCCAGCGCGCCCGCCGCTATCGCAGAGGAAAAGCCCGCGGTGGAGTTTCTGGACCACGCCCAAATCCTTAGCACTTCGGACGAAGAGGCCATCAAATCGCAAGCCCAGTCCATGCATTTGCCGGATTCCGTGCACGAGGTCCTCTACGCTACGTACCCGAATTCGGGCGAGGAATTTTCCCGCACCCTGTTCCATGACTTGGAACGCGAGCATCCACAGTTCATCAGCGGAAGTGGGCTACAGAAAAATGTGCTCGTCATCGCGGTAGGTTTTGAGCCCAATAGTATGGCCGTGCACTGCGGCACAGAGGTGTGCCAGGACATCAAGATTTATGACGAAGGCCGCATGGACGGCATCTTGGACCAGATGCGGCCGGCGCTGGCGGACGATGACTATACCGTCGGCATGATCCTAGCGACGCGTGCCGCCGCGGATACCACCGTGCGCCGGCAATATACGCAGGATGTGCCCACGTGGTCCTTATTCATCGCAGCCACTATGGTGCTCGTGGTTCTGGGCGCGGTTGGCCTCATTTCCTACTTGTTCATCCGCCGCGCCCGAGTGCGCACGCGCTACGATTATATTAAGGGCGCTCGCGACGGGGCTGAGGAGCTCATCAAGCGCACGGAGACACGGATTGACGCCCTGCATTCCCCTTTGGCGGGCGACTACCTGAAGGTACAGTGGCGCTCTCTGGTCAATCAGTACACTGATGCGCGGCCGACGCTCAAGGCGCTGGAGGACATCCAAGACTATTCGCTTCACGCTGCCTCCATCAAGGAGGCCTACAAAGCGCTCAAGCAGATCAATACGGCCGCAGCGCAGATAGATTCCCTGGAAAGTTTCTGCGACGGCGATACTGCGGTGCGCGCGGGCGAGGTGCAATGGCTGCTTGGCGACGCCCAAGCGGCCCTCTCTCGCCAGCCCGACAACGCCAGCTTGCGCCAGATAACGCAGCGCATTAGCGACCTGTCCCAGGATTTGTCGCGGGAAGACTTCGATTCCGCCTTCGCTCGCGTCCTCGAGGACTATCACCCCATGGTGGGCGCGCTGCCAGAACGGCTATATCCGCAGCGCGACCGCAAAACTCCCCCACTGTTGGGCACGCCGGAATGGCGCCCCGGTATGGGCACGCACTACATGCCCTATAGGTTTGCGGACTTCTGGGTGGCTAATAATAACGTCTCCTCCCAGCTGCCCGACCCCTATCGCTTCTAGGCGTTGACCGGCTCGGTTACCGGATCGATGCCCAGCTTATTGAGCATGTAGAGCACGCGGGCTTCGAGGTCATCAGCCAATTCGCGCGCCTCCTCCACGGTATCCGCAGCAGGAATATCCCAAATCTTGATGTCCTTGCCCGCCTCATCGCGCTCTACCTCGCGGCCCAAGAACACGATGTAATCCGGCATCGCTACCGTGCGCACCTCGTCGAGGTACTTATTCGGGGCCTCACCCATGCCGCGCTCGTTCATGACGTGGGCAAGGTGGCCTTCCGCTTCGTTTTCTGGGTGAGCAACGGCGGTATCTACAAAGAGGGCTTCGCCGGCGTGCTTGCGGGTAAGTTCCGCTGCGGCTTGGGCCAGCGCATTATTGGTACCGGCGGCAAAGCGAACGTGCAGGCGGTGAGCACCGAAGTAGTTGCGCACCTCACGCTCCACCAAAAGCGGCACGAATTCCTCGAGCTCCGCCTTCTTGGTGTGCTTGGCAATAACCTCATCGAGCTTGGCATCGATTTCCGCGGCCGTGTACTCGTGGCCGTAGTTCTCGTGCAGATCCTGGCGCAGGGTTTCAAACTGGTTCATTGTTATCCCCTTTCTCGGATTATTGTCCCGTTTGCTAATTGTTAACCTGTCGTTAACTTTAATGGTTAACGTTGGGTTAAGTCAAACGGTTGGGAATAACCCAATAGTTTTCTGCACCAAGAAAGCGGAAAGGCCCGCCGGGTGTTCCGGCAGGCCTTCTTGGACTGTTCTTTCTTTTTATCGGGAATTCGCGATGCGCGGCTACGCAATTTCAGGTGTTCTTGCAGCCGCTCCGGCGACATTTTCCACATGCGGCGGTCAGCCATGCCGTCACCTCCTTTCCTCAGAGGTGATTAAGCATAGCGCTTAGTGGCCACGCTCCTGCTCAATGGCCTTGCCCTCGTTCCAGAAGGGCGCGAGCTTGATGTCGAACATGCTCAGCGCTGAGGCGATAACCATGCACATGTCGACATCGACAGACAGCCCGAGCCAACACGTTTACAAGCAGGAAATCGGCCACAAAGTGCACATCAATCCCCCGCTTTAGCACCGGATCTGACCGAACACGTCAGCAAGTCATGCGCTTTTGAAGCCCGATCCCCACGAAACCCAAACCACTCTCGGGCAACACTTTTTAGTATTAATTAACCAGCCTTAAGCCCCCTTCAGGACGATTACCATACTAAAAGCTGTTTACTTCACTCGAGTTCCTTTAACGTAGTGGACAGAGCAATCAGCAATGACCGCTCGCCCTTATTCCCCATCACTCCCCTATGAAAGGAGGCCTCAAGTGACCGCAACACTGACACTCGCCGATGTCGCCCGGCTGACCGGCGTTACGCGCCCCGCGGTCAACGAGTGGATTCAGCGCTTTAACTCAGAATCCAACGTGCCCTTCCCCTCCCCTTACGGAGAACATGATGGCCACCCCTACTACGCCATCACCGAAATTCAAGACTGGCTGCGAGAAACCAAGCTCGGCCGCCGCGACACAGCCGTTAAAGATGCCCTCTTCTATTCTTCGCTCTACCGAATGCTGCTCCGCAATCCGGCACGCGCGGCCTTGGGCCTTTTGAACTGCAACACGGCTCTCTCCCCTCAGGATTTTTCGCCCTCTGCTGCAGTAATCGACTCTCTTACCGCGGCGTACCAGCGCGCAGCAGACAACATTCCTTCTGATGCCCCTGAAGCTGATATCGCAAAAGCAGCAGAGCAGGTAGCCGAGGCAGCTTTCGGGCCCGCGGCCGCGCTCGCCCGTCTTGCAGATGACCTCAGTGCTCAGCGCCAGGTCACACTCTCTTCCCGATTTACTTCCCGCGCTATGCAAGCAGTATCGGAAGCCCTCACGCTAGAGAACCCAACTCCACCTATCATCCCTACTGATGAATACAGCCTAGGTTTCGTCACTGGACTCACCCGGGAACTCGAAGAGACACTGGTGCTCAGCATCGGATATCGAAAAGACTGCGCACCAGACTCTCTCTATTGGGCCGAACTAGCGTGCCGAAACGTGGAATTCATCGACGCTAGCGAGGAGATCCCAGCGAATTCTCTCCTCGTCCACGCTGTTCCTTCCCCTCCAAAGACTGCGCCCGAATACTTCGAGCACCTCCAGGACTTGCTCGACAACTTAGACGAGCGCGGCGCAATGTTCTGCATTTCCACCGCAGACATGCTTATCGAGGACTCTTTAGCGCAGGTCGTCCGACGGCGGTTCCTCGCACCGACCGAAACCGGCGCAATTGCACCGCTGCGTTACAGCGCACGGCTGCCCCGAGGTATTTTTCCGGACCGCGGACAGCAGCAGGGCGCACTATGGATTCTCAAGCGCCCTAATCGCGAGGCCATAGGCAACCCTGCCGATGCTGCTGTGGTTATCGCTGACGTGCCGGACCTTAAGAGACCCGGTCTCGTCTCAGACTGGGCAACCATGCTCACCACACCGGATGAAGCACGCAAGCACGCCTTTGTCCGCGGTCGTATTCTTCGCGCCGCTGATGCCTGGCGCAGTCGTACTCATTCTCTCGATGACTCGGTCTTTTCTTCTACGTCGACGTCCTCCGCCGCCGATCTCATGCATACCGCGCATCAAGCAGGATTAGACATCAGTTCAGCAGGGCTGGAGGACGCGCAGCCAAAGATTGGTATGCGCGCTGAATCGGGGGCCACGCGCCTTGAGTACCTACCGTGGAAGGCCGCGACCAACGCTCGCACTGGGGTACTGCAGAAACTCAGCGGATCCCGCATTGCCGAACATGATCTCGCCCCTGAAGCAGTAGCAAAACTGGAACTCATCGGTGAACCCGAAATTCTGGGGAGCATTCCACAGGGCGCACGTTGCATCGATCGTCTCCGGCTGGAAGACATTGCACCGCGCGGCACCCTCACAGAACCAGGGGACGTGGTCTTCATCAAGAACCCAAGACCACGCGCGCTCATCGATGAGGAAGGCGGCAAGCTAGTCACTGCACCGGCTCAAGCACTACGATGCCGCACCTTCCGTGGACGCAGCCACACTCCCTTGGAACAGGTCTGCCTTCCCTACCTCGTAGAGAAGGCTATTAACGAAGCTGTCTCCTCCGAGTTGACATCGGTGTACTTCCCCGTATTGCCTCGCAAGAATGCGGAAGACCTCAGCACAGTCGAGCAACAGCTCGGCGCACGGCGTCGCCAGTTGGTTGAGCAGCTAAGGAGCATCGATGTTCTACGGCACAACCTCACTATTTCGATAGGTACCGGTGCTGTCACCATCGCTGAATCTCGTGCACAATCCCCGCCAGGCTAATAACAGAGTTCAACATTCAAACGCACAAACACCGTTATATGTAAGGAGAAAAATGACTAACTCAGTCAAGGATGTGCAGAACGTAGAGTCTGCCTCCGCCACCACCCTCAAAGAGCTCAAGGACACTTTATGGAAGGCAGCAGACAAGCTGCGCGGTTCCATGGACGCATCCCAGTACAAGGACATCGTCCTAGGACTGGTATTCCTCAAATACGTCACTGATGCTTTCGACGCCCGGCGCGCGGAGCTGCGTGCTGAAGGCGAGGAGCGCGGCGATAGCGAAGAGTACATCCAGGAAGACCTGGAGGATATCGACGCTTACCGTGAGAAGAACGTTTTCTGGGTGGACCGCATCGCTCGCTGGACCTTCCTGCGCGACAACTCGAAGGGTAAGTCGGCCGACGCCGGCCAGGAGTACCAGTCCATTGGCAAGCTCATCGATAACGCGATGAAGCAGCTCATGCTGGACAATGAGTCGCTGTTAGGTACCCTGCCCACGAACTTCGCCTCGGATAGCGTTGACCAGCGCCGTTTGGGCGAACTCATCGACTTGTTCAGCACCACGCGTTTCACCGCGGAGGCGCCCGAGCGTGCTCGCGATTTGCTGGGTGAGGTCTATGAATACTTCCTGGAGAAGTTCGCCCGTGCCGAGGGCAAGCGTGGCGGCGAGTTCTACACTCCCCGCCCCGTCGTCCGCACTCTCGTAGAAATCCTGGAGCCAACCCAGGGTCGTGTTTACGACCCGTGCTGTGGCTCAGGCGGCATGTTCGTTCAGGCAGAGAAGTTCCTCGAAACCACGGAGAAGGACCGCACTGCTCTGGCCATCTACGGTCAGGAGCTCAACGAGCGCACGTGGCGCATGGCCAAGATGAACCTGGCTATTCACGCTATTAGCTCCGCTGGCCTCGGCGAGCGCTGGGCCGACACCTTTGCCCGCGACATTCATCCGGGTAAACAGATGGACTACGTCATGGCCAACCCACCGTTCAACATCAAGGATTGGTCGCGCAACGAGGAAGACACTCGCTGGAAGTACGGCGTCCCACCCAAGCGCAATGCGAACTTCGCGTGGATGCAGCACATCATCTCGAAGCTCACCTCTCAGGGTGAGGCCGGCGTCGTCATGGCTAATGGCACGATGACGTCGAACTCCTCCGGTGAAGGCGATATCCGCAAGGCCATGGTCGAAGACGACATCGTCTCCTGCGTCATTGCACTTCCTGCACAGCTCTTCCGCGGCACACAGATTCCGGTCTGCGTCTGGTTCTTCGCCAAGGACAAGAAGGCCGGTTCCAAAGGCACCATCGACCGCACCAACCAGGTGCTCTTCATTGATGCCCGCGAGCTCGGCCACATGATCGACCGCACGGAGCGCACCTTCAGCGACGACGACATCCAAAAGATTGCGAACACCTACCGCTTGTGGCGCGGCCGCACCTCCGCACCTGAGGGCAAGGCCTACGAGGACATCGCCGGCTTCTGCAAGTCCGCCTCCCTCGATGACATCCGCGACGCCGACTTCGCCATGACCCCCGGCCGCTACGTCGGCTTCGCCGAGACCGAAGAAGACGACGAGCCCATCGACGAGAAGATTGCCCGCCTCACCGGCGAGCTCACCGCCGCGCTTGACGACGCCGCCCGCCTCGATCAGGTCGTGCGCGAGCAGCTGGGGAGGTTAAAATAATGCAAACGATTCAAATCGCTGACGGCTGTTCCCAAGTCACATCTGGCGCGACTCCTTCTCGCAAGAAACCAGAATATTTCATCGGTGACATCCCCTGGCTAAAAACCAAAGAACTCAACGACGCTTTAATAGGTGGAACCGAAGAACATATTTCAGAATCTGCATTAGCTGAGACTTCCTGCAAGCTTATCCCCGCAGGAGCTGTTGTCATCGCGATGTACGGAGCCACCGTTGGAAAGCTCGGAATTCTTGGTACCCCGATGACAACGAACCAGGCATGTTGTGCGATGGTTGCCGACGAAGTATCACTACATAGTCAATATCTGTTCTACTGGTTGCTGCAAAATCGTCAGTCAATCATCAACCTCTCAAATGGGGCAGCACAACAAAACCTTAGCGTTCGGACTATCAAAAACATTGCACTCAAAATACCGACGCTGGAAAAACAGATTCGCACGGCGGATGCCTTAAAATCCCTCGACGACAAAATCGCCGCTAACCAATTAGCGATTCACAAGATTCAGGAGCTGCTGCATGCTCAGTGGCATGCCATCACCAACACCGGAGTTAGTTCTACTGAGCCGATTTCCAGTATCGCCGACGTCAATCCCCGCACGTCAAAGCCGCAAAGCGATGAATGTAGTTTCCTGGAGATGAAGGATCTTCCGGAGTACGGATTGATTGTGAACCGCTGGGGAAAGCGTGAGACCAAGGGAGGCACCAAGTTCAGGAACGGTGACGTCCTTCTCGCGCGCATCACTCCATGTTTTGAAAACGGCAAAATGGCAATTGTCGACTTCCTTGAAGATGACGAAGTAGGAATGGGATCCACCGAGTACATCGTCTTCCGCCCCAAAGAAGACATCCCTGCCGCTGCAATCCATGCCATTATCAGCAGCCCCGAATTCCGTAGCTTTGGGTACAAAGCACTTACCGGCACCTCTGGACGTCAACGGATTGCAGCCGACGATCTCAAGGAAATTGCGGTTCCTTGGCCCCCCGAAAGCGCTTTGACAGAGTACAGGCAGCTCGCCGACGTGCTCCTTAAAAAAGCGACGGCGCTTCGAAATGAAAACCAAGTCCTCGCCCGCACCCGCGACGAACTCCTTCCTCTCCTCATGAGCGGCCGCATTACGGTCGGTGAGGCGGAGGACGCTGCGGATGAGGCGACGTCGGAAAGCTAAGCAACCCCTATCCCTACAACCCCTAAGGAGAAGCTCATGCTGAGCGAAGAATCCCTCGAACTCATTGTCCAGGACCACCTGGCTGAACTGGAATGGCAGGCCGGCCACGGTCCGGACTTTGCGCCGGGTTCCGGCGAGCGCGACACGTGGAATGACATCGTACTGCGCGGGCGTTTGCGCAATGCCGTGCGCAACCTCAACCCGGGCGTGCCGGAGGAGTACCTCGACCAGGCGATTGGTGAGGTCATCACGCCGAAGTCACAGTCCGCGATTTCGGAGAACCGGCGCATTCACCAGATTCTGGTGGAAGGCTATCGCGGTATCGAGTACATCGACCACGAGGGCAACGTCCAGAACCCGACCATCAACTTTCTGTCCTCGCATCCGCACATGAACGACTATTTGTCACTCAACCAGGTCACCGTTGCGAACCTGGATGGGGAACGTCGCTTCGATGTGGTTTGTTACGTCAACGGCATGCCGCTGGCATTCATTGAGCTGAAGAAGACAGGCGCGAATACCTCCGTCGAGGGCGCGTACAACCAGCTGCAGACCTACGTTAAGGAATTCGGCATGGCCTTTCGCTTTGCCAATATTGTGATTCCCTCGGATGACATCAGCGCGAAGTACGGTACGCCATTTACTCCGTGGAACCACTTTGCGCCATGGAACGTGGATGAGGACGGCAGCCCGGTAGACCCCAACAACATGGTTGTGGCCGGCGAGCCGGTCACGCAGCTGGACCTGTTGCTTGATGGTCTGTTTAATGTGGAGCGTTTTGGGCAGCTCTACAGCGACTTCACGGCATTCGATGACACGGCCGAGGGCCTGATCATGCGCATCGCGAAGCCGCACCAGTACTTCGCGGTGACCAAGGCTGTGGGTTCCACGATCACGGCGGCGCGCGGCGACAAGCGCGCTGGCGTCATCTGGCACACGACGGGAGCGGGCAAGTCCATGGAGATGGAGCTCTACACCGCCAAGATTATGCGTCGGTCCGAGATGCTCAGCCCGACCGTCATTGTGCTCAATGACCGTACCGAGCTGGATGAGCAGCTCTTCGAGACCTTCAACCGGTCCACCATCCTGCCGGAGGCACCGCGCAATATCGAGTCGCGTGCTGAGTTGCGTGAGCTGCTGTCGCAGAAGACCTCCGGCGGCATCTACTTCTCCACGCTCCAGAAGTTTGGCTTGAACGGCCAGGGTGAGTTGCGTGAGACCGAGCACCCGTTGCTCTCTGACCGCAGCAACATTGTGGTCATCGTTGATGAGGCACACCGCTCGCACTATGGCTTTGGCGACACCGCGGCTGACGGTTACGCGCAGCACCTGCGTAATGCACTACCGAATGCCACCATGTTGGCGTTTACCGGTACCCCGCTCAAGGAATGGGACCGCGATACGCGCAAGGTCTTCGGTGATGACGTCGACATCTACGACATGAACCGCGCCGTCGAGGACGGTGCCGTCGTTCCCGTGTATTTCGAACCGCGCCTCATCCCACTCAAGCGCATTGCTGGGATTACCGATGACGAGATTGATGACACCGCTGAGGAAGTGCTCACGGGTCTCGACGAAGTCGAGCGCGACCGGATTCAGCGCTCCGTCGCCGCGTTGGAGATCATCTATGGTTCCGACGACCGCTTGGATGAACTGGCTGCGGACTTCGTCCGTCATTGGGAAGACCGCCGCGAGAACATGCAGGAATTCATCGGTGCACCGGGCAAAGCCATGATCGTGACCGCCACACGTTCCATTGCGGCACGCCTCTACTCCAAGATCGTGGAAAAGCGCCCGGACTGGCATAACGATGCCGATGACAAGGGCAAAATCAAGGTGATCTACTCTGCAGCGCCTTCGGATCCTGAAGAGCTCAAGGTCCATATGCGCCGACCGAGTGCGCTCAAGGCAGTGAAGAACCGCATCAAGGATGTTGATGATGAGCTCGAGATCGCCATCGTCCAATCCATGATGCTCACCGGCTTCGACGCACCGCCGCTACACACGCTCTACATTGACCGCTCGCTCAAGAGCGCGCTGCTGATGCAGACGTTGGCCCGTGTGAACCGCACGTTCCGCGACAAGCAGGATGGCCTCCTCGTGGCCTATGCTCCGCTGGTTGAGAACCTGGAGAAGGCGCTGGCTGAGTTCACGCTCAACCCCTCCGACGACGGTACGAAGGTCACGGGACAGGACGTCGAAGAAGCGCTCAATCTGGCGAAGGGATTCCTGGCTCGTCTCGACGACATTGTGGGAATCGAATGGAAGAACACCGCTTTCATCGATGACGCCAACCTCCGCCGCGCTTTGCTCGACGTCACTGGTTTCCTGCGCAATCCAAGAACCGAAGGCAACTACGACCCCGAGAAGCCAAACGCGCGTCCCGTCGCTGATGAGTTCAAGCGTCAGGCTGGAAGGCTCGCGCGTGCATGGGCGCTTGCGTCCAACAGCCCTGCCGCCGATGAATTCCGTCCGAGCGTGCAGTTCTATTCCGAGGTCAAGAACTGGCTCATCAAGCTCGATGCGGGCGACCGCGTGGCCAATGGCGAGCCAATTAGCGACTCCATCCGTAACACCCTAGGCAAGCTGGTCGTTGATTCGGCTGAGGCCACCGGTGTCATCGACATCTACCGCCAGGCCGGGATTGAGATTCCGAACTTGCAGGATCTCACCGTCGACCTGTTCAAGGACAAACAATCCCCCTCTGAGGTCTCGTTGCTCATCGATGCGTTGCGCCGCCAGCTCCAGCAGGAAGCCCGCACCGCCACAGGAAACAACGAGCTGCGCTCCAAGCAGTTCTCCGAGCGGATCACCGAGCTGATGAATCGGTACACCAATCAGCAGCTCACGGCCGCTGAAATCATCGCCGAACTCATCCGCCTGTCCAAGGAGATTGTCAAGGAAAGCAAGCGCGGTGAACAATTCACCCCGCCACTAGGCAATGACGAGCTCACCTTCTTCGACGCGGTGTCGACAAACGAATCCGCAACCGAGCTCATGGACGACGAAGTTCTTGCTGAAATCGCACGCCAGCTCGTTTCCATGCTGCGTCGCGATGCAAAGACCGACTGGACAGTACGCGATGACGTACGCGCGAAACTACGCCGCTCGGTCCGCAGGTTGCTACGCGACTACAAATATCCGCCGGACAAGGCGCCGGAGGCCATCAAGCTCGTGCTTGAACAGATGGAGAAATTCGCGCCAAGGTATTCAGCGGCGGCGCGCGAACAAGGTGACGTTGAACACCGTGGTTAGCCCTGCAGCCGATAGCGCTGCTTCGGGCTCTTCAGCGGCTCAGTGCGCACGATGACGCCTTCCTCAACAAGTTCGTTGATGATCCTGCGCACTCCGTTGAGGGACAGCCCTGCAGCCCCTGCCAATTCGCGGCTGGACGCTGTCCTGTGTTCGCGAAGATAGTCGAGCACGCGCCCACGGGTTCCGCCGCCCGACGCCGCGGTGCGCTCCGGGGTAGTCGGATTTCGCCGCGCAAAGGTGAGTTCAAATTCGGTCAATGAATCCCGTGGTACCGGCGGCGGCAGCAGCTGCTGTTCCAGTTGGTCGAGAATCTCGATATATCCGGTACCACGATTTTCCGCAACGTACCCATCTCCGTCACCGGCAGGAGTCACCTCCAGCAGCGCAGACAAATGCTGATTGCGCGCGCTAGACATACCCGCAGTGCCCAATCGATCAACGGTGACCGTTCCATAAAGACCACCGGGGTTGAGGATCTCCAGCCGGTCGACATACAGGTTCACTTGTACCTGCGTGCCCCGCGCCTGCGGCGAATAGTCACGGTGCATTAGCGCATTAGCGACTGCCTCACGCACAGCCTCCGGAGGATAGTCCGGCAAGTCCTTACGGAAGACTCCCTCGATTACGCCTCCGACGCGCATATTGCGTCGGACTGCCCGCACGGCATCCGCGACCAGCACCGGAATGGGCCCCACCAGACTTTCGTTGTCGAGGAAGCGCTGCTTGCCCATCCCGGCCGCTTTATCAGTGCCGGGATATGCTGCAAAGGTCACGTTGAGCCGCGGGAAAAACTGTTGCGGGTAAGTGCCCGCTGCCATAAGCCCGCCCAAAGTTGGCACTAGTTTTCCGTTGTCGTTCCGGGTAATCAAGTGGAGCGCTAACATCGCCTCTTCATCGCTCAACCGTCCAAAAATGCGTTCATGGATGGAGCGCTCGCGGGCCAAGATCTCGGCCACAATGTCAGGATCCAGATCGTCGATGTCAGCATCCGGAACCGGCTCCAGATCCCATTCCGGCTGGGTCTTGTTTTCCTCCAGCCGGTCAATCTCGTATGGCTTTAGTACGCGGTCCCCATCATGGACCCGGATATAGCTGCCGTGATACTTCGACTGGGAAACGACCCAGCAAGGCTTCTCAAAAGGAGCACATTCGGGAATGGTGCCAACGACAATGCTCGCGCCCTCCCACTCAACAATGTCGATCTGGGCGCGAACCGACGGGGTCACGTGGTCTGCGCATGCGCCAGCCAGGGCATCCGCCATGGCAGTAGCATCAAAGCCTGGTACCGTAACGAACCCGTTGTCTTCATCCAGCCCCAAGATGATGATTCCACCGGTCCCGTTAGCAAATGCAGAGATAGAGCGAACGAGCTTCTTGGGAAAACCTCCCACAGCTGCCTTGACCTCGACAGCGCGCGTATCGGTGTCCTGAGATCGCAGGCTTCCAATGATCTCGGCGATCTCCGCCTGGTCATCATCCCAGACCACAATCACTCACCCCTATCAGCGCTCAACGCTCCTGAACGCCCTCAAACACTACACACAACACTACACACACTGTGGTGTGTTGTGTAGTGTTCGCACGTGTTCCTCATCCGAAATTCTCACAGTACGGTATGCTTTCGCAGTTCAAACATAATTTTCCCGGTCTGCGCAACACTACACAACACTACATACAACACACCACCCAACACTCCATAGTGTGGTGTGTTGGGTGGTGTATGAGTGTTAAGTGTTCTGTTGACGAAGTTCGGCTTAGTGGCCACGCTCCTGTTCGATAGCCTTGCCCTCGTTCCAGAAGGGCGCGAGCTTATTATCAAACATGGACAGCGCTGAACCGATAGCCATGTGCATATCCAGGTACTGGTAGGTGCCCAGGCGGCCACCGAAGAGAACCTTATTATCCTTCGACTCCTGGGCGGCGAGCTTACGGTAGGCCTCCAGCTTGGTGCGTCATCTGGGGTATTAATCGGGTAGTACGGCTCATCGCCTTTGTCGGCGAAGCGCGAGTATTCCTTCATAATGACCGTCTTGTCCTTCGGGTACTTATCCTTGCGCTCCGGGTGGAAATGGCGGAATTCGTGGATGCGGGTATAGTCCACGTCCGCATCGTTGTAGTTCATCACCGGCGTGCCCTGGAAATCGCCGGTATCCAGCACCTCCAGATCGAAGTCGAGGGTGCGCCAGCCCAGCTCGCCCTCGGCAAAATCAAAGTAGCGGTCAAGTGGGCCCGTGTAGACCACGGGCGCATCCGGAGACTCGGCGCGCAGCTCCTCGCGAACCTCGAACCAATCGGTATCCAAGCGGACCTCAATATTGTCGTGGTCAGCCATGTTTTCTAGCCATGCCGCGTAGCCGTCGACTGGCAGGCCCTCATAGGTGTCGTTGAAGTAGCGGTTATTGAAGGTATAGCGCACCGGCAGGCGGGTGATATTCGCGGCCGGCAGCTCCTTCGGATCGGTCTGCCACTGCTTTGCGGTGTAATCGCGAATGAAGGCCTCGTACAGCGGGCGACCGATGAGCGAGATGGCCTTCTCCTCCAGGTTTTGCGCCTCTTCCGGGGAGAATTCGCCGGCCTGATCCTTAATGAGCTGGCGGGCCTCATCCGGGGAGTAGTAGCGGCCGAAGAACTGGTTGATAAGACCCAGGCCCATCGGGAATTGGTAGGCGGTGCCATCGTGCATGGCAAATACGCGGTGCTGGTAGTCGGTGAAGTCGGTGAACTTATTGCAGTAATCCCACACGCGCTTATTAGAGGTGTGGAAGAGGTGCGCGCCGTACTTGTGCACCTCGATTCCGGTGGTGGGTTCGGCCTCGGAGTAGGCATTGCCGCCGAGGTGATTGCGGCGCTCCACAATGAGCACCTTCTTATCCAGCTGACTAGCGGCACGCTCGGCAACCGTTAGACCAAAAAATCCAGAGCCAACAACGATGAGGTCATAAGAAGTCATGGCCTCCACTTTATTGCACTACGGCAGCTGACACGGCGCATCGGCGTGTCGCAACAGATTTCACAGAAGTCACAAACATACCATCACTATCAACTCTTAACTTTTGGCAACCGTTTTTACAGCTGCACAACCCTAGGGAGATAACAGTGCAACAACGACGTCGACTAGTACCCACCAGGTCAAAATGGTTCACCCCCGTCATCGCGGCGGTCACCTCCATCGCGCTCGCCGCGACCGCCGCATTCGGCGGACAGCAAGTTCTCAAGACCCAAGACTCCAGCAACGGCGGTCCCATTGAGGTCAAAAAATCCTCCTCTAGCTTCAGTGACGGCGAATCCATCGTCGTCGATGACCCAGCCGTAGCCGCTCAGGGCGACGGCGAAAGCCGCCGCGCGGTCAAGCAGTTCCACCGCGACGAAACCTTCAACATGTTCGCCGTCACCTGGGAGGGCAAGCGAGATATCAACTCCTTCGTCCGCTCCAAGCAGCAGGACGGTTCCTGGAGCGAGTGGCTGCCCATGGATGCAATGAATTACACCGAGGGCAAGAACGGCACCGAACTCATCTTCGTGGGCGATACCAACGATGTGCAGGTTTCCATGGCCAACGTTGACCTCGTGACCGGTTCCAACCTCGACAAGAAGGAAGACTCCCTCCTAGACAAGGCCGCCAAGGGCGCTGATGCCAACCGCCCCGCGCCACTTGCGTACAACGTCGGCGATATCTCCCCCGTGGCCGATGAGCGCACCCAGGTTGCGGATCTCGACGCCGTGTTTATCGACGGCAACGCTCAAGAAGGCGAAGCCATCGAGCCCACCGCGGAGACCGCGGGCATGCCTAAGGTAGTCACCCGCGCCGGCTGGGGAGCAGACGAATCTAAGCGCTGCCAGGAGCCAACCTACGACGATGGCCTCAAGGCCATGACCCTGCACCACACCGCGGGTACCAATAACTACACCCGCGCACAGGCAGCGGCACAGGTACGCGGTGCCTACGACTACCATGCGCAGACCCTGGGTTGGTGCGATATCGGCTATAACGTGCTGGTGGATAAATTCGGCACCATCTACGAAGGCCGCTACGGCGGTCTGGACAAGGCCGTACAGGGCGCCCACGTGGGTGGCTTCAACTCCAATAACTGGGGCATTTCCATGATTGGCAACTACGAGACGGCAGAGCCGTCTCGTGAGATGCTCAACTCCGTGGCGGAGATTGCCGGCTGGAAGGCCGCTATTTCTGGCATCGATCCAATGGGCAAGGCCAGCTTGTACTCCGGCGGATTCAACGGCTCCAAGTTCCCTGCAGGAACCACGGCCACCGTGCCGGCCTTCGCGGGCCACAACGATTTCCACTACACGGCTTGCCCGGGCCAGTACACCACGCGCCATTGGGATGAAATCCGTAAGAACACCAAGCGCAAGGCGGATGCCATCAAGTCCGGCAAGAACAGCACGGACCTGAACTGGCAAGAGTCTCCACAGCCAAATACCCCCAAGACCCCGCAACCAAATACCCCCAAGACCCCGCAACAGGTGGGCGGAGAAATCATGTCCTCGCTTGGCGAGGTCGAGGTACCGGTCTCCACTATCTCCGCCCTTGCCGGCATCGCTGCCGCCGTCTTCGGCGTGCTCATCGCCAATGAGCGCCTGCAGAAGCCTGATACCGATCAGAAGGTGGCGGGCAACCTGACCACCGGCGATATCCCGGAGATTGTCAATAAGGTTGTCCAGGTCTCCAGCAACGAAGGCCTGAAGGAATCGTGGACCTCCGTCCTCAACGCTTTCGGCCCAGTCCTAGGCTTGGCAGTCGGAGGCCCGGATACCACCGATGGCGGCAAGATCCTCTACCAGCTCTTCCAAAATGGCGTGGTGCTCTCCTCCAAGGAGTCCGGCACCAAGGCGCTGACGGGCGAGATTGCCAAGAAGTGGTCCGAGGGCGATAATGCCTCCAAGCTCGGCCTGCCGACCTCCAACGAGGAAAAGAATGGCAAGGAAATCCGCGTGAAGTTCCAGGGTGGCGAGATTGTCTACAACACCGAAACGGAAAAGGTAGACATCTTCACCGACTAGAACCAGCGCTCTAGCACCTTAGCGACGCCCGCCTGGTGGTTAGCCACGGTGACCGCATCCGCGGCCGCCTTAACCTCCGGGTGGGCGTTTTCCATGGCCACACCACAGCCGGCCCACGCCAGCATTTCTATATCGTTGGGCATATCCCCAAAGGCAATAGTCTCTTGCTGGGCGACGCCGGTGTGCTCCGCCAGCCATTCCACCCCGCGGCGCTTAGTCACATTGGGCGCGGCAACCTCCAAGATTCCTTCCTGCATGGAATAGGTCAGGTGCGCAAGCTCCGGATCGATGTGCGGCGCAATGAGCTCATAGAGCTCTGGAGCGGAGTAGTCCGTGTTGCGAATGAGGAACTTTACCGCCGGCTGCCCCACTAGCTCGCCCATGCTGACCACGCCGAAGCCCTCAAACAGGGCGTTTTCGGAATAGTGGCGCTCGACTACGAAGAGGTCCTCGACGGCGTCGGCAAGCGAGCCCCCTGCCCGCTCCGCGCCAAAGCCTACGGTGCCCAGTACGGTCTGGGCCACGTCCACCACTTCCGCCAACGCGGCGGGCGAAAGCTCATGGGCAGACATCACCCGATCCTCCGCGGAGTCATACAACACAGCACCGTTCGAGGTTACGCATACCGGCCGCACGGGCAGCTGCTCCAGCACCGGGGCAATCCAGCGGAACGGACGACCGGTAGAAAGCGCAAAATAGGCACCCTGTTGGACTGCCCGCGCCACGGCGTCACGATTGCGACGCGGGACGCGATGGTTGCGGTCCAGCAGGGTGCCGTCAATATCGCTCGCGATGAGGCGAGGCGCGCGGGCTGGGAAATTCTCCATACCCGCGAGTTTACGTCAGAACTTAGATGTTCAGGTTCCTCGTCCTCGTTATCCTCCCACTCCAGGGAGCGCTTAATAGCGCGCTTCCAGTCGCGGTAGAGCCCCTCTACCTCTTCCTTGTCGCGCTTCGGCTTGAATACCTTCATGTCTCCGGTCTGGCTGCCCAAGACGCTGAGGTCATCCCAGAAGCCGTGGTCCAGGCCTGCCGCGAAGGCAGCACCGGTGGCGGTGGTCTCGATATTCTTCGGGCGGTGTACTTCCACGCCGAGGATATCGGACTGGAACTGCATCAGCAGTTCATTCATGGTCATGCCACCATCCACGCGCAGCTCGGTAATCTCCACGCCGGAGTCCGCCACCATGGCGTCGGCGACATCGCGCGTCTGGTACGCGGTGGATTCGAGCACGGCGCGAGCCAAATGCTTGCGGTTAGCAAAGCGGGTCAGGCCCACGATGACGCCGCGAGCATCCGGGCGCCAGTACGGAGCGAAGAGTCCGGAGAAGGCCGGCACGATATAAACGCCGCCGTTGTCCTTAACTTCGCGCGCGAGGTTTTCGATGGACGCAGCGTTGGGGATGATCTGCAGGTTATCGCGCAGCCACTGCACCAGGGAACCGCCCATGGATACAGAGCCCTCGAGGGCATACACGGGGCGCTCGCCCTCGCGCTGGAAGCAGACGGTGGTCAGCAGGCCGTTCTCGGAGAACTTCGGGGTGGTACCCGTATTCAGCAGGAGGAACAGCCCGGTTCCGTAGGTATTCTTTGCGGAACCTGCGCGGAAGCAACCCTGGCCGAACATCGCGGACTGCTGGTCACCCAGGATGGCGCGGATAGGCACGCCGGAAAGCGAGCCGCGCTCACGCACGGTACGGAAATCGCCCAGGGACGGGCGAATCTCCGGCAGCATGGACATCGGGATGCCCATTTCCTTGCACAGTTCCTCATCCCACTCCAGCTTTTCGATGTCCATCAGCAAGGTGCGGGAGGCGTTGGTGACGTCGGTGGCGTGCAACGCTTCGCGGCCGGCATCGCCCTCGGCGCCGCCGGTGAGGTTCCACAGCAGCCAGCTATCAATGGTGCCGAAGAGCAGGTCGCCTGCCTCAGCACGCTCGCGGGCACCTTCGACGTTATCGAGGATCCACTTCACCTTCGGTCCCGCCGGGTAGGAGTTGATAATCAGACCGGTGCGACGGCGCCACTTTTCTGGCCCTTCCTCGCCCGAGAGTTCCTTACAGATGGCGGTGGTACGGGTATCTTGCCAGACAATGGCGTTGTAGACCGGCTTACCGGTGTGCTTATCCCACACCACGGTGGTCTCACGCTGGTTGGTGATACCTACCGAGTCAATGTCTTCCACGGTGATATCGCCGTTTGCAAGTGCTTCACCGACGGCGCGACGGGTATTGCTCCAGATTTCTTCTGGGTCGTGTTCTACCCAGCCCTTTTCCGGGAAGATCTGCTCGTGCTCGAGCTGGCCAACGGCAACCTGCTCGCCGTTGTGATCAAAGATGATGCAGCGCGTCGACGTGGTTCCCTGGTCGATAGCGGCGACGTATTTCTTGTTAGTCATGTGTCTAGTCTCCTATACGAAGATGGAATTAGAGCGCAACGGACAACAGGCCAACGGCTACAGCCGCGACCAACGGGGCCACGATGGGGACCCAAGCATAGCCCCAGTTCGCGCTGCCTTTGTCCTGGATGGGCAAGATGAATGCATAAGCAATTCGCGGGCCCAGGTCACGGACCGGATTGATGGCATAACCCGTAGGGGTACCAAGGGACAGGCCGACCGCCACCACAACGAAAGCAACAGCGAAGTAGCTCATTGGGCCAAGCTCGCCGCCGGTGGGACCGAAGGCGATGAACATCAACAGCACGCAGGTGGCGATGAACTCCGTCACCGCATTCCAGCCGTTCTTAGGATGTGCCGGCTTGGTAAAGAAGATACCGTTGGTGTCCTTATTGGCGCCGGTGACGTTTCCGGCGTCGTCGTAATTATTGGCGTCGAAAAGCTGCTTGAAAGCAGCCCATGCCAGGATGGCACCGAGGATAGCGCCGAGGATCTGGCCCAGGAAGTAGTACGGGACCAGGACCACTCGAGCGAGCCATTGACGGCCAACATTACGGTGACGGCGGGGTTAAGGTGCCCGCCCGTGGGATCGGCTACGCTCGCGCCGACGAAAACCGCAAGGCCCCAGCCTAGGGCGATTACGATCCAATCGGAGCCGCGCGCGCCAGAGGTGCGCAGGTTTACCAGCGCACATACGCCGTTGCCTAGAAGGAGCAGCAACGCAGTGCCGATAAACTCCCACAGGAATGCATCAAATCCGGTCATAACTTATACCTCGTTTTGGGTGGGTCGGGCGGATCCTGCGCGCACCAAAATGTCATTGGCCTCGCGGTCAGTTACCGCAGCTTCTGCTTCAAGTTCGGCCTGCGTGTGGGCCCTGAATTGGGATACCTCGCGCTCCTTGTCGGCGTCGCTCCAGCCCAGCAGCGGTGCTACAAAATCAGCAACGCCCGGGGCGGCGTTCACACCGCGGTCGCCGAACTCGATGGCGATGCGCAGGCGGCGGGACAAGATGTCTTCCAAGTGCAATGCACCCTCGTGGGTGACGGCGTAGCGGACCTCGGCCCACAGGTAGGACTCGGCACCCGGAACTGGCTCGAGCAGGGAGGCATCCTCTGCTGCCGGTGCCAAAACCTCACCCAGCAGGGAGCCATAGCGGCCGAGCAGGTGCTCAATGAACTTCTCGCTCAGGTTGTAGCGACGAGCCAAGGATGGGACCTGGTTGGCCAAGGCATGGTAACCGGCGGCGCCCAGGATCGGGGTTTGCTCGGTGATGGACTCTGGGACCTTGGTATCCAGTTCCTCCACTGCCAGGCCCACGGCATCCTTACCGATGACGCGGTACGTGGTGTACTTACCGCCGGCGACAGAGACCATACCTGGGGCCACGCGCGCAACCGCGTGGTTGCGGGAAAGGTTGGTGGTGGAATCGGACTTGCCGGACAGCAGTGGGCGCAGTCCGGAGTAGACACCCACGATGTCATCGCGGGTGATCTTGTGGCGTACGCGCTGATTGACCTGGTCCAGGATGTAGTCGATATCGGACTTGGTTGGTGCCGGATCTGGCAAAGAGAGGCCCTTTTCCCAATCGGTATCGGTGGTACCGATAATCCAGTACTCGCCCCACGGGATAACGAAGAGGACGGACTTTTCGGTGACGAAGCACAGGGCTGCGTCTGCATCGAGCGCATCCTTCGGCACGACGATGTGCACGCCCTTGGAGGCGTGAACGGTGAACTTGCCCTCCACGCCGGCCATCTCTTGAATCTTGTCATTCCACACACCGGTGGCGTTGATAAAGACCTTGCCGCGCACGGTGGTCTCGCGGCCGGTGGCGGTATCGCGCACCTTGGCGCCTACGATGCGGCCGCCGCGGTCCTTGTCAAAGCCAATGACCTCGGTATTGGTACGCACGTCGGCACCGTACTCGGCGGCGGTACGCAGCACGGTCATGGTGTGGCGGGCGTCATCAACCAAGGTGTCGTAGTAGCGCACGCCGCCCACAATGGCATCGTCCTTCAGACCCGGGGTCACCTTCAGCACACCCTTGCGGGTGAGGTGCTTTTGCATTGGCACGCTCTTCGAGCCACCCATGAGGTCATAAAGAGTAAAGCCACCGAACATCATCACGCGCTCCCATACGTGGTGGGTCAGCGGGAAGATAAACTTCAGCGGCTTAACCAGGTGGGGTGCCAGGGTGGACATATTGAGCTCGCGCTCCTTGAGGGACTCCGCCACCAGGCGGAAGTCAAACATGGCCAGGTAGCGCAGGCCACCGTGGAACATCTTGGAGGAGCGAGAAGAGGTACCTGCGGCGAAGTCGCGCGCCTCAATGACGGCGGTCTTGAGGCCGCGGGTAGCGGCGTCCGCTGCCGCACCAGCGCCTACGGAACCGCCACCGATGATGACTACGTCGTAGTCCTCATCCGCGTACCCATTCCATAGATTTTCAAAGTATTCGGGGTTAAAGGATTGGTTGCTTTGCTGGGTCATTACTGACCGCATCTCCTTCCTTGGTGCTTGCATGTGCCTGCGCCATAAATCCATGAATGAGATGGCAAAAGCACAGCCAAAAGCAGTGAATTGTGGTTTCGGTGGAAAGTATCACACCGCGGCTGCAGAGACTTTATCTCCTGAAATCTATGTTAGGAGTCACGGACGCGAGTTACACATGTGGTTACTCACACGTAAGTTTCAGGCCCGTAAGCAGTCAGTTTTCTTAAAATACTTAGACATTCAAAAAGAAAAACCACCCCCTCGCGGGGGTGCAAAGCGGACGAAAATCCTTCGCTATTTCTGCGCTAACCGCGCCATTGCTTCAAGCACTTCGGACATTCCGGCTTTCTCGGCAGAATAAGTGACCGCCTGAGCGCCTTTGACCACCTCGATAGGGGCAGTTTCCAAAGCCACCACCGGCATCCGGTCAAGGAAATCCTCATCTCCTGGCTCGTTAGCAAAAACCAGGGTCTCCTCCGGTTTAGCTTGCAGATCCTCAAGGATGCGCTCCACGCCTTGTACCGCAGTCGCGGCAGTGACGGACAGTGCATCGGTATCGAGTCGCGGCTGCACAGCGTCCTCATCAACGACAACGCTCCACACGGCTTGCGGAACTTCCACTTCACCGGCGGGTGATATCACGATCAGGACTTCGGCCGCCGGGTAGATATCTGCCAAAGCCTTGTGCAATCGCGGAGTTAGCGCGCCATCTTCCCAATTCAGCGCGCTGCTCTGCGCCACTACCACGCGGGGGATGGAAGAAAATTGCGCCTTCATGCGGTGCGGCAAGCGCGAAACGATAAGCCGGGATTGGGTGGCTGCCGCCAACAGGCCCTGCTCCGCCACGGAACCAGCCCATATCTCCTTACTGCTGGCCGTGATGGACGCTTGGGTTTGCGCCACATCCGACTTCAGCTGCGCCATGATATCCGCGACCTTATCGCGACCTTCATCCAAGCCGCGGGTTGCCTCTTCTACCACGGCGTTGAGGTTGTTCTTGATCCACTCCAGGGTCTCCGGGGCGGTCCGCGCCTTATTCTTTGGCTCCTCCCCGTCCGCTCCCTTGGCGGCGGCCATGTGGTTGCGCACCAAGTCAACCGTAGTAACCGAGACGCGTTCTTTGAGGCCCACTAGATCGTCGCGCAACCGGCGTACGCGGTGGCGCTCGGTTTCTACTTCAGCATCTCGAGCTTCTGCCTCTTCAAGGGTAGGAGCCCCTCCACCTTTACGGGCGGGCACCCAGTATTCACCGGCAGGCATGGGTCCAAATTCGGCTTCGTACTGTTCCCATAGCCCTTCCAATGCCTCTTGCATGCGGCGTCGAATCTCCGCGGTATCAGCCTCCGCATCGCCGGTGGGATAGTACGGTTCGAGGGCGGTAATAAAGACAGGGGTCTTGGTCAGTCCCAGGTTCTTTTTGTGTCCCTTGGTTCACAGGCGCTGCGAACCAAAAATGACCTGTGGGACTACCGGCACCCCCGCCTCATAGGCAATGCGGGAGGCGCCACTTTTCATGCTGCGGATTTCAAAGCTGCGGGAAATTGTGCCTTCAGAAAACACGCCCACGAGTTCGCCGTCCTTGGCCAGCTGTACCGCTTGGCGGAAGGAGGCGCTGCCATCTATACGGTCAACTGGCACGTGATGCATGGCCTTCAACAACGGACCCGCCACCGGTGCTTTGAAGATTCCAGCCTTAGCCAAGAAGCGCACCAGACGCTTCTTGCGATAGGCCAAAAAGGCGCCGAAGAGGAAATCCATGTAGCCGGTGTGGTTGCAGACCAACACCGCGCCGCCCTTATCGGGGATATTTTCTTCCCCCGAAAGGCGCATTTTTAATCCCTGTGCCAGAGTCACCCCCCTGCCAATGTGGGTGATCTGGCGGTACAGGAAATTCGTCGCAGCGTTCATAACTCTCCAGGACGACGGCGGACTTACTGCGGGGTCAGGACATCCTTGCCCACGAACGGGCGCAGGGCCTCAGGGACAACGACGGAGCCGTCGGCCTGCTGGTGGTTTTCCAGAATGGCGACGAGCCAGCGGGTAGTCGCCAGCGTGCCGTTCAGGGTAGCTGCGGTCTGGGTCTTGCCGTTCTCGTCGCGGTAGCGGGTGGACAGGCGGCGAGCCTGGAAGGTAGTGCAGTTCGAGGTGGAGGTCAGCTCACGGTAGGTGCCTTGGGTGGGAACCCAAGCCTCATTGTCGAACTTGCGGGCCGCCGAAGAACCGAGGTCGCCACCGGCAATGTCGATGGTGCGGTAAGGCAGTTCCATGGCTGCAAGCATGTCCTTTTCCATGGACAGAAGGCGCTGGTGCATTTCTTCCGCGTCCTCCGGCTTGCAGTAGACAAACATCTCCAGCTTGTCGAATTGGTGGACGCGCAGGATGCCGCGAGTGTCCTTACCGTGGGAGCCAGCCTCACGGCGGAAGCAGGATGAACCAGCCGGCATACTGCAGCGGGCCATTGGAGAGGTCGATGATCTCATCCTTGTGGTAACCAGCAAGGGCCACCTCAGAGGTACCGACCAGGTACATATCGTCGGCCGGCAGGTAGTAAATCTCATCGGAGTGCTGGCCCAAGAAACCAGTGCCGGACATAATATCTGGGCGAACCAGAACTGGCGGGATCATCAGCTTGAAGCCAGCTTCGCGCGCCTTCTGCGCCGCGAGCATCAGCATTCCCAGCTGCAGGAAGGCGCCATCGCCAGTGAGGTAGTAGAAACGAGCGCCGCCTACCTTGGCGCCACGCTTGACGTCGATAAGGCCGAGGGACTCACCCAACTCAAGGTGGTCCTTTGGCTCGAAGTCGAACTCAGGAATCTGGCCGACTTCTTCGACCACTACGAAGTCATCTTCACCGCCGGCCGGGGCACCTTCGACCACGTTATCGAGCTTGTACTGCAGCTCTTCCACCTTGGCTTCAGCGGCAGACTGTGCCTCTTCCGCCTCCTTGACCTTGGCCTTCAGCTCATTAGAGCCCTCCAGCAGTGCCGGACGCTCCTCCGGGGAGGCTTGGCCAATCTTCTTGCCAAAAGCCTTCTGCTCGGAGCGCAGTTCGTCGGCCTTCTGGATAGCAGCGCGGCGCTGCTCATCAGCTTCCAAGAGCTGGTCTACGAGGGAGGGATCCTCACCTCGGTTCACCTGGGAAGCACGGACAACGTCAGGGTTTTCGCGGAGTAGCTTGAGATCAATCACGAATGTAAGTTTAGCGTATTGACAACATCTTGCGGTGGTAATAACCAGCGAATTATGATGGCTTTATGTCCGCCGTTCAGCTCCCCGCCCGCACAATTACGGACGGTCCCGTTCCAAAACACACCCAATTGCACGATATCCTCGAAGAATTGTGCCGCACGACCCTCAAACCCGGCGATATCCTGCCCGGCGAGAGGCTTCTTGAAGAAACCTATGGCGTGTCACGAATCACGGTCCGCCGCGCCATCGGGGATCTTGTCGCGGCCGGAAAATTGCGCCGCGTCCGCGGTAAGGGCACCTTCGTAGCGCCCAATCCCCTTGTCTCCCGGCTCCACCTGGCCTCATTCTCGGATGAGATGGGCGCACAAGACGTCACCGCCTCCTCCAAAATCCTTACCAGCGGACGCAGCAGCGCCCCGGAGGATGCCGCCCTCTTTTTTGATACGCCTGCCCAAACCGAACATATTCACCTGCGCCGCCTGCGCTTGGGCGATGGCGAGCCCTACTCCATTGATGACGGCTGGTATAACTCCACGTATGCGCCCAGCCTGCTAGAAAATGACACCTACAATTCGGTCTACGCCATACTCGACTCTGTCTTTAACGTCCCCATTACCGATGCGGATCAAACGGTATCGGCGATTTCCGCCGATGCGGACACTGCTCCGCTTCTCGACGTCCCCGTGGGCACCCCGCTGCTACACATCGTGCGCTACTCCCGCTCGGGCGATAGGCCGGTGGAGTGGTGTTCCTCCGTCTACCGCACC
Source organism: Corynebacterium tuberculostearicum (assembly GCA_046097355.1). Lineage (GTDB taxonomy): Bacteria > Actinomycetota > Actinomycetes > Mycobacteriales > Mycobacteriaceae > Corynebacterium > Corynebacterium tuberculostearicum_K. The sequence goes on from CP175779.1 coordinate 2,412,073, forward strand.
GACCGCTACCGGCTGACTACCCGGGTGGCTAGGGAGAACAGTATCTAGCCAGCACCCTGCTTAAAAGGTAAGATTAAAGGCCTTATGAAGAAATCACCTGCGTGGCGTTCCGCTGTGGCCGTCCAGATTGTCTTGATTGCGGCAATCGCGGCGGCCGTTTTCATGGGCATCTATGGCGTTATCAGCTCCCACAAATCGGGCGGCGAAGACACTACCGCTGCCCAGCAGCACAATAGCGGGGATACTTCAGAAACCGCCGCTCCTAAACCGGAGCCCTTCACCGCTGCGGCCGCCGGCGCTTGCTTGACGTGGGACATCGCCCAGGATGGCTCCGCCACTGGGTTCAAGGAAGTACCGTGCTCCGATCAGCACCGCTTCGAGGTTTCCAAGACCGAAGACCTGAGCGTCTACCCCACCAGCGAATTCGGCCCTGATGCCAACCGCCCAGCGCTTACCCGCCAACACCAATTGCGCGATGAGCTGTGCGAATCCGCCACCGTGGGCTACCTGCACGGTAAGTGGGATCCGAATGGTAAGTACGATGTGGCGTCCATTCTGCCGCCGCAGTCCGCCTGGGATCGCGGCGACCGCACCTTGCTGTGCGGCCTGCAAACCACCGATGATCACGGCGTACCACAGCTTACTACCGGCAACGTCGAGGCCTCCGAGCAGGCAAACCTCGCCAAGCCGGGCGAGTGCTTGGCCATCGATGACAAGCAGGTTCCGCACGTCGTTGACTGCGCCAAGCCCCACCAGATGGAGACCGTTTCCGTCATCGATGTGGGCAAGCAGTTCCCTGACGGCTACCCGGACGGCAAGGATATGGACAAGTTCCTATCCGATACGTGTACCGCTGCCACCGAGGACTACCTTGGCGGCGAGGAGCAGCTCTACCAGTCCACGCTGCAACCATTCTGGGGCTCTATCACCGAGGCCTCGTGGAATGGCGGCACCAAGTCCGTCAATTGCTCCCTTGTGCATGCCCGCGAAGGCGGCGGTTTCTCTGCCATCACCGGTTCCGCTACCGGTGGACGCCAGGCGCTGACTATCGACGGCCAACCGCCGGAGGAACGCCCCGAGCGCAATCCACTGCGTGAGGACAAGGACAAGAGCCCGGCACCCGAGTCTGCCGCCCCCGCCCCGGCCCCAGCGCCCTAATGGTCGAGGTATCAGAAGAGCGCTTCGATGAGATGGTCAACGAGGCGCTGGATCAAGTCCCCGAGGAATTCGTGCGCCGCATGCGCAACCTCGTCATTTTGGTCGAAGATGAAAATCCCGATAACCCTATGTTGCTAGGGCTCTACGAGGGCGTAGCACTGCCCCGCCGCACCTTCGATCACACCGGTTTCCTGCCCGATGCGATCTTCATTTACCGCAACACGCTGCAGCGCTGGTCCGGCAGCGAAGAGGAATTAGCAGAGCAGGTCAAGGTCACCGTATTCCACGAACTCGGCCATTACTTTGGCCTCGAGGAAGAGGAGCTGCACCGCCTGGGCTGGGGCTAGAGCTCCGTATCCGCCCACCGGGTCAACGTCCATTCACCAAAGTCCTTGCCGCGCGGTTCCATCACCATAAAGCGGCAATTGGCCAGGTAGCCGGTATAGGCAAAGTCGGCATCAACGCCCGTGGCGTGCTTGGTGACCACGCGGATGGCGGCGCCGTGGCTGACAAGGATGACATCGTGGTCGTCGGCAAGCTGCTCCGCAATGCCCTCCAGCACCGGCTGGTAGCGCGCCAGCACATCATCCAAGGTCTCGCCGCCTTCCATCCCGGCGCCGCGCTCGCCATCGCACCAGCCACGCATGGCCACCATGTGCGACCTATGGGCATCTTCGCTGCCGTCCATCTCCCAGTCACCGGCGAAAATTTCGTGCACGCCGGTAATTACGTCAACGCGCTGGGAAAATTCCGGCATGCCGCGCTCTTGTTCAAAGGCGCGTGCCGCCAGCATCGCGGTCTGCTGAGCGCGCAGGGCAATGGAGCATTTAAATTCCACTTCGCGCTCGCCCACCAACTGCGCTAGCTCTCGGCCTACCTCCGTGGCTTGGTCGCGCCCGCGCTCGGTAAGCTCTGCCCCGGGCGGGCGGGTATCGAGGAAGCGGGAAATATTGGAATAGGTCTGGCCGTGGCGCAGCAGGATAATTCTTCCGGGCATGCTTCTAGATTATTGGCCCCTGCGTGCCCGCGCTACCCAATCATCCGCCGCTGCCAGATCGCGCGGTGGCTTGCCCGCGGGCGTTGCCGCCGGCCAGGAGCCGAGGAAAAGCAAGTCCTCTGCCCGCAACCACAAGGCCCGCAGCGCTTCCGCGACCGGCTGATCGTCAATGTGCCCAATGAGGTCCACGTAGAAGCGGTACGTACCAAAGGCCTCCCGCGTGGGGCGCGACTCAATCCGGGACAGGTTCACGCCGCGGTGCGCAAAGTCCTGCAACGCCCCCACCAGGCTGCCCGGTTCATTCGGCAGGGTGAAGATGACGCTGGTGCGGTCCTGGCCAGTCCTTGCAGTGGGTTTTCCCGGACGCCCCACCAGAACAAAGCGCGTTGCGGCGCCTTCAACATCTGCCACGTCCTGGGCGATGGTCTCCAGCCCAAAGATCTCGGCGGCCCGCGCCGGCGCTGCGGCCGCATCCGCTTCCCCACGGGCCACAGCCTCGGCCGCCGCAGCATTGGAACTGGCCGGCACGAACTCTGCCTCCGGCAAATTGTCTTTTACCCAACCGCGGATTTGCTGGAACGCCACCGGGTGGGTGCTCAGCCGCGCAATGTCGCCCGCGCCTTGCCGGGTCATGATGCTAAAGGCCACGGGGATATCCACCTCGCGGTAAATCTGCACCGGTTCGGCTTCAACCAGCGCATCAAAGGTGGTGGTGACCGCACCATCGACGGAATTTTCAATGGCTACGCAGGCGTACTCGGCTTGCCCGGCGCGCACGGCGGCCACGGCCTCCGAAGGCGAGCCAACCGGCATGGTCTCTACCTGCGGCAGGTGCGCGGCAAACTTATGCACGGCCGCTTCCGTAAAGGTTCCGGCCGGCCCCAGGAAGGCGATGGTGGTAGTCATGCACGTCACCTTAGCCCACTAGACTGAAGCCCCATGGACTTTTCCGTAGAACAACTCCGCGCGGATCTGCACGGCCTTACCCCCGAGGAGCACGGTTTCACCTACCTGGATGTGGACCGCAAGCCCTCCGGCCGCGGCCGGCTGAGCGGCTGGGTCCTCTCCGCCAAGGACCTCTGCGATGTCCGCGGCATGCCCACGACCTTGGGAAATGTAGATCGCACTTACTACCCCGAGCACAGCGATGCCTTCGTCGAGGCCTTGGAGAAGCAAGGTGCGCGCATCATCGGTAAGTCCTCCGCCCCAGAGTTGGGTCTGCGCGTGGATACGGAACCAGTGGGCCTGCCCCATCCCGATAATCCCCTTTATCCCGGCTGCACACCGGGTGGTTCCTCGGGCGGTGCGGCGGTACAGGTCGCGCGGGGGTTGCTGCGCGCGGCGCACGCCAGCGATGGCGGCGGTTCCATCCGAGTGCCGGCCGCGGCCTGCGGCGTGGTGGGCTTTAAACCGGCGGGAAAAGAAATGGGTGTGCAGGGCTTTATCACCCGGACCGTAGCCGATAATGCCTTTCTGCATGGCCACCGCATGATCACCCCGCGCGCCCGCATCGGCCTGCTGGTAGAGCCGCTGTTTTGTGATGCCAACGTCGATGCCCACCACCTGCGCGCCGCCCGCGAGGCCGCCCAACGCCTACAGGCAGCCGGCTTCACCGTGGTGCCCATTTCCCCGTATCCGCAGGCCCGGGCTACTTTTGCGCATTTTCGCACGACCTTTACCTCCCGCCTGGCGGGGCTCAACCCAGCGGCGGGCTATGCGGAGTGGATTGCTCAGCAGGGCCGGCGCGTGAGCTCCGCTGAGCTGGCCGCGGCGCGGGCGCACGTTCGCCAGCTACCCGGCTTGCTGGCCCAGGAATGGGGCGTCGATGCCATCCTCACCCCGATGCTCACCACGGACCCGCCGCGCACCGGCCACTTCCTGTCCCTGCCCCATGCGGAGAATTTCGCGGCCCAGACCCGGTGGTCTCCGTGGTGTTCCCTGTTCAACATGGCCCGCCTGCCAGCCATTTCCGTGCCATGGGCCGTTCCCAATCACCCGCCGGTGGGCGTGCATCTGGGAGGCATTACGCTTTCCGACGCCGCCCTGCTCGGCCTCGCCCACATCCTCCACCCATGACCAAGTCCCTACGCGCCGAGCTGCTCATCGTCCTCACCCTCACCTTTGGCATTTCCGGGGTGCGGGCGGTGTTAAACCTCATCAGTTCCCTGGCCGCGCCGCAGCGGCTCGACGAGCAATCGGTCACGCTCAATTCCAGCCAATCCTCCCTTGCCTGGGTGGATATGGGACTGCAGCTGTGCTCGGCCGCCGTGCTCTTTTCCTATGGAGCCTTAGCGCTTTTCCTGCTGGCCAAGGACGCTTTGTGCCCCGCGCCCACCGCGCCCGCGACTGGCTAGAAGGCGCAGGGCTTGCCGCCCTCATTGGCATCCCGGGGCTCGCCCTGTATGTCGCGGCGGTGCACTTGGGGTGGAGCAAGGAGGTCATCCCCGGCGACTTCGCCAATGCTTGGGTAGAAATCCCCGTTTCCCTCCTCAAGGCCGCTGCCAACGCCTTCGCGGAGGAAACCGTGGTGGTGATGTGGCTGATGACGCGCTTGCGCCAGGCCCGCTGGTCGCTGCCAGCAGCGCTTGCCGCCAGCTCCATTCTCCGCGGTTCTTATCACCTCTACCAGGGAGTTTCCGCTGGCTTTGGCAATATCATCATGGGTTTAATTTACGGCTATTACTACCACCGCACGGGGCGGGTATGGCCGCTGGTCATAGCGCATTTTCTTATCGACGCCGTCGCTTTCGTGGGTTATTCCTTCCTGTGAAAATGCCCTTAGGGGGACGTCGCGAAGCAGGCGTTGCTCCCTGCTCCTTGTAAGGTATAGCGCATGACTGAATCAGGACGAGATCCGCATAGGGAGGCCCGCCGCGCCGGCGACGACTCCTCCACTGAATTCGTCCTTGGGGCCGATGGACGTCCCCTCAAGGATCGATACGGCCGCCCCATTCGACGCCGTTCCCCCGCTCGCCCAGCGCCGCGGCGCGTGGAACCCGAGCAACAAACGTTCCGCGCTCCGCAACCAGAACAGCAGCAACAGCCCCAGCGCCGCACTCCGCCGCCAACGCCGAGCCGCTACCCCAGCCAGTACCGCGCGCAGCAGCGCCCACCTCGTCGCACCGCGCCACGCCCGGCACCCCGGCAGCGCCCGCATAGCCGGCGTAAAAAGGTCAATCCGGCCAAGCGCGCCCTCGGCTGCGTTGGCTTGGCGCTCGTTGTCCTACTGGTATTCAACCTCGTCTTCATGTTCTGGGCCGATGCCCGCCTCACCCGCGTGGAGGCGCTGCCAGAAGAACAGGTGTCTAATACCGCTGGCACCAATTGGTTGCTCGTCGGTTCCGATTCCCGCCAAGGCCTCAGCGAGGAACAGCAGGCGGAGCTCGGCACCGGTGGTGATGTGGGCGAGGGCCGCACCGATACCATCATGCTGCTGCACATCCCACGCACCGGCAAGGCCAAGCTCGTTTCCATCCCACGCGATAGCTACGTGGAAGTCCCCGGTTTTGGCATGGACAAGATCAATGCTGCCTTTACCTACGGTGGACCGCAGCTCCTTGCCCAAACCGTCGAGGGCACGACCGGTCTGCGCATCGACCACTATGCCGAGATCGGCATGGGTGGCTTAGCCAATGTGGTCGACTCCGTCGGCGGCGTAGACGTATGCGTGAAGGAACCCATCAATGACCCTCTGGCCGGCATTGATCTCCAAGATGGCTGCCAGAAGCTCAAGGGCCGCGACGCCCTCGGGTACGTGCGCACCCGCGCCACCGCCATGGGTGACCTTGACCGCGTGCAGCGACAGCGCGAATTCTTCTCCGCATTGCTGGATAAGGTTGCTTCCCCAGCCACCCTGATTAACCCATTCCGCGCCTTCTCCTTGGTCAACCACACTGCCTCCTCGTTCATCGTGGACGAGGGCGACCACGTCTGGCACCTCGCCCGCGTGGCACTAGCCATGGGCTCCGGTGTAGACACCGAGACCGTCCCCATCGGCGGATTCCAAGACACCGAGGTTGGCAACGTCGTCCTCTGGGACGATGAAGCAGCCGCCGGGTTGTGGGATTCTCTCAAATAGCGATCAAAAAATGGCCCTTCCTCTACCGGGGAAGGGCCATTTCCTGTCTTTAGCGCAAGGTCACCTGGCGGGACTTAATGTTTTCTAGCTGCTTGCGCTCATCGGCGCTCAGCTGAGCATCATTAGAGATTTCTTCCTCCAAGGCCTTGTCCACGCGGGTGAGGTGGTCACTCATAGGAAGTGTGGTCACCTCTGGATCCAAGTCGAAGACCGGAGCGATGAGACCGTGGGTGCGGAAGACACCGGCGAACTTGGTGCCCTCGCCCAAGTTCAGCTCGCCGCGGGCGGCGACGCGCGCCAGTGCGTTCAGGAATGCGGATTCATCGTCATTCGGGCGGACCCAACGGATGTGGGCCTTGCCGCCGCCGGCATTTGCCCAGAAGGCCGCACCGGTGATGTTCTCGCCTACCTGGTGAGACTCGATAACGGAATCATTTGCGGCGCGTAGCGACTGCGCAATCTGCGGGGTGACCTGTGCTCCCTCCGGAATCCACCATTCGAAGTCCTGGTGAACCTGCACGTCGAGGGTAGCGGAGGCATCGATAAGCTCCTCCAGCTTCGGCTCCGAACCGTCAGCCGCGGTGGATTCCAGGGTGGCGCCCGGCTCATTATTCTTCACCCAGTTAAGGGCAAAGGCGAGGTCGCGGCCCGGGTTGTGGGTGTGGGACTGCACCTGCAGGCCCACGAAGGCATCGCCGCCAAATTCGGTGTCCCGAATAAGCGCAGCAGAAGCACCCGGCAGGACGGTGGCTACATACACGTTCTTATCGCAGCCTTTAACGTCAAGCTTGGCAAAAGCGGAGGGGACGAACTCCTGCATGGCGACCAGGGAGGCCTCCGCAGCAAGTCCGCCGTAGGGGCGGGGATCCTTTTCCAGGGCAGCGCGCTCCTTGGCGCGGGCAGCGAGCTTTGCCTGGCGGCGGGACATGCCCTCAGGCAGCTGTTCCTTGTTCTTTTTCTTCTTGGCCATGCCTCCAAGATACCTGCTTACTAGAGCTCAATGGCATGTAGGGCCACTTCGGGTTGGTTGGTAGCGAGCATATCTACCCCGTTAGCCCACGCCCACTTCATGTCCTCCGGCTTGTCTACGGTTCACAGGTAGGTAGGCAATCCCTGCGCGCCGATAATTGCCGGCTGCAGCTTCGCGCGCAGCAACGATACGCCGAGCGCGGTGGGCCTGGACAGCATGACATCGGGACGGTTGACGTGGCGCTCCCAATCGCGACGAAGATAAATCCGGTCCATATGCGGCGCCAAATTCTGCATGCGGCGAATGGCGTGGTGGGAAAAGGAAATGACGTGGATCCGGGGGTCGTCGAAAAGCCCCGCATAGCGCAGGCGCAGCACCGTTTGCTCCTCCAGGATGTCGCCTTGGCCGGAGGGGTGCTTAGTCTCGATATAAAGGTGGTGCGGTTTGCCCTCGAGCAGTTCCAAGAGTTCGTCGAGAAGCATCATGCGCTGGCCCGAACCGATGTCAACGCCGCGCAATTCTTCCCAATCCATCTTGGAAATGCGGCCGGGACGCCCTGCGGTGCGGTCCAACGTGGGATCGTGCTGGACCACTACTTTTCCATCGCGCGTCAAGCGCACATCGCACTCGACGCCGTGAATTGGCAAATCTAGGGCTTTTTCAAAAGCTAGAGGGGATAGCTCCGGATATTTTCCGGAGTATCCCCTATGGGCGACAATCTTCACTAGCCGAAGAACTCTTCCTTGATGTCATTCAGGGTCTTGGCAGAAGCATCGAAACGCTCCTTTTCGTGTTCACTGAGCTGCAGCTCAATCGCGCGCACGATGCCGGAGCGGTTGATGATGGCAGCGGTGCCGATGTAGAGATCCTCTACGCCGTACTCGCCCTGCAGGTAAGCAGATACTGGCAGCGCCACATCCTGGTTCTGGATGACGGCGGCGGTGATGCGGGCCAGGCCCATGCCAATGCCGAAGGAAGTGGAGCCCTTAGCGTCAATGATGGAGTAGGCGGCATCGCGGGTGTCTTCAAAGATCTTCTCGATGCGCTCTGCATACTCCGGATCCGAGTCCAGCTTCTTGGACATCGGGACACCGGCGATATTGGCGGTGGAGACGGCCGGCAGCTCGGAATCGCCGTGCTCGCCCACGATGTAGGCGTGTACGGACTTCGGTGCAACATCTTCCAGCTCGCCCAGCATGTAGCGGAAACGAGCGGAGTCCAGCACAGTGCCGGAGCCGATGACGCGCTTGTGATCCAGGCCGGAAGCCTTCCATACGGCGTAGGTCAGGATGTCCACTGGGTTGGAGGCAACCAAGAAGATGCCATCAAAGTCATTCGCCATGACATCGGAGACGATGCTGTTCATGATCTTGACGTTCTTGCCCACCAGGTCCAGGCGGGTCTCGCCCGGCTTCTGTGCGGCACCGGCGCAGATGACGACCATATCGGCGTCTGCGCAATCGGCGTAGGTGCCCTTGGTGACGCGGGTACGGGTCGGGGCCCACACAACACCGTGGTTGAGGTCCATGACGTTGCCCTCTAGCTTCTTTTCATCGATGTCGATGATTGCCAGGTGGTCAACGATGCTTTGGTTGATGAGAGCGAAGGCGTAAGCGACTCCCACATCGCCGGCGCCAATGAGAACTACTTTGTTTCCTACATGATTTGCCATGACCCTATTGTGCAACTTTGTGGAGATTTTTGCACGGGCTAAGTCTCACACTGAAATTCCCACCGAAATCTGGGAGAATCGGGCATTATGAAACGCGCACTCCGCCGCGCTGCACTAACCGCTCTTGGCGTAGCCGCGGATCTCACGCCCATCGTCCGTATGACCAGCCGGCAAACCTTACCGCCCAATATGTCGGCTGGAATTTTGGGTGCGGAATTAGCGACGTGGGCTGCTGTTTCGCCTTCCCTACTGCCCCGTCCGTGGTGGGTGACCGCCGCCAACGTGGCAATCGGGCAGGGCGTCGGGCATCTAGGGGCGGCGTCAACAAGCTTCGTGCTCAATCGCATTGGCAAGCGCCCGCAGGACCGCCTCGGACCTCAACATCGACAAATTGTGCACCTTGCTATTGGCGCCGGGACTGCGTTTAATGCCGTGCTTTCGCTGCGCAATCAGAAAAAACAGGCGGAGTTGGTCAATAAGCAGCTCGTGCGCGGGCCCGTCACGGCGGCCATCGGCCTGGCTGCGGGCACCGCAGGCTACGGCACGCTCCTACTCATCGGGGAGGCCACGCAGCTTGCCGTCACCAAACTGTCACGCCAGCTGGGCCGCTGGGTGCCGGCGCTCATTGCGTGGCCGGTGGTTACCGCGGGACTGAGCCTCACGGCGTTTGCACTTTCTGACCGCGTGGTCTTTCGACGCTGGCTGCGCTCGCTATCGCACCAAGCGCAGCGGTTAAATAAGCAGATTTTCCCCGGCACCTCCATGCCGTGGGAGCCGGAGCGCTCCGGCAGTCCGTGGTCGCTCGAGCCGTGGTCGGCATTGGGACAACAGGGACGCCGCTTTGTCTCCAATGGCCCCCGCGCCCGCGATATCCGCACAGTGACGGGAACCGATGCAAAGGAACCGATCCGCATCTACGCCGGATACATTCCAGGGCGCTCCTTCCAACAATCCGCGGAAAAGATCCGCGCCGAACTCGAACGCACCGGTGCCTTGCGGCGAGAGACTATTGTTATCCAGATGCCCGCCGGCTCGGGATGGATCAATAACTGGGGTGCGTGCTCCTATGAGTTTTTGACCGGTGGTGATTGCGTCACCGTCACCATGCAGTACTCCTACCTGCCTTCGGTTTTTTCCTACCTCGTGGATAAGAATGCGCCAAAGCAGGCGGCCCGCGAATTGATTCGGGTGATACACGAAGAGATAGATAGGCTGCCGGAAGAAAACCGCCCACGGCTATATTTCGCAGGTGAATCGCTTGGCGCCTACGCCATTATGGATAACTACCATAATGTGGAGGACCTACTTTCCGCCTGCAATGGCGCGGTCTTTTCTGGGCCTCCGCGCATGACGCACTTTACTCAGCGCCTGCGCCGGGATATTGGTTCCTTAGAACGCCTGCCCGTTATCGATGGCGGCAAGCATGTGCGCTACGCGGCGGCCCCAGACCATACGCTGCACGACGCCTTTGGCAATGACTACGCCCATACCTGGCGCCGACCCCGCATGCTCATTGCCCAGCACGCTTCCGACGCCATCGTGTGGTGGGATCTCAACCTCCTCGTACGCAGGCCCACCTGGATTCATGAACCGCAGCCGGAAGCGCTGCACGCGGATACCTTCCGGCAGCTACACTGGGTGCCTTTTATTACCTGGTGGCAAATTGGCTTGGACCAGATCAATTCCCTCAACGTCCCTGGCGGGCACGGACACAACTATTTTGAGGAAATGCTCTGGTATTGGGATGAGGTCTTAGGGTCCCAATCGCGCCAATCCCTCACGCCGAAGCTGGCCAAAAAGATTGCCCGCTTTATCCGGCGCGACGCTTAGTCGCATTTCACCCCAGTACTGTGGTGCGGGCAGTACCCATTAGGAACCTTATATAGGTACTGCTGATGCTCATCCTCGGCCAGGTAGTACTCCCCAGAATCGGTTTCAGAGAGGAGTTTGACCTCCGTGGTGGTATCCCCGAATCCGAATTCTTTGAGTTTTTCTGCATAGGAATCCACGATGCCCTGGATTTCTGCGCGCTCTTCCTCCGTGCGTGGGTAGAAAGCAGAGCGGTATTGCGTTCCTACATCGTTGCCCTGGCGGAAACCCTGCGTGGGATCGTGCGCTTCTAGGGCTTGTACGACAAGATCGCGCAGGCTGACGCGCTGCGGGTCATAGACCACCTCCACTACCTCGGCGTGGTTGGTTAGCCCACGGCACACCTCGTAGTACGTGGGATTCGGGGTGGTACCGCCCGCATAGCCCACCGAGGTGGACTCCACGCCTTCTGTCTCCCAGAACATCTTCTCCGCGCCCCAGAAACATCCCAACGCAATGAGAATGGAGCGCTGCCCGTCCTTCCACGGTCCGGTAATCGGTGTTCCTAGAACGGCGTGCGGGGCGGGGTCAAGGATCGGCTCGGATCGACCCGGCAGAGCCTCGTCTGCAGTCACGAGCTTGGGCTCCGGCTTAAACATCCACATGAGGTATAGCTCCTTCCTTATTCCTTCTTCCCAACGTTGTACTGCGAAAAGCTATTCCGCGGCCAGTTAATATTCGCGCTAGTTCCACAATTCGAATTAATCATGGCGAAATCTTTCCACCGTGCCTATCATCGGGACACGTACCCGAAGAAAGGATTTAACAAATGGCTGTTTACGAACTTCCTGACCTCCCATACGCATTCGATGCACTGGAGCCACACATCTCCGCAGAGATCATGGAGCTCCACCACGATAAGCACCACGCAACCTACGTTGCTGGCGCTAACGCTGCACTCGAGGCACTCGAGGAAGAGCGCAACGGTGAGGCTAACCCGGATCGCATCCGCGCCCTCTCCAAGAACCTGGCGTTTAACCTGGGTGGCCACACCAACCACTCCATCTTCTGGAAGAACCTGTCCCCGAACGGTGGCGGCGAGCCAACCGGCGAGCTGGCAGAGGCCATCAACCGCGACTTCGGCTCCTTTGAGAAGTTCAAGGCTCACTTCTCCGCCGCTGCTACCTCCCTGCAGGGCTCCGGCTGGGCCGTTCTGGGCTACGACCACATTGCTGGCCGCCTGATCATCGAGCAGCTGACTGACCAGCAGGGTAATACCTCCATCAACTTCACCCCGCTGCTGATGCTGGATATGTGGGAGCACGCTTTCTACCTGCAGTACAAGAACGTTAAGGCTGACTACGTTAAGGCCGTATGGAACGTCTTCAACTGGGATGACGTTGCTGAGCGTTTCGCTGCAGCCACCAAGTAACTCCTTTTAGTTACTTCGGCCGCCCTCCGGGGCGGCCTTTTCTATGCCCGGATAAATTCCCGGAATTGCCGCACTGGGGGAGCATCATCCCCGGCGCGCCACACCAAACCGAGCTCGCGGTACGCCGGCGGCGTAAGGGGGATCAGGCTCCCCACCTGCAGATAGGGATCATCCAACGGCAAAAGCGCCACCCCGAGTCCTGCCGCTACCAGCCCCGCAACGGTAGTAAGCTCCATCGATTCGAAGACGAGGTGGGGGCTAAAGCCAGCGTCGTCCGCGAGGGCATCGAGAAGCATGCGCGTGCCATAGCCTGGGAGCATGCCGATAAACGGTTCTGCAGCGAATTCCGCTAGTTTCACCTCCCGCCGGTTCGCTGCCCAGTGGCCTTCCGGCACCGCTAGGCCTAGTCGCTGCACCTTAATCCGGTGCCAGCCCAGGGCTGCATCAGGCCGAGGGCCCACGAGGGCAAGGTCGGATTCGCCGTTTTCCACCCTGCTCACCAGCTCCTGCGCCGCGCCTTGATGGAGGCGAATATCCACGTGCGGGTGCTGCGCGCGATAGCTCTTGAGCAAGTCCGGAACCATCCAGGTGCCCAGCGAGTGCATGAAATCTAGGCGCACGGTGCCGCGCTCTGGATCCATGAGGCGAGCAACATCGTCCCGCCCTACTTGGTAGGCGCGGAGCATTTCCCGCCCGGCCGCAGCAAAGGCCCTCCCGCGCGAGTTCACGTGCAGGGTGCGCCCAGTGCGCTCGAAAAGGCGGGCGCCAAGACTAGCTTCTACGCGCTGTACGCGGCGGGTCAGCGCGGATTGGGAGATCCCCAGTTCATCGGCCGCAGCACCCACGCGGCCATGATCCACCACGGCGAGGAAGCCGCGAACATCCTCCACATTCATGCATACTCCGCATCGATTAGTGTAATTTTCCACATTTTATACATGCAGCACGGCCGGGCAGGCTAAATGATATGACTCGAACGCGGCGCGCTACGGTAGCCATGCTCCTGGTGGGCTTGGCTATATTCTCCAGCCTGTATTCCACCCAAGCCATCCTTCCCACGCTGGTAGACAACATGGGCCTTTCTTCCACCGAGGCGGCCATGACCGTATCGGCCGCCACAGGCGCGCTGGCCCTATGCGTGGTGCCCGCATCGATCCTCTCCGAGCGCTTCGGCCGCGGACGTATCCTGCTCATTTCGGCCGTTGCCGCGACCGGCGTGGGACTCATTGTTCCCCTCGCCCAGGAGGGATGGCAGCTCATCGTGGTACGCGGCCTGCAGGGTGCGCTGCTGTCCGGCGCCCCCGCCACGGCAATGGCATGGCTTTCTGAAGAGCTCGATGACAAAGCCCTGCCGCGAGCCATGGGCCTATACATTGCAGGCACCTCCGTCGGTGGCCTTACCGGCCGCCTCATCCCCACCGGACTGGTGGAGATTTCCACGTGGCGCTGGGCGCTCTTCGGCTCGGCACTGGTCTCACTCGCCTTTGCCATTACGTCGTGGCTGCTGCTTCCTACCCAACGCAATTTCCGGCCTAAATCCATCCATCTCAAGACCGAAAGCAGGGCACTCTTTGGTCATTGGGCCAACCGGGATTTGGCCTTGCTCTTTCTCACTGCATTCCTGTCCATGGGCACGTTTGTCTCCATGTATAACTTCTTAACCTTCCGGCTCATCGATGATTTTGGCTTGGCCCCTTCGCTCGCCGGCTTGGCTTTCCTCTTCTACCTTTCTGGCACCTGGTCCTCGGCTCGGGCTGGAGCGCTAGTGGCCCGAATCGGCCACGGAAGAACCCTGTGCGGCTCGGCCGCACTTTTTACTGTGGGCATCGCGTTGTGTGCCGGTAACCTTCCGCTGACGCTTCTCGGCATGATCGCCTTCACCGTGGGCTTTTTCGCCGTGCACTCCACCGCCTCCGGGTGGGTGGGCCAGATTGCCACCCACGACCGCGCAGAGGCTTCCTCGATGTACGTGTTCTGCTATTACTTTGGCTCTTCTGTGGTGGGCGCGTGTGCCGGCCTGCTTTTCGACGCCCTGTCGTGGCCCCTCTTCATCGCCTTCTTCACCGCCGTAGCCCTCACGCTTACTGCGCTGACTTGGACCAAGATTAAATCCGACTAAAATCGGTTTTATGCCTGAGAATAAGTGGTCGGCGCGGACATGGCACCGCAAGGCCTCCCGTCCCGTATCCCTGTGGATGATGGTCTTCATCCTCGTGGGTGCAACGCATACCTTGGTTCCGAACTACCGGTGGGTGCTCATCCACCTATTCACCCTCGGACTGGTGAGCAATAGCATCATCGTGTGGTCCCAGCACCTCACGGAGAAATTCACCCAACAGCGCCTCCCCGAATCCACTCGACCTACCCAATTGGCCCGCATCTATGGCCTCAATGCCGGAATCATCCTCGCGTTAATCGGCCAAATCCTCATGGAGTTCTGGTCCCAACACTGGATCGTCACCCAGATGGGCGCCACGCTCATTGCGCTGATGATGCTCTGGCATGCGGCATCGCTCTTCCGGCAATGGCGCGGTGCCAAAGATAAGCGCTTCCGCCCCGTGGTGGGCGCTTATGTTCTTTCCGCTCTGTGCCTGCCGGTGGGTGCCATCTTTGGCGGGCTGCTGGCCGTCTACCCCGGCCGTCCCACGCTGCTGCTCGCCCATATCGCCGCCAATATCGGCGGATTCATCGGCTTGGCCGCGGCCGGTTCTCTCACCATCCTTTTCCCCTCCATCTGGCGCACCCAAGGTATTAATCGCCACATGCACTCCTCCTTTGCGCTGCTCGCAGTCGGTGTGGTTGCCACCATCGTGGGCGCTTTTCTCGGCTTCCCTGAGTTGGGCCTTATCGCCTACTGCTGCGGTTGGGCGCTGAGCTTGCAGCAGTGGCTCGCCAATGTACTGACGGTGGCTAAGGACCCGCGCGATCGCATCACCTTTGCCTCGGTCTCCGTGCTCATGGCCTCGTTATGGCTGGTGCTGTCTTTGGTGTACTACACGGTGCAGCATTTCTTTATACCCGAGCCGGCGCTGCCCACCCTCGCCTTGCTGGTGGGGTTTGCCGGTCAACTACTCATCGGCGTGATGAGCTACCTCTTGCCCAGCACCATGGGTGGCGGCCCCGCTGCCGTCCGGGCGGGCTTGCAGCAACTGGACAAACTCGGCCTCCTGCGCGCCACCCTCGTCAACGGTGGGCTGCTCATCTGGATCGGCACCGATATTTCCCTGCTTAAGGTGGTCGCCTCCCTCCTGTGCATCCTGCCCCTGGCGGTCTACCCCGTGCTCATCGCCCGAGCGGTCAAGGCCCAGAAGCAGGTCTTGATGAAGAAGGCGGAGGGCCCGGATCCGAAGCCGGGGCCAGAGTGGAACCAGGTTTATGCGGGCATAGCGATCCTCGCGGTCATCTACGCCCTATTTACAGCGCTGTAGTACCCGGCGCGCCGGCATCCATCCACTCGCGGACCGCGCGGGTGGCTTGGACGTCGCCGGAGTTATAGTCCAGCAAGCGCTGCCGCGCCACGAGGTCACCAGCTAGCGCCTCGCGGCGCGCGTTCACGGATTCCTCGCCGTCGAAGTCTTCTTCTGGCCAGGTAAAACCCGCTTCCGGGGCGACTACCTTCAGGCCTAGGCCAAAGGGGCCGGCGAAGGATCGTTTGACGTGAGCGAACATATCCACCCACTCCGGTGAAGAGATAAACTCTTCTACCTCCCGCTCATCCACCTCGCGGAAGCGCTGCGCGGACATGCGCATCCAGTGGTTCTCGCCGTGGGCCGAGTAGCAATATGCAGCAAAGGTTTTGCCCTCCGCATGGGCCTTAGCACGCACATCCATCAACCAGCGCCAGAAGGCCGCAAAGTTTTCCGCCTCGGCGCGCCCGCCCAACGGCTCCCACGTAACGAACGGAACGTAGTTGCCGTCGTGCCAGGCTCCCCATAGGTACGCGCCTTGGTCCAGGTAGGCTTCCATATCCACGTCTACCTCGACGTCCGCGCGCGGAACGTGCACGTCGCCGCGGCGCAGCAACACTTCCCCGGCGCGCCAGGCAGCAGCAAGGCGGGAGGGCTCGCCCAGGTTGGCGTCGATAAGCGCCTGCACGGTAGTAATCCCGCGCTCGCGGTAAGGCTTAGCGCGGTCGCCGGATAGGAAAAGCGAAATATCATCCGCCGCCACCAGCTCTTGCTCGCACAAAGACCAAAAGCGGCAGCTCGCACACTCCTTGACCCGCACCGGGGCGGTAGGAAGCGGCTGATTCCAGGCGCGTTCCAGATCAAACTTGGCTGTTTCCGTAAAAAATGCCCGCGTGCGGTCCTGGCCGATGGCCCCACCCCGGCCGGAATCGAGTCCGAGATCCTGCAAAGCACGGGCGGCAAACGCTAAGCGGTAACCATCTACCGCATGATGGCGCAGCTTATACGGCGCCTCGAGCGGCTCGCTCAAACCCAAGCGGTGGGTAGGCACCGCCGGCGTCGTCTTGGTGTCATTCTTGCGGGCCACACGGTGATTGGACACGATAATTGGGGTGTACTTATCACCCTCGCGCAGCAGCAAATCCACGCGCACCATCCACTCCTCGGTGGCGAAGACCGCGTTGGTGATGTGCGTATACCCAGAAGCTAAGGCCTCAAGGGTGCGCATGGAGCGCTCCCACTCATCGCCTTCCAGATCGATGCGGCGAAACCTGCCAGAGCCCTTGCGGGGAAACATCTCCATGACGGCCTCCACTGCAGCCGCGTGGCGCTCCGCCCGGGCAATCGAGGCATGGGTACGCGGCATCTCGGGGTGCGCGCGCCGCTGTACTAAGCGGTAGCGGCACCCCACAAGGTCCGAAGCAACAACCACATCCTCCACACCGGGTGAGCTTAATAGAACGGCAAGGTAAAGTTGAATCCAGACTCGATCAAACGTGAGGGAAATTTAATGAGCATTCTGAAGAAAGTTAAAAAGGCCCGCCAAGAAGCACGCGCACAGGCAAAGGCCGCCAAGACCCGCGCCAAGGCAGAGGTAAAGGCCCAGTCTAAGGACCGCCGCCGCCAGCAAAAGCTCCTGGCCAAGCAGGAAAAGCACCTCATTAAGTCGGAGGAAAAGGGCCTCAAGAAGCGCCGCAAGCACGAGGAGAAGATGGCCAAGAATGAGCTAGCCAAGCTCAAGGCCGGCCGCTTTAACTCCGATAACGTCAAGCGCTATGCCGGTGCACTGCGCACCGCCGCACCCCTGCTGCTGCCGCTCCTCTACCGCGGCTACGTGGGCCTGAAGACCGAAGGCGAAAAGCGCAAGGCCGCTAAGGCGGGCGTGAGCTCGGATCAGATGGCTTCCTTCTCCGGCTACGGTGCGCCGCTCAAGGCCCGCACCGCCGGCATCCGCAACTCCCTCGATAACACGGACGTTCCAGCCGGCTTCAAGCGCGATGTGCGTGACCGCCTACAAGAAGTAGACTCCGCCATCGATAATGCCGAGTTCATGACCGAGCAGCAGCGCCGCCGCGCTCACAAGACCATTAGCTCGGAAATTGACTCCATTACTGCGGAAATCCAGCAGCGCCTGGCCCAGTAAAAGAGCTACACGCCGCCACCGCCCCCTATTTGGTGGTGGCGTTTATTTATTTTCTATAAAGATCCGGGATTTTTCGGGAAAAGTATTTTCGGCCAGAAAAAGTTGCTGATAATCTTCTAACCGCCCTACCCCTTTAACACCGTTTATGCTCTCTGTGCTTGGTGTGCAGTTTTTAAAATTGGAGGAAATATGTCCCGCCGTGAAGTGACCCAATTTTACGACGACTTGGACCACACCCTAATCCCTGAAGACCAACTAGAAGTCGTTCGCTTCAGCGTAAACGGTCAAAATTACCTTATCGATCTCTCCACGGATAACGCGCGGCATTTCCATAATCTGCTCGCCCCCTACGTGGACGCCGCCCGCATTGCCCCCGCCCTCGATGCCCAGCGGGCCAACCCCAGCCAAATCCGCGAATGGGCCCGCACCCAAGGCCTGCCAGTGGCGCACCGCGGAAAAATCCCGCAGGACGTTATCGAGGCGTATAACGCCGCTAATTAAAGCACGCCCTGCTCGCGTGCTGCCGCCACAGCGGAGGTGCGCGAGCGCACGCCCAATTTGTCATAAATGTGCACAAGGTGAGACTTTACCGTGGCCTCAGACAGCATGAGGTCTTGGCCAATCTGTCGGTTCGACGCCCCCGCTGCTACCAGCTGCAAGACCTCGAGCTCACGCGGCGTGAGCGAGGTGCGTGGCGTACGCACGCGAGTCATCAGCCTATCGGCCACGATGGGAGATAGCGCCGAATCACCCTCCGCAGTCGAGCGCACTGCGGACAGCAGCTCGTGCGGTGGTGCATCCTTGAGCAAATAGCCCACGGCACCGGCTTCGATAGCGCCGAGGATATCCGCATCAGTGTCATAGTTGGTAACCACGAGGACCTTGGGCGGGGTGGCCATCGCGGAGCGAATCTGCGCGGTTGCCTCCGCTCCGCCCATAACACGGGTCCCTTCCACACCCGCGCCGAAGCGCAGGTCCATCAAAATGACATCGATGCCGCCCGCCTGCGCTGCCGACACCGCAGCTTCGGCCGTAGCGACCTCCCCTACGACGTCGATATCCTCTGCGCCCTCAAGCACGGAGCGCAGACCCAGGCGGACGATTTCGTGGTCATCTGCCAATAGGACCCGAATCACGACATTCCTCCTATCGATGTCATTGTCAACCAAAAGTTTAATCTACCCGGTTGCCTAAGGGCATACTAACTGACACGGCAGTGCCCTCCCCCGGCGCGGATTCAATAATGACCTCCCCACCTAGCTCCTGGGCGCGGCGCCTAATTGCGGCCAGCCCAATATGCCCCAGTCCAGCCGGGGTACTTTCCACCGCGGTCGGATCAAAGCCCTTGCCGTTATCCACCACATCCAGGCGCACCTCATCGCCCTCATAGGTCACCGTGATCCGGGCGCGGCTTGCCTTTGCATGCTTGACGACGTTCCCCACAGCGCCCTGCGCAATCCGCAGCAGCGCCGCCTCTACCTTCATGGGCAGCTGCTGTACCTCTCCTTCGGATTCCACCTCGACGTGGATATCTCCGGTAGCGCCGAAATTCTCCGCCATACGGGTCAACGCGGCCTCAAGGGATGCCTCATTGAGAGTCGGCGGCTGCAAAGCGGCAATCATTGCCCGCGCTTCGTGCAAATTATCCGCGGCCGTCCTGCGGGCCAGCTCGATGCGCTCTCGCGCTTTGCCCGCGTCCTGCTTATCCAGATCGCGGTCCGCCGAATGCAGGAGCATTTGAATGGAAGACAGCCCCTGGGCAAGGGTGTCATGAATCTCGTGCGCAATGCGCTGACGTTCGGCCACCATGCCGGCATCGCGCTCCGTGGCTGCCAGCTGCGAACGGGTTTCAATCAACTCTTTATTCATCCGCGACAGCGTCCGGAAGGCGTAGGTGATCGCTATTGTCACCAGCGCCGAGACCGCCGGCCCCATGACACCGCCGAAGGTCAGGCCCTGCGGAATCTGCACCACCACGGTGATGATCGAGGCAACGATGACGCACGCGATGCCCGCCGCCATGTCCAGCACCGTAAGGTACAAAAAGAACATGGCGAAGACCAGATAGATTGCCGCTGGGGCCACGAACAGATCCGCAACCCACAGCACCGAGAGTATGCACAACCACAGGTAGCGCACAGGCTGGGCCCAATATTCCCCGTATACCGAGCCTGCGAAGTACACGGCCGCAAAGCCCACCAAAAGCAGCAGGTTGATGATCGCTTGCGAAAGCGGCATCCGCGCGGAGGTAAAAATGCCCACCACCAGCAGGCCAGCGGTCAGGATATGGATGCCGGTGCGCAACGCATCGGTATCCCGGTCTATTGTGGAGCTCATGCGCAAAAGCCTACTTCCCCTACTCGCCCTAGCCACTTTTGGGATCGCCGGCTGCGATTCATCCGCACCCACCCCTGCACCAACTACTACGGTCACTCCGGAGGCTTCGGAGGCACCGGAGTTTAACGTCGCCCAAACCGCGGAAGTCAATGACTGGAGCGATTGCCCCTACATCGGCCCCGGCTGGCTCGAAGAAACCAACGGCCAGCGCCTGACCAAGCAGGGCATCGACACGCGCTTTCCCACCCCGGCCTGCGTCTTTTGGTCCTACCAGGACGAGCCACAGGCCACCGTCATCGTGCGCGATATGCCCACGGTCGACGACGCCCGCGCCGCAGTGGATTGGGCCGCGCCTATCGACGCCACTGAACCGGCCTCCTTCGACGGCTGGGAAGGCGGCCGGGGCGTGGTCAATGAGCACGCCGTGTACGCCGTACAGAAGGACACGCACGCGGTGCTGGTGTGGAGCAACCAACAACAAACCGTTAAGTCAGAGCAAATCGCCCACGAAGCGATCGCCAACTTGGGCCTTTAAACCGCGACGTCGTTGTACGGCATCATCGG
Organism: Corynebacterium tuberculostearicum; assembly: GCA_046097355.1. Classification (GTDB taxonomy): domain Bacteria; phylum Actinomycetota; class Actinomycetes; order Mycobacteriales; family Mycobacteriaceae; genus Corynebacterium; species Corynebacterium tuberculostearicum_K. The sequence goes on from CP175779.1 coordinate 2,432,640, forward strand.
CGACAGCCACGGGAATACAACCTCCATGAGTAGGAAGAAGACTCCCACCGCAATAGCAATGGCCAAGATAACCTTCACCGGCGTCGGCCCCGGCAAGAGATTCCACAAAGCGCGATACATTATTTCTCCTCTTTTTCCACTTCCATAGCGTGCACAATCATGCGCTCCGCGTTGGAAAACTGCGGGTGGCACGTGGTCAAGGTCAAGATCTCGCGGCTCGGTTCGGCGTCCGACTCTGGCACGGGGTTGGTCACCGAGACGTCGCCAGGCGTCGTAATATGCCGACCAGCCACATGGGAATACTCCGGCGGAATTCCATTGAAACAGTCCGCCTGTTCGCCATCGATGGGCAATACGCGATAGGTAATTCGCTCCTTGTGCGTCTCCACCACGATGTCATCGCAGGTCTCTAGCTTGCCCAAGTCATTAAAGGGAGCTCCTTTGCCCACGCGGTGGCCCGCAACCGCAAAATTGCCCATCTCTCCCGGCATCTGGGAATCCTCGTAGCGGCCCGGGCCGCGCAGCAGGTCATCTTCATTAGTGCCCTCAATAATGGCGAAGCGGTAGTCAGAACCGAACGTGGGAATATAAAGCTGCGCGAACGCCTCACCCAACTCCGGCTCTAGCTTCTGCCGGGGATTTCGCCATTGCTCTTCGAGGTGGGCGCTCGCCTCCTCCTGCAGCTGACCGGATTCTACATTTGTCCAATATGCTTCATAGAATGCAAAGAGTAAAAGAACCACGCCAATGGTTAGCATGAGTTCCCCAAGAACTTTAGTCATGCCTTAAACCATACTGCCCATGAAAGGTTAAGCATGTACGAAGTCTTCATGTACCCAGTTTCCGGAATCATGAAGTTCTGGCACTGGCTCATCAGCAGCTTCGTCGGTGAATCTACGGCCTGGCTGATTTCCATCATCTTGCTGGTTATCACCGTGCGCGGCATCGTTGTTCCCCTGAACTGGATTTCCGTACGCTCCGCCCGTATCGGCGCACTCATCCGCCCGGAGAATAACCGCATCAAAAAGCAGATGAATAACGCCACCACCACCGAGGAGATGGCGGCGCTCATGCAAGAGGAAAAGAACCTCATGAAGAGTTATAACTACAACCCCGCAGCTGGTTGTGTCCCCCCGCTCATCATGATTCCGGCCTTCATCGGCCTTTATCAAGTGCTCCTGCGCATGTCCAATATTGAGAGCGGCTCCACCACCGTGGGCATGTTGAATGCCTCCGATGTTTCGGCCTTCCGCGAAACCACCTTCTACGGCGCTCCGCTGACGGATTTCGCCCGCGAGCACGGCGACCTCATCAACCCCATCCTCATTGCCGCCATCGCCTTTACCATGGCTAATTCCGTCATTTCCCTCGTGCGCAGTTTCCGCACCACTCAATTTGATCAGAAGGTCAACCGCCGCGTCTTCATACTCATGGGCTTTTTGCTGTTGGTAATCCCTTTCTTCCTGTGGCACCTAGCCCAAACCGGACCTATCCCAGTAGCAATCATTCTTTACTGGGGCTGCGCCTATCTCTTCACGCTGATCCAAACCGCTATCTTTGAGATCATTTTGCACCGCGACTACCCGCTTACTGAGGATGTCCACGCTATGCGTCGCGAAAGCATTCGCCGCTGGCGCAAGCGCGAAAAAGAACCCACCCTCTCCAAGGAGGAGAAGAAGCGGGTCAACCAGCTACGTATGGAGGCGCGAAAGTACCTTAAATCGAATAATCAGCAGGGGGAGCAGAAAGCATCTGAGTAGCCAGGTCGCGGGCCGTCTGCAGCGGCCCAATCTCCTTGGTGAGCCGAGCACCCGCACGGCCGCCATCCAAGAGAATCAACAGCTGGCTCGCCTGCGAGGACGATGGGTAACCATTGCGCTCAGTTAGCAAAGCCGTCAGAGTGGAATGCACCCAATTACGGTGTTCAACGCAGGCAGCCACAATACCGTGTTCCGCCTCGGTTTCAGGGCGCGGATACTCTCCGGCGGCATTCAAGAAGTGCGAGCCGCGGAATTCCTGCGTGGGTTCTTCCTCGATCGCCTTATCAAAAAAGGCCAGGATCTTTTGATCCGGATCCGTCATCTCCGCGGTACGCTGTTCCCAATCTTGGCGGAACTTCTCATCCAAAGCTTCTACATAAGCGATAACGAGCGCGTCTTTGGAACCAAATAAGGAGTACAAAGAAGCTTTAGCCACATCTGCCTCGCGTAGGATGCGGTCAATTCCGATAACGCGAATGCCCTCGGTGGTAAAAAGCTTGGTCGCCGATTCCAGCAGCCGGCTGCGCGGGCTGGGCCGATTACGGCGCGACTTCTTCTCTGCCATGGGTTCCTCTCTAAAACGACAAAGCCGGTTCATCTATACTTTATAGACAAACCGGTTTGTACGCGAATTAAATTCGGGCTACTTCTTGATGAGCCCCACGATCCACAACAGGATACAAGCACCACCCGTAGCGGCAATCAAGGAGAAGATCCATCCACCTTCCTCAATATTCAGGAAGTGGATAATCATGCCACCGATGACGCCACCCAGCACACCAACAATAAGGTTGGTCAGCAGGCCGTGGTCGCGCTTCATAATCTTCTCTGCCAGCCAGCCGGCAATGATACCAATAACAATCGAGCTAATAAGCCCCAGACCCAAATTCATGCAATCCTCCTAAAATAGCGGGTATACCTTAGCGTACACGAGGGCACACTACCTAAGGCGGCTCCACACAACAAGAGCGCTCCGCCCTTGTGGGCGAAGCGCTCTATGAACAGCAGCTTTTAGTCTTCCTCATCCGGACGGACAACCATCATCGGGCACGGTGCGGACTGCAACAGTGCGCGAGAGGTCGAGCCCAAGAGCATGCCTTTAAAGCCGCCACGACCGTGCGAACCAACAACCAATAGCTGCGCGCCTTCTGCAGCCTCGGTCAAAGCGCTCACTGGACGGTCACGGGTAATGAGCTTCTTTACCTCAACCTCTGGGTATTCTTCACGCGGCTCCTTCAGATTCTCGGTCAGAAGCTCGCTCTGCTCCTTTTCAATATCAGCCCACTCGGACTGGGCGGCCGACAGACCCGCCAAGGAAGCCTGCACCTGCATATCCATCCAAGTATGCACGGCAATCAAAGCAGCACCACGGGCCTGTGCCTCTCGGAATGCGTAAGAAGTAGCTTTCTGCGATACCTCGGAACCATCCACACCAACGACGACAGGGCCGTACTTGGTGGAGTCCGTAACATGATTATCCTCGCGAACGACGACCACCGGGCAAGAGGCGTGCGATACAACCGAAGCGGAGACAGAGCCCATCACCATGCCGGACAGGCCACCCATGCCGCGGGAGCCCATGACGATCATGGTGACATCGTGCGACATTTCTAGCAGCATGTCGATCGGGGAGCCCTCGGCCACAGTGTGACCAATCTTCAGCTCTGGGGCTACCTCATGAGCGATGGCGCGAGCTTCCTCGATCTTCTCGAGGGTCTCGGCCTGCAAGTCGTCGAAAAGCTCCTTTGGCGGAACCATGCCCTCTGCGTACAGGAACTGTGGCATGGTGTAGCTAGATGCGATCCGCAGTGGAGTCTCGCGCTTCATAGCCGTATTTGCGGCCCAACGTACTGCATTCTTCGATGCATCCGAACCGTCAACGGCAACGACTACAATGTCTTCCTTAGCCATGATGTGTCCTTTCGGTGGTTATACCTTAATTGTAGTACGGATTAGGCTTGAGGGTTGACGGTTGCAGCCTCGGAATTCGACGGGAACATAACGGTGTACACAAACTCCAGGACGGTGCGAATTACGGCACCAATACCTTCAGAGAAAAAGGCAACAACCGGTTCAATGAGAGAGTTAAAATCCATGGACAAAACATTAATACATCGCCGAAAAGGTTTCACGCCTTTGCCGATTAAAGACGGTCTGAATCCAACCCGCGTGCGCACTCCCGAGGCAGGCATAACGGCCTGGGATTTTCTTAGTGCAGTAATTTCGGCACAACGCCATCGACACCCCGACGACGACGCCTCGGCGCTCCAGGCGCGCTTCGACTCTGGCGAGGTTGTCCTACGCAATCAGACCAAGCTTCGGCCGGACTCAATATTAGGCAACGACGAGGACGTCTTTTTCTACCGCATTCCGGCACCCGAAACACCGGTGCCTTACGACGTCCCCATTCTCTTCGAGGATGAACATATCCTCGTCGCCGATAAGCCGCCGTTTATGGCAACCATGCCACGCGCACGCCACATCGTACAGACAGCTACAGTCCAGCTCCGACGAATGACAGGAAACGACGAGCTCGCACCGGCGCACCGCCTAGACAGACTTACCTCCGGAATTTTGCTATTCACCAAACATCGTGATGTTCGCGGCGCCTACCAAACGCTCTTTGCGGAAAAGAAAGTACAAAAGACCTATCAGGCGATCGCCGAATACCGCCGCTTTCCGACGCCCCTACAGTGGGCCTCCCACCTCACCAAAACCCCCGGCGAAATCCAAGGCCGTATAGGCGATGGAAGCCCCAATGCTTTTACCACTTTGGCCGCAGTAGAACTGATAAATAACGCACCGTATGAAAAAATCCACGGCGCCCTGCCCCAATTAGGCAAATACACGCTCAAACCCACCACGGGCAAGACCCATCAATTGCGTCTCCACATGTGGCAGGCTGGAATACCCATCCTGGGTGATCCTGTCTATCCAGAAATCTATCCCGAGGATGCTGAGGATATGCGCATCCCTATGCATCTCACCGCAGCCCACATCGAATTTACTGACCCCCTCAGCGGGAAGTACCGGGAGTTCGAGTCCGCCCTTCCTCTCTACACGCACCGGCTAATCGATCACACATAGCCGTCATACTATATAGGCCGTGATACTGTCACGTGACCAAACCTAGAACCAAAGCGGGCTATCTGCGAGTGAACAAAGGAAAACCACCGAGCCATTTCTAGTTCGTAGATCCCCGGCAATAAGCACAGTT